>NZ_CP132203.1:3862500-6527500 GCF_030719035.1 Hahella sp. HNIBRBA332
TCGCCCACTAACTGCACCTTATCTCCCAGCTTTCTGGTCAAAGCCGCCCAGCCATCCCAGTCACTCTCATCCATCCCGTCTTCAATGGAGACAATAGGATAACGTTGAGACAAATCACCCAAGTAATCAGCAAACCCTTCGGACGAGAAGACTTTCCCTTCACCAGAAAGGTTGTACTGCCCCTCTTTGTAAAACTCAGAGGACGCACAATCCAGCGCCAAGGTCACATCAGAACCAAGCTTGTAACCAGCCTTGGTGACAGCCTCTTCAATCGCAGCCAACGCCGCTTCATTAGATGGCAAGTTGGGGGCGAAACCACCCTCATCTCCGACGGCCGTATTCAGACCTTTGTCGTGCAAGACTTTCTTCAGGTTGTGAAAAATTTCAGCGCCAACACGCAACGCTTCACGGAAGCTTGCCACGCCCACTGGCTGAACCATGAATTCCTGAATATCGACATTATTGTCTGCATGCTCACCGCCATTGAGAATATTCATCATTGGCACAGGCATAGAGTACTGGCCAGATGTACCATTGACGTCAGCAATGTGCGCATAGAGAGGCACGCCTTTTTCTTGCGCAGCCGCTTTCGCCGCAGCCAAAGAGACGGCCAGAATCGCATTAGCGCCCAAGTTAGCTTTATTTTCAGTACCGTCGAGCTCGATCATGATGCGATCCAGCTCACGCTGCTCCCTCGCATCCTTCCCAATCAAAGCGGAACGAATGGAAGTATTAACTGCATCGACAGCCTTCAATACGCCTTTACCCATGTAACGCGCAGGATCTTTATCACGTAACTCCAAGGCTTCACGAGAACCTGTCGAGGCCCCTGACGGCGCGCATGCGGAACCAACAACGCCAGACTTCAGCACCACATCCGCTTCAACGGTGGGATTACCGCGAGAGTCAAGCACCTCTCGGGCGCGCACATCTACTATTTCCGCCATATCTCAATTTCTCCTGTAACAGTTGGTAATGTTTCGGAATCAATAATTATTGTGGTTATTGCAGTCGCCGGTAGCGCCTCATATGCAACCATTACGGCCACTTAATTCAGCGTCACGACAACCCCCCCTTCCTCACGCAGTATCAATATTGGGAAATTGTTTTACCATATCGTCCAGTGCTTTCATTTGCGCCAAAAACGGCTCAAGCTGGGGCAAGCGTAATGCACAGGGGCCGTCACACTTCGCCACATCAGGATCTGGATGCGCCTCCAGGAACAACCCCGCCAAGCCGACAGCCATCCCTGAACGGGCTAATTGCACGACCTGCTCCCTGCGACCACCCGCTGAACTCGCCAGTCCGCCAGGCATCTGCAATGAATGCGTCACATCAAAAAATACCGGGTAGCCAAATTGCTTCATAATGCCAAAGCCAAGCATATCGACCACTAAGTTGTTATATCCAAACGAAGAGCCTCGCTCACAAAGGATCAACTGATCGTTCCCAGCTTCCTCGCACTTGCTCAGAATATGCTTCATTTCCTGAGGAGCAAGGAACTGGGCCTTCTTGATATTGACGGGGCGCCCAGTCCGCGCCATTGCGGCAACAAGATCTGTTTGACGGGACAAAAAAGCTGGCAGCTGAATAATATCAGCCACTTCCGCTACCGGTTGCGCCTGATGCGGCTCGTGAACATCCGTGATAACAGGAACGTTAAATGTGCGCTTGATTTCTTCGAAGATTTTGAGACCTTCATCCAAGCCTGGACCACGATAGGAATTGATAGAGGAACGGTTGGCTTTATCGAAAGAGGCTTTAAAGACGTATGGAATTCCCAGCTTCCGAGTAACTTCAACGTAAGATTCCGCGACTTGAAGAGCCAGATCACGAGATTCCAGCACATTCATACCGCCGAACAGAACAAAGGGACGATCATTTGCGATATCAATACCGCCCACTTTCACAGTTCGAGTTGACATGTATTCAACCTTATTTTTGAGCACCCCCATCTAACGCCCGGGGTTGCATTGGGCCATAAAAATGAAAAGGCCGCTATTTTAGCAAAAGCGGCCCCTCAAATAACCCTCAACTTTTGTTCATGGAACAAAATGCATAAAAACGCCTACTTTTCTCCAGTGTTCTCCAAAGCTGCGCGCACAAACCCTTCAAACAATGGATGCCCATCACGGGGTGTCGATTTGAACTCAGGATGGAACTGACAGGCGACGAACCAAGGGTGATCTTTTACTTCAACAACTTCCACCAAAGAACCGTCTTGAGACCAGCCCGCCACCTGCAAACCAGCCTCTTCCAGTCGCGGAACAAGATTACCATTCACCTCATAGCGATGACGATGGCGCTCCTGAATTAACGCCTTACCATAGCATTCACGCACGGTGGAGCCTTCAACCAACTGACACTCCTGAGCGCCTAATCGCATAGTTCCACCCAGATCAGAGGCTTCGCTACGTTGCTCGGTCTTGCCGCTCGCGTCCTGCCATTCAGTGATCAAACCTACAACCGGGTGAGCAGACTTTGGATTAAACTCAGTGCTGTGCGCATCTTCCATACCCGCCACATGGCGAGCATATTCAATAACCGCAACCTGTAATCCCAGACAGATGCCCAAATAAGGGATTTTATTCTCGCGGGCATAGCGAACTGTTTGGATTTTGCCTTCCACGCCACGCTCGCCAAATCCTCCCGGCACCAAAATCGCGTCAACACCTTTAAGTAAATCAACACCTTGCTGGTAAACCTGTTCGGAGTCGATATAACGAATGCTCACTTTCGTCTTATTGCGAATACCCGCGTGCTTCAACGCCTCAATCAAGGATTTATAGGCGTCCAACAACTCCATGTACTTACCGACCATGGCGATGGTGACTTCATGCTCAGGGTTGGCTTCATTGTCGACGACATTCTGCCACTCACTAAGATCCGCCGCGCTGCATTCGAGTCCAAAACGCTCCACGATAATCTCATCCAGCCCCTGCGCATGCAGCATCATGGGAATGGAATAAATGGACTTGGCGTCTTCAAGGGCAATAACCGCACGTTCTTCAACGTTGGTGAACAGAGCGATCTTGCGACGGGAAGACTGATCAATACTGTGCTCGGAGCGACATACCAGGATATCCGGCTGCAAGCCAATTGATCGCATTTCTTTGACAGAGTGCTGGGTCGGTTTGGTCTTCACCTCACCGGCGGTGGCGATATAAGGTACTAACGTCAAATGCATGAATAGCGCACGCTTGGAGCCCACTTCCACTTTCAGCTGACGAGTGGCCTCAAGGAACGGCAGCGATTCGATATCTCCCACTGTGCCGCCTATCTCAACCAGCGCCACATCCGCATCGCCAGCGCCTTCCACGATCCGGCGCTTGATTTCGTCAGTAATGTGGGGAATGACCTGCACGGTGCCGCCCAAATAGTCGCCGCGACGCTCTTTGCGCAGCACGGTTTCATATACGCGACCGGTGGTGAAGTTATTGCGCTTGGTCATGGTGGTGCGGATAAACCGCTCATAGTGACCAAGGTCAAGATCCGTTTCCGCGCCGTCTTCGGTGACGAAGACTTCTCCATGCTGGAAGGGGCTCATGGTGCCCGGGTCCACGTTGATGTAAGGATCCAGTTTCAGGATGGTGACTTTAAGTCCGCGTGCTTCAAGGATAGCGGCCAAAGATGCGGATGCGATGCCCTTCCCCAAGGAAGAAACAACCCCACCTGTGACGAATATATAGCGCGTCATGCAAAACCCGTTGGTGTAACAGATGTTAATCGGAAAGGAGGGAGATTATTCATCTCAAAGATGGGACGTCAGAATAGCAGAAACAGGGGGGTATCTCAATGAATGATGCGACGAATTCCCCGGATTGACAACAGCGCCTCTAGCCGCCTCGACCAGCGAAAAATCTCGTTATGGATAGGCGTTCGGGCTGTTTCCGGCCAAATGACTATACTTCAACTATGGCTGGCTCGAATTCAAACGATCAATCTGCGATGGCGGACTTTACTGCGGCGTCACAAATCTCTGGCTTCATATTGAAAACAGTTGGAGCGCTTCTATTGCTGACACAATCTCTCCTTGTCGGCGCACTAGAAGTAACCAAGGTGAGATATCCTGTTCCGGAGTCCGAAATGGACCTTCGGTATGAATATCCGAGGCAGCTGCTGAAGCTGGCTTTGGAGGAAACTCTCAGCTCTCATGGCGCCTATGAGATGGAAGACGCAAAAATCAGGGCCTCCCAAACCCGCAACGAGATATTCCTGCGTCAGGGATTCAACATTGACATCATTTGGAGACCAGAGAACGGCTCACTGGATGAAAACTTCCTCCCTATTCGCATCCCCATACTAAAGGGCGCGCTGGGATATCGCGTATTTCTGATTCGTCAATCCGATCAAGGCCGCTTTCACGCCATTAAGACCCTAAATGAGCTAAAAACTCTGACCGCCGGCTTTGGTCACGACTGGCCCGACGTTCATGTACTCAAGGCGAACAACATCCCGCTTGAACTCTCCTCGGATTACGAGACGCTATTTAAGATGCTCATTACCGAAAGGTTCGACTATTTTCCCCGGGGTATAAATGAAGCCTGGGATGAATACGAGCAGCGTTATCCGTTTCTTCCCGAACTCAAAGTGGAAGACTCCATTCTTATGTATTACCCCCTCCCCGTTTACTTCGTCGTAAACAAGTCAAACACCAAGCTCGCCCAGCGCGTGGAAATCGGCCTGCAGAAGGCTATTGCAAATGGCGGCTTTGACCAACTTTTCTTTTCGCATCATCAAAGCATGCTTGAAAGAGCCAATCTTAGCGGAAGAAAACTGTTCGTTCTGGAAAATCCATATCTGCCAGAATCTACGCCGAAAGGGAGCCAATATTGGCTAAAAGCGGACTTCCATCAAGCACAGTAGAATTACGAGCGAGTGAATGGATAGAACGTTGGCAGCCACGCATTGTCGGAGGCGGCGTATTGCTCGGCCACGCCATAGCTCCCCACTGCAACCAGCTCGTTATTGAAATAAATCAAAGGGATACTGTCTCGCCGCCACGGAGGAATTCCCCGCTCCTGCAGCCATTTTTTTAAAGTACAGGAACCACCGCGCCCTTTGGGCCGAAAACGTTCTCCACCATGGCGAAACCGAACAATCACGGTTTCATCGACTGCAGGTTGGCGCAGCCCCGCATTAGCGGGCTCAGCAACCAGCCTGCCCACCGGGGTCAACAATACCTCCGCCAGAGGCCAGACCACTTCGTAGCCCGATGGAGGCGTAACAATCGTCTCCGTGATAAATAGCCTCCCATCGTGCCGACGCAAAACGCTTTCACCTAATGGATAGCATGGTTGGTGGGAGCCTTCCGCATGAAGCATCTGCGCAAGAATCTCGACCAGATCGCTTTCCGACGGCGCTAACCCGGCGGCTTGCAACCAGTATCGCAACGCATTCTTCCTGCGATGAGGCGACAAGCCTGATAGTACAGCAAGCTCCAGCTCGTCCGCACTTACTGTCTCGCCCTGTAAATCTATCTCCGCCAACTCATCCAACAGGCTGGAGGCTTCCGACATACGCCGGCCAGTCTCGGCAATCATCGCCACAGCGTTGCGCCATCGCACACTCATTGGCCGAAGTATTTCGTTACGAAGAAAATTTCTGTCAAACAAGGCGTCGGCGTTACTTTCATCTTCCACCCAGGTCAATCCCCAGCGTTGCGCAAGCGCTTCCAGCTCCAAGCGGGTAAAGTTCAGCAAAGGTCGTCTCAGCATTCCTTTTCCCAATGTGCGCTGACAGGGAATGCCGGCGAGCCCTTTCACGCCATGCCCTTTGAGCAGCCGAAACAGGATAGTTTCGGCCTGATCATTTTGATGATGGCCTTGCAGCAACACCGCACCCGCATGCTCACTCAGGTAGCGCTCGAATACGCGATAACGGGCCTCACGGGCAGCCGCCTCAAGACTATCGCCATTCGCCGCCACGTTCACGGGATGCGCAAGGCATGTTATGTCCAGACTCTGGCATTCCTTCTGACAATGCTCCATCCAGATGTCTGCATTCGGACTGAGTCCATGATGCACATGTATTGCTTCCATGTGCGCCCCTGCAGGCCAAACGCGCCGCGCAGCATGCAACAACACGCTGGAATCCAGGCCACCGCTATAGGCGATATACAATCGGGAAAAGTCAGGCAGGCCGCGAAGGGCCGAGAGAAGACGCCGCTCGATACCAGCGGCGTCACGGGGGGTCTTAGAGGAAGCGCTCATAGGACGTCAGGCGCTTATACCGCTCTGCGACCAGCTCCTCGGTATCCATTTCCAGCAACTGGCTTAGAGAATCTTTTAGAGCCGCCTTGATATGACCGGCCATCAGCTCTGGGTTACGATGCGCGCCGCCCAGAGGCTCATCCAATACCTTATCCGCAAAGCCCAGCTCGGCAAGACGCTTGGCCGTAATGCCCATCGCTTCCGCAGCGTTGGCGGCGTACTCAGCGTTTTTCCACAAAATGGAGGCGCAGCCTTCTGGAGAGATAACGGAATAAGTGGAATATTGCAG
This sequence comes from Hahella sp. HNIBRBA332, assembly GCF_030719035.1. NCBI lineage: Bacteria > Pseudomonadati > Pseudomonadota > Gammaproteobacteria > Oceanospirillales > Hahellaceae > Hahella > Hahella aquimaris. The sequence goes on from NZ_CP132203.1 coordinate 3,869,002, forward strand.
CATGATCAAGCGATCGCAAACGCCAACCGCCAAAGCGCCGCCGGAACCGCCTTCACCGATGACCGTTGAGATTATCGGCGTCTTCAAGCGGGACATGACCGCCAGGTTAAATGCAATCGCCTCGCTTTGACCACGCTCTTCCGCGCCAATGCCCGGATATGCGCCGGGGGTATCGATAAAGGTAAGTATCGGCATTTTGAAGCGTTCGGCCATTTCCATCAGGCGTAGCGCCTTGCGGTACCCCTCAGGACGCGGCATGCCGAAGTTACGCTTTACTTTCTCTTTGATTTCGCGACCTTTCTGATGCCCGATAATCATAACAGGCTCGTCATCCAGCCTGGCGATGCCGCCAACGATAGCCAGATCGTCAGCGTACTTACGATCGCCGTGCAATTCGTCGAAATCTTCAAAAATCATCCGCACATAGTCCAGCGTATAAGGACGCTTGGGATGACGGGACAGGCGGGAAATATCCCAAGAGGACAGATCCGCAAAAATATTTTCCGTGAGCGACACGCTCTTGGATTTCAGACGGTTGATCTCGTCAGTGATGTTCAATTCACTGTCGTTACCAACCAGACGCAACTCCTCTATCTTTTCCTCCAGCTCGGCGATCGGCTGTTCGAAGTCGAGATAGTAAGGGTTCATCTGCTTTTCATGCTTACTCATAGTTTTTCTTGCTCGGCTATGTCTCTTGAGCTTGAGCTGGCGCGCATGTCACTCCATGCTTTGCCGGATACAAGCGAGGGATCAACTGTAGCGCAGTTGCACCCGCTCCTTGCCCAACAAATATCGCAGCCCCTGAATCAATTCATCGCTTGGATTAACCCGCCAATCTTCGGCCAGACGCAGTCTGGTGCGGGCGGTTTCCGTTTCATAATTGATCAAAACCGGGCAGCCCTCGGCGCGATGTTCTCCCAAAACGCCGCCCAGTTCGTCAATAAAGCCGTTATTAAAGTCTTTTTCGTGTACAAAGAGAATAAGCTCTTTGGCGAACTTCAATCGTGCTTGACCGATGTCCGAAGTCATTTTCGCCCGGACAGAAAGCCCACCAGAGTAGTCGTCTTCGCCAACGACGCCCTCCACGACCAGAATGCGATCGTTGTGCAGCATTTCTTTGGCTTGCTCGTAGGCGTCGGAGAAAAAAGTCACTTCAATACGGCCGCTACGATCATCTAACGTAGCAAAACCTATGTATCCGCCACGTTTACTCTTCATCGTGCGCACCGCCACTACCAGGCCCGCGACATTTTGCGGACTCTTGCCGGGACGCAATTCCGAAATGGGCGTACGCACGAAGCGGCGCACTTCCTGCTCGTATTCATCAAACGGGTGACCCGTCAGATAAAGGCCCAGAGTCTCCTTCTCTAATTTCAGGCGTTCCTTATCGCTCCACTCCTGCATGCCTTCCGTCGCGCTGTAGGGGTTCGGATCGGTTTCCGGCACCACCTCACCGAACAAGTCCAGCATACCGGCGTCTTCATTACGGGAGTGTTGATCCGCCCGACGCACGGCCTCATTGATAGACGCCATCATACGGGCGCGGTTCGGCCCCAGTTTATCCATGGCGCCGGAGCGGACCAGCGCTTCCAGAGCGCGCTTGTTGACCCGGCGCAAATCCACCCGCTGACAGAAATCGAACAGATCGCGAAAGGGACCGCCTTCTTCGCGGGCGTCTAAAATACTTTGCACAGGGCCTTCACCCAGCCCTTTTACGGCGCCCAGACCGTAGACAATGCGATTCTTATCGTCGACGGTGAAGGTATAACTGCTGTTGTTGACGTCCGGCAACACCAAGTCCAGCTTCATCCGCCGACACTCTTCCACCAGCGTCACCACTTTATCGGTGTTCTGCATATCCGCGGTAAGCACCGCCGCCATGAACGGCGCAGGATAGTGGCACTTCAGCCAGGCAGTCTGGTAAGACACCAAGGCGTAAGCAGCGGAGTGCGACTTGTTGAAACCGTAACCCGCAAACTTCTCCACCAGGTCAAAGATCTTTTCCGCCAGATCCTGATCAATACCCTGGTTGATGCTTCCTTCAACGAAGATCGCCTTTTGCTTGGCCATTTCCTCAGGTTTCTTTTTACCCATGGCTCGACGCAGCAAGTCCGCGCCGCCAAGGGTGTAACCCGCCATTACCTGGGCGATCTGCATTACCTGTTCCTGATACAGGATGATGCCGTAGGTGGGCTGCAGGACGGGTTTCAAAGACTCCAGCTGATAATCCGGATGCGGGTAGGCCAACTCGGCGCGCCCATGCTTACGGTTGATAAAGTCGTCAACCATGCCCGATTGCAGCGGCCCCGGACGGAACAGGGCCACAAGAGCGATGATATCTTCAAAGCAGTCCGGCATCAGACGTCGGATAAGTTCTTTCATTCCGCGGGATTCAAGCTGGAACACCGCAGTGGTTTCACCATGCTTGAGCAGATTGAAAGTTGGCGCGTCATCCAATGGGATAAAGTTGATATCCAGCGGTGGTTCGCCTTTTTCCGCCTGCTGACGGTTAATGATGTCCACCGCCCAGTCGACGATGGTCAACGTACGCAGCCCCAGGAAGTCGAACTTGACCAGCCCCGCCTGTTCTACGTCGTCCTTATCGAACTGCGTCACCAGCCCCGAGCCGGTTTCATCACAGTACAAGGGCGCAAAGTCCGTCAATTTGGTGGGCGCGATCACCACACCACCGGCGTGCTTACCGACGTTACGGGTAACCCCCTCCAGCTTGCGCGCCATCTCCCAGATTTCCGCCGCTTCTTCATCCGTGGTCAGATATTCTCGCAGCGGCTCTTCTTGTTCATACGCTTTGGCCAGAGTCATGCCCACTTCAAAGGGGATCAGCTTGGACAGGCGATCACCCATGGAATACGGCCGCCCCTGCACCCGCGCTACGTCCCGCACTACCGCCTTCGCCGCCATGGTTCCGAAGGTGATGATCTGGGACACTGCATTACGCCCATAGGCTTCGGCCACGTAGGCGATAACGCGGTCGCGGCCTTCCATACAGAAGTCGACGTCAAAGTCCGGCATCGATACCCGTTCCGGGTTTAGGAATCGCTCGAACAGCAAGTCGTAGGCGAGAGGATCCAGGTCTGTGATTTTTAACGCATAGGCCACCAGAGAGCCGGCGCCGGAGCCCCGTCCCGGGCCCACCGGCACGCCGTTGTTCTTGGCCCATTTAATGAAGTCCATAACGATGAGGAAGTAGCCGGGGAACCCCATCTGGGTGATGATGTCCAGCTCAAACTTAAGCCGGTCATAATAGCTTCGCCGTTTATTGTCGTATTCTGGGTCATCACGCTTAAACAGCGTGGCCAGCCGCTCCTCCAGCCCCTCTTCTGAGACTTTGATGAAAAATTCATCAATGGTCATTCCTTCTGGAATGGGGTAGTTAGGCAGGAAGTATTTACCCAGACGCAGACTGACGTTGCAGCGCTTGGCGATCTCCACGGTATTCTCAATCGCTTCGGGAATATCCGAAAACAGCTCGCGCATTTCGTCAGCCGACTTCAGGTACTGCTCTTCGCTGAAGCGGCGCTCCCGACGTGGGTCGTCCAAAGTGCGACTTTCATGGATACACACCCTTGCCTCATGGGCTTCAAAGTCGTCACGCTCAAGGAAATGCACATCGTTGGTGGCGACAACCGGACAGCCGGTTTCCATCGCCAATTCGACAGAGGCGTGCACGCACTCTTCATCATTGATCCGCCCCGTGCGTTGCAGCTCCAGATAATACGCATCCGGGAACATTTCCATCCAAAAGGCCAGCCGCTCGCGCGCCAGCTCCAGCTTACCCGCCAGCAACGCCTGACCGACATCGCCATATTTGGCGCCGGACATCGCCAACATGCCTTCCGCCTGAGCGGCGATCCAGTCTTTTCTCAAAATGGCTTTACCGTGGGACTGCCCCTCAGTAAAGCCGCGGGATATGAGCTCCGTCAGGTTGCGGTAGCCGGTCTCATTGCGGGCGTATAAAGTGAGTCGAAACGGGGCCAGAGGATCATCCAGGTTTTCCACCCAGACATCGGCGCCGACCACCGGTTTCACGCCTGCGCCCGCCGCCGCTTTGTAGTATTTGACCAGACAGCACATGTTGGACTGATCGGTCACCGCCACCGCAGGCATCCCCATATCGGCCAGTTTTTTGACCAAAGGTTTGACCTTTACCAGTCCGTCAACCAGAGAAAATTCTGTATGAATGCGTAAATGAATAAAATCGCCCATCGGGCCTTTATCTCCAGTTTCTTCGTGCAACACGGCTCTCAGATCCGCGCCAGCCAACAATTCTCAATAAAATCACAAATTCTTAAATATAGACGCCAATTGGCGGCGATTATTGCGGAATAACCGACAAAATCGCACTTTTCGTCTGCGCGCCGATCATCTCGCGCTGCACCTTGCCGTCATGAATCAACAGCGTGGTCGGCAACACCTTAGGAATTTCCACTTTCCAATGACGGGTCGGATCGCCTTGCAATACAGGGAAGTTAATGCCCATTTTGTCGATGGTTTTGGTCAGCGCTTCCCCTTTGTGGCCATCATAGTCCACCCCCAGGACAATGACGCCGGGATGCCTATTTAGCTCATTCAACTCAGGAATTTCAACCTTGCAGGGCCCGCACCACTCCGCCCAGAAATTCAGGATGATCCACTGCCCGCCTAAGTGATCCAGGTTAATTTCTCCGCCATTCGCCAGCTTCACCACCTTCTCCAGCGGCGCATCGCCTTTATCTTCCGAACAGCCCGCCAGCAAAGCGAACAGGGTCCCTGCAATCAGTGCTTTGAATGCGGACCAACGGATAATCGACACACCACTTGCAATGACTTGAAACAGGCCGTGGGCAGTTTGACGAGCGATCAAAATGTTTCTCCAGGTAATACGCTGACCGGCATTCTACACGAAAAAAGCGGGCGAAATGGGAGTCTGGCCTTTCCGTCATTGAAAGTGTTAGAAATGCGATCCGCAGATGCTTAAACTTGCCCCCTTTACTGCAATAACAGGAAACAGACGATGAGTAAAAGCACCCTCACTATCTGGCACAACCCACGCTGCTCCAAATCCCGGCAGACACTGCAAATTATCGAAGACAGCGGCGCGGCCCCTACCATAGTGAAGTACCTGGAAACGCCTCCCAATGCTGAAGAGCTGAAAGCAGCCCTGGCCAAGCTCGGCATTTCCGCCAGAGACCTGTTGCGTAAAGGCGAAGATGAATACAAAACCCTCAATTTGGCCAACGCCGACCTGAGCGAAGACGCCTTGATCGATGCGATGGTCGCTCATCCCAAATTGATCGAACGCCCGGTTGTCATCAAAGGCGACCGCGCAGTGCTGGGCCGCCCGCCGGAAAACGTCAACGAGCTGCTGTAATTTCTCCATCTATATAAAGGAAGGAAACTATGAAATCAGCGACCGACTCTCCTTATCTGCTGGTGCTCTATTACAGCCGTAACGGCGCCACCCGCACACTGGCGCAGCATGTCGCCCGCGGCGCGGCGCAAGTATCAGGCATGGAGGTCCGCGTACGCACCGTTCCTCCCGTATCAGCCATTTGCGAAGCGACAGCCCCGGCCATCCCCGAAGAAGGCGATGTTTACTGCACCTTGGAAGACCTGGAAGGCTGTAGCGGCCTGGTAATCGGGTCGCCCACCCGCTTCGGCAACATGGCGGCCCCTTTGAAATACTTTCTCGACCAAACTGGTTCTCTGTGGCAGGCGGGCGCCCTTATCGACAAACCCGCCGCCGCTTTCACCTCCACCAGCAGCCTTCATGGCGGTCAGGAGACCACTCTGCAGACCATGCTGACGCCCCTGCTGCACCACGGCATGCTGTTGGTTGGCCTGCCTTATACCGAATCAGGCCTCAGCGAAACACGTGGGGGCGGCTCACCCTATGGCGCAGGCCACTGGTCCGGTTCCGATGGCGCCCGTCGTCCGGATGAGACGGAGTTGCAATTGTGTCGGGCTTTGGGCCGCCGGGTGGCGGAACTGGCGCATCGATTGGCTATCACCAGGGCTTGAGCCCTATCGCGAAAACTGGAGATTAACGTTGTCCCTATCGCAAAAAGTTAAAATCGCCCGCTCCTCGGTAACAGCGAGCTATCTGATCCTGACCCTTTTAGTGCTGTTCAGCACCTGGCAGAGCATTTCCCAAAATACCGAAACCGCATGGCTGCTGATTATCAGCGTGAAATGTCTGCCGCTGCTGGCGTTTTTCCCGGCCGTATATCTGGGCCACGTACGCGGCCTGATCTGGTTATGCTTTGTGCTCTGCCTATACTTTATAAGGGCCGTCGGCGATTACGCAGCGGGACAGAATTTAATGATCAGTGGCGCTCTCGCCGTAATGAGCGTTATCCTGTTCAGTACAATACTGTGCTTTATTAAATGGAACGCACAAGCGCGCCGCGCCGCCTGAATCAGGCGTCCAGGCCGCATTGACAGCGATGTCGGCGGCTTGGGGCGGGCAAATCACTTTTTCGAATTAGACAACAGTAAAATAAGTCAATGAGTATCGCCGCCTCCGCACAACCCCAATGGCTGACCACCGTCGATATTATCAAGCGTCTGGTGCGTCTGAAACGGATCACTCAGGAAGAAGGAGAAAAGTTCCTGAGTTCTCCCCGCAGTAAAAGCGAACTGGCCCTGCACCCTATCGAGCAGGTCGTCAATTCCGGCCTGATTGATCACAATTCCGGTAAAGCCTTTGACCTGGAAGAATTATCCTCCTGGCTGGCGAAGGAAGCGGGGCAACCTTATTTCCATATCGACCCCTTGAAAATAGACGCCCGGGGCGTGGCCTCCCTGATGTCCTTCGCCTATGCCCAGCGTCATCGCATCCTGGGCGTGGAAATACACAAGGATCACGTGGTGATCGCCAGCGCCGAGCCCTTTGTCACCGGCTGGGAAGACAACCTGCGCCATGTGGTCCGTAAGGACATCAAACGGGTAGTGGCCAACCCTGCGGACATCCGTCGTTTCACGGTTGAGTTCTATCGACTCGCCACCTCGGTGGATAAAGCGGTAGGCGGGCGCGGGGAAACCTCCGCCGCTATCGGCAATTTCGAGCAGCTGCTGGAACTGGGCAACGTCGCCAACCCGGACGCCAATGACCAACACATCGTTAATATCGTGGATTGGTTGTTGCAATACGCCTTCGACCAGCGCGCCAGCGATATTCACATTGAGCCGCGCCGCGAAATTGGTCAGGTGAGATTCCGTATCGACGGGGTGCTGCACAACGTTTATGAGCTGCCTATGCAGGTGTCCATGGCGGTGGTGAGCCGGCTGAAAATACTGGGTCGTCTAAACGTAGCGGAAAAGCGCAAACCTCAGGATGGCCGCATCAAGACCAAGAACCCGGACGGTTTGGAAATCGAGCTGCGACTTTCCACGCTGCCTACCGCCTTTGGTGAAAAGCTGGTCATGCGGGTATTTGACCCGGATGTATTGCTGCGTTCCTTCTCCGACCTGGGCTTCGGCCAGGACGACAGCCGTCGCTGGAACTCCATGACCAGCCAGCCCAACGGCATCATATTGGTGACGGGACCTACCGGATCAGGCAAAACCACCACGCTCTATTCCACGCTGAAAAGCCTGGCCACCTCAGAAGTCAATGTGTGTTCGATCGAGGATCCCATTGAGATGGTGGAACCGGCCTTCAACCAGATGCAAGTGCAGAGCGGGATCGGGGTTACTTTCGCCAGCGGCGTCAGAGCGTTGCTGCGACAAGACCCCGACATCATCATGGTGGGCGAGATCCGCGACCTGGAAACCGCCGAAATGGCGATCCAGGCGGCGCTGACCGGCCACTTGGTGCTTTCCACGCTGCATACCAACGACGCCCCCAGCGCCATCACGCGTCTGCTTGAGCTGGGCGTACCCGGCTACCTGGTGAAAGCCACGGTATTGGGCGTCATGGCGCAGCGTCTGGTGCGAGTGTTATGTCCTAACTGCAAAGAACCCACCACGATTGACGATAAGGACTGGCAGAATCTGATCCAGCCCTGGAAAGCCTCCAAACCGGATCATGCCTGCGCTCCGGTAGGATGTCTGGAGTGTCGCAACACTGGCTATCGCGGACGAGCGGGCGTTTATGAAGTCATGCTGCTCAGCGAGAGTGTAAAAGAGTCCATCAATGAACAGTGCGACCTGGAGCGTATCCGCAAAGTGGCGGTGAAGGAAGGCATGCGCACGCTGCGCTTGAGTGGCGCGCAAAAAGTGGCCAATGGCATGACCACGATAGAAGAGGTATTAAGGGTGACGCCTTCATCGAGTCTGGCGATCATCTGAGGTCATCGCTCCCGGGTTGCCGGGCGCCATTCCGCACTGGGCCAACATCTCCGTCCATATCGCCGCATGCGCCGCGGCGTTGTGGCGGAATTCCCACCATAGACTGGACTCCCCTTCCTGTAGGTAGCGCTGTGCGAACCCCTGCAACGCCACTGACAGCTCCCCTTGCAACTGTTCATAGGAGCGCTGCAGGGGCGGCAGCCAGTCGCGACGGGCTTTTTCCAGTTGCGCCAAATAGGGTTGCACACGGACGCTGTAAATATTGACGAGTACATTTTGCAGGATGCGGCTGCGCTCCGTTGGAGCCCCGCTCACACAGAGCGGGCGCTCAGCCAGTCGGCGACGCAACCCTTCAACGATCGCGCCCATTTGCGCAGAAGCCTCTTCCGCGGAGAAAAGCAGCCGCCCCACCATTGGATAAGTCAGCAAACGACGATTAAGCGCTTCTAAACTATCAGCGTCCAAACTGGCCGACTCCGGCTGCGTCGACCACTCGGCCAATGCAGATAACGCCAGGCTCAGTTCCGCCCAGTCGCCCGCCTGAAAGTCCAACTCGAACCCGCCTTCTTTCTGCGACATCAACGCTTGCCATTCCGGCCCGGCCCAAGTTGCGTTCCAGGCCACATCGCCAATCTCATCGCGCTTACTCGCCAGTGCGCGACGCAGCTCTCCGGCAAGGTCCGCGTCTTCCTCTTGCGACGCAAGCGTCGTCAGACAGGCCTCGCCCAACCTCAGAAACTGCTGCTCATAAAGCCACTTCTGACTGGCGGGCATCATCTTCCCGAGCGAACTGTTGCGAAAGCCCACCAACTGATTCAACTCACAGCCGGTCAGCCCCAGGAAATCCAGTAAATTGATCTTCAACTCGACGACATCCCTCAGCAACACTTTACTGCGGGGATAAACTTCGACAGGAAGCGCGCGATCAGCGGCGGGAAATTCAGTGTCTAACACACGCTCCAAACGATCACGATAATCCTGAAATAATTCGGCGCTGGTGCTAGGGGGGCCAAGGCAGGCGGTCAGCGATAACGTTGCAAGCAGCGTCAGCGTAGCCGCCCATAATCGACGAGAAAAAACGAACATGAAAAAAGCGGCCGCTCCGATTGTCCTGTCAGTATCGAAATTGTCGGCCGCAAGCAGTCTGAAAGTCCAGCCCTCAGGTCAGGGGCTCAGGGAGTCCACACGTCCTGGCGAGCCCCCCCTGTCTGTTGTTAGAAAAAGCCTAACGGGTTGATGTCATAACTCACCAGCAGATTCTTGGTTTGCTGGTAGTGCTCTAAAGCCACCTTGTGAGTTTCCCGCCCAACGCCGGATTTCTTATATCCGCCAAAGGCCGCATGCGCCGGATAGTGGTGATAGCAATTGGTCCACACCCTGCCCGCTTTGATTTGCCGTCCCATTCTAAACGCCAGATTGATATCCCGCGTCCACACGCCGGCGCCCAGTCCATATTCGGTATCATTGGCGATGCTCAGAGCTTCATCCTCGGTTTTAAAAGTCGTGACGCCGACTACCGGACCAAAGATCTCCTCCTGAAACACCCTCATGTCATTACCGCCTTTCAACAGAGTCGGCTGGATGTATAAACCGTTCTGCAGGTCGCCGCTCAGTTTTTCAACGCCGCCGCCTAACAGAACCTGCGCGCCCTCTTTGCGACCGATTTCGATGTAACTCAGAATTTTATCGAACTGCTCCTGAGAGGCCTGCGCCCCGACTTGGGTGTCGGTATCCAGAGGATTACCCCGCTTGATGGTTTTGGTGCGATCAATGACTCTGCCGATAAAGTCGTCGTAGATTGACTCATGAATCAGCGCGCGAGAGGGACAGGTGCAGACTTCTCCCTGATTGAAAAACGCCAGCACCATGCCTTCTACGCATTTGCTGATGAAAGACTCTTCATGACGCATGATGTCCGCGAAATAGATGTTAGGAGACTTGCCACCCAGCTCCACGGTGGAAGGAATAATGTTTTCCGCCGCGCACTTCAGGATATGCGAGCCAACCGGGGTTGAGCCGGTGAATGCGATTTTGGCGATGCGTTTGCTGGTGGCCAGGGCCTGACCCGCTTCCGCTCCCCAGCCATTAACGATATTCACCACACCCGGCGGCAACAGGTCGCAGATCAGCTCCATCAATACCAAAATTGAAGCGGGTGTCTGCTCCGCGGGTTTCAGCACCACGCAGTTGCCCGCCGCTAGCGCCGGGGCTAATTTCCAAGCCGCCATTAGAATCGGAAAATTCCAGGGAATAATCTGCCCGACCACGCCCAGAGGCTCATGAATGTGGTATGACAAGGTATTAGCGTCAATTTCCGCCAGTCCGCCCTCCTGGGCGCGAATACAACCGGCGAAGTAGCGAAAGTGATCCACAGAAAGGGGAATATCCGCCGCCAGGGTTTCCCGCACCGGCTTACCGTTATCCCAGGTTTCCGCTACCGCCAGGGTCTCTAGATTTTGTTCAATGCGATCGGCTATTTTCAGCAGTAAGTTGGAGCGCTCTGTCGCCGACGTCCGTCCCCAGGCGTCTTTGGCTTTATGCGCCGCATCCAGGGCCAGCTCAATATCCTCCGCACTGGAACGGGGAATTTCGCAGAATTTCTTACCATTAACGGGAGAGATATTATCGAAGTAGCGACCTTGTACTGGCGCTACCCACTCGCCGCCAATAAAGTTCTGGTAGCGGGCGTTGAAGTTAACCAAGGCTTTGTCGTGACCGGGCTGCTCATAAATCATGCCGTTGTCCTCTCTGTTTTTGTTATAGCTACTTGTAGTTGTGGATACTCGTAGTTTTGGATATTGATAGTCGTGACTGCTTGTCGATATGGACTGCGCCTGTCTGGCGCGGCGGTACTACCGCCATAGGACCACTTTAAACCTCTGGACAGCGGCTCTGCTTATCTGTTAGTACATATCTGTTGCCTGTGAGTCCACAGGTAATGCAGTCTGCTGGTTACTCCAAAAATAAAAATCTTGACGGGTGACAGAGGTGACAAGAGCAATAGCCATTGCAGCCCGCGAACCACGCGAGCTGATAGAAAACAGGGTATCGTTCGCCGGCCCCAACTCGGAGTTGAGCGTCTACGACACCTACCTACCCGCGCAAAGCGTCGGTCTGTCGGCGGACGAGCTGCTTTATTGCGGTATGATCAGCGGTCGCAAAATTCTGCACGGTCGCGATGACTATACGGCGGAGTTTCTGCCGCAGGAATCGTTCGTAATGGCTCCTGGCGAAACCATCAGCATAGATTTTCCCGACGCGGAGCTGGACCGCCCGACTTCCTGCCTTACTGTAGAGATCTCGCGCACGCGGGTGGACAGCATCTGTTCGCATATGAATAAAGTGGCGCCGCTGCATAAAGACTTTGAAGAGTGGCGCTACCGCCCAGAGACGCTGATCCATACCCCTCACTCTCAGGCCACCCAGGCATTGCTTGAAAGAATGATCGCCACTTTCAGCGAAAACGGACCAGACCGGGATATCTTGATCGACTTGGGCGTCAGCGAGTTAGTAGTGAGAATGTTGCGCCAGCAAACCCGCGCATTCTTATTGGGCGCCTGCGAACGTCAGCCCGACATTAACGGATTGGCCGCCACACTCAGCCATATCCAGAAACATATCACGCAGCCCTTGGATATCGATCAGCTCTGCAAAATCGCCTGCATGAGCCGCAGCCGTTTTTTCACTGAATTCAAAAGCCACTTCGGCTGTACTCCCGCTGAGTTTCAGCAGCAATTAAGATTGCAACGCGCCGGCGAGCGCCTGCGCCAGGGAGAGTCCGTCACCCGCGTCTGTTTCGACCTGGGATATCGCAACCTGAGTCATTTCAGCCGCCGTTTCCAGCGCCAGTATGGACGCAGCCCCAGCCAGTATCAGAAGCAGTTCACGGCCACCTAAAAACACGACAAAAAGTTCAGTTTTTACTCAGAGCAAAAATCAGGCAACCATAATGTTCCGGTAAGTTTCTCCTGATTAGGATGAAATTGGCTCACTCACACAGTGAGCCAGTCTTCCTACGTAACTAATAATTAGAACCTCAGGAGTTCAGCAATGACCCAGAAGTTATTCGGTCCTTACATTTCCGCCAATCCGCCTTTCGCCCGCAAGCGCCTGCAACCCGCCCTGGCGGCGGTGACGCTTGCCTGCGCATTGGGTCTCACCGCCTGTAACTCAGACGCAGGCACTCAAGATAATGAGACAAAAGCAACAAACAGCGGTTCTACTTCCAACTCAGGATCGCAAAGCGCCGCCAATATCTGGCGTCCCAAACCAGGAACAACCTGGATGTGGCAACTGCAAAACTACGGCTCCATGAATATGAATCTGGATGTCACCGCCTACGACATTGATCTGTTCGAAGGCAGCGGTAGTGGCTCCAACAGTCTGATTCGCCAGTTAAAGAACAAAGGCAAACGCGTCATTTGCTACTTCAGCGCCGGCACCCGTGAAGACTGGCGTCCTGATGCCGACCAATTTACCCCTGGCTCGGTGATCGCAGATGGCGGCATGCAGGACTGGCCTGGCGAGACGTGGTTGAACATCGGCAATAAATCCGCCCTGGAGCAGACCATCAAACCCATCATGGAAGCGCGGTTGGACTTAGCCCGTGACGAGGGCTGCGACGCAGTGGAGCCGGACAATGTGGACGGTTACACAAACCGGGATGAAACCCACGGCGCCATCAGCGCAGCGGATCAGCTGGCCTACAACAAGTGGCTGGCGGAAGCCGCGCACGCCCGTGGTCTCAGCATCGGTCTAAAAAACGATGTTGACCAGTTGCAAGAACTGGCGCCGTACTTTGACTTTGCCGTCAACGAACAATGCTACGCCTGGGGCAATGAATGCGTCGCTTACGAAAACACCTTCCTCAGCGCCGGCAAAGCCGTATTCAACCAGGAATACTATGAAAAAGGCGAAGAAGGCGTTATCACAAAAGACCAATTCCTCGGCAACGCCTGCTCCTACTTCGTCAGCGCCGGTATTTCCGCGCTTTGGCGGCAAAGTTTCGAACTGGATGGTGGAACCAGCCTGTCCTGCCCCGGCGCAGTAGACCCCGGCGACGATGGGGATGACGACGGTGGCGATACCGGCGGAGACAATGGTGGCGACACAGGTGGTGACGATGGCGACAACGGCGGCGATGCTGGCGGTGACGACGGCGACGAAGGTGACAATGGCGGAGATCCCGGTGGCGATGATGGCGACGGCGGAGATACCGATGGAGACAACGGCGGCGACACCGTTGGCGATATCTGGAGCCCAACGCCTGGGACAACCTGGATGTGGCAACTGCAACGTTATGGCTCCATCAACATGGATCTTGACGTGGACGCCTACGACATTGATCTGTTTGAGGGCAGTGAAAACGGCTCCAACAGCCTCATTCACCAGTTGAAAAACAAAGGCAAGAAAGTCATTTGCTACTTCAGCGCCGGCACCCGTGAAGATTGGCGTTCCGACGCCAACCAGTTCACCGAGGATTCGGTGATCGCTGACGGCGACATGGACGACTGGCCCGGCGAAACCTGGTTGAACATCGGTAACCAAACGGCTTTGGAGCAGACCATTAAACCCATCATGGAAGCGCGATTGGATCTGGCCCGTGACGCAGGTTGCGATGCCGTCGAGCCGGATAATATGGACGGCTACGACAACCGCAGCGAAACTCACGGTGAAATCAGCGCCGCGGATCAACTGGCTTATAATATCTGGATCGCGCAAGCCGCTCACGCCCGTGGCCTCAGCGTAGGTCTGAAAAACGATGTGGGTCAGGCGGAAGAGCTGGTGGCTTACTTTGATTTCGCCGTCAATGAGCAATGTTTTGCTTATGAAGAGTGTGAAGAATATGAAGACACCTTTCTCAACGCCAATAAGGCGGTGTTCAATCAGGAGTACTACACGGATGGCGACGAAGGGGAGATCTCCAAGCGTCGTTTCCTGCGCAAGGCCTGTCCGTATTTCGAAAGCGTAGGCATTTCCGGTCTGTGGGCGAAGGGTTACAGTCTGGATGGACGTAATGTCGTCGCCTGTGAGAGCCATTAGTACGACAGATAAATAGAAACCTTCTATTAGTCTGAAAACGACAGGGCGCAGGGACGCGTCCGACTCATCTGGGCGGACGCCCTTCACAACAGGAAGCAAGTCCCTTTTATGCGTTTACTAGTCATTGAAGACGCCGACATTTTACGCCAAAGCCTGGTCATCGGATTGGGCGACGCCGGTTATGTGGTTGACGCCGCCGCAGACGGCGAGGAAGGTTTATGGCTCGCCAGCGAGCAAGCCTACGATTTGATCATTCTCGACATCATGCTCCCACGTATGAACGGCTTCGAATTGCTTGACCGACTGCGTACTCTCGGCGCTGACAGCCTGGTTCTGATGCTGACCGCCAGGGACAATGTTGAAGATCGCGTACTGGGCCTGCGCAGCGGCGCCGACGACTATTTAGTGAAGCCTTTTGATTTCGCTGAATTGTTGGCGCGAATAGAGGCTTTGTTGCGTCGCCGAGCCGGTTGCGCCAGCAATCTGCTGGAAATCGGTGAACTGACCATCAACTTACACAGCAAGCAAGTCAGCGTCAGTGGCGTTCCAATCAACCTCCCTCCTCGTGAGTATGCGCTGTTGGAATGTCTGGCCTTGAACCGTCATCGCGTGGTGTCACGACAGGAAATCGAGCACAAAATCTATGACGATAAAATCGAACCCATGAGCAACGTTGTCGATTCCGCCATTTCCAGCCTGCGAAAAATGATTGATCACAAAGACCGTCCTTCGATTATCCTTACCCGCCGGGGACATGGCTATCAGATACGCCAGTCATAACCATCGACTCTCAATTTCCAGACGTTCAATGCGATGAAGTCCATCCGTTTCACCACCACCTGGTTGACCTTCGCAGGCGTCAGTCTGCTGGGGCTGGCCCTGTGCTCCGCCGCCTATCTGGTTGCGCGAAAGATTCTCATCGACAACTTCGATCGCGATCTGCTGCTGGAATTTCAAAATGTCGCCAGCGTCGCCCGGGTGTGGCCAGACGGCGATTTCTATATCGATATCGACTTTGACGTGGCGACCCAATACAACTCTGGCGGCTCGCGCATATTTCAAGTGTGGAGCGCAGACGGCAAAGAGATCGTGGACCAATCCCCCATGCTGGAGGAAGAAAATCGCCGCCTGTCCTACCCTCCCCGCCCAGCGGATAAGAAGCCTTACTTTTTCGATCTGCAGGACAAGCATCCTGCGCGAGCCATTTTTCAAAAAGTCGATGCGCAATGGGGGTGGATCGAAGAGCAACCTGATCTGAAAGTGTCAGAGCATGTGCAAGGCATGGAAGTACAGTTGTTGGTGGCCAGGGAACGCACTTCCCTCGACCAGTCTCTCGCTCTGCTGCGCAACTGGATGCTGGCCATTGCCGCCATCCTGCCAGCGCTGACGTTTCTGATTGTTTATCTCACCATTGGCCGCGGACTAAAGCCGTTACGAGAGCTCACCACCAAAGTCAGCGCTATTCGTTCCAGCGGAGAAAAGCTGGAAGCCGACTTACATTGGCCGCAAGAGATCACGCCGGTCGCGGAGACCCTCAATGCCTTACTGAAACGGCTGGATTTCACCTTGCAACGGGAGCGCCGCTTCACTTCCGACGCCGCTCACGAACTGAGAACCCCGCTGGCGGAACTCCGCATCGCCACGGATATCGCCTTACGCGCCCAGCAAAATCAAGAGCGTCTGCTGACGGCGGTGCGACACGCCAACCACCTCTCACACTCCATGGCCAATCTGGTCAACTCCATGCTGCTCCTGGCGCGCTTTCAATCCGGGTCGAGTAAACCGGAAAACACGCCGATCAACGTCGCCGCCTTATTCGACGAACAGCGCCAGCGCATTCACGCGCTCGCCAATAAACGAGGACTGACGGTGCAGGCGGAAGCGCCCAATACGCTCATCATCACCAGCGACAAAGGCCTGCTCACCACCATCATGGCCAATTTATTCACCAATGCGGTGGAATACGCGCCACTGGAATCCACTGTCGCCCTATCCCTGTCCGCCAGCGCCTGCGGATTCGCGCTGGAAACACGCAACACCGCGCCGGACCTGACACACGAGGACCTTGAGCGCTTATTCCACCCCTTCTGGCGCAAAGGCGAATCCCGCAGCCAGCGCGACCATTACGGACTCGGTCTGGCTATCGTGCAGGAAGCCGCCGCCTGCCTTGCTTTAGAGCTGGATGTAGCTCTGGAGAAAGAAAACGTACTGCGTATTCGCGTCAGCTCACGCATAACGGAAACAATTTAGCGACTATGAAAGCAGATTCACTGGAGCCAAACCTCTCGTTAGAGACAGAGCCTCAGGGTAGAAGTCATCATGAGGTGAAGTTAGGGATTGATAAGATACGAAAGATAATGAGGCGGGAAGAAGCGAGAGTGCGACGCCTCTCGCTTTTTAGTATGCTCAGGCAGGTTTAACCACCAAATCAGTAAAACTGGCGACCGCCGGATAAGTTTCCTGGCGCTCAATGCCTTCGCCTCTCACCAACTGGCACACCTGCAACTCAGCTTCCGCCGCTGCGCTGAGTTCAGCCGGCACATCGGAGAGAAATAAGACGCTAGACGCAGGCTCCGACACTTCACGCACAATCGCCCGATATGAGTCCGCTTCTCTCTTGCCGCCGACGCGGGTATCAAAATAGCCGCTAAACAACGGCGTCAAATCGCCCGCTTCGGAAAAACCGAAAATCTGTTTCTGCGCCGCAACCGAGCCAGACGAATACACGAACAAGCGTATACCCAGCTCGCGCCAATGACGCAAACGCTCGGCCACTTCCGGATAGACATGCCCCTTGTAAGCGCCCTCGTCATAACCAGAGCGCCAGATCATGCCTTGCAACGCCTTCAGCGGAGTGATTTTTTTGTCTTCCGCAATCCAGTCCAACAACTGCCTGATCAACGCATCAGGGCTTTTGCGGTCGACACCGCCCAGGCGAGCGACTTCATCCAATTGCTCAGCGACGGCAGGCGCAGAAAAGTTTTCCCGGATAAAAGCGTCCATATGCTTGGCGGCATAGGGAAATAACACCTCATGCACGAAACTGATGCTACTTGTTGTGCCTTCAATATCGGTGACAATGGCTCTGATACCGTTAAATTCCGCCATTACGCCGCCTCAATCAGTTGTTCATAGCGAGGCGCTTTCGATGCAATTTCGTCGCCCGTAAACTGCGCCACCCAGCCTTCAGGATTAGTGAATAAACGCACGCAGGTAAACTCAGGCTCAGGCCCCATATCAAACCAGTGCTTAGTTCCGTTAGGGACGCTGATCAGATCATTTTTACGGCACAACACGACATAAACCTTGTCTTCCAAGTGCAGGTAAAACAGACCTTGGCCGCGCACGAAAAAGCGCACTTCGTCTTCACTGTGACGGTGCTCATCCAGAAATTTCTTACGGAAGTCATCTTTTTGCGGATGGGTTGGGGTCAGGCTGACCACGTCCGCCGTAGTGAAACCATTTTCCGCTTTCAACTTTTCCACTTCCGCCTGGTACGCCGCCAGAATTGAATCCGGCGTCGCGCCCTCTTCCAGCTCACGGGTGGACCAGCGCTCAAAGCGAATGCCCACTTCGTTCAGCTGGCGGGAAATTTCCGCGCCATCTTCGGTAAAGACCAGGGGTTGCGAAAAATCGTTATCGTTGTAAATACGCAAGCTACTCATGACTTGATCCTCATCATCTCCAATTCACAGGCTAGCAGGAATTCCATGGCTTCCACATGACGCAAACATTCCGCCATAGTCTCTCCCCAGGTATACATACCGTGGCCGCGAATCAGGTAACCGGGGCAATCCGAATGCTCTTTCAGATACTCCACCGATAACGCGGACAACGCTTCAATATCCTGAGTGTTATCAAATATGGGAACGACACAGCGCCCTTCGTGGGTATATACGCCACGGAAGGCTTTCTGGAGTTCGTAATCTTCAAATACGATCTCCGTATTGGGACGCAACGCGCGGGAAAGCACCGTAGCGGTCACGGAGTGAGTATGCAGCACGGCGCCAACATTGGGTTTCAGGTCGTAGATAACGGTGTGCAGCAGCGTTTCCGCCGAGGATTTCATCTGACTGGCCACCGCCCGTCCCTGCAAGTCCACGACCATGATATCCTGCGCCTGCAGACGCCCTTTGTGCTTACCGGATACCGTGATGGCGATGTTGGCGTCGTCGATGCGCGCGGAGTAATTGCTGCTGGTGGCGGGAGACCAGCCGGCGCCGTACAAAAACTTGCCGGCCTCAATGATTTCCTGCGCGCGAAGGGAAAATTTATGCAAATCAAACACAGTGGGTCCCCCTGAAATAATAGGCCGGTATTATAAGCGCCTCCGCCCTGTATTTCTAAGGTTTCATCGGCTTTCCGGTCATCTATATGAAGCCACGCGGCGCTGCTAACATAGACAACACAAAGTCGGCGTGTTTGCATAGTCGGCTCCACGGCTAATCACAGTGAGGAACTCAGGATGAATATTTCAGCGGAATTGAGCTTTTACCCCTTCACCGACGATTTTAAACCGCCCGTTCGCGACGTCATCAAGCACCTTGAACAGCAACCCGGCGTGGATGTTCGCCCTAATCGCATGAGCACTCAGGTCTTCGGCTCTTTCGAGGATGTCACCGCCGCCATTAACGCCACTATGCGCTGGTCGTTCGAGCGCTATGACAGCTGTGTCTTCGTCACCAAAATAATGAATAGCGACCGCAGCCCCAAAGACTGACCCTGCGAGACAACCACCGACCATGCAGTATTCCGCAATGTCTCAAGAGGAGAATTGGCGCGACGCCCTCGCGTCCGCTTTAGCCCGCGCTCGCGCCGCCAATTTCAGAGCGCCGGTTTTGATTCAGGGTGACGCGCCAGAAATCGATGCCGCGCTCTGGCCTGCGCTTGAGCTGTTAACGCCTAATCAACAGATTGTCTGGGTAGGCGCGCCCGCCTCGCCGCCGCCCACATTGCAGACGAAACTGGAAGTGTTGGAGGCCGCCCGCTTTCAAATCAGGCTCGGACAGGAAATTGACTGCCTGATATTCGACGCGCGCAGCGGATTTCATGCAGACGCCTTCGCAGCGCTAACCGGAACCGTACGCGGGGGAGGCGTATTGCTTTTGTTGACCCCGCCGGCGCAGCAATGGCCATCATTCGATGATCCGGATTATCAACGAATTTTAGCGCATCCGTTCACTCACCAAGATGTGGATGGTCATTATCTGCGACACTTGCAGAAGCACCTGGACAACGCCAGCGGGTGGCTGCGAGTCACGTTCGCCGGGAATGCGAAGCCAATCATCCGTTACACGGCCTCGAATACCCCATCCAATGCCGTTGCGCATACCGGATCGGTTTCGCAGTCCGCCGTGATCACAGCCTTGCGCGCGCTGATTGCGGGACAGCACGATGCCTTGGCCATTACAGCCGACCGCGGCCGGGGTAAGTCCGCCTCACTAGGCATTGCAGCCGCGCACCGAATCGCAGAAAGAGCGGAGTGCGTTTTAGTGACGGCGCCCTCCTTCGCCGCCGTGGCCACGCTATTCAAACATGCGGAGATGACCGCGACTGAACTGGGCCTGGATCAGGAACGCCTCAAACAACACCTGATATTCATCGCTCCCGACGATTTATTACAACGCCTCCCCACGGCTGACATAGTTTTAATCGACGAAGCGGCCGCGATCCCAACTCCCATTCTGGCGTCATTACTGGAGCATTACCCCAGTGTTGTCTTCGCCACCACCCTTCATGGCTACGAAGGCACCGGACAAGGCTTTCCACTGCGGGTCTTTCCATTGCTGGACAAACGCCGTCCTGGCTGGCGGCATGTGACGATGTCGCAACCCATGCGCTGGTCGCAAGGCGACCCACTGGAAACTTTTATCAACGACGCCTTATTGCTTAACCAGTATCAACCTGCACCTTTACCAACCGCTTGGGATGAGAGTGAGCTGAATTTCGAAAGACTTGATGGCGAATCCTTGCTGCGTTCTCCACAGCGACTATCGGAAATATTCCAGCTACTGACCCTGGCCCACTATCGCACGACCCCGGACGATTTAAGAACCCTGCTGGATAGCCCGGGGCTGGACGTATTTGTATCAACGGTGCGCGGCCGCGTCCTCGGCGCAGTGTTGCTTTCCCATGAACGCCCATTCACTGAACCGCAACTTATCGACGCCATCTGGCGCGGAACCCGTCGTCCGCGAGGGCATTTATTACAGCAATTGTTCGCCCAGCAGATGAGCGTCAGAGAGGCATTACAACGTCCGATGGCCCGTGTCATTCGCATCGCCGTACACCCCAAACGTCAGGGACGCGGCGTCGGCTTGTGGATGCTGCAGGCATTAAAGAGAACCTTAGAACAAACCGACTGTTGTCTGATCGGCGCCAGTTTTGGCGCTTCCGACGCCCTGCTGCAGTTCTGGGAGCAGGCAGGATATCGCCTGTTGCGCCTGGGCGGCAAACGCGACCATGTCGCTGGCGCCTATGCCGCTTGCGTTGCGATGTCTCTCAAATCCGAGGGGGAAGCGCTGATATCTCAGGCGCACGATCGTTTGGTGCGTCGCAGCGCCTTCGACAGCCACCATGTCTTCGCCCGCGAGCCCTGGATATTATCCCGGCTACCAACTCAGACGCAGGAGGCTTTGCAAGCCCGGGAAATAGAGCTGTTGCAGCTGTTTGTCGAGGGGAGCAGGCCGTATGAGAATGTCGAGGATCTCTTGCTGATTTTATGCGCCCAAACAGGCTTAACACATCTGGAAGAGAAAGCCGCCGCGCTTTGGCGCGCCAAAGTACAGCAACAGCAAGACTGGAGCGAAGTCGCCCGTCTGACGCGCCTGAGCGGCAGAAAACAAATCACCGCCCAATTGAGAGAGTGCGCCCGTGCGCTGTTAACGTCGCTCGAAACCGCTGGAGCCCCCGCAGGATAAGTGATTCTACGAGATTGCAGCGACTGAGCCACCATGTTTCCATTGCCTGCATAATTGTTGGCCATGCGAGATGTATCTATGACCGAGGTTCGAATCGAACACGACTTACTGGGTGATGAGCCCGTTCCCCGGGACGCGTATTACGGAATTCAAACCCAACGCGCCAAACAGAATTTCAATATCACCGGCGTTCCCATCAGCCATTTCCCGGAACTGATCAACTCTCTGGCCATGGTCAAAATGGCGGCGGCCCGCGCCAACCAGCAAACCGGCCAGCTAAGCGACGCCAAGGCGGAAGTCATTGAAGCCGCCTGCCGCGACATTATCAACGGCGGCTATCACGACCAATTTATTGTCGACCTCATTCAGGGCGGCGCAGGCACCTCCACCAACATGAACGCCAATGAGGTGATCGCCAACCGCGCGCTGGAAATCATGGGGCACGTCAAGGGCGAGTATGAATTCCTGCACCCCAACAACGACGTTAACATGTCCCAGTCCACCAACGACGCCTATCCTACCGCTGCGCGACTCGCCATTATTTTCGCTTCAGAGCCGTTGAGCGCCGCACTGTCGGATTTGATCAAAGCGCTGGAAGAGAAATCACGGGAATTCGCCGACGTCATTAAAATGGGACGCACCCAGCTTCAGGACGCGGTTCCCATGACTCTTGGCCAGGAGTTCGGCGCTTACGCCGTAACATTACGCGAGGATATCGACCGCATCAGCTACGCGGCGGGCTTGCTGCAGGAAGTGAACCTCGGCGGAACCGCCATCGGCACAGGCCTGAACGCCCACCCGGACTACCCGGATCTGGCGATTGACGCACTCGCCGAGATCTCCGGCAAGCCCATGCAATTGGCGCACTGTCTGGTTGAAGCCACCTCGGATATGGGCGCCTTCATCTTGTTTTCCGGCGTGCTCAAGCGTCTGGCCGTGAAGCTGTCAAAAGTCAGCAATGACTTGCGCCTGCTATCCAGTGGTCCCCGCGCCGGTTTCAATGAGATCAACCTACCGCCCATGCAGCCCGGCTCTTCCATTATGCCTGGCAAAGTGAATCCGGTTATTCCTGAAGCCATGAACCAGACTGCGTTTCAGGTCATCGGCAACGACCTCGCCATCACCATGGCGGCGGAAGCGGGACAGTTGCAGTTGAACGCAATGGAGCCGTTGATCATTTACAACCTGCTCAGCGGCATGCGCATGCTCGGCGAAGCCATCAAAATGCTGGAAACCAAGTGCGTGGCCGGCATCACCGCTAACAAAGAGCATTGTGAGCATACCGTCAAGAACAGCATCGGCATCATCACCGCGCTGAATCCGTTCATCGGTTATCAAAACGCCACCCGCATCGCCAAGAAAGCGCTGCATACTGGACGCGGCGTTGTGGAGCTAGTGCTGGAGGAAGGTTTGTTGACCGCCGCGCAACTGGATGACTTATTGCAGCCGTCCAAGATGCTTTCCACGCGTAGAATCAAACCCCGCGGTTAACCTGTCTGACTGACAAAAAACCGGGCCTGACGCCCGGTTTTTTTTTATTCAGGTCGGGTCAACGCCGGGATTTAAGCCTGCTCGTAGTTCTCAGGAAAAAAGCGACGCTCCACCAACTCAATCAGAATATGCAGCACTTTGATGTGCAGTTCCTGCACCCTGTCTGCATAGGAGCCGCCGGGAGCGCAGATACAGACGTCCGCCAGGCTCTCCAATGGCGAGCCCGCTTTACCCGTCAGGGCGATCACGCTGACGCCCTGCTCTCTCGCCGCTTTCGCCGCATTAAGAATGGTTGGACTCTTGCCGCTGGTGCTGATGGCGATAAGGCTATCGCCTTCGCGGCCATGGCTTTCGATATATCTTGAGAAAACATAATCGTAGCCATAATCATTGGCGACGCAGCTCATGTGGCTGGGGTCGCTGATGGCGATGGCGCCCAATCCTGACCGGTTATTACGGTAACGCCCGGTCAATTCCTCTGCAAAGTGCATGGCGTCACACATGGAGCCGCCGTTGCCGCAGGAATATACCCGTCCCTTCCGCTCGTAGGTTTTAATCAACGTCTCGGCCGCCGCCTCCACGCTACGCAAAGCCTCCGCGTTAGCGATAAAGTCATCCAGAGCCCGCTGTGCTTCAAGCAGACTGCCTTTGATATGTTCGATCACAGTGGAGACACCCTTCATAAAAATTTAATAAAAGCTTCTAAGGCCGTGCGGCCTGCTTCCGATAATAAGCGTCAGAGATTCATTTTCCTAATTTTTCATACGCTTTGTCGCCGGCAAAGTGATCTGCGAACAGAACGCCCTCTATTTATAAAAACGCATCCGTAATTATCCGCTTCAATTAATTTATTCGAAAAAAGTATTTCTTTATTTCTCTACGTTATTTAGAGCTGGCGTTATGCCGGAAAGCAAATCGCCCTCACATTTCAAAATAAGCCTAGGCCATTGATTTAACTGGCTATACGCCCTCCTGCATAGCTCCTAGGACCTACATAAAAGGCCTCCGCTCCTGTGTATTATTAAGCGGCTATGCTTATCAATTAACCAGTCCGGCGCAGAGGGAGTTAAGGCTCCGGGCATGTCATTAACCATGAGAAATGGATGATTCCGGATGATGCCGCCGACGCACAAACTCCGGCGCATATCCCGTCCATGGACCTCTTGCCTGAAAGGAGAGCTAGAAATGAAGGCGCTTGCGAAGTTATTCATACCTGTCTTTTTGCTGTGCTCATCCGCCTTCGCCACAGCAGAATCAGTGACCGAGCTGCATATCCAGTTGGATCGCACTCAAGTCAACGCCGCCAATCCCAGCGATCTTTCCGCCGGCGTCAACGCCAGTGTGAAAGACAAAATCGCCAAACAGGCCAAATTTTATCAGGACGATGAAATCGTTTCCGACGACCAATTAATGGTGATAGGTAAGGACGCCGAAGGCCGCGAAGTCTATCGGCAGGCGGTCGACAACCCTTTGTTGATGCACGCGGAAGCTTTCGACCCCGAAAGCGGCCAGATAGAAATAGCGGAAGAGATTGTCAAAAACACTGGGACGCTGCGTCTCGACGTGCCCAATCGTCCGGATATCCGCACTTTAGAATTGAACTCCATTAAAAAACAGCGCTCCGGCTACCAGTTCAACTTATTGCAGCGCATCAAGCTGGGAAAGAAACAGACAGCGCAGACAGCAGCGTCAGTAAGCCTGGAAGCTCGGGAAGATAACGGGGTTTTCAGCGTTTTCAAAACCGGCGACTCGGAAAACCGGGCTGACCTGGTTCTGGTTTCTGAAGGCTACACCAACAGCGACCTCAGCAAGTTCGAAGAAGACGTGCGCAAAATCGTAGAGGGCTACTTCGGCGAAGATATCTATAAAGAGTACAAAAACCATTTCAACGTATGGCGTGTGGAAGTACCGAGCAATCAGAGCGGCGCTGGCAACGGCGGTCCTATCGATACCAAATTCGGCGCCTACTTTAACTGCTACAACATTGAGCGCCTGCTTTGCGTCAACGAAAGCAAAGTACTCAACTACCTGAAGTCCGTCATGCCGGCGAACGCCATGGACAAAGTCCTGGTCGTAGTCAACACAGAGAAATATGGCGGTGCGGGCGGCCAGGTAGCCACCATGTCCCTGGCGCCGCAAGCCATTGATCTTGCACTACACGAGCTGGGCCACAGCTTCGCCAAACTCGCTGACGAATACGATTATGGGACCTGCCAGGTGCACGAACCGGACAACGCCAACGCCACCGCCAATTCCAGCGGCGCCAAATGGCGGCATTGGATGGATGTCGATTCCAACGTCGGCGTATTTGAAGGAGCGATGTATTGTACTCGCGGCATGTACCGCCCCACGCAAAACTCCATGATGAAAGAGCTGGGCAAGCCTTTCTACGCCGTCAATGAAAGCGAAATCGTGCGTCGCATTTATGGCCGCGTTAATGTCATCGACGCAGCCAATCCCGCGCAGACCGATATTTCCATGGGACAAGGCGAGTCCAGAGACTTTTCCGTTACTCCGGTGGACACTGCTTCCAATACAGTGAAGACCCTGTGGTATTTGAATGACCAGCAAGTAGGCGAAGGCGCGACATTCACCTTCAACAGCGGCAAGTATCAGGAAGGCGTCTATAAGCTGAAGGCCGTTGCAGCAGACAAGACGTCTCGCGTCATCAAAGATCCCAACAAGCTGCTGGTCGCAGAGAATACCTGGACAATCACGCTGGGCGACTCTGATTCCGGCTGTAAAGAAGCGCCCGCGACGCCAACAGGCCTGGCTTCTGCGAATATTGGCGCAACGTCTTTCAGCTTCAGTTGGAGCGCCGTCTCCGGGGCGGAAAGCTATCACACTGAAATCTGGAACGAATCCGCCTCTAAATGGGAAGCGTTGGAAGACACTGCCGAGACGACTGTTTCCGTCAACGGACTTGAGCAAGGCAGCACTCAGTGGGTCAGGGTATCCGCCAAGAACGCTTGCGGTGCGTCCACTCCATCCGAGTATCTCACAGTTGAACTGACTGACAGCCAGGACTGCACACAGCCTCCAGCCGTTCCTGGCGCATTCGCCGCATCGGATGTCACGGATGGACGCTTCACTCTGAGCTGGAGCGCAGCAGACGGCGCAGCATCCTATGCGGTGCAAAAATGGACCGGCTGGGAATGGCGCGACCATAAGGAAACTGATGCGACCTCAATGGATGTCACAGCAAGCCGTCTGGGCACAACCGAGTACTATCGCGTTTACGCCAAGAATCAGTGCGGTTCAGGACAGGCGACCAACTGGATCAAAGTAGTCATCCACCAGAGTAAAGGGTGTACGAATCCACCTGCCAAGCCAGCCGGTTTGCAGTCTTCCTACGTCTACTCCACCCAGTTCAGATTGACTTGGCCAAAAGTAACCGGCGCCACGCAATATGAAGTGCAAACCTGGGACGGCTACGCCAGATCCTGGAAGCCTTATCAGAGCACCCAGGGCAACTACGTGGACTTCCACCAACTGCAAAAGGGTTATGTGTACTACCCTAGAGTAGTGGCGAAGAACGCTTGCGGCGCAAGCACTCCGTCCAACTATCTGACAGTCAGATTGCCACGCTGACCCCAACGCAAAGAACCCGGCTCACGCCGGGTTCTTTTTATCTTCTCAGAATCCCATATCAGGCGCCCTAGCGCGCTAAAAGCTCCGCAAACTGCCCCGCTCCCAGAGCCGCTCCCACGATCGCCAATGCGATAATGAAACGCGCCAACGCAGGCGCAACGCCATCCGCAGTCTGGAAACGGTCCCAGAGCCCGAGTCGTTTTTGACGCTTACGTTCAGCGCCCGGCAACAACACCGAATATTTCGCAGGAGCCCGGGAAGGTTTCGGAGCCGCTCCAATTTGCTCTCCGTGTTTCAGGCTTTGCGCCACTTTAGCCTCCGTTAACAACAACTGCTCCAACGCCGCATGCTTGAGCGCAGAAAAACAGCCGGCGGCGCTGTTTATCCAGCTATCGATGGCCTGCATCCATTCATTGATATTTTTCTTGCTGGGCGGCGGTAGCTTGAACTCGCCAAACGCTTCACTCCAATTGGACAAGCCAAGCTTTTCACTCAACGTGGCGTCCAAATTCACCTCCACAGCCACCGCGAAATCGAGGCGCAGAATTTGATACACCTCTTCCGCCACAACCAACAAACGCTTCAATTCACGGGAACTGACATTGCGGTCCGCAGTAATGACTGCAACCACATTAGCCATCAATCCCTGCGCGTCTCTTAAATTGGCTTCCGAGTGATCAGCGTAATGCAACATGGCCGCCAAGCCTGTCAGATATGCATCCCAGCCCCCCGGAAGCCTTTTCGCCGCAGCTCGAAACACGCTGCGGCAACGGCGGTCATGGCGACAAATCTGTTCGCGGGCGTCCTGAACTTCTTTTTCCAGCTCAGCGATAACATCCGGTAAATCCGCCCTCTTGAGTTCCTGACCACGATGGCGGATAACGCCGCCAGGGGCAGTAAAAATTTTGTCGTATACGGCCTGCAGCGAAACCCGCTCCTCTTCCAGATTGCGCAAGCGCTCCAGGTCCGCCGTCAAGGTCTCGGGATACAGGGCGTCCAGTTCAGTGTTGATGGCGCTCGTAATAGGTTTCTTGTCATATAAATCATCAACTGTCTCAGCACTGCGCACGACTGAACGCCCCAAATAGACGCCCCGGTAAACAGGGTTCAGATACGCCCGATCAAACTGACTGTCCAGTTTCAACAGAGACTCTTGAATATCCGCCGGTTCCGCCTCTTCTTCCAGACGAATCAGATGGGCGCTCATTTGCGCTTTCATCGCCGCGGGATCGGAAAATAGTTCCCAGGCCGAGCGTTCATCCAAAGGCGCCGCCACATAGACTCGCTTGGCGTTGCTCTCCCTTTCCGAGTTCTCCGGGTGCGTCGCCCACATGCGAGGCGGTTGCGCCAAAGCGGATTTAAACACTCGATGCGTTTCCGGATTCGCCTCTGGCAGCAAAGGGGCGCAGCCATAGTCTGGTTTATCCAGTATCTTGCCAATGCTGGCGATGACGCGACTTTGCACGGCGAAAATATCCTGCACTCCGCGCTTCTCGCTCAACTCGCCGCCGACAAACCGCAACGCGCGGTCCCAGGCTTCATCTGCGGCTTGCAATCGATGCAATGCATGCACCAGGGCGTCGCTGCCGGTCAAAGACACCGCCACCAGGTCCGCCTGTAATTCCATTTCCCGCGACAGCGCGCGCTGCGCCATCACCACCAGACTGAACACCGTGTCCAATAGGGATCGTATCGACCAAACGATCAAAGACAGCAGCCAACCGATCCAGGCTATACGTAAATCGAATCGGGACAGCCCGCGCAGAAAGTTATCGAACATATCCCGTTCAGCAATGATATAGGCGGCAATTTGATGCGCCACGTACACCCATCTCCCCACCGCCATTGACCGCTGGGCGAAGTGCCCGAACTCATGGGCCAGAACGGCTTTCATCTCGCCTAAAGTCAGCACGTTCACCAGCCCTAGACCGATCTCCAGATTTTTCTTGGAAGGAAATATAAGGTTGAGAATGGACAGATCGTAAAATACCGCGGCGTTGACCCGTGGCGACAAAAAAACGCGGTGTGGTCTTGGCGCACCCGCCTCGTCCGCCAGCCGATATAAAAACTCGAATAGTCTGGGCTCTTGCTCCGGCGTAATTTCAATATCGCCGGATTCATGTCCATGTTTGACAAAAAATAACGCCTTTAGCAGAAATAGAGCCAGAAATGCGGCCAGGGCGCCGGCGACTGCGTTAAACAGCACATCGTCACCACCCAGGTAGGCGGCGTAAATACGCTTACCGGCTATCCAGCTGAACCAGCCCGCCAAGGAGAAGTAGAGTGCGACAAATAGCGCCAGTCCAGCCATGGCGAGCCAGGCTTTCTGCTTATAACCAGCAGAGGGACGAGTGAGATTCTCAGGAACTGAGGCGGGACCAGCAGGGTACATATTTTCCATTCACTTTGCTCCAAACAAAGTTTTTACAACAGGACGGGAACAGGAGTTCCCCTGACGACTGAAGGCGGGCTTGCAATAGCTTTATCTTGCGACTGGCGCTGGCGAACAATCCCTTGCGTTAAACTTGGATTTCGAATGGCTGGCGTATACGCAAAATCTATGGCGAAGCCGACCACCTAATATAGTCGATAGGTTCTTTTTTCGCCATTTTTATTACTCACCCCAATTTTTCAAACACTTAGGCGTCCTCAACTCAAGGTGAGAAAATATCGCAGAACCCCTACTCCTATCTGCACCAATTAATTTCGGCGTTTCACAATACGGGTGCATACTTATACGTTTCATGCATGAGACGTGTCGAAATTTCGATTGTCTGACTCATAGGCGAGCCATTAGGCTGCTTATCACATGATGCAGTACTCGCTTCTAACGACCATGTATCATTTTCTTTAGGGATAACCTGAATCAACACTGGTTTGATTTAACGCCTTCTAATGCTGACCTGTCGGCAGTAGACGCGGCTGGTGGCTCCAGGACGGATATTTCCGGTCGCTCATAATAAACAGTCATTCCCAACAAAGAAGGAAGACGAAACAATGAAAAAGACTCTTGGTATCATTGCCGGGGCCGTTCTATCACTAGGCCTGGTAAACGCTAACGCCGCGACGCTCAAGCTCGCGCTGGACGCAGACCCCGTTTCACTCGATCCCCATGAACAACTTTCCGGCGGCACCTTACAGTTGTCCCACTGGTTGTTCGATCCATTGGTGCGCTGGACCAAGGACCTCTCTTTTGAACCCCGCCTGGCGGAAAAATGGGAGAGAGTCGACGACCTGACCATGCGCTTCCACCTGCGCAAAGACGTTAAGTTCCACTCTGGAAACACATTCACCGCCAAAGATGTGAAGTGGACTTTCGATCGTCTGAAGCAGTCTCCTGACTTCAAGGGAATCTTCGAGCCATTCGCGGACGTTAAAATCGTAGACGACTACACCGTCGATCTGGTGACCAAAGAGCCTTTTCCATTGGTGCTGAACAACGCCACCTACCTTTTCCCAATGGACAGCGCCTTCTACAGCGGCACAGATGATAATGGTCAGCCTAAAGACCTGCTGGTGAAACACGGCAACTCTTTCGCCTCCCGCAAAGCCTCCGGCACCGGTCCTTATACTGTGTCTTATCGCGAACAGGGCGTAAAAGTTGAGTTCTCCCGCTACCCTGGCTACTGGGACAGCAAGTCTCCCGGTAATGTCGACAAAATGATCCTGACGCCAATCAAAGAAGATCCAACTCGCGTCGCGGCGCTGCTTTCCGGCGACGTGGATTATATCGCGCCAGTACCGCCGACCGACCTCAAGCGCATTGAGTCCGACAAGAACACCAAGCTGGTCACCATGAGCGGCACGCGCATCATCACATTCCAGATGAACCAGAATCGTCGTCCTGAGTTCAAGGATCCTCGCGTACGTCAGGCGATCAACTACGCAATTAATCAGGAAGCCATCAGCGACAAGATCATGAAAGGCTTCTCCACGCCTGCCGCTCAATTAAGCCCGAAAGGCTACCTGGGTTACAACGCGGACCTGAAGCCACGCTTTGACCTGAAAAAGGCCAAAGAGCTGATGAAAGAAGCAGGTTACGAAAAAGGTTTCTCCGTCACCATGATGGCGCCTAATAACCGCTACGTGAATGACGAAAAAATCGCACAGGCCGCCGCCGCCATGTTGGCGAAAATCAACATCAAAGTGGACCTGAAAACCCTGCCGAAAGCGCAATACTGGCCTGAGTTCGACGCTCGTGCGGCGGACATCATGATGATCGGCTGGCACTCCGACACTGAGGACTCCAACAACTTCTACGAGTTCCTGGTGATGTGCCCGAACACCGAAACAGGCGCAGGACAGTACAACAGCGGTAACTACTGCAACCCGAAAGTGGACGAGATGGTGAAAGAGGCCAACAAGATCACTGACGCCAAGAAACGCGCAGAAATCATGCAGAACATCGAGAAGACTCTGTATGACGAAGGCGCCTTCATCCCACTGCACTGGCAGGACCTAGCCTGGGCCTCCAAAAAGAATGTCGGAGCTGAAGAAGTGTTGAACGTTATGGACTTCCCATACTTCGGCGACTTGGTGATTAAGTAAGCTACTAACCAAGCTTGATTAATCCGCCATTCAGGCAAAGAATCAGAGCCAGATTCTGGAGGGGATCGGACAGCAGTGATGGGACTGCTGTCCGAAGGGAAAGAATCTGGCTCTCCTTTTAACGCCTTAGGTATCTATTAGATGTTGGCATTTTTAATTCGCAGAATCGCTCAGGCTGCGGTGGTGATGTTCGTCATCAGCCTGATCAGTTTCTCCATTCAAGACAATCTTGGCGACCCACTTCGTGAACTGGTGGGACAAGCCGTATCAGAACAAGAACGTAACGCTCTGCGGGAAGAAATGGGCCTCAATGACCCCTTCCTCACCCAATACTGGCGTTTCGCAAAAAAAGCCGTTCAGGGAGATCTTGGCGACTCTTACTTTTTTAAAGAGCCCGCCTTGCAGGTTATCCTCAAGAAACTTCCCGCCACCCTGGAATTGGTATTCGGCGCTACGCTGATCATCGTCCTGTTGTCGGCGCCGCTCGGCGTGTTTTCAGCCATTCGACCGCATCACTGGTTTTCCAAACTGGTGATGGGCGTCAGTATTATCGGGATTTCTATACCAGTATTCCTTACCGCCATACTGCTCATGTACGTCTTCGCCATCGAATTGGGACTGATGCCCTCATTTGGACGCGGCGAACTGGTCCATGTATTCGGCTATTGGGACTCAGGTTTCTTCACCTGGGATGGAATCAAACACTTGATTCTTCCTTCAGTCGCCCTGTCTTCCATCATGCTGCCATTATTTATCCGCCTCATCCGGTCGGAGATGATGGAGGTGCTGGAATCAGAATACGTGCGTTACGCCTGGGCGAAAGGTCTGAATCCGAAGCGTATTTACTTTCTGCATGCGCTTAAAAACACCATGCTGCCCGTCATTACCGTCGGCGGCGTGCAAATAGGCACCATGGTCGCTTATACGATATTGACCGAAACGGTCTTCCAATGGCCTGGCATGGGCTTCCTGTTCCTGGAAGCGGTGAACCGAGTCGATACGCCCCTGATCGTGGCCTATCTGATTGTCGTCGGCGCCATCTTTGTGATTACCAACACTATCGTGGACCTGATTTACGGACTGGTTAACCCAACCGTAAAACTGGCCGGTAAGCAATAGCATCAGGAAGGAGAGTAACCCTCATGCAATCTAACGTTAAAGCTTCACCGAGCCGATGGGCGCAGTTTAAAGACTCTCACTTTTGGCACAGCTTCAAAAAAGACAAGATCGCGATCGTCAGTTTTACGATATTCGCATTGATTCTGTTTGCGAGTCTGCTGGCCCCCGTATTGGCGCCCTTTGATCCTTACGACCTTACCCAGGTCGACATCATGGACGCGGAAATCCCACCCAATTGGGAAGAAAACGGTGACGAACGCTTCGTTTTCGGCACCGACTCACAAGGACGCGATATGTGGAGCACCATTCTCTACGGCACTCGCATCTCGTTGATGATTGGCGTCTGCGCAGTATTGCTGCAAGCGTTTCTGGGAATTGTCATTGGCCTGATCGCCGGCTATTTCGGCGGCAAAATCGACAACTTCCTGATGCGTCTGGCGGACATTCAGTTATCGTTCTCCACGTTGATGGTGGCGATCATTGTCCTGGCCGTGTTCCAGGCCGCATTTGGCGCAGAGCTGTACCAGGAGCTGGCGTTATTCATGTTGATTATGGTTATCGGCATCGCTGAATGGCCGCAGTACGCCCGTACCGTTCGCGCGACAGTGTTGGCTGAACGTAAGAAAGAGTATGTGGACGCCGCCAGAGTCATTGGTCTGCGCTCCAATCGCATCATGTTCCGCCATATTCTGCCGAATACGTTATCGCCAGTACTGGTCATCTCCACGGTGCAGATCGCTAACGCTATTATCTCGGAAGCGTCCCTGTCCTTCCTTGGGTTGGGTATGCCGCCTTCGAAACCGTCTCTCGGCTCCCTGATTTCCAGCGGATTTGAGTTTATTTTCTCGGGCTCCTGGTGGATCACCATCATTCCCGGCATCGTGCTGATCTGTCTTGTCCTGGTAGTGAATCTGCTGGGCGACTGGATGCGCGACGTTCTCAATCCCAAGCTTTACAAGGGCTGATCCATGGCGCTATTAGAAGTTAAAAACCTGGAAGTAAAATTTGGATTGCGCAGCGGCGCCGTGACCGCCCTGCGGGACATCAGCTTCACCGTTGACCGCGGTCAACGCCTGGGTATCGTGGGCGAATCCGGCGCCGGTAAATCCGTAGCCGCCTTCTCGATTCTTAATTTGCTGAGTCGCCCTGGCTTTATCTCAGGCGGAGAGATCAACTTCGACGGCAAAAACCTGTTGAAAATGTCTCCCGACGAGCTGCGCAACGTACGCGGCAACCGCATCAGCATGATCTTTCAGGATCCTATGATGACCCTGAATCCCGTACTGACGGTAGGCGACCAGATGGTTGAATGCCTGCAGGCGCACACTCGCGTTTCCAAAGTCGACGCGAAAAAAATCGCCCTGGAAAAACTCAAGCTGGTGCAAATTCCTTCCCCGGAAAAGCGGCTGGACCAATATCCTCACGAGCTTTCCGGCGGTATGAAGCAACGCATCATTATCGCTATCGCTCTTTTGCTGAACCCGGACATCATCATCGCCGATGAACCGACAACCGCACTGGACGTCACCATCCAGGCGGAGATCATGGATTTGCTGCTGGAACTGTGCAAAAGCCAGAACCTGGGTCTGATTCTGATCACTCACGACCTGGGCGTCGTTTCCCAGGTCACCCAACAGATGATCGTCATGTATGCAGGAAAAATAATCGAGCAAGGCCCGACCAAGGAAATCATCAATGACGCTCAACACCCCTATACGCAAGGCCTGATCAACGCCCTGCCACAACAGGGCGTGCCTGGAGAACGTCTGTACCAGATTCCCGGAGCGATGCCGCCGCTGCAACGCATTCCTAGAGGATGCGCCTTCCATCCGCGCTGCGCCTACGCGCAAGAGCGATGCGAAAAGGAACAGCCGGACTTTACTATATCCGGTGGTTGCCGCGTGGCATGCCATATGGTGGAGGACATGATCAAACAGGCTAACGTCCCCGCTTCCGAAGAGAAATAGAATTACAAGAGTCCGGTCTTATGACAGCATTGGTGAATATAAAAAACCTGTACAAAAAGTTTCCTATACATGGCGACTGGTTGGATCAAATCAGTTTCGCCAACGGCCGCTTCCACATGAAGCGCGAATACGTGCACGCCATCAACGGCGTCTCTCTGGATGTTCAGAAAGGTGAGGCGTTGTGCGTGGTCGGTGAGTCCGGCTGCGGCAAGTCTACAGTCGCACGCGTCGTGATGGGACTGCTTTCTCCCAGCAGCGGAGAGATTTGCTACGAAGGTCAGCGCATCGACAATCTGTCATCCAATGAGATGATGCCCTTCCGTCGCAAGATGCAGATGATCTTTCAGAACCCCTACGCATCACTCAATCCGCGCATGACAATCAAGCAAACGCTTGAGGAGCCGATTCGCTGGCACCAACCTAAATTAGCCAACGGAGAGCTGAAGGACAAAGTGGCGGAAGTCATGAAGTCCGTGGGCGTAGACCCTTCCTGGGGCGAGCGCTTCCCTCATGAGTTCTCCGGCGGTCAGCGCCAGCGTATCAGCATCGCGCGCGCACTGATTGTAGATCCTGAGTTTATTGTCGCCGACGAACCGATTTCCGCATTGGACGTATCGATCCAGGCGCAAGTGTTGAACCTGCTTATGGACGCTCAGGAACAACGCGGCCTCACCTATCTGTTCATCACCCACGACTTGTCCGTTGTTGAACATTTCGGCACCCGCGTCGCAGTCATGTATTTGGGATCTCTCTGCGAAGTCACCACAGCCCGCAAGCTGTTCGCGGCCCCTCGGCACCCTTACACCCAGGCTCTGCTCAGCGCCATTCCTCGACTGGAAGACGAGAAGCCTGACTTTATCCGCCTCAAAGGCGAAGTGCCCACCCCGGTAAACCTGCCCTCAGGCTGTGTATTTCATGGCCGCTGCCCTCTCGCCAACGATCGCTGCAAACGTGAAGTCCCCGTATTAAGGGAGGTAGACGGAACACAGGTGGCATGTCATGCTGTTGAAGAAGGCCGGCTAGATTAGCCGGCTTTTTTAACCACCCTAACAATAAAATCATAGCGGACTGTAGATCTGTGGAAATTCGTTGGCTTGAAGACTTCATAGCTCTCGCTAAAACCCGGCACTTTTCACGCGCCGCGGATGAGCAGAATGTGACGCAGCCGACATTTAGCCGTCGGATAAAACTTCTGGAAGAAGAAATGGGCGTACAGCTGGTCGACAGGAACACCCTGCCGCTTTCGCTGACGCCAGCAGGCGAGTTGTTTCTTGACGCCGCTGACAAAATCACCCGCATCCTCAGGGATACGCGGGAAGAATGCCACGCGATTCGCGAAGAACAATCAAGCCGGCTGGTTTTTGCCACGACGCAAACGCTCTACCTTTCCTTTTATAAGGCGTGGCTGGAGCCATTCAGCCGCTCGCTGGATATTGCACTGGACTTGAATCTCCACTCGACCGCCTGGACCGTTCGCGACTTTTCCCACGCCTTAATGGAACAACAATGCGATATCATGCTGTGCTACTGGCACCCAAGCATCGAGCTGTTGGCGGATGCATCGCCCAATGTATTTGAATACGTAAAGATCGCTGGAGAACGGCTGTTACCATGCAGTTCCGTGGACGAGTCCGGCGCGCCCAAATTTGTTTTGCCCGGGCATAAAAGAAGACCTATTCCTTTTATCGACTATCATGACAATGCCTTCCTCAAACCAGTTGTGCATCATACGATCACACACTCACAGAACGATCTGCACTTAGTGACCGTTAACAAGAACTTCCATTCTGTCAGCGTCAAAGCCATGATTCGGGAAGGTTTCGGCGTGGGCTGGATTCCATTCAGGCTGGCGCAGGAAAGCATTCGTTACGGAAGAATGAAACCAGCCGGGGATGAGCGCTACTACACTGACTTGGAGGTGCGTTTTTACCGTAAGCGAGATAATAAGCACCCTGGTCTGGAGAAGTTATGGAACAAGTTAAAAGAGCATACGGAAGCCAACGTTAGCGTGGCTTAGCTTCCGTAACGAGCTCTGAGTCTTGCCTGGCTTATTGCTGCGAAACCTGATACCCCTGTTTTTGCAGCAAATCCACAACACTGCCAGGTCCCACCAAGTGGCCTGCGCCAACGACGACAAAACAAATTTCTCTGTTTTTCATACAGGTCTCCACCGACTGCGCCATCTTTGGATTACGGCCGTCGAACATGAGTTCGTAGACAGGCTTGGCGGCTGGCGTTTCTTTCAAAGGGTCACTAATTGCAAGTCGATACATCGCATCCGCATCCCCTTTTTTCCACGCGGTCGCCATTTCACCCCAGAGTTTCTCGTACTCGTCCATTTTGGACAGTTCTTCCCGAGTGGCCTCTTCTACTTCAGGCAGCTTCATCACCAATTCCATCTGCTCCTGAAAAGATTCGATCTCGCGAATGGGCTTGCTGCCTCTCGCCTGACTCATGAAGTAATAGTCGATGCCTCTATCTTGTGAATAGCCCAGACGCATTGCTTCCAGAGCCGCCAAGGTTAATTCGATAAAACCAATACGCTGACGCTCAATCGCCTGCAATGGAATCTGGTGCAAACTGAGTCGCTCTTTAAGCAGCTTTATCGTTTCTGGAGATAAGTGATCATGAATGGTTTCGCCGTTAGGGTAAAACGCCGTGCGTTGAATGATTTCCTGCTGCTTTTCAGGTGATATCGCCTTATCATCCATTTCCACAACCAATACATCGCTGCGCTTGAACGCATCCATGATTTGTCGGCGCATGGGATAAAACTCATCGGAACCGAAATGAATAGCCCCGAGCAAATAAGCCGTCGCGCCGCCGGACTCCACCCTCCAGAATAATCCTTTATCTCCAGCCGCCTGAGCACTGACAACCATCCACTGCAAAACGATAAAGCACAGAACGCGCTTCAGCATGACGTGCATTTTAACTCCTTGATGCGATAGCTATTCCGAAGACCAACACAATTGTCGCCTAAACACCGCCTAGGATAGCAGTAGAACTCTTGAGGTAAAGGTAAATTATCTAGCAAAAAGAGGAAGTTTTAGGGAAGGAACTTTAAAAAAGGCCGGGCTTTATCCATTGCAGACAGGCTTCCGGCCTTGATCCATTCCAGCGCGCTCCGCGCCAGTGGTTATTTAAAGGTTTTGGACAATGTTTTGGACGATTCGCTCTCTAATCCGTTCACATCCACTGCCGTCACAGCAAATGTATTGTAGCCGGCAGGCAGGTTCGACAACTCAATGCTGGTTTGCGATGGGCTGCTAACTTGAATCACCTTCTCATAATTTTCATCTGGAGCACGATGGTAAATACGGAATCCTTTCAATTCAGTTCTAGCCAGACCGTCGCCGTTTTCACGGGTAGTTGGGATACTCCAGGCTATCTTCACCTTGCGCACAGGCTTGGTGGATACCTTAATGCTAGCGCGATTGCTAGTGACGCTACTCACATCGTTGCTGACCACGACATCATAATTGCCGCTATTGTTTAGAGTCAGCCCTTTCAACGCCAGTGAGCTATGAGTAGCGTTAGGTAGATTGACCCCGTTCTTGCGCCATTGGTAGCGAATTGGATCTGTACCTGTCGCCGAGACATTCAATGTCACGGATTCGGAAACGTATGCGCTTGCCGAAGTGGGTTGAATGGAAATCTTAACCGGGGTGGAATCGCCCAAGGCAGCGCGCTTGGCGAACTCTGAAGACTGCTGACTAATCTGAGACAGCAATGACTGCACCGACTTATTGCGAGTCATCGCCTCCAAATCTGTAGAGATAGCAGACGCCTCATTGAATAAAACATTCATCGTCACCAGAGACTGAGTATTAAAGTCGCTAGGAGGTAGCCCTCCAGTCTCCGTATATGACCTTACCGCATCGCCCATTACTTTAGCGATGGACATACCTTGACGCTGCGCCAAACCTGCAAATGCAGCGTTGACCACGCTCGCGCGCATATATTCAATTCCCACGCCTGCAGCATCACTATTGGGCAGAGCAACCAAATCCAGGGGTCGCTTATCAATCAAGCTCTCCTGGATACCCAAAGACTTCGCCAAATCGGCTTTCGCCTGACTCCAGGAAGCAGACGTTAAGCCCTTACTGCTCTTGTGAGACAAGGCGACGGCCAAGTGCGTCAATGCGGAAATATTCAGAACCGCTTTATCGGCTGTTGGCAGTGGCAGATACGAATCGAGAACAAACCCTTCCGACAATGACATCACGTCACCAAAAGACGTTCCCTGCCCCGACGCATTTAAACCGCAGCCAGCGGTGGCGTCGCAGGTCATACGCGTGCTCTCATTGGAAGTCGCCTCAATCAGGTAGCCGCCCGCCACCGGATTTTTAATAACCAGCTCGTAACTTCCGTCAGCATTCGTCAACGTAAGCGCAGCGGGGTTTTGAAAATCCGCATCATTCGCTGCGCCTTTCGCCACAACCGGGAACGCCGCCACCAGAGCGTTTTTCAGCGTCCCCTTCATCACATAACCGCTAACCGTTAACGAGCGTTCCGGCTCAGCTGGCGTGTCATCGTCAGGCGAAGCATCATCGCCTGGCTGTGAGGGGGTCGAGGGCTCAGAAGGCGTAGTAGGCTCCGTTGGCATATCTGGTTGAGAAGGATTCGTAGAGTCGTTTCCGCCCCCACCTGGAGTTGATGGTGTAGTCGACCCAGTATCTGAAGATCCTGAGTCGACGCCAGAATCATTGTTTGTAGCTCCATTGGAGCCAGAGCTGTTCTGCGTTGGGGAGGAAGTATCCACAGGGGCGCTGTTGGACTGTCCGCTATTTTGCGCAGACTTGCCCCCATTGGAATCATGTTCGTTACAGGCTGCCAATCCCAAAGCGACAGCAAAGCATCCTGCCATTAGCAGCACACGGCGGTGAAAGGTATAGGAGATCATTGTGTGTCGTTCTCTATTAGTCGCACGGTAAGGATACTGATCACAGCCAAATCCACCATTGGCCGTTAGGCCTATTTACCAAAACCGCACACAATCCATTTGGACTATTTTTATCCAAAGACAACACGTTGATTGCGTTAAGGAAAACACTTGAGGCCGAAAGAGCGGGGCAGTATAAATTTCAGCAGCGTATAAAGAAAGAGGGTGGTAATATTGCGCCGCCTGACTTGCATGCCGCAATGGATGCATTTACCCTGAGCGTATCTGTACATTTTTCAACCAAACCCATTTTTTACTTATTCGATACATTGCATGCTGCAAGCAAATGTGATCAGCCTGCCGCAAAACGTAAATCGGCACAAACATACGCACTACCAACTAGTGCTGGGTCTAACCGGCACCGCCGAGATTGATATGTGCGGTCTCGCAGCTCGTTTGGACGTCAGTCACGCCTGCATCGTGCCGACCGAGACATTCCATGACTTTTATGGACGCCCTCGCAACCATGTTTTGGTCATTGATCTGGATCAGGACTATCCTGCCTTTCTCGACTCCCATCACCCCGACTACGACCTTTTAAACCCTATGTTTGAAAGGCCGCAGCTGGTGACGCTGGATCGTGGACTGCAGCAACTGACGCAAGTTTCCATCCAGGAGATCCAGTGGGCGCAGGACGACCGCGCCCTGCGTCACCATTTGGCGTGCAGCATTATCCGCTGCCTAAGCCGAAGAATTTCGCCCAGTGTAAAGCGACAAAAATCTCCCGTTCTCGACATGCACCGGATCGACCAGTTCATCTATAAACACCTGCATGAGCGTATCTGTATTTCAGATCTCGCCGGCAGTATTTGCGTGAGTGAACGCCACTTCCACGAACTCTTCAAACAGGCGACAAATCAGACGCCCCATCAATATGTCATCCGGGCGCGCCTGGATTACGCCAAGCGCTTGATGCTTGAGACCAATTTGTCTATCGCGGAAATCAGCCAGAAGTGCGGATTTTCCAGCCAGAGCGCACTGACCAACTGCATGCGCAAGCATGACGGACTCACCCCCAAACAGGTGCAAAAACGCAGTCAGCAATCCAACAGGATGTAAATGCGACAGGTCAATTTTTGATTATTGCAGTTCTGTAAAGCACAGTTTTTTGCAAAATCCATGCAGTTTTTTGTAAGACCTGAACGATAGCAAAACATTACATTCTGTCCATTCGCCCCGTCTCCGGCCGTTGCCGTTCTTTTGAGCAAATAAAACGACAGCGGATCAGGCCGGGCCGGCTCATTTCAAAAGCCGGATCTTTACAGACAATAACGCCAATTATCGCGGTTCTGGAGTACTCCGTATGTTTAAAGCTTCATCCGTACTTTCGCCCGACATCCAAGCTGTTAGCCTGGACTCGCTGTGGACGGCGATAACCCAAAACTACGCCGTTGACGAAGCGGCTTATCTTGAAGAACTCATGGCTCTGGCGACGCCCGGAACCGAAGAGTTAAGAGCCATTACCCAAGGCGCCACCAAGCTGATTGAAGATGTCCGCGCCCAGGACGATTCCGTACACATGGTTGACGCCCTGTTGCAGGAATACAGTCTGGATACGCAGGAAGGCGTGTTGCTGATGTGTCTGGCGGAAGCTCTGATGCGCATCCCTGACAAGGCCACTGCAGACGCACTGATTCGCGACAAAATGTCCACGGCGCAGTGGGAAAAGCACATGGGCAAGAGCGAGTCGACGCTGGTCAACGCTTCCACCTGGGGTCTGCTGCTGACAGGAAAAGTAGTCAAGCTAGACCGCAATATCGACGGCACGCCCGCCAACGTCCTCAAGCGCCTGATCAACAAGTGCGGTGAACCAGTCATCCGCGGCGCCATGAACCAAGCCATGAAAATCATGGGCAAACAATTCGTTTTGGGACGCGATATCAGCGAAGCGTTGCAAAATGGTCGCAAATACCGTGATAAAGGCTATAGCTACTCTTTCGACATGTTGGGCGAAGCCGCCCTTACCGCAGAAGACGCAGAGCGCTACTTCCAGTCGTACATAAAAGCGATTGAGACTGTTGGAGCCGATCAATACGACACCCGCCCAGGCGCATCCAGCATTTCCATCAAGCTGTCAGCGCTGCATCCCCGTTACGAACAAGCTCATCAAGACCGCGTACTCACAGAAATGTACGAAAAGGTTCTGCTGTTGGTGCGCGCTGCTCGTGAGCGTAATGTCAGTTTGACTATCGACGCGGAAGAAATGGATCGCCTGGAGTTGTCCCTGCGTCTTTTTGAAAAACTGTACCGCTCTCCTGACAGCCGTGGCTGGGGTGAGTTCGGCCTGGTTGTGCAAGCCTACTCCAAGCGCGCGCTTCCGGTTCTGTGCTGGCTTACAGCGCTGGCCGCGGAGCAAGGCGACCGCATCCCTGTGCGCTTGGTGAAAGGCGCATACTGGGATAGCGAAATCAAGCTTTGCCAGCAGCGCGGTCTGCCCAGCTACCCTGTTTACACTCGTAAAGAAAGCACTGACGTTTCCTATCTGGCTTGCGCCCGCTTCCTGTTCAGCGAGTATGCGCGCAACCATATCTACCCGCAGTTCGCCACTCACAACGCGCACACTGTCGCATCCGTGCAGGCCCTTGCGGAGAAGAACGACCGTCCTTTCGAGTTCCAACGCCTTCACGGCATGGGCGACGCACTGTACAACGCCCTACTGGCCAAGCAAAAGCGCACTGTGCGCATTTATGCGCCGGTCGGCGCGCACAAAGACTTGCTGCCCTACTTGGTTCGTCGACTGCTGGAAAATGGAGCCAATTCCTCTTTCGTACACCGTCTGGTGGATGCAGAAACACCCATCGACAGCCTGGTGCAGCACCCAGTTCATGAGTTGACCCGGTATTCATCGCTGGCCAACCACCGCATCCCGCTGCCTGCACAGATATTCGGCAACCGTATTAACTCTATGGGAGTGAACCTGTTCGTGGAAAATCAATATTCGCCGCTAGAAAAACAACTGAGAGCCTGGGATCAGCACCAGTGGAAAGCCTGCCCCGTTATCAACGGAGAACATCGCACTCTGGCCGCCCCCAATCAGGTACTAAGCCCTTACGACCAGTCCCAGTCCCCGGGCACGGTCTATTGGAGCCAATCCAATGACGTCGACGATGCGCTCTCAGCCGCTTACGCAGGTTTCGAGAAATGGAACAACACTCCGGTTGAAAAGCGCGCGCAAAGTCTGGATAAACTGGCCGACCTGATGGAAGCCGGCATGCCTGAGCTGATGGCGCTTTGCTGCCGCGAGGCAGGCAAAACGCTGCAGGACAGCATCGACGAGGTTCGTGAAGCAGTTGATTTCTGCCGCTATTACGCAGAACAGGCGCGCAAGCACTTCAGTAAGCCCAATGTGCTGCCCGGGC
Organism: Hahella sp. HNIBRBA332; assembly: GCF_030719035.1. Classification (NCBI taxonomy): domain Bacteria; kingdom Pseudomonadati; phylum Pseudomonadota; class Gammaproteobacteria; order Oceanospirillales; family Hahellaceae; genus Hahella; species Hahella aquimaris. The sequence goes on from NZ_CP132203.1 coordinate 3,911,276, forward strand.
CAACAGGCGAATCCAATGAGCTGTACCTGGAAGGCAAAGGCGTATTCGTCTGTATCAGCCCCTGGAACTTCCCGTTGGCGATATTCATTGGTCAGGTCACTGCAGCTCTTGCGGCGGGCAACGCTGTCATCGCCAAGCCTGCGGAGCAAACCAGCCTGATCGCTGCGCGCGCCATTGATATGATGCTGGAAGCAGGCGTCGCCAAAGAGGCGATCCAATTCCTGCCAGGCGACGGCGCTCAATTGGGCCCGCAGCTGCTAAGCGACAACCGAGTATGCGGCGTCGCATTCACCGGCTCCACTCAAACAGCGCACATTATCAACCGTACTTTGGCCGCCCGCGACGGAGCCATCGCCACGTTGATCGCCGAAACCGGCGGCCAGAACGCCATGATAGTGGACAGCACCGCACTTCCTGAACAGGTGGTCAAAGATGTAGTACAATCCGCCTTCGCCAGTGCGGGGCAGCGCTGCTCCGCGCTACGCGTACTGTTCGTGCAGAAAGACATCGCAGACGGCATTCTGGAATTGCTGTCCGGCGCACTGAAAGAGCTCAAAGTGGATCACCCGAAACACTTGAGCACCGACGTGGGCCCGGTAATCGATGCAGAAGCGCAAGCTGGACTGTTGAAGCACATCGAAGAGATGAAAGCCAGCTCTCGCTGGAGCGCGGAAGCCATTTTGCCCGGCGATCACAGCAAAGGCTTCTTTGTTACCCCAAGCGCGTTTGAAATCGGCTCTATCAATGAGCTGAGCAAAGAGCATTTCGGACCGATTCTGCACGTTGTTCGCTTTGCTGCGGAAGACCTGGACAAGGTCATCGACAGCATCAACAACACTGGTTTCGGACTGACGCTGGGCATTCACAGCCGTAATGAAACCACTGCTGCGTATATCGAGAAGCGAGTGAAAGTAGGCAACACCTACATCAACCGCAACCAGATTGGCGCAGTGGTCGGCGTTCAGCCTTTCGGCGGTCACGGTCTTTCCGGCACCGGCCCGAAAGCGGGCGGCCCTCACTATCTGCTGCGTTTCGCCAATGAGCGGACGCGCACCATTAACACGACAGCCGTCGGCGGTAACGCAACTCTGCTGTCGCTGGGCGTAGAGCATATTTAATCCCGCTCAGCGCCGCACTCATAGCGGGCGTCCTGCGTACGCCCGCGTCCATAGAACAATTAAAAAACAAGCAGGAGTAACCTAGCATGATTGAAAATCAATTTGCTGTGGGAATGACTTTCTTAGTATATCTGTTAGGGATGCTGGGTATTGGAGTTTGGTCATACTTACGCACTAAGAACCTCTCCGATTATATTTTAGGTGGACGTAGTCTCGGCCCATTCCCCTCCGCGTTAAGCGCCGGCGCATCCGATATGAGCGGCTGGTTGCTGTTGGGCCTGCCTGGCTATGCTTACGCCGCCGGCTATGAAGCCGCCTGGATCGCCATTGGTCTGTTGGCCGGCACATGGTTGAACTGGCTTATCGTTGCGCGTCGTCTGCGCGTTTACAGTAAAGTGGCCAATGACTCTCTGACTCTACCCGAGTTTTTCGAAAACCGTTTTGAAGATAGCAGCCGCCTTCTACGGGTGATCTCCGCTTTCTTTATCCTCTTGTTCTTCCTGTTCTACACCAGCTCTGGTTTGGTGGCGGGCGGAAAACTGTTTGCAACTGTATTTGGCCTGGACTACACCTGGGCTGTCTTTGCTGGCGTATTGGCCGTTGTGTCCTACACGCTTTTTGGCGGATTCCTTGCGGTTTCCTGGACCGATGTGGTGCAAGGTTTGTTGATGGCGGCGGCGCTGGTTATCGTACCGGTTATCGCTATTAATGCAGATGGCGGCTGGGGCGCAGCCAACGCAGCCATGGCGGCCAAGAACCCTGAGATGCTGAACGTATGGACCAGCGTAAAAGGCGAACCTCTGGGACTGATCGCCATTCTGTCGCTGCTTGGCTGGGGCTTGGGTTACTTCGGACAACCGCATATCCTGGCTCGTTTTAAAGCCATTCGCTCAGAAAACGACATCCCTATGGCGCGCCGCATCGCAGTGTCCTGGACCGCACTGACGCTGATTGGAGCGCTCGCCTGTGGTTTCGCAGCAATTTCTTATTTCGAAAATCCGCTGGAAGACTCTGAAAAAGCCTTCATGCTGCTGATCAACGCTCTGTTCAATCCTGTCGTAGCCGGTATTCTGCTGGCCGCTATTCTGGCTGCGGTAATGAGCACCGCGGATTCTCAGCTGCTGGTTTCTTCTTCCGCTCTGGCGGAAGATTTCTACAAAGCGCTGTTCCGTAAAGACGCCAGTCAGCAGGAGCTGGTTAACGTAGGTCGTCTGGCGGTCGTGATTATCGCCATCATCGCCGCATTGATCGCCCTGAACCCTGAAAGTAAAGTCCTGGGTATGGTGAGTTATGCATGGGCGGGCTTTGGCGCTGCGTTCGGACCTGCACTGATTCTGGCCTTATTCTGGAAGCGTATGAACCGCAACGGCGCTCTTGCCGGCATCCTCGTCGGCGGTATCACCGTCGTAGTATGGAAACAGCTGAGCGGCGGCCTGTTCGACCTATATGAAATCATTCCAGGCTTCATTCTGGCGACCATCTCAATCATTGTCGTGTCTCTGGCGACGGAAGAGCCTTCCTCTTCTATCCAGAAGCAATTTGACGATGCTGTAGGCTAATGATTCAACGGCGCAATTTACGCCATGAATAACTAGCCGGGCGCACGGATGCGCCCTATCCTTCCGATTCAGCTTGCTCTCCTCTTAAGGTTATACTGACCGCCGACAGTCTTATTCATCGAATGGCGTTGCAGAATGTTTTATAACCTTGTCCAAGGCTTACGCTTGGCTTTCTTCCTTCCCTTATCCTCTATTCGCTTTCGTTTAAGTCCCGGGGCCTTCTGGTTCATTGCTGCGTTGGGAGCGTTAATCAGTTTACTCGTCGGTCTGTACGCAACAGAGCCTCCTCACATATTCCAAGCGGAAGGACTATTCAGTGAAACGTTCTTGTTGGCGTCCATTCTGGTAGGTAGCTTTATCGCCAGCAAAATAGTTGGCGATCCCTATTCTCAATACCGCATCCCTACTCTGTTTCTGAACTCAATTATCGCGCCTTACGTTATTTATTCTGTGTTCGAGCAAGAAATCACTCTTAACTATTACTCAGATTATCCAGAGCTGTTCTGGTGGTCATATTACGCTCTGATCGCCTGGACCCTCGCTATCGCCTATCGCGCGGTAAGACTGTCATCATCAGGCGCTGCGCAGCGGCATCTTTTCGCAGCGTTGATTTTAACCACCCTGACCTTCCTGCCAGCGCACTATTTATACTTCTATGACTTCTGGATCACTGACTACACTCAAACCGTAGCGAAAGAGCCAGAAGCCCCCATTCTGGACGCCGAACGCATACTTAGCCGCCAAGGCCCCTTGCTGCAGAAGCAGCTGGATCAGATGCAAGCATCCAAACCCGGTGACCAAGATATGTTTTTTATCGGCTATGCAGGATGGGGCGATCAGCAGGTGTTCGCCAATGAAGTCGCATTCGCCAAACGCCTCTTCAACCAGCAATACACGCAGTCTCATCAAGAATTGATATTGGTGAATGACGCTAACAACCCAGAGGGATCGCCCCTCGCGACCGCCACCAATCTGGAAACAGCGTTAAATCAAATGGAGACGTTGATTCAACCAGAAGAAGATATTTTATTTCTCTTTATGACCAGTCACGGCGGCAGCGACCACAGTATCGCTACACGACTCAGCAACCTGCCGCTTAATGACATTCCTGCAGAAAAACTGGGCAGAATTCTCGACGCCAGCCCATTCAAGTGGAAGGTTGTAGTGGTTTCCGCCTGTTATTCCGGGGGCGTCATCCCATATCTGGAAAACGAAAATACATTGGTCATTACCGCCGCCAAGCCAGACCGGACCTCTTTCGGATGCAGCGATGACGCAGAGTTCACTTATTTCGGGCGCGCCTTCTTGGTAGAGTCGTTGACGCAAAACGCATCTTTCGTGGCGGCGTTTAATCAGGCAAAAGACTTGGTGAGCCGTTGGGAAAAAAGAGATGGATTCACGCCATCGGAGCCACAAATTCGGGTAGGAGAAAAAATCCTGCAACAATTGGTGAAATGGAGTGAAGGAAGAGAAAGTTCCGACATGAAATGCCAGACCGAGTGTGAGTAACCAACCGCCCTGCGATAACTCCGCGTTTGGAGCCATCGCAGGGAATAGTAACGCAAGTTATTACTTGCGAATACCTTCTACAGTCATATACAGCTGAATTTCTTCTGCAGTCGGCCCCAGGCTCTTGGGAATGCCGAAGTCCTTCAACTTAAAAGTAGTCGTACCTTCGAAGCCTTCGCGATATCCCCCCCAGGGGTCGTTGCCACCCGCAATATGCTTGGCGTCCAGCACCACTTCTTTAGTTACGCCGCGCAGAGTCAGATCGCCAATGATTTTCGCTTTTCCATCGCCTTCAGGAACTACTTTCTTGCTAACAAACTTGGCGCTCGGAAACTCATCCACATACAGGAAATCTTCGCTGCGAATGTGTTTGTCGCGCTCAGCGTGGTTGGTGTCTACGCTGGATGGGTCAATGTTCACTTCTACTTTCGCTGCGGCGGGATTGGCCTCATCGTAGGAAAACTCGCCGTCAAACTTGTTGAAGCGTCCCAACACCCAGCTGTAGCCGAGGTGGGACATTTTGAATTGAATAAAAGAGTGCGCATTCTTGGTGTCCATGACGAAGTCCGCCGCGTGAACTGATGCGGCTCCAGTCAACATAACGCCCAATACGGCGCCAACGATGCTCTTCTTCATTGCTATTCATCTCCTTGGATTTCAGTTAAAAAAACACCCTTACAAATGGCCACTGAACAGCACAGTGGTTATTTGGGGGAAAACATTCTCATCAGAGTTTTGTCTTTATCTATAATATGGTGCTTTATAGCCGCCAATGCATGCAGCACGGCCAGCCCCACCAATGTCCACGCCAGCCACTCATGAATATCCCCTGCGATATCCTCCATCCCTTTAACAGGAGGCAATAATGCGGGAACTTCAAACCAACCGAACACATCGATGCCACGCCCATCGGCAGTAGAAATCAAATACCCTGCAATCATGGTGGCTATCAACAATAAGTACAGCAGGCGATGCGCCCATTCACTTACGACTTTCTCGATACGGCTCAAGGAAGGCTCTGGTTCAGGGCGCACATTAATAAACCGCCAAACCAACCTGAATACAATGACAAACAGCAGCAACATACCGATGCTTTTATGAATAAACGGAGCTTTTTGATACCAGGCGTCGTAATAGGACAGGTCTGTCATATACAACCCCAATCCGAATAAACCGAAAACAACAAGCGCGACCAGCCAATGTAGCGAAATCGCTATAAGTCCGTAATTTTGTTGTGTATTTTTCCACATACTAAGCTGCTCCCATCATCAATTGCCGTAGTCTAACCTCAACTATTTCGTATAAATATCGATAAATTTGAGATAGTGAATTCTATTTTTTAGAAAGCTTAGATCGAAGCTCCCCTTTTACCAGCAAGCAAATACATCACCCGCCGGAACTGCTCCCTGGGTATATTAATGATCACCACTCCCAGTAAGGTCAAAGCGCCCCCAAGAGACAACTTCCAGGTCAGCACATCTCCAAACCAGAATATTCCAAACACCATCGCGAATATCGGGGCCAGCAACATCATCGGCGTGACCAAAGAAACGCTATAACGCCCAAGTAAACGATACACGATGCCATGACCTATAATAGACGCCGCCACTGCGGAATAAAGCGGCGCCCAGTAGTCCGACCACTCGCTTTGAGTCAGCCGTAACCACTGACCTTCTTCAAAAATATATGACAACAGTAACAATGATGGCGTCGCCACAAGCGCAATCCACGCCTGTAATCGCATGACGCCCAAAGTGGGGCACTGCTTCATTAAAATCGTGGCGACAGCCATACTTGCAGCCGCGCCCACCACCCAAGCAAGCGCATCCAGATGATTAAATACAACTGGATCAAAACCGATAATAAATACTCCTGACAAAGCAAGAAGGATTGCACCACCCTTAACCCACCCAATACTCTCTTTTAATATCGCCGCCGCCAGGATGGCTGAAAAGGGAACATATAGCTGCGTCGCAATAGCGACCGAGGCTATATTTCCTCCAGCATTAAGCCCCAGAAACATCATACTGAAATGTAATACACCCAATACAAATGCAACCGACAGCAATGGCTTCATATATCCCTTCGCCGGTTTCAACCAAGGCGCCGTCAACGCCAGCAAAATGGCGAAACGCAATGCAGTAAATAAAAGAGGTTGAAAGTGCTGAGCGCCCTCCTTGCCTGCAATAAAATTAAATCCCCATGCGAGATTCGCCAGCAGGCCCAACAACAAGTCCAATAGGCTCATAAATATTCTTCGCCTGCGGCGACAGTTTGATGCAAATGACAGCGCAAAAAGCATATACAAAATAACTTGGAATGGATCGTTAACATGCTGTAATCAGTAGGGGTAAACAGGGGATGATAATTAGTACATTAGTATAGATAGGTAACTCTACCTAACTTGTTTTGTGGATAATTGGACTATATTTAACCAGTCCTTAAAAGGAGGGGAATCATGGAAAATCAATTTGACGAAGACGTAATTATCCCAAGCAACAACTAAAAAGTAGTTGAAGTAACACGAAGCCGGTTTATCGAACAGGCTATCGTAAAAATCCGCTGACGCAACGGCGGAACCGCGCCTCAAAAAGGCGCCAAATAGAATTCGGATCAGTTATTTTATCCAGACGCAGTGCGCCGTTGCGCGGCTACAGCCGGTTGATGCTAGCCACCAGTCAGCTTGCGTAGCGCGTAAACATCAAACCGACTGCTTTTTCCTGCCACAGCAAAGTTCGGTTCACGCCCCAGTAAGCATGGCGCGCCTTTCGGTCGCTTAACCACTATTCGCTTAACTTCCTGCTGCAAGGCCGCCGCCAACAATTCGTCCGCATCGGGGTCAGCGCCGACAATATCTTTGAACGCCTGCATTTCTTTCTTTACAGCACTGCTCTTGCGACGTTCAGGAAACATGGGGTCTAGATAAACTACGTCTATCCCATTCGGAAATGCATGAAAGGCCTCCCCCAGATGTAATGTCATACGCATAGCCACTGACGCAGCATCAGAGCAGTCTTGCGCACGACGCAAGCCATCCGCCAGCAAACAGTGCACCAGTGGGTTGCGCTCGTACATCACCACATGACATCCCAACGCCGCCAGAACGTAAGCATCCCGTCCTAAGCCCGCTGTAGCGTCCAGCACATTCAAGTATTTTACTTCGCCTTTCAGTCCTACCGCCTTGGCCACCATTTCACCACGACCGCCGCCATGTTCGCGTCGGTAGGCCAGCGCGCCTTCGACAAAATCCACAAACACCGGCCCCGGCGCCTGTACACGCCAATTGACCAGCTCCACCCTCGCGTCAGAGAAGTTCAGCAAGTACACAGATTTATCGCTCTTGATCGGCAATGCCTCCAAGGCGACAAGGCGCAGCCCGAACTGAGAAGAAAACGCTTCAGCCTCGTCCCGGCGTTGTTCGCTATAGCTCACCAACACCTGATCGTCATAAGAAATCATGGCGAAATATCCATAGAAGAAAAGAAGGGTATTAAAGCAGGAAGTTAAACAAACAGGTCTATGCTAACCAAGCTGTCAACGCCATCACGCGGCGCATTATTGGCGGTAGACTGATAAGTTTCTATAGCCTGTTGCGCAGCAAGAGATACATCGTCAGGCTCAGGCTTCCGTTGCAGCTGTGTTTGTTCTGGCGAGTTGCTGGCGTTAACACGACGAAACGGAATGCTTTCCTGCGTTCTGGTCTGCAACGCTTCTTCTGCAGGAGGCGCCTGTTCCACACTGCGACGCTGAGGCTCATCTCGACGCGACGTATCCGCGTCACTGATTGCTGAACCATCATTGCGCTTAATAGTAGGCTGTAACGGCAGTGAAGAGCCGACTCCGCCAATCATGCAGCCATCCTTCCGGCGCCTAACGCCCGGTCCATGTCAATTATTGAGGCTTTCAATTTGCAGGGCTCCGAGCAAGTTGTCGGAGCGACTATCAAAGTATAGACCGCCCCGCTACAGCCGCTATTGCCGGCCCGCACAAATGTGGGCATCCCCCCTAGGCTGCATACAACCAGATCAACAGACCCGCGCCTAATAGCATGCGATAGATTACGAACGGCATGAAACCTATCTTCTGTAAAAATTTTAAAAATAAGTGAATACAGGCGTAGGCGCTGACGGCGGAAACAAGTGTCGCTCCTGCAATCTCAGACCATTGCGAACTGGTCCCGGCGTCGACCAACTCAAGTCCTTTGAACAGCCCGGCAGCGGCGATCAAAGGGATGGATAGCAAGAAAGAGAAACGGGCCGCGGTATCCCTGTTCAATCCAAGAAACAAGGCTGACGTCATAGTGATGCCGGAGCGCGATGTGCCTGGAATTAGCGCCAATGCTTGTGAAACGCCAATAATCAATGCGTCTTTCAGAGTAAACTGATCAATATCGCGAGTGCCTACTTTGCGGTCAGCCAGCCCCAACAACACACCAAAACCTATTGTCGCCAGTGCGATAACCAAAGCGGAGCGCAGGTTTTCTTCAATCCAACTATCCAGCAACACCCCCGCCAAACCAGCAGGAATAGTGCCAAGAATAACCGCCCAGGCAAGACGCGATTCCTGCGATGCGCCGCCGCCAGTAATCTGCTTCATCCATCCATTGAGCAAATTAAAAATATCGGCGCGGAAATAAACCATAACCGCCAGCAAGGTGCCGACATGAACGGCTACGTCAAACGCCAACCCCTGATCCTGCCACCCCCAGACCTCAGAGGGAAGAATCAAATGCGCGGAACTGGAAATAGGAAGAAACTCCGTCAGCCCCTGAATTAGCGCTAAAACAACGATTTCAAGCCAAGTCATCTAACATGTTCCCATAAAATATTAAGCACAAAAAAGCCCCTTAAAGTTCCACTTGTCGAGGACGACGTCAAGCGCGACATTCGTGAAAGTTTGGAGAGGTAAACAGAAAAGAAACACTAACGGCTTTTAACGACCGGGAAGTTTTTTCCAGGCCACTTCATCACGTAAATATATAGGCTGAGCTTCAATGGCGGACACAATACGCCCCATTGCAAACATCGGGGCCGCCATTTCCGCCATTGCAGCGGCGCGCGGACCCCACTCAGGCGCCTGTATTTGTGAACTTTCGACCAACACTGCCGGCAGACGCTCAAGATAAATCAAGCCGCTCCCCAATATCGCCAGTTCCTGTTCCGAATCTATCGCATCGACCATTTCGGGAGGGCCCACTTGCTCCGCATAGATTTCTTTAACGCCATCAGTGGAATGCTCATAGCCCGCCCAATAGACTTCGTTCATGCGCGCATCGAGCAGACAAACAACCTGGCCGACGGGACCTTCCTGGCGTTTGAACCAAGCGAACGCCATCGCTTCCAACGTAGAAACAGGTACAACCGGCAAATCCGCCCCAAAAGCCAACCCCTGAACAATTCCCGCTGCGATGCGGAGCCCGGTAAATGAGCCCGGCCCTCTTCCAAACGCCAGCGCATCCAATTGCCCCACGCGCAAGCTGCTATCGCCAAGCAAACGATCAATCATGGGCAGGCAGCGTTTGGCGTGAGCTCTAGGCGTCGTTTCCAGCATTTCGGTCAACTCGCCGTCGTTCCATAAGGCTACGGAACAGGCGTCACTTGATGTATCCAGCGCGAGTATTTTTGCCATGAGGATTGTTCAATTAATTCTGAAGAGCAAGCGGCGCAGAACAGCGCCGCCCGAGAATGAAGATATAAGTATTACTTCTGCAGACCAGCAAAGACACGATCACGGATTTCATCTACCGAGCCAACGCCTTCAACGCGCAAATATTCAGGCGCAGCGTCTGCGTCCTTCTCGGCCCAATTACGGTAGTAATCGACGAGAGGCGCTGTTTGCGAATGATAGACCTCCAAACGCTTACGTACAGTTTCTTCTTTATCGTCTTCACGTTGAACCAAAGGTTCGCCAGTAACGTCGTCTTTACCTTCCACCTTGGGTGGATTGTAGTCGACATGGTAAACGCGACCGCTAGCTTCATGCACACGGCGTCCGCTCAAACGCTTAATGATTTCTTGATCATCTACGGCGATTTCTACGACATGATCAATTTTGACACCCGCTTCACGCAGCGCTTCCGCTTGTGGGATCGTGCGAGGAAAGCCGTCAAACAGGAAACCGTTGGCGCAATCGTCTTCTTTAATTCGGTCTTTGACCAGCGCGATGATAGTTTCATCGGACACCAACCCGCCCGTCGCCATAACCTCTTTCACTTTCAGGCCTAGAGGAGAGCCTGCCTTTACCGCAGCGCGCAACATGTCGCCGGTGGAAATCTGGGGTATCCCGAATTTCTTCATAATATTCTGCGCTTGCGTGCCCTTTCCGGCGCCGGGTGCGCCCAACAAAATAATTCTCATACCAATTACACTCCTGATCCAAGCAACAAATTCCTGTGCGCTTGCGCCGGCTACAGGCCGACGCAGCAGTCTGTCGACGAGTTATTATTGTCGAGTTCCATAATGGCCTTCTGTGAGACCACCCTCAACACATTGATTCTAATCGCATTTCCCCGCGATTCCGGCGACAATTTACATCCGATTAGAGACGCTGCACATTGTAGGGAAGATTAGCAAAGAGCTGAATTATACGGATATAGGCAGGTAACCTGAAGCGCCAATCTCGATAAAGCCGCCAGGGCGGCGGCGGCTTGGCGGATCTACCCCATTTGAGAGGCTAATTGATTCAGTGAATCGCTGGATTGTTTCAGTTGTTCAAACACTTCAAACACGATCTCAGGCTGTATATCCAGACGCTTAGCGTAGTACACCGGGTCGTCTGGAACCTGGTCGTCTCCTAGCTCAAGCTCTTTGAGTAAGCAGTTGGACAACTGAATCAGCAGGACATAATCCTCATAAGGGCCATGATAATCTTTTATCTGGTGCCCTGCGGCAGTCATGGAGACTTCCTTCGGCAACCGCCAATGCTCCAACAGAATGGAACCGAGCATCCCATGCCCCAATCCGACCAACTCCTTGGCGCCGCCCATGCCAAGTACTTGCTTTTCCAACACCGACAGTTCGGTCATCGGATCCGCTTCCGCAAGTTTATTGAGCATGGTGTATTCAGGACGGAACAAATGTCCTAAGAGCAAAATACCAAAGTTGTGCAGCAGCCCGGTCAGATACGCCAAGGATGGATTGATACGCTCATCCGGCACATGGAAAGCCAGGCGCTGGGCCAACAGTGAGACATGCAGGGCATGTCGCCAGAAACAAACGATGCCGAGAGGACCTTCATTGGGTAAATCAAATGCCTTACTGGCGGAAATAGACAGCGCCAACTGACTGACGCGCTCGAAGCCGAGTACGCGCATCACCGCATCCTTGACGCTTTCCAGCTTACCTCTGTATCCATACAGCGCCGAGCGGGCCTGTCGCATAATCTGCGCAGCAAGACTGGGATCCTGCTCAATAATCGCCGCCAGTTCGCCTGCCGTCGCGTCCGGATCGGAAGTGGCCTGCAGAATCCGCGTCGCAACCGTCGGCATCGGCGGCAACTTGTAAAGACGCTTCAGTCGCTCCGCCACGCGCTCAGCGTTGGCTTCGCCTACATTGGGACTTTCTGGAGTATCGGATGATAAAGGATTCATTGCCTGCGCCTCGCAACAGCCTTGCTTAAGTTTTATAGCACTACTCATCACTCTCTGAAAGCTTTCGCGGTCCAAGCGCAGCAAAGTGTTATGACACCCTGACTGGATATATATCTGTTCCTTCGCGAACAGACGCTCATCGCATACGGCATGAACGCCATAGGCGCTGGCGATGGGAGGATGTGAGCCGGGTTCGCAGTCCCGGAACAGGCGATCCGCCTGCCGGCCGGTGAGGCGCTGAAGGTTGCGCCGAATCGCGCTATTGAGGGCGTCCAGATTCATTTGCGTCCCGAACTCGGTGATCGCCATCACGACGCCTTTGGCGTCCACCAGGATTTCCGCAACCGCCACACAATCAGGCAATACCTCAGCCGCCTTCAAAGCAGCGTCAATATTGCCTGCGCGATCATGGTGTATCTGTTGATACGGCACTCCCTGCCGGTTCAGATACTGCATAACTCTGGATGCAAGCGGCACACTTCCCCCGTTCTACTAAATCAGTACAAATAATAGTTTAGTTTATATGTGGTTGAGGGGACGTGCGTGATATGAATCACATGCAAAGGTAAGCTTGCGTTGCGCAATGTTGGAGTTTGGTAACCGACCCGGCGACGCCGGGCCGGCGGCGGGATTAACCGGTATTACGCATACCCGCGGCGACGCCCGCCATCGTAACTTTCAGCGCTTTCTCAACCGTCTCCTTGTTGGTTTCGCCTTCAGCCCGGTCACGCACCAAAAGCTCCACCTGCAAGAAATGCAAAGGATCCGTATATGGGTTGCGAACCTGCAGGGAGTGCATGAAGACCGGGTTATCCAGCAAAAGCTCGTCCTGCCCTTTCAGCTCATTAATCAAGCGCACAGCGCACCCCGCCCGGCGACGCAGCTCATCACCCAAAGGATGCAGCTCGGGCTTAACCAAACGCTCTTCATAAAAGCGCGCAATCTCCGGGTCGACTTTGGACAACACCATTTCCAGCATGTCCACGTGAGTTTCGAAGAATGGCCACCCGGTCAGCATTGCTTTCAACGTATCAGCGCCGCCATCATCTACTGCGGTTTGCAGCGCTGTGTCGCTACCCAGCCAGGCGGGCAGCATCAATCGCATTTGCGTCCAGGCGAAAATCCACGGAATCGCACGCAGGCTTTCAACGCCACCAGACGCCTTGCGACGCGCAGGACGACTGCCTAACGCCAGTTTGCCCAGCTCCTGTTCCGGCGTCGCGGAACGGAAATACTCTACGAAACCTGAGCGTTCACGAACCACTTCACGGTAGGAGTTCACCGCCAGACCGGACAGTTTATCCATCATCTCCCGCCAAGCCGGCTCCGGCTCAGGCGGCGGCACCAAGGAAGCCTCCAGTACTGCGCCAAGGTAGAGATTAAAACTCTGCTTGGCGACCTTGGGCTGCCCGAACTTAAAGCGGATCATTTCGCCTTGCTCGGTGATCCTGAAGTTACCTGCGACAGATCCTGGGGGCTGCGACAAAATTGCGCGGTTAGCAGGGCCGCCCCCACGGCCTACCGTTCCACCACGACCGTGGAAGAGCGTTAGTTTCACATCATGCTTCGCGGCCACCTTGACCAACGCCTCTTGCGCCTGATACTGAGCCCAGGCCGCCGCCATCTGGCCTGCATCCTTGGCTGAATCCGAATACCCGATCATAACTTCCTGCTTGCCGCCGATGTATTCGCGATACCAGGGCAGATCCAACAAGCGTCCAATGCTGTCCGCCGCCCCCTGCAGATCGTCGAGAGTTTCGAACAGCGGCGCGATGGGAATGCGGTGGCGCATGCCGCTCTCTCGCAGCAATAGAATCACCGCCAGCACATCAGATGGGTCACTCGCCATAGAGATAACATAGGAGGCCAACCCTTCTGGAGGCTGCATCGCCACCACGCGGCATGTATCCAAAACCTCCCTGGCTTCCGCGGACGCCGGCCATTCTTTGGGAAGCAGCGGACGCCTGCCTTCCAGCTCTCGAACCAAAAACGCCTGCTTCTCTTCTTCCGTCCATTGTGAGTAATCGCCAATACCGAGGTAAGCGCATATTTCCTTCATAACATCGCTGTGACGCTCGGAGTCCTGCCGGATATCCAGTCTTACCAATTGCAAACCGAAACATTGCGCCCGACGAATGACATCCAGCAGCGGCCCATTGGCGATGACTTTCATACCGCAGTCGCATAACGAGCGATAGCACACCATAAGCGGTTCAATCAGCTCAGCATTATTGAGCAATACATCAGCGGAAGGTTTTTTCGTAGAATCCAGTGCCTCAGCGGCCCAGGCCCTTGTCGCCTCCAGTCGACTGCGCAACTTGGCGAGAATCTTCCGATAAGGCTCCCGGCTCTGCCCCGAAGCCCGCGCCAGCTCGCCATTACAAGCGGTCATAGATAATTCCGAGCGTAACGCTTCGATATCACGCAAATAGAGATCCGCCGCCATCCAACGACTCAGTAAAAAAACTTCGCGAGTGACCTCTGAGGTGACGTTAGGATTGCCGTCTCTGTCCCCTCCCATCCAGGATGCAAACCGCACGGGATTCACATTGATCGGCAGTCCTTCGCCAAAACGCTCAAGCAGCGCGGCGTCCATTTGACGCATGAAGTCCGGCACCGCTTGCCATAGGGAGTTTTCAATAACGGCGAAGCCCCATTTTGCCTCATCGACGGCTGTGGGACGCTCATAACGGATCTCATCCGTGTGCCAGGCTTCGGTGATAAGGCGGCGTAAACGCTCAACGATTTTGGCGTATTCTTCATCCAGCAAGTCACTACGGTCCAGGGATTCGAGGCACTCGGAAATCTGGTCATACTTCTGAATCAAAGTGCGACGGGTAATTTCAGTGGGGTGCGCCGTCAGCACGAACTCCAGATTCAAGTCCGCCAGTTGCGCGAAGAATTTATCTTTACTGACGCCTTGGCCAATCAGACGATCAAACACGACTTCAATAGTATCCAGGCGATTATCCACCAGCTCGCTGGCGGGAGCCCGACGCCTTACAATATGGTATTGCTCAGCAATATTGGTAAGGTTTAAAAACTGGTTGAACGCTCTTGCAACCGGCGCCAGCTCCTCATCATTCAAGCCCGAAAGCACCTCTTTCAGCTGCTTTCTCTGACTGATTTCCGCGTTGCGGTCAGCTTTTGCGGCGATACGGATTTTCTCGATTTTATTGAATATTTCATCGCCAAGGTGGTAGCGGATGCTCTGTCCCAACAACTCTCCCAGAAGGCGTACGTTTTCTCTCAGCTCTGGATGCAATTCCTTCATCATTTCTTTTACTCCGCCGCTTTTTTCAAAAGTCTTTTCTTCGTTGACGTTTTGTTGCAATCGCCTTTTCTTAACTATAACTCAGTGAAATATCTAAAATTTCCGAACTAGAACAATAGCACCACCCGCCCTGGTTGTCTCATCATTCATCTGCCCTGGAAGCCGCACCGCCGAAGACGGTCTAAACTGTAAATAACCCCCGAGGAACCGCTCGCGTCGCATTCAGCAGCCGTCTCTGGCCGCTACGTACATGCTCTTATGGCTCGATTAAAGGGGGCCTCCTAGACTGAAATTGATGTCGTTTGTTTTACATAGGCCGCTTTATGAAAATTAACGCTCTCGTACAAAACTGGGAAAACACCGCCAACGTCCGTCTTACGAACAAGGAATATCCCCTGCGCCTGCGCATAGAAGACGCAGCCAGAGTCGCAGCCCTCTCAGAAATGTATCCACTCCGTAGCCAGGAAGAAATCATCAGCGAACTCCTGTCCGCCGCGCTGGATGAGCTGGAAAGCAGCTTCCCTTACGTGCAAGGAGCCAAAGTAGTGGCGGAAGATGAAATGGGCGACCCCATGTACGAAGACGTCGGCCCGACGCCAAGGTTTTTGCAGTTGAGCAAGAAGTACATCAGCCTGCTCAAGCAAGAGCTGAAAGCGGCCAATAGCTAAAAGCATTCAAAGATGCGCGCAGGCAGCGCGCATCCTGTTTTACAGGCCTTCTTCTTTAGCTTTATCCCAGAGCAAGTCCATTTCCTGCAGCGATGCGTCATCCAGTGTCTTGCCCTGCTCTTGCAGTAATGACTCGATGCGGTTGAAGCGCCTTACGAATTTAGCGTTAGCTCTGCGCAATGCCGCCTCGGGATCCGCCTTGACGAATCGAGCCAGATTCACGCAGCAAAAAAGCACATCCCCCAGCTCATCCTCCAACTTGTCCTGATCCAGAACCGGCGCCGCCAACTCATGGCGCAATTCATCAATTTCTTCATGAATCTTGTCAAGAACAGGGTTGATTTCCGGCCAGTCAAAGCCATGCAACGATGCGCGCTTCTGTAGTTTTTGCGCTCGCTGCAGCGCGGGCAGGGCGTTGGGAATATCCGCCAACACACTTGAGGAGGCTGCCGACTCTTGCGCTTCCCCCGGCTTCTTTAACTTTCGCTCCTGCTGCTTAATACGCTCCCAATTAGCCTTAATCTGCTCTTCGCTGATTTTCTCTCCTGGAGCCAAACGGCTTTCCAGGGTTCCATCAGGAAACACATGAGGATGCCGGCGCAGTAGTTTACGCACAACGCCATCCACAATATCTGGCCATTGAAACAGGTCTTTCTCTTGCGCCAACTGTGAATAGAAAACCGCCTGGAAAAGCAAATCTCCCAGTTCATCACGCAAATGCGGCCAGTCTTCCTGCTCAATCGCATCCGCCACTTCATAGGTTTCCTCTATGGTGAACGGGACAATGGAGGCAAAGTCCTGCTTCAAATCCCAGGGACAACCGTCCTTCGGATCCCGCAAGCGACGCATCAGGTATAAAAGATCCTCCAGGGTATATTGAACGCCCTCGTCTATCTCGCTCATCGCCCTTCTCCCGGCTTGGCGCGGCGCGCGTCTATTATGTTAGGCAGTCTCCGAATACGATCAAACATACGACCTAGTACATCGATGGACGTCACTTCCACGGTCAGACGAATATCCGCTGTACTCTGATTCTTGTCGGTATTAGTCAATGCGGCGGTCACGTTGATCTTCTCATTCGCCAGCAACAAAGTGATATCCCGCAGTAGTCCGGGGCGGTCATAAGCATTAATAACCACATCCACAGGATAGGTGTACTCAGTATCGCCCCAGCTTACTTCTATCATACGGTTGGGCTCGACCGTCTGTAACTGCAGCGCGTTGATGCAATCTTGTCTGTGAATGGAAACACCCCGACCAATAGTGATATAGCCAACGATAGGATCGCCCGGAGCCGGTTTACAGCAGTTCGCCATCTGAGTCATCAAATTACCGACACCACGAATGTGAACATCGGAAGACTTAGCGCCTTCCTGCGCGGTGCGTAGATGCAGCGACAGCTGCTCATCCCGCGGCTCCAGCATGTTTTGCGCCGTATGCGCCACCTGCATCGGCTTGAGGTCGCCGGCGCCGATAGCAGCGAACATGTCTTCCGCGGAGGGATAATTTACTTTTTCCGCCAGATCGTCGAAATCCAACTGCTCCAATGACAGACGTTTCAGTACGCCCTGCAGAATATCGCGTCCCTCTTCGACATTCTGGTCGCGATCCTGCAGCTTGAACCAGTGGGTGATTTTCGCCCGCGCCCTGGAGGTATTGGCGTACCCCAAATCCGAGTTGAGCCAATCGCGACTGGGGCGAGCCTGGTTCGAGGTCAGAATCTGTACTTGATCGCCGGTCTTTAGCTTGTAGTTCAGTGGTACGATGCGACCGTGGATCTTGGCGCCCCGGCAAGCATGTCCAATTTCCGTATGCACCTTATAGGCGAAGTCAATGGGAGTCGCTCCTGCAGGCAAATCAATCACATGACCATCTGGCGTAAACACGTAGATACGGTCGCTAACGATATCATTGCGCCATTGATCAACAAGCTCTGAGGTCTTGCTCCCCAGTTCATCCTGCCACTCCAGCACTTGCCGGAGCCAGGCGATTTTCTGCTCGTACCCATGCGATTTCTGCTGCGTATCCGTGCCTTTATATAACCAGTGCGCACAAACGCCCAGCTCCGCTTCCTCGTGCATTTTTTGGGTGCGGATCTGCACTTCCATGATTTTTCCGGAGGGACCCACTACCGCAGTGTGCAGGGATTGATACCCGTTTTGTTTCGGGTTGGCGATATAGTCATCAAACTCATGAGGAATATGACGCCACAATGCATGCACCACGCCCAATGCGGAATAGCAATCGCGAATACTGGGAACCAGAATACGAATGGCTCGAATATCATAGACTTGCGAGAAGTCGATACCTTTGCGGTGCATTTTGCGCCATATGCTGTAGATATGCTTGGCGCGGCCGGAAAGTTCCGCCTTAATGCCGCTGGCCTCCAACTCCTGACGCAAAGCGGAAAGGGCCTCTTCGATAAACTTCTGCCGATCCAGACGACGCTCATCCAGCAGCTTGGCGATTTTCTTGTACGCAGTTTCATGCAGATAGCGGAAAGACAAGTCTTCCAGCTCCCACTTCAGATAGCCGATCCCCAAGCGGTGCGCCAACGGGGCGTAGATATCGAAAACTTCTCTGGCGACGCGATGGCGTTTATCGGACCCTGCGTTTTTGACGTCCCGGATAGCGCAGGTTCGCTCCGCCAGTTTGATCAACGCCACGCGCACGTCATCAATCATGGTGACCAGCATGCGGCGAATGTTGTCCACCTGTGTCTGAGTCTGCCCCAGCACGCTACCCTGAATGGGATGACGCAGGCTGGAAATCGCCGCCATCTGCGAAACGCCCTCAATCAGTTTGGAGACTTCTTCGCCAAACTCTTCATTTACTCTGACGAGGGAGAGCTTGCCCTCACGCACCGCACGATAGAGCACTGCCGCGATCAAGCTGGGCGTATCCAGCTGCAGCTCCGACAGGATCTGCGTCATTTCCAAACCGGTCAGAAAGCTGCTTGAGCCTTCCGACCAGAGGTTTCCGGCGCGCACCGCCTCTGATTCGATCTCTTTCGCCAGCAGGCAAGCGCGACGAAACGACGCCACATCCTCCAGTTCAACCTGTTGCTGTAAACGGTCAATCCAACCGTTGATATCAACTGACCCGTCCTGAGCCAAAGGATAATCTTCGCGAACTTTAACCATAGTGACGCCTTTCGCCAGACTCTCTTATTTTCTGAGTAACGGGCTTATGCTTTCTCGAATAAGGCCATTGACTCGACATGGGCCGTATGCGGGAACATATCCATTACCCCGGCCTTGATCAGCCTGTATCCCTGCGCCGCCAGAATGCCGGCGTCCCGCGCCAAAGTAGCGGGGTTACAGGACACATAAACAATTCGCTTCGCCCCAAAACGGGTCATTTGCTTCGCTAACTCTTCCGCGCCAGAGCGCGGCGGATCCAACAGAACTTTGTCATAGATGCGCAGCCATGCATGTTTCGCCTCATTCGCCGGCGCCAATGGAAGATGCAGGTCCGCCGCATGAAACTCTACGTTGCTAACGCCATTAAGTTCCGCATTGGCGTAGCCTCGGCGCACCATATCCTCGCTGCCCTCTACCCCTACGACATGCGCCGCCGTACGGGCAATAGGCAAAGTGAAGTTACCCAGTCCGCAAAACAAGTCGAGGATGGTCTCGCCAGCCTGCGGCTGCAACCATTCCAGAGCCTGCGCCAACATACGGCGGTTGATATCGCGGTTGACCTGAGTGAAGTCCATAGGATGGAACTGCATCGTCAAATCATAGTCGCTCAATTGATAACTAAGCAGCTCCTGACCATCTTTCGGCCATAGTTTGGCGACCGTGTCAGGACCTTTCGGCTGCAAATAAATTGCCAACCCGATTTGTTCTGAGAAATCGATCAGTTTTTGCAAATCTTCTTCAGTGAGCGGGTCCATGTGACGAATCACCAAGGCGCAAACATCATCACCCGCCGCCACTTCAATCTGAGGAATACGTTGATAGCCGGAGAGGCCTCGGATCAGCGCTTTCAGTTCAGGAATGCGGCCGCCGACGGACTCGATCAATACCGGGCATTCATCAATGGCGGTCAGGAAATTACTGTAACGTTCGCGGAAGCCCACAAGAACTTCATCTCGCTTGGCCACGTAACGTACGCCCAGTCTCGCTTTTGTGCGATAACCGCGCCCCGCGCCCACCAAGGGAGGAACAACCTGTTCCGGCTTTAAATCGCCAAAATGGCGCAAGTGGTCCAGTAATACAGACTCTTTGTGTTTGATCTGAAAGCCCAGGTTAACATGCTGCATGCTGCAGCCGCCGCACAGTTTGGAGAATTGGCAGTCAGGCTCAATACGTTGTGGATGCTGCGTCAGCACTTCTTCTACAGCAAGCTCATCATAACTGCGACGACTGTTTACATATCGCGCAGTCACGGTTTCGCCGGGCAAAGCACCTTCGACAAACAGGGTTTTGCCGTCTTTATGGGAGACGCCACGCCCTTCGTGACTGAGAGATTCGATTTCGCAGGTAATGGACTCTTGGGGTAACTTCTTTCTACGACGAGACATGCTTATAAACCTGGGCTATGGGGCCGATCTGAATAAAAAGCCGGCCATTATAGCGGCCTCCCTCAACAGATATAAGGGCTTTGGCGTCGCGCTCCGGCGCAACAGCTTTAGCTGCGGAATACGCCAGTAGACAGGTAGCGGTCGCCCCGATCACAGATAATGGCGACGATCACCGCATTTTCAACCTCACGGGAAATTCGCAACGCTCCAGCGATGGCGCCGCCGGAAGACACGCCACAGAATATGCCCTCTTCCCGAGCCAGGGCGCGCATGGTCTCTTCGGCTTCCTGCTGGGCGATATCCAAAACCAAATCCACTGACTCCGGCTGGTATATTTTGGGCAGATACGCTTCCGGCCAACGACGAATGCCGGGAATGGACGCGCCATCGGCAGGCTGCAGACCCACAATCTGAATTTCCGGGTTACGCTCTTTGAGATAGCGAGAGGTCCCCATAATAGTGCCGGTGGTTCCCATAGAACTGACGAAGTGGGTAATAGCGCCACTGGTTTGCCGCCAGATTTCCGGGCCCGTTGTCTTGTAATGCGCCAGGGGATTATCCGGGTTAGCGAACTGATCCAGCACCTTGCCTTTACCTTCGGACTCCATTTGCTTGGCGAGATCGCGCGCGCCTTCCATCCCCTCTTCTTTGGATACAGAGATGATCTCGGCGCCGTAGGCGGTCATCGCCGCGCGCCGCTCTTCACTCATATGCGCCGGCATGATCAGCACCATACGGTAGCCTTTGATCGCTGCGGCCATAGCCAAAGCGATCCCGGTATTGCCGCTGGTCGCCTCAATCAATGTATCGCCAGGCCGGATGTCGCCCCGATTTTCCGCTTCCTGGATCATGCTCATGGCCGGACGGTCTTTGACTGATCCCGCCGGATTATTTCCCTCAAGCTTCGCCAGAATGGCATTACTGGTGTCGCCGGGTAGTCTCTGTAGTCGAACAAGCGGTGTGTTTCCAACGTAGGATTCAATCGTGGGGTATGACATCTTTAACGTTCGCTTCTTTTTAAATTCAATCAATTAGCTGTAGAATCGGAAATGTCCTTGTCCGCTGCGGCGCCGCTGTGACAATGACGCGACGTCGCCTGAGCAAAAATCCGGTCCCTGTTACGCCATCGAACCATTGACGTCGATAGCCGCGCTCGGACTTGATATTGGCCGAACATCGGCCATGATAAGCAATAATCTGAGAGTGGCGATATATTCTTTTTTAATATAAAAATCACTTTATATCATAAATACCATAATATGCCGTTTACCCGCGCCTCCTCTACAAGCCGCCGAAGGGCCCCTGCATGAAACGCTGGGGGATAAAAGTAAAGGTCATTTTATTGACCTTGGCGCCATCGCTCACCATTGCGTTCACGTTGTCCGCAGCTTTCGTATTTACACGTTTGGACGACCTTAGCGACGTGCTCCTGGAGCGCGGCTCCGACTCCGCCCGTCACCTCGCCAACGCTGCGGAATACGGCGTTTTCACAGGAAACCGTCGTCAATTGATTGGACTGACCAACGCCGTACTGGAAGAGAAAGACATTCGTTCAGTCTCGATCTACGGGCGCCAGCGCCAGATATTGGCCCATGCCGGCCCGCGCATTCAGGAAGAGCATACGATCCCCGCCAGTTTATCCACTCAGCTTACGATTTATTCCAGTGAGGATGTGCTGCGCTTCACCGCGCCGGTCACCTTGCAAGACCTCAGTCTAAGCGAGGACGCCAACCTGCAGGAGTCCGAAGCCTCCAATGGGCTGCAGGATAATATTCTGGGGTGGGCGGTCATTGAAGTCTCCCGGGCGCCAACCCAGGTCGCCAAGTATCGGACGATTCTCTTCGCTGTCAGCGCCGTGTTCAGCGCTATTATTGTATGCACCATCCTGGCGCTGCGCTTAAGTCGCGACCTTACCTCGCCGCTATCTCAAGTGGCGCAAGCGCTCACTCGTATAAAAGAAGGCAAACTGGATACTCGCGTCTATATAGAGGCCAGCCCCGAGCTGGCTTTACTGCAAGACGGCATCAATTCTATGGCGGAAGCGCTCGCCAAGGCGCGCAGTGAGATGCAGCAAAATATAGATCAGGCCACGGAAGACCTGAGAGAGACCCTGGAAACCATAGAAATTCAGAACATTGAATTGGACATGGCTCGCAAGGAAGCAATTGAAGCCAGTCGAGTGAAGTCCGAGTTTCTCGCCAACATGTCCCACGAAATCCGCACACCGCTTAACGGCATCATTGGATTCACGCACCTTCTGCTGAAATCTAACTTGGGACCACAACAACGGGACCAGCTCAACACCATTCTGAAATCGTCCGAGATCCTGCTGACGATCATCAACGACATCCTCGACTTCTCCAAAATCGAGGCAGGCAAGCTGGTGCTGGATAATACTACCGTCAATCTTCAGGAAATCGTGGAAGACGTTCTCACCATGCTCGCTCCCGGCGCCCACGAGAAAAACCTGGACTTGGCGGGCCTCGTCTATTCCGACGTGCCCAGCCACATCATGGGCGACCCACTGCGCATCAAACAAATCGTCACCAATTTGGTTAACAATGGCATTAAGTTTACCCAAAGCGGCGAAGTAGTGGTGCGTGTCATGCTGGAAGACGAATCCGATGAGCGCTCGCTTATCAAAATCACCGTCACAGACAGCGGCGTAGGCCTCTCTCGCGTTCAGCAGCAGACGCTCTTCAGCGCCTTCAGTCAGGCGGACGCGTCAACAGCCAGGCGTTTCGGCGGCACCGGCCTGGGCTTGGTTATCTCCAGACGCCTGACCGAACAAATGGGCGGTCAGATCGGCGTTGAAAGCGAGCTGGGCAAAGGGTCTACATTCTGGATCGAACTTCCCGTCGAAATCGCCCCCAATCAACCAGACAACGAACTCAACCACCGTTTGTTCGAAGGTGAGCGCGTCATCTATCTTGAGCACCAGAAGAAAACCGGGCTGGCAGTGGAACACACCCTCAATAAGTGGGGCTCCAACGTCACTCAGGTGGACAATATCAAAGATCTGGCGGACAAGGTGGAAGAGGCTCAACGCAAAGGAGAAGGCTTCGCCGTCGCCATAATCGGCCTGACCCGCCATCACTTGCGATCAAACTCATACCTGCAGACCGTGCGTAAGCTGGAATATAAACTCGACTGCCGCACACTGATACTGACGCCCACCATCGATACCGGCAACGAGGAACCGCCAATACTGACTGACGCTTCGACTTTCCTGATCAAACCGGCTTCACAGCGGCGTCTGGCGAATGCCCTTAGCTGGCTGATCGAAGGACGTTCTGACGAAGAGGAAGCCCCATCGGCGATAACCATCAAACAGTTGAACGCCACCAGTGGCCGCAAGCCGCTGGTGTTGGCGGTGGACGATAACCTCGCCAATCTCAAACTGGTAGAGGCCTTCCTGTTGGACCTGGGCGCCGTAGTAGAGACCGCCATGAGCGGCTACGAAGCCCTCACCAAAGCCAAGCAGAAGCGCTTTGACGTGATTTTCATGGACGTACAAATGCCCGGAATGGACGGGGTGGAAACGACAATCAAGATTCGAGAGTTCGAAGCCGGCAAACGACGCACGCCCATTATCGCCCTCACCGCACACGCAATGTCAGAAGAACGCAAGCAGCTATTGCAAAGCGGCTTTGACGACTATCTCACCAAGCCCACCAATGAAGATGAGCTGCAGCGTATTATAGAGCGCAGAACCGGTTTCCAGCTGTCTCCACAACCATTGCTATCGCCACAGCCTGTTCGAGAGCCTGGGAAGATAAAACCATCGGTAAAAGCCGCCACCGAGCCGTGCGTGGATATTCGCAGCTGCGTCACTCTTGCCGGAGGCAAAAAAGGCCTGGCGGAAGAGTTATTCTCCATGCTGCTTGAAAACCTGCCGGAAGAACGCAAATCTATTGAGAGCGCCTGGGAGCAGCGAGATAGAGCTGAATTACTGGAGCGCGTCCACCGCCTGCATGGAGCGACGCGATACTGTGGAGTCCCCTTGCTGCGCAACGCCGCAGCGGAATTGGAAGGACAGATCAAGCGCGACGTAGAGCCGCTGGAAACGGCTGTTTCCGCACTTTTTGAAGAGATAGAAAGAGTGCTTTACTGGTCAGACAGGAATGACTGGCAAACAGAGTTTAGAGAATATCAGACTCAATCAGCCCCGCAGTCTTAGCTAGATTTGGGTTCTCGCGACTCTTGCCTTGACGGTGTTTAGCCCTTGGAAAGCTTGAGGTAGCTGCGCATCAGCTCTCGGGAGTGTAGAGGACGACCGCCTAACAGCTCATCAATACACCGGCGCGTCATTCTCTTGGCGGCGGTAAGACTCCCAGGAACAGACCAGTCCCGGTCCGCCATCGCCAGCAGATGGCGACCTTCAATCACAACTGAGTATGGCTCTGGTATTCGACTAACGCCTTCAGTAAGGGAAAAGTAATAGGCGATATTTTTTTTCACGACATCCCCTGTAGCGCTCTCCACACAAAAGTCTACGCCAAAACCTAATTCATTCAGCAGCGTAAACTCCAGCTCCCGTATTCCAGGCTCCAGATTCGTTTGTGGAAGTGATAAGAAAGCCAGACTCGTTTTATAAGCGTCAAAAACGTCTCGACAGCTTTCCAGTGGCTGCAGCAACTTCAGCAACAACTCATTGAGGTAAAGGCCAGCATAGAGAGCTGCTCCCGCCAAGGGATAACGAAGGCTGGTGGTCTCGCATCGAATAAGGGATTTAAGTTCGCCGCGCCCTCCCAGCTCAACCTCCAGCTCGGTGAAGGGTTGCAGCGTATTTGGACCGCCTTTCCTTCGGCCGCCGCCTTTCATAACCGCGGAAGCTTTGCCGTCAGCCTCTGTAATCAGATCAACAATCTGGCTGCTTTCGCGGTACGGCCGACTATGCAGCACGTAGGCGGCCTGAAGCGAAACCCGGTGCATAGCGGCCGATAATTCCGTTAACGGTCGTCGTAACCCAGGCTTTGCAAGGCGCGCTCGTTGTCGCTCCAGCCGGATTTTACTTTTACCCAGGTTTCCAACATGACTTTGCTTTCAAACAACTTTTCCATGTCCTTACGCGCATCGGACCCAATACGTTTGATTCGCTCTCCTTTCTGGCCGATCACAATCTTTTTCTGGCCTTCTCTTTCCACGAGAATCAGGGCGCTAATACGTAACAATGCGCCTTCACGCTTGAATTGCTCGATTTCCACAGCAATTTCATAAGGCACTTCGTTGCCTAACTGGCGCATGACTTTCTCACGAATAATTTCCACCGCCATGAAACGTTCGCTGCGATCAGTAATTTGATCCTCAGGGAAGAAATGAACTCCCTGCGGCAGCATTTCGTTAATAACGGCTTCCAATCGATCAATATTCAACCCACGCAGAGCGGAAAGAGGAATAATGTGCTGAAACTCACACATTTTCTGCACTTTGTCGATAAATGGCAGCAAGTCGTCTTTATTTTCCAACTTGTCCACTTTATTGATCGCTAGTATGCGCGGGCGATTCACCTTGGCGACTTTTGACAAGACGTAGTCGTCTTCTTCCGTCCAACGCTTTCTGTCAACGACAAAAACGATCACATCCGCATCTTTGATCGCTGAAGAGGAGGCTTTGTTCAGCACCCGATTAAGCGCTTTCTTGTCCAGCTGGTGCAGACCTGGCGTATCCACATAAATAGCCTGATAGTCACCCTCTGTCTTGATGCCCAATATCTGGTGCCGGGTAGTTTGCGGCTTCTTGGAGGTAATGCTGATCTTTTGCCCCAGTATATGATTCAGCAGGGTGGACTTGCCTACGTTCGGCCGCCCAACGATCGCCACATAACCGCAGCGGCTGTTCTCTTGCGAATTTACGTCAATACTCACTGATCCACTCCTAACGCCACCAAAGCTTGCTTCGCCGCCTTCTGTTCCGCAACTCTCCGACTGCTGCCGGTCCCTTCTGTCGAGTCAGGCAGGCCGTCTATTTCACAACGTACATGGAAAGTTTGAGCGTGCGCCTCCCCCTGCACGGAAATAACTTCGTAGCGAGGCAGATTGAGCTGACGCGCCTGCAAGTATTCCTGCAAGCGTGTCTTGGAGTCTTTCTGAGTATCTTTCAGGTTAAGCTTCTGCAAACGGGTTTCAAACCAGTTCAACACCCTGTCTGTGCAGACTTCAAAGCCTGCATCCAGATAAATAGCCCCAATAATGGACTCCAGCGCATCAGCCAGGATAGATTCCCGGCGAAAACCACCGCTCTTCATTTCCCCCGACCCCAATCGCAGATACTCACCCAAATCAAATTCCCTGGCGATTTCAGCCAGAGTCACTCCTTTCACCATTCTGGCGCGCAAACGACTCAACTGCCCTTCCCGCGCCTCTTCAAAACGACCAAAGAGGTAATCGGCGATAATAAAATTGAGGACAGAGTCCCCTAAAAATTCCAAGCGCTCATTATTACGACCACCGAAGCTGCGGTGGGTGAGCGCCAAAGTGAGCAAGGCAGGCTCTTTAAATGTATATCCGAGCGCACGCTGCAGTCTTTCCAGCTTAGCTGTCACTGATTATTGGCTTCCAATTGGTGATTAAATGAAACGACAGCATCAATATTACTCACGATATTGGTTCGGACTTCATATATTAGCGCCACAACAACCTTTGTTTTTTCACGAGTGATTTTGATATTTTTTTTGTCAAAATTACGCACATTGTTGACAGTGAAGTGTTTCTCTAAACGAGAGACAATCTGCTCATTTGATAGCTTGGCCAGATCAGACTCACGCTTCAGGCCATCTAAAGAAGAAGAAACCGCAAAGTCATCAAGGTATATCGGCCCTATTTTCAACCCTAAAGTGATAACAGAGATACCTATCAGCATCCAAACTAACACCATGAGAAAAGAAGCGCCCTGTTGATTCTTGCGCATATTCACTCCTTAGCATCCTCTTAATTAACCATTATTATTTAGAGAGTAGACATTAACTCACTGTTTTTACACTAATGCGCACTTACTGTATCGAACCGACTCGTGAAAAAGAGGGCAATGATAAGAACTTTTCCCAGTGCATCCAGATAGCGAATGCTCTGCCAACGATATTCTCATCCGGAACGAGTCCAATATAACGGCTGTCTTTACTGCGATCCCGGTTGTCGCCCATCATGAAATACTTGCCTTCCGGCACGACCCATTTGCCTTCATGGCCGGTGTTTGGATAGTTTTCCTTAATGATACGGTGCAGTTTTTCACCCAGTTGCTCTTCATAATAGAGCTCTCTGGGAGCGCCCGCAGGCAATGCGGCGATTAGCTTTTCATCGATAGGCTGCCCATTGATGGTTAGCCGCTTGTCTTTATATTCGACCGTATCGCCAGGAACGCCGACTACACGCTTGATGTAGTTGGTAGTGTTATCTTCCGGGGTGCGAAACACCATCACATCACCCCGCTGCGGATCGCCCAAATCCAGGAACTTGTACCCTAATACAGGGACTCGTAGCCCATAGGAATACTTGTTAACAAGGATAAAGTCGCCCACTTCCAAGGTAGGCATCATGGACTGAGACGGAATCTGGAATGGTTCAATAAGAAAGGAACGGACCACCAACACCAAAAACAGGACCGGAAAAAAAGACCGGGAATACTCCACTACAACCGGCTCTTTGATCATCGCGTTACTTCCACCACGCGTCCTGACCTTTACAAACAGCCAAAAGCCTAACCAAATCAGACCTGAGACCAGGGTCAGCACAACCAGAATCAAAGAGAAATCAAAGTCCATCGTTTGTCCTATTCAGTTTG
The DNA here is from genome assembly GCF_030719035.1 of Hahella sp. HNIBRBA332. NCBI lineage: Bacteria > Pseudomonadati > Pseudomonadota > Gammaproteobacteria > Oceanospirillales > Hahellaceae > Hahella > Hahella aquimaris. The sequence continues at coordinate 3,939,299 of NZ_CP132203.1, forward strand.
TATTTATTGCTTTCAGTCCGCAATTGTCTTATTTATCGACCTTCAGCACGGCGAGAAACGCGTCTTGTGGAATTTCAACGCTACCCACCTGCTTCATACGTTTCTTACCTTCTTTCTGCTTCTGCAACAGCTTTTTCTTCCGTGAAACGTCGCCGCCATAGCACTTGGCCAATACGTTCTTGCGTAAGGCCTTAACGGTAGTTCTGGATACAATCTGCCCACCAATAGCCGCTTGAATCGCCACGTCGAACATTTGACGAGGAATCAACTCTTTCATTTTTTCTGTCAGCAGACGCCCCCGCGAGGCGGCGTTGTCGCGATGAACGATAAGCGCCAGCGCATCAACTTTGTCGCCATTGATCAGAATATCCAGGCGCACCAAATTGGCGGCCTGGAAACGAACAAAGTGGTAATCCAAAGACGCATAGCCGCGGCTTACCGATTTGAGTCGATCAAAGAAGTCCAGTACGACTTCCCCCATGGGTATTTCATAGGACAGAGCGACCTGGTTGCCCAAGAACTGCATATTCTTCTGTACGCCACGCTTTTCCACGCAAAGGGCAATGACGTTGCCAAGGTATGCCTGCGGCACAAGAATGTTGGCCTCAACGATAGGCTCACGCATTTCTTCGATAAAGCCAGGATCCGGCAACCTGGATGGGTTATCGACCTTGATGACTTCATTCTTTTTGGTCAGAACTTCATAGACTACCGTCGGCGCGGTGGTGATCAGATCCAGATCGTATTCCCGCTCCAAACGCTCCTGGATAATTTCCATATGCAGCATTCCCAGGAAGCCGCAGCGGAAGCCAAACCCCAAGGCGTCAGACGTTTCGGGTTCGAAGAATAATGACGCATCGTTAAGCGTCAACTTATCCAGAGCGTCACGGAAGTCTTCATAGTCGTCAGAGCTGACCGGGAATACGCCAGCGTATACCTGAGGTTGTACACGCTTGAATCCTGGCAAAGAAGCCACATCCGGGGTTTTCGCCAGAGTAATGGTATCGCCGACGGGAGCGCCGTGAATATCTTTAATGCCAGCAATGACATAACCCACTTCGCCCGCCTTAAGGCAGCCGGTCTCGGTACGCTTTGGTGTAAACACGCCAATGGAAGTCACCAGTTCCTGAGTCTTGGTCGACTTGATCAGGATTTTATCGCCTTTATTCAGCGTTCCATTTTTAACCCGCACTAAGGACACAACGCCCAAATAGTTATCAAACCAGGAGTCGATAATAAGAGCTTGCAACGGCGCGTCTGGATCGCCTTCCGGTGGCGGCACCAACTGTACAATTTGCTCCAGGCTCTCCTGGATGCCCATACCGGCTTTGGCGCTGGCTTCCACGGCGCCGGCCGCATCAATGCCTATAATCTCTTCAATTTCATGGCGCACCCGCGCCGGCTCCGCCTGCGGCAGATCCATCTTGTTCAGAATGGGAATAACTTCCAGCCCCATCTCGATGGCGGTATAGCAGTTCGCCACGGACTGCGCCTCAACGCCTTGCGCGGCGTCGACCACCAGCAATGCGCCTTCACAGGCGGCCAACGAACGAGAAACTTCATATGAGAAGTCGACGTGTCCGGGAGTATCGATAAAATTCAGCTGATAACGGGAGCCGTCTTTTGCATCGTAATAGAGCGTTACGCTCTGAGCTTTGATGGTAATGCCCCGCTCTCGCTCGATATCCATTGAGTCGAGCACCTGTTCGGACATTTCCCGATCAGACAAACCGCCGCAATATTGAATAAAGCGGTCAGCCAAAGTGGACTTGCCATGGTCGATGTGGGCAATGATAGAAAAATTTCTAATATGGTTGAGTTTACTCACGGACTACTGTCACTCAGATTCAAAGTTGAAGGCGGCGAAATTTTAACAGCTCCGCCGAGTAAATTGCAGCGAATTAACAAAATACCCTCAGAATTCACACCGATATTGGGAGAAACGCCGCTTTCCCTAAAATAAAACGAGCAACGGCCGGGTTTCATTTAAAGAAACCCGGCCGTCTGCCTCGTCCAATCAGACCTGGACTTACTTATTGTTCAACTTCAACACAATGAAGGCCGGGTTGCCCTGACGGATAATCAATACTGGCAGCGACTTGCCAACCGGCAGCGTCTCAACCACCTCATGGAACTGAGCCACCGTCTCGACATCTTTATTATTGATACTACTGATCACATCATTGGGCTGAATTCCCGCTGTCGCCGCAGGCCCGGGGAAGACTTGCGCCACCATGACGCCTCCCGCGACCTGCATGCTCTCTTTTTCTTCATCCGTCAGATCGCGAACCTGCAGATTCAGAGCATTATTCTGTGGCGCGGTCTGCCCTGCCGGCACGCTGGCGACGCCGTTGTCGTCGGCGGGCAACTGGCCGATTTCCACGTCAACATCCATTTCATCGCCGCGACGCACAACTTTCATTTTCGCTTTCTCTCCCGGTGAGGTCCGCCCTACCAAGTGCGGCAACTCAGAGGATAACCCAATCTCATTGCCGTTGTAGCTGACGATGACGTCGCCCGGCTGCAAGCCGGCCTTATCGGCGGGCGATCCTTTCATGACCTGCGCCACCAAGGCCCCACGCGGCTTATTCAGATTGAAGGACTCCGCCAGATCCTTATTCACTTCCTGTATTAGCACGCCCAACCAGCCGCGCTTGACCGCGCCTGTGTCTTTCAGCTGATTCATCACATCCAGTGCAACGTCGATAGGAATTGCGAAAGAAACCCCCATGAACCCACCTGAGCGGGTATAGATCTGAGAGTTGATGCCGACAACCTCCCCTTCGAGGTTAAACAACGGCCCGCCGGAGTTGCCGGGATTGATAGCCACGTCAGTCTGAATAAAAGGCACATAGTTTTCATTCGGCAAGCTACGTCCCTTTGCACTGACAATCCCCGCCGTCACCGTATATTCAAACCCAAAAGGAGAGCCGATAGCGACCACCCATTCACCTACCTTGAGTTCAGAAGACTTGCCTAAATTTAGGACCGGCAGATCGTCAGCTTCCACTTTCAAAACCGCCAAATCCGACTTCTCATCAGATCCGATCAGCTCCGCCGTCAGCTCGCGACGATCCATAAGTCGGACAAAGATTTCATCAGCGCCCGCTACCACATGGTTGTTGGTAAGTATGTAGCCATCTTTGGATACAATGAAGCCAGATCCCGTTGACTGGGCTTCCTGCGGACCTCTGCGACGGTATGGGTCGCCAAAGAAATGACGAAAGAATTCAGGGATCTGGTCTTGTTCAGGGCCGCCGAAATAATACTGAGCGCTATCGTCTCCGACTTTACGCACGGTGCTTATGTTTACCACCGCCGGTGAAGTTCTCTCCACCAACCCTGTGAAATCAGGTAAATCAACAGCTCCCGCCCGCATACTGACAACGGCGCTCAACCAGACCAGCATAACCGCCGTAAATTTCTGACAAACCTTCATATGCAACTCCACTTGGTTACCCAAACCACTCACGCTAATCATGGGCTTAGTCGTTTGACCCAGGCGCTCCAACCAAACGAGCCAACGCCTCTCGGCTCACATAATGGCGTCAGATTTTCTTTAGATAATTGGAACTAGGCTATACGACGCTTAACAAAGCTTGCGTAATAATTGGGGATGGTAGGAGGGATTGCAAGACAGCCTTGATGACAAGATTTTAACAAAAACAAAGCCTAAGCCCAGTCCTGACAAGCCCGCCAGGGCGACGCCAAGGTCGGGCCAATGCAGCAGCGATTGACTAACGCCGGCTAAAACGATCATCGCGACCAAGGGAGTCAGATAAACCAGCATGGAAGCGTTTAGCAACGCCTGCTCGGCAACGCCAATCTCTACTTCGTCTCCAACTTCGACATCAAATCTTTTCGCCACTTTAATCTGGGTCGAAGCGCCGTCGCTCATCTGATTGAGAAGTCGCGAGCCACAGCCCTTCCGAGCCGAGCAGCTCTGGCAGACAGACTCCCTGATAGTCCTTACCCAGACTTCATGGTCGCCAACTGCAACGACTTTTCCGGTTTCCAATATCAAGTTGCGTCTCCAATGGATGAACTTGACTTCATATTATCCGCCACCCGTTTGACTGTCTCAATGGGTACTTCACCCACAACCGTAATGACGTAGGTCATGCCTCCGTGCTTGATATGTTTCGAGTAAGCAGTGGTCGCCCCCATGCGCGAAGCCCCTTCCGGCATGGCCTGAGGGCTGTTTTCTTCTACGAATATGCTGAACATGGTCAAACCGTCGCCGTATACCTGCGTGCGCATATCCCCGGGCATAACATCGTTACGCTTGGTCACGTTAGGCGACATACTGAACCCATTCGGAAGCCAAGCGGGCATCCATTTTTCAGGCAACGTTTCAGACGTTTTCCCTTTTTTGGGCTCAAGCCCTTTGACATCCGCTTCAGGTATTGAAGGAGCCAGCTCCTGGTCCGTCACCTGCGCGCCCAGCTCCAGCACCGTGTACTGAAAGTGCTCTAGCACTTCTCCCTTACGGTTGGTCAAAAGAGATTTAAGCAGCATACCGGAGTTTTTTTCCAACCACAGGTAATAGCTGTAGCGATATTGATCTTTGGCCATAACCGCCATTTTCAGCACGTCATGCCCGGCCACCCGCTCCTCTCCAGCCATTTTCAATTCGTACACCGAATCGACATCAGAGCCGCCATTCAAAACCGCCCCTGGAAAAGGCCCTGTGTAGGCGGCTTGCTCAAGTCGAACCTGCTTGCCGCCGGGAAACACGCAAATCAGCATGTCTCCGTCCCGAATAATCTCCCTCATCTCTCCATCCATGGCCACTAAACGCTCTTTCTCCACGCCATTTTGCGTGCGGTGAAAGACTTTCATTGAGCTCATTTCATCGCCCCGGCTGTAGATGAATGCGCCGCGGTATGAGAGTTCCTGCCGCGCCTCCAGCATGCGCTGCAGCCATTCTTGCGGCCCTGACGCCTGGGCTGTCGCCGAAGTCAAAGACATCAGCACAAGAGTCCAGACCAAACTCCATTGCCGGACACCGTTCCTGATCACCGCCGCTTTACGAATTACCAGTTTCATTGCTTACCTGCGTTGCTCCGTTTCTTGCCCCTCTACCACCTCAAAGGCGCTCAAACGGGCATAAGGAGAAATAACCGGCGAGCCGTTCAGCGCAGCCTGCTCGGCATGTTTCATCAAATAGGCGTTTAATCTGCTCGCATGCTCCGCGGAGAACTGGATGGCGACCTCGCTTTCCGCGCCAGAGTCCGCCACCAAATGGGAGCCTGCGCCGTTCACATTCAACGAAGGCGCACTCTGCTGTTCATTGGCGACTGCAGGAGCAGGCTGCGTCGTGTTTGGCCCGCCGGAAAACTCCACCATAAATACAGCGGCGAAAGCGACCGACGCCGCAACGGCGACTCCCCGCCACCAACCGCCGCCAGCGCGAGCTTCTTCCGTCACAATCTCCTCTTCTGCAACGCTCTCATTGCGTTCAACGCCCTCTTCTTCCTCCAGCGCAGACCAAATGCCCTGCCGCAGATCAACATGCGCCCATTGCGCGGCTTCTTCATGGAGTTCATCGCGTACACGCTGATACCGACTCCAGGTCGCCATCACTTCTTCGTCGTGGGACTGCGCCAGTATACGGCGCACCTCCAACTCATCCGCTTCTCCATCCAGAAGCGCGGACATAGATTCTTTCAGTCGTTCATTCATAACCGTCAACCTCTGCAAATCCGGAGTCTGTGCGCCGCTCCGGCTTCTCTGTAATACTTTTCAATTCGCCAGCCCTGGTGATGATTCCCGGCGCCTCTGCTGGAAAACGCCAAGGCGCTCAAGCCTTCCACCGCTCTTCACCTGTTTCAGGCGCGCATTTTCTGCTCCAACATTGGCGCGATTCGCGCATCCACTGCATCCCGGGCTCTGAAAATTCTCGATCTCACCGTGCCCACGGGACACTGCATGATCTCCGCTATTTCTTCATAGCTAAGGCCGTCGAACTCACGCAGCGTAAGTGCTGAACGCAAATCTTCGGGCAGTTCATCCAATGCCTGGAATATCGCCTGCTTAACTTGATCGCGGTGCACTTGACGTTCGGGGGAGTCAATATCTTTCAAAGCAGAGCCGCCCTCATATAAAACCGCGTCGGCGGCGTCCACATCCTCCCCTGGCGGGCGACGCCCTTGAGCCATAAGATGATTTTTCGCCGCATTGATGGCGATACGATAGAGCCATGTGTAAAACGCGCTCTCGCCGCGAAAGTTGGCAAGCGCTTTATAGGCCTTGATAAACGCTTCCTGCGCAACATCCATCACTTCGTGGTGATCGCGAATATAGCGGGCGATAATCGCCATGACTTTGCTTTGATATTTCACCACCAGCATGTCAAAGGCGCGTTTGTCGCCGCGCTGAACCCTCTCAACCAATTGTTGGTCTGTCGTCTTGTTAGGAGCGCTCATATTTTCCTTATTATCCAGTATTTCAGCGCGACCACGCGTTGATTCAAGAGCGGTCAAAACCTGCACTGACATAAAAGAACCACCGTTTGCTGCGTCTATAAAAGTTGATTGCATAGCCCTATAGACACAACTTTTTTCGGATAGTTCACTCTTAGCCATTAATGTTAGTATATTCAGCTATTCTGCTTGGGCCCAACAACTATCCGGTCCTTTTTCCTGGCTGTTTTTTCCTGATTGCTGGAGTCACGCAAAGGCTATGAGTTTAAGCTTCGAACACGATGTTCTCATTATCGGCAGCGGCGCCGCTGGCCTTACCGTCGCCCTGAATCTTCCTCCCGATTTAAGAGTAGCGGTATTGTCCAAGACCGAACTCAAAAGCGGCTCCACACTTTGGGCGCAAGGCGGCATCGCAGCGGTGCTGGACGATGACGACAGCGTTGAATCCCACCTGCAGGACACACTGGTGGCCGGCGCCGGACTGTGCGACAAAGACAGCGTACGCTTTACCGTTGAACATGGCCGTGAGGCGATTGAATGGCTCATTTCCCAGGGAGTGCAGTTCGATACAGAGGAATCCGAGGAGGCCACGCAGAAGTACCATCTCACCAAGGAAGGCGGACATAGCCATCGCCGTATTGTACACGCAGCAGACGCAACCGGCCGCGCAGTATCCGGCTCTCTGGCCGACCGCGCGCGAGAAAAAGCCAACATTGAAATTTTCGAAGACCGGGTCGGCATCGATCTGATCACCCATAGCAAACTGTTTCTTCCCGGCAACCGTTGTGTCGGCGCTTATGTCTTGAATAAGACAACCAGCCATGTCGAGCTGTTCCGCGCCAAGTTTGTGGTGCTCGCCACCGGCGGCGCCAGCAAGGTCTACCTCTATACCAGCAACCCTGACGTAGCGACTGGCGACGGCATCGCAATGGCCTGGCGCGCAGGCTGCCGCATGGGCAACATGGAATTCAATCAGTTTCACCCGACATGCCTCTACCACCCTCAGGCGAAATCCTTTTTGATTACAGAAGCCGTTCGCGGCGAGGGCGGCAAGCTTCTGCTGCCCAATGGCAAGCGCTTCATGAGGCAGTTTGACGAACGCGAAGAACTCGCTCCACGTGACGTCGTCGCCCGCGCCATCGACCATGAAATGAAACGTCTTGGCGCGGACTGTCTGTATCTGGATATCAGCCATAAAGACAAAGACTTTATCCTCGGACACTTTCCCACAGTGCACCAACGCTGCCTGTCTTATGGCATTGATATCACCAAAGAGCCCATTCCCGTGGTTCCCGCCGCCCACTACACCTGCGGAGGAGTGGTTACCGATAGCGCCGGGCGTACGGACCTTAATTCTCTATATGCCGTCGGCGAAACTGCGTTTACCGGACTCCACGGAGCCAACCGCATGGCCAGCAATTCCCTGCTAGAATGCCTGGTGTTCGGAAAGTCCTGCGCAGATGACATAGCCGGCCGTATCGCACATACGCCTGAGCCTCCGCCCGCTCCCTCCTGGGACGAAAGCCAGGTAACAGACTCTGACGAAGATGTTGTGATCTCACACAACTGGGACGAGCTGCGCCGCTTTATGTGGGACTATGTCGGCATAGTACGAACCAACAAACGCCTGCAGCGGGCCAAGCATCGCGTAGACCTGCTGCATCAGGAAATTCGCGAGTATTACAGTAACTATAAAGTGTCCAATGACCTGCTTGAGCTGCGTAATCTGGTGACGGTTGCAGACCTGATTATCTGCTCGGCAATTCAACGCAAAGAAAGTCGCGGCCTGCATTACACTCTGGACTACCCTCATCCGCTCAAAACGCCGGAAAATACCATTTTAACTCCCGTCAATTTTCCCGCTGAGCCTTGGTGAGCTGTTGCAAGTCTCCCGATAAGGTTTCACGCCGCCACGGGTGGCGGCGTGAGCCAGGGACCGTTATCATGCAGCCAGAATGAAGGCCCACGGGCAATATACAGAGGCGCAAATGACTGAAGATGTAGAATACAAGCGTTTATTCTGGCACAGCCGACGCGGAATGCTGGAGTTAGACGTGCTGCTGGTTCCCTTTCTCAAGGAGGCCTACTCCGAACTCTCGAACGAAGATAAAGCGCGCTACCGAATGCTCTTAGAGTGTGAAGATACAGATATGTTCCAGTGGTTTATGCAAAAGTCCACGCCTGAAGATCCTGATCTGGCGCGCATCGTTAAAATCATCTTAGACCGTGTTCAACCAAGCTACGATTGAGTTGCGACCATCGCTACAGTTGACGCTGTTCTTTACCGTCTTCTTCGGACTGATTGGCGTAGTGTTGCTGGCTCTGGGTATGCCAACCTGGCTAAAGCTTTCTTTGAGCGCCCTGCTAGGCGCTCATTTTGTCTACACCGTCGGACAATACGCTCTGTTAGCCTGGCCGACTAGCGTGATAAAAATCCGCTATGAAAAAGCCGGCGATGCAGACGTGAAAGTAAGGCTGTTTAAACGCAATCAACGCGAACTGGATACGCACTTGCACGGAGATACTTGCGTCACTCCAATTGTCACCCTGCTGGTCTGCCGCACCGGCTGGCGAGACTTGGTGTTTCTCGTTCGGGATAATTGCGACCCGGATGCATTTCGCCGTTTTCGAGTTTGTTTACGCTTCGCCAGGAATTAAGGGAGATCCATTCATATGACGTCCTTCTGGAACACCTTCGCCCAACCCGCAAACACTCTGGCTGCGCAGGAAAGCGACGCCGCCCCGCATCTCCACAGGCTGACCAACGTCGCCTTACTGGAAATAAAAGGGCCCGACGCCGTCAAATTCATGCAAGGGCAATTTACCTGTGACATTCAGGATATTACCAACAATCATTCCTCCCTGGCCGCCTGTTGCACCCCCAAAGGTCGAATGGTTGCATTGTTCCGCATTGCGCAAGCCAAGCCTGACTGCTATCTATTGAGACTCCCCTTAGAGGTGGCGCAAAGCTTTCTCGCCCACCTTAATAAGTACAAGGTGTTTTATAAGTGCACCGTCACGCTACTGGAAGATTGGGGCGTAATAGGATTGAGCGGAGATCTGGATGTGCTGCCCGCCTTGTCTTCCACCATTCCTACCTCTGCAGACGCCAGCCAGGCCAGCGAAGGCATATTGCTCATTCGTCCCCCAGGTGAAGCCTCACGGGTGGAGTGCTGGCTAGATAGCGACCAGGCGTCAAAGTTACTGCCGGACCTGGACAATCAATGCGCCGCCGGTTCCATTGAGGACTGGGAGCGTCAGGAAATTCTCTCAGGATTGGGAGAGGTCTATCCAGAGACCCTGGATGAGTTCATCCCGCAAATGCTGAATTTGCAGGCGCTGGGCGCTATCAGCTTCAATAAGGGCTGCTATACGGGGCAAGAAATCGTCGCCCGTATGCAATACCTTGGCACCCTGAAGAAGCGCATGTTCTTACTCTCTTCTGGTACGCTGGTCCCCGCACCCGGCTCAGCGATCACCGACGAAACAGGCGCCCGAATTGGCCTAGTCGTGCGCAGCGCCCATGGAAACACGCTCGCCGTGTTGGACAAGTCTGCGGCAATGGATAAAGCGTTGCGCTTGGAGGAGTCTCCAGCCACCCCATTGCAACTACTTGAACTTCCCTACGCTATTGAAGAAGTTAGCAACACAAAGAAAAAGCTCTAGCATAATCCCATACCTTAGCGGCGCGTTTCTATGCGCCGCCGACAAGCATCCCTCAAAAATTCTGCTATAACTTAAATTGGACCTTGAAAGAGGCTGAAGCGCTTCTCAGTGGGCCCGAATCCAATGCAGCCAACCTATTCACGGATATGCAAATGGCAGAATTAGAAGAGAAAATCAAAGCAGACATACTTCAGGCAATAGATTCCGATAAGCTGGTGCTGCCCACCCTTCCGGAGGTCGCTCTGCAAGTTCGAGAAGTGGCGGAAAGTCCGGACTCATCCGTTCAGGACCTCGCTAAAGTCATTAGCAACGACACCGCCATGACGGCCCGCATTATACGTGTATGCAACAGCCCGCTCTTACGCGGCAGCAGGGAAATATCGAACCTGACCATGGCGATTGGCCGCCTAGGCATGGCCTACACCGCAAACCTAGCAACGGGGCTGGCGATGGAGCAAATGTTCCAGGCCACCTCGGAACAGATAGATCAACGCATGCGGGAAATCTGGCGCAGTAGCACGGAAGTGGCGGGCATCTGCCACGTGCTCGCGCAGCATTACACCAAGTTGAAACCCGATCAGGCGACCCTCGCCGGACTGGTGCACCAAATTGGCGCCCTGCCCGTGTTGACCTATATCGAGCATAACGACATTCATGTCGACAACGAAACTCTCGACAAACTGATCGACACATTACAGCCCACGATTGGGCAGTATATTCTCAAAAAGTGGGACTTCCCCGCAGAACTCCAAATCGTGCCCATAGAATTCAGCAACTTCCAGCGGCAGTCGCCCACCGTCGATTACGCAGATGTGGTGATGGTGGCCAAGCTGCAAAGCCTGATAGGCAGTCAGCACCCTTATACAGAGATGGATTGGGGGCAGATATCGGCGTTCAACCGACTCGGTCTCGACCCGGAAATTGATATGAACGAAGCGGAGGATTTAAGCGCGGAGATGGAAGCCGCCATGGCGTTACTTTCGCCTTCCTGACATATAAAAAACGGCGGACCAGGATCCGCCGCTTTGGCCTTATTCGACAGAGGCTGGCGCTTTCTTGATCAGACGCCCCTTCTCATCCAGCCGATCCTTCGGAGGCAGACGCCAATCAATCGCCTTCTTTTGATGGGTGCGCAGATAGTCGTTCGCACTGGCGAAATGACCGCACCCCATAAAACCGCGATGGGCGGATAACGGCGACGGGTGAACACTCTCCAGCACACAGTGACGCTGACGGTCGATAAATGCGCCTTTACGCTGGGCGTAACTGCCCCACAACAAAAACACCACATTTTCCCGCTCGCTGTTTATCAGCTGTATCACTCTGTCAGTGAACTGCTCCCACCCTTTACCCTGATGCGAGGCAGCCTTGCTCTGCTCCACTGTCAGCACACTATTCAGCAGCAAAACCCCTTGTTGAGCCCAATAAGCCAGACATCCATGCTCCGGTACGCCTAAACCAAGCTCATTGTTGATTTCCTTGAAGATATTCACCAATGATGGCGGCGGCGCGATCCCAGGCAACACGGAAAAGCTAAGTCCATGCGCCTGACCTGGACCGTGATAGGGGTCCTGGCCCAATATGACTACCGACACATTCTCAAAAGGCGTCGAGTTGAGCGCGTTGAAGCAGTTATCCAGACTAGGGTATATAACCTTGCCCTGTCCGTCTTGCGCCCCAAGAAACTGCTCCAGCTGCACCATGTAGGGCTTGGAAAATTCTTCTTTCAGGGCGTCCTTCCAGCGGGTGTCTGGGGCCAAAGCCCCAAACAGCACCTCTGCGCAGCTTTGCATCTGCATTCTCCTTTTCTCTATCCGTTCAATACGGAGGAACGATCAGTCCGCCAACGGACGCATATGAGGGAATAAAATAACGTCTCTAATTGAGGGCGAATCGGTCAGCAGCATCACTAGTCGATCTATGCCAATACCCTCACCTGCGGTCGGCGGCATACCGTGCTCCAACGCAGTGATGTAGTCTTCGTCGAAGAACATCGCTTCGTCGTCACCCGCTTCTTTCTCCGCCACTTGCTTACGGAAGCGCTCAGCCTGATCTTCCGGATCATTCAACTCCGAAAATCCGTTGGCGATTTCTCTGCCGCCCACGAAAAACTCAAACCGGTCAGTGACGAAAGGATTATCGTCATTGCGACGCGCCAGCGGTGATACTTCCGTCGGGTACTCAGTAATAAAGGTCGGCTGCATCAAACGATGCTCGACGGTCTTTTCGAAGATTTCGATTTGAATCTTGCCCAAGCCCCAGGATGCTTTAAGAGGAATACCCAGGTCAGTCGCCACCTTTTTGGCGCCGTCCATATTGTCAATGTCAGCCAGCGACAATCCAGGATTGAAGTGCAGAATCGACTCCACGACTGTCATGCGCAGGAAAGGCTTGCCGAAGTCATAGACGATTTCATCGACCACCTCGCCATCCGCATTCTTGGATGTATTGCGCACTTCCGTCGTTCCCAGCGCTTCCTGAGCCACCCAACGCAGCATTTCCTCGGTCAGGTTCATCAGGTCTTTGTAGTCGGCGAACGCCTGGTAGAATTCGATCATTGTGAATTCAGGATTATGGCGGGTGGACAAGCCCTCATTACGGAAGTTGCGGTTAATTTCAAACACCCGCTCAAAGCCGCCCACAACCAGACGCTTCAGGTAAAGCTCCGGCGCTATACGCAGGAACATCTCAATATCCAGAGCATTGTGATAGGTCACAAAGGGACGCGCCGTAGCGCCGCCAGGTATGACCTGCAACATCGGCGTCTCCGCCTCAATAAAGTCACGCTTGGCAAGGAAGTAGCGAATACTTTCGATCACTTTGGAGCGAATACGGAAGGTTTCCCGCGCTTCTTCATTGGTGATCAGGTCCAGATAGCGCTGGCGATAACGCATTTCCGTGTTGGTCAAACCTTTATGTTTGTCCGGCAAAGGACGCAACGCCTTCACCATCAAACGCGGGTTTTCCATATTTACGTACAGATCGCCCTTGCCTGATTTATGCAGAGCGCCTTCTGCCGCCACAATATCGCCCAAATCCCACAACTTGACGTTTTCCAGCTGCTCTGGCGGCAAACCTTTACGATCAATGTACAGCTGAATACGCCCTGTCATGTCCTGTATGACGACAAAAGGTCCACGCATCGCCATGATTCGTCCAGACACCCTGGCGCGCACGCCAGATTCTTCCAGCTCTTCCTTGCTTTTATCACCATAACGAGCCTGCAGGTCTGCACAATAGCTGTCGCGACGAAAATCATTCGGAAACGCCTGCCCCTTTTCCCGCAACTTACCCAGCTTGCCCCGGCGCTCAGCGATCAGTTTGTTTTCATCTATTGCAGGATTTTGGTTCTCTGTCATGGTTTGTTTAATCCACTATTTATCAATCAATTGGCAAAAATTACGGGTCGAGACATAAGCGAAGGGCCTGATTACAGGCCCTGCTTCAAACTCGCCTCGATAAACTCATCAATATCGCCGTCAAGCACCGCCTGACAATTGGAGTTTTCTACGGACGTACGCAAGTCTTTAATACGCGACTGGTCCAATACGTAAGACCGGATCTGGCTGCCCCAACCAATATCGGACTTACTATCTTCCAGCTGTTGCGCTTCAGCATTGCGCTTTTGTATTTCAAGCTCATACAGCTTCGCTTTCAGCTGCTTCATCGCCTGATCTTTGTTTTTGTGCTGAGAACGATCGTTCTGGCACTGCGTCACGATGCCGGAGGGCATGTGCGTAATACGTACGGCGGACTCAGTCCGGTTAACGTGCTGACCACCGGCGCCTGAGGCGCGATAGACGTCGATGCGCAGATCCGCCGGATTGATATCGATTTCGATATCGTCATCCACTTCCGGTGAGACAAACACGGACGCAAAAGAAGTATGGCGACGATTGCCGGAGTCAAATGGCGACTTACGCACCAACCGGTGTACGCCCGTTTCCGTGCGCAGCCACCCATAAGCGTATTCACCCTGGAAGTGAATCGTGGCGCTTTTAATACCAGCCACTTCACCGGGAGATTCCTCGATCAAGTCTGTTTTGAATCCACGACGCTCGCCCCAACGCAGATACATACGCAGCATCATGCTCGCCCAATCCTGCGCTTCAGTGCCGCCGGAACCCGCCTGAATATCCAGGTAGGCGTTATTGGGATCCATTTCTCCCGCAAACATCCGACGGAACTCCAAGGTCTCCACCTGTGCGCGGATTGATTCCAATTCGGTTTCCACTTCAGCAACCGCATCCGCATCCTGCTCTTCCACCGCCATATCCAGCAAGTCGGAGCAATCCGTCAATCCGCCGGTCACGTCATCGACGGTTTTAACCACCACTTCAAGGGAAGAACGCTCTTTACCAAGACCCTGCGCACGCTCAGGATTATTCCACACGCTGGGGTCTTCGAGCTCCCTTTCTACTTCAACCAGACGCTCTTTCTTGACGTCGTAGTCAAAGATACCTCCGTAAAGATTCTACGCGGGTGCGCAAGTCCTTGATGGTATTAACTATTGGATTCACTTCTAACATAATCGTCGGGGCCTCAAAAAGCAGTTGAAACGGCGGCGGATCATCCGCCGACCGTAAAGAAAGCCCGCTATTGTAAACAAACTGAACAGTGAGTTACACCTAGGAAAAGACGATAGACAGGCCTAATTACAAGGCTCCAGATACTCAATTAGCAGTTGCAGATTGCTATGTCCGCGGAATTCATTTACGTCGAGCCTGAAAACCACCTTCACCCGATCCCATTCACTGAACGGCGTCGCGGGATCAATATTAAAGTATATAGCGTCATAGCAGTTGCCTGAGCGATGATCCGCCAGCGTCATTTTGAGATGGCGCTCGCCGACAATTCGGCAACTGGCGATACGGAACTGGCCCTCAAACAAGGGTTCCGGGAAGGATTGCCCCCACGGCCCCGCATTCTTCAAAGTAATCGCCATATTCATGCAAAGTTCTTCGGGAGACAGCTCACCATCCGTCAAGAGCTTCGCCTGCAGGTCGTCCACACTTACAGCCGCTGCGACAACCTCTTGAAACGCCTCCGAAAAAGCGGTGAAATTTTCTGGCCGCAGAGACAACCCCGCCGCCATAGCGTGACCACCAAACTTGGATAATAGCCCACTATGCTTAGTCGCCACAGCATCCAACGCATCGCGAATATGCAATCCAGGTATTGATCGGGCCGACCCTTTAAGCTCGCCATTGTCTCCCGGCGCAAAAGCAATGACCGGGCGGTGCATGCGATCCTTGATGCGAGAAGCCAGAATCCCCACCACGCCCTGATGCCAGCTTTCATCATAAAGACACACTGCGGCCGGAGGGTTGTCGTAAGTCCAGTTCATGCGGTCCAGAATCGATAGCGCCTGAGCCTGCATGTCACGCTCTATTTCTTTGCGCGCCTGATTTAATCCATCAAGCTCCTGCGCAATCATCAAGGCCTTGGCGGGGTCCTCCGTCAACAGCAACTCTATGCCGACGGTCATATCTTCCAGACGTCCGGCTGCATTGAGCCTCGGAGCAATTGCGAATCCCAGGTCAGAAGCGCTAAGTTTTTCCTGACTGCGTCCAGCCACTTGCAGTAGAGCATTAATGCCGGGACGACAGCGCTTGGCGCGGATGCGCCGGAGACCCTGCTCTACCAGTATGCGGTTATTGGCGTCCAAAGACACAACATCGGCCACTGTCCCCAGTGCGACTAAATCCAATAAATTAGCCAGATTGGGCTCTATCATACCGGTAGCGGCGAACCACCCCTTATCACGCAGCGCCTGCCGCAACGCCAGCATCACGTAGAAAATCACCCCAACCCCGGCGATAGACTTGCTGGGAAAGTCGCAACCCGGTTGATTAGGGTTAACAATGGCGTCAGCTTCCGGCAACTCGTCACCCGCCAAGTGATGGTCTGTCACAATGACTCGCAATCCCGCCCGCTTGGCGGCTTTGACGCCTTCAATGCTGGCGATGCCGTTATCCACCGTAATCAACACATCCGGCTGACGTGACAGCGCCACTTCTACAATCTCTGGAGAAAGGCCATAGCCGAACTCAAAACGATTAGGGACAATGTAGTCCACATAAGCAGCGCCAAACATACGCAGCGCCAGCACCCCCAAAGCTGTGCTGGTTGCGCCGTCAGCGTCAAAGTCGCCTACGAAAATAATGCGCTGGTTGCGCTGCAAGGCTTCCGCAAGAATAGCCGCAGCGCTTTGCGCGCCAGCCAGACTATCCAATTGCAGCAAATGGCTTAATGAATACTCTAACTCATCGCAACTGGCGACGCCTCTGGCGGCATAGATCCGTTGCAGCACGGGAGGAAGTCCAGAATGATTAAGGAATTCCATCGGGACAGGGCGACGTTCAATACGTTTTTTCGGTATGGTTTGGGAGAGCTCGCTCACCGGCTATCCAGTTTGTTGACTAGCTTAATAGGAATGGCTCGTGACGGAACCATGTAAATAGTCGCCGCCACGGTCTGTCAATGGAGATTATTTCTTGAGCTGATCCTGCACAAAGCGCTGAACCGCCTGCAAGTCATTCGGCAACACCGTGAAGCGCTCCTCTCTGTCGAACAAGTCCGACATATGAGCCGGTAGCTTCGGCTCTTCCTCTACGCCGGCTTTAGCCACGGCTTCTGGGAATTTCGCAGCGTGCGCAGTAGCCAGAATCACCATTGGCGCATTTTTGTCCCGGCGGCAGGCCCGGGCAGCTTTAATGCCGATCGCTGTATGTGGGTCCACAATCTCTTCCGTTTCGGCATAAATCTGAGCGATACTCGCCAATGTGGTTTCATCATCCACAGCATAGGAGTCAAACAACTCCCTGGCATGACGCCAGCGGTACTCCTCGATTGCAACATCCTCTTTGTTCATCTTCTCCATAAGCTCCGCCAACAAAGAGCCATTGCGACCATGTAGATCAAACAAAAGGCGCTCAAAGTTGCTGGACACGACAATATCCATACTTGGAGATAACGTATGCTGTAACGGCTGCAGGTTGTACTGATTATTGCTCATAAAACGATGCAGCACGTCATTGCGATTGGTAGCGATGACCAACTGGTTCACAGGCAAGCCCATATTGCGCGCCAGGTAACCCGCAAAGATATCGCCAAAATTCCCTGTAGGCACGGAGAAAGCGACGCTACGGTGAGGCGCCCCCACACTCAGTCCCGCATGGAAGTAGTATACGATCTGCGCCATAATCCGCGCCCAGTTGATCGAGTTCACTGCAACAAGAGGGCGGCCATCCAGAAACGACTGATCACCAAAACTCGCCTTCACCATCCGCTGACAGTCGTCGAAGTTACCTTCGACCGCCAGGTTATGGACATTGGCGCCCGGCGCCGTCGTCATTTGTCTACGCTGAACTTCAGAGACGCGACCATGTGGATGAAGAATGAAAATATCGACATGCTTGGAATGACGGCATCCTTCAATCGCCGCAGAGCCGGTATCGCCGGAAGTCGCTCCCAGAATCGCCACTTTTTGGCCGCGTTTTTCAAGGAAATGATCGACCAGACGTCCCAGCAGTTGCAGCGCGTAATCTTTAAACGCCAGAGTGGGACCATGAAAAAGCTCCATCACCCACTCATTCGCTGAAATCTGCTTCAGAGGAGCCATCGCGGAATGAGCAAATTCAGAGTACGCGTCATTGACAATGGCGGAGAACTCTTCAACTGACAGAGAACCCTCCACGAATGGATACATGACCTTGACCGCCAACTCCGGGTAACTCAACCCGGCCCAAGAGGCAATCTCCTCCGGGTTAAAATGAGGTAGAAACTCAGGTACGTACAGGCCGCCATCCGAAGCCAACCCGGTCAACAGAACCTCTTCAAAGTTAAGCGCAGGCGCTTTGCCTCTGGTGCTTACATACTTCACGATTTAAACCCTTTGCCTTTAGCGCAACGCCAATTACCGCACTGCGCGTTCATCTAATACTGTTAATCGAAAACCCTGCACCAGCAAGGCTTTCTAAATTTATTCAACTGAATGATTCAACGCGAATGCGCGTCACTTTACCAACCACGTCAGGGAGCGCCTCAATCACCGCCAGTGCATGGTTCATATTCTTTTCCTGCACTCGATGAGTCAGCATAATCATGGGGATCAGCCCGTCATGCTGCTCGCTTTCCTTCTGCACGATCGACTCAATATTGATGCTGTGTTCACTCAGAATCTGAGCGACATTGGCTAATACCCCTGGGTGGTCCTGCACAAGGATACGCAAGTAATAAGCGCTAACCACCTCCTCTACTGGAACCACCTTAAGGTCGTTGAGGTGCTCAGGGTTATGCCCCAGAGAAGGAACGCCAACCGCCACGCCTTGACGCGACGCCCTGGCGATGTCCACCAAGTCCGCAACTACCGCGGATGCGGTAGCCTCAGCACCAGCGCCAGCGCCGTAGTACAGAGTCGGACCCACTGCATCGCCGTCGACCATCACAGCATTCATAACGCCATCGACTTTTGCGATCAACTGAGTTTCTGGCACCAATGTTGGGTGCACACGCAGTTCGACACCGTGCTCCAAACGTCTCGCTATGCCCAGGTGCTTGATGCGATAACCGAACTCTTCCGCATACTGGACATCTTCAGGCGCAATCGCACTTATGCCTTCCGTATAGGCGCGCTTGAATTGCAACGGAATACCGAACGCGACAGACGCCAAAATGGTCAACTTATGCGCTGCGTCAATACCTTCTACATCAAACGTCGGATCCGCTTCAGCGTATCCTAATGCCTGCGCTTCTTTCAGCACATCCTCAAACGCGCGACCTTTGTCACGCATTTCCGTCAAAATGAAGTTGCCAGTGCCGTTAATAATTCCAGCCAGCCAGTTGATTCTATTCGCAGCAAGACCTTCACGCAGCGCCTTAATCACCGGCACACCACCGGCTACAGCCGCTTCAAACGCTACTGTGACGCCCTTGCGCGCCGCCAGCTCAAAAATTTCGCCGCCATACTCTGCGATTAGCGCCTTGTTGGCGGTAACCACATGTTTGCCGTTCTCGATCGCTTTGAGGATCAACTCTTTCGCGATTGTCGTGCCGCCAAGCAGCTCAACAACGACCTCCACTTCAGGGTCAGAAGTTACAGCGAAGATATCAGTGGTAAATTGCGTTGAGTCCAGCTCACATGCAGGATTCATCCGACGGGATGCGACACGGATTACTTCAATAGCCATACCTGCACGCGCCGCAATATCAACGCCATTGCGCGCCAGCACGTTAAAAGTTCCACTGCCTACAGTGCCCAATCCACAAATAGCTATTTTCATCTACCACGTCTCCACAACATTACGCGCTTATTATGGCGCATTTAAGAGTGCCTTAATCCAGTATCAAACCATCACTACGAAACATCGCCTTGATGCCCCGGATCGCCTGTCGCGTACGATGTTCGTTTTCAATCAACGCGAACCGCACATACTCATCGCCATAATGGCCAAAGCCCAGGCCAGGAGATACCGCCACCTTAGCTTCCAGTAGCAGTTTTTTAGAAAACTCCAGCGATCCCATATGACGATAGTGTTCAGGGATTTTCGCCCAGACAAACATGGTTGCTTTAGGCGGAGTCACATCCCAGCCAATACTATCTAAACCACGACATAATACGTCGCGACGGGACTGATACATCGCTCGAATTTCTTCCACACAGGACTGATCCCCCTCCAGCGCAGCAATCGCCGCCACCTGAATTGGGGTAAAAGTACCGTAATCTAGATAAGACTTAATCCGAGCCAAAGCCGCTATCAGTTCTGCGTTGCCACAACAGAAGCCAACACGCCAGCCAGGCATATTATAGCTTTTAGACAGCGAGAAAAATTCCACCGCCACTTCTTTCGCCCCAGGGACTTGCAATATCGAAGGAGCCTTATAACCATCAAATACGATATCCGCATAAGCAATATCCTGCACAACCCAGATTTTGTGCTCTCGGGCGATGGCAATGACTTTTTCAAAAAAATCCAACTCAACACATTGAGATGTAGGGTTGCCAGGGAAGTTCAATACCAGCATTTTGGGGCGAGGCCATGAATCAAGAATCGCCTTTTCCAATTCAGTGAAAAAAGCGTCGGTATCCTCACCCAATGGAATATGCCGAATATCCGCACCAGCAATAACAAATCCGTAAGGATGGATCGGATAACTAGGGTTCGGCACTAACACGGCATCTCCCGGCCCCATTGTCGCCAATGCTAAATGGGCAAGTCCCTCTTTAGAGCCAATGGTGACTATCGCCTCTTTCTCCGGGTCCAAATCCACATCAAAGCGGTTTTTATACCAGCGGGCGATGGCTCTTCTCAGCCTGGGGATGCCTTTGGACTGGGAATAACGATGCGTATCATCCCGCTGCGCAGTTTCAGTCAGCTTGTCGACAATATGTTTGGGGGTAGGCTGGTCAGGATTACCCATGCCAAAGTCAATAATATCTTCCCCCCTCGCTCGCGCCTGCTGCTTGAGCTCCCCAACGATATTAAAAACATAGGGTGGCAAGCGACTGATGCGCGGGAATTCCATTGCGATCTCCTGAACGGCAGAGAGTGAAGATTAAGATAAGTACATTATTGGGAACAGGCCACAATACCCCGCCCCCTGAAATGTGTCAACGCAGCGCTTATTTACAGGGAAAGAAAAAGAGATTTGCCCTTCTCCAATGCACCAGTTCAAGGAAAATGGCGCAGACAAAAAACTGTAGCTAACCTGTTAAGTAACTCCTTTTGACGCCCACTGATGTTGTGAAAATATTAATGAATTATAAAGCTGGCAAACTAATCCAACTTCACTTAGCAAAAACCCTTCCACTCATTCCACTGCTTATTGCAGGATGCGATAGCAGCACGCCCTTTACTGAGCTGAGCAACTATGAACTAAGTACGGAGTATCGAGCATGCCAAAAAGAAGGACTGTCTCCTGGCGGAGCCCAAAGATGCAACAACATTGAAAGGGAGTGCGAGATAAGAAGAAATGAGAAAAACTTTCGTTGCTAACGGAAGCCCTATCACGAACTTCCGCTAGCCAACCCCCTATTTGATGTCCAGACCCAAACCTTTGGCGAGAGAGTCCGCAGGAACATATCCAGGGATTAAGCGCCCATCGTGCAAAACGATTGCAGGGGTGCCGCTAATACCAATTTGATTACCCAAATTGTACTGATCGGCAACTGGATTTTTGCAGTCCTTGGATACAGGGTTTTTACCCAGCTTCGCTTCTGTCATAGCCCCCTGCTGATCATCCGCACACCAAACAGAAACCATTTTTTGATAGCTTCCCGAACCCACTCCCGCACGAGGATACGCCAAATAGTTAACCTGTACGCCCAGCTCATTTAAACGAGGAACTTCTTTATGAAGCTTCCGACAGTACCCACAGTCCACATCCGTAAAAACGGTGATAGATGCTTTTACCACCTCGGGCTTGAACACGATCATTTTTGACTCGTCAATTGAGTTAACCAATTCCGCACGAGTCTCTTCTCGCCGACGCTCCGCCAAGTTAGTAATTCGCCCCTCACTCACTTGATAAATATCGCCCGCCACAAAATATTGTCCATCAGCACTAGTGTACAGCAGTTGCGGATTATTGGACTCCACTTCATACACTCCCGGTATTGGGCTTGGACTAACCTTTAGGATTTTCAGCCCAGGCACAGCCTCAGCCAACCGCTGCTTGATCACTTTCACGGCTTGCTCTTGCTGCTCGTCGGCGCGCGCTCCGAAAGCGACCGACAGTGCCATTAATACCAATACAAAAGGGCGCATTACGTGCATGAATATACCTTCATCCGTTCTTGAATATATAATTAGACCCTAAAATTACACAAATGTTCCTATCAAAACTAGGTCAATTGTGTAACGTGAAATAGATTTAACCTTGCCTATTCAGACCACAGCTCAAATGAAGTAAATACGCAAAAAATCAGGAGCGAGGATGGTGTTTCGAATGTAGTTGTTGTAGCCGCGCCTTGGCTACATGGGTGTATATCTGGGTAGTAGACAAGTCGCTATGCCCAAGAAGCAGTTGAACAACGCGCAAGTCCGCACCATGATTCAACAAGTGTGTAGCGAATGCGTGACGAAGCGTATGCGGCGTTATGTTCTTAGCAATTCCACTACGCGACGCGTACAGCTTGATACGATACCAAAAGGTTTGTCTCGTCATTTCCCCGCCACGCAAACTGGGGAAAAGGACGCCATCCTCTCGCCCCCCTGTTAATTGAGGCCGAACACCTTTGATATAGACCTCCAATTGCTCTATCGCATGCTCACCCAGAGGAGTCAACCTCTCTTTATCCCCCTTTCCGACAACACGCAACACCCCCTGCCTCAAGTTAACCTGATATAACTGAAGCCCAACCAGCTCGGATACTCGCAACCCACTGGCGTACAACACCTCCAACATCACTTTATCGCGAGCCTCAATAGGTAGCGAAACATCCGGCTCAGTCAACAGCAGCTCAACTTCCGCCTCAGACATTGCGCCCGGCAATAGCCGCCCCACCTTGGGATGCTCAATCCGTAACGTTGGATCATCCTGAACAACCCCCTCCCTTAGCAGATAGCGGTAGAACTTTCGTAACGTCGACAACATACGAGCTGACGAAGCACTCTTCGCGCCTTGCTGCATGCGGACGGCCAAAAAAGAAAACAAATCCTCCCGGGAAGCCTCAACCAGCGTTCGCCCCTTTCTCTCCAGCCATTCCGCCAAGCGAACAAGATCAGACCGATAGGACATTCTTGTATTTTCAGACAGCCCCTGCTCCAGCCACAGCATTTCTATGAATCTATCTATAACTTCCTGGCAAGCCTGCGAAAAATCCATCCCAATCACCCCCTACCAAACCACCACTTTTGACCACAAACAAAAAAGGGTGGTCAAATGACCACCCTTTCCTGAAAGGACCAAAGCCAGAATTAATCCAGCTTTTCTTTGATACGAGCAGCCTTACCGCTGAGATCACGAAGATGATACAGCTTGGCTTTGCGAACGTCGCCACGACGCTTAACATTGATGCTGTCAACCAAACGACTGTGAGTCTGGAAAGTTCTCTCCACACCAACGCCATATGAAACTTTACGAACAGTAAAAGAGGAGTTCAGACCACGATTTCTTTTTGCGATCACAACACCTTCGAAAGCCTGCAGACGCTCACGAGAGCCTTCTACCACCTTCACACTTACAGTTACTGTATCACCCGGAGCAAACTCTGGGATTTCTTTAGTCATTTGCTCAGCTTCAAGCTGGCTAATGATTGTGTTTTTGCTGCTCATGGCTCGCTCCTAACTAATCCGAAGTAATCCTACGTTTCTGATATTAACTGCCCGCGCTGCAACTCTTGTATGATTTGAGCCTCTTCTTCGGATAGCTCACGCTGCTCGAGCAAATCGGGTCTGCGCTGAAGCGTTCTAAGCAAAGACTGCTCTAATCTCCAACGCCTAATTTTTTCATGATTGCCACTCAACAAAACCTCCGGAACTCGCTTATCGCGGTATACCTCCGGCCTCGTATAATGAGGACAATCCAGCAAGCTATTCTCGAAAGAGTCCTGCTCAGCAGACTCATTGTGACCGAGCACCCCTGGAGCAAGCCGAGAAACACTATCGATAATAGCCATCGCGGCAATCTCGCCACCGCTAAGAACAAAGTCACCCAAAGACCACTCTTCGTCGACTTCATCCTCAATTAATCTTTCATCAATCCCTTCGTAACGACCACACAGAAGAATTAAACCAGGGGCGCTTAAAGCCGAACGAACCAAAGCTTGATCTATTCGTCTTCCCTGAGGAGACAGATAGATAACTTTACTCCCCACAGGAGCCACAGATTTCGCCGCCTTCAATGCAGCTTCTAATGGCTCCACCTTCATCAGCATCCCAGGACCACCACCATAGGGCCTGTCATCTACCGTGCGATAGTTATCGGTTGCGTAATCCCTGGGGTTCCAACAGCGGACGTCTATCGAGCTCTGCTTTATAGCCTTGCCCACCACACCAAAGTCGGTAACCGACTTCAGCATTTCCGGAAATAAAGTTATGACGCCAAACCACACCTTAGAAATCCGGATCCCAGTCAACAACCATTAAATTCTTATCCAAGTCAATATTCTCTATAAATTGACCCGGCAAGTAAGGAATTAGCCGCTCACGCTTATCAATGCTTTCCGCATATCCTGTAACGACGAGCACATCATTAGCGCCGGTTTCAATCAAATGACTCACCCGCCCTATATTAACCCCTTCAGAGGTAAAAACAGTGAGCCCTTCCAATTGACGCCAGTAGTATTCACCCTCTTCCAAAACAGGAAGCTCTGACACCTCAATTTCAATCTGACTGCCAACATAGCTCATTGCCAGATCTCGATCATCCACATCAGCGAGCGCAATTACGATCCCTTTGCCCTGAGACTTCCCAGATCGTAGCTTTGCGCATGAGCGACTCGCATCTTCGCGCACCAACTCCCAATTAGCGTACCGAAGCATGTTCTCCGGCGGCGACGTGAAAGAGTGAACCTTCAGCCAGCCTTTTACGCCATACACACCGACGATCTTGCCTATGCAAATTTTCTCACTCATCGGCGTGTTTCACCAACCAGCTTAAGCGCTGGCCTTCACCAAATCACGAACGCGATCAGACATCTGGGCTCCACGCTCAACCCAGAACTGCAGACGCTCTGCGTCCACACGAATACGCTCGTCGTTACCACGCGCAGTGGGGTTGAAGAAGCCCACACGCTCGATGAAACGGCCGTCACGGGCGTTTCTGCTGTCAGTCACATTAAGGTGATAAAAAGGACGTTTCTTTGAACCGCCACGCGCTAGTCGAATTGTAACCATCTCAGTTTGAATCCTGTTGTAAAAAAACCAATGTTGTTGGCTCAACACCTGAAAGGGCGCATATTCTACGCAATAATTCAAGCATTGAAAACCTTTTTGTTTACTCTCTGACAATTAGACGTCAGAACTACCTCATACGCCCCATTGGAGGCATTCCTCCACCAGGCGGCATCATACCTCCCATGCCTCGCATCATATTCATGACGCCACCTTTCTTACTGAACTTTTTCATCATCTTCTGCATTTGCTTGTGCTGCTTAAGGAGGCGATTTACATCCTGAATTTGCAGCCCCGATCCAGTCGCTATACGGCGCTTACGCGAATTGCTTATCACATCAGGAAATCTTCTTTCATGAGGAGTCATTGAGTTTATCAATGCCTCCATATGCACAAACATTTTGTCATTCATGTGCTGCTGAGCTACCTGGGAGATTTGCCCCATTCCCGGCAGCTTATCCAGCATACCCGCCATACCGCCCATGTTTTTCATCTGCTGCAGCTGGTCGCGAAAATCTTCCAGATCAAAGGATTTACCCTTAATGACCTTTTTGGCGAGCTTTTCCGCCTTTTTCTTATCGAGATTGCGCTCAGCCTCTTCAATAAGAGAAAGAACATCTCCCATGCCAAGGATTCTTGACGCAACCCGGTCTGGATGGAATGGCTCCAGGGCGTCGACCTTTTCCCCCATACCCATAAACTTAATGGGCTTACCGGTGATCGAACGAACAGACAAAGCCGCACCGCCACGAGCATCGCCATCCGCCTTTGTCAAAATCACACCAGTTAAAGGCAGAGCATCATTGAATGCCTTGGCGGTATTCGCCGCATCCTGCCCCGTCATGGCGTCAACAACAAAAAGAGTCTCAATCGGATTGACTGCAGCATGTAGACGCTTGATCTCGGACATCATATCCGCGTCAATATGCAAACGCCCCGCTGTATCGACTATCACCACGTCATTGAAGCGCTTGCGCGCCTCAGCGATTGCCGCACTTGCGATATCAACGGGGTCCTGGTCAGCAGTGCTTGGGAAGAAGTTAACCCCAACATCCCCGGCCAACGTTTCCAGCTGCTTAATAGCAGCAGGGCGGTAAACGTCCGCACTCACAACCATGACAGACTTCTTGCGACGCTCCTTTAAAAACCGCGCCAGCTTACCTACAGAAGTCGTCTTACCAGCGCCCTGCAGGCCCGCCATCAAAATTACAGCCGGAGGCTGGCAATTGAGATTTAAGTCTTCATTCGCCTGCCCCATGACGGCGATAAGCTCATTCTGCACAACACGAATAAACTCTTGCCCCGGCGTCAGGCTGCGCATCACGTCCTGACCTACGGCCTTCGCTTTAACGCTATCTACGAATTCTTTTACGACGGGGAGAGCAACATCCGCCTCCAGCAAAGCCATGCGAACTTCCCTGAGAGTGTCCTTGATGTTGTCTTCAGTTAGTTTCGCCTGGCCGGTAATCTTTTTTAGGCTGTCGGACAACCTTTCCGTCAGACTATCAAACATATAGCGTTCCCCTTAATAATCAGGTATGTCGTAAAAGGGCTTGGATTATATCCAACCCTACGGCATACTTCATCTAACAAATGGACCCAGCCGAAACCTATTTTTCCAACTCTTTGTTTATCAGGCGACTTTCGGCGCTTTAAAGTAAGCGCAAGAATAAGCCAAAGCGCCTCATTTCCATAGGCAAAGACAGCAACCAGCAGGGCCAATACAGCTAACACACCCCAGCCGACATGACTGACATTTAATGAGCGTTGTCACCCTTAGCATAGTCGCTACTGTTTTTTACACTATCGCCACAGCCTTTCAATACGCTGTTTATGAAGGTAAAACGCCTCAACGCCCGCACTTAGCTGGAGCCATGGGTTTTCTAGCCGTCGCAGCGCACGCAGTTAGCGTCTGGCTGCTGAGCTCAACCTCTCTCGGCGCGGACTTTGGCTTTTTCAAAATCATCTCAATAATCAGTCTATTTCTTAGCGCCTTAATTGTTTCATTCGCCTACATCAAACCCGTACATAACCTAAAGCTGCTAATTTACCCAATAGCAATAGTAACAGTCATCGCCGCCGTCAGCTTCAAAGGGCCCACTCAGGTGGTAGAGCCTGGGCATGTAGGACTCATGGCTCATATCACCTTATCGGTCATTGCATACTCCGTATTCAGTCTGGCCGGGTTACAAGCCTTTCTTCTCTACGCCCAAAACAAGCAGCTGAAATCTCATATGACCGGCCGGCTAGTCAAAGCGCTCCCCCCCCTTCAAACCACCGAAGATATTTTATTTGAGATGATTTGGACAGGCTTGATCCTTCTCACTCTGGCGATAGTAACTGGCAGCTTCTTTGTCGAGGATTTGTTTGCACAACATTTGGCCCACAAGACAGCGCTTTCGATTCTATCCTGGCTAATCTTCGCCCTCTTGGCGATTGGTCGTAACTTATGGGGCTGGAGAGGCCTGCTTGCCGCCAGACTAACAATTGGCGGATGCTTGCTGCTGGCCTTAGGGTTTCTAGGCAGCAAGATCGCTTTAGAGTTTATCATTCAACCTCAAATCTGATCTTGACACGCATCCACGCGTTTCTATGATGACTTCGTAATCACAACAAATGGTTTAACGCTCCCCTTGAACGACTTATCCACCACCTTTCTACTCGTTGTTTTAATCATCCTGATAGCCCTTTCTGGATTTTTTTCCGGCTCAGAGACAGGGATGATGACGCTAAATCGATACCGTTTAAGGCACATGGCCAAAAACGGACACAAAGGCGCCAAACGCGCCAATGCCTTACTACAACGGCCAGACCAGCTGATTGGCGTCATCCTGATTGGCAATAACTTTGTCAACATATCCGCATCAGCAATCGCCACTCTTGTCGCCACCCGCCTATGGGGAGATCTTGGCCTTGCAATCGCCACCACTGCATTAACAATAACGGTCCTGGTTTTTTCTGAGGTAACCCCCAAAACACTCGCCGCCCTCTACCCAGAACGAGTAGCGTTCCCCGCTTCAGTGGCGCTAGTTCCTTTATTGAAGCTCCTCTACCCCTTTGTATGGTGCGTCAATCTTGCCTCCAACTCGCTATTGCGTCTATTTGGAGTCACTGAATCTCAGGCCGGCTCTGATCACCTGTCTCGCGAAGAACTGCGCACTCTGGTTCACGAGGCGGGAGTCCGCATCCCAAAACGACACAGACAAATGCTCCTAAGCATTCTGGACCTAGAGAAAGTCACCATAGAGGACATCATGATCCCACGAAATGAAATTACGGGGGTCGACATAGAGGACGACATCGATGAGATTGTCGAACAACTAAGATCAGCTCAACACACCCGGCTGCCCGTCTACCGGGGAGACATAAACAACATTATAGGCATCCTCCATCTCCGCAATGCCGCCAAATTTCTCACTCAGAATGAGATCAACAAGGCGATGATCATGCAAAGTTGCCGGGAGCCCTACTTCATTCCAGAAGGCACCCCGCTTAACACTCAGCTGTTTAACTTCCAGAAAGAAAAACGGCGAATTGCGGTCGTCGTAGATGAATACGGGGACGTACAGGGAATAGCCACCCTGGAAGATATACTGGAAGAAATTGTCGGCGAGTTTACCACCGATATCGCCGCCGCCAGCCCAGACATTACACCAATGGACGATAACCGTTACATGATCGACGGCTTTGCGACGATTCGCACGATCAACAAAATACTGGGATGGAGACTGCCCACCGACGGCCCCAAAACGCTAAACGGACTGATCATTGAGCTACTTGAAACCATCCCAGAAAATCCCACCTGTCTAAAGCTGCATGGGTACAATGTGGAAATCAAACAGGTCAAAGACAATGTCGTCAAAGCCGCAATAGTCCATGATCCATTTGCCCCCCCAAAGAGCAGCAAGAAGAAAAAGGCCGCCCAACAGTAGAATATTCCGCGCCGGAAACCCACTTAAATCAACTTCCGGCGCCCCTCCATATGCAGTTAGCGAATAAAAAAAAACCACTTAAAAGATCAAAATATAAGCTACTTCTTGACTAAAAATAGCTGGAACACTATGAAGTAATAGTGACCATAAAAATAAGAAGGAGGCTTCCTATATGATCCTGGGCCACACGTTAGGTCTTTTTACGCATCCCGATCAGGAATGGCTGTCAATACGCGAAGAGCGCGCCACAACCGGGCGACTGTACGTACAACACACGCTATTACTGGCCTTAATTCCAACCATTGCCGCCTATATCGGCTCCACGCAAGTGGGCTGGGCCATTGGCAGCGAAGAAACCGTCAAGCTAACGCAAGTCAGCGCCTTTAACCTGTGCGCGCTTTTCTACGTGGCGATGCTGTCCGGAATCTATATTCTGGGCAAATTCATCGACTTCATGGCAATTACTTATGGTGTAGACAAAAATGCGCCCAGAGGCATTGAGCTGGCTGCATACGCAGCGACACCATTATTTATCATGGGAGCTATAGCCGTTTACCCCAATATTTGGGTAGACATGTTCGCAGGATTAGTAGGGGTATCTTACTCTGTATACCTTCTTTACGAAGGTCTACCGATTTTGATGAAAATCCCCAAAGAAAGAGGCTTCATGTTCGCCACAAGCGTTCTGACTGTTGGCCTGGTCATGCTTGTAGCTTTGATCGCCACCAGTGTAGTAATTTGGAGCGTTGGCATCGGTCCAGTTTATACGAACTGAAGCTATTAACGCCCTTACCAAGGCGGTCGACCCTAGGGTGCGACCGCCTTGAATTGACCGAAATGATGCAATCCCGCCCCGGATGGCAAGACTGTTTTAGTAACTTATGGTAGATTTTTGTATATAAAGCCGTAAAATGGACGGCAATTATTATAACGACTCACCGCCGAACTCATACCCAAAAAAATAACAATATCTGTTGTCAGCTTGTTTTTGACGCCCCATTTGGGTGCAACAGGAGAAGTTTATGAATAAGGGGAGCGGTGTAAGTTACATTCGCGAGCGCGTGAAGGCTCACCCAAAGCCAGCGGATGAGCAGTTGCTTACGCGTATTCGCGATCACTCCATCTCAATGCTCCTTAATTTCCTCAACAGCATGTTCGATGGTGTTGATGATTCTTTCTTTGAACTAGCAAATCACGCTCATACAAACAATGAGCAGAATCGCTATTTCGAAGCCATGCGTGAAATCCGTATAAAGAGGAAGGGGATAGAAAACCACTTCCAGCAGGAACTCGCACGACTGTTCAATCAGCCGCCCTCTCAAAACAAATCCAGTGAAACATTGTCCGACAATGTTGATGTGGACGTACTGAGCTTAGTGCAGAACGACGCCTTGGAAGAGTCCGTCGCGATTAACAGCATGATCAGCAAAGCAAGAGCTAACTTCTCCGGCTCACTATTGCAGTTTCAGACACGCGTATCCAGTGTGTATGGCGAAACCAATGAAGAAAATGCGGTAAATCCATTAGATCCAGAGCACATCTGCAAGGCATTTTCTGACGCCTGTATCGGCCTTGATATCGAAATAAAAGAGAAGCTGATCGTTTACAAGCAATTCGACCGCTATGTAATGGGCAACCTGGTCGAGTGCCTTGAGGAAGCCAACAAAATTTTGATTCAGGCCGGCGTAATGCCCAACCTGAAATACACAGCCAAAAAATCCCGCGTCACTCCCCGGTCAACTTCCGACGTCTCCGCACGCCCTTTGGAAGCGCAAAGCGACGCTAACAGTTATGACAGTGCAGGCGACGTCTTTAGCCAAGTGCAGGAGCTGTTATCCGCTCTGAGAAGCACACCTCCAGGCTCTGAGCAGCAACAAGGCGCAAACGCTGGAGCCGGCGGACGTCAAGCGCCCCCCCCAGGAAATGTGCAATTCATTGCAGATGCAGACTTACTTTCAATCCTATCTCGTTTGCAGCACAGCGTTCGCACTGAGAATCTGGCGGAAGGGCCAGTCGTAGCGTTAGATCTGCGCTCAGCGGTACAAGGGCTGCTGACCGAAGAAAGCCAGAAGTCAGGCAAGGCGACAGCGCTCGACCAAGTAGATGAGGATCTCATCAACCTGGTCTCCATGCTCTTCGAGTTTATCCTTGATGATTACAACTTGTCGGCTCCAATTCAGGTTCTTATTAGCCGCCTGCAAATTCCCATTCTAAAAGTCGCGATCAGAGATAAAAGCTTCTTCAGCAAGCCATCCCACCCGGCTCGCAAGCTGTTAAACGCGCTGGCGAAAGCAGGTATTGGCTGGAGCGATGCATCAGAGAAAAAACGCGACAAGCTCTACGAACAAATTCATCGCGCCGTTCAACGCATCCTTGAAGAGTTCAACGGTGAAAGCGAGCTTTTCGAAGAGATATACCAAGAGTTCTCTCAATATTTAAGCCGCGAAGAACGCAAGGCGAAACTGGTTGAGCAGCGAACCAAAGAAGCGGAAATAGGCCGCGTCAAGTCTCACAAAGCCCATCAAGTGGTAGAGCAGATTCTCAGTGAAAAAATCGCGGCACAGCCTCTCCCCCCCGTCGCTGTTGAGCTGCTTCGCGGCGGATGGAGCCGCGTCATGTTCCTGGCCTACTTGAAAGAGGACACGGAGCATCGCTTGAATCAGTGCACAAAAGTGGTGGACGAACTGACTTGGTGCTTACAGCCACATGCCGAAGTTGAAGCCAGGCAGCGCTGGGTCAAAGTTGTTCCCCAGCTACTAAAAAACCTCAAAGCCGGCTTAAAAGAAGTCTCCTACAACTCCGCCAAACTTGAGCACATGCTGGGAGAACTGAAAAAAGCGCTGACAGAAACCTTCAAGCAACAATCTATAACCAGCGCACAGAATGACGCACCCAAGCCGCCCGTACCTGTCGCGGCAGTTATAGAACAAAAGCTCACTCCCGCTGCGAAAACAGCAGTAGAACGGCAGAGCGAATACGAGGACGCCGCGTTGGCTGAATATCTAGCCAAGGTAGATGAAATGGAGAGTGGAGCCTGGATCGAGTTTTCCCTGGTTAATGGAACTCGCTTCAGATGCAAACTATCCACAAAAATCGAGGACTCCGACACCTACATTTTCGTTAACCGTTTAGGTTTGAAAGTCGTCGAGAAAACCCGAGGCGAGCTGGCGCACGAATTTCGCAAAGGACGTATCAAAGCGCTGGAAGAAGGCCTTCTGTTTGACAGGGCGATGGACGCCGTTATCGGCAACCTGAGAAAGATGTCAGGCAAAGCAGCGTGAAGCGGAATAGGACTACCCGCTTCACATAACTGACGGAAACTCATTTCTACCGGATCATGAATTAAGTTAAATTCACTGCAGACCTCAAGTCCTATATATTTTATGTCTGACAGTGAATTTAACGGCGGGCTCACCGCCAACGCTATCTTCTTCTCCATCCTTGCTCACGCAGGCATACTGCTTCTACTATTTTCTATCCAGCTTCCACAAAAAGAAAATTCAACAATTACAGTCACCCTCAGCGTACGAGCGCCCAGCTCCCTAGAAACTCAAACCCAAAGCGAGCCGATACAAACCGATGCGCCAAAGGACATTGTCGACGACACACTTCCATGGAAAGGCAAGCAACAAGATACTTTCTCGGGAATACCTCGCAGTAATGCAAATCGCACCAACTTGAGCTGGGTAAGCGACCTGTTTAAGGGGGAGCCGCCGCCCAATGATAAGAGGTCTAATACGTCGGAAAGCAAAGCATATGAAATGGACGCATCCATCTTGGAGCTATTAAAAAGCCAACCATCAACACATTCGACATTCTGGCCCTATCTCGTTCGCCACTTGGCGCAAAATCGTCTATACAATAATCAATATGAATATAGCGACCTTACAGAGCCCCGTATGGTCGTACTCAAGTTGCAATTTCAAGAAACAGGAATGTTAGTTAAAGCGGAAGTTGAGAGAAGTAGCGGGGACGAGAAGCTGGACGCTGCGGCGATTCGCAGCGCATACGCCGCCAACCCCTATCAACGCCCACCTTCTACAGACAGCGTATTTGGTTACAGTTATCTGGTTCAGATCCTGTACACCCCTGCCAGCTAAGCTATAGCTGCAGGACCAAAACCGCATATTCGAAATGATTACTCTGTGACGGCAGCGCCCTTCACCATTCCTTGCAATTCGCCAGATTCGTATAGCTCAGTGACGATATCGCATCCGCCAACCAGCTCGCCTTTAATATAAAGCTGAGGATAAGTCGGCCAGTTAGAGTAGGTTTTCAACGCTTCGCGAATTTCTGGATGCTCCAGAATATTCACATAAGCAAATTTCTCACCGCAGGCCATCAACGCCTGAACAGTCCGAGCGGAGAATCCGCACTGAGGAGCATTGGGCGACCCCTTCATAAAAAGAATGACAGGGTTGCTGGTCAATTGCTCTTTGATAACTTCGATGACATCCATAAACCTAACCTTTAATAACAGTCATTGAGTGATTGGTTGACTATTTTACTATGTTTTTAAGCGCTGGCGATGTCGATTTAAACAGACATCGACATAGTGCGCTAAAAATAAGGTGCTTCGCCCTTTCTGGAGTGGAAGTATACGCGAAAAAAATCGCCTCTTCAGGGACAATTCATCCCCCTCTTAACCAGAAAATTTGAGCCAGATCAGGGCCTCCCTGGGCTTCGTTGCCATGTGTAACAATTATCTATACTATAGCTGTTGGAACAGGCAGCCGGGGCTGCCTTTTTGCGTTATATAGGGTTTTCAACCATATATAGAGTTTAAGGTTGTATATAAGAGGACGAAGAAAATGGCCGGTCCAACCCTGATGAATACTTATGGCAGACTGCCCATCGCCTTTACGCATGGAGAAGGTTGCTGGTTATACGATACTCAAGGCAACCGCTATTTTGACTCAGTAACCGGCATCGCCGTATGTGGGCTGGGTCATGCGCACCCTGCCGTTTCCGAAGCAGTTTGCAGCCAATCCAAGAAGCTTTTGCACTGCTCCA
This sequence comes from Hahella sp. HNIBRBA332, assembly GCF_030719035.1. Taxonomy (NCBI): domain Bacteria; kingdom Pseudomonadati; phylum Pseudomonadota; class Gammaproteobacteria; order Oceanospirillales; family Hahellaceae; genus Hahella; species Hahella aquimaris. The sequence continues at coordinate 3,973,172 of NZ_CP132203.1, forward strand.
ATCTTTATCAGGTTCCTCTACAGCAACAACTGGGCGATCTATTGTGTCAAGTCGCCGGTATGGACAGTGTCTTCTTTTGCAACTCTGGCGCCGAAGCCAATGAAGCCGCCATCAAGTTAGCCCGTCTATACGGTAAAAAGAAAGGTATTGAATCGCCTTCAATCATCGTCATGGATAACTCATTCCACGGCCGCACCCTCGCCACTCTGAGCGCAACTGGCAATCGTAAAGTGCAGGCAGGGTTTGAGCCGCTGGTGTCGGGCTTTGTCAGAGCGCCATACAACGATATGAGAACCCTGGAGAATATCGCCCGCGCAAACAATAATATCGTCGCGGTGCTAATGGAGCCTATTCAGGGTGAAGGAGGCGTTAACATCGCCCCAGTAGAATATCTCCATGCCGTGAGAAAGCTGTGTGACTCCAAAGGCTGGCTGTTGATGCTGGATGAAGTGCAAACCGGCAATGGCCGCACTGGCGCTTACTTCGCTTATCAAGACTACGGTATCGCCCCTGACGTCGTAACAACCGCCAAAGGCCTGGGCAATGGCGTACCTATTGGCGCCTGCCTGGCCAAAGGCGTCGCCTCCGAGGTGTTTCATCCCGGTTCGCACGGCTCTACGTTCGGCGGCAACCCACTAGCTTGCGCGGCGGCGATGGCGGTCATCAAGACGATTCAAAGCAACAATTTGGCCGAAAGGGCCCGCACTCTCGGCGAACAAATCCTCAGCAAACTAAAGCAGGAGTTGGGCGGAGCCGAATATATCAAGGATATCCGCGGCAAGGGTCTGATGATCGGCATAGAAATGACTGAGTCCTGCCCCGAATTAGTTCCCCTGGCGCAAACAGTGGGACTGCTGATTAATGTCACGTCTGATCGCGTAATCCGGCTGTTGCCAGCATTGACTATGACGGACGTTGAAGCCGAACATCTAGTAACGACACTGGTGCGACTGATCAAGCTCTACGCTGCGGACGATCGAAAAAAACCAAGGTAGGTTTATAGCCGTGCATACTGAAAGGCGACTGCCGTCGTCTTTCATTCCTTCTATATTTGTCTTAAACCTACTGAAATGGCGAGTAACGCACCATGAGCATCAGACATTTTCTGACATTGTGTGACTTTTCCCCGGCTGAACTGGATTATCTGATTGAGCGGGCCATCCAGCTGAAAGCCAAGCATAAAAGCAAGCAGGCCTATACACCGATGCAAGGTCAGGTTCTGGGAATGATTTTTGAGAAGTCCTCCACCCGGACTCGCGTCTCTTTTGAGGCGGGAGCGGCGCAGCTTGGCGGTTCAGCCATATTTCTTTCTCCTCGCGATACACAACTGGGGCGCGGAGAACCCATTGAGGACAGTGCACGCGTTCTGTCGCGCATGGTGGACATCATCATGATCCGCACCTTTGAGCACAGCAAGCTTGAGCTGTTCGCCAAGTATTCCTCTGCGCCAGTTATCAATGCGCTGACTGACGACTACCACCCCTGCCAACTTCTCGCCGATATACAAACCTATATCGAACATAGAGGCTCCATCCGTGGCAAGAAAGTCGCCTGGATTGGCGATGGCAACAATATGTGCAACTCATACATCAATGCAGCGCGCCAATTCGGATTTGAGCTGGCGGTCGCCTGCCCCCAGGGTTATGAGCCAATGCAGTCGTTAGTAGAACAGAACGCGGACAGGGTGAAGATATTCCGTGACCCGTCTGACGCCGTCGCAGGCGCCCATTTGGTCGTTACAGACGTATGGGCCTCCATGGGTCAAGAGCAAGAACAGGCGGAGCGGGAAAAAGCCTTCGCCAAATTCCAGGTTTCCCCTGACTTAATGAATAAAGCCGCGCCTGATGCGCTGTTCATGCACTGCTTGCCCGCACACCGAGGCGAGGAAATCAGCACAGACATGCTGGACGACCAACGCTCCGTCGTCTGGGACGAAGCGGAGAACCGCTTGCATGCGCAAAAGGCTCTCATGGAATTCCTGCTCTACGGCAAGCAGGTTTAACATGGTAGCGAGCGCCCCCCTGCTGGAGGCAAAAGACCTTAGCTGCGGCTATGGTGACCAGGCAGTCGTATCTCACCTGTCTTTTCAGCTGAACAAAGGCGAAATAGCCAGTTTGCTTGGCCCCAGCGGCTGTGGCAAGACAACAGTTCTACGTGTACTGGCGGGCTTTCAGCCCGTCTTTGCAGGAGAAGTGAGAGTAAACGGCGCGCCGGTTTCTACGCCATCCACCACCGTACCGACGGAGAAACGCCAAGTCGGCATGGTGTTCCAGGATTATGCGCTATTCCCTCATCTAAGCGTCGCGGCGAATATCAAGTTTGGCCTGCACAACCGTTCCGCGACGGAGGCGGACGCCAAGCTGAGAGACATGCTGGAGCTTACCGGCATGACAGCTTACGCCAATGCTTATCCTCATCAACTTTCAGGAGGCCAGCAGCAACGTGTCGCCCTGGCTCGCGCGCTTGCGCCAGATCCAGTGCTGCTGCTAATGGATGAACCCTTCTCCAATCTGGATGCGGAGCTTCGTTCGCGCCTCAGTCTGGACGTCAGGGAAATACTCAAAAAGCGGGACATTACAGCTATTTTAGTGACCCACGACCAAAACGAAGCCTTTGCCATGGCTGATCATGTTGGCATTTTGCATGGAGGAGGCTTACAGCAGTGGGATACGCCCTATAATCTGTATCACGAACCCGCCAACCGCTTTGTCGCCAACTTTATCGGCCGCGGAGCCTTATTACCTGGCGTATTGACCACCCATGACAGCGTTGAAACTGAACTTGGCGTCATTCGCGGCAACAGGGCTTACCCCTGGAATCCGCAGCAGGCCGTTGAAGTATTGATCCGTCCTGACGATTTGGTATTCGACGACACCTCCCCTCAGAAAGCCAAGATTATCGACAAGATATTCGCTGGCTCCTCGACACTCTATCGGCTCCTACTCAGCTCGGGGCGCAAACTGGAAGCACTGACGCCCAGCCACCAGGACTTTCCTGTTGATGCGGAAGTCGCCATCCGCCTGAAGGCCGAGCATTTGATCGCGTTTAAAAAATAAAGGCGCAGTTCAGCTCTGAAGTCTGAAGTCTGAAGTCTGAAGTCTGAAGTCTGAAGTCTGAAGTCTGAAGTCTGAAGTCTGAAGTCTGAAGTCTGAAGTCTGAAGTCTGAAGTCTGAAGTCTGAAGTCTGAAGTCTGAAGTCTGAAGTCTGAAGTCTGAAGTCTGAAGTCTGAAGTCTGAAGTCTGAAGTCTGAAGTCTGAAGTCTGGAAGGCGGGCAAAAAAAGAGGGGCCAAAATAGCCCCACAATGAAACAAGGAAAGTTCGATAGAACTACAACCTCAAAGAGTCATCCCTTACGAAACGAATTATGAATTTCTCCCGTCTTCGTGTCTGTTAGAGAAGTGTCGCCTTATGTAACAAATGGTAAGCAAAAAGGCCTAACTCCTTATTTTCACATCACCTAAATCCACTCATCCTAAACCCCCAATATTTACACCCTCCAAAAACCTGACCAAGTAGACAAGCAAGAGTAAGCCATTAGTCCAATGCCCATTTGCACGATTGAGGCGTTGACGTCATTTGGCTAAATTTTCGGACCGCCCGGTAAGATCGCTCGTTTATGGATGAATGTGAGCGGAATGTTAACTGTTCTATTCCAAACACAGTCAGAAAGGAACGCAAATGAAGAAGCCAATGATCCTGGGCGCAGCCGGTCTGGTCGCCTTGGCGTCGGTCGTGGGGATACTTCGCTATTCCGACGGCCCCAAGCCAAGCCCCGACACGCCAGCCGCTTCCAATGAAGCTCAACCTGGAGGCGCGGCCCCCGCTAACGCCGCACTCAACCCTCCAGCGCCGCTTGACGCCCAATCTAGGACCACGACGTCACAGCCCCCCGCTAACACAGCGACGCAGGCTGATGCGGACTTTTCCGCTGACGGACCTCCGCCTGAACCTGTAAATGATGAGCTGGACGCTAACGACTCCAACGAAGTCATGTCTATGTGGAGCGCTCCAGGGGAAGCTGAAGATATTGTTGTGAACGGCATCCCCGCCAAAAGGATGCACGCCAATATGGAAGCGCTGGATAAGCTGCGCGTGGGAAGGCAGTTGGAACTGCCCATCCCGCAAAGAAATGAATCGCTGCTTGCGGAAATCACTTCCACTCACAATCAGCTGGACACCATAGAAGTCTGGAAAGGCCCGCTGGTCGGCGGCGCTCCGACAGATAACGTTATCATCACCCGCGGAGAGATGGACACGCATGTAGTCATCGCCACCCGCACCGGCACTTATTCCGCTGTCATCAATAACGACACCGGACAGGTCACCCTTACCGACGAAGGCGAAATAAACAGCCGGATCACCCCAACTGAAGACGGCGTGCCGATTCCACCTCTGGATCTACCCACGCCCGAGCAGCCTCAAAGCAACTCATAAAATATAAATGAAAAAAGGAAAACTATAATGAATTTTAGTAAAGCCGCCGCCCTCATGTTCGCCGCCAGCGTCGGAGCTGGCTCCGCGCATGCGAAGAACACCGTAGACGTACTGGTTTTGTACATTGACCAAGCGACACAGACCTCCAACGGTCGCGATATCGACGCCCGTATTGCGTCTTATATCGAGTACAGCAACCAAGCCTACGAGAACAGTAATGTTGATATGCGTCTGCGCCTTGTCGGCTCGGAAAAGATCAACTCAAACTATGTTTATGTAAACAGCTCCAACTTAGATTCCTTCAGTCGCAATAGCACTGTTGCCTCACTGCGTCAGAAGTATGGCGCCGATCTGGTAACCCTGATCAACCTGCGCGAACCCATGAATGGCGGCTATGTGTGCGGTATCGGTTATGTTCCACCAGGAAACGCCAGCTCAGGGCAGCTTTACAGCAACGCCGCGTCAGCCGGTTTCAGTCTGGTCGGCGTAGATTGCGGATACAGCACTTTCACACACGAACTTGGCCATAACATGAGCCTTGGCCATTCCTACGTTCAAAACTCGCAAGGCGGCATCTGGTCATGGGCCCGCGGCCACGGCGTGTACGGCTCATTCAGTACGATCATGGCCTACCCACACGCTTACAACACCCGTAACCAGCTGCAGATGATCTCCAACCCTGACATCAATAAATGCGAAGGTCAGGCTTGCGGCGTCAGCGCCGGACAGAGCAACGGCGCCGATGCGGCGCAAAACCTGCGTAAGATTGGCGATCAGATCGCAGCATTCTTCCCCACCAAGATCGACGACGGTGGAGATGGCGACGACAACGGCGGGGATGATAATGGCGGAGATGACGGCGGCGATAATGGAGACAACGGCGACGACACTACCGTATGCAGCAAGCCGGAGTTGAACGACAACCTGGTAGAAGACGGCGACTTCAATGAGCTGTCCAGCTGGACAAGCTACAGCAATGCTGGCGATCTGGGGCAGGCTTACCTTAAGAAAGACTGCGGCCGCGACTATATTCTGGAAATTACCAATCGCTCAGCCTATTACTCTGGCGCTTACCAGAAATTAACAGGCAAACTGAAAGCTGGCGTTGAATACAAGTTAACCGCCAAGCTCGGCCTGGGTGAAAACGGCAGCCGTGAGAATATGCGCGTTGTATTTAAAATATCCGATGACAGCGGCACGCACTATCAGTACCTCTCCCGCGCCTCTTTCACCAGCAGCGAAATGTCCAAGTATGAACGCACCTTTACGCTGGACGCCAAAGGCTCAATCCGTGACGTAGGCATGTTGATTTACGGCGCCAGCGCTGGCGTAGACATGCTGGTTGACGAAGTGAAGATTGTTCCTCTCAACCGCGACGGTGACGATGGCGACGACAACGGCGGCGACACTAACAATCCCGGCGGCAAAGAAATCATCAATGAAGGGTTTGAGAATGGAACTCGCGGCTGGAGCAACTATTTCGGAACCAGACTTTACCTGAGCGACACCGCCGCTTCGGGCAAGTACAGCCTGCTCAGCAGCTACCGCTATCGCTGGTACTCTGGTCCTGGATTCAATGCACATGGCCTGTTGGAAGCTGGCAAGCCTTATCAGGTCAGCGCTGACGTTTACCTGACCAGCAGCCGCCGTTCGTCCGATAAAGCAGAATTGTGGGTTTACTACGTTGATAATTCCGGTGGCCACTGGAAGAAACTGGGCGGCCAGGATATCGCCACCTCGCAATGGCAGAACATTAGCGGCGAGTTGAACCTGTCTCCGAATGGGACTATCTCTCAGCTGCGTCTGCATGTGATTGGCGCACAACCATCCACCAGCATGTACATCGACAACCTGAAAGTGATCAGCAAGTAGGGAAAGCGATATAGATTTGAAAGCGCAGCTCAAGCTGCGCTTTTTTTATGCCCCTTGTTTACGGGGCCAGACCAGACTGAACTTGGCGCCGCCAAGGTTTTCGCTGCGACCGACAAAAGCTTGGCCGCCATGCCAGTATAGAATTCGACGAACAATGGAAAGACCCAAACCGTATCCACCGGAACTACGGGTGCGGCTATCATCTAGCCTGGCGAATGCCGTAAACACGCGCTCCCAATCCGACTCAGGAATGCCCGGACCATCGTCTTCAACATCAATACGGCAGGTTTCCTGGCCGAAATTACAATGCACAACTACTTTGGATTTAGCGTAGCGCGTTGCATTGCCCACTAAATTCTGCACGGAGCGATGAATATAGCGGGGCTCGACCTCAGACACTTTCCAGCGATCCGAACCTCGTACAAATTCAGCGCTGATTTCCAGGTTTGGTTTAACAGAACTCTGCTCTCCCACCACCTGATTGACAATGTCTTTAACGTTCGCTTCCTGGAAGTCCAGGATAGGCCCGCCCTGCTCCAAACGGGCGTATGTGAGGATTTCATCAATCAGCTCGTTGAGTTCCTGTATATCCGAATCGATTCCCGACAACTGCTTGTGCAGGAACTGATCTTCAGTACTGTCTTCAATCATCTGCACGCCAAAGCGGATGCGGGCGACCGGCGTACGCAATTCGTGCGATACCGCATGAATCATTTCCCGCTGCACCGCCACCAATCGCTGAATATGCTCCGCCATGCGGTTAAATACCGTTCCAAGGCGACCAACGGCGTCAAACCGGTTGTCATCCACCCTGGCGTCCAACTCTCCTCGCGCAATGCGACTGGCCACGGTTTCCAGTTTACGCAAGCGGCGCTCAAGCTTTTCCAGCAGCAAATAAAGTGTGGCGCCGATACATACCAGCCCGGCGACAATCAGCGTCGTCAACACCGGCCAGGCCCAGGGATTGAAAGTCGGCACTGGGTCAATTTGTAAGATGAACTGCTTATCGAAAGAGACAGCCAGCGCATCGCCTTTGCGCCCTTGCGACGGCAATGAGGTCCATCCCTCTTTTAGAAAGCGTCCCTGAATGTTAGCGGGCCACTCTGCAATCACACTAAGGGGGGCAAGGCTTGCTGACAGGTTGAAGGCCCTTCCCAACTCCAACAGCGTGTCTTCACGAGACTCCTTGGCGACAGCGCGAGTCTGCAACGAAATCAGTCGCGCCGCCCACAAAGCGCTTTCCAATGGCAGGTCGGCGAAATAGGCGCCCAGCATTTTATCTGGACCAGCTTGAGCGAAGGCATGTATGCCGGCGTTATTGGAGAGCACGATGGTTTGCCCGTAGGCCAGGCGCTCCCGCTCCAACCGGCTGAACTCAAACTCCGCTGGAGCGAGCAAATCAAATGTCAGATCGGCGGTGGTGATGGATTTAAGGAATTCCAGCCGTTCTTCCGGCTGTTCTATGACCCAGTTGAATAGCGGCGCCACGCGTTGTTCACGATACTGCAGGTAGCGCACGGCGTTGATGGAGTGGAAAAGGCCCAGTGCTATAACTGCATATACAAGCAACGATAACGCAACGCCGCTGTATACGCGCAGAAAGACGTTATTCACAGTGAGCCCTGTTGTCCCGGTTAGGCTTCTTTAACGAAGAGGTATCCTTTGCTACGCACCGTTTTGATTCGTCTGGGATGCACCGGATCGTCCCCAATCTTGGGTCGAATACGGGAAACTCTGACGTCGATGGAGCGGTCCTGCCCATCATACTCAATACCGCGCAGTGCGGTGAAAATCTCTTCCCGGCTGAGCACCCTGCCGGCGCTGCTGGCCAGCAACCACAATAAATCGAATTCCGCGCTGGTCAAGTCGATGCTCTGATCTTCCAACCAGGCTTCGCGCATAGAGCGATCGATTACCAGGTTATTGAATATCAGACGCACCGGGCCGTCTCCGGACTGTTCGGCGACCGGCGACTCTGCGGCCGCTTCGCCCTGCTCCTTCACCCTGCGCAGCAACGCACGGATTCTCGCCAGCAACACCCGCGGGCGCACCGGCTTACACATATAATCATCCGCACCCATTTCCAGGCCCAATACCTGGTCCAGGTCATCTGTACGCGCTGTCAGCATCAGAATGGGGCCGTTATAACTCGGTCGTACTTTACGGCAAATGGAAAGACCGTCTTCGCCCGGCAGCATCAAATCCAATACGACCAGATCGGGTTGCTCATTCTGAATTCTCTCAACAGCTTTACTGCCATTGGGCTCAACGGAAACCATCAAGCCATTCGATTCAAGATACTCTTTGGTAAGATCGGCCAAACGTTCATCATCTTCAACGATCAATATGCGCCAAGCTTCATTAGTATCCACGGTGTCCGTATCTCTCACATTATAGATTTTGAGTCCCGTCCCTGCCCCTGTCGCCACCCTTTCCTGAATGGCCCCCAATAAAATTTAGAATTATTCGTGACTTATAGAAAAATAGCACTTTTATCCACATAAGTATAACCAGTCTTACAAAAATTACCCCTTTCTCAGTCAAGCCATTTAGCAAGTACACCAACGCTTACTTAAAAACAATTGTCATAAAGCAGTAACTACAACGTCACCCCCCTGTCACGTGATCGCCATAGTATCCGCCAAAACACTATAAAGAGAATTACTATGCACACATCAGGTCAGCGAGTCGTCTTAGCCAAGGCGGAATCAAAGAAAGCGGAGCTCTTCGTTCGCGTGGCGCAGCGTAGTGAAGAGGTGATCATGGCGCAGCAACTGCGCTACCGGATATTTACGGAAGAGTTCGGCGCCAACCTCCATAGCCCGGTTCCAGGACTGGATTGCGATAGTTTCGATCCTTTTTGCGATCACCTGTTGGTGAAAGACAACATCAGCGGACAAGTGGTGGCCACCACTCGTTTGCTTGCCGATGACAAAGCCAGACTGGCGGGCAGTTTCTATTCTGAAAGCGAGTTCGATCTCAGCGCAATCTATCAGCTGCCGGGACGCAAACTGGAAATTGGCCGCACCTGCGTGCATCCGGCTTTCCGCAACGGAGCCACCCTGGCGTTGTTGTGGTCCGGCATCGCCAAGTACGTCATTGATAATGAATTCGACTATTTATTGGGATGCGGCTCTATTAGCGTGATAGAGGGTACGGCGGAAGCCTGGTCTATCACGCGCCAGTTACAGGAGCGCTGCCTCACGGCGGAAAACGCCAGAGTCATCCCCAAACGGACCTTGCCCCAGCCTGCGGGCCCTGTTCCCAGCAAGTCGGCGGTTCCTCCTTTGATCCGTGCTTATATGCGCCTAGGCGCCCAGATTGGCGGCGATCCATGCTGGGATCCTGATTTCCAATGCGCCGATTTGTTTATTTTGCTGCACATCGATGCACTGGCTGCTCGCTACGCGAAGCACTTTATGAAAGAAGCACAAGCCTGACCACTGCGCCTGACGCCTGGAGGAAGGACGCCATGAATTCAGTACGCCTGTTCCTGAGAGCCTCGATTCTGATCCCCTACCTGATGTGGGGCGCAGTGCTTGCCGCGGTTGTGAGCGTCATTGACGCCATCAAGCCAGGCCGACTGCAGCGCGCGCCAATCGCTCGCTTCTGGCTGGCGGGTTTATGCCGGGTACTGAACCTGCGCATTCACGCTTCCGGTGAACTCCATGACGGGCCGGTGATGGTGATCAGCAACCATATTTCATGGCTGGATATTCCGGTTCTCGGCGCTATTAAGCCGTTACACTTTCTGTCCAAAGCGGAAGTCAGAAGCTGGCCATTCATTGGCTGGCTGGCGGCGCAGGCCGGCACCTTATTCATTACTCGAGGCGGCGGTAAGGCGCGGCAAGTGGTGACGGAACTGGAATCCTGCATGCGCGACGGCGCCACGACGTTGATTTTCCCAGAAGGCACAACGACAGACGGCCAGCGGGTCAAGAAATTCCATGGTCGTCTATTGAATGCCGCGATTCAGGCGCAAGTTCCGATACAACCCATCACTCTGCATTACCGACGGGACAATGTGCCGGATGCTTATGCGCCTTTTATCGGTGACGACGAATTCGTGTCGCATTTGGTAAGACTGATGAAAGCCACGCCGACAGATGTCTACGTGGCGATTCACCCGGTCATGGAAGTCGCAATGGATACGCCTGCGGAAAGCGTCGCCAGGACGGCTCAACAGCAGGTTGAAACATCGCTGCAGCAAATGTACTGGAGCAACGATCCCAAGCCTGACTGGGCGTTAGCCGACGGCGTAGCCTGATTTGATTTCGTCATCGGTGGCTTCGCGCACCGATCTGACGTGAACTTCGAAGTATAGAGTCAATCCCGCCAGAGGATGGTTGGCGTCCACAAGCACTTTTTCTCCGTGGAGGCTGACCACCTTGATCACTTTGCGCTCGTCCCCGGATTGAGTCTGAAACAGCATGCCCGGCTTTAATTCGTCAACGCCTTCAAACTGATTGGCTGGCACCAATTGCACCAGTTCTTCCTTCAGGGCGCCATAAGCCAGCTCAGGAGGAATCGTCAGCGATACAACATCGCCTGCGGTATGCTCCGCCAACCCTTGCTCAAACCCTGGGGTCACCTGCCCCGCGCCCTGCATGAACACCAGAGGCTCGCCGCCAAATGACGTGTCGACCACCTCTCCTTCGGCGTTTTTCAGGTTGTAATCCACGGTAAAAACTTTCGGTCGCATAATTCTGTTCCGCAAAAAGGCGGGATTCTATCACGAAGCGCCTCGCCTGTTTTACGTGAAGCCGCTAATTTATGGCGAAGACGCTGTCTTAGACTCAGCCCTCGGTTCAGCCAGCCATTTCCGCAATCAACAGCTTCTGCTCCATGCGTTCTCTGATTTCCTGGGGCTGATCCAATTTCATACGCTTGAGTATCGGCGCAAGCTCCAATGGCGTCTCCCGCACATGAAAAGCGCGCCACAGCGCCTGCGCCAAGCCTAACTTGGTTGAAGTTTTCGCTTTCAACGCCTTCAGCGCTTTGCCTATCTTCAGCTCTTCCTCGGTAAACTCACACCCGAACGGAAAGGCGGGGAACAGGCCTTTGGCGCTGTACTTTTGATGCAAGGTGCGGAGTTTTTCGGGCGTATTGCTACGGTAGGCCTCCGGCAGAATATAGTCCGCCGGCACTTTACCCGCGTGCTTCGCCTGTTGTAGCAACTCATCCTGAAAGCGTGAATCTGCGACTTTGATCAGCTCGATGTACACATCTTTATCCGATTTGCCGCGCACATCGGCAATGCCGTATTCAGTCACGAAAATATCCCGCAAATGACGGGGTATCGTCATATGCCCATAGTTGAAAATAATGTTGGAGAGACTGCGCCCACCGGAGTTACGTGTGGATTTCAGCTTGATGATGGAACGCGCCTGAGGGATCTCGTGAGCCATAGCGACAAAGTTATACTGCCCCCCAACGCCGCTGACCACTTTCCCATTGCACAGCCCGTCCGAAATCACCGCGCCGTTCAACGTCACCATCATCGCGGAGTTGATGAAGCGGGACTCGGCGCGCTGCGCCACCTTCAACGCCTGTGCGCCAAACTTGTGGTCATACAGGTGATTAATGAAGTTGACGCTGGTCATGCAAAACTTTTGATGCTCTTCGTCGCTGAGCCCATGCAACATGTCATAAAAGCGTTGCGGGCCCAGGAAAAAGCCGCCATGCATGACAACCCCGCCTTTCAAACTCTCGCCCAGGCAGATCGCTTCGATCTTCGTACGCGCTTCCTGAGAACTTAAATCCGGTTCGATCGGCTCCCCTTGCCATACCAACGCACCGCCTTTGAATTCAACCTGGGGTTTGAAAATGCCGTACTTAATCAAATACTGCACATCCCGGGCGCGCAGTTTGGCATGAATGACATCCGCGTCGACCAGCGCGTCCAGGATGCGCAGATCCACCTTGGTGGAGATATCCCCCTGATTCAGCAGCCTTTGCAGAACCAGGTCATCAAAGACTTCACGGGTGAGAATGCCAGCCTTATAGAGATACATAAAGCCATCGACCATCATCTCACTGCATCCATATAATCCTTGGGACAAAGGATCATCTCCGCCAATGGCTTCAACGACCGGAAACTTGTCACACAAGTCCAGATCCCGCATCAGTTCACGGTATACCTGATTCTGCTCCCTGCGCAGGATCGTGCTGTAAACCAATGCGCTGCCTAGAGAACCGATCCCCACTTGCAGCGTGCCGCCGTCACGAATCAGCGTACTGGCGTGGAAACCAATAAAGTGATCCGAAGGAGATATAGTCATGTTAGGCGTCGCGAACAGAGGATGATCAAAGTCCCGGCTATCCACTACGAAATCAACCCGCTCTGGCTCCAGTACGGCATGATTGTGCATAAAAGGCAAACGGCGATTGACCATACCCACTATAGCGATCGGCGCCCCCTGCGCAGCTAGTTCGTGCAGCATGGGCTCCAGGTCGATGGACAGATCCGGATTACAGCTGAAGCTATAGTAGGGCTTACCATCGATTTCGCGATAGGCCAACATCTGCAGCACCACATTAACGCCGTTAGCAATCAGATCTCTTGCGGCGTGAGTGTAGTTGCTGCTCATGTAATTCTGCTGTTGCCGGGCGTTGTTCAAATAGCTGCCGGCTTTAAAAAAGAACTCCGCCACCTCCACATTACGGGGCAGACTGTTGTTACGAAGGTCAAGCACGTAGTCCAAGTCGGGGACGCCGGCGAATTGCCGTTCGACGAAAGGTTCCAGGAAGTTGCGCTCTAATTTGCTGCGGCCAACCGGCTTTTCCAGAGACAGTGCGGTGACAATTTTCAAACTAAGACTGGCGTCATCTTTGGCCCGCTGGTAGATCGCATTCACGAGAGGAACAGGCTTACCCAGGCCAAGAGGCAGGCCAAGCACGATCTTTTTCCCCACTCTTTCAATAATAGCGTCGACGCAATCGGACAACTTCCTGAAGGTCCGTGGACGTTCTTGACTCATAATCGCTGGTTCCTTTTGTTATTTTTCGCCAACCACAATTCGACGGCATGCAACCCAACCCGCGGTCAGCCGTCATAAACTTGACGTTGAAGACTGTCGCTCTGGGAACGCTACATGGCGTCAGGGATCGCCGCCGTGACTCACGCGCCCAGTATGTGAATGAACACTAGGAAATGACTTGACGATCGTCAATAGAGAATCAAACCGACCATAGGATAAATCCTAGCGCACTAAAAAAGCGGCGCATTTGCGCCGCTTAGCGTAGCAAGGTCGCATCCATGCGCGGTTATGAAGGTTAAATCTTGAATTGACGCACCAAGTCGCGCAGACGTTTGGCGTCCGCAGAGGACTTCTGGTTCGCTTCGACGGTTTCGCCCGCACGGACAACGGAGTCTTCCGCCACTTTGGCGATATTGACCACGTTTTCGTTGATCTCTGATACCACTAGGCTCTGCTCGTGGGCGGCTTCTGCAATGAATGTGCTCATCTCCGTAATCTTGTCCACCGCTCCGGCGATGATTTCGATAGACTTGCCCGCCTCCTGAACCTGAGTTACGCCATGTTGCGCCTGATCTTTCACCAGTCCCATACCCGCTTTGACTTCCTCGGTGGAGTGTTGCAATCGCGCGATGATCTGCTGAATTTCGTCGGTAGACTCATGAGTGCGTTGCGCCAGGGTACGCACTTCGTCCGCCACCACGGCGAAGCCCCGCCCCTGTTCGCCAGCTCGCGCCGCTTCGATTGCCGCGTTAAGCGCCAGCAAGTTTGTTTGCTCGGAAACACTTTTGATAACGTCCAGGACCGTGCCGATATTCTGACCTTCCACCGCCAGCTTCTCCGTCACGTCCGTCGCATGATCCACTTCTTTGGCCAGGCTTTGAATAACCGTGATGGCCTGCTGCACGACTTTCTCGCCCTGCTGCGCCGTTTCATCCGCCTTCTGCGTAGCCTCTGAGGCCTGCGCCGCACTTTTGGCGACGCCATCGATAGCGGAGGACATTTCCGTACTGGCGGTGGCCACCATATCTATTTGTTGCTGTTGATTGCTCATCTCCCTGGAGATTTCCTCCACCTTGCCGCTCGACTCGGTAAAGCTGTGCAACAATTGATCCGAAGTCTCCACGACCTGCCCGATAATGCCCTGTAGCTTCTCTATAAATATATTGAACTGCTCGCCCAAAGCCGCAAATTCGTCTTTACGCTTGAACTTCAGACGCTGCGTCAAATCTCCGTCACCCTGCGCGATATCACTGATGGCGCGGGTGACGTTATTCAATGGCGTCAGCACTGTGGTTTTCAGCAGCAAAATCATGACCGCCGCCAAAATAGCGTCCAGAACGATAATCTGCACCACCGCTTTCATAAAGACTCGATCCAGAGCGACCTTGATCGGCGTCTGATCAATATAGAGTTCAACTTTACCGACTTTATTTTCCGCACCACTTTCCACATAGATCAAATCGCGACTCAAAACCATATCCTGACTCAGGTCGGGCAGATCGGCGCCTTCTTCGACCTTTTTAATTTCTCCTTCGCTGCTTTCCTTATATTGGGCGGCCAACCTGTTTTCTTCGTTACTAACGACGATGCCGGCCACAATTGCGTCCTGCATTTCCGATTCGATGTTACGGTTCAGGAATTCCGTTTCGTAGTTCCATATAGGAGCCGGCAGGCTCAGCGACAACCGTCCAAGTATGTTATTCGCGCTTTTTTCAAGTCTCGCCTGTACTTCGCTTTTCGTCGTCGAGTAATCGAAGTATCCGAAACCGATCAACATAAGCGTCGCCAGACTTAGAAACAGCAACGGCAAACGGACACTGATACTTGATAAATTCATCACACAGCCTCAAACCGGATCACATGACAGAAATTTGGGCGTACGGAAAGAATTTTCAGGGTTATTCCAAGCTATCCTGGATAACGACCTGATATATGTCGGGAAAGTTTTCCGCACGTACTTAATGAATAAGTCTATACCATGCTGTGTAATTCGCCATTTTACGCAGGACAATCAGGGCGCAGGCGAAGGAAAAAATTGTAAAAGGTCAAAAAATAGATAAGAGGGGGGAAGAACTTGCTTGGAGGTCAGCTGGAAGGGATTAACGGTGGGATTTAGCGCCAGACTCGCGCCCTGACAACGCCAGGAGCGCCTACTCATCAGAAATTATTCAGAAGTTCCAGGAAACAGAAACGCTTACACCTTCTTCGATGGCGTCAAAATTATATTGGGGACGGGAAAGCACTTGTCCGAAAGTCGAAGGACGATGGCCTTGAGGTTCGACGTCTACGGCGCCTTTCAGAAACTGGTTGGCCAGCATCACCAGCGCCCGACGTACGCAATCACCAGCGCCACCTTCACTGACTGCGCCCTGAGCGGTGTAATTTTGATCCGCTGGCCACACTGCATGAACGGGTTCTGCTGCATCTACGCGGGAGACCTGACCGGCAACATTCAGAACCAGAAGGAGGGCGAATAGTCTTAACATCATGGCGCTGGTCTCCGAAAACAACTTACGGGTTCATTTCTATGGCTTTAATACTACTGTATAAAATTCACCCGCGACGTGACTAAGTTATCAAAAGCCATACTTTCGTCTTATTTTGGCCATAATTATGACAAAAAGTAGTCTTTGTCACGTTTTTTATGCCTGTGACGCTTTTTCGCCAGACCTTTGCGCCAGCCAGTCGGCGCTGATCGCCCATACGTTTTGCGGCGCTTTTGCTCCAGCAAACACGCCGGCATGGCCGCCGGGAGCCACACAGAACTCCTTGTCTTCAGTAGAAACAATGTCCAGCACCTTGTGAGCGGCTTTAATGCTGACCAATTTATCCGTGTCGCCAGCGAACGCCAGAATCGAGCACTTGATGGCGGAGAATTCCGCAGATGTCTCCCCCATCTTCATACGCCCTCTCGCCATCTGGTTCTGCAGGCCCATCGTCACCAGCATCTCTTTGATGGTTTGCCCTGGATAATCCACCATATCGTTAAACCACTGGCTCATGGTGGTGTGATTCTTGACAAACTCCCGGTCCCACAGATTCACCAGCAGCTCCAGCGAGCTGATCAGGCTGCCCATTGGATTGGTGAGCTTGAACGCCAGAGAGTTCACCCAACCTGGGATGTGCAGAAAGCGTGCAGGCAGGTCCATGAGCGAGAAGTTTAATACCCGGGAAATAATATTGGCGGGCCGGTAAACCAAGGACAGAACCCTTCCCGCCATACCGCTCTGGTGCATGTCCACAGGGCTCGCCACTGTCACCAGATTGCGAATATTCGGGTCCTGAGTCGCCGCAGCGTACATTAAAGTGAGTAACCCACCCATGCAGTAGGAGAAAAAAGAAACGTCTTCGCGACCGCTATGCAGACGTATTTGTCGCAACGCGTCGGGCATCCATTGCATGACATAGGTTTCCAGGGACAAGTGGGAGTGGTCTTCGGTCACTTCTCCCCAGTCGATCAAATAGACGTCAAAGCCTTTGGCGAGAAAGTAACGGACAATGCTGCGTTGCGGCAGAATATCGAAAATCATTGAGGTCGCCGCCAGCGGCGGAACCAGCACCAGCGGCGTGTGCTGTTTCACTCTTTCGACCGGGATGGCTTCATCGCCGACCTGAATTTCATCCTCTTCAAGCGGGAGATAATGGCGCACTGACATAATGCCGTCGCGATAGATTTCTTCATACGGGCTCAAGTTTGCGATGAAGAAATTCTCGGAAAACAGATAGCGTTCAAGGGCATTGAGGGCGCCCCACATTAGTTTCTCCGACCAGGCTGGGGTTGGGGTTTCCGCCTTTACATCCGCGACCATATTTTAGTGCTCTGTGCTGTTGTTATTGTATTTTCATCCGCTCATTCAGATTGTTACGCCAACCTGAATGAGCGAGGCATGCCTGCTAGGGGCATGGGAAAGTATAACGCTGATGCGCCTCTTCCAGATCCTGCAACACCTCGTTACTGAGGGTTATTTCGCTGCTGCCGATATTCGAGCGCAGCTGCTCCATGCTGGTGGCGCCAATAATGTTGCTGGTGACAAAAGGACGAGAAGTCACGAACGCCAACGCCATCTGCGCGGGGCCGAGTCCATGTTTCTCCGCCACTTCCACGTATGTTTGCGTCGCCAGCTCAGCTTGCGCGCCCAGATAGCGACTGAAACGGCTGAATAATGTAATACGCGCATTGGCGGGACGCTGGCCGCCCAAATATTTTCCACTAAGAATGCCGAAGGCCAACGGAGAATAGGCCAACAATCCAATACGCTCGCGATGCGCCACTTCCGCCAGCCCGACTTCAAAGGTGCGGTTCAATAAATTGTAGGGGTTTTGAATGCTCACCGCTCTTGGCAGTCCAAGTGATTCAGCATACCCCAGATACTTCATCACGCCCCAAGGTGTCTCGTTTGACAGCCCGATGTGCCGGACCTTGCCGCATTTCACCAACTCACCCAGCGCTTCAAGCGTTTCGAGAATGGGCGTGGAGTCCTCTTCTTCCTTGTGCTCGTAACCCAGCTTGCCAAAGAAGTTTGTGTTGCGATCCGGCCAGTGCACCTGATAAAGGTCCACGTAGTCGGTCTGCAAGCGCTTAAGGCTGGCGTCTATGGCTTCGTTGATATGGGCCGCCGTCAAGCGCGGTCCGCCGCGCAGATAACTAAATGAAGCAGCGGGACCAGTAACCTTGGTGGCGATAATCAATTTATTGCGGTCGCTGCGTGTCTTCAGCCAGGAGCCCAGATAGCTCTCCGTGCGCCCCTGCGTGTCCGCCTGAGGCGGCACCGGGTACATTTCCGCCGTATCAATGAAATTAATCCCCTGACCTACAGCATAATCCAGCTGCTCGTGCGCTTCTGCTTCCGTATTCTGTTGCCCCCAGGTCATTGTGCCCAGACATATGGCGCTGACGTTCAGGTCCGTTTTTCCTAACTGACGGTATTGCATGGCATCCCCTTCTGAATAATCACATTAGCGGCGAACAGGCATGCAGCCTGCGAAATATGGCGGCTGACCGCAAACCATAACGGTCGACTGCAAAAATGGCAATCGTCACAAATCTGCAATCTACGATTAGTTTTTCTGTAACTTTGCGGGAGGAAGGTAGTCCTAGCCAAGCCATATTTGTGAGATGCATGATTTTAAAGCACAGCTTGCAGGACATTCAGGGACGAGCCGTTGATGCGGACCGGGAACGTCCGCGCCCCAAAATAGCCATTGTGACCGAAACTTTCTTTCCCGAAATCAATGGCGTCGCCAATACCCTGCGCTATGTAAGCGAGGGATTATCCCGCCAATACCGGGTGCAAGTGGTGCGTCCCGATCAGCCTCTCGGAGAGAAGCGCGAGCTGATTGACGCCATGGAGCATATTCTGGTGCGTGGGCGCCCGATTCCCGGATACGGCGAGCTGAAGTTTGGCCTGCCCTGCCGCCGTCGCTTGTTGAAAGTCTGGCGTCAAGACAGGCCAAGCGCCGTTTATGTGGCCACTCAGGGCCCTTTGGGCTGGAGCGCGGTGAGCGCAGCTACTAGGCTGGGCGTACCAGTGGTCAGCGGTTTTCACACCAACTTTCACAGCTACAGCGCCTTTTACGGATTCGGCTGGCTAACCAAACTCATCACCCGCTACCTGACCTGGTTTCATCACCGCACCTTGCTGACGCTGACGCCGACCCGGCAAACTGCTGAGGCCGTTTCCGAGATGGGGGTGCGCAACACCCGGGTCTGGAGCCGCGGCGTAGATTGCAGCCAGTTCAACCCCTCGCTTCGCTGCCAGAAACTACGCGAGGAATGGGGAGTACGGGAGGAAAGCCCCGTATTCATTTATGTAGGACGCCTCGCCAGCGAGAAAAATATTCATCTCGCGATCGCCGCCTTCCGTCGCGCCCAGCAACAGGTCAGCAAGGCGCGCATGGTCATGGTGGGCGGCGGCCCCCTGCGGGAACGGATCGCCGTCAAGCATCCGGATATCATTCTGACGGGGGTCAAACGCGGCGACGATCTGGCGCGCCACTACGCCAGCGCGGACATATTCCTATTTCCCAGCCTCACCGACACTTTCGGAAACGTGGTCCTTGAGGCCATGGCCAGCGGCCTGGGCATCGTCAGTTTCGATGACGCCGCCGCCCGAGAGCACCTGGAGCATGAAGTCAGCGGCATGTTGGCGCCGCAACAGGACTGCGATGCGTTCTGCCGTCACGCCCTGACGCTGGCGCTGCGTCCGAGCCATCTCAAGCGCCTTCGCGCCGCGGCGCGCGGGCGCGCATTACCGTTGGACTGGAGTCAAATTGTCGATCGTTTCGCACACATTCTTTTGTCCGGAGAAGCCAAAGGGGAGCACCAACATGAATCAGCCAAGAGCCTCAGAGCTGTTTCGCCGAGCTGACGAGCTTGAGCAAAGCATCTGTCGCACCGCCATCGCCTGGGCCAGACGCCGCCGGCTCGCGCCGTTTTTCCGCCTAGTAAGTCGCCTCGGCGACGGAGTGTTCTGGTACGCCCTGATCGGCGTCGTATGCGTCATTGAAGGTTGGGAAACCGGGCGTTTCATGATTATTACCGCCCTCACCTGCACCCTGATCTATAAGCTACTCAAGCTCTGGCTGGTGCGTGAGCGTCCTTTTATCACCCATAACGATATTACTTGCGACGCCAAAGTGCTGGATAAATACAGTTTCCCCAGCGGCCATACTCTGCATGCGGTGTGCTTTACCCTGCTGACAGCGGAAATCAGCCCCGTTCTGGCGCTGTGCGTGCTGCCTTTTACGCTTTGTGTCGCATTATCCCGAGTGGTGCTTGGCCTGCATTATCCCAGCGACGTGCTGGTAGGCGCCGCCATCGGCTTTTCCGTTGGGGCCACGGCCTTGGCCGTATAGGCCTATAGAGCTAGAGAACAGGCTGTATAAAAAAAGCCTAGAGGGCATATGACAAATAATTAACCCTCTCCCCCAGGGGAACGCGCTGGAATCGCCTTCCGCACGCGTTTATCCCATGGACCCTGGGCGAACGATTAAAGTACAATCCCGGTAACGACAAAAAAACGATAGGGATTAACTTTTATTATGCCGCAGGCGACTGCCGACCTATTTTCGTCACCTTGCTTGCAGTTCAAGGGTAGCATGGTTCCCCTAACCACTCTGGAACTGTTGTATTTCGAACCGGATAAATTTTCCGAAGAATTACGGGAAAAGGTGAAGCAAGCTCCCAACCTGTTTCATAACCTGCCTATCGTCGTTGGACTCGAAAAACTGGCTGAAGCCCACTCTCCTCTTGATTTCTCCTTGATTCAAACGCTTTGCGAACAAGAAGGCATTCGCCTGATCGGGGTGAGAACAGATGCGCCGGAACAGACTTCCGCCGCGCAGACTGCCGGGCTGGCGGTGTTTCAACCGTCCCGAGGAACCCGTAACGCAGAAGCGGAAACACCTGCGCAGGAGTCGCCGGCCCCCGCCGCCGCTGAGACCGGGCGGGATGAAGCGCCGCCCCAGCGCATCGCCAATCGCGTCATCACCACGCCCGTCCGCTCAGGGCAACAGGTGTACGCCCCCGGCGGCGATTTGATCGTGTTGGCGCCAGTCAGCGCCGGCGCGGAAATTCTGGCCGACGGCAATATTCACGTCTACGCTCCATTACGTGGACGCGCGCTGGCCGGAGTGCAAGGAGACGTCAGTGCGCGCATATTCTGCCAGAGCCTGGAAGCCGAGCTTGTATCAGTAGCGGGGCAGTATAAAATCAGTGAAGACTTACAGGGCGAGCATTGGAAACAAGCGACGCAAATATGCCTGGACGGGGAAAAGCTGACAATAAAGGCCATGTAGCGGCTGCAAAAAACAGGATCGACGGGTTGCTTTGGGAAAGAGCTTTATAATTTTCAACTTACAGAGATTGAGTGGAAAGGGTTACCAAATTGAGCAAAATTATCGTAATTACCTCAGGTAAAGGCGGTGTAGGCAAAACAACCACCAGCGCGTCGATTGCTTCAGGTTTGTCGAAGCTGGGCCATAAAACGGTAGTCATTGATTTTGATGTAGGCCTGCGCAACCTCGATCTGATTCTCAACTGCGAGCGCCGTGTTGTTTACGACTTCGTCAACGTGATCAACAATGAAGCCAGCCTTAATCAGGCGCTTATCAAAGATAAATACACAGAGAATATGAGCATTCTGCCAGCGTCGCAGACTCGGGATAAAGAAGCCCTCTCGAAAGAAGGGGTGGAGCGGGTTCTGAACGAGCTGTCCGAAACGTTTGAATACATTATCTGTGACTCTCCGGCGGGTATTGAGCATGGCGCCATGATGGCGTTGTATTACGCCGATGAGGCCGTTGTCGTCACCAACCCGGAAGTTTCCTCGGTACGCGACTCCGACCGCATTCTGGGCATCCTGCACAGCAAATCCCGTCGCGCGGAAATGGGTCTCGACCCGGTGAAAGAGCATTTGCTGCTGACTCGCTACAATCCAGAGCGCGTGCAAAACGGCGAAATGCTGAGCGTGCAGGACGTAGAGGAAATTCTGGCGGTGCCGTTACTCGGCGTTATTCCAGAGTCCAAGTCCGTATTGACCGCCTCCAACCAGGGCGTTCCGGTTATTCACGACCAGCAGAGCGACGCGGGCCAGGCCTATGCGGACGCTGTCGCCCGTTTGTTAGGCGAGGATCGCGAACACCGTTTTCTGGACGTGCAGAAAAAAGGCTTCTTCCAACGCGTGTTTGGAGGTAAGGCATGAGCTTCTGGGATTATTTCCGCAGCAACAAACAGGCGACCGCTTCCGTAGCGAAAGAGCGTCTGCAGATCATCGTTGCCCACGAACGATCCCAGCGCAATCAACCGGATTATCTGCCGCAACTGCAACAGGAAATCCTGGAAGTCATCGGTAAGTACGTCAAAATCAACCGGGAAGACATCCAAGTGCAGATTGACCGCAACGATGACTGCGCCGTTTTGGAGCTGAACATCACCCTCCCTGAATGAGATTTCAGCCTGCGCTTCACACAGCTTGACGCGCAGGCTTGCTTCTTACCTCTCGTTTACATCCCCTTTCCCCCTTATATATCTTGCCTGTATCCTGCGCCACTCCCTCCATCCTGGACCCAGTTTAGCCGCCACCTGTAAATGGGCGTTTCTTATCATTTTGACGTTGTCGCAAGTGCTAACATAATTGCCCCACAGCGGCTCCAACCGCTCAGGCATCTTATGGAGAAACAACTATAACAATGCGGCGTTTACATCAGACACTCACTTCCCCGAGACATACCCTCAGCGGCGTTCTGCTTAGCGTCTCTCTACTGTCTACATCGATTCACGCCAGTGCGGAGATCCCAATGGACTCTGAACAATGGCGACTTGAGTTCAATAAAGACGGGGTGAAAATCTTCACTATGGATTTCCCAGGCTCCGACTTCAAAGCGTTCAAAGCGGAAACTGTATTGAATACGCCATTGCGTTCTATTCTGGCGGTCATGGCGGACCCCACTTCCTGCATGAAGTGGGTGCATGGCTGCATTGCCTCAGAAGAAGTGGAGCGCGGCAGCTTCACCAAGCGCTATGCGTATTCCGTGAATGATTTGCCCTGGCCAGTGCGCGATCGTGACTACGTGCTGGAAATCAGTACTCAGCGCGATCCCGCCACCGAGGAAGTGACCATGGATATGTACGCCGTAGATGGTAAAGTGCCGGAAAAGGACAAGTATGTGCGGGTGCATCAGCAAGAAACGCACTATTCGTTCCAGCCCCAGGGTGAGACTCAAACGCGCATGACATGGCTGCAACACACCGAGCCCGCTGGCGCCATCCCCAGTTGGCTAGTGAATTCGCTGATTGTCGACATCCCCTACAAGTCCATGCGCGCCCTGGAGAAGCTGGCCAACAGCGATCCCTATCGCAATGCCCGCGTCCGCTACGATGATGCGGGAAACGTAGTCGGTGTGGAAACCAAGGCCGAACAGTAGCCGAAATTAATTCAGACTTTCTTTCAACACTTTCAACATGTCATAGGTGGTGATGATTCCAACCACCTTCTTATCGCGCATAACGAAAATCCGGTGCAGGTGCTCTTTCATCATCAGCTCCGCCACTTCCGACAAGGGCGTGCTTTCGGTGACATACAACAGGATGGGGGACATAATGTCCCCCACCTCCACCGGCACTTTCACCATTTCCTCAAAAATGAACTGACGCAAGCGGCGGGCTTCTTTTTGCTCCTCCGGCGTCATTTGCGCGTCGTAATTGGTGTCAACGTGATTGAGATGAAAGTCCGCGATATCGGACAAGGTAGCGATGCCAACCACTTCATTGCGGTCGTTCACCACAGGACTGCCGGAAATGCCATTCTGCGCCAGAAACGCGCCGAATTTTTGCATCGTCCAGCTTGCAGGTACTGATTTGATGTGGGGCGTCATGATGTCGCTTGCGACCAGAGTCATCGTCCAAAATCCTCTTCAGGTCGGCGGAATTGTTATCGTTGCGCGAAACATTCTACTCTTCCCCCATAGCCATGCCTAGTTCACAACACGTGAAGAGAGCTTAAATGCTAGAATAACGACGTCTATCGTTTAACGATGTAGTACTAAGCAGGTAAACGTCTCAGTGAAACGCCCAACCCGGCGCAGCCGCGCTATTGATGAACAAGAAAAGGCCGCACGCCGACTCAGCATACTGGAAGCCGCCCGCGCGCTTTACTTACTGCAACCCGCACAGCTGCCGTCAGTGATCAGCATCGCCCAACAGGCTGGACTGGCCAAAGGGACAGTGTATCTTTACTTCAAAACGAAAGAAGAAATCTTTCTCGATCTGCTTGGCGGCCTGTATCAGCAGCTATTGCAAGAGCTGGCGGAGGTCGCCGAAGACAGCGACAAATCTAACGAAGACCTTATCGGCGGGCTGATCAATCAAACAACCCGGTTTGTACAGGAACACCCTCATTTCATGCCCTTGGCTTCTATGACCAGCTCCATTCTCGAACGCAACGTTGAAGCAGAGCGCGTTGCTGACTTCAAAGCGGAACTGATGGGACGCATTCAAATACTGGCTGTCGGATTGCGCCGCCATTTACCGCAGATTACCGAAACTCAATGCCTCAATTTGCTGCTTCACACTAATGCGCTGCTGTTGGGGCTATGGCAGATGCAGAGCGTGCCAGCCCAAGTCAAAGAAGTTCTAAAGCAGCGTAACCTGGACGCACTGGTTCCGGCCTTTGAACCCGCATTACGGGAATCCATGAACCTGCTTTGGCGTGGAGTCCTGCAACCAACCTAATCTATTATTTTGTTATTTCAGGTGCTTCCAAAATTACATGCGTAGGTTATTATGCAAGTAAGGGACATTAAATGACTGTTCGGTTACCGTAGAGAGAAACCCAGTTTTTTAACGTCGAACAATAACCAGACATCAATGGCAGGGAGTGGGTTGTTGATTCAAACCTACATATTCCTCACATATCCTCGCATTCGACCATCAGGCGCGACCTGCGCCAACCACTCCCAGATACGTTGCTGCTCATCAACCGGCAAAGGAAATAAAGCATGGCGCGATCCCGTTCGCAATTGAAGAACTATGTGCTTGACACCAACGTCCTTATCCACGATCCAAACGCCATTCTCAACTTCGAAGAACACCAAGTCGTCATTCCCATTACTGTGCTGGAGGAGTTAGACCGTCTGAAAACCGGCAAATCATCCATTGCCGCCGATTGCCGTCAGGCGATTCGCCTGATCGATAAATTACTGGGGGACGCCACGCCCAAAGAAATAGAGAAAGGGGTCCCTATCGTACGCGTAGCTAAAGGCGAGCCTCTGGGAACCATTTCCATCCTGATGGACCTGGAAGGCACCCATCAGGTGCAGCTGCCTGAAACCCTCAATGATAACAAGATTATTAACGCGCTGGTCACACTCCAGAGCAAGCACAAATCCCGCCCCACCATCCTGGTGAGCAAAGACATCAACATGCGCCTGAAAGCTAGGGCCTGTGGCGTGGAAGCAGAGGATTACCACACTGACCAGTTGATCGACGATATTGATCTGCTGCCTAAAGGCTACCAAGAGTTCAACCATAGCTTCTGGGACAACATCAATAAAGTGGAGACGCTGCAGAAAGACGGACTCACCGAGCACGTTATTCCGCGTCTGCCGGAGTTGAAGGACCTGAATCGCAATGATTTCATCATTGACGAACAAGGGTTCGTGGGGCGCGTTTCCGAATTTCGCGACGATCACATGGTGGTGCGAGACCTGTCTCGCGATAAATTGCTGCAGCAGGAAGCCTGGGGACTGACGCCCCGCGATATCTATCAGGCGGTAGCGCTCCAACTGTTGCTGGACCCGGATATTCACTTAGTGAATCTGACTGGCGCCGCTGGCTCAGGCAAGACCATTCTGGCTCTGGCCGCGGCCATCGAAATGACAGTGGCGAGCAAACGCTACAAGCGCATCATCGTCACCCGCAGCACCCAGGGACTCGACGAGGACATCGGCTTTCTGCCCGGCACCGAGGCGGAAAAAATGGAGCCCTGGCTGGGCGCCATTACCGATAACCTGGAGGCGTTGCATCACGATGATGAAAACATGTCCGCCAGCGTGGAGTATATCCTGCAAAAAGTGCCGATACAGTTCAAATCACTGAACTACATCCGCGGCCGCAGCTTCCAGCACAGTCTGATCGTTATCGACGAGTGCCAAAACCTCACGCCGCATCAAGTAAAAACCATCATCACCCGAGCCGGAAACGGCAGTAAGGTGGTCTGCCTTGGCAACTTGGCGCAGATCGACACGCCTTACTTGAATGCGCCCAGCTCAGGTTTGACTTATATGACCGAACGCTTCCGCGGCTTTAAGCACGGCGCGCACGTTCATCTGCGCGGTGTGCCCAGATCCGCTCTGGCTGAGTTTGCGGAAGCCAACTTATGATTTCTTGATTTTCCCCATTAGATAAGAGGCGGCCGGATTCACTTGTATCCGGCCCGCCATAGCAGTGCGTCCCAGCAGCATACGAAAGCGCATGCTGTCGCGATTGGTTAGCGTCATCTCCACTGGCCAGGCTTGGCCGCCCACCTGAAGCAGAGTGCTGATCACAAAACGCATTTCCCGATGGCCGCCGGAATCCGACACCATTCGCTGATCAATGACGGCTGCATCGCATTCAATGACTTTCTCACTATTCCCCTGAACCGGGTGGATAGCGAAGCGCACCCGAGTTCCCGTCGGCGACTCATAAGACTCCAACTCAAACGCATGCAGCGCGGAAGTTCTCGCTCCGGTATCCACCTTTGCCTTGATTCTGGGGATGCCTAATTCCGGCAACGCCACCCACTCCCGCCAGCCAACCACCAAGCGCTCTTTTCCACTTTGAGGATCGCTTTTCATCGCCTCTTCCAGCTTGTTCACTGCGCCTTCAGTCATTCTCACATCCACTCAACATGCTTCACAGCCACTCCACATTTATTTCGCGCCAGAAAATTTTATTCCGGGGCGTCCATTCATAAACTTTATGCGTAAATAAAATAACCCGAGATACGTAAATCGCAAACAAATAATCCCTTAAAGGAGACCACATGCCGCGAACCCTGCACTGGTTCCGCAACGACCTGCGCACCCGCGACAACCCGGCATTATACGCCGCCGCCCAGCGCGCCCGAGAGCAGAATTCGGAGCTCATCGCCTGCTTTTTGTTGAGCCCGGAGCAATGGCGCAGCCATGACATGGCGGATATCAAGCTGGACTTCATGTTACGCAATCTCAAAGCGCTGCAAGCTGAGCTGTCCAACTTGAATATGCCTCTGTTTATTCTAGACGCTTCCCGATTTGACGAAGCGCCGGCCAAGCTTCTTGCGTTTATGCAGCAGCATCAATGCGACGCATTAACCTTTAATGAAGAGTTCGGCGTTAATGAGAGGCGCAGAGACAAAGCCGTTAAGGCGGCACTGAACGCAGAAGGATTTGAAGCCCTCAAGTTTCGTGATCAAAGCATTCTTCCAGCTGGCTCCATCCGCACCGGTCAGGGAACTCCCTATGCCGTTTTTACCCCTTATAAACGCGCCTGGTTTTCACAATGCCCAGAGCACATTGAACTTTGGCCAGCGCCGGCGAAGCAGCCATCGCCAACGCAAACGCCCACGGGGGATATACCTGAATCCGTCCCAGGCTTTGACAAGGTCTCTTCAGAGGCTTACACCGCCGGTGAGGGAGCCGCCCTGCAGAAGCTGGACGAATTTCTGGAGCAAAAGGTTGACCGCTATCATGAGCAACGAGACTTTCCCGCTATTGATGGCGTCAGCCAACTATCCCCCTACCTCACCCTGGGCGTACTCTCCGGCCGGCAATGCTTTCACGCCGCACAACGACATCGCCATGCATCGCCAAATACCGGCCAAGG
Organism: Hahella sp. HNIBRBA332; assembly: GCF_030719035.1. Classification (NCBI taxonomy): domain Bacteria; kingdom Pseudomonadati; phylum Pseudomonadota; class Gammaproteobacteria; order Oceanospirillales; family Hahellaceae; genus Hahella; species Hahella aquimaris. Next base: position 4,000,802 of record NZ_CP132203.1, read on the forward strand.
CGTGGACACCTGGATAAATGAATTGATCTGGCGGGATTTTTACATTCACATTTTGTATGACTTTCCTCGCATCAGCATGGCGAAAGCCTTTAAGGAAGAAACGGAAAATCTGCAGTGGAGGCGCTCTGACAAAGACTTCCTGGCCTGGTGCGAAGGAAAAACGGGAATCCCCATCGTCGACGCCGCGATGCGGCAGTTGAACCAGACTGGCTGGATGCACAATCGCCTGCGCATGATCTGCGCGATGTTTTTGAGTAAAAACCTGTTGTTGGATTGGCGCCAGGGCGAGCGCTACTTTATGCGCAAATTGATAGACGGCCATCTCGCAGCCAATAACGGAGGCTGGCAATGGAGCGCTTCCACTGGCGTAGACGCTGCGCCTTACTTCCGCATGTTCAATCCGATATCACAGAGTGAAAAGTTCGATCCAAACGGGGACTTTATTCGCCACTATGTGCCCGAGTTGGCCGAACTATCGACCAAACTCATCCACCAGCCCCCGTCTGACGTCAGGATTCGGCTGGGCTATCCCGCTCCGATTGTGGATTTAAAAGCCAGCCGCGAGCGGGCGCTGCAGGCGTTTCGGGGGCTTAAAGACCGGGCCTCATCTGCACACAGCGCATGATGGGTCTTTACGCACCTTGAATTCACGCCACTGCATGGTTTTTCCGTCGAACAACAACAGTCTGCCGGCGCAGGCGTCGCCAAATCCGCTAAGAACTTTTACTGCTTCCAGCGCTTGCAGACTGCCTATAACGCCCACCAGAGGCGCAATGACGCCTGCTTCAGAACAAGTCAGTTGCTGCTCGGACAACATCCCGTAAAGGCAGTGATAACAGGGCGCGTCGTCTCTGCGTGGATCAAACACCGCCAGTTGGCCTTCAGAACGAATCGCCGCACCCGACACCAGAGGCTTGCCGTGACGCACGCAAGCCTCGTTAACCGCTGATCGGGTAGCGAAATTGTCAGTACAATCCAGCACGACATCCACATCCGCAACCGCGGCGGACAATGACTCCTCCTGCAAAGGCCGGGTAATGGTCTCCACGCTGACATCCGGATTGATATCAGCAAGCGCGCGCCGAACGGACTCCGCCTTGTTGACGCCAACGTCTTGCTCTCTATGAGCGATCTGACGCTGCAGATTGGACAGATCCACCGCATCGAAGTCCGCCAGCACCATACGTCCACAACCGGCCGCGCCCAAATACATGGCGGCGGGACATCCAAGACCGCCTAACCCGATAACCAGCGCAGAGCTGTTGCGCAGCGCTTCCTGACCCGCGATATCGAAATCCGGCATCATGATTTGCCGGTTGTAGCGCATCAGCAGCGTATCGTTCATTTCATCCCGCATAGCATCATCCTCCATACCTCGGCGCGCCAGCTCTATACAGGCAAGCGACCCAGAGTGATTCGGTCATGTCCCGCCAAGTCTTGATGAGTTTGTACGTCAACGTAGCCGGCAGCGGCAAAAATTTCACGCACCGCAGCGCCTTGATCGTAGCCGTGCTCCACCGCCAGCAAACCGCCCACCTGCAAATGGCGTTCGCCGCCAGCAGCAATCAGGCGTATGTCCGCCAAACCCTGATCTGCAGCCACCAACGCAGACGCTGGCTCAAAACGCACGTCCCCTTGCTTCAAGTGGACATCCAGGGCGTCAATGTAGGGGGGGTTACTGACAATAACATGGAATCGTTCATTCGCTATTGCCTCGTACCAGTTTGAGCGCAGGCATCGCACGTTCGCCAGTCCAAGCGACTGGACATTGGCCATCGCCAAGTTAACCGCTTCCTGGCTGAGATCCACCGCAGTTAAGCGCCAGTCGGGACGCTCATGAGCCAGCGCACAGGCGATAGCGCCGGTTCCGGTTCCCAAATCCAACAATGTGGCTCCGGTAGGCAGCGCTTCCTCAAGGATCAGCTCAACCAGCAATTCGGTTTCCGGCCGGGGAATCAACGTGGCGGGACTGACTTGAAACTCCAGCGACCAAAATTCCCGCTTGCCGATCAAATGCGCTACCGGCCGACCTGTTTCACGCTCGGCGATTAGTCGCTGATACGCCTGCAAGACGCATTCATCCAACAGGCTGTCGATATGACTGATCAGATAAGTCCGACCTTTCTGCAGTACATGGGCAAGCAGCACTTCGGCGTCCAGCTTGGGACTTTCCGTCTCAAGCCGGCTTTTCGCCCAGGCCAGGGCTTCGTCTATGCGCATAAGTCCGGTCCCGGTTTATCGCTTATTCGCTGATGCTGGCCAGCATTTCCGCCTGATACTCTTGCAACAAAGGCTGGATTACCGGATCAAGATCGCCCTGCACCACTTCCTCCAGTTTATACAAAGTCAGGTTGATGCGGTGATCAGTGATACGTCCTTGCGGATAATTGTAGGTACGGATACGTTCGGACCGGTCGCCGCTGCCCACCAGCGATTTACGGGTCTGAGCCTGCTCTTTCGCCTGCTTTTCCTGGGCGGAGGACAGCAACTTGGCTTTCAGCAACGACATCGCCTTAGCGCGGTTTTTGTGCTGCGAACGCTCGTCCTGACATTCCACGACAATGCCTGACGGTAAGTGGGTGATACGAATGGCGGAATCGGTTTTGTTAACGTGCTGACCACCCGCCCCGGAGGCGCGGTAAGTATCCACACGCAAATCCGCGGGATTAATGTCGACGTCGCCCACTTCCTCGACTTCCGGAAGAATCGCCACGGTGCAGGCGGAGGTGTGAATGCGGCCTTGCGATTCCGTCTCAGGCACCCGTTGCACACGATGAGCGCCGGATTCGAATTTCAGCAAACTGAAGACATTGTCGCCGGCGACGCGACTGATCACTTCCTTATAACCGCCGTGCTCGCCAGGACTTTCGCTGACGATTTCCACCTTCCACTTTTTCAGTTCAGCGTAGCGGGAATACATGCGAAACAGGTCGCCTGCGAAAATAGCCGCCTCGTCGCCGCCAGTGCCTGCGCGGATTTCAAGAAACACGTTGGAGCCATCACGCGGGTCGCGGGGCAAAAGCAGGATCTGCAGGTCTTTCTCTAATTGCTCGCTGGATTCTTCCGCCGCCGCCAATTCCTCTTTCGCCATCTCCCGCATGTCCGCATCACTGTCATTGAGCAGCAGCTTGGACTCTTCAATAGCGTTCAACGCATTCTGATATTCCCGATAGCAATGCACCACCGGCTCCAGCTCCGCGTACTCTTTCGACAACTCTTTAAACTTTTCCTGGACGCTGATGATATCCGGGTCTGAGAGCAGCGCCCCCACTTCCTCATAACGATCTTTCAAAAGATCGAGCTTTAACTTAATCGATTCTTTCATAAACCAATAACCATAGTGAAATTACGCAGTCGACCGAAACGGGGATAGAGGTTGGCCGGATAACGGCCTCAACGGACGCTAATCGTTCTTAACTTTTTCATCCGGAAGCTGAAACAGATCCCGCAACCAGCCGCTCACTTCCTGACGCCCTTCCGCGGAAGCGCGACGAACCTGAACGGTAGGATGGTGTATCAGCTTATTGGTGAGTCCATGAGCCAGCATGCGCAGGACGGATTCGGGGTCGTCCCCCCGGTTAAGCAGTCTGATGGCTTTCTGCAGCTCTGCGTCACGGACGCCTTCCGCCTGGTCGCGAAAGCGCCGCAAAACCGACACCGAATCAAGAGCGCGCAGATGATACATGAAATCCGCAGCGCCTGCCGCAATCAAACGCTTCGCTTCTTCAGCGGCGCCTTCTCGCGACTTCATGTTGTCTTCGATGACCTGACGCAGATCGTCCACGGTATAGAGGTATACGTCGGCGAGTTCGCTGACTTCTTCTTCTATGTCTCTGGGAACAGCAATATCCACCATAAACATGGGTTTATGCTTGCGTCGCTTGAGCGCCTTCTCCACCGCGCCTTTGCCAAGAATAGGCAGCGGGCTGGCGGTGGAAGCGATAACGATATCCGCACGGTGCAGATATTCCGGAATGTCGGAGAGACCTATGGCGCTGCCATGGAATTCGGCGGCCAGATCTCTGGCCCGGGAGAGCGTACGATTGGCGACAATCAGCGAACGCACCCCGGCGCGATACAAATGACGCGCCACCAGTTCGATTGTCTCGCCAGCGCCAATCAACAGAGCGGTATTCTGCGCCATACTGGAGAAAATGTGCGACGCCATGCTCACCGCCGCATAAGCAACAGAGACCGGGTTTTCACCGATGGCGGTTTCAGTCCGCACCCGCTTCGCTACAGCGAAAGCGTGCTGGAAAAGGCGATCCAAGGGGCCGCCTAACGAACCAGCGGCTCTACCGGAAGCATGCGCTTCTTTCATCTGCCCAAGAATCTGAGGCTCGCCCAACACCATAGAATCAATGCCGCTGGCGACGCGCATCATGTGCTGCGCAGCGTCCTCATCATTATATATATTGCAGCAGGCTTTCAGTTCGGTGAGGCTGACTTGATGGTACTGTCCAAGCCACTCTATCAGGCTTATTTCATCCGGTTCTCCCGGCGTGGAGCAGTACAACTCCGTGCGATTGCACGTAGACAGGATCGTGACTTCGTCGATGTCGGGGCGGCAGCGCAGGCGCCCCAATGCATCGGCCATCTTTTCCGGGCCGAACGCCACCTTCTCCCGGATCGCAACCGGGGCGGTTTTATGATTAATACTTATAACAAAAAGCGCCATAACAACCAGGACATCTCCCAAGCCGGCGACCATTTTAACGCGCTGACCGCTGCGCACAATGACTTATCTTAAAAAATATACCGAAATCACGACGGCGAAGTTTTAATCTAGAACAAATTATAGGCGGCCAATCCCGAATTTTCCGCTTCCGGCGCCCTCCCTCAGCTCAGTCGAAAAGCATTGCAAAATAAACTACGAAGAGCAGGATTTACCTCACATCAACAAAGGCTTTGAGCGGTTAACAAGCTTTAATGAATAGAGCTATGCTAAGTAGGAGGTATATGCTAGCTTGTCAGCAAACCTCTCGATAAAACGTCATAAGACCGGTAATAAGATAGTATCAATGAAATATTTGCATCGAGCGCTGCTCAGCGCGGTGGTTTGTGTTGTTTTCCCCGGTTGCAGTCAGATCGCCGGCCTGCAAAAAACACAAGAGGTGACGGACCCCGTCACACAACGCCCCATCCCGGTGCTCCAAGCCTACGACGACTCCGAGCTTGCTCCCGCCCCGGACGAACAATCTCCATATCCGCAACAATTCAGCCGCTCCACGCTGTTGGACTTGCTTACCGCCGAAATCGCGGGGCAGCGTGGCCAAGTTGACATGTTGTTGCAAAATTACCTGAAAGTCGCCCGCGAAACTCGCGACATCGGCGTTATACGCCGGGCCCTCAACGCCGCACAATATATAAAAGATGACGCGGCCATGACCGAAATGACGCTGCTGTGGACCGAAGTGGAGCCAGAGAACGTAGACGCCCACCAATTGGCCGCCTTCCAGCTCATTAAGCAAAAGCAGTATCCAGAAGCGCTGTCTCATATGGAGCATGTGCTGGAACTTGAAGGACCGACAACGTTCGACCGCCTCGCCGTCCATGCCAAAAACCTGACCGACGAGGAAAAGAAAGAGCTGCTCAACCTGTACCAAAAGATCCTGGAGCGCCACCCAGAGAACGGCGAACTCATGTACGGCTATGCCGTGCTGCAGGAAATCAATGGCATGGAGGAAGCCGCTCTCGCCAGTACCGATCCACTGCTGAAGACCTCTCCGGATAATCCGGCGGTGATCGCCTTGCGGGCTCGCCTGCTGAAAAGCGTCAAAGGCGTTGATGTTTCTCTCGCCTATTTGAAAAAGCAGTACGCCAAGCATCCTGATGAAGTACAAGTAGGCGCGCTATACGCCCGCACGCAGATTGAAGCGCACAATTTCGACGCCGCACAGTCTATATATAAAGAGCTGATGAATCGCTTCCCGAATACGCCGCACCTCAAGCTCTCTTATGCGCTGGTCTCTCTGGAAAATCAGCATACACAGGAAGCCCGCAAGCATTTAGAAGAACTGGTCAAGCAAGGGCAGCATCTCAATGAAGCTCACTTTTATCTGGCGCGCATCGCCGACCAGGAAGACAGAGTCGAAGACGCCATCCAGCATTACCAGAACGTGACCCGTGGCGGCCATTACTTCAACGCCCTCGCGCGTTCCGCCTATCTCCTGATCCGCTCAGGCCGCCAAAGCGAAGCGGAAGCCGCGTTCACCGAAGCCCGGGAAAATTTGCCTTCCCAGGCCAGCCAGTTATGGGAATTGCAAATCAATCTCATGTTGGAATTGGATGACCTCGACGCCGCGCTGAAGCTTTCAGACCAAGCGGTAGAGGAGTACCCCGAAGACCTGCAACTGCTGTACGCCAGGGCCATGCTGAAAGACCGTATGGGATTACTGGAAGGTATGGAGGACGATCTGCGCCATATCATTGCGCTTGATCCAGATAACGCCGTCGCACTTAATGCACTGGGCTACACCCTCGCGGACCGCACTGAACGCACCCAAGAGGCATACAATCTGATCAACAAAGCGTTGGAGCTGGACCCCGGCAATCCCGCCATACTTGATAGCATGGGCTGGGTGCTGTTCCGCTTAGGCAAGTCCGGCGAAGCAGTCGGATTCCTCCAGGAAGCCTACTCCAAGTTTCCTGACCCGGAGGTCGCCTCTCATTTAGGTGAAGTGCTCTGGTCCCTCGGCAGACAGGACGATGCAAAAAATATTTGGCGTGAAGCGCTGAACACAAAACCTGATCACCGGCTTCTGAATGAGACCTTGAAGCGCCTGGACGTAGACCTTTAATTCCCTCACAACCTATTTTCGGGCGGGAGCCTCATCCCGCCCGACTGCCGATTCGGCCAAGCCATCCATATAACGGACGCGATAGATGTCAAAAACATTTTCTGGCGGACGCCTTCTTGCCGCCCTGCTTACAACACTGGTCGCTTTAAGCGGTTGTCAGCTAGTTCCCCCCAAAGAAACAACCCTGAATGAACCAAGTGACTGGCCGCAACGCAAAAGCGCCCTACTGGCGTTCGACCACTGGCGACTACAAGGCAAACTAAGCGTACGCAGAGGAGACCGATTGGATAGCGCCCTCATCAATGAGTGGAGCCAGCAGGGTGACCGCTTCGCCATTCATGTTTCTTCTTCTTTATTAGGATTAGGCGCAACACAGATAGAAGGCTCGCCAAAAGGCATCCGCCTTTCACAACCCGATAACGAACCATTATTCTCCGAACGCCCACAGCAACTATTGGAGCACGCTCTCGGATGGTCAATTCCTATTGAGTCACTCCCCTATTGGGTGCGCGGCGTGCCTGACGCGAAAGAGTCTAACCAACTTACATTCAGCGTTGATGGCGAGCTGGTCAGCATCGAGCAGAATGGCTGGTTGATAGAATATGGTCGCTTCAAACAGGTCGGCGACCTGTCGCTACCGGAAAAAATCACCCTTACCAGCGAAGACGCCCGCGTCAAGATGGCCATAACGGAGTGGCGTCCCTAAGCGCCACAGTCTCAGCCGAACAATCACCAGCTTTCATCTACTCACCCTCTATGCGCAACGAAACCCTGACACTAAGCTCTCCAGCGAAACTTAATCTTTTTCTGCACATCACTGGCAGACGCCCCGATGGCTACCACGAACTGCAAACGCTGTTTCAACTGCTGGATTACGGCGACCTCCTGAGCTTCACTCCTAGAGATGATCAACGCATAACGCTGGAGCCAAACCTCCCTGGCGTGCCGGAAGCAGATAATCTCATCATAAAAGCCGCCCATTTACTGAAAGAGCACATGACGGCGACAAGCCCAGCCATGATCGAGCAAATCAGAGGAGTCTCCATTTATATAGACAAGAAGCTGCCAATGGGCGGCGGCATCGGCGGCGGCAGTTCAAACGCAGCGACAACGTTATTAGCGCTAAATAAATTGTGGAATGCAGATCTTGATACCAAGACTCTGGCTGCATTGGGACTAAAACTCGGCGCGGACGTCCCCGTATTCGTCCACGGCTCGACGGCTTTCGCTGAAGGCGTGGGAGACATTCTCCACCCCGCCGACACTCAGGAAAAATGGTATTTAGTCATCCACCCGAACCTTCACATCTCTACCGCTAAAATTTTTTCAGATAAGTGGTTGACAAGAGACACACCAAAAAGCACAATAGCGCCCGCTCTTGAGGGAGATCTCGAAAACCTCCGAAACGACTGTGAAACAGTGGTTTGCAGGATGTACCCAGAGATTCGCGAGGCGATAAATTGGCTAGATCAATTTTCGCCAGCTAGATTAACCGGAACAGGGGCCTGCATCTTTGCAAGCTTCTCCGAAAAAAAGCGAGCGGAATATGTTCTCTCCCAAATGCCGACAAAATATCACGGCTTTGTCGCCAAGAGCATTAATGAGTCGCCAGTTCATTCAGAACTCAAAAAATGGCGTCATCATTAAAACTGATAGCAGAAATGCGACTCCACTGGGGTGTAGCCAAGCGGTAAGGCAGCGGGTTTTGATCCCGTCATGCGTAGGTTCGAATCCTACCACCCCAGCCAACTTCCAAACCCATTCCTTTAAAAATTCATTATTTGCCTAGACGCTATTATGAAGGTACGTCCCGTGTCCAAGTTAATGGTTTTTACCGGCCAAGCAAACCCCGAACTAGCCAAGAACGTTGTTGATACGCTCCATATCCCTATGGGCGCCGCCTCCGTCACCCGCTTCAGCGACGGTGAAGTATCGGTGGAAATCAACGAAAACGTGCGCGGCCGGGACGTTTTCATCATTCAGCCTACTTGTGCGCCCACCAATGATAATTTGATGGAGCTGGTGGTTATGGCTGATGCGCTCAGAAGAGCTTCGGCAGGTAGAATCACTGCAGTCATTCCCTATTACGGTTATGCTCGTCAGGATCGCAGACCCCGTTCTTCCCGTGTCCCCATCAGCGCCAAAGTCGTTGCGGACATACTTACCGGCGTCGGCATCAATCGCGTACTGACCGTCGATCTTCACGCAGACCAGATTCAAGGCTTCTTCCACATCCCAGTGGATAACGCTTACGCCACCCCGGTCATGCTTGACGATATCGAGCGTCGCAATTTTGAAAATTTCGTTGTCGTCTCCCCGGATGTTGGTGGCGTTGTGCGCGCCCGCGCATTCGCCAAGCGACTGGACGACGCCGATCTGGCGATCATCGACAAACGTCGCCCACGCGCCAACGAAGCTCAGGTCATGCATATTATCGGCGAAGTACAGGATAAAGTTTGCATCCTGGTCGACGACATCGTGGACACAGCAGGCACCCTCTGCAAAGCCGCCAACGCACTGAAAGAGCACGGCGCCAGCAAAGTTATCGCTTACATCACCCACCCTGTACTGTCCGGTCCAGCTATCGAGAACATCGAAAACTCCGTACTGGACGAGCTTGTAGTCACCGACACAATTCCATTGAGTGACAAAGCCCAGAAATGTGATAAAATCCGCCAGCTTTCTTTGGCGGGCCTATTGGCCGAATCGATTCGTCGCGTTTGCAACGAAGAGTCGATCAGCGCCATGTTCGGATAATTATCCCGCCATATTCGGGATAAAGCGACAAAGCTTCCTTCAGGGAAGCTTTGTTTGTTTAAGACACCGGCGATTGTCGACCGGTAACCACAACGCCCTTCAGGTCTGGTCGCGGGCCTGCCGGGTTTAAAACTGAGGAAATAATCATGAGTAATGAATTTAGCTTAAACGCTGAAAAGCGTGACGTTCAGGGGAAAGGTGCGAGCCGCCGCCTACGTCGCGTAGACGGCAAGGTTCCTGGCATCATCTACGGCGGCGAAACTGCGCCCGTAGCCATTTCTGTCAGCCATAACCAACTGAGCCGCGCCCTGCAGAATGAAGCGTTCTACTCTCACATTCTGACTCTGGACGTTGAAGGAACTAATGAGTCCGTCATCCTGAAAGATCTGCAACGCCACCCATACAAGCCGATCATCATGCACGCAGACTTCCTGCGCGTACAAAAAGATCAGAAGCTGCACGTAAACGTTCCTCTGCACTTCATCAACGAAGACAAGTGTGAAGGCGTACGTCAAGGCGGCGGCAACATCACTCACCAGCAAACAGAAGTTGAGGTAGTGTGTCTGCCTGCCAACCTGCCTGAGTTCATTGAAGTCGACATGACCTCCGTTCAGATCGAGCAGATTCTGCACCTTTCTGACCTGAAACTGCCTGAAGGCGTTGAGCTGGCCGAGCTGGTAAAAGGCGCGGACCACGACCTGCCTGTTGTTGCAGTACACAAGCCAAAAGGCGCCAAGGCTGACGAAGCTGAAGGCGAAGGCGAGGCTGAATAAGGCTCCATGTCGAAGCCTGTTCGCGCCATTGTCGGGCTGGGAAATCCCGGCCCCGACTATGCCCAGACCCGGCATAACGCCGGGGCTCTCTGGTTAGAGCATCTAGCCAGAAGGAAAGGGCAATTCTTAAGACCGGACAAAAAGCTTCACGGTGACTACGGCAAAATATCCATCGCCGGCGAAGACATCCATTTATTATTTCCCACCACCTTTATGAATCGCAGCGGTCAATCCGTTCTGAGCCTCAGTCAATTCTACAAAATCGAACTGGAAAACATACTGGTGGCGCACGATGAACTCGACATTGACGCCGGAACGCTTCGCCTCAAATTTGGCGGCGGACACGGAGGGCACAATGGCCTGCGCGATATCATCCGCTGCTTCGGCGGAAATAAAGACTTCCCCCGCATGCGACTCGGAATCGGCCACCCCGGAGATAAAAGCAAAGTGACAGGCCACGTCCTGGGAAGAATCAACAAAGAGGACATGGACAAGCTGGAATCAGCATTTTATCAGCTGGACACCCACCTGGAGGCAATCATTTCCGGCCAGTGGGACACCGCCATGAACCGCCTGCACAGCTTTCGCGCCTGACGCAATTCCTCCCCAGCTAACTGGCTCACGCCTCTTCGAATGCGTATAATTTGCGCCCACTAACGCGCCTAAAGCGCACCGGTTTCAAGATCACCACCCGCAGCCCTCAAAGTTTGAGCCTGCGGCTTAGTTTTTCCGCCTTCCACCCCAGACAGCAAGTTATTGCAATGTCTGCGCAGGATGGGCCGACGAGACTTAGTAGAGACCTAATTACTTAAATTTCCGAGCTTTGAGGACATATCATGGGATTTAATTGCGGCATAGTCGGACTCCCTAACGTAGGCAAATCAACTCTGTTCAACGCACTCACCCAAGCGGGCATCGACGCCGAAAACTTCCCTTTTTGCACCATTGAGCCCAACTCTGGCATCGTCGCCATGCCCGACCCTCGACTGCAAAAGCTGGCGGAAATCGTCAAACCGCAGAAAGTCATCCCAACCACCATGGAGTTTGTCGATATCGCAGGCCTGGTGGCCGGAGCTTCCAAGGGAGAAGGCCTAGGAAACCAGTTTCTGGCGAACATCAGACAGACCGACGCCATCGCTCACGTAGTGCGCTGCTTTGCAGATGAAAATGTGGTTCACGTGGCGAATAAAGTCGATCCAGCCGCCGATATCGACGTCATCAATACTGAGCTGGCTCTCGCCGACCTGGACACAGTAGAAAAAGGCATTAAGCGAATCTCGCGCATCGCCAAAGGCGGGGATAAATTCGCCAAACAGCAAATTGAGGTGATGGAAAAATTACTGCCGCACCTGAACGAAGCCAAGCCCGTACGCGCTTTGAGTCTCAGCGCAGAGGAAATGCTGGCGATCAGAGAGTTATGCTTGCTAACCGTAAAGCCAACCATGTATATCGCCAACGTTGCTGAAGACGGTTTTGAAAACAACCCTCACCTCGACGTAGTGAGAGCTATCGCAGAAAAAGAAGGCGCTATCGTCGTCCCTATCTGCAACAAGCTGGAATCTGAAATCGCAGAACTGGAAGACGAAGAGAAAGCCGAATTCCTGGCCGATCTCGGCATGGAAGAGCCCGGTCTTGACCGCGTCATCCGAGCGGGCTACAAACTCCTTGGCTTACAAACCTACTTTACCGCAGGCGTCAAAGAAGTTCGCGCATGGACTGTCAAGATCGGCGCCACCGCGCCACAGGCGGCAGGCGTCATCCACTCCGACTTCGAACGCGGATTTATCAGAGCGGAAGTCGTCGGCTACAAAGACTTCACCTCCTTCAATGGCGAACAAGGGGCTAAAGAAGCAGGAAAATGGCGCCTGGAAGGCAAGGAGTACATCGTTCAGGACGGCGACGTCATTCATTTCAGATTTAACGTGTAAACTGATGATTTTTAGGGTTGACAAGCCCTGCAAAAAACAACAGAATACGCGCCTCAAATGAGACGGCAAGGTAGCTCAGTTGGTTAGAGCACAGCACTCATAATGCTGGGGTCGGCGGTTCAAATCCGCCCCTTGCTACCAAGTTTCGAAAGCCCGCTTATAAAGCGGGCTTTTTTGTTTCTACCCGTCCATTCCCTGCACCATCATCACGCATCAAACGACCAAAACGCATCGAAATATAGCCCCTCTATTTCCAGTGTGTACTTTTGTTAATAAAATCAACAAAATAACAAAAAAAATTCTCGGCATACCGTGGATTTTTCGGATAGACGGACTATCCTTAATGGGGTAGCTACATTCGAGGTTAAGACATGTATTATTTTCGCTCCCTTCTTTTGGCGTTATTCGCCACTCTCTGCTTGCCAGCAAATGCGGAAGAGGTAACTTTTAATCTGGTTACTGAAAACTTCCCTCCCTACAACATGAGCGTTAATGATGCTGAGTTTGAACACAGACCCGAGGATATCACCGGTCTGATTACTGATGTTGTTAAACAGATTTTTACCAAGGCGAAAATCGGTTACACCATGAAGCTGCGTAATTGGAGCTACGCATACAACTACGCTCAGCGCAAAGAGTTCCGAGGAGTATTTGGAACCACTCTCACTGACGCCCGTAAACCACTTTTCAAATGGGTCGGCCCTATCGCCTCTGACGGCTGGGTGCTGTACGCCAAGGGTGGCTCAACCATTCAAATCAACTCTATTGAAGACGCAAAGAAGTACAAGATAGGCGCATATAAAGGCGACGTCAGAGAACAGTGGCTACTTTCCAACGGCTTTGAGACTTCCAGTCTCGACGACGATGCCCTGAACCCTAAAAGACTACAAAGCGGCCAGATTGATCTTTGGATATCCGGCCCGGTCTCCGGCCCCTACTACGCCGCCAAGAATGGCGTCACCAACATAAAACCTGTATTCACTGTTAAAGAGACGCAACTTTATTTGGCAGTAAACAAGGAAACGCCAGACGAGTACATAAGCAAGCTGAACGAGGCCCTGGAAAAAATGCGTTCCAGCGGCGAATTGGACAAAATTACCGCCAGATACAGATAAACAACAGAGCCTTACAAACCCTGCGAAGCCCCATACCAAGGGCCTCGCAGGGCCTTTCCCTCATTTTTCTTTTCTCTTATCCGGAAAATTACTTATTCGGAAGTCACCTACACCGGCTGTTTAATAAGCAGCCAGACTAAACGTTAGTCAGAACACCATTCCGCCCAGCCGTTTGAGGTGATTTAATGATCGCTAAGAAGCTATTGTTGGTTTCTGTTCTCTTTCTGTCCGCCATTGCTCGTGGCGAAACCTTTAACCTGGTCACGGAAAATTTCCCGCCCTTCAACATGGGCGAGGAAGACCACAAGTACGAACACAAAGCTGACGCCATCAGCGGCATCAATGTGGATATTGTCAAAGAGCTCTTCAAACGCTCTGGTTATGACTACCGCCTGAAACTCAGAAACTGGAACTACGCTTACAACTTTGCGCAACGCAAGGAGTTCCGCGGCGTATTCGGCACCACGCTGACCGACGCTCGTAAACCACTGTTCAAGTGGGTCGGACCGCTCGCCAAGAACGACTGGGTCTTCTTTGCAAGAAATGACACAACTATCAAAATTAACTCTGTAGAGGACGCCAAGCCTTATCTCATTGGTTGCTATAAGGATGACTCCAGAGCGCAATTTTTGAAGAACAACGGCTTCAACGCTTCAGAGCTGGAAGATGACAGCCTCAACCCCAAGAGACTGCAACAACGACAAGTGGATCTCTGGATCTCCAGCACCGCATCAGGCTACTACTACGCCAAGCTGGCCGGAGTTTCCGATATCAAGCCTATATTTACTATACGAGATACCAGTCTATATCTGGCGATGAACAAGGACACGCCTGACGAGCACATAGAGCACCTCAACAAAGTGCTCGATAAGATGCGTACTGAAGGCTATTTGGACAAAGTTTACTCAAACTACAAATAGAGAGCCTTTACACCTGACTTAAGGCGGCTGAAGTCCGCCTTATCCACTCCTCCATCTCCTTGTGAACTTCGTCGGTAGCTCGACCACTGGTCTCAATGGGAGCGCCTACTTTCACCTTAATCAATCCAGGGCGCTTGCTGATACTGCCTGCCGGCCAACAGTCGCCAGCATTATGCGCAACCGGCAGCAAAGGAACGCCTGCGCTGACCGCCAGCAAAGCGCCGCCCTTGTTGTACTTACCAACCTGCCCGGGACGAACCCGCGTTCCCTCAGGATAGATCACAACCCAATAACCTGACGTCAAACGCTCTTTACCTTGCTTCAGCAACTGTTTAAGCGCCGCCGACGGTTTACTTCGGTCAATAGCGATAGGCTTCAATCTTTTCAGAGCCCAACCAAAAAATGGAATTTTCATTAACTCTTGCTTAAGCACAGTGCATTGAGGACGGAATATTACCCCCAACAAATATGTTTCCCAGGCGCTTTGGTGATTGCTGACAACCACACAACTCGTTTTCGGAATATTCTCCAGCCCCTCAATCTCATAACGTATGCCACAAACAACCCGCGCCCACCAAAGAGCGAACACATTAAACCGAGACACGATGTAATAGCGCTTTTCAAAATTGACGTAAGGACCGACCAACATCCCAAACAAAGAAGTGATGATGACGCCCCAAGCATACCCAATGTAAAAAACGAAAGACCGAAATAGCTGAAATGCCTGCACTTTTGCCCGCCTTTTTTCAATGCCCGCAAAGGATATCAACTCCCCGCCCAAAGCTGCAATGAATGTTATCCCTCAACGCCCCAGAAACCCAATGTTTGAGGGCTTTTGCGACTAAAGTACACCCTCTTAAGCGGCCACCCGCTCACCCCTTGACCAATATCAAGACGCCCTATCGGGAGCTGGATACACTGAACATGGAGAGAGGGGGGATCCACTTGCCAACAAGTGTGACAGCAGGCGCGCGCGCTAAAATCGCCGACCATGATAATCAAACGCGCGCAGGTGTTTTCTTACCTGGTTGGAGACCCAATATGCCAGTTGGAAAGGTTGTCGAACAAACAAAACAAAATGGGGGTAACGATAGCTGGGTCTATTTGCTCAACTCCCCCCCCAAGGAATTCTCCAATGAGAACTGGAGCGTCTTGGACGAGGGAATCTATAACGCAGACTATCGCAACAGCTCCCTGGCTCGATATTACGAAGGCGGATTCGCATTGAGCATTCAGGCGCCTTGTTTTAATACACTCGTTAGCGCGGAAAATTACACCCGCCGACTCCCATCCATGAACGCAAATCTGCAGAAGTACATCGACTATGTCGTCAAGGAAGTGAGGCTACTCAAGCAGAGCCTTCCTATCGGTTGTCAGGTTAAGTACCTGCATTGGTTCGGCGATCTGGTGCGCCAGCTTACTCCCGCAGCGCAAACGCAGGTGATGTACTATTTAGGCCGGGAGTTCAAGCTGAACTTCGGCGCCGATGCCCGCCATGTCATTGAGCTGGACGCCCGCCCAGACTCAGAGGAAGCGCTAGCACTGATCAAGGGATTGGGTTTTAACATCATCTGCATCAATGACCCCGGTGAGTATGCACAGTCCTGCCCTATTGAGGAGCTTAAGGATTGGCTGCAAACCATCAGGGCATTCGACTTCAGAGCCGTTTACCTGCGCCTGAAAGTATCTCCAGCCACCTACCCCACACTGTCCCAGCATCTTGAGGAAATTCTGACGGAAAGACCGCAAGGCATTCTTCTTTCCAGCCATAAGCCAGAATTCGCCAGCACGCCAGGTCTGGAAGCAGCGTTAAAAGATTTCAAGCGACGCATTAAGTCCGCATCGTTTATTCCGATCACACAGGACTTTTTCGCTCTACCCTGGACGGGCTTAATAAGCCAAGGAGTCAGCTGTCTACATGGTGTCGGATTGGGCGCATTCTCTTACACGCCCCATTACCAGTTGCGCAACGCCACACAGCTGGATGACTACTACAAAATCCTCGACAAAAGCGAGCTCCCGGCAAGAGCAATTCGTTACACTCAGACACAGCTGTAACAAAAGGTGAAAGCTATGTAAAAACATTGGCGAGTGTAGGTTTTCCCTGTAAATTTCCTGCTGTGGGGATTTGCTTTTAAACAGCTATTGGCTATCCTAGAAGCCTCTTTAAGCAGTTTCACTCATTCAGCCACGAGGCGACCGATGGAAAGCAAGCATATAGCAACCTCCTCTCCTTTTACCTTACACAGGGGCTGCCATGAATGTAACTTGAGCAAGCTTTGCATTCCTATCGCAGTCGGGGCTGAAGACATTGATCGCCTGGAAGAAATCATTCGCCAAGGGAAGATGCTGAATCGCGGCGAATATATCTTTGAGCAACATACGCCATTCCGCTCCTGTTTCGCAGTTCGCAGCGGCGCAATCAAAACATTCACCGTGTCAGAGGAAGGCGAGGAGCAGGTAACTGGCTTCTACCTGCCTGGCGAGATTATCGGCTTGGACAGCGTCAGCATGGAAAAATATTCCTGCTCCGCCGTCGCCCTTGAGCGCACCAGCGTATGTGAAATTCCTCTGGAAAAGTTTGAAGACCTTGCTTCAGACATCCCCAGCCTACAGCACCATTTTTTCTCATTGATGAGCAAAGAGATCCAGGAAAGCAGGCAGCTCACCATGTTATTGAGCAAAAACTCTGCTGAAGAGCGCATTGCCTCGCTTTTACTATCCCTGTCGACTCGCTTTAGTCGTCGTCGCCTGTCCGGCACAAACTTCAGACTCCCTATGCCTCGCAGTGATATAGGCAACTATTTAGGCTTGGCCGTCGAAACTGTAAGCCGGGTTATTACCCGCTTCCAGAACAATGGCATTATTAAGGTCCAGGGAAGGGAAGTTCAGATATTGCAATTGGAAGAGCTGCAGAAAATTCTTCGCCACGATACCAAGTGTCTGGAACACCAGAAGGAATCAGCCCTTAACGCTCGTTAACGGGTCTCTTCCAAGCAGTTTTTAGCTGGCTTCACGCCGCCGCGCTGCTGACACTGCTCAATCAACGCAGGCAGATAGCGGCGCCAGGGAAGCTGCTTGACGCCGAAAGTGTTGCGCAACTTGATACACCCCAACGCCCCATTTGCGGGAAGCGCCACCCCAGGCAACACGTCAGCGCCTTTTTTCTCAATCAGAGCCTGCAACATTTCTTCCTGACCAAACGCCTGCAGCACAATCGCCTTCAACAATTCATAATGGGTGACAGCTTCAGCGCCGGCATAATGGTAAACGCCCCACACAGAGATATTACAGCTCAACTGCTTGATAACAGCGTCTACGACCCTCGCTACATCATCCACCGCAACGGGAGTCAGTTGCATATCGGTGCTGGCGTTCAGGCGCTTACCTGAAGACAGTGCTGAAAGCATGGTCTGCAGCCAGCCTTGAGCGCCCGCCTCCAGTAACCAACCAACCCTCAAGATCAGATGCTTGCTATAGTTTTCCTGAAACCATTGCTCACTCTGCAACTTTGTCCGCCCATACACAGAAAGAGGACGCCCTTTATTGGCGGAAATATAGGGATTCTTTTTGACACCATCAAAAACAAGATGACTGGAGATGTGAATAATCGGCGCCTTCCATAAACCCGCTACCTCTGCCACCGCCTCGCAAGCGGATACGTTAACTTGGTACGCCAGGTCCGGATGCTGCTCCGCCTTGAACAGATCGCTCATCTCCGCGGCATGAACGACGAAATCCGCTGACGGCATCGCCTTCATTCCCCTCACAATCGCATCGTTGGTCATCAGAAACTGCTCATAGGGAACGCCCTCCACCGCCATGCCGCTCTGCTGCAAACGCTGAGCTATAGCCCTGCCTAATGGCGAATCAATTCCCGTCACACAAACAATCACTCATGTACCCCTTAAATGCTTCTCTTAGCCTTTGGCAACCCCCAGAATGCGGGCCGCACGAAGATATTATGTTAACAATATTGGCTGCTTGATGGGATTTTCGCAAACCCGATACACCGGGCTCTATCCGCATCATTTCGCTTAACGCTGCGCTTTAAATTCCTTCCAAACGATTAAGGTATACCCTGGGAACCCGCGAGGTCATGCCCGTAAATAAAGTATAGGAGATTGTTGACGCATATCCTGCAACCTCATCAGCAGAAACAGCCCCGCCCCACAATTCCACTTCCGACCCAATGCGCGCCTCTGGAATATGAGAAATATCCACCGTCAGCATATCCATTGATACCCGACCGATTATTTTTGTCCGCTTACCACACACTGCAACAGGCGCCCCATTCTGCATCTGCCTTGGATAACCGTCGCCATACCCTACCGCAACTACCCCCATTCTGGTTGGGCCGCTCGCAGTCCAGGCGGCGCCATAGCCAATAGAATCCCCAGCTTGCAGCTCCCGAGTAGCAATCAAGCGCGACTCAAAGGTCATAACTGGCTTCAACCCAAAATCCGCCCCCGTCTTATCAGCCATGGGCGACGCGCCGTACATCGCAATTCCCGGGCGCACCCAATCCAAATGAGTTTCGGGGTATTGCAGCAAGGCTGCCGAATTAGCGGAGGAGTAGCTCCACCTGCCTGATCCCGTCGCCTGCATACCAGCCTGAAACGCCTGCCACTGTTTCTGCTGCAGCAGACTATCCAGCTCATCAGCACATGCAAAGTGAGTCATTAGCCCAATAATAGACAACCCGGGGAACTGCTGCAGCATCTCAACGACGCCAGCTAGCTTATCTAACGACAATCCCAACCGGTTCATACCCGTATTTAACTTGATCCAGGTTTGCATCCTGGCGGAGTTAGGGCCCACCTTACGCAGGGGCGCCACATCAGACAACATGTCCAGTTGCTCCAGGTCATGCACGACCCACTCGATATCACGCCAACGCGTGGAATCGGCCAACTCTTCCGAACTGTAGAAGCCTTCCAACACCAAGAGCGGCGTCGTAACGCCCGCTTCACGCAGACTCACGGCCTCATCGTAGCAGGCCACCGCCAACTTGGGAGCTTCCCCTTTCAGGGCGCGGGCAATTTCCACTGCGCCATGACCGTATGCATCAGCTTTAATTACCGCTGCGCAGCGAGCGTTTTTAGCGATGGAATTCAACAAGCGAATATTGTGACGCAGAGCGTCCAGGTCAATAAGAGCGCGGGATGGACGCATTACTCGTAATCCCCGCCATAATCGTGAGCCAAATCTTCAAACCTGGTGAATTTACCCATAAATGCTAAGCGCACTGTCCCGATGGGGCCGTTACGCTGCTTACCGATAATAATTTCTGCAATACCTTTGTCTGGACTATCCTCGTGATAGACCTCATCCCGGTAGATAAACATGATCAAGTCAGCGTCCTGCTCAATCGCTCCCGATTCTCGCAAGTCGGAGTTAACCGGTCGCTTATTGGGGCGCTGCTCCAAGCTACGGTTAAGCTGGGACAGCGCGACCACAGGACAGTTCAACTCCTTCGCCAACGCTTTTAAGCCCCGCGAAATTTCAGAAATCTCGGCCGTACGCCCCTCCGTCATCCCCGGCACCCTCATCAACTGAAGGTAATCCACCATGATCAAGCCTATTTCGCCATTGTGATCCCGAGCCACTCTTCTCGCCCTGGAGCGCATCTCCGTAGGACTCAACGCCGCCGTGTCGTCAATATATAAGGGCTTATCTTTCAGCATGTTAACGGCTGACGTCAGACGCGGCCAGTCATCTTCATCCAGCTTCCCGCTCCGCACTTTAGTCTGATCAATACGCCCCAAAGAAGACAACATACGCATAACGATAGAGTCGGAAGGCATCTCCATACTGAACACCAAAACAGGCTTGCCACCCAGTATCAGCGCGTTCTCCACCAAGTTCATGGCGAATGTGGTCTTACCCATGGATGGACGACCTGCAACGATAATCAGGTCTGAAGCCTGCATCCCCGAGGTGCGATCATCCAAGTCACGAAATCCTGTAGTAACGCCGGTGATAGCCCCATCCGAGTGGAACAGTTCATCAATTTTCTTCAGTGTCTTCGTTAGAATCGGATTGACCGATTCCGGCCCACCCTGATTGGGCCGCGACTCTGCTATCTGAAAGACCCGCCGCTCTGCGTCGTCCAATACCTCTGTGCTGGTGCGCCCTTCTGTCTGATAGGCTTCGTCGGCGATTTCATTAGCGACGGTGATCAACTGGCGCAATACAGAACGTTCGCGAATGATTTCCGCATAAGCGCGAATATTGGCTGCACTGGGGGTATTTTTGGCCAGCTCACTCAGATAAGCCAGTCCACCCGCAGAACTCAACTCATTGCGATTATCCAGCTCTTCCGAGACAGTGATGGCGTCCAAGGGGCTACCAAGATTCGCCAACCGGGAAATTGAGCCAAATATCAGGCGGTGATCCAAACGATAAAAGTCTTTCGCTGTAATGATGTCGGAAATCTTGTCCCAACTGGCGTTGTCCAGCATCAGACCACCGAGAACGGACTGTTCCGCCTCAATCGAATGGGGCGGCGCTTTTACCACAGAGGAACCAACCAGGGCGGCGTTTGGGCCTTGCCCTTCCGAAGACTTGGTCGAATCTTTACGTATTACTGACTCATTCATAATGACTTGCAGAGCTTTTAAGAGTAGCGCTTATTATCGCTAATTTGCAGGCATGGACAACACGACCATGGTGAAGTCTTGAGAGCATAAAAAAAGGCAGTGCGCATAGAGCGGACTGCCTTTTCTTGTATGACCGGAGATTACTCGCCGACTACGATTACCTTAACGGTAGCGGTAACGTCGGTGTGCATCTGCACGTCTACTTCATACTCACCAGTGTTACGCAGAGCGCCTTCAGGCAAGCGAACTTCGCTTTTCTCAACTTCAACGCCCAAAGCAGATACTGCATCAGCGATGTCTTTGGTGCCAACAGAGCCGAACAGCTTACCTTCGTCGCCGGATTTAGCAACGATGGTCACTTCTTTACCGTTGATAGCTTCTGCACGAGCTTGAGCTTCAGACAGCTTCTCGGCAGCTGCTTTTTCAAGCTCTGCGCGACGAGCTTCGAACTGCTCAACATTTGCTTTAGTTGCAGGAACAGCTTTGCCGTAAGGCACTAGAAAGTTACGGCCATAACCAGCGCGAACCTTAACTTTATCGCCAAGGTTTCCGAGGTTGGCTACTTTTTCGAGAAGAATAACTTCCATCTTGTTTACCTCAAATCTTGTAACAATCGGAAGCTTCATAGCTTCCGATTGGCAAACCTTTAAGAACCTGATTTTTCTACGCCATTTCACTAACGATGAAATGGCGGGAAATTTTTCAGGCGCTTAGTCGTCGTGGCGATCAGTGTAAGGCAGCAGAGCCAGGTAACGCGCACGCTTGATAGCAGTGGCGAGCTGACGCTGGTAACGCGCCTTGGTGCCGGTGATGCGGCTTGGCACGATTTTGCCAGTTTCAGTGATGTAGCCTTTCAGTACTTCTACATCTTTGTAATCAATCTCTTTTACGCCTTCGGCAGTAAAACGGCAGAACTTTCTTCTGCGAAAGAAACGAGCCATGATAGCCTCCTATACCTTATTCTTCGTTGCTGTCTTCGTCGTCAGTATCGTCGTCAGAGTCGTCAACAACGACGCGGGCGGGACGATCTTCGCCACGAGGAGCGCGCTGTTCGCGGGACTCAGCTGCTTTGATGGGCGACACTTCGGTCACAGCATCCTTACGACGAATAACCAGGTCACGGAGGATGGCGTCGTTAAAACGGAAGTTGTGCATCAGTTCGTCGATGACTTCTTGAGAACACTCAATATTCATCAACACATAGTGCGCTTTGTGAATTTTGTTGATGGGATAAGCCATGTGACGGCGACCCCAGTCTTCCAGACGGTGAACTTTACCGCCGCCAGCATTTACGCTGGAGGTGTAACGCTCAACCATTGCAGGCACCTGCTCGCTTTGATCAGGATGAACCATGATCACGATTTCGTAGTGACGCATTGTAGCTCCCTTCGGTTTAACAGCCTTACGTTGCGTTTTCGTAAAGCAAGGAGTTGATGGTGGTTTTAAGAGGGCAGCATTCTATGCCTGTTCAGCAAGACTTGCAAGCCCGAAAGAGAACAGAAACTAACCAAACTGGCGCTGCCGCACCGCCTCGAAAAGACACACGCCCGTGGCGACGGACACATTCAGACTACTGACTTCGCCAAGCATGGGAATATTGACAAGACTATCGCAGTTTTCACGGGTGAGACGACGCATCCCTTTGTCTTCCGCTCCCATCACAATGGCGACGGAGCCTTTGAGATCCGCTTGATACAAACTCTGCTCCGCCTCTCCGGCTGCGCCAACTAACCATACGCCATAGGTTTGAATGTGCTTTAGCGTACGCGCCAGATTAGTGACGCGTATCAGCGGCGTTACCTCCGCAGCGCCACAAGCCACTTTTCTGGCCGCCGCATTCAACGGAGCGGATTTGTCCTTAGGCACAATCACGGCATGCACGCCCGCCGCGTTGGCTGAACGCAAACAGGCTCCAAGGTTATGAGGATCCGTGACGCCATCCAGAACAAGCAACAACGCAGGCTCTTCCAACTTCTCAAGCAACTCCTCCAAATCGGTCTCATTGCTCATTCGGTCCGCTTTCAGATAGGCTACAACCCCCTGATGCGCGCCATCGGCCGCCCTATCCAGCGCCGACTTACCCACCTGCGTAAAAGGAACCCGACGCTCCTGCGCCAGCTGCGCGATTTCCTGCAGACGGTGATCATGGCGCTGCTCCGATAACAGCAAACGGTCAATTTTACCCGGATGCTTCTGCAGCAGTGCTCTTACCGCATGCATCCCAAACACAATGTTTGATTCAGACACAGTTAAACTCGTTCAGTACGTTAAAAAACCGGCATTCTACCGGTTTAGTGTTTGCTTTACGCCAGCTTTTTATACTGCTATGAGCGTTTGCGACGTCCTTTTTTTTGCGGCTTGCGCAAAGGACCACTCGCCTCGGAACGCTTGCCTCCCTTGGCGCCTTTTGCAGGCTGTCCGCCGCCTGCTTTCTTTTCCTTTTTCCACTCTTCATTCCATTGCGCCAGAATTTCCTTGCGCTTGTTCTTTTTACCCGGCGCTGAGCGCTTGGGCTCGCCAATCATTTCCAAGTCGATCTTGCGATCTTCAAGCCCGACTCGAACCACTTGCACCCTCACCTCATCGCCCAGGCGATGCGTAACGCCCGTGCGCTCTCCGACAAGACGATGCTTCACCGCGTCGAATTGATAGTAATCGCTCTTCAGCGAGGAAACATGAACAAGCCCTTCGACATACAGATCCTTCAGCTCGACAAAGAGCCCGAACGCAGTGACAGCGGCCACAATGCCATCAAACTTCTCGCCTACATGCTGAGTCAGATACTCGCACTTGAGCCAACTCATAACATCGCGGGTGGCTTCATCCGCACGACGCTCAGTCATTGAGCACTGCTCACCAAGCACCAATAGCGCCTGCATGTCGTAATGATAACGAGCGCTTTTAGGTAAGGCTGGCGCACCCTCTACACGCTGCACATTCTTGCAGGGGCGCTCACCTCTAATCAGATCTCTGATCGCTCTGTGCACCAACAGGTCCGGATAACGACGAATGGGCGAGGTAAAATGCGTATACGCCTCATACCCCAACCCAAAATGCCCCTTGTTCTCCGGCTGATATACCGCCTGACTCAACGAACGCAACATCACAGTCTGCAGTGTGGCGCTATCTGGCCGACCGCGGATAATCTCCGTCAACGCCTGATAGTCTGACGGCTTCGGATTGGCGCCGCCCCCCAGGCTTAAACTTAGCTCGCCAAGAAACGCGCGCAGATTCTCCAGTCGTTCCGCCGTAGGCCCTTCATGCACACGAAACAGCGAGGGTATTTCATACTTCTCCAACAGCTTCGCCGTCGCAACGTTGGCGCACAACATACACTCTTCTATTAGTTTATGAGCGTCATTGCGCACTACCGGCACGATCTTGTCGATCTTGCGGTCCGAGTCGAAAAGGATGCGAGTCTCAACAGTTTCGAAATCAATGGCTCCGCGCTCTTCCCGAGCCTGCCTCAACGCCAAGTACAACTTATGCAGTTCGCGAATATGCGGAGCCAAGTCCGCGTACCTTTCCGCAAAGGCTCTTCCCTCTGCAGATTCCGGGTCATCTATATAGGCGCCCACCTTGGTGTAGGTCAGCCGCGCCTTGGAAAGCATCAATCCTTCATAAAATTTATAGCCGCTCAGCTTGCCCTTCTGGCTGATGGTCATTTCGCAGACCATGCACAAGCGCTCTACATCAGGATTGAGCGAGCACAAGCCGTTGGAAAGCACCTCGGGCAACATGGGAACCACCCGATTGGGGAAGTAAACAGAGTTCCCGCGCTGAAACGCCTCTTTATCCAACGCCGTTTGCGGCTTGACATAATGAGAGACATCGGCGATCGCCACATACAAGCGCCAGCCGCCAGACTTCTTCGCCTCACAATAGACCGCGTCATCAAAATCCCGCGCATCCTCGCCATCTATTGTCACTAACGGCAGATGTCGAATATCCACTCGATGCGCCTTATCGCTCGCACTCAACTTGGACTTGAATTTGGCAGCTTCAGCATCGACCTCTTCAGGCCAGCGGAAAGGAATAGAATATGTGCGCAGAGCGACATCGATTTCCATTCCCGGCGCCATGTGCTCACCCAGCACTTCTTTAACGTGCCCCATCGGGTTAACGCGCACATCGGGCTGACGCACAATCTCCAATGTCACGTATTGTCCATGCTTGGAGCCATTCAGAGCATGTTCCGGCACCAGGATGTCCTGAGTAATACGAGGATTATCTGGAACAACGAAGGCGACCCCACTCTCCATATATATGCGCCCAACAGCTTCGAATGTTCGCCGTTCGACCACTTCAACGATCACGCCTTCACGCTTGCCTTTGAATTCGCGACCTTCTTCGCGCACCAACACAATGTCGCCATCAAAGACCCGCTTCATCTGACGCGATGACAGGTACAAATCCGAGCCGCCCTCTTCAGGAATGACAAAGCCGTAGCCATCTTTATGTCCTTGCACCCGACCGCGAATCAGATTCATCTTCTTGGGCAAGCCATAGGCGCCTCTACGGTTGCACACCAGCTGCCCATCCCGACACATAGCGATCAATCGGCGACGCAACCCCTCATAGGGCTCAGGCTGCACCACATTAAAAGAGGAAGCTATTTCTTCGATAGTCGCGGGAGCGCCGCGCTCTTCAAGAAAGGTAAGAATAAATTCGCGACTTGCGGTGGGGTGTTCATAACGGGCGGCTTCGCGCTCCGCAAAAGGATCCAAACTACTCTTTTTCTTTTTTCCCATTAAAAGGACCTTAAATCTACAAAATTCATCAACATAGCGGGACCTGCGACCGATATGGTTGGTTTTCCGTCACATTAACATAAATCCCGCATTTAAAAACTACTCGCGGATGCGTCCGCCCTATGTACAAATTTAGAACAAACTGAGCGTCCAGAGCACTTTAACGCCTGTTTTTTATTCAATTTTTTCAATTTAAACCCTGCTTTTAAAAAAGTTAAAACTGAACCTCAAAAAAGCGTTGACAAAGATCCAAGCGACGCGTAAAGTTCGCGCCATCCTGAAGTGCCGAGGTGGTGAAATTGGTAGACACGCTAGCTTCAGGTGCTAGTGGGGGCAACCCCGTGGAGGTTCAAGTCCTCTCCTCGGCACCATTTGATTTAAGGATAAAGACATCAAAGAGTTGAATTTCAACTCTGAAAAATAAGCGCCTAAGGCGCTTTTTTTTGTTTCTGCCCCGGACACCTCTCCCTTCTTTCGACAATAGACAGCGTCAATCAAAACATCCAAAAAATTGGCTTACCTCGATAAGCCTCAGCCGTCAGCCGCCAATTCATAATCCGTTAAGCCCAAATTCAAACCATCTCCTTTAAGAAAAACCGTCCGTGCGTATAGGCGCATTCTTGAACATGTCTAAATTGACTACGAAGGGAAGTTATTGGTGCGCCAGGACGGAGTCGAACCGACATTACAAGGCTGAAAACCTTGCGTCCTCACCATTAGACGACTGGCGCAATGGGAAAGTGGGTATTTATGCGTTGGAGAGGTCGGCGGGATTTGAACCCGCGATCGTCAGTTTTGCAGACTGATGCAATACCGCTCTGCCACGACCTCTTTTTTTGGTGCCGCCTGTCGGACTCGAACCGACAACCTATGGCTTATGAAGCCAGTGCTCTAACCGATTAAGCTAAGGCGGCGTAAAGTGGCTCTCTTTCGCAGACGAGCCGGATTCTGAAGGTATGGCTGCCAGCCAGAATCTGTAGTTGTTATAGCGAACGGCGTGCCAACTTATTTTCACCCCACCAAATAGAACAATAAGATGTTGTTTTATATATATTTATAAGATTACAGAGTAGAAAACACAGTATTGGACGTAGCTTATAAGCGCGACAATAAATATCATGCCGGATATCAAAATATTGCCTTGGATACGCCCCAAATTTCGATGAAAAGTAAAAATATCGTCCTATCCATTCTCGGTACGACTTTGGATGTCGTGTCCAAGCGTCGCGGTAAGTTTGAGAAGCGCTGGGAGCGCTGGCGGCCGAATGTCTCCATCACTCAGCGCGCTGAGGTCTTCCCGGTGGATGAGCTGCATTTGCTCAGCGCCAGCAAAGACATGGCGCTTGCTGAAGAAGTCTCTGCGGATATCAATGTCGTCAGCCCGGATACACATGTCGCCATCCACGACGTCAGCTTTACCTCCCCATGGGAGCTGGAGGTCACCTATCTGCAGTTGCGAGACTTTCTTACCGACTTCAGGTTTGACCCCAGCGCCAATTATTTTTTCCACATCACTACTGGCTCGCATATCCAGCAGATCGTGATCTTCCTGTTACATGAGTCGCGCCTTTTTCCCGGTAAACTGTTGCAAACAGCGCCGCCGAAGGAGGGCTCAACTGAACCGCGCCATCAGATTATCGATCTGGATCTTTCCAAGTACGACGCGATTGCGGAGCGATTTCGCAAGGACCATCTTGAAGGCGAAGATTTTCTGAAATCCGGCATTCAGACTCGCAACCCGGCGTTCAACCGGATGATTCAGCAAATCGAGCTGGTCGCGCAGCGTTCTATCGCGCCTATGTTGATCACCGGTCCGACTGGAGCCGGTAAGTCCCATATCGCACGCCGCATTTATGAGCTGAAGAAAAAACGTAATCTGGTAAGCGGCGACTTTGTGGAAACTAACTGCGCCACCCTGGTGGGCGACAACGCGATGTCCACCTTGTTCGGCCACAAGAAAGGCGCATTTACCGGGGCCGTGGATAAGCGGGACGGCTTACTGAAACGCGCAGATAAAGGCATGGTGTTTCTTGATGAAGTCGGCGAGCTGGGCCTGGATGAACAGGCCATGCTGTTACGCGCCATCGAAGATAAATGCTTTCTGCCCATGGGCGCGGACCTGGAGGAGAAGAGCGATTTTCAACTGATCGCCGGCACCAATAAAGATCTCCGCAAAGAAGTGCAGGCAGGCCGCTTTAGAGAGGACCTGTTTGCGCGCATCAATTTGTGGACTTACCGCCTCCCCGGACTGGCGGAGCGAAAACAGGACATCGAACCCAATATCGACTACGAACTGGACCGATTTGAACGCAACCATGGCGAGAGAGTGACGTTCAACAAAGAAGCCCGCGCCCGCTATCTTGAGTTCGCACTGTCCCCAGAAGCGCTTTGGCCCGCCAACTTCCGCGATCTCAACGCCAGCATCGTGCGCATGGCCACTCTGGCGGACAAAGGGCGCATCAAGACGGATCATGTAGACGAGGAGCTGCAGCGGTTACGTTACCTGTGGTCCCATGCGGAGTCGCCGGCCATGGCGAGCAGCTTATCTCTGGATGACTTTCTGGCCCAATATCTCGACCTAGAACAGCTTGAGCACGTTGATTACATTGAAAAAGTGCAACTGAAAGCTGTCATCGAAGTGTGCAGAAATTGCCGGGACGGCGCAGAGGCGGGACGCACCATTTACAATGCATCCCGACTACGCAAAAAACAGACAAACGACTCCCATCGATTGCGTCAATATCTGGCCAAGTACGGCCTTCACTTTGACAGCATCAGGCAAGTCAATTCAGTCTGAAAGGGGTAAGCATTATCTAGGGTTTACGCCAGCTGGCGGTGACGCTGACGCCGCGATAGCTATGGCGTCCACGCAACCCGATAAACCACACGCCGGGCTCGGGATTGGGAAACACACATTGCTCTTCATTGCCGTCTATAAAAGGGCGGCAGTCATATTTATTCGGCGTGGGGCGCACATCGTCGGCGACATAGAGATCCACATCACCCGTCCCGCCAAAGCTTCTGACCACCATCTCAATGGCGCCGCGCGGCACTTCAAAGCGATAGTAGTCCCATGCGTTTTCCTCCCCTCGCAGGTTCTCCAGCCTTAACACGCCACGCGCTGGCAACGGCAGGTCGCCATTCAGAGCCGCCAGCGCCCGCGCTGCGTCAGCAATGCCTGCGCCGCATCCACCATCGCAATCCCCGGGCAATGGCCTCGCTCCCAGCTTTATGGCGCTTTCTATTCGCCCTGGCGTCGCCCCAGGGTCTGCTTCGTACATGAGCGCGGCTATCCCCGCCACATGGGGCGTCGCCATGCTGGTGCCTTGGTAGAACTGATAGGACTCCCCGCCTGGTACAGTCAGGCCGGTATTCCAAATGGACAGCACCCCATTATTGAGCACATCCGTCTCGCCGCCTGGCGCAGAGACGTCGACTTTGCGCCCGAAATTGGAGTACCAGGCCCGCGCGCCCGCTCTATTATTTGCAGCGACCGCTATAACGCCCTTGCAGTTCGCCGGCAGAAACTGACGAACATCCGCATTAGCGTTACCAGCGGCAACCACCACCGTGACATTACGCTGACGCGCCATGTTGATAGCTGACTGCATGGTCCCGCCACAACGCCCCTCCCCTGTCAGGCTCATGTTGATGACCTTGGCGGGATGCAGATTCTCCGGCGCGCCATCCACCGGCGCGCCCGCCGCCCAGACCAGAGCGTCAGCAATATCTGACAGGTACCCCCCGCATTTGCCCAGCACGCGGACCGGCAAAATACGCGCGTTAAACGCTACGCCCGCAACACCGATATGGTTATTGGTGACGGCGGCGATCGTTCCAGCCACATGCGAACCATGCCAGCTTGAGTCTTCCGCTTCCGCTCCGTCGTAACATTCGTTTTGCGCCACCCAATCCCCTGGATCGCTGGCGTCAGCGTCACGCCCATCGCCATCATTGGCGACAACCGGATCGCTGATAAAGTCATATCCGGGGACGACATTAGCGTCCATATCCGAGTGAGCGACGATTCCCGTATCCAGAACCGCTGCAATCACACCCGCGCCGGTCGCCATGGTCCATGCAGGGGGCGCATTGACGCCCGCCACTTCATCGAAGTATCCCCATTGTTCGCCATAGCGCGGATCGTCAGGCGCAACCGCCTTATGTAGCAATATGTCCTCTTCCACATCAAGGATGCTGGCGTCGCTAAGTAAGTCTCGTTTCAACTGCGCCAGCTCACTCTGCGTCAGCCAGCGTTTTGCCTGATACAAACGGCGGGCGCCAACAGCGAGGGAACGTAGATAATTGATGTTTTGCATGGCGCTTTGCGCAGAGGGAGAGATTAAAGAGAAGGAAAAGGAAGAAGATGGGGACGTCGATACATCGCCAGCAAAGTGAATAATAAGTCGTTGCGGTCGGAGAGCGGAGTCTTGCGCTAAAGTGCCCTCTCCCTGAAGTCCTGTCAATACTACTGCCGTCATCAACAACAAAGCTAATCTCATAACAATCATTCCTTGACTGAAGTTGCTTAAAGTACTGCAGTGAACAGCCAGCGCTCCCTACTTCCGGGGATGTAAAGAAGACCCGACGCCCGAAAAAGCTGACAGTTCGTTGACTCTACGAAAAACTTATGTCGCGCTCAAGGCGACGTCTGAGCGCCCTGCTAGGGCTGAAAATATAAGGATCTGTTTTTACGCCAAATATTTCTTTATGACCTTAAAACGCCGCGACTTATAACCGAAACAAAGCTCCCGATCACGATAAATTATTAGAGATTAATTTTCCGTTACCTATAATCTTTCGCCTTTTTATAGTCCGCGCCCTGTATCTGTACAGAACGGGTTAGCTCTTAATCATTCGTGGAATACAGAAGTAATATGTCCCAAGCATCTCCCTTAGCTTTGCTTCCGCTGGCGCTGTTTCTGGCGCTGTTTGTCGGCAGCGGCCTCTGGTATCAGTCAGAGGGCGTTGAGTACGCCTTTTATCAAATCTCCGCGCCGGTCGCGATCTTGCCCGCCATTCTGTTGGCGGTAATGATGGCGCGCGGAACATTGAATGAGCGCATAGAAACCTTTATCAAGGGCGTCGGCGACAACACAATCATCACCATGGTGCTGATTTATCTGCTGGCGGGCGGTTTCGCCAGCGTCGCCAAAGCCGTGGGCGGCGTGGACGCCACCGTTAACTTCGGACTCAGCGTGATACCGCCTTCTCTGGTATTGCCAGGACTGTTCATCATCACCGCTTTCGTCGCTACCGCCATGGGCACGTCCATGGGCACCATCGCCGCTATCGCTCCCATTGCAGTCGGCGTCGCCGATGCAACGGAACTCCCCATGCTGCTGACCATCGGCACCGTAGTAGGGGGCGCCATGTTCGGCGACAACCTGTCTATTATTTCCGACACCACCATCGCCGCCACTCGCACCCAAGGCTGCGAAATGCGCGACAAGTTCAAACTGAACTTCATGATCGCAGCGCCAGCGGCGGTGTTGACTTTAATCTGGTTGTACTTCCAGAGCAGTAACGCCGTGGTGGAAGCGCCTAAGGATTATGAATTGATCCGCATCCTGCCCTATGTCGCCGTGCTGGCGCTGGCGGTATTGGGCGTCAACGTCATGCTGGTGCTGTTCAGCGGCATCGTGCTGGCGGGAGGAATTGGTTTGTTCATGCAGCCTGACTACAGCGTGGCGTCCTGGTCCAAGGACATCTATGCCGGCTATACCGGCATGCAGGAAATTCTGATCCTGTCTCTGCTTATCGGTGGCCTGGGCGCCATGATGAAATCGCAAGGCGGCCTGGACTGGCTGGCGAAAACCATCGACCGTATCAGCAGACTGGGCGGCGCCAAGCAACATACCAGCCGCGCGGGCGAACTGAGCATCAGCGCCACCGTTGCCTTGACCAACGTCTGCACCGCCAATAACACTGTTGCGATTCTTCTATCCGGCAGCCTGGCGAAAGATATCGCCGACCGCTATCAGGTCGATCCACGCCGCAGCGCCAGCCTGATGGACATCTTCTCCTGCGTCGTCCAGGGCGTCATCCCCTACGGCGCGCAAGCGCTATTGGCCTCATCCCTGGCCAAAGTCTCTCCCGTAGAACTGATCGGCAATATTCACTACTGCTGGCTGTTGGGACTTATGGCGCTGATATCAATCGTCATCGGACTGCCGAAAGGCAAAGTCCAAAGTTAATGACTTGAATTGGAAGCCCGCTGTTGCGGGCTTTTTTGATGCAAATAACTGCGCTTATTGGCGCCTAGTTTTGCGAAAATACTGAGCGTACTTTTTCCCGCTGCCAATCCTGAGTTATAAAACTATAACGAGACGCTATTCCTTGTGCGCTTTCAGAATAGGACACATCTGCCAGAAGCCGCTTAAAAGACTCCTCACATTCCTCAAGATCAGCATTTTCCACAACCGAGCCTGCTCCCAAGTCCTGAAGCTTAAACGCATTTAGTTGCTGTTCCTGGTGATTTGGCGCAAGTAGCTGAGGCTTGCCTTTTAATAAGGTTTGGCACAAAAGCCCATTCCCGCCATGATGGACGACAATGTCCGCACCCTCTATCAACGAAACTACATCCACTGGGCTTGAAAAGACTTTCATAGTGTCACTGACATATTCAGAGGCGGCGACTCTTTTATCAGACTTAGGGACGTAAGCGATCACGTTACATCCCGAACGCGACAGCATTAGCATCAAAGCTTCGAAGAACATAGAGTCTGGCTTAACGTAAGCCAGAACTTTGGGTTTATCATGCTCAGTCCAGCGGATTTCAGATTCACCAAGCGTCATGGATAAAGGACCAAGATAATCTCCATCCACCCTTCTCTGGTAAACATCAATTTCTGGCAAGGTTGTTAGCAACGTTCCCTTTACTCTGAAGAGTTCATCCAGAGACTCCAGCGTCGCCATTTTTAAGCGGGATAAGACCCGATTAATATTGTCTTGCACCGCCATATGAAGATCGATGTCCTCAGGCTTTTCAGTTTCGCCTGTAATTTTGAGTCCATAGCGACTGGGGTCAGGTTCAGCAAAGCTGCTCCCAACAGCAACAGTATCAATACCCAAGCCATAAGCCGCGACTTGTAGCCCTGGCGCAAATTCACAAACAACTATCTGAGGCTGGTAATTTTGAAGCACTCTCTTCCAACCGCTGACGCAGTCATATAGACAAGCAAGATCCGTAAATCCAAAGTTATATAAAACTGTTGAAAAGCTAGATACATCATGAACAATCGACCTAGCTCTTCGTCTCCATGCAGGAGCCTGAATGAGTTTAATATTCGGGTCACGAATAAGCTTAGATGCCGCAACCTTATCTCTTACTGCAACAACAACCTCACATCCGGATTCCCGCAACGACTCAGCAACGAATAACAAGTTGCTTAAATGCCCTAAACCTTCACCCCACTCCCAGGCTAGTAGGATGTTTTTTTTATTAATACACATAATCCATACATCAAACTATTGAATATCAGGAAACTCTGCCCCCCAGCAATTGGAATATTTCTAACCACCTGGGAGTTTGATAAATCCTAATCAGAAGCTGTGTCCTTAGTGTATAGCCCACATGTTCAAGAGCTCTCACAGCTCTCGACATACCTTTATAGACACCCATATCAATCTATAAAATTCACGAGCACGAAATTTTAAGCGCCCTAGAGTTATATCGCTCAATGCTTCCTATTACTTTTCTTGCAGGAAGCCAAAATACATCTCACTCGACCTTTTTTGCATGGTAAAACTACAACCCCCCCATAGTAGGAGACTTTAGCACACAAATGAAAATGCACTCAAATCAATACATTTGATCATGAGAGTTGTACTCATACCTAAACCAGGCCAACAGCAAACCGATTACCAATAAATCCAAATCAACTTCACCTTGACAGAAAGCTTTAACCTCTACAGGGCTAAATAGCTTCCACTGCTTATGCTCAGTAACTATCGAAAACAGCCCATTCAATGCATCTATTTTCAGATAATTATTTAAAAATGAGTGCTCCTCAGGCATATAATTTCGTTTAATCCTTAACAGCTCAACATCCTCAGAGTCCACCACCCTGTCAAGCAACTTACCTTTATAGCACCTATATATATCCCACCTTTTCCCAATAGGATATTCAAGCTCACTTAGACAGTCACTTCTAGCAAAAACGTCATCATTTTTAACAAGCTTGATAAAACACTCACTCATATCATATTCATACATAGACAAGTCAACATCTTGGGATTTACAAGAAACACTTTTGGCAAAAAGTGAGGATTTAATAGTCGCTGTTATCATAGTCTTCACCCTCGTTAAATATATTATAAAAATCCTCCTCATTAGAGGTCTTATGACTCGCACCTCTCCAATCGATACCGAAGTCTAGCAATGGTGTTTTAAATTTAAAGTTAACTGCCGACCGAACTTGAGATGTAGTCAAGTTGTATCTTGCCCCGACCGAAATCCCTAGATCTATATCCGCATTGTTCCATGCTTTAGGTAATGGCAAGGAGAAAGATTTTGATGTTTTTTCAAGGATTACAGAAGTCGAATTATTGCCATCCCAATCAGAAGCGTATCTAACCACGTCATCAGTATTAAACCGCCCTTGTGTTCTCTCCCCAGTCGTATTGACATTCTTAAATTGCACCCCGTAAAAATCAGTCCCAACCACCACCTTCCCATTAATCACCTTCCTATCGCTATCTATAGTAAGCCTGATATCATCCTCCCCAGAGAAGATATCTGTAGCAAGCTCATCAATGATGAGGGGCGACGTAGTAGTAAAGTCTTTCCATGCAGATTCCCACTGTTCTACTTGGTATTGGCGTACCTTTGGCGATACAGCAATTCCACCAAGAGATAAGCCTGTATCAATTAGCCCAAACCCAATCTCAGCAGGGAATTTAATAAATGCTGCTGCAAAAGTTATAATACCACCATCGTCCTGTATTGCTGCTTGGTCAAGGTTGTCTAACACCCTTTGCTTCCCTAACTCCCATGCGCCTAAGAAATAATCATATTTCGTCCCTAATTCCCACCCACCGAAGAAATAATCATATTGCGCCCCTAACGATTGCAGCATACTAGGTTCCGTGGCATCTAGCGTCCTAAGCGCACCATCAGAATTTGTATTAATCTTTTCCTTATTTACATCCCCCCCTGTATTCGTTGGGTATTCAGGGAGGTCTTCCACCAATAATAAAGGAGAGTCAGGCAAGCTTATTGATATAGTACCATCCTCATATAAAAAGCCTGGCCGACCGTCTTCATATATAATTTTTTTAGGGTAGGTTGTTTCAGATTTTACTTCCAAAGCATTGCTACTCTGGCTTTTGGCTGCTTCAGCTTTTTCTTCCAATGCATTGCCACCCTGGTTCTTTGCTGCTTCAGCTTTTACTTCCAAAGCGTTGGTGCGCTGGCTCCTTCCTGCTAATCCATCAACAGCCAATCTACCTAAAGCACTCCCAACAACCCCCGCTATCATCCCCACATAATCAGGGCGGTAATCTTCGCTGTCATAAACAGCAGTCTTCACTGCTTCAGACACGACTCCCGACGTTATTCCGCTTACCGCTGAATAGGATAGAGGCGTGCTCAGGGGGCTCGGCATCCAGCTTTGCGCTTCCAGTCCGCTGTGAAGAATGCTGCCTGTTTTACCGAGTCCGGTTCCTCCCATAATGGCGCTCGTCGCCAGACTCGCGGCGACATCTCGCCATCTGAAGTGGGTCTCTTGGTCGACGAGTTTGCCTGCGGCGTAGTTTGCGCCTACCGCCGTTAAAGCTTTGCCGGCGGTTGCCGACCAAGATATATCTTTCCCCCACCCCATGTACTGGCTGACCCCAGCCGTGGCGGCGGCAGTAAGCCCTCCGCGTAGCGCAGACCGGAGTGAAAAGTGGTCCTGAAGGTCCAGCTCTTTTGCCGCAAGTTGAGAAACAGCGCTGCCTGCAAGGCCGCCGACAAATGCCCCCGCCGCTGTTGCAAAAGCGCTTGCGCCCGCTGTTAGCGTGGTTATGGTAGCGCCGCCTGCGCCTATGCTGGTAACGGTAGTCATACCTGCAGAAAACAGCGCATCGCCAACAACGCCCGCCATTGCCGGAGCCACTATAGCGGTTACGGCGATTGCGATAATCATCACAAATATCGCTGCGCCGGCGCATTTGCCCTTCTTGGGCGGAGGCGGCGGTTCAGGCAGTGTTGGCGTCGTATCGCCCAACGCCAGACCAGGATCGTAAGGCCTAAACGTTGACGCATTATTGTGGATATTCGTTACCACGTTCGGGACGACCAGATTCAGGTCTGCTTTTAGATCCTGATCTCCTGACAACCCATTCGCGTCAGCAATCAGATACCAAAGACTGGCGTCGCCCCAGAGTCTTGAAGCAATCGTCGCCAAAGTGTCGCCACTGTTTACGCGATAATATGTCGGCGCCTTACCCGGATAGTTCGAGTTTATAGGCTGGAAGTTTTGATCGAAGTCCGCAGAGGTAACAGGAACTATTCGCTTCAGATTTGAATACCCAACCTTACGCTTAACATCCCGATTGAAGGTAAAGTGTCCCTCTTTTCCAACCGGGATCGTCACCTGCTCCTGGCCAACAACGTGTTCTGTATCCGGCATGTTAGCCAGGTGCTGAACATAGTCAGTGCGAGATGGAACATCATCACTCCCCATATCGCCTCGAACAATACCGTTCAGATAGAAGAATTTGCGTCGGACCGGCGCCTTACCTCCTTTTTCCTCCCAGTCCACTTCATCCCGGAAAAGTATTTGCCCATTATGATTATTGACATAGCTCAGGCTACGGTCCGCTGCATGATCGTACACAAACAGATTATGGCCGTTGGCGTCGTATGCGTAATACGAAGTTCCTGGTTTCCAGTTATCTACGCCACTCTTTGTAGCCGTGATGGTAACTTTGCTTTCCTTATAAGTATCCCAGCGGTCTTGAGAATCATAGAAATAGTCAGTAACACTATTCGCA
Source organism: Hahella sp. HNIBRBA332 (assembly GCF_030719035.1). Taxonomy (NCBI): domain Bacteria; kingdom Pseudomonadati; phylum Pseudomonadota; class Gammaproteobacteria; order Oceanospirillales; family Hahellaceae; genus Hahella; species Hahella aquimaris. The sequence goes on from NZ_CP132203.1 coordinate 4,037,428, forward strand.
TCATCGCCGCTTCCTTTAAACTCCGTTTGACGCAGAGTCTGACCGTCATTTAGATAGTGATATTTAATACTTCTATCGACAGCGCGGCTATCAGCGACAGTAATCTTACTTTCTAATAGACGGTTATCAGCATTATAGTCATAGGATTCTTCACTGACCTTGAACGTCTGAACGTTTCCATTATATTTTTCGTACTTATACTCGGTCTTCTTTTTAGTTCTTCCTAACGGATCAATATTCTCTCTCCGTGAGATTAAAACATACCCACCATCAAAGTTTGCGCCAGTAGCATCTTTAAATTTTTCGTCATATAACCAGATGGTTTCCAGGTTGCCTCTTTCGTCATAGCCGTATTTCTGCCGAACCTCTTGTGGAGAACCGCTATTTTCGGATAGTTGCGCGCTATCGCTACTGAGGCGACGCCCCATAGCGTCATACTTGATAGAATATCCCGTATTCCCGGCGCCTATCGTCCGCACTCCATTAGCGGCTTGATTGAGCGCCCCCATGGTAACCAGGAAGCGATTCTCTTTATCGTAGAGATAAAAGAAATCCTGCGTTAGCTTATTTTCTCCATATTTATCGCTTGAAATAGCCGCATTGTCATATTCAGCTTTCACCCGGCGACGATTGCCTACAGCGTCATAAAAGTAATTGAGCTTGTAGTCATAATCTTCAATTTCGTAGACACGATTTAGCGCATCATATTTAGCCGTCACATTTTGATAAGGAAGCGTGTCGTTTTCGAGCCCACCCGCCAAATCAGAAAATGGCTTACTACGATAGGTTTCTCCAACGACATTTCCATTCGCGTCATATCGAAATTCAGTAAAGCTTTTAGCTCCCTCATCAAGGACTTGATGCAAACTTCCATTCGCATAGTACCTATAATCAATCTTTTGTGACTTACGCTGCCTCACCCTATCGGCAATTCCTGTGTCTGTAGGAATGATGCTATCAGAGTAGTTAAATGCTGTATTGCTGGTTTGCTTTGTTAACCAGCCAGCTTGGTTATACTCATAATAGAATTCATGCCCCCCCAGATCCTTGTGGTAGCGAATTTTTCCAAAATAATCGACATCATCGGTTAAAAGGTGATTCGTTCTATAGTTAGCGTTGGTTTCTGTATTTAGACCATTTTCCGTCGTTTTTCTGAAACCGCCAATGCCACCAATTTCAGCGTCATAGGAATATTTATAATAGGTTTCTCTTCTTTCCCATTTGGCGCTGTTATTGGAGATATCGCCATCATCGAAGCTGATATGCTTAGTGATACGCCCTTCACCGTCATAAAAATACTTCTGTTGAAAGTTCGCCGCATTAGTATGAGTGATCCTATTGCCAGCTTCGTCATAACTATAACGCTCACTGGAATATGACGAGCCCTGGAGATAGTTGCTGAGGGAGCTAAATTGACGAACTTCCTGCAAACGGTTCGCTTTATCATAAATGAAAGAATGGTAGCGACCCAACTCATCGATCATTAAACGCTTATTGCCTAACTGATCGTACTTATAAGTCTTCTTCGCTCCCATCGCATCTACTTCAGACGCGACTTGTCCTACAGCGTACTCCTGACCACGATAAAATGCTGTATCGCCTTTCCATTCATTGGAATACCCCGATTTCTGTTGATGCAGATAGCTGTTCGCATCTTGACTTGCGACGAGGTTATTCTGACCGTCGTAATAGTATTTAGTTACAGGATGGGCGTTTAGCGACTTCAATGAGCTATTAGAATCGCCTGCGGACTCAGGCCCATGATCCTGATATACAGCCACTTTCGGATCAACTTTATAAGTAAGTCTGCCTTGAGCGTCATAGGCCATGTGAGTGGCGTTACCGTTACCATCCACCTCTTTTATAATCTCGCCAAACGCGTTGTATCTCTGACTGCGGTGAATCTGATAGCTTGACTGCTCACCTAACAACCAACTAACGCGATAATTTTGGATTACATTTCTTTGCTCAGGACTCTCTAACTTCCAGGAGCCGCCTATATTTTCTGACGATGTTGTCTGGGCTGACTCTGTGTGTGTTTTCTTAGATACTACGTAATTATGAATAAACTCATACTTATAGCCATCTACATTACCAGATCCCATTCCTACATAAACGCTGGCTGAAGCTCTATTTTGAACTCCCCCTTGTGCGTTACGTGTTTCATAATCTAACTGATATGCCCCTTCAGAAAGCGTAAAGTAAAATCTCTCTTTATATTTTATAGCCCGCCCGCCTAACTCTGCGGATTCAACAAAACTAGTACTTGTAGTTGAACCAGTTTTTCTCCCTTCCTGAAGAGAATAGTTATATACGCCATCAAAAACTTTAATATTACTTATGCTTGGAACATAAATACTAAAACCTACTGTCTGACCAGGAAAGTCATTACGACCAGATCTTTCGACCCGCCCTACATGGGTGAAAACAATATTTTGCTGCCCCGGGCTAACTATCTTTTCCTCGACCTTCTCAGAACTGGAAAATTTTATTTTTAGCGGAACCCCAAGCCGTTTCAGCTCAGGAGGAATTTCAACTGTATATGAATTATTCCATCTTGCAGTAGTTGGCCAACCGTATTTTTCATCCGCATATACAACATCTTCTTTCCCGTTGATTGTGACTGTTGTTTTACTTGGAAGCCCATGATCTTTTGGAGCAGAAAGCGAGCCCACAATTGAATCCAGAGTATTTGGCTCACCGATAATCAACATACCAAATTCAGTAGGTTTAGATACCCTCGTCGTTCGTCGCCCTTGATTTAACGAAAAACTATAACTACCTTCAAATAACTTTAAACCACCGAGTGATGGAACATAAATCTTAAAGGAGACAGTCTGATCATGAATCCCCCCCTTCCCGACACTCCCATTATGTTGAAACTCAACATAGTCAGAAATATTGGTCGGCACCCCTGTGTTAACCAGCTTAGACCCGTAATAAAAATCGACTTTTAATGGAAGCCCTAATTCTCTAAGTTGCTGTGGAATTTTTACTTTATATAAATTTTTCCATATTGCCGCAGTAGCTTGACCATATGTTCCTATAGCATGCGTTACATCTATTGCTCCTTCTATTTCCACCACATCCCTGCCAATAGCCTTGACCTCTCCTTTTTTTCCGCCTACCTTCACATACTCATCAACAACACTTCTTTCAAGCCTGACTCTCTTAGTGTCATGAGTGGTTTTCATAGGGGCAGTCACTGTCACAGTTCCACCACGCTCATAACTGATCAATACGTGATAACTGTTTTCCTTCTCCTCGATTTTGAGACTTGAAAGCGCCTCCGCGTCCAACTCAAGTTCAGGTTTGAAGGTAAACTCCTGCGTCTGCACATCACGATAGATATAGTAATTATGGGTTGCCCCTACTGGCTCAGCAGCTCGCCAGATTCGGACAGTTGTTTTGATATACCTATTTTCGTTTGCTGGATCTTTTTCCACTCTCTCCGCTTGCCAGGCGGAGTCGTAGCTATTGGTGGCGTTACTTAATGCAACGTCACTTAAGCCTTTACCTACTTTTGTTAACTCATACTGCAACGCCAGCGCAGATTCGACCTGAGTTAAATCAAAGCCATCGAATCCAATAGGAGAAGTAGAAGAACTTGTGCCTGGAGCACTGGAATAATACCCAACATTCTTTTCGTTATACTCTACCGTCGTTTCCTCTTTGACATCCTCCCAAGCTGTAAGCCCAGGCTGAGGCGCCTGCGTTCCCAGCAGTCGTTGCCTGTACTCCTCAAAGTCGACGGTTGAACTCCAATTCTTATCAACCTCCTCTTCCGTCAAGGAAGCGCTCAACTGGCTGTAATCATGAGGCGCTTCAAAGGTGTCCGTATGACGGTTGCGTTCGTCATACACGCTGACTTTCATTTGCGTCTGCAGCACGCCCAGCGCCTTCACCTGTTCCGGCGACGTCAGCGTCGCCAAGTCGATCAGATTGCCTGACGCGTCTTTCAGGTCGTCCACCAGAATGAATTCCGCCGAGGCGTTGCCGTTCTTGTCGTACAGGTAAAGCTGCGGCGCGCCGGTTTCCTTGTTGGTGCTGAACAGACGGCCCAGGCGGTCATACTTGAACTGCTCCTGGTATTGCCCGTTCATCCCTTTCGCCGTGATGTCGCCGTAGCCGTTATAGCGCGTCTCGTGACTCAGGCCGGTCGTGTCCACGCGTTTGATTTCACGACCCGCGCCGTCATACCAGTAACGGTTCCAGTAGCTCTGGCTGCCGCCTTCCGCCTGCCGCTGACTCCAGCTTTTCTCCGCCACCGCGCCGAACGCGTCCGTCGCGTAATCCGTCCGCGCGCCGCTGGCGTCAATGTCCGCCACCGCAAAGCCCAGCGCGTTCACCAGCGTGCGGCGGGTCTGGTTGGCGCCCGCCTCCAGCGCCACCCGCGTCTGCGTCACCTGACGTCCTAACGCGTCATAACCATAGGTCACGGTGGCGCGCGCCATGCGGCCTTTGTAATCCGTAAAGCTCTGTCCTTTCTCCGTCGTCTTGCGACCCAGAGCGTCGTAGGTCGTCTCCAGCGTACGCAGCGTCTCCGCGCCTTCTCCCGGCGCGATCGTGCGTTGCAGGCGGTTCAGGTTGTCGTAGTCGTAGCGGGTGCTGCGACTGCTCGCCGTGGTCTTCTTCGGCGCCCCGTTCACGAACTGGTAGTCCTCCACGCCGTGTACGGTTTCCGTGATCCGGCGTCCCAGGCGGTCATAGTCGTAAGTCTGTCTGCGGTCGCCCCGCACCAGTTTCTGCGCCACTTCCGCGTCGCTCAGGTCCGCCAGGTCGCGCCCGGCCAGCTTCGCCGCGTCGCTCTCCGCCGCCGCCCGCTGCGCCGCCACGTTCGCCAGCAGCTCCGCCAGGGTCGCCGTTTCTGCAGGGTTTTTCGCCTCATAGGCGTACTGGACCTGCTCCCGGATCTGCCCCAGTGCGTCCGTCGTCCATTGCGTCAGGGCGTGATGACGGGTCACCGTCACCGCTCCCCCTTCGCGCTGGTAATCCGTGACGCCCGCCGCCAACGTCGCCTGCAGGTCGCCCTGCGCCGTATAGAAGTGACGCGTCACGCCGCCGCGACCGTCCCGCTCCGCGATCACGTCGCCGTTACGGTTGTAGAGCGTTTGCGTCACCACCTCCTCCTGGCTGTACGCGGAGCTGTAGAAGCCCTTGCTCACGGCGCTTTCGCCCTGGGTCAGCGCCGCCAGCTGCTGATTGCTCAGCGCCAGATCAAAGTGGGTCTCGCCCCGGGTCCGCGTCTCTACCTGACGGTTGTTCAGGTCGAACGTGTAACGCAGTTCCCGGTAATCGTCCGTGTCTTTGCTCAATAACGTCGCCAACGCGCCATTGCTGGGATTGCTCAAGGCCTCGCCGTAACGTCGCTCCAGGATGCGGTTGCCGCTGGGGTCGTAGCCGGAGACGGTCACGGCGCCGGCCGCGTCCACCGCCGCCGTCACCCGATTCAGGTTATCGTATTCGAACAGTTGCTTGCGCTGCGCGCCCACCGCCGTGGTGGGTCGGTTGGCGCCGTCCACCTGAAACGCCTGCACGGTCTCTTTCAGTTGGTTGCCCAAGGCGTCGTATTCGCGCTGGGTCACCTGCCGCACCCGGTTATAGCGGCGGATCTCGCCCGCGTCGTTGGCGAAGCCAATATCGATGAGGTCCGACCACACCTGAACTTCCCGGTTCAGTTTGTCGTAAACGTATTCCGTCGCGCGCGTCTGCCCGCTGATGGTTTTGTAGGCGCCGTCCGCATCGCGATAGCCGCCTTCCACCACGCGAATGCGGTTGCCCAGCGCGTCATAGCTATTGCGATCGCTCAGACGCCGCTCTCCGGTCAGGCTCGCGTCGGCGTTGAAGGTCACCCGCACGCTGGGTTTGATGGTCTCCAGCAGGCGCCCCTGCGCGTCGTAACGGTAGGCGTAAACATGGCCGCCACGGTCGGTCCAGCTGATCCGGTTGCCCTGTGCGTCATAGCCGTAGCTTTCCACGACCTGTTGCGCCGAGGTCGCTTGCGCCGTCTGCGTCTTCAGTCGGCCCAGGCTGTCGAAGTCGCTGCGGGTGAGCTGGTCATGCGCCGCGTCCGCCGTCAGCATCGCCCGCGCCTGCGCCTCGGTTTTGCCCGCCAGGGACGCCGCGTTGATCCGGTTGGCCCAGCTGCGCTGGGCGATCACCTGTCCCGCCGCGTTGTAGGTGAAGTCCTTCGCCGCGCCGCCGGCGCTGACCTGCAGCGTCTGGCGATTGAGGGCGTCATAGAAGAAGTAGCCGGTGGCGCCGTTCGGGTCGGTCACCGAGGTGACGTTGCCGAACGCGTCGTACTGCGTATACGTCGTATAGCCTTCGCCGTTGGTTTCCGAGGTTTTCAGACCCCGCGCGTCAAACGTCTGCGATTTGCTGTAAATCTGCAGCAGCAACGCCCGGTGCTCGCCCTCGGGCAGGTGCTCCCGGCTCAGGAAGCTCAGCAATAACGCATTGTCCTTCAGCCACTGCGCCTGCTGGGACTGCCACAGTCCCGCGGGATTGGCCTGATAGTTTTCCGCCAGCAGGCGCAAACGCTCCCGCTCCCCTTTGGCCCAGTCGCTTTGGCTGTCAAGAATCTCATAGGCGCGCGGATCGATCACCCGCTCCACCTGACCGAAGGCGTCGTAGACGTAGCCGGTGCTGCTGGCGTTCGCCGTGCCGAACGCTTTGGTTTCTTTCACCACCCGGTTCAGGTCGTCGAATTCGTAGCGCGTGGTGCGCTCCAGGGCGGAGCCCTCCGCTTCGATCAGGGCGATGACGTTGCCGTAACGGTCATATTCCTTACGCGTCAACGTGGAGACGCCATTGAGCTCCGGCGTGCGGATGCGCTCCTGGCGATTGAGGGCGTCGTATTCGTAACGGGTATGCCGGTCTCCGCTGACCGGATCGTTATTCGCCGGGACGTTCGCCGTGGCGTAATCCGCCGCCGTGCGTTCATGGATCGACACTTCCGTGATGTACTGGCTTTCCTGAATCAGGTTATCGAAGCCGTCGTACTGGTAGCGCGTCACGGCGCCTTTGCGCGCGCTGGCGCTGATGTCCGCGTCGTCGACGGAATCCTTCGGCGTCAGTTTGGCGATCAGGCGGTTGTCCGCATCGTAGGCGAAGGTGGTGACGTTGCCCCGCGCGTCGGTCACCGCCGTGCGGTTGCCGTGGGCGTCGTAGGCGTAGCTTTCAGTAATCCAGGTTTCCGCGCCGCCGGTCATCAGCCGCTGCGACTGGCTGATTTTACGGCCGGCGTCGTCATAGGCGTAGCGGGTGATGCGGGTTTCCGCGTCCGGATGCAGCCCCGACAGGGCGCTCAGGGTCGCCGCCTGGGTCCAGGGGGCGGCGTAACGGCGTTCTTCCGTCACCTGCCCCTGTCCGTTGTACAGGGTTTCCGAGACGTAGTTCTCGCCGTCCAGGCTGTAGCGCAGGCGTCCCAGGGCGTCGTAAACCAGACGGCTGTGCTGGTTCGCCGCCGCGCTGCGATGGGCGTCCGCCGCCTGCGTCACTTGCGTCAGGGTCGCCGCGGCTCCGAGATTCAGGCTGGCGGCGTAGCGCACGCGATGGGTCAGACGACCGGCGTGGTCGTATTTCTGTGCGATGAGATGCCCGCCGGCGTCCACCCGGTAGATTTCCAGGCCGCGGGCGTCGTAGAAGATCTGCTCCACCCGGTCGCCAGCTGAGGCATGGCCTTGCACATAAGTTTCCAGCGCCGCCGCCGTCAGCGGCTGGCTCAGGTCATAGGCCGCGACGTAACTCAGCGTGCGCGTCACCTGGCCATTGTGGTCGTATTCCAGTTCGGTGATATGGCCCTGATGATCCAGCTTGAAGCGCGCCTGGCCCAGGCTGTCGTACACCAGGTAAGTATGTTGCGCCCGGGTCTCGCCCGCGACGAACTGCGCCAGCGCCGCTTCGCTGTAATCGGCGCCGCTGTAAGCGGTTTCGTAGCGCAGCGTCTGCGTCGCCCGGCCCGCCGCGTCGTAGCGGGTCTCCGTCACCTGCCCCAGGGCGTTCAGGCTGAAGCGCGCCAGACCGCGCGCGTCGTACGCCGTGCGCTGCGTGTGTCTACCATCGGCGATGGGCAGCTTACTCTCTATTCCGGCTTCGTCGTAAACAAGGCCCGCCAGCGATAAGGGGTTGAGGTATTTGTGCGTCGCCGTCACCCGACCGGCCGCGTCGTATTCCCGCTCCGTCACATGGCCCAGCGCGTCGATCTCAAACCGCGGCTGGCCTTTGGCGTCATAAACCACGCGTTCGCGGCTGCGCTCGCTGTTCTGCGTCGCGTCGCCGCTCATCCAGGCATCGCCAATCGCCGAGCCCTGCGCGTACAGGTTCGCCTGCGCCACATAGGTCTGCGTGGCGTCCACTGCATCCTTCAGGGTATGAATCAGGGCGTAGTTATCCTGCCCCTTGCGTTGCAGCAGGATGCGGGCGTCGCCGTCCTTCAGTTCAATCCGGAAACGGTCTCCCGCCTCCACGAACTGCATCGTCGCCGGCGCGATCTGCGTCCCCTTGTATTGAATCAGAACGCTGTGTTTCTCCGCCGCCGCGCCGTCCCGGTCGCGAATAAATACGCCCAGGTCGATTTCCTTAAAGTAGTCGTTCCCCGACAACCGCTCTTCCGGGTTCAGGTTGAAGCCCACTACACCCAGGGATTGGCCATTGACCAGTTGGTCTACGGTGAATTCCAGAACGCCTTCGCCGCCCATCAGGCCGCTTCCCGCGATTGCGCGGCCTGCGGTCAGACTCGCCGGTCCGCTGCGCGTCAGGCGTCCTCCTTGTTGGGACACCGCCGCATCCGTTCCCCAGTTCAATAACTGAGGCAGGCGCGACGCCAGATCCGCAGAAGCGGCGTCCACCGGATGCGCGTAGCGGCTCTTGTTAACCACCCGCCCTTGTGCGTCGTACTCGAATTCCGTGACGTACCCCAGGGCGTCGACCTCAAAACGCACCTGGCCTCTCGCGTCATACACCAAACGAGAATGCGAAGCCGGGGTTGCGCCATTCGCGAAGGTCTGCAGGGCGCTTTCGGTAAAGGCGGCGCCCGTGTAGGCATGGCTGTAGCTGAGTTTTTCGGTTATCCGGCCCAGCGCGTCGTAGCGGCTCTCCGTCACCTGGCCCAAAGCGTCAATCGTAAAGCGCGCCTGGCCTTTGGCGTCATAGACGTAGCGGGTCTTAACGCCCTCCGGCGTCAGCGCTACATTGCGTATCTCCGCTCCTGCATCAAAGAAGGACGTGTCCACAAAGTAGGCCTTACCCGCCTCTGGCAGGCGCTCTGATACATACGCTTCCTGATACTCGCTCTGGCCCGCCGGTCTCACGTAGTAATGCACGCGCCCGTCTTTCATCATAATGCGATAACGGTTGTCCGGGTGCTGCGTCACCCCCTCCATGTTCTGCTTCCAGACACCTTCTTCCCGGATCTGGATTTCCCCACTGATGTTAAACAGCAGTCCGTAATCAATGTCCTGATACGACTTCATCGTGTCCGCGCTGTTCAGACCCACGATCACTCGCTGTTGCGGCGGCGCAGCGCTGAACTCCACATAGCCCTCGCCTCGAATCACCTGCTTCGAGCGCGCGCCTTCCGACCAGTCACCCAGGCTTGCCAGACTCTTCACGCCGCTGCCGTTCACTTCCAGATGACTGGACACATCCCTCCAGATCACCTGTCCCAGCCCCACCACCAGCTCCGACTCGCTCCACGCCCGGCTTACATCTACTTTTACGTCATGACGCGATGTTTCCGTGACACGACCGAGGGCGTCGTAACGGTTCTCCGTGACGTAGCCCAGAGCGTCAACCGTAAAGCGCACCTGGCCTTTGGCGTCGTAAACCACACGTTCGCGGCTGCGTTCACTGTTCTGCGTCGCGTCGCCGCTCATCCAGACGTCGCCGATCACCGAACCCTGTGCGTACAGGTTCGCCTGCGCCACATAAGTCTGCGACGCGTCTACCGCATCCTTCAGGGTATGAATCAGGACGTAGTTATCCTGCCCCTTGCGTTGCAGCAGGATGCGGGCGTCGCCGTCCTTCAGTTCAATCCGGAAACGGTCTCCCGCCTCCACGAACTGCATCGTCGCCGGCGCGATCTGCGTTCCTTTGTATTGAATCAGAACGCTGTGCTTCTCCGCCGCCGCGCCGTCCCGGTCGCGGATAAACACGCCCAGGTCGATTTCCTTAAAGTAGTCGTTCCCCGACAACCGTTCTTCCGGGTTCAGGTTAAAGCCCACCACGCCCAGGGATTGCCCGTTGACCAGTTGGTCTACGGTGAATTCCAGGACGCCTTCGCCGCCCGTCAGGCCGCTCCCCGCGATCGCGCGCCCGGCGGTCAGACTCGCCGGTCCGGTTCGCGTCAGGCGTCCTCCTTGCAAAGACACCTCCGCATCCGTTCCCCAGTTCAGCCACTGAGGCAGGCGCGACGCCAGATCCGCAGAAGCGGCGTCCACCGGATGCGTATAGCGGCTCTTGTTAACCACCCGTCCTTGCGCGTCATACTCGAATTCCGTGACGTAACCCAGGGCGTCGACCTCAAAGCGCACCTGGCCTCTCGCGTCATACACCAAACGAGAGTGAGACGCCGGGGTTGCGCCGTTCGCGAACGTCTGCAAGGCGCTTTCAGTGAAGACGCCGCCCGTATAAGCATGGCTGTAGCTGAGTTTTTCGGTTACCCGACCCAGGGCGTCGTAACGGTTCTCCGTCACCTGGCCCAGGGCGTCAAGGGTGAAGCGCGCCTGGCCTTTGGCGTCATAGACGTAGCGCGTCTTGATCCCCTCCGGCGTCAGCGCCACATTGCGTAGCTCCGCGCCGGCGTCATGGAAGGAGGTATCCACAAAATACGCCTTATCCGCCTCCGGCAGGCGCTCTGACACATACGCTTCCTGATACTCGCTCTGCCCCGCCGGTCTCACGTAGTAATGCACGCGCCCGTCTTTCATCACGATGCGATAACGGTTGTCCGGGTGCTGCGTCACCCCCTCCAGGTCCTGCTTCCAGACCCCTTCTTCCCGGATCTGTATCTCTCCGCTGCTGTTGAACAGCAGTCCGTAGTCAATGTCCTGATACGACTTCATCGTGTCCGCGCTGTTCAGACCGACGATTACCCGCTGCTGCGGCGGCGCAGCGCTGAACTCCACATAGCCCTCGCCCCGGATCACCTGCGCCGAGCGCGCCCCTTCCGTCCAGTCACCCAGGCTCGCCAGACTCTTCACGCCGCTGCCGTTCACTTCCAGACGACTGGACACATCCCTCCAGACCACCTGTCCCAGCGCCACCACCAGCTCCGACTCGCTCCACGCCCGGTTTACATCCACCGTCACCTCATGACGCGATGTTTCCGTGACACGACCGAGGGCGTCATAGCGGTTTTCCGTGACGTAGCCCAGAGCGTCAACCGTAAAGCGCGCCTGACCTTTAGCGTCGTAAATCACGCGCTCGCGGCTGCGCTCACTGTTCTGCGTCGCTGTTCCGCTCATCCAGACATCGCCAATCGCCGAGCCCTGTGCGTATAGGTTCGCCTGCGCCACATAGGTCTGCGTGGCGTCCACCGCATCCTTCAGGGTATGAATCAGGACGTAGTTATCCTGCCCCTTGCGTTGCAACAGAATGCGGGCGTCGCCGTCCTTCAGCTCAATCCGGAAACGGTCTCCCGCCTCCACGAACTGCATCGTCGCCGGCGCGATCTGCGTTCCCTTGTATTGAATCAGAACGCTGTGCTTCTCCGCCGCCGCGCCGTCACGGTCGCGAATAAACACGCCCAGGTCGATTTCCTTAAAGTAGTCGTTCCCCGACAACCGCTCTTCCGGGTTCAGGTTGAAGCCCACTACACCCAGGGATTGGCCATTGACCAGTTGGTCTACGGTGAATTCCAGAACGCCTTCGCCGCCCGTCAGGCCGCTTCCCGCGATTGCGCGGCCTGCGGTCAGACTCGCCGGTCCGGTGCGCGTCAGGCGTCCTCCTTGCTGGGACACCGCCGCATCCGTTCCCCAGTTCAATAACTGAGGCAGGCGCGACGCCAGATCCGCAGAAGCGGCGTCCACCGGATGCGCGTAGCGGCTCTTGTTAACCACCCGCCCTTGCGCGTCATACTCGAATTCCGTGATGTAGCCCAGAGCGTCGACCTCAAAGCGCACCTGCCCCCTCGCGTCATACACCAAACGAGAATGCGAAGCCGGGGTTGCGCCGTTCGCGAACGTCTGCAGGGCGCTTTCGGTGAAAACGCCGCCCGCGTAGGCGTGGCTATAGCTGAGTTTTTCGGTTACACGGTCCAGGGCATCGTAGCGGTTCTCCGTGACGTAGCCTTGCGCGTCCACCTCGAAGCGCGCCTGTCCCTTTGCGTCATAAACGTAGCGGGTGGCGACGCCCGCGCTGTGATAGTCCGCGTCGCCGCTGAGCGCCACCGCCTCAATGGCCGCGCCCGCGCCGTACAGGTTGGTTTGCGCCGTGTAGTTCGCGTTTGCGTCCACCACGCCCGTGAGGGTCTGAATCAGCGTGAAGCCGTGCTGGCCAGAGCGCTGAAGCAGGATGCGCGCGTCCGCGCCCCACATTTCGATGCGCAGGCGGTCGCCAACCTTGATCGGCGTCGCCGAGGGCGGCTCCGTGCGCACGCCGTTCACCTGAATCATCAGGCTGTGGCCCTGAGAACCCGCGCCGTCCGGGTCGCGGATGAAGACGCCCAGGTCCACTTCGTTCAGGTAATCGTTCCCGGTCAGGACGGTCTCCGGGTTCTTGTTGAAGCCCACCGCGCCCAGGGAGGCGCCGGTCGGCAGCGCCGCCACGGTAAACTCCAGCGCGCCGCGGCCTTGTTGCAGCGCTTCGTTCGCCACCGCCCGGCCTCCGCTGAGCCCGGTGGCGGCGCTCTTGATAATCCGTCCCGCGTCGATCTGCACGACGCCATCGCCACGCCAGCTCGGCGCATGCGCCGCCAGCGACGCCAGGTTGGCGGCGTTCAGGTCCGCCGCCTTGTCGTAGCGGGTCTTCTTCGCAACACGCCCTTGTCCGTCGTACTCGTAGCCGGTGACATAACCCTGGGCGTCGATTTCGAAACGCACCTGGCCCTCAGCGTCGTAGAAGCGTCGCGTGGTGATCGCGCTCTGGCCCCCGGCGAAGGTCTCCAGCGCCGCCAGACTGACGTCGGCGCCGCGATAGGCGGTCTCATAGCGACGCGACTGCGTCACCCGCCCCAGGGCGTCATAGCGGTTCTCCGTGACGTAACCCAGGGTGTCGATCTCAAAGCGCACCCGGTCCTGGCCGTCATAGACGTAATGGGTCTGCGCGCCCTGCGCGTCCACTCTGCGGATCACCCGGCCCTGGGCGTCGTAATACTGTTGCGCCTTGCCCAGCAGCACGCCGCCGGCGTCGCGCTCCACCACGTCGATCAGCGCGCCGGCGCTGTTGTACGTCTTCACGCTTTGCAGGCCCGCCGCATCGCGGCTCAGGATGGTCGCGCCCTGGTATTCGGTCTGCGTGGTCACCGCGCCCAGCGCGTCCTTCACCGACAGCAGCCGGCCCAGGCCGTCGTAGACGTACAGCGTTTCTCCGGTGCGATGCCCCAGGCTCTCCGGGGCCGCGCTCGCGTTCTCCGTCAGCGCCGCCTGGTCGGGGTTGACCTGCTTCAGCAGGCGCCCTTCCGCGTCGTAGATAAAGTGCGTCGTCGCCGCGCCGATTCCCGCGCCCGTGGCGTCGGTCTTGCTGTAGCGGGTCTGACGGCTCAGCTGGCCGCGGAAGTCGTAGACGTATTCCGTGAGAGTGGTTCCCTGCGCCCGGGCGGCGCCCGTCCAGGTCTTCAGAGAGCCTTCGGTCAGCGCCTGATCGTGAGCCAGACCGCTCAGATCGTAGCGCGCCAGATACCCCTGGGTCGCCGTCAACTGGCCCTGGTTGTTGTAGCGGAATTCGGTGACGCCGCCCTGGGCGTCCACGCGGTAGCGCAAACGGTGTTCGCTGTCGTAAACGTAGCGCTGGGTGGCGCCGTCCGTCGTTTCCGTCAGGGTCTGGTTCTGGGCGTTATAGGTGTAGTCAGTGGCGCGGCCCAAACGGTCGGTATGGGTCAGCAGATTGCCCATGGCGTCGTAGCGGTAGGTCTCGCTGTGGCCGTCGGCGTCCGTGCTTTGGATGAGGTTGTCGTCGGCGTCGTAGGCGTAGCGGCGCACGCTCTGGGTTCCGTCCTGCTGCGGCAGGCGCAGCTCCACCAGACGCGCGCGTTCGTCGTAGCGCAGCACCGTCTGCAGGCCGCTCAGCGTCGCTGGGTCCAGCACCCGCGTCACCGTCGCCGTGCGCTGCGCCAGATCATAGGCGTAGGCGGTGACGATGGCGTCCGCGCCGTCGCCCTGGGTGACCCGGGTCACCCGGTATTCGCCGCCGATGTTCTGGTACTGGAAGCTCACTGATACGCCGTCGCTGGCCTGCATCTTCGCCACGCGTTTGCTGTCGCCGTCGTAGCTGTAGCGCGTCACGAAAGTGCGGCCGTCGCCGATGCTGTTGTCCGCCGGGGTCAGGTCCACCGTCACCGTCGTCAGACGGCCCTGGGCGTCATAGCCGTAATAGGTCTGGTTGCGTTGCGCGCCGTCCGCGCCCACCGTCTTCACCAGCACCGCCCGCCCAGAGCCGTCGTACTGAATCTCCAGTTTCTCCCCCGACGCCGTCGTCAGGGTCGTCGCGGCCGCGCTGCGGCTGATGGTCACCCGTCCCGGTTCGTCGCGATGGGCCAGCGCGCTCAGCTTGCCCTGCCAGCTGTACACTTCCTGGGAACCGCTCTCGCCTTCCGTCCACAGGAACGCGTCAGAACCGGTTCCGCCGCGGAATTCCAGGGTGTCGTGAGCGCCTTCGCCGACGCTGGAGACATACAGTCCGCGGCTCTCGTCATAACGATAGTCTGTGCGGCTGCCGTCGCCGGCGATCCGCGTGATCACGCTGCCGGCTTTGTTCAGATTGCCGCCGTTGAATTCCAAGCGCTGGTTGAAGCTGAAGTAGAAGTTGTCGCCGTTGTCGTCGGTGAAGCGGCCCTGGCTGTTGTAGGTGCGGATCAGGCTGGCGTCGCGCCCTGCGCCTAACAGCAGTTCATCGCGGCGCTGCAGCACCAGGTTGCCCGTGGCCGCATTGACGTAGACCCGCTCGCCGCCCTGGCCCACGCCCGCTTGCGACAGTCCCGCCCCCGCGCCTGACAAGGCCGCGCCAAACAATCCCAGACCTTCCCCTGATACAACCGCAACCATTTGATGACTCCTAAATACTTCCGACTGACTTTTTTAACGCATAAAAAAGCCGCTGACGGCAGACTTTGCGCCTGTCGTCAGCGGCCGATCGCTTTATATAAATGATGTAAACTGAGCTACGAGGATGAAATGCACCCTCATTACAGTATCCTTACAGCAATTCACCCACAGCTCTCTCTAAAAGAAAATACAATGTCATTTAATCACCACACACCATAACTGGCAACAATCTGACCTAAACTAAGTTTCGAGCAAAAAACGCTCATAATCGCTCAAATATTCAACAACCGTACATCTTTCTGGCTCAAGCCAAGGAATATCTTTAGCCCGCTCTAATATATCTAAAGCCAACTGCTGTCTGAGTCCAATAAAACCAGGCTTCATATGCAATGCTTTTTCAAGACTACTGGAAGACTCACACTCCTCTAACACGCCAAGATCATGACAAAAGGGTCTCTCTGCCGAACCAAAGCTTAAAAGAACGTCTTCGAAAGGACCTATTTTTCTAGCGTGATCCAAGCCCAAAATTTTTAATAACTTAAAGGAGTTTAAAACATGCTCCTTTGTGCATGCATAAACCCGATTAAGCACATCCACGCTTCTACTTTGCCCTTGAACGCCATCAACCAGTTTGAGGCCTTTAGGTGTATTAACTATTCTTTGTCCCCATACTCCATGAGGCACAATAGGCCTTTCAAACAATCGTTCAAGCAACAGATCAATCTGCTCTACGGATAGGAAGATATCGTCATCGACAGAAAAAAAGTAGTTAGCGGGTTCATGTGCAGCAAACTCAAATCTTATCCATGGTGGATAATGAACAACCTGCTGGATTAATCTTAGTTTTGGATGCTGCTCAATATATAGACAAAGATCGACATCAGGGTTGTTATTAGAAACAATTATCTTGTCAATATATTTGCTCTTTGCAAGTTGCCCAAAAATCCTTTGTATATTTTCAGGCCGTAGGTAGCTTAGCAATATTGCTGTAACTGAACACTCTTCATGAGCGACTCGCACTTTACTCCACCCTAATCACAACGCGAAACTAGTGACTTTATCACTTTTTAGCAGTCAAAAAATCATCCCCTTTTACAAAATATCTACTCCCCCTTTCGTCTGAAGTAGCATCATTTTTGTCAAAAACCACCAACGGCTTGACCAGCCCCTACAGGTAAACTGGGTGCATTGGCTGAGTATATTTGGCTGTTCGTGATTGATTAAGACGAGGTAGGCATATGTTGAACTACAAAGCTCCGCAGCGTGATGTGGCGTTTGTGATGGATGAACTGTTGGGTTTCTTCGAGCATTACGAAAAGCTGGGGTTCGCGGATGCGACGCCGGATATGGTGCAGGCGATCCTGCAGGAGGGCGGTAAGTTTGCGGAGAATATCCTGGCGCCGCTGAATGCGGTGGGCGATACAGAGGGCTGTTCCTGGCATGAAGGCGTCGTGACAACGCCCAAAGGGTTTAAAGAAGCTTATCAACAGTATGTCGAGGGCGGCTGGCCGGCCATGTCGCAGCCATTAGAGTATGATGGCCAGGGCCTACCGTATTCGCTGTCGAGCGTTCTGTCCGAGTGGTTCTCCGGCGCCAATCACGCTTGGGCCATGTACCCCGGACTGAGCCAAGGCTGTATTGAAACCATCCTCGCCCATGGTTCGGATTCTCAAAGGCAGCGTTTCTTACCTCACCTGATTGCAGGGCGCTGGACCGGCACCATGTGCCTGACTGAACCTCACTGTGGATCAGACTTGGGACTGCTGAAAACCAAAGCTGAGCCGCAACCTGACGGCGCTTACGCCATAACCGGGACCAAAATTTTCATCTCCGCCGGCGACCATGATCTGTCCGACAACATCGTCCATGTCGTCCTGGCCCGCCTGCCGGACGCACCAGCGGGCACCAAAGGAATCTCCCTGTTTATCGTACCCAAGTTCAACGTGTCCGAAAGCGGCGAAATCACGACGCCTAATACTTTATCCTGCGGCTCCCTTGAGCATAAGATGGGCATCAAAGGCAGCGCCACCTGCGTCATGAATTTCGACGGCGCGCGCGGCTATCTGATCGGCGAGCCCAATCGCGGACTCAACTGCATGTTCACCTTTATGAATGCCGCGCGCGTCGGCGTGGGACTGGAAGGTCTGGCGGCAACCGAGGCGGCGTTTCAAGGCGCTATCAGCTACGCGCGCGATCGCTTACAAATGCGCTCGCTCAAAGGCCCCGTCAACAAGGACAAACCCGCAGATCCAATCATCGTGCACCCAGATGTACGGCGCATGCTGCTGACACAGAAAGCGATCCGCGAAGGCGGACGCGCCCTGGCGATGTACTGCACTCAGCAGATCGACCTGACTCTGTACAGCGAAGACGCTGACGCAAAAGCCTCCGCCGAGGCGAAACTGGCGCTGCTGACGCCGATCGTCAAAGCCTTTTTGACGGAAACCGCGCAGGAGTGCACAAGCTACGGCATGCAGGTCTACGGCGGCCACGGCTTTATCAAAGAATGGGGTATGGAGCAGCTGGCCAGGGATACCCGCATTTGCACCATGTATGAAGGCACCACCGGCATCCAGGCAATAGACTTGCTGGCTCGCAAAATCATCGGCAGCAAGGGAGAGTTACTGCGCCAGTTTGTTAATGAGATACGCGCGTTTTGCGAAACTCAGAACACCGCCCGCCACTTTAGTGTCTGGACGGACGCGCTCCTGCAACACCTCGATGAATGGCTGCAACTTGCTCAGGGAGTAGCAGAGAAGGCCCAGTCAAACCCGGACGAAATCGGCGCAGCCTCAGTCGAATTTCTGATGTATTCCGGCTACGTTTGTCTGGCCTATTTCTGGCTGCGCATGGCGCTGACCGCCAAGGAGAAGCTGGATGCACAGAGCGGCGACAGTGACTTCTATCAAGCCAAACTGCACACGGCGGAGTTTTACTTTGAGCGTCTGCTGCCCCGCACCCGCTCACTCGCCGCCAGCGTCAAAGCCGGCTCGGACAGCTTGATGGCGCTGCCGGAGGAGTTGTTCCACCTCAACTGATAAGCACATCCGGGCGCAATACGCGCCCGGTTTTATCAGACTCCAGACGCCTCGTCTTCATCGACGAAGGTCTCTTCTTCGCCGTTATTGAACTCCTCCATAAAGATCTGCCAGAACGCCAGGAACAACGCGGTCAGTACCGGCCCCAGCACGAATCCGTTCAAGCCGAATAACGACAAGCCGCCCAGGGTCGATAACAGCACAAGGTAGTCAGGCATTTTGGTGTCGCGCCCCACCAGCACCGGGCGTAACACGTTATCCACCAGTCCAATGACAAAGAAGCCGAACAGCACCAGCACAACGCCTTTGAAAACATCGCCGCTGAAAAACAGATATGCCGCCGCCGGCCCCCATACCAAGGCGGACCCCACCGCCGGCAACAACGACAGCACCACCATCACCACGCCCCACAATAGCGCACCTTTGATGCCAAGCGCCCAGAAGATCAAACCGCCGAGGGAGCCCTGCACCATAGCCACTACTAAGTTGCCTTTTACGGTCGCCCGGGACACCTCCGCAAACTTTTGAAAGAGGTGGATTTCACGTGTGTCGCCCAAAGGTAGAGCGCGAATCAACAGCTGTATCAAACTGCGACCGTCTCTTAAAAAGAAAAAAGTCAGATAAAGCATCAGCACAAAACTGACAGTGAACTGCAGGTATTCCTGCCCAAAATTGAACGCCTGAGTGGCGAAAAACTTACTGCCCGTCAACGCCGCCTGAGACAGCATTTGTTTGACGTTGCCCAGATCAATCTCGAAGCGCTCAGCCAGTTCCTGTATCACCGGCATGGCGGCTCTGGCTTTGTCCACCAGTACCTGTAACTGTATCTCGCCGGAGCTGACCTGCTGATAGACTCTGGCCCCCTCCTTCGCCAGCATCGTCATCATCACCGCCAGCGGAATCACCACAATCAATAAGCTGGCCAGCAATGTCAGCAACGCGCTGACGTTATCCCTGCCGGGGAACCGCCGAATCAGCCAGCGATGCAGCGGCGCGAACAGAATGGCCAACATCGCCGCCCAGAATATGGCGTAAAAGAACGGCAAAATCAGCACGCCAAACCCAAAGGTCACAGCCAGCAACAGCAGCAAAAAGGATCGGTCTTCAAGGTTTCGTTGCATCTAAGGGGATCTCTTACAGGATATTTCGAAAGATGGGCGGAGATAATCTCATGTTTTTATTGGCTGCGCACCCAAGGGAACAACGCGGCGCGCCACCCTGCGCATAAAAATATGACATTTTTTACTTTTTTGACGGGATCCGCCAGAGAAGGTCGCTACTGAATGTAAGCAACAATAACTACGGGATACGACATCATGTTCAGCAAACTGCTTAGAGCCCTTACCCAAAAAGACGATTCCGTGACCACACTGCCTTTCGACAGCCTGCGCAAAGTCGCGGCGGCCCAAGTAAAAGTTATCAGCGACCAACAAAAGCAAGCTCCTTTAAGCTTTTGCACCGTCAGCGCAGGCGAAGTCAAAAACCTCGCCAGCCTGCAAGGTTTCTAGACAATCTCCAGATAGCGCTGAAGCCAGCCACTGCGCAATACACTCTAGGGCTTCAGCTCCGCACACAACACCAATAATGCAGCCGCCAGGGCAGGCTTTTCGCGATGATTAATACGCGCCGCGCAATTTATTCGATAGAGTGTCCCACTCGGCTTTTGTTGAATACTCTCCAACGTCGCTTCTAAGCGAATTTCATCGCCGCTCCGTACCGCCTCAAGAAAGCGCACTTGCTCCAGACCATAATTAATCAGTGCATAATCGCCCTCTGGCGGCGAGATCAACTCATATAACAGCCCCGGCAACAGCGACAGCGCCAAAAAGCCATGAGCGATGGGCTGGCCATAAGGGCTCTCCCTCCGGCACCGTTCCTCATCCACATGAATCCACTGCCTGTCACGAGTGCAATCGGCAAACTGATCAATCAGCGCCTGATCAACTCTCACCCATCGACTTTCGCCCAAATTTTCGCCTACCTGAAGATCCCGCATCGATTTAGCCATGGTCTGAACTCCTTTCATCCACTCATGAAAATGGTCATGTAGACATAGTCTAGCTGCGACGCCGGGATTGCATAGAAAAGTGAAAAACTTTCTTTTTCTCATTCTCACCACCTCACAGACGCCAACGGCAAGGGGGAGTTTTAATTCATAACGCCCGTTATGAGCAATGCATTCCCAATGTTCCCAACCTTCGTCATTATTCGAAATTTCATCAAATTTTCGTTGACAGAGAATTAATGAGGCCAATAGAGTAAAAAATACGTACAAATTAGAAAATTTACGAAAATATTCAATCAGAGACGAATCTGAATATTTTCCGTTATGTCCGTCTGGAGGAGCCCTTCGGATATCGTCAGAGGGCGCACTCCTTCACATTGAACGGACAGGGAAACCATCACACCAAAGGGAGCCTGCATGGAGCCGGTTTGTATTGAGGATTGGGAAGAGCTAGCTAAACGCCGCTTAGCTCCGGAAGTCTATGATTTTATCGCTGGCGGCGCAGGGCGTGAGCGGTCTTTGCAGGAAAATATCAGCGCCCTGGAGCGGGTCAAACTGATTTCCCGAGTCCTGCGCGGCATTAGCGAAGTCGATACGAGCGCGCCGCGCTTATCGCCACTCCAGAGCGCCCGCCCGCCAGCTACCCCACTTATCGTCGCCCCCAGCGCGCACCATCAACTTGCTCACCCTGAAGGTGAGCTGGCGACCCTGGCGGCCGCCAACCAATGCGGCGCGCCACTCATTATCAGCACCATGTCAGACACGCCGCTGGAGTCCCTCTGCAAACACTCCGCAGAGCCGGTCATGTTTCAGCTTTACCTGTACAAAGATCGGGGGCGCAATCGAGACATGATTCAACAGGCGCAGGACACCGGCTGCAGCGCCCTGGTGCTGACTGTTGACGTGCCACGCATGGGCGCTCGGCTACGGGATCGTCGCAATGGGTTCGATGTTAAACGCTACCAAAGCCGCGCCGACAAGCTTGGCGAGCCGCCTTACATGCAGGCGCCCATCCCCGGCCAGTCCGGCGTCGCCGCCTTTGTCGCCGAACAACTGGAGCCTGCGCTGTCCTGGGACGATGTGGACTGGGTGAAAAATCAGACCCGCATGCCGCTGATATTAAAAGGCGTGCTGCATCCGCAGGATGCGGAAATTGCACTGGAACACGACGTCGACGCTTTGTATCTATCGAATCACGGCGGCCGACAACTTGATCATCATGTCTCCGCCATCGACATGCTGCCACATATACGCCGGCGCGTAGGCGCAACCATGCCGCTCATTGTCGACGGCGGCGTGCGCAGCGGTGCGGACATTCTCAAAGCCCTGGCCCTGGGCGCAGACGCAGTAGGGGTGGGCCGCCCGGTTCTGTGGGGGCTCGCCGCCGCCGGCGTACATGGCGTCGCCGCCGTGTTACGACAACTCATCGATGATCTGACGCTCAGCATGCACATCTGCGGTTGCGCCACTCTTGCAGACATTAGCCAGGAAATTATTTGGACCGAACACCCCTCACATCAAGGAGAACCCCTATGACGACAGGTTGGGAAAGCATGTCTAAGTTAATGCTCAGGCATAAGGCGAAAAAAATCGATCACGTAGCCATTGCAGTGCTGGATCTGGAGCAGGCCATCGGCTATTTCAGCATGATGGGATTCACCCTGTCCGACCGCATGACCACTACCGGCGCTCACAGCGCTATGCATTCCGCCGTCATGGAGGCGGGCCCGATCAAGTTCGTTTTATTGGAAGGCGCCAACGAAGCCTCTCAGATTACCCGCTTTATCAACGAATACGGCCCAGGACCGCAGCACATCGCCATCGAAGTGGAGGACGTGGAAAGCCTGTGCAAGGAACTGGAAACGCAAGGGCTGGACTTCAGCACCAAAACCATCAAAGGCCCGGATCTCATCCAGCGCTTCACCGTGCGCTGTCCTAACTCCGGCGTCATGATCGAGTTCATAGAAAGAAACGAGGAAGAAGGCTTTTCGGAACAGAACGTGGAAGACCTGTTCCGCCAACTGGAAGCCAGCGACGCCTATTGATAAACGCCGCAGCTGTTGCGGCGGCTCTCTCCGACATTAAACATAGAAAGGAATATGACGTGTACATAGCGGAATACCCACTGAGCGAGCAGGAACATGCTCTATTGCCCAGCGATGAGGACGTGCGTTTTTACCAGGAGCATGGCTGGTTCATGACCGGCAAAGTGTTCACTGACGAGGAGCTGGACGCCTTCGCTCAGGAAAGTCGCGATTATTATGCAGGCAAGCGCGACAGACGCCTGCCGACCATGCCTTCCACGTTGGCCTACTGGACCCCGGAAGACGGCGACGTGGCTCGTAACAACGACTACGTGCACTATGAAAGCGATACGTTTCGGCGCCTGCTGACCAAACCAATCATTGGCGCCATCGCCGCCCGCTTGTCGCAGACAGATGAAATTCGCGTGTGGAACAGCGCCCTCATCACCAAACCCGCCCGCGGCGACTTTGCGGCGGAGGGCATGTTCCGCCCTGTCGTTCCCTGGCACAAGGACGCCCATTACTGGTCAACCTGCACGTCCAACAAACTGCTGACCGCCTTTATCAACTTTTATGATTGTTTTGAAGGCATGGGCGCCCTGGAAATGATCGACGGCAGCCACCGCTGGCGGGAGGTCGACGCAGACGACAGTGTCACCCGTCACTTCGGGCGACGCAGCGTCGAGGAACTGCACGCCATGTTGGAAGAAACGGCTCAGTTTAATGGCGACACCGTCAGAAAAATCGCCATGACCGGCAAACGCGGCCATATCAGCTTCCATAGCTGTCACACCTTTCATGGCAGCGCGCCTAACTACAGCCAAGTGGATCGAGTCTCGATTTCTCTGCACCTGCAGGACGCAAGCAATACCTATAAGCGACACACGCTGGCGGACGGAACCCTGTTGAAATACAACAACGACTATTTCTGCCGTAAAAACAGCCAGGGCGATCCTGACTATGCCGATCCGGACTTTTGTCCACAGATCTGGAAGGAGTAAATCATGAGCGCGATGCAACCTCAGGACAATCGCGAGGAGCTGCCGTTGCACGCCTCCCTGGCGGACCCCTGTCTAAACTCCATGACCTTTCTTAACGATATCGCCGGGCAATACCCCAAGGCGATATCGTTCGCGCCCGGGCGTCCGATCGAAACGGACTTTCGGATCGATGATATCGGGCGTTATCTGCAGCGCTACGTCGAGCATCTCACTCACACTGAGCATCGACCGGAGGGCGCCGTCATTACCCAGTTGTTTCAGTACGGACCATCCGAAGGGCATATTCGCGGGCTTATCGCCGATATGCTGGAGAAGACCGATGGCGTGGTCTGTCGTCCCGAAGACATCGTGGTCACCTCCGGCGCGCAGGAAGGAATGATTCTGACTCTGCGCGCCCTGTTCGCAGACTCTCGCGATGTCTTGCTGGTCCCACAACCGGTGTACGTCGGCATTATCGGCGCAGCCAGACTGCTGGATATCCGAATCGAAACTTTCGACGTACACGATCAAGGCGTGGAAATCAGCGATATCGAGAACAAGATTCAGGCGCTGGAAGCGGAAGGCAATAAAGTCAAAGCGCTGTATATCAACGCCGACTTCTGCAACCCCACTGGCGTCTCGTTACCGCTTAGCCAACGCATGGATCTGGTCTGGCTTTCGCACACCTACAACTTCACCGTGATAGAAGATAATCCCTACGGTATTTTCGGCGCGGCGAGCGCCATCAAACCTACGCTGGCCTCGCTGGATAGACACGGCCGTTCTGTGGCGTATCTGGGTTCGTTCTCCAAGACTCTGTTTCCCGGCGTGCGCTTGGGGTTTATTGTATCCCGTCGACTGGCGGAAGCGCTTACCAAAATCAAAAGCATGCTGACGCTCAATACATCGCCGATCTGTCAGGCAGTGGTCGGCGGCGTGTTGTTGGAATGCAAGGGAGACCTGCGATTGCATTGCGAGAGCAGAATCCATTTCTATCAGCACAACCTGAAGCATTTGCTGAATCAGCTTGAGATTGCCTTTCCCAAAGGTTCGCCCCTGCGTTCGCAAATAACCTGGAACAGACCGGACGGGGGCTTTTTTCTCGTGCTCACGCTGCCGTTCACTGTTAACCTGAAGCAGCTAAAAGCCTCAGCGGAACAACACGGCGTGCTATGGACGCCGATGGAAATGTTCTATTCGCCGCCGCGGGAATCCAATGAAATCCGGCTCTCATTCAGCTACCTGACGCCGGAGCAGATCAGCGAAGGGGTTTCCCGCCTGAGCAAATTTATCAAGGAATGTCTGGCCCTGCGCGCGCCTGAGGCGGCCGCCAGCTAGAGCAAAGGAGACAAGCTCGTATGACCGCTTTTCTATATATCGCCTGTATTCTGGTGTGGGGCACGTCATGGATCGCGATCCACATGCAGTTGGGCGAAGTTCCCATCCTGACGTCCATTTTCTATCGCTTCGCCATCGCCGCGTTATTGCTGCTGCCCGCCCTGTTTCTGCTAAAAAAAATCCAGAAGACCCAGCCTGTCGACCACCTGTGGTTCGCCGGGCAGGGGTTGTGCTTTTTTTCCCTGAACTTTCTGTGTTTTTATCACGCCACCCAATACATCCCCAGCGGCATCGTCGCGATCATTTTCTCCACCGTGTTGCTGTTCAACAGCGTCAATCGCTGGCTGTTCCTGCGTCAAAGCACTTCGCAAAGCGAGTTCATCGGCATCACTTTCGGCATAGTCGGCATTGTGCTCCTGTTTTGGCGGGAACTGACTCAGCAAAACTTTGGCGCGGACTTTTTTACCGGAATGCTGTTCGCATTACTGGGCACATTAATATTTTCACTGGGTAATATGATCTCCGTGCGTAACGGAGCCAAAGGCATTACGCCGCTCACCGGCAATGGTTATTCCATGGCCTACGGCGCTGTGGTGCTGCTGCTTGCCGTGTTCGCCACCGACACGCCGCTCAGGTTCAGCTTCACCTCCCAATATATTTTTAGCCTGCTGTATCTGGCGATTTTCGCGTCGGTGCTCGGTTTTACGATCTATCTGACTTTGGTGAACAAAATCGGCATCAACAAAGCCGCGTATTGCATGGTGGCTTTCCCTGTCGTCGCGATCCTGATCTCCACGCTGTTTGAAGACTATCAGTGGGACGCCACAACGTTCTCCGGCGTTGGCGTCATCATCTTCGGTAATTTCTTGATGGTCTCCAAACTTTGGTGGCGTCCCGCTTCGCTGGCCAGACAACAAAGCTGATGCATCTATCCGTTTATATCGGCCTACCAACCTAAAATAAGGAGTCTCTCATGCCCGTCGTCACCATCGCGCAATCCCCCGGCCGGACCCTGGAGCAGAAACGGGAGCTGGTGAAAAAGATAACCGACGCCTTTGTGACCAGCTACGGCGTCAAACCGGAGTCGGTCACTATATTTTTGCAGGACTACGACGACAGCAATTGGGGAAAAGCCGGCTTGTTGCACGTTGACGCCAAAGCTGGCAAAGACGGTTAAAGGTTTCTCCGGCAAAATAGCATAACTCTCTATTTTAGCGGCGATTTTCTTCCCCCGACCGGCCTATTGCCAATAACGGGTAAAAAGGTTAAAAACTCACCAATTACTATAAAGAACTTCTGCAGTACCGGGCCGGATTCTTCGCTCCCCGCGACGAGTCCGGCCCACATAAACTGACCGTGCGCCGGTCCAGCACGGGTGCGCTCGGCCACCGCTTGGCGAAGCCATTTTGGTGGTATGACAGTTGGCTGACCCAGGATTGTTAACCAACCACACGAGAGACATGGACCATGAAGAAGCTATTGGCCACCCTCTTAATTGGCGGCGTTTGGACCATCGCCGCCAATAGCTACGCTTATGACTGCACCGACGT
Source organism: Hahella sp. HNIBRBA332 (assembly GCF_030719035.1). Taxonomy (NCBI): domain Bacteria; kingdom Pseudomonadati; phylum Pseudomonadota; class Gammaproteobacteria; order Oceanospirillales; family Hahellaceae; genus Hahella; species Hahella aquimaris. The sequence goes on from NZ_CP132203.1 coordinate 4,063,566, forward strand.
AGCCCCCTTTGAAACCGGCGCTATCGGCGCCAACGCCATTCGTCAACATCACGACAACGCTTATCGCTGCAACGTCAGCGGTTGGTGCGGGTTAGGCGGCGCCTATGAACCCGGCGTAGGCTGGGCTTGGGAACAGGCCTGGAACGGCCTCGGCGCCTGCGATGGCGGTTCGCCACCTGATGACGGCGGCCCCGGTGACGACCCCGGCGCCTGCGATGCTCCACAGTATTCCGCCGGAACCAGCTACAGCGCAGGACAGGTTGTGCAAAACCTTGGCGACGACTATCGCTGCGACATCGCCGGCTGGTGCTCGTCCGCCGCCGCCTGGGCGTATGAGCCGGGCGTCGGCAGCAGCTGGAGTTCAGCCTGGACCTTAATTGGACCTTGCGGAACAGACGATCCCGACAACCCTGATGATCCCGGCCCTGGCCCGGATACGCCCTTCTGCGCCAGCGCCTGGAGCGCCAGCAAAGTCTATCGCACCGGAGCCGTGGCGGCGTATCAAGGCGGCGTTTACCAGGCCCAAGTGGACGTTTGGGGCATTCCCCCTAACGATCCCACCTACCCTGATCGCTGGAAGCTGGTGGGGGTTCCTGATGACAGCCTGTGCCCAGTGCCGATTCCCAACGACATCGACTACGGCGATCCGCTGCCTGTCGACGGCAACCCCAACGCCGGCGTCACCTTCTCTGGCGGCGCCATCGGCGCGGCGCGCATCTCCAATACGCCGTCCACCGGATCGCCGCGCTCTTCAGTCCCATCCACCGATCCGGGCGGGGATCATCCCGGCTTTGACGCTGATAACGGCGCCCGGGTTTCCAAACTGCCTCCCGGAACCGTGCCGTTGCAGCACAATACGTACTCCCTGCGTGCGGGAACGGAAATTGTCACCTACATCGGCGACTGGGCGATTTATGGTCGGCGCTATGATTTCACCAAACTCCCTGTAAAAAACCTGCACCGCATCGTCTACGGTTTTTCTGGCATCTGCTATCCGGATGCGTCCAGCACTCAGGATCCGGGCTTTCCCACGTCCGCTCCAGCAGCGGTGAACCGCACTTGCAACCAAAGCAATTTGCCGGATGGAGCCATGGCTATCGCCGATTTTGAAGCAGCGTTTGTGCGCAATGTAGGCGTTCCCGGCAGCGTGACAGGGACGGAAAGCATGTATGAACTGGAACCTGCCAGTGTCGGAGGCGTATTCGGCGTACTCTATAAACTGAGAAAAGATAATCCGCACCTGAAGCTGGATCTCTCCGTCGGCGGCTGGACCCTCTCTGAAGGCTTCGGCTGGATGTCGCGGGATGACACCAGACGCAAAGCGTTCGTCGACTCCTTGATCCACTTTTTACAACGCTTTGACTTCGACGGTATCGATATCGATTGGGAATACCCCGCCTCCGACGGCGCTGTTCCAGATGCGGATACGCCGGAAGACGCCGCCAATTACGTGCGTCTGTTGAAGGAAATACGCGCGGGCATGGATTGGCTGGGGCAGAAAACCGGCAAGCATTATCGCCTGTCTTCAGCGATCCCTGCGAGGACCGGTCGTCTCGACCTGATCGACTGGCCTGCCGTGCATCCGTATATGGATCGCTTGTATGTGATGACCTATGACCTCACCGGCGCCTGGGAGCGCGAGCTGAGCAATCACACCCCCATGCAGGTCAACCCGAGCGCTCGGGGCTCGTCCGCCAATACCTCGGTCACAACCGCGATGACTTACCTGCAAGGAAAAGGCGTCCCCAATAACAAACTGATGGTCGGTGTGGCGAATTATCATCGCGCCAAGCGCCTCAATAGTGCGGCGGATATCACCGAGTACAGCAATGGCGTCGCCGGCGCGACCACCCACCAGCCCAATCAGGCGCCGGGAACCACTGACTTTATTCTCGCCATCGCCGGATACGGCAGTTGGGAAGCTGGCGTTCTGGAAGGCTATGAGATGTATCAAAGCTTCCTTGACCCGTCATTACGGCCTTACAACGGGTACAAGCTGTACACCGACAAAGCCTCCAATGCCGACTATCTTGTGCAACCCGCCATCGGCTCCTTTATCACGATAGAGACGCCGCGAACCGCTGCGTTGAAAGCGCAATACGCCAAGGACAACGGTTTCGCCGGCGTCTTCTTCTGGATGGCGGAACAGGACAACGGCTACAACCTCAACGCCGTCAACCACGTTCTCGGCAACGCCCTGGTGAACGACCTCGCCAACGGCAAACCGCAAAACCAGATTCCGGTCTGCGGTGAAAATATTAGCGCCAGCGAATGTGAAAGCTTAATCAAAAGCCTACGCTGATTGCGCTGAGTAATACGCAAAAGGCCCTCAAATGAGGGCCTTATCTCCATCCAATTCCCCTTAAAACAGCATCCAAATAAACCGGATCATCCGAATCAGAATCGCCAGGGGAAGGATCACTATCAGTAGTTGGAGATGGATCATGAATGCGATTCCGCCCTCGTTTACATGAGAGGTGCTGATAAAAAAGAGCGCCGTGTAGATCGCCATGAAAATCAGCCCTGGCTGCACAAAATTGGCGCCCCAGATGGCCATCACAGGTAACAGGAGTTGCAGTAATAGAAGGAGGACGAAGTTTGCAGAAAACAAGTAGTCATACAGCCTTGTTTGTCGACAGAACACCTCAAACATTCCAAATATAACCGTATAGACGCCACAGGCCAGCAACGCCCAATCGGTCCAGTCCGTTAGCCAGGAAGCAAGATAGTGTTCATAGAAGTTCATGGGGGGACTCATCCTTAGGTAAAGGGCGCAACAACGCTCATCTGAGCCGTTCGTAATATTAGCGACTGCACGGGCCGACCACTTTACTCGATAGCCCACAGGGCGTACATCCGCGCATTGGACTATTCAGCCCCTGTTCCAACCCTCCTTTTCCGCACGTCGAAAATTGAGAGGAACCGCACACTTTGCATACAAAGTTCAAGATTTATCCCGATTCGCCATTTTTTTGACGTTTTGCGTTAGCTGCGTGTGACGTTTTACAGTCTTTTTCATTTATAGCCATCTACTATTGATCATAAGTTGACATATAACGAAGGAAGTGACCGATGGCTGCTCAAACCACCCAAACCAGAATACTGTCCACCGCGATTTTAGCCGCGACGCTGGCGTTACATGGCTGCGGCGGCGGAGCGGCGGATGAAAGCTCGGACAACAGCTCTGTCTCCATTCAAGGGACTACCTCTTCACAGGTGGAAAACACAAGTTCAGCGTCTGACGCCAGCGCACAAACCACCACCCAGACAGATACTTCCACCACGAACTCATCCGCCACCAATGACACTGTCGCGGACAGCAGCCAGTCCAATTCAGGCTCTTCCACTCAAACCCAGCAGGACACACAACAGACAGATCAGCAGGACCAGGCCCAAAACGACACTCAGGACTCCAGTCAGGAAAGCGATGTTGCACTGGATATCGTGATCAGCCTGCAACCTGCCTCTCAAAGCGCCGGCAAAGGGGAAGCCGTTACTCTGAACGTCAGCGCATCAGGCAGCGGAGCTTTGAATTATCAGTGGCGTAAAAATGGCGCAATCATCACTGACGCCGTGCAGTCTTACCTGAGCCTGTCAAACCTGGACGACAGCGACGCAGGCGTTTATGACGTTATCATCAGCAACGCCACCGGTTCCGTCACCAGCAACGGCGCAACCTTGTCCTTAACAGTCAACCAAAGCGTGCGCCTGGTCTGGAGCACACCGAATACTCGCGAAGACGGCAGCGCACTGACCCAACAGGAAATTTCCGCCTACCGCATCTATCACACCACTGAAGACGGCTCCTGGGGCGCCAGCGTGGAAGCGCAGGCGGATGCGACAGACTACACCTTCGGCGGCCTGGACAGCGGCGTTCACTACTTCGCAGTCACCGTGGTGGACACCTCAGGCATTGAGAGCGACTTCTCCAACGTCATGAGCAAGCAGATTTTCTGAGCCCTCTCGGGCTCGTCTTATCGACTTTTCCCAACGATGTCATTCGGGGCCTTTGGCCCCATTTTTTGTTCTCCCGCCGCCCAGTAAAACCGTGTCCGTTTTTTACAAGTCAGCGTCTTCCCGCCGATTTATCCTAGTGCCACATAACTCCTCCATGCCCGGGACGTTTTCGGTTCAGCGATGAGTTTTTATATGGGTAGCGCCTGGAAACGCGATCCTGCGCTATGGCCAATCTCTTGTTACATTTTCAAGGAATATGATTTATGAAGAAGAATCTGATACTTGTGGCTGCAGCCGCAACAATGCTTTCCACTCAGGTCAGCGCCGCCGAAACCCTGTTTGAGTATTACAGAAGCACGGCCCAGGCCGGTGTTGGCGGCGAAACCCAGAGAGAATACGAAAGCAAGACATTGCACGGGGCAGAGCCTGTGCGCCAAAATTACGACCTCAGCGTCAATGGAAGCAGCGCGTCCGCCTCTCTGGATTACAATCTGGAAGTTTCCCATTTCGATAACGGCGCCACGCTGAGCTACTACATTGACGCCGATATCGACCGCAGCGAAGGAGACCGAGGCGGCGTTACGATCAGTCACGGCGGCAACTTCCAGCACAGTATCCGCGCCACCGAAGACGGCGTACTGCGCGTCAACTTCAACGTTGAGCAAATAGAACGCAACTGCCCGGAGATTGCCCCCTGCTTACCCCTGAACAGTTATGTGTCCGCTGGCGGAAATGGTTACAGAGGCAGCATCGCCTATGATCCGAAAAACGGATTCAAAGACGGTGTCGACTATATCGAGATTCCCGCCGAAAAAGGCCGCACATACAAAGTCGAGTTCAGTTCCAGCGGCAGCATATCCGGCGGCCCGCAATCACAAAGCGTTTCCGCTTCCTACTCCGTCACCTGGGAAATGGCCCCTCTTTGACGACAAGGGCTAACTAAATCCATCTTAGTAAGCCGGAAGTGAAAATTTCCGGCTTGCGCCTTTCGACAATCCGAACGTCACCTCGGCCCCCCTTTGAATGAGGGCGCATTAAATTTCTGTAAAGCGCGCCCTAAACGGTCGCAGGCAATCGCCATGGAGGCCTCTGAAAGCCCTTAAAGAGCGTCTGTAAACCCCTGCAAATCCTGGTTTTCATGACCAAATTGAAACTTGCTGACGATGGCTTTAAGCGGCTAAAAATAGCCTGACCTTAAACTGTCATTTTCTTCTATTAGTTTGTACTCTACTGATTGTGAATGAGAAATCTAATTAGGGATATAACGATGAAACAGTATTTCACTTGGCCGAAGTGTCTCCCCTGGATCGCCGCGGCCGCGCTCAGCGCAGGAGTTACCGCAGCGCAGGCCAAGCAACCGGCGGTCGCCACCGCAGCCGCCGACCACCCTATCGTCATCGGCCATCGGGGCGCTCCCGGATACCGTCCTGAGCACACGCTCGCCAGCTACTGGCTGGCTATTCGCCAGGGCGCGGATTTTATCGAACCCGACCTCGTGCCAACCAAAGACGGCCATCTGATCGCCCGCCATGAAAACGAACTGGGCGGCTCCACTGATGTGGCGGATCATCCTGAATTCACCGATCGCAAAACCACCAAAATGATCGATGGCGTCGCCATGACCGGTTGGTTCAGCGAAGACTTCACCCTGGCGGAAATCAAAACATTGCGCGCTAAAGAACGCATTCCAGAAGTGCGTCCCCGCAATACCCGCTTTGATGGCAAGTTCGCCATTCCCACGCTGGAAGAAATCATCGGCATGGTGCGCCTGATCGAACATAACACAGGCAAAAAAGTCGGCCTCTATCCAGAAACCAAGCATCCCACCTATTTCGCCAAAGAAGGCGAGTTTTTGGGCGGCGGCAAGATCAATATGTCCATCGGCCGCAAGCTGATCGAAACCCTCGTCAGCGAGAACTTCACCGATCCCACGCGGGTTTACATTCAATCTTTCGAGGTTGAGAACCTGATGGAGCTGCAGAAGGACATCATGCCCAGCAACAACGTGGATCTACCGTTGGTGCAGTTGTATGGCGACTTTGATGATATCTACGTACAGCCGGACAGCAACTTCTCCCGCCCCTACGACATGTACTACAACGCGAAACACGGCGCGGACATGGCGACAATCTATGGCGAGCTGAATGACTTGGTCGAAGGCGGCGTCAGCGATACAACCGGTTACGGCAAACTGGTCACTCCACAAACCGTCAAGTTTATTGCGGATAACTACGCGGAAGGCGTCGGTCCCTGGAAAAACAGCTTCCTGCTGCGCGCCAGCCTTGACGAGAAGCAAGACACCAACGGCGACGGCAAAGCCGAGGTCGGCAGCAAGCTGACTGGCGGCGTACATCCCTTCCTGCAGGAGGCCCTGGCGAACGGGCTGGAGATTCACCCTTACACGCTACGCGTGGAAGAACAGTTCCTGACCCTGCATCCGAACAACGAACCACAGACTCTGACCGGCGAAGCGATTCAAATGCTTGGCCTTGGGGTAAGCGGATTCTTCACGGATAACCCTGACCTGGGCGTCAGAGCGCGAGACATGTTCCTGAAAATCAACGAAGAAAGACCGAGACACGGGAACAAAAAGTAAGTCTTAACATTCCAGGGGAGGATCACCCTCCCCTTTCTTCTTGGCAGGTTAGTCCCTGAACTTGGGCTCACGCTTCTGCATCTGCGCCATCATGGCTTCCTGAATATCCTCGCTGATCAGCATGGCCGCATTCCAGGTAGCGACGTAATTCAGACTGTCCGCGACACTGTGATCACGGGTGTACTTGATCATCTCTTTCGTGCCGCGAATAGCCAAGGGCGACTTGCTGGCGATCACCTGAGCGGTTTCCATGACGCCCGCCATCAAGGCTTCCGGCGACTCATACACACGATTAACCAAACCAATGGCCCGCGCCTCCTCCGCGTCGACTTTACGACCGGTATACGCCAGCTCACGCATAACGCCGTCGCCGATAATATGCGGCAACCTCTGTAAAGTGCCCACATCCGCCGTCATGCCGATATCGATTTCCTTGATCTGCAGATAGCCTTCCGCAGAGATGTAGCGCATATCGCAACTCGCCACCATATCCACGCCACCGCCGATACAACCGCCGTGCAAGGCGGCCAGCACTGGCTTACGGCACTCCTCGATAGCGGAGAGACAGCCTTGCAGCTTGAGGATCAGACGGCGCAACTCTTCACGACGACGACCGTCGCACTTTTCCTTGCCTGTCATCACGGAAGCGAAGTCCATCAGGTCGATGCCTGAACAGAAGTGCTTACCCGCACCGCGCAGCACCACGACCCGCACAGCGCTTTCCTGATCCGCCCGGCGAAACGCCAAGCCGATTTCTTCCCACATCGCCATGTTCAGCGCATTGGCCTTGTCGGGGCGATTCAATTCAATGACGGCGACGCCGCCTTCCTGTGTAACGCTAAGTGTTGAGTATTCTGACATTATTAGTATCCACTCTCTTTCTATTATTGATGTCGCCAGTTTTCCGAACCAGCCAGAAGACTTGGCGAAACCTGGGCGGAGCCCTGTCCCGGCAAGCCTTCAAAAAAGCGCATCGGGCGCGGCTCGCTCAGGGCCACCCCCAGCAATTGCTCCTCACGCCACTGAAACAGCCCATACCCGCACTCCTCACCCTCGGCAAACTCCGCCATCGCCAAGTCATCATGCAGACGGAACGGAGCCCCGGATAGCAGCTCTGACATGGTCGAGCCGCGTCGTTTCACCTCCGCCTCCTTCAACGTCCAGATGCGGAAGAAGCATTGCGCCTGACTTTCTTCGGGTTGTCCACACACCCACTGGTATTCCTGCTCCGTATAAAAACGCCGCGCCAAAGCTTTGACGTTGCGCCGCTCCGCTCGCTCAAGATCAATCCCCACCGGCGTCTTGGCGATCGCCAGCGCCACCCATGCTCCGGCATGAGCGATGCTGAAACACCAGGTCGCCCCCTTATCTCGCAGAAAAGGCTTACCCTTGTCACTGATAGCAATGGTCACTTCCGCAGGCTCGCAACCCAGTCTTCCCGCCAGTTGCGTCCGAGCCAATGCCCGCCCCAGCAAGAAGCTTAAACGTCCCTCGGGAAAGCGAAACGAGGAAAGGCGTTGGTCTTCTCCGGGTCCCAGCATGGCGCAGTAACAGGCATCAAGATCCGGGTCGATCTGGCGAATATCAGCAAGGTATATGGCGCATTCGGGATGGTCGGCGGTAGACACGTTCACTAATCCGGGAGAATAAAGGCCTGTTATATAACAGATTTAAAGACAGGTGTAAGGGCTTGCGGGCAAACTTTCCAACATTTCGTCCACATCGCGCCAGAGTTTTCGGCGATAAGTCACAGAAGAAAGGCCCCTGGATGTATAGGAGCCGCCGGCTTAATACCGGTCTTTGAAAAAGTTTTTGAGGTTTGTTTCAGAGGGGGGGACCCTGTAAATAATTCTGTGTATCTGCCTGGTTATTAAAGATACTCCGTTAAGCGATCTTCGAACTCGATCATAAATCGGTTCAGCGCTGACTTCCAATTCCTGATCGGCATCGTCCATTTCTTCGACGCATCCATGATCGCCAGATACACCACCTTTCTCGCGGAATCATCCGTGGGGAACAGCTTCCGTTTCTTGATCACTTTCCTAATGACGCTGTTAAGGGACTCAATGGCATTGGTCGTGTAGATGGCCCTGCGAATGTCTTCCGGGTAGCGGAACAGAGTGTTGAGATTCTCCCAGTGAAGCCGCCAGGATCGGCTGATCTGGGGATATTTCTCATCCCATCGTTCGGCAAATTTGTCCAGCTCTGAGAGGGCTTCCTCTTCGGTGGCCGATTGGTAGATCCGCTTCAGATCTGTTGTGACCGGCTTATAGTCTTTCCATGGCACATACTTCACCGCATTGCGCACCATGTGCACGATACAGAGCTGTATCCGGGTTTGGGGATACACGGTATTGATCGCTTCGGGGAAACCCTTCAGACCATCCACACAGGCGATCAGAATGTCCTTCACGCCCCGGTTCTGTAACTCGGTCAGCACATTAAGCCAGAACTTCGCCCCTTCGGTTTCAGAGATCCACATCCCTAACAGTTCTTTGTGACCTTCCAGATTCACTCCCAAGGCAAGATAGATCGCCTTGTTGATCACCTGCTTATCCTGGCGGATCTTCACCACAATACAGTCCAGGTATACGATGGGATAAACCGCATCCAGAGGACGAGACTGCCATTCCACCACCCGCTCAATCACGGCATCCGTGACTTTGGAGATTAAGGTGGGAGAGACATCCGCGCCATACATTTCCTTAAAGGTGGCCACGATCTCTCGGGTGCTCATGCCTTTGGCGTAGAGGCTGAGAATCTTGTCGTCCATGGTGGTGAAGCGGGTCTGCTGCTTCTTGACCAGTAGAGGCTCAAAGCTGCCCTGACGATCTCTGGGAGTATTAACTTCAAACTGACCGTCCTCGGTACGGAGGGTCTTGCTGGAATAGCCGTTACGGCTATTGTCTGAATTTGAAGATTGATGTTTCTCGTATCCCAGATGCACATCCAGCTCTGCATTGAGCGCGGCTTCCACGGTCGCCTTGGTGAGCATCTGACGGAACTCGTTGAGATCCTTTTCTGTTTTCAGAGATTTGGCTGCCTCACGGGCAAATGCTTCTAATTCTTTCTGGTTCATTGTCTACCTATCCTTAACCCCGCTATAGGGTACTAGTGATAGGCAGATACACAAATTAAATTACAGTCTCGAGGGGGGCAAAAAAACAGGGACCATCCAGGTCCCTATTCACACAAAAGAAAGCGCTCAGCTACATCTTTTGGCGTTATGTTGTTTTGTTCAGCGGGCCATTACACCCGACGAGTCACAGTGGAAACACGCAAGGCTTCGAGTGCGCTCATTTCAAATTCCACTTGAGGAGCTTTGACTTCCGCCTTTTTCTCCTCAGCTTGCTTGCTGGAACGCTTCTCGCCGGCGATTCGTCCCATCAGTGTTTCACGAAGATTTTTCAACATGGACTTACTAGCTCACTACCGTATCAATACAACAACGCTTAGCTTTTCGCGAACGTCTATATTGCCACTGAGTTGGCTCGTTTTCCGTGAGAAATACGGCGTTCCAAACCCTAACTACGTCACACTTCCGCCCGAAAAGGGCAGAATGTGACCATTTTGGGCGCCTTGTCAGGCAGCGGAGGAAAGATCGAGGTAGTCTTCCAGTTCTTTACGGAAAGCCGCTTGCACCCCTAATCGCATCATCATCCAATAATGACCGGCGATCATTCTGTCGATAAACAGGCTTTCCACTGGCGGCTGGAAAAAGTCCATGTACTTGAACACTGTGGTCGCCTTGGACGCCACTTGCTTATGCAGATTGGAGCTGGCGAAGTCGAACGCCTCGTCCCTGCTGCGGAACGGACGTATGAAGATATCCCGCCACATGGCGTAGTAGTCCTGCTCCACCGCTGGTTTTCCGCTCACCCTGACGCCCAGGTCCACCAGATAATTGTCCAGCGCGTCGTAATCCGCATTGAGTCCCGCCGTTAAAGCCTGGCTGTAGGCGTGCACTATCTCCGGCTTCAGGCGTTTTACGCAGCCGAAGTCATACATGATGATGGAGCCGTCAGGCCGAAACGCGAAATTGCCCGCGTGAGGGTCGCCATGAATCGCGTGAAACTTGAATAACTGATCCGCCATGATGCGAAACAAGCGTCGTCCGATCAGATTAATGACGTCCTGCCCATATGCCTCTGCGCTGACCGCACTGATGTGATCTCCTTCCACGCACTCCATGGTCAACACCCGTTTGCTGGATAGCTGACGCACCACGCTGGGAATGATCAAACCTTTGTCTTTAGCGTGAAAGCGCTGAAAATCCGCAATGTTGCGGGCTTCATTCTCATAGTCGAGTTCTTCGTTAAGACGCTCGCGAATCTCCTCGAACAGCTGATCGACGCTTTCTTTCGGCAGCTTGAGCAGCCCACCCAGCTTCAGCGTCAACTTGAGCTGCTTGAGATCAGAGTCCACGGATCGGTCTACGCCCGGATACTGCACCTTGACGATAACCTCTTTGCCATCCAGGGTGATCGCCTTGTGAACCTGGCCAATGGAGGCCGCCGCGTAGGGCTCCTCGCTGAATTCTTTGAATAATTCCTGCGGCGGCGCACCCAGCTCTCTCTCGATCTGCTTGGCGATCACCTCGTAATCCATGGGTGGCGCTTCTTTCTGCAGACGCTGCAACGCCTGAGAAAACTCTTTGGGCAAAAAGTCCTGGGTCTGGGAGGCGATCTGGCCCACTTTCATCACCGCGCCCTTCAATTCGCCTAGGGTGTCGGCGATTTGGTTGGCCATCTTGTCGTAGGCCTTGGCCTGGCGCTCTTCCTTGTCTTCTTCATTGAAAGCGCGTCGCACCCGCTCCGCCGCATAACTGCCCGCCACGGACGCCGTCATGCCGGCCAGCTTCAGAAACCGCTTGGTCCTGGTTGCCGGCGCTGTTTTTTGCTTGCTGTCGTCCTTTGTCCGCTTAGCCAAAATTTACCTCCACGGCGATTAAATTCTCTGGCGGAACTAGCATACTCCATACGTTAACCAGGGTTAACATGGTTTGCTTTACAAGTTTTTCAGACAACAGCCGGTTTTGACGTGAGATTGCGTAAATATGATTGGGTTCGCGCCGGTTGGCGGACGGGAAAGATCAGCCGGGATTATTGCTGGAAAGCGGGCCGTTGCGGATTTTGTTGATCAGGGAGTCGTAGCGGGAAAGAAGGGATTCAATCTGTTTGAGGTCTTTGCGAATCCTGTCGCTCTGCAGCATGCTGCCGCCCAAATTGAACTCAACCTCATAATCGAAGCAACTACATACCTTCTGGCGGTCTTTGACATTGATTTCGACTTTGTTGATGGCGATGTCGCCGAAGTCCATGGGCAGCTTAAGAGAAATAACCGCCTTGCCCCCGACCTGAAGATTTTCATCGGTGCGCAATAGCATACCTTCCGCGGAAAATTGCAGAATCTGCACCTTTACCCACTCCCGCGACAACAGTCCTCGCTTGATTTTCAATTCAGCATGCAGGTGGGTAGCTGGATTTTTCAACCGACTCCTTGGGGACGCCTTCATTTCTGGTTCTCGCGACAAACGACCGCCGAAACTCTAACCAAACGACCGTTTAAAAGCAAAAAAATGTTGATAGCGCCCACTTTCCCTAGCGGTGACTTTTTATCACATCATAACTCCGACCCAAGCCTTTAGGGACGCGCACTTCGCTGAAATCCCTCGTTATTTTTCATAGGTCGTAGCGCGGTTACGTCCCCCCTGTTTGGAGGCGTACAAGGCGGTGTCGGCGCGTTCGATCCATTCTTTATGATCTTTAATCTTTTTATCCAATTCCGCCAGGCCCAGACTGACAGTGAAACGGATATCGCGCCCCTCGTGGGTGACTTCCAGATTCTCGATGCGGGTGCGCAGGCGCTCAGCGAAGTTCATGGCGTTTTTGCAGTCGGTATTCACCAATATGACGCCGAATTCCTCACCGCCGTAGCGGCCGGCGATATCGGTGCTGCGCATAGTGTCCCGCAATGCGGCGGAAACCGCTCGAATCACTTCATCTCCCGCCGGATGGCCATAGGTGTCGTTGACCTTCTTGAAGTGATCGATATCGAACATAATCAGCGTACTGGCTTCATTGGTGCGCTTCACCCGCTGATATTCTTTCACCAACTGCTCCTCCCAATAGCCGCGATTGTTAAGCTGGGTCAACCGGTCGATGCGGCTGAGCTTCTCCAGCTTGGAATTGGCGGCTTCCAACTGGCGCCGGTTACTGGCGATGTCGGTGACGTCGTAAATAATCAGGCAGATATTCTGCACCTCGCCGTTAGGCGACACCAAAGGCGTAATGGTGATGTTCTGGTACATGAACTCTTCCGTCCCGGTGATCGGACGGTAGTTTTTGAAGCGGAACAGAAACGGACGCTGCTCCCAGGTCGTGAAGGTGCGGTTTTTGAGCAGGAACACGGATTGGGTTTTATGCTTGAACCACTCCTCAGGGATCTCCTTGAAGACCTCAAACAACACACGATCCTTCACCACATGCGGCCGCATCCCGCTATGGTTTTCCATGAAACTGTTCCAGACGTTGATGCGGTATTCCGAGTCCAGCACCACCAATCCGACATCGATGGTCTGGAGCATATCCATTACCCAGTGGAATTCTGTAATGTCGAAGTGATTCTCAGCCATGGACTTATCGTTTTCCTTATACTTTTTATATTAATTGCGACTTTATATTAAGTACGCCACCTTATCGCGAAATACCGGCAGCGAGTCTTCCGTAAAAAGCAGCAGCAGGTCGCAATTGATGTTGTAGTTCTCAATGCTGTAGCAAATCTCGATGGCCAGGGTTTTGGTCCAGCGCCAGTTGTTGTTGCTCAACAAATCGCCGACGTTCACGTGCTGCCCCAGCACCACCGGATGCCCCTGGCTGAAGGCGATGTCCAGCTGCTCGGCGATGCCTTTGATACAGGCGCCGATCAGCACCGATGACACATCCATCAGCAGCTCCAGTTCAACCAGCTCATTCAGTTTGCCGTCATAACGCATCAGCTTCGCCATATCCTTGAAGCTGGAGTCATGGAACAGCAGGAAGGCTTCGCCGGCGATGCCTGAACCTATAAAGCCCTGACACACACCAGAATAAGTATCATTGTCCTCCGTCGCCTGCAGCGCCATCTGCAGTTCGGATATTTCCAGCAGATTCACCCGCGGTATCGGCAGCAGCACAAACACGTCCAGCAAACGCGCCAGCAGGTCGGCCGCCTGCCCCATGGCGACGTTAGCCACCTCCTGGAAGGCGTCGAACATGGAAATGGCGCCCTGATGCTTGGCGGAGCGATCCACCACCGGGGCGGTCGCCTTGGCCGGCACGCCGGTTTCGGTGTAAAGACCGGTCTTCTGCAGAATCGCCGTCAGCTCATCGCCGTTGATCGGCTTTTTAATAAAGTCGAATGCGCCCAACCCTATCACGCGTTTTTTAGCGTCGGGCTGAATATCGCCGGATACGACAATAACGACTGTCGGCAACTCTTCTTTGCTGATTACCTCGAGCGTCTGATAGCCGTCCATAACCGGCATATTAAGGTCGAGAAATAACACATCCCCCAGCCCCTGATGAATCAGATCAATCGCTTCCTGGCCGTTGGCGGCGAAACTGACCTCAACATCCCAGCCCGCAGGCAGCGACTTGGCCATCTGCTTGCGCGCTACGCCTGAGTCATCGCAAATAAGAATGGGAATGGTCATGTATAAGTCCAGTTAAAGTTGTCTGCATATACGATAGCGGTTGTTTGGATGTGACTACTGAGCCCAACGAACGGTCTCCACCTGTCTTTCGTCAGCAGCCAATTTGCAGGTGGTCAAACTCTCCCTCGGGTTGGCTTAGGTTGTCGAAATCTTAGGCGCGCCCTTGCCGATATCCTGTAGATAAGTAAAGATCATCTTGACCTTATTGGCAAAAAAGAGCAGTCCGCGACTGCTTGGAAAATTTAGAAAAATTGCCCGATGGCGCTTATAATCCGCACTTTGCTTGCGCCGCGCCAAGTTTCCCGCGCGCTCAGCCGGATTCATTCAGCATTAGTCCCGGATCAGACCGCCATGACAGATTCAGATTACAATTTTCGCTTCGGGGGCATCGCCCGCCTGTACGGCCGCCGCGCGCTGGAGCGCTTTCGCAACGCCCACATCTGCGTGATCGGCATTGGCGGCGTCGGCTCCTGGGCGGCGGAGGCCCTCGCCCGCTCTGGCGTGGGGACCATCACCCTGATCGATATGGATGACATCTGCGTGTCCAACACCAATCGGCAGATTCACGCCTTGCAAAGCACCTTTGGGCGCAACAAAATCGAAGTCATGGCGGAGCGCATCAAGGCGATCAATCCGCAATGCGACGTGCGCACAGAGTTCAAATTCGTCACTGAGAAAAATGTGGCGGAGCTGCTGAATCGCGGCTATGACTTCATCATTGACGCCATCGACAGCGTACGCCATAAATGCGCCATCATCGCCTATTGCCGGCGTAACAAGATCAAGATCGTGACTGTCGGCGGCGCAGGCGGCCAGACCGACCCTACCCGCATCGAAGCCTGCGACCTGAGCCGCACCTATCACGACCCGCTGCTGGCGAAAACCCGCAAACGTCTACGCCAGGAATACAACTTTCCCGATAATCCGCAACGCCGCTTCGGCGTGGAGGCGGTATTTTCCACCGAACAACAGGTCTATCCAGACGCGGAGGGAGAAGTCTGCCAGAGCAAACCGGGCAATATGGAGAGCACGCGTCTGGACTGCGCTTCCGGTTTCGGCGCCGCCACGGCGGTCACCGCCACTTTCGGCTTTATCGCCGTATCGCGGGTACTGAAAAAGCTGCAGGAAAGCGCAAACAAATAAGCTCACGCCTACCCCCGTCTATTCGTCGCGAATGGCGTCTCGCAGCGCCACGCCGAGCCGCTTACAAACCCTAGCGGTTTCACGACTATGGCCTATGCTTAGTCTATAGCGACCCTTCGACTTCCCGCAGCAGCCGGGCGCAGTCTTCCGAGTCGCGCCATAACCTCGGCGTACTGGGTTGAATGTTATGAACAGACGTGTAACGGCTTTTCTGGGCTCCATCATCGTGACGCTCGCCGCGACCTTCTGCGGCGCGGCGGAAACCATCACTATCAGCACTGGCGACTACTCCCCCTGGGCCGTCGAGAAATCCACCTATGGCGGCTACGTCAACCGTCTGGTGCGGGAAGCGTTCAAACGCAAAAACATTAAGGTGGAATTTGTGTATCTGCCCTGGAAACGGGCCTACGAGGAAGTGCGCACCTTGCGCGTTCACGCCAGCTCTTTCTGGTTTTTCAATGAAGAACGCAACGCGGAATTTTATCAGGTGGGGCCAGTGTCCTGGCATAACGAGGTGTTCTTTCACCTCAAGTCCAACCCGATTCCCAACTGGAGCAAGTTCTCCGACCTGAAGCCCTATCGCGTCGGCGCCACCATCGGCTACACCTATTCCGACGAATTCTGGAACGCCGCCCGCAGCAATGTGTTCGGGCTGGAGGAAACCGCCCGCGACGACATTAATTTCCGCAAACTGCTGCGGCGACGCATTGATCTCTTCCCCATTGATGAAATGACCGGCTGGCGCATCGTACGGGAGCAGTTCGACCCCGGCATGGCGGACCTGCTGACCACCCTGGCCAAACCGCTCACCACAACACAGGGCTTCATTTTATTCTCCCGCGCCCATCCTGACAGCGAACGCCTTTCTTCCCTGCTGACGGCCAGTCTGGAGGAAATGGACAAAGCCGGCGTTTTTGACAGCTACATGGACGACATGCTCAAAGGCAAGTTTTAGCGCTTACTTCATGACCTGTTTTTTGCTTCGCCCGCCTTTCTCACGCTCGCCCAGCACTTCGTTCACCGTCGGCACGGCAGTGCCGCCAAACTGCATTTCGTCCCAGGTAATCTGGTCCTGGAAATCCTCCTTGGGAATATTCGCCTGGGCGTCATGGGGACGCACCGGCTCACTTTGCGCATAACGCACCACCAGGTCGGAAATCGCAGTCAGCGCATCGATATGGGTGCGCTCGTAGCCATGAGTGGCGTCAGTGCCGAAGGTCACCAGCGCATGGCGAATATCATGGCCCGCCTGCACCGCCGACACCGCATCGCTATAGTAATAGCGGAACACGTCGCGCTGATGGGGAATATTGTGGTCCTGACACAAATGAATCAGGTGCCGGGTTAGATGCCAGTCGAATGGTCCCGAGGAGTCTTTCATCGCAATGGTGACGCCATGCTCTTTGGCGTTCTGCCCTTCCGCCACCGGGCCGATATCAATGCCCACAAACTCCGTGACGTCCGCCTCAATCGCGTGTCCGACGCCGGAACCTATTTCTTCCGTCAGGGTAAATATCGGCAGACAATCCATCGCCAGCGGCAGATCGTGCTCAACAATGGCTTTCAATCCCGTCAATAACGCGGCGGTTCCCGCCTTGTTGTCCAGATGGCGAGAGACGACAAAACCGTTGGGTAGAAATTCCGGATTGGGATCAAAGGCCACAAAGTCGCCCACGCAGATACCGATTCTGAGGGCGTCTTCTTTGGAGTAAATGCATTCGTCCACGCGGATTTCCACGTGATCCCAGGTCACCGGAAGGCGGTCCACCTCTTCGTTGTAGCGGTGTCCCGCCGCATATAAAGGTAATACCGATCCTCTGAAACAGCCGCCGTCACTGAAGATGGTCACGCGTGAACCTTCCGCGAAGCGGCTTGACCAGTGCCCGACCGGGGTCAGACACAGCCGGCCATTGGGTTTGATTTCACGCACCATAGCGCCGATGGTGTCCAGGTGCGTCACCACGGCCCGTTGCGGCGCATTCAGTTTGCCCTGCAATCGTCCTTTAATGGTGCCGCGCCGGGTCAGTTCATAATCAATACCCAGCTCGCTCAAACGCTCGCAAACATAAACGACCGCTCCATCGGTGAATCCCGAGGGGCAAGGTATCGCCAGCAGTTCGAGCAATACTTTGGTGAGGTACTCAGAGTCCAGGGTATAGCCTTTCTCTTCTATCATAACTTCGCCTCTAAGATGCATGTCGTACACTCCGCGTCAGCGGGAACAGCAAATCGATAAAACGCTGCGCCGTCGGCTGGGGCGCGTGATTTTCCAGCCCTGGGCGTTCATTAGCTTCAATGATGACGTAATCCGGCGAGGTGTGGTCCTTGACGATGAAGTCCATCCCCACCACCGGAATTTGCAGCGCTCTGGCGGCTTCTTCCGCCGCCGCTCGCAGTTCGGGATGCAGATCGTCGGTGACGTCAATCAGCGTCCCGCCGGTATGCAGATTGGCGGTGCGCCGCACAAACAGGTGCGCTTCCACTGGCAGCACGCTGTCCCAGTCATAGCCCGCCTCGCGAATACAGCGCTCAGTTTCCGCATCTATGGGGATCTGGCTTTCCCCACCCGTCGCAGCAGCGCGACGACGGCTTTGTTTTTCCACCAGTGTGCGAATGGAGTCGCGTCCATTGCCGTAGATCTCCGCCGGACGACGAATCGCCGCCGCCACAGTATCGAAGTCGATCACCACCACCCGCAAATCGAACCCCGGATGATAAGTCTCCAGCAGCACAGAAGAGGAAACGCTTTCCGCTTTGCTGATGGCTGCGTGCAGGTCATCCACATTGCGGATATCCACGGAAATGCCTTTGCCTTGCTCGCTATCCAGGGGCTTCACCACCACCGCACCATGATCGGCGAGGAACTCTTCCGCCTGTTCCCGTGATTGATAGAGCTGATATATCGGCGTCCGCAGGCCGGCGCGGGCGCAGGTGCGATGCGTCAGCATTTTGTTCTGGCACAGCGACATGGACAGCGCCGTCGTCATATCGGTGAGGGATTCATGGCAACGTATGCGACGACCACCGAAGCTAAGGGTGAACAGGTTGTTGACCTCATCGTCGATGACCACTTCTATGCCGCGACGCATGGCTTCGTTGACGATGATTTTTGCGTAGGGATTCAGCTTCGCGGATGGCTCCGGCCCAACAAATAACTTCTCGTTGATGGCGTTTTTCTTTTTCAGCGCGAAGGTGCGTATCGCCTGAAATCCGAGCTTTTCGTACAGCGCCTTGGCTTCGTAGTTGTCATGCAGCACACTGAGGTCCATGTACTGGCATTCCCGCGTCTGAAAGTATTCCGCCAGGTAGCGCACCAGCGCCTCGCCGACGCCCGGAGTCTTGCTGTCCGGGGACACCGCCAGACACCACAGGCTGGAGCCCTTGCTGGGATCGCCAAAGGCTTTGATATGGTTCACGCCCATCACGGTGCCGATGATCTTGCCGCTGCCCAACGCCTCAGCCACCAGATAGACGACATCCTTGGAGTGACGATGCGCGAGTACATGATTCACCGGCGCGCAGACCATTTTTCTCTGGGTGAAAATCGCATTCAGCGCTTCCACATCCGCCGTGCTGCTGGCGCGTCTGACGGTGACGCCCGGCAGGGCGCGAGTACGCGGACGATACTGACTCATCCACAAGCGCATGGTGTCGGAGGGGTCCAGAAACAGCGACTGCGGCGCATGACTCAGCACCACATGCGGGTCCGCTACGTAGAGCGCGATATCGCGATCGCCGGTGGATTCTTCCGCCAGACTCTTCGCCAGCTCTTTCGGGCTTTCGAACGTATTCGCCAGCAGCAGACGCCCCCAGCCGCAGTGAACGCTCACATTTCTGGGAGCGTCCGCGTCCGCGTCGGCGCGTATATGTTCCGCCTGCATGGATTCGTATGACGGCATTTGTTTGCGCAACATCCTTTCATGATGGTGGCGGGGTGTAATAGCCATATTGATGTAACCTTTCGTGCCTGAGGTTGCTTAACGCAGCGCCGGTACGACGCTGCGGGCTTCACGGCTGAATAATGCTTACCGTTATAAATTGTGGCGCTGCAGCCAAAGCTCCAGCAGGCCAAGCTGCCAGAGTTTGGAGCCGCGCAACGGCGTAATGTGCATATCGGGCGACAACAACAGGTTGTCCACATACGCCTGATCAAACAGGCCGCGCTCCCGTGCGCTTTGCGTGGACAGGGCTTCCTTCACCCATTCCAGAATGGCGCCACGCAGATACTTCAGCGCAGGCACCGGAAAATAACCTTTGGGGCGGTCGATCACTTGAGAGGGAATCACGCGGCGCGCCGCTTCCTTCAGAATCCATTTGCCTTCATCTCTCACCTTCAAAGGCGATGGGATGCGCGCGGCCAGCTCCACCAGTTCGTGATCAAGGAACGGCACCCGCGCTTCCAATCCGGCGGACATGGTCATGTTATCCACCCGCTTCACCGGGTCGTCCACCAACATGACGCTCATATCCAGACGTAACGCCTTATCCACCGGGTCATCGGCGCCAGGACGCAGAAAGTGCTGCTTGACGAACTCGCCGGCGTAATCCGGCGCTATCCAGCGGGGCTGCACTGTCTGCTTGTACTCCTCATAACTGCGATCGAAAAACGCCTCGCGATAACAGGCGTAGGGGTCCTGCGCACCCACCAGTGGCGGATACCAGTGATAGCCGCCGAACACCTCGTCGGCGCCCTGCCCGCTCTGCACCACCCGGCAATACTTGCTGACTTCCTGGGACAACAGATAAAACGCCACGCAGTCATGGCTCACCATGGGCTCCGACATCGCATCGATGGCTTTCGGCAAGGCCGAGAACATGCGGTCAGAGGCGATCTGAATCTTATGATGACGAGTACCGAAGTGATTAGCGATGATATCGGAATAGTGGAACTCATCCCCCTCTTCGCCGCCAACCGCTTCGAAGCCGATGGAGAAGGTCTGAAATCCGTCCGGGACCACTTCCGCCAGCAACCCGACCAGCAGGCTGCTATCGACGCCGCCGGAAAGCAGTACGCCGACCTCAACCGCCGCGTTATTGCGACGGCGCACGGACGCGAACAGAGCCTCCAGCAGGCGATCGCGCCAATCTTCAGCGGTCAGAGACTCATCCCCGGGTTGCATGCCGAACGCAAGACTCCAGTAACTGCTCGTCTGGATCTTTCCGGTGTTATCCAGTTCCATCCAGGTTCCTGGCTGTACTTTGTAGATGCCTTCAAAAATCGTATCAGGCGCCGGTGTCACGGAGTGAAAGTTGAGATACATATTCAACGCTTTTGGATTGATCCGCGCGTTGAAGTCCGACGCTTTCGCCAGCGCCGGCATAAAAGAAGAGAAACGCAGCACCTTGGCGTCATGTTGAAAATAAAGCGGCTTGATGCCGAGACGATCGCGGGCCAGCATAGTTTTACCACTGTCGCGCTCCCAAACCGCCAGCGCAAACATCCCGTTAAAACGGGTCAGGCAATCCTTGCCCCAAGCGTGATAGGCTTTCAACACCACTTCCGTATCGCCATCGGAGTAAAATGTATAACCCCGCCCTTCCAGTTCAGATCGCAATTCCCGATGGTTGTAGATAGCGCCATTGAACACCAGCGCCAATCCTAACGCAGGATCGTACAGCGGCTGCTGGGATGCGTCGGAAAGGTCCATGATTTTCAGGCGCCGGTGGCCGAATGCGATATTGTTCTGAACGAAGACGCCTTCGGCGTCCGGGCCGCGGGGGGTTTGAATGTCGTTGGCGTGTCGGATGAAATTTAAATCGGGCGAGTGGTTGTCGAAGCGGATCTCTCCGCATATGCCACACATAAGAACTCCTTGGTTTGTTCATACATATAGCTGATCAATATTAGCACACATTTACTTTGACAACAAAGTAAACGAATAGCACAAAGCCTCCTATACTTCTGTTATTAGGCTATTTTAAAATTTTGTCATGTAATATTTATGTCACAAATTAAAAGGTGGATAGCCCAACAAGTATGAAGGATAATATGAGTTTTTCCATTGATGTAATTTACCCATGACTCGACACGATGAAGTATTGGTCCTGATACGAAGGATTATTCGTGCAGCGGACCTCCGCTCCAAGCAATTGGGCAAAGAAACCGGACTCACCGCGCCGCAGTTATTAATTCTTCGTTCAATCGGCGACTCCAGAAACACAACCATGAGCCAGGTCGCGCAGAATATCAGTCTGAGCCAGGCGACGGTCACCAGCATCGTGGACCGCCTGGAAAAGAAAAGTCTGGTGGCGCGCATCCGCGACTCGGTGGACAAGCGGCGCATTTATCTGGTGCTGACGGATGAAGGCAAAGAAGTGCTGGCTGGCGCCCCCCGGCCATTGCAGGAACTGTTCACCTCCCGCTTCGATAACTTGCCGGAATGGGAACAATATCTGATCCTGGCCAGTCTCGCCAAGGTCGCGGACATGATGGACGCCACCGATATTGACGCTTCGCCATTGCTGGCGGTGGGTTCCGTCACTTAAGAAACTGTCGCAACGCGCCCTTCGTCCACAAACAAAAACGCCCGGCTTCAAGCCGGGCGTTTTGCATTCAGCTACGGGATCAACCGCCGAATTTGGCTTTCGCCTTACGACGATAGGCGTGCAGCAACGGTTCAGTGTAGCCGTTGGGCTGCTCGCACCCTTTCAGCACCAAGTCGCATGCGGCTTGAAACGCCACGCTGTCGTCAAAGTTCGGCGCCATATTGCGGTAACCGGGGTCGCCGGCGTTCTGACGGTCTACAATCGCCGCCATACGCTGCATGGTTTCCAGCACCTGCTCTTTCGAGCAAACGCCATGACGCAGCCAGTTGGCGATATGCTGACTGGAAATGCGCAACGTGGCGCGGTCTTCCATCAGGCCAACATCATTAATGTCAGGTACTTTGGAACATCCCACGCCCTGATCGACCCAACGCACCACATACCCCAGAATACCCTGCGCGTTGTTATCCAACTCCTGCTGAATATCCTGCGCGGACAAAGCCTGGTCGCCCAGCAACGGTATGGTCAGGATATCGTCCAGCGACGCCCGCGTACGGGAAGCGATCTCCTCCTGACGCGCCGCCACACTCACCTTGTGATAATGCAAGGCGTGCAAGGTCGCAGCAGTGGGAGACGGCACCCAGGCGCAGTTGGCGCCCGCCTGCGGATGACCAATCTTGGCTTGAAGCATCTGCGCCATTTCATCGGGAATCGGCCACATGCCTTTGCCAATCTGCGCCTTGCCTTTCAGGCCTACCGCCAGACCGGTATCCACGTTCCAGTCCTCATAGGCGTTAATCCATGGCTGCTGTTTCATCGCCGCCTTACGCACCACAGGACCGGCTTCCATACTGGTGTGGATTTCATCGCCAGTACGATCCAGGAATCCGGTATTGATGAACACCACCCGGTCCGCCGCCGCTTTGATGCAGGCCTTCAGATTGATAGTGGTGCGACGCTCTTCATCCATAATGCCGACTTTCAGCGTGAAACGGGACAGTCCCAACGCATCCTCGATACGGGCGAACAGATCGTTGGTGAACGTTACCTCTTCCGGGCCATGCATTTTCGGTTTAACAATATAAACGCTGCCGGTCTTGCTATTGCGCAAAGGACCTTGGCCTTTCAGGTCGTGAATGGCGATCAGTGACGTCATCATGCCGTCGAGGATGCCTTCTGGAATTTCTTCGCCATGGCTGTCGAGCACGGCGTCGATCGTCATCAAGTGACCAACGTTGCGCACGAACAACAGGCTGCGCCCTGGCAGACTGAAACGCTCGCCATTCGGGGCGATGTATTCACGGTCAGCATGCAAGGTGCGCGTGACAGCCTTGCCTCCTTTGTCGAAGGTTTCCGCCAGATCGCCTTTCATCAGGCCGAGCCAGTTGCCGTAAACCACCACTTTGTCTTCCGCGTCCACCGCGGCGACAGAGTCTTCACAGTCCTGAATGGTGGTCAATGCAGCTTCCATCAGAACATCTTTGACGCCAGCGGGATCGGTTTTACCAATAGGGCTGTCAGCGTCGATCTGAATCTCAAAACGCAAACCATTGTTTTGCAGCAGAACGCCTTTAGGCGCGGAGGGCTCGCCAACGTAGCCTGCCAGTTTGCTTTCATCCAGCAGGCCGACGCTTGCGCCGGACTGCAGTTTCACCGCCAGACGTCCGTTCTCCACGCTATAGCCGACGGCGTCCTTATGACTGCCTGAGGCCAGAGGAGCTGCTTCGTCTAAAAACTTGCGCGCAAACTCGATCACCATGGCGCCGCGCACCGGATTGTAACCTTTGCCCTTCTCCGCGCCGTTTTCTTCGGAGATAACGTCAGTGCCGTACAAAGCGTCGTACAGGCTGCCCCAGCGCGCATTGGCGGCGTTGAGGGCGAAGCGGGCGTTCATCACCGGCACAACCAGTTGCGGACCGGCCATGGTGGCGATTTCCGGGTCCACATTGGCGGTGGAGATCTGGAAGTCTTCCGCCTCCGGCGCCAGATAACCGATGTCTTGTAGAAATGTTTTATAGGCCGACAGATCGACCTTGCCTGGGTTCTCGCGGTGCCAGGCGTCTATCTGCGCCTGCAGCTCATCGCGCTTTTTCAATAACGCCTTATTTCTGGGAGCCATTTCATTGATGATGGCTTCCAGCTCGGACCAGAACTTATCCGCAGAAACGCCAGTTCCGGGGATCGCTTTTTCATTTACAAAGTCGTACAGAACCTTAGCGACCTGTAAGCCGCCTACTTGTACTCTATCTGTCATAGTAAGCCTCAACACACTCTCTTGTGGTTTCCTGAATCCCTTCGCGTATCGACAGACCTGTGCAACATGATGCCGCAAAGATTGCCGCAGACGCTTCATTACGGGTCCCCATCCGTTCCGAAGCAGGCGAAGAGCGCGTCATTTTACGTGAAAATACGTAGATAATCATGTGCAAAAGATTACTAGCAAAATTACGGCCCAGGTAATCGGGCGTAAGGATTAAACTACCGCCGCAGAAAAGTCGGGTGAAAATCCGCGTATCACCGATGCAAACCTATATAGAAACCTACATAGATAGAAAGAGCGCTGGCGGTGATACGGGATAGAGAGAGGAGGAGAGAGGAGGAGAAAGCAGCGGAAGGAGCGAACGCCCCCGCCGCATAGATGTAGATAGGGTCTGCGTCGTCGGACAGTTAAGAGTACTGCCCCACCTGGTAATCGCCGGGAGTATAGGCAAAAGTCTTCGCCAGGCGGTTCCAACTGTTGATCTGTGCGATAGCCAGAACAAGGTTCGCCGCCTGCGCATGCCCAAACAGGCTGATCACCTTTTCCATTAAAGCGTCTTCTACTTTCTGCTCCGCCAGCAGGGTCAATGTTTCCGTCAGCGCCAGCGCCGCGCGTTCCTTGTCATCAAAACAAGCCATTTCCCGCCACACCGCGACGGCGTTCAATTTCAGCGGGTCAACACCCTCCGCCACCGCGTCCTTGTAGTGCATATCGACACAGTAAGCGCAGCCATTAATCTGCGACGCCCGCAGACGCACCAGCTCCAGCAACTCTGTGGCGAGACCAGTTCCGCGTATGTAGCTTTCCGCAGTCATCATAGCCGCGTACAGGGGTTTGGGGATTTCAGCCAGGGCGATACGAGTGCTCATCATCATGTTCCTTCTATTAATTTAACGATATCGGCTTTAGCCAAGAACATTATCAACCTATGCAAAAAACTTAAGAATAAGACCTATAATCAAATCTGTTTTGCATAAAACGCAAAGCCAATCACTCTCCGTCAACGGTAAAATACACGCATGCTCGACGAACTCAAAACCTTTATCAAATGCTGTGAATGCGGCAGCTTCTCCGCCGCAGGCAAGGCATTGGTGCTATCTCCGTCTTCCGTCTCCCGGCAAATCGACAATCTGGAGGCAAAGCTACAGACCAAGCTTTTCAAGCGTACGACAAGACAGCTTATTCTCAGTGATGAAGGCCACTTTCTACTCAAACGCGCGGAAGACATTCTGGCTCAGGTCGACGACACCATTGCATCCTTACGCCAACAGCACAGCGAGCCCGAAGGCCGCTTGCGCATTTCGGTGTTCGAGAGCTATGGCAGATTGCGCATCGCCCCGCTGCTGCCGCGATTTCTCGCGCTTTATCCCAAGGTCAGTATCGATATCGAGCTGGAAAATCAGATAGTAGACCTTTATCGGGACGCCGTGGACATCGCTATACGCATCGGCCCGCCGGAAGACTCACGACTTAAAGCCAAGAAGTTGACCGACGGCCGCACGCTGTTATGCGCCAGTCCGGACTATGTGCAAAGATTTGGCTCACCGCAAACCCCAGACGAACTGGCGCAGCATAATTGCTTACTGATAAGTCGTGGGCGTCGTCAGGCCTGGTGGCATTTCCGCAAGGGCCAGGAGTATCGTCGTGTGCAGGTGCAAGGCTCTATCCGCTCCGTCGGCGGCACGCCGCTACTGGAATGCGCGCTACAGGGCGCCGGGGTCACGCTGCTCACACAATGGTCGATGCAACCCTATATAGATGAAGGACGTTTAGTACAACTGCTGCCGCAATGGAACGCCTCACTCTATTCAGAAAAAGGCGCCGAGATTTACGCGGTCTATATTGACAACCATTATATGCGACCGGCTATCCGCGCCTTTTTGGACTTTCTTGGCGCACACATCCCCCAATAAGGCGCCTCACAGAGGAATAAATCCATCGCCAAGCGATCTTCCTCCCCCAAAACCTTCAACATTTCTTCTTGCTTTCTCTTTTCAGATTTTCTCAGCGTGAACTAATCGGCGCCTTTGTCCCAATTAGTTCACATACCCCAAATGGACTATCTCTCAGTTCAATAAATAGCCAATTTTTTGACGCATTTTTGTACATTTTATGTGCGTTTTACAACTTTTGACTAAAAAATAATCCGTAGAATGGCCCAACAGTTACGAACCACCATTCATCTGGGGAACAATAAAATGACTACTACTACCAAATTTACCGCAAAAGTTTTCAGCGTCATTCTGGCTAGCGGCCTGCTGGCTCAATTGGCGCCCATGGCGGAAGCCGCTTCCTGGAAGCGCTCCAGCGACACTCAAGTCAGCACAAAGGGTTCCTGGAAAAAGACCACAGACGTTACTACTACTGATACTTCTACTACTGACGCCTCCACTGCTACGGACACTTCCACAACGACAACCACCGTTGCGGATACCTCCACCAGCGGCACGACCACCATAGAAGAACAAACC
Source organism: Hahella sp. HNIBRBA332 (assembly GCF_030719035.1). Lineage (NCBI taxonomy): Bacteria > Pseudomonadati > Pseudomonadota > Gammaproteobacteria > Oceanospirillales > Hahellaceae > Hahella > Hahella aquimaris. The sequence continues at coordinate 4,090,172 of NZ_CP132203.1, forward strand.
GTGGCGGTAGACATCAGCATTACTTTCCAGCCAGTGTCTCAGTATGTGTCAGTCAACAATCTGACCACTCTGAACGTCTCCGCTACCGGCAGCGGCACACTGTCTTACCAATGGCGTAAGGACGGCGTGGCTATCCCTGATGCGGTTATGTCTTACTACGACATCAGCGCCGCCACCATGGACGACCAGGGGAGCTATGATGTGATCGTCTCCAACACCACTGGCTCCGTGATCAGCAACAGCGCGCAAGTCACTGTATTCGTGGATAGAACCGCCAACATGTTCTGGCAGCCGCCCACCACTCGCGAAGACGGCAGCGCATTGGCTCTGGAAGACATCTCAGGCTACCGCATCTACGTCACTAACGATGCAGGTTCCCTGGAAGCGACTTATGACGTGCCCGCCGGCCAGTACTATCACTACTTCGACAACCTGGAAACCGGCACGCACTACTTCACCATTACCGCTATCGACACCAGCGGAATGGAAAGCGACTTCTCTGAACTGATGAGCAAAACGATCTTCTAAGCCAACGCTTAACACGATCAGAAAGCAAAAAACGCAGGCGGGTTAACCCGCCTGCGTTTTTTCTGTTGAATCGGAGATTCAAAACTTGAAGAGTCCAACCGCCGTGCGGATATCGCTACTGACCTCATTCAATCTTGAGGACATATCCGTGGTGGCCTCCGCCAGCCCATTGATCTCATTGGTTTGACCGCTCAGATTATCAATGCTGCGGTCAATGCTCTGCACTGCTTCGCACTGCTCCGCGGTCGCCTGGGCGACTTGATGATTCAGCTCATGCATACGCGCCACCGCGCCAGAGATAGCTTCCAAAGCTTTGCGGCAGTCGTCGATCTTCGAAACGCTGAGCTTGCTTTCGTTCAGACTGACGCCGATTTCGCCTACCGCGCTCTCCGCATCCCGTTGCAGGTTTTGCACCACCTCCTGTATTTCCGTAGTCGATTCGTTGGTGCGCTTGGCCAGGCTACGCACTTCATCCGCCACCACCGCAAAACCACGTCCCAATTCGCCCGCCCGCGCCGCTTCAATGGCGGCGTTCAAGGCCAGCAGATTAGTTTGCTCGGAAATGCCGCGAATAACGTCCAGCACGCCGCCGATGGATTCGGTGCGCTGCGCCAGCTTGCCAATGACTTCACTGGCGCTCTGAATGCGCTTGGACAGGTCCTCGATTGAGCGCACCGACGCCGCCATCGCACTGCGTCCCGCTTCGGTCAGGTCGGTCACCTCTTCCGCAATATGCGCGGCGCTGTCCGTCGTCTCCTGAATACCCTTGGCCGTCGCGGTCATCTCGTTGGTCGCCGCCGCCACCATAGAAGTTTCCGCCTGTTGTTGATTGACCTGGTCCGCCAGTTTCAAACTACCGTCAGCCCCCTCCGCCGCCACGCCTTGCAACACTTCTGTAGCTTTGCCGACATCGCTGATCAGGCTGCGGAACTTGAGCAGCATGCGATCCAGGGCCTCAGTGATATCCTGCAATTCATCTGAGTTGTCGTAATCAATAGTGCGGGTCAGATCATTCTGCGCTTCGATATCGGAAATCACCCGAGTCACTTTTCGCACCGGCCGCACCACCGACCAAATGAAAAACGCGCCCAACAACAGACAGGAGATCACCATAAAACCAAGCCCCGCCAGACTCGCCCGGCGCGCATCGTCAACGGCGCCGCCTATCGACAAGGCGCCTTCCTGCACCAGACTGCCCTGATGCGCGACCTTATCGGCCGCCGCCGCCACGCCTTCCGCAGAGGTTTTCTGCGCCGCCTCGTACTCGCCGCGAATCTAGTTCAGCATGGTAATGAACTTGATGGCTTCCCCGCGCGCCCGTTCGCTCATGGACTTGCCCATGGTCATGGAGCGCTCCTCATAGAAGCCAAACATTCTCACCGCAAAATTCTGGTAACGGTCCAGTGCATCCTGAATCTTCTTGAAGCGCTCCTCACGTTCTGGATCATTCACCGCCAGGTCCGCCAGCATTTTCTTCACCCGGCTGTATGTGGTTTCGCCCAGGCTCAATGAATTGCGATCCGCCGCCAGTGAAGCGTGAAAAAACCAGTACTGCAACTCGCTCAACAACAGCTGCGCCTGAGTGATCGCCGCCACCCGGTCATAAATTTTCTGCTGCTCTCCCATCAACTGGTTTTGCTCCCGCACCAGCTCATTTTGGGCGTCAATGCTCTGCAACTGCACGGATACAGTGTCGGATATTTCACTGATGCGGAGATTCAAAAAATACGATGACGTCGCCGAGATAAGAATAAAGACCAGGAACAAAAGAATAACGCGCGCCTTAATGGTCATTAACAAGCGCAATGACGTAGGTAACTTCATGACCAACCTCTACAAATTTATTTTTTTAGTGCGTAACCAACTAAGTATAGACGGCGCATGAAGGCTTAACCGGCGCAACTGTAACATGTTGTTGCAGGCCCGCCGACACTATGAGCGGAGTCAAGCTGCGCTAGGGTTCTGGCGTAAAAGAGAAGTCAGTTTGTGGAGTTTGTGGAGGCCGAAAAGAGCAGGAAAAGGAATGGGCGCAGCGCGCCCATTCCTATCAAGCGACGGAAGTGGCGATATCCATCCCAAGGGACAAGGACAGCTCAATGCGATCGCCGGATCGCAGTCGACCGACGCCCGCCGGCGTGCCAGTGAGCGCCACATCGCCAGGCAGCAATGTGAAGTGCGAAGACATATAGGCCAGGAGTGGCGCTATCGCAGTAATCATGTCCGACGCCTTACCGTCCTGACGCAGCTCGCCGTTCAGATACATACTGAAAGTCAGGTCGGCGAGGTCGTCCTCCGCCGTCACAGAAACGAAATCCGACAGCGGGCAGGCGCCATCGAAGCTTTTGGCGACTTCCCACGGAAGGCCTTTTTCCTTCAGAGCGGATTGCAGGTCGCGGCGGGTCAGGTCCAGAGCCAGCCCAACGCCGATGACAGCGCTACGCGCTTCCTGGGGCGTCGCGTTTTTCAACGGCTTGCCGACAAGCAGAGCGATCTCCGTTTCATAATGCACATCCCCTTCAGGAATAACGAGTGGGCCCCGCATGTCCACCACCGATGTGTTCGGCTTGATAAACAGGATAGGTGTGGTCGGCACCGGGTTGTTTAATTCCCGGGCGTGCTCAGCGTAATTGCGCCCTACGCACACCACTTTGCCGATCTGACTTTCAAAATCGCCGCCGCCAATAAAATGCGCCTTGACCATAGCCATCGCTCCGCTTTCCCGTTTAGATATCCAGCACTTTGCCGGGGTTCATCACATTGTTGGGATCAAACGCCACCTTGATCGCCTTCAGGTAAGCGATTTCTTCCGGAGTGCGGGTGTACTGCAGATAGTCCTTTTTCAGCAAGCCCACGCCATGCTCGGCGGATACGCTGCCCTGATGACGCTGCACGGTTTCAAACACCTGGGTGTTCACTGCTTCACACTTGGCGAAGAATTCCTCTTTAGCCAGTCCTTCCGGCTTCAGAATATTCAAGTGCAGGTTGCCGTCGCCGATATGTCCGAACCAGATGATCTCAAAATCCGGGTAGCGACTGGCGACAATTTCGTCAATTTCAGTCAGGAATTCAGGCACCTTACTGGGAACGACTGAGATATCATTCTTATAAGGCGTGAACTTGGAAATGGATTCGGAAATATCTTCACGCAGACGCCACAGATTTTTGGCCTGAGTTTCGCTCTGGCTGATAACGCCATCCACCACCCAGCCGTTTTCCATGCATTCCTCGAATACGCCCATGGCTTCTTCCAGGGTTTCTTCCATCAACGACTCAAACTCCAACAGCGCGTAAAACGGCGCTTCGCCCTCGAAGGGCGCCGTCACATCGCCGTTAGCCAAGACATGGCGCAGCGCCTTGTCGGAGAAAAATTCGAATGCGGTCAGGTCAATGCGGCGGGAAAACGCCTGCAAAACATCCATCACATGATTGAAGTGACTCAGGCCGAGCACCAGCACCGTGAGATTTTTAGGTTGACGGGTCAGCTTCATGGTGGCTTCGGTGATGAAGCCCAGCGTGCCCTCGGCGCCAATAAACAGGTGGCGCAAATCATAGCCAGTGTTGTTCTTGGCCAGACCTTTGTTGAGTTCGAGAATATCGCCCTTGCCGGTAACCACTTTCAGGCCGGCCACCCAATCGCGGCTCATGCCCCAACGGATCACCTTGATGCCGCCGGCGTTAGTGGACAGGTTACCGCCAATCTGACTGGAGCCGGCGGAGGCGAAATCCACCGGGTAAAACAGCCCCTGTTCCTCGGCGAAATTCTGCAGTTGCTCGGTAATCACACCAGCCTGACATACCAGGGTGCGGTCGGCGGGGTTGAAGTCGCTGATCTTGTTCATGGCGTCGAACGCCACCACTACCTCGCCGGAGGCCGCCACCGCGCCGGCGCTAAGACCCGTACGGCCGCCTGACGGCACCAGGGCGAAGCCCATTTCATTAGCCGCCAGCACAATCGCCTGCACTTCTTCCGTGGTTTTGGGCAACACGACAGCCACGGGATCGGGCTCGTATTTTTTGGTCCAGTCCTTGCCGTACGCCTGTAAAGAATCCGCATCCGTCAGCACTTTGCCGGAAACGACAATGGCCTTAAGCCTCTCAACGATCTGTTCCGCCGCAACCTTACTCATAGAATTTCTCAACAACACCTTGTAATCAGCGTCCGGAAAACCGCGTCGCCACTGCGCGCGCAGCCTTTTCCCTCATGGGGTGGAGAGACATCGGTCAACCGGCGATTTATATGAATATGCGAGTTCAAAAAGCGGCGATTATGGTATCATACGCGCCCTGCGCTGTAGATCCCTGATGCGATTTATGTCTGAATCCGGGGTTTGGTCACCAACAGCAGAGCCCAAAATGCTAAGCGCCAGTGGCGGAGTTTGTCGGCGCCGTTCCCAGCCTGAAAAATAGAACAACGATGGAGGCGGCCCGGGAAGCCTTTCTGTTTAAGAACTTAGCGGCGGAAATAAGTGCGATTACACAAAAGGTCCGAACCGATATGACACAGACGTCCTTAGACAAGAGCAAGATCAAGTTCCTTCTTCTCGAAGGTGTGCACCAGTCTGCGATAGACACCCTGCAAGCGGCTGGCTACACCAATATCGAGTATCACAAGGGCTCCCTGCCCGAACAGGAACTGAAAGAACGCATCGCTGACGCTCACTTCATCGGAATACGCTCCCGCACCCAGCTCACTGAAAGCGTGCTGGAAGAAGCGAAAAAGCTGATTGCTATCGGCTGTTTCTGTATCGGAACCAACCAAGTCGACCTTGACGCAGCGCTGGCGAAAGGCGTCGCCGTCTTCAACGCCCCCTACTCCAACACCCGCTCCGTCGCCGAACTGGTGCTGGCGGAAGCCATTCTGCTGCTGCGCGGCATTCCTGAGAAAAACGCTTCGGCGCATCGCGGCGGCTGGTTGAAGCACGCGAAAGACAGCTATGAAATTCGCGGCAAAAACCTGGGCATCGTGGGATACGGCAGCATCGGCGCTCAGTTGAGCATCATGGCGGAAGCCATGGGGATGAAAGTCTACTTCTACGACGTTTCCACCAAGCTGCCCCTGGGCAACGCCGCACCAGTGGACAGCCTGAACGAATTGCTGGCCATCAGCGACATCGTCACTCTGCACGTGCCGGAAACCCCCAGCACCAAGAACATGATGGGCGCAGCGCAATTCGAAGCGATGAAGGACAAGAGCATCTTCATCAACGCCTCCCGCGGCACTGTCGTGGATATCGACGCCCTGGCGGACGCACTGCGCGCCAAGAAGCTGCTCGGGGCCGCTATCGACGTGTTCCCGGTGGAGCCTCGCTCCAATGACGAAGAGTTCGTCTCTCCCCTGCGCGAATTCGACAACGTCATTCTGACGCCTCATGTCGGCGGCAGCACCATGGAAGCCCAGGAAAACATCGGTCGCGAAGTCGGCGAGAAACTGGCCAAGTACAGCGACACCGGCGCCACCGTGACATCCGTCAACTTCCCTGAAGTGTCTCTGCCCTCGCATCCGCAGAACCATCGCTTGCTGCACATCCACGAAAACGTGCCGGGCGTGCTGTCCGAGATCAACAGCGTGTTCTCCGACAACGGCATCAACATCTGCGGTCAGTACCTGCAGACCAACGACAAAGTCGGCTACGTGGTCGTGGACGTGAACAAGGATTACAGCGATCTGGCGCTGCAAAAACTCAAGTCCGTCAAAGGCACCATTCGCTGCCGCGTGCTGTTCTAAGCAGCCCGGCACAGTGAAGCTCGACGCAATTCGCACTGATCGAGAGATCAAGACGACGGCGTCAAAAAAACGGGCGCGGTGGATAACCATCGCGCCCGAGCTTCTTCTCAGAGAGATGACTGTCAGTCCCCACCCGTCGTATCTCCTGTCTCAGCTTCAGTTATACGCCTCTCGCTTCCGTCCGCCTATCCACAGTCCCGCCTAAACCAAAGTTTAGGGCCAAAGAAATGTCGATTTTATTGTTGTGCTGCGCCAGCATTACTACACTGGAAATCAAGGCGTATACGCGATTTCGCCAAGGGGAAAAACATGGAAAGCACTCATTGCGCTGACGTTCGCGCCCTTCTGGTCGATGACCACCCGATAGTGATCGACGCACTCTCCACTTCGTTACTGGCGTTGAAGCTGTGTAACTGGATCGACAAGGCCAACACGCTGGCGGAAGCCAAGGAAAAACTGGCCAACAACGCGGATTTCAGTCTGGTTTTGCTTGATCTGCACCTGTCTGACGCCGAGGGCATCCACGCGATGATGACGATGCGGGAGGCCTATCCCGACATCCCCATCATTATCTTCTCCGGCGACGACTCCACCGACACCATCGCCAAAGCGTTTGAGTACGGCGTACGCGGGTACGTACCCAAGAACTCGCCGGTTGAAGTGGTGGTGAGCGCGGTCAAAGTCGTGCTCGCCGGCAGTTGCTACATCCCGCCTCACGCCATCCGCATGCTGGGGTTCGAACCGGCGGCGGGAACCGTGGCCATCGGCAATACCGCCGTTGAGTCCCGCCCCTATTTCTCCCCTCGCCAGGAACAGGTGTTTCATTATTTGCTGGAAGGCATGCCCAACAAGGTGATCGCTGCGCGCCTGGACATGGCGGAAGGCACAGTGAAAACCCATATGAACACCATCTTCAGGGCGTTGGGAGTGCGTAATCGCGCACAGGCGATTCTGAAGGCGCGACAGCTGGGCGTAATCTAAAGCGCTCTGTAGCCGCTAGTGGTGCGCGACGGATTCTATCCAGGTTTGCAGTTGGTGCGAAGAGATGGGTTTGGTGAGAAAGCTGAACCCACTTTCCTGCAGCTCTTTTACTCGCTCGGGCTGCACATTGCCGGACACCAGCAGCATCTTTTCCTTCGGCATCTGCCGGGACAGGCTGTCGGCGATATCCAGCCCGTCCTCGCCTTTGTCCAGCATGTCGTCGAGAATCAGCGCGTCCGGCCAGCCCTGGCTGCGATGGCGCAGCGCCAGCAGTTCATCCTTGTTGGCGACGATTTCATAGCGGCACCCCCAGGCGTCGAATTGAAAAGACAGCGCAGACCTCACCAACGGGTCGTCCTCCACCAACCAGACATTAAGATCGATGAAAGCATTGTCCGGGGCTTCTATTTCTCGAAGGCTGGGCGCCAGACAGGCATATTCCGCCTGGGGCGCGTAAAAGGAAAAGCGCGATCCCTTGCCCGGAGAAGACTGCACGGTCAGCCCCGCATCAAGGATTTCATTGATGCGGCGTACGATAGCCAGCCCCATGCCGATGCCCTTATCCCGATTGCGACTGGGATTATTGAGCTGCACAAAGTCTTCAAAAATGCGCACTTGGTCGTCTCGCTCAATCCCCGGTCCGGTGTCGCTGATGGTGAACGCCACTCGATGCCCTTCCACCGCCGCGTCCACCCTGACTTCGCCTTTGTGGGTGTAACGGATGGCGTTGGAAATCAGGTTATTAAGCAAACGACTCAGCAGCTCCAGGTCGGAATAGAGACTGACCCGTGTATAACTGCATCGCCAGGCCAGCCCTTTGGCCTGACACAATGGCTGGAACTCCGCCTCCAGAGGCCGCATCACTTCCTCCAGAGACAACGCCTTCATATTGGGTTGAAACTTGCCTGCTTCAAAACGCGATAGGTCCAGCAGGTTGTTGAACAGCGTACGCAATACTTCAATCGCCTGCCGTTGTTTGCTGACAATTTCCTGCGCCGTCTCCCCCAAAGGCTGATACGACAGCGTGTCCGTCAACAGTGACACCGCGTACAAGGGCTGGCGCAGATCGTGGCTGGCCGCGGCCATAAAATAGGTCTTGGCTTTATTCGCCTCCTGCGCCGCCGCCAACGCCTCTTCAGCTTTTTTACGCTCCGCCTCGACCTTGTACAGCAGCGCGCTCTTTTCAAAGCGCATCGCGACGCTTTCCGCAAAAGTGCGACTGCTGCGACGCACCGAGCTGATCATCAACAGCGTCAGGGTCGCCAGAGGCGCGGCGATGCGCAGCTCGTCCACCCCTTGCAAGGACCAATACAAAATAGGCTGCCCCATCAACAGGGGAATGGACAATAGAAAGGAGCGGTAATCGGACGCCAGATTCACCATGGCCCCCACCCCATAGAGGCTGATGGCCAGCGTCATGAAAAAAGCGACATTGTCCGTCTCCACCGCGCCGACGCTCCAAATGCCCGTGCCGACCAGCGCCTGATTGAAAAGGCTGCTGCGCAGCAAGCGTCTGTCGCTGTGCAGAATTTCCTGAAAGGTCATGCTGTCCAGCTGACGCATAATCTGACGACTGATCTGCAATCGTAGTATTTGCGCCGCCGCGACGGGCCCCACCCACAGCAATATGCGCGACAGCGGCGCCTGGTCCCATAACATGAATAAAAAGATCGCCATGATGAGAAACACGCCCTGCACCGCAGGAAGCGTCTGCTGGCATCGGATTTTGACGGATTCGATCAGATGGGCGCGCTCAAACTCCTCCGGCGCCGTCCCTAAGCGACTGGAATCCTTAGCTTTATGCTCTTGTCTCACCTTGCTCTCCGGGCTGGGCTGAGAACGCATCTCATCGGTGGATGAGCGACACGCCACGCTCTCTTTTAATCTTAGATGAGTTTGATTGCCGCGCGGCGATTCAACTTCAGTTTAACAGCAGAATTTTCGTCGTTTGCAAGTAAACCTAGGTTTAGGCCCCTCGTTTATTCCTTTCTGCGTATTCAACCTGTATTTTGTTTAAAAAATAACCAAGTCAAATTTTCATTGCTATTCTGATTCAAGCAGTCCTCTAACAATAATGATCCGATCGACAGATAAGCCGAACGCCATCCTCTTATCGGTCAACATGTTGTCGGTCAATGCAATGCGCCCAACGCATTGACATAGCCCACCACCCTGGAACCAGAGCGGCGAAGTCCGGCGCTCCCCTGCGTCCGGACATCGCAGTCCAAACGCCGCCGAACGGACATCAACCTCATAACAAGTCCTTTGCTAGGGAAGGAGTTCCGGCCATGCACTTTCATCTTTCCGAACCGTTCGAAACCTTGATTAAAGATGCGCCCCCTGAGACGCGGGTTCACGACACCGACGTATTGATTATCGGTTCCGGCTATGGCGGCTCCATCGCCGCCATGCAACTGGCGGGCGGCAAGACCTCCAAGTCCAGAACCAGTGGCGCGACAGTAACGGTATTGGAACGAGGCAAAGAATATCGCCCCGGCGATTTCCCGGAAGCCCTGGGCGATATTCCCGGCCACATGCAATTACTGAAGTCCGGCTCCAACCGCCCCATTGGCTACGCCGACGCGCTCTATGATTTTCGTATTGGTAAAGAGGTGGATGTTTTGGTGGGCTGCGGACTTGGCGGCGGGTCGTTGATCAACGCCAATGTGGCCCTGGAGCCGGACGCAGAAACGTTGGCGCAGGCCGTCTGGCCTCGTGAGTTTCGGGAGCATCCAGGACTGCTGCTACCGCACTTTCAGAAAGTACGTCACTTGCTGGGAGTACGCGATCAGGATCAAACCGCCCGCGACACCCTATGCCGTCTCCCCAAGTTTCAGGCGCTAGCCAGGCTCGCCAAGTCGATTGACGCGCCAGTGGAAACCGCGCCATTGACCGTCAGTTTACGTCCTGGCGCCAACGCCGTTGGCGTTGAACAGCCGGGATGCAATCTCTGCGGCAACTGTGTGTCCGGATGCAATCAGGGCGCGAAAAATACGTTGGCCATGAACGTCATTCCACTGGCGAAAGCCCGCGGCGCCAGATTCTACACCGGCGCCACGGTTCTCACACTGGAGCCCATCGCTCCGTCAGCAGACGACAATGCGACGGGATCGAACAGGCGACGTTGGCGGGTACGGGTACGACGCACCGCCACGGAGAAGAACAGTCTGGCCGACGAGGTATTCTGGATTGAAGCCGCCACCGTCATCCTGGCGGCGGGCGCGCTGGGCAGCACGGAAATTTTGTTGCGATCTCAGGAGTCCGGCCGCTTGCGGCTTTCCGACAGGCTGGGCAAGCGATTCTCCACCAACGGCGACGGTTTCGCCATGAGCTATGGACAGGCGGACCCGGTCATGGCGATCGGCAAGTCTGACGAGTCTTTACAAGCCGGCGAGGAGTCCAGCGTTGGCCCCACCATCACCGCCGTGTCCCGCCCGATAGCGCGCCATCCCAAAACCGGCGCCGAAGTGCGCTTGACCCTGGAGGATGGCGCCGCACCCTATGGTGTGGCGCGCCTTTTCGGCGAAATCGCCACGACCGGCGCACAACTGAACCGTCTCACCGACATGACGTTGCCCGCCTGGTTTCTTAATGCAAGCAAAAACGGCGTGTTCAAAGATCCTCTGGCTCACCACAGCGACGCCATGGAGCGCTCGCAAATTCTTCTGGTTATGGGGGACGACGGCGCCGCCGGCGGTCTTTCTCTGCGCGCCAGCGATAACCCCGCACAGCAGGCTGACGCCGATTACTCCCGTATCCGCGTCGAATGGCCCAAAGCGGCGGAGAACGCCTGCCTGACCGCGGCTGACGCGTTGTTGCGCAGCCAGGATAGAAAGGAAGGCTTCGACGGCGGCCAGTACGTCCCCAACCCTCTCTGGAAAACACTGCCGGATGACGCCTCTACCGTCATGAGCGGCCAACTTCCCGGCGGCCGCGTCATCACCGTACACCCGCTGGGCGGCTGCGCCATGGGCGATGGTCCCGACACCGGCGTCGTCAACCATTACGGTCAGGTCTTCAAGGCCGACCCGGGCGCCCAGAACACGGGCGAACCCGCTTTGCATGAAGGGCTATACGTGCTGGATGGCGCCATCCTGCCGACCGCCCTGGGCGTCAATCCGTTCCTGACCATATCCGCGCTGTCTCTTCGGGCCGCAGAGGCGATTCAGAAGCAACATGACTGGCTCGCCCCAACGCAGGAGCGGGTCAATCCTGAGTTGGCGCAAGCCATGTCGCCAGTGAAACAGCCGGCGGAGACCACTGCGGCCAAATCCGGCGCGACGGTGACGCTGAGCATCAGTGAGCAGATGTTCGGCCGTTTGCATGCGCAGGAGGTCCACGCGCATCTGCCTGACTGGATAGAAAGCTGGATCAGGCAGTGGGCCGAGGCGCTTCCCACTGAATCTCAGCCTGCTAGCGGCGCCGCTGCGCGTCTCACTGGCGATCAGGGACTGATTTTCAAAGTAGAAACGCAAATAGAAGACCTGCATGACTGGCTGGAGAAACCGGGAACGGAGTTGAAAGCAACCGCCAGGCTGTACCTGAATCCGCTGAGCGCAGAGCAAACCGCCAAAATGCACACCTACGGTCTGCCTCCAGAGCTGTTGAAAAGCGTGGTTCCCATCGCCGTCGGCGAGGGTGTAGTACGTCTGCTGCATTGCGACCAACCCGGCCCGCTGTCCACCGCCTGGCGCGGCGTCCAGGCGCTCAACGCCTATCGCACGCGACGCCAGTCCTTGTCCGGCTTCGCCTTGCGTCAGCTCAAACAGCGACTCAGTCGCTGGGATTCGGATGCCCCGCAGAAAGAGTCAGCGCCGGGATTGGTCAAACAAATCAAGGGCTTCTGGACCGTCGCCAGGCATCATGCGCAATATCGCCGCATGAGTTACAACTTCCAGTTCACGCCCAACGCCAATGGCTCGCACGCCCCTCTTTTCGAGAACATGCCTGGGGCAATGATTCATCTGCGTGGAGAAAAACTGCTGGCCTGGAAGAACGGCGTTCCCAGACTCTGGCGCGCCTTGACCAATCTTCCCATCGAGCTATCCCACGAACGACATGGCGACGCTGTGTCGGGCTCTCTGTACGTGGACATGGAGTACATGTCGGAAAGGGGGCTGGCTCAGGTGGTCAAATCTCCCAACCTGCCGGAGTCCGCCATGGCGGCGGCGGGTTTGGGTATGTTGTTTCTGCGCTGTTTGCTGCAAACCCAGTTCTGGGATTTCGGCTCGCCACATTACCCTGATAAGCCCATCGCCTCCAATCCGCATCCCCGGGCCTTGCGCGTCGCGGAAAACCGGGTCATCAGCCCACAACGGACCGAGCTCAGCGTCCCCTTAAATGATGTGTCCTCGGAGCAGATCGGCATTGTTTTGACCCGCTATCCGCAAACTAACGCGCAACGGCCCGGCCAACCTGTGCTGCTTATTCATGGACTCGCCCAGGGCAGTCTTATTTATTGTTCCGAGGCCATCCCCGAGAACATGGCGGTTTATCTGTGGCGCGCCGGCTTTGATGTGTGGCTGCTGGATTATCGACTCAGCAACGCCCTTCCCGCGCCGGCGCCTCTGCAGGGCTGGAGTATTGAAGAAATCGCGCGCTACGATATACCCGCCGCGGTGCGCCATATTCACCGGGTCAACCCAGGCAAGATCAACCTGTTCGCCCATTGCGTCGGCGCCACCGCCACTACCATGGCCATACTCAAAGGCTGGCTCGACGATCCCGCCGATCCCTTTATTGGACGAGTGGCTTTCAATGCGATCCATCCCTGGATCATCCCTTCCCCGGTCAACCGCAGCCGCGCCAAGCTGGGCAGTTTCCTGCGCGATTCCGTCAATGACGCACAGCTCAACCCTATCCCTCAACCCAATCCCAGCGCCTTTGACTCCATGTTTGATCGTCTGGCGTTCTCCCTGGCGCGTCTGGGCGAGCTGCAGGAAGCAGAGGAAGGCAGAGCGCGCAACGGCGACGAGCGGAATGCGCACAGCGACCATGCGCCCGACGGTGGCGTGGAGATCTCCCAAGGCATCTGCGACAAAATGAGCTTTCTGTACGGCCGCATGTGGCGACACGATCAGATCTCCCCCGCCACCCACAAAGCCTTTCAGGATATGCTGGGTCAAGCTCCCGGCGCCGTCTATCGACACTTGTATTATTTCGCCCAGCAACAACGGGTGACTTCCCGGGACGGTGAAAACACTTTTCTTACGCCCTCTGCGGTGCGCAAACACTGGCGTTATCCCACCTTGTTCATCCATGGCGAACAAAGCAAGGTGTTCAATCCGCAATCCGCCACCCGTTCCGCCATCCGGCTCAGTGAAATGCTGAAAGGCAGTCCATCCGCGCCCCCGGTGCTGTTGAAGCGGGCGCCGCATTACGGCCACATGGATGTCATCCTGGCGCAAAACGCTTACAAAGACACCTTTCCCAGTTTGCGCGCCTTTTTCAGCGAAGATGCGGAATGTCTGCGCCACTCCGCCGGGGAGCGCGTCGAATTTCACCATCAACTGTTTGACAGCTATCGCGCCGCGGATGACCTGCATGCCGTGAGCGCCAACCTGTTCAGCGCCGGGCCGATCATTCGCGGCGCCTGGCTGGATAGCGCCGGCATTGGTCGCCCGCGCATTGTGCTGCGCCTATGGGCGGAGCTTTCCGATCTGGCGGACCTCGCCGACGCCCAGGCCACGCCCACTCGACGTCTGGCGCTGGAGGGCGCCGAATTGGTTCAGTGTCAGTTCTGCACCGCCAATGATCCGCATCATTTACTGCTGGATGTGGCGGTGAAGGTCGATCCGGGGCAGGAACGGGACGTACGCATCCGTTTCAGTCTGACCCAACGCCAGTTTGATCCAGAAACGCAGCAGGCGTTATCGCAGGCATTGCATATCCCCGCCTCCGCGGGCTGGTTGCGCCGCCTGCGCGAACTATGCCTGCATCGTGGCGTCAGCCCCGCTATGCGCTTTCTGGTTGGCTCCTGCCGCTATCCGGGCGCGGTGCTGGAACGGGATCTCGCCGATCTGGCGTTTGTCGGCATGGGACGTCAGGTCAGAGGCGACGCCCAATTGCCCGGCGCGGATTCAGTTTTCTTTATTGGAGACCAGATATACGCGGACGCCACCGCTGAGGCGTTCGACAACACCGCCCTGAAAGAACGCTACATCACGCGCTACCGGGAGGCGTTCAGCTCTCCCAACATGCGAAAGCTGCTGCAACTGGCGCCGGTTCACTTTACCGTGGACGACCATGAGTTCAGCGACGATTGCTCTGGACGTCCGCCGCAATTGGACGCGCACCAGAAAGAACGCGAGCGCTTCGACTTCGCCCTGCGCGCCGCCCGCAGCTTCCAGTGTAGCGGGCGCCAGCCGGACGCCGCGCTCTGGTATCCCCAATGCGTTAGCGCAGCCCGGGAGTTCGACTGTCCGGTCTTCGTCATGGACACCCGCACCGAACGGCGGCTGCGTAGCGCCGGCCCCTCCGGCGCGCAGGCGGAAATGATCGACGCAACGCAATTCGCCGCCTTGTCCAACTGGTTATCAGAGGCGCAACGACTGACCCCGGAGCGGCCCAAATTTATCTTCTCCGGCAGCGTGATTGCGCCAGTGGAAAAACGCTTCACGCAGTACCCAGAGCTGTGGCGCAATCATGACGGCTGGTGCGGCTATCCTCACACTCTGGCGGCGGTGATGGGGATGATCTACGAGCGACAGATCGCTAACGTAATCTTTGTCGGCGGCGATCAGCATCTATGCGCCTTGGCGCGCATGACCTTGGCCAATCCTGCGGATCAGGCGGTATCGAACCGTAAACCCGTTACGGTATGGCAGATCGTATCGTCCGGGTTGTACGCGCCGCTGCCCTTCGCCAACGCCAATCCCCGGGATTTCGAGTGGGAAAAACCCAGCGTCGTTCCCATGCACGGTTCGCAATTACAACTGCAGGCGGAGGCGCGTTTGTTGCGCGCGGACAAGTCCCAGTTCGTACGAGTGGACGCCATTCCCGTCGGCGAGAACTGGACATTGGAAGTTCGCGTATGCGATCCGGAAGGTCTTGTGACGCCAGTGGCGCAACCAAAGACGCTGAAAGATGGCGAGCTGGAGGACAACGACAGAACCTGGCGCATCCGGCTGACGGCCAATGTCGAGGCGGAACCGGGCAAACCCGTCCGACCAGAACCGGCGTAGTCAGAACAGTCAATCAGCAATAAGGAACATGAAGGAAGAAAAGAAGAAAGAAAAATAGTCAGGGAAAAGAAAGGCTGCGACGGCGAAAATCGGGGGCCGCGCAGCCAAGGCAATGGAAACTATGTCTTTAACAGGAGGAGAGCGGGCATAGTTTCCACACCGAGGAAAAAGGGTCTTTCGACCCGAAAATGGGACCAAGACTTACAATCAAATCTCAGTTGCGCGCCCGTCCCTGGACGCAAGGGTCAATCGGCGGTCACCGCCTCGTCCACTTCGTGATCGACGCCTTTCATGCGCTTGCGCAGAATCGGCCCGATAACGTAGGGAGCGATTAGACCCACTCCCGCGACGATCCAAAGCGTGATGGACAGACCGCTACCCCAAAGGATGCTCCAGTCGCCGTCCGACAACGTCATGGCGTGACGCAGGTTTTTCTCCATCTCCGGCCCCAATAAGGTTCCCAGAATGACGGGGACCAATGGGATTTCGACTTTGCGCAGAACATAGCCGAGCACGCCGAAGAAAATCATGAAGTACAGATCAAACACACTGTGGCTGATTGAATAGACGCCAACAAAAGCGACCATGGTGACAATCGGCAACAGGTATTTGGGCGGCACCGACAGCAGTTTCACAAACACGCCGACCAGCGGAATGTTGAGCAACAGCAGCATCAGGTTGCCGATTAACAGCGCGGCGATAACGCCCCAGACAATGTCTCCATGCTGTTGAAACATCAGCGGACCAGGCGTGATGTTCATGGAAATCAGCATCGCCAGCAGAACAGCGGTGGTGCCGCTACCAGGCACGCCCAGGGTCAGCATAGGCACCAGCGCGCCATTGGCGGCTGCGTTGTTGCCGGCTTCCGGCGCAGCTACCCCGCGAGGGTCGCCTTCGCCGAATCTGGCCTTTTTGCCCAGAATGCGTTTTTCCAGGGTATAGCTGACAAAGCTGCCCAGTGAAGCCCCCGCGCCAGGCAACACGCCCGCCAGAAAGCCGATAGCGCTGCCGCGAAGCGATGTAGGGAGAATGCTGGTGAAGTCTTTCAACTTCATTTTCAGCTTGTTCATCGCGATCATCTTGCGGCCTTCGCCGGCATGCGCCTCGATGAAAAACAGCAGTTCCGAGATAGCGAACAGACCCACGATCAGAATGATGAAATCAACGCCTTCATACAGCTCCAGGGTATTGAAGGTGAAGCGCTGCACGCCGGTGTTCATGTCGATGCCCACCGTCGCCATCATCAAGCCTATGGCCGCAGCCAGAATCGTCTTCACCGGGTTCTTGCCGGTGATGCCGCCCAACGTGGCGAACGCCAGCACGAACAGCGCAAAATATTCCGCCGGTCCAAAGGTCAGAGCGAAATTCGCCAACCAGGGCGCCAGCAGAATCAAGCCGATCGTCGCGATAACGCTGCCGATAAAGGAGGCCACGGCGGAGATCGCCAGCGCTTCTGCGGCCCTGCCGCCTTGCGCCATGGGATAGCCGTCCAGACAGGTCATCATCGCCGGCTCGTCGCCGGGGATATTCAGCAGGATCGACGAAATGCGTCCGCCGTACATGGCCCCGGCGTACACCGAGGTCAACATGATTAAGGCCGTTTCCGGTTTCAACCCCAGAGTGAACGCCAACGGAATCAGAATCGCCACGCCATTGGCGGGGCCCAATCCCGGCAGCGCGCCAATCAGGGTGCCCAGGAAGCAGCCGAGGAGCGCGAACATCAAGTTTTCCGGCGTCAGGGCGACAGCAAAGCCCTGCATCAGAAAGTTCAAAGTTTCCATCAGCTTACCTCCAGAACGCCCAGGGGCAACGGCAATTCAAGTACGTAGTTGAACAACACGAACACCACTACGCCGCCAATCAGACCAGACATATAGGCCGGGAACTTGCGGGCGCCCATGCGCCAGCTCAGTGTGCCGACCGCCAGCGTCGTGGTAATGATGAAGCCAAGCGGCTCCAGCAACACGCCATACAGCGTCAGCACGACAACCGCCACCACCATTTCCACGCCAGTGCGGTTCCAGGGCCAGTGATTGTCCGGGTCGGGACGCAGCATCAGATAAAGACTGCTCAGACCAAGCACCACCGACAGGAGAATCGGGAAGGTCTCGGGCCCGACCGATTCATTGCCGCCGAAGGGCTCGGGCAGTTGATACGCGCCCCAGCCGTAGGCGACGGCCAGGACGAGCATCACTAAACCGAAAATACGGTCATTCATGGCGATTAACGGATCAGGCCAATTTCTTTAGAAAGCGCTTGGATGTCCGAGATTTGCGCTTTCACGAAATTGTTGAATTCAGCGCCGCTTTTGTGGAACGGCATCAGTCCATTTTTTTCCATCAATGATTTCCACTGCTCGCTGGAGTAGATCTTGTCGATGGCGGTGGTCCAGTACTCTTTTACATCAGCTGGCGCACCGCCAGGGATGTAGAAGCCGCGCCAGTTGGGAGCGATGGACTCAATGCCCTGCTCGCGAGCAGTAGGAATGGTGGCGAATTTGCCGGGCAGCCGATCTTCTGACAGCACCGCCAGTACGCGCAGGTCGCCGGATTCGAAGAAGCCCTGCACCTCAGTGATGTCGCCGGTGAAAGCGTCAACGTGACCGCCCACAACCTGAGTCATGGCTTCGCCGCCGTTGTTGTATGACAGATAGGAGATTTTCGGCAGGTTGGTTACGCCAGCGGCCTTCGCGCTGATCAGCACCTTCAGGTGATCCCAGCCGCCATTGGCGCTGCCGCCAGCGAATTTAACGGAGCGCGGATCTTGTTTCAGCGCCGCCATCAGATCGCTCAGGCTTTTGTAGGGAGAGTTCTTGGATACGGCGATGACGCCATAATCCGCGCCGATCGCGCCAATCCAATTAACCATTTCCGCGTTCATGCCGGGATACTGTCCCTGGGCCAGACGGGTTGTCGTGGCGGTGGAAGCGGCGACTACCAGATTCTGATCGTTCTTGCGCTTGCTGACGGTATGCGCGAATGCGACGCCGCCGCCTGCGCCCGCCATGTTAATAGTCTGTACGCTGCCGGGAACCAACTTCAGTTCCTCCATCACGTTGCCGACGCTACGGCAGGTGAAGTCCCAGCCGCCGCCAGGATCCGCAGGAGCGATACATTCAACTTTGCCTTTTGGTTCGTAGGCCATGGTCAAGGTGGCGCTGACGGTCAGCGCGGCGGCCACAAGCATTTTAATCGGAGTTCTGATTGTCATTATTGTTACCTCACACAGGTTACAGGAATTAATTCGATCGCAAATATATTGGTTTTGCCCTTATGGGGCTACCGGCGTCCGCCGTCCCGCTTATTAAGCCGGCGGCATTCCAGGTGCTGGGGGGTGGGATTGTCGAAAAAGATACGTTGTGTTCATGTCACGCTCCTATTATTTTTGTTGCGCTTTATAGTTAGTCGCTCGTTGCGGTTCTAGAAACTTGGTTTCGATTACCTCTCCAGCGACCTATGCTTGATATGGAACAGGTAATGACTGCATCCTAACTGCTGAACCTGTCATAAACCTGTCACGTCCTGATTCGAAAAAGTGAAGTCGGCGTATGCATATCCTTGTTGTAGAAGATTCTGAATTGCTGGGTGAATCCATCCAGGCGCGACTGCAGAAAATGGGCCACGGCGTAGACTGGGTGAACAACGGACGCCAGGCCAACGGTTTGTTGCAGCACCAGCAATTCGATCTGATCATTCTGGACCTCAACCTGCCTGAACTGGGCGGCGAACAGATTCTGTCGGAGCTGCGCAAACGCAAAGACACCACGCCGGTGCTGATTCTGACCGCCCGCGAACAGGTGGACGACCGCATCAAGCTGCTCGACGCCGGCGCCGACGACTACCTCACCAAACCCTTCGATTTCGGCGAGCTGGAAGCACGCTGCCGGGTGCTCATGCGACGCAACCAGGGCTTTTCCAGCAACCTCAGCCGACACGGCAATCTGTCTTTCGACCGCTCCGCCAAAGCGGTGTACGTCAATGAAGAAAAGCTGGACTTGAAGAACCGCGAGTTCCGCCTTCTGGAGGTATTTCTCGGACATCTGGGCCGGGTCATGAGCAAGGAGGAGCTGGCCGACCGCCTGTTCGCATTCGATGAATCGCCCGGCCCCAACGCCATCGAACTGTACATTGCGCGCTTGCGCAAAAAGCTGGCGGAGTCCTCCGTTCAGATACGCACCTTGCGGGGATTAGGGTATCTGGCGGAATGCGATGATGACTGATTCGCTGTTGCGTCCGGATCAGCCGGTCTCACTGCGCAACAGGTTGATCCTGGGCGCCGTGGCGCTGATTCTGGTGCTTGGCACGTTGGCCATCATCGCTATCGACGGCTACGGCAAGCGCGCGGCGGAACTCTCTTATGACCGCCTGCTGGCCAGCGCCGCCTTTCAGATTGCGGACGCCATTCACGTTCGCGACGGCGTAGTGGACGTGGATCTGCCGGTAGCGGCCTTCGAAACCCTCGCCCTGGCTCGCGACGATCGCGTGTTCTATCGCATCAGCGGCCCCCGCGACGCTTACCTCACCGGCTACGCCGACCTGCCCCGCCCGGCGGCGGACCAGGGCTTCAGCAAAGACGGCGCGCGCTTGATCCAGCAGCGCTTTTTCACCAGTCGCTATCTGGACGAACCGGTGCGTTTCATCGTGTTGCGTCGCCTGCTGACGGAGGCGGACATCACCGGCTACATCACCGTGCAATTGGGACAGACCATCAACGCCCGCGCCGATCTGGCGGAAGACATCACCGGCAAAGGCCTGCAACTGATCGCCATCGCGTCCGTCATCGCACTGGGATTGCTGGGGTATGGCATCAAACGCGCCTTCTCGCCTCTGGATCAGATCGAACGGGAGCTGGCGGCGCGGAGTCCGACCGATCTGACGCCGTTGCATGTCACACCCATCAAGGAAACCTGGCGCTTACAGCAAACCATCAATCACTTCATGCAACGCCTGCAGGATACCTTGGACCGCATGCAGCGCTACACCGGCGAGGCGGCTCACCAGATCCGCACGCCTCTGGCGGGGCTGCGCGCAGCGTTGCAGAATTTGCGCGATCACCCCGATATCGACGACCCCAAGCCAGTGTACAACCGCATCATGCAGTCGGTGGACCAACTTAACACCACGGTATCGCAACTGCTCAATCAGGCGACCATCACCCATCGCCTGCAGAGCGAGGCGTTGCGGCGCATCGAACTCAACAAAGTGGTGAAAGAGGCCTGCCTGGAGCTGGCGTCGCACGCCATCAACGAGAAAGTGGAGCTGGCCTTCGAGGCGGACGCCGAAGACACCACGCTGCTTGGCGACGCCTTTGCATTGAAGCAACTGTTCCGCAATTTGATCGAAAATGCGGTGAGATACAGCCCAGTGGGTGGCGTGGTGGAAGTGCGCATCCACCAGAACGTCAACCGACTGTTCGTGGAAGTGAAAGACAACGGCCCCGGCATTCCGGTGGAATATCGGGACAAAGTATTCTCCCGCTTTTATCGGGCGCCAGCCGCCGTCGGCGTGGGCAGCGGACTGGGGTTGGCCATCGTGCGGGAAATCGCGGAGCGCCATAACGCGGAAGTGGGACTGATGGATAATCACCCTCAAGGCCTGACAGTGCGGGTAGGCTTCCGCAAGGAGAGCGCCCATGGCAAATAGCCGCCTCGGTTTTTTCCGTATTGACTCGCTGATCCAGGCGTTCCTCTTGTTCGCCGTCATCAGCGTCGCGCCTGCTCAGGCGGCCTCCGGCCCGCTGCCGGTGGTGCTCTATCCCGCGCAGCAAAAGCCAGTCAGCGTACTCAATATTCATGCGGTGCTGGATTACGTGGTGATGAATCCAATCATCAAGGCGTTCCAGCAGCGTTACCCCAATGTGGAAATCCGGCTGATTGAATTTGAAACTGCCGATCTATTCCAGCACACCGTGGAAGGCTCCACCCATACGACGGAGCCGCCAGACGCCATCGTCGGCGATCTGCTGATCAGCTCGGCGATGGACCTGCAGGTGAAGCTGGTCAACGACGGCTATGCGCAGCGCTATGAGTCGCCCTACACCCGTCGCATTCCCGATTGGGCGAAGTGGCGCAACGAGGCTTTCGGCTTTACCTTTGAACCGGTGGTGACCGTGGTGAACACCAAATTATTGCCGGGTGCGCCGCCGCAGGACCGCCAGCAATTGCTAGAGCTGATCCGCAGCCAGGGCGAGAGTCTGGCGGGAAAAATCGCCACCTATGATATCGCCCGCAGCGGCGTCGGTTACCTGTTCGCCGCCCAGGACAGCCAGCAGGCGACCACCTATGGTCGGCTATTGGAGGCCTTTGGCACCCATTCGGTGCAACTGGCCTGCTGCACCGGCGACATTCTCGACGGCCTGGCTTCCGGGCAATACGCGATCGGCTATAATCTGCTGGGCTCATACACCAAGGCCCGGCTAGCGTCGGCGCCGAATCTGCAAATGATCCTGCCGGCGGACTATACCTTGATCATGACGCGCATCGCCTTGATTCATAAGCACGCCGTCAACACGCAGAACGCCCGGGATTTCCTGGACTTCCTGTTGTCGCCAGCCGGTCAGCAGACCCTGGCCAGCGAGTCGAAACTGTATCCCATCGACCCTGGCGTGCACGGCGAAGTCACCGCGGACTGGCTGAACAAGCACGCGCCGGGGCCGTTGAAACCCATTACTGTGGGACCGCAACTGCTGGTTCCGCTGGATAAATTGAAACGGCAACGCTTTTTAAGCGAGTGGCGCCGCTCTCTGGAACGTGAAACGAAACAATGAAAGACACCGATTTAGTCGCCAGACTGGGCAAACGCATTCAACAACTCCGCAAGTCAGAAAAGCTGACCCTGGAGCAACTGGCGCAACAATCCAACGTATCCCGCTCCATGTTGTCGCAAATCGAACGCGGCCAGGCCAATCCGACTTTCGCCACCCTGTGGAATCTCACCCGCGCCCTGGGCATTGAGTGGTCGGAACTGGTAGATGAGAGCGAAGGCGTCTCCCATTCTCCCATCGAACACATCATCGCCGCGCAAACGCCAAAGATAGACAACCCTCAGGGCGGCTATCACCTCAGCATTCTCAGCCCGCCCCATTTGGTAGGCTCCATTGAATGGTACGAGCTGCGCATGCGTCCCCAGGGCAAATTGGAAAGCCAGGCCCATACACAGGGCTGCATGGAGCACCTCACCGTACTGAGCGGCCAACTTGAAGTCGTCAGCGGCCAGCAATCCCAGCGTCTGGCCCAGGGCGACACCGCCCGTTATCACGCTGACGTCGCCCACACTATTTTGAATCCCGGCGACAGCGACACCATCGCCTTGTTAGTGGTGATGAATCATAGCCATCGCTAGAGTCTGGCGTCGTTTAGGCGCCGCCATGGATAGACATTCCGCTTAATAATCTAGTTAGGCGACGCGACGCGGCAAGAAGGCCGCAACGGCCCTGATTCAGGGGGCTGGGTATATTTTTCCCTATTGCTTTGCAGACATTTTTCCACTATACAGGAAACACGTCCGATATAAGGGAAAAATCCAATGAACCAGACATTCCAACAACAATTACAGCAAACCCTTGATGAGATTGAAAAAGCCGGCCTGTTTAAAAAGGAGCGTGTGATCGACACCCCTCAGGCGGCCGCGGTCAAGCTCGCGGGTGAAGCTGGCGATAAACACATTCTCAATCTTTGTGCGAACAATTATCTGGGCTTGGCGGACAACCCGGAAGTCATCGCCGCGGCGCATGAGGCGCTCGACAAATACGGTTTCGGCATGGCTTCCGTACGCTTTATCTGCGGCACGCAAACGCTGCACAAAGAACTGGAGCACAAAATCGCTGAGTTCCTGGGCATGGAGGACAGTATTCTGTTCGCCGCCTGCTTCGACGCCAACGGCGGCCTGTTCGAGCCGTTATTGAGCGCCGAAGACGCTATCGTCTCCGACTCCCTGAACCATGCCTCCATCATCGACGGCATCCGTCTGTGCAAAGCCAAACGCTACCGTTTCGGCAATCGCGACCTGAACGATCTGGAAGCCCAGCTGAAACAGGCTCGCGCCGATGGCGCCCGCAACATTCTAGTGGCCACCGACGGCGTCTTCTCTATGGACGGGTATATCGCGCCGTTGAAAGACATTGTCGCCATTGCGCGTAAATACGACGCCCTGGTGATGGTGGACGACTGTCACGCCACTGGCGTCATCGGCCCGCAGGGCAAAGGCAGCGCCGCCTACAACGGCGTGGAAGTGGACATTATTACCGGCACGCTGGGTAAAGCCCTCGGCGGCGCAGCCGGCGGCTTTATTGCAGCGAGCCGCAATATTATCGAACTGCTCCGTCAACGCGCCCGCCCCTATCTGTTCTCCAACTCCCTTCCCCCGCCTGTCGTCGCAGGCAGCCTGAAAGCCCTGGAAATTTCCATCGCCGGCGATCATCTACGCGACAACCTGCGCGAACACGCTGCGTTTTTCCGCAACAGCCTGAGCGAAGCCGGCTTCAAACTGCTGCCCGGCGAACACGCCATCATTCCTGTCATGCTGGGTGACGCCAAGCTGGCGCAGGATTTCGCGAAAGCGTTGTATGAGCAGGGGGTATACGTCACGGGATTCTTCTATCCGGTGGTGCCGCAAGGTCAGGCGCGCATCCGCACCCAGATGAACGCGGCGCTGACTCGCGAACAACTGGAGCAGGCGGTGGCCGCCTTCACCCGCGTCGGTCAACAACTTGGGGTTATTGGAGGCTGAACCATGCAGTCGTCAACCATGAAGGCGTTGGTCAAAGCGCAATCCGCTCCCGGACTCTGGCTGCAAGAGCAGCCGATCCCCGAATGCGGGCCGAACGACGTGATCATCAAAATCAAGCGCACCGCGATCTGCGGCACTGACATTCACATCTATAACTGGGACGACTGGGCGCGCAACAACGTTCCCGTCCCCTTGACCACCGGCCATGAATACAGTGGCGAGATAGTGGAAGTCGGCAGTCACGTGGACGGCCTGCATATCGGACAGCGCGTATCCGGTGAGGGTCACGTGGTAGGGATGCTCAGCCGCAACGCCCGCGCAGGACGTTTCCATCTGGCGCCGGACACCAAAGGCATCGGCGTGAATCTGCCCGGCGCTTTCGCCGAGTACCTGCGTCTGCCAGCGTTCAACGTTGTGCCTTTGCCAGACGCAGTGAGCCTTGAGCTTGGCGCGATCCTGGACCCGCTGGGCAACGCTGTGCATGCGGCCCTGGCCTATGATCTGGTGGGTGAGGACGTGCTCATCACCGGCGCGGGACCTATCGGCATTATGGCCGCCGCAGTGGCGCGCTTCGCCGGCGCTCACAAGGTAGTCATCACCGACATCAATGACTATCGCCTGGAGCTGGCGGCCAAGGTTGCGGATGTGGAGCCGGTGAACGCACAACGGGAGTCTCTGCGCGACGTCATGGGACGACTGAAAATGAAGGAAGGCTTCGATGTGGGCCTGGAAATGAGCGGCATTCCTTCCGCCCTCAACGATATGCTGGACGTAATGATGATGGGCGGACGCATTTCCCTGCTGGGCCTGCCCTCCAAGCCGGCGGAGCTGGATCTCAGCAAAATCGTGCTCAAGGCGCTGCAGATCAAAGGCATCTACGGCCGTGAGATGTTCGAAACCTGGTACAAGATGCTGGCGATGCTGGAGGCGGGATTGGACATTGAACCGATCATCACCCACCGCTTCGAATACGCCGACTACGAACAAGGCTTTGACGCCATGCGCAGTGGTCAATCCGGTAAAGTCATTCTGAACTGGTCAGACTGAGCTTCCTAAGCTTTGCCCTGGGAGCGACCGCGTCGCTCCCTCTTGTTCTTTGTTACCCCTATTAGTTTCTCCCACTATTACTGACAGCGATTATTGCCATCCCGCAGCCACTGGGTTCCATCCAGATATAACTTGTTGTTAGCCAGCGCCAGCGTGAAGGTGACGCGCTCTCCACCAGGGCCGGATTCATTCCAGTCAAAGCCCGGCGTGCTGCCCTGCATGCTGTAGCCGGGGCCGTATTGCAGAATTAACCTGCCCTGGGCGTTCAGCGCCCCCTGGGCTTCCCATTTACCCGAGCCCTGACTGCCAGTAGCGCCGCTGGCTCCGCCGCCATAGCCCCCACTGTTGCCGGAGCGATAGAACTCGCCATTGCTGCACAACCAGATGTGCTCTTCTTCGTGATAACCGGATCCGGAGTAATAGCGCACGATATGACGTCCTCGCATGTAGGTGCTCCAGCCGCCATCCCCCCCGCCTTGCGCCAAGGGTTTTGGCGCGGAGAATTTAACCGATGAGGCCACTGTCTCCGCCACTTTCCAGACCTGTGCGGCGGTGCTCTGATCCGCAACGGCGATCAACGCCACGGAGGTGGAGCCTTTACCGGTGACGGCGCTGATGCGGCCTTCCATGTTGGGCATATTGCCGATGCTGTAATCCGCCGTCAGGCGACCATTGCGTTTTTGCGGCGCGCTTTTGGGGTACAGGATAACGGAAGCGTCCAACGGCACCGGTTGCGCCATTTGTTGCATCAACGCCTGCTCGCCGGACTGGTCGATATACACGAAGATATTGGCTTTCAACGCCTGGGATTCCAGCACGAAGAGTTCCGAGCCCGCCGGCCAGGCGCCCTGCCAGCCATCAGGAATCTTAAACGACAAACCCAGCGAGCCGGACTCAATCAGGGTTCCGCCTTCGTACAACTGGTTTTGCTGAACTTCCACCGCCGTGGCGGAGGTCGCGCACAGACTGCAGTAGAGCCCCATGGCGACCCATAAAGATTTCGCTGTTACGCCGCTCATTTCGCTTCGCCTCATGCTGAGTCCGCAGCGCACGGCCCGGTCTGGCGCATCCTTCATCCAGCCGCATCGGACGCCGCAGAGATGATGTCGGAATGGCCGGGCTACAGCGTTTCTTTCTTACTGAGCCTGACCGCCTCAAACGCTCCATCGCGATTCAACTGGGTTCCCCATACCCGATGACTGCCCTGGTGATCAGAGGCATGGAAACTGATCGTCTCCCCGATGCCCAGGTCCACGCCGTCAAAGGATTCCAGCGTGTCCACCAGTGATTCGGTATCAAAGTGTCGACCCGCCTGCTCCAACGCATGGAAAAACAAGGTCGCCACAATGTAGCCCTCCAGAGAAATAAAATCCGGCTGCTCGTTGGGATAAAAACGGCTCAAAGCCTCTCGATAGCGCAGCACGCCGGTGGCATAGGAATCAAACGGCGGCACCACCTGTGACACCACCACGCCCTCGCCGTACTCCATACCCAACTCTTTGAATTGCTCCGCCAGGGCTCTGGCCCCGACGAAGGAAACATTGGCGAAAGGCCCGGTGAATCCGGCCTGACGCAGACGTTTGGTCAAGCGTGCGCTAGCGGTGTAAGTGCTGATGGCCACCACCGCCTGTATATCGCTCAGCCGACTCAACATGCCCTGCGCCGCGCCTTCAATCTGCGCCGTATTACGCTGATAGCTGAATTTGGCGATTTCATGGGGACGCACGCCGTAATCCGACAGCGCATCCTCCACTCCTTTCAAACCGTCCTGCCCGTAGCCGTCATCCTGATAGAACACGGCGATCATTCTGGGGTCGACGTCCTGTTCTTCGATGAAGTAGCGAATCAAGGCGCTGGTTTCATCTTCGTAACTGGCGCGATAGTTGAACACGTATCGCTCTGGCGGACTTTTCCGCAGCAGAGCCGCGCCGGAGAAGGTGCCGAACACGATGGTTCTATCCTTCAGGGCCACCGGCAATATCGTTTCCGCCGTAGGCGTTCCCACATTGCCCAGCATGGCGAATACGCCGTCCGGTTGCATAAATTTCTCGACGTTCTGGTGCGCCGCCGCAGGTTCATATCCATCGTCCAGGGCGCGCAGTTCGATATAGCGTCCGTGGATGCCGCCCTTCTCGTTAATTTCGCGAATACGCACGTCGACGCCCAACTGCATGGCGCGACCCAGCTCCCTGGCGCCGCCGCTGAAGGCCGCGCTCATTCCCAGCGCCACCCGGTTTTCACTGACGCCGCGGGGCGCCTGCCAGCCGGTTAACTCCGCATATCCGTCCGCCACGCTGTAACGCACGACAGGGATGGCGTAGCCCACCCCTAGCAGGACGAACATCAGTGCTGTCAAGCTCAACCAAAGCGGCGCGCGACGCCGGGCGCTCTGGCCAGGCGCCGTCGCAACGCCGGGGGCCATCGGCGCCGGCGTTCCCGGCCCCACCACGGTTGTGGCCTGATCTTCATCCAGCACCGGCGCCACAGGATGCGTATACCCTTGCACTCCGAACGGCGGCGGTTGTGAGCCCAGATGCATAGGCTCCGCCAAGGTGGAGGCCGCCACCACAATGGGCTGACTCATGGAGCGTTCATCCATGTTATGCGCAGGATCGATGCGGGTGGCGGTGTCCATTTCCTCGATCTGCCCTAGAGCGCCGGCGGCTTGAAACGCCTCGTCGTACTTTTTCGCCTTGCCCAGGCTGAGATTCTTCTTCACCACCACCCGCTTACCGCTGAACAAACGGGCGCAGGCGGCGTCGCTCAACCCCAGCGCTGCTTTCAGCTTTTCCTGGGTATCCTGCAACGCCACATCGCCGCGAATTTCGCCGTAGAAAATGAACTGATAGACGTCCGGATTAGGCGGCGCCATCTCCATGGCTTTGGAATATTCCGTAATGGCGGCGTGAGCGCGGTTTTGGATATCCCGCACCATCGCCTGCGCGTCGGGATAGCGATCATCCGGTCGCAGCGCCATGGCCTTCAGAATCACCGGCTCCAGGGCTTTATTGCGGGCGTCGGTCAAGCGGTTTTCCCGCAGCGCCGGCGGCGGTCCGGCGCATTGCCGGTTCATGATGTCCTGAGGGCTTTCGCCGGTATAAGGGCGTTCGCCAGTAATACAGTAATAAAGAATGGCGCCCAGGGCGTAGATATCGGCGCGTTTGTCGATATTGCGCGCGCCTTCAATCTGTTCCGGCGCCAAATAGCCAGGCGTTCCCATCACCATGCCCAGGCGGGTGTATTTAAGATCTCCTTCTCCCAGCGGCTTACTGATGCCGAAGTCCAGCAGCTTGGCGACGGAATGGTCGCCGGAAACTCTTGCGACAATGATGTTGCCAGGCTTCAGGTCACGGTGCACGATGTTCATCTGATGCGCAGCCTGCAAACCGGCGCCGATCTGCTCCAGCAGCCACACCACGTTTTCCAGCGGCAGCCCGCTGCGTTTTTCCACCAGTTCGGACAGGTTCTCTCCGCGCAGGTACTCCACCACCAGATACATCATGCCGTCGTCGGTGTTGCCGAAGTCGATCACATGCATCACGTTGGGGTGATTCAATTGGCTGGCGATGCGGGCTTCACGGAAAAACAGCTGGATAAAGTCATGATCGTCCATACCCGCCCGCAGCAGTTTGACCACTACCAGACGGTCCAGCGATAACTGGCGGGCCACATAGACCAGACTCATGCCGCCTTCCGCCAGACGGGATTCAATGCGATACATGTCCTTCAGCATTTTGCCGATAAGGGGATCGCGGCGCTGCTTATCCACCAATGTGGCCCCATCGGCGGGACAGTAATCGCCCTGGGGAAAATCCGTACTGCAAATGGGACAAACCTTCATAGACTCCCCGAGTCGCAAACTGCTGAACTATCGCTTCAGATTCGTGTCCGGCGTCAGGAAAATAGCTGGCTGGACGAAGAAACAGGAATGAATGCTAGGGAGTATAGACAGGGAATAGCCGCAGCGCGAACGCCGCGACGGGAGGGATCAATCTCTTCTGCTGGCCTTCCACTCCTTGTTGCTGCACAGCCGTTCCGCTTCACGGCCAAGCTCATATCCCGCCGCCTTGATCTGGGGGATGAGACAGCGCATGACCTCCAGATCTTCGTTATGCAGCGCCAGCCGACACCAGCGCTGTAATTCCAGAGCGCACTCTGCAATGGTGGGTAGCCCCTGGCTTTCCGCCGTGGCGACGATGCCGCTGGCGATATCCCGCATCATGACTATCATGCGGGAAGTCTCCATCAGACTGGCGCAATGCAACCGGGAACCGCTGGCGCTAATCAGGGACATGCTGTCGGCGAGATGTTCCAAAAACTTACTTCTGACAACATCAGCGGCGAAGGCCCCTTCGTTTATGGTCATAAGCTTCTCTGCGTTCATTTCGTTTCTCCGGCACAGCCAGCATTGAGCTGCGACAAACTTTCCTTCACCGAGCGGATATAGTTTTCAATGATTCGGGTGGAGGTTTGTTGGTGCTCGAATTGTTCCACCAATTGATCGACGATATTGAAAATACTCTGTTCCGCTTCCATATCCAGATCCAGGCCCATGATGGAGCTTTGAATCGTCCACTTCAGATCCGAAAAGCTCTGAATGGAGTGCGCGCCGCAGTCCAGCACCATCTTCATGATGTTGTCCAGCAACGCCTCCGTACGCCGCACCGCCCGTTGCATGATGCCCTGACGCACCATTTTCTCCTGCGTCTCCCTCACCAGATCAGCCAGCACGTAGTTCGCTACTTGCGCCAAACGGGTAAGATCGTCCAAATGAGCCTCTTTTTCCTCCACCGTCATGGTCAGACAGATCGAGAAGTACGGAAAATTAATCAGCGTGTATTGGTCAAAGTGCACAATGCGCTCGCGCTGTAGCGTCAGTGTGGTGATCACGTCGAACTGCAGATTGGTGACGTAGCTTTTACCGCCGAACACATAGTGCTGCTCAGGCAGGTTGAGAATAAATACG
The DNA here is from genome assembly GCF_030719035.1 of Hahella sp. HNIBRBA332. Lineage (NCBI taxonomy): Bacteria > Pseudomonadati > Pseudomonadota > Gammaproteobacteria > Oceanospirillales > Hahellaceae > Hahella > Hahella aquimaris. The sequence continues at coordinate 4,120,328 of NZ_CP132203.1, forward strand.
TAAGGGAGCTGATAACCGCTCAACGCACTTTCCATCGCTACGCCAATCTCTGAAGGATCGCGACTTTCCGAGCAGCGCTCGAAGAATTCAATCATACCGCCCAGGAAGCTGTTGGAGCGCAACAACCCCATCGCCATTTGATTCACACTGGCGAGGCTTTGCTCCAACTCGGCAATCTTTTGTCTGCTGCGTTCCAGCTCGTCTTGTGGCGTGTTGACTGCGACCAGGGAAACTACTCGATTTGCTGACATAAACCCTCCTGAACTTTATAGGCACAGAATACGCACTTTGCCCAGGCAAAAGGATTCGTACGCTTACTGAAATATCAGGTAGGTTCTCAGTAGTAATACTTAACCGAGGAGACGCTGGTCGCCAGCGTCAAAGGATGCAAGGCGGCCATGGGACAAGACGCGCGCAGCAGGTTGGCGGGGCAAAACGCGAGCCAGTCAGCTTACGCCATTCTTCTCCGCCGCCAAGGGCAGCACTTTGACCAGCAGATCCTTGATGGAGGAGACGTCAAACTTCGCCAACACGTTGCGGCAATGCGTCTCAATAGTGCGGGGACTGATAAACAGTCTGGCCTCCATCTCCTTGGTGCTGAGTCCCTGTAACAGCAGATCGTAAATCTGTTTCTCACGAGCGGTCAGCTGGGCGATGGAGTGCTGAATGTCGAGGCGTTTCTTATAGCGTTCGCGGTGCAGTTTTTCGTGGGCCACGGCCTTTTCCAGCAACGGCCCGACGTCAGTAATGCTGATGGGTTTGAGCAGAAAATCAAAAGCGCCGCCCTGCAACGCTTCTTTCACCACCGGCACCGTGGAGTAGGCAGTCATCAATATCAACGGCGGCAGGTAACCGGTTTCGGACATCCTGTTCAGCAAGTCCAGCCCCGTCATGTCCGGCATCATGATATCGGAGAGAATCACGCAATTGTGATCATTGCGGAACTCAGATAAAAACGCTTTCGGATTGCCGTAGGCTTTGGACTGGTAACCATAGGATTCCAGAATCGCCGACAGCAGATCCGCCTGCATCTGGTCATCTTCGATGATATATACGCACGTATCTTTCATGGCGTTTTTGCTTATCCCAAGCAGAAAAACACGGATGGACCCTTATTGTTATCCTCGCCGCCCCCAAGCGCCATCCAATACGAAGCGCCCTCAGTTAATTGATAACTATTGGACAGAGTCCGGGTAATGTCAAAGCGAAGCGCCCAACATTTCATCCCAGAATTCCTGCGCCAGCGGCGATAACAATTGATTGCGCAAGCGAATGAGATAAATGGGAACCAAACTGCGCGAGGGGAAGTTCTCCACCTGCAGAAACGTCAGTTCCCCCCGCTCCAACTCGGCGTCCACCATATGCAGGGGAATCCGCGCCCAGCCCATCCCAGACAGAAGCAGTCCCTTTTTCATCAGGAAGTCATTCACATACCAGCGATGGCCGCCGGGAATCACATTGACATGATCAAAGGGCGCCAGGGAGCCGCTGTCGGCGATCAGAATATGCGGCCGATTGCGCAGTTGCGCATGACGCACCACACCGTCCGCGCCGGCTTCGACAAAGCCTGGCGCTGCGACTGTGACCTGGGTGACTTTCGCCACCTCGGTAAACTCATAGCGATCATCCAGACCGACCTGGGGACCAATGGCCACTTCCGCTTTTTCCAGCAGCAGTTGCTCCAACACTCCGGACAAGTGCTCCGTATGCAAATGCAGGCGCATCTCAGGACGTTTTTTAGCGAACGCTTTCAAGGTATCCAACCCCGGCAAATGCGCGCACATGGCGCTCAGGGAAATGGACAGCTCCGGCGCTTTGCCCTGGGCCAGACGATGGCCCAGCATTTCCAGATCATGGGCTTTGGACAGCAGCGCCTTGGCTTCCCGGAACAATGCCTTGCCTTCAATGGTCAGCGTCGGTCGATAGGTTTCACGGCTGAACAACTGCAAATCGAACTCTTGCTCCAGGGCCGCCACCGCGGCGCTGACCGTAGACTGTGTTTTAAACAGAGCCGCCGCCGCGGCGCGAAAACTGCCATGCTCCACCACGCCAACGAATGCGCGTAACTGCTCATTGGTCATGCTCGATCTCCCCTGAAAGTCCCGCCAATTTAAACCACAATACCAATCGATAGCATCGATCAACTTGAGCGATATATATCGTTATTTTGCGTTCATATAACGGAGTAAGCTTGCCCCGTCAAGATCTGAGAGGGTTGTATGGACTTTGATACCGCATTCTTCTGCATTCTCGCAGCCGGGTTTATCACCGGCTTTTCCAAGTTCTCCATTGGCGGCATGGGGCTGCTCATCCTGCCGATTATCGCTATCGCCTATCCCGGCCCCGAAGCGCTGGGGATTTTGATTCCCATGTACATCGCAACGGATATTCTGGCGGTGAAAAGCTATGGCCGACACGCCTCCTGGCCCATCGTGCTGCGTCTGCTGCCTCTGGCCATGATCGGCATAGGTCTGGGCATCTGGTTATTGTCCAGCATCAATCCAGAACAGTTCACCCTGTTACTCGGCGCCATGATTGTGTTGATCCTGGCTCTGGGGCTTTGGCTGGATTATCGCCCCTCCGCCCTCATGCGACATCCGGCGGCCACCCAGGCCATGGGGTTGCTGTCCGGATTCGTCACCATGACCGCGAACGCCGCCGGTCCTCTGCTCAGCCTGTATCTGATGGAGCAGCGTCTGTCCAAGGAAACGTATGTGGGAACTCGGGCGTGGGCGTTCATGATCCTGAACAGCGCCAAGGTTCCATTGCTGATGGCGGCGGGATTTCTGAATGAGGAGATCATCCTGCGCAGTCTTGCCGGATTGCCGGGACTACTGGTTGGATCGTTGGCAGGCTATTGGCTGCTGAAAAAGCTGAACATCAACCAGTTTAAATGGTTGATACGGGGCATGGCGGCGATCGCCGCAGTCAAGATGCTGGCGTTCGGCTGAACGCCGCCAGTGACGGTTTAAATCCATTCATGAGAGTCCGGAGTCAGCGCTATGCCGCTGCGTCTCCGGGCCTCGTCCTGCTGTCCGCAATGCTTACTTGATAGGAAAGACTACGACAATGCCGTCATCGTTGTAGCGGCGTTGGTTGTAGTAGCTGTAGCGATCATCCCATCTACGGTCGTCATGATGTCTGTAATAACGATGATGACGGTGATGGTGACGACGATGGTGGTAGTGACGATTATGATGCTTATGATGTCCGCCACGATGACGACGGTTATCGTGATGACCATGGTTATGGTGGTTATCGTAACGCTGACCGTCGTGACGTCCGCCGTCATGCGCCACAGCGGAAGTGGATGCGCCGGCGATCGCCAGCCCCAGGGTCAATAACAACATCGGTAACTTTTTCATTTTTAATTCCTCGCAGGTCTATCGATCACAGTTGTTACGATAAGCCGGCTAACGTGAACCTTAACTGAATGAAAAACCGAATATTTATCCCCGGTTTAAACCGGGCTCACAGCATCTTGGCAAAGCTGACGCCAGGGGCTACATTGCAGTGGGCGTCGCCACACGCTTCCGCCCAATAATAAATAAATTGAGAAAACCTCCATGAAGAAAGCGCTTAAATCCACTGGGCAAACCCTGCTTGGCGTCATTGTATTGGCCATTGTCGTCGGTTTTTTTCTACCCGACTCCACTCATGTCGAACGCAGTGTGGTGATTAACGCACCGCAGCGGCAGGTGTTTGATTTCCTCAATAGCTACCGCAACTTTAACGACTGGTCGCCCTGGGCAAAGCTGGACCCCAACGCCCAATACCAGTTTTCAGGGCCGCAGTCCGGCGTAGGCGCCAGGATGAGCTGGCGCAGCGACGACCCGAAAGTGGGTCAGGGTTATCAGGAAATTGTCGCCGTCAAAGAGATGGAGGAAATTCAAGTGGCGCTGGATTTTGGCGATAACGGTCAGGCATCTGCGTTTTACCGCCTGCAACCCGCCGACACGGGAGTGAGAGTCACCTGGGGCTTCGGCGCCAAACACGGCTTCAACCTGTTCAACCGTTATATCGGCCTGCTACTGGAAAGGTTGTTGGGGCCCATGTACGAAGAGGGACTGCAAAGCCTGAAGCAGCGCCTTGAAAGCTCTGGAGCCGCCAGTTGATGGATCAACGATAACGGGCGTAGATCCGCCGCGCCCATTGTAGCTGCGGCTCCAGCACTTTGACGGTTTGCGCCAGCGCCGGCGGCGGGTCCTGCGGCCACGGGATATCGAAGGATTCCGGCTGCAGAAACGGCGTCAACAATGCCGCGGCGGTCAGATCCGCCCGAGTAAAATAGTCTCCCACCAGATAACCGTCGTTCCCCACTCGTTCATTGATACGGGCCAGCGCCGCCTGAATGCGACGCAATGAGTCCGCCGCCGTTTCATCATTAATACGCATGTGCTTGCGCATGATCTTGCTTAACTTGCCGAAGCCGAGACGCAACACCCACTTGCCATACCAGGGTCCGCGATGCGCCAGCATGGGAATCACCTGATCCGGACGCGTCAATAAATAGTGGTAACAATAACAGCGGATAGAGACGCCAATTTCCCTGTCCAGATATTTTTCCCACTCCAGGGCGGCGGATCTTGCTCCCGGCTCCACCGGCGTCAAAGGTCTCTCCGACGATAGGCCATCAAGATAATTAATGATTTCCGCCGAGCCCTGCACAATTTTTCCGTCATGCTCAATGACCGGAACCGTGGACTTCCCCGCCATTTTTTTAATGGCTTTAATATGCGCCCCGGGCATCAGGTTTTTCACCTCATATTCCTGCCCTTTATAGTCGAGCGCCCAGCGCGCTTTTTCACAGAAATGAGAAATAGGGAACTGATAGAGAGTAATCATGCGTCCATCCATTGAGATAGAAAAAACCTTAGCCAGAATACGCTGCAAACGATTTGAATATAAGACGGATTGATTAAATTATAAGGCACTGTCACATCCTGTGTTGACAGTGGGACTCCGCGCTTCTATCTTCAAAATATCCGCTTTTTTCAAGGCTGTTCCTCGCGCGCATCCCTTGAATGACGCGCCTTCCAGCCAAACGTTGACAAGGTCGGGACCAAGTTGACAGGGGTATATAGAACGGAAGGACATTATGGAAACCATGCCGATGGACGACGATGTCATCAGCTTCGCGCAAGATGAGCCGGACTTACCGGAGCAAACTACGCGGGAAGCCTGGAAGGTGCTCACCGTCGATGACGACTTCAACTATCAACGCTCTACAGAGTTCGCACTCGCCGGCCTGAATATTTTAGATCGCCGCATCCAGCTACTACGCGCTTACAGTTACGCGGAAGCCTCCAAGCTGCTGTCGGAACACGCCGATATCGCTATCGCCTTGATAGACGTGGTGATGGAGACTGACGACGCGGGCCTCCGTCTCGTACGCGCCATCCGCGAAGTGCTCGGCAACGCGGAGATCCGTTTGGTGCTGCTGACAGGACAGCCCGGTATGGCGCCCATGCTGGACGTGATGAAAGAGTACGATATCAATGATTACTGGACCAAATCCGAGCTGACCGACACGCGGCTGCAAACCGTGTTGACCGGTTGCGCCCGCTCTTATATCCAGATTCGGGAAATTGCGCGGGCGAAACGGGGTCTGCAGTTGATCGCCGAGTCCAGTGATTCCGTTTATTCCGCCAAAAACCTGCAGGAATTTTCTGCGCGCATGCTGGCGGAACTGGCCAAACTCTTGGGGCTGCCCCCTGACGGGCTGGTGTGCGCCAAAGCGTATACGACCTCCAAGCCTGAAAGTCGGGAAAGCTACATCATCGGCGCGGCGGGGATTTACTCCAACTGCATCGGCAAAACCCTGATGGAGTTTGAAGAGCCCAACGTGCGAGAGCACCTGAACCGGTGTCTGCAGACACGCAAGTCCATTCACGAGGCAGACTACACCTGCCTGTTTTTCCTTGATCCTATCGGCGCCGCCGATTACGCGGCCTACATTGAAACGGGCCACTCCCTCGACTCTACCGAGCAGGAGCTGATTCGTGTATTCAGCCTGAATATCGCCAATGGCTTGCAAAACGTCTCCTTGTTCAACCGACTGGAGCGCCTGGCCTATGAAGACGACACTCTGCGTATCCCCAATCGCAATGCGCTGCTGCGCAGACTGAGCCAAATTCTCTCCCGCACGGACAGAAACCAATATCAGCTGATGCTGGTGGATATAGACGGTTTCGCCAGCATCAACACTGTACTGGGCGCGCGCTACGGCGACTCGGTTTTGAAATTGGTGGCGAGCCGGCTCAAGGACGCCTTCAAGGGAACCGTTCAGGTTTCCCGGGTCAAAGACGATTTGTTCGCGGTGCTGGGAAGCGTCGAAGAAGTCTCCGTCGACAAGTTGGACGGCTTGTTCAATGGTCTCTCCGTCAGCGAAAAAAGTTTAAAGCTGCTTAACATCAGCACCGTGATCTATCCGCTCAATCATCCTGACAGCTCGCCGCCGGAGGTTATCACTCGCGCCGGCATCGCCTTGAAGCAGGCGAAAAAACGCGGCATTCGCCAGCATTCCACTTATGATCCGGAAGCCGAAGCCGCCGCTGCCAGCCGCTTTCACCTGCTACAGGCGCTGCAGGACGCGTTGACCAAACAGAGTATCTTCGCCGTGCTGCAACCGCAGGTGGACATAGAAACCAATCAAGTCACCGGGGTCGAAGTGCTGGCGCGTTGGCGCATGGAGGACGGCGCCCATATCCGGCCGGATCAGTTTATTTCTCTGGCGGAAACCACCGGCCTGATCCTGCCTCTGGGGCAACAGATTCTCACGCAGGGCTGCGCCGCCTGCCATCGCTTGCAGGACGCCGGTTACCGCGATATTCGCATTGGCGTGAACTACTCCGTCATTCAGTTCGAACAGGACGATATGGTGGACACTCTCATCCGCAGCGCAGAGGCTGTTGGCGTCAGCCCCCAGCAAATCGAAGTCGAGATCACCGAGTCCACGGTCATGCATAACTTCTCACTGGTGCGGGATAAATTGGAGCGTCTGCGGGAAATTGGCGTCGCCGTCGCCATAGACGACTTCGGCACCGGCTTTTCTTCCTTGGCTTATCTGAGCCGCCTTGCGGTGGACAGATTGAAGATCGATAAATCATTCATTGATAAAGTCACTACTGACAAAGGCGCCGCCGCGATCGCCAAAACGGTTATCCAGCTTGGGGAAAGCTTCAATCTCGACATTATCGCTGAAGGGGTAGAAACCAAGGAACAGGCGCAATGGTTGCTCGACAACGGTTGCAGGAACGTGCAGGGTTATCTGTACGCCCGTCCGATGGTGGTGGACGACCTGCTGCAATGGCTGGCTCAACGACGCTGACGCAAACCTTATGACTATCCAGGAGCCCTCCCTCTACCGCATTCGCAAACGCCTGCTGAATTTCATCGCGCCCTGGAGCATTCTGCTGCTGGCCCTCTCCTTCTTTCTGTACGACTACCTGCTGGATAATAAGCTGTCTCCCTTGCAGGAGACCGCTTCCGGATCGCTCAGCTCAGCCTACGAGACAATGGCGAGAAACTTCGGCGATCTGGCTACGGACATTCGCTTCCTGGCGCACAATAAAGCGCTTCGCAACGCGACGCCGGAAAATAAACAAAACGCCGCAACCTTGTTGCAGGACTTTTCAGAAGCCTCCGGCATCTACGACCAAGTACGCTGGCTGGGCCCTGACGGCACTGAGTTAGTGCGCATAGAAATGTTCGGCGCTCAGGCGATACGCATTCCCGAAGAACAGTTGCAGGAAAAAAGTAACCGTTACTATTTCATCTCCGGCATGGCGCTGAACCCGGAAGAAATCTACTTCTCTCCATTGGACCTAAATGTCGAGCATGGCGCGATCCAGATTCCGCATAACCCTGTGCTTCGCGCGGTCTCCCCTATTCATAAAGGCCATGGCGAGCACAACGGTCTGGTAGTATTGAACTACAAAGCCAATTTGATGCTGCAAGCCCTGCGCAATTTACATCTGCTTTCCAGCATGCGCCTTCACCTGCTGAATTCCGATGGATATTGGCTGCTAAGCAATAATTCCAAAGACGAGTGGGGCTTCATGTTCAAGCGCAATGAACTGCGCTTTGGCGCCCGGCATCCTGAAGGGTGGAATCGCATCATCAACACCAACTACGGGACCTTTACGGATGATGACGGCCTCTGGTTGTTCACAACGTTCTCGCCCACCTCGAACCGGGGCAAGAGCGACCAATACTGGAAACTGGTAATAAATGTGGACGCCGCCGCTATCTCAGCGCTACAGAGGGAAGCGCTCGCCACCACCCTTGGGTTGATCATCGCGCTCTGGGTGATTTTGTTTTTTGCCTCCATCCGCATCGCCAAAGCCGACGCCGTACGAGACACGCTTAACGCTCAACTGAGAGTGCGGAGCAGCGAGCTGGAGCACGCCAATACCCTGTTGCAAGAATCGCTGGACAACCTGATGCGCACTCAGGACGAACTGGTTCGAGCGGAAAAACTGTCATCCCTGGGGATGATGGTGGCCGGCGTCGCCCATGAACTCAATACGCCTATCGGCGCCTCCCTGGTGACGCTGTCGTCCATGCAGCGGCAAGCGGAAGAGTTAAAAGAAGCCTTCGCACGCGGTCTGCGTCGCTCGGATATGAACGACTACTTTAGCCGCTTCGAACAAGGCTCAGGCATCATCCTCAGCAACCTCAACCGCTCGGCGCAATTGGTGCACAGCTTTAAACAGCTCGCCACTGACCGCGCCGGCGCGGAACGAAGAATATTCTCACTAAAAGGATTGATTGAGGACATGCTGCTGACCACCTGGCTGCGTATTCACAAGAGAGAACACCAACTGGTGACGGATATTGATCCAGGTCTGGAGCTGGACAGCTACCCCGGCGCATTGAGCCAAGTATTGGAAAATCTGGTCAACAACTCCATGAAACACGCGTTTCAGGAGATGCCGCAAGGCAGAGTCTGGCTCTCTGCTCAACGCCGCAACGATCAGGTTGCTGAAATAGAAGTCCGGGACAACGGCGCCGGCATCCCGCCGGAAAACCTGCCCAAAGTCTTCGACCCTTTCTTCACCACCAAACGCAACCAGGGCGGCACCGGCCTGGGATTGCACCTGACGCACCAACTGGTCACCAACGTGCTGGGAGGAACCATCAACATCTCCAGCGCCGTTGGACACGGCTGTGTGGTCAAAATAGAGCTACCGCTGCATGCGCCCGCCACAGCTGAACAGAATGAAGGAAAAGGCCAGGAAGAAGAGAAAGAGTCAGACTTCGGGTCTCAGGATGCGTCTATAACTTATTAGAGTCGACGGAAAATATCTGCGGTAAGGACAACTTTAACCCTCCCCTCGCTCTTTGAAATACTTGTTTTTGCATATGCGTCTGAGTTGGGCATGCGTATGTCTTGGAGTCACTTTAGTGGCCGGGCTGGTCCAGGTTTTATTTGGCGAAGTTCAAAAAGGATAAAATCAATCACCCAGTTTGCTCCTCTCTCACCGCAAACCAAAGTTGCTCAAGGAGTTGATTGATATGCGCGGCAAGTTGCAGTCGCTGTTCGATTTCCGTTGCGCTCAAGTTGGCGCAGGCGGGCAAGGCGTATAGGTCATCCGCTTCCAGGTCGTGGTGTTGCAGGAGCGAGGCCATGTCCAGCCAGGGCCAGCCCAAGCCGGCATATTCCCAGTCCAGTACGATCAGCTGTCCTTGATCCAGACACAGGTTGCCTGAGTGCAGATCATGGTGGGTCAGCGCCATGGTGTCGTTGGGGATAGCGGAAAACGCATCTTCCAGTTGCTGCAGACAGGCCTGATGTGCAGCCGCAGCGGCGCGCTCCTGTAGACGACGTCGATAGAGCGCCATCAAAGCCTGGTAATCAAATGCTGGCCCTTCGGTGATACACTGCAGATCTGCGACGAACGCCAGTAACTGCCTGAGGGTCTGTTGCGAGGCGACGTCCTGATCGCCGGCTTCGGTCAGGCTGGAGCCATGATGCGTCATCAACAGCCAACCTTCCCGCCACGCGTTACAGAGCACTCTCGGCGCCCAGCCAGCGCTCTGGATCAGTTGCAGCACCTCCGCCTCAAGCCGCCGATCAACGCCAAAGGCGCGCAGCGAGCTGGCGTTGATACGCAGCACCAAATCGCCTTGCGGCCCTTGCGCTCGAAACAGCATATTGCTGTGCCCTGACGCCAGCATGAGCCGCCAGTCCATCTCCGCCCCCAGAAAGGCGTCAGCCGCCCGCAGTCGCTCCGTAACAAACGGGCGTTGTGTGGGGTCTTGTGGCTGCAGGATATCGCTCATGCCGTTCTCAATGATTGTGGGTATTACAGGTTAATGGGTAGTCCAGTTTCCTGCCGCAATTCTCGCGTACACGCAGGTGTGACGAAACTGTCCCTGGTTATCCATGCGCTCGTTGCGCAACACGCCCTCAAGCTGAAATCCGGCGCGCTCAGCCAGCTTGCGACTGCTGAGATTGCGTTCGTCCGTAGTCAGATAAACCCGGCTGGCCGCCAGCTCAAGTAGCGCATACTCCGCCAAAGCCTTCACACCCTCAGTCATATAACCAGCGCCTTGCAGGCGCGCCGACCCCCAATACCCCACTTCATGATGTCGCAAAGCGGCGTTGGCTTTACGCAAACCGCACACTCCCGCCAATGCGCCGTCTTCCTTGCGCAGCAGCATCAGATTCACCTCTTCCTCCAGCAGATAGCGTGCGTAAGCCTGCCGGCACCAGCGAACCGTCTCCTCCACGCTCGGCGGCGGCGTCATCCAGTCCAGCCAGGGCTGCAACTGATCCAGAGACTCTATTATCGTCTGGTTCAGCAGCGGCCCGTCTTCCGGACTCACCACCCGCAGCGTCAAACGCTCGGTTTCCATCTTTGTAAACGCCATCCTGTCTTGACTCCTTGTTAAGGTTTACTCGCATCAGGCAACCGCAGACAGAGTTTCCTCACTGCAAAATATCCCGCGTCCGCGTAGATTGTCCCATCGCTTTTGGTTAGAATCCGGGCAGTCTCATCGGGGCGCCTGACTCCACTGCGTTTATTCGATGCGCCATTGCGCTCGAACACACGCCAGTCAGGCTGAGAGTGTACCCGTAGAACCTGATCCAGTTAATGCTGGCGTAGGAAATGAGGCCGGCTGATCGCTTCCTGGATCAAGCCGCCGCTTCCGCGCCTCGCTGTTTAGAGGAGCTTCCATGTACAACCTGTTTCATCATACTGCATCCGTATCCCGCGCCGCCCGCACGCTTATCGCCGTTTCTGTCGCGACTTTCGCCGCCAGCGCGAGCGCTGCGGAAGAGCTGACGGTCTACACCTACGACTCCTTCGTCAGCGAGTGGGGGCCCGGACCTGCGCTGGAAAAAAGCTTCGAAGCCACCTGTCAGTGCGACCTTAAATTCGTCGCCCTGGAAGACGGGGTCAGCATTCTCAACCGGCTGCGCATCGAAGGCAAGAACGCCAAAGCGGATGTGGTGCTGGGCCTGGACACCGGATTGATAGAAGAAACCCGCAAAGAAGGTCTGGTGCAACCGCACTCGGTCGCCTTTGACGCCCTGACGCCAGTGCTGAAATGGAGCGATAAAGACTTCGTACCTTTCGATTACGGTTATTTCTCATTCATCTACGACAGCCAGAAAATCAAACAGCCGGCGCAATCTCTGCAGGAGCTGGTGAACTCCTCCGCCTCCGTGATTTACCAGGACCCGCGCACCAGCACGCCGGGCCAGGGGATGATGATGTGGATGAAAAGCGCGTACGGCGATCAGGCGGAACAGGCCTGGAAGCAATTGGCGCAGCATACGGTCACCGTCACCAAAGGCTGGTGGGAAGCCTACAGCATGTTCCTGGAAGGCGATGCGGATTACGTTCTCAGTTACAGCACATCCCCTGCCTATCACCAAGTGGCGGAAGACAAATCGCAGTACAAGGCGGCGCTATTCAGCGAAGGCCATGTAATGCAAGTGGAAGTCGCCGCCATCGCGGCGAACAGCGAGAAAAAGGAACTGGCCAATCGCTTTCTTGAATTTCTGATTTCTCAAGAAGCCCAGGAAGTTATCCCTGTGACCAACTGGATGCTGCCGGTCCGCAAGGGAGTCAAGCTGCCCGAAGCCTTCGATACGCTGATTCAGCCGAAGCCCATTGAGCTGACGCCAGAGTATATTGCCGCAAACCGTAAAGCATGGATCAAAGAATGGCGCGGCGCCGTCGCTCAATAAGCGCCGCCGCGACTTTAATTTATTGTCTTAACTTGTCAGCTTTTTCCATGCAGGTTGTACTTTGATGAAGCTGGGTGCATTCACCACAGGCAAATGGGCGGGCTGGCCCGCTCTGTGTCTGGTCGCCGCCGCAACGGCCCTGGCCTTCGGCGGTCTGATCGGTTTCAATCGCAGTGAGTTCGATTGGAGCTATTTCAGCGATCCCTACTTTCTCGCCATCCTGCGCTTCACCCTGTTGCAGGCGACGTTGAGCGCAGTGCTCTCTGTAGCGCTGGCCTGGCCGATGGCGTTGGCGCTCAGCTATCTCAAAGACAGCACGCACAAACGCGCGTTTCTGAGTTTGTGCGTACTCTGTTTTGTGATGCCGACGTTGATCGTGATCACCGGCATCATCAGTCTGCTGGGTCGATCCGGCAGTCTCAGCCCTTTGCTGGGAGACGACTGGAACCTGTACGGCCTGAGCGGCATCCTGATCGCGCATATCTACCTTAATCTGCCGTTTGCGGTGCGCACCCTGTATCTGCGCCTGCAATCCATTCCTGACGCCAGTTGGCGTCTGGCGCGCCAGCTCAAATTCACCCGCGCGCAGCGTTTTTGGCGCCTGGAATGGGCGGCGGCGCACAGCGCTACCTGGCTATTGCTGGGCTTTATTTTCGTCATTTGCTTCAATAGCTTCGCCGTGGTGTTGGCGCTGGGCGGCGGTCCCAAAGCCACCACTCTGGAAGTAGCCATTTATCAGGCGCTGAAATACGACTTCAATATCTCCGAAGCCCTGGCGCTGGCCTGGGTGCAGTTGCTGATCGCCGGCTCCGCATTTCTGCTGGTGTCGTTCTGCGGCAAAGTGTCCTGGCTCAGTCCCGCCTCCGCGCCGGCGCAACTGCGCCCCCCGGCGACGGGTCTTGAACAGTTGGCGTACCGCCTGCTCTACCTCTGCGGCTGGCTGTTTTTATTAGCGCCGCTGCTGGCGCTGACGCCGCGCGTGGTTCATGGCGACGTGGGTATCGAATTCTGGCGTTCTCTGAGCCGCCCATTACTGGTCACACTTGGCCTGGGCGTCGTCTCTACGGTGTTGTCGATCAGTCTCGCCTACAGCGCCCTGCGCCCCTATCGTCGCGCTCGCATGCAACAATCCCCCGCCGCGCTGTGGCTGGACTGGCTCACCTCGCATTCGCTGGCGGTGCCCGCCATGGTGCTGTCCGTAGGACTGTTTGTGTTGCTGTTGCCGCACCTGGATCTGGATCATTGGGGTATCTGGCTGGTGGCGGTGATTAATGGGTTGATCACCGTTCCTTTCGCTGCATCGCAGTTGAAGCCTGCGCTATTGAACTTCGACAGCCAGTATCATCGCCTTGCTCTCTCTCTGAAACTGACTTCCTGGGAGCGCCGGCGCATTGAATGGAGCTATATGGCGCCGGCCATTCGCACCGCCGCCGCCTTCGTCGGCATGCTGGCTATGGGAGACGTGGCGATTTACTCTATTTTCGGCAACCAGGACTTCGTCACCCTGCCCTGGCTGATTTACGGTTACGCCAGCACTTATCGCCTGAATGAAGCCTCACTGGCCTCCATGGTATTCCTGGGCGTCTGCGGCCTGCTGATTTTTTATCTGGAGAAGCAATCCCCCCGACATGCTTGAAATTCGCGCACTTCAAATTAAACGGGGCGCCCGCACCCTGCATTACGATCTGCAAGTCGCCCAAGGGGAAATCATCGCCCTGCAAGGTGTCAGCGGCGTGGGGAAATCCACCTTGCTGGAGGCCATCGCTGGCTTTGTCGCGCTGGAGGCAGGTCACCTGTCGTGGGAAGACAAGGACCTCACCCACACGCCGCCAGAACAGCGACCGGTCGCCATGTTGTTTCAGGATTACAACCTGTTCGAACACCTCACTGTCATGGCGAATTTGAAGCTGGGGGTGGACGTTGCAATGCACTCCGAGATCCCTACACAGGCCCAGGCTTTGGGGATCGCCGACCAGTTGGACAAACTTCCCGGCCGCCTTTCAGGAGGGCAGCGTCAGCGGGCCGCTCTGCTGCGCACGATGCTGCGGCCAGAACCGTTAATTCTACTGGACGAGCCCTTTTCGGAGCTGGATGCCGACACCCGTCGCCTCGCCACCGAGTGGACCCGCACGATGGCGGAGCGATTCGGCAAAACCCTGTTGATGGTCACCCATCAAAGCGAGGACGTCAGCCGGCTTGCGCACCGCGCGATTCATCTCGACGACGCAAACGTCGTTTAGACAGTCACTCGTGAGCAATCACGACCGATCCGCCGTTTTACTCAACACATCGGCATAAACGCCGCGCAACGCGCTCCAGGCGTACTCGCGCATATCGCAGGGGCGCACAGAGCGAGCGCCCAGCAATAAATCCACGGCTTCCTCCGCATCCCGATAGCGGCGGTTCAGCGGAAACAGTTCAGGATAGCTCAAACGGTCCGGCGTCACTGGCGCGCACCCAAGCGCCGCCGCCTCCATCATCGCCAAGCCCTGAAACTCATGCTGAGCCGTGGATAGCGCCGCATGCGCACGACTCAGCCAGCGCCAGTAATCTTCGCGGCTTTCTGCGTAATCATCGAACAGCAGATGCGCAGCGAACTCTTCCTGCAGTTGGCTCCAGGCGGGAGGCGCCTGTCGGAAGCGGCGTCCGAGCAAGACGAGCTGAAAGTCATGCGTCCTCGCCCGTAGTCTTCGCACAATCATCAATAGATCATCCACGCCTTTGTCGTATTCCACCCGATGATTCCAGGCGATGGTCAGTGGCCCATCTCCCTTTTCCTCCCGTGGAAAGCGCAATAGTTCGTCTTCCAATGGGACCGGAATTACCAGGCTTTTATCGCGTATGCGGCGACACAGCTCTGCGTCCACCGCATCCGGCAAACGGTTGATCAAATTCTCCAGACCGGCAAGAAAGGATTCCAGATTGAACGTCGTGTTGAAAACGACTCGGTCAGCAGCCAGTGCGGCGTAAATATTCACCATGGCGGGATCGATACTATCGTGTTGCTCCTCCGAACAGGGGTAAGCCAACTGATTTTCGTGAAAGTAGACCAGCAACGGCGTCGCCGCCAGATTCGGATACAGCCCACGCAGAGTGGCGACATCCACCATGGAAGTGGCCACGACCAGATCATATGCCCTGTGCAGCGCTTCGTCTTCATACAGACTCCAACTGATCGGCGCACCGCGAATGCGCCAGCGGAAGAAGCGAGGCGGCAGGGTGAGCGAAACCCAATCGTGTTCTGGGAACGCATCGAGCAAACCTTGTCGCCAACGTTTATGGCTGTCTACATCGTAGGCGGATAGCAGCAGTATTTTCATGAGTGATCCGTTTTCTGGATGTTGGCGGCCTCGCTATGTTTCAGCGCCCGGTTATTATTAATATGGCAATGATATTGGCATGTTAATAACAATCAGGGAGTTAGAAAACGTCTCTAAATGGCCTAAAAACCCCGCCCATAATTCCACAAAGTTTTACGGGCGTTATACGATTTTTACGATAGACTTTTATTGAGCGGCGCGTTCAAAAGCGACCCTGGCGGAGCACTTCCGTCCCGTCGCCAATGCGGCGCCGCAAGCTGTATGCGAACAATTTCCCCTGGCCTGATTTTCAGCAGACCTTCGTGATACTCACGAGCGTGAGCAGGTTGACGCAATGCCGCTGTTGTCACTTAGAGACCTAGCCATAGGTTCTCTCAAACCTTTCTCCAATCACCTCTACGAGGGTGACTGCGTCGCTCTGAGCGGCCCGTCCGGCTGTGGCAAAAGTCTGATATTACGCGCCATCGCCGATCTGGACCCGCACTCTGGAACCTGTTTCTTGCGCGGGGAAGCCTGTGATCGGATTCCTGCGCCGGAGTGGCGACGCAGGGTAATGCTCACTCCCAGCGAATGCCGCTGGTGGCTGCCCACCGTGGGAGAGCACATGCCCGCCGGCATGCCGCCGTCCTGGTATGAAAAAGCCGGGTTCAATCCTGATGTGGCGGGCTGGGAAGCGAGCCGCCTCTCCAGCGGTGAACGTCAACGCCTGGGCCTGATCCGAACCCTGTCACGCGCGCCCGCCGTCGCGCTGCTGGATGAGCCGAGCGCCAATCTGGACAACCGCAATCGTGAGCGCGTCGAGCGGATGCTGACCGCCTATCTGGCGGAGCCCGGCCGGGCGATCTGCCTGGTCAGCCACGATCAGGAGCAGTGTCTGCGCCTGGCCAATCGCTTCTGGAACATCATTGACGATAAAGTGAGAGAACTGAGCGAGCTCACTCCCACTTTCCAAGTTTGAGCGCCGTTTTTAGGCTGAACGATGAGCATTATTCATTTAAGCATCTGGGACCTGGGCTTGTGCGCATTGTTGGTGTGCAGTCTGGCCTGGATCAACTGGCGACAGGCGCCGGACCTCAGCTCAGGCATACTGATCGGCGTCGCGCGCCTGACCATCCAACTGAGCTTGATCGGTATGGCGCTGAAATTTCTGTTCGCCCAGACCTCCTTACCCTGGGTGCTTATGGTCAGTCTGTTTATGGCGGCCATGGCGGGACGAGAAGTCGGCGCGCGACAAGAACACAGATTCACGGAAGGCTGGACTTTCCGCATCGGTCTGTTCGCCATGACGGCAAGCTCATATTCCATGATTTTGATTGTCCTGCTGGCGCTTATCCAACCTGAGCCCTGGTATCAACCGCAATACGCCATTCCTCTGCTGGGCATGATTCTCGGCAACACTCTGAATGGGGTGTCACTGTGCCTCGATCGTCTGACCGCCGGAGCCAGAAATCAGAAAGACCTTATCGAAGGTCGCCTCATGCTGGGCGAACCTGCCGAGGAAGCGATCCAAGACCAGCGCCGACAGGCTTTGCATGCAGGCATGACGCCGGCTATCAATGGCATGGCCACCGCTGGCGTCGTCAGCCTACCGGGTATGATGACGGGACAGATTCTCGCGGGCAGTCCGCCGGAAACCGCCGTCGCCTATCAGATCATGATATTTCTGATGATTGTCGCCGCCACCGGCTTTGGAACCTGGATCGCCAACCGACTGGCCATCTGGCGTCTGTTCGACGAGCGCCATCGTTTGCGCCTGGATCGTCTAGCGTTGAAATGATCTGCGCACGCTGTCATCAGAACGTCATCGCTCAAAGCCAAGATCGGCCACAGTTCTTTACGCTCCCGTTTCAGGCTATATTAGACGCACAACCAGCCGTCAGACGCCCGGCTCGGGCCAGACTCCAACCTAGCGAATCCGACTACGCCTATGCTGACCATCGATATCAGAGCGGCCTCTTGCGCCGACGCAACTCCCATCTCCCATTTAATGACGCAATTGGGTTACGCCGTCTCACCTCAGGAGACATCGGATAGAATCACCCAGATAGCCAAAAGAGGCGGCGAAACCTTCATCGCAGAAAAAGACGGCGTCGCCGTCGGCTGCATTCAAGCCAGTATTGACGTTCGACTGGCGGAAGGATGCTTTGGCGAGATTATCAGTCTGGTGGTGGACGAGAACGGACGCGGTTTAAGCGTGGGCAAACAATTGGTGATGGCGGCGTCAGAGTGGCTGCTGGCGCGCGGCTGCGAACGACTGCGCGTGCGCTGCAACGCCGTGCGGCTGGAAGCGCTGGAGTTTTATGGCAAACTTGGCTTCGAACATATGAAACAACAATCCATTCTGGAAAAAAGCATCGGTTAATCTATCACGTGACTACCCTAGCCCCCACTCAAGCACTACTGCCTCACATTGAAATTGAGCCCAATAAACCGGCGGACGCCGCCTTCATCATGCTGCATGGCCTCGGCGCCGACGGCAACGACTTCGCCCCGATCGTGCCGGAGCTGCGTCTGCCTGAAGATATGGCGGTGCGTTTCATCTTTCCCCATGCGCCGTCTATCCCTGTCACGATCAATGGCGGTTACGTCATGCCGGCCTGGTATGACATTCTGGAGATGAATATCGAACGCAAAGTGGACGAAGCGCACTTACAAGCATCCGCCAACGCAGTGCGCGCATTAGTGGACAGAGAGATCGCACGCGGCATAGACAGTCGCCGCATTATCGTGGCGGGCTTTTCCCAAGGCGGAGCGGTCGCCTATCAGACCGCGTTGACCTACCCTAAACCACTGGCGGGCCTGATGGGGCTTTCCACTTATCTGGCCACCATCGCCAGCCTGAAGCCTGACCCGGCGAATCGCGACATTCCCATCCGTATCTGTCATGGAACCGTGGATTCCGTCGTGCCGGAGAGTCTGGGACGGGCCGCCCTCGGCCACCTGCAGACAATGGGGTATGCGCCGGAGTACAGTACTTACCCGATGGATCACAGTGTGTGTCTGGAAGAGATTCACGATATATCGGCGTGGATGCAGAAAGTGCTGGCCTAACCTTCGCACCGGCGCGCTAAACGCGCCGGTTTGGTTTTCCTCAAGCGTTCACACGCCTCGCTAACCGCTTAGAGCGCAGACAGCGCCGCTTCATAATCTGGCTCGTCGGCGATTTCCGCCACCTGCTCGGTATGCAGAACCTTGCCGGATTCGTCGATAACCACAACCGCTCGTGACAACAGTCCTTTCAGAGGACCGGTCATCACCGTTACGCCATAACGATCACCGAACTCGGCATTACGGAATACCGAACCGTTATCCACGTTCTGTAAACCTTCCGCGCCGCAGAAACGCGCCATGGCGAATGGCAGGTCAGCGGACACGCACAGGACGGCAGTGTTGTCTTTCTTGCTTGCTTTCTCGTTGAACTTGCGAACGGACGTGGCGCAAGTAGGAGTATCCACGCTGGGGAAAATATTCAGCACCAGACGCTTGCCGGCGTAATCCTTGAGCGTCGCCTCGGACAGGTCAGGTTTGACCAGGGTGAAATCCGGCGCGCTGGAGCCGACTGCAGGCAGGTCGCCCTTGGTTTCAACCGGATTGCCTTTTAAGGTGATAGAAGCCATGTTTTATCCTTTTCGACAGGTAAGTAATTGAACGGAAATCCCTGAATCCAGCGGGAAGGCAGGGCCGTTTACAAAACTAGCACAAATCCCATTGCGGAGAGATGAAATCTTGGCAAGCAGCACCCAGGCATATGAGAAGCGACAATGACCTTATGGCAGGCTGAAAAATGGCCTATTCAGTTTAGTCCCGCCGATCCGCTATGCTAGCGCCCTATGAAAAATAAAATACTCTCTCTTGCACAAACATCCGTATTGCTTGGCGCTGCTGCGTTCAGCTCGCACAGTCTGGCGGACTGCCAGGCTCAGGCCCGCACCGATATGGAGCGTCTCTACTGCGAAATTCAGGACAAAGGTGAAGGAGCCACGCTGCCAAAACTGGAGGATTTTCGCCGCAACGACCGCCAGATTCAGGCGTTGCTGCTTAAACGTCCCGCCACCAAGCTGGGGTTATCGCTGCCCGGCGCCGGCAAGTCGCAGAAACCGCGGAAAACCGAGTCCGCCGCCACGCCTCCTGCAACCGCTTCCAGTAATAGTTCTCGCTCTGAGCCCAAGACGGATGAGCAACCAGCCTCCCGCTCCAGCGCTCCCGCAGCCAACGACTGCCTGCTCTACAAGGATCAGATAACCTGCGGCTCTCACCAATATCACCTGGCGACCAACAAGCAGAACAAGTTTTTGAAGCAAGGCGCTCTGACGGAGGGCAACAAATTAAACCTGCCCTCTTTCCAGGGTGATCCCGCCAATGAAGCCGCGGTGAAGGACTATCTGTCTCAAGCCTATCGCGTCTATATTCCCAAAATGCTGGAGATAGGCCTGGGCGACGCCACTATGAGCTTCACCAAGTTCTATTACTCCTTCAAGGATATCCAAAAGCAAAATCTGAGTTTTTCAGACCGTTTTGAAACCATGTACGGCTTCCTTAAACGGGATAAATCCGCCATGGCGATCCAGTCTCGCTATTCGAAAGAATTGCCGTCGGACATCAACCAGTGCAACGGTTTGTCGGACGCCATTATCGTTTGCGATAACGGCGCCACCAACTGGGTTTACGTACGCCAATCCTGAGCGCTCTCTGCGCTCAGCCTTCGCTTAATTCCACGCAGTCATAGATGCCGGTGACGTTGGTGAAGTGCAGCACCAATGTGTGAGACAGGCGCTTATCCGAGTCATGTAAATGGTACTTAAAACGCGTTTGCTTACCGGTTTGCAAGAAAGCGTCGTAGTCTTTCAGCAACTCTCTTACATCACTGACCACCTCCGTGCTCCAGGTCGCCTTGAAGGGCCCCAGCACCGCTCCCCCCTTTAAGCAAACAGTGACTTCGTGATTGGTCAAACCTTTGTTTTTGGTTGTCATAGATCGTCCTCTGAAAAGATTTTTCGCCCTGTGTTCACTATAGAATAAAAACCTCTCCGCCATGTGAAAAGCTCAACGCCCCCTCCCTTTTACCATAGTCAAAGTCGTGAATGACGATACTTTTCAGTCCACAACATGCGACTTTACCTGACTTACTATCGATTTTGTTCAGCCCAGGTTCATGCTGGCTCGGCCTTGAGGTTGACGACGTTTGCGTCCTCGACCTTTTTCAGCAACACAAGAAAGTGAGGTATACGCTATGGCGATAAAAATGATCTCTACGTTAACAGCAAGCGCCTGTTTGCTGTTCGCATCCACCAGCTTCGCGGCTGACAGTATGCAACATTTCTCTCAAGCTGCGACCCACTCCGCACAAGCGACAACCAACACTGTCTCCGGCGGCGTCAAACTGGCGTCAGGCGCCGCGGCGGTTCCGTTTAAAGCCATTGCTGTGGTTGGCGAAGCCAGCGCCAAGATCGCTGAACCACTGTGGAACAGCGCTACCGGCAAGAAGTCCGGGTCACTGGAAGTATCTGATGAAAACGTGACCGCAGGCCCTGCTCCCGCATTAGCAGTCGCCGCCCGCTAAGTCAATGTACAAGAGGCTTACCATGTCCGCATTAGACTCCATTTCGGGAACACGCATCGTATTTGCTGCGTTAGTCCGGCTTGTGGCGCTGACCGTAAGCCTCTTTTTATTTCAGTCCAACGCTTACGGCGGAAGTCGCCAACAAGAGGGGCCTTCCCCTTTCACAGCGGAAGAAATCGCCCTCTTTGCGAAAAAAGTCGAGAAAACCGCCGCAGCGCGAGGCGCATACGTCTTCTTGCTGGCCAGGCAAGGCGTCCCCAGCAAGGATCTCCCAGAAGGCGTGGAATTCACCCATACCGGACTCGCCGTCTACTCCACCATCACCACGGAGCAGGGAGAGACGCTCAAGGGGTACGCCATCCACAATTTATATCAAGACGATGACAATCCCCGTCGCAGTCATCTGGCGATGGATTATCCCATCGACTTTTTCTCTGGAGCCAAAGTGTTAAAAGCCGGCGTCATCATACCTGCCCCGGCCTTGCAGCAGCGGATTCTGCAAAGTCTAGAGTCGGGCATTTTGGAGAACGTCCACAACAAGAACTATTCGATGGTGTCCAACCCGTTCAACAGCAAGTATCAGAATTGCACGGAGTATGTGCTGGACATTCTTTTCGCATCGATCTATCAAACCGATAGCATTAAGCAGATCAAAGTCAATGAACGCGCATGGTTCCAGCCGCAAGAAATCAAGCTTGGGCCGTTAAAAGGACTGCTTGCGCCGCTGATAGCGAAGGAATTCCGTACCTCTGACCATTCTGGCGACATCAGAACCACCACTTTCGGCGCTATCGCCGATTTCCTGAAAAGCCAGTCTCTGGCCGATGAGGTGTTTGTAGTATATCCCTGATCTGCGACATTGATCCGTTTTAAAGCCTTCCTGGTATTTGGTATCGGTTATCGATACTTAACTGCGAACATACCAGCACCCGAAAAGCGTTGATAGCCGGACACCCGGAAATACTCCATGATGGCTTCCATGACGACATCTCGCTTATGCGATATTTAACGCTTACCCTCGGGAAGACATTATGAAACTGATCAACGATTATCTCAGCCGTCACGGTCATGCTCCTTTTAAGTTTGGCCAGGGCCGTATCTCCGGATACATTTCCGCCACGCTTGGCATTCTCAGTTTCCTTGCTGTTTTGTGTTTCCATTTCCCTGAGTATCTGACCACGCAGGAATTGCGTCAGGTTTACACCGAGCAGTTCGCTCGCACTCTCCTGCTGGTCGCTCTCTCCGCCTCTTTCATTTTGGGACTGCTCAGCTTCCTGTTGAATCAACAAAAGCGCCTCAGTATGACCGGGGTTCTGTTTTCCACCGCTGCAGTAATCGCCGGCGGCGCAGACATTCAGCTCAACAGCATTGGCGAGACGCCCTACTCGCTGGGCCTGGACTGGTTCATTCTGGCGCTATTCTTCTCCGCCCTCGTCTTTATTCCCATGGAGCGCACATTCGCGCAAAAGCCGGAAACGCATACGCTGCGTCCTGAGTGGCGCACCGATCTGGCTTACTTCTTTATGAGCCATATGCTGGTGCAGTTCATTCTGATTTTCACCACATCCTCCTCCTCGTTTTTAGTGGGCTGGGTGGCCTCAGACTTCCTGCGTGACGCCATTCAATCCATGCCTGTCTGGGCGCAGTTTCTGCTGGCTGTATTTATGGCTGATTTCTCTCAGTACTGGTTCCACCGCCTGTATCACACTGTGCCTTTTCTGTGGAAGTTCCACGCAGTGCACCACTCCAGCAAGCACATGGATTGGTTGGCCGGCTCCCGCGTACACCTGGTTGAAATACTGATTACTCGCAGCGTGGTTATGGTTCCTTTGTTCCTGCTGGGCTTTTCCGCCGAAGCGCTGAATGCATACGTTATTCTGGTGGGAGTGCAAGCCGTGCTGGCGCATGCCAACCTGAACTTCAACTTCGGCTTTCTGAAATACATTCTGGTGACACCGCAGTATCACCACTGGCACCACGCGGATGACCCTGCTTACGCCTATAAGAACTATGCAATTCACTTACCGATTATTGATATGCTGTTCGGCACATTCAAACTGCCTGGTAAAGAATGGCCAAAAAGTTACGGACTGCTGAACAACAAAACCGTACCAAAAGGCATCGTGCGCCAGCATATGTTTCCTTTCGGATACGACGAATAACTCAATCTATTGATGCGCCCCGGAAAACCACAGTTTTACCGGGGCTTGTTAGGTTTATAATAAAGGGGACTCATTCAATGACTGGAAGTATGCATCTGATGATAAAAACCAAAAAACTCATTTATTCCCTGCTATTGATTATTGGCGTCGTTTTCAACGCTTCAGCGGCGTCTAAAGTCGAAATTGACGCCAAAGTGAACGCCGCCCTGAAAGTCTTCTACAACAAAGTCCCTTCTGGACAAGAACTCGCCGCCAAAGCGCAAGGCGTATTGGTGTTTCCTGAAATACTGAAAGCCGGCTTCATTGTCGGCGGCGAGTACGGTGAAGGCGCACTGGTGAAAGGCGGCGCGATTCAGAGCTATTACAACATAGCTTCCGCATCAATCGGCTTTCAGGCGGGAGTGCAGGAGAAAACTGTCGTCATGCTGTTCATGACGTCCGATGCGCTTAACAAGTTCACACGAAGCGAAGGCTGGGAAGTCGGCGTTGACGGCAGCGTCGCCATTGCGGAATTCGGCGCAGGCAAGTCAATCGACACCAACACCATACAAGAGCCTATCATCGCCTTTGTCGTCTCCAACAAAGGCCTGATGGCGGGCGTTTCCCTGGAAGGCTCCAAGATCACGCCTATCGTGAAATAGTCTTTTCCTGAGGCGAACACAAGAAGGGCGTCTCAACGCCCTTCTTGTCGACTACAAATCGTACTTTTCCTGAGTTTCCAATTGCGCTTCCAAAGCAGCTTCATCTCCCAGTTTTTCCAGTAGATCCGGCCAAATCAGAGGATGCTCTAACTCAGCGGAAAACCCGTTCAGTAACGCATTAACAGCCTCAAGGTCTACGCCGACAGGGACCGCGATGTAGATATATATCCCAGGCAACTCAACATCGTCCTCCAGATACAGGACATAGTCTTCATTGCTGCGACGGTCAAAGTGCACCTGCAAGTCCGCCAGGCTATCTTGCAGTCGCGCCAGATTTTCGACGCCGGGATGCACGCCATCAATGGCGAAATAGTCATACTCAGGAGATTTGAGGATATGCACTACGGAAAACAGCAAAGTGTAATATCCTTCGCTATCACGCATGACGCCTTCTTCATCTTCCTGATCCAGTTTGTTCAGCGGCGCGGCGTCAAACACCACTTCACATCCAAAGCGTTGGGACTCGCCCAATCTGGCCAAACCGATTACACGAGCCGTGACTGGACCATTGCGCACAGCCAGATAATCCCGCGTCTCTCCATCCGCATCCGTAAAGCGAACTCTCACATAAATGCTGTCTTCATCGATAGGTCCTTCGCCTTCAGGAACATCCATCCCCAAGGCTTGCATGGATTCCCTGACGCAAATCCAGTCGCCAGCGATAGTCGCAGGAACCATGCGGTCCCAATGCAGATTGATTTCCTCCGGATCCAACTCAATCAGGCGCGTCCACCAGCTAACGGACTCCTGATAGCTACCGAGTTTCATCGCCAGCCGCGCAGCGGCGGCAATAGCGAAGCCTGCGTCTGGCGAGCGATCAATCAATTTGCAGACATGCTCATAGGCCTGCTGCGGATCGCTATTGGAATAGAAACGCATTTTCAGCCAGCACAAACGACAAAACAGATCATCGTCCAATGCAGGGTCAATTTCCGCGCCGAATTCACGCAAAAACTCATCCCCATGATCCTGATCAATGAGAATATTGCCGTAGGTCATCAGCAGTCGTGGAACGTGAAAACCAGATTTCTCCCGTAATACTGCGAGCGCTGTCTCACTCCAGCCGCTGGCGTCCAAGAGTTGGGTATATTCAAGCAGCACTCGCTCGTCATCCGGCCACTTCCGCAAGGCGTCCGCCGTCATTTCCAGCGCGGATTCACGGGTTTCCGCCTGCTGCTCAAGGAACTGCTCGATTTCGGAGAACTCCCACGGCGTTCTTTGCGCCGCCGCCTGAGTAACCGCTGCATTCAAAGCAGCCAGCTCTTCTGTGGCGCCGCAATCCCGGTGCAGTTGCTGAACCGCTTCCTCCACACGTTGGACGCATAAGCGGGCGATAGAGACAGCGCCTCGCGCCAGCGCAAGCTGAGCCTGCACCAGCCCAAGATTGACGGTATCCCGCCAGGCTTTGCTATCGTATAGCTCAGTGACCATGGCGTTGATTTGCAAGTCCAGCTCTTCCGAGTTGGCGCTGGCTTGTCTGGACGCCAACACTTCCTTCGTTTTGATCCAGGGTTCAAAAAACGCGGGAGAAAGCATGGTCTCTTCATAGCTTAGTAGGGCTTCCTCCGCCTCTTCAGAGCGTTCAAGCAACGCCAGGCACCAAGCCAGATAATTCTTTCTACGGCGCTCGAAATGCTCTCCGCCGCCATCGTTTCTGGTTTTACGCGCCAGCTTTTCCGCTTCTTCGTATCGGTGCAGTCCAATCAGAGCGTCCAACTGACAAAACAGCATATTGGTGTCATCAGGTGAGCGATGGCTCGCGGTTAACGCTTTTTTCTGCTCGCGAACTGAGGCCAGCGCATCCTCGAAGCGGCCCGCGTCAATCAACGCACTGTTGTATTCGCCGCCAATACAGGTGAAGCAAGGCCAGGTCGCATCGATCCTGCTCAAGGTTTCCTGCGCCACCGCCAGTCTTTCCTCTACATAGCCGGGGCCGTCGGTAATCGCATAGCAACAGGCCAGGTCCTGCACGACGCAGATGCTTTGCGGACAGTCACGGGTTTCTTCCCGGTGAGCGAACTCCAATAAGTCCACCGCCTCCCCCAACATGGCCTGTCCCTTGCGCCGGGTCAGCACCTGACTTTGCAGATGCCAGTGACGAAAATAAATCTCCAGCCATTTATCGCCATGCTTGCGCGCCAGACTCAGCGCTTCCGGGTACAACGCATCCACTTTGTGGTGCTCATCATTCACCGAATAGTGGGAAATGTCATAGACAAACTCCGCCAGACGATGCTCGCCACTTTCTCTCAGCGCCGAGACGCGCTCATGAACCCAATTCCAGATATTCATCGTTACACCCCTCGCGTGATCGCCAGCAGCGCCTCGCTGAAGCGCTTGAGTTCATCAGAAAAATTAGAGTCGCTATCGTCGACCTGATGGGTTAACGATTCCATATAGGCCCGAACCGCCACCGCCAAATGCCCCGCCGACTCTTGGGACGCGTCCATCATGGCCGTAACCAGCGGCGAATTCAGGTTAACGTAGAGACGCCGTTCAATTTCCGCCGAAATGGCTTGCGTATGCAACCGCGCCAGACTCAACGCCGCCGAGCCGATGCGCTTATCCGCTTCATCCCGCTCAATCCGTTTCTTGAGCGCCACGTCCTGATCATGGATGACCAGCAGCGGCACATGAGCCGGCTCAAATCGCGCACAGGACAACGCCTCATTTTTGCGCAACAAGAGCGCCGCCAGCTTGTCGTAAGTCGCTTCATCCACCGTCTCTACTGTGAACAGCTTGGTTTCCGCATCGCCGCTGCCCAGAATATGAGCTTTCAGTTGATTCCAGTGTGCGTACTTCTGACAAAAGCCGGACGCGGCATAGAGGTAGCCAGACACCAACGGCTTCATTTGCGCCCGGAACAGCAACTCTTCCTGGCTGTTCTTGTCCTCATTACGGATATAGATCACACCGCCGCTCTGCTTGAGATATGCAGGAAGCGTCACGTCGCCAATAGTGGTTGGTATTTTCAAGTCGTTCTGCATGACCTCAAACAAACGATCATCGCTCAACGCCGCCCCTAACAGCGTCTGGTTATGACGGCTGAGAATACGTCGCCACACGCTGCTTTCGTTGGCGGCGATGGTTCTCAAGCCCTCAATCAGCGTTTCGGCCAGGAAGTCGCGAATTTCATAAAAACGCTCGTCTTTCTGAATATCTTCACGGCTCGCCGTTGGCGACAGCGCCACCGACTCCACTACACCGCCAGCGAATCCCGCCCACAGCGGCAACAGCTCGCGACATTCTCCAGTGATGAACATACTGCGCACGAACACCGAGATATTGCGGTAGTCCGAGGTGGCGTAGCCGCCGCGATCCTGCACCCACAGCAATCCTTTCAGACTCCAGGGGTTATTTTCAGGAATGGGAATGGCGCACAAAGGCTCAAAAGCGCCTTCGAAAATGGCGGCGAATTCCAGACGCCGCTTCTTGCGCTGCAATTCGGATGTGGCGGCGTCCAATCGCCAGGGCGCCACCAGACTGTTGACCTGCTCATCGTCGTTATTCAGGAAAATGGGGACACGCAACAGACAGCAGTAGCGTTCGATCAGCCCCTGCAGAAGGTCGCTTTCCGCCAGGTGATAAAACTCCTCCCGCAGGTGCAGCTTAACGGTGGTTCCCACCTGCGCAGGCGCAGTAGCGGAAATGGCGAATTTCTTGCCGCCGGCGGTGGAGAAATACCAGGTCTGCTCCGGCGTTTGGTAAGAGGTGGTCCAGACTTCCACTTTCTCCGCCACGACATAGGCGGACAAAAAGCCCAATCCGAAATACCCCACCATATCCTCATTGTGAGAGCTATCCCGCAGCACGCGGGTATAGCCGGAGCCGATAGTGGCGAGATATTTCAGCACTTCCTCGTACGTGAGACCGGAGCCGTTGTCGGTGATGACAATCTGGTTGCGGTGGCTATCCGCCTGAATGCGTATGGCGAAATCGCCGTTCCGACCAGTCTCCAGCCGGGAACGCACGCAGGCGTCATGCGCGTTTTGAATGAGCTCCCGGATTGCGACAGCGGGAGTGGAATATAAATTGCGACCCAGCACCTCCAACAGTCCGTCGAGGTCAACCTGGGTTTGATGAAGTTCACTAGCCATGAAATAACTGCTTTTTTATTAATTGAAAACTATCAATCGAGCGACGATATAGCGAACACAGTGCATCGCTCGCCGCGCACGACATTAAAGGTTCAGTATCTGTGTTTAGTTAAAGGATCACATCCATTATGAGAGTAGGTCAATTTTGCAGGGAGAACTCTATTTAACCGTTATTTCTCCCTGATTTAAAGGGATCGCTGTGCATAAATGTCGAGTCAGACCTTCCAGCATCTCTCCCCCCTGTCGCCAGTAGTGCCAATACAACGGCACTTTTTGCGCATAACCCGGCTTCACCTCCACCAGTCGTCCCGCCATCACCGACTCCTGCGCCTGAATTTCCGGCATCATGCCGTATCCCAATCCCGCCTCCGACATACGAATAAACCCTTCTGACGAGGGGCATAGATGAAATGGAAACGCTCCCTGATAGCCCAGGCTTTGCAACAGGCGATGCTGCAATTGGTCGTCAGGACCGAAGTTAATGACCGGAGCGATCGCCAGCGCGTCAGTGGTCACCCCCACAGGAAAATAACGGGACATGAAATCAGGGCTGGCGTAGGCGCGATACACCAGGGTTCCCAGATAAACGCTACGGGAACCCTGCACCGCCTGTTCCGCGCTGCATACGCATCCCGCCACATCACCGTCACGCATCCGTTTGAGCCCGATATCCTGATCTTCAATCACCAGATCCAGCAACACGCCTTCGCGCCGGCAATAATCCCCCATCACAGGAAACCACCATGTGGCGAGACTGTCCGCATTTATCGCGATGCGGAGGCGTAACGCCTCCGCGCCCAGCGTCGGCACATCCTGCAACAGATCATGCTCCAGTAGGCGCACCTGCTGCACATGATTGAGAAGTCGTTTTCCCAGGTCAGTGGGCGCGAGTCCCGGGGAGCGGATCAGGACGGGTTGTCCCAACCTCGCCTCTAACAGCTTGATGCGCTGAGAAATCGCGGACTGGGAAATACCCAGCAAAGCGGCGCCCTTCTCGAAGCCTTGGCCTTCCACAATCGCCGCCAGCGCTTGCAGTAATTTGTAATCCAGCATGATCAATTTTTCTAATGAGAGGTTAGGATTATTTGTTTTATTAATATTTAGAAACACCCTAATCTTCGATGCAGATAAACGCAAGGCGCCTGCGACAACCTGAATCCTAATCATAGTCATGACAATAAACGGACATGACGACTTAGACATAACAAAAGGGTGTTAACTGCATGTGGCAGAGTTACTTCAACGGGTTTAGCCTTTCTTTGGGAATGATTGTGGCGATAGGCGCACAAAACGCATTCGTACTGGCGCAAAGCCTGAAGCGAGAGCATCACTTCCCCGTCGCCGCAATTTGCGCACTGGCGGACCTGTTGCTGATCGCCGCGGGCGTTTTCGGTATGGCTGCATTACTTAGAGAGTTCCCGCAGGTTGCGGAGTGGGCGCGTTGGGGAGGAGTGATTTTTCTCACCGCTTACGGCACCTTTTCCGTCAAACGGGCGCTCTATCCAGGACCAGGGCTGGAAGCGGAAGGCGCCGTCAAACGTAGCCTTGGCATTGTCGTAGCGACCACCCTGGCGGTCACGCTTCTCAATCCACATGTCTATCTGGACACCCTTTTCCTGATCGGCTCAGTGGGCGCTCAACAATCCGCCCCCGCCGCTTACGCAGCCGGCGCCGCCTCAGCCTCGATCATCTGGTTCTTCGGCTTGGCCATCGCCGCCGCAGCGTTGTCGCCCTGGCTGTCGCGCCCTTCATTCTGGCGACTGGTGGATGGACTGATCGCTGTGCTGATGTGGCGTATAGCCTGGGGATTGTTTCAGAACGGCGCGTAATACGCCGTTTTTTATACGCGGCGGGAAATAATTTCAGCGAGAATCGAAATCGCAATCTCCGGCGGTGATTTACCACCGATATTCAACCCAATGGGTCCTTTGACGCGATCAATCTCGGCCTCGCTGACGCCTTCCTCCGCCAGTTGCTCCCGCCGTATGGCCTGCGTCCTCAAGCTACCCAATGCGCCGATATAGAAGCAGTCCGTGCGCAACAGGTTGCGTAAAATGGGAATCTCCCATTCATGGTCGTGGAATAACAACGCCGCCGCCGTCCAGGCGTCGCTCCACGCCTCCTCGAAATGGTCCGGCGCATGCAATCTGGTCACTCCAGGTGGAGAATATCCAGACGCATCCCCCGGAGATACCGCTAACACTTCGTATCCCATCGCCGGCGTCAGCATCAACAGCTGCCGAAATATCTCTCCCCGTCCGAACGCCAGCAAGCGGATGGCGGGGTTATAGACTCTGACAAAACGATCGCCGTTCAAGTAGGAGTCAGAAGCCTGAGTTCCGGAACAGGCTTCCAGTTGCAGATGCGCGCCATCGCCACTCACCGCGCGCTCCAAGTCCATGCACAGTAGCGCCGGCTGACGTTGTAGTTGCCGGTCTCGCAAAGCGAACAACAAATCGGTGTCCACATTGACGTCAATCAGCACATCGATCCCAGAGCCGCAAGGCAATCGGATGTCGAAGAAAGGAGAGTCTTTACCGTAACGCAGCTTGCGATTACGTCCGTCCGCCAGTGCAGCGACTGCTTCATGGATTAACGCCGCCTCAACACAGCCTCCCGAAATCAACCCTATCGCCACGCCGTCTTCACGCACCGCCATTTGACTCCCTAATGGGCGCGGCGAGGAACCGTCCACACCCACCAGGGTAATCAACGCCACCTTGGCGCCCTGAGCCAGCCAGGCGCAGGCCGCAGGTATCACGTTTTCCACAAACATCGGCCCGCTCATATCAGGCGAACAGGTTCTTGAACGGGAGGCTGCGTGGGATTTCTCCCGTCGCGGCGAACAGCGCATTAGCCACCGCCGGCGCCGCAACCGGCGTACCCGGTTCGCCAACGCCAGTGGGCGGCTCCGCTGAAGGCACGATATGCACCTCCACGTCCGGCATCTGATTCATGCGCAACACCTGATAATCGTGGAAGTTGGATTGCTTGACTGCGCCATCCTCCAGGGTGATCTCACTGACCAGCGCTGGCGATAAGCCATAGCCAATTCCTCCTTCCATTTGCGCTTTAATAATGTCGGGGTTGATGGCGAGACCACAGTCCACCGCGCAGGTGATTTTCACGATACGGAAGCGATTGTCGTCCACCGCCTCAATCTCCGCCACCTGAGCCACGTATGAATTGAAAGATTCATGCACCGCCACGCCGCGAAAGCGACCTTTCGGCAGAGGTTTACCCCAGCCGGCCTTTTCAGTGGCCAGCTTCAGTACGTCCTGATGACGCGGATGGCCCTCCAGCAGCTTCATGCGATAGGCGACCGGATCCTTACCAGCGGCTTTGGCCAGTTCGTCGATAAAGGTTTCCGTGGAGTACGCCGTGTGAGTCGATCCAACAGAGCGCCACCATAGGACGGGTACGCCCTCCTTGATCGTATGCAAATCCACCTGCATGTTGGCAATGTGATAAGGCAAATTGGAAGCGCCTTCCACAGAGGTCGGATCAACACCGTCTTTCATCATGCCCTCAAAGCCAGTGCCGGAAATAATCGACTGGCCCACAATGCGATGACGCCAGGCGGAGGGGTAACCGTCCGCCCCCAACGTCGCGGATATCTGATGGACGTACATGGGGCGGTAGTACCAGCCACGCATATCATCTTCGCGGGTCCACACCAGCTTGATGGGAACAGGCTCCGAATAGGCCTTGGCGATTTGCGCCGCTTCACCAATATAATCGGAATGGGAGTTGGCGCGACGCCCAAAACTGCCTCCCGCCAGCAGCATATTGATCTTCACATTTTCCATCGGCACGCCCAGGATCTGCGCAACCTGCATCTGGTCTCCCGTTTGAAACTGGCAACCGTACCAGAGCTCGGCGCCCTGCTCCTTTTTCTGGATCACGCAGTTCATCGGCTCCATCGCAGCATGCGCCAGAAAGGGAAACTCATAGATGGCGTCAAACTGCTTTTCCGCCGCGGCGTATGTCGCATCGAAGTCGCCGTTGCGCACGACAGGCGTTCCCGGTTTATTCAGCTCTTCGCGGTATTCCTTGAGAATAGTCGCTGAGCTTTTACGAAATGCGGCGCTGTCGTCCCACTCCACTTTGAGAGCGTCCCGACCCTTTTTCGCAGACCAGAAGTCCTGCGCCAATACCGCCACGCCAGCGGGAATCTGCATAACTGAAACGACGCCGGGCACTTTACGTGCGGCGGAGTCGTCCACTGTTTTGACCTTACCGCCTGCCTTCGGAGCATGCGTGATCAACGCGGTCAGCATACCCGGAAGCTGGACATCCTGGGTAAAAATCGCCGTCCCATTGGTTTTGCCCGGATCCTTGCGCACCAGCTTCTTACCAATCAGGCGAAAGTCCTTGGGATCTTTCAAGGTCGCCGTTTCCGGCACTGGCTGCATGGCCGCCAGTTCCGCCAGATCTCCAAAGCTAGCTTGCCTGGACGTACCACTGTGACTCAATTTGCCGGATTCGACCTTGACCTCCGCAGCAGGAACCTTCCACAAGGTCGCCGCCGCAGCGACTAACATTGCTTTGGCTTTAGCGCCCGCCTCTCTCATTTGTTGGTAAGAATTCGCCATAGCGGTACTGCCGCCTGTGCCCTGGAATTGCCCCCAGAATAAGTTGTTGTAACGCTTGGCGTCCGCCTCCGCGCCTTCGACAACGACTTGGGACCAGTCTGCATCCAGCTCTTCCGCCAGCAAGGTCGCAAGTCCGGTGTAGGTTCCCTGCCCCATCTCAATGTGCTTGCTAATCACGTACACTTTGTTGTCTGGGCTGATGCGCACGAATGCGTTGGGAGCGAAGTCCTGAATAGCTGCTTCGCCCGCGGTATTGCCCGGACCGGATTCCGCTGCGCTGGCCAAAGAAGGCAGTGATAGCGCCAACGTCAGCCCGGCTCCGCCCAGAGTGGATTTGCTGATAAAGGAACGACGGCTCAGGCTGGGATTCATGGTTTTCATAGAGCCTCCTTACGCTATTTTTTCTGCTGCGGACTTGATCGCAGCGCGAATACGGACATAGGTGGAGCAACGGCAGATATTGCCTGACATAAAACTGTCGATGTCACTGTCGCTGGGCTTGGGGTTGCTTTGCAAAAGCGCCACCGCGGACATGATCTGCCCTGACTGACAGTATCCACACTGCACGACTGCTTCTTCTTCCCAGCTTTCCTGCACCGCCTTTGCGACTTTCGACTCCAGCCCTTCAATCGTGGTGATAGACTGCCCCTGAACAGAGCCAACCGGCGTCACGCAAGAACGAATCGCGGAACCGTTCATATGCACCGTGCACGAGCCGCACTGCGCCATGCCGCACCCGAACTTGGTTCCAGCCAAATGCAGATGATCCCGGATCGCCCACAACAAAGGCGTATCCTCAGGCACATCCAGCGAGCGCTTCTCTCCATTAATAGTCAGTTCGATTCCCATAATCGCCCCCCACAGAGTATTCGTTGATTCTTTATATCCCTGACCCAGGATGTGGTTGATAGGCCTACACAGCTCAGCAAAGTGTAGTCCTTGTCAGACAGAAGCAACTACATCATTCCTGCGGGAGACTTGCCTAATACTGCGGAATTGGGAGAAGTGAAGGAAATAGAAAGGGGGCGGAAAAGAACTTCCCCGCCCGAAGAAAAATATAACGTTAATCAATCACAACAGGAACGTAGCCATTTATTTCAATGCGTTCGTCTGACTTTGTCACAACCGTATAATCGCCTTCGCTACCAAACACCGCGATTGGAGCGCCTTCATATTCCTGTTCAGCAACTTTCTCGAAAGCGGGGTTCAATTCCGTCAAGAGTGTCCCGCCATCTTCTATCTCCGAAACAGCCAGAAGGCCGCTGCTTTTGGTCCAGGTAGCGCCTTTTAACGAACTCAGAGGCAAGCTAACGGCATTGGTCAACTGACGCCCCACCTCCTCAAAGCTGTATACAGCCCTTTCGATAAGCAACAGATCTTTGAATGGGTTGTACGCTAAAAAGCCGGCTGATACCGGAGCATCGACTTGGGCGATGTAATTCAAATATCCAGAGCTGGAAAATGAAATCATGAGTTCAGGGAAGTCGTGCGAGAAAAAGTATAAGGCATCGTCTTTGCCCGAAGCATACCAACCATTCAAGGCCGGCGGTACACTGCTCTCAGA
Source organism: Hahella sp. HNIBRBA332 (assembly GCF_030719035.1). Classification (NCBI taxonomy): domain Bacteria; kingdom Pseudomonadati; phylum Pseudomonadota; class Gammaproteobacteria; order Oceanospirillales; family Hahellaceae; genus Hahella; species Hahella aquimaris. Next base: position 4,154,532 of record NZ_CP132203.1, read on the forward strand.
CAGAATGCGGCCATTATTGTCGTACAACCAGGCGCTTTCTGACATTGGAGACGCCATTACAATAACCGCATTTCCTCCGGCTAATATAGTGGTGGGATTGCCGACCATGTATGCAAAAAAGCGATTCTCATTTTCCTCATCGAAGTATCTGACTTCACCATTCTTGTACAGAACATAAAGCCGCTTAACGCTATCGGAATAACTCATATCGACGACAGGCTGACTTAAACGCCATGGATTTTTATATCCCTGGTCGACAGCGGACCAACGATAGATGGCGTTGCGATCGCCATTCAGAGCAAACACATCCCCTTGCCGATTACCCTGAACGATTGTCGCGACAACCTCAGAATGCATTCTCGCGATATCACACAGACTGACGTCTATGGGCGCGCCATGCTCAATCAGAGCGCAAGACGAATCATTGGGATAGTAGTCCAGGGACAATCCTGTCGTCGTATCAGCATCGGTGAAGCCGGGGTTCCATTCATCGGGATAACCGTCGTTATCAGAGTCTTTAGAGGCGGAGATGTCCACTGGAAAAGCATCGTCACGATTTGGTGCGCCGTCGCCATCATCGTCCAGACGGATATCGTAGCTATAAATAGATGTTTCACCGCCATCTTCAACCACAAGCGCCACTTGATTTCCGGCGTCAACCAACGCCTTTGCAACTCCCGGGTATATCCGGTAATCCACTACCTGACGAGTATCGTCCCATCTAATGAGATAGGTTTTTCCCTCATGAATGTAGGTCGCCAGAATATGTCCTTCAAGCCAGAGAGTCTGATTGTATTTGTACTCCCCAAACCCGAAGGCATCAGGATCAGTAAAAGGACTTCTAAGCTTAGTTAGAGCGGAGTCTCCGTCTGAGTCATGAATTTGGGCCCGCAGATCAACCAGCTCCCCCCCGTCAGGACTCAACGAAAAATCTCCGTCTTCCAGGCACCTCGCCAACTCGGAGGAGTGCTCAATTGTCGCGGCATCCTTGTTGTAGCGTCTCCAATAGAGACCGCCTTTAGTCACATAATCACCTGATCCGCAGAAATAGTATTCCGTGCCCGGAAATGTCTGGTAACCAAAGAAATAAAGACGGCCAGTCTCAGAATTCCACTGCAGAGTGTATAGATGATTATCAATAGAAGTACTGCTCTTAACTTGCCCGACTGCGTCCAATAAATAGAGAACATCGGGGCTGTAGTAAGGATCGCGGTCACCAGGGACCACAACCCACAAATCGTCGCCGGCCGCGACAAGTTTAATGATATTAAGGCCAGGCTTAGCGAAAGGGCGTTCTGTTTTATCTTTAGTAATATCGATCGCCGTAATTTCGCCGTTCTGATGCCCTAAAAGCAGGCGTTCATGCGACGCGGAATATTCAAAATCGGATATTGGATTTAACAGCGTAATAGGATTGATATAGCGCTGGGTAGTCAGGTCCCATCTATATATCTTGTTTGCATCCTCGCTACTTAGGACATACAAAAGACCGGAAGGGCCCGCCTTAAACCTATCGGGAGAGCTTGCCGGTTCCCAATCTTTCGTTCGGCAATCTTCAGATAGATCAGCTTGTGTTCCGACAGGGGCGTCACAGGGATTAGAAGGATTGGTGGGATTAGATGGGTTGCTCGTGTCTCCAGAAGTATCTCCTTGCTCCCCGCCAGTTTCCACGCTCCCGCTATTGCTGTTATTGCTACCCGAAGTTCCGCTTCCGCCTTCACCACCGCAACCAGGCAAACAAATAAGCGCTCCCAAGAGCAAAAAAACAGACAAATAACGGGGCAGCATCATAACTTTACTCTAACTTCCACAGACTACATTTGAATAAAAAGCGCGCGATTCTAGCATGCCGTGTATTAAGTAGTCAGCGAAAACAAGATAGTTCTTCACAATAAAGTGACCGCCTTAACATGCAGGTCACGGCGTTTGCGCCAGCTAAAGTTTGCAACTATTTTAAATCAAAGCCTTTTTCCCCGTTTCTGCTTTACGGCGATTAAGAAAGAGGATTTAATTCCGTCCCTGACAACTTATCCTTTTTATCAGACCTCTTCAGCACTTCAGAATTTCATACAGGAAGGGATGAATGGAACCAACGCAAAACTATCAGGCCCATGCGTTTCACGAGCAATTCAATAACGGCAGAGCTTCTGGCTCCCTGACTGTGTCCGGCGGGTTCATCGAGTTCTCCAATGGCGAGAGTAGCGTTCGCTTTCCTGTCACCGGCGCGCAGGTCAAAATGGGCGGAGCCAGCGATAGACTGGTTTTTATCACTCATCCCGACTTTCCAGAGTGGAACCTCTACACCAGCGACCGCAGCATCCTCAATCACCCTGCTCTGCATCAGGATAATCATCTGCAGGGCCAGCTACGCAAAGCGCGTAATGTACGTCGCATTAATTGGTCAGTGCTCGTCATCGTCGTGGCGTTGATCATCGGCACGCCGCTTTCCATTGTCGTTTTTATGGATAGCATCACCGCCGTCGCTGCAAAACAGGTTCCCGCCGAGTGGGAAGAGAAATTGGGTAAAACGGTATTCGGCCAGTACCAGATAGAGAATGAGCTACTTGAGTCTGAAGAGGGAAAACAGGCGGTCGCTGCGCTTACCTATCCCCTAATCAGCGCCGTTAGTGACGAGCGCTACACCTACAAGGTTTACGTTTCCAGTTCATCCGATATCAACGCTTTCGCACTGCCGGGAGGGTATATCGTTATTAACTCCGGACTGATATTGGCGGCGGATAACGCCAGCGAAGTTCTTGGCGTCATGGCTCATGAAATATCACATGTCACTGAGCAGCATGGCGTGCGCAATATCATGGGGGCCGCCGGCACTTACGCGTTGGCTCAGGCGCTGTTCGGCGACGTCAGCGGACTGCTGGCGACCGTGGCCAACGCAGCGCCGCTATTGCTGAACCAGAGCTATTCCAGAGGGTTTGAGTCGGACGCCGACGCCAAGGGACTTGAATTGCTAAAACGCGCCAATATCGACCCTAAAGGCTTGATTACCTTCTTCGACAAAATCATCGAAGAAGAGAAAAAGCGCCTTGAGCAAATTGAAGATGAAGACGCCAGGGATCTGATGAAAGACACTATGGGATTCTTGAGTTCGCATCCAGCCACTGAGGATCGCATCGCCGATCTTCAGGAGCAGATCAGCGATCAGGAAGACGACTACCGCGATCTGGAGCCGGAATTCCAGAGACTGAAGCAACTGGTCAAAGAGTTTGTAGCGGAAAAATAGAGTCCGCTCCATCGAAAATCGAAGAAATAAAGTTATCGACAACGGAGATAGCGCATGAAGGCAGAGATAAAAGGAGGCGCCGCGTTCGGTTACGTGGACGTCGAACTGGAGCCTGGCGAACAGATCACGGCTGAGTCTGACGCCATGTCCAGCATGTCGGCGGATCTGGACATGGAAACACGCACCAATGGGTCGTTCTTTATCGCCATCCTGAGAAAATTTCTGGGAGGCGAAACCTTCTTCATTAACCGCTTCAGTAATAACACCAGCGGCGTGCGAAAGCTGACTTTGGTGCAGCCCACTCCAGGTGAGGTACGCTGCGCTGATTTGAACAATGAAACCTTGTGTTTCCAGCCGGGCGCCTTTCTGGCTGCGACAGAGGGCGTCACGCTTGGCGTTCGCTGGGCGGGTTTTAAATCCTTCATCGCCAAGGAAGGTCTGTTCAAACTGGTTGTCTCCGGCACAGGCAAAGTCTGGTACGGGGCCTACGGCGCCCTGCTCGAAAAAGAGATTGATGGCGAGTACATCGTCGACACCAGTCATTTGGTGGCCTACGATCCGGGCCTGAGCCTGCATATCCAGCTGGCTGGCGGCCTGTTCTCCAGCTTCTTCAGCGGCGAAGGGCTGGTAACCCGGGTCGAAGGCAAAGGCAAAGTTATCATTCAAACTCGCAGCATTTCCGGTCTGACCGACTGGATCAACCCGAAACTTTTCTAAGGGGGCGCATTATGGACATCGAACTTATCCATCGCCCTGGCAACACCGCGGCGAAAGTCAAATTGGCTCAAGGTGAGATCTGCACAGCGGAATCTGGAGCCATGATCGCCATGAGCGGCAATATGGACGTCACCACGACCACTCATAAGAAGCAGGGCGGCGGCCTGATGAAAGCGATCAAACGCATGGTCGCAGGCGAGTCTTTGTTTCTCAACCACTTCGAACCCAAATCCGGTGATGGTGAAGTCTGGTTCGGCGCCACACTCGCTGGCGATATGATGGCTTACGAGCTCGACAACGAAAGCCTGATCGTCCAGGGCGGCTCCTTCATGGCCTGCGAACACAGTGTGGAAATCGATTTGGGCTGGCAAGGCTTCAAGTCTATCCTCTCAGGGGAAAGCGTTTTCTGGCTGCATATGAAAGGGAAAGGCAAAGTGCTGCTCAACTCTTTTGGCGCCATTTATCCGGTCGAAGTAGACGGCGAGTATATCGTCGACACCGGCCATATCGTCGCCTTCAACGAGACGCTGGATTTCACCATCACCAAAGCCGGCAAAAGCTGGATGCATTCGTTTCTCGGCGGCGAAGGGTTGGTGTGTAAATTCCACGGCAAGGGCACAGTCTGGTGTCAATCGCACAATCCATCCAGCTTCGGATGGGCGATGTCGTCAGGCTTGAAGCCGCGTAAAGCTTAAGGAGAGTGATGATGAGTACAGCAGCATACCAAGTCACAGTGACAGGTGAGTTGAATCCTGGCGTTACCCGGGAAAGCGCGGTGGTGGCTTTCGCCAAGTTATTCAAGGTTGCTCCAGAGACCGCTGAGCAGATATTTTCCCGCGCCCCGATGGTCGTGAAAAAGGGCATTGATGAAACCACGGCGGATAAAATTCAAATGGCGTTGACTAAAATCGGCGTACAAAGCCAGGTGGGAATGAGCGAAGCGCCATCTCCAGCACCTGCCGCAGAGGGAGAGCCGCAGCCAAGCAATGAAATTACCAGGCCAGTCTTTCCACCTGGTCCTATACCGCCAGCCTCACCGCCCCCCCCCAGGAAAGAAGGGGCTGACGCATCTATTGACCGTGAAGACAAGCAACCCGGCTTTAAGTTCAAAATCGAAGGACGACCGGACTTCGCCTTCCTGACAGTACAAGTGCCCGGCGGAAAAACGCTCAGAGTGGAAGCCTCCGCAATGGCGACCATGGACACCAACATGGTTATGAAGACCAAGGCGAAAGGCGGCCTGGGCCGCTTCTTAACCTCCGAGTCCATTTTCATCAATGAGTTCACCGCTCAAAACGGTCCCGGCGAAATTGGCATCGCGCCCGCCTCTCCTGGCGATCTGGCGCACGTGTTTCTGCAGGGGGAAACGATCTTTCTGCAGAACTCCGCATTTGTCGCCTCCGATATGGGCGTGACGGTGGAGACCAAATGGCAAGGGCTGACCAAAGGTTTCTTCTCGGGAGAAAGCCTCTTCCTTATCCGCTGTAGCGGCGATGGCGACCTCTGGTTCAACACTTACGGCGGCATGATCATGCTGGACGTGGATGGCGACTATGTCGTGGATACCGGAAATATCGTCGCGTTTACGGAAGGGCTGGAGTACAGCATTACCAAAGTAGGCGGATACAAATCCCTCTTCTTCTCCGGCGAAGGCTTTGTCTGCCGCTTCAGCGGAAAGGGCAAAGTATGGATACAAACCCGCAGCGTACAAGCCTTCACCAGCTGGGTTTACCCATTCCGCCCTGTGCAGAGCAAGGGATAATCCTTCCCTTCCCGCCTCTGCTTCACTTGCCGAAATACCGGCAAGTGAAGCTTCCTGGTCCTAATTCCTTCATCAGGCCACATAACTTAAAGCGGATTACCACACCGGCATCATTGCGCATTCCCGCGGGTTGCCCGAATTATTCCTACAGAGCTTTAGCTCTGCGCCAAGATCAAAGCGCGACAGCTAATGGTATACGGAGAGATCGATAAGGATGACGAAGGGAGCGTAGCGCACGTCATCGCCCATCGTTTGACGGACCTGACGCCGCACCTGGAGGAACTGGAGTCGCGATCAAGGGACTTTCACTGAGCTTGAAGGGTTTGTTTGTGGTAGATGAAGCGCTCTACGGGAATAGTAAGAGGGGCTCTGACGCCTGGCCTGGGCATAAACTCCAGGCATAAAAAAACCCGTCACGAGGACGGGTTCTTCGTATTAAGAGCCTGACGACGACCTACTCTTGCATGGGAATCCACACTACCATCGGCGCTGGACTGTTTCACTTCTGAGTTCGGAATGGGATCAGGTGGTTCCAGTCCGCTATGATCATCAGGCAAAACCGTTAAGCTTTGTCTTAGTTCTAGCTTGTCTAGTTGGCGCTTGGTCAGAAGACCTTTAACTTGGATAAGCAGTTATACTCAATCAATACCGGTAAATTACTTCGGTGTTATATGGTCAAGCCTCTCGGGCAATTAGTACTGGTTAGCTCAACGCCTCGCAGCGCTTACACACCCAGCCTATCAACCTCGTGGTCTACAAGGGCCCTTTAGGAGGATCAAGTCCTCAGGGAGATCTTATCTTGAAGGGGGCTTCCCGCTTAGATGCTTTCAGCGGTTATCCCGTCCGAACATAGCTACCGGGCAATGCGATTGGCATCACAACCCGAACACCAGCGGTTCGTTCACTCCGGTCCTCTCGTACTAGGAGCAACTCTCCTCAAATCTCCAACGTCCACGGCAGATAGGGACCGAACTGTCTCACGACGTTCTAAACCCAGCTCGCGTACCACTTTAAATGGCGAACAGCCATACCCTTGGGACCGGCTTCAGCCCCAGGATGTGATGAGCCGACATCGAGGTGCCAAACACCGCCGTCGATGTGAACTCTTGGGCGGTATCAGCCTGTTATCCCCGGAGTACCTTTTATCCGTTGAGCGATGGCCCTTCCATACAGAACCACCGGATCACTAAGACCTACTTTCGTACCTGCTCGACGTGTTTGTCTCGCAGTTAAGCGCGCTTTTGCCTTTACACTAACCGTACGATGTCCGACCGTACTTAGCGCACCTTCGTGCTCCTCCGTTACTCTTTTGGAGGAGACCGCCCCAGTCAAACTACCCACCACACAGTGTCCTCGACCGGGATTACCAGTCAGAGTTAGAACCTCAAACATGCCAGGGTGGTATTTCAAGGATGGCTCCACGAGAACTGGCGTCCTCGCTTCAAAGCCTCCCACCTATCCTACACAAGCAGGTTCAAAGTCCACTGTGAAGCTATAGTAAAGGTTCACGGGGTCTTTCCGTCTAGCCGCGGATACACTGCATCTTCACAGCGATTTCAATTTCACTGAGTCTCGGGTGGAGACAGCGCCCCCATCGTTACGCCATTCGTGCAGGTCGGAACTTACCCGACAAGGAATTTCGCTACCTTAGGACCGTTATAGTTACGGCCGCCGTTTACCGGGGCTTCGATCAAGAGCTTCGCTTACGCTAACCCCATCAATTAACCTTCCGGCACCGGGCAGGCGTCACACCCTATACGTCCACTTTCGTGTTTGCAGAGTGCTGTGTTTTTAATAAACAGTCGCAGGGGCCTGGTATCTTCGACCGCCTTCCGCTCCAGCCGCAGGGCCTTCACGTACATGACGGCGTGCCTTCTCCCGAAGTTACGGCACCATTTTGCCTAGTTCCTTCACCCGAGTTCTCTCAAGCGCCTTGGTATTCTCTACCTGACCACCTGTGTCGGTTTGGGGTACGGTTTCGTATTGCCTGAAGCTTAGAGGCTTTTCCTGGAAGCTGGGCATCAATCACTTCACTCTCTTAAAGAGAGTTCGTCATCACCCCTCAGCATTGTGTGTCCGGATTTGCCTAAACACACTGCCTACAGGCTTAAACCTGGACTACCAATCCCAGGCTGACCTAGCCTTCTCCGTCCCCCCATCGCAGCAATACAAAGTATCGGAATTTTAACCGATTTCCCATCGACTACACCTTTCGGTCTCGCCTTAGGGGCCGACTCACCCTGCGCCGATTAGCGTTGCGCAGGAACCCTTGGTCTTCCGGCGTGCGGGTTTTTCACCCGCATTATCGTTACTCATGTCAGCATTCGCACTTCTGATACCTCCAGCAGACCTCTCGATCCACCTTCATCAGCTTACAGAACGCTCCCCTACCACTCATCCATTGGATGAATCCGCAGCTTCGGCGCCATGTTTGAGCCCCGTTACATCTTCCGCGCAGGCCGACTCGACTAGTGAGCTATTACGCTTTCTTTAAAGGGTGGCTGCTTCTAAGCCAACCTCCTAGCTGTCTGTGCCTTCCCACATCGTTTCCCACTTAACATGGACTTGGGGGCCTTAGCTGGCGGTCTGGGTTGTTTCCCTCTTCACGACGGACGTTAGCACCCGCCGTGTGTCTCCCGGATATCACTCTACGGTATTCGGAGTTTGCATGGGGTTGGTAAGTCGAGATGACCCCCTAGCCCAAACAGTGCTCTACCCCCGTAGGCGTTCGTCCGAGGCGCTACCTAAATAGCTTTCGGGGAGAACCAGCTATCTCCGAGTTTGATTGGCCTTTCACCCCCAGCCACAAGTCATCCGAATCTTTTTCAACAGATTTCGGTTCGGTCCTCCAGTTGATGTTACTCAACCTTCAACCTGCCCATGGCTAGATCACTCGGTTTCGGGTCTACGCCTAGCGACTAATTCGCCCTATTCAGACTCGGTTTCCCTACGCCTCCCCTATTCGGTTAAGCTCGCCACTAAACGTAAGTCGCTGACCCATTATACAAAAGGTACGCAGTCACAGAATAAATCTGCTCCCACTGCTTGTACGCATACGGTTTCAGGTTCTATTTCACTCCCCTCACAGGGGTTCTTTTCGCCTTTCCCTCACGGTACTGGTTCACTATCGGTCAACTGGGAGTATTTAGCCTTGGAGGATGGTCCCCCCATATTCAGTCAAGATAACACGTGTCCCGACCTACTCGATTTCACTTTGATAAGATTTCAGATACGGGGCTGTCACCCACTATGGCCGCACTTTCCAGAGCGTTCTCCTATCTGTCACAAAGCTTAAGGGCTGCTCCCCGTTCGCTCGCCGCTACTAAGGGAATCTCGGTTGATTTCTTTTCCTCGGGGTACTTAGATGTTTCAGTTCCCCCGGTTCGCCTCCTACACCTATGGATTCAGTGCAGGATACCTGATAAATCAGGTGGGTTTCCCCATTCAGAGATCGCCGGGTCAAAGGTTGTTTGCCACCTCGCCGACGCTTATCGCAGGCTTCCACGTCTTTCATCGCCTCCAGTTGCCAAGGCATCCACCGTATGCGCTTATTCACTTGACCATATAACCCGAAGTAATTTCATTACTGCCATCACTTCAAGCTATACAGCGCTGGTTTCACCGTAACAATAATTTGCCGATATTGCGCTTGAGTATAACTACTCAGTAAAACCTATCCGTTGTGTGACAAACAAACTTCGTTCATCACTACGTGTTGGTTTTTACTTTGCTTATCCAAATTGTTAAAGAGCTTCTCTGACCAAATGCCAGAAACCAATACAGTCATCTTTCTGAAACTTTCATGCTGTATTCGTTTCTAACATCTCAAACCGTCAGCTTTCACTTACTTAATCGTCAACCGTACTACTACCATTCATGGAATGGTGGAGCTGAGCGGGATCGAACCGCTGACCTCCTGCGTGCAAGGCAGGCGCTCTCCCAGCTGAGCTACAGCCCCATAATCTTCCTAATCACACTTAGTTTTCACCAAGAACAAGGAAATTCTGGTGGGTCTGGGTGGACTTGAACCACCGACCTCACCCTTATCAGGGGTGCGCTCTAACCACCTGAGCTACAGACCCAGAACTTGCAATCTCTCGATTGCGTCACGGGTCTGATGACCCTTAAGTAAGCTCTCTACTCGCCAATCAAGCAATTTGTTGTGGACGCCAAACTGAGACAGTTGGATATCGTTTAAGGAGGTGATCCAGCCGCAGGTTCCCCTACGGCTACCTTGTTACGACTTCACCCCAGTCATGAATCACACCGTGGTAACCGTCCCCCCGAAGGTTAGACTAGCTACTTCTGGTGCAACCCACTCCCATGGTGTGACGGGCGGTGTGTACAAGGCCCGGGAACGTATTCACCGCGACATTCTGATTCGCGATTACTAGCGATTCCGACTTCATGGAGTCGAGTTGCAGACTCCAATCCGGACTACGAGACGCTTTAAGAGATTAGCTCCACCTCGCGGCTTCGCAACCCTCTGTACGCCCCATTGTAGCACGTGTGTAGCCCTGGCCGTAAGGGCCATGATGACTTGACGTCGTCCCCACCTTCCTCCGGTTTGTCACCGGCAGTCTCCCTAAAGTTCCCACCCGAAGTGCTGGCAAATAGGGACAAGGGTTGCGCTCGTTACGGGACTTAACCCAACATTTCACAACACGAGCTGACGACAGCCATGCAGCACCTGTCTCAGAGTTCCCGAAGGCACCAATCCATCTCTGGAAAGTTCTCTGGATGTCAAGGCCAGGTAAGGTTCTTCGCGTTGCTTCGAATTAAACCACATGCTCCACCGCTTGTGCGGGCCCCCGTCAATTCATTTGAGTTTTAACCTTGCGGCCGTACTCCCCAGGCGGAGAACTTATCGCGTTAGCTGCGCCACTAAAGTCTCTAAGGACCCCAACGGCTAGTTCTCATCGTTTACGGCGTGGACTACCAGGGTATCTAATCCTGTTTGCTCCCCACGCTTTCGCACCTCAGCGTCAGTTTTTGGCCAGAGGGCCGCCTTCGCCACTGGTATTCCTCCAGATCTCTACGCATTTCACCGCTACACCTGGAATTCTACCCTCCTCTCCAAAACTCTAGTCGCCCAGTTCTAAATGCAGTTCCCAGGTTGAGCCCGGGGATTTCACATCTAGCTTAAGCAACCGCCTACGCGCGCTTTACGCCCAGTAATTCCGATTAACGCTCGCACCCTCCGTATTACCGCGGCTGCTGGCACGGAGTTTGCCGGTGCTTCTTCTGTGGGTAACGTCAACTGCAGCTGATATTAGCAACTGCCCTTTCCTCCCCACTGAAAGTGCTTTACAACCCGAAGGCCTTCTTCACACACGCGGCATGGCTGGATCAGGGTTGCCCCCATTGTCCAATATTCCCCACTGCTGCCTCCCGTAGGAGTCTGGACCGTGTCTCAGTTCCAGTGTGACTGATCATCCTCTCAGACCAGTTACGGATCGTCGCCTTGGTAGGCTCTTACCCTACCAACTAGCTAATCCGACATAGGCTCATCTGTTAGCGCAAGGTCCGAAGATCCCCTGCTTTCCCCCGTAGGGCGTATGCGGTATTAATCCGAGTTTCCCCGGGCTATCCCCCTCTAACAGGCAGATTCCTATGCTTTACTCACCCGTCCGCCGCTCGTCAGCTCCCGAAGGACTGTTACCGCTCGACTTGCATGTGTTAAGCCTGCCGCCAGCGTTCAATCTGAGCCATGATCAAACTCTTCAGTTTAAAGAGTGTGAATCATTAAGATTCTTAATCTTGCTCAAGTTAAAACTACTGTACTCTTGAGTGATTACTCACTCATGAATTGTACGAGTCACTAACTTAAGACTTAATCTTTTCCAGATCCGCCTCAGTTAGCGCCCACAACAAATTGCTTGATTAACTTTTTAAAGAACTTTCTCTTTCGGAGACTCTCTCCGACCGAGGCGCGCATTCTACACTTTCGTTTCTCAGTGTCAACTCCTTTTTAGCGCCGCCGGCTCTCTCAAACCAGCTTCTTTCCCTCCCCTCCGACCGGCTTCCCCGTCGAAGTGGGGCGCATTATACGCACCCCTCGATTTCACGCAAGCACTATTTTCGTTATTTCACAAAAACCTGCGATCTTCTTCTTACCCGCCTGGATCACGTGCTCGCTTCCTCTTTGCACCATGAAGCTCGCATCTACCTGCGCACCGTCCACGTATACCGCCCCCCGGCCCAGAACATCTTTCGCCACTGCGCTAAACCCGTGAAGCAAATAGAGGCCAACTCTACACATGGACCTTTTGAAACTTCAATCTCACTGCTACGAAAAAGAGCAGATCTTTCCCTCTATGACAATGTTATAAAAGCCTTTCGTTGTAACGAATCGTCAGGTAGCAGCATATATGATCAGTTGGACGCGCAAAGCTTTTAGTGAACTAACGCTTGATGAACTGTACGCATTACTGCGTCTACGGTCAGAGGTTTTTGTTGTGGAACAGAACTGTCCCTACCTGGATGCGGATGGTGCGGATAAAGACTGTCTGCATTTGCTGGGCTGGTCGGACATTGAAGGCGTAGAAACGCTAACCGCCTACCTACGCTTAGCCCCGCCAGGAATAAAGTATACCGAGACTTCCCTGGGTCGAATTGTCACCGCACCTTCTGCGCGAGGCGGCGGTTCAGGTAAGAAGCTGATGACTGAGGGCTTGAGTTGGGCGCGGGAGCTGTATCCGCAACACAACATTAAAATTCAAGCACAGGCTTACCTGGAAAAGTTTTATCAAAGCTTCGGTTTCGTCACCATTTCCGAACAGTATGACGAAGACGGCATTCCTCATATTGATATGCGCCTTGAAAATAAGTCCTCAAATTAGACAGAGTTATTTCCGTTTTTATAGATGAGGGCGACGGGCGGCTTCCATGCCTGGGTTTAACAGCGCTTCTGCGTCAATTCCGTTTATAAGTCCGTTTCGACCCAGCCGGGTCTGCGGGCTAATCCTTTTGTGAGTCCATTTGTGAGTCCTTGATGGGAGACTCCCTCTCCATCCCGTCGCAGGAGTAATATTACTTCTTACAACGACCAATACTGTCGCTGACTCGGAATTTTTTAGCGATTATGACGACGCCAGTGCAACGCTTTTAATGCATCAATAGCATGCTGACCCCAATGTATGCGAAAGCTTTCTTCCCAATAGCACACGGCCTCTTTGGTGTGATTGTGATCCCATAAGGACAGGCCGTCTTTCATGTCGCGATAGATATCCGCCAGATCATCGGCAATGTCTCCCGCATTGACGGAAGCGGATTGCATATCGAATGGATCGTCGATATCGCGATACTGAGTGAATGGCATCGAACTGAATCGCTGGTAGATTTTTTGCCAAGCGTCGTGGGTCATGGTTTCAAATTCCAAATCCGTACCCGCCGGTTCAAAAGGCAGTTCCAATATCGTTGCGTAAAGACTGGCCAGCAGTCTGGTAGCTGTCGCCATTTCTTCATCTTCGGAGCCCGGCGTCGCTTCGCTCCATTGACAATATTCCCGGGCCAATTCTACAAAACGTTGAGTTTGCTCACTGCTGGGTTCTATTGTTTTCAAGTTCAGTTACCTCTGAATATTAGGCTCGTTGTAATTCTAATGTGCAGGCCATTGCACAGTTACAGCTGCGATTATCGCCGCCAACTCATTCTTTGTTATCCAAGCAAGGACAGGACGCCTTTCGAGTTAATTTGTCACCAACGTTATCAAATACCCCTTTGATTCGACAGCTAGTATTAATGCTAGTCCTGTATTCATACCCCCGGATAGAGAATAATTGCTCTCCCTTGCATAATGCTGACAACACACCCGTTAATCAGCTCAATACAGGATGTTATGACATGAGCAAAGACCTGCACTGTTGGACCCATAACCCAAAGCAAAACAACGCGATCATTTTATTCGTACACGGTGGCCCCGGAAGTCACTCGCACTATTTCAAAGAGTGGTTGCAACGTTACCCCATTTACAGCGAAGGATTTGGCTGGACCTCTTATGACCAGCGCGGCTGCGGGCTTTCAGCCCAGACGCCAGCGCTCACTCATCAAGATAACGTTGACGATCTTATCGCCGCTATTCATCGCCTTAGCACTTGCCATCCTGGCTTTTGCGCCGTGGTGGGGCACAGCTACGGCGCCAGATTGCTTTATGACGCACTCAGACAGGATGAGTCCATTGAGACTAAGGCCGTTTTTCTGGGGAGATCTTTGCGACCAGACATTCCCGCCAAGAGGAACTTCCTCATAGATCAGATCCTGATGAAGATTTTCCAACGCGACGACTACGCCACTCTGATGCAGGAGGTTGAGTATGATATCCAGAATCCCGCCAGCTTATGGAGCGCCAAACAAGCATTTCGAGAAAAGCTGGAAAACAGGGATCTGCGAACCTTGTTTTATTGGTCGAACTTTCAGGCCATGGATGACTACGCCGCCATGAAAGCGCAGACGGAGTTACAGGAAAGCGATGAGGTGTTTAAGCAGATTACCAGCTCAATTCACAGTCAGTCAGGGCCTGACGATGTATATGACTTCGCCAGCTTGAAACAAGACTCTTTGCACATTATGGGCGCGAGCGATTTCGTCATGGCGGGAGACACTTACACAGCGCCGGCGGACAACGCCTATAACGCCAGGCTGTTTTCCAAGTCAGGCCATTATCCGCATCTGGAAGAGCCGGAACAGTTCGTCGCTACCTTGGCGCGCTTCCTTTTACACAACCGCTCATAACCACCCGCCGCGACTTGATGGAAGCGCGGCGAGTTCTTGCTCGCTCCGCTATAGGGCGCAGTCTTTCAATAACTTCTCAGCCGGACTTTGTTTAAAAACTGAGTCCGTTCATGCTCGTCAGGAATGCACTCCGCCATCGCCTGATAGAGCTTGATTTCCGTCGGCGACTCTTCGCGACATTTGCGAACGATACAGCCCGCCAAGGGGCCGACATACCGACTGAGGAGTTGGGTCAGACGTTGCAGTTTTTCTTCGCTCAAGGCGGTGCCAACACTACTTTTATACTTGGGCTTCGGCCTGTTCGCCACAGGCGCGGCCGCTTTCTGACGCGCTACGGAATCCAGGCTGCGTCCAGGGTGGGTCATTACGTCATTTCTGTGGGCGCGATCAAGAAAAGTATCTCGTTCCGCGCCTTTGGGAATATGTAATGACAGCGTATCTATCATTTCCGGCAGAGAGCGGGAATGCGAGGCGGCATTGCGAATAAGGTGAGTTGAAACCGGCCCTAAATGCCGCGCCAACGCGACGGTGAGGATGCCATAGATTTCCGCTGACAGTTGAAGTGGCGATGTTGTTTCAGATTGACCATTGCGCGCACTGCTTCGGCTTGCGCTCTCTTCGGCCGTGTGACCTCCATTCTTCCCATAAACTCTGGTTGCCAAAATATCCATACCATAGCCGCCTGTAATGTTGCTTTCGTTTTTAGTATCAGGAGATGTGAGAGAGTTTCACATTAAGAGAGGCAAGGCCTTGCAAGGCAATACAGATTCGACCGCATGACATCCCTCTCATACGCCGCGAACACTGCTGGGTTCTGGGCGTGCGACGGCTCAAAGAAAGCATTCCAGGCTTCATGGGCCGCCAATTGAGCAAGCGTCGCATCAAGCGGACAACCGTCATTAATGTGATATACGATCGCCCGCACGATGACGTTAAACGCCTACGACGTCACACTCTATCATGATAAAACGTCAGTTTCAGTCCTCTCCTACTTCTACGCCGCCATTTTGTTTGGGCGCATGAGCCAAAATTCGATCCGCCAGCCGGGAGAATGGCAAACTTTGAATCCAAACGGTTCCGGTTCCCCGCAGCGTCGCCAGAAACATGCCTTCTCCGCCGAAAAACATGCTGCGTATGCCTTTCACCATCTCGATTTCATAGCTGATGGAAGGCGTAAACGCGACCAGACAGCCTGTGTCCAAGCGCAGTGTTTCATTATCGAGGCGCTTTTCCACCACCGTTCCGCAGGCGTGGATAAAAGCCATGCCATCCCCTTCCAGCTTTTGCAGCACAAAACCTTCGCCGCCGAAGAATCCACTGCCCAGTCGACGATTGAATTCCACGCTGATGCGGGTTCCCATGGCCGCCGCCAGGAAGGAATCTTTCTGGCAGATTATGGTTCCACCCTGATTGGCCAGGTCCACCGGTACGATGCTGCCCGGATACGGCGCTGCGAATGAAACCTGCTGCTTGCCGTGACCGCTGTTGGTGAAGTGAGTCATGAACAGCGATTCCCCGGTCATCATGCGTTTGCCCGCGCTGAACAACTTGGAAAAGAAACCCTGTTCAGGGTCCGAGCCATCGCCCATCTTAGTTTCGAACTCTATTCCGCCGGTCATGTAGTTCATGGCCCCGGCTTCCGCAATAACAGTTTCACCTGGGTCCAGCTCCACTTCCACCATTTGCATGTCGTGGCCAATGATCTTGTAGTCAACCTCATGGCTGCGCATATCAGTTTTTCTCCTTGCGATTTTGTTGATACCCTCATAACGCCATAGTTATCAAACAGATGCAAGCCTCCCTCTTTCCACACAAGACAGGACAGGTCGTTGTGTTTTATATCCTTGGCAAGGATCAACACAGCCATTGATAAAAGCAGTTTCATCATCGTTTTGCACTCAGCGCACAGCCAATTTCATCACTGCAATTGTCTCGCCGCTGAGGTATAAAGGGAGCGCAAAAATGTTCGGATACAAAGACGACAACAGGAAGCTTTTAGGCAGGATCAGAACCATGGAACGTACTGAAAGGGAGCAGACTTCGGACAGCAACAAAGCCTTGCGCACGTTACGCACAGCCATGATGGCGGGTGCAGTGGCGATAGCGCTCTACGCACTGCAATTTTCGGCGGTCTCGCAAAAAACGGCTGTGGCCAGCGTTGGGTTGATGGTGGCGGGCGCTTTCCTGCTTCTAGGCGGCGTACTGGGCTTTATCTTTGGCATTCCCCGCACCTTGCAGCAGGAATCAGGCCCCATTAAAACCAGCGACAACCAGGGAGCAGGCTATCTCGCCAACACCAACCTCGAACAAATATCCGACTGGCTGACTAAGATGCTGGTTGGCGTCGGCCTGACTCAATTGACCGCCATGCCATCCCACTTGCGCGCGGTGACCAGCTACATTGCCGAAGGCATCGGCGGCGGGCGGGACGCCTCCATCTTCGCATTATCGGTGCTGTTGTACTTTTCCATCATTGGATTTTTATTCGGTTATCTCTGGACCCGCCTGTTTCTTGCCGGCGCTTTTCGTCAGGCGGATCAAACTGCCCTGGGCACGCTGTCCGAGCGCATGGAGCGGGCGAACCGCGACATAGAAGAGATCAAGAAACAAACCAAGCTGGATGCCGAAGCTCAAAACCTGGTGGACCGCCAGCTTAACCCGAGCTTTGAGCTGCCTCCCGCCCCACAACCGGAGCTGGATGAAGCCGTCGCCGCCGCCTCGCCGGAAGCCAAGGCGAAAATCTTTTACCAGACCTGGAAAGTGCGCGGAGAAAATTGGCGCAACAATAAACAACTCATGGAGAAAACCATTCCCATATTCCGCGCGCTGGTCAAATCAGACCCAGACGGACGCTACCATATGAACCACGGGCAACTGGGCTTCGCACTGAAGGATAAAGTGACGCCGGAGTGGGAGAACGCGCTAACAGAGCTGTCCTGCGCCATCGATATCCGCGGAGGTAATAAGGAAGAGGGCTGGAGATACTATGAGTTCAATCGCGCCATCTGCCGCATTAACCTGGATGAGGACTTTCGCAGCAACCAGCCCTCTGCTCTGTCTGTGCGCAAAGCGATAGTGGCGGATTTGAAGGAAGCGGTCGCTCACGACTTTACGGATTTAATCAGCGCCAATGAAAATATTCAGGCATGGATGCAGTTGAATCATGTCAGCATGGCGGATATCACCGCCTGATTGGGCAAGACGACGCGGGAAGTCTGATCCAGGCTTCCCGTAAAATCCGGCTACTCTATCTCGATAATTTCAAACTCTTTCTCTCCGCCCCCAGCGACAAGCGCAACCACATCCCCCACCATTTTCCCCATCAGTTTCATACCGATAGGAGAATGTCGCGTGATGACCAACACTTCTTGCTCATCCAGCAAAAACTTAAATCCAGCCGCATCAGGGCCCACAAACAAACGACGTTCTGAACCATCTTCCGCTTCCAGGGTGACTAACGCAAAAACGGCGACCTCGTCTTGATCAGTAAAGCGCTTGGGCGGGGTATTTTGATAAGAGGCTAGCGCCTGTTCCAATTCCCTTACACGCCGGGATTGCCCTTCCGCCAGATAGGACGCTTCCAGACCAAATGTGTCATATTTGTTTTCCGCTACGCTTTCTGTATGGGTGGCGGTTTCATGAGCGGTATTGGCCGCCTGCTGGGCGACGGCCAGGTCGTCCTGTAGTTTGGCGATAATCAGTTGATGAATTTTCTCTTTTCGCATGGTCCTAAAGCACAATGGCGCAGAAAACGAAGACTGTGATTAACATGGCGACACGCCGCGAGAGACAGGCGTTGACATGAAAAGACCCGTCCGTTCAGACAAATAGAGGGATGCAGTTTGTCCGCCGGATGAATAAATAAACCAGATTCGGATTCCTGTCCATATCCACTATGAAAAGAGCAGTCTATAAGCCACAAAAAAGCCCGGAACCGCACGAGTCGGCGCCGGGCTAAGCGCTATGGGTCTATCAACCAAGGATCAGTGGATTATTTAATCCAGTGTTTACCCCAGTGAGTAATGTCATAGGAAGAAGCGCTGGAGCTCGCGCTGAATGCGCGCATCGCCGCCACGCCTTCGTCTTTCTTCGCCGCCGCCTCGATTTCATCATCGATGACTTTGGTGGACAGAGACAACCAGCTGGTTACGAACGCCACAGCGTCGATATTGATTTCCAGTGCGTCCTGCGCGATGTTGTTGATGTTATCGCAAGCCTGGTGGTAGCAGGGGTCCAGAGCGACACCAGCGTCGCCGCCATATTTCTCCGCCTGCTCTTCCGTCTTCGCGACTTCCGCGCCAGTGAACAGACCGCCGAAGGCTACGCCGTCAGTAAAGAACTGCGCATAGTCGGAACGGAAGCTGATCTCGGTGCCTTCATAAGGCAGCGCACGCAGCTTGTAGTAGTCTTCGAACAGTTTTTCAGTGGCTTTGGATCCAGGAGGACCTTCCAGACCAAAGTCAGAACCGTCGCCGTCATAAATCATGTAAGCGAAGTTCGGAGAAGCGATCATATCGAAGTTCAGGTAGACCTTAATCTTCTTAAGCTCGTCTTCCGGCAGGTTCTGCACGTAGTGTGTGGAGCCAACCAGACCTGACTCCTCCGCACCCCACCATGCGAAGCGGATTTTGTTGCGTGGATGCGCGCGACGCATTTGCTGCGCCAGTTCCAGCAACGCAGCGCTACCAGAGCCGTTATCGTTGATGCCAGCGCCTTCGTAGACGGAGTCAAGGTGCGAGCCGACCATGACCACGTTGTCCGGGTTGCCTCTTCTGGACTCAGCAATCACGTTGACGGTTTCAGTTTGCTTTCTCACCACGTCGGTTACCACATGCATCTGCAGCCCTTCAGCGCCCGCCCATGCTGCGCCGTTGTCGTAGGTCGCGAACACAACAGGAATGCCCCCAGTGTAATCATCGCCCAAAGTAGCGTTCATCAGACCTTTGCGGTCTTCAGTATTACCCTGGTTGAAGATGATGACGCCGATTGCGCCAGCCGCCGCTGCATTTTCCGCTTTGATCTGGAAAGTACAGGAGCCGCGCTGAACCAATGCGATGGAGCCGGCCGGGAAGCCGGCGAAGTCTTCCGCCTCACAGCCGCTGGTGGAGGCGTTATCCGGGCCCAACGCCAGATCAACCGCAGCCACAGGGCCGGTTACATCGCCTGCGTCGGTTTGCGACAGATAAGTGAAGTCAACTTCCCATTCATAAGAAGTGGTGTCAGGAGCGGTGGTCTCCAAAGTTCCTGGGCCCTGCGGATAGAAGGCGTTGAACGGGAATGGAGCCAGCGTTACGTCATAACCCGCGCTTTCCAGCGTGGATTTGATGTAGTCGACGGAAGCGTCGTAACCCGGCAAGCCAGCAGCGCGAGTGCCGTCGTTAGCGCCAGCGATGTCGTTCAACATTTGCAGGTGCGACATGACGTTTTTAGCCTGCATACAACGAGGCAGTCCCCAAGGGGAGTTATTCAAAACGCCAAAGCGGCATTCCAGTGGGTGCAGGCGGTCTGGGCTCCAGAACTCATTCAAAAGATCGCTGCGTGAAGGGGGCGCCGAATGAGCGGCGGTGGCGAGAGCAAGAGTAAGGGAGCTCAAAGCCATGGATAGGCTTGTCTTCTTCGTTAGCATTTATTCCTCCAGTCCATATAGGAGATTTCTTTTTATCTGATAGGCCTGCTTTTGGCCGGCTATCATTTTCGCCCTATACAACTCCTCCTAGGCGCGATCAGTCTATAGTAGTCAGATTGAGTCTATGCGGAAGGGGTTAGTCCGGGCTTTAGATAGGTAATTACCGAAGGCCCTTATCCCTCACGTTTAATTAATGTGAAGGCGCTCACACTTTATAATGTCAACCCTTAGCGGACTAAGCCAATAGTCTCGATTGGACAATAAGTTAGCACGCACAAACCGTTTTATCGCCCAACTCAATCGCCGTCCTGAAAAGGTTTATATGCCATAATACGCCGCCTGATAAACCACATAACAATATGACAATCACACACAGTTAAGGAGTCCGCGATGAGCGAATTATTGAGTTATGAACTCAAGGACAATGTTGCCGTCATTACGCTGAACAACGGCAAAGTCAACGCCTTTTCCCCGCAATTGATCGAAGAGTTCAACGCCGCATTAGACGCGGCGGAGCAGAATAAAGCCGTGGTGGTGATTACAGGAACTCCGGGCATGCTCTCCGGCGGCTATGACTTGAAAGTCATGACGCAAAGCATGGAATCAGCCATGGCGCTGGTTAAACAGGGTTCCACCCTGTCTCACCGCCTGCTTTCCTTCCCCATGCCGATTATCGTCGCCTGTCCTGGCCACGCCGTCGCAAAAGGCGCTTTCCTGTTGTTATCCGCCGACCTGCGTATTGGCGTCGAAGGCCCCTATAAAATAGGCCTGAATGAAGTAGCTATCGGCATGACCATGCATCACGCCGGCATCGCCATCGCCCGCGCGCGCCTGGCGCCGGTATACCTCAACCGTTGCGTCATTAACGCAGAGATGTTTGCACCTCAACAGGCCAAAGAAGCCGGTTTTCTCGACATCGTCGTAGACGAGCCTGAACTGATGGCGCGAGCGATGGAAGAAGCCAAGAAAATGACAGCGTTGAATTTGAAAGCGCACAAGAACACCAAACTGAAAGTGCGCAGCGCGTTCTTGAGCGAATTGGCGGAAGCCATCGAGAAAGACGCGACTGGATCACTGTAATCCCAAACTTCACAGGCGCGCCCGCTGACGGTTAAGTTTTCAAAGTAAATCGATAACAGCAGCGACGCGCGCCTTTCAACACATGTTCTGTCCGCTCTACCGTTGCAAGCTCTTCAAAGCAACGCTGGAAATTTTGCAGCTCCGCTCGACATAATCCCTGACAATGCTGCGCCGCCACGCAAACAGGACAATGGTTTTCCACCAGATACCAAACTCCCTCGTCCTGCTCAAAAAAAGCGTCCGCCATATACCCTTCCGCGCTGCGTAGCTCCGCCAGTTTGGCGATTCGCCCCGCTACATCAGGATACACAGATAACGCGGTTAAGTAGCTCTGCAGTTGTCTGGCGTTACGCGCCTCAATGAGCTTCTCCAACCCCTCTTCCCCAAACACCTCACGGGTGGACGCGATCAAGTCGACGGTCAGATTGGCGTGACTATCCGGAAACCGGCTCTGCGCCTTTTCCGTCAGACGCCAGACCGCTACAGGACGTCCACGCGCCTTCCTTTCCTCTACGCTATACAAAAGACCTTCCTGCTCCAGCTTAGCTATGTGCTGCCTGGCGCCCATCGTGGTCATGCCCAACATCCCCCCTAATTTGGGGGCGCTGGCCGGCCCTCGGGATTTAATCAAGTACAGAATACGCTCGCCGCTGTCTTCCTGCGTCGTCAAAGAAGTCTCACTCTTACAATAAATGGGTAGCGTCTCAGTATACGTTGATAGGAAAAATTTAGTAAAGCGATAGCTTTACTAAAGACAGGAACAGGAATAATCTATTTTGGAAAGCAAAAGCTTTACTAAATAAATCCAACAACAAACACGACCCTGCCCGGGGCGACAATGGAGGACGAACCATGTATCTGGAACACGCTAACATCACCGTTGAATCCATCGAAAAATCCACGGAGTTTTTGCAAGCCGCCTTCCCTGACTTTGTATTACGGGGCGAAGGAAATCTGATGAATCAAAACGGCAGATGGGCCCATGTGGGCAATGACCGCTTCTACTTCGCGCTACAGCAGTGCGATAACCATCTAAGCGATGTCAGCACCCGCTATATCAACGACGGCATTAACCATATTGGCATGGTGGTGGAGGATCTCGATGGAGTGACAGGCCGCTTGCAGCAGCGCGGTTACGACGGTTATGAAACAGAGTCTAATCCATTCCGCCGTAGAGCCTACTATTTCGACCCTAACGGCATCGAGTGGGAATTTGTACAATATCTGAGCGAAAGTCCTGCGGAGAAAAACCGTTATTAAATAGCCCAGTCAAAGCCGCACCTTTAACACGTTAAACGCCCCGTTGATGGGGCGTTTCATTGCGATACCAGAAAAATTGTCGGTTTAGCGATCAACGTGCAGGAAAAGTCCATTTATAAGGCTTTTATTTAACAAAGTTTCACAAATAACCGCGAAATAATTATCGGAGAATCCCGCCGCCTTCGGATACCATGACTCAACATTACTACAAGAATTGAGAGTGCTATGACCAAGTTAGTCTTTCGGGTCGCAGTCAAGCAAAGTGAGAAAGCGGACTACTTCTCGTCGATACCCGGACTTCTGGTTTGCGGCGTGGGAGGCACGCTGGAGGAAACGCTGGCCAACACCCAGCTCATCATCGCTGACTACCTAAAAGACAGCATCAATGCCCCTGTTGCGGCGATAGCGGATACCAAAGTCACTTATACTGACGTCACTTGGCATATCGTCGAAATTAACCGTCCATAACTTCAGGTTACTCTGGGCGTAACATCGCACGAACGCAGCTTGCGCACGTTTAGGCGCTGAGTTTCGGTTCACGCTACTGACAGCCTAGCGACATTTCTTCATACCCAACGATAAGATCAGCGGAGACGACGATCCTTCGCAAAGTATCGCTGCTTTTCTCATAAAACCAGAGTGACTGATCTACGCCTTGGGAGTCACTAACCCGTATATCGCTGCTCTTTAATACCTTGTCACAAGAAGGGACCGGAAAGCGCATTAATAAAGCAATTTCTCGACTGACGGCATCTTCAACCCGCCCAGCGAACTCGCTCCCACTGAATAAAATATCCAACTCCAAACCCTAGCGAGAGGCAAAGCACCGCCACAATAACTGTCTTCATCTGCACACTCTGATATCCAACAAGCTTCAGACAGACAATTTACAGCATCAGAGAAATTGAATCGAAGCTGGATAGAACGAAGTTATAGAAGAAAGCCGACGACAAAGATTTGCATGACAATCTCGCGAGCTCTACCTACTGAGCTACAGTCACAAAAGACTGCCGGGGCTCGAACCCGGGACCTCGCGAATCAATGTAGTCATACAGGCATTCGTCAGCGCAAACCAAAACGCTTTTCCATATTCGCCCAATGCTGAGACTCAGGATATTCCTCAGCTCTGGCGTTATGGAGAAACGCTCTTGTGAGCGCTTCCCTTCAGCGACAAAAATGCATAAGACGCAGCATGGTTTCAGTATGTAGTCTTATACGCATTCGCTAAAAAGAGCAAAAATGGCCAACAAGCGCAGTGCAAGGCCCGAAATATGTAGCCCTGCAAGGTATTTGGCCTAAAAAGCCGGCGACAAAAGTTTGTATGACGCATATACCGCGCGCCTTTACCAATGGGCCACAACTGTAAACAGTCGCCGGGATTCGAACCCGGAAATTCGCAGCCCCGATGTAGTCATACGGGCATTCGCCGACTTACCAAAGAACCCTTGCATCAGATGCAAAAGCGCTTTCCCATAATTTACTCATTATGGGGAAACGCTCTTGCAAGCCTTTCCCTTCGGCGACGAGAGTGTGTGTGACAGTCCTGCTCTCCCGACTGAGCTACCACGCCATTTTAAGCGTGGGCGGGACTCGAACCCGCGACCTGGCCATTAAAAGTGGTGTAGTCACACAGGCATTCGCCAAAACTCAAATAAGGCGGCCAACAAAAAACAGCCAGGAAGTTATTTGGGAAAAATGTAATCCTGACCAGCATTTGGCCTAAAAAAAGACCAGCGACAATAAGGGCGTATGACATCTAAACACGCGCGCTACCACTGCGCTACGGCTGTCAACCAACCGCCGGGATTCGAACCCAGGGCCTCGCGTCCCCATGTAGTCATACTGGCATTCGCCGGTTTAACTTTTAAAAACGTCTGTTTATCTCTCCTTAAAACGCTTTCCCATAACCTTCGTGTCATGGGGAAACGCTCTCACGAGCCTTTCCCTTCGGCGACAAATGTGTGTGAGATACTTTCCTGCTCTATCCAATTGAGCTACCGCGCAAGACTTCCGCGCGAACGGGACTCGAACCCGCAACCTGGTCGTTAACAGCGATGTAATCCCACTGGCATTCGCCAAAATCAACATTGGGCGGCCAACAAGTTATGGTCTGGATGTTTTTGGATGTAATCCTGACCGACATTTGGCCTTAAAAAACACGGCGACAATAAGGGCGCATGACATGTCATCTGCTCTACCAACTGAGCTACGGTCAGAGACCGCCGGGACTCGAACCCGGGACCAAATGGTTAATGTAGTCATACTGGCATTCGCCGATATCAATAACTAAGCCTGCGAATCAGGCCGCCCGCAGACGGCCTTTCTCTTTACCAAGATCCTTGGCTACAGTTCGATTTCCTTGATGGTGCGCACCCAGGTCTGTGGGTTATCGCTCAAAAAGGACTTCATCACTGTGAACACCTGATCGGAGAATCCTCCCACGTTCAGGATGTCATCACGCTCCATCGCCTGGGTGTATGCGTTGGGCACAACATCGATACACACCATTTTTGCGTTGGGGTTACGCTGCTTCAGCTTCAGCCACTCCTGCATCACCGCCGTCCCTGAGTTGTACCCCGCATAACGGCTGTTCGTATCAATCCATGACTCGTTATCGCTAACGAAGACCAGCGTATCCACTTCCGCTTTGCGCCGGTTCAGCTCTACCAGAGGCGCGGAACAGTTCGTTCCGCCGCCGCCCAGTTGCGCCAGCTTGGTCGCGTTGGTCATCACCGAATCCCGAGGATTCAAACGCACCTGATGCACTGATGTCGCGAACGGGAGAATCTCCGCATCCTTGTTTTTCGCCAGGATAGCCGCAGCCACCAGAGCGGCGACATCGATACACCGCACCTTACTGGAAGCGCCGGGACGATAACCTGACACCGACTGAGTCATAGACCCGCTGGTATCCGGCAACACGACAACCCGACCTTCCAGCGCCGGAACATTCTGCAGCGCGATCTCCATCGCGTCCTGCAAGGCCTCCGTCACCATTTTAGGCACACCTTCGCCCGCCATGGTGTAAGCAGCCATCAATTGATACGGAAACGCCTTGGCCTTGCGAATGGCGTTCTCATCACGCAGACGGTCAGCGATCACACGGTCCATTCCTTTTTCCTTGAACACGCCCTGCCGCGCAAAGGTATTCAAGTTCATCCGCGTCATCTGCCATCCCGCATTGCGGGCGATGCCAGCCCAATGCGCTTGTGTCAGGTTCAGCGCTGTCAGCAACCGAAACTCCACTTTCGGCAGCGGCTGGGACTGATCCGCCTTAAAGGCCTCATAATCCCGCACAACCTGCGGCAGCTTCTCCGCATCGTATTCTCTATCGATCAGATAACCGTACAGCGCCTGCCGCATCAGGTTTTCCGGCTTTGGCCGCACCATCTTGATGACATCCTTCATCGAAGGCGACGCACCGACAGAATCCATGAACAAAGAAGACTCGCCGCGAGCGTTGATCCATTCTTTCACCAGCCGCTTAGGCATGGTTCCCAGAGATTTACGCCCAACCACGCCGGAACGCATGATCTGTACGAAGTTTCTCACCATACGGCCGTTATCAATGACCCGCTTGAACACGACGGGAACCATTTCCGGCGCCCGCACAGTCAGTATCGCAGTCAACAGCGCCGGCATATCTTTCATGAAGCCGCGCTCCCGAGCGAATACCGCCAATTTAGCGATAAATTCTGGCTCCACTTGAGCGGCGAACTCCATGACTTTTTCCAACTGATCTTCAGCGGAAGCATAGAATGTACTCGTGAAACATCCGGTCACCGCGTACTGCGCCAGCGCATGCTCTGCGGAATATTTATAAGCCAGGCCACCGGCCTGATTAACGGTGTCCGCCGCAGGCGCCATTTTTCCGCGCCGGGTGTTGAATAATGTTTTACTCGCCATTTCTTTACTCCCGCCGACAATACATTCGGCTTTACTGAATTTCACTGCTATCTAATCTGGTAATCAGACTCTGTCGCAGTGTTCCAAGACATTGTTTGTTTACTTGCCAGATGTATTGCAGCCCACATGCCAACTTTCCAAAATCATCCGAAAATATTTCTTAAGTTACTGATACCAAACAACTTAATTTTTATTTCTTGATTTTTTGCAGAGAAATTAAGAAATTCATAAAATGGATTTTATATCTATAAAAATAAAAAATTATCTAAATAAATAACCGCAATTATCCTAATCCACTTTTAATTGGCCTCGTGTCTCGTAATAACGACTATACTTAACGCCGCAATGAAAACGCTTTCACAAAATTCATAAAAATCAGATCGTTTGAATAGCGAGTTAATAACGGGTTAACAAGGAGGCAACATGGAGATAACCATTTGAAAGTAAAAGCTAAAAAAGAACAGGCAACGCCAGTTCCGTCAGCGCTTCCGTTTGGCGCAAAGGCAAATGCTAGTCCGGATTACCGATTCATCTCAGAGCCTGAGCGTTGTATAAGCCTGAACTGGCCAATACCAAACAGGGATTGCTTTAGATGTATGCGCTTTCCTTAAGATAAAAATGGTAACGCTTTCATAAAGAGACCGCCTATGAAAACCAAAGACTCCATCATGGACAAGCTGCTGACGACTCTACTGCTGCTTTCAGGAACCGCCTACGCCGCTGATCCCGGCGACCCTCGCGAGTTCACGCAAACACTACAGATGAATGGCGGCTCAGCCATGCTGCGCTTCCACTCTCCCCAAGCTCTCAATTTGCGCTCCCCCACGGAGCGGGTATATATCAACTACCGCATCAATGGCTCGCAAATACAGGTTGAAGAACTGACGGAAACCGCAGCACAGACCGAGTTTGAGACCCAGATTTCCGGATTAAACGACGGCGACCGCATTGAGTACTACTACACACAGGTGCTGGACGCCCAGTTCGCAGAGCTGCCGGTGGATAGCGGCTGGTTCAAATACAAAGTCGGCGAAGGTTTTTCAAAGCCCGCCTACCCGCTTACCTTTACCTTCGGCGGCCGTTTTCGCGACCGGCATGAGGGCGAAGGTCGCTTCGATCACTATGTCGCCGGATATACCAGCGGCACCAGCTATATCGCCACCTTCAAAGACTGGGGAAATCGTCTGGAGATGACCGTCGTGACCGACGACCCCACCGACAATAGCGACATCCGCTGGAGTGACCATATCGGCGTGCCCGACCCGCTCAACAAACAGGATGTCTGCTATCGCGCGGAATTCGATAAAGGCGGCGACATGGAGCAGGTCAACGCCAACACCTGGCGCTATGTCATTAATGACGTCACAGAGGGTCAACTGATTGATCTGGAGTGGACGTTCAAACGCGCCAGCACGGACCAACAGTACTACAACGATATTTTTCGCATCCGCATTGGCGAGGGACATCTATCCCAGGAACGCCAGCATCCCTATTTCTCTCCCGGCGGCTCCACCACGCCGAACATTATTCAGGATAAGCAGTTTCTATTCGCCCAGCATCTGGTCAACATCGGCGGTCAGGAAATGAAAGATTTCCTGGCGGGAAAAACGTTGTTCGACACCGACTTTGGCGAGAGCAATCCAGATATCGCCCTGCATGCGCCTCAGACTAAATACGATTGCATCGGCGACCAGCCCTCTCCCAAGCAATATATCGATTTCCCCCAACGGGCGCGCACGCCGGTGACGCTGGCGAACCAGCTGGGGCCGCAGTTTAACAACAGCTCCTGCTTCGCCTGCCATACCAATGACGGCCGCGGAACACCGCCAGAACCCGGACAACCGATGCAATCCATGCTACTGGCGCTCAGTGTCGAGGGAACGGATGCTCATGGCGGCCCTGCGCCGCACCCCACTTACGGTTCACAGTTACAGGACAAAAGTGTGAATGGAGGATCTGGCGAAGGCCAGGCTAGCGTGACTTACCAAAGTATCACTCGCAACCACATTGGCGGGGGAACCTACACCCTGCACAAGCCAATTTACGACTGGACGCTGGACGCCCCCATCAACAGCGGCGATATTCTGTTTTCACCGCGCATTGCGCCGCAGCTGACCGGTATGGGATTGATCGACGCCATCTCTGACGCAACGATATTAGCTTTCACCGATCCTGATGACGCCAATGGCGACGGCATTTCCGGCAAAGCCAACTATGTGTGGGACAGACAGTCGCAAAGCATGCGACTGGGCAAATATGGCTGGAAGGCCGGACAACCCAGCGTATTGCAACAGACCGCCAAGGCCGCTCATGAAGATATGGGGATAGCCAACCCCATATTCGGAAACGGCGCGGAGTTTTCCATGGAAGATCTACACAAGATCGAATCCTACGTACGCCATCTCGCCGTGCCGCCCAACCTGGAGTTTTTCGCCGACGAGGCGTCCCAGGCCAGCAAGCTAAGAGGCAAAGCGCTGTTCAAGGAAGCTAACTGCAGCGGCTGTCATATCCCCACGATGACCACCTCATCGGACTTTGAAGTCGCCTCGCTCCGCAATCAGGTCATCCAGCCCTTCTCCGATTTCCTGTTGCACGACATGGGACCGGATCTTGCCGACAATCGCCCCGAATACGCCGCTACGGGTTATGAGTGGAGAACGCCGCCGCTCTGGGCGATAGGCCACTTCGCGGAAGTTAACGGCAATGCCCGCTATCTACATGACGGTCGCGCCACCTCTATCGAAGAGGCGATTATGTGGCACGGTGGTGAAGCCGCCGCCTCTCGCGACGCCTTCTCCGCCATGTCCTCCTCCGAGCGGGAAGATCTGATCGCCTATACCCGTTTTCCGTTCGTTGATCCTGTCGCAGATGGCGGCCCCGCTGTGAAAACGCCATCGGCGTCGATTGTCTCGCCTACGCAGGGCAGCCAAGTGGAACGCGATGTCGAGCTAGCGTTCACATTGCGCAACTGGGAAATGAACGTTGACGGCCGCCATTTGCACTGGTTCGTGGATGGCGTCGACCAGGGCGAGCGCTATGACGCCTCCCCAATCACTATCTCTGAACTCTCTGACGGCGAACACACCATCGCCGTGAAGCTGGCGAACGCCGACCATCAGTTTGTAGGCGGCGCGCAGGTCAACGTGAAAGTTGGCGGCGATGCGCCCGGACCAGATCCGCAGCCGCAAGGCATTACTAAAAACGCGGATGGCAGCGTCACCTACGCCATCACATTCGCCGGCAAGATGGAGCGCGTACAGTTGTTCGTGGAGAAAAACGGCGGCCCCGGCTATTTCTGGGCTCCCTTGTTGAAAGCGGATGGCGGCTTGCAGAACGGCGCACAGGAGACCGCCAACAGCGACGGCTCCTACCGTTACAGCATCACTCACCCTGCATCGCATTACGGACCGGCGCAGACATTGCGCCATCGCTTCTACGCCTATAGTCCAGCGGCGGGGCAGCTGTTTCAGCCCGGTCCTGGCGACGCGCTGGGCGAGGTGTTCAACTACTGAAGCCGAGCACACAACGCACAACATAAAACTGTCGCAAACAATCAAGGGGCGCTAGCGCCCCTTTTACGTTTTCTTATCGACCTCAGTCCAATAAGGCGAGTATCTCCGAGACAGCCTCGTCAATTCCCGTCAAAGCTGGAGGCTTCATGGGCGGCGCGGCGCAGATCTGATTCAGCTCATCGACAATCGCCCCACTGAATAGTTGCTTCTCATCGATTTCCTGGCACGGGACATGTTGTCGCAACCACTCAATCTGATAAGGCTCTTCCGGCCAATCCCGTCGCGGCAGGTACAGCACCGGCGTCTGATTCACCGCCGCCTCCGCCAGCGTGCCGTAGCCTGGCTTGGTGACCACAGCGTCGCAGCTGGCGAGAAGGTCGATATGCGCAATTGCGAAGTCCTTGTAGCAGATAAAGTCATCCCGGCCGTTTACCGGCTCCCCTGTCAGCCAGAGCAGCCCGGGAGTGCTTGGCCAGTCGTGAAAAGGGATGGCGTAAGGCATGCCGCCCATAGACACCAGCACAAATCTGTCTGTGTCCGGACGCTGCAACGCCTCACGCAAATCGCATCGGCGACCGGACCGCGATATCGGACCAATAGACTTCACATGGGCCATGCCCGTCATCGGCATGCCCGGAGTCACCCGCAAAAATAACTGGGCCTGGTTATAAGCGTCGCATATCCACTCGTATATCTCTCGACTCCTGGGTTTGTCGCCGCAGTAGGAAAGAAAAATATCGGCCCAATTCAGCGAGCAGAAATGCATGGAAGGAACACCCAGTTCCGCCGCTGCGGCGGATAATCGATAGCTGATATTGGTTAACACCAAATCCGGCTTCTGCTCGCGCAAATGCGCCGTTTCCGTCGCCAGCGTCTCCGCCCAGGTTTCATATTCATTCAGGTACGCGTCATAAGTGGCTTGAACATTGACCTTGAGAGCGTCAAACATGGGCATGCCCAAATCCGTTCGTCTCAGCACATGACGAAACGGGCCCTGCAACCAGGTTTGCAGAATAGGCAGCGGCGCTTCGCTTTGAATGGCCAGCCTGATATCCGAGCGCCCGCTCATCAGGCGATTCAGCACGGGCGCTACTTGCGCCAGATGCCCGAAACCATGAAAGGAAATCGCGCAATAGACGGTTTTCATCGCGCCCCCGCTGCGCCAAGGATCACTTCAGCGCCCAATAGCCCACCGGCTTCAGATGCTTGGTGAAAAACGCTTTGGTCAGTTCGACTACTTTTACGTCATTGAAACGACCATGCTGCCCGCCTTTTACCGTGTAAAAGGACACCGGCACTTCCGCCGCTTTCAGCGCCGCCTCCAGCAGTTGGCTTTGATGGTGGGGGACAATGGAGTCAGCGTCCCCATGCACAATCAGGAAAGGCGCGTCGCCTTCGTTGACATAGGTGATCGGGTTGGCCCGCTCGACTTTGTCCTTGTTGTCCTGAATCGCGCCGCCGATCAAACGGGATTCAGGAGAGTCCGCTTTGTCGTGAGACTGGCTGGCGGGAAGACGGTTCTCATCCATCTGCAGGAAATCCGTGGGGCCGAAATAATCCACCACCGCTTGCACCCGGCTGGAAACATTCAGATTCTCGCCCACGTCAAAGTCCTCCACATCCCCCGTCGTTCCCAGCAGCGCGGCAAGGTGACCGCCGGCGGAAGCGCCCCACACGCCAATGCGCTCAGGGTCAATGTCATATTGCCCGGCGTTGGCGCGCAACCAGCGCACCGCCGCCTTGACGTCTTCTAACTGTGCGGGAAACTTGGCCACATTACTAAGGCGATAGTTGACGCTGGCGACGGCATAGCCTTCATCCACGTAGCCGATGGGAACGCCCTGGGTTTTATCGCCATTCATCCAACCTCCGCCGTGAATCCAGATAATCAGGGGGATATTTTTACCGGCTGAAGGAAGATACAGGTCCAACTTTTGTTGCGCATGGCCGTTACTCACATACGCCATGTCTCGATGTGAAATAACGCCCTGCTCCGCGGGAGGGATAAATCCGGAGTCAGGCGTCGGCGCCGACTTTTCCTGCGCGGGCGGCTGCGCAGGCGAGGACGTCGTCTCAGGGGAACTCTCGGTCGCCGCCACCGAAACACTTACCATAAAAAAGGAAGCAATGAATGCTTGAAGCCGCATCAGACTATCTCCTTTCGATGCAGTGACCACGCGTCGGTTTTAAGCACATCCTTTTTCCGTACGCGCTAATAGCATAGGCCCGCGCAGAAAAAGCGCCAGAAAATCCGACGACGCCAAATGGCGCTGAACATAACATGCAGGAGAATGCAGTGACAACCAAGCCTGTTCGTCGCTAAATGCGGAGAGAAAATGAGAATGCAAAGGGCCGGGTATGCGCCCGGCCCTGTTCAGAGGTTTACATAAAATGGCGTTATTGCAGCGTTACCGTTGCGCTATCCGAGGGCGACACTGGCGCTGAACCATCGTCATCCACAACGGTTGCGGTGACGGTATTGGTATGCGTCGCACTGTTCACCCAGGCCTCGAAGCTACAGGTGTAACTGTCTCCAGGTTGCGCGGCGGGCTGCAGTTCCTGCGGCGTCACACAGGTGGTGTTATAAAGGTCGCCCTGAACCACCGTTACGTCGCCGAACATATCGTCCACCAGAGCCGTGACCGTCAACACTTCCGCATCGGAAGTATTGGTCACCGTCACGTCGAAGGTCACCAGCGCCCGCGTCGCCGTTTTAGTGAGCGCCGCCGCTGGAGGCGCATTGATGATGTCGACAGTGGCGTCGCTCATGGCGCTGAGCACCTGTCCGTCATCATCCACGCCAAGCGCCAGCACCACGTTGGTGACCGAGGTATTGCCGTTGCCGCTGACAAAAGTGGTCACTGAACAGGTGAAGGATTGCGAGGAGTACAGGATTTGCGTCAGCGCGCAGTCGCCCAGGCCATTTAGGTCGCCCAGCTTGTCGTCGTCCAGGTTTTCAATGGTCACTGCATCGACGGTAGACAGGTTGGTCACGGTATAGGTATAGGTGACATTGCCTCCCGGCTCATCAACCTGCTCAGGATCCGCGGTTTTGGTCACGGAGATTTCCGAGGGCACATTAACGATCAGCACTGTCGCGGAGTCGCTGGCGCTCACCATATTGCCTTCGTCATCCGCGCCAGAAGCGGTGACGGTGTCCGTTTCGGATTTACCCGCATTGCCCATGACATTGGTGGTAAAAGAGCACAGGTACTCCTGCCCCGGCGCAATAACAAGCCCGGACTGACAGTCGCCCTGGCCATTGAGGTCGCCATGGATGTTATCCACTAATGATCCCAGCGTGATGGGATCGCTGGACGCCGGGCTGGTATTCTTCACGGAAACAGTGAAGGTGACAGGGCCGCCGGGCTCCAGCAACTGCGTGGGTGAGGCGGTTTTGACGACTTCCAGCGCCGGGGGCGAATCCAGAATAGTAACGCTTGCGCTATCCTGCCCCGCCAGGGTGTAGCCATTGTTGTCAACGCCGCTGGCGGTGACGGTATCGGTTTCCACGGTGTTGGCGTTCGCATTGATCTGCGCGGTGAACTGACAGCTATAGGTATCCACGCCTCCAGGGTTGCGATCATCCGCCGGGATCGTCTGCGGCGTCGCGCAAGTGGTGCTGATTATGCCGTCATGCCCCGCCATGGTGATATCGCCGTAGATATCGTCGGTCAGGGTATCCATTACCACAGAGTTGGACGGATCAATCCCCACATTAGTGACGGCAATGGAGAACGTCACGGCGCCGCCTGGCTCCGTCAGCGTAGTGGGCGAAGCAGTCTTTGACACCAGCAGTTCCGCTGGCGGCACATCGATTGGCACATTGAACCCTTCGTCGCACTTACACTTTGACGGCGACCCTGGGAAAGCGTCCGTGGGAGTCACACAAAGCTCATTAGCCCCCGCCTGCCGCCAGCTGGTGCAGTACGGCAGGTTTAACTTACCGTCAGCGTCCGGGTCGACACACACGGCGGTAATAGTGATAGTCGGATACAGCGGATTATGGCCGGGTTTGTCTATGTCGCCACAAGTGTCCTGCACCCCGGATGGTCCTGATGTGCCTGGAAAAGGGTCGTTAGTTCCGTCCAAATCCAGCCACGGTGGATCGGGTTGAAACGGCAATGTGGAAATTGCGCAGGAACCGCTGATGGCGCCATCGCCTTGCGGGTCTCCGTCAGTGACGAAGTAGATGCCGATATCGTGTCGTTCTTTCGCTGACGACACCAACTCAAACGTAGCGGTGAACTCAACCGTATCTCCCTGATAAGCGCAACCGTCATCCAGTATTTCAAGTTGCGGCGTTCCATCCGGGTTGGTGGCGACACCCGCTATCTGAATATCGTTAGCCGAGCATTGCACACTGAATCCCGCGGTTTCCTCCATACAGCCCGCTTCCACCAAGTCCTGCGCAAAAACGGGTGAACCCATAAGCATGGCCGCAGCCAGCGCCGCCATACCACTCACCTTTCCGCGCTCCTTTCTCGTACCTGATAATTTCGCGTTAACTGACTGCATATCCTTTTTTTCCTTTGTGATTAATTTTCACTCCGGCCCGGCGCAAACCGACAAACCAGCCGGACCTCCAGCAACACAAAGACTAGTCCATTACGCATAGTTCATATTTTTAATTTAACGTTCGTATGTAACCCAACGTTTGAGGGACGAGGAAGTTCACCGGTTTTAGAGAGAGACTGTATGCCATCGGTGACAGACTTATGGGGATAAGGGGCGGAAATCGAACACGAAAGACAAGAATACTGCTATTTGTCACCAGAATCAGACACTGGAAAGCGAGATGCATCACATTGTCTTTCTCGCCTTCCGTTCTGCTAAAAGAGGTAAAACATTGTTATGAACGCAAGTAGCAATCATTGTCATAAAAAGCGTTCTATTATTTGCTGTCGGTTGTTTCATACAACTCGCGAGCGGCTTCGCCAAGAGCGCGAGAGAACTGGCTGAATACAGTGGAGCGGGGCTCTGAGCGTTCAATTACGCCAATACGCCGATAAAAAACATCACCCTTTAAGTCAAAAACACGCACTTGACCGACATCTAATCCCGGCGAGATCGGCAACAAGGCGACGCCCAATCCTTCCTCCACCATCTTGACGATCCCAGTGAGCTCATCCATCTCGGCGCAATCATTTACATGCAGACGATGTCGACGCAGAAAACGTTCCACCAGGCGACCGCCAAATGCGCCGCGGTCATAGCGGATAAAACGATGCGTCGTCAGTAGCGCACGCCAGTCGCTTTCATGCACATCATGGGGCGCAATCAACGCGTAACGCTCATTCGCCAGGGGCGACCAATTCAACTCACGAGGCAACGCAAAAGGCGGCTCCACTAATATTGCAGCGTCGATTTCGCCGCTATCGACCAGCGCCAGCAGTTGCAACGATGAGCCAGGAATAATCCGTAGCGATATTTCGCTTCCCGCACGACGCAGATGAGACATCGTTGCCGGCAGCAGTCCGGCTTGCGCCGTGGAAACAGCCCCAAGTCGAACCTCGCCTCGCACAGGCCGAAGCTCCGCCCCCTCGCACATACCGCCGAACAGATCGAGAATCTGCTCCGCTCTACCAATCGCCGCCCGGCCTTCCGCCGTCAGTTGCGCCGATCTTCCCACACGCTCAAACAATGAGTAGCCCAAAGCATCTTCCAGGCGCTGCATCTGCGCGCTAACCGCAGACTGGGTCAAGCCGATACGATCGCCTGCAGCGGCGAATGTGCCGCATTTAGTGACTTCCAGAAAGGTTTTAAGCTCTCTCAACATCGCCGATTGGCCCTTTACAGCAACATAACCAGACAGTACCGAACAACTAATTGATCAATAAAATTTGATAATAAGCTAAAAATTAATTGTTTTAAATTCCAAAAATTAATCAATAAAGTGACTCCGCTGATGTCCAAAAACTTACGGAGAAACACAGTGTCCCTACCTTTAACCAACGATGGCGCGCAATGGGTGAAATCCATTCAGGGCGGCGAATACGCAGCGGAAGAAGTCTGTGAAGCATTAATCGCTCAGATTACTCGCTATGAGCCGGACATCCGCGCCTTTGCGGCATTTGACCCGCACAAGGTTTTACAACAGGCCCGGGCGATAGACACCCGTCCAAACAATGGAAAGCTGAGCGGATTACCCATCGGCGTAAAAGACATCTTCGACACTGTCGACTTTGCTACGGAATATTTCTCTCCTATCTATCGAGATCATCGCCCCTCACGGGACTGCTCCGTGGTGGCGCGACTACGGCGAGAAGGCGCTATCGTCATGGGTAAAACGGAGACCACTGAATTCGCCTTTATGCATACCGGACCGACCCGCAACCCACACGCACTGGATCACACGCCGGGCAGCTCCAGCGCCGGCTCCGCCGCGGGATTAGCTGCGGGTTTTTTCCCGGTGGCGTTGGGCTCGCAAACGGCGGGCTCATTACTCAAACCTGCTTCCTATTGCGGCCTGTTTGCTTTCAAACCAACACGCGGAATTGTCTCTCTGGAAGGCGTCAAACCCCTTGCTCCCAGCTTCGATACCGTCGGCTGGTACGGACGCAGCATGGATGATTTGCAGTTACTCGCAGACGTTCTGCTGGAGCCCTACTTATCGCTGCAGACGCCTCCCGTCAAACGACCTCTCCGACTGGCCTGCGTCATTGACGAGTTATGGTCTACGGTGGAAACGCCGATCAAAGAAGCGCTCCTGACCAGCCTGCTGACTCTGCGCTCCCAAGGACATCACATTCAGAATACCTCCACGCCATTCAGTCTGAAGCAGTTAGCCGACAGCCATAAAATCGTGAACGACAGGGAGGGCAGCCGCGCGCTGGCTTGCGAATACGCCAGCCGCTGTAACCAACTCAGCGCATCTACGCTGGAAATGATAGAGAACGGCTTGCGCCTGACTTTCGCCGAAGAACTTGCGGCCAAAACCACAATCACCGCCGCCGCCAACGCCTACCCTCAATTCATGGCCGACTACGACGCCATCATTACCCTCAGCACCCCCCACTCCGCCCCTGAAGGACTTCTCTACACAGGCACATCAGATTTGATCAAAGTCTGGAACGCCCTGGGCGTCCCCCAACTCAACATCCCCCTCCTCCTCCCCGGCCGCCTGCCGGTGGGACTGCAAATCGTCGGGACGCAAGGTGGGGATGGAAAATTGCTGGACGTAGGTCGAGTAGTCGCAAACGCGTTGGGGGTGAGATCCTCGATGGTGACCTTAAAGCCTTACTGACAATGTAGATTAGACCTTATACCCGAGTGACCCGTTTTAGCTATTCCTCTTAGAATTTGGTTTCTATTCGCTTACGCATACAAGGATGTTACTCAATGTGCATAAAGAGCAGTGTGGGCCTGCACGGGACCAACTCAACAACAGACGTAAAAGTCATTCAAGCAGCATTAAATCTTTATACATCTGACTCTTTTCTTTTGGAGTCAAAACTAGCTGTAGATGGACGGATAGGCCCAAAAACCATACAAGCCATAACGCTATTGCAAGAGTCCTCGGTCCAAATATCCAAACCTGACGGAAGAGTCGATCCAAAGGGAAATACACTTAAAGCTCTAAAACAGGGCTCCACGAAAGGATTAAGCGAAGACGCTTTGACGGCAATCATGGCGCACGGAAAATCATCAACTATTAATAAGTATCTTCCTTTACTCCAAAATAATCTTTCCCGATACCAGATAAACTCACCGCTTCGCACAGCCCACTTTCTAGCCCAAGTCGGCCATGAAAGCCTGTCTTTTAGATACACAGAGGAACTGGCCAGCGGCGCCAATTACGAAGGCAATTTAGCGCTCGGAAATACGCAACCGGGCGACGGAGTTCGATTCAAAGGGCGAGGGTTAATTCAGTTAACCGGTCGCAGCAATTACTCTGAGTATGCCGAATACTCCAGAATAGACCTTATGAAAAAGGGAAATGAGGTATTAGTCGCGTTAACTCCCGCCTACGCATTGGATGTAAGCCTGTGGTTTTGGAATAAGCGTCGCTTAAACATCAAAGCTGATAAAGATGATCTCCGTGGAGTTACTTATCGTGTAAACGGTGGTTACACTGGTTTACAGGACAGGCGAGACTATCTTGATCGCGCCAAATTCTTTCTCATGCCTTAGAGTCAAATTATGCGACAAGTGTACATACTATTAACCATCTTCCTAGCCGCCTGCTCGCAGGCTCAAAATCAGCCGGAGCAGAAGGCCTCGCCAGTGATTTGCGCATTTGAGTCTGAGCAGATAGATACCTGTCACTTTGAAGACGGCGGCAATGAAATATCCGCAACGCTGACAACCCATCTCAGTAATGACGATGAGCTTCATATCACTGCGATCAACATCTCTCGGGGCAAGCGTCGGCAAACTCTGACACTGTCGCCCGATGCATTACTATTGCCGGGAGACAGAGGGTATATCTCGTTCGAAGATATTAACTTTGATAACCATGCAGATATCGCTGTCACTACCAGCTTAGGGGCCGCCAATCTTTATCTGGATTACTGGGTCTACTCGGAGGAGCAGAAGCGTTATGTGAAGGTTGGAAACTACCCTGTATTTAAACTCCATCCCGATACGCAAACGCTCACCACAGAAGTCCGCGTCAACGCCGCGCAATACGATAGAAAAGCTTACCAATGGCGCGGATTAGAACTTGTGGTGGTTGAATAGTTGATTACACGCCAAACGCCTTAGCCCTTACAGACGAATTGCCGTTGCGGCGTCTCGCGCTTAGCATAAATGCGCCCGGGAAACGGGGAGTTATTAATGTGAGTACGACTCCTCTATGTGAAATCAGACGCTCAGGGCGTCTGACTCTTGTCTCGACGAGAAGGACTTTTTATGCGACGCGTTGCGCTTCTTCTATTTCCCATCATCACGTCATGCGGCGTTTCGCCGCTTCAATCCATATCGAAAGACGGAGACGCCTGTCTGTTTGGCGTCGGCCGTATTCCAACCTGTGAGCATGCGTCTACGTCACTTCAGGTTAAGGCTTCACCGGTACTGGCGCCGCTTGCGGATGATCAGGTATTGCTGCAAGCCGTGGAAGCATCCCTCAACGGTCAGGAACAACGCCTGGAGATAGCCCCCGACACGGTGTTCTTCGCTGGCGACATCGGCCATATCGCCTTCGACGATATCAACTTCGACGGTTTTCCCGATTTGGCCATCACCACCTCGGCAGGCGCCAAGCATGTTTTTCTGGATTATTGGCTTTACTCCCAGAACGCCAAGCGCTTCGTGAGGCTGGGCAATTTGCCGGAGTTGTCCGCCGATCCCGCAACGCAAACTCTCAGCTTGCAGGTTCAAGTCAGCGAAACACAGTATGAGAGAAAGCGGTTGAAGTGGAACGGCTCAAACTTGATTCCTATCGATTAGGAAATCAGATCAGAACAAGCCGATTTGTCCGCCGGCGATATCCTGAAAGGAAGCATTCATAAAACGAAGGATACCGTCGGCGATAGGCTCGATCTGTCGCTCCACGTAGAGGTCATAATCCAGCGCGGAACGTCGGTACTCCAGAGGCTCCGGCCCATTCACCGTCACCACGTATTCAATCCATCCTCCGCGCTGATAACGGGGCGCCAGTCCCTGCTCTTCGCGAATGCGATCCGCCGTGCGCGCCGCCTGCACATGCGGCGGCACATTACGTTGATACTCATCGAGCCGGCGACGCAGACGCTTACGGTAGTAGAGCTGATCGTCTTTTTTGCCTGCGCGGATATCACTGACCAGGTCACGCACGTAATCTTCGTAAGGCTCGTTATAAAAAATGCGACGATAAAGCTCTTTCTGGAAGGTGCGCGCCAGAGGCGTCCAATCGGTGCGCACCGTTTCCAACCCCTTGAACACCATTTCCGGCTCGCCCTCGCCTCTGGCGGCCAAGCCGGCGTACCGTTTCTTGCTACCCTTTTCAGAGCCGCGAATGGTCGGCATCACAAAGCGTAAAAAGTGAGTCTCAAACTGTATTTCAAGAAAACTCTCGATGCCATATTCCTGCATCAGATAATCCCGCCACCATTGATTCAGCGTCGCCGCCAGTTTCTTTCCAACGCTATCAATTTCCGCCGCCGCGCTTTGCTTATACTCTTTCAACCTGACAAAGACTGAGTCAGTA
The DNA here is from genome assembly GCF_030719035.1 of Hahella sp. HNIBRBA332. Classification (NCBI taxonomy): domain Bacteria; kingdom Pseudomonadati; phylum Pseudomonadota; class Gammaproteobacteria; order Oceanospirillales; family Hahellaceae; genus Hahella; species Hahella aquimaris. Next base: position 4,194,498 of record NZ_CP132203.1, read on the forward strand.
TCGCCATAGATGACCTGATGGCCCTGCTGTTCAATCAGTTCCTTGGTGCGGTACAGAATCCTATGTCCACGTAATGTGATGGAGCTGGGCAAGCGATGATCGAAGAAACGGCATCCCGGCGTACCCAGCACGCCATAGAAAGAATTCATCAGGATTTTTATGGCCTGCGACATCGCCGCATTTTTATGGCGTTTCGCCTCATCCCGCGCCGCCCACAACTCACCGATAATATCCGGCAGAATATTGTGCTCTTTGGAAAAAACCGCGCCGTTAAAGCCAGGAACCAGCTGCTTGCGGTCCGCTTTCACCGTTTCCTGCTGGTCCCACAGATCTTCACGCAGCACATCCTGCCCGCGTTCGATTTCAACACCTTTGATGCGCGCCAAAGGATCGATTTTGAAGGTGCGGATGATACTGGGATACAGACTTTTAAAATCCAGCACCAGCACGTTGCGGTACAACCCCGGAATCGAGTCCATCACATAACCGCCGGGGCTGCCCACGCCTACCGGATTCTGCGGCAGCATCGGCGCCACGTACCCCGCTCGATGCAATCGCGGCAAATAGCGATTATCAAAAGAGGCGACCGAACCGCCGAAACGGTCCAACGCCAATCCGGTCAATTGCGCCCGTTCTACGGCGAACTCGATCAACAGGGCGTGCTGAAAAACCTCCCACACCAATTGGCAGTCTTCCAGGTTGTACTCGGCCAATCTGGGCTTATCGTGAAGAAACAAATGCGTAATCTCATCGCCCCGGTTGTCCGGGTCATGGATCAGCTTGCCTCGCCCCAGCAAATGCTGGGCGACATACTCCAGAGAAAAACTTTCAAAGTTATAGGTGGCGGATTTGAGCGTATCAATACCATCCAGCACCACCCGTCCGGGAATGCATAAAGTGAAATGCTGGTCGTCGCTGCGGGACTGGCGCCAGTCCATGGGCGTCCCGCCCCGTCCCGGGTGAAAGGACAGGTTCAGATCATCCGCTTTCTTTTGCAGAAAGCGCAGATCGAAGTTAATGACATTCCAGCCAATCAGAATGTCCGGGTCAAAGTCGTCAAACCACGCGATAAAACGCTGAAACACCTGCGTTTCATCTGCGCAATAAATGAGATAATCCGACCCATCCGCCGCCGGCTCTCCCACCATGAACACGCGCCGTTGCACAGCGCCCGCGCCGACATCCGCGCCGTAGGAAGTCGCCACCAAACCGATGGAATATAACTGCGCCCCATCCATGGACGTCTCAATGTCCAGTGACAATACCTTGAAATAAGGCGCATACGGCGCTGGTTTGATGCGTGGATTGTGGAACTCCAACACGCCATCCTTTTCCACCGCCTCGCCATGAACGGCCAGTGAGCCGGTCACAAAGCGCTCCATCAGGAAACGGTCTGTAGGATGAATATCCGCCTCCATTGGCGAGAGGCCCGCCTGCGTCAGCATGTCGCGCACGCGATAAAGGTTGCGTTGCTCGCGCAGATACACGCCATGCACCGGCTGCCCGCCAAAATCCCTCAGCTCAAGCTCTTTTTCGTACCAGGGAGGGCGCTCGCCGCTGCTGTCGCCGAGCAGGTGGGTCAGAATGCGGCGCGCCACGGGCATCGCCGAACTCTCAAGAAAGCACACCGCATATTGGTCGCTAACGATCAGTCGCGCCGGACCTCGATCGGTCAGTATCCAGAATTGCAGCGCCAATGATTTGATGAGCCCGCCCCGCGCCTTATCCTGCTCAGGGATGAGATCATCCCATTGTCGGGTCAGCAGAAAACCTCTCAGCGGCGCGGACATCGATATTATTCAGCCTCAGTTTTACGGTCGCGACAGGCGAACAACGCCACACAACCGACTATTTCCATTTCGACGCGATTAAAATACCGTCGTAAAACGTCATGAAGCGCCGTTGCGCAATCCTCTTCATTGCAGAAAACGCCGGCTTTGTTCAGGCTGCTCATACAGAGTCGGGTGAACATATCTTTCTCTACCCCAACGCTCAGGACCGTGGAGCCGAACAGGACGCCGTCATCATTCAACAATTGACTCAGATTCCCGAACGCCTCGCCTTTGCGTTCAAAGTGGCCCGGCACGCAATGCATGACATAGTTCACCGCAATGGAGTCAAAGCCCTGCGCATCAATCTCGATAGGTTGCAAAATATTGCGGCGATAACACTGAGGATGAAAACGGGAGAGTCGATGTGACGTTTTTTGCAGGCAGCTTTCGCTCAAGTCCATCAACGCCAACCTCGGCTCCCTGGAGGGAAAGGTCGAGTGATCCAACAGGTAACCCGATCCGACGCCCACTTCCAGATGGTTCGCGCTAAGATGGTCGCGATAATGGCGCAGCACCCGCTCTGTTGGACAGCCCCAGGCGTACTTGTCGATGAAACCAAATAACGCCAAATCATAGACCGCCAATGTCAGCGGATTAAAGTAGCGTTGCGACAGCTTTACTCTGCTGTCCACAGGTCGGGAAACTGTTTCCATCTATAACATCTCCTGGAGGCCGACCGTCGTTTCATCCCTTTCCCTGCGCGGGCATCCACAAAACCCGGGCGCGCCCGGCAAGACAAAACAACATGTCTGAATTGAGTTTTAAGGCATCCTAACACTGAAACTCTGTTTTCGCCGCTACTATTTGTTTTAGTAAGAGACGAGCTGTTTTATAACTAACAGATTGATTTATAACTGACAGGCTGATTTATGACTGACAGATTGACTTATAACTAGCGGAGCAAACCCTTGACGAGAATCTCTATGCCCCTTCGAACGCTGCAGTTTTCCAATATCATTGACTTAAGCCACCCCATAGACGCCAGTATCCCCCTGTGGCCGGGAGACCCGGCGGTTCAATTCACCGACGAAGCCAGCATCGCAAAAGACGGTTACTTCCTGCGCAGTTTCCAGATCGGCGAGCACAGTGGCACTCATATGAACGCCCCCGCCAGCTTTTTTGAGGATGGGATGACTATCGACGAATACTCCCCTCAGCAACTAACGCCAGAAGCGGTGGTGATTGATGTCAGCGCTCAGGCGCAGGAGCAACCGGACTACGCAGTCACAATTGAGGATTTACATCACTGGGAACAATACCAGGGCATCATTCCCGCCGGGTGCGTAGTGTTGTTCTACACCGGCTACCAGCATTACTGGAAAACGCCTGAGCGCTTTTTCAATATGGACGCGCAGGGCGTCATGCGTTTTCCCGGCCTGGCGGCGGAAACTGCCAGGTTTTTGCTGGAAAAAAGAAAGGTCGGCGGATTCGGGATAGACACCCATGGCGTCGATCCCGGCGCCAGCGTAGCACATCAGGTCAATCGCCTGACGCTGGCGCAAGCCGGTATTGTGCTGGAATGTCTGACCAACCTGGACCATTTGCCGCCCAAGGGAGTCACGCTCGCGATCGGCCTGCTGCGACTGCGCGGAGGTTCAGGATCGCCCGTCTCTGTTCTGGCGCTCACGCCCTGAGCGCCGAAAGCATTACCACATCAGATCGTCGGGAATCTGATAGGCGGCGTAAGGATCATCTTCGTCGGGCTCAGCATTCTTGTTATCGTTGAGCACCACAACAAACTCTGGAGCGCGCTCGCGGATTTTCTCCGCCACTTTCCTGCTGATCACTTCGTATGCGTCCCCCATTCTGGCGACGGCGAAACGACCGGAAGCCAGACCATCCTGTAGTTCTTGCGTGACGTAAATCTTCTTCACTTTGCCCTCGTCGGCAAACTGATAGCCCACCTCGCCTTTTTTGCGGTTGATGCGATTCATCTCGATCAATTGTTTGACCTGCGCCTTCAACGCTTTACGGTCAGCCTCCTCTTGCCGGAGACGATTCATCTCACGATCCCGTTGCGCTTTTTCCTCACGCGCCTGCTGCGCGCGCAGTTTGGTCTCGTCCTCGACCTGCTGGCCTTTCGGCGTCTGCTTCGCCTGCTTACGCTTTTCCTGTTTTATCTGTTTCGCTTTTTTCTGATCAACCAGCCCCGCCTTGAGGAGCTGCTCTTGAAGAGACTTAGCCATTGTTCGCGTTCCAAACCATTAGTTAACCGAAAAGGATTTTAGCAAATCCAACGCCAGGGTTTCAGTGCTCTTTTGCGCCCGTCCGAGCTTTCTCAATTTTGGCGATCTCCGCCGCCAGGTCCTGTTGCCCCTCGTATACCGGCCGCTCAGGATCAGGAGACACTTTGCGTATATACACTGCGGCGATCCTGTCAGCAAAGCGAGTTTGAATATCCCAGTAAATCTCCGGGTCACGCTCGCCGTCATCGCCAAGCAACACGAAACTCACCCAAGGAAAACGCTGCAGTAAACCTTCAATGTGGGCGGTTTTATAGGCCGCCTGATCCAGCCAGGGCTCACTGTCGGACTCATTCGACACTTTCTTGGCGACCACTACCCCCCGGGGAAAGCCGTTGTGCTCTAAAAACAAAGAAATATTGCCGTAAAGCTGTCGAGGCGACGCGGACAGATAGAAAACCGGCGAGGTCTCTAACGCTGTATTGTTGGCGATAAGGTTAGCGATAAACGCGGAAGCGCCCGGAACAACCTCTCGCTGTAGCGGATTCTTCAAGAACGTATTTTTCAGTAATGACGTTTTCGCCGTCACCTCACTGACCATAAGGGTGTCGTCCAAGTCGGATATCACGCCCAAGCGGTTTTCTGCAGGGGCCATCAATATTGCGCCCTCAGCGGCTTGGGCGTTTTCCGTTTGCGCAGTCACTTGCAACCAGCCCGATGGTGTTGCATCCGTCAGTTCGCCATCCAGTCGGAAATACCCTTCTTCGTCCGTCTTCACACGCCAATGTTGCTGGCCCACCTGAACACGCACTTCAACGTTTTCCTGCTCTGCGTTGAATAATTGCGCCAGATTACGGCGTAGATTAGTCGCGCCGCCGTCTTCGATAGATGCGCCCGCGGCATCCTCATCCGCCTCAATAACACGCCCTTCCAAAGTAAACTTTCCCGCAGAGCCGTAGCCTGCGTACAGGATCAGCGCAAGTGGATCCGCATCTTCTGCGCTTGCAGAGCCAAAGACACATAGCCACCCTAAAAAAATGACAATCCAACGCATAAAAAGCTCCAAAGCCTCACATACCACACCAGAGGTATCGCCAAACGATACTCTCCGCAAAAAAGTTCAATACCTCTAACGCCTGAGTGAGCATGCCCCCAGGCAGCCGCCGGAATCCAACAACTCATCACATTACTCTCCAGGCGGCGTTCTTCCCAATAGCAAAGGTGATTGCATATGTTAAATGGAAAGGCCGGACTAGCATCTCTCTCCGCCTGCGTCTTAATGTTATCCCTCTCCAATCCTGACGCTGCGGAAGCGGCGGGATTACTAAAACCCCAAGGCGCCAGTCTACCAGACCTGGATTTACGCTCCCAAGACGTCAACGTCACTATCGAAGGCGAATACGCCATCACCACTGTCGATCAGGTTTTCTATAATCCCAATGCGCAGCCCCTGGAAGCTATCTACTCATTTCCAGTACCGGAAAAGGCCGCCGTCTCCCAGTTTACTTATTGGATCAACGGCGCGCCCGTTCATGGCGAAGTCGTCGCCAAAAAACAAGCTAAAGAAATCTACGAGCAGGAAAAATCGGAAGGCCGCAACGCTGGCCTGACCGAACAGGACGCCTACAAAACTTTCGACATTTCCATCAGTCAGGTCTTACCACAACAGGAAACTAAAATACGCTTGGTGTATTTACAGCCGGTGCATGTTGACACGGGAGTCGGCCGTTACGTCTACCCGCTGGAAGAAGGTGGCGTGGATGAGGAAAAACTGGCGTTTTGGACCGCCAACGAAACCGTGAAAGAGCGCTTCAGCTTCAATCTTGATCTACGCAGCGGCTACCCGGTGGAAGCCTTGCGTTTACCCGAACATCCTCAGGCGCAGATCGCGCGAATGGACGAGCGGCGCTGGACGGTTTCCCTGCAGTCAAATCCTCAAAGCCAGGCAGCCGCTCAGGAAGGCGCCGCCAATGCGCCCTCTTCCGCTCCCAGCGCCTACAGACTGGATAAGGACATCGTGGTCTACTGGCGACAGCAACAGAACCTGCCTGGCTCCGTCGACTTGATCACCTATAAAGAACCGGGCAAAGACAAAGGGACGTTCATGCTCACCGTAACGCCCGGAGACGATCTGCCAGTCATAACTGAGGGCCGAGACTGGACACTGGTGCTGGACCGCTCAGGCTCCATGTCGGGCAAGTTCTCCACATTGATAGAGGGATTACGCAAAGGATTCGCCAAATTCAACAGCAATGATCGCGTTCGCGTCATCATGTTCAATGACAACACCACCGACGTCACTAACGGCTGGGTGCAGGCGACGCCGGAAAACCTGCAGCGGGTTGTCAGCGCCGTTGAAAATGCAGGCCCCAGCGGCGGCACCAACCTTATGTCAGCGATTCAAGGCGCGCTTACCGGACTCGATGCGGACCGCACCAACGCTATCTGGCTGGTCACCGATGGTGAAGCCAATGTCGGCGAAACCAAGCAGAAAGCGTTTATTGAGTTATTGGAGAAAAAGGATATCCGCCTGTTCACGTTCATTATGGGCAACTCCGCCAATCGCCCTCTGTTGGAAGCGATCACCAAGCATAGCAACGGTTTCGCCATCAGCGTCAGCAATAGCGACGACATTATCGGTCAGCTCATGCTGGCCGCCAGTAAAGTGGACCATGCAGCGCTGCATGGAGCCAACTTGAAGATCTCAGGCATCAAGACCTCAGACGTCTTTCCCAAACAAATCGGCAGCGTTTACCGCGGCCAGCAATTGGTGATGTTCGGGCACTATTACGGCTCAGGTCAGGCGAAAGTGGAGCTGACAGGCAAAGTCTCGGGCTCTCCTATCCGCTATCAGACCCAGTTCGAGGTCATAGATGGAACCTTACATCCAGAGTTGGAGCGTCTCTGGGCCTTCGCGCAGATCGAGGACTTAATGGATCAGCAGCAGGATTATGGCGAGGACGCAGATCGCAAACAGGCGGTCACAGACTTGGCCGTGGAATATGGACTGGTGACGGATTACACCTCAATGCTGGTGCTTGATGAAGGTCGCTTTGAACATTACGGGGTGGACCGTCGCATCGGAGCGCGCATCAGTCGCGAAGAATCCGCCCGGGAGAAACGAGCGCAACAACCCGCGCAGTCTCACCGAGTGGACAATCAGCAGCCGATGTACACCAAAAGCCGTCCATCCTTCGGCGGTGGCGGAGGAGGAGGCGCTATCGATGGACTTATGTTGGCGTTGCTGGGCGCGCTGGCCATAGCCGGCCGCTGCTTCCGCCCTCGTCAGCGTTAACTTCGAAAAGCAAAAAAGAGACGGTCTTGCCGTCTCTTTTTCTTTCTGCGACAAGGACATAAATGTCTACTGCCCAGCTTGATCGGCGCAATGGCGCTGGTATAGCATGGCCGGCCAATCGCGCCATCCCATATAAGGAAAATCGTCGCTAAATGGCTAATTTTAATACACATCTTCTCGGCGGAGCCGCCGCATCGGGCGTGCTGACGTCCACCCTGCTGCTGACCGGATTATTCACTCCCGGACAAGGCATGGCGTTGTGGGTGGCGGGAACCTTGGCGGGTCTGGCGCCGGATCTGGACGCAGATACCACCGCCATACTAAAAGGACTGTTCAGCGCTCTGGGTGTGATGGCGTCATTTGTCGTGTTGTTCACGTTCCCTGATCTGCCTCTGTTGCCGTTGTGGGGCGCTATGCTGGCCGCATTTCTTAGCGTGCGTATCGGCGTGCTGCAGGTGTTCGCTCACCTCACGGAGCATCGCGGCTCTTTCCACTCACTATTGGCTGCCGTCAGCTTTGGGCTGGGTTCGGCGTTTTTATGCTGGCGTTTCATCGATCAGGGCGTGGATTTCGCCTGGGCGTTGGGCGCCATGGTGTTCGCCGGATATATCGTCCACCTTATTCTTGACGAGTGTTACGCCGTCAATCTGGCGGATATGGAGTTCAAGCGCTCATTTGGAACCGCGCTTAAACCAGTGAGTATCGACAACTGGTGGGCCAGCGGGCTCTTTCTCGCCATCGCTATCTATTGCGCCCTACAACTGCCCCCACCGCACAAGCTGCATATTGAAGTGGTCAGACTGGCCACTCTGGACCATCTCTGGCTGTCGCGCGCCTGAAGCTCAGAACTATAGTAGACCTGTTCGGGCATAACATAAGCGTCGGGCCCGAACAGGTATGAAGCGAGAAACCTATCGCGTCATGGACATTAACGTGACCAGGGAAATTTCTGGAGGAACCCGAAAGCGCACAGGAAGAATGCTGGTTCCCACTCCCGGCGTCACAAACATCTGACGACCGTCCTCATCGATATGTCCAATGGCGAAACGCTCGCCGTACTGAGAAGGTACAATAGGCCGACCAATCAATGGCAGGTTAACCTGACCGCCATGGGTGTGACCGGCGAAAGTCAGGGACACGTGACGGGGAATGTCATAAAACACATCCGGGTTGTGAGTGAACGCCAGAATGGGCGACTCCGCAGGAATGTCGGCAAGGGCTTTGGCGATATCATGCGCGCCTTCCCAATAGTCGCTGACGCCGGCCAGCCAAAACTGGCAATCCCCCTGAGTCAGCGCTTTGGAAGCGTCTTCCAGAAACTCGATATGGGTTCCCGTGAAAGCGTCGAGGATCAATTGCGGGCCATGCCACCAATCATGATTGCCCATGACGGCGTACACGCCCAGGTTAGCTTGCAGCCGGTCCAGCTCAGCGGCGATGTCGCGCGGCTCCGCAAACTCGCCGCCAATCACGCCCTGGATAACGAAGTCTCCCGCCAGCAATACCAGGTCCGGCTTCAACGCATTGGTTTCGTCAACCAGTTCCCTCAATCGTGATAAGCCATTGTGCGGCGACCCCACGTGCAGATCAGCCATCACCGCCACCTGTAAACCATCGCAAGATGGCGGCCAGGGATGAATGGCGATGCTGACTTCATTTTCAACCAAAGACGCAGGCTCGATCCAAAACGCCCAGACGCCGAGCGCGATACTCAACATGGCCAAACCCATCATAATACGACGAAAAATTTTCACTGCTTGGGCTCCTGACTGCCTCTCGTTGCATCATCTTTCCGCGCTGGATTTTTTCGCAAGTGGTAGGTCAACGTCATAGCGATGCAATGCCGCAACGCTTCCACGGGAATATCGTCCGCGACATCAAACAACATGCTGCGGTTTCCTTCAAAGCGAAACTCATCGCCATAGATGCGCCGAAACGTCTCCACCAGGTTTGTCTGACAATGAAAATAAACCGCATATCCAGAAGGCTGAGACTTTAAGCCATCGATTCTGAGAGTGCTGCCGCTTTTCGTCTTTGCGGTCAGATAGCTGGGCTGTCCCCATTTCAGCGTTTCTTCCAGTTCGCCCACGCCGTCAGTGTTTCTCGCCACATCAAAAATCAAGTCCCGCAGGAACAACAACTTTGCTCTCACTTCATCCGGGTACGCAGCGAATACCGCCTGAACGCGCGCATCAGCGAAATCCAACCGGGCTTCATTCATAGAATATCCTTCACAAAATATGCGCCCTGAATGAGCGTCAAACTAGACAACAACGCGTTTCAGCGTATGGCGACCGAGCCGCCCTCGCAACGCATCGTTAACAATTTATTGCAACACAGGCTTTAATGCGCGTTGCGCGTGCGGTTTATAATCAGGCTTTTGACGCACCAGCGCACTTTACGAGGACGTAATTTTTACGATGAGAAAATGGTTGCTGCAATTGTTGGTGGTGGTCGCGCTGGTTCCCGCGGTCTGGTTTATCTCGACGCCGGATCAGCGCAAAACCTATCTGACGCTGTTGAGTCTTCCCCAAGATCCCACCTGGCTGCATGAAGGCAATTTACTTGCTTTGCTTAGTCGCACCCCGCAGCAACCGCCTGAAGCACAAGCTTTGACCGACATTGCGTCCGCGCCGGAGACGCCAGCGGAATTGCCTTCCACCTCATCGAAAGAGGCCGCGCCAAACGTTCTGTCCGCGTTACGTCAAATGGCGCACAGCGCCCTGCCGCAAACTATGTGCGGAAAAACCGCCACTCGCGACATCCGGGACGTGGAAACGCCGCAGATTTACAAGTGGACGGACGCCAATGGCCGCGTTCATTTCTCTGATAGCGCCCAGAACAAGAGCGCGCAATTCGTGGGAGAAAGCTACGCCTCACAGAAGAAATATTTTGATTTCAAGTTGACCAGCAAAGGCATGCCCCGCAACGGCTTGGTGGAAGACAGGATCAGAGCCGCCGCCCAGCAGGTTTATACGCAACTGGAAGCTTATCTCGCGCCTGAACGCCGCAGACAGATCATTCTCAACCTGGAGCTTTACGGCGACCGCGCAGAGTATGAAGCCCTGCGCAAGAAAGTGTTCCCAGGCTTCAATGCCGCCGCGTTCTTCTCCCATGGGGCCAACACCATCTACATGGTTAACGAAGACAAGCTGGAAACCACTGTCGCCATCGCCAAGCACGAAGTGGTTCACGCAGTTCTGGCGGGCTTGGTCGGCCCCATGCCAACATGGCTCAACGAAGGTATGGCGGAATACCTGGAACACGGCGGACTGCCCTACAAGACGCTTCCCATTGATCTGAACGAAAACGCCATTAATCAGTTGCTCGCTACGGAGCACCAGGACTTTTATAACGCCAGCGCAGAAAGCAACTATATGGCGTCACATAAACTGGTGGCGTACCTGAACAGCTCCGGCGAAGGCCGTCGCGTCATTGCAGACATTTTCAATGGCCTCGCTGAGGCGCCCTGCAGTCAGGTCGATAGCCTCAGCGCAGTCACCAGCGCAATGGGCGATGTGGGTCACTTGGCGAAACTACTCTAGCGTCCTTCACAACGATTGCGCACCGCTCACATCAAGCGACCATTGCCAAGAACGCTCCCTGGCTGCGCCAGGACGGCTCTCAGTCATGAATAGACCCACAGTTCGATATGGTCGCTCCACCTCAATCGCCCCGTTTAGACAGGCGGCGGAGCGCGGCGGATTAACCATCGCTGACGTCGCCTGCATCCAAATAGGGTTTTTCGCCCCCTCGGGACGTTGGCTGAAGCGAAGCATGTTATAGGGCGTCGGGAAAGGAAGCATGAATCGGCCCGGCTCTTCGTCCAGCTTGTATTCGCCGCTCAGGGAAGCGTCCGTGTCGACGCGAATGACGCTTTCATTGCTGCTGTATGGGGTAGAACTCCAGATATAGCCGATGGCGATCTCCGGCTCCGCTGGAGTGACAATATGCAGTTCATCATCCAGCCAGCATGAATAGGTCACCGCCAGGTGCTCAATATCCTCATAGCGCTTGCCATCCAACTCCAGGCTCAAACGCAGTACCTCCGTTCCGGCGGGCTTTTGTAAAACGACATGCCTGATCATCTCACCATCAGGCATGCGCCATACTTCATTCCTCACTACTTCTATGACGCCTTCAGCCGCCTTTGGTGAAACGGTCAAACTGCGCCTCGCATCCCATTCTCCCTGGATAAAAATACCGGACGTCCCCTCCGCCAACCAGACAGGCGTCGCCATCAATACCAGCATACGAAACAACAGCAGAGCGATATGCGCCATGGAAACGCGATAAGCGGCGGAGAGCCCCCATACAAACAGGGCTAATATGGCGGGCGCCAACACCAATACGCATAGATAGAAAACGCCTAATCCCTCCATACCGGAAACACTGGAAGGAAGCATAATTGTCACGCCGACGGCGCCCGCAACGCCAATAGCCAGGATCAAGTGCGCGCCAATGGCGCTGAACCAGTCCAGAGGATAGTCCGGTCTGCGACGAAGCCCGTTACGACAGGCGAGCAAGAGCAGGACAGCCAATGCCAATACAAACAGGATTTTCAGGCTGCGCAGGACATATAAGTAAAATATCGCCGTCACGGTATGTCTCCAGAAAGGAAAAGGTATCTGAAATCCTAACTTTCACAGTAATCCATAACCAGATCAGCGTTAAAAGTATTGCGTAGTAAGACAGTAAGACGTAACGGCATCCACGCACGCCCAGAGAAACAATCCCGCCCCAGTTAACGCCACGATAGCCCCCGCAGCGTTAACTATAGTCCGCCCGCATCACTGACGAGACGCTTCGTACTCCTGAATCGCCCATAAAATTCTACGCGCCCCTTTCATCACCGTTTCTTCATTAGGATGAATGCCATCGCCGCGATGTTCGAATGTACGCCAGGGGTTCACCAGCAGAGCGCCTTCAAGTTCATCATGAATCCTGCGCGCATATAAGCGACCGAAGAATTTGAAGTCATCATTGCTCATCGCCCAGGTCAGACCGGATAAATTGGCGAAAAGAGACAGATCAAGATCATCTGGATTGGGATAAAGGGGATATACCGGGGTCAGGCCGAGACCTAATGCTTGCCTGCCAATGGCAATTAGACGGTCCACCGCGGCATTCATTTCCGCGTTGCTACATAAGACGGTCTGAGATTGCTCAATACCGAATGAGTCAGAGTGCAAACAATCATTGCCAATGCTGATAATCACATACCCCGCGTTATATCCAGCCAAACCAGACTGATCATATTGGGCTACCCGCATTAACGCTTTTTGCAATTGCGTTGAATAACTGTCCCAACGGGCGGAACCGCATACCGGATTACAACTGACGCGACTGAATGTGGTGGCGCCCGCCTGCGCTTCACTTTTGACTTTCACCCCGTATCGCGTCAACGCCGTTTCCAGGTCGACATAATCCCCTGAACCAACCGATATCCCCGCCAATGGTCCTTGCAGGTCAGAGTTTAGAGGCGTGTCGCCACTAGCGTAGGAAGCGCCAATCAGCAATACGGGCTTATCGATTGCTGCGACGGAAGTGGTCAGAAAAATTCCTGTGGCGAGCAGTAGTCTCACAATCAGTTGTAATGCGTTCACGTTTCTTGATCTCCTTGTGGTTTAACCTGTACCTCACCCTCTTGCCATCCGGGACACCCTGCGCCTCGACAAAATTGGCGACAGTTCGCTATCAGGATGTAACACATTTATAACAACTCCGAGCACATTGAAAAACGTACGATTGTTACATGGAGGAACGTAACAAAGCATATATGCTGAATAATGTTTGTTTTCAGAACATTTCAAAAAGCAGAGCGGTTAAATCATGAATGCGGAATTTTTTCACCAACCCCGCCTCTTTCGAAAAAGCGACTTTGCCCAACGTCTTAAAGAGCTTCGCAGTCATTTCGGCTATACCCAGCAAAAGGTGGTGGATGGCGTCAATGAGCTCCTGCCGTTAATACAGGCCCGCCCCCACCCGCTTTGCCGCAGCCGATACGCCAAATGGGAGCTGAACAATCGCACAGAGATGCCGGACTATCCCGAGCTGCTCGCCTTGTGTCATTACTTTGAGCAGGAACCTTATTACCTGCTCACTGGCGTGAACGGGCCTCGCAAGTCACGCAATAGTCAGCATGCGCTGGACACCCTGTTTAGTCGCTGGGAAGAAGACATTCACTTCAAATACGTCGTAAAAATGTTGCTGGAGCGTACTCCTGAAGCGACTCGAAAACTGGCGGAGTTAATCGACGTGCTGACGTTAGGCGACCGCAGCCTGCTCAATAATCACAAAAACAGGACAAATTGATTTTCAGTCAGGCGGAACCAAACTTTCCTAACTTTCGCCCTTAGGGTAAACCCCATATTGCCCCTCGGCAGCAGAGCCTGCACACTGCTTACTACCCTAAGCATAAGAAACAAAAGGATATTTTATGAAGTCCGCACTAGGAGCCCTGTTGGGGTGCGCGCTCTCTGGCGCCTGTTTCGCCACCAACTTGAATATCGTCGACTACGGCGCTACGCCGGATAACTATAACGATGACGACGCCATCGCCATCAACGCCGCGATTAACGCCGCCCGTGACGGAGACGTCGTCATCATTCCTGAAGGAACATTCCATATTCGTGAAATGATAAACCTGAAAAGTAACGTCGACTTAAAGGGAGACGGTTACGCCAAGTCAGGCATTGCTGCGTTATATGAGGGTGAAGACGCCGATGACTTAGTAATAAAAGGAAGAAATGTCACCAATATAAACATCTCTGGGCTTCGGCTTAAAAGTAATTACAGTGGTGGAGTTAGGGCGTTAATATCTATCACACACTCTTCAAAGATAACGATCAGCGACAGTAGTTTTCACCGTTTTAAAAAGCACGGAATCTACTTCAATCACACCCGTGACGGTAATGTTAAAAACTCCAAATTCCAAGATGCCACTGACCTTAGCGGTGGAGGGCATGGTTACGGTGTAGTTTACACAAACGGATGCGAGGGAGGCAGAGTCGATAATAGTTATTTCTATGGCCCCAATATTCGTCATGGCGTAGTGATTCAAGGTGACCCTCAATATGGTCCAAGCCATGGCATCGTGGTGAAAGGAAACTATTTCAAAGAAACGACTCAAGACGCCATCGACTTACATGGCTCAGGCGAATACAACAATCAAATTATGTACAACACAATTGAAGGAGATCCCGCCAAGGGCGGGAAGGGACAAGGAATTGGAATCGGAGAAAACGCCCATAAAGCATCCGGTAGTGGAAATGTGATTAGAAATAACGTCATTCGCAATACGCTTTATGGAATTCGCGTAATGCAAGGCTCTCCAGGAGCTATGATCAAGAACAACGAGATATACAATTGCAAAGAGCACGGCATTTATATCGAAAACGGTATTGGGACCGAGATACGCGGTAATATCATTGAAGGATGCCAACATTGGGGTGTTTTCGTTAAAGATGGAAACAATACAATCATTCGTAAAGGAAAAGACGAAAACAACGAAGACACAATAAACCAAATAAATGGTAACGGGCTATCAAACTCCACAACTGGCTTCGGAGGTATTCGCGTCAAAGCAGGAAATACAGGGGTGTATGTTCTAGACAACGACCTCTGTGAGAATGATAACTACGGAGGCGTAAACCTCTCATTCGAAGGCCAGGGCACGGTTAAAAACAACCTCTGCCAATAACTTCTTTGGGTCCTTGAAATTGCGGGACTACAGCCTGCCGCCCCACCAAGGTCAGGCAGGCTGAACTCGCGTCAACTTGGACCGTCATATGCCTGGCGTCAAACCCCTGGCTTCCATATTGCGCTTCCGCTCTGCGGAGTCAGACGCACTAACCACCCTAAACATCAGAAACAAAGGATATTTTATGAAATCAGCAATAGGAGCCCTGTTTGGGTGCGCGCTCTCTGGCGCCTGTTTCGCCACCAACTTGAACATCATCGACTACGGCGCCACGCCAGACGATCACAGCGACGATGACTCCATCGCCATCAACGCCGCCATTAACGCCGCTCGCGATGGCGATACCGTTATCATCCCTGAAGGCACCTTTCACACCCGCGAGGAAATCATACTGAAGAGTCGTGTTAACTTGAAAGGCGCAGGGTACGCCAAATCGACGATTACTGCGGTATACACCAGTATGGGCAATGACGACGAACATCAGACCTTAATTAAAGGCAAGAACCTGTCATCGGTCACCATATCCGGGCTGAGACTGAAAACCACCCACTCTGAGGGAGTCAGCCAGCTAATTTCCATCATAGACTCTGAAAATGTCAGCGTTAATGAAAGCAGCTTTTATCGGTTCATAAAGCATGCCATTTACTTTAATAACACCATCAACGGCAGAGTCGCTGACTCTCGATTTCAGGATGCGACTATTACAGCAAAGGGTGGACATGGCTATGGCGTGGTCTATACAAACGGGTGTGATAGAGGCAGAGTGGATGACAGCTACTTCTATGGCCCCGATATTCGTCACGGCGTAGTGATTCAAGGCGACAAAAAAACTAACCGACCTAGCCATGGCATCACTGTAAACAACAATTACTTCAAAGACACAAAACAAGACGCCATTGATCTGCACGGAACAGGTGAATACGACAACATCGTTATAGACAATACAATTGTGGGCGACCCCAACGACAAGACGTTAGGCCGAGGAATTGGCGTCGGCGAAGATGTGCACGGCCCTTCTGGTAGCGGGAATATCATTAAAAACAACGTTATTCGTAATACTCTTTACGGCATACATGTCCTTGCAGGTTCGCCCGACGTCAAGATCTCGGGGAATAAAATATACAATTGCGATCGCATGGGTATATTCATTGAGAACGGTCAAAACGTAGATGTACGAGCCAACACAGTAGAAGGGTGCAAATGGTGGGGCATCTATGTGGAGAATGGCGACAATACCACCATTGCCTCAGGAAGCAAGGAGACAAACGAAGTGCACGGCAACGGCTGGGGCTCCAGTGGACGCTGGCGTTACCCAAAGGTATATGGCAACGGCGGCGTACGCGTAATGAGCCAAAACTCTGGGATGAATGTGCGAAATAATAACTTTTGCGATAACGAGAGCAATGGCGGCCCCAACTTCCAGTTCGAAGGGCAAGGTACAGTCCTGAATAATCAATGTCAGTGAGGAGAACTAACTCCTCTCACATATGATTAATGCCTCGCCAGGGCAGCTACAAACTGCCCTGGCAGCTTCCCGCGTCTTCAGTCCAGCCCTATGAATCGCTAATACTCCGTCTTGGGAAACTCATTTTTCGATAACCAGTAATAGAAGATCGAGTAAATGGTGTCGTAAAAGTCCTGTATCCCATATTCCATTCTTTTACTGATCAGGCTGGAAGCGCCCGATTTATAACACTCAATCGCTGTACGTTCATGGGTGGATTCCGTCAGAACGACAATGGGCGTAAAACGATTATGATCCGATTTACGGATCGCCTGCATGACTTCATAGCCGCTGGCGATTGGCAACCCCAGATCCACCAGAATGAGGTCGAAGTGGGCGTTGTGAACCTTGAACATCGCCTTGGCGCCATTGTCCACAAACTCACACTGGCATCGAACTTCCCGACGCTCCAAAACTCTGCGCATAAGGTCCACCGTGTCCTGATCGTCCTCAATCACCAAAACCCTGCGGTTATGCGAAGTGCTGCTTTCCAGTAGATGGTAATCTGCGTAAGACACGGTATTCCGCTCCTTATGAAACGCATTATTCAACTGTTCGCTCAGAGGTTGGCGCCGGGAAGGTCGCATTTCTGCGAGACGCGGACGATGAGTAAACGTAAACGGACATCGGGCTGACCATAACCTGCCAGATGAACCGCTCCCTGACGATAATTCGATTTAAGCATAGTTTAAATCGAGACTTAAGGCCGTGCTTGACCCAGAAACGAAAAAAGCCAGCCTTCTCAGGCTGGCTTTTTCAGCACATGCGACTGGTGTTTAGCCTTGCATTGGCACCAGTTTCAGCTCAACGCGACGGTTGGCTGCGCGCCCTTCGGTCGTGCTGTTGGTGGCCACAGGATAACGCGGACCGTAACCGATAGTTTGTACTCGTGAACTCGCCACACCTTGGGAGATCAGATAACGGCCAACGCTGCTGGCGCGCTGCTCACTCAAACGCTGGTTCAGGTCCAGGCTGCCGGTAGAGTCGGTGTGACCGCTAACCTGGATGATAGTTTTGTCGAACTCTTTCAATACCAGACCAACTGAATCCAGCGTGTCGTAGAAGTTCGCTTTAACTTCCGCACGGCCTGTATCGAAGGTGATGTTGCCTGGCATAACCAGTGTAATCTCGTCGCCGTTACGCACAACGCGTACGCCGGTGCCTTCCAGACGGTGGCGCAGCTCAGACTCTTGCTTGTCCATGTAGTAGCCGATGCCGCCGCCCACAGCGCCACCAGCGGCTGCGCCGATCAGTGCGCCCTTGCCGCGGTCTTTCTTGCTGGATGTGGCCGCGCCGATCGCTGCGCCCGCAACTGCGCCGATCACAGCGCCAGTAGTCGCGTTAGCGGTTTTCTTCTCCCCGGTGTAGGGATCGTAGGTTTGGCATCCAGCGGCCAGGGAACCCGCTACTACAAGAGCACAAAGCTTAAATTTCATTCTCTATCTCCAGATTTATCAGAGTTGGCGGTAATTGTAGTTTCATTTTTCTTAACAGAAGCTGAACGCTGACCAGCGATAGCCCTGTCAAAAGCTTCACTGATCCAGCCAAAGACCCTTGCCCGGATCTCTGGCGACTCATTTACCAGTTGATGACGTCCCGTCTCCAGATATTGCACTTCCGCATTCGGCAACAGGCGCTGTAATTGCGGAATATTATGGCGCCAGTCCACAGTAGTGTCTTCCTTACCTTGCACAATGGTGACAGGTTGCTCCAGCGGGTCCGTGCTTTCAATACGTTTTACCCACCGTCGTAACGCGCCAACCCAGTCAATGGACACCGCCCTCGACTGCAAAGGATCTTTGTCTTTGAGAAACTTAATAAATTCGGGGTCGTTGGAATTGACCATAAATACCCGACGCCAAGTACGGATAAAAGGCCCGAATAACGTATGCAGCATCACTACAGAACGCCACCCTTGCGGACGCACCAGCGGCGCCAAAAACGCCCAATGCAGGAACGGACTGCTTTCAGGCGTAAACCGGTTACTGAACAGATATTCCACTAAAACCGCCCCTCCCGTACTTTGCCCCACCGACATCCAGGGTTTAGGCATATGGCCGTCGCACAGCATCAGACAGGCTTCCAAAATAGACTGATATTGAGCGAAGTTCTTGATCGAAACGGTCTCCCCGCTGGACAGCCCATGACCGGGTAAGTCGTAGGCGACCACCGCGTAGCCATCGCGCAACAAATGTTCAACCAAATGGCCAAACAGCCCCACATGGTCAAAGTAACCATGAAACACAAACACCGTGCCGCGCGGTCGTGGCGGCGTATACATATGACAGGCCAGACGATAGCCAATGGCCTCGAAGTATCCCAGGCGATGCGCCACGCCGGTAATGCGGGTTTCTTTATCGATGCGATAGTAACTGCAGTAGTGTTTTTCTATCTCAGTCAGATGGGGCGCGTCTTTAAATGAAATCGGACGCAGTTGCTTGCGCAGGAGTTCTCTGTCCCAGAATGGCGTCATGAAAAAATCAAACCTTAATTTCAGGTCGGGCCGGCCCGCCCCAGATTCCTTTTGGCGAAGCTATCAGTGCCGCCGCTATCTTCATCGTCGCGCCGGATATCAAACCGACGTCTGTTCAGCATAGACCAATACACGGGCTCGCGGTCCGGGCTAATTTAGCATGATCCGACTTGGGCCAAGATTAACAATAAAAAAGGGAACACCCATCGCATTATCTGCGATGGGTTATTCCCTTCCTTAAGGTCTTATGCAGTCAGTGGATCAGTTGATCTTCTGATCAAGCTCACCACGAGCGTAACGCTGGAACATGGCTTCCAGCGACATCGCCTTGATTTTGCTTGCCTGACCGGCGGCATTGAACGCTTCATAACGCGCCACGCAGATTTCCTTCATAGCCTTGGTGGCTACAGCCAAGTATTTGCGAGGATCGAACTCAGACTTGTTCTGCCCCATGAAACGACGGATCGCGCCGGTGCTGGCCAGACGCAAATCGGTGTCGATGTTCACTTTACGCACGCCGTACTTGATGCCTTCCTGAATTTCTTCAACCGGCACACCATAGGTTTCCGCAATCTCACCACCGAACTCGTTGATGATCGCCAGCCAGTCCTGTGGAACGGAGGAAGAGCCGTGCATAACCAGGTGCGTGGTGGGAATACGTTCGTGAATCGCTTTGATGCGATCAATCGCCAGGATGTCGCCTGTAGGCGGACGGCTGAATTTGTAAGCGCCGTGGCTGGTGCCAATAGCAATAGCCAGCGCGTCCACCTGGGTCTTCTTAACGAAGTCCGCTGCTTCATCCGGATCTGTCAGCATCTGATCGTGGCTGAGAACGCCCTCAGCGCCAATGCCGTCTTCTTCGCCCGCCGTGCCGGTCTCCAAAGAGCCCAGACAGCCCAGCTCGCCTTCCACGGAAACGCCGCAAGCATGGGCCATTTCCACAGTGCGACGGGTGACGTCAACGTTGTATTCATAGGTAGTCGGGGTCTTGCCGTCTTCCCCGAGGGAGCCGTCCATCATGACGGAGGAAAAGCCCAGCTGAATGGAACGCTGGCATACTGCCGGCGAAGTGCCGTGATCCTGGTGCATCACTACCGGAATATGAGGAAATTCCTCAATCGCCGCCAGAATCAAATGACGCAGGAACGGCGCCCCGGCGTATTTGCGGGCGCCCGCAGACGCCTGCACGATCACAGGACTGTCAGTTTGGTCCGCAGCTTCCATAATGGCCCGCATCTGCTCCAGGTTATTGACGTTAAATGCAGGAACGCCGTAACCGTGTTCAGCCGCATGGTCCAGAAGCTGGCGCATGGTAATCAGTGCCATTTCTCTTCCCCTTAGTGTTCAATTTTTAGTTAATTAATCTCTCGCATCGACCATCGCGACGGATACTTGGCCCGTCGCGTTTTCTGAGCCGACAATCTGACTACAGTCTGTCCCCAAAACTTACTCGGCGGCCCGCTTCTGCAGCATGGCCACAGCCGGCAGGGTCTTGCCTTCCACAAATTCGAGGAAGGCGCCGCCGCCGGTGGAAATGTACGAAATCTTATCAGACACGCCATATTTATCGATCGCCGCCAGGGTGTCCCCGCCGCCAGCGATGGAAAACGCATCCGATTCAGCAATGGCTTTGGCCAGGGTTTTGGTGCCTTCGCCGAACTGATCGAATTCAAACACGCCGACCGGACCATTCCACAGAATCGTCTTAGCTGACTTAAGCAGCTCCGCCAAGGCGGCCGCAGACTGAGGTCCGATATCCAGAATCATATCATCGTCCGCCACCTCGGCAATCGGCTTAACGGATGCTTCGGCGCTCTCGCTAAACGCTTTCGCTGTAACTACATCCGTAGGCAGCGGAATTTGCACCTTGGCCGCAATGCTGCGAGCGGTGTCCAGCAAATCCATTTCGCATAGAGATTTGCCGACTTTGTGATCCGCCGCCGCCAGGAAGGTGTTGGCGATGCCGCCGCCGACGATCAATTGATCGCAGACTTCCGACAAAGAGTTCAACACGTCCAGCTTAGTCGATACTTTGGAGCCCGCCACGATAGCGACCATGGGTCTTTGCGGTTTATCCAAAGCCTGACCTAGCGCTTCCAGTTCCGCCGCCAGCAAAGGTCCGGCGCAAGCGACGGGCGCGAATTGAGCAACGCCATGGGTGGAAGCCTGCGCACGGTGCGCGGTGCCGAATGCGTCCATGACAAAAATATCGCACAACGCCGCGTACTTCCTGGACAGCTCTTCGTTGTCCTTGCCTTCGCCGACGTTGAAGCGCACGTTCTCAAACAGAACCAGACCGCCCTCTTCCACCTCGAAATCGCCGTTCAGATAATCACGCAAGACTGGCGTTTCGCGTCCTAACAGGCTGGAAAGATGAGCGCCCACGGGCTGCATGGAGTTTTCTTCGGAGAACTGTCCTTCCTCTGGACGTCCCAGATGAGACATCACCATCACTTTGGCGCCTTGCTCCATCGCCAGTTTGATAGTGGGAAGCGCCGCCTGGATACGCGCGTCGGACGTCACTTTGCCGTTTTTGACGGGCACGTTCAGGTCTTCACGGATCAACACTCGCTTGCCGCGCAAATCCAGATCCGTCATTTTAATCACAGACATAACAGTTCCTCATTTCAACAAAACAGTTGTTATCGTTTAAATCCCTTCCCTAAGGCGTCGGCAGGATAATCCCGGCGAGCGCCGCGGCGGCCGGGATCTGGCGCTAAAGACTCAGCCAATGCGCTGACGTATCCAGCATGCGATTGGCGAAGCCCCATTCGTTGTCGAACCAGGCCATTATTTTTATCAGTCGTCCGCCGCTGACTTTGGTTTGATTGGCGTCCACCACCCCGCTGCGTGGGTCGTGGTTGAAATCACAGGAAGCCAGCGGCTCTTCAGAAAAGCCCAGGATTCCAACATACGCGTTCTGTGATGCGGCCTTGAGCAAGCCATTGACTTCCTCCATATCCGTCTCACGGGATACGCACACCGTGAGATCCATCATGGATACGTTGATAATCGGCACCCGCACTGCGTTCGCTTCAAATTTACCGACCATGGACGGCAACAGCCTTTCTATGCCTTTCGCCAAACCGGTGTTCACCGGAATGATAGACGCCATCGCGCTGCGCGTGCGGCGCAGATCATGATGATGGTAGGCGTCGATGACCGGCTGGTCGTTCATGGCGGAATGGATCGTCGTGATCACTCCACGCTCCACGCCAAGATTGTCGTCCAACACTTTGATGATGGGGACGATGCAATTGGTGGTGCAGGAGGCGTTGGAAACGATGCGATGACTTTGCCGCAATCCGTCGTGATTAATACCGTATACCACGGTGTAATCCACGTCGGCTTCGGCCGGTTGGGAAAACAGCACGCGACTGGCGCCGCTGCGCAGATGTTTTTCAGCGGTCATGCGGTCGGAAAAGGCCCCGGTGCATTCCAGCACCAAGTCCACTCCGATATCCGCCCAGGGGGCCCTGGCCGGATCTTCTTCCCGCAGGATGCGGATTCTGTCGCCATTGACCATCAACTGCCCGTCCCGTAAAGACACCTCCCCACGGAAACGTCCGTGGGTGGTGTCATAACGCGTCAGGTAAGCGATGGTTTCCGCGTCCGCCAGTTCATTGACGGCGACAATTTCCATGGATTGGCGATAGCCGGATTCGTACAACGCGCGCAAGACGCTTTGCCCGATCCGGCCATACCCATTAATGGCAATACGATGGGTCATACCGCTAAGGCGTTCTTCTGTTAGTAAGTGGATTTATGCATCCAGCGAGTCTAACAGATCTTGCGCCTGGGCCACCACGTTATCCACGGTGAAGCCGAACTCTTCAAACAGCAGGTTCGCAGGCGCGGACTCGCCGAAAGTGCTCATGCCCACGATGCGTCCATCCAGGCCCACATACTTGTACCAGAAGTCCTGATGCGCCGCTTCAATCGCGATGCGAGCGCTTACTTCCAACGGCAGCACTTGCTGGCGGTAGTGGAAGTCCTGCTTGTCGAAAACGTCGGTGGACGGCATGGACACAACGCGTACTTTGTGGCCTTGCGCAGTCAACGCTTCAGCAGAGGCGACAGCGAGACCCACTTCAGAACCGGTTGCGATCAGAATCAGGTCAGGCTGGCCTGCGCAATCCTTCAGGATGTAGCCGCCCTTCTCGATATTCGCCACCTGTTCAGCGTCACGGGGCTGATGCGGCAGGTTCTGACGCGAGAAAATCAGCGCGCTGGGGCCGTCTTCACGTGTGATCGCGCTTTTCCAGGCGACAGCGGATTCAACCGCGTCACAAGGACGCCATGTGCTCATGTTTGGCGTGGTGCGCAGGTTGGCCAGTTGCTCGATCGGCTGGTGAGTCGGGCCGTCTTCGCCCAAACCGATAGAGTCGTGGGTGTAAACCAGGATGGAGCGTTGCTTCATCAGCGCAGCCATGCGCACCGCGTTGCGCGCGTATTCCATGAACACCAGGAAAGTAGCGCCGTAAGGAATGAAGCCGCCATGCAGCGCCACCCCGTTCATGATGGCGGACATGCCGAACTCACGTACGCCGTAGTAAATGTAGTTGCCATCAGCGTCTTCTTTGCTAACGCCTTTGCTGCCTTTCCAGATAGTCAGGTTGGAGCCCGCCAGGTCAGCGGAGCCGCCCAACAGTTCCGGCAACAGCGGAGCGTATGCATTGATGCTGTTCTGAGAAGCTTTACGGCTGGCGATGGTTTCGCCTTTGGCCTGACACTCAGCGATATAAGCGTCTGCTTTAGCGGCGAAATCTTCCGGCAGTTTGCCCGCGCTACGACGCAGCAGCTCTCCAGCCAGCTCAGGATGCGCCTGCTGGTAGGCGGCGAATTTCTCAGACCAGGCTTGTTGCAGAGCCGCGCCTTTTTCTTTCGCGCTCCAGGCGGCGTAGATGTCTTCGGGAACCACGAAAGGCTCGTGGGTCCAGCCCAGCGCCTGACGCGCGCCAGCGATTTCATCGTCGCCCAGAGGCGCGCCGTGACACTCTTCTTTACCTTGCTTGTTAGGAGCGCCGTACCCAATGATGGTTTTGCAGCAGATCAGCGTCGGCTGAGAGGTATTGCCGCGCGCTTGCTCAATCGCCTGTTTGATGGCGTCGGAGTTATGCCCGTCCACGCCGGGAATCACCTGCCAGCCGTAGGCTTCGAAACGCTTAGGCGTATTGTCGGTAAACCAGCCTTCCACTTCGCCATCGATGGAGATGCCGTTGTCATCGTAGAAACAGATCAGTTTGCCAAGCCCCAGGGTGCCCGCCAAAGAACATACCTCGTGAGAGATGCCTTCCATCAAACAGCCGTCGCCCAGGAACACATAGGTGTAGTGGTCGATAACGTCATGGCCGTCGCGGTTGAACTGTCCCGCCAGCGCTTTTTCAGCCAGCGCCATGCCCACTGCGTTGGCGATGCCCTGCCCCAAAGGACCGGTGGTGGTTTCCACGCCTGGCGCGTAGCCGTATTCAGGGTGCCCGGGAGTTCTGGAGTGCAGCTGACGGAAGTTTTTCAGGTCTTCGATACCCAGATCGTATCCGGAGAGGTGCAGAAGGGAGTACAACAACATGGAGCCGTGACCGTTGGACAGAACAAAGCGGTCGCGGTTAATCCAGGAGGGATCGGTCGGGTTGTGGTTCAGATAGTCGCGCCACAGCACTTCCGCAATGTCCGCCATACCCATCGGGGCTCCGGGATGTCCTGACTTGGCTTTTTGCACAGCATCCATACTCAACGCGCGAATCGCGTTGGCGAGTTCTTTACGAGATGGCATTCAGCTCACTCCCTCTCAGATCGAGTTTTGGTTTGTGATTAGGGGGGTCAAAAACGAGAGCGTATTTTCATACATTAAAGAGGTAGGAGCAAATTTCATCGCCCCAATCGCCCAGTTTATCTCCCGTTCGTCCCTCAAGCCCGTCTTCAAGGCGGTGACACCGCCTTGTCCTACTGGCATTCACCGAAAAAAACAGCCCATTTTTTACGCCCAACAAACTATATCAAAATTCTTTGATATAGTTCTTGTGCGCATTTTTTGATGTTGCTAAACTTTCGGCCTATGAATGATTCCATGCTCCCACACAGCGACGGCGCGGATACTGAAGCCGCTGCGGACTACGCAGAACTGGCTGGCGTTTATAAGGCCTGCGGCGATGCGTTGCGTCTGGAAATATTGCGTGTCCTGGAACGGAACGCTTACGGGGTGCTGGAATTGTGTTCGATATTTGACGTCAAGCAATCCGCCATGAGCCATCACCTGAAAGTGTTGGCCAAGGCCAGGATGGTGGAAGCCCAGCGGGAGGGCAACAGCATTTTCTACCGGCGTCCTATTCTGGCCGGCGACGACAGCGCCGAGCTGGCGCGGTTACAGTTGTACAGCAATCTGGACCTGTTGCCGTTGACCACGGATACCCGCGACCGTATTGGTAATGTAGGAGAGCAACGCGCGCAGCAAAGTCAGGCGTTTTTCTCCCGGTACGCCGAGCATTTCCAGGCGCACCAGGAGTTGATAGCGGAATATCCGTTATACGCCACGCCTGTGCGGGATATGTTGCAACAGCAGTTGGCCGGTGAGAAGGTCAGCACGCTTCTGGAAATCGGCCCTGGCGAAGGCGCCTTTCTGGAAGATCTGTCGCAGATGGCGAACGCCGTCATCGCCTTGGATAACTCCGAGGAAATGTTGCAAAAAGCACGCGATTTTGCGGACGCCCGACAATTGTCAAACGTGCGCTTTATCGTAGGAGATACGCGCAGCGCCCTCGAACAGGGCGTCAGCGTTGATGTGATTGTGATGAACATGGTGTTGCACCATGTGGCGTCGCCGGCGGACATGATTCGCGATTGCGCGGCCTTGTTGCGTCCAGGCGGCATGTTGATTTTGAGCGACTTGAGCCGCCACGATCAGTCCTGGGCCAGAGAGTCCTGCGGCGATTTGTGGCTGGGCTTCGACAGCACTGAAATTTCCCGTTGGGGAGCGCAGTCGGGCCTGGCGGAAGGCGAAAGCATTTATATAGGCGTGCGCAATGGGTTTCAGATCCAGGTGCGCCAATTTTTATTGCCCAAGAACGGGAGCCGAACGTTGACCGACGCAACCGCATGTCAGTCCGAAGGTTCCGCAACATCAACCCACCCCAGTCATTGTAATCTTTAACCATAAGGACGCATGCGATGAGCGAATATTCCATTTTTACTTCCGAGTCAGTATCTGAGGGCCATCCGGACAAGATGGCGGATCAGATTTCTGACGCTATCCTTGACGCCATCATTAAAGATGATCCGAACGCGCGAGTGGCGGTTGAAACTTTAGTGAAGACGGGCATGGCGGTTATCGCCGGCGAAGTGCGCACCAACACTTACGTGGACTTGGAAGACATCGTCCGCGGCGTCATTCTGGATATCGGTTACAACAGCTCAGACGTTGGCTTTGACGGCGCGTCCTGCGCAGTACTGAACGCCATCGGCAAGCAATCTGGCGACATCGCCATGGGCGTGGACGAAGCCAGCGAAAAAGATTTGGGCGCCGGGGACCAGGGGTTGATGTTCGGTTACGCGACCAATGAAACTGACGTGCTGATGCCCGCTCCTATTTATTACTCCCACCGTCTGGTGGAAAGACAGGCTTACCTGCGCAAGAACAGCATCCTGCCCTGGTTGCGTCCAGACGCCAAGAGCCAGGTGACCCTGCGTTACGAAAACGGCAAGCCGGTAGCGGTTGAAGCGGTGGTGCTGTCCACTCAGCATACTCCTGACGTGAAGCAATCCGACATCCGCGAAGCGGTGATGGAAGAGATCATCAAGCACGTGTTGCCGGAAGAATGGCTGCACAGCGACACTCAATACCACATCAACCCAACTGGCCAGTTCATCATCGGCGGCCCAGTGGGCGATTGCGGTCTGACCGGTCGTAAGATCATCGTCGACACCTACGGCGGCATGGCCCGTCACGGGGGCGGCGCGTTCTCCGGTAAGGATCCATCCAAGGTTGACCGTTCCGCAGCCTACGCCGGCCGCTACGTAGCCAAAAATATCGTCGCTTCCGGTCTGGCGGCCAAGTGTGAAATTCAGGTGTCCTACGCTATCGGCGTATCGGAGCCCACCTCTATTTCCGTGAACACGTTCGGCACCGGCAAAATCAGCGACGACAAAATCGCCAGCTTGGTGCGCGAGCACTTCGATCTGCGTCCGCGCGGCCTGATCGAAATGCTGGATCTGAAACGTCCGATCTATCGTCCGACTGCGTCTTACGGACACTTCGGCCGCACCGGCGACAGCTTCAGCTGGGAAAGAACCGACAAAGCCGACGCACTGCGCGCCGCAGCCGGTATCTGATTCCCATAGCAAAGAGCCTCCCCTGAGGCTCTTTTTGCAACAGACCGAGACTTCCGGCGGGTTCGCCCCGCCCCCCCTCATTAGGATCAGCAATAGGACACCAAACATGGCTCAGTTACAATCTGTAGATAACTTCAGCGACTACAAGGTCAAGGACATCAGCCTGGCGGCATGGGGACGTAAAGAAATCGACATCGCCGAAGGCGAAATGCCTGCGCTGATGACGCTGCGTGAAAAATACCGCGCGCAACAGCCCCTGGCCGGCGCCCGCATCCTGGGATGCATTCACATGACCATCCAGACTGCGGTGTTGATCGAAACCCTGGTGGCGTTGGGCGCAGAGGTGCGCTGGTCCTCCTGTAACATTTTCTCCACTCAGGATCACGCAGCGGCGGCGATCGCGGCGGCGGGCATTCCCGTATTCGCCTGGAAAGGAGAAACTGAAGAAGAGTACGTCTGGTGCATCAAGCAGACTATCACTAAAGACGGACAGCCCTGGAACGCCAACATGGTGTTGGATGACGGCGGCGACCTGACAGAGATTCTGCACAATGAATACCCGCAAATGCTGGACCACATTCACGGCATTTCCGAAGAAACCACCACTGGCGTTCACCGTCTGCTCGACATGATGAAGAAAGGCGAGCTGAAAGTGCCTGCAGTCAACGTCAATGACTCCGTCACCAAGAGCAAGAACGACAACAAATACGGTTGCCGTCACTCACTGAATGACGCGATCAAACGCGCCACCGACCACCTGTTGGCAGGCAAAAAAGCGCTGGTCATCGGCTACGGCGATGTGGGCAAGGGCTCCGCAGCGTCGCTGCGTCAAGAAGGTATGATCGTCAAGATCAGCGAAATCGATCCGATCTGCGCCATGCAAGCCTGCATGGACGGTTATGAAGTCGTGTCTCCCTACATCGACGGCGTCAACACTGGCAAAGCCGACGGCGTCAACCGCGATCTGCTGGCCCATACCGACCTGCTGGTCACCACCACTGGCAACGTTAATGTGTGCGACAAATTCATGCTGCAAGCGCTGAAATCCGGCGCGGTGGTGTGCAACATCGGCCACTTCGACAACGAAATCGATACCCGTTTCATGCGCGATAACTGGGAATGGGAAGAAGTGAAGCCGCAAGTGCATGTCATATACCGCAACAAAGATCAAAATGACCACCTGTTGCTGCTGTCCGAAGGTCGTCTGGTGAACCTGGGCAACGCCACCGGTCACCCCTCCCGCATCATGGACGGCTCTTTCGCCAACCAGGTGCTGGCGCAAATGTACCTTTTCGAGCGTAAGTTCGCGGATCTGCCAGCGGATGAGAAGAGCAAGAACCTGTATGTACGCGTCCTGCCCAAGCAATTGGACGAAGAAGTCGCACGCTACATGGTGCAAGGCTTCGGCGGCGTCATCACCAAGCTGACTCAACCGCAAGCCGAGTACATCGGCGTGGAAGTGGAAGGTCCGTACAAACCAGCGGACTACAAGTACTGATCGACCGCCGGTCTGGCGCGGTTCGCCGCGCCGCCGGTTGTCCAGAGAGATACCCTAAACCGGAGGCAATACGCTAATGGAATCCCAAACTCAGTTTAAACGGCGTTTCAGTTTTGAATTCTTCCCTCCCAAAACCCCTGAGGGAATGGAAAAACTGCAGGCTGTGCGAGACAAGCTGGCCAAGCGCAAGCCGGATTTCTTTTCCGTGACCTACGGCGCAGGCGGCTCCACCCGCGAGCGCACTATCGACACCGTGCTGACGCTGCACAGACAAGGCATTTCCACCGCGCCCCATTTATCCTGTATCGGCGCCACCAAGGAATCCATCGGCGAACTGCTGGACCTGTACCGCTCCAACGGCATTCAACGCATCGTTGCGCTGCGCGGCGACCTGCCTTCCGGCATGGGCGCGCCTGGCGAACTGCGCTACGCCAACGAACTGGTCAGCTATATTCGCGAGCGCACCGGCGATCACTTCTCTATCGAAGTGGCGGCTTATCCTGAGTTTCATCCCCAGGCGCAAAACGCCGAAGCAGATCTGAATAACTTCCGCCGCAAGGTCGAAGCCGGCGCCACCAGCGCCATTACTCAGTATTTCTTCAATGCCGACTCCTATTTCTATTTCGTGGAGCGGTGCGAAAAAGCAGGCCTGAACCTGCCCATCGTGCCCGGCATCATGCCGATCACCAACTACAGTAACCTGGCTCGTTTCAGTGACATGTGCGGTGCGGAAATCCCGCGCTGGGTGCGCAAACAGTTGGAAGCCTACGGCGACGACTCAGCCAGCATCCGCAAGTTCGGCGAGGAAGTGGTCACGCGTCTGTGCGAACGTCTGCTCGCCGCAGGCGCTCCCGGCATCCACTTCTACACCTTGAATCAGGCCGAACCAAGTCTGGCGGTCTGGGACAATTTGAACCTGGGCGACAAAATTTCTTTCTGACCCAGACTCGAACGTCGGCTCAAAAACAGGGCCTGCATGGACTCTCCGGCAGGCCCTCCGTTTAACCAGCTGTTCTCATCTGGCTTTTCAACGCCTCATCCCACTCCCTGATTTTTTCCTCGCCGATAAACCTCAGTGTTTTAAATACTCTCTTATCTGCTACGCAGGAGTTGCGCTGCAGCGCCCGGCGCTTCGCCAAATACCCACCCATTACCTATACTGAATCCATAAACCAGGGGGCAGGCGAATAATGAAGTTGGGGGCCACCGCGGGCAGACTCGCAGCGCTGCTGATTATTCTCGTAGCCTGCGTCATACTGATCCTGCTTGATTACCGCGAACGCACGCGCAATTACTACCAATCCATGCAAGTGGAGCTGCAACAGACGCAGAAGAACGTCAGCGCCTCTACTCGTCGCATCATGGAACACATCGCCATTCTACGCCGCACAGCGGAAAGTTATTTATTGAGCAATCACGAGGATCATCTGTACAGCGAGCTATCCGCCAATCTCGCCTATGACCCCACGCGAAATCTCTTCGCCATGGATACCCTGCAACCGCCATTCACCACAAGCCAAGTGGGCAATCTCACTGGCCTGGGGGATATTCAGGGACGCCAGCCGAATTACTATCGCGAAATGGAAATGGCGCTGGCGTTGACGCCGATCTTCCGCGCCACCAAAGAGAATCTGCCGGAGTCTAATTGGGTTTACTATATTTCCCAGAACCGCTTCCTTTATATTGCGCCCTGGATTGAGTCCGATAAATTCGCCTACACCAATGAATCGCTGTCACTAGAGTTCTTCACCCTGGCCCTGCCCTATCACAATCCCGAACGCACCCCCTTCTGGACCCGGGTGTACGTGGATGAGTTTGGTGAGGGCCTGATGGTCACCGCCGCAGCGCCCATTTACGCCAGTGACGTTTTCAATGGCGCTGTGGCTATCGATATTACTCTCGATGTGCTCAAAGGGTTTGTGCGCAACCCCAACTTGTCGGCGGGAGAGCTGTTTATTGTCAACCAGTCGCACCAGTTGCTGGCGCATCCGACTTTGACGTCCTCCCACGCGAATACCGCCGCCACCTTTCCTGAGGCGTTGCCCAACGGGGTCGACAACTTCATTTCTCACCCCAAGGACATCCCCACCGACACGTTCCTTGAGATCAAAGGCTACGCACTGATACGCACCAATATAGATGAGACGCCCTGGCACCTGCTGCTGAGTGTGGAGCAGTCCGCCATACGCTACGCCATCATTGAGCAAATGACGCCGGAATTGGCGCTGGCGGCGTTAATCGTTCTTTTCGCCGCATTTATACAGCGTTATTTTCTCACCGCCGGTCAACTGGAGCGCAGCCAGCGCCGCTATCGGCAAATGTTTGAACACTGCGACGCCGTGCAGATTATTCTCGATCCCCAGAACAACAAAGTCATCGACGCCAATCCCGCCGCCTGCGATTTCTTCGGATTTTCCAGCGAAATGATGGGAAATATCTCCGCTTCGCGTTTATTTCTCTCTGAAAACAATGAGATGCTGGATGAGAAGTGGCTGCCGTCCTTACAATCCGGAAAGACAGTCATTGCCGCCCGCCGCGGCGACAACCGCTCCAGTCTGGTGGAAATGTACGTTTCCGAAATCAAAGACAAGGTCTGTTCCTACCTGTATTTGATTGTGCATGACATTACTGACCGCAAACGCAGCGAAGAGCAGATCCGCTTGCAAGCTTATTACGACCCTCTCACCCGACTGCCCAACCGCAGTTATCTGTTTGAGCACCTCAATTCGCTGATCGCCAGTCACAAACGGGAACATGCGCGTCTGGCGGTGCTGTTCATCGATCTGGACCGCTTCAAGCAAGTGAACGACAATCTGGGACACGGCGTGGGAGACAAGCTGTTGCAGCAGGTCTCCAACAGGCTCAAGTCGCGGCTCAGAGAAAGCGACATGTTGGCGCGCCTGGGTGGAGACGAGTTCACTGTCGTCCTGCCGCACCTGCGGGAAGAGACCGACGCCATTCATGTCGCCAAGATATTGCTGCAGCAACTGGCGGAATCCTTCAGCGTGGGAGACTACGAACTGCATATCGGCGCCAGCATTGGCGTGACGCTTTTCCCCAAAGACGGCGAAGACGCCTCCACCCTGATCAAGAACGCTGACATCGCCATGTACAAGGCCAAGGATAACGGTCGCAATCAGTATCGTTTCTTTGAGGAGCGCATGAACGAAGCCGTCGCCAGTCGCCTGATGCTGGAGGGCGATATCCGAGAGGCCACCCACAATGAGCAATTCCATTTAGAGTTCCAGCCCATCATAGACCTGAAAAATATGCGCCTGGCCGGCGCGGAAGCCCTGTTGCGCTGGCTGCATCCCCGCTTCGGAGAACTGCACCCCAGGGAGTTCATGTCCATTGCGGAAGAGACTGGCAATATCGTTCAGATCAGCGAGTGGTTGCTGCAAAATGCGCTTAATCTGGCGGCGGAGTGGCAGTATTCCCGACCTGCAGATCAGCAACCGTTCATCGCTGTTAATATGTCCCGGCGCCAGCTGATCAATTCGCAACACGTCAAGCGCTGGCGTGACATCATCCGTCAAAGCGAAGTGCCGCCGAGCTCACTGGTGCTGGAGCTGACCGAGCACAACCTGCTCAATGAATTTGAAGAAAGCCGACGCAGCCTGATGGAGCTGCATCAGATGGGCGTCCGATTATCCCTCGACGATTATGGCCACGGCGCGTCTTCCCTCACGCTGCTGAAAGACCTGCCTATCTCCATGCTGAAACTGGACGGCTTGCTGATCCGCAATCTCGGCCGTAAAACCAAAGAGGAAGTATTGATGGACGCGTTGGTGAAAATGGGGCGCGCCATGGATATGAAAATTGTCGCCGAGGGCGTGGAAACGCCGCAACAGCTCGCCGTGCTCAGGGAATCCGGCTGCGATTACGGCCAGGGATATTTGTTCAGTCCTCCGGCGCAGCCTCGCGAACTTTCCATGATGCTGGAAAAAGTGTTTAGCGTGCAGACCCAGGACGATTAAGCCTTTTGTCGACCTGCAGCCAGACTCCACCCGGGCGCCACCCTATGTCACAATAGGCGGCGAATTTACCGGACATAATTAGGAGCCTGGAATTGACTACCAACGCAGAACTGCGGGAACGCGATCTCAAGCGTGTGTGGCACCCCTGCACCCAGATGAAGGACCATGAGTTTCTCCCTCTGATTCCGATAAAAAGCGGCAAGGGCGTCTGGCTGGAGGATTTCGACGGCAATCGCTACATCGACGCCGTTAGTTCCTGGTGGGTGAACCTGTTCGGCCATAGTCATCCCTATATCAATGACGCCATCAAGTCCCAGCTGGAACAGCTGGAGCACGTCATTCTGGCCGGCTTTACCCATGAACCGGTGGTGAGGCTGTCAGAACGTCTGGCGGAAGTGACGCCCGCGGGGCTCAATAAGTGCTTCTATGCCGACAATGGGTCCTCCGCAGTGGAAGTGGCGCTGAAGATGAGCTTCCATTACTGGCGCAATAGCGGCCAACCGAACAAAACCCGCTTCATCAATCTCAGCAACAGCTACCATGGCGAAACCCTGGGCGCGCTCGCCGTAGGCGACGTCGCCTTGTACAAAGAAACCTACAACGCGCTTCTCAATCCTGTCATCAATGTTCCCGGTCCGGATTGCTTCCACCGCGAAGCTGGCGAATCCTGGGAGGCGTATTGCCGACGCCAGTTTGCGCACATGGAGGAAACGCTACAGAAGCACGCCCATGAAACGGCGGCGGTGATCATTGAGCCGCTGGTGCAGTGCGCCGGCTCCATGCGCATGCACCACCCGGTGTATCTAAAGTTATTGCGGGAAGCCTGCAACCGCCATGGCGTTCACTTGATCGCGGATGAGATTGCAGTCGGCTTCGGTCGCACCGGTACGTTGTTCGCCTGCGAACAGGCGGATATTTCACCGGATTTCCTGTGCCTGTCGAAAGGCCTGACCGCCGGCTATCTGCCCTTGTCCGTGGTCATGACTCACGACTTCATTTACGACGCCTTCTACGACGACTACGCCACCATGCGCGCCTTCCTGCATTCGCACAGCTACACCGGCAATCCAATCGGCTGCAGCGTGGCGCTGGCGACGCTGGACATCTTCCAAAATCAGCCCGTGATCGAGCAAAATAAGCGCCTTGCCGCCTGCATGCGCGAGCATACCGCACATTTTGAGGACCACCCCAATGTAGCGGAAGTCCGCCAGACTGGAATGATCCTGGCGATTGAAATGGTGCAGGATAAGGCCTCGCGCACGCTCTTCCCCTGGCAGGAGCGGCGCGGCATACGGGTCTATCAGCATGCGTTGAAAAATCAGGCGCTGCTGCGTCCCCTGGGCAATGTTATTTACTTCATGCCGCCTTATGTGATCAGCGAAGACGAGATCGCTCATCTGGCCAAAGTGGCCTGGGATGGGCTGCAACTGGCGGTTAAGGACTGAACTTGAGAAACAACCGAATCTTTATCGACCAGCCTCTTGATGGTCTTAGTCAACTGACGCTGACCGGCGATCAGGCCAATTACGTGGGGCGCGTGTTGCGCATGCGTCCCGGCGACGCTTTTCATTTATTCACTGGGGACGGCCGCGATTTTCCCGCCAAAGTCCTGGCGGTGGGTCGCAGGGAAGTGGAAGTGGCGCTGTCCGCACCACTGGCGGTCGACGCGGAATCCCCTCTTAGCGTGCATCTGGGACAGGTATTATCCCGGGGCGAACGCATGGATTACGCGGTGCAAAAGGCCACGGAAATGGGTGTTACGGCGCTCACGCCACTGCTGAGCGAGCGTTGCGAAGTGCGCCTGGATGGAGAACGCCAGGACAAACGCTGGCGTCACTGGCGGCAGGTGTCGATCAGCGCCTGTGAGCAATGCGGGCGCGCCCGCGTTCCCGACATCGGCGACGTATCGCCACTGGAAAGCTGGCTGCAAAACGTTACGGCGGATCTGAAGCTGATCCTGCATCCCGGTGACGCGCGCGCCTGGAGTCCGGCGCAACGTCCCGCCAGCGTATGCCTGTTGATTGGCCCTGAAGGCGGCTTTACAGATGAGGAAGTGTCTCTGGCGGAGCGTCATGGCTTCGTGCATGCGCCGCTCGGCCCACGCATTCTGCGCACAGAAACCGCTCCCGTGGCGGCGCTGGCGTTGATGCAATGGCTGTGGGGAGACTTCAGCGATTCTTCGTCAGCATAAACCAAACTCCCTTACGGCAAGCAGGTAAAGAGAAAGCGGGTGCTTACATACACTTCCTCGAGCGCCCCTGAGAACGCCGATATTTCGTCCTAAAATACCGCACAAAAAATGGGCGCCCTGTGGATAACTTTGTGGAAAAGCGGCTTAACCGGGTCGCTTTTTGCCGCCATTTCCACAAATGTGCGTCCGTCCGTATTTTTGGGCTTTCTTTTTCTTTTATTTTTCAGTCTATTATTGATTCCCTCCGAAAACGGCGGGCACGTTTCAAAACTTTGACGCTTCAACGCCACGTTCAATTAGTGTGCATAACCTATGACATTTTAATGACAATAGCGCGCCCACCTTTGCAGAGAGAGTGAAACGATGGATTGGCAGTGGTTACAGAACCCCGAGTTTTGGAAATATCTGAGCATCCCCCTGGTCGCCGCCCTGATCGGTTGGAGCACCAACTGGCTGGCGATCAAGCTTACCTTTTATCCTCTTGAATTCATTGGCTTTCGCCCCTTCTTCGGATGGCAGGGCATCATTCCTTCAAAGGCCGGCAAAATGGCGGTTATCAGCGTGGATTCAACCATTTCCAAGCTGGGAGCGGTGGATGAGCTATTCGACCAGATCGACCCACAAGCGCTGGCCGGCCACATCGTAGCCGGCATATTGCCCCGGGTGGAGGAATATGTTGACGAAATCATGCTGTCAGAGCACCGCACGCTGTGGGAAAACCTGCCGCAGGCAGTGAAGAACAAGGTCTACGAGCGCGTACGTAAGAACGCGCCCCGTCTGATCGATAATCTGGTTAGCGACATTGGCCGCCAGATTGAGGAGCTGCTGGACCTCAAACATATGGTAACGGAGCGGCTGGTCGCGGATAAGGAGCTGCTGAATCGCATCTTTCTGGAATGCGGCGCCGCAGAGTTCCGTTTTCTGATTCACAGCGGACTCTGGCTGGGCTTCGGTTTCGGCGTTCTGCAAATGGCCCTGTGGTTCTTCTATTCTGTTAACTGGGTGTTGCCGGTATGCGGTTTTCTAGTGGGCTGGGCCACCAACTGGATCGCTCTCAACCTTATCTTCCGACCTCTCAACCCCGCCAAGGTCGGTCCGGTGACCATCCAGGGCCTGTTCCTGAAAAGGCAGCCCCAAGTGGCGGCGACCTTCTGTCGCATCGTCACCCACGATATTCTGACCGTAGGCAACATCGTCAACGCCATGCTCAACGGCCCCAACGGAGCGCGCACCCGCGCCCTGGTGAAGAAACACGTCAAACCGCTGGTGGACGTGACGACCGGCGTCGCCAAACCCATCACGCAAATCGCGTTCGGGCCGACCGCATTCGCCGAGTTAAAAAAGAAAGTCGGCGAGAAAGCCCTGGAAATCTCCAAGACCGCCTTCAAAGACCCGCTTTTCAACGAAGAACGCGCCATCGTGGTGGAAAACATCATGCGCACCCGCATGGAGGCGTTATCCCCGGAAGAGTTTCAGGACCTGCTGCGCCCTTGCTTCCAGGAAGATGAGATCAAATTAATCGCCATTGGCGGCGTATTGGGAGCGTTAGCCGGGCTGGCGCAAGTATTTTTTGTGTTCAACTGATCAAATTAACGCCAAAAACGAGAGGCGCGCCACAAATTTATTAATACTTTTGGCCTATTACTTTTGACAAGTAATGTTATTTATCTACAATTACGCAAAAAGTAACAGAGTGTGACATTCATGGCGATCAATAACATTCCAACAAAGTTATCGCACAACGCCAGCTCAAAGGATCGACTGGAAAGACAGCTGTTCAGAGACGTACAGCGACTCATCCGGTATCTGGACGGCCGGAAGTCGTGCGGCTCCAGCAATCCTGCAATGGTTGAATCCTATGAAAGGATGATCCTTGAGCGTTGCGACGTGCTGGGCCAAATCTCGCGCATGTGATCGCGCCGGAGACTCAATGCCAACGGATGGCGTATTTCCCCTTGGATAGCCGCGCAGGACTGGCTAAACTTTCCGTAACCTTCTGACACGACTCGGCTTTCGGCGTTTACTCGCTTGTAGGCCGAAGACGGCGGGCGACGATTAAGAAAGACTCCGCTATTGCGCGGGAAGCCACGAAAAAACACCAAGGGCGCCGATATGCAGCGAATCATCCGCAGAACGTTAATTGCTCTGTTGAGCATTCTTTGTCTGTTGATTCTGGGGATATGGGGGCTCGGCCCCTACGTCGCCAAAGACGCGCTCACCAAATACTTCGCCGAGCACAACGCAGACTTCTCTGCGGAATCCCTCTCCATCAACCCCTTCACTTCCGAGATCAACGGCCGCGGCGTCAAAGTGACGACCACGCGAGGACTGGAGCTCAAATTCGAAGCCCTGCAGGTCTCCGCGCAGTTGACGCCTTTGTTTGAAAACACCGTGGTCGTCGACAAAGTCACCCTCGACGGACTGCAACTGAATATAGCCCAGGAGCAGAAAGGCTGGCGCGTCGCCGGGGTGCTGTTCCCAACGGGAACCGAAGAGTCTCCGCCCCCTGCTCAGGAATCAGCCGGGGAAGACTGGACGATCAGCCTGCCCTCGATTCAGTTGCGCAATTGCACGCTCAATATCAGCCGGCTGCCGCCAGCGGACGCCGCCGATCAGGCGCCCTTACAAGACGAGATTCGCCTGTTTAGCCTCAACCTGAAAAACATCAAAGGCAAAGGCGCGGAGTGGAACGGTTTCGCTGATGTGATGACGCAGGTGAACGGCGCCGACATCGTTCTCGCCACCGAATTTCGCGTCGGCCCGGACAAGTTCGTGCAGTGGCTGGACATCAGTTCACTCAAGGCACGAATGCAGCAGTTTGCGCATTATCTCCCCGCCGATCTGCGCGACAGCAACGCCAGCCTGGACCTGAATGCGGAAATCGTAGTCGATTGGCGCAATGGCGCCCTGACCCTGACCACAACCACTAAAAAGCTGGATATCTCCCAGGTCGACGTGAAGCTTAAAGACATGACGATCGAAAGCGACATCACCAGCATCGATCTGAACCCTCTGCAAATCAGCATTGCGCCGGACGGCGAGCCGGAAGTCGCTTTCAACGGCAAGGTCCACAGCGGTAAAACCCGCATCAATGACAGCGCCGGGCGTTATATCCTGGCGGGCTGGGACAAACTGGACCTGACGCCCGTCTCCTTCAGCATGGACGAGACGCTTAACGTCAAGGTGGATCAGATCAGCTCGCAGAACCTGGTGCTGTCACGCTCCGCCCTCGACAACGAAGAGCTGCCGCCGCTATTGCAAGCGGGAACTCTGTTTGTGTCGAATGTGGAGGCCAGCGACAAACGGGCCTTTATCGAAATGGTGGAGCTGAGCGATATACGCTCCAATGTGCATCTGGATAAAGAGCGTAATCTGATTACCCTGGCGCCCATGTCGGCGAACGCTCCTGCGGAGGAAGCGTCGCAAACGCCACAAGCCGACGCCCAGGCCGCCGCTGAAGCGCCCTCAGCAGACGATGCGCCGAAAAGCTCGCCATTCAATCTGGTAATCAATCAAATCTCCGTCAAAGGAGACTCACTGCTCAGTTTCACGGATGAGGGCGTGAAGCCGCCTTTTCAGCAGGATATCCGCATCAACTCACTGGTCGCCGAAAGCCTGACCACCGAGAACCCGGCGCAGGCGTTCCATATCACTATGGATGCGCAGACTGACCAATATTCCAAGATTCAGTCAGACACGCGTATCTGGCCGTTCGCGCCCAAGCTGTCCCTCGACACCCGCACCAACATCGCGGAAATAAACCTGCCGCCGGTATCGCCTTACCTGAGCGACGCGCTGGGTTATGACATCAACAACGGGCAGTTTGATATGAACCTCGCCATGACCATTGATGAGGGACGCATCAGCGGCGACACAAAAATCATGCTGCGCGGCATGGATTTGGGGGCGGACAAAAGCGCTGACGCTATTCAGCAAGGCGGGGCGATCCCGTTAAATGTGGCGCTGGGGATGCTGAAGGATGGCAATGGCAACGTGGAGCTCGCCATGCCGCTGTCCGGTGATGTCGACAGTCCCAGCTTCGGCTGGAGCGGTTTTGTCGCGCTGATTGCGCAAAAAGCTATTTTCGAAGCCGCCAGCGGCTACCTCATCAAGACATTCGTGCCCTACGCCAATGTCGTCACGGTAGTGAAGTTTGCAGGCGAGCAGGCGCTGAAAGTCCGAATCGAGCCATTACCCTATCAGGCTGGCCAGTCTGACGTGGGTCCAGAGCAACAAGCGTTCGTCAATGAGTTCCGCCAGCTGCTGTTGGACAAAGAGGACATGCAAGTGAAAACCTGCCCCATCGCCTCCCCCGCAGAATTGAATTATCCGCCCGATACGAAAGCCTTAACGGTAGAGCAACTGAAGACGTTAAAGCAGTTGGCGGAGGAACGGGGCCAGAAGTTCAAAGCGAAGGTGCTGGAAGGCGGAAAGATCGCCTCTTCCCGCATCCTGTTGTGCAATCCTGAGGTGGAAAAAGACGGCGACGGCAAAGGCCGCATCGAATTCGAAATCTAGGGAGAAGGGCGTGGGCGCGCCCTTGCTCAACTCGCCGCTCTCTCCGGCGGCGTCGCCTCTCTGACAAGTGGCTCCTCGCCCCGCACCCAGGACGCCAGGGTCATCTGCCCAAGCGATGCTTCCATTGCCGCCGTCACGCCCTTGGCGATAGCGTCCACGGACTTATCCGAATACAACGAAGCAGGCAGACTGTGCTCCGGCGAACGCAGCACGTGCATCAATTCCGCCAGGGTAATGCGGTCTAAAGGACGGGCGGGAATCAGTGAGTCCGCTTCATCTCCCATAATGGCCAACACGCCCTTCTTCAATAGCTTGTCGATGATGCGCTGTATCGTATCGGGGCCTACCGACAAGGTATCCTCCAGATCAGAGATGCTCTCACCACCTCCCTGCTGATCGAACTTTTTCGCCACCTTGTACACCAGAGCAAGTCCCGTCCGCTCGTCAATCACCGCACAGGGATGCACCCGCCGCTGCCGGGTGATCTGATGGGAATGCTGGGCGTAAAACGCCACTGACGCTCCCATCAACAGGATAAGCCAGGAGATATACAGCCAGATCAGAACCAGGATGCCCACCGCAAACCCCGAATAGATCGCCTCGTAATTGGACGTGCCGACAACGAATTTGGCAAACACATAGCCCGTTGTCTGCCAGGCGATCCCAGCGCCTAAGCCGCCAATGAACGCATACCGGGTGCGCACTTTGGTATTGGGAATAAAGCGATACATGAAGGTGAACAGCGCCACGATGATGACATAAGGCGCCATCCGGGTGGCGAGTGCGAACAGGCGTCCAAAGGGCTCAATGCTCAAAACGGTTTGCGCCACGTCCGTGCCCACCAATGTCGCTGTAGCGCCCATGGCGGAAAACGCCAGTAACGGACCGATGACGATGACGCTGAGGTAAGAACTAAAGCGCTGCGCCAGAGAACGAATCTGCGACACCCGCCAGATTTCGTTAAAGGAGCGCTCCACTTTCTGCACCAGAGAGATAACCGTATAGATCAATAACCCCAGGCCCACCGACCCCAACACGCCGACCTTGACGTTGTCGACGAATGCGAGCACGTTCTGCACCAGTTCTGGCCCTTTTTCCCCGAACGCCTGGAAAACATTTTCCAGCAACGGTTCCAGCTGATTATGAACGCCAAATCCTTTCAATACGGAAAAACTCAGCGCTAACAACGGCACAATGGAAAGCAGAGTTGTGTACACCAGCCCCATGGCGTGCAGTGTGACATGGCCAAATAACACATCGCGCACCACCGCAAACAGGACCCGCGCACTGTGCCACAACACTCGCATGAAGCCGCCTGCAGCGCCGCCGGTTTCATTTTCCCAAAGCCAGCGATCCAATCGCGACACCCAGGTTTCTATCGTCGCTTTACTCATAGTTGCTCTCGTCTTGCGCCGAATTCAGACATATCAGGTTGTTCAAAAGCAGCCATCCTGTGTTGTTTTCTCCAAATTGTAGCCGCCACCCCGCACACACCGCCATGCAGGCAGCGCTCGCCATCGCATGGCGTACGTATGACATAAAAGTGAACGTCTTGAAAGGCTTGTTGGAAAAGCCCGGTAAAAACATTGTATATCAATGGGCTGGTTCGTATGTACGCCAAAAGTCCTGCTCCCAATGGCGGAGCGCTAGCGACTTGATAGAGACGGACTAACGTTGCATGGCGCAGGCGAAAACAGGAAAACGGGGGCCTTCAGATAGCACCCGCTATATATAGCCAGCCCACGCAATAAAGCGACCATTTTCTATTAGGCTCTATTCGCCCCAAATAGTCGCTACGACTTTTCTCACGCCGCCATGATTGCGGTGTTCGCAGAGATATATGCCTTGCCATGTTCCGAGATTAAAACGTCCATCAGTGATCGGCAGACTAACGCTGCTCCCCAACAGGCTGGATTTAAGATGAGCCGGCATATCATCGGAGCCTTCATCAAGGTGCCGATAATAAGGTTCATTTTCTGGAACCGCACGATTGAAATAACTTTCAAAATCCTGGCGAACGGTTGGGTCCGCATTTTCATTTATCGTCAATGAAGCGGAAGTATGCTTTATAAAGAGCTGCATCATCCCAACTCTGAATGTCTTGAGTTCCGGAAGTTCTCGTACTATTTCATCAGTAATCAAATGAAAGCCCCGTTGCCTGGGCTTCAAGCGTATTTCTTTCTGCAGCCACATATATCCGCCATCTCAACTCATATTGCTCCAAATGGGAACTTTACCACAGGCCAACAGCGAACGCCTGACGTTCCTTAAGCGTTCCCGCTTCCCGCTTTTTTACAAGCGCCAGTTCTCCTGAATATACGGTTTGTTCTATATCGGCAGCCGTCTTAAGCGGTATGTAGGTTGGATTTAGGTTCGAGATATTGGAAACAAGCTTTCCAGTTTTTGGTCTGGATAGATTAATCCAATTCGCCTTTTCCTACGTAAGCTGGCGCCAGCGTGTAAATGGCGAATTTCAACGTCCCTACATAAATTTGAAACATCACTGAAGGGTTATCCCAATAATACAGTCCATATAAGTTATAGCGATTATCTGCACACATCCCCCTCCTCCACCGAAGCTACCACCCAACTCAATGACGTCGCTAACCTAATGCCTCGTCTGGCTTTTTCCAGCTTCACAATGATGAGTTCGCGCTAGATTAAAAGCCTCCTGAATATGATAGTCAGCGTCCCGACAGCAGCGCTTAGTGGCGGGAGAATGAGACAGTGGTCATGCACTTTAAATATTCTCGACGAAAGTTATTTGCCTCCTATTAACATTCGATAATAATATTTCTTATAATTTTCTGGAAATTTAAACTGTTAACGACTATAAAAACCAGAACGCCGTTGTTGCATTAACCAGAGGAGATAAGAATGAAAAAACTAAACGCTTATAATTCCGCTATTGCTGAGCTTGAAGCACTGCAAAAAAGGATCGAAAGTCTGGAAAAAGACGAAGGTCTGAAGAAAGAGCTGGAGTTTAAAAAGAAGCTTGAAGATCTGATGGCCAAATACGACGTCAACCTGGACGATGTATTGAAGATGTACGGCAAAGAAAAGACTTCGCCGAAGCAAGACAAACGTCGCGGCAGCCGTCCTTTAAAAGTGTATAAAAACCCAAAAACCGGTGAAGTTGTTGAAACCAGAGGCGGCAATCACAAGTTGCTAAACGAGTGGAAACAAAAGTTCGG
This sequence comes from Hahella sp. HNIBRBA332, assembly GCF_030719035.1. Lineage (NCBI taxonomy): Bacteria > Pseudomonadati > Pseudomonadota > Gammaproteobacteria > Oceanospirillales > Hahellaceae > Hahella > Hahella aquimaris. Next base: position 4,237,190 of record NZ_CP132203.1, read on the forward strand.
CAAAGAGAAAGTTGAAAGCTGGCTGGTTGCATAATTAACGCCAGTTATATTGCCGGACCTAAGCGTCGCGCAACAGCGTAATAACAATAAGGATGTAATATTTACCGCTAATCAGAATGATCGAAGTCGTCGACCCGGAATGCGCCGGCGACTTCTGACGCCGCAACTTTTTTAATATTGCGGCGTATCCTTCTCAAACCGTTTTCCTGTTTGCTATAAACGCACCTGCCGTTCTTCGCGATGAGCGAATGCCGCAATATTTTCTCCCGTTTTATCCACCAGTCTTTGTCTCGCTTCCCGACTGGCCCAGGCGCAATGCGGTGTAATAATAAGATTGGGGATATCCTGGGCCAGCAACAGATTGCCATTCACCGGCGGCTCTTCCGTCAATACATCGAACCCGGCCCCACCAAGGCGACCGTTACGCAGCGCATCCGCCAGCGCCGCCTCGTCCACCAGCCCGCCGCGGGCTGTGTTGATTAACAGGGCGTCAGTCTTCATTAAAGCCAACTCGTCAGCGCCGATCATATTGCGCGTATCCTCCGACAGCAGACAATGCAGGCTGAGCACATCCGCCAGGGACAGCAGTTCCTCCAGCGGCAGATAATTCACGCCATCCCTGACGCCAGGCTCTGTTCCCGGACGGGCGCCGACTTTGACTTCCATACCAAACGCCTGCGCCACCGCGCCGGTGGCCCGTCCCAAGTCGCCATATCCGACGACGCCGAATACTTTGCCGCTCAGCTCGCGAATAGGATAATCCATCAGACAAAACTGACGGGCTCTCCCCCAGTCTCCCCGCTCCACCGCGGCGGCATAGCGCAGCAGATTATTCGACAACGCCAGCACCATGGAGAACACATGCTGGACAATAGTGGCGGTTCCATAGTGGGCGACGTTCCTGACTTCCACGCCATGGTTCTTCGCCGCCGCCATATCTATATTGTTGACGCCAGTGGCGGTGACGGCGATCAGCTTTAACTCAGGACTGCCGATCATGTGCGCTTCATTTAGAACCACTTTATTGACAATAACGATGTCCTTGCCGGCAATGCGTTCAGCCACTTTTTCCGGGGGCGTCGCCGCATAACTGTCAAACGCGCTCACATGTTCTTTCAATGAGTCCAGACTGACGTCCGCGCCTAGACTTTCGGCATCCAATATCACAGCTTTCATGAAGATAAGTCTCCCCTTTCCGTATTCCGGCTCTACAGGATTCGATAACATCGGCTATAAATTGTAAGAACAACGACAACAATACCCATCGAGCGCGGGAAATTTTCAAAATCGTGAACTTTATACGCTCTTTTCGGGGGCTTATTCAATGCGCCCGCCAGCGCCGCCAGCCTAGTGCGGTCTCACCCCTTCTTCGCAGCGCAGCCATGTGCGGATTATTCCTGCTATGCGTACAGGCCCTCGCTTCGACCTATAACTCCATTCAACTCACATCCCGCCAGGAACGTCTGGATGTCGCCCCATATCTCTGGTGGGTGGCGGAAACCCATGGAGAGATTAAAGTCCAGGATATTCTTGAGCGCAAAACCGCCCCGATGGGGTGGCGGCAAAACAGCCGCTTCGACCCCAACTTCGGTCTCGACGTGTCGCCGCACTGGTTTCGTTTCAGCATCACTAACGCCAGCGCCGAGCCCGTGGAACGCTGGTTGGAAATCAGTTATCCGGTATTGGACGATATTAGGGTCTATCTGACAGAAGAGGAAAAAGTCGTCGAGGCGTATCACAGCGGCGACACGCTCAATTTTAGCGAACGCCCCGTGCTTCATCGCAATTTTATTTTCCCGTTCAAGTTCAAACCTCATAGCAAGTCGACGGTTTATATCCGCATCGACACGCAGGGCGCACTGGAACTACCAGCGGATCTTTGGTCTCCCACCGCCTTCGTACAGGCCGACCAGTGGAAGCTCGCCGCCCAATTCCTGTTCAGCGGCATCATGCTGGCCATGGCCGCTTACAATCTCGCTCTCGGGTTTGTTATCCGCGATCTGACTTTCATCCATTACGTGGGCTATGTGGTGTCTATCGCAGTCGTGCAACTGGCGTTGCATGGCACGCCATTTCAATTTATCTGGCCGCATTCGCCGCAATGGAATCAGATCAGCCTGGTATTTTTCATAGGCTGTAGCGTCACCTTCGCCTCATTGTTCGGCTATCGTTTTCTCAACCTCAATGTGCGTGGAGGATTCCTGCCCTACATCGGCATCAGTTGCGCTTTTTTCGGCTTGATCTGCTGCGCGCTTGCGTTCTCCGCCAGCTACGCCACTGGCATCAAAATAGCGGTGCTGGCCACCGGGGTGGTGTCGATAACCTGGCTGGTCATCGGCCTTCTGCAATGGTCGCGTCGCGAACCCACCGCCGCCTACTTCACCTTGGCCTGGGCCGTATTCCTGTTTGGCAATATCGCCATTTCTCTGGAGAAAATCGGGTTGATTCCGAACCTGACCATTATTGGCTTCATGCCGCAGATAGGCGCCTGCCTGGAAGTGATGATCTTCTCACTGGCTTTGGCGCAACGCATCAACATAGAGCGCCGTCGCCACATTTCCATGCGCGAGCTGGCGCTGCATCGCGAACGCAGCGCCCGGGAAGCGGAGCAATCGATGCTGATGGCGCAGCAGCAAGCCAACGATGAGCTGGAGCGCCGCGTCGCCATCCGCACGGAAGAGCTGAATGAGGCGATGAAAAAGCTATCTGTCGCCCATGAACAGCTGAATGAAATCGCCACGTTCGATCAGCTCACCCAGTTGAAGAACAAGGCCAGTTTCGAACGCGTGCTGTTGCAGGAATGGAGCCGCTGCTCCCGCTCCATATCGGCGCTGTCACTGGTATTTATAGATATTGATCGCTTCCAGAAGGTAAACCAGCAGTTCGGGCAATTCGCCGCCGACACCTGTCTGCAGGCTCTGGCCAAATTAGTCAGTTCCATGGCGCGTCGCGCTGGAGACAGCATTTTCCGCTATGAAGGGGATTGCTACGTGCTGGTGCTGGCGCATTGTTCCGCTGAAGGCGCCCTGCAATTAGCGGAGCAGATTCGCTCACGCACGGAAGCCACCTTGATTCAGGTGGATGAGGCCCGCTTCAGCGTCACTGTCAGCATTGGCCTGTCCAGCGATATTCCCAGTCAGGGTTGGGAGCCGAAGGATTTAATAGAGCGCGCTCAGGAAGCTTTGGCCGAAGCAAAAATGAACGGCGGCAACGGCGTCAGCTTCCGTATGTAACAAACGCGGGCGGATCAGTGCTCCTGTAACGCCTGCAACAGCAATTCGCCGACATCAATGCTGTTGGTGGCGTGGATCACGGTATTGCAACTGACCGTGCGGGCGATGGGCGCCGCCTGGATCGCATGATAAGCGTCGTCCGCAAACACCGCATGCACGCCAATGCAGACAGGGCGATGCAAGCCAGCCGCCACCAGTTCCGCAGCGGCTTCAATCATCGTGCGCCCGGTGGAAATAATATCGTCCACCATCACCGGAGAATATTCCCGATACTTCTCCACGTTCCTGGCGTCAATAATAACGTCTTTGTCGCCAAGGCGGGTTTTGCTGAACACCAGCCGGTCGCATCCCGCCAGCTCCGCCACATGACTGACCCATTGATCGCTTTCGCTATCGGGCCCAACGATGACCGGCTTGTCCAGATGCGTGCGAATCCAGTCCGCAATCGCCGGCGCCGCCGCCAATGAGCGGGCGGGAATAGTGTAAAGTTCGTCCAGTGAGTGATAACGGTGCAGATGAGGATCGATTGTCAGCAGGCGATCAAAATGGGCGGAAATCATGCGGGCGAAATAACGCGACGTCACTCCCTCGCCAGGATGAAAGCGGATGTCCTGACGCATGTAGGGCAGATAAGGCGCCACCAGGGTGATATGCTCAGCGCCCAGATCCCTCAAGGTGGCGGCGAATAATAAAACGGGCAGGATTTTCTGATCCGGATTGGAAAGATCAGCGCACACAATCGCCTTTTTCGGCGTTTCGCCCTCGATGCGGATATAGGTTTCGCCATCCGGAAACTGCCGCAATTGATAGTTACCGACGTCCATCCAAGGGGCGGCGGCGAGCCTCTCAGCCACCGGATGCCCCGGCGCCAGATTGTAAAGCAACATTATAGACTTTCCTCTTCTATACGGATTTCATTGGGATGGTCGCGCAAAAAGTCCAGTGCGTACGCCAATTCGCCAGGCGCTTCCGCATAGATGCTGAACAGCGGTTCTCCCACTCTCACCTTTTGCCCCAATTTAACATGGAAGTCCACACCCGCAGACGGGTTTGAGGGGGCTCCCGCAAGTTTCGCCAACTTGGCCACGAAACGGTTATTCACGAAGGAAACCACCCCGACCCGATCGGCGGTGGCTTCATAGCAGTGCGGCGCCAGCGTCGGCTCATGGAATCCCCCCTGCGCTTCGCAAATGGCCATGAACTTAGTCAGCGCCGCGCCGGACTCCAGCGTCTCCCTGGCGCGGGCGACGCCGGCGCCATGGCTGGCGACGCCGCCGATCTCCAATAAACGTCCGGCCAGCGTCAAAGCCCGTTCGCGCAAATCAGCCGGCGCTTCCGCCTGATTACGCAGCACCGCCAATATGTCTCGCGCCTCCAGGGCAGGCCCAATGCCTCGCCCGACCGGCTGTGCGCCGTCAGTGAACATTGCTTCCACCTGAATGCCCAGCTTCTCTCCGGTATACCGCATATGGGAGGCCAGACGCTCCGCATACTCCGGGCTACGCACTTTGGCGGTCATGCCGATGGGAATGTCTATCAGCACATGAGTGGAACCCGCCGCCACTTTTTTGGAAATGACTGACGCCACTAATTGCCCTTCGCTATCCAGGTCCAACGCCCGTTCAATGCGAATCAGCACATCGTCCGCCGGGCTCAGGCTCACTGAGCCGCCCCAGGCGATGCAGCCGCCTTCCTGCTCCACCACCTGTTTCATTTGCGCCAGAGAAAGATTAACCGGCGCCATCGTTTCCATAGTGTCGGCGGTGCCCGCAGGCGACGTAATCGCACGGGAGGATGTCTTCGGCATACGCAGGCCGCAGGCGGTGACGATGGCGACGACAATCGGCGTGGTGCGGTTGCCCGGCAGACCGCCGACACAATGCTTGTCCATGATCGGAGAGGTTCCCCAGTCGATGCGCTGCCCCACCTTCACCATGGCGCTGGTGAGCGCCGCCACTTCATCCTGATTCAAGCGACTACCAGCGCAGGCGGTGACGAACGCCGCCAACTGCACGTCTGAATACAGGCCGCCGGCGATATCCCTGACCACTTCGTCTGCGCTTTCCTGCGTCAGCGCGGCGCCATACAGTTTACCGCGCACATGACTCATTGAATCCACCGCTTTGGTGTGGCTGAAATAAGCCACCTCACCGTCTTCCGCGTCCAGCAGACGCCACGCGGCGTCCGACAGTCCCGCTTCCTGGTGCGACAGCCAGCCGTCAGTGACCTGGTTAACTGTCGCGATGATACTGCGTTTGTTGGTCGTCACGCGCACCCGCGAGTGCGCATTGAAGCCTTCCGATCGGCATACGTGACAATCCTGCCGCATATACACCACCGGCTCTTGATGGGTATTAATGCCGATCCGTTTAAGAAATAAATAATTAAGTTCGCGTTGCTGCATATTGTTTTCCGCACGTTGTTCGAACTTCGCCCCGACCGGCCCGCGTCGGTGACGCCGACCTCTTAACCGCTTCTGGACTAAGATAATAACAGGCTACATCAGGGCGCATCTAAGACCAGTGTAATAAACACGAGTACGGCTTATCTGCGTTAAGTCAAAAACCCAAGCTCACTCCGCCATTACAGTAGACGGAATGCTTATTTAATTCTTCAGGGAGTCTCACAATGCATCTGAAATTTCTCGGCGCGGCGGGTACGGTGACAGGGTCCAAATATTTACTCAGCGAGGGCTCCGGGAAGTTTTTGCTGGATTGCGGTTTATATCAAGGCGTGAAAGCCCTGCGTGAGCGTAACTGGAAACCTTTCCCCGTCAAGGCGTCGGAAATCAAGTCTGTGGTGCTCAGCCACGCCCACCTGGATCACAGCGGCTACATCCCCGCCCTGATGAAACACGGCTTCAAAGGCAAAGTCTTTTGCACTCCCGCCACCTATGCGCTGGCGAAAGTGCTACTGCCGGATTCCGGTTTTCTGCAGGAGGAAGACGCCCGTTACGCCAACAAACGCAAGTTTTCCAAGCACAGCCCCGCATTGCCTCTGTACACAGAGAAAGACGCATGGGAAGCGTTGAAGCATTTTGAAACCGTGGACTTCCATGAAAAGTTTTCCCCACTCCACGGCGTTACCGCAGAAATACACCGCGCCGGGCATATTTTGGGAGCGGGCAGCGTACAACTGAGCGGCGCCAAAGGCTCCATCGTGTTCTCCGGCGACCTGGGCCGGCAGGATGATCGCATTATGTATCCGCCGGAAACCATTGCGGCGGCGGACTATCTGGTCGTGGAGTCGACTTACGGCGACCGACTGCATGACAACATCGATGTTCGCGCGCAACTCAGCGAGGCGATCAACGCCACCGCCAAGCGCGGCGGCGTCGTATTGATCCCCGCCTTCGCCGTAGGACGCGCCCAGCACCTGCTTTACTTGATCCAGTTACTCAAGGCCGACAACAGCATCCCCGACCTGCCGGTGTTTCTCAACAGCCCAATGGCAATCAGCGCCACCGAGATTTTCTGTCACTATCACAAAGAACACCGCCTCACCACGGAAGATTGCGCCCTGATTGATCAGGGCACGCATTTTGTCCGCACCGTAGAGGAATCGATAGAACTCAATCGCAAGAAGTTTCCCTGCATCATAGTTTCAGCCAGTGGCATGGCCAGCGGCGGTCGAGTACTGCACCATCTCAAGACCCTGTTGCCGGACCATCGCAACACCATTGTATTCGCCGGATTCCAGGCCCCGGGCACACGTGGAGATGCTCTCACCCATGGTGCGGAGAAAGTCAAAATTCATGGCGAATATTTCCCGGTAAAGGCGGAAGTGATCAATTTGGAAAGTCTGTCCGCGCATGCGGACTATGCGGAGATTTTGAGTTGGCTGAGAGGCTTCAAGCACGCGCCCCGGCACACCTATGTCACCCACGGCGAGAGTGTTGCGGCGGATGCGTTAAGGCTGCGCATCGCCGATGAGTTGGGCTGGCGCGCCTCCGCGCCGGAATATCTGGATGAGGCGCAACTGGAGATCTAGTCTTCAGCCGCCCACGCGTCGATCTACACGCGTGGGCTTTCCGGCAACGGCAGTAGTTTCGCCTCATCCGACGACACCACCGCGACGGCGACCACGTCATTGCTTTGTTCAGGATGAAAGCGGCTCCAATTGTCCTGCGCCCTGGCGATGGCGATAATGCGCGACGGCGGCGTCTCTCGCGCATACTTTCGGTTGAAGCTTTTCAGCGAATCACAAAAGTAGCCGTTACAAATGTCTGAACGCATCTCCCGCGGGAGACTGCAGCCTTTGTTTGTATGATTGATGCAAGAGCCGCGAATGGACTTACCGGAAAGTTTTTCCAGATAGAGCTGTAGAACGTGGCGGGGACGAAGCTCAGGATTTTCACGCATAAAACGCCGAATAACGCTGGCCGACAGATAAGCGTGCTCACGCCCGCTGGTGCAGCAGCCGCCCTTACACATAGTGCAAAGATGCATGTTCATATTGGCCAGGGTTTCGGAGTGCTCCAAAGGCTTGTTATTGGCTTCCGCCCGTGCGCGGCTGTCGCGTTCGTCGGAACTGTCCTCCAGGCCGTGCATACAGGCCTCGCTGATAATTTGAGTAAGGAAGTCGCGATACTGCCGAATACGATGTTTCGGCAACGTGGCGAGGCGCGTCGGCGCAGTGGGAATGGTGACCGGCGTCCCTTCGGGATCCAGGCCCTCCGACTTGGCGAGGTGAGCATACAGCGCCTGATTCTGCTTCGCTTCCTCCGCGCTTTGAGTTTCTATCCGGCGCTGCTCCGCTTCCGCGAGGACTTTTCTTTCCTGCATCCGCTGACGATGAAATTTCACCTGTGCGTCAAACAGGGCGGGCGGTGTTGAAGCTCTGCGCTCCGACAGACGTCGGCATTCCGGGTTATCGCAAGTCAGTTCCGACAACGCCGCCGCGCCCACCACAACACGTTGCACCGCCTGACCGCAAATAAAGCAACTCTTGGCGCCATGACTATTTACGGCGCCGTGGCTATTGGCGACACCACGAGTATTAGCAAAAACAGCGCTGGGCAATGAAGACACGAACCACCTCCTACCGTCACATCAAGCGTATGCAACGCCGGCCATGACATGATTATTGTGAAATCCTCTAACAGTTTCGCGTTCAAAAGCCGACGTCGTCGCCAGCCGCGTCGATGCAAAACTGCACATTTGCGAAAACGCCTGAACTACATCTATACGCGGCAAAATGGCGAATATCCAGTCACTCGCATAGCATTAAATCCATGTTAGGGTTCCCTTTTCAATATGGAGCCGTCGAGTAGGCGACCGCCAGAAAGAGATTGATCAGAGTCATACACGCAATCACGGCATAAGTTATGCTCGGAAATACAGGGACCGGTAAAGCGGAATATGGAATATGAAACTCATGATATGCGGAGCGTGGGAACTATTGCGTGCGCTGATCAGCTATCGTCAGGAGACGGATATTGCGCTGGAGCTAATGGACGCGGACGAAGGCGAGCTCAATAATGCAGTCGCCACATCACTGAAAAGCGGTCGTGGCCAGCGCCATGTTTCCAAATCCGCTGAACCCGCCGCCGATCTCAAGTGTAAACAGCGCCCACTTAGACAGCGGTTAAGAATCAGACTGGTTCGCTTCAGTTTGTGCGCCGGCGTATCCCGCGCAGAGCAAGGCGTTAATGAGCTGTCCCGCGCCCAGAATACCCTCTCCGACTACCTCAGCGGGCTGTAAAACAAAATGCAAACTCTGTCACAAAAAATTAATGGGAACGTTTCCATGACAGGTTGGTGACAGCTTAGCTCTCTATATTCGGGAAGAAGCATCGCCCCTGCTTTTTTTCTGATCAAAAAACAGGCGAAAAAGCGAGTTCGTGTTTACAGAAATCTCGTTTTTTCTCAGGCGCTTATACGTTATGCTCGATAAAAATAACAGGAGCAGACCATGAAAGCAGTATCTTCAAAATCTTCCACTCCCTGCGTATTTCCGCACGCTGCAAACAAGCGTAACGGACAATATTCGTCGCCGCGCGACTTACTCCTGTAATCCAGTTCAAATCTTACCTAGAATCTCAAGCACAGGAGGTAGACGCATATGCCAATATTTTTCAGGAATGTGAAAACGTTTTTACAAGCCGCCGCTCTTACGCTGGCGCTCGCCCCGACCGCTCACGCTGATGTGCAAAAGTTTCTCATCCCCGCAGGCGAAGGCGGCGGCTGGGACACCACCGCCAGAGAGACCGGCGCGGCGCTTACCAAAATGGGGCTCATTGGCGGAGCCAAATATGTGAATTATTCCGGTGAAGGCGGCGGGCGCGCATTGAACGCACTGGCGACATCCAAAGAATATAAAGACGCTTTGATGGTGCAGTCGCTGCCACTGATTCTGCGTAGCCTGTCAGGCGTTTACGAACGCTCATTCCGGGACGTCACTCCGGTCGCCATGCTGATCGCCGAGTATCAGGTCGTGGTAGTGGACAAAGATTCCCCCTACAAAAATATGAATGAGCTGCTGGCGGCCATCAAAGAGATCGGAAAACGCAAACCTATTGTTGGCGGGTCCGCCAAAGGCAGCCTGGACCACATTACCGCATTGGCGGTATTGGAAGCAGCCAACATGTCCTCTAAAAAACTGCGTTACTCCGCCAGTGACGGCGGCGGCGACGCCATGCGTAAATTCTCCAACGGCTACGCTTTGGCGATGGTGACCGGCATGGGCGAAGTCGTAAAACAGATCAAATCCGGCGAGTTGCGCGCACTGGGCGTCACCAGCGCCGAGCGTTTGGAAGGGTTTGATATCCCGACCATGAAAGAGCAAGGTCTGGATGTTGTCCTGGCCAACTGGCGCGGCTTTTTCGTCGCCCCCGGCACGCCTGACAAAACCGTCACCAAATATGCGGACATGCTCGCCAGTCTGGATAAATCCCCAGACTGGAAAACCGTCAGACTAAAATACGGCTGGGAGTCTCTGTACATCCCAGCACAGGACGCCAGAAGCTTCCTGGAAGAGCAAGAAGTCACCATTCGCAGACTACTGAGCAGCATCTAAGCGCTCTAAAGCAGACTTCCAAGCATCAAGGTTCGAAAAGGGGCTCCACATTGGCGGCCCCTTTTCATTTCTACTCCAAGCTTTCCGTCTCCAGCGCTTCACACCATCCTCTTCTGGCTCACCCCTTCTGGCTTCCCCCCCCTTCTGCAAGCCCAACCTTCTAATGACAATTTCATTCAACGCCAGCCTGATCGGTTTTTAACCACACCATCCGTAACGCTTGCGGGACCCGGCCTACACGTACTCAAGTCTCCAAAATTATTACTTTTTACTGTAACTTATTTTTAATATTTCAACGCTACAAGCTCCGCAAAATAACGCCAATTTGCTGACATGACTGAAATACACAAGAAATATTTAGTTTGTATTCTAAGTATTAACTGTTTAGAATCCTCCACCCCATGAGAAACAAAATTACAGCTATGCACATTCCAGACAGGCGTCAGCCAGAGATTATTCTGCGCACGCCCACCGCCGACGACGGCCCTTCCGTTCACCAACTTATCTCACACTGTCCGCCACTGGACGAAAATTCGGTTTACTGCAATCTGCTGCAATGCACGCATTGGGCGAACACCTGCGTCGTGGCGGAAAGCGCTGATGAAAGTGGAAAGATAACCCCAGGAGGATTTATATCCGGATACCTCCTGCCGGAAGACGCCAACACCCTGTTCATCTGGCAGGTGGCGGTTGATAGAACCATGCGGGGAAAAGGACTGGCGGGAAAAATGCTGCGCGCCATTCTTGCGCGTGACGCCTGCCGAAACGTATCGCATCTGCAAACGACCATAAACCCCAGCAACCAGGCCTCCTGGAAACTGTTCGAAAAACTGGCCGGGGACTTGGGAGCGGAGATGCAACGACGCACCCTGTTCGATGCGTCGCAGTTTACTGACGATCACGAAGAAGAAGTATTACTGACCATAGGCCCGTTCGACCCATCCTGTCTGCGCGATTGACGCAGACTTAAGCGATCCGGTCGCAGGACCCATATCCGGAGCAAGGGAGTGTATTCGGATTAAAACCAGACGACGGAGCATTTCGCCGTCGCGGGCTCACCACACCATGCTTGACATTCATCAGCTACGACAAGGAGAAACCATGAATATTTTCCAAGAAGTAGAATCCGGCGTACAAAGTTACGCCCGCTCATTTCCCAAAATTTTCAACAAGGCCAAAGGCGTTCATCTTTATGACGTTGACGGCGACAAGCACCTCGATTTTCTGGCTGGCGCCGGCACATTGAATTACGGGCACAACAACCCTGTACTGAAAGAAGCGCTGCTGGAATACATCAGTCAGGACGGCGTCGCCCACGGTCTCGATATGCACACAGACGCCAAAGCGCGTTTTCTGACCGAATTCAAAGAGCGCATCCTGGAGCCACGCAAGCTGGAGTATGTTGTCCAGTTTACCGGCCCGACCGGCGCCAACGCCGTGGAAGCCGCACTCAAAATCGCTCGCAACGTCACCGGACGGCACAATGTTGTGGCCTTTACCAATGGCTTTCACGGAGTCACTCTGGGCTCTCTGGCGGCCACTGGTAACAGCCATCACCGCGATGCCGCGGGCGTGCCGTTGAACTGCGTCACTCACTTACCCTACGACGGCTATCTGGGCAAAGACGTAGACACCAGTAAATTCCTCGACAAGATGATCTCTGACAACAGCAGCGGCTTGGACCTGCCAGCGGCGGTTATCCTGGAAACCGTGCAGGGCGAAGGCGGCCTGAATGTGGCCAGCGAGCGTTGGCTGCGCAATGTGGAGGCCATCTGCCGCAAACACGGCATCCTGCTGATCGTGGACGACATCCAGGCCGGCTGTGGCCGCACAGGAACCTTTTTCAGCTTCGAAAAAGCCGGGATCAAACCGGATATCGTCACGTTGTCGAAGTCGCTCAGCGGTTTCGGACTTCCTTTCGCCGTCACCCTGATCAAGCCCGAACACGACCAGTGGAAGCCGGGCGAGCATAACGGCACTTTCCGCGGCAACAATCACGCTTTCGTTACCGCCGCCGCCGCCATTCGCCACTACTGGTCCACCCCGGACTTCGCCGCGGAGATCGAACGCAAAAGCGAAATCCTGCGCACTGAATTGAACAAGATCGCTGACAAGCACGGAAAAACGCTCATGCAGGCTCGCGGCCGCGGCATGATGCGCGGTCTGAATTGTCGCGACGGAGATCTGGCCGCCGCTATTTGTAAACGCGCGTTCCAGAAAGGCCTGATCATCGAGACCAGCGGCTCTGAATCCCAGGTAGTGAAGTGCCTGTGCCCGCTAGTGATCTCTGAGCAGGAACTGAAAGAAGGGCTGGCGATTCTGGCGCAGTGCGTAGAAGACGCTCTGGTGCATGAAATCAGCAAAGCCAGCTGAAATCCTTCTCACTCGTCACACATCCGTCACGAATTCAGACTTATTGCAGGAGCCAAATGCAATGATCGTTAGAACACTGGAACAAGCCCGCCAATCTGATCGCAGAGTAAAAGCGGACAATTGGGAAAGCGTCCGCATGCTGTTGAAAGACGACAACATGGGCTTTTCCTTTCATATCACCACTTTATACGCCAACAAGGAAACGCCGATTCATTACCAGAACCATCTGGAATCGGTGTATTGCATTTCCGGTGAAGGCGAAGTGGAGACCGTCGCTGATGGCGAAGTTTACGCTATCAAGCCCGGCACCCTTTACGTGTTGGATAAACACGACAAACACCTGCTGCGCGCCTTTAGTGAAATGACCGTCGCCTGCGTCTTCAATCCGCCGCTGAACGGCAAAGAGACCCACGACGAAAATGGCGTGTACCCCCTGGAAGCAGAAACCATAATGGAGTAGACCAATACCATGAACATGATCCTTGATAAAGCCCACCTCACCCCGCCGGACCCTTATCCCTCGCGCAAAAGTTCGGAAGTCTGCATTCTCAAGCGTTGTGATCCGGTGGTTTACAGTGAGTACGACGCCTCCTGCCCTCTGACTCAAGAGCAGGTGGAAAGCTATGACAAAAACGGCTTCCTGATGCTGCCCGAACTGTTCTCTCAGGAAGAAGTCGCGCTGCTGACCGAAGAAATGGAGAGAATGCGCCGCAATCCCATGATCGCCAAGCGCAAAGAGACCATTACGGAGCCGGAAAGCCAGTCGGTGCGCTCCATATTCAGCGTTCACCAGCTTAGCCCGTTATTTTCCAGGCTCGCCACCGACCAGCGACTGGTGAACATCATTCGTTTTATCCTCGGCGACGATCTGTATATCCACCAGTCCCGGCTGAACTACAAGCCTGGTTTCCGCGGCAAGGAATTCAATTGGCACTCCGACTTCGAAACCTGGCACGTGGAAGACGGCATGCCGCGCATGCGGGCCCTCAGCGCCTCCATTACCCTGACCGAAAATTTCGAATACAACGGTCCGCTGATGCTGGTGCCCGGTTCGCATCAATACTACATCGCCTGCGTCGACGGCACCCCAGAGGATAACTACAAGACGTCTTTGAAGCGCCAGGAATATGGCGTCCCTGACGACATCGCCTTGAGCACGCTGGTCAACGAAGGCGGCATCGCCACCGCCACCGGCAAACCCGGCTCCGTGATATTGTTCGACTGCAACACCATGCACGGCTCGAACAGCAATATCTCGCCTTTCCCGCGCTCCAACGCCTTCTTTGTTTACAACGCCTGGAGCAATCGCCTGGAAACGCCTTTCAGCGACCACCAGCCGCGTCCGGAATATATCGCATCCCGACAAGCAACGGCGCCGCTTAAGGCCGGATCACTGACAGATCCTTCCTGAGCCTGATCAGGTCCCGGCGCCCAGCTAAGGGCGCCGGCCTCATCCTTCGGACATCTCGCGCATCGCCCCGCGCAGCTCCTGCATCACCTTATCCAACAGCTTCGCCTTTACCGGCCGCTCACACAAACCGACGCCGAGCCTTAACAACCTCCCCCGCCATCCAGAGGAGACGCCACGCACTTCTTCCAGCACTTGCGGCCACACTACGTCCAGGCGATCCCGAATCCACCCTTCCGCCAGCGTCAACTCGGCGCGACTCAGAGCGCCAGGCCATCTCGGCATAGGACTTTCCGTTGCGTCGCCTTCAAAATGCTCACTGACGCCAGCCATCAAAGGCGCGATTTGATAATGATCCCGCCGAACTCGAGAGGCGAAACGCTCCCGTCCGGCATCGCTGAGCGAGGCGTATCCATGCTGGATGATGGGGTTGGCGGCGGGCAAAACAAACCAGTCGCGTAGAAACTTATATCCGTTAAGCCGTCCAAGAAAGAAGTCATGATGGCGATAGGACTCCGCAAAGAATCCAAGAAAACCCTGTAATCCGCCAGCGGCGATATCCAACCTTCCCTTTTTGCCGGGACGCCGAGGCGCCACCAGAAAACGGGAGTAAATATCGCCAGAGTCCGCCAGACGAATGTCCTGACAATCAAACCGGGTTTGATTCTTGAGACCGCTAAGCAACCCCACGAGGATATGAGCCAGGGAGCCCTGATCCGCCAGCCCCGGCGCAGGCGCTTCCGGGAACGGGTCCAGCATGATAACCGCCCGATTCGCCGCAACGCCGGAGCGAGGATTACGTCCATCCAGGCCGGATAACGTCCGCCGGGCCAACTGAAACGGCTCATTGTTCATCACGCCGCCATCCACATTGAGAAAGCAGTAGGACTCGTCTTGCTCCTCTTCCTGTCCCCACGCCGGCGTGACAAACCGGTATACCCCCTCGTCATCGCAGCGAATAAAGCGCCAGTCATAATCACTACGGGGACGCCGCAAGGTTCTCGCCTGCAACGCAACAGGAAAAGCCCCCGCCGCCAGCGCTCCCTGTATCAGGCCACGCCAGGATTCATTCAAAAAATCCAAGGGCATTGCACGATGGTCCGGCGGAAAATCCAACGCCTGAACAACCCCACTAACCGGGACTGCGAAACTCAAATGATCCTGATGCAACCGCGAAAGATGCCCTGTCAGGTCACGCGCCCCCGGGCCCTCTCCCTTTGGCGCAGCGAAAGCGAATACATAGGGAACGCCGCGTAAGTTGGATACCGTAAAGTGCAGGCTGAAGGCGTCTCCCATCCAGGGCCGCTGAAATCCATCAGACGACTCTGCGGTGGCGTCCAGGCGTCGCAACAGGGATTCCGCCACTTGATCCAGGTGCGCAGAATTCAAAAGCGATCGTAACGCCGAACCCTTTCCCAGATCGTCAGGACGCAACAGGCGTTGGGCGTCAATATCTCTGACCCAAACCTGATAAAACGGATTGTTGAATAAGTAGCCGGACTCCTCCCTGGGATGGCGCCCGTGCTTGAAGCTTCGTCTGGCGAACAGCGCCGCCAGCGCGCCGTTCATAGCCCCGGCGGAAGCGCCGGATACCGTTTTTAAGCGCACGTGGTGAACGGGAACGCCCGCCAGCCCCCTCGCCGCCTCCCATGCATCCATAACCTCGAACAACACATCCATAAACCCCGCCGCGTAGGCGCCGCCAGACACCGCGCCAGCCAAAGCCAGAGCAAACTCAAAAGTATGGGGAGGTACAGGATTTTCCTGCGAAATGGAGCGGTCTTGCGGAAACCAACGTTTCAATTCGCTGACGCATTCCGAATATTCATGGCGCTGAGATATTGATTGCATAACAGACCTCCTTATCATCCGATGAAAAAGGCGCGCATGGCGTCCGTCGGGAAGAACGAAGACGTCATGCGCGAACTTAAATCAGGCCTTACTGCGCTATCCAGATTACGCATCAAAACGACCAAATTGGACTCCATGTTCTCGCTGTGGCGGATCACTATGCGCCCCATTTGAGGGCATATATGTACTTCAGGAAAGTAAAGGTTCAATATCGGTGCTTGAGTGAATCGCCGGTGACGCAGCCCGTCGCTGAATACGGCGGTAGTTTCCGCAAACCTGGCCGGCTGGTCATAAAATTGCTTCTGCATCAGCGGCGGCCGCTGAGCAGAGGCTACCCGCCGTCAATAAACAGAAAAAAACGATCCGGGAGCATAAATTACGATGTTGAATTTCAGCATTACTGCGTTACTCAAGAAAGCCCGTCAACCGCTGATCGCCGTGTTCGGCGCCGTGGCGCTGCTGACTTCGCTCATCAGCAACGCAGAGGAGCCCTTTAAGGTGGGGTTTGTCTATGTCGGCCCCATCGGCGATCACGGCTGGTCCTATCAACATGATCAAGGCCGTCAGGCGTTGGGGAAGCATTACGGCGACAAAGTCAAAACGGCGTATGTGGAAAATGTGCCGGAAGGCGCCGACGCAGAGCGAGTCATTCGTAATCTGGCCAGGTCCGGGCATAAGGTGATCTTCACCACCTCTTTCGGTTTCATGAATCCCACCCTGAAAGTGGCGGCCCAGTTCCCTAACGTTGTATTCGAACACGCCACCGGCTACAAACGCACCAACAATGTCAGCACCTATATTTCCAATACCTACGAAGGACGCTACGTATCCGGCTATGTGGCGGCGAAAATGAGCAAAACCGGCAAACTCGGTTACATCGCCTCCTTTCCCATTCCTGAAGTCATTCGCGACATCAACGCCGTGCGTCTCGCCATGAACAAGGTCAACCCGGATTATGAACTGAAGATTCTCTGGGTCAGCAGTTGGTTCGACCCGGCGAAAGAAGCGGAAGCCGCCAACGTCATGATCGATCAGGGCGTCGACGTCATCCTGCAACACACGGACAGCCCCGCCGCCATGCAAGTGGCGGAGCAACGTGGCGTGTACGCCGTCGGACAATCCTCCGACATGTCCCGTTTCGGACCCAAAGCGCATCTGGTGTCGGTAGTGGACGACTGGTCCTACCACTACATACACACTGTGCAAAGCGTCATGGACGGAACCTGGAAGCCCCGCGATTATTGGGGCGGCATGGCGGAGGACATGATTCTGTTGCCGGAGTTCAGCAAGGCGATTCCTGCTGATGTGGTGAAAGACGCGGAAACCATGATCGCAGACATCAAGTCCGGCAAACTGAAACCTTTTACCGGCCCTATCTACAACCAGAAAGGCGAGTTAAAAGCGTCCGCCGGTGAAGAGCTGTCCCACGAAGAAATCGCTGGCATGAATTGGTATGTACAGGGAATCAAAGGCGAAATTCCGCATTAAGAGATCGCATCAAATAAGCGCGACAGGCCGCAAAATGCTATGTTTAAGGCATTAGCGGCCTACGGCCGAATCTCAAATAAGATCGCAGGAATTTGAATATGCAAGACTTTCTGAAAGGACTTCCCAAGGCGGAGCTACATTTGCACATCGAGGGCTCGCTGGAGCCGGAGCTGATGTTCGAGATCGGACGCCGCAACGGCGTCGCCTTGCCTTTCGCCAATGTGGAAGAAGTCCGCGCAGCTTACGAGTTCAACAACCTGCAAGAGTTTCTGGATATTTATTACCAGGGCGCCCAGGTGTTGCTGCACGAGCAGGATTTTTACGATATGACGTTCGCCTACCTGCAACGGTGTCGCGAGCAAAGCGTCATCCATACGGAAATGTTTTTTGACCCGCAAACCCATACAGATCGCGGTGTGGACATTAGCGTGGTGATACGCGGCCTGACTCGCGCGATGGAGGATGCGGAAGCGCAGTGGGGACAATCCAGCAAACTGATTCTCTGTTTCCTGCGCCATTTGAGTGAAGAAGCGGCGATGGAAACACTGCGTCAGGCGCTGCCTTATAAGCAGCACTTTGTCGGCGTTGGACTCGACAGCTCGGAAGTCGGCCACCCGCCGGAAAAATTTCAGCGCGTGTTCGAGCAAGCGCTGAACGCCGGCTTATTGAGCGTGGCTCATGCCGGCGAAGAAGGACCGCCAGAGTATATCTGGCAGGCGCTGGATTTGCTGAAGGTGAAGCGCATCGACCACGGCGTACGCTGCATTGAGGATGCTTCACTGATGCAACGATTGATCGACGAACAAATTCCCTTGACCGTCTGCCCTCTCTCTAACATCAAGTTGTGCGTGTTCGACTCCATGTCAGAGCACAACATTCTGCGTCTATTGGAAAAAGGCCTGAAAGTGACGGTGAACTCGGATGACCCGGCGTATTTCGGCGGCTATATGAATGAGAACTTCATCGCCATGCAGGAGGCGCTCTCAATGAGCAAAGAACAGGCGGCGCAATTGGCGAGAAACAGCTTTGAGGCCAGCTTTCTGACCTCAGAGGAGAAAGCGCGCTTACTGGCCCGTCTGGACCAGTATCTGCAGAATCACTGAGTCAGTCTCACTCGCAGCATTTTTTATTCTTCTTACCGCTGCCGCAGGGACATGGATCGTTCCTGCCGACGCTTAATGCCGTCCAGGCGGCGTCTCCATCCACATACAACCAGCGCTCCTGCTCTTTGACGAATCGGGAACGTTCCTGCAACTGCATCCATTTGTCTCCCTCCTGAAACGTGGCTCGAAAGTTTACCCAGCCCTGGTCGTCTTCCGCGCCGCTACCCAGCAATTCCAAACGCTTCCACTGGATACTTTCGTTCGGCTGCAAATCCGCCGGGCGATGCTGCGCGCACCAAGTCTGCTGCAGATACTCCATTAACCCCATCGCAAAAGCGGTATACCGGGATCTCATCAGCTGTTCCGGCGTCTCCGCAGCCTTGCCGGAATGCAGCGGCTGGCAGCACTCTTCATAAGGCAAACCGGAATTACAAGGGCACAGGTTATTCATAACTACTCTCATTCAGTCAACAAAGGTTCGGATGCCCGCCCTTTTTTAGCGGACCGCGCCTGAATCGCCAGGCCGGCGATAATAAAACCGAGACCCACCAGGGTCAGCATGTGAATTTTCTCGCCCAGGATAAAGTGGATCAACAGCAGAGAAATAAACGGCGAGATGAATATCAGATTACTGATGCGACTGGCGTGGCGGGTATACTTCATCGCCATCAGCCACAACATAAAGGTCACGCCCATCTCGAACAGCCCCACATAAACCGCACCGCCCAACGCAGCGGGCGCCAGATTCAAAGGCCAGGCCAACACGGCGGCGCAAGGCGTGGCGAATAAGAAGTTTTGAAACAAGCCGATCACAGGATCACGCTTGTCTCTGGAGTTCAAAATCCAGTACGCCGCCCAGACCAGGGTGCTGACCAAAGCCAGCGCAATACCCAGGAGATTTAAGGATTGCCCGCTATCATCGCCGCCAAAGGAAATCACCACCACACCGCTGTAGCTCACCAACATGGCGATCACATCCGTGAGCGTGAGCTTGTGGCCGAGAAAAGGCACGGCGAGAAACGCCAGCATCAACGCCCAAGTGTAATTAATGGGTTGCGCCACCTGTGCGGGAAGCAGATCGTAAGCGTAAAACAGAATGTGGTAGTACAGTAGCGGATTCAATAAACCGAAACACAGCGCCCGCCAGCCATTTTCCTGCAGAGAACGCATCGCCTCAGTAAGTCGTCCCTGCCAGAGCAGCGCCGCCCCCAGGGCAAAAACGGACGTCAGACTGGCGAAAAACACCAGCTGACTGACGCTTTGCTGCGCCAGCGCCAATTTGAACGCGGTGGCCACAGTGGACCACAACAAGACGGCGGACAAACCATAGCGCAACGCCAGCGATTCGTTAGTATTGCGCGAAACTTCCTGAGACATAGCTGCGTCCTGTACTTCTATCCTGACGACAAATATCGAAGATTTCGCCAATCCGCAATATTTGGACTATGTTTAATTTATGCCGCTGACGATGTCGTTAAAGCGACCCAACCCACATATCGCCACATCTCAGCGGCATTCCTTCATGCACTGCTGCCGGGCGAGAACGATGCGAGTCCATCCTCCAACTCTTTTAATCCTTAGCATAGCCGCCCTGGCGCTGATGACGGAACGGGGCGCTGCGACGGAGTTGTCCGCCTGTGAATCTGAAAGAGAAAAAATGACGCAAACTTTGAGCGCCGTTTTCAGACCTTATCTAAAAAAACACGAGTCTCTGATCAGCCAACGCGGCAATATAATCGACTTGAAAGTCAGCCTCAACGGCTGGGTGGAAGACATCGCGCAATGTTATCGCAACGTCTACGCAGAACGAGGCGCCCCAGAAGACGACAATGCCCTGAATAATGGTTTGCACTGGGCGGGAGCCCTGACCGAATTTCATGAACTGGTGAAGACCCTGAACCGGCAGATTCAAGCCGAAGCCCAGAAAGAAGCGGAATCTCTAAGCGAAAAAGACCCCGCCTTCCGCCACCTCCTGCAACAAGTCCTCCTGCCCAACTTCCCACTACAGGCGGAAAGATCGGGGGGAGAGTTTATTTAAGTCTAAAGAGTGTTGTCGCAGGATCTAGGCGCTTCAAAACGATCCAACTTCAGCTCCTCTTTAACTCTCTTGATTTGCGAGCAGGAAATAGAATTACTGTCGTACAATTTCAACGTATTAAGGTTAGGCAGACCAAATACAACATCAATGTCATTTAGTGGCGCCCGGGCTAGCGTCAACGATCTAATTCCCAGATTATTTTCCATAAACTTCACGGTAGTAACTGGGTTACCAGCAATGTACAAGGTTTCAATCCAAGGCATCAGTCCAATAACGGAGAAATCCTGAATCTCATTATTCGCAAAATTGAGTGACTTCACAGACTCAAGCTCATAAAGCCTGTCCAAATCCGTCACATTCAATCCATCAAGATACAAATAATCCAAACCTTTCAATTGCGTCAAAGGCGCCATACTAACCTTGCCTTTGGCCTCAATCATGAGTGATCTCAAGTTCGTAAGCTTCGCCAGAAAAGAGAGGTTATCAATAGACGAAGATGTCGATATGCTCAAGTAGGTCAGCTGAGTCATACCTTCAATAAAGGAAAATTCGTAAACCGCCGCTTCTTTCAAAGATAGCTGCTTAATATCCTTAAGGTTGGCGACGTATTCCGCTTCATTCTGATTCAGGCCGTATATATCCAAAGAATTATACGCAGGGAGATCAGATAATTGCTCAATGGAACTCAGTTGCCCTGCGCTGATCGTGAGAGATGAAACGCCCGGGTGAGAAATAATCGGCTCTAGAGATGGAATAGTACTTCCATGAACATCCACGTCGTTCAACTGGGTCAACTTGGACCATATATCAAGCTCCTCCAAGTTGAGCCCCACTAACTCCAATGTGGTCAAATCAGTCATTTTTTCAATGATATGCATATCATCTAAAGTGACTTTTTTCAGACTTAATAATCGAAGTTTGGTTAGTTTCAAAAGCTCCTCAGAACCAGTAACTGTTTGCGGGCTATAGCTATGAAGATTAAACGACTCCAGATTTACAAACTCCGCTACGCCGCGAATGTTATCGACTTTGATATCAGGACAGTAAACTTCACGTACATAACCGATGTCTTTTTTCTCTTCGTCACGAAAAGTCTCTTTGATGCAGGACTTAAATTCCGGAGTCAGACCGACTTCACCTAACATTGGATAGGCTTTCAACTCGATCCTGATATCGCGCGTTCTCATCTCACCCGAAGCGCCCTTCACAGACTCCTCAATTAAGACTTCCGCATCTGCATCAATCTCCGGCATTTTGTAGGAGACATGATTTAAATCTATATCGGTTTTCTCAACGGCTGGCCCACTTATCTGAACCCAGGTATAAACTTCTCTTAGGCTGTCTCTGGAGAGCTCTACGCGATCTCTCTCATAAGCATTAATTAACAGTGTCTCTACTGGATCTGTTGGATCTGTTGGATCTGTTGGATCTGTTGGATCTGTTGGATCTGTTGGATCTGTTGGATCTGTTGGATCTGTTGGATCTGTTGGATCTGTTGGATCATTATTTCCATCGCCATTTCCGTCGTCCACTTGCCCATCATTACCGCCATCCACTTGGCCACTATTGCCGTCGCCAGCGTCCCCGCCATCACTTTCAGTCACAGGCGTGGTTGTTCCGGGCGTCTTATCATCGCTTCCTGAACCACCTCCGCCGCCACAAGCAGCCATCATCGCGGTTAAAAGCAAAATGGAGGAATAACGAAGGCCCTGGTTGATTTTTCTGAAGGTAAAAACGCTAGAACTGCCCATATCCAAGTTATGGCTCCCTGTAATGAGGTCACAAAAGGCGGGATTATAATTAATAACTGATCAACATAATACATTTAAAACAATGTGTTATCTTTTCTTCCTCATCCCGGAGTTATCACGGAAAGATAAATTGGCCGCCTGCGTTTATACTTAACGCCATCAACGAAATATTGCGACACCAACGCCATGGCCAGGGATATGCGATCAAGTTCGTTTGCAATCTGGCGTAGGACGCCAACCGCTTCGGGATTGCGTTTTTACATGCAGTTTCCCGCAAGACTGTTATGGCTGCTTTATTTCGCTTTCTCCGCGTCTTTCTTGTTCTCATCTTTCACAACCAAAACCCTTGCCGCAGAAACAGACGTCGTGGACGCGCCCCGTAAACATCCTCCTCAGGTATGGACGCTTGATATACAAGGGGCCATTGGACCCGCCAGTGCGGATTTGTTCATGCGTGCTTTAGAGGAGGCGAATGAAGCCGACGCGTCCCTCTTCTTGTTGCGTCTGGATACTCCGGGCGGTTTGGACAAATCCATGCGCGACATGATTCAAGCGATTCTGGCCTCATCCACTCCGGTCGCCGCCTACGTTTATCCCAAAGGCGCCAGAGCAGCCAGCGCCGGAACTTATATCCTGTACAGCTCCCATGTCGCCGCTATGGCGCACGCCACCAACCTGGGGGCTGCGACGCCAATATCAATCGCCGCGCCATCGTCACCAACGAAGCCTGACGGTGACGCAAAAGGCGACGAAAAAGGGCTGAGCACGCTTGAGCACAAGCAGATCAATGACGCTGTCGCCTATATTCAGGGTCTGGCGAAATTGCGTGGTCGTAACGCAGAGTGGGCGGAAAGGGCTGTACGCGACGCCGCCAGTCTGAGCGCGGAAGAGGCGTTGCAAATGAATGTCATTGATATGATGGCGGATTCAACAGAACAACTGCTGGCCCAATTGGAAGGGAGACAGGTCAATCTTGATAACGGCGCCGTAACCTTAAAACTGTCTGGATATGAGTTGCATCCTGTCGTACCGGATTGGCGCAACCGCTTTCTCGCTGTCATTACCGACCCCAGCGTCGCGTATATCCTGCTGCTTATCGGCATCTACGGACTACTGCTGGAAGCCTACAACCCTGGAGCCGCCCTCCCTGGCATCCTCGGCGCCATTTGCCTGTTGATCGGCCTGTATGCATTACAATTGCTGCCTATCAGCTACGCAGGATTGGGACTCTTGTTGCTGGGCGTCGCGCTGATGACCGCGGAAGGATTCGCGCCCAGCTTCGGCGCTTTGGGCTTGGGCGGCGTAGCGGCGTTTGTTCTCGGCTCCGTCATGCTGATGGACACGAAGTCACCCGCTTACCAGATCGCCCTGCCCGTCATCATTGCTGTCGCCGCCCTGTCCGTCCTGGTGCTCAGCGTATTGCTGCATTTCGCCTTGAAATCAAGAAAGCAGGCTGTGGTGTCCGGCATGGAGACCCTTATTGGTTCACAGGCGGAAGCCATCGCCGATTTTACAGGGAGCGGCCGGGTCGCCGCGCAGGGACAATTATGGATGGCCTATTGCGACACGCCGGTCACACAAGGCCAAAAACTCAGAATCACAGGAATACAGGGACTGACCCTGCAAGTGGAGGCTATCTCATGATCGCTTATGTTGTTTTGGCGCTGGTTATTATTGCGCTCGCCCTGCTGTTGACGATGTTTCGTGTCATGCGCGAGTATGAGCGCGCAGTGGTGTTCTTGCTGGGCCGGTTCTATAAGGTGAAAGGGCCTGGACTAATCATCATCGTTCCCATTATTCAGCAAATGGTGCGAGTCGATTTGAGAATTGTGGTCATGGATGTGCCGACCCAGGACGTAATATCCCGGGACAACGTCTCCGTTAAGGTCAACGCAGTGGTGTACTACCGGGTTCTGGACCCGCAGAAAAGCGTCATTAACGTGGAGAATTACAATGAAGCCACCAGTCAATTGGCGCAAACCACGCTGCGTTCTGTACTTGGCCAACATGAGCTGGATGAAATGCTGGCGTCGCGGGAGGATCTGAATGAGGACATTCAGCGCATCCTTGATGTCCAGACCGACGGCTGGGGCATCAAAGTCTCCAACGTGGAAATTAAACATGTGGATCTGGATGAGCGCATGATTCGCGCTATCGCCAAACAGGCGGAAGCGGAACGTATCCGACGCGCTAAAGTCATTCACGCCACCGGTGAGCTGGAAGCATCGGAAAAATTACGCGAGGCCGCCTCGATTCTCGCCAAACAGCCGCAGGCGATTCAGCTACGCTACCTGCAGACGCTCACAGAGATCGCCAGCGATAAAACCAACACCATCGCGTTTCCGCTGCCGCTGGAAATTCTCAAGGCCTTCGGCATCCAGGAGAGTGAGTCAAGCTAACCTCATCGTCAAGCCTAACTCGCCCCTGAAAACCGACTCAGGGTATGGATTCCGAACAGGGATAGTTGGATAAATTCTGCAATACGCTGAATTGCGCCGCTGTAGCGGTTTTTATCTGATAAGTTACTTGTAGTCCGCCAAAGTCAAATTGGGCTTGGCCAGACGTGGCCGACTCAGGCGTAATCCGCGCTTGCTCAAGGAAACGAAACAACGCCCACTCCCCCAAGAAGTCAAACCGTTTACGGTCGCCGTTCAACGTTTCTACTTCCACGTATGCGTCCGGATGGCTCGCCGGCCAGGAGAACTCGGACCAAAATCTCGGTCCGAGCACGGAAGCCGCCTCAATCTCGCCGATTACCATATGAATCCGTCGAATTGATGGAGGCATCGTCAAAGGCCTAAGGCTCACTCTGAAACCAGCCTTTGGCGCGTTTTCAGAAGAAACGGCCGTTGGGCTCGCTATCGGGGATGCGGACAACGCCTCCATAACATCGTCTCGATAGCATTCAACCTCTGCCGCCATTGCGTTCAGACAGTTTCCTGCAAGCAAAGCAGCCCACGCAAACGCCTTCATCAGGAACCTCATTTACGCCCGCTTCTCACGCCAAAAAAGAGACAGAAAATCACCTATAAACCTCCCCATTGCCAAGCCCACCGCAGGATAGCATTATTGGCGAATCGATTTCAGAAACGGCGAAAATCGCCTCAAACAACAAGCAGGGAAGCCCGTCACCACTACCTTCCCTGCCGTCATCCCTACAAAAAGTTATAACGAGAATATTGCAATAATGACCACGAAAAAAACGGTGATGCTGAGCATGAACTTTCTTGTGGATATCGAAGAGAGCCCAGAGCACAGCACTTTAGCGTCTATAGAAGAAAAACTTCTGTCTCAAATCAAGCACATGCTTGAGGAAGAAGGCTTAGAGAAGCTCCCAAACTCATCTTTCACTTTGAGTGAAAGTAGTGATTGCGGCCAGTGCAGCGCCTGTGGCAAGTGGGTGAGAGCAAGAAACTGGACCAGCAGCTTCCTGGATGTAATCCCGGCTGGCATCTGGAGCCATACTGATTTGCTCTGTACCTTCTGCTATCCCAAAAAACGTCAGGCGACGGAGCATGTGAGGTCTGAGGAGTGGAGTTCAAGTAAAGAGGAAAGTTTCTGGGAGCCCCCCTCGACCAAACCTGACGACTGGGGGAACTCTGGCAACGATGCATGGTAAGCGCTGAGAGTATTTTCAGCACCTCTTTTAAAACTACAGCGAGAACAAACCACTGTGACAAAGAAGACCATCCATTTAAGCCTCACATTAATGGTCGATGTTGAAGACCCAAATTCAGATACGGCTGCAAAAATGCTGAGCGGCGTAAAAGACGCTATTGCCGCATCGCTAAACGAATTTGGGGGCGTAAAGGAGAGAGACTGGAAAGCATCGACGGCTCTTGAACTCGATCCAGACACAATGAATTGCGATAGATGCGCGAAGTGCGGCCAGTGGGTCAGCGTTAACAGTATCTGGGGCGGCCCTCATATCGACTCGTTACCCTATAGCGTAGAAATCGATAAAGAGCTGCTCTGCAATACATGCGCACCAGAGCCTGTGGAGTGGGCGCCAGCAAGAGAGTATATGAGAGACGGTAAGAGAATTAAGCCAAGTGAGTGGTTTATGAGCGAGGAAAGTTGGGGGTGTTCGGAGCCGACATTAGACGCAACCAATAATAGAGACGACGATAGCTGGGGCAATTGTGACTATCAGGATAATAGCGCCTCCTGGTGAAACATCCTGGTTAGTAATAACCATGAAGGGGGACCAGCCCCCTCAGCGCTCAAACTTCGTCGATAACACAATCGACGACATGGTTTTTTCGATGCCTTCTATTTCACCGATGTGATCCAGCACTTCATCGATCTGTTCCGTGGTTTCCGCGCGGATCAGAGCGATGAAGTCATATTGGCCGTTGATCGTGTACAGCGACCGCACTTCGTCTATGCGCCGCAACGCGGTTTCCACCTGCTTGTTCAGCTTCGGGTTGATTTCGATCATCACCTGAGCGCTGATGCGCTTTTTCTCATATTCCTTGTCCAGACGGACGGTATAGCCGCGAATGACGCCTTCCGCCTCCAGCTTGGCGATGCGTTCATGCACTGCGGTGCGGGACAGGTTGAGTTTTCTCGCCAGTGACGAAGTGGCTTCTCGCGCGTTCGCCTGCAACAGATCGAGCAAACGTTGATTTTTTTCATCCATATGATGATTTCACTACAAATATAGATATTTCGTCTAAATTTATCAGTAAATTCGTCAGTATGACAGTTACAATCCGACATCTGCGCCTCCTATTATAGATTTATTCATCCAATAACAATTAGGAGAGGCACATATGAAACCCATCGTTGTTGTAGGCGCTGGTAAAATCGGCTCAATGATCACGGATTTCCTGAACGGCACTGGCGACTACAAAGTCACGCTGGTGGATCAGAATCAGGACGCGCTGGACCGCATCGCCGAAGAAATTCCCGGCATCTCAACTGTGAAGGCGAACGCCTCTAACCAGCAGGAAATGGAAGCCGCCTTCAAAGGCCACTTCGCCGTTATCAATTCCTGCCCTTTCGATATCAGCGCATCCATCGCTCACGCAGCCGCAGCGCAGCAGGTTCACTACCTTGACCTGACTGAAGACGTCGCCAGCACCCGTCTCATCAAGTCATTAGCCAAAGACGCCAAGTCCGCCTTCATTCCTCAGTGCGGTCTGGCTCCTGGTTTCATTTCCATCGTGGCCTATGATCTGGCGCGCAAATTCGACTCTCTGCACAACGTTCATATGCGTGTCGGCGCATTGCCCAAGTTCCCCTCCAACGCGTTGAAATACAACCTGACCTGGAGCACCGACGGCCTGATCAACGAGTACTTGAACCCTTGCGAAGCCATCGTTAACGGTCAGTTACGCGAAGTTCCTCCGATGGAAGAGCTGGAGCATTTCTCCCTGGACGGCGATGATTACGAAGCTTTCAACACCTCTGGCGGCCTCGGCACGCTGTGCGAAACGCTGGAAGGCAAAGTGTCCAACCTGAACTACCGCACCGTGCGCTACCCCGGTCACCGCGACGTCATGAAGCTGTTGCTGAACGACCTGCGTCTGGGCGAGCGTCGCGACCTGTTGAAAGAAATCATGGAGTCTGCGATCCCTGTCACCATGCAGGACGTTGTGTTGGTATTCGCCAACGTCAGCGGCGTGAAGAACGGCCTGTTCCTGCAGGAAACCTTCGCACGCAAGATTTACAGCCGCGAAATCAACGGTAAACTGCGTAGCGCCATCCAGATCACCACCGCGTCAGGCATCTGCGCCGCGCTGGACCTGCTGGCGGAAGGCAAACTGCCGAATCAAGGCTTCGTACGTCAGGAAGATATCCGCTTCGAAGACTTTATAAACAACCGTTTCGGCCGCAACTATATGGAAGACGACGGAAAACATCCTTCGGCTTCAGTGCGTCGCGTAGCCTGATAAAAAATGGGCGCGGCGACCCCGCGCCCCGGCATCAGGATAAGTAGCGAACCAGAAGATCGCTACAAGGACAACCAAACGCACTTACGACTCTTTACGGGAGGACCGCTATGAATATCCAAGAGATTTTTTCAGCCCTGGACATGGACCAGGGCATTCTTGCTTCAGGGGACTACAAAATCAGCTCCCCGGTTGACGGCAAAGTGATCGCCAACCTGAAACTGGACAGCAAAGACGAAGTAGAAAAGAAAATCGCCGCCTCCGCAGACGCCTTCAAAGCCTGGCGTCGCCTGCCCGCTCCTCAGCGTGGCGAGCTGGTGCGCATTTACGGTGAAGAACTGCGCAAGCACAAAGAAACTCTGGGCGCCTTGATCACACTGGAATGCGGCAAGATCATTTCTGAAGGCCAAGGCGAAGTGCAGGAAATGATCGACATCTGCGATTTCGCCGTCGGTTTGTCCCGTCAACTGTACGGCCTGACTATCGCTTCCGAGCGCCCCAATCACGCATTGCGCGAATCCTGGCACCCCATGGGCCCGGTCGGCGTTATTTCCGCGTTCAACTTCCCCATGGCGGTTTGGGCCTGGAACAGCGCACTGGCGCTGGTTTGCGGCGATCCGGTAATCTGGAAACCTTCCGAAAAAACGCCTCTGTGCGCCCTGGCCTGTCAGCATCTGCTGGATAAAGCCATCGCTCGCTTCGGCGAAGCGCCAGAAGGCCTGTCCAGCGTCATCATCGGCGAGCGTGAAGTCGGCGAACAATTGGTTGACGACAAGCGCGTCCCCTTGATCAGCGCCACCGGCAGCTGCGCCATGGGGCGCGTGGTTGGCCAACGCGTCGCGGCGCGTTTCGGCAAATCCATTCTGGAGCTGGGCGGCAACAACGCCATCATCGTCGCGGAATCCGCTGATCTGGACATGGCCACTCGCGCCATCGTTTTCGGCGCAGTCGGCACCGCAGGCCAACGTTGCACCACCACTCGTCGTATTTTCGCCCACGACTCTATTTACGACGAGTTGTTGAGCCGCCTGAAAGCCGCTTACAAACAGCTGCCCATTGGCAACCCACAGGAAGCCGGCACATTGATTGGTCCGCTCATCGACGGCCGCTCTTACGAGCAAATGGAACAAGCGCTGGCTGACGCCAAAGCGAAAGGCTGCGACGTATATGGCGGCGGACGCGCGCTGGAAAAAGAATTCCCTCAGGCTTACTACGTGAACCCTGCCATTGTGGAAGGCGGCAAAGCGCTGACCAACAACGCTCACGAAACCTTCGCGCCGATCCTGTACTTCTTCCGCTACTCTGATCTGGAAGAAGCAATTGAACGTCAGAACGACGTGCCGCAAGGCCTGTCTTCCGCCATCTTCACCCTGAACATGCGTGAAGCGGAACTGTTCACCTCCGCGGTGGGCAGCGACTGCGGCATCGCCAACGTCAACGTCGGCACCAGCGGCGCGGAAATCGGCGGCGCATTCGGCGGCGAGAAGGAAACAGGCGGCGGTCGCGAGTCCGGCTCCGACTCCTGGAAGGCGTACATGCGCCGCTCCACCGCTACGGTGAACTATTCTTCCGAGCTGCCATTGGCGCAAGGTATTAAGTTCGATCTCAACTAAGCCTTTGTTGAGTTGACTTGAAAGGAGAGCTTCGGCTCTCCTTTTGACATCCGCGCCAGGATGCGCGGTTCGACAGGTCAGGATTTTCCTTATTGGTTTAACGCTTATTAACATGGCAATGATATTGCTATGTTAATAGCCAGGCGCATGAATGCGCCTGCGCGGCTGCTAGCTGCGGGAGACAGGGGCTGACATGTGCAGGCCCTGTCGTGGCGGACAAATAGAAGGAAGCTATTTGTCCGCCTGATTAATATATACCGATGATGTACGGGAAGCTGTTTCCGATTGTGCGCCTGTAACCGGACTTCGACCGAAGCCGGATCTCCTCCTCTTCTTCCAGAACGCCCCTGGCGCCTGGACGCACGCCGGTCAGACGAACGTCAGTATTATTTTCAGGATTACGAGCCGTACCATGCAAACTACTGCGCTTTTCAAACTGTTGTCTTCGCTGACTGACGCCGCCAAGGCTCAGCAATTGCTTGATTCCGTCCAATTGCACCCCATTTTCGCCCAGCCTCACAATGACGACGAGCCGCTCAATCGCGCCGTCATCGCCCAGGCGATGAACATGATGCTGTTTGACGACCTGCTGGAGCGGGTGCCGGAAGGCAAGCAATACGTGGCTGAAAAACTGGCGTCTGGAGAAAAGGTCGTGTTCGACCATGGCGCGTTGCGCACCGTGGCTTGGGAAAATCAGGCGCTGCCGATGGGTTACAAAGCGTTCGCACGCATCCTGGAGCCCCTCGGATTTACCGTGGCCGGACAGTATCCGCTGCCCAAGCTGAAAATGTGCGGCTTCGTCTACACTCATGCAGACCTGCCTCACGATATCGCCCAGTACTTCGTCAGTGAGCTGTACCCGGAGCAATTCACCAAATCTTTCCAGGACGCCGTTGACCGAGTGGTGTCTGTGTCTTCCGATCCATTGACGCCTCGCTCCGCGGAGCTGTTGCAGAAGCTGGCCGCATTCGGCGCTCTGCCCTTGGCGGACGCGGCGGAATTGCTGCCCAACCTGTTGCAGTGTTTTGACCGTCAGCACGGCGTGCCCCATCTGCACGACTATCTGGCGTTGCGGGAAGAGTCCGCGGAAATGGCCTGGATCTCCACCGAAGGCAACGCTTTCAACCACGCGACCGATCGCGTAGGCGACATTCGTCAACTGGACGCGCAGCAGCGTGCGCTGGGTCGCCCGATGAAGGATGAAATTGAAGTGGCGCGCAACGCCAACATCATGCAGACCGCTTATCGCGCCACCAAGGTAAAACGCCAGTTCAAAACGGATCAAGGCGTCGAGACCCATGAGGTTCCCGGCTCCTTCTTTGAATTCATTCAGCGCAACGATATCGATGACAGCGTTGAAAAGGGCATGGACCTGCGCTTTGACAGCAGCAACGCCCAAGGCATCTTCACCATGACTCGCGCCGTTACGCAAACGGCCGAGACCGCGGAATGCTAACTCCAGCATATTGAAGGATTAGCGCACATCGTCGCTCCGGCCAGGCTTTGCAAGCCAGCGACCTGGACCGGGGTTGGCCATGTGCGCGTTTTTTTTCGCTTATTTCCAGCCAGCCATCAGGCTATACTCCCCCCACCCTACTTACTCCCACAACACCAAGCGCACAGACTTCGCCATGCAAGCGACAGGAATCGGCGACTCACGCCCATTGCTAATTCTTTACACACCTCATCGCCCGCCCATGCCCCAGTACGAACAGATGGAGGGTTATCGTGGCGGCATTCCTGGTGAGACGGAGGTCATCATCAAAGAAACAGGCAATCATTGGCGTAAAATTTTTTCCATCTTCGCCAAGATAGCGCAGGGGCTGCTGTTCCCAGAGGAAGACTGGCGTGTGGTGCGGGACAGGCGTTTATTCACAGAAGGCGGCGCGACGGCGTTGCTGTTTCAACAACGCCTGCTGGACCTCCAGACAGAAAACCGCCCAGCCCTGCATATCATCGGCGGCCAGCAATTCTCGGAAGGGTTTTCCACCCTCCCTCAAACACCTCAAGCGTTGCAGGAAGAGAGTCGCATCCTGCGGGCGGGAAACGTTTATCTGACGCCCTATCTGGACTACAGGCAGTTTCCCAATGCGTTGATAGCAACGCTGCTCGCAGACATAGAGCGTCAGGGGCTTTGGGCGACTAAGCCGTCGCCTGTTTAATCTCCACTTTCAGGGGAGGAACGCCCAGCTTTTCTTCCTCCTGCAGACATTGCAACGCCAGCTCTGAAATTGTGCGGCGATACGCGTAACGCATCACCCGCACACAGCGGTCGCTGATCTGGAAGATCGCTCCGGCGTTCAACTCATCCAGCTTCTCCTCTGGATTCACGCCCCAATTCACGGCGAACTCCGCCAGAGTCTGCTCCTTGCTGGTGGAGAAACGCAGGTCGATATTAGCGGATATCTGATGGAACTGACGCAGATATTCCCGCGCCAACTGCACATGCCGCGCCGCCGCCTGATTGAAAAATTTGGGACGTTCTTCTTCGTCCTGGCGGTACAGCGCATCGAGCGCCGCCATGCATAATGGCAGGCTGTCCCAAATATCCCGCAATAAAAACAGCTGACGGAAAGTGTTGTACAACGACTCCGCCCGCGCTTTGTCCTCGGCGGACATCTGCGCCATCGCCAGATGCATGCGTTGCGCCACATAGGCGTCCAGGCAGCGACTCAGTTCCCCCGCCATCCTTTTCACTTCCGTGCGTCGATCATCCAGGCTACGTTGCACAGAACTGATATCCCCCGCCTTCACGCCAAAATCAGCGGCGTCGATGTTATAACCCGCCTCCACATAAGCCAGGCCGACCTGAGCCGCCTCCATATGCTGATAGGCCTCCCAATACAGCTCCATTTGCACCGTCGCCCGCGGAATCTGGCCGCGCAGCTCGGTCACCGCCCTGGACAAGTCCATCTCCGCTGGCGTCGCATTAAACGGCTTCATCAGACGCATGGAGAACAGGTCCGCGAAGTAACGCTTCAAGGCTTCTTCCGACTCATTCATTTTGGAATGCACATCCCTGATTTCCTCAAAGGAGCACAGGTACTGTTCTGGCTTCTCCAGCCCCATCGAGTTGTATATACGCAGTGTGACGATTTTGCATAAGGCGTCAAAATCCGGCATCAATTCAGCGGCGGGAAATTCATCGGTCCAAACCGGCTCGTAGCCTAGAGATTCCGCATGGGCGATACGATCATTGTCGGCCGGATGCGTGTCCCACACATTGGTCTGGCGCTCATCCATTTTCGCCCGCACCGCGTCGATTTCTTCCTGGGATAGTTCCGCCGCCAGTTGCGCAATGGTTTGCGGCAGGTTATCGATCAGACGGTCTTCGTTCCAGGCGGATTGCCAGATCTCATCTCTGCGTTGCTGCGACAGGGACATATTCCACAGCGCCACCGCCGTGCTCTGAAAGGTTTCGCTGCCCGCGACCCAGCTTTCGTACCGGTCGGCGTCATACTCCATCTCCCGGGACATCCAGCGGGTGACGCGCAGGTTGAATAAAAACAGGTATTTCAGAATCAGGCGCGTGCCTTTGATCATGCCTTGCGCCGCGATCAACGCCACATCCAGCGCAAAAATCGGGGAATACTCCCGCCATTTGCTCAAGCGACGATCCCAGGCGTCGGGATAGAAGGCCCGGCTCGCCATCCAGGCATTGGCGGTGTTGACGATATAGTTGGCGATCATGGCGTTACGTTGCGCAAAGTGCCCGAATTCATGCCCTAATACGCCAATGAATTGCCGGCTGTTCATGCCCGCCAACAGAGGCAGGCCGACTGTCAGGGTCAAACGTCCCTGAAACAGACTCAGCAGTCCTTTTTCCGGGGCGACGTGAGCATTGACCTCGCCATCCACGTAGATCTTCACCGGGGCGGGCAAGCCCATGCGTTCGGTGAGCAGCTGCACCAGTTGATAAAAGCGGCGATACTTTTTCGGATTCAATTCCAGAGTGCGGTTTTCATAGTCGCGGCCAAAGAAGGGCTTCAACAGGAACAGGGCGAACACCGTTCCCAGGAGAACCGGCACGAACACCATCAATGTCCCCATCGCGTTGGTTTTACGCACCGCCAGAATATCCGGGATACTGATCCCGTACCAAACCGTTCCCACTATCGCGCAGATTGTCAGGCTGATGTAAATCAAAGGCGCTATCAGGCTCAACAAGGTCACGCTAAACAGGCCCAGTTTATAGGCGGCGGTTACCGGCAATTTGGGAATGGGTTGATGCAGACGCTCCTTCGCCAGGGCGAGCACGTCTCTCTGCAGATCTGCGTCTTTGGCCGACTTGGCGCGACTGGCTGTCGATGGGGCTGAGCTTTTGGCGGGCGATGCGGCTTCTGTCGGCGCTGGTTGCGCAGGCTTCGTCGCCATGTCCGCAGAGGAACAGGGCTGCAACGTCACCGCCAGTCCGAGACGAATAAATAAGGCCTGATATTTTCTGGCGTCCGAAGAAGACAAGGATTTCTTGATCACCACCGCCCCGGTCAACAGACGCTCGACTTGCGCGTTCGATAGCTTCAAACGCGCAACGAGATTATCTCGCACCTGACGCTCTTCGAAACCGGAAAGAATTTTACCCTGGCTGATAACATTGAACTGGGGGGAAGCAGGTGCGCTCAAATCGACATCCTTTGTGGAGGCAGCAAAAGGCGGCAATTTTATGCGCCAAAGCTGATATTTTCTAATCTTTTTAGTTGTTTTTACGCGAAGAAGTGTAACTGGCGCAGCCGGATTTATGAACAGTAAGCCGGGTATTTCAGACAAGCATCGCTTGAGCACTGATAACTGCGTCAAATCGACTATTTTTTCTTTACGTCCTATTCACTGCGAACCATGCGGAAATTGTTCATGAAAACACCAGCGGCTTTCAGCGTCCTCTTATCCTTACCTTTTTTGCTGACCGGCTGCGCCGCTTCTCTGGAAGATGTCCGCGAGGCGCCCGCCAGTCTGAAACTTTCCCCGTTTACGGAGGTTAAAACGGATTTCGTCCACCACTGGACGCAAAAGGTCCATCCTTTTAGCGGCGCGGCGGTGCTGGACATTAATGGCGACGGCAAGGAAGAGATATTTGTAGGTGGAGGCGAAGGACAGGATGACGCCTTGTTAAGCCTCATGGATGGCGAATTACGTAACATTATTCAGGACACAGGGTTATCAGCATCCGCGGCCACCTATGGCGCGACAGCGATGGACATGAACGCCGACGGCGAAGTGGATCTGATTATCGCCCGCAACGACGGCGTCTATTTGTACCTGAATCACGGCGGGCGCTTCAGTGCGCAAAAGCTGCCGGTTCAATTGCCGGACAATACCGTCTCCTTCGCCGTCACTGTTTCCGACATCGACCAGGATGGCGACGGCGACCTTTATATCAGCAACTTTATCTCCTTTGACGCCTTCAAAAGCGCCACCTTCAACGATCCCGGCCACGCCCGCGCCAACATACTGCTGCGCAACGACGGCGATCTGCAGTTCACCGATATTACTGCGCAGTCCGGGACTGCATCCCTGCAAAACACCTTTCTATCTGTCTTCGTCGACCTCAACGGCGATCGTCTGCAAGATTTGGTCGTGGCGCAAAACACGGGAGAAGTGGAAATATTCAAAAACCTGGGCGGAGGTCGTTTTGAATCCGTTCCCACCCAGTCCGGGTTTGGCTTCTGGATGGGCCTGGCGGTGGGAGACATTGATCGCGACGGCGACCAGGACCTGTTTTTCACCAACATCGGCAACTCCATTCCAGAGTTTCTCACTAGCGGCGACCTGCGCGAAGATCAGCGCCAGGACAGCGAATGGTTGCTATTGCGAAACGAAGGAGACTTCCGCTTCACTGATATGACCGAGCCCTACCAGTTGACGGGTTACGGCTTCGCCTGGGGCGGCGTGTTTGAAGACATCAATCTGGATGGCGAAATGGATCTGCTGGTGGCGCAGAACTACATTAAATGGCCGATTCATAAGGTCAGCAAACTGGCGGGCAAGGCATTTTTGCAACTGCCTGCAGGAACCGGCCATGCCACCGGCTTTTTTCAGGCGGACTCACTGGAGCTGGACAACCCCTGGTTTGGTCAGTCTCCCATTATCATGGATCTGAATGGCGACGGCCGCCCGGATATCGTCTGGCTAAATATGGACGGTCCCGTGCGGGCTTTTCTGAATAACACAGAGGCTAACTTCATCGCCCTGCAGATGCCTGACTCACCTGAATGGTCAGGTACTGAAGTCACAATCGAAATGGAGGATGCGCGCAGCTATACCCGACAAGCGACATCCGCAGTAGGCTTGATGACAGACCAGAGTCCCCGCCTGATTTTCGGGATCGGCGCCAGAGAGTCCGTCACCCGAATCCTGGCGCGCAAGCCCGACGGCAAGCGCCTGGAGTTACTGAACCCGGAGATCAATACAGTGATATCTCTGGGAGAATAAAAACGCCCGTCAGGCGGCCAGACGCAGCATCTGCGCCCGGCCGCCAAACTCCTCCGCTAATCATCCGCCTCTAACTGTTGCCTTTTTGCAACTCGTAACTTATTGATATTTATAATATTGCCTCCATAGTCGCCGCCACCGTCTCTTTTCTGCGACTTTAAGACACTCTCTCACTCGCCTCAGCCCCACCAAAAATTACTAATCATTTGTTTTTAAAGGCGTTTTAAAAACTGGCGCCGAACTTGATATACCTAGGACGAACACGCTGAGGCTACGCAGCCCGGCTACCTCACGAAGGGAGAGGTTAACAGGAGGAGCCTTGAATCCGCACATTCAGGCCAATCTCCTTAGAAATGGAAACAAGGACACCAACTTAGTAGGTATTAGAGTATGAATAAAGCACTCGCAATCGTAACCGCGTCATTCCTGGCAGCACTGACTGCTTGCTCTGACGAAACCAGCGTTCAAACCGAACAACCTGTGGCGGAGCAACAGCCTCAAACTGAAATGAGCGAACCTGTGCAAATCACAGAAGCGCCAGCCAGCTCCGACCAGTACGCAGGTCCTGCGGTAGAGCAGGTGTTTTCATACCTGGACACTGACCGCAACAGCGTAATCAATAAAGAAGAAGCCGCCGCAGACTCCAGTATCAATGAGTCTTTCGCCCAGATCGACATCGATCAGAACGGCGAAATCAGCCGCGACGAATTCGTTGTGTACAGCGGCGAAGCTACTGCAGCCGGTACCAGAGCTGGACAGTTATACCAAGCGGAACCCCAGCCTGAAATGGCTGTAGATCCAGCAGCTCCGGCTGATGCGCCGGTGGATCTGGAAACCGCTCCCGCCGAATAAGCGGCGACAGTTTCAGCCAAAGCGTGCGTCTATAAGTTAAATCCGGGCGCTACTTGACGCACGCTTTGGCTCCTTATCCCAGCGTTTTACTCTCTTCTGATCAGATCTCCTGACTCAGCTCCCCTGCTCACTCCTGAGCCTCTATTTCCACCACGACTTCCGTTTTCACAGAATTCGCGATAAAGCAGCTTTCATGCGCGCGATGATGCAATGCTTCCAGCTCCTCACGAGTCGGTCTGACTGAGCCGGAAAATTCAACGCGGGGACGCAGCCTCACCTGAGTCATCATCATCACGCCTTGCTCATTTTTGGCCAGAACGCCAATGGCGGGGTCCTCATAGCTGTCCACCACAAACTTGCGCTTCGCGGCGTAGGCCAGAAAAAACAACATGTGGCAACTGGAGAGTGAAGCAACGAACGCTTCTTCAGGGTCTACGTTTTCAGCTACAGAAAAAGGTAAGGGGACAATATGCGGAGAGGCGGAAGCGGGAACTCGAACGCCGCCGTCAAACTCCCATTCATGCCCGCGACTATATTGATTGGAGACAAAATCCTGCGCGCCTCTACGCCAGCGCACGGTAGCGAAATACTCGGACATCCACACCTCCTTGAATCAGCCAAATGAAAAGCGCGCCGAACCGACGACGCGCATATGCCGTGAAGGAGAATGTTAACAGACTTTTTCGATCGGCCGCTCTCTGGTCGCCACCACATATCGGCCCTCTCCAAATATAGAGCACTTTTTGTACGCCAATACAGCCAAACGAGCCAATTAACTGGCGAAATACGCCATCCAAGCCCTGATTTTTCAGGCTTTTTCTTTTTAGATACGTTAGTTACGTTCGTTTTCAAAATGTGAGCAGAAATACACCATCGACCTCCTATAACTGAGCTATATTTGAGCAATATTCGATCATCTCGCTCACGCCCCACAGATCTCATTCTCGCCCTAATGGCATGACGTCACATTCTGATTTCGGCAGGAAAACTGAAATGAAGCAATACGATCCGACAACGCCCGATCACTACACGAATCATCTAGCGGAGGTGAACGAGACTAATGCAGTAATCGCTACTGAGGACATATACAACAAGGACGGGATGCTGCTGGTTAAAAAAGGGCTGGCTATCAAGCCGGAGGTCGCACGCAGACTGCTTAACCATAAACTGGTGAAGCCGCTTGAGGTGTCCGTCAATGTGGATGACGCCCTCTATGGGAAAGAAATTCACCGCGACATTCATCAAATGTTCGATCGTTTCGAAGGACTGCTGGAGATTCATTCATCCATGCGTCTGGAAGCCAGCCTTATTGAAGTGTGTGAGAAGTATGGCGGCTACGATCTGCTGGTGCAGAAAGTCACCGTTCTGTGCAAGCGATTGCCGAAAGAGTATCAAAAGGGCCTGTTCTGCGCGTGGTTAAGCTTCGCCATGGCGACACGCCTGAACCTGAGCTTAGAAGAACGCGAAGCAGCATTTATGGCGGGACTGGCTCACGACGCCGGCATGCTCCATATCGATCCGCAGATTGTCGCAAAAACCGGCGAATACACGCCTGAAGAATGGCGCGCCATGCAGAGCCATACCCTTATCGGCGATCTGTTTCTGTCCTATATCAAAGAGATTCCTGACGTCACCCGTCGCGCAGTCAAAGAGCATCACGAACGCGCTGACGGCAGTGGCTATCCCGCCGGTCTGTTTGAAGACAGCCTGTGCATCGTCGGACAGGTTGTGGCGATGGCGGATGAAACCTACGCCATCTGCGAGAAGCGCCGTTTCAATGACAAAATTCATCTCGGCGAAGTCATGCCGGTTTTTCAGATCGACAGTTCTTTCTTCCCCAATCAGGTGCACATGGCGCTCATGTCCGTGCTGCGTCAGGTGAATCATGCCGCCACCCAGCTGGCCATTTCCGGCGACCTGAGCAGCATGTCAACGCAGCTTATGGAGAAGCGTCAGATGCTGGAGAATGTGGTGGAAAGCATCTATGCGCTGCGGGAAACCCTGGCGGAGAGAGAGCACATTAAACGCATGCGCGTCGCCAAAGTGAAGATAGATCGTCTGTGGACTCTGGTCACTCGCTCCGGCATGTTGAGCGCGCCTCTGGGCCGCTGGTTGCAGCACGTGGTGGAGAATCAGATCATTCAGACCGTCAGCCGTGAAATCGTGGAAATGGACCTGATGTATCAGGAACTGCAGTGGCAGCTGAAGCAGTTGGGAAGAGTGTTGTATCTCTACCTGGAAGAAGAGAAGAAAATCACGCCCGAGCTCAAAAAAGCTCTGACTAACTCCATTAAGGTTCTCGACATGGGCGCGCCCAAGCCCATGGAAAAACAGGAAAAAGTCGCCTGACTCTGCTCCGTGGCGGGCGCCGCTTTAGCGTACGTCCGCTGCGTCGATTTGAATCACTGCCCTGCTCCTTTGTCGCCCTCTTTTCGTTCCCTTTTTGCCCTCTTTTCACCCTCAGGCCGTTTTTGGGGCGCTGCCTCGCCAATATTCCTAGCGTTCCGCCAACACGCCCCAAACAGGCGCAAGGTCTGAAGAGTTGGGTGTCTAACGCGCATGACTAGGCGCTAAAAATCACCCGATAATGCCGATCAGATTAATGTGTCACCTAACGTAACAGAATGATATATAAAAAATTTTAATGAAACTAAGAAAATTAATTCCTATCCAATTGTATAGTTCTGAACTATGCTAATTCATAAGCGGAATACTTCATGCAAGTGGTGTTGGGGCGCATTCAGAAACGTTTTCTCACATCTGTTCAGCGGAGACGCCCGCGGGCGCGCTGAAAAAATGTCAGGAAACTTGTCTGCAGGCCAGACGCAGCCGAAAGGGGCGCATATAAAGCTCCAAAGAGGCGCATGATGACCCTGTCTGAGCAAGGCGAAGCCGCCAGTCCACGATAGCCGGTCACTGATCATGTTGACGTTTTAGCGCCACTAAGCGAGCTATTCATCACAAGAGGGGGCCTATAATGAGCATCTTCAGTCAATTCGCCAGTCGATACGACTCACGCAAGGAAGAAGAGTACACGTTGGAGGAGTATTTGGAGATCTGCAAAAAGGATCGCACCGCTTATGCATCCGCCGCAGAAAGAATGCTTCTCGCCATCGGCGAACCGGAACTGGTCGACACTTCCCGCGATCAACGGTTAAGCCGCATCTTCTCCAATAAAGTCATCAAACGTTACCCCGAATTTGAAGAGTTCTACGGCATGGAAGAATGCGTGGAACAAATAGTGTCGTTTTTCAAACACGCAGCCCAGGGCCTGGAAGAGAAGAAACAGATCCTCTACCTGCTTGGTCCGGTCGGCGGCGGTAAATCCTCCCTGGCGGAAAAGCTGAAGAGCCTGTTTCAGAAACAGCCCTTCTACGCCATCAAGGATTCTCCGGTATTTGAATCCCCGTTAGGCCTGTTCGATCCCGCTGAAGACGGCAAGATTCTGGAAGAGGAATACGGCATTCCCAACCGTTATCTACGCTTTATCATGTCGCCCTGGGCGGTGAAACGCCTGCACGAGTTCAACGGCGACATCAGCAAGTTCAAAGTGGTCAAGCTGTATCCGTCTATCCTCAATCAGGTCGCCGTTTCCAAAACCGAACCCGGCGATGAAAACAACCAGGATATTTCCGCGCTGGTCGGCAAGGTCAACATTCGCATGCTGGAGGATTTTCCTCAGCACGACCCCGACGCCTATTCTTTCTCCGGCGGACTCTGTAAAGCCAATCAGGGCATGCTGGAGTTCGTGGAGATGTTCAAAGCGCCCATCAAAGTATTGCACCCGTTGTTGACCGCTACCCAGGAAGGCAACTACAACACGACTGAAGGCATGGGCGCGGTGCCGTTCGAAGGCATCATTATGGCTCACTCCAACGAATCAGAGTGGCAGACCTTCCGCAACAACAAAAACAATGAGGCGTTCCTTGACCGGATTTATATCGTCAAAGTGCCTTATTGTCTGCGGGTGTCCGAAGAAGTCAAAATCTACAAGAAACTGCTCAAGCACAGTTCTCTGGCCGGCTCGCCCTGTGCGCCCGACACCCTGAGCATGCTGGCGCAGTTCTCCTGTCTTTCCCGCATTAAAGAGCCGGAAAACTCCAGCATTTACTCAAAAATGAAGGTGTACGACGGCCAGAACATCAAGGACACCGACCCCAAAGCCAAATCGATTCAGGAGTACAAAGACTCCGCTGGCGTCGACGAGGGCATGGACGGTCTCTCCACCCGTTTCGCCTTCAAGATACTGTCCAAGGTGTTTAACTTCGACACCACGGAAGTGGCCGCCAACCCGGTTCACCTGTTGTATGTGCTGGAGAAGCAGATCGAACAGGAGCAGTTCCAGCAGGAGACGCATGACCGCTACCTGCGCTTCATCAAAGAGTCTCTGGCGCCGCATTATGTCGAGTTTATCGGCAAGGAAATTCAGACTGCGTATCTGGAGTCTTACTCCGAGTATGGTCAGAACATTTTCGACCGTTATGTCACCTACGCCGATTTCTGGATTCAGGATCAGGAATACCGCGACCCTGAGACCGGCGAGATCTTTGACCGCGCCGCCATCAACGACGAACTGGAGAAAATTGAGAAACCGGCCGGCATCAGCAACCCGAAAGATTTCCGCAACGAAGTGGTTAATTTCGTCCTGCGGGCGCGGGCCAACAACAACGGCAAAAACCCGTCCTGGCTCAGTTATGAAAAACTGCGCACCGTGATTGAGAAGAAAATGTTCTCCAACACGGAAGACCTGTTGCCGGTCATCTCGTTCAACCCGAAAGCGTCCCAGGAGGACCAGAAGAAACACCAGGAATTTGTGCGGCGCATGATCGAGCGTGGCTATACTGAAAAACAAGTGCGTTTACTTTGCGAGTGGTATCTACGGGTTCGCAAGTCGCAATAACGTGAGGGTCCATTATGGGTATGACCCACATCATCGACCGTCGACTCAATGGCAAGAACAAGAGCGCCATCAACAGACAGCGCTTCCTGCGCCGCTATCGCGAACACATCAAGAAAGCGGTGGCGGATGCGGTCAACAAAAGGTCCATTACCGACATTGACCGCGGGGAAAGTATTTCGATCCCCAGCAAGGATATCAGCGAGCCGACGTTCAGGCATGGTAAGGGTGGCCGTCGTTCGGTCACCCATCCCGGCAATAAAGAGTTCGTCACCGGAGACAGCATTCCGCGGCCGCCAGGGGGCGGCGGCGGAGGCGGCTCTGGTCAGGGCAAAGCCAGCAACCAGGGCGAAGGCATCGACGACTTTGTTTTTCAGATCTCCCAGGAAGAATTTCTGGACTTCATGTTTGAGGACCTGGCTCTGCCCAACCTGGTGCAGAAGCAACTGAAAGACACCGCCAACTACAAATTCGTCCGCGCCGGTTACACCACGCACGGCACGCCGGCCAAAATCAACGTCATTCGCAGTATGCGCGGCGCTTACGCCCGCCGTCTGGCCTTATCCGGCAACACCCGCAAGAAAATTTCCGACATGGAGGAGCAACTGGAAGCGCTGAAACGCACGCCGGAAACCCCGGACCCCGTGTTCAGCAAAGAAGATCAAATCCGCGCGCTGGAAGAAGAGATCAAGCGGTTGAAAGGCCGCGTACAGCGCATTCCCTTCATTGATGAGATCGACATTCGCTACAACCAACACGTCAAACAACCACAGCCGGCCACTGCGGCGGTTATGTTCTGCCTGATGGATGTGTCCGGCTCTATGAGCCAGACCCATAAGGACATCGCCAAGCGCTTTTTCATCCTGCTGTACCTGTTCCTGAAGCGTAATTACGAGAAGATCGAAGTGGTGTTCATCCGCCACCACACCAGCGCCAAAGAGGTGGACGAAGAAGAGTTCTTCTACTCACGGGAAACCGGCGGCACTATCGTCTCCAGCGCTTTGCAGATGATGCGGGAGATCATGGAGGCGCGCTATCCCACTGACGACTGGAATATCTACGCCGCGCAAGCCTCCGACGGCGACAACTGGAACGACGACTCCCCCCGCTGCAGCAAACTGCTGGCGGAGTCCATCCTCCCCTACGTGCAATATTATTCTTACATCGAAATAACGCCCCACGAGCATCAAATGCTCTGGCATGAGTATGAAAAGCTCACTGAAGCCTTCCGGGAACGCTTCTCCATGCAACAGATTATGGACGTAGGCGAT
Source organism: Hahella sp. HNIBRBA332 (assembly GCF_030719035.1). Classification (NCBI taxonomy): domain Bacteria; kingdom Pseudomonadati; phylum Pseudomonadota; class Gammaproteobacteria; order Oceanospirillales; family Hahellaceae; genus Hahella; species Hahella aquimaris. The sequence continues at coordinate 4,280,411 of NZ_CP132203.1, forward strand.
ATTTACCCGGTATTCCGCAAGCTGTTCCAGAAGCAGGTGGACTATGCCTGAAGCGATTGAACATACCAACGCCGCTCCGCCTGCCGATCGCAGGCCCATATCCGAAGGTTCCGAGTGGACCTTTGAGCTTATCAACCGTTATGACGAAGAAATTCGTAAATGCGCGGAAGAATACGGTTTGGATACCTATCCCAACCAAGTGGAGATCATCAGCGCCGAACAGATGATGGACGCTTACTCTTCCGTGGGCATGCCTGTGGGATATCACCACTGGTCCTTCGGCAAACAGTTCCTGCAAACGGAAAAACTCTACAAACGCGGCCAGATGGGTCTGGCCTACGAAATCGTCATCAACTCCAACCCCTGCATCGCTTACCTCATGGAAGAAAACACCGTGATGATGCAGGCGCTGGTTATCGCCCACGCCTGTTATGGGCATAACTCCTTTTTCAAGGGCAACTACCTGTTCCGCACCTGGACCGACGCCAGCGCGATCATCGACTACCTGATCTTCGCCAAGAACTACATCGCCCAGTGCGAGCAGCGTCATGGGGTCGAAGCGGTGGAGCAAATTCTGGACTCCTGTCACGCCATCATGAATCATGGGGTGGACCGCTATAAACGCCCTGCTCCCATTTCCGCCGCGGAAGAAGAACGCCGGCAGCGGGATCGGGAAGAGTACATGCAGAAGCAGGTCAACGATCTGTGGCGCACCATCCCTTCCAAACCAGGAGAGAAAGAAGCCCAAAAGAAACGCCGTTTTCCCTCAGAGCCACAGGAAAACATTCTTTATTTCATTGAGAAAAACGCCCCCCTGTTGGAGCCCTGGCAACGGGAAATCGTACGCATCGTGCGTAAGATCGCACAGTATTTCTATCCCCAACGCCAAACACAGGTCATGAACGAGGGGTGGGCCACCTTCTGGCACTATACCTTGCTCAATACACTGTATGACAAAGGGCTGGTGACCGACGGCTTCATGCTGGAATTCCTGCAAAGCCATACGTCCGTGGTATATCAGCCTCCTTTCGACAGCCCCTGGTACAGCGGTCTCAATCCCTATGCGCTGGGTTTCGCCATGTTCCAGGACATCAAACGGATCTGTCAGGAGCCTACGGAGGAAGACAAAGCCTGGTTCCCGGATATCGCCGGCTCAGACTGGCTGGAGACGCTGCACTTCGCCATGCGCAACTTCAAGGATGAGAGTTTCATTCTGCAGTTTCTGTCGCCGAAAGTGATTCGCGACTTCAAGTTTTTCAACATCCTGGATGACGAGATGGACAGCGAATACCACGTTACCGCCATTCATGACGACAACGGCTATCGCGCTGTACGCGAGCAACTGGCGCGGCAGTACAACCTGAGCTATCGCGATCCGAATATCCAGGTATGGGATGTGGACGTGCGCGGCGATCGCTCGCTGACCCTGCGGCACACGCCCTTCGATCGTGTCCCTCTGTACGAAAAAGACGTGTATGAAGTGCTGCGTCATGTCCATCGCCTGTGGGGCTTCGACATTCACCTCAATTCCGTGGATGGCGAGGTCACCCTGCGCAGCTTCAGTTGCCCGCAACATGGCGAAGAAGAGGAGGAAGACGCTCATGACTGACGCCGCCGACAGGCATGCCTGGAGCCGGCGGCCATGAACTTCCATTTCTGCCCGCTCTGCGGCGACAACCTGACGACCCGCCAGATAGACGGCAAAGCGCGGCGTTGCTGCGCTTCCGACGGCTGCGACTATGTACACTGGGACAACCCAACGCCGGTCGTGGCCATGCTGGTGGAACACGAGGGCGACATCATCCTCGCCCGCAATAAAACCTGGCCTCAAGGCATGCTGTCCATTCAAACCGGTTTTCTGGAGTCCGGGGAGTCGCCTGAGCGTTGCGCTCTGCGCGAAGTCTCCGAAGAGCTTGGGTTGACCGGAGAAAGCGCAAACTTTATCGGCTACTACGCCTTCCATGAGCAGAATCAACTGATCCTGGCGTTCCATGTGCGCTGTAACGGAGAAATCCAACTGGGCGACGAACTCGCCGAGTACAAGCGCATCCCGCCGGAAAAACTCAAACCCTGGAACTTCGGCGCCGGTCTCGCTGTCCGCGACTGGTTGAGCAAACAGGGCTTACTGGCGCTCTAATAACCCTCTTGCGCACCACTCTTTTGATTATTACGTATCGGCGGGCCTTAAACCCGCCTTTTCGGCTCTATGTTCACTGACCGATAACTAACGTCATATTTTTACAATCCCGCCGTTCTCGCCCTCCCTATCATTGAAAGCGCTGAAACCCAATCGAGAGATCGCTCACTAGCCGGCGGCGACCGGCTGAGACATCGACGATTGATATCTTCATTGCTTAATTTAGGGAATCATTATGCAAGCACGCTCTTATAAAAAGGCGGTTGGACTACCGCTGAAAATACTTGTTTCCTCCCTGCTCCTCGCCAGTCAGGCCAACGCAGACCAGTTGACCAATTTCTCAATTCCAACGGGAGAAGGATTCTATAAAGACGCCCTGATCGACGGAGGTCCCGGTATATCCGCCTCGCCTGCCAGGCACTTTGAGTCACTGGGATTATCCTATGAGACGCTTAGCTATAACGCCTACGACATCTTGACCGGTGAAGTGGACGAGGAAGACAGACAGGAGTTCATAGAAAAGTTCATCGGCTCGGATATCGACCTTAACGGCCGTCTTCTGTACCCCGATGGAGCGCCCCGTTACCGCATGTTGAATATCGGTGCGGCCTCGTTTTTAAGTACTTCGACGACACCGAGCGGCGGCAGTGTGCACACAGGCATACTACACGAAACGTTGAGCCCCGTTCAGCGCACCGGCGCCCAGAACATTCAGGACTTTGTGAAAAACGGCGGCGGGTATGTCGGCTTCTGCGCCGGCGCCAGCATGGCGGGCTCTTCCGTCAATGGACTGCGCTTATATCCGGGTCAAAGCCTTCCCTTGCCGGACTCCACCGAAACAGTCTACCTAACGGACGCTCTTTCCGATTTTCTCGGGTACAGAGAGGTTCCCTATATCTGGAGCCTTGGAGGCGGTTACATAATGAAAACGCCGTCCAACCAATATCCTGAAGGCGTGGAAATCCTGGGACGGGCGGGCCAGCTTCCCGCCGTCTGGAGCTGGCGCGACCTGAATAATCCACACAGCGGAACCTTAGTGCTTAGCGGCCGACATCCTGAGAAAAGTCAGGGAGAAAGGGCCGAGGAGTTGACGAAAGCCATGTATGCGCTGGCGATCAAAGGCAGTCTGGACGGGAGCTATACGCCCCAAGTGCGCATCAAAGGCGACTTGGAAAACGGTCGCACCCGCTATATGGATGAAAACACTGGGCACTACGACGCCAGCCATATCAAGATCGGCGACAAGCAATATCACCACTTCAAGATCAACGTTGAAGATCCGCGTAAGAAGTACCTGACCATCGAGCTGAACGGCGAGTATGGCTACGACTTTAACCTGTACCTGAAGAAAGGCGCACCCGCCTTCGCCAGCAACGCCGATGTGGCGCTCACTGACGCAGGAAACTACAAGACGCTGCAGATCGACAATCTGACTTACGGGGAGTGGTACGTCAGCGTTGAAAACGCCACCTCTGTCACTGCGGACCGTTCCACTAACTCGGAATATTCCGGCCAGTTGGATGTACTCAATGGCGTCGCCTACGACATTACCGCCACCTGGGACAGAGAACCGCCCTGCCCCACCCGCATCAGTGACGTCAGTGCGGCGAATCCGGCTTTCGTTGGACAAAAGCTGCCGATCAGCTGGCGCGCCGAGTGCTTTGACGCAGGCAGCTACGCTACCGTAGATCTAGTCAAAGCGAGTAATGAAGCCAAAATCAAGACAATCACGTCCAGTGGCGGGCTTAACAACGGCGTCAACACCCTGGTCTGGAACGCGACCTACAACCAGGTGGGCGAGTACAAAATCCGCGTCAGCGACACCCTGAACCCAGGTAAAAAGAGCCTGAGCCCTGCTTTTGAACTGAAAAAGCCGGAAATGCTGATCGCCCCTCCCGTCTCTTCCGGGGAAAAGCTGAGCGTCATCTGGCGTTGGACTGGCGAGAGCAGTCGCGTAAGCCTGGATTTATACCAGGGTAATACTCTAGTGACCAATCTTACGCCTAGCTACACTCAGAAGAATGGCGCTAACTCGCTGGAGTTCGCCGCGAGCTGGACCTGGAAACCGGATGTGACCTACAAAGTGCGCATCAGAACCCGGGATCGCGCCAGCAACCTGACTTTGTTCAGCCCTGAGTTCAAACCGACTCTTAGCTCGAAAGTAACGGTTGACGGATTGGACGTAAACAGCGCCGGCGTGGGCGAAGTCATGCTGGACGGGTGCAATCCCGGTAAGAAATGCAGCCGTACGCTGACGTTCGCCAACCAGGGCGGCAAGAACGCCAACCTCGCGCTGCAACTCAGCTATATTGATGAGATTATCGCTAAAAGAAGCTGGGGGACTTACGGCTTGTCGTCGACGTGCATCAGCAACGCCAGTAATGGCCAGTACGCCATGCAGTTGCCTCCCGGCGGCGCTTGCGATGTCGACCTGACCTACTCCTGGCCGACAGGCATCTCCAACGCAAGAGGCGGATACTTATCCATGAGCTCTTCCGACAGCGAGATTGAATTGCCTTCCCCGGGACAGAAAGGCGTGTTGCTCTGCGCGGACTGCCGCTAACCCTGCTGACATGCGGCGCCTAAGGCGCCGCTTTTAACAACTCATCTGTCGGCATCTGAGTGTGGTGCTTGTCATAAATTTTCCTGATCGCCCCTTCCTTCCACATCTCCGACAGGGTTTTGTTGAAATTCGTCATGACGCTTTCTGCGTCTGGACGACGACGGGAAATGATGAGATGTAACCCGTTGACCTGCAAGGGTTTGGACAGCACCCGAAAATGCTCGGAATCCCCGAAGAGCCGCTCAATGGTGGAGCGACCCACCCTCACCCCAATCGGCACCAGATGCACGCGCTTACTTTCCAGCAGCTGGAAGCAGGTTTCCAGGTCATTGGGTGTCCAGAGCCTGACGATATTCTTCTCCAACAGCGGTTCAACGCTCTCCAGGCTATATCCCAGGGGACGGCATAACACCAGTCCGGCCAGATCTTCGTCGTCGGTGTATTTGATCTCTTCATCGCGACGGACGAAGAACAGCTCCACCGTCACATACAATGGCGAAGAAAAATAAAAGGCGTCCACACGGTCGCGATCTTTGACATAGGGGAATGTGCCCAGCACGTCACCCGCCTCCGCCATCCGGAAGCCACGGTTCCAGGGCAGGTACTCTATCTTGACGCCTGCGCCGCTGCGCTCCAGCACAGCCTGAATAATCTCCGTCACCAAGCCGCCATTAGGCAGATCTTCCCCGCTGAAAGGGGGATAAGAGTCCTTGCCTGTCACAAGAGTATATTCCACCGCCTCAGCCCAGCCGCTGAGAAGAATTAGGCATAGGACGCCCCACAAAGCTTGGCGCGCCTTTGTCAAATACAACGACATTTAGCCGGCTCCGTTAGTCGGTCTCAGGGTCTGAGAAGAAATACCTTAAGTATAGTCTCATGCAGACAGCCCGCCACGCGGGGTGATATCGTTGCTCTGGGGACGCCCTGAAAGGACTGTAGAGATTATTCGTTTAACTCTGGAAATCAAACTCTTATGCGTTATCAAACGCGCTTCGACAAGCCTCTGGAGCAGGAGCTGCAGCGCTATCTGGAGAGTCTGATCAATGACCTGGCGCTGGAGCTGATCAGAACCCGTTTCGACTTTGACTCCGCCGTGCACAACGCCCGCAAGCTGATCAAAGAACTGCGTGCGCTATTGCGGCTGCTCAAACCCGCCTGTCATGAAGCCCACGATGAGCTGCGACAAACCCTAAGAACTACCGCCCATGCCCTCGCGCCCTATCGCGACCGATTCGTCATGCTCAATGCCTGGAAGGGATTCGCCGCCTCTCTGCCTCCGCACCCGGATATCAACAAAATCAGCGTGTTCATTCAGCAAGAGGCGGAACGGGTTCCGGCGCCTGATCGAGAGCAAACCCAGAAGTTACTGCAGGAAACCAATTGCGAGCTTTTAAAGCACAAAGACCTGCTGCAACAGCGTCCCTGGTCCAATAACATTGACGCCGAATGGCTCAGCGCGCGTCTGACGCGCCTGTACAGGCGAGGACAGCACGAGTTTCAGCGTGTGCAGGGCGGCATCGACGCAGAGGACCGCCACGAACTGCGCAAACGCCTGAAAGATCTGATGTACGCGCTACGCGTGATCAAGCCCACATGGAACAAATCCCTGCGCCGCCTTCACAACGGCCTGAAGAAAGTCACTGAAGGACTGGGCGACGCCAACGACCTGAATCTGTTGGAGCACGCCGTAGCGGATGCGAACGTCAACGGACGCGAGCAGATCCGCCTGGAGCTATGCGCCGCACAACAGACGTTATGGGAAAAAGCGGATCAGCAGGCGGCCCGACGTTTCGCCGACACCGACGCAAAATTCAATGGATTGATACACAAGCGAATTTCCTGAGCTGTCACATCCCTGCAACGATCATCGCCTACACTGATTCCAACAGTGGCCGGAAAGGATTTCCACGCGGTTCGGCCACTGAAAAGAAGGCTCTGTAAACATTCGGCTTCCTTAAACAGCGATCACCAAGTTTTAGAGCGACATTCAGGCTGCCTTTGCAGCCTTTTTTTATGGTTTACTCAGACGCCGCGGCGGCGTTCGTCAATCCGCTAAGGGGAAAATGACTTTCCCCTTAATTCAGCTCGCGCCGCCGCCCCCTGATTATTCTTCCTTACGCCGCACGAAGATCGACAACGCCGCCAGTCCGCCGGAACCCGCCATGAGCAGCAGAGACACTGCGTTGAGCGCCGGAGTTGAACCTTCCCGCAGGCGGTCGAACATGGCGATGGTCAAAGGCGCGTCCGATCCCACCAGCATCAGCGTGGTGTTGAAGTTTTCGAAAGACATCAGAAAGCTGACAATGCCGGCGCCGACCAGCGCTGGTTTCAGGAACGGCAGCGTAATAGTGCGCAATACATCAAAGTGCGAGGCCCCCAGATTCAGCGCCGCCTCCTCCAGGCTGACGTCAAACTTACGCAGCCGCGCGGAAATCACCAGGGTGGCGATAGTGGTGATAAATGCAAACTGCCCAATCACTACCAGGACCAGTCCCGGCCGCAGTACTTCCAGATCATAGGAGAAAGTTTCCTCCACCCAGTTGGCGATGCTGCTGCTGAACACCAGCACTGACACCCCAAGAATCACTCCAGGAATCACCAGCGGCGTCAGCATCAACACATACAGCAGATTTTTACCGGGAAAGTCGTGCCGCTCGAACAGGAAGGCGTTACAGGTAGCCAACGCCAAGCTGGCTATGGTGGTGCACACCGCCACCTGCAAGCTCACCAGAATGCTTTCCAGCAATTCGGTGTCATGGAAGATGCCGAGCTGGGGCGACTTTTCCCCCAGAAACCAATCCAGAGTCGCGCCTTTCCACGGCATCGCCGGAAACAGGGAGTCATTGAACGCAAACACCGCCACCACCGTCAGCGGGGCAGCCAGATAAACAAAGAACGCCACCACATAAGCGTGATAAGCGCCGCGAAAATAGCGGCTGGACGGAATTGAGGTCAGCATAAAAAGACTCCTTAGCTCATCACTTTGGTGAAGGACTGCCGCGACAGACGCAACCCGATCCAGACAATCAACGAAGACAGGATCAGCAGCAATATTCCGAAAGCGGAACCCTGCTCCCAGTTAAAACGGGTAATGAACTGGGTGTAGATCTGTTCGGTGAACCAAAGGCTGTCTTTGCCGCCCAGTAAAGTCGGCGTCAGATAATTGCCCAGAGTGAGCATGAACACCACGATGCAGCCACTGACAATGCCCGGCGCTGCATGGGGAATCACCACATCGCGCATAACTCGCCAGTGACCTGCGCCCAGATCATAAGCCGCTTCAATCAGGCTGTCGTCGAGGCTGTCCAGGGTGGACACCAGCGGCACCACCATAAACAGCATGGACGTATACACCAGTCCCACCATTATGGTGGCGTCCTGATACAGCATCTCCACCGGGCCGTCCACCCAGCCCAGCCATTGCAGCAAAGAGCTGAGCACACCGGTTTCCCGCAACAGGATCATCCAACCGTAAGTCCGCACCAGTTCGCTGACCCAGAACGGCACCAGACACAACAGAAATAACAATGGCCGCAGTCTTCCACGCGCCACCTTGGCGATGTAAAAGGAAATCGGGAATGCAATCAGCAGCGTTAAAGCGGTCGCCATTATCGACATCACCGCCGTGCGCGTGAAAGTGCGCCAATACAGCGGCTCCGTGAAGAAGGCGGTGTAATTGCTCCAACTGAACGCATAGGTTCCGGCGGAAACACGTTCACGCAGAGAAATCAGCGCCATATCCACATGAGGCAGCGCGATCAGCAGCGTCAGCCACAGCAGAATCGGCGTCAGCAGCAACGCCAGTCCGAATTTGAAGTGTTGGGGTTTCATGGCGCCCCCTTACACTGGAAAACAGCTACATTGGCCAGCCGCCCACGACAACAGCACTCGCTGGCCTTTACCAATATTGTGGAACATTGGCGTTTGCGGCAGCGCCACGGAGATGGATTCGCTGCTATGCTCCAGGCTCACCTGCACCTGACTGCGCGCGCCATCGAACAATACCGCGTCCACCACGCCGTCGAAACGATTTTCCCCTCCGCGGCCGGCGCCCGCATCACTATGCGACGACGCAGACGTCAACTCGATTTTCACCGCCTCAGGCCGCAAGAATACCTGCGCTTCCTGTCCCTGCTGCAGATTCTCCAGTGCGCCCTCCACACGAAATTGCAACCCGCTCGCCGTACGAATCGCCGCGCCTTCTGAGTCACGACTGACCAAGGTTCCGCGCCAGCAGTTGCTGTCGCCGACAAAGCTGGCGACAAATGCGGTATCAGGCTGGTAATACAGTTCTTGCGGCGTACCTACTTGCTCGAAACGCCCTTTGTTCATCACCGCAATATGGTCGGACATAACCAATGCTTCGGATTGGTCATGGGTGATATAAACAAACGTGGTTCCGAACTTTTCCTGCAGGTGCTTCAGCTCTACTTTCATCTGTTCGCGCAGCTTCAGGTCAAGCGCCCCCAGCGGCTCATCCAGCAGCAGGACATCCGGTTTCAACACCAGACATCGAGCGATGGCGATACGCTGTTTTTGTCCGCCGGATAGCTGATCAATACGCTTGCCGCCTGAATCCGGCAATCCCACTCGCGCCAACATATCCTTCACCAACGCCTCTATCTCATGGCGCGGCGCTTTTCTGCGGCGCAAACCATAAGCCACATTTTCCGCCACCGTCATGTTGGGGAACAGCGCCAGGTGCTGGAACACCATATTCACTGGACGCTTGTTTGGCGGCGTATCCAACACTGAGCGCCCCTTGATGAGGATATCCCCCATGTCAGGCTGCTGAAATCCCGCCAGCATGCGCAGCAAAGTGGTCTTGCCGCACCCGGAAGGGCCAAGGATGGAAAAAAAACTGCCTTGAGGTATTTGGAAGGAGACGTCGTTCACTGCTGTAAAGGCGGCGAAATTCTTGCTGACGTTACGACACTCAAGGTCGAAGGAGGTGGTGACTGGATCGGACATAGGCGTACTTACACACTGAAGTTGGTCGGCGCATGACGACGGTGGGCGCGCCCAACGACAGTATCATAAACCGGGCTTGCCTTCGTCGATCTCGCCAGAAAAAAGCAGCCCGTCACGATACGAACGCATCGTGACGGGAGTTTCGTTATGACAACAGAGTACCGGGAGTTACAGTCTGGCGGCTTTCACCCGATCCAGAACCTTGCCTTCCATCTCTTCCAGGCCGGGAGGCACCGGCGGATACCATTTGATGTTATCCACGGCTTGCGTGGAAAAGCTTTCCTGAAACTGCTTCTTGAGCGTGGCGTTGACGTACTCGTCGCTGCCTTTGGAGGCAGTGAAGTTACCGGCGGATTCGGTGATTTTCGCCGCGATGTCTGGACGCATCACGAAATTGATCCACTTATAGGCGGCGTCTTCCGCTTTGGTTTTACGCGGCAGCGCAAAGGTGTCGATCCAACCCAGCGCGCCGGACTTCGGCGCTACAAAAGTGACGTCCGGCATTTCGCTGTTCAGCTTCCAGCCGCCGGAGTCCCAGGCCATAGCGGCTTTGACTTCACCGGAGCGAATCAGGTTGAGCAGGTCGTCGCCGCCGCTCCAATAAGTTTTCACCGCGCCTTTGCAGGAAATAAGTTTTTCTTCGACTTTATTCAGAATGGCCTGGTATTTGTTTTTGTCGCTGTAAGCGGAGAACGGGTCCTCGCCCATGGCGAAAGCAAAGCCAATCAGCGTTGGACGCTTCAAGCGGTAGGACACGTCGCCGTTCAGGCCGGCCGCGCACAGATCGGTGTAGTCCGCCACCGCAGGCGCGCTTTTGCGGTTGACGATCAGGCCACTGGTGCCCCAAACGTGAGGAACGCCGTACACTTTGCCGTCCAGTAAGGTGTTCTTGCGGGTCGCCTCCAGCATGGAGGGAATGAATTTGTCGGCGTCGATTTTAGACAGGTCGATGGGTTTGTAGATGTTGAAGTCCGCCTGGGCGCTGGTGACGCGATCCTGGCTCGGCTGCGCCAGATCGAATCCGGAGCCGCCGGTGGCGCGCAGTTTGGAGATCATATCTTCATTGTTGGATTTGGTGACTTCCACGTCGATGCCGGTTTCCTTCTCGAACTGCGCCACCACTTCGTCCGGAGCATAACCGCCCCAGGTCAGCAATCGTAAAGTTTCAGCATTGGCGACACTACTTGCCAAAGCGCCGATTAATAACGTCAGGGATGCTCTCTTAAATACTTTCTTCATGATCTTTCCTTATTTCCCAGTAAAGCGCGGGACAAAAGACCCCGTCGCCGATTCAGGTCAGCAAACCACGTCAACCTAACAGTGTCATATGACTGAAATATGACAATTTATAGATGCTCACCCACTGACGCAATCCCTGAGGAAGCGTGCTAAAATTATACGTTTTGCGATACTGCGATCTTTTATGATCGCCAACATGATTGTTATGCTCAGCGAAGATTTCGATATCATCACCGCCCGCCTCGCCGCCGACGCACTGAAACAGGTGCTGGCCGCGCGCACTCACAAGAAAAAAGTGTGGGGGCAGGTAATCGTCAGACCCGGGCAGTTGGGCGACGCCTTGCGTCTTCCCACCATTACATCCGAGCTCAACAGTAAAGTCGCCGTCCGCCGCGAGCGCGGCCTGGAAAACTTCCAGGCGCTTTGGGACACCCTCTCCGAGCATACCCGTCAGGCAGTATTGCACAGTATCGGCTGGTACGATCCGAAAAACCTTAGCTGGGACGATAAACGCTCCAACCGACGCCCCTCCACGAGCGAGACGCCGGAAGGCGCCGGCAACAACGACGCCTGATACCCCCCGCCACACCTCCAGATACTGGCGCCTGAACGCATTTGCGGTTATAAACTCCATGCCGCCAACACATCACTGCATAGCCAGAGCGGCATCTCGATTTCAGATCAGGTTGTCAGGAGCCATCCATGTCCCTCGCCATCGCTTCAACGCCCACGCCCGCCGTCGCTGCGAATATCGCTTCGCCGCTGACATTGCCCTGCGGCGCCGTGATTCCCAACCGTATCGCCAAATCAGCGATGACCGAGGGACTGGCGGACGGCGATGATCTCCCGACGCCGCAGCTCAACCAACTGTACCAACGCTGGGCGGAAGGCGGCGCCGGGCTCCTGATCACCGGCAATGTCATGGTGGATCGTCGCTATCTGGAACGCAGCGGCAACGTGGTGCTGGAAAATGCCGACGGCCTCTCCCGTTTTCGCCTGTGGGCGGAGGTGGTTACCGAATGCGACGTTCATCTGTGGATGCAGCTCAATCATCCGGGGCGACAATGCTCCCGGTTCAGCAATAGCAAACCCGTCGCGCCTTCAGCCGTGCAATTACGCATGGCGGGTAATTTCGCCATGCCCCGCGTTCTGCCGGACAGCGAGATCAAAGCCATTATCCGCCGCTTTGGCGTCAGCGCCGCACTGGCGCGAGAAGCCGGCTTCACCGGGGTGCAGATACACAGCGCCCATGGCTACCTGGGCAGCCAGTTCTTATCGCCCCTGACCAACCAACGCAAAGATGACTGGGGGGGATCGCTGGAGAATCGCGCCCGTTTTCTGCTGGCGACCGTAGCGGAAGTCAGGGCGCAGGTCGGCGCCGACTTTCCCGTCGCGGTGAAACTGAACTCCGCCGATTTCCAGCAGGGCGGGTTCGCTATTGAGGAGTGCGTAGAAGTTGCGCGCTGGCTGCAACAGGCTGGCGTGGATTTACTGGAGCTGTCGGGCGGAGCCTATGAAAACCCCGCATTTCTGGCCACAGAGAGCGATAAGCGCCCCGCCGGAGCCTGGCGTCGGGAGGCGTTTTTCCTGGAATATGCGGAAGCGGTCGCCAAAGCGGTGACGACGACGCTGATGGTCACAGGCGGTTTCCGCAGTCGTCCCGGCATGAATGACGCCATCGCCGCCGGCGCGACACAGATGATCGGCGTCGCCCGCCCCTTCTGCACAGATCCGGATTTCCCCCGCAAGCTGTTCGCCGGCGCTATCGCCCGGACGCACCCGACAGAGAAAGAACTGGCGCTGGCCGGCTACTGGGGGCCTCAAAGCCCTTCTAAACTGATACGGGCGCTCAACAATCAGGCTCAGGCGGCCTGGTATTATCAGCAGATTCTGCATCTGGCCAATCACCGTCAACCGGATCTCAACCTGGGACTTGGCGGCGCGTTACGCAGGCACTTGTTGAACGAAATGCGCCTCTCTCTGCACCGCTCAAGGTAACCTGCTTAACTACTGTAATTTAACAACTTTCAACCGCTTTTCGGATGCAGATCATGGATGGAAGCCGCATATTGGGCTAGATTGTTGTATTAGATCGACAATAATAACCCCCAAAGACAAGCGAGCGTTCAATCCCGGTGCTTTCCAACATACGGTGTCGCAGCGCATCCGCGGCGCCCAAAATCCTCGCCTCCGGAGTGCTCTGCCTCGCGTTGTGCGGCGATGTCCTCGCAGCGCCCAAGCTCTCGGAGGAAACCGTCTCCTATTGGCTGGACGGGGAATTTTCCGTTTCCACTCTCAGCAGGAAAGAGCAGGCCGCTGAGCTGGCGTGGTTTCATCAGGCCGCATCGCCTTTTCGCGGCATGACCATTTATGTGGTGTCAGAGACGATCGACACGCACTGGTATGAAGCCAACATTCTCTCCAAAGCCTTCGAAGACATTACCGGCATCCGCGTCGTACATGAAATCACGGGGGAAGACGATCTCGTCCGCAAACTGCTTTCTCAAATCGAAACCAGGATCAATATTTACGACGCCTTTATCAGCGATTCCGACCTGATCGGCGCTCACTATCGCAGCGGCGCGGTAGTCGCTCTGTCCGACTATATCAAGCAGGACGGGGCCTCTGTCACATTGCCGACGCTGGATCTACAGGATTTTATCGGTCTCAATTTCACGACTGCGCCCGACGGCAAGATCTATCAACTTCCCGACCAGCAATTCGCCAACCTGTATTGGTATCGTTATGACTGGTTCAACCGCAAGGACCTGCGCGAGCGCTTTCGCAGCCTGTACGGCTATGAATTAGGTGTGCCGGTCAACTGGACCGCCTACGAGGACATTGCGGAGTTTTTCACCGTTCACGTTAAGGAGTTGGATGGCCACCCGGTCTGGGGACACATGGATTATGGCAAAACCGATCCGTCTCTGGGCTGGCGCATCTCCGACGCCTGGCTGTCCATGGCGGGCATGGGAGATCGGGGCATTCCCAATGGCGCTCCCGTGGACGACTGGGGCATCCGGGTGGAGGGCTGCCGCCCGGTGGGCGCCAGCGTGCAACGCGGCGGCGCGCTGGACAGCCCGGCGGCGAATTACGCTATCCGCAAATTCGTCGACTGGTTTAAATACGCGCCGCCTCAGGCGGCGAACCTGACATTCACTGAGGCTGGCGGCTGGGTCGGCACGGGGCAGATCGCGCAGCAGATATTCTGGTACACCGCCTTCGTCGCCCAGGCCACGCAACCCGGCCTGCCCATCGTCAACGCAGACGGTACGCCTAAATGGCGCATCGCCCCCTCCCCTGTAGGCGCTTACTGGGAGGAAGGCATGAAGTCCGGCTATCAGGACGCTGGTTCCTGGACGCTGCTGAAAAATACTCCCGCAGACCGTCGCCGGGCAGCTTGGCTTTACGCTCAATTCACCGTATCCAAAACAGTCTCTCTCAAGAAAACCCTGATGGGGCTCACGCCCATCCGCCTGTCTGACATCAACTCGTCGGTCATGACGCAGAAAGCCCCCATGCTAGGCGGTCTGGTGGAGTTTTATCGCTCCAACGCCCGCAACTACTGGACGCCGACCGGCTCCAACGTGCCCAATTACGCCAAGCTGTCGCCTTTGTGGTGGAAATATATTTCTCTGGCGCTGGAGGGCAACCGCCCGGTGAACGAGGTCATGCAGGATCTCGCCCGAGCGATGGACCGAGGCCTGGACACAGTGGGACGGGAAGAACCCGGCGTCTGTTCGCCCCGCCTGAATCCGGAATCCTCCCGCGAGTTCTGGCTGAAGGCCCCGGGAGCTCCCAAACCGGAACGCAACGAACATCCTCCTGGAAAGACGTTAAGCTATGAAGAGTCAATCAAAGTCTGGAATTAGTCCCATGACGCGACTGCTGGCCGCTTGCGTAACCTGGGTCCTGCTTCACTCCGTTCCCGCTCTCGCGGAAGGAGAGAAAATTCAAGTGCTGGCGTATGCGCAGCCACCTTTTATGGAGCTGCGTAATGACCGGCCGGCGGGCCTGGCCATCGACATCCTTAACATGCTGTTCCAACGCGTGGAAGTGGACTACAGCATTCTGTTTCTGCCCCCCAAACGCGCTTATGTCACCGCTTTGTCTGAGGCTAATAACTGTGTGCTGGCGATTGAGCGCAGTCAGGCGCGAGAAGCCTTGTTTCAATGGGTCAGCCCGATTCTCATCACCCGGCACGGTTTCTATTCCAACCTGACGGATAATTACAATATCCGCACGCTCAACGACGCCAAACCCCTGGTGATAGGCAGTTATCTGGGTAGCGGGGTCGGCGAGTATCTGGAGAAGCTGGGTTTCAACGTGGATCTCACTTCCAGCAACGACCTGAACATCCGCAAGTTGCAGCTCAAACGGGTAAACCTGTGGGCCAGCGACACCATTTCAGCAGCGGTGATCATCAATCAGAGCAGCCTTCCTATCAAGCTGGAGCATGTCTTTCTCACCACGTTAAGCGCGATGGGCTGTAACCTGAATACGTCGTCCGCCTTGGTGGAGCGGCTGCAAAACGAGCTAAAGAGCATGTATCAGGACCAGTCCATTCGGCAGCTATATCGCAACTACCTTGGCCAGGATGCGGATTGGCTGAGCAATTGACGCCGCTTTCAGGCGGCGTCTTCTCGCAGTGCTTGTTTGGGATGGAACAGCCGCTTCAGATCTTCGATGACCACGTAGTTTACGGGCACCAGCAGCAACGTCAGGACCGTGGCGAACAGTATTCCAAACCCCAACGACACCGCCATGGGAATTAGAAACTGCGCCTGGGTGGACTTCTCGAACAGTAACGGCATCAAACCGATAAAAGTGGTCAATGACGTGAGCATGACCGGGCGGAAACGGGCCACACCCGCATTCAGCACTGCGGTCATCAGATTGCCGCCGTTCTCCCGATCATTACGGTGCTTGTTGATGAAGTCCACCAGCACCAGACTGTCGTTCACCACCACCCCGATCAGAGCCAGCATTCCCAACAAACTGGTCAGGCTCAGATCCATCCCCATGATCCAATGGCCCAGCACCGCGCCAATGCCGCCGAAGGGAATCACAGTCATAACAATCAACGGCTGGACGTATGACTTAAATGGAATCGCCAACAGACTGTAGATCATAAACAGCACAAACAGTAGTCCCCATTTGAGACTGCCGAACGACTCCCGCTGCTCTTTCGCCTCCCCTTCCCAACTGTACTGAATATCTGGATGCTGCAGCATCAGATCGTCGAGAAAGCGGGTCATATCTTCCTGCAAGGCCAGCATGTTGGTGTTCTGCTTATCGATATCCGCACGCACGTTCATAGTGCGATAACGGTCTATGCGATAGATCGTGGTGGGACTCAGGCCTGGCTTGAGTTCAGCGATTTCGCCCAACGGAATCAGGCGTCCGTCGGAGGCGGCGATACGCAGGCTCTGCAAATCGCTGACTGACTGCCGGTCGGAGCGTGGGTAGCGCACCATGACGCGCACGTCGTCACGCCCCCGCTGGATACGCTGCACCTGATAACCATAGAACGCCTGCCGGATCTGATTGATGACGTCCGCCCGGTTCAATCCCAGGGCGTATGCTTCAGGCTTCAGTTCCACCTGCAATTCTTCTTTGCCGTCGGACAGGCTGTCGGTAATGTCGAATACCGTGGGATAGCTCGCCAGGCGTGCTTTCACCTGCTCTCCCACCGCCTCCAGCGTCTCAAAATTATTACCGGAAAACTGAATGTCGATGGGGTCGGACACCCGACCGATCTCCGCCCGGAATGTCAACGACTCGGCGCCGGGAACCACGCCGATCAGGCGACGCCACTCATTGACCAGTTCGTTACTGGTGACCGCCGTTTCCCGTTCCTCCGGCGCCACAATCTCAAATATCACCCGGCCCACGTGGGAGCCACTGGAGCCGCCGCTGGTGGCCAGCACATCCAGAATCAGATCTTCTCCGGTCTGCGGATCGCGATACTTCTCCTTAAGCTTAAAGGCGGCGTCCGCCATCTTGGAGACATAGCGGTCCGTCACCTCAAATGGCGTTCCCTGGGGCATGGTCAGCGACGCCCTGGCGATCTCGCTCTGCACCCGGGGGAAAAACACAAAATTGATCCAGCCGGACGCCACCAACGTGCTCAACAAGATAAAAGAGCCCACTGCAAACGATAAAAACAGGTAACGATTGCGCAGGGTCCAGTGTAATACCGGGTGATAGTAACGCAGGATCGCATTCTCAAAACCATCGGCGAAAGCCCGTTGCCAGCGCTCCAGACGGGAACCTGCATTAGGGTCCGGGTTGATGCGCACATGCTTCAAGTGAGCGGGCAAGATGAGCTTGGACTCGATCAGCGAGAACACGAAAATCGGCAGCACCACCACCACTATCTGCGCGAATAACTGACCGCGCACGCCTTCGATAAAGGCGATGGGCATAAAGGCGGCCATTGTGGTCAGTACGCCGAACGTAACCGGCGCCGCCACTTCCTGAGTACCCTGAATCGCCGCCTGCAAGCCATTTTCCGCACGTCGCAAGTGGGTATAAACGCTTTCGCCGGTGACAATGGCGTCGTCCACGACGATCCCCAGCACCAGAATAAAGGCGAACAAGGTGAAGATGTTAAGGGTCACGCCGAAGTACGGCATCACCAGGAACGCCCCCATAAAGGAGATAGGGATGCCGCAAAAAACCCAGAAAGCCACCGACGGCCGCAAGAACAACGTCAACAGCAACAACACCAGAATGCCGCCCTGAATGGCGTTATCCGTCAGGGTCTGCAGACGTTTTTTCACCAGCTTGGAAAAGTCGCGCCAGTAGGTTAACTCAACTCCGACAGGCAGGCTGCTCTGCTTGCGCTCGATATACTCTTTGACCTTGTCGGCGACGCCAATGGCGCTTTGATCTCCTACCCGGAATACATCCACGAACGCCGCCGGCTGGCCGTTGAAACGGGTGAGCACGCGCCCTTCTTCAAATCCGTCCACGACCGTCGCCAGATCTCTGACGCGCACGAAACTGCCGTCGCGCTGGGTCAGTACGACGATATCTTCAAAGTCATCGCGGCGGTAGGCCTGACCTTTGGAGCGAATCAGCACCTCGCCGCCATCGGTCTGGATATTGCCCGCAGACACGTCCAGGGAGCTCTTGCTGATGGCCTGGGCGATGGTTTGCAACGTAATGCCATAGCGCTGCAGCGTCGCCTTGGGCACTTCAATGGAAATTTCATAGTTGCGCACCCCATCCAGGGCCACTTGAGTGACGCCGTCCAGGCGCAACATGTCATCGCGCACATGCTCCGCCAGCGTGCGAATTTCCGACTCAGGGTAAGGTCCGGCGATGGCGACGGTAATCACCTCACGGGTATGCTGGGCCAGACTGATAACCGGCTTTTCCACATCTCCCGGGAAGGAGTTGATGGAATCCACCCGGCTTTTCACATCCGCCAGCAGCTCACGGGGATCGTAATCACTGTCCACTTCGACCGTAACGGATGCGCTGCCTTCAGAGGAACGACTGACAATTTGCTCAACGCCCTCCAGATCCTGCACCGCTTCTTCAATTTTGACGCTGACGCCCTCCTCCACTTCTTCCGGGGTGGCGCCGCGAAGCGAAACGGAAATCGAGATAGTGGAGGGTTCAACAGAGGGAAATACTTCCAACGGCAGGCGCTGACTCAAAGATCCCAGGCCCAAAGCCAGGATCGTCAGCATCAACAGGTTGGCGGCGACATGATTACGAGCGAACCAGGCGATCACTGCACGTCTCCACCGGTTGCGTCAGCTGGCTTTTCTCCACTGCGGCGCGCCACCTTTTCAGATTCATTCTGCGCTCGTTTGATGCGCACGCCGCTATTGACCTGTCCCAGTGGGGTGAGAATCAGTTCGTCGCCAGCCTGCAGCCCCTCGCTGATCAGTGCGGACTTACCGCTCTGCCAGCCAATCTCAATGCTCTGTCGGTGCAACACCTCCCCTTTGGCGATGTACACATAACTCCCCTGATAAATAGATGAAACGGGTACTACCAGGGCTTCCGGCAAGCGCCGTCCCTGAATTTCCGCACTGACGTACTGACCTATTTTGAGAGGATATCGATTCGCGTCCTGAAGCCCGAAAGGGTCATCAATCTGAGCGACCACATAAAGCTGCTGGGTCGTAGCGTCAATAGCACCTTCCGTCCGCACGATCTTGCCACGCCACTTTTCTTTCGAGGCAGCGAGATTGTTGAAAATCGTCACCGCTGGCGGCTCTCCACCCCGGCGCTGCTCGGGCAGATCGATAAAGCCCAGATCTGTATTGTTGAGAGGCAGGCGCACTTCGACGTAATCTGTGGCGTAAATTTCCGCCAGCGTGGTCTGCGGCGACACGACGGAGCCCAGATCCACCTGTTTCTTGAGCACGCGACCGGCGTATGGCGCTTTGATTTCAGTCCGCTGCAGGTTGATGCGCGCCTGCGTATGCTGGGCGATAGCGGTCTGCACTCGGGCCTGGGCCGCAGCCAGCTGCGGCTTGCGCAGCGCAAGGTCCGAGGCGTTGTTGACGCCACCGATTTTTTCCCAGTCTTTCTTCGCCTGCCGCACTCGCGCTTCTTCCTCCGCCAACGCCAGCTTCGCTTCCGTCACGGCGCCTTCAGCAATGCGCAATTGCACCTGATAGTCCACAGGGTCGATTTTCAGCAGCACCTCGCCTTTGGCGAAAAAGCCGCCATCCCGCAAATTCGGCGACACCTCGATCACCTGTCCGGACACCTGCGCAACAATGGCGCTTTGCGTACGCGGTTGCACGATGCCGAACGTGGAAATGCGCACTGGAAACACTTCGGTTTGCAGCGTCTGGGTTTCAACGCTGATAGCGGGCTGCGGATGCTCTTTTTGAGGCTTGGCCTGAGGTTTCAACTCAGTGGCGAGATAGGCAACGCCAACAAACAGGGCTAACACCGCTAACGGCAGGACTTTCTTTAACATCTGACTTCCGGGCAACTGTCTGATCGAGGGGACTAGGCCTATTTATACGCCGAGGCGCAAAGCGGCGTCCACCGCGAACGCAATATAGGCGATTAACATTGGTTAATTAAGTGTAGTGGGTTGGCGCTGAATGGGTGATGAACAACGCTTAATGGATTTTATGAAGAATCACAGAGCGGTCTCTGTCAAACCGTAGCAGATTCATACAAATGACTCTAAGATAAGTTCTTTCGAGGCATATTCTAAATTCATATTATTATAATTCGGCGCATTGAATATGATGGATATTTGGATAGCATTCACAAAAAGCAGACCCTTATCAGGGTGCTCCATTGATGTTGATGGTTGTGAATTCTATTTTGCGGAAGTTTACGTGCCTATGGTCTCCGTTGGAGAGTCTCTACCCAACTTTGAAGCTATTCTGAGTAAAGTAAAGAGCGAGCTGTTGGAAAACCGCCTGGAGCTGGCTGACGTATCGACGCTTATTCGCTACAAGGAAGATCAGTGGGAAATACACAGTGGTAGTGAAAATGATGTGAACGCGTTTGCGACGCTTGCGCGAATATCAGAGTCTATTGTATTCAGTGGGTTTCGCTCAGAAGAAATAGAGGCGTTAACCTCGTACCGCTACTCAATTTCCGATTTGGATTACGATTAAAGAAGTAAGCAGTCCAACTGGCCAACTTTCACTTATCAAGATTTAAAATATAGTACAACGAAAAATATATAGAATATAAAAACGCCAACTTTATTTGATATGTCGTCATTATTTCCCATACCGCTCACTTTTATAGCGAGATGTAGAATTGTTCCAGACTTTCATGTAACCGAGAGTCTGGAACTGATTAGCAAGCCTTGCTTTTATCTGGCGGGTTGAATCAGTCGGAAGTCAACCGCACCCCAGGATACTGAGGCAAACCATCGCCAATCACACACCATTTCGCCTTGAATGCGGTATAGATGTGGTCTTTCGGCAAGTGGTCCGGCTCTTCATCCAGAGTTCCCAGGGCGATGTCGATATAGTCGGGGTTGCTGAGAAACCGGAAAAACAGGCTGGAGCCGCATTGGGGGCAAAAGCCTCGTTCCGCCGTTTCCGATGAGCGGTAAACCGCGATGCGGTCTTCACCTGCGGACCAGGTAAAGTTCGCCATGTTCACCACGCCGTAGGTTCCCGTCGCCGCACCGTGGAACTTACGACACTTGGAGCAATGGCAGTGGGACACGTTTTCTTCAAAGGTCTTTACTTCATATTGCACGGCGCCGCACAGACAACTTCCTTTCATATCCCACTTATCTCCGCATTGAATTAAAGTTTACGCTGCATTCTCAGTCAGCCATTGGCGTCATTGAGCATCTTATGATGATGTTTCACATGATCGCGAATGAATGTCTTAATGAAAAAGTAGCTGTGGTCATATCCAGCGCGATAGTTCAGAGTCAGAGGGATGTCCTTCTCCGCGCAAGCGGCCTTCAATAGCTCAGGGTTCAACTGTTCCGCCAGGAACTCGTCTTTATCCCCCTGGTCCACCAGAATCCGGCTTACTTTCGCCCCGGACTCGATCAACGCCACAGAATCATAGGCTTTCCAGTTTTCCTGATTGGTTCCCAGATACCCCGCCAAGGCTTTTTTACCCCAAGGGCAGGACATGGGCGCGCAAATCGGCGCCAACGCAGACACAGAGCGAAACTTCTCCGGCTGCTTAAGCGCGATGGTCAGTGCGCCGTGCCCGCCCATGGAGTGTCCGAATACGCCTGTGCGCTCGGGGTCCATGGGCAGATTATCCGCCACCAGCGAGTACAGCTCTTCCGTCACGTAGGAATACATGCGGTAATTCGCGCGCCAGGGCTCTTCCGTGGCATCCACGTAAAACCCGGCGCCAGAGCCGAAGTCATAGCTGAGATCTTCGCCATCCAGGCCGACATTGCGGGGACTGGTGTCAGGAGCCACCACGATAAAGCCATATTCCGCGGCGGCGGCCTCCACGTCCGCCTTTTGCACGAAGTTCTGGTCTGTGCAGGTCAAACCGGAAAGCCAGAACAAGGTGGCGCACTTCCCTTCCTCCGCAGCAGCCGGAACGAAGACGGAAAAGGTCATCAAACAGCCGCAGGTCTCCGAGTCGTGTTGATAGCGACGCCAGTATCCTCCGTGGCATTTATTTTCCTGAATCAAGTGCATAGGGTTCCTCCCGGTGCGTTAAAAGAGAATGACGGAGCGAATGCTCTTGCCTTCGTGCATGTAATCAAAGGCTTTATTGATGTCATCCAAGGACAGGCTGTAGGTGACCATCGGGTCCACTTTGATCTCGCCGCTGAGATATTTATCCACGTACCCCGGCAACTGACTGCGCCCTTTCACGCCGCCAAACGCCGTGCCTTTCCAGGTGCGGCCAGTGACCAATTGGAAGGGCCGGGTGGAGATTTCCTGGCCGGCGCCCGCCACGCCAATTATCACCGAGGTTCCCCAGCCTTTATGACAGGACTCCAACGCCGCGCGCATCAATTGCACATTGCCGACGCATTCAAAGGAATAATCCACGCCGCCGTCGGTCATTTCCACCAGGGCTTCCTGAATTGGCGCTGACAGCTCTTTGGGATTCACGCAGTCCGTAGCGCCCAGGGCTTTCGCCATCTCGAACTTATCCGGGTTGACGTCAACGGCGATAATCCGCCCCGCGTTGGCCATTGCTGCGCCTTGAATCACGCTCAACCCAATGCCGCCCAGGCCGAATACCGCCACCGTCGAGCCTGGCTCTACTTTCGCCGTATTCAACACCGCGCCAATGCCGGTGGTGACGCCACAGCCCAACAGACAGACTTTCTCCAAAGGGGCTTTGGGATTAATTTTGGCCAGCGCGATTTCCGGCAGTACGGTGTACTCGGAAAAGGTGGAGGTGCCCATGTAGTGATAGAGCTGCTTACCCTGATAAGAGAAGCGCGAAGTGCCGTCAGGCATCAGGCCTTTGCCCTGGGTGACCCGGATAGCCTGACAGAGATTGGTCTTGCCGGATGCGCAGAACTTGCATTGTCCGCACTCCGGGATATAGAGAGGAATAACGTGATCGCCCGGTTTAACGGAAGTCACGCCTTCGCCGACTTCCATCACCACACCGCCGCCTTCATGACCAAGAATAGCGGGAAAAAGTCCTTCGGGATCATCTCCTGAGAGCGTATAAGCGTCGGTATGACAGACGCCGGTGGCGACAATCTTGACCAGCACTTCCCCGGCTTTTGGGCCTTGCACGTCCACTTCGACAATTTCGAGCGGCTGGCCGGCGGCGAATGCGACTGCTGCGCGTGATTTCATATTAAGCTCCCTGGTAGCTATGGTTATGCGTTGTTATGGGTTCCAGTGAGACACTATAGGCGCCGCCCGAAAGCATCGCAATGCCCGCCGCCTGCATCGCAGCCCTCCACCAAAAGGCGTACTTATCTGATTCAAAACGGGAATTGCTCGACACTTTTGACGACAGTCTATCGCTTTTTGCTTGCGAGGCGCTTAGAGCCGGACCGATACTGAGCGCGACTCAGGACGTCGCGGCAACCATCATGATTCTCACAAGCAAACTGCAACCGCCTCAGCTACCCGTGCAACTTCTGCCTCGGGACGCCTTGCAACAACGACTTGGCGGCATAATAAGAAAGCCAGTCACATTGGTGTCGGCGCCGCCGGGCTTTGGCAAAACCACCGCGCTGGCGCAGTTCCTTCATCGCGAACAACTCCCCTACCTGTGGTACGCCCTGGACGAACAAGACAATACTCCCGGCATATTCTGGCGTTATGTGTGCGCGGGATTCGAGTCCGTATTCCCTAAAGTCGGCCCGCGCAGCGCGCGCATCCTGTCTGTGGATGACGACGCTTTGAACGCTGTGCGCAGCTTGCTGGATGAGTTGACGCAACTGGGACGCACTTGGCGGCGCCCAAAGAGCATGCTGGTGGCGATTGACGATGTGCATTACCTCAACGATCCGGCCTTGTTGCAGCAACTGGATTACTTTCTTGATCATCTGCCGCCCTACCTTCATGTCACCCTGATCAGTCGAACGATACCTGCACTGCATATCCCGCGTCGTCAGGTCCGCGACAGCGTTCTGTTGCTGAATGCGGAACACCTGAGGCTCTCTGAAACCGAAGCGCCGCAATTTCTGCAAACCCGCCTGGGGATAAGCCTGGACGCATCGGAGATGAAAAAACTGCATCGCCTTACGGAGGGCTGGATCGGCGCATTGCAACTGTATGGCTTGAACCTGCAGTCACAACCCGCCAATAGGCTGCTCACTCTGAACGCGCCGCCGGAGAATGTGGCCGCCTATCTGGCGGAAGAATGTTTTCAGCAACAGGACGATTGGGTGCAGACAGGCTTATTGAATCTGGCCCTGGTTCCCCGTTTTAACTTGCAGCTCGCCAACCAGCTTTGCCCTGGCGTCGACGCCGCCTTGTTGCTGGAAACCTTGTTAAGGCGGCAGCTGTTTTTATCTGAAACCAGCGCCGATGGCGCCTGGTATCGCTTCCATGATTTGCTGAGGGATTGGCTGCTATTGCGCAATCAGGAGCGTCCGCCAGGGGACCTGCAAACGCTGCATGGACAAGCCGCACAATGGTACGCGGAGCAAGGCTATTTTTTGGAGGCCATGGAGCAGTGGACTCTGGCTGGCGACTGGGAGCAAACCGCATTATGCGCAGGCCGCGCGCTACCGGAGATTCTACGCATGGGGCATTACCCTCTGGTGGCGCGTCTGCTGGCGAAAATCCCACAAGAGCAACTGCACCGTTATCCTAAGCTCTTGGCCCAGCGGGCATTTTTGCAGTTGACGCGGATGCGCTTCGACGAGGTCGAGGCCGACCTGGATCAGGCGGAACGCTACGTGGACGCCATGCTGGAACAATCGCAGAATCCTCCCGCGCTGGCGCAATTGAAACGCCAATACGGGTTACAGGAGTCTGAGTCCGTCAGGGAGCTGAAATGCATGATCATTCTCGGACGCAGCCACATCGCCCGGATGACGGATAGGCCCAAACTCGCCACCGAACAGCTTGAGCAAACCCGCGACTTTCTACCGGAACAGGATTCGCCCTTCACCGCCTGGCTGTTTCAAGGCCTGGGCGCGGACGAATACATTCGTGGTTCACTGCATGCCGCGCAGTATCTGCTGATGCGCGCCTTGCGCAGCAGTCGTAAATATGAAGAGGGTTTCTGCCTACTCGCTACCCTTTCCTGGTTGATTCCTGTGCTTCTCCAGCAAGGCAAGCTGCAATTCGCCAAAGAGCTACTGGAGGAGCAGCAGTCCTGGTTGGAAAGCCGCCACATGCATTGCCTGCCGAACTGGGGCGCCCTGCACTATCTGCGCCTGTTGATTCTCCTTGAGTTGGAACAACCTGAGGCGGCCAATCAGGAGTTGGAGCGCCTGTGGGACGCCACCGATGACCGAGTCATGGCGGTGGACCGGGTCTACCACAAATGGGGCGAATTCGCCCTGCGCCTTGCTCAACAAGACTATCCGCAGGCGGAAAAGGCGCTGAATCAGCTGGACGCCTATTTCCAGCAACATTTCACTCAGTGGAATTTTGTCGTCCCCAGCCCCGCCACGCTCAAAGTCCTTCTCGACGCGCTGTCAGGCAATCCCTTCCCCTTGGCGCAGTGGGCCGCGGCTTATGATACCCAGGCGCCTATCGTCAATTTACAGCGACAAACCATTGAGCTGATGATGTACGCCCGCATCAAGATCTACCAGCAGGCGGACGTACTGGACCTGCTACTGGAGCGCCTCACTCTTATCCAGAAAGCCGGCAACCTGTACTTTTCCATCAACCTGCTGGTGCTCTGCTGCCTCAATGAGCTGGCCCAAGCGCGCCCCAGCAGCGCAAGAGAGTTTCTCAGTCAGGCCGTGAACGCCGCGGCGCCTCTCGGCGTGCGTCGCCCCTTTCGGGAAGAAATCAGTCTATTGCAACCGCTATTAACGGATATGGCGCGACGCGGACACGCGGCGACATTTATCTCAGAACTGACGGCTTATTCACCCTCTCAGGTCCGCCCGCAGCCTGGCCGCAGCAAATCCCCGTTATTGGAAGAGCTCAGTCAACGAGAAACCACTATTCTGAATCACCTGTCCGCAGGGCGCAGCAACGAGGAAATCGCACTCGCGCTGAATATCGCCGCCTCCACGGTAAAGACTCACTTGCGCAACATCTACGCTAAACTGGGGGTGCGGCGCAGAACGCAGGCGCTGGCCATCGCAAGGGAGAACGGCTTAGTGTGATAGGTTGAAGGTGATATTGAAAAAGCGCTGGGATATGGATGGTTTCAGCAGCCTCTTCTGGAAGTCGTCAACCATCGAGCCATACCCTGAGCCTTGCTGAGTGATGGCTGAAGCCAGCTCTCTACCCAGGATTTCCTGTATGTCACGCACTTTGAGTTTCATTCATTCGCCGCTGTTACGACACTATATGTCGTAGCAAAAGGTATCATTTCAGCTCTCTCTGGGAGAGAGTCCCCTTCATTCAATATTCGTCCAACTCACTGAAGATAAAAGGCTTATGCAGTTCAAAGCAATTCTATTCATTGCGGCCTCATCGCTTTGCGCAACGGCGGCGGCGTCCACACTAGCGACGCAAGCCAGCGTTGGCGATCAGACGCTGATCCCGGTCGAATCCGAAGCTCACTTACAGAATGTGGATCTGCCGATATATCACGCCAACACACAGTCGGCGCCGCCACATGATCTGGCCGCGCCAGAACCCGCTTATATCGCGCTTCTGGGGCTGGGAGCGATGGCGCTGCTTTTGCGCCGACGCTCCTCCCACTGACAATCAGCATCAGGCAGCCTGTTTACCGTCATATGGGGTTGTCTGACGCGCTCCTTGTAAAGCTTGCGCCCACCAGACCAGACGATCCAGCATAATGTCCATGGACTTTTGCGCGCGCGCAGGGGCCAACAGCTCTCCGTTCTCGTCAAACTGCTCCCAGGCGCTGACGAAACTGACGGTATCCCTTACTGTCACTGCGTGCAGCTCCGCAAACACCAGACGCAGCTGCTCCACCGCCCGCAGACCACCGGAAATACCGCCATAGGATACAAACGCCACCGGTTTGGCGCGCCATTCGCTGTTCACGGAGTCAATCACGAACTTCAAAGGCGCGGGATAGCCATGATTATATTCCGGCGTCACGACGACGAACGCGTCCGCCTGTCCAATGCGACGGCACAGCGCTTCGACCGCAGGCGGACGCTCACGTTGATGGTACGGAGGCAGCGCCAGTTCCGCCGGGTCAATCATATCCAGATTCAATCCCTGACGATTAAGAATGCGTCCGCCAGCCCAGCGCGCCACTTTGTCGCAGAAGCGCCCTTCCCGAGTGCTGCCATAGATCAACGCCACGTTAATATCATTGCCCATAAATCATTACTCCAAAGAGGTTGTTATCAAGTCTGCGGCAGTGTAAAACCTCAACTTAACTTTAGGTCAAGAGGTATTTTTATGGCGAAGCTCAATGCCTGTAACGCCTACAAAGAACTCAGCGTCGGAGAAGTGGCGAAACGTAGCGGCGTCGCGGTGTCCACCCTGCATTTCTACGAATCCAAAGGATTGCTGAAGAGCCGTCGCAACTCCGGCAATCAGCGTCGTTATCCAAGAGGCGTCCTGCGGAGGGTAGCGATCATCAAGGTGGCGCAGCGCACCGGAGTGCCTTTGTCAGCGATCAGGGACGCCTTGTCCACCCTGCCCGAAGGGCGCGCGCCCAGCGCGGCGGACTGGCGGCGTTTATCAGAACAATGGAAAGAAGTGCTGAATGACCGTATACGCAAACTCATCCAGTTAAGGGATCAACTGGATGAGTGCATCGGTTGCGGCTGTCTTTCGATGGAGGATTGCCCACTGCGCAATCCCTGGGACGAATTGGCGGCGCAAGGCCCTGGGCCGCGCTTATTGGAGCAGGATTAACGCCGGCTAGCGCCAGGGCGGTTAAATCGTTTATGAGTGTTGAAGCTCAGGGACGCTCGTGTAAAAACCAACGGCGGGTTTTCATGAGCGAACGGGCGTGATCACGCAGGAGAACCCCAGCCAGCGCCGTGGTGCAAGGCGCCAGCGCTTCCTGTTCACAGGCCAGCTCAAAGGATTCGAAAATATCCTTTGGCCCCGACTTGGCGTTGAACTGCAGCATGGTTCCGTAATGGGCCACCAGCTCTGCGCCGTACTTGTCATGCCAATGTCGCAACATGGCGATACAGGCTTCCGACCCCACATTCTCGGCGCCGTACCAATGCATATACGCGAGCGCTTCCCAAGGTTTTGTGGTCGGCAACAGCATTAACGCCTGCGCCTGCCCCTGGGGCTCGTACCAGTCGATATGGTCGCAGTACTCCGGCTCCAGCACGTCGCCAGCGCCGGAGTATTGTATTTCCCATTCCAACATCCAGCGCTCGAATTCAAAGTAGCTATTGATCCGCTTCTCGGCGATCAATTTATTGATTTCATCCAGAGAGGGAACTTTGCCAAAACGCTCTTTGGTATGACCGATGCTGTACTCGAAGTTCTCCTCCAGATCTTCGGAGTACAGGCGATTATGGGCCGCCAGGACCGCCTGAATATCAGCCATCTCCGCGCCGGCGCAGATCGCCTGCGGCGAGAGATCCCGATCCGCTCCCGACGGCTCCCACCCATAAGGACGGCGCATAAACGCATCCTCGTTGAGCACCGCCTCGCGCCAGCTGCCGGCATCATTCAACCAGCATGCATGCAACACCGGCCACATGCCGGTCTGTTCGGAAATAGAGCGAAACTCCGCCCACAAATCCATCGCCTCTCCGGCGGTAATTTCAACAGCGAAGGCCTTCCGTGCAACGCCCGGCACATCCATCATCACGACTTCATGCTCGTCATAACCGATCCCACTGAGAATCTCACATAACTGGTCTTCGGTTTCTAACATTGCGCAACCTTCCTTCACTTCTAACAGGTTCTATATGTGGCCAACTTTTTTACTCATATCTTGAGTTTAGTAGCAGGAAAACTTTAAACCAAACACCAGCTGGCAATCCTATGTAAACGATTGTGTAATCTGTGCAATACCGCAGCCAATCTATACCTGCGGGATATACTGTACTGAAAGCCGAGTCGTTGCAGGTGAATTTATCGGATCGCCCTTTTCTATAAGGGCCTAGACAGGAGACTCACATGAAGTTGGCGGAAGGATCCCGGTTCCAAGCACTGGATGCAATGCGTGGCATAGCAGCGTTAGCTGTGGTGTTCTTTCACCTGTATATAAACCTGTGGCGCGAACTCCACTGGTTGCCCGAACCCATACGCGCGATGCTTAACTATGGCTACCTCGGCGTATCGACATTTTTTGTACTGAGCGGCTTCGTTATCGCTCATACCGTTCGTTGCGAGGAGGCTGATTTCCGTTATATGGGAAAGTTCGCCCTGCGTCGGGCGATTCGCCTTGATCCGCCATATTGGGCTTCCATCGCCATCACAATTATCCTGGCGCTGCTGGTGCAAAGAGTATTTCAGGTGGCGCAGATATACCCGACAGTGGAAAATGTCATCGCCCATATTTTTTACCTGCAATACTTTTTAGGATATCCACCAGTCATATCAGAGGTGTACTGGACACTTTGCATTGAAGTCCAGCTCTACCTCTTCCTCGTTCTGGTGTATGTATTGGCTAATAAGTTAAAGGCATGGCGCAATATCGATATATTGCGATACAGCTTACTGTTTATGTTCGCTGTAGGCGTAATATCCGTTCTACAGACCCATAAAACGTTACCCGGCCTGCTGCAAGGCTTGTTTCTCCCTTACTGGCATTATTTCTTTCTCGGGGTATCGGCTTATTATGCATTAAGCGGTGTCGCCTGGATGAAGTATCTGTTTTTTGCGTTTGTGGGCGTAGAAGTCTTACTCCAAAGCACCGCCAGTGTGAACGGATATGTCGTCGTAGGGCTCGCCAGTGTGGCGCTTATCTACCTATTTGGCCTGGCGGGCTGGCTCGCCACAGGATTGACGCAATGGCCTCTGCAATACTTGGGAAAAATATCCTACAGCCTCTATCTGATACACTCCGATATCGGTTGGAAAGCCGTCTCTTTCGGCAAGCGACTGCTCGAAGACCAAACCATAACGCCACTTTTATCCATGCTTCTGTTTTTGCTTGGATTGATAGTCAGCCTTGTTGCGGCGCAATGTCTTTATTGGATGGTTGAGCGTCCTTCCATTCAGCTGGCGAAAAAGATAAAACGCCTTTCCTCTAAAAACACTTCCCCCAGACATAAGGCCACAGGAAACGTTCCAGAGAAAGGCGTTCATTAACGCACTTGAATGATCAGTCAGGCTATTTACTTACCAGTCCCTTCTCCCATGAAACCCGCGTTTGGCGTGTTTCTCAATAAACGCCACCAACGTGGCTTTCTGTTCTGCAGTCAGGGTGCTGTGCAGTCTGGTGAGAGTAGGCAGTACGCCAGCGACCGCTTCATTCATTTGCTGTTGGTGCGCTTCAAATGCCGTCAGGATTTTTGCTTCATCCAGTTCCTCACTGTTGATCTGCGCGATCAGCAACTCATGGGCGCCTTCCCGTTCTGATTTCATTTTCTGTTTCGCCGCCTGGATCTGCGCAAGCAGTTCATCCAGTATGACCTGTTGATCTGCGTTGAGTTCAAGCTCATCGCTGACCCACTCCTTGGCGTGCTCCCAGCGTTTTTCAGGATCATAGCGACAGGCCATCGCTCCTAAAGACATTGCGGCGATCAATATCCACAACATAGGTTTTCTGACGTACTTACCCATTTTCATAGCGCGTATCCTCGTGATGTTTAACATGATGATCAACGTGCTCAGTGTAGGATGACGCTCGCGGCTATTCTTTTCACCGCCGTATCGGCTTGTTTCACTTTGTAACGACATATCGCCATGATAAAAAAGGATTTTTTCGACAGAGAAACAAATCCTTGAAACTTTGCCGCTACAGCGCCGATTACAGTCGCACTATGATGTCATTCCGATTTCCCTTTTTTCGCCGCGAATACTTATGAAGTTGTTGCTGATTGATGACGATAATGACCTGGCGCGTCTGCTAAACCGCTACTTTCAGCGTTTTGGCTGGGAGCTTCGACATGCTTCCGCGCCGTCAATCGCCTATGCGCAATTAAAGCAAAGCCAGCCCGACGCGATTATTCTGGACGTCATGTTGCCGGAGGAAGATGGGTTTTCCGTGTGCCGCAAGCTTCGCCATGACTACACAACGCCCATCATCATGCTGACGGCCCGGGGCGAAGTGACGGACCGGATCGTTGGCTTGGAGTTAGGCGCCGATGATTATCTGCCGAAGCCGTTTGAACCAAGGGAGCTCGCCGCGCGTATTCAAAGCATTACCCGTCGCCACGTCTCTGCGGAAAAACCCTCGCCTGTAATGCAATTCCGTGATTTGGAGATTAACCCAACGACACAGGAAGCGCTCGTGTCCGGACGCCCGCTTACGCTGACCACGTCCGAGTTCCGCCTGCTGCAGCTATTCGCCTCCGCTCCCGGTAAAGTGTTTTCCCGCGACGAAATCATGAACAGTCTCAAAGGTACGGAAGTGGAGCTGTTCTCCCGCGCAATAGATATTACAGTCAGCCGCCTGCGTCAGAAAATGAAGACGAAAAGTAAAAGGGAGTTCATAAAGACCGTCTGGGGAGCGGGTTACCGATTTGTCGGAGAAGCGCCGTAATGTTCAAGCATAAACAACAACGTCGACACTCTCTGTCGGTCAGGCTGATTTTGATATTTCTGGCCGCCGCCTTTGCAGTTTTAGTGCTCATCGTGGCGGCCTTCCAGAATATTTCGCAGGAACGCGCCCATGTTTTCTGGAAAGATATTTTTTCCGATTACTTTTACTCCCTCAGCAAAGACATCCAACCGCCCTACGACTCGACGTTCATCGCATCTATAGAAAGCCGCACCCATACTCAAGTCAGCGTCCAGAAGACCGCTGGAGGCTGGGTATCCGAAACGCCCCCGTTCGCCAGCGCGACTCTTGAATTTCGCGACGCCGGCGATGGGCGTATCGAATTCACTCATTGGAGACGCTACTTTATCCTGCGCATTCCACGCCCGGACGCCACGATCTATTTCTACGCCAGGCCATTTGAAAGCGAGGACGGCCTGACTTTTACCGGCATCGCCCTGCTGTTGTCGATCTTACTGGTGATCTTTCTCTGCTTTCTGGGCATTAAGCGACTGCTTAAACCCATAGGCTGGCTGAACCAGGCCGCGCAAAAAGTCGCTGGCGGCGACTTCCAGCAACGCATTCCCACCTTGAGGCAGGATGAGCTGGGGCAGTTGAGCGACACCTTCAACACTATGTCCGCGCAGATTGAATCCATGCTTAACGCCAAGCGGCAGTTGCTGCTGGCCATCAGCCATGAGCTCAGATCGCCCCTCACCCGAATGCGCGTTGCTGGCGAAATGATTGATGACGAAGAGCAACGAAATGAATTGGTGCGTGAAATACAGCATATGGACAGACTGATCACTGAGCTACTGGAATGCGAAAGACTGGAAACCGGCCATCGCGCGCTCCAGTTGCACGACGTCGATACCGCCAAACTATTAACCGAGCTGATCGATGAGCGTTTCGCCAGACAGCGCTCCATGATCAGACTGGATTGCTCCGCAAATAGTCAGGCGCACCTGGACCCAGTGCGCTTCAAGCTGCTGACGGCCAACTTGCTAGATAATGCGCTGAAACATGGAGAGGGCAAAGACGTTGTCGCCAGTTGGAGACAGCAGCCGGATTATGGCGAGCTGACGATTGAGGACAAAGGCCAAGGCGTCGAATCGGAGCATTTAGCTGCGCTGACGGACCCCTTCTATCGTGGAGACCGATCTCGCGCGCACACTGGTGGCCTTGGATTGGGGCTCTATCTATGTAAACAGATCGCCAAAGCCCATGGCGGCGAGTTGCGCATCGACAGTGAAAAGGGCAAGGGAACCCGCGTCACAGTGAGGTTCCCGTTGAATAGTACTAGTTAGGTTACAGGCTGGGACACTTAGGAATCACGCAGGAGGCGGCAGGCTTGCGCGCCAGGATATCCGCCACGTCCTGCGACGTGGTGGCGATAGTAACATCGTCAGGGGCCAGCGCACTGGCGCATTTCGCCGCTTCCGTCGCCACATGGCATCCTTGTTGGGCAAGTGCATAGGACAGATTATTCCAGCCTTCCGCCTTCTGCGGTTGCAGCGCCACCAGTTGTCGAAAGGCCGCTTCCGCAACAGCGTAATCTTTGGCGGCATAGGCGAGGTTCCCCAATCCCAGTTGCAAAATAGCGGAGTCCGGCCAACGCTTCACCGCCGCGGCATAGGTCGCACGGGCCTCCTGCGGATGGCCCGTGTTCGCTAGATCCTGCGCCGCCTTGGCGACAGGAAAAGGTTCTCCTGTGGCGGGCAACTCTCCGGGAGGCAAAATGACCCGAGCCCAATAGCCGCCATTTTTCCAGGTGCGCTCAAAGGTGCGCAGCAACAGTGTTTCACGCTCAGTGACGCCAGAACGTAAAATGATTTCCGCGCCGGCGAAGTCATACCCTACCACCACAGCGAAATGCCAAACCGGACTCCAGCTCAACCCCAGATTCTGAAACACCAGGACAGGGTGTCCCGCAGCCACTTCGCGCAGGATGTCTTCTATCTCAGGCTGCAATGGATATGCGAGCCGCCCATAACTGCGGGCGGCGGCGACCATCTCCACCTGGAAACTCCCCTGCCGATCCGGCACATACACCAAACCAACCAGATCGTCGGGAAGAACCGGCCGCTCGGGCGTAGTCAGCACCGTCGCCAATGCCGCCGGGCCACATTGGTATTCAGATTGGGGATAAAAAGGAGTTGCGGTGAGTTCCGCCTGAGGGGGGATATCGCTGGGCGGCTCCGTCATCAGCGCCGCTGACTGCGGCAGGGAACCGCAGCCAGAAAGCGCTGCGGCGATTACCAGCATAATCGCCGCTATATAAGCTTGAACCTGCTTAAACAAAGCTTGGACGACGTTACGTCTGCTTAGCGCTTACCAATAGGTTTGATCACAGGGAAAATGTTGGTTGTACCCAACAGATCCAACACGATCAAAATAACGAAAATTACCAGAATTATGCCTACCGCAGAACTCGCGCCCGCAGGCATTTCATTGATTTGTTTGTTGAACTCCGCGATTTCATCCGCAGTCATGTTCGCCACGCGAGCTTCAACGTCTTCCTGGCTTACGCCCAGGCTCAGCAACACTTCTTTCGCCTCGTCAGAGCCGGTAATACGCATAATCTGCTCGCGATCATAGTTTTGCTGCTCAACCTGAATCTGAGTATCAGTTGAGACCATCGCCGCACGCACCGCAGCACTTTGCAAGCTCAATACGAACATGCTCATGCTCAGCAATACAGCGGTAACTTGCTTAATCAGGCGTTTGGATTTCATAGTCATTCCTCATTTCTTAAGTAAGAGATTCGTTGGAGTTATTACAGCGACATCGCGTCGCGTCGACGAAAGAAACAGAATTCTAAGTGTCGCAACGGAATTGCGAAAGTGCAAACGCCCTGCTGCAACAAATTTATTCACAACAGGGCGCTTACATTGTTTCCGACGTCGGACCTGCGACGTCGGCAACTCAGGTTACGCAATCCATCGCGATCCCAGAGCTGATTAGAGGCTCGCGCCTTGTGGAACGATTTCCACGCGACGATTCATCTGACGACCTTGCTCATCTGAGTTTTCGGCCAGAGGCTGCTCTTCGCCGTGAGGTACGACTACGAAATCAACCTGTCCTGAAACCAGATTGCGCAATGCCTGCACGGTGCTGTTGGCGCGATCGGCGGACAGCTTGCGGTTGTAGTCCGCGGAACCCGTGTCGTCTGCATGGCCGTGCACTTCAACGCGGTTGTAGGCGCCTTCCTGAATATAACTCGCCCACTGTTGCAGATCGCTTTGCTCGCCAGGACCGATTTTGGCGGAGTCAAAAGCAAATTCAATATTGGCGCTTGGCATTGGCGCAGCTTCCACTACAGGCTCAGGAGCCGGTTCAACCACAGGCTCTGGCTGGGCGGGTTCGATAACAACCGGCTCTTCAACCACAGGCTCCGGCTGGCTGGACGCACACGCGGACAGGCCAATCACAGCAGCCGCCAACAAACTGAATTTAGACAGGTTTTTCATGTTTTTTCCTCATTTCTACTATCTAATTGTGGGGCAACCATTCCTTAGGCGGCTCCCTATCTTTGGGCGCCCGGTTAACTTACCAAGCGGTTTCTGTAATTCTCTTTCACTGGTCCCTCTCCTCATCCCGAACTCAGTACGGGACGGCGCCTCCTCATTCCGGCCAGGCTCAAAAGAGGGATCGGCTTCCTGGCGCTCCTCACACGTCAGCAGTTGGTTATCCACGCGGGACACGCCATCAACTGAGAGCGCCACTTGCTCCGCCAATACTTTTTCAATCTCGGTGTCGACATCGCCTTCCAATACAGCTCTGTCGCGAATCACCGTCACCTGGATTGCGAATGAGCGCAATGCCGGGTTCAATAAATAACGGGTTTGAATCACCCCTTCCTTCCACCCTTCCGCGAAGGGGCTGCGTCCGCTGTCATTGGCTCTGGCCGCCATCGCCGAGACGGTCAACACCGCCAAGACGAAGATATGCACCCATTGCGTAACTAATCTCGAACACATATTGCTTCTCCCTTACAGCCAACCCGACGGCCCCTCCCGGACTCGTTAGCGTCTTCAGCTCTTTGGCGTTACTAATGCTATGAACTGATCTCCGGCGTTGCATTACGCTTTACGAACGCCGACTTGTTGTGCGCCGAAGACATAAAGTCCGCATATTCAACTAGGGAGATATCTCCGCTCCGATCCATATCAAACATCTCAAAAGCTTCAATCAGGTCCTGTCGATTCCGCGCCTCAAATCGAGTGATCAAGGCGTCTGCGTCCTTGTCCATCTCCACGAACCCTGGGATGGTGATGTCAAACTGGTTGTCGACCGTCGCCGCCTGCGCTCCGCTAACTACAGCGCACAGCGCCAGAATTAAGGTCAGCAGAGATTTCATGTTGCGGCTCCTCTTAAGGTCATGGGCAAATATCAGCAAAGGATGACTAGCTTGGTTATCGCCAATCCGATTAACAATACAAGAACACTCACAATTTTCGCTCCACAAAAAGATTAAACATTATAAATCAATAGGTTAAAAACATTTTCATTTATTAACGCTTTTTTCTCAGCCCTGTAAACTGTTGCCTAACGGACACAGCCCGGTTTAGGAGAAACCCTATAACACCATATATTTCAATAAGTTAATGCGTTGCATTTTTGCAACTATAGGAATAAAGAAGAAAACTCGGTATGGTTGCGAAAACTTTCCGGATTGCAAAAACGACCAATGGGTTTTCCTTTTTACTCTATCTCTCTTACCCGGCAGTGGGCCCTGGGCATGCTGCTGGCGGTGGCTCCGCTGATCGTGGCGGTTGGCTACGCGATCTGGTCGATGGATAAGCACAACCGTCGCCAGAATGAATTGGTGGAATCCACCGCTGCGATTAACCGGCAAATGTCAGCGTTGCAAGAACTGGTGAAAGAACTGGAGCGCTCTGCGCGCCAGTTTGTTGTCTTGCAGGACGCGCGTTTCGAGAAGATCTACGGAGAGAAGTACGCCAAGCTGCAAGAACAGGCGAGCGCTTTGGAGCGCAACATCGGCTCAGCCAAGATGAGCGACATGGTCAGTCAGTTGCTGCGGGTTACCCACCGGAGCGCGCTGTCCATCACCTCACCGGCTAAACGCGATGCGGCGCCAGAACAATTGACGACGCCCAAAGGGGGTGAAGCGGAAGAAACCCTCAATGAGGTAGTAGGCCCCGAATTTGAAGCCAATAGTCTGGGACGCCTGACGGCTATCTTCAACAGCGCGGCGGAGATTACCTCCAATATCACTGTCCTGGCCAATGACGCCTTGAACGCCTCCCTGGCGGAGCAAAAAGAAGGCTTTCGCACCACCCAGTGGCGGCTGGCGATTCTCGGCTTGCTCGCCCTGCCGGCCTCCTTTGTGATCATGGTGATCTGGTCCTATGTCATTACGCGCCCGCTGAATAATCTCTCACAGACAATACGTCGCATCGGAGAGGGCGAACTGGAGGCCAGCGCCAAAATAGAAGGACCGGAAGAGTTTCAGGTATTGGGCAAGCGACTGGAGTGGCTACGTGAAAACCTGGAGTTGATTGAGCAACAGAAAAGCGCCTTTTTACGCCATGTCACGCACGAACTGAAAACCCCGTTGGCGGCGATTTTCGAAGCCAGCGCACTGTTGACGGAAGAGATTCCCGGGCCTCTGACCGGCGAACAAAGAAAAGTGGTGGAAATCCTGTTCGACAACGCCACCCGCTTGCAGGAAATGATCCAACAGCTGCTGAATTTCAACAGCGTTCGTCTGGCCGCCGGCGGCCCGCGCCAAACGCTGGAACTGCCTGAATTCCTGCATAAGCCGATTGAGCGCTACCGTTCGCTGGCTAACACCAATCAGGTCTACATAGAAATACCCAAAACTTCGATCAAAGTGGAGAGCGACCCGGTTCTATTGGAGATGATCTTTAATAATCTGCTCAGCAACGCCATTCATTTTTCTCCTCCCGGCAGTCGCATCGCCCTGGGATGGGGGAAAGAAGACGCCAATGGCGAACAGCCGGGATGGTGGCTGGAAGTTCGCGATCAGGGACCGGGGATTTCCAAACATGACAAAGAAAAAATATTCACGCCGTTCTTCCAGGGCGACAATAAGCGCCAGGGAGCGACGAAAGGAAGCGGACTCGGGCTGGCGATCGTCGCCGAGTGCCTGCGCCATCTTGGCGGCGACATACAGGTCATGGATGAAGAGCCCAATGGGACCCGCTTTTATATCAGTTTCACGGATTACACATGACAGCATTGAACTCAAGAAAAGTGATTTTTTCCCTTGGCGTCGCCCTGGGCCTGCTGGTCCAGTCAGGGTGTAAAAACCTGGCATTGGTGACGAACGCGGTGGGAGGCGATCCCAACTCGCCGCTGCTGCTTGAGCGGGTTCCCAGCCCTGACCTCGCCGATATCCTTGAGCAACGCGACAAACATTGCCAAAGAAGCAAAGAAGCCCGTTCCCGGCGCTTGGAGCACATGTCGTCAAAACAAAGGGCGGAAGCGTTCGAGACCATTATGATCGCCAGTTGCGAGCCGGATTATTATCCCGGCGTCATGCAAACCGCATTGCAGTCACTACGTAAATATCAGGACTGGAGCTGGGGCGCGCAGAGCTTCATAACGCTCATGCAGGACGTTTCCGACTCTCAGCAACGCATGCTGGCTTACAACCAGAAGCTGAAACTGAAGCTCGAACAAACCATCGAAGCCATAGGCGCCATAGAAGAAGGCATTAACCAACGTACGGAAGAGTCTCCCAAATGAACGATCCTATCGCCAGCAACAACGATATTCTCGTCGTCGATGACGACTCCGGGTTATTGCAACTGATGTCCATGCGTCTGAAAGCGCTGGGATACGCTTCCCGATTAGTGGAAAGCGGCGAGGAAGCATTGCGGGAAATTCGCCGCAAGCAGCCGATTTTGGTGATCTCCGATCTGAAAATGGACGGCATGGACGGCATTCAGCTGCTGGAGCATATTCAACGGGACTGGCCCGGCACCCCTGTAATCATGCTGACCGCCCACGGCTCAATTTCGGAGGCGGTGGTGGCCACCCAAAAAGGCGCCTTCGCTTTTCTCACCAAACCGGTAGACCGGGAAGAGCTGCGCACCACCATTGAAAAAGCCCTGGTTGGCCACTCCGCCAACGAAAGCGCCGCCAATGTATTTCAATCCATCGTCACCCGCAGCGCCAAGCTCTATCAGCTACTGGAGCAAGCGAAAATGGTGGCGCAAAGCGTCGTCAACGTATTGATTCAAGGCGAAAGCGGCACCGGTAAAGAAGTACTGGCGCAAGCGATTCATGACGCCAGCCCGCGCCGGGACAAGCCATTCATACCGATCAACTGTGGCGCCATTCCGGATGAGTTGATGGAATCTGAACTGTTCGGCCATAAAAAAGGTTCTTTCACCGGGGCCGTTCGCGATCATGTGGGACTGTTTGAAACAGCCGACGGCGGCACCGTATTCCTTGATGAGATTGGCGACATGCCCATGCATCTGCAGGTCAAACTGCTGCGGGTGCTGCAGGAGCGCAAAATCAAGCCCATCGGCTCCACGACCTATATCGACGTGGACATTCGCATCGTTTCCGCCACCCACAAAGACCTGCTAAACATGATCGAGGAGCAGACATTCCGCGAGGATCTGTACTACCGGCTTAACGTGGTCAATCTGGTGCTGCCGCCTTTGCGCGAACGCCGTGAGGACATCCCTCTACTGCTGAGCCATTTTCTGGAGCGCGTGGCCCAACGCTACGGTCAAAGCTGCAAGCGCATTGCGCCGGACGCAATGGACGCCCTGATTTCCTATTCCTGGCCAGGCAACATCCGCGAATTGATTAATCTGAGCGAAAAGTGCCATGCCCTCAATGCCGGCGCCGTCATTTCCCGCCAATTGATTGAACAGGCGCTGCCCCGGTTCCAGCGCGAACAAAACCAGGAGGTGACGCTGTCCGAGGCCAAGCGAATCTTTGAGAAAGAGTACGTGGAAAAGCTACTAAGCATGACCAACGGCAACATCCCGGAAGCCGCACGCATGGCGGATCGTAATCGCTCAGACTTCTACAAAATCGTGAAAAAGCACGGTATTGATCCCGAATTGTACAAAGTTGGTCAATAAACCCCGCCGCCAGGAACAGCCGTCCTCTCTTCCGGCGCCAAGGGACGTCCATTGACGTCCCGTCATTCGTAAAACATTGAAACAGTTCGTACCTGCGGACTTCGTCGCCAAAACCCTTTGCTATACTGAAATTCATTAAGAGATTTAGGGTCTGTTGACGTTTCGGCGTCGTCACTGCTGCGCTTGGGAAACCGTCAATCAAGGCGTGAGGAACGAAGTTTGGTAATTCCAAATGAGCGACGTGTAATCAGGGGCCGCATCGACCCAGCCCGAGCCGCCATATCTCCCGGTCGTCCCCGTCGAGCGCTGGCGCTGGCATTTGTCCTGGCGACTCCGACAGTCGCGGCGCAAACGCTTCATTTCCTGGCCTTAAGCGATAATGACGCTCCTGTGGCGGACGCGGTCATCAGCCTGCCAGCAGAGC
Source organism: Hahella sp. HNIBRBA332 (assembly GCF_030719035.1). Lineage (NCBI taxonomy): Bacteria > Pseudomonadati > Pseudomonadota > Gammaproteobacteria > Oceanospirillales > Hahellaceae > Hahella > Hahella aquimaris. Next base: position 4,320,490 of record NZ_CP132203.1, read on the forward strand.
AAACGCCATCCCCCGCCCCGACTTATGCAGGCTCCCCGGCCATCATGGACCAAGTGAAGAAGCAGTTTCGCCCAAAGATTCTCACCGTAGCGGCGGGCGCTCAAGTTGCGTTTCCCAACAGCGATAACGTGCGCCATCACGTCTATTCATTCTCTCCCGCCAAGGTATTTGAACTGAAGCTCTACAGCGGCCAGCCGGAAGCGCCTTTGCTTTTCCAGCAGCCCGGCGTCGTGGTGCTGGGTTGCAACATCCACGACAGCATGCTGGGCTACATCTACGTCGCGGAGACGCCCTACTTCTCCCTGACCGATGCATCCGGCAAAGCGACGTTGACCTTTCCAGACGCCATACCGGCGCCGAAAGACATTTTGGTCTGGAGCCCAGAGCTTTCCATTGATTCTCAAACCATAGTGCGACTGTCTTTATCTGAACTCCCCACCAGCGCCGCGGGTCGCGACGCTTTCGTTATCCGACTGAACATGCAGGGAAATAGCGTGGAACGCACGCAGGGCAAGTCCGGCTTCGGCGGCAAATTCCGCAAGCAACTGCATGAATAGTCTGCGCAACCAAATACTCCTGCTCTCCGTCAGCTTAGTCTGCGTGGCGTCTCTCACTATCCTGGGCGCTTACTGGATCTCCATTGGTCACTACACCACCGACCGTATCAACCAGGATTTCAGCGGCGCCGCCAAGGTTTTTGGACAACTTCTTGAATCCCGGAAAGTGCAGTTGACCACTACCGCTGAGGTGCTCACGTCGGATTTTGGCTTTAAGCAAGCCGTGGCGACCCGGGACACGCAAACCATCCAAAGCGTGCTCAATAATCACAGCGAACGCATCAGCGCCGACCTGATGCTGCTACTTGATCTGAGCGGAACCTTGCAAGCGTCCACTCAGGATTCGCCATCCCCCATCGCCAAATTCGCTCACCAGGATCTGTTGCAACAAGCCTTGACCCACAGCGGCGCAGCGGCCTTTGTCGCCTATCAGGGCGAGCTGTACCAGATGATCATCCTGCCGGTATACGCGCCGGCGCCGATAGGATTCGCCGCCATCGGCTTCCGCCTGGACAGCGAACTGGCGGAGGAGTTGAGGCAGATCACCAACGTGCATATTTCCTTTGCATGGCGCGATCAAGGCGCCGCCAAAGTGGTGTCCACCCTGCCCCGCAGCCAACTGGATGAAGCACTGCACGCTCCGGAAACCATCCCAGACACATTGCTATCCCTGATCCAGCAAAAGCAAACGTTCAGCAGTAAGCGCCGCCCGCTGTCGGGGATGGGCGACAACGCTATCGAAGCCGTGCTGACCGTTCCCCTGCACAACGCCTTCGCAGAATTCGCCATACTGCGCGACCGCATCCTGCTGATATCCGCGTTGACGTTCCTGCTCTCCATCGCCGGCAGCATGGTGTTGTCCCACAACCTGACCAAGCCGCTTGGCCGCATGGTGAAAATCGCCAGCGACCTGTCTCGCGGCCAATACCGCAGCCTCACCCCCATTTCCATCGCCACCAGCGAAATCAAAACTCTGTTTCAGGCCTTCATCAAGATGGGCTCGGATATTGAAGAGCGGGAATACAAAATTACCTATCAGGCCACCCATGACGGCCTCACCGGCTTATTCAACCGCAATAAAGTGATCGCAGAAGTCGAAGACGCCCTCAGACGGCACAATGCCCCGTTTCTGATTATCAGCCTGAACATCAACGGCTTTAAAAACATCAACGACACCTTTGGCCCCAAAGTCGGCGACGACTGCCTGCGCGCAGTAGGACAAAGACTGGTCGAGTTCATTCCCAAGAACCCTATCTGCGCGCGCCTGGGCGCCGATGAGTTTCTGTGTCTGGTGGATGTCTTCGGCAATGAGAACGCCCGCTCTATCTGCGACAAGTTGCTGACCCATTTATCCCGCCCCTTCAAGGTGGATGACTTACGTCTGACCCTGTCATTCAGCATCGGGGTGGCCCAATACCCCGAGCATGCGGCGGCGGCCGAGGAGCTGCTGCGTCGCGCCAGCATCGCTCTGGACAAAGCCCGCAGCGAGCGTTGCGCCCTGCGCTTTTATGAGTCCGGAGAAGACGAAGCGCACCTGCGCAGACTGCAACTGCTGCAAGATCTGAAGCTCGCCATTGCGGAGGACGACGGCCAGCTTTGCATGTATTACCAGCCCAAGATGCACCTTGCCTCCGGCCGGGTCGACAAATGCGAAGCGTTGATTCGCTGGAGTCACCCCGAGCAAGGCTTTATTCCTCCGGATATCTTTGTGGAACTCGCGGAGCAAGCCGGACTCATCGCGCCACTCACCGACTGGGTGACGCGCACTGTCATCAATCAGGTCGCAGAGTGGCGCGACCAGGGCATCGACTTGCAAGCGGCGATCAACCTGTCAGCTCAGGATCTGGAGCGCGATGAATTACTCGACAACGTACTGAACCAGCTGGAGGCGTTGAAGTTGCCCACTCGCGCCATTTCCTTTGAACTGACCGAAAGAGACATGATGAGCGACGCCGACCACGCCATCGCCCTTATGCAACGTTTCCGTCAACGTGGATTCACCCTGTCCGTAGACGACTATGGCATTGGCTATTCTTCGCTTTCCAAACTGAAGCAAATGCCGGTGTCAGAGATCAAAATTGATAAAAGCTTCGTAATACCACTGGAACAATCCGCCAGTGACAAAATTATTGTCCGCTCCACTATCGAACTGGGACATAGCTTCAATCTCAAGGTCATTGCGGAAGGCGTTGAATCTCAACGCAGCATGGATCTGTTGGCGGAAATGGGGTGCGACTATATTCAAGGTTACTTTCTATCCAAACCCATGCCTGCAAAGGAACTGGCTCCATGGCTACGACAACGCGCGCAGCAACTTCCCTCTCAAGCTTTCGGCAAGGTCTAAGTCGTATTTGTCACCGTTTATTTTTCTCGACTGGCGCACTCATCCGGATCTGCACGTTAATCATCACCGCGGCTGTAACCCTTCCCGACGCCTACGCAGGTGAAGGGAAAATACTGGCGGCGCCGGGCGTGACGCAGATAGAAGGCAGCGCAGGCGGCGGCCTGACGCCCTGGGCGGTGCTGGCGGGCTACGCCTCCCGGGACGACATCGCCGGCAGCGTCTTCAGCTCCCGCGTCGGCGTTGACGACTATCGCCTGGATGTGTGGGGCGGCGCGCTGAACTTCTATGACCGGGTTGAGATCAGCGTCGCGCATCAGAAGTTTGACCTGAAGCAGGCTGGCGCGGAGATTCGCCAGGACATTTATGGCGCCAAAGTGCGCCTTTACGGCGATCTCATATTCAGCGATTGGCCCCAGGTAAGCACAGGCGTTCAATATAAGCGCCTGCAGGACACGGCGATCGCCAAGGCGGTCGGCGCAGCGGATGCGGAACATGGAACGGACGTCTATCTAGCCGCCAGCAAGCTGCATCTTGGCGCTGTCGGCGGATACAACCTGCTGTGGAACCTCAGCGTAAGGGCCACCAAAGCCAATCAACTCGGCCTGCTCGGGTTTGGCGGCGATAAACGCGACCGCTACAGCCCCCAGGTGGAAGCCGCCGTCGCCGTCTTGCTTAACGCCCATCTCGCAGTCGGGGTGGAGTACCGCCAAAAGCCCGACAACCTGGGATTCGCTGAAGAGGAAGACTGGAGAGATGTTTTTATCGCATATTTCCCCAATAAACACCTGAACCTCACTCTGGCCTGGGTGGATTTGGGCGACATCGCCGGCCAGGACAGCCAGCGTGGGGCTTATTTATCCCTGACCGGCTATCTATGGTGAGCCTCCCATTGACTCTCAGCGTGCGGAGAACACAGATGACGCGAACCAACTCTCAAGCAAGTTCATTACTCCGCGTTGCGACGACAACCATCGCCATCGCCCTCACCACTGCGACGTTACACCTGACCGGCTGCGCAAGCGTCAGTCAGGATGCCTCGTTATATCGCGCGCTGGGCGGTGAGCAAGGAATCGCCCGTCTGGTGGACCGATTCATGGAGGAAATCAGCTACTCAGAAGAAATTGCGCCCTTCTTCGTGGATACAGACCCAGACCGCTTCAGAGAAAAGCTGTCTGAGCAACTCTGCAATATCAGCGGAGGTCCCTGCGAATATACCGGCGACAGCATGCGCGACAGCCACGCCGGGATATCGATTTCCGAAGCGGATTTCAACAGGACCGTCGACTTGCTGATCAACGCCATGAACAAGGAAGGCGTGCCCTATCCCACGCAAAACCGGTTGCTCAAGCGCCTCGCGCCAATGAGGAAGGACATTATTTATCTGTGACAGGGACGTCTGCAAAATTGCTGTAACCGGCGCGCAATTGCGCTAAAATCCGGCCAGTTTTTTACGGAGACCGATTATGGCGATTAGCAAAAATAAAGTGGTCCAGTTCCACTACATCCTGAAAGATCAAGAAGGCAAAGAACTGGAAAACACCTATGAAGACGAAGTCATTACCTACCTGCACGGCCATGACAATGTGCTGCAAGGGTTAGAGGAAGCACTGGAGGGCAAAGACGCCGGCGACAAATTCGAAATCACTCTGCCCCCGGAAAAAGCCTTCGGTTTACGCCAGGAAGACAGCATTAAGCGCATTTCCAAAAAGTATCTGAAGCATGCGGGCCGTTTTCAGGTCGGCGACGCTATCCCGGTTAAATCCGAGCAAGGCGTGCAAGTGGTCACGGTCATGAAAATTGGCCACTCCATGGTCGATGTCGACATCAACCACCCTTACGCAGGCCAAACGCTGACTTTCGCTCTGGAAGTCGTCAGTCTGCGTGATGCGGCGAAAGAAGAAATTGATCACGGCCACGTACATGGCCCCGGCGGACATCACCACTAAGCCGCCCGTCACCTGCCAGCGCTCCAGGTTCAACACTCACACGAAAGTCAACCCATGGAGCGCTGGACAGTTTCAACGTCGTTTCAGCCGACGCTAAACGCCATCACCAGCCAAACCACCGCCAGCGGCGCCAGCAACAACAGCGGCAACGCCTTCGACGCATATCGCAACTGCTCATCAAATGACTGACGCACCACCTCGATGATGCCTGGATCCCATAGACGAGCCGGTTTGCCCTTGCTTTGCTCCGGGTGCGCAGTAATTCGCGTTTCGCTCAATACGCCGCTTTCCAGAAAGGCCTTCGACAGATTCATGCCTTTCCCCACGGACGCCGCCACGAGATGATAACGCTGACGCAACCAGTCCACCGGCTCCGACTTGGCGCATACGCCGAGCGTACGCGGCAGATCCATTCCCGCCTGCACGCACAGCCCCAAATTCAGCAGATACTGATACACACTGCGCGCCACCACCAGTGAACGGATTTGCGGCAAGCGTGAAGCCTGATTCCAAAAGCGGGAATCCGGCGCTACCCAGTTACCCAATAGCGTGGGGGCCAAACGTACTCCGACGCCGATGCCAACGACCATCAGCGCCGCGCCTGAGCCAAGAGACATCCACGACGCCTGTGCGCCAAAGCCGAAAAAGTACATCAAGTAAGCCAGGGTGAAACAGGCCAACAACCAGGAACCCGCCACCCAGGCGGATAACTGACGGGATGAGCGCCCAATCAACACATAGTAGTCACAAAGACGGGCGAAGACTTCCGCAATACGCAAGGTAGCAAGACCAAACTGAATAAAACGCACTTCCCAGGGCAGGAACACCCCACTCTCACGGATAAGTTCCAGCAGGGGCTTATCCGCCTTTTTCCTGACGCTCTCCGCCAGTTGGTTCAATTTGGCCGCGTAGCAGCGGGGCGAAATGTCTGCGGCGGAGTCGAACACCCCGGGAAATTTCTCACCGTTCAGCAAAGCCTGTCCCAGGTTTGCAAACAGCACAGCCCGATTGGCGGGTAATAATTCTGAATATGACATTGAATGAGTATAGAAAAGGATTCTGCATGGAAATGCAGTTGAGTATAGAGTCGAGAAAGAAAAAAGGCACTGAAAAGCGCCTTTTTTCAAGAGTGAGCGTCAATCGGTTTCGACGTCGGTAAAGTCGCCGCCCTCTGACATGGCGAACGCCATGCCGGTGGTGTAGGACACGCGTTTGGTGCTGATATGCTTGAGATACTTAATCCACACCTTTTCAAGGTCCGTACCAGGCGCCCTTTCACCTCTCAACACTGTCAGAAGCTGTTCTTCCGCCGGTGTCGCAGGTTTGCGATTGCCGTTTGTGAGCTCTTGCAATGCATACCCGGAACGCTCCAGCATGTCCGCCTCTTTCTTGGAAAAGAAACCTGACCGGCTGAATCCTCTGGGAAAGTGCTTCGTATCGTAAAACACTTTACTGCTTGCAAAATCTTTTTGGTTCATAAATCAACCCCTTCCGCAAGAAGCATAAAACCAAAACCCGGATACTAAGCTAAACCGCTTGTTTCCCGGCGATTACTGTAAGGATAGTCCATATTGTTGGGCGCGATTATCTGCAAACAATGCGCTGAGTACAACCAAAAATTGCTCTTATAGGAAAAAAGTCTTGATTTTTTATTTTCTTTCTGTAATCAGACGCCGAAAAGCGCCTAAATAACTGGGCTGAGAGGAAATTTCGGAGTTGGTTAAAATTCAGAAATAATCAGAAACAAATCATCGTTAGAGCCAAATGCGCTAACTTTGCAACGAATGGATATATGAGCGAATAGAGAGTAAGAATAGATACCGGATAGGTAAGGTGTTCAGCCTTAGGAGGCCAGCTCGCTCAACATAACGAGATCGACGGCGTCGTCGTCCGTACGCACTTTGCTGATGACATCGGCCTTGCTTAGACGGCGGGACATATCCCGCAGCGTGAGCCGCTCAAAAATCTCATTGACTGTCTGATTGATAACCGACCAGTTGCTATGCACTGTACACGCGTGCATGACATCGCAAACGCGCTCTTCAGCACAACAGTCAGTCAGCGCCACGCCGCCTTCCACCGCTCGGAGAATGCGCGCAATACTGATATTATAGGCCGCGTCGGAAAGGCAATAGCCGCCTTTGACGCCGCGCTCGGAGTGAACGACGCCGCCATCCACCAGCAATTTCATGATTTTGCGTACGGTGGGAATGGGCAACTTGGTCTGATCGGCGACCTGCTCCAGTTTGACCAGATCTTTACCTGGCTCATCCAGACAAGAGGCGATCAACAGCCCATAATCGGCAAGTCTAGCTAAGCGCAACATAGTTGAAGTCCTGTATCAGCTTCATAAACGCATGGCTCGGATTCGCCAAACGAACCCGCCGCGTAAGGAATACACGCCTTTTCGATTCTAACTGCATTCCCGATTGATTACCAATTTAGTATTGATTTGAAATGGGCTTTTCAGTACCCTAGCATTCAAGTCAAGAATAAGAAAACTCTGATTTGTCAGCGCTCTTAGCCAAGGTGAAAAGGCTAAAAAAATTCAGGCGCGGACGACTCGGAGCTTTCTTTTATATGCGCGCTGTTAAAATACTCTTTTCGATCATCGAGGCCCTCTCATGAGCACGCCAGAAAACTCAGTTGACCAATACATCAAACGGGAATACCAGGCCGGCTTTATCACCGACATTGAAAGCGACGCCCTGGAGCCGGGATTAAACGAAGACGTTATCCGCTTTATCTCCGCTAAAAAGAACGAACCCGAGTTCATGCTCAACTGGCGTCTCAAGGCCTATCGCGAATGGTTGAATATGGAAGAGCCGCAATGGGCTCACGTGCATTATCCCAAGATCGATTACAACGACATCATCTATTACTCTGCGCCTAAATCACAGAAAGACGGTCCCAAGAGCCTGGATGAAGTCGATCCCGAATTGTTGAAAACCTACGAAAAGCTGGGCATCCCCCTACACGAACGCGCCGCTCTGGCTGGCGTTGCGGTAGATGCGGTGTTCGACAGCGTTTCCGTCGCCACGACGTTCAAAGAAAAGCTGTCTGAAGCCGGCGTCATTTTCTGCTCCATTTCTGAAGCAGTCCGAAATCATCCTGAGTTGGTGGAAAAATATCTTGGTAGCGTCGTACCTACCCGCGACAATTATTTCGCCGCCCTCAACTCCGCGGTCTTCAGTGACGGTTCATTCGTTTACATTCCCAAGGGCGTGCGCTGCCCTATGGAACTGTCCACCTACTTCCGCATTAATGCGGCGAAGACCGGTCAGTTCGAACGTACGCTGATCATCGCCGATGAAGGCAGTTACGTCAGCTACCTGGAAGGCTGCACCGCTCCCATGCGCGATGAAAACCAGTTGCACGCCGCCGTGGTTGAACTGGTGGCGCTGGAAGGCGCGGAAATCAAATACTCGACCGTACAGAACTGGTATCCCGGCGACGAAGAAGGCAAAGGCGGCATCTACAACTTCGTCACCAAACGCGGCCTGTGCGCCGGCGCGCATTCCAAGATTTCCTGGACCCAGGTGGAAACCGGTTCGGCCATCACCTGGAAATACCCCAGCGTCGTGCTGAAAGGCGATCACAGCGTAGGCGAATTCTACTCTGTCGCTCTGACCAACAACCTGCAGCAGGCGGACACCGGCACCAAGATGATTCACATGGGTAAACACACCCGTAGCACCATCATCTCCAAAGGCATTTCCGCCGGCCGCAGCGACAGCAGCTATCGTGGTCTGGTGAGAATCGCTCCCAATGCCGAAAATGCGCGCAATTATACGCAGTGCGACTCTCTGCTGATCGGCAGCAAATGCGGCGCGCACACCTTCCCTTACATCGAAAGTAAGAACAACAGCGCCGTGGTTGAACATGAGGCCACCACCTCCAAGGTGAGCGATGAGCAGTTGTTCCTGTGCCGTCAGCGCGGCATCGACGCGGAACGCGCCGTATCCATGATCGTCAACGGCTTTTGTAAGGAAGTTTTCAAAGAGCTGCCCATGGAATTTGCGGTGGAAGCGGGCAAGTTGCTGGAAGTCAGTTTGGAAGGCTCCGTCGGCTAATAAGCAGCGGAAGCATAAACGCCTGCGGCGGGCTGCGATGCGCAATCAGGCAACCGCAAGAGCAGGCAGCGAATATTTGATGAGTTAAATTCCGCGACCCAATAGACCAATTAAAGTAGCGGTCGCAGAGTTGTCTTTCTGATACATGGGATCAAACATGCTAAGTATTAAAGACCTTTACGCTCGGGTAGAAGAAAAAGAGATTCTGAAAGGACTGACGCTGGACGTAAAGCCCGGCGAAGTCCACGCCATCATGGGCCCCAACGGCTCTGGCAAAAGCACCTTGACCCACGTATTGTCCGGGCGCGAAGGTTATGACGTCACTTCCGGCGAAATCAATTATTTCGGCCAGAATCTGCTGGACATGGAGCCGGAAGAACGCGCCCGCGAAGGCATATTCCTGGCGTTCCAGTATCCAGTGGAAATCCCTGGCGTCAGCAATATCCAATTCCTGCGCACAGCGATGAACAGCATCCGCAAGCATCGCGGCGAAGAAGAACTGGACGCGGCGACCTTCCTGAAGCTGGCCCGTCAGAAGATCGGCATGGTCAACCTGGACCCCGACTTCCTCAAGCGCGGCGTCAACGAAGGTTTTTCCGGCGGCGAGAAAAAGCGTAACGAAATTCTGCAAATGCTGATGCTGGAGCCCAAGCTGGCGCTGCTGGATGAAACCGATTCCGGCCTCGACATCGACGCCCTGCAAGTGGTGGCCAACGGCGTCAATGCGCTGCGCAGCCCTGATCGCGCCGTAGTTCTGGTGACCCACTATCAGCGTCTGCTGAACTACATCGTACCGGATTACGTACATGTTCTGGCCAATGGCCGCATCGTCAAATCCGGCGGTCGTGAACTGGCTCTGGAACTGGAAGAGAAAGGGTACGGCTGGTTGAATCTGGACGACGACAAAGTAGCGTAGGCGAGGTATTCATGGCGACCCAAAGCAACCCCTACGCAGACTTTCACCGCCAATGCGTGGAAGCCTCGCAATCCTGGAGCGAACAACTGGGCGACAGCCTGCGCTGGCTTGACGACGCCCGCAGTGAAGGCCGCAGCCTATTCGCCGGCCTGGAGCTTCCCACTCGCAAAACAGAAGCCTGGCGCTACACACCTATCGCCCCCATCGTTCAGGGCGATATCCTGCGTTTGCGGACATCGGATTCTGATGACGCCCCGCAAGGCATTACTGGCGACTTCTATACTCTGACATTCCACAATGGTCAGCTGGCCGCATCCAACATCGACGACTCCGCACTGGAAGTGATCCCCTTCTCGTCAGCGGACACAGCCGGTCAGACGCTGATCAAAGAATACCTGGGCAAGACGTTCGACGCCGTCAAGCATCCTTTTGCCGCGCTGAATGCAGGCACCCTTCAGGATGGCGCGCTTATCCGTGTCAAGAAAGACAGCAAAGCCCTCAAGCCGGTGCAGATCGTCCATACTGCAGACGTTTCCGGCGATGCGGCGTCCAGCTATAACCGCGTGATCGTGGTGGTGGAGTCCGGCGCCAAACTGGAACTGCTGGAAACTTACGTCGACACCCATGAGCGCAAAGTTTTCCAAAATACTGTGACGGAAGTGTTTCTCGCCGCCAACAGTACGATGACGCACTACGCGCTGAATTGCGAAGGCGCCAGTCAGATTCATACCGGTTGCGTGTTCGTCGAGCAGCAAGGCGGCAGCCACTACGAGCAGCATGCTTTCGCCACCGGCGGCGCACTGAAACGTCGCGATATCAATGTAAAATTGCTGGGCCAACTGGCGTCCTGCAAGCTGAATGGCGTTTATCTGGCGGGCGGGCGTGAGCATGTGGATTTCCACACCACGATTGAGCACGTGGCGCCGCACTGCGTCAGCGAAGAAACCTACAAAGGCATCATCAACGGTAAAGGCAAGGCGGTATTCAACGGCCGCGTGCATATCCATCGCGACGCCCAGCAGTCTTCGGCGGCGATGAACAACAATAATCTGTTGTTGACCAATACTGCGGAAGTGAACACCAAGCCCGAATTGGAGATCTACGCCGACGACGTCAAATGTGCGCACGGCGCCACCGTGGGCCAGTTGGACGACATGGCGCTGTTCTACTTCCAGTCCCGCGGCATCCCCCGCACCGAAGCGCACCGCATGCTGAGCCGCGCTTTCGTGGAGTCCGTCATGGCGGAAATGGAGATCGAAACGGCTCACGCCTATGTGCTTGAACTGGCTGAGCGTTTCTATAATGAAGGAACGCAGGAGACAACAGCATGACCCAGGCGATTAAACGTCCCTTTGATGTTCTATCCGTCCGCGAGGACTTCCCTATCCTGCAACAGCAGGTGAACGGCAAACCTCTGGTATACATGGATAACGCAGCCACGGCGCAAAAGCCGCTGGCGGTTATCGAGGCGATGAACACGTATTACCGGGAGTTTAACGCCAACGTGCATCGCGGCGCCCACAGCCTGAGTGACCGCGCAACCGGCGAATTCGAAGCCGCTCGCGATAAAGTGCGCGCCTTCGTCAACGCGCCGTCTCGTGAAGATATCATTTGGGTTCGCGGCGTCACCGAGGCCATCAATCTGGTGGCGCAATCTTACGCCCGCAGCACCCTGCAGCCCGGCGACGAAATTATCGTCAGCCAGCTTGAACATCACGCCAATATCGTGCCCTGGCAGATCGTGGCGCAGCAGACCGGCGCGCAGATCAGAGTCATCCCAATTACGCCTGACGCCGAGCTGGACATGGCCGCCTATCAGGCCCTGTTGAACGAAAAGACTCGCATCGTCGCGGTGAACCATGCATCCAACGCGATGGGCACCGTGAATCCCGTTAAAGAAATGATTCGCTTGGCGAAGGCGGTCGGCGCGGTGACACTGATAGACGGCGCACAAGGCGCGCCGCACCTGGAAATCGACGTACAGGACTTGGACTGCGATTTCTATGCGATTTCCGCCCATAAGGCGTTTGGCCCTACCGGCATCGGCGCGTTATACGGCCGCAAAGCGTTGCTGGAAGCCATGCCGCCTTATCAAAGCGGTGGCGAAATGATTGAGCGCGTGTCCTTCTCCGGCACCACGTTCAACGTGCCTCCGTTTAAGTTTGAGGCCGGTACGCCAGCCATTGCTGAAGCCATCGGTTTCGCAGCGGCGCTGGACTATCTGAGTCAATTCGACAAAGCGCAACTGAAAGCCCATGAAGACAGCCTGCTGCAACTTGCGGCGGAGCTGGCGCCGACTGTTCCCGGCTTACGCCCGGTGGGTACGGCGAAAGACAAAGTTTCCGTTTTTTCCTTTTTGGTGGACGGCCTGCATCCCAGCGACCTGGGCACACTGCTGGATCAGCAAGGCATCGCCGTACGCACCGGACACCATTGCGCGCAGCCATTAATGGACTGCCTGGGCGTTCCTGGCACCACCCGCGCCTCTTTTGCGTTCTATAACACCCGTGAAGAGGTTGAAAAACTGTTCGCCGCCCTACAGAAGATAACCAGACTGTTTATTTAGGAGATAGACCACTATGTCCGCGCAAACCTTTACGCCTGAAGTGGGATTGCGTATCACCGACGCTGCGGCTCAACACATCCGCAAGCAGCTGAGGCAGCATCCCGACGCCCAGGGTTTCCGCCTGGGCCTCAAAGCCAGCGGCTGCTCCGGCTTCAAATATATCGTGGATCTGGTTAAGGCCCCTTCCGACGATGATCGCAAGTTCGTGCTCGCTGACGACATTCCTGTTTATGTTGACGCCAAGAGCCTGCCCTACATTAATGGCGCTGAGATCGACTTCGTCAAAGAAGGCCTGAATTACGCCTTCAAGTTCAACAACCCAAACGTTGATTCATCCTGCGGCTGCGGGGAAAGCTTTTCCATAAAAGAGGACGCCTGATCGATATGGAAAGAGAGGTTGTACTCACCAAACGGGACTGCGTTGCGCGTCTCGTTCCCGCGGGCACGGAAATCACCATCCCGGCGGATACTTTCGTCACTATCACCCAGGCGCTGGGCGGCACATTCACTGTTGTCGTCAACGGCAATCTGGCCCGGGTTGAGGGCAGAGACGCCGACGCTTTGGGTAAGAACGTCGCCGACTTCAATTTCGACGACATCACGGAAGGCGAAGTCAATGAGCGTCATGTCTGGGAAGCATTACGCGCCGTTTACGACCCGGAAATTCCTGTAAACATTGTTGATCTGGGCCTGGTGTACAACGTCGCCGTCAACAAAGAGGACGGCAAGAATTGCGTCAATGTGGAAATGACCCTGACGGCGCCCGGCTGTGGTATGGGGCCTGTCATCGCCGATGACGTAAAACATAAGCTTACGCTGGTGCCCAATGTGGACGAAGCGCGAGTGGAGTTGGTTTTCGATCCTCCCTGGAGCAACGACATGCTCAGCGAAGAAGCCAAACTCGAACTAGGCATGCTATAAGCTAACCGCAGGCGCCCAGTTCACCGCCTGCAGACGATGAATTACGCAGACAGAACCGATAACCATGACCGCCGTAGATCAAGCCGATATTTTCACCGCCAACCCATTGGGAAAAGACACCACCATCGCAGACATCAAAGACAGTTTTGAGTTTCTGGATGACTGGGAAGAGCGCTACGGTTACGTCATCGACCTGGGCAAGCAGGTCCCTGCTATGCCGGCGGAACACAAAGTGGAAGAAAACTTTGTGCACGGCTGTCAGAGTCAGGTTTGGTTTATTCACTACTTGGACGCCGCATCCGGCAAGATGTACGTCCTGGTCGCCAGCGACGCCATGATCGTACAAGGCCTGGCCGCTGTCGTCATGTGCGCCTTCAACGGCAAATCGCCGCAGGATATCGTCAGCTTCGATATGGATGCGCTGTTTACAGAACTGGACCTGATGCGCCACTTGAGCCCCACACGCGGCAACGGTCTGCGCGCTATGGTGAAAAAAATCCAGGACGCCGCCCGCAGCGCTTTATAGTGGACGGCCAGTTGCGGACGGCTAGTTGCGGACGGCCAGTTGCGGACGGCCAGTTGCGGACGGCTAATCACCCAAGGCGAGGAATCTGTGCACGCCATGAATCTGGTTAAATGGATTTTTGACGATGAGATAGAAGTCGCCTTAAGCCAAGACTTTGATAAGACTCAGCTGACTCAGTTAGGTCTCAAGCTCAACAAAACCTCCAAGCACAGCCGCGCTACGCCAAACGTTTACTACATCCCCTATCCCGCTGACGACGCCTTCAGCCCCACCACTTACGTGTTTACCCACAACGAACGCCTCAGTGATATCTGCTTGCGCCTGCATGCACTCGGCTTCGTATTCTGGGGGACCTTCAAAACGGAAAAGTCTCCCATTGATTACATGCGGGAACTGCAATACCGCGGTGTGCTGACAACGCCTTTTCGCGCACTTAATGCGGGAGAGCAAGAGACAGTAATGATAGATGAGAGACAACGAGGCAAGTAGCCACGACACGACCTCAAGTCAGCATTCTCTCTTTTTATTCGCCCCCCCTTTTTTTTCCCAAACAAATATGCAAAGCCTCGCTCAGGGCGCTTGCCTATGCCCCTGTTCTGCTTAGACTACGAAAAACGACGATAAAAATGAGAGCAGCATTCATGGGATTCAAACAACACTATCAACTTATGGCCGGATACAACCAACGCATGAACAACCAGGTTTATGCGGCGGCCGCAAAACTGGACGAGAGCGTCCTGACGAGAGATTCCGGGGCATTTTTCGGCTCCATCCTCGGCACTCTGAATCACATTATGGTGGCTGATTTGGTCTGGCTGGGCCGCTATTCTTCATTGTCGAACCGTTATCAATCCCTGCAAGGTCTGTCGCAATATCCCAAGCCCAATGCGCTGAATGAGACTTTATATGCGGATTTTAATGCGCTAGCGGAGAAACGACGTCAATTGGACGCCTTGATCATTCGTTGGCTTACCGACGAAGTATTGGAAGAAGACTACGCTCTCAACCTCCACTACAGCAGCATGACCGGCGGGAAAAGCGTGCGTAACTTTGGCGAACTGCTGGCGCACTTCTTCAATCACCAAACGCATCACCGGGGTCAGGCGAGCACACTGCTGTCACAGGCGGGGCAGGACATCGGCGTCACTGATTTTGCAATTGATATCCCAAATCTCGCGCCTTCAGACTGAAGCTCAGTCGTCGGCTTCAGCCTGCGCCTCAATTGCGTCGATGAACTGTTGAAGTCCCTGTAGCAGGGGGCCGGCAATCTCAGGGGATTGCACAATCCCCTCCGCGTCCAGATTGGAGCTGAGCAGAGGCACGGAAACGCAGGCGTTGTCTATGATACGGCCTGACATGGTGGTCACCACTTCGCGTAAAGCCGCCTGGGCGTGACTGGCCCGGGGCGATGTGTTGATGAGCATGACGGGCAAATATACAAACTCCTCGCCGCTCACCAGCCAATCAAGGGCGTTCTTCATAACGCCGCTGATTCCATGGGCGTATTCCGGACTGGCGATAATCAATCCGTGCGCTTGCGCCAATGCGGACTTTAACTCCCTTACGGCGGCGGGTAATTCATTTTCCAGGTCAGGATTAAACAGCGGCAGGTCGCCCAGCCCCTGATAGACTTTCACCGTTACGTCCTTCGGGGCCAATCTGCTTAAGGCCTCTATCGCCGCGGTGTTATAGGAGAGCTTCCTGAGGCTGCCGGAGATGGCCAGAATGTTAAGAGGTTTCACAGTACAGTTTTCCCGTCCGCCGAGTCGAATCCAGCAACGACGCTCTTAACGCCGCGCCTATGAGCGATCTATTCTAACGACTCATGCGGACATAACCAGCCTTCAACCGGTTTTGCGGGATTGCTCCACTCTTCTGGCGAAAAAGTCCTCATAGGTGCGCCGCCAGGTGTCCAGTCCTGCCTCCCAATGCAGGCAAATGATCAGACGCTCAAAGCTGTCAGCGTATTTCACCAAAACTTCCAACCCTTCATGAGCGGCCATAGACTGCGGGGTCTTATTGGTTCCCGCACCGAGGGCGGGAAAAGCAATGGTTTTGACGCCCTGCTCCAGCGCCAGCCGCACCACACTGTGATAACAGTTGGCCAGCAAATGCAGATCAGAACCGCCCCACTGGTCGCCGCCCGTCCATTGTGGCGTCACAGTATGAATAATGTGTTTGGCGGGCAGCTTGAATCCCGGCGTCAGGCAGGCATCGCCCACCTTACATTCCCCCGCTTGAGAACAGGCCGACTCCAAGGCGTCCTCTCCCGCCTGCTCAAAAATCTGCGCGGATAAGCCCCGGCCTTTACTGAGATATTTATGGGCGGGACAAACTATAGCGTCCACCTCCAACTCGGTGATGTCGCCGCATAGAAACTCAATCATTCCACTCACCCCGTGCGATATTGTCTACATGCAACCCTGTAAAACGCTTCTACAAACAAGTATTGCACAGATCGGGGGAATGTCTTTGCAGGATGGCAAACCGATTATCAAGCGCCCGGCTCTCCCTGCACAGCCTCACTGCGGCTGAACCCCTCAATGGATTGGGTGACTTCCGGGTTGCGGTTGCGGGTGATTTCGTAGTTCCAGACTTCGATGTAGCGAATGCCGAGTTTTTTGGCTTGTTCGAACATGCCGCCGTAGCCGCCGGCGCCGAAGCGGCGGCCCTGGTCGGAGCGGCCGATGGCTTGCGCGTATTTGTAGCCGCGAAAGTCGCGGACTTCCTGTAGGAGAGCATTCTGGTAGTTTTCCCGTCCTGACAGCCACCAGACAGCGATGCCCACCCGGTCGCGGTAGTTCTTCTCTATCAGGCGCATGATGCGTTCCGGCGTTTCCACCGTACCGATTTCATGCACTTCGAAAGCGAGGTATTTTTGCGGGAACGCCCGGTAAAAAGAGTCTATGGCTTCTCCCGCCGCGCGCACCCATTTGTCGGGAGTGAAGCCTTGCCGCTGCAGGTCTTCATAGCGGTTGCCGTTGAAATGGCCTTCAATGCCATTGGACGTCGCTTGCGGCACATACACCAGCTTCAGGGTCTCATCGTTTCCGTACTTCTTCCCCAACGCCTCCGCCAGTAATTTCAGGCGTGCCTGCAAAAGCAGATCCCAGTAGGGAACGATGCGGACGCGGTCCCCACGAAAGCGTATTTCCATGGAGCCGGCGCCTTCATCGAACAGCCAGTCCGGCGCCCGGGGTCCCGCCAGTACGGCAAGCGACCATAACTTGCCATAGCGACGAACGCCCTGCAGCTGCGCTTCGATGGCGGAGAAATCATAGTGGCCGGGTTTGGGCTCTATATCCGACCAGAACACTCTGACCAAGCCCCCTTTCACGAACGCCGGACGTAATGAGTCCGCTTCCTTACCTACCACATGGCTGCTGAAGATGCCCCGCGGCGGCGCGCTTGTTTCTTTATCCTGCGCTGGCGCCTTCAATGACGTGGACGCCTTCTGCGACGCGACGACAGCGTCCTCTGACCAAGCGGAGGACGGGATCAGTCCCGCCAATGCCGACAAAAGAATGATGAGTTTTCCAATCTGTTCCATGACAGCGCTCCTGTCTCCATCCGTTATGTCAGATTCTGCAACCGGCATCCTGCAAAATAAAGCGCTACGGCGGGTTGTTAAGGGGATTTAATGCCGGGCTTTGTCGTCTCATAATAGTCGGGCATACTGACGGCATATGACCGCAATCACCTCTCCAAGGAGTTTTATGGGGACTTTTTCCTACAGGGCGTTCAAGCGTAGATTCGCGTCGTTGCCATGCATGGCTGCGCTGAGCGCGCTGACGCTCTTCACAGCAGTCGCCCATGCCGAGACCATCGCGACGGGCGAGATGGGCCAATGTCAGGGGAGCGTTGAATTTAACATCAAGGCGCTAACGTTTCGTCTTGCACACAGTGAAGTTTTTTATTGCGGCGCCACTCAAGAAGAAACAATCGCGTTGTTGGAGGCTGCGTTAAAAGCGTTGCCTGACGACGCCCGGATTGAATATCTCGTCATCGGCAGACTGATCGATTACGACTGGATCGGCGCCGCCCTTGTCGCCAAAACAATGCAGGATAAAAGCTGGAACGCCGCCCAGGCGCGCCCTCAAATAAGCGCAGAAAATGGACCCAACGCCTATGCCTATGCCTATGTGGGCGCCATGCTCGCAGACGAACCTTTTGCTTCCGTTTGGAACAGGGCGTTGAAACCTCGTGGGCTGGGCATCGCCGGCGCCAGCATTGAAAAACTGTTGATCAGCGGCCCGGACGTGCAGCAGAGCCCGGCCTGGGTCCCCTCACAAAAGGGCTATCCTTTCGATGCGATTCTGTATTACCGCCTGCGCCCGTTGAGCGCGTCTATTGCAACGGAGTAGAACGCCATGATTCAACCTACGACGCCTCAAACCAATATGCCTCCCTATATGCAGAGCGACGACCGGGTCGTCCTGTTCGATGGCGTCTGCAAACTCTGTAACGCCTGGTCGAAATTCCTGATCAAATACGACCGACGCAGACAGTTTAAAATGGCCTCTGTGCAATCCCCCGAGGGACAGGCGATCCTGACCTGGTTTGACATGCCCCTGGATCGTTTTGACACCATGCTTTATGTCGAAGGCGAGCACGCCTTTGAGAAGTCCGAGGCCTTCCTGCGCATCATCGCGCAGTTCCCCCCGCCCTGGCGCTACCTGAAAGTTTTTCGTATTCTGCCGCGCTTTCTGCGGGACTGGGGCTACGATCTCATCGCCCAGAACCGTTATTCCCTCTTCGGCAAGTATGACCATTGCCTATTGCCTACGCCGGACCATAACAGCCGTTTTCTGCAGGGCGCCCAAGCACCGTCTATAGCCAAACACACAACGCATGAATGACCTAACGCAAGCGGACAGGAACGCACTCATAATGGATGTACTGCGACGTATTCACTGGGTGGCGCGCCTCAGCGTGGCCGGCGTCTTTCTTTATCATGGCCTGGTTCCCAAAATACTGTGGCTCAGCCCAACGGAGCTGGCCATGATTGAAGCCCAGGGCCTGGGCCAGTATGCGCCGCAGATCGCCCTGGCCGGCGGCGTGGCGGAAATCATTCTGGGGCTGCTGATTGCACTGCCGCTGCGCAGCCGCCTTCCGCTGCTGGCCGCTGGCGTCGCGCTGGTCGGCCTCTTGGCGGATGTAGCGTTATTTTCCCCGGGCTTATTGGTGGACGCCTTCAACCCGGTGACCGTCAATCTGGCCACCCTGGCGTTGGTCTGGATCGCCTGGATAAGCAAAGAGAGTCACAAAAATCACTCGTAAGCGGAAATTATTTTTCTCCCACCCTGGATTTCCGCCTGCTTTTGCTATGCTGATAGGGATAAAAAAGCGCCTGATGTCTGTGAGTAGAGTTTGTTGGACGCGTAGATAGTTTCGACAAGCCCGCTAGTCCCCGCCAAGAAAGACGCCGCACCGATGGGCTCCGCGCAGATATGCCGGAAGCTGGGCCCTGGTGGGGTTTCGCGCCTGTTGTTTAACTTTTTCAACACAGGACAACGCCCATGGAATCAAAACCCCTAATTACACAAACTGGTCAGGCCAACGCGATCAGTTGCGCAGAATTAATTGTTAAATATCTCAGTCTGTTAAAAGTGCCCTACGTATTCGGCGTATCCGGCGGCAACATCGACCCTCTGGGCTGCGCTCTCACCCGCCATGAGGAAAATACCCATGTACGCTGGATACTGACGCGCTCCGAAGCCGGAGCGGGCTTTATGGCGGATGGCTTCGCCAGGGAGAGCGGCGTCATCGGCGTATGCAGCGCGACCTCCGGCCCAGGCTGCACCAACTTGTTAACGCCCGTGAGCAACGCCTTTGTGGACAGCGTTCCCATGCTGGTTATCACGGGACAAAGCACCATCAGCACCTTCGGCCGCGGCGCCATGCAGGAAAGCAGCGCTTCCGGCGTCGACACCATCCTTATGTTCAAGGGCTGCACCCGCTACAACACCCTGGTCTCCCACCCCGAACAACTGGAGCACAACCTGCTGGCGGCCCTGAGTCACGCCACCGGCCCCACTCCCGGACCTGTACATATCAGCATTCCTCTGGATATTTTCGAAACCCCGATCCCATCCAGCCGCAACCCCATCTCCCTGCATACGTTTCTGGGTCAGGAGATCACCCCGGACCGAATCGTGCTGCAACGTCTGAACACTATCTTGCGGGGCTATCAGCGCGGCGTCATCGTCATCGGCAACGGCTGCGCCGGCGCGATGCGGGAGATTCTCTGTTACGCGGAGCGGCGCGCCTGGCCAATCGTCACCACGCCCATGGGACGGGGCCTGATGTCCGCCGACCACCCTCTCTATCGGGGCGTGTTCGGCACGGCGGGGCATGAATCAGCCCGCAAAACCCTGACGGCGGAGGAAGCGGACATCATTATGGTGGTGTGCGCCAATCTGGATGAGCACGCCACCTGCGGCTGGGACGGCAGCACTATCCTGTCGCGACGTCTGGTGCACATCAACAACAACCCGGAGCACCTCGCCAAATCCCATATGGCGCAACTGAATCTGATGGGCAGCCCACGCATTGTCTTCGACTACCTCAATCAGGAAAACCAGGCCGCTCCCGTCCTGGAAACCAGCGAAGAAACTCTCCCCGCGCTACGCAATGAAAACAACCTGCCCAAAAATATCAGCGTGCTGCATATTGAAGACTGCAACACCGACACTACGCCCATCAACCCGCGCCGACTGTTTTGGCGGCTGAGCCAATGCGCGCCCAAAGGCGTGCATCTCTACGCGGACGCTGGCAACGCTTTTTTCTGGGCCACCCATTACTGGCATCCTCGCTCAGCCTCAGTAATTAACGTGAATAAAATGCCGATATCCATGGGGTTCGCCGCCATGGGCTGGGCGATCGGCGCGGCCATCGGCGGCAAGTTCGCCAACCCACATATTCCGGTGCTTTGTATTACCGGCGATGGCAGTTACTTGATGACGGCGCAGGAAATCACCGTCGCCAAGCAGCACAACCTGAACGTGGTGATTCTGGTGCTGAATAACGGTGTGTTGGGCACCGTCATGCACGGGCAGCGCATGCGCGGTATGAAGAGTTTCGGCAATGAGTTACCTCAGACCAACTTCGCTATGCTCGCGCAATCCATGGGAGTGGAGTCCTATCGCATCAGAGACTTTGAAGAACTGGCGCGTCTGGACATTGCATCCTTGTTTCAACGTCAGGGACCTGTCCTGCTGGATGTTGTGGTGGACAAGGAAATCCCCCCGCCGATAGGGCAACGCGTTAAAAATCTGGAAGCCTCCCGCCCGGCTCCGCGCGCGCCGACACTGACCAAGGCCTAGCCCTTAAACATCATGCAGGCGGGAGCCGCCTCACTTCGTGCCGTATATCCGATCCCCAGCGTCGCCCACGCCGGGTCGGATATAGGCGTGATCATCCAGATGGCTGTCGATCACTCCCGCATAAACCGGCACGTCCGGGTGTTCTTCACGAAACAGGCTGACGCCTTCCGGCGCGGCGAACAGACAGATAAAGCGAATATCCTGCGCCCCCAGATCCTTGATTTTATGCACCGCCGCCGTCGCGGAGTGTCCCGTGG
This sequence comes from Hahella sp. HNIBRBA332, assembly GCF_030719035.1. NCBI lineage: Bacteria > Pseudomonadati > Pseudomonadota > Gammaproteobacteria > Oceanospirillales > Hahellaceae > Hahella > Hahella aquimaris. The sequence continues at coordinate 4,341,921 of NZ_CP132203.1, forward strand.
CGAGCATGGGATCAACGCAAATCACCGTCCGTTGATCCAGATCCGGCGGCATCTTGACGTAATACTCGATAGGCATCTTGGTCTGCGGGTCGCGATAGAGGCCGATATGTCCCACCCGCGCCGAGGGCGACAGTTGCAGCACGCCTTCGGTCATGCCATTGCCCGCCCGCATGATGGTGACGATACAGAGCTTCTTGCCTTTCAATGTCGGCGACATCGTCTTCTCCAGAGGCGTTTCCACTTCCACCAGCTCCGTCTCCAGATCACGGGTGGCTTCGTAGCCGATCAGTACGCCCAGCTCCTGCACCAGCATACGGAATTCCCGGGTTGAGGTGTTTTTGTCACGCAGACTGGTGAGCTTATGCTGCACAAAGGGATGATTGACCATGTACACGCCGGGATGCTTTTCCACTAATGAAGTCATTGTCATAGCTGTCTCTCAACCATTGCTGATATAGATTTGCGGGAAGTCTGGAGCGACTTCCCTCGCCTCAAAACAAAGTGCCGTCCGCGCGGTAACGGATCGGCGGCGCGCCGCTTTGCGAGCGCGCAAAGGCCAGTTTGCGCCCAGCGCTCCAGGTTCCGCCTTCCAGTATTTGCGACATCGTCAGGGCCACGCCACGCTCCCTAAGCTGCGCATTCAAATGCGCGGCGAGCTGATCCACAACGGTGACGGTCATCGCCCGCAACTCCACCACTTCCGGCGCGCCTGGCTCATACTCCGTCGCCGCGAAGGCGGGATCTTTCGGCGCCAGCACACCCATATCCAGCAGTAACCCGCCATTGCGGTATTCCGCCAGCGCCGTCAGCGTATCGACCTCAATCACCTCCATGCCGGCGATGCGCCAGGCTTCCGTCAGCGAATACATCATCCATTGGGAAAGCTTGTGGAAGGGAATGAGCCCTGCGCCCGGCTCATTCGCTCCGACGCCAGGATACGCCCAGACATCGCCGAGCGCGCCTAACTCAGAGTTTCGCACTGGCCAGACGCCGGACAACAGTTTCAGCAACTCACGAAAAGCGAAGTCCACAGACAGACCACCTGCCACTCCCGCTCCTCTGGCTACACCGGCCGCCTCCAGATACAGGGCCAAGGCGCCAAGCCGACCCTCTCCGCCGAAGACGCCCGGCGCGCTCGCCACAACATCGCCCAATCGACGCAGCAAGGTCACCCGTTCCTGCAGACCTATCAGCGGATTACGTTCACTGACTTGAAAGCAGGCCGCCAGTTGCGCAGTCGTCAATCTCCTCAAGCCGTCCGCATCCACTCGGAACGGCATCCCCGCCGAGCACAACGCCCCTTGAGCATAGAGCGCCACGCTGGCGGCTCCCAACCCCTCAGAACGAGATAACGTCAGCCCGCTGGCGGACTCGACATAGCGCCAATCAGCGCCGGCCCCGGCATCCAGCAGCACGCTGATCATAGTCAGTTCCGTCGCCCGCATTTTCAGTTCATTCAGATCGCCTGCGCCATCAGCGATAGGAGACCACCGGTCCACGCCGCCGCAGGAGAAGTGACGCCAGCGGCTGTGTGGCGGTATGTTCAGATCAGGATAATTCTCCAATATGACGGCCATGACATAGTCCGCCGCCGCCTCAACCCGCTCCGCCCGATAGTCATAAGCAAGTAGTTCGCCCGCGCATGCGCGCTCAAAGACCTCGCCGCAGCGCGAGCGCACGGTTTCTGCGCGCCACAGGTGTAATTGCGTTGGCGTATAGACGGACGCTGCCTGCGCCGTCGCGAAATTTTCCTGCAAGTTCGACATCAATAAGCCTCCAGATCCCTGCCGGATTTAGCGCTGAGCGCGTCTTTGGAAAGCGGAGCGCCCGGTGAGAAATAGCCCGCCGCCACTTTGGCGTCGATCTCCACCTTGGCGTCCTCTGGAATCATGTCGTCGGGTATCGTTATGCGATTGACGATCTCGATGCCCTGGCTGGTCAGCGCCTCAAACTTCATGTTGCTCATGGACGCCATATGATCGATGCGAGTCACCCCCAACCAGTGCAACGGGTCCGGCATCAGCGGCTGAAAGCGCATATCCTCAACGCCGGCGATACATTCCGTTCGTTCAAAGTAGGCGTCCGCGCGGTCGCCGCCCACCTGCCGTTTACGGGCGTTGTACACCAGGAACTTGGTCACCTCTCCGAGGGCTCTTCCCTCTTTGCGGTTATACAGGATGATCCCCACGCCGCCACGCTGGGCGACGCGAATACACACTTCGATGCCATGGGTCAGATAGGGACGGCAGGTACAGATGTCCGAGCCGAAAACATCAGAGCCATTACACTCGTCATGCACCCGACAGGCGACTTCCCGCTCAGGATCAACGATAGCCGCATGATCACCGAACAGATACAGGGTCACGCCGCCAATAGGAGGTAAAAACACCGACAAATCCGGCCGCGTCACCAGCTCGGGAAACATGCCGCCGGTGTGCTCAAACATCGCCTTGCGCAAAGTCGCCTCCGCCACGCCCAAACGTCTCGCGACGCCAGGCAAATACCAAACCGGCTCAATGGCGACCTTGGTGACATTGGCTTCGCCGGTCGCCAGCAATATTTTGCCGTCGGCGTGAATCAGCCCTTGCTTCACTGCATATTGAATTTCGGGGATGGCGATACGCGCTTTGGTGACAGCGATGGTGGGACGGATATCCAACCCCTGTTGCAGAGGCGTTTTGAAGTCAGAGGCCACGCGGTGCCCCCAGGGATCGAGAGAGACAATCCTGTCCGCGTCGCTCCATTGCGGGTGCGGCCCCAAATCAATCACCGGTTCGGTATTGGTAAGATCCGGCCGGTGCAGCGGCGATAAATCGCCCTTCGCCACCGCCAGGGCGCGATACAGACTATAAGCGCCGGCATGAGAGCCAATGGTGTTTTTACAGGCGGGATCGGACAGCGTTCCGATTATCGGTCCGCGCTCGCCAATATCCGCAGCCCCCCATTTGACGGGATGTTTCACCCCATTGCGCGTATGCGAGGTCAACGCGATCGCGCGCACTTGCTGGTCTACCCCCATAGCCAAGTCCTCAGCTATCGACGACAGGTCGTCGAGGTTGTAAACCTGATGTATAGCAGATTTCATTCCAATAATTGACCAGGCAGTCAACTAATGAGCATAGCTATTAAAATCAATGGATTGAATAGATTAAAAGCGGCGCAGACGGCAAGGGAGGGCACAAAAAGGAGGAGGATTAAAGACGCCGCTGCGCATTCATTGTGCAGCGGCGCCCGGAGACTGTGCAGCGATCAATAAGTCCAGTTAACCGTCAGCCTGGCGCTGCGGGGGGCGCCATAGTAACTCTGCGCCCAGTACAGACTGTTCAGGTATTTCTCATCCGTGATGTTGTCCAGATTCAAGGTAGCGCTCCAGTTATCCGTAAAGTCATACTTCGCCATCAAGTTGACCAGCATGTAATCCTCCTGAGTGGTGCGGATGGATTCGCCCGCATTCGGACCCGTCGTAGCCACGCCTTGCTCCCTGTAAATGTCGTCCTGCCAGCTCACACTGGCGCCCACTTTCAGCCGCTCCAGTTCGGGAACGCGATAGCTGGAGGACAAACGCAGCATACGCCGGGGCACGTAGGACTTGGCGTCCTCGCCATCTTTGTCTTCGATGGAAACGTAAGTGAAACCGCCCGCCACTTCCCAGCCGGGAGACACTTCTCCGGCGATCTCCAGCTCATACCCCTGACTGGAAACGCCATCCACGCCTTTGTAGTAATTCGTACTGGTTCCAGGATAAACGCCCGCCACTTCCGCGACGTTATCCTGTTCGGTTTTGAAGACAGCGATGGTGGTGTTGAGACGCTCATTGAACAGCTCGCTCTTCAACCCCGCTTCGATGTTGTCGCCCTTCACCGGATCGAGGCGGTTATGGTCAATATCGTCCTTGAACTGAGGATCGAATATTTTGGTGTAGCTGACATACACCAAATGATTTTCGTGTATATCCGCCACAACACCAGCGTAGGGAACCACTTCTCCACTTTGTGTTTCTTTCTTGCTGTCGCCGTAGGTAACGCCGCTGCTATCCAGGTCCGTCACCCGGAAGCCGGTGATCAAGGTCAGACGATCCATGGGCTTGAGGCGGGTAGCGGCGTACAGGCTTCGGCGCTTGTCGGTGAAATCGCTGCCCGCTACGCCTGCGTTATATTCCGGGTCGGGGTAATCGCCATCCCAATCTTCGATGTCATCAATTTCCGTCCCAATACCTGCGCCATATTTGGACTCGTCCCACACTTCGGATTTTGACCAGTTCAAACCGATCACCGCTTCGTGCTCCCGTCCTCCCAGGGTGAATGGCCCTGTCGCATAGACATCGGCGATCCACTGCTCATTATCGAAGCCATACAAACTTGGATACGCGTAAAGATCAGACCCGGGCGTATCCGGATTAGGCGTCCCGTATACATAAAACAGCTTGGTATCAGCTTTGACTTGCTGCCGGGTAACCACGCCTTTGATACGCCAGCCGTTGGCGAAGTCATGCGCCAGCTCAACAAAGGAGCTGTCGATACGGCCATCCCAATACGCCCAATCCGTCGCCGTACTGACCGACGCATCGTAATTCGTCGCCGAACCATCCGTCCGGTACAGTGGCAATGCGCCCCACATTGGGCTGTTGGAGAGCGTATCCTGGCGACTGTGGCCCAACGTCAGCGTGGTGCTGTCATTCAAATCGGCCTCCACCACGCCATAAAAAATGGTCTTTTCCTGCTCATAGCGATCCAGATAGGACTCTTTATCCTGATAGGACACCACCAGCCTGCCGCGCACTCTCTCTGACTCCAGCAAAGCGCCGGAAACATCCGCGTCGACACGGCGGTTATCCCATGAGCCATAAGAAAGCCCCACGGAAGCCTGAGTGTCCGCCGTCGGCCGCTTGCGCACAAAGTTAACCGTGGCGGAGGGCGTTCCCGTGCCAGTCATGAGTCCATTGGCGCCGCGAAGCACCTCAATACGGTCGTATATTGCCGTATCAATATCGCCGTACAGGTTGCCGTATACGAAAGGGACGCCAATGCCATCGAGCTGGAAGTTGGTGATATCAAACCCTCTTGCCGTAAAGTAGGTGCGGTCGGTTTCCACCTGCTCCACGGTGACGCCGGGACTGTACGCCAGCACATCGTTGATATCCGTCAGCGCAAAGTCCTGCAGTTGCGTTCGGGTGATCACCGACACCGACTGCGGGGTCTCCCGCAGCGACATGTCCATCCGCGACGCCGTATTGCTGGCGCGGGTTGTGTAAGACCCGCTGCCTTCCGTCGGGGCGACGCCGCCAGCCTTAGCGTTTACCGTCACCGGCTGCAACACCTGTACGTCATCGCTATCTTCCGCCGCGACGCCTCCTGAGGCCAGCAACCCCAGCGACAACGCCGCCACCCAATACGCCAGTCCGTTGGCGACATAGGGCGGCGCGTGACGGACAGATCGTCCGGCGCTGCAAGTTTGGGAAGAGATTGGGAATAAACGGGGCGCAAATTTACCGGGGCTACGGTGCGTCGCCATACTGCGGGTTCCTCTCAGGTAACAATTAGTTCAGCAGACAAGCAGCTTCCGGCTAATTGTCTGAAACGATAGGATCTGGATGGCGTCCGGGCCAATGCGGCAATGCATTATTTGATAATCTAAACGCAAATCATTATCATTTGATTTATTTTTCGCGTCAACCTGCAGGGAAACGTCGCCGTAACGCAGTTTCAATTCGGCGACCTAACTCCCCCAGGTATCGGCGACATTGAGTAAGCCATCATTCGCAGCCATTAACTCGGACAGTCCAATCACCCCGTGAGACCATCATCGCCCACGCACAACTGTCAGCCCGGCGCAGCTTTGGTTCCGCTGGATGCGCTGCTGCGCGCCGCCGCGCTGGCGCACCCCGCGCTGACGGGAGAGATTGGCTTTGATAACGCGGGCTTGATTCGCGCCAAGGCTGATAACCAGGAGATTCTGACGCAATTACACAGCTACTGGCGCGATGCCTGCCCCGAGGCCGGCGCCCCATACTGGGCCGTGCGCAGTTGGACCATGCTGGTATGGCAACCGACCTTTCTTGCCGTCGCAGCGGTGCATCTGGTCGGAACCGCCGCGCCTTTATCAGAACTGGGGCAGAAATACGCCCAGGGTGTAGTAGCCGGCTTCCGCATGCCGCCTGTCGCAACGCCATCCGACGCCGTCGAACGCCTGATCGAAGTCAGCGGCGCAGAGCTGGCGCAAGTGTGCGAAATCTTTCTTAATCAGCTAAACCGCATCGCCAGGGTAAAGCCGCTGATCGCCAAACGCCTGGTTGCGGACAGTCTGTTATCCGCCCTCGCCCGCCTCAGCCTGCTCGCTTCCCCTCCCGACAACCAACAGATACAGCAATGGGCGCAAGCCTGGCTGAAGGCCATGGATCTTATTGGATACAGCAACCTGACGCCCATTGCGCTGTGTAACGGAAGACTGCAACTGACCCTGGACCGCAAAGCCTGTTGCCTGCACTACCTGCGGCAGGACGGCGAACTGTGCGCATCCTGCCCGAAACAAAAACCGGAAGTGCGCGTACAGCGACTGACGGAAGAGTGGAACGCCTATGCTTGAACTTGAAGATATCCGCGTGCGCCGCGATGGCCGTGACATTCTGTCTCTGCCCCAGCTGTCTCTGGACCCGCGCCGCTTCAACGTTATCCTGGGGCATAACGGGTCTGGAAAATCCACCCTGATCAATTTGCTGGCGCGGCAGATCCAGCCGGACTCCGGCGTCATCCGGCTGCAAAACCGTCCTTTGAATGATTACTCGCAACGGGATCTGGCGAGGAATATCGCGTTTCTGCCGCAAAATCTGCCGGAAGTCGCCGGCCTCAATGTCAGGGAGTTGATACGCCTGGGCCGCTTTCCCTGGCGAGGGACATTTGGACGCTGGCGTCAGGAAGATACGGCGATTATCGAGGCGGCGATGGCGCAGACGGACGTGTCCCGCTATGCGGAGCACCTGACGGATCAACTGTCCGGAGGCGAACGCCAGCGCGCCTGGATCGCCATGCTGTTAGCCCAGCAAGCGCCGCTGTTAATGCTGGACGAACCCACTTCCGCTCTGGATTTATCTCATCAATACGAAGTGATGGGGCTGTTGCGCCGCCTCAACCAAGAACATGGACGCGGCGTTGTCGTCATCCTCCACGACGTCAATCTGGCCGCCCGTTTCGCAGACCGCATCGTGGCGCTGAAACAAGGGCGACTGGCGTTCGACGGCGCGCCGGAAACACTGCTGTCCGCGTCTCTGTTAGGAGAGCTGTACGGCATTGATATTGATCTTGTCGATCACCCGCGCCAGGACGGCAAAATCGCGGTGGTGGCATGACGCTAATGACTTCTTACCGCAATTCAAGTAACCCTTCGCCTTTCATTTGGGTATGCCCATGATTTTATTTTCCGATCTGATTCGCCCTTCCCGTCGCCCGCTCACGCGCAGCAGCGCCTTCATCGCTTTCGCCACTATCCTGGCGCTGACGACCAGCGTCTGCGCCCAGGCGCTTACCATTACCGACAGTCGCGGCGAGCATGAATTCACGCAAACTCCGCAACGGGTCATCGCGCTGAACTGGTCCATGGCGGAAAATCTGGTGGAGCTGGGCGTCACGCCCATCGGCGTCGCCGATATCAAGGGTTATCAGGAGTGGGTAGTGCGACCGCAGCTGGCGAATTCCATCACTGACGTAGGCACGCGCTCCGAACCTAACCTGGAGCGCATTGCGGCCCTGCAGCCGGATGTGATTCTGCTTTCCAGCATGCAGGAAGGCATGGTGGAAAAACTGGAGCAAGTGGCGCCGGTACTGTTTTTCGACTCTTTCCGCGCCGACCACGATAACTTCGATGTCTCCCGGCAGATCTTCCTGCAACTGGCCCGTCTGTTCGACAAAGAAACGACAGCGAAGCAAAAGCTGGACGCCATGGACGCCCGCTTTGGCGAACTGCAGGCGCAACTGAAGGCGCACTATCACGGCGACTTGCCCAAAGTGGCGGCAGTGCGCTTCACCACCCCCTCGGTCCTGCGCATCTTTGGCGACAACTCCATGGCGCAAGCGGCCATGACCAAACTGGGACTACAACCCGCCCTGCCACAGCCGGCGACCCAATGGGGCATCACGCAGAAAAAGGTGACGGACCTGGGGCGCATCAAAGACGGCGTGGTGATTTACATCGAGCCTTTCGAGCAAGCGGACGATCTATTCTCCACGCCATTGTGGCGGGCTATGCCCTTCGTTCGCAGCGGACGCTTCGCCGCCGCCCGCTCCACCTGGACTTACGGCGGACCGCTGTCGGTGCGATATCTGGCGGAGTCCATCACCGACGCCTTATTAACGCTAACGCCGTGACCAAACCGGATCAGCTTATCGCTACAGGTTGAAGTCGTATGCGCCGCTATCTGGTCACCCTGGCGTTATTGCCGGTTCTGCTGTTCGCCTACCTGCAACTCAGCTCACCGCCGCCGCTCAACGTGCAATGGACGTTGCTCAGCGGCGGCGCAGCCGTGGAGTTTGAAGACTTTCAGTTCTTTTACGCCACCCTGCCCCGCGCCGCGCTGGCCTTGCTGGTTGGCGGCGCCATGGGATTAGTCGGCAGTCTGTTGCAACAAATCACCCAGAATCGCCTGCTCTCCCCCATGACCCTGGGTGCCGCTTCAGGAGCCTGGCTGGCGCTGGTCTGCGCCAGCGTCTGGGCGCCTGCACTGATGGCGGACTATGGCGCCTGGATCGCCATGGCGGGCGCCAGCCTTTCCGTCACGCTGGTGTTATTGATCGCCGGCAGCGGAGGTCTTGCCGGATTGCCCGTCGTGCTGGCGGGCATGGCCGTCAACATTCTGCTGGGCGCGGCAGCTTCCGCCATCGTGCTACTCAACGACCAGTATGCGCGTAACCTGTTCATCTGGGGCGCGGGCGACTTAACGCAAACAGACTGGAACTGGGTGATCTGGCTCGCGCCCAAACTAAGTATCGCCCTGCTGATCCTGCTGTTTGCGCATCGCCCCCTAACCTTGCTGCGCCTCGGAGAGGCCGGGGCGCGAGGACGCGGTATGGGCGTTTTCGCCACACTGGCGTTGCTGCTTCCCGCCGCGCTTTGGCTGGTGGCGTGCTCTATCACAGCGGTAGGAGTTATCAGTTTTATCGGCCTGCTGACGCCCAATCTCGCTCGCGCCCTGGGAGCGCGCCGCGCCGGCGATGAGTTAGCCTATAGCCTGTTACTGGGCGGACTGCTGTTGCTGGCGACTGACGCCATCGCCGTGCTGGCCAGCCAATGGACAACCGATCTGGTTCCCAGCGGCGCCGCGGCGGCGCTAATCGGCGCGCCTGGATTAATCTGGTTCACACGCCGCAAGTTAACCGCCGCCGATCATAGCTCTCTACAACTGCCCGCCGGCGTGATGAAGTTATCCAAAACCGTTCTGATCATGCTGGCGCTGGGCGTGCCTGCAACAGCGGCGATAGCGTTGCTATGGTCTCCAGAAGGGGCCGGTTCCGTCAACTGGCGCTTTGGCTGGCCGTCTGAACTGGTTTTCTCCCTGCGCTGGCCGCGCATTGTCACCGCGGCGGCGGCGGGGGGCGGCATGGCCCTCGCGGGCGTCATCCTTCAGCGGCTGATTCGCAACCCCCTGGCAAGCCCGGATATTCTGGGCATGTCCGCCGGCGCATCACTGACTTTAGTGCTTTCCGTGTTGGCGTTTGGCGGCTCAATCTATCAAGCCGGGCCATTGATCGCTTTCGCCGGCAGCCTGGGCGTTCTTTTGATTCTGTTACTGTTGGGACGTCGACATCACTATGCCCCTGGCGTGATGGTGCTGACCGGCATCTCCCTGGCGGCGTTGATAGACGCCCTGGTGCGTTTCGCCCTGGCCAAGGGCAGCGACAGCGCGTATTCAATTCTGGGCTGGATGGCCGGCTCCACTTACCAAACCACCGACGGTAAAGCCTGGCTTCTGCTGACCGGCGTTATCGTCCTCGCCACGTTATGCGCGCTTTGCTCCCGCTGGCTGACATTGATCTCCGCTGGCGATCAGGTCGCACTGGCCCGTGGTCTGAATATCAAACGCGCCCGTCTGGCGCTACTGTTTCTGGCTTCCCTCGCCTGCGCGCTGGTCACGGCAGTGATGGGCCCCGTCGCCTTCGTAGGCCTGCTCGCGCCTCACATGGCCGCCATGCTCGGCGCCCGCAAAGCGCAGCAGCAGTTACTTCTCGCCATCTTGTTGGGCGCGTTGCTGATGATTCTCTCCGACTGGCTGGGACGCACGCTGTTGTACCCAGCGCAAATGCCCGCCGGCGCAATCGCCTCTTTGCTTGGCGGCGGCTACTTCATCTACCTGCTGACACGTCGACGCGCCGCTTAAAACGATTTTCGCTTGCCTGTTGGCGAAATACCGGTAGACTAACAAACAAATGTTAGACATACGGACATTTGTTTGTGATAACCGAACGCGAACAAGAGATCCTGGATTTAATCCGCCAGGACCCGCTCATCTCTCAACAGGCCCTGGCCGATCGTCTGGGCGTCAGCCGCTCCGCCGTGGCGGGTCATATTATGAACCTCTCCAACAAAGGCGCGATTCGCGGCAAAGGCTATATCCTCGCGGACAATCCCTACGTTGTGGTGATTGGCGGCGCCAACATGGATATCCTCGGGCAGCCCAAAGACAAACTGCTGCCCCGTGACTCCAATCCGGGGCATGTCAGCTGCTCTCCCGGCGGCGTCGCCCGCAATATTGCGGAAAACCTGGCGCGACTGGGCCTGGACGTGCGGTTGATCGCGCCGCTGGGCAAGGACGTATACGGGCAGACGCTGCTGGAGCAAGGCCTGCAATGCGGCATCGACATGCGTCATTGTCTGCAGCTGGACGACGCCGCCACCTCCACCTATCTGTCAGTGCTGGACGCATGCGGCGACATGTCCGTCGCCATCAACGACATGCAGATTCTGGATCGTCTCAGCGTCGAATACCTGCGCAGCCATGCCGATATGATCCGGCGCGCCAGCCTGCTGATCGTCGACGCTAACCTGTCCGCCGGCGTATTGGAGTACCTGCTCAGCCAGTTCCCTGATCTGCCGATATTCGCGGACCCTGTGTCTGGGCCCAAGTCGGACAAGTTACGCGGGCTGCTCGACGCCATCCACACATTCAAACCCAATCTGGCGGAAGCGAAACGCCTTTCCGGGATGGACGCCGAGGATGACGGACAGTTATCGCAGCTGGCCTCCTGGTTTCATCAAAAAGGCGTGCAGCGCGTTTGCATCAGTCTCGGCGCCCAGGGCGTTTACGTCAGTGAATCCGGCCGTCACCAACTGTATCCGCCGCCGCCAATCCAGCCGGTCAACGCCAATGGAGCCGGCGATGCGTTTCTCGCCGGCCTCGCCTATGGCTGGCTGGCGCAGTGGCCCACGCCCAAATCCGTTAACTTCGCCATCGCCGCCTCGGCGGTGGCCATGTCGCACCAGGCGACCATCAACCCGAATATGTCCCTGGCGACTGTGAACCGTTTACTAGAGGAAGCTTTTTTATGAATACTTATCTGGACGTATCTCCCGAAGTACAAGCCGCTCTGGCGGCCGGCAAACCGGTCGTGGCGCTGGAGTCAACCATCATTTCCCATGGCATGCCCTGGCCGCAAAACGCGGAAACAGCATTGCAGGTGGAGCAGATCGTGCGCGACAACGGCGCGGTTCCCGCCACTATCGCCATCATCAAAGGCCGCCTGAAAGTCGGTTTGAGCAAAGAAGAGATCGAATACCTGGGCCAGGCCGGTTTGAGCGTCACCAAAGCCAGTCGTCGTGACATTCCCTTTATCGTCGCCCGTGGCGGCGACGGCGCCACCACTGTCGCTTCAACAATGATCCTGGCGGCCATGGCGGGAGTCAAAGTCTTCGCCACCGGCGGTATCGGCGGCGTGCATCGCGGCGCCCAGGAAACCTTTGATATTTCCGCCGACCTGCAGGAACTGGCGCACACCGACGTGGCGGTCATCTGCGCCGGCGCCAAATCCATTCTCGACCTGGGCCTGACCCGGGAATATCTGGAAACTCATGGCGTGCCTCTGGTGGGCTATCAGACGTCCACCCTGCCTGCGTTCTACACCCGCGACAGCGATTTCGATGTGGATTATCAATTGGATACGCCAGAGCAGATCGCTTCGGCGCTGCAAGCCAAATGGGCAATGGGCCTGCGCGGCGGCGTGGTGATCGCCAACCCGATCCCGGAAGCCTACGCCATGGACCGCGCCAAGATTGACCAGGCCATCAACGCCGCGTTGACGGAAATGGAAGAGAATGGCGTCAGCGGTAAAGACTCCACGCCGTTCCTGCTGGCGAAAGTCGCGGAAATTACTGGCGGCGACAGCCTGAAAGCCAACATCCAGTTGGTGTTCAATAACGCAGCCCTGGCGGCGCGCATCGCTGCCGCCTACTACGCTTAAATTCTTTATCTACGGAGTGGTTTGTCGGCGCTCGTCAAACCGCTCCGTCTGATCCTTTTCAGCCTGCCGATCTAAGCCATTCCGGGTGCGACAATTTGCCGTCTTCCCGACAGCGGCCCACTCCTTCTAAACTTCCCATCACAGCAAGGTACAGAGCGTCCGGCGTAAACTCCCCTTTGCGCAGTTCCGGTCGCATTCCTTCCCAGGGTCGTTGCTTGTCCGGCTTCACGGTGGGCCTTCAACGTCCCGAACACTCTGCGGAAACTTTATCGCCCGGCCATCAACGCCGGGCGGGTTTTTTCTGTAGTTTCCGCTGCAAAGTACGGCGGTGCATGTTCAGCGCTCTCGCCGTCGCTGAGATATTGCCTTCATTCTCCTGCAACACTCGTTGAATGTGCTCCCATTCCAGGCGCCGCACGGACAGCGTCGCATCCGTATCCACTTCAGACTCAACCGGCGCTTCTTCGCGGGATTCGCCAAAAGCGGCCAGCAATTCCGTCGCCGTCACCGGTTTGCAGAGATAATTCAACGCGCCGCGTTTGATCGCTTCCACTGCGGTGGCGATACTGGAGTAGCCCGTCAACATCACTACCTGTAACTGCGGCTGGCGTTGCAGCATCTCGGTGAGCAGTTGTAGACCGCTATCCCCCGCCAGATTCAGATCCAGCACCGCCCGGCTCGGGCTACTGTCTTCCAGGTGAGCCAGCGCCTCGTCACCACAACTGGCGGTGAGCACAGACTCACCGCGTCGGCTCAGAGAGCGGGCCAGAGTTTGCAGAAAAACCTGATTGTCATCGATTAATAGCAGCGGCGTATTCACCGTTTGGATTTCCTTGTGAAAGGGTCGCATTCTCCCCGTCGCAGCGCGCGCCCTGCGGCATCGGCAACAGGATTTCCGTAATAGTTCCATCAGCGGCGTCGAGCAGACTCAAACTGCCGCCCAGGCGTTCAATGGTGGAGTGGGACAAAAACAATCCCAGACCATTACCGCCTTCCCGCATAGAAACAAAAGATTTGCCCAGATTCTGTCTTACCAGCGCCGGCAGACCCGGGCCTTTGTCATGGATGCGCAATAACAGTTCGCCATCGCTCAGACACGCATCCATTACCGGGTCCTCCGCGCTGGCTTTAGCGGCGTTATCGAGCAGATTCAGAATCGCCATATCGAGCATTTCTTCTGAACGCACTTCCGCCTGTGGATTCTCAATACTCGCCAAACGCAATGACCCCGCAGGATGCAACAGGGAGAATTCCTCACGCAGGCGCTGCACGAAGCCTTCCAGGGATTCGCTGCGCACCACGCCGGTACGAATGTCCTCCGCCTGACGCATCATTGAAGACAGGGTCTGTTTGCACAAATCGATCTGCGTCGCCATGGAGCGCAGATCCTCCTGGGCCTGGGCATCCGCCACATCATGACGTAGATCGTCCACCAACAACGCCAGGGTTCCCAGCGGCGCGCCAAGTTTATGCGCAGCGCCGGCGGCGAAGATAGCCGTCGCCACCAACCGCTCGTCGCGCAGCATCTGTTCCCGTTGCGCGGCGATCTGCTCACGCTGCCGCCGGATGGCCAGGGTCAGCGGCGCCACGACAATCAGCAGCAAGGCGACGGACAACAAAAACGTCAGCCACATCCCCGCCAGATGCAAGCGCATGAAGTTCTGCAAACCGTCCGGACGACTACTGGTCAGCGCAACGAAGTCCTGCGTCAACGCAAAATAGATACTCACGCAGACCGTCGCCAGAATCAGGCTGGACTGCCATCCCAGCAACGCAGCGCCCATGGCCACTGGCATCAGCAATAATGAAATGAATGGATTCGTATGTCCGCCAGTGTCATGCAGAAACCAGCCCAGCAACAAAGTGGACGCCAGAAGCACCGCCAAATAGCGCCCGGTGGTCAGCTCCCTTATCCGTATGGAAGCCAGACAGGTTAACGCGGTGATCGCCAACTGCGCCGGCATGACCGCCCAGGGCAAACGCGGTGGCAGCTCCAACCGCCAGTGGCCGCTGAACAGGGCCAGCAAAGCCACCAATGAGATGGACTGCATGGCCAGATAATAAGCCAGATAGCGCAGACTATCGCGCTGTAACGGCGTAGACAGCCAAGCGAAATATTTTGTTGTGTTCATAACGATCAAACCCCGGAATTGTGGGCATGATACCACTTGCCAAGCCGTCCGCGCCCAATGCGACATTTTGCCGCACTTCGATGAATTTCACCTCCACAATATACCCCTGCGTTTTTTGGTCGTTTCGATGGATAAGCTGCAACATAGCCCTCTCTAAGAAAGGGTGCGCGAAGAACGCAAACGAAGAAGGAATTTCGATCATCAATGCAAGTCATCGATACGCCAATACACCTCAGGAGGAGAACATGGACACCTCAAAAGCCCAACTCATGGTGAGCCTCGCTCGGGAGGAACTGGATGCGCTGCTGGACTGCGCAGCGGAGAAAGGCGCCCGACGGGCGCTGCTCGATCTAGGTCTGACAGGAGAGGACGCTTTTTCCGATATCCGTGAACTACGCGCGCTGCTGCAAGCGCTGCGACACGCCAAGCAGACCGCCTGGCATACGCTGATCCGGCTCGGCACCACCGGGCTGATTCTAACGCTGATGGGAGGGCTGGCGGTGAAGTTTCAACTGCTGTAACCCACCGGCTTTGCAGTAAAGACGTCCCCTGACCGCTAACGGTGCGGGCGACCTTCGTCGTTCAGGCCGCCCGCCTCTCAGATTGAACATTGTGAACCTGTTTCCGCTGGGGTATCCTGCCTCCGCTTTTTTAAAGCGCACATTTAATCAACTTATTCTCAGGGCAGGGTGAAATTCCCTACCGGCGGTATGTCCCCCAGTGGACGAGCCCGCGAGCGCCTGCTGTCGTTCAGCAGGGTCAGCAGATCCGGTGAGAGGCCGGAGCCGACGGTAACAGTCCGGATGGGAGAGAATAAGGCCAATGTCGCAGCGGGGCCGCGGATTTCACCACGGCCTGTTGCGGTCGTACGCCTGTTGACCGGTGTAAGTCGGTCGTATTCCCACAGCCCTGATTCTGGTAACTCAAATGGAGAACCCATGAATCAGCCACAAACTTCTTTATTAGCGCCGTTCGGCGATGCTATTACCCGGGTGGAAAAAGCCCTGGAAGCCATTCGCAATGGTCAGGGCGTCCTGCTGGTGGACGATGAAGACCGTGAGAACGAAGGCGATCTGATTTACGCCGCAGAAACGCTGACCGAGCAGCAAATGGCGCTGTTGATCCGCGAATGCAGCGGCATCGTTTGCCTGTGCCTCACTGATGACGTTATCCGCCGCCTGCAATTGCCGATGATGGTGTCGGAAAACTCCAGCAAAAACGGCACCGCGTTTACGGTCACCATTGAAGCGCGCGAAGGCGTCAGCACTGGAGTCTCCGCCGCGGACCGGGTCACCACCATCCGCACCGCTATTGCTGACGACGCCAAACCGGAAGATCTAGCCCGCCCGGGTCACGTTTTCCCCTTGCGCGCACAACCCGGCGGCGTGCTATCCCGTCGAGGACATACGGAAGGCACGGTTGACCTGATGCGTCTGGCGGGCTTGAAGCCCACTGGCGTGCTCTGTGAACTGACCAATCCCGATGGCACGATGGCGCGCCTGCCGGAAATCGTCGTATTCGCAGAGAAACACGCCATGCCGGTCTTAACTATCGAAGACTTGGTGAAATATCGCACAGGGACAATGGGTCAAGCGGTTTAATCACCCGACGCCGCGAACCTGTCTCAGACGGGGCCGAATGGCTCCGTCTACTCCGCCTACCGCTCAGTCAGATACACCACGGGGTTGTCGCAACAGTCCAGCACCTTGCGAACATCCTCAACGCTGATCTCCACCGTCTTCTCAGGCGGCCCGGGAGAAAACACCAGCCTCTCGCTGGAAAAAATGCACTCATCAATCACCAGCGTGATATCAGCAGGATGTCCAAAAGGACAGGCGCACATCGGCTCACACCCGGTCTTTTCTGTTAACTCTTCATCGCTGCAAAAAGACGCCTTTCCGCCCAGCGCATTCTTTAACTGTTTCCAATCTAGGCGCTGATGCTGCAGCGTCACCAACATACAAAAACGCCCGTCTTTCAGTTTCATGAACAGACTTTTGCTTTCCGCGCCGGTGAAGCCAAAACGTCTGGCCACCTCTTCCGCCTTCTCATAGGTGAACACGGGTTCGTGAGTTTCTTCGCGGTAATTCACATTGGCCTTCTGCAATAAAGCCATCGTATCCCTATATAAATCGTCAAGCGTTCTCATTGTCTGGTTGAATCAATTCTTTGGTAAGGAAATGCTTGGCCTGATTGTGCTTGGGGTACGACTCCAATGTAAATTGCAGCGTGTACCCTTTCTTTTCATAAAAAGGCAATGCCTGAAAACTGAATGTATCCAAAACAGCATAACGACAACCACGCTTGATCGCCTCCGCCTCAGCGCGAGCCAACAACTCCCCGCCAATCCCTTTACTGCGCAATGATTCGGACACCCACAAATATTTAACCTTAAGCCAATTCCCAAACGTCTCTCCAACCACCCCCGCCAACTTGGCGCTCTGATCATCAGAATAAAAAACCGCCAGATCCTTCATCTCCCGCATATCCATATAGTTCAGGTTGTAAGCAATCAAACCATTATGAATGACATCGATATCTTCTTGAGTCGGGGAATCCGTTAATACGAAGTTCATATTTTTCCTTTTAAATAAAATGATGTCGTTTCGATCCTTACCCTCAAAATCGGCAATAAAAAACCACTGCCCTGAGAGATAATACTTTTGGCATATGGAGAGACCATTAAATTTTCGTTATGATTTTCAGCCATTCCAATTCCTTTATACTTTTTGACCAAAGCATAAGGACGATAGCTGTTTTCAATGATATGCATGGAGGCAAATACACATCTCATCCCTGCCACTTTTCTCACTCTTAAATCGTTGCTGCTTTCTGTGATCCCAGTTAAAGCGTCTGAGCCTATACAAATTCGAATATAAGGAGCTTAGTTTGAAACACTTGTTGAAAGGCAACCCTCGTAATGGTTCTGCGCTATCTCTACTGGGCCTGCTTATAATTTATTCTCATGCCGCAAAAGCAGGAGAAAGTGTCACGATTCCTGGTAAATTTCTTAACTATGAGGCAGCCAGGCTAGCTGTTGAGAAACAGCCAAGAGATTCTTCAGATGGCGGGGGAATTTGCTGTAGTCATCACGAGTTAGGGTTCAGAAAAGCTTGGAAAAGCGTCAAACTTGATGGTGTAAGCATCGAATACTACGCTTCGTTTTACTACCCAAATAAAGAGTCTTGCCCTACTGGAACCGAGTCATACTCAAACAACTCCTGTTTGCCGGTTCCACAGAGCAAACCACCAGAAGTCTGTGCGGGGAATCCTATAGATGTATCTACAGGCGAAAAACGCCAAACAGAAGTCGACTATCAGGATGCCAAGTCAGGGCTTCTTACTTTTTCACGTACATACTCAAGCGCCACAGGCCAATGGAGAGATAATTTATCCCGCAGTACGACAGACAAAAAAGTACTTCGCACTGATGGATCTGTCCTTGTTAGACCCTGGATAAAATCTAATCTAAGCGATGGCACATCCACTTATTATTTAGCCACAGGAAATGCAAAGAAAATTGAATACATTTCCATCAAGCCTTCGACTGGCGGCATTACACCAACCACCACAAAAAGCACCTCCGGCATTACATTAGATGAAAATGGAGTGCGCTATACCTATAACAGTGATGGAAAGTTAACTCGTGCAGAGAGGTTGGCTACGGGAGCATACGCCGAATACTCCTATGAGGATACGGATACTATCGTCACGGATAACTTGGGGCGAACACTTCGCATGAGTAAAGATGCGAGTGGAAATGTGACACAGATGATTACACCTGCCGGGGTGACGTTTAATTATACGTATATTGATGGAAATCTAACCCGCCTTGATAACTCCGCGGATATATCAAAACAATACCATTACGAAGACTCCCGCTTTCCCCATGCCCTAACAGGCATTACCGATGAAAAAGGCGTTCGCTTCGCCACCTGGAAATACGATGACCAGGGTCGCGCAGTTCTTTCAGAGCATGCTGATGGCGCAGAGAGGGTTACTCTCAGCTTCAATTCCGATGGCTCAACCACCGTCACTAACGAGCTGGGCAAGCAAACTACTTACCACTTTACTCATCTATATGGAACGAATAAGCCAACGTCAGTGGAAGGACATGCGTCAGAGAATTGCATCGCAGCAAACTCCTCTTACACCTACGACCAATATGGTTATAAAGACTTGGTTACCGACTGGAAAGGGAACATAACCGACTTCGATTACAGCCCCACAGGTCTGGAGATAAAGAGAGTCGAGGCAAAAGGCACATCAGACGAACGCATTACTGTAACTGAGTGGAACCCGACTTTAAGACAGCCGATTAAAATCACCGAGCCGAATCGCATTACTGAATTCACGTATGACGATGAGGGCAAATTGAAGAGTAAATCCATCCAACCTGTTAATTCCAGTAGCTCCACCATTTCAACAGAGAACAGTATATGAAGCATTTCATTTTATCCGTGCTCACCACCTCTTCACTACTACTCTCACACGCAAGTGCAAAAGAATGCGGAGAGTGGAAGTATGCAGGCCGATTTTGTAATGGGTACAAGGAAGGCCCAGGATCAAACTATAGCGAGTGTGTCTCAAAAATGGATTCCAACTGGAGCGATGGAAAATTCATGAGACTTGTGAATTTCAGAAGTGGAGACGAACCTGCATTCGCCATATATACCTACATATGGGAAGGAGCAAACTGTAAGCCATGTAATTATACAGAGTGGAGAGCAAATAAAGGTTCTTGCACACCGCCTAGTAGTGAACCCAATGGTCCGCCAAGCTGTAAAACGGGAAACCCTATCGATATTAGCACAGGCAATAAATACCAAGAAGAAAATGATATTTATTTTAGCCAAGAGCTTAATTTCACTCGATATTATAATAGCCTCGACCTTAGATGGCGCCACAGCTATTCAGCTAAGCTAATAGACTCTTGGACAAAAATTTACGTTATTGAAGACTCAGGAAGAAAAAGCGAGTTTATATACGACCAAGAAAAGTCTTCGTACATCCCTATAACTCACCTTTCAACAGAGTTATATAGGGATACAGTCAAAGATGAATGGAGATTTATAAACGAGGAAGGAAAAGAGTACAGCTTTGACAAGCTAGGCGCGCTACAGGAAATTATTTATCCAAACAAGAAAAAAATAACGATTACACGCGATCCCACTCAAAGCTTTATTGCAAAGGATGAACATGGAAATCAGATAAAAGTGGAACTTGATGGTGGGTATTACCTATTAAGCGCGGAACTCAACGAGAGTTTAAGAGTAGAGTATGTCCTTGACTCAGACAACCCCAACAACATCTTGAAAGCATCCAACTCAAATGGAAGCGAGAAAGCTTATCATTATGAAGATGCTCGCTTTCCAAATGCATTAACCGGAATTACCGATGAAAATGAGGTGCGTTATGCCACCTGGACATACAATGAGGACGGCAAGGCTGTTACATCTGAGCATGCAGGCGGAGTAGAAAAGTCCACGGTTATTTTTAATGAGGATAACTCAGCTACTGTAACTACTGCCCTAGGCAAGAAGACAACCTATCACTTCGAACGAATTCACGGCGTACGCAAAATTGTTCGGGTAGAAGGCCAGGAAAGTGAGCATTGCTTAGCCGCCAACTCGGCCTATACCTACGACAACAAAGGCTTCGTGGATACGGTTACTGACTGGGAAGGCAACATCACCGACTACGACTACAACGAACGCGGCCTGGAAGTAAAACGCATTGAAGCCAAAGGAACCCCGGAAGAGCGAGTGACGCTCACCGAGTGGCATCCAACATTGCGTCTTCCCACCAAGATCACCGAGCCTGAGCGTACCACTCAGTTCACGTACGATAATGTTGGGAAATTGGAAAAGAAGGTAATTCTTCAAACTATTGCAGAATAAATAGGAATTTCTATGGGATATAGTAAATTAAAATTCGCTATAAACACGTTATTTATTTCGACTATTGGTTCACTTTCGATTGCGCCATCAGTAAAAGCTGCACTTGTCTGTGAACAGTGGATTACTGAAGGTGGGTGTTCCTCATCGTCCCCAGTCGCAACAGCACAGTGTGGATTTTCATGGGCACAAAGCAAATGGCCTGGGCGTGTTATGGAAAAAGGCCCTTTACAGCCATGGAATAAGGGATACGTGCAGCGTTGGAAATGGGGTGATGAGGATGACTATGGTAGAGGGATGGTTATTAGTGGGAAAAACTGTCATAAAGCAAATCCCCCCAACAAGCCACCAGGAAACGGAGCACCACCTCCAGATATATGCACTGGTAATCCTGTAAATGCTCTCTCAGGAGGTAAATACCAGAACGAGAAAGACATCGAAATGCCCTTAGGCTTTGATGTTGCCCGCTACTATTTTTTTGACAATAGTATTGGAAAGTGGGGTTTCAGTTTTGATTATTCACTTACTATTTCCGATAACGAGATAAAAGTTAACTTCCCTGATTCGAAAGTATTTACATACGTTGATTCCGGCCAAAACAACTGGGTAACCGACTCAAATATCGCCTACGACCTAAACAGGGTCAATAACGGCGAGGTAGTTTGGGTTCTGTCGGGCAACGATGGAAATCGATACAATTTCAATCTCTCTGGCAAACTGATCAGCGTAATAACCCGGGATTTGAAAGAGCTGGATATATCCATTCATCCTGACATTCAACGGCCAGTGCAGTTACAGGCGTTAGGCGTAATTGTGGATATCCTATACAACGAGCAATCTAGAGTTGCATCTATCTCATCATCCGATGGACAGACTGTAAACTATGAATATGACTCGCAAGGTCGTCTGTTTAAGGTGAGTCGCTTTAATGCAGAAGGCGCTTTCACAAAGACCTATCACTACGAGCATGAAATATTTTCTACCGCCCTGACAGGTATTACGGATGAGTTGGGTATCAGATTCGCCACGTGGGAATATGATTATATAGGTCGAGTCACAAAGTCCTACCATGCAGATAAGGCAGAGCTTTTTCAATTCGATTACTCCAAAGCGGACAATGCATCCAACCCAAGCGTTAAAATTACCAACCCTTTGGGCAAGATTAGCACCTACTACTATAAGTACATCAATGGCGTTCGAACATTGACTCAAATTGAAGGGGACGCAACCGCCAATTGTGCAGGAGCCAATACTTCATATACCTATGACGCAAATGGTTACGTTGACTTAGTCACTGACTGGGAAGGCAACATCACCGACTACGACTACAACGAACGCGGCCTGGAAGTAAAACGCATCGAAGCAAAAGGAGCCCCGGAAGAGCGAGTGACGCTCACCGAGTGGCACCCAACATTGCGTCTTCCCACCAAGATCACCGAGCCGGGTCGCATCACCGAATTCACCTACGACGATGACGGCAAACTGAAGAGTAAATCCATCCAGCCTGTGGCCGCCAACTAAGCGCACAGGGATGTTACGTTTTTGATTAAGGGTTAATACACACATGATGTTAGCAAAGAAAACCGCTTTGGCGGCGGCTATCGCCAGCGTATTCATGAGCGCCAACAGCTGGGCCGATCGCTCCTGGAGTTACACCTACAACAGCCAGAATCTGATGGAGACCCAGGACGGTCCCCGCACGGACGTCAACGACGTCACCACTTACGGCTATCATGACGACGGCAACCTGCACACCATCACCAATGCGCTGTCTCAGGTCACCACGTTGGAGAACTACAACGGAGCGGGTCTGGCGCAGAAGATTATCGACGCCAACGGCGTCGTGACCCTGTTGGAATACAACTGGCGCGGCCAGCCGGTTAAGCGCACCGTAAAAAGCAGCCAGGGCGACGCCATCACCGTCTTCGTTTACGACAAGGTCGGGCTGCTGGAGCAGATCACCCTGGCGGACGGAACCTTCCTGCATTACGAATACGATCCCGCGCGTCGTTTGCGCAGCGTCACTAACCGCGCCGGCGACAAGATCGTCTATGAAGTCGACCCCATGGGCAACCGCACCAAGGTGGAGATCAAAGACGGCGCCGAAAACCTGTTCAACGTGCAGCGGCAGGTCTTTGACGAGCTGGGGCGGTTGATCCGAAGCATCACCGCCGCCAATCATGAGACCCGTTACGGTTACGACAAAAACTCCAACATGACGTCCGTCACCGACGCCAACAACCAGCAGACCGTACAGGGCTTTGACGCGCTGAACCGGCTGATCAAGGTGACCGACGCCAAACTGGGCGTCACCCAGTATGAGTACGACGCTCAGGACAATCTCATTGCGGTTACCGATCCGCGCAACCTGAAGACGACCTACAAGTACGATTACGCTGGCAACATGTACGAGCAGAACAGTCCGGACACTGGCCTGACTGTCTTTACCCATGATGACGCAGGCAATGCGCTGACCCGCACCGACGCACGCGGCGTGGTGACTGAATACAGCTATGACGCATTGAATCGGGTGACTCAGATTCGCTACCCCGCGAATCCCGCCGAGAACATTTCCTACAGCTATGACGACACCGCCAACGGCAATAAAGGCGTCGGTCGCCTGACTCGCATCAGCGATCAGTCTGGAACCATCAGCTTCCATTACGACGACCGCGGCAACCTGGTGAAGGAAACCCGCGCGCTGGAGGGTCAGACCTACGTCACTCTGTATGCTTACGACTTGGCCAACAAGTTGACGGACATCACCTACCCCAGTGGTCGCATCGTGCGTTATCACTACAATGAAGAAGGTCAAATAGATCGCGTCGCGACGCTGGCCAATAGCGGCGCAGCGGAAAAGGTCGTGGTGGAGAACGTCAGTTACCTGCCCTTCGGCCCCATGCAGAGCCTTACCTACGGCAACGGCCTGACGCGCACCATGAGCTACGATCAGGACTACCAATTGACCGGCATCGACAGCAGCGTCATGCGTCGCAGCTACGGGTATGATCCGCTGGGCAATATCACCAGCATCACGGACCAGCTTGACAGCGCGCAAAGCCAGAGTTTCGGCTATGACGCCCTGTCACGCCTGGAAACCGCGGACGGCGGATACGGCGATATACGTTACGACTACGACGCGGTGGGTAATCGTACCGCGCGCACCCGCACGCAAAACGGCAAGACCCTGTCGGAGAGCTATGAATACGCCAGCGACAGCAACCGCCTGACCCGTGTCGACATCAATGACGACGGCGCCGTCAGTGAACGCACGTTCGCCTACACCGACAACGGCAATATCCGTCAGGATCAGAACAATGCCCGCAATCTGGAGCTGATCTACAACCAGCAGAACCGTTTAGAAGAAGTGAAGAAAGGCGGCGAGCAGCTGGCCATGTACGTACACAACGCCCTCGGCCAGCGCGTCATCAAAGTCGCGACCGACCCCGCGGCCAACGTGCATTTCCACTACAGCCAAAGCGGTCAATTGCTGGCGGAGACCAAGCCGAGCGGCGAAGTCATTCGGGAAATGATTTACCTCAACGGCGTTCCTGTGGCCATGCTGGCGGAAGGCGGTGGCGGCGCAACAACGCCCGTGTCCGACATCATCGTCGACAACCATGACAGCGGCGTCACCACTGTCGGAGCCTGGAGCGCGTCCAGCTTCTCCAGCGTCCGCCATGGCGCAGACTATCAATACGCGCCTGCGGGCAGCGGCGGGAAATCCTTCACCTGGAAACTCCCCGTCAGCAAAGCTGGCGTCTACAAAGTCTACGCCTACTGGAACGCAGGAGACTCCCGCGCCAGCAACGCCACTTACAGCCTGCAGACCAGCGCCGGCGCGCAAAGCATAACCGCCAACCAGCAACAAGGCGGCGGCTGGGGCCTACTGGGCTCCTACTCACTAAATAGCGCCGCCGCCATCACGCTGAGCGACAACGCTAACGGATACGTGATTGCGGACGCCATTAAACTGGAGTGGGTTGGCTCGACCGTAACACCTGACCCCGCTCCGCTCACGGTAGACAATAGCGACGCCGCAGCGACGCAGACTGGCGGCTGGAGTGTTTCCAGCTATTCCCCCGCCCGTTATGGCGATAACTACCACTACGCCCCCTCCGGAACTGGAAGCAAAGTCTTCACCTGGAACCTTGCTATCGAGCGGGCAGGCAATTACCGCGTTTACGCCTACTGGAACGACGGCTCCTCCCGCGCCAGCAACGTGAAGTACGACATTCAGACCCA
Source organism: Hahella sp. HNIBRBA332 (assembly GCF_030719035.1). NCBI lineage: Bacteria > Pseudomonadati > Pseudomonadota > Gammaproteobacteria > Oceanospirillales > Hahellaceae > Hahella > Hahella aquimaris. The sequence continues at coordinate 4,366,635 of NZ_CP132203.1, forward strand.
ATCAGGAACGCAAAGCGTGCAAGTGAACCAACAACAGGGCGGCGGCTCCTGGAGCCAGATCGGCGTATTCCCCCTGGACGCCAACGCAAAAGTCTCCGTCTCTGACAATGCCAACGGCTACGTCATTGCAGACGCCATCAAAGTGGAATGGGCCGGCGAGTAAGGAGTAACAGACATGAAAAGCCTAAACCAATTAACAACGATTTTATTCAGCGCCCTATTCTCACTGGCCACCCTGCTCAGCGCACAAGCGCACGCGGAAGCCGACCTGTACTTTATCCACTCAGACCACCTGGGCACGCCTCAGGCGATGACCGACAACGAACAAAATGTCGTTTGGAAAACCCAGCAGACTCCGTTTGGGGAGACTGTGAAGGAGACAGGGACTGCCGTTCAGCCCCTGCGTTTTCCAGGGCAGTATGCTGACTTAGAGATGGGATTCAGCTATAACTATTATAGGGATTATGATCCAAGCTTAGGCCGGTATGCTCAAAGTGATCCGATTGGGTTAAAGGGAGGGCTGAACACTTATGCTTATGTTTCACAAAACCCGATAACCAAAGTTGATCCTTATGGTTTAGAAGAGTATCCAGATGACTTTATAGGACCACTTCCTCCTAGTGGGTATTACACATCAGAAATGGATCAAACCAAGTGTGGAAAAGTCCCGCCATCTCCAGTTGGAACAAATATATATTTAAATATAATTGTAGCAAAAGGAAAGCTTAGTCCATTTTGGTTTTATAACCAAGTCCGCAATAGAGGACCATGGGATTACAAGCAGCAGGGGGCAAAATATCAGGATTTTGGTAATTTTCACTACGGAGCTACAGGAACAGCCCTTGGTTTTTCCTCAAGCACTTTGTACAGAGAAGCTGGTCGTGCTCAGCAAAGCGCGGGCACATCACTCCCAAATTGGGGAGAACCCGGCTCCAGATTTAATCCTTGGGGAGGTAGTCCGCCTTATGGGGATGATCCTACTGACCAAGCTCAAATTGAAAGTGGTATAAATTTTTGCGAGTGTTATTTAAATTAATAGCGTTAAGCTTTATCGCCTTTCTTTCGGGGTGCTCATCAAGCTGTGGAAATAGAATAATAGATGAAGTGAGCTCCCCTAATGGGATGAATATTGCTACGATTTTTGAGCGTAACTGTGGCGCAACAACAAGCTATGTTCAGGCAATTATCATACGAGATAGGAATTCAAATTTTAATGGCAATAATGTGGACGACTTCATATTTACTATGAAAGGTCAAGAAGAAGTTAAAGTAAAATGGCTTGGCGACAATAGGCTTGTCGTCATACGGCCTGAGAAAACAAAAGATATTTATATAAAGCTCAGCGATTGGGAAGACTTTAAAATTGACTACACCACCCCCAATTATAAATAGTGTACTTATGGATAATTAAAGCCCCCTGAGTAGGAGTATAAGGAGGGGTACAGCTTACACTACCACTATAATAGCCTCGGCAGGCTACTCCTGCTTAGGCTATATCCCATCAATCAATAGGGTCAGAGTCATTGATCCTTACATGCGTAAGAGTTAATCTACCAACCTCAATTTCAGAAACTGATTATTCTGATGGCTCGTTTACCTCGCCTTTATCTCCCAGGCTGTGCTCATCACATCATTCAGCGGGGCAACAATCGTGAGCCCTGCTTTTACGATGAGGCGGACTACAAGGCTTATCTCTCTTTTCTAAAGGATGCGGCAGACAAATATCAGGTTGACATCCATGCTTTTGTCTTGATGACCAACCATGTTCATATGCTTGCCACCCCTGTAAACGACCAGGGAATAGGTCGAATGATGCAGGCGCAAGGACGCAAGTATGTTCAGTACTTTAACTACACCCATAGCCGCACCGGCACTCTGTGGGAAGGGCGTTACAAGTCCACCTTAGTTGATTCTGAGACATACCTGTTAACAGTTTATCGCTATATTGAGCTAAACCCTGTCAGAGCGGAGATGGTGGAGCATGCTTCTGAATATCCATGGTCAAGCTATCGGCACAATGCCCTTGGGAGAATGATTCAGTTGATCAGGCCGCATTCGATTTACCAGCAACTGGGTAAAACGGCGGAAAAGCGCCAGAAGCATTACCGACTATTATTTCGTGGTCGGATGCCAGAACAAAATTTATCTGCGATCCGGGAAGCGACTAACAAGGCTTGGGTGTTGAGTAATGATCGTTTTAAGGCTGAGATAGAAGCCAAAACTGGAAGACGGGCAAGGCCATTGGGACGAGGAGGAGATAGGAAGTCTGAGAAATTTCACGTGATGAAAGATCAATGACTCTGACCCTATTGATACGACTTCCGTGAATAACGATGCGAAATATCCTAATTTTGTGCATGAGTTAGGACAATTAATTAAGGGTGGCCTTCAATCTCAAGAACAACTTAACAATTGGAGCAAAGCTAAAAAACTAAAGGAACAAGCAAACTCACATGCAGAAGGAAAGTTTTAGTTCAAAAAAGCTAATTAGGAAAGTCGCGGTTAACTTATTAGCCATAACATCCTTATTGGCTGCATCGACCTTCTTGGTCATTGATGAGATATTGATTTTCATCTTTGGTGATACAACACTATATTCGAGAAACTATTCGGATCAAGCATTTACCAACTTGGAGATTGGCAGCTCACAGGAAAACGCCATCACTTTTCTTGGACCACCATTGGAATCTTATTTAGTCGATGATGATAGTACTGAGATTGAAATATGGGTTTACTCAAAAAGCAACTCAGATTCTCATTTCAGAAAAAAATTAATACACTTCAAGAGTGGTATTATGGTAAAAAAAATCGATGAGGTAGTCATAGACTAACGGCGCAGATAGTCATTGGGCTGCAGCATAATCTGCCAACATCATAATGATTGAATTCTGATAAGTAACGATTATTTCAGTTATTGCGCCTCAAACAGTTCATCGAGGCGCATTTTTCCATAAATAAATGTCACATCATAAGCACTTGCATTGTAAGGGGGCTCAATGATGTATGTTGGGAACAGTCGATAGGGTCAGGGTCATTGATGCCTGCATGCTTGAGAGTTAACCTGCCAGCCTTTCTTTCAGAAACGGATTATTCTGATGGCTCGTTTACCTCGCCTTTATCACCCAGGCCGTGCTCACCACATCTTCCAGCGGGGCAACAATCGTGAATTCAGCTTTTACGATGAGGCGAATTACAAGCCTTATCTCTCTTTTCTGAAGGATGTAGCAGACAAATATCAGGTCGACATCCATGCTTTTGTCTTGATGACCAACTATGTTCGCATGTTTGCCCCCCTCTGCAGACGGCCGGGAAAGGGAAGCGGATACCAACTTAGTTATCTCGACCATCTAATATTTGGCAACAGTTCAGGGCCTTTTGAGTTGAAAAAGACAGACCAGAACGGGCAGTATTGTCCACTCAGATTTTACACATAATGATTTAGATAAAATATGGATATAGAAAGTGTGGTTTGGTTATCTGTACCAATTATTGTATTTTCTGTGTGCAGTTTTTTTATGCCCCGGTTAATTAACAAGCAACGATTCGGCTTTGTTTTTATTGGAGTAATTATTGGCTTTTCCGGATTATTAATAGGACCTCGCTGTCTAAGCATGAAATTAGAAGAGAAAATATATGGAGCGTTAATTTATTCTATTTGCCTCTCCCTAATAATTATATTTTTTTATCTTGCCTCTTCATTTTCAGGAAAAAATAAGGATAGAAAGTCTGTGAAGTTTCGTGTAATGAAGAATTTATGACTCTTATCCTATTGACACAAGCATTCTGAAACGTATATATCTATACTCTTTAATGAAAAAATACAAACCATTACTTATCGTCGTCCCAATAATACTTGCCGCCCTCCATTATAGCTATGAATGGAGGAGGCAAACGTCCTTACTATCAGAGTTAAAAAGCTCCATCTTATCCTCCGATGAGCTCTGGTTATGCAACTTGGATGGTTATGAAATTACAGGTGAATGTTTCAAAGCTGACAAGGAAAAACTGGCGCAAGCACTACCTCAAGAAATACCAAATTTCTCACCAGGAAAGGCGGGAGCCATTCATAAATATGCATTAAAGTTTTTCGGAGAACATAAAGCAAAGTGCTTCCTATTAATAGAATATAAAGATAGAGCTGATTCGATCTGGATATCAAAGATAGATACAGATCCAAGCTGCAATAGTATTTTAAGACAATATGGCGCAAAGATACCGACCATCAAAAACTGGTTTAATTAAATACCTACAGCGTTAGTAGTACCTTTTAGCTATCAAAGAGGCTGTCTATTCGAGAACTAAGCTAGTAGCTTTAATAGGTTATTAAACTATATGGCCCCGCAATTGTCGGGGCCATTTTTTACAAGCTGCTAAAAACGTTAGAAGGAGTGAGCGGGAGCTATTTTCGACAAAAGACGCGCAGCCTTCCTCAAACAACCCCACTCTCCCCCTCAAAGCTCATCTCCACGAAGTTGCGTACGGTGACGCCTTCTGGGAGTTCCGGCACTCTAAGGGTGTCCAGGTCCCAGACTTTTTCTCCGTCGATGGTGACTTTCAGGCTGCTGCCGCACCAGGCGTAGATAGTGTAGGTATCGTCTTGGATCCGCACTTCGAATTGACCTGCCGTTTCGCTGTCGGCGGTGAATAAGGCGGTTTTTCCCGGTGGGACTTCCACTTCAAGAGCCCAGGGCTCTATCCATATGGTCATTGATTTGCCTGTGGGATTCAGGATTCGCTTTTCGTCTGTGTATTTCATCGGGCGCTGTCAGGATTTCGTCTGAAAACGAGCCGCAATAATACATCATTTTTCGTATTTTGGGACATTCACTACATTACAGACGATTTTTTCTCTTTGATTCAATGGGTTGAAGTCAAATAAAACTGTATTCCCAGGCCTCTTTGCTTCTGCCGCAATGTTCTAACCGGCCACTCTTTAGGCGCTAAAAAATCTAAGAGCAAGCTTTTGAAAAGTGGACGTTTTTTCAACGCCAGTCAACACCAGAGAAAAACCGGTTACCCCTGGTGTTATACTGATCAGGCTTCCCTAACGGGGGAGCAAGGGGGTGTCACATGACAATTCAAGAAACCTATCGAGAAATCGAGCAAACCTTAGGACTGGTTCCGGAATGGATCAGGCAAATGCCAGAAAGCGGTGTGAACGGCTTTTGGACAATGGCCCGGGATTTCTGGCTGTCGGAAACCAAAGTCCCCAATAAATACAAAGAACTGATTGGCCTCGCAGTGTCCGGCGCAACCCGCTGCAAATACTGCGCACTATTCCATACCGAAGCCGCCCGGCTTTTTGGGGCGACTGATGATGAGATCGCCGAAGCCAGCCTGATGGGCGCGCTTTCCATGATGGGCAGCACCTTTATCAACGCCCAGCAAATTGACTACGACACATTCAAACAGGAAACGCTTGATATTGTCCGCCATGTTAAAAGCCAGCAAACCTCTCAAGCGGCATGAAGCGTTCAAGGACCCTACGTTATTGCGATTGGAGCAGGATAAGTTGATTCAACACACCGACGGAGGTCCCAAGACCTCCGCCCGGTGGCAGGCCGCCGTGATGAGGGCGACCGGCGAATTGATGCAGAACCCGGAGTACGCGCAGCCAACCAGCCAGGACCTGCGCATCGCCTATGCCAAAGCATTGTTCAGTATTTACGACGATACCGTGACGGATTTGGAGCTTACTGAAATGCTCCTGGCTCTGTGGCGTATTGAAATGGATAGCCTCTCCCCTGTTCAGCATTCGCAGGACTAAAGCAAACCGCTGGAAATCAATGTTCCCCCAGCCATTTCTGAGTAATATGCTGCATGCGCCCGTCCCGCTTCATTTCATCCAGAGCATCCTGCCAAGTCTGAATCACGTTATCCGGAACCTCTTTGGAGAAGGCGATATATTTGGGCTGCTCCTGGATGACATAAACGATTTTCAGCAGTCCGGGGTCGATGCCCTGCAACCTTGCCGTAAATACGCCGACCACATCCACCGTCACCCAGAGATCCAGATACCCCCGCACCAAATTACCCGGATTAAACTGCTCGCTCCCCGGGTTACTGACCAAATTAGTGAATCCTTGTCGCTGCAGTAACTTTTCAGCGGAGTACCCCTGCACCGTACCGATGCGAGACACAGCGCGGGCGTCGTCCATGTTGTCTATCTGAACATTGGCGTCTTTAGCGGCGAAAAACACCAGATTGGCAATCGCCACCGGCCCCACCCACTTATACAACGACTCCCGTTGCTCAGTGCGAGTCACCGTAAATAACGCCGCGTTGGACTTGTTGGCCAGGTAATACAGGCCCCGTTTCCAAGGCGTGGATTGAATTGGATAAGCCTCCCCTACCGTTCGCATGATTTCCTCAACGGTTTCAACCGCCATGCCTTTGGCGACGCCATTTTCCGTGTAGCAGAAGGGAGGATATTCAGAGATGTAGACGTCCAACGCCGCTGTCGCGCTTCCCGCCGTTTCAGCATAAGTTGGCAGGGCGCGACAAAGCATCAACATGAAGAAACAGCACCAGCGTGAGACCAGCATGACTTCCCGCCGCAATATTCATGGGGGTGGCTATAAGTCTAGCCCCTGTCATATCACTGTAAAGTCTCCGAGGCCTTCAGAGCCCCTTTAGAGCAGGCTCTCCACACGTTGCAAAAACGCTCTCGCCTCCGGCTCTGGCCCATCCCCCATGTTGGCGTGGGAATCGCCGCGCCACTCACACATGACGGTACGCAATCCGCCTTCCGTACTTACGCCAAGTTCCAGTGTGAAGTAGCGGAATGGAGGCGTCCCATTTTCTAGTTTCATCTCCGGTCCCGCCGTCAATACAATCGCCACCAGCATCGCTTCAGCGACGGCTTTGGCTTCCGGCATTTTCATCAGGATTGTCGGGTAGTCCTTCACTCGTAAGGTGGCGAATTCGATGTCACCCGGATCAAAATCCGCTTTGCCTTCCGCGTCGCAGTTTTCACACACTTTGGACCAGAGGAAATCAATCAGGTGCGTGCGCTCCTCGGTGGGGATCAAGGCGAATAACTGTAACGGATCACTTTCGCAAAACTTACGCATGGCGATATGGGCGAATGTGTAGTGATGCGGCCTGGGCTCGCTTAACAGTTCGGCTTCATTCTGCCCCTTGTTTTGCTTTTTCCAGAACATAAACGACTACTCCAGTTTTCGATTTTAGGTCTTTGTTCGCGCACTATTGTTTGTAGCGCACTATTGTTTGTAGCGCACTATTGTTTGTAGCGCACTATTGTTTGTAGCGAACTGTTGTTTGTTGCGAACTACGGTTTGTCGCGCACGATAACATGCCGCCTTTCCACATGAACGCCCAGCCGCCTGGCCAGCCTGATCAGGTTGGCGCGGTCCAAAGATAGGGCGCGCGCCGCGGCGGCCCAATTGCCCTGCTCTTCGGCTAGAGTGCGGTGAATCAGTTCGCGCTGGAACCGTTCCGTTTCTTCTTTCAGGTTAACAGGCTTAAGCGATGAAGCCAGCTCAGCGGAGACAGCGTGATCCGGCTGCAACATCGTTGCGGAAGAAGGCGGAACAGAAAGATCACAGTGCTCCGGCAGGATCGTCACGATCCGCTTGCCCGCCTGCTCGCTTCTGGCGCGTAGAGCCGCCCGGCTGATGGTATGCTCCAGCTCGCGCACATTCCCCGGCCAGGGGTAAGCCAGCAACGCCTCATTCACCGCCGGAGCCAGACGAATCTGCTCCATACCCAGCTTGCGACGCGTCGCGGCGATAAAATAACCCGCCAGCAACAAGACGTCCTGGTCGCGTTCACGTAAGGGTGGAACCTGAATGGGATAGACGCTCAGACGATGATATAAATCTGCGCGAAACGTTTCTGCTTTCACTTCTCGCGCAAGGTCCCGGTTAGTGGCGGCGATCACCCGCACATTTACTTTTTCCAGCTTGTCCCGCCCCACTTTTTGCACTTCTCCGCTTTGCAGCGCCCGCAGCAGTTTGCTCTGCACCGCCAATGACAACTCGCCGATTTCATCGAGAAACAGGGTGCCGCCATCCGCCAGCATGAACTTGCCCATACGATCACTGTTAGCGCCGGTGAAGGCGCCTCGCACATGACCAAACAGCTCGCTTTCCGCCAAGGCGTCCGGCACGGCGGCGCAGTTGACGTACACCAGAGGTTCGTTACAGCGGGACGACTGCATGTGCAGAGTGCGGGCGACCAGCTCTTTCCCCACACCGGTCTCTCCAGTCACCAGAACATTAAAGTCCGAGGACGCCACCAGTCGGATCTCCCGCCGTAACTGCGCCATGGCGGCGCTTTCACCAATCAGCTCGCCGCCGTCACGGCTCAATGCCTCCTGGGTCAGCGCCAACGCCACTTCATGGGCGTGACTGGCCTTGTACTCCAACATGTTCAGCAGTTCGGCGGATCGTAATGTTGCGGCGGCCAAAGCATTAAGAATGGATAGCGTCTTCAGGGAAATATCGTCGAACACGCCCGCGCTCAGGCTGTCCAGAGTCAGCAGGCCGATCAGGCGATTGTCCGAGTACAAGGGAAAGCCCATGCAAGCGTGCACCGGCAGATCCCCTTGCGTCGCCAGCAGCAAGCCGTCATAGGGGTCTGGCAACTGACAGTCTGCAGCGAAGCGCACCGGCTGCCGCGACTGCGTCAATCGCTCAAAACGCGGGTGCTCGTCCGCCTTGAAACGACGCCCCAAAATATCTGGCGACAAGCCCTGCGCCGCCAATGGAACCAGCACATCCTCACGCAAAGCGAGCAGCGCCACCGCATCGCAGGGTATCGCCGTGCGCACTGCGCTCAACAAGCGATCAAAGCGGTCTTCATTGGTCAGACTATTGGCGAGATCCACAGCGATCTCCACTAACACGGAGAGAGGCGCATCAGTCATATCAAATAAACCCTTATGTGTCTTTTTGACTCGTTTAATCAGGGTCATTTTAACCCTCTCGCCGCTTAAATCCAGCGCTTTCCCCTTTATTTTCAAGCTATTCCAACCTGGCAAAGCAATTGCACATACAGATTCAATACTTCCGGTTAATACGCATCTTGAGGAGGAATGCTATGAACCAGACCCACGCAAACCTCGACGGTTTCGCCGCCAGACTGATGAAGATTGGCGACAGAACGCTGGCGACTTCAATAGTCGTTATCGTCGCCACCGCGCTGATTTGCTACCCCTATGCGGACAAATTCAGCATCGGCCAGCAAGTCGCCGCCCATATCACCATGGTGGTGTCAGCCGGAGCCCTGAAACTGGGCTATGTTTTACGACTGATAGGTAATCGTCGCATCGCCCTGAATGGAGGCTGATTAAAATCTCATGACCACTATCGCCAGCGACCGCAACTCGCGCCCGCCCCTCCCTTTATTGGGTTTGGCTTTCCGACCGTTTTTCCTGTTTGGCGCGCTGTTCTCCATTGTCGCCATCGTCTACTGGATACTGCTGCTGAATGGCTCGACGCCCTGGCTCACCGCCATGTCGCCGGTAGTCTGGCACGGCCATGAAATGTTGTTTGGGTTCGGCGGAGCGATTGTCGTCGGCTTTCTGCTCACGGCGGTGCAAACCTGGACAGGCCTACCCAGCGTGAAAAATAAGGCGCTGGCGACATTGGTTCTACTGTGGCTGACCGCCCGTATCGCATTTTTTCTCGGCGGTGATGCGCTGCGTCTGGCGATTGTCGCGGAGATACTGTGGTGGGCCCTGTCGGCGCTGGCGTTCATCAATTTACTGGTTCGTTCAGGCAACCATCGCAACCTGATTATCGCGCCGGTTTTGATACTGATGGCGACACTGGACATTGCTTCAGTAGCCGTCACCGATGCGGGGTTAGCTCTGCACCTTCTAAATACCGGCATCCTGATGATGGGAGTGCTGATAACTCTTTTAGGCGGACGGGTCATTCCATTTTTCACGCAGCGAGGATTAAACCTCGACGCCGTCACAGCGCCCGGCTGGTTGGAAAAAGCCCTGGCGCTGCTGATGCCTCTGACTGTGCTGGCTTTTTTCAGCGAACGCTTTCTCCCTGCACTGACGCCGACTGTCGCAGTGCTGTTGCTGGCGACAGGCGCGCTGCAGCTATTGCGGATCGCGCACTGGCGCAGCCTGAAAACATTCGGCGCGCCGCTGCTGTGGTCACTACACTTATCTTATTTGACGCTGGCTCTCGGGCAGTTATGCATGGGCTTGAGTCTGCTGTCACAGGGTATGCATTTCGCGGACGCCTTGCATCTGGTGACCGTCGGCGCCATTGGCGGCATGATACTGGCGATGATGTCCCGGGTCTCTTTGGGACACACTGGCCGCCCTCTACAGCCGCCAGCGCTGATGGCCTGGGCGTTTGCGCTGATCCTGGCGGCGGCGGTCGTCCGCGCAGGGTTGCCGCTGTTTATGTCGGCTCCCGCCGCCTGGCGCATCTCCGCAGCACTTTGGGCGCTGGCGTATCTGGTTTTCGTTATTCATTACGCAGGCATTCTTAGTGCGCCTCGTGCGGACGGAAAACCTGGCTGAACCTAACGTCTATATGTCGGTCCGTCTGTCTTTCGCACCAACTGACCGTTGCTTCAGCTGATTTTCATGGAAGCGCCGCCACACAATTCGGCGGCGCTCTCCCTTTAATACCACTACGACTATTTACCATCCAAGAAGGAGTTAGAGTGTTAGATTCCAACACTATTGCAACCATCAAAGCCACCATCCCGGTATTGGAAAGCGGGGGCGTGGCGATCACTGAGCATTTTTACCGCAGATTGTTCAGCCACAATCCTGAGCTGCTGAATATTTTCAACAGCAGCCATCAACATTCAGGTGGGCAGCAGGTCGCCCTGTTTAACGCCATCGCCGCCTACGCCAAGCACATTGAAACGCCTGAAGCGCTGCAAAGCGCCGTCGAGCGCATCGCTCACAAACACACAAGCTTCAACATCCAACCCGCGCAGTACGACATCGTCGGCCATCACCTGCTGGAAACGCTGCAGGAACTGCTAGGCGACGCCTTCACTCCGGAAATCAGAGAGGCCTGGACCAAGGCCTACCAGTTTCTCGCCGGTATTTTCATTGCGAAGGAAGGCGCGTTATATGAGGCGCGCGCCACAGCCCATGGGGGCTGGAAAGGAACCCGGACGTTTATCGTGCAGTCGAAACAAAAGGAGTCCGAGCTGGTGACCAGTTTTGTCTTGGCGCCCAAGGACGGCGGAGCCGTCATCGGCTTCCAACCCGGCCAGTACATCGGGGTCAAGGTCAAGCCAACTGCTGACGGCTACGAACAGATACGTCAGTATTCTCTGTCGGCAGCGCCTAACGGAACCACTTATCGCATATCCGTGAAACGCGAGTCTGGAGAACAGCCCGGCTTGGTGTCCAACTATCTGCATGACCATGTTCAAGAGGGAGACGCACTAGAATTAATGGCGCCCGCAGGCGACTTTGTGTTACACGAAGAGCGCAGCCGCCCCACTGTCCTGATTTCAGCCGGCGTCGGCCTGACCCCGATGATGTCCATGCTGGAACGTCTGAGCGCCGCAGACGACAATGCGCCGATTCACTACCTGCACGCCTGCGAAAACGGCGCTCAACACAGCTTCAAACAGCGTCTGAACGACTTGCAGAACCAGAGGAAAAACCTGTCCGCGTATGTCTGGTATCGTGAGCCCCGCAGCGAGGATCAACCCAGTCAGGACTATCATGCTCAGGGCCTGATGGACATACCCAGTGTCGCCGAGACGCTTCCACTGGCGCAAGCCCGCTTCTATCTGTGCGGTCCCGCGCCATTCATGGCCATGGCGAAACAACAGTTGTTGTCATGTGGCGTGGACGCAGAGCGCATCCATTATGAGGTATTTGGTCCGCATAGCGATCTGTAAGCCAATAATGGGTATACCAGTAATAGGTAAACAAGCAAAGGTCACCAACGGATCAGGACATCATCCATCTGAATGTTCAGACGGGTGGGATCGATATTCAGGCGGCCAATGGAAAATTCAGGCTGCACCTGATCCACCTGCAAGGCTAGTTTGACGTCGCGCAGCTCGGTTCCCTGGAACCGGGTTGCGTCAAACAGCTGGCGCGAACGATAGATCTGAAAAGTATCCCCTGGGCGGATGCCTGCATTGGCGCCCGCCTCAAACATGATCTGACGCCCTTCCACCCGCGAGATGCGAGTCATAAATGGCTGGCAGGACACATTTTCTTCGATATCGCCCGCCATGCTCATGAGCGCCCGCTTCACTGCTCTACCATATTCCATTTCGTTAAACCCGGCGGACAGCAAACCATAATGCTCATCCGCCCGCGCCTCCCAGTCAGCGCCGGTGCGATAGCGTTTCTGAAACAGAATGGCGCCGCTGAAACCATCATGGATAAACATCTCCACATCGAATACCCGGTAGGTATCCTTGAAGCCCACGAAGCGTAGCGTATTGTTGAGAACAGAGCGTTTCAGCCCTTCAGGGTCACGCAGGGTAATATTCCTGACCACGCCGGACACCACAAACTGCACGCCAAGATCCCGCGACGCCGCCACCGCTTTGGTCAACGTGCGCTGCTCGGTCTCATGGGTCGGCGCATTGGCGAGTTCATCGTAAAGATGTAACTGGCTGGCCTCATGCACCGCCAGACGTGGAGAAGACTGCAAAAGCTGATTGAGGTAACTGGGGATATCCCGCTCCACGCCATATAGACCGCCGACTGAAGCTTGCCGAGGGTCCTGCAGGGAGAAAGACAGCAGCGCCAGCTTGCGCCGATAGGCATTGACGGAAGCGCCATCACATAACGGCTGCTCATACATGTCCGCATCCACAGTTAGCACCAGCGTCTCGTCTTCCACCTCCTCGCTAACCGGGACGACTCGCTTGGCCTTGGCGCGACTGCTGACGCTCACGCTGGATTGAGTCAGACGACCCAGCTCCATCTGATCAGTGCTGGAGACTTCCGCCCCGAACATCAGCGCCGCCTGCCGCAGAGCGTCTTCCTGCGCCGCCTTGCGCGCCTGCTGGTAGTCGCCACCGTATATCAACGCCCGTCCCGTAACCCGCACCCACTCTGCATGCGCCGCGCCGGCGCCCAAGGTCAGCAGCAGCCCCAACATGCTGGATAATGACAGCAACGACAGTCTTCGGTTGAACAACAGTGTCATGATAGGCCCCCGCGTTTCACTTCTTCACATCGCCATCCAGAAAGTACAGGCCGGTTCCGGCGCTGCTTCCCGCCGCTCCCGCCGGAGAGTCCATGCTTGCGCGCAAGTCCGGATCGCTATGGGGCAACGGCATGCGGCATTCTTCGGTGTAGCGGAAATAGTTGACGTTGGTCAGGCAGCGGCGAAATCTTGCCTCCAGCACCACTTCCAATACGGTCTCATAACCTCCGCCCTGCAGCTCCGACACGCTCATCACCCTGGCGCCGCGAATCACGCTGTCCACCATGGTCTTAAAGCCGTCGTTCTGCATCACCAGCGCTTCCACCGTGGAAGAGCCGTATATCACCGTTCCGTAGATGCGCTCCGCCAGAGCGCGATAGGCGTCCAGCTTCGACGCGCGCATCGCCAGCAGACGGTGACGCTGGGACGTGGCGTGGCGGGGGTCCTCATAGGTGGCGTACCCTGACACCCTCACCACGATAGGATCTTTGCCGATGTTGTCGTCAATGGGCTCTTGCTTCTGGCCGTACAGGCCACAGGCCGACAACAGGTAGGCGAGCGCCGCCAATACCACTGCTTGAATCTGTTTACTCACGCTGGAAGCCCTCAGTACCAATACAATTCCTGCGGCGACGTCCAATGACGCCCGCGTTGTATTGAGTCTTCTAGAAAAGTTCGTGCCAAGACGGTCTGCGGAGCGGAGAAATAAATAGAATTGCATTAACAATCAAACTATTAGGCGAGTATCCGATGGCTTCTCCTGTGTCCCTGAGCGCCCTCAGGCGCCTGCATAGCGGAACGATCTTGCCTCACCGGTCTGGCGGCCTTGTGACCCCTGGTCATTCCAAGTAACCTACCCTTTCAGAAATCACCTATTCGAGACTCTATGCAACGATATTTAGTGGGCGGAGCTGTACGAGACGCCTTACTCGGCCTGCCTGTCAAAGACCGCGACTGGGTCGTGGTCGGCGCCACCCCGGAACAAATGCTGGACCAGGGCTATCAGCAGGTCGGCGCGGACTTTCCTGTATTTCTACACCCGGACAGCAAAGAAGAGCACGCCCTCGCCCGCACGGAACGCAAAAGCGGCAAAGGCTACACAGGCTTTATCTGCGATTTTTCCCCGGATATTTCTCTGGAAGACGACCTGCTGCGTCGCGACCTGACCATTAACGCCATGGCCATGGACGACGACGGCAATCTGGTGGACCCCTTCAATGGTCGCCAGGATCTGGAGGCGCGCATTCTGCGCCATGTTTCTCCGGCCTTTACCGAGGACCCGCTACGTGTGTTGCGAGTCGCCCGTTTCGCTTCCCGTTACGCCGATCTTGGCTTCACCGTGGCGCCGGAAACCCTGCAACTCATGCAGGATATTCAGGCGTCAGGAGAGCTGAAAGCGCTGACTGCGGAACGCGTCTGGCAGGAGACCGTGCGCGCCTTGGGACAGAAACAGCCCCGCGTTTACTTTCAGGTGCTGAAAGACGCCCACGCGTTGCAGGATATTTTCCCCGAATTAAACGCCTTGTTCGGCGTGCCGCAAACACCGCAATACCACCCGGAAGTGGACACCGGCCTGCACAGCCTGATGGCGTTGGAGCAAGCCTGCCTGCTAAGCGAGCGGGAAGAAGTGCGTTTCGCCGCCTTGATTCATGATCTGGGCAAAGGCGTCACGCCACAAGAGGAATGGCCCAAACATCACAACCATGAAGCGGCCGGCGTCGACTTGGTGAAAGCGCTGACGGAGCGGGTCAAAGCGCCCAAGCTGTTCAAAGAACTGGCCCTGATGACCTGCCAATATCATACCCATTGCCATCGCGCTCTGGAGTTGCGCGCCAATACACTGGTAAAGCTACTGCAATCCTGCGACGCTTGGCGCCGGCCGGACCGTTTCGAACTATTCTTGCTCGCCTGCGAGGCGGACGCCCGCGGTCGGACTGGATGGGAGCAAAAACCGTATCCTCAGACGGATTATTTGCGCGGCGTTCTGGAAGCGTGTCAGCAGATCAAGCCGCAGGAGCTGGTAGCCCAGGGTTACACCGGTGTGAAGCTGGGAGAAGAAATTCAGCGCCGCCGCATTAGTGCGGTTAAACGTTTCAAACGCGACTATGCGCCAGAGACTCATGAAGATGACGACGAAGACGACAGCTTGACCTGACTCAAGCCTGCGGCCGATTGCCTGCATCTTCGACCAAAGCGTTATTATAAAAAACAACACCAATAAGTATGCTCATCCTCCAGGCCCGGAAACGTCAACGCCTTGAGGATGACAAAGCATCAGTTCACACACTGACGGATTGAAAGGAGATTTCATATGAAGAAGGTCGTCATTGTCGCCGCCACCCGCACCCCAGTGGGCGTATTCGGCGGTTCCCTCGCCACACTCAGCGCCGACCAACTGGGGTCGGCGGTGATTAAAAAGTTACTGGAACAAACCGGCGTCGATCCCGCCAAAGTCGATGAAGTGCTGCTCGGCCAGGTGCTTACCGCAGGCTGCGGTCAAAACCCCGCGCGTCAGGCGTCCATCAACGCCGGTCTGCCCAACTCCACTCCCGCCATGACCATCAATAAAGTCTGCGGCTCCGGCTTGAAAGCCATACATTTGGCCGCCCAATCCATCATGCTCGGCGACGCCGATATCGTTATCGCCGGCGGCCAGGAAAATATGAGCCAGGCGCCGCATGTGCTGCCAAAGTCCCGCGACGGCCAGCGCATGGGTAACTGGACGCTGGAAGACTCCATGATCAAAGACGGCCTGTGGGATGCGTTCAACGACTACCACATGGGCGTCACGGCGGAAAATATCGTCGAGAAATACGGCATCAGCCGCGAAGAGCAAGACGCCTTCGCCGCCCAATCCCAGCAAAAAGCGGAAGCCGCGCAGAAAGCGGACAGATTTAAAGAAGAAATCTGCGCCATCAGCGTACCGCAACGCAAGGGCGACCCCACCATCGTGGACAAAGATGAAAACCCAAGACACGGAACCACCGCGGAGTCGCTGGGCAAATTGAGAGCCGCCTTCAAAAAAGACGGAACCGTCACCGCAGGCAACGCCTCTTCATTGAACGACGGCGCCGCAGCCGTCATGCTGTGCAGTGAAGAAAAAGCCAAAGAACTTGGCTTAACGCCCATCGCCACTATCGCTGCTTACGCCAACGCCGGAGTCGACCCCAGCATCATGGGCGTCGGCCCGGTCACCGCCACCCGTCGCTGCTTGAATAAAGCCGGTTGGAGCGTGAACGATCTGGATCTGGTCGAAGCCAACGAAGCCTTCGCCGCCCAGGCGATTGCGGTGAATCGCGATATGGAATGGGACACCGCCAAGGTGAACGTTAATGGCGGCGCCATCGCCCTGGGCCATCCCATTGGCGCATCCGGCTGCCGTATTCTGGTCACCCTGCTGCACGAAATGGTCAAACGCGACGCTAAAAAAGGTCTGGCGACGCTTTGTATCGGCGGCGGCATGGGCGTAGCGCTGGCGGTAGAGAGATAATCACCTCATCTCGCACTCACTATAGACCTCCTCTTTCTTAGGGGAGGTTTTCACCTCAAGCCTTTACGGCAAAGAGATCTGAATTAGATACCGCTAAATAGAGACAAGCCGCAGGCGCGCCCGCCAGCTTAAGTGCGGAATAAGTACAGAATAAAAGGATGATAAAGGAGAGGAAAATAAAGCCTGTGGTCGAGAAGCCCGCATGACTGCGCAGCTCCTCCGTCTGACCACAGACTCTTCAGGTCTTACTTGACCGCAGCGCGAGCTTGCTCCAACCAGCCGTCAAACTTCTTCTGATTGGCTTTGATCCAACCGTCAACATGACGCTCGATTTCGGCGGCGCTGTCTTCGCCATCGCGCATACGCAGATTTTGCGCGCTGATGTCGTTGGCGCTGATTTTCATGATGGAAAACAGCTTGGCCGCCGCCGGATTGTTCTTGGCGAACTCCAGATTGGCCACGATACGTTGATTATTGGCCTGGAAGCCATAGTTACTGCCGTCAGGCAAGCTGGTGTCGATGTCTTTACGCTCGCCCGGCAGAGAAGAAAACGGCACCTGCAACCAGACTACGTCTTTGCCAGGAACCATCACGCCGCTGACCCAGTATGGCGTCCAAGTGTAGTACAACACTGGCTGCCCCTGCTTATAGCGGGCGATGGTGTCCGCGATGATGGCGGAGTAGCTGCCCTGGTTGTGAGCGACAGTTTTACGCAGGCCGTATGCGTCCAAGTGGTGCTCAATGACTTTCTCGCAGCCCCACCCAGGATTACAGCCAGCCAGATCCGCCTTGCCGTCGCCATCTGCGTCAAACAACTTGGCGATCTTTGGATCTTGCAGCTGTTTGATGTTTTTGATGCCGTGCTTGTCCGCCGTGGCCTTGTCGATCAGGTAGCCCTGCAGCGCGCCAGATGAATAGACGCCTTCACGATACAGTTTCTCGTCGCCGCCGGCTTTGGTGAAGAAATCCACGTGCAGCGGATCCCAATGGTCCGCCATGAATGTGCCGTCGCCATTAGCCAGCGCAACGTGGCCCGTTGCGTATTCCACTTCTTTAATGGGCTTGACGTCGTAGCCCAGCTTTTCCAGGGCTTTCATGACCAATAAGGTCTGGAACGTCTCTTCCGCTATGGAGCTTTTCAGAGGCTGCACCTCCACGCCCTTGCCCGGCATACCTTCAGCATGCGCCGTGAAAGACAGCGCGCCCATGACCAGCGCGGCGAAACAGCTCTTTATACTTTTCAAGCTCATCAATTTCTCCTGTTTGTTATCAGTAATTTCGATGACTTTATTTATCGAGGGATGAATCAAGGCGGCGCCTTTAACACGCGTCGCCCGATATAAGTTGCGTCGTCAGGAAGCTTCTGCGGATTTCCCCATCCAGCGACGCACCAGCCCAACCGGGCCAGCGTCATACCAATGACGGGTCGGACGACTGCGTGCGTCCCGACCCAAAGCCTGAGTCATACGGTCCAGCATGATGGCGAGCAAAACAATGCCAACGCCGCCGACCGTCGCCAGCCCCATATCGAGCCGGCCAATTCCACGTAATACCATTTGCCCCAGACCGCCTACGGCGATCATGGACGCAATAACCACCATGGACAGCGCCAGCATCAGCGTCTGATTGACTCCGGCCATGATAGTCGGGGTCGCCAATGGCAGTTGCACTTTAAACAGAAGCTGCCGCGGACTGGCGCCAAAAGAGCGGGCCGCTTCCACCAGATCCTCCGGCACCTGTCGAATGCCCAGACTGGTCAGCCGAATCAACGGCGGCAGGGCGAAAATAATCGTCACCGCCACGCCCGGCACATTACCGATGCCAAAAAGCATGACGATGGGCACCAGATAGACGAATGCGGGAGTGGTCTGCATGGCGTCCAGCAGTGGCCTGACCGCCGAGGCGGCGCGATCACTGCGCGCCAGCCAGATGCCAGTCGGCAAGCCTATAAGCAGACAGAACAGAACGGAAGTGAGTACTAACGCCAGGGTTACCATCGCCTCATTCCAGGCGCCGATCAACCCCACCAGAGTAAGACTGATAAGCGACCCGATCGCTAATTTACGACCGGATAACTGCCACGCCAACAGCGCGAAAAACAGAATCACAAAAGTTGCCGGAATGGCTTGTAGTCCCGCTTCAATGGAACTGAGCGTGATGTCGATCGGCCAGCGAATAGCCTGGAATACGGGGCGAAAATGATTCACCACCCAGTCGAGCCCTTGTTCAACCCAACTGTCGAGGGGAATCACTGCATCCTGAAAAGGATCGAGAATATCGAAAGGAGTATCTTGAAGCGGCTCATCCGCCGGGGCGTCCAACCATCCCGACGCCGTATCTGCAGCCGGTTCGTTCGCCGCCGCGCCATCGCCCGCCGAGGCGCCCCATGGGTTGGCGGAAGGTTCCGGCGCATCTTCAGCCGGCGTGGACCAGGGATTGGAAGCTTGTTTATCGTCAGCCATGAATACCTCTAATAACTATTTCCGGCTTAAGCCCGGCTATGCCCGTTTGCATTGCTGCGATCCAACGCTTCAAGCAGCGTGGCCTTATTTATGACGCCAGCGTAGCGGCCATCGGCGTCCACGACCGGGAGAGCGCAAGGCGCCTGCGCAACGGAGCCGATCAATTCGCCCAGAGAGACATTCGAGGTCACCGGCTCCACCTCAGACAGGTAAGCGCTGGTGATTTTCTGCGCCTCGGCCTGACTGCTGGCGCGCAGCGAGTCCACTGACACCACGCCGTGAAACTTCCGATCCGGGCCGACCACATAGCCAAAATCCCGATCATGCTCTTTCAAGCGCTGCAACGCGGAGCGTACTCCCATCCCTTCTCTTTCGATCAGAGTAACCTGAGTTTTACGGGCGATATCACCGGCGCTCAACACGGAGGTGACATCCACACCGCGGAAAAAGGATTTCACATAGTCATCCGCAGGGTTATTGAGGATTTCCTCCGGCGTACCCACTTGCACCACGCGCCCGCCTTCCATAATGGCGATGCGGTCGCCAATGCGCATGGCCTCATCGAGATCATGGGAGATAAAAATGATGGTGCGCTTGTCACTTTCCTGCAGTTGCAGTAACTGGTCCTGCATTTCCGTGCGAATAAGCGGGTCCAGCGCGGAAAATGCTTCATCCATCAGCAGGATATGAGGGTCATTGGCGAGGGCGCGAGCCAGACCGACCCGCTGCTGCATGCCTCCGGACAGTTCGTCCGGATAGCTATTGGCGTATGCGTTCAAGCCAACCTTTTCCAGCGCCTCCATGGCTCTGGCCTCGCGTTCGGTCACAGGAACGCTGGATAGCTCCAGCCCGAAGGCGGTGTTTTGCACGACATTGAGGTGAGGCATGAGCGCGAAGGATTGAAACACCATGCTCATTTTGGTGCGGCGCACATTGAGAAGCGCTTCGTCATTCATGGCGATGATGTCTTCGTCATCCACCAGAATATTGCCGGAAGAAGGCTCGATCAATCGATTAAGTAAACGCACCAACGTTGATTTACCGGAGCCGGACAACCCCATCACAACAAATATTTCGCCTTCCCTGACTTCGAAGTTGGCGTTGCAGACGCCTACCGTCTGCCCTGTTCGGGAAAATATCTCCGACTTGTCCACGCCCTGGTTAAGGAGTTTCAGCGCAGCGTCCGGTTCTGCGCCGAATATCTTGTACAAATTCTTAACAACTAACTTATTTTTCATCAGTGGCTTCTGTTGCTCGTCTATGCCGCCGCGCCATCCCGGACGCCTTCTGCGACAAGGGCTCGGCGGCATTTTCAGAAACGCCTCCAATGGGGGTGCGGCTAAGCATTATTGTTAGACCCAATTAAAAAACAGCTTTCAATTCTAACTAATATTTAAGCATTTAACCAATCCACACCAATTAGACACGTTTAAACAACAGAAACAAAACCCCTACAAACCGCATAATATACAGACAATTACGAGATAAATTTAGGTATTTTTTACGATAGGATTGATCAGGAATACGTCTACAAGGCAAAGAAATATTACAGAACGCAGAAAAAGTAGTTATACAACTAAAATTATTAATACAAACTACTTAACGCAAAGTGAGAAGCATTGGCAGGAGAATACACAGATTCGATCCTCAAATGATTGCAGAAAGACCCAGTAAGAGAAAAAATAGACGCCCTTCGGCGCGCCCTGCCCGCCAAGATGAGATGAATGCTTTACTCAACGCCCGGACGTCGCCGGAGCGCCCAATCAAAAAAGAGCCTGAACGTGCTGAATATTGTTTTATTCCAACCGGAAATCCCGCCCAACACTGGCAACATCATAAGACTCTGCGCAAATTGCGGATTCGCCCTGCATCTTATCGAACCCCTTGGATTCACCTGGGACGATAAGAGATTGCAACGCGCCGGTCTGGACTACCACGAGTACGCGCCAGTAAAACGACATGGGGATTTTCAACAGTTTCTGGACGACGTGCGTCCCAATAAGGTTTACGCGCTATCCACTCGCGGCAAATCCTACTATCACGAAGCGTCCTTCGCCGCCGGCGACGCCCTGGTGTTCGGACCGGAGACCCGCGGCCTCCCCCAACAGATGCTGGACGATCTGGGGCCGGAGTCCTGCTTGCGCGTCCCCATGCGACAAGGCAGCCGCAGCCTCAACCTGTCCAACACCGTCGCGTTGGTATCCTATGAAGCCTGGCGCCAGCTGGGATTCGAGGGCGGTCTTTAAACACAGCGAAGCCTCCTGTTGGAGGCTTTATCCCGGGCGCCGCATCGAAGCCGAGAGCATAGCGCCGCCCAGTCTGACTCAGTTCGCGACATGCAGACGCACGTCCACATTTCCTCTTGTCGCATTGGAGTATGGGCACACTTGATGAGCCTTGTCGACCAGCGCTTGCGCCGCTTCCAGCTCCAAACCGGGCAGTTCAATGAACAGGTCGATATCCAGACCAAAACCGCCAGGAATCTGCCCTATTCCCACCTCAGCGCGGACATTCACATCAGCAGGAAGCGCGGCTTTTTGCTGGCTCGCCACAAACTTCAACGCGCCGATGAAACATGCGGAATAACCCGCTGCGAATAGTTGCTCAGGGTTCGTCGCCTCTCCGCCGGCGCCGCCCAGTTCTTTGGGCGTCGTCAATCGCACATCCAACACGCCATCGGAGGATTTCGCATGACCATCTCGGCCGCCTGTGGAAGTGACTGCTGCTTTATAAAGTACGTTCATTCGGGTTTCCTTTTTCGTGCTCTGATACTTTTTGGGTTAACCGGGTCATCCGGGAACGAGAAGATATTATCGCAACAATAGTTATCGCGATAAGTTTAATTTCCTATCAAAGCCATAGCCCTTCGCTATCCCTGAAGAAACCCAAATTAAAGACGAAAAAAAAGCCGGATAACCGGCTTTCTTAACAAGGAAACACTCAGCTTAGTGCTTGGCTTCTTCTGCAGGAGCGGCCTGCTGCGCCTGTTGACGCTTCACGGCTTCCGCATAGATAGCGTCGAAATTGACCGGCTGCAGCATCAACGCAGGGAAGCTGCCTTTAACCGCCAACATGTCGATAGTTTCGCGAGCGTACGGGAACAGAATGTTCGGGCAGAAAGCGCCCAGGGTTTGCGCCAGTTGCTGTGGGCTCAAACCGTCGATCATGAATACGCCGGCTTGCTGTACTTCGATAACGAACGCAGTCTTATCAGCCAGTTTGGCGGTGATGGTCAGGGTCAAAACGACTTCCCACTGGTTGTCGCTGACTTTTTTATTCTCAGTGTTCAGGTCCATATTGACCTGGGGCTTCCACTCAGACTGGAATACCGCCGGAGAGTTTGGCGATTCGAAAGAAAGGTCTTTCAGATAAATACGTTGCAGCGCGAAAACTGGCTGCTTGGGAGCTTCTGCATTCTCAGACATGACTCTACCTTGATCTCTTTATATTGGTTTGCGGCTCGCAGCAGCGAACCCCCCTTGGTTAACTGGCGTCGGCGTGCGTCCGCAAACGCAATAGCCATGAAGCCGACACACGTCGTTATTTTTCAATTATTCAGGAAGGGGAGACTGATTCATCCGACGCTCCCGATTGCAGAAGCGCATCCAGCATGCCGGCTCGCTCCAGACCGTAGAGTTCGTCGCAGCCCCCCACATGTTCCTCACCGATCCAAATCTGCGGCACCGTGCGGCGACCGCTTTTCTGCATCATTTCCTGTCTCAGGGCGGCATTGAAATCAACTTTAATTTCTTCGAAAGACGCCCCTTTGGCCTCCAGGAGACGCTTAGCCCGGATACAATACGGGCAGAACTCCGTGGTGTAAATGGTCACGGGATTTAACTGGGCCATAAAGAATACCGCTTAAAACGTCACTTCTAATACATATGGGCTTTTATTTTTTTGACAATGGCAAATTTGCATTACGCCATTCGACAATGCCGCCCGATAGACGCTGAACGCCAGTGACGCCAGCCGCCGCCAAAGCTCTGACCGCCATGCCGGAATGCTGCCCCATCTTGTCGGCGATGACGATAGTCTTGCCTTCGTGCTTCTTCAGTTCGCCGGCGCGTTCCTTCAAGCTGGTGACGGGCATATGAATGGAGCCTTTGATCACGCCTTCCGCCAGATCCTTCTTCTCACGCACATCCACGATAACGGCTTCATCATTGTTCATCAGCCTGACCACTTGCTGCGGAGACAGAGATTTACCGCCGCGCAAACGCTCAGTAAGCAGCAGAGCGACTGCCAGACCGACGAATAATGAGCTTAGAATCCAGTGATCGAGAGCAAATAAAAGATACTTCTCCATAACTCCGCCTTTTCTTTAATAATCTTCTGGGGAAGCGTCGCGGCCCTGCTCCGCTTCGATGTCACAGCCCCCACATCGCGCGCCGGCGATGTCGATGACTTAAATCTGTTCGCAATCGGCGCTGTCTCCGCCTGAAAAGCCCGGGCATTATACACAGCCGCCATAGGTTTCAGAAGACAAAGCCCTGGCCGTCTCACCGATTCCGAATGACGACTCACGAATAAACAATAACTATCAACTGCAAAGCAGTTTTAAATTTAAACTATCCATACAACTCACAGTATGCTGAGCCTAACGAAAATCCCAACTCGGCGAACAAGCTGAAGCCAAGCGCAGTCTGGGCGGACAACGGATTCCGACGTTTCTCCGATTGACGGCTTTCAAGACATAGGCGCTAATTCCAAGTAGAATACTCGTAAAATTACTAATGGCGGACAGAAAATGACTGCAAAACGCAAACCTACAGCTTTACTTATTTTAGACGGTTGGGGATATCGCGAAGGCAAAGATTCGAACGCTATCGCCAACGCCAATACCCCGTTCTGGGACCAGATATCCAGCCAAAACCCACACGTTCTCATACACACCTCCGGTATGGCGGTGGGCCTTCCCGACGGCCAGATGGGCAACTCTGAAGTTGGCCACATGAACCTGGGCGCCGGCCGTATCGTTTATCAGAACTTCACCCGCATCACCAAAGACATTGAAGACGGCGTGTTCGCGCAGAATCCCGCCATCAGCTCCGCTATCGATAAAGCGGTCAGCAACGGCAAAGCGGTCCATCTGCTTGGCCTGCTCTCTCCCGGTGGCGTGCATAGCCATGAAGACCATATTTTAGCGGCCTGCAAAGTCGCCAAAGAGCGCGGCGCGGACAAAGTCTATGTGCATGCGTTTCTGGACGGCCGCGATACGCCGCCCCGCAGCGCGCAGCCTTCGCTGGAGCGCACCGATAAACTGCTGAAAGAACTGGGCTGCGGCCGCGTCGCTTCCATCATCGGACGCTACTACGCCATGGACCGCGACAACCGCTGGGATCGTGTACAGGCCGCCTACGACCTGCTGACCCTGGGCGAAGCGCCTTATCACGCAGAAAGCGCAGTGCAGGCATTGACCGCCGCCTATGAGCGGGGCGAAGACGACGAGTTTGTGAAAGCCACTCTTATAAAAGGAAGCGGCGATAACGACGCGGTTATTAGTGATGGCGACGCCGTCATTTTCATGAACTTCCGCGCCGACCGCGCCCGTGAGCTGACCCGCTGCTTCGTCGAGCAGGATTTCGATGGTTTCCAGCGCAACAAACTACCCAAGCTGGCGGACTTCGTCATGCTGACCGAATACGCCGCCACCATCCACACCGCCTGCGCCTACCCCGCCACGGAGCTGACCAACAGCATCGGCGAGTACATGGCCAATTTGCACAAGACTCAATTGCGCATTGCGGAAACGGAAAAATACGCCCACGTCACCTTCTTCTTCAGTGGCGGTAAAGAAGCCCTGTTCGAAGGCGAAGAGCGCATTCTGGTGCCTTCTCCCGACGTGGCGACTTACGATCTGAAACCGGAAATGAGCGCGCCGGAAGTTACCGATAAACTGGTGGAGGCGATTAAGTCAGGCAAGTTCGATTTGATCGTTTGCAACTACGCTAACGGCGATATGGTCGGCCACTCCGGCGTTTACGACGCGGCGATGAAAGCAGCCGAATGTATCGATCAATGTCTGAAGCGTATCGCCGACGCTTTGCAGGAAGTGGGCGGCCAGTGCCTGATCACCGCCGACCACGGCAACGCGGAGCAAATGGTGGATGAGAACGGCCAGCCCCATACGCAGCACACCACCGGCCCAGTGCCGCTGATCTACATAGGACCGCAGGACATTTCCCTGAAAGAAGACGGCAGACTGTGCGATATCGCGCCTTCCCTGCTTGATCTGATGGAGCTGGACAAGCCACAGGAAATGACAGGGGAATCCTTGATCGTTCCGAACTGATTCTCTATTTAGAGCAAAGAGGGAGAGCAGCAGACCTGTTCTCCCTTTCTTTATTCAGGTCACTAACCTCCCCCAACCTTGCCACCGGGTTTTGCGCCACAGGCCGAAACTCCTCTATACTTGCCGGGGCCAAATCCCGGAGCCTCCCCTTACAGAGGCGTACATAATTATTAATAAAAGAATTTTCATACCGACCGCATGCAGCTTAGCCGTATCGTCCTCTACGTTATCGCAGTTCTGATGCTTGCGCCCGCGGCCGCCGGGAACGTCAGGGCTGACACCGGCTGGCAAGACCAGGGCGACCATGAAAAGAAGCTGAAGGAACTCAAGCGCGATATCAGCAAATTAAAAGACTGGATTCATGACGCCCAGGGTGAGCAAAGCGATCTTGAAAAAGAGCTGCGCGCCACCGAGGAAAAAATCCAGGATAAAGTCAGGGAAATCAACAAAATCCAAACCTCTATCAACGACACTGAAAAGCAGGTCGATGAGCTGGAGGACAAGGAGAAAGAGCATCTGGCCTCTCTTTCGCAACAGAAAGGCTTACTCGCCAGACAGATTCAGGCCGCTTATGGCATGGGCCGCGAGCAAGGCGTCAAATTGCTGCTCAATGCGGAAGATCCCACCACCCTTCAGAGAATATTGGCCTACTACGATTACCTGAATCTGGCCCGTGGCGAGCACATCGAAAAATATCGCCAGACTATCGAGGAACTAAAGCAGACCCGCGCAGAAATTCTCAAGCGCAATCAGGCGTTGCTGGAATCCCGTAACACTCTGGCCCGCAGCAAAGAAACCCTTGAATCCCAACGCAAAGAGCGGGAAGCGACGCTGGCCAAGCTCAACTCCAGCCTCAATTACAAACAAAACGAACTGACCCGCATGCAGAAAAACCAGAAGCAACTGGAGACGCTGGTCAAGGAAGTGGAAAAGGCCATATCTAACTTAGAGTTAACCCAAGACTCTGTGCCTTTCTCTAAACTCCGTGCTAAATTACCCAAACCTACGAAGGGCGCATTGCAGCAGCTTCAAGGACAATCCGGCGGTGGTTTCAGACCGTCCGGGGTATTTTTCCAAACCCCACTGAACACCCCTGTTTCCGCCGTGCATCACGGACGCGTCGTGTTTGCGGATTGGCTGCGGGGCTTCGGCCTGTTGATGATCATTGATCATGGCGATGGCTATATGAGCCTGTATGGCTACAATCAAGCCTTACTCAAGGATACCGGCGATTGGGTTCGCAGCGGCGAGACCGTCGCCAGCGCCGGCAGCAGCGGAGGCCAGTCCGAAACCGGGCTATACTTTGAAATAAGGCATAACGGCAAGCCTGACGACCCTCTTCGATGGTTCAAGAAATAAAGGTGAATGCAGGGAATTTAATATGTTGTCAAAATTTACTCGAAATGCGCTATCCGGAATCATTCTCTCTCTCACCGTTGCCCCATATGGTTGGGCTGACGAGCCCCTGCAGGAACCCGAGACTCCCATCGACGATGTCAGCGTAACGGACGCGGCCACCGCTGAACGCGGCAGCCTGCCTCTGGACGATCTGCGCAAATTCGCGGAAGTGTTTGATCGCATCAAACGCGCCTATGTGGAAGACGTCGACGACACCACCCTGTTGAATAACGCCATTCGCGGCATGCTGTCAGGACTTGATCCCCACTCCGCCTACCTGGAGCCCAGCGCGTTTGAAGACCTGCAGGAGTCCACTTCCGGCGAGTTTGGCGGACTTGGCATTGAGGTGGGCTTGGAAGACGGCTTCATCAAGGTCATCACGCCTATCGACGACACCCCCGCTCAGAAGGCGGGCATCGGCGCCGGCGACCTGATTATCAAACTCGACAACAAAACCGTTAAAGGCATGACGCTGGAAGACGCCGTCAATATGATGCGCGGCAAGCCCGGCACCCCGATCAAACTGACCTTAGTGAAAAAAGGCGAAAACAGCCCTGTGGAGCTGGAAGTGTTGCGCGACGTCATTCGCGTCGCCAGCGTGAAAACCATGAACCTGGACAAGGGATACGGCTATATCCGCATTACTCAGTTCCAGGCGCAAACCGGTTCTGATTTCACTAAAGCGATCAACAAGCTGAAAGAAGCCTCTCCGCAAGGTCTGAAAGGCGTGATTCTGGATCTGCGCAACAATCCCGGCGGCGTTCTGCAGGCGGCGGTGGATGTGGCGGACTCTCTGCTGGATGAAGGTCTGATTGTTTACACTGACGGGCGCATTAAAAGCTCCAAGCTGCGCTTTACCGCCACGCCTGGCGATGAAATCGCCGGCGCTCCGATGGTCGTACTGATCAACGGCGGCTCCGCGTCCGCCTCGGAAATTGTCGCTGGAGCCTTACAGGACCACCACCGCGCCATCATCCTGGGCACCGAAAGTTTTGGTAAGGGCAGCGTTCAGACCGTGTTGCCGCTGGACGAAGAATATGGCCTCAAGTTGACCACTGCGCGTTACTACACCCCCAGCGGACGCTCGATACAGGCCCTTGGCATCGTGCCTGACATTCAGGTGCAACGCGCCCAGATCACCGAAGAGGAGTCACAGCCGTTCTTTAAAGAGGCGGACCTGTCTGGC
Source organism: Hahella sp. HNIBRBA332 (assembly GCF_030719035.1). Classification (NCBI taxonomy): domain Bacteria; kingdom Pseudomonadati; phylum Pseudomonadota; class Gammaproteobacteria; order Oceanospirillales; family Hahellaceae; genus Hahella; species Hahella aquimaris. The sequence goes on from NZ_CP132203.1 coordinate 4,394,599, forward strand.
CACTTGGCCAACGAAAATGGCGAAGGCGACGGCAAATCAGCCAAGCGGGACAGCACCGTACAGGAAATCATCGCCAAGGACTTCCAGTTGCGCGAAGCGCTAAACCTGCTGAAAGGCCTCACCATTATGAAGGCGTCCGCGAAAGGCTGAACTGTTTGAGGTCTTCGTTAACCAACTTACTCCGCGCCGGCGTCAGGGCCGGCCTTCTCTTGCTCTTGGCGCACTCCGCGGCGAAAGCGGAGGAAGCCGCTGACGCGCCGCCACAAGCGGCGATAACGCCGGCGATCATGCATTCCGCCCCACTGGAAGATCAGCCGCCCACCATCGCCATTATTATTGACGATATGGGCAACTATCAGACCATGGGCGAGCGCGCTATACGCATTCCCGCTCCGCTGACGCTGTCATTTCTACCCTTCCGTCCTCATACCATTTCTCAAGCCAGACTGGCTTACGCCGCCGGCAAGGAAATCATGCTGCACATTCCCATGGAGAACGTGAAGCGGATTCCCCTCGGCGCCAGCGGGCTGACCAGCGACATGAGCAATCAGGATATGGTGGTGACGTTCCGGCAGGCGATCAAGGCGATTCCATACGTGAGCGGCGTCAATAACCATATGGGCAGCGCCCTGACGCAAAACCGCGCCGCCATGAATCTGGTGATGGGAGAACTGCAGGGCTATCCTCTGTACTTTGTCGACAGTCGCACCACGGCGTCCTCCATCGCGCACTCCGTTGCCGTCAGTCATTCCATCCCTACTCTGGACCGGGATGTTTTCCTGGACCATGTCATCAGCACCAAGGCCATCGACTTTCAGTTCAAACGCCTGCTGGACATCGCCCGCAAAAAAGGCACGGCCATCGCAATCGGCCATCCTCACAAAGAAACCATCGAATATCTGGAAAAAGTGCTTCCCTCACTGGGAGAGCAAGGCGTCGCCATCGCCACCATTAAAGGTTTATGGGCGATTCGCAATAACGCCCAGGACATGTTCCAGACCACGCCCCCGACGATTCTGGCGGAACGCCATCACGACAGCGAACCCAAGAAAAGCGTCAACTAAATCAGTTTGTTAGTTGATAAGATTCGCTTAGGGTCAGATATCTATTATTAGTGATATAGATGCTGATAATGCGCCACTAGCGAACGCAAGGTAGCGATCAGAACTTTTCTATCGCCGTCCGCCAGCCAGGCGCCCACTTCCACTTCCTCGCCTTTACAGACGAACACCACACAGAGATGCCCATTACGGCCGCCTTCCACCAACACAATGCGCGTGTACCAACGGGGAAAAGTCCAGGTGCGTTCCGGCTGCGCCATGCCTTTTTCAATGCAGACCTCCAGTGGGGTGATAAGGATAACTTCCTGCGAGGCGCAACGTTTGCTGACCGCCCGCAGCATCCCCGCCAAAAGCGCGAGTTCCAGACCGCAGAACGCCAGCACAGGCAGCGCGCCAAAGAAAGAAAAAGCGATGGAGATAGTCAAGGCTACGCCGCCGACAGCAAAGAGGAAGACGCGGTTGCCTTTCCAGCCAGCGGAGTTATTGGGTTGCAGGATCAGCCGGGCGCAAGCGGCATTTTCTCCGGGGACGACGTCGAGCATATACAAACCTGTTCAGGAAATGCCGAAGCAGGGCCTGTTCACACATCAACTTCAACAAGCCAGGAGCTGTTCCTAAAAAAGTATATATCCGCTCTTCAAAGCGCGACACTTTACCTTTGCGGTTCAGTGGTCGCGCAGGAATACGTCAGCGAAAATCAGATGCGCACCTCAACGCCCTGCTTGGCCATAAACGCTTTGGCCTCAGGGATGCTGTATTCGCCGAAGTGGAAAATGCTGGCGGCCAACACGGCGTCAGCGCCGCCTTCTTTAACGCCATCGACCAGATGTTGCAGGTTGCCTACGCCACCGGATGCGATCACCGGCACGGCCACCGCGTCGCTGACCGCACGGGTCAACGCCAGATCAAAACCGTTTTTGGCGCCGTCGCGATCCATGCTGGTCAGCAGGATTTCTCCCGCGCCGAACTCCACCATTTTTCTGGCCCAGACAATGGCGTCCAACCCGGTTGGCTTGCGCCCGCCGTGGGTGAATATCTCCCAGCGCTCGGCTTCGCCGGGTGCGGATACTTTCTTGGCGTCGATCGCCACAACAATGCACTGGCTGCCGAATCTGGCGGCCGCTTCGCCGACAAATTCAGGTGTGAATACAGCAGCGGTATTAATGCTGACTTTATCCGCGCCAGCATTCAGCATGGTGCGAATATCCTCCAGCTTGCGAATGCCGCCGCCGACAGTCAGGGGAATAAACACTTGGCTGGCCATGCGCTCCACCGTATGCACAGTGGTGTCGCGACCTTCATGGCTGGCGGTGATGTCCAGGAAAGTGATTTCATCCGCGCCCTGCTCGTCGTAGCGCTTCGCCACTTCCACTGGGTCGCCAGCGTCGCGGATGTCCACAAACTGAACGCCTTTGACCACTCTTCCTTTATCTACATCCAAGCAAGGAATAATGCGTTTCGCCAAGCCCATGTTGTTACCTATGCGTTTGTCTGATACTGGTGTTCGTGAGTTGTTTGGCCTTTCTATACGGATCAGGCGATGGAGTCGCAGTACGTTTGCGCTTCGCGCAGATCCAGCGCGCCTTCATAAATGGCCCGCCCTGTGATCGCGCCAATAACGCCGCTGTCCGCCACTGTCGCCAGACGACGAATGTCGTCCATGTTGGTGACGCCGCCAGAGGCGATAACCGGTAAGCCGGACTCCCGCGCCAACGCTGCAGTAGCTTCCACGTTCACGCCCTGCATCATGCCGTCGCGGGCGATGTCAGTGTAAACGATGGAGGAAACGCCCGCGTCGCGGAACTGTTTCGCCAGATCCACAGCGCTTACAGAGCTGACTTCGGCCCAGCCTTCCGTCGCGACCATACCGTCTTTGGCGTCAATGCCGACGATGACGGCGCCAGGGAATGCGCGACAGGCCTCTGCTACGAAAGCCGGCTCTTTCACCGCTTTGGTGCCGATGATGACGTACTTCACGCCTGCATCCAGATACTGCTCAATGATGTCCAGTTCGCGAATGCCGCCGCCGATCTGAATGGGAAGATCTGGGTACGCTTTGGCGATGGCGGAGACAATTTCACCGTTCACCGGTTTGCCGGCGAAAGCGCCGTTCAAGTCCACCAGATGCAGTCTGCGAGCGCCTGCGTCGACCCATTGCGCCGCCATGGCCACGGGATCATCGGAGAATACAGTGGAGTCGTCCATGCGGCCCTGCTTCAGGCGCACGCACTTACCATCTTTCAAGTCTATCGCGGGGATTATAAGCATTGTGGTTCTCAGTCGTTCGGATGTCTGGCTGTAGGGAATGTTGCAGCCGCCACGATCAAGGACGGCCGTTCCAACGGGTGAAGTTCTTCAGTAACTGCAGCCCGGCGTGCTGGCTCTTTTCCGGGTGGAATTGCGCAGCGAAGATATTGTCGCGCGCGATGGCGGCGGCGAAGTCCACGCCATAACGGCAGGTTCCCGCCACAACTTCCGGGTGGTCGCCCGCCGCATAATAGGAATGCACAAAATAGAAACGATCATTGTCGGCGATGCCGTCCCACATAGGGTGATCAACGGTTTGTTTGACTTCGTTCCAGCCCATGTGCGGCACTTTCAGGCGCTCCCCATTTTCAGTCAAATCGTAGCCGAAAAATTTCACGTCGCCGGGAAAGACTTTAAGACACTCGACGCCGCTGTTTTCCTCACTACGTTGCAGCAATACCTGCATGCCCACGCATACGCCCAGCATAGGACGGCCGGAGGCGACTGCGTCGAGGATAATCTTGTCGAAGCCAAGGCGCACGATTTCGCCCATGCAGTCGCGCATTGCACCCACGCCGGGCACCAGTACGCGATCCGCCTCAGCGATAATCTTCGGGTCAGCGGTCACCAACACCTTCGCATCCGGCGCCACATGCTGCAACGCCTTCGACACCGAGTGCAGGTTACCCATTCCATAATCAATGACCGCGATCGTATTCATGCTTGGTATGACCGTTCCTGTTGTATTCGCTAAACGTAAAAAAGGCCGCTCTCATAGACGGCCCCTGGTTACGGAGTTACAGCGCGCCCTTGGTGGACGGCATAATGCCGGCCATGCGAGGGTCCAGCTCCAGCGCCATGCGCAATGCGCGACCGAAAGCTTTAAACACTGTTTCAATCTGGTGGTGAGAATTGCGTCCACGCAGGTTATCGATATGCAGGGTTACCTGAGCGTGATTCACAAAGCCCTGGAAGAATTCGTAGAACAGATCGACATCGAACTGGCCAATCATGGAGCGGGTGAACTCGACGTGCATTTCCAGGCCGGGGCGGCCGGAGAAGTCGATCACTACGCGGGATAGGGCTTCGTCCAAAGGCACATAGGAGTGACCATAACGACGGATGCCTTTTTTATCGCCAAGGGCTTTGGCGACGGCTTGCCCTAAAGTGATGCCGATGTCTTCCACGGTGTGGTGGGCGTCGATATGCAGATCGCCTTTGGCGACGATATCCATATCAATCAGGCCATGTCTGGCGACCTGATCCAGCATATGGTCGAGAAACGGCACGCCGGTTTCGAAACGGGCCTGACCGCTGCCGTCGAGGTTAATCTTGCAGGTGATTTGGGTTTCCAGCGTATTGCGGGTGACTTCCGCCTTGCGCTCCGCCATGCGTTACTCCAGCCAATGCAGAAAACGCGCATTATAGCGTGTAATCTCCGCTTAGCCTACAGCGCCGGGGACCGTCGCGGATAATCCGTCCGGTCCCAGCGCATCCGCGCAGGTATCAGGAAGCGAATTCTTTTTGCAGGTTGTCGATATAGACATCGACCAGAGAGTTGAATTCGTGTTTAACCACGGGGCTGATGGCCAGTTTCAGCAGGCTCGGCAGAGGCAAAGTCAGTGAGCCTTTGGTCTGAAAGCGCACTTCGACGCGACCGCCTTTGTCCACTACTGTCCAGGAACCCTGCACTTCGCTGTTCCCTTCTCCTTTTATAGGCGCCCAGGTGATGCTGCCGCGCTCTTTATCTGCGCTGTACTGGCAGGCGTAAATAGTCTGGATAGCATGCTTGTCGACGCCGATCTTCTTCATTTCCCAGCGATAGGCGTTATCGCCCAGGTCCACCAACTGCTCCACTTTCGGAAAGTGGGATACGGAAGCCGGCACGTCGGCCAGTAAATCGAACACCCTGTCGTAACTGGCGGATGTTTCGAAGGTTCGGCTGATTTCAATTGTGATGTTTACAGACACAAGCTATCTCCTTAAGACTGCACACTTTATTATCGGCGGGTTTTCATTGGTGTGGTTTATCAGGCGTAATCCTGTACACTCCGCGAAGTACTGTTCTATATATACGGATACGTCTTTATATACGGACGCGCCTTATTTATACACTGACGCGTCTTTATATACGGACGCGCAATCTAAGCGGCCGCTGCAACAGCGGGCGGGACGTGCTATCCGCCGGAGTACGCCCGACAAATCGATCCTTCAGGGCCCATAGTTTGCTACGCTAATTGCCACAAGTCTATCTACTTACATGAACAATCCGTCGAATCCCCAAAAAAAACAGCCTGTTACTCTATCCCATGATTCCGCCGGCGAGCAGGACGCCGCCACGGTGACAAATAGTTTCGCCGCCCGCCTGCTGACATGGTTCGACCAACATGGCCGCCATGACCTGCCCTGGCAAGACCCACGCACGCCTTATCACGTGTGGATATCGGAGATCATGCTGCAGCAAACCCAGGTCAGCACGGTTATTCCCTACTTCATCAAATTCATGGAGAGCTTTCCCACTGTCGCGGCGTTAGCGGAGGCGGATCAGGATACGGTGCTGTCTCACTGGGCCGGTCTGGGGTATTACGCCCGGGCGCGTAACTTACATAAAGCCGCCAAGACTATAGTGGAGAAATTCAACGGAGAGTTTCCCAACACGCTGGAAACAATTCAGGAACTACCCGGCATCGGGCGCTCCACCGCCGGCGCGATTCTGTCCATGGGCTTTGGCATCCGGGCGCCGATTCTGGACGGCAACGTCAAACGCGTGCTCTGTCGTCATGACGCCGTAGAAGGCTGGCCGGGGAAACGGGAAATTGAAACCCGCCTGTGGGAGTTAGCGGACGCTTACACACCTGTCGAGCGAGTCACCGATTACACTCAGGCGATCATGGATCTCGGCGCCACCCTTTGCACCCGCAGCAAACCTGCCTGTAGTCGATGCCCCATGGAGGACACTTGCCAAGGGTTGGCGCAGGACATGACGGACCAGTTGCCAACGCCCAAAACCAGCAAGAAGATCCCCACTCATGAGCGCTTTGTCCTGGTGCTGCAAAATGAGGACGGACACATTCTATTGGAGCGCAGACCGCCGACAGGCATTTGGGGTGGACTCTGGTCGCTGCCGGAAAGTGATAAGAACATGGACCTGCCGGACGCCCTGCAAAGCTGGAAAGAGCAGAAGCACCTACAGTTAAAGCAATATGAGCTGGCGTCGCCGTTCCGCCATACCTTTTCTCACTATCATCTGATACTGAAGCCCATCATCGCTTCTACAGCCGATCTTGAGCGGCGGGAGGACACTGCGTCCATCGTCGGCGAATCCGACAGCCAGTGGTTCGATCCGGAGCAGGAATTACCCGGCCTGCCCGCTCCTATAGAGAAGTGGCTCAGCCAGAAGTCGCTGGACAGGCAAAAGCGCCTGCTCTGACAGCTTTGTTATAATCGAACCTAATCACACTCAGATAATTGAAACTACACGAAACCCAATAAAGGATAAGCAACATGGCGCGAATGGTATTCTGCAAAAAGTATCAGCAAGAACTCGAAGGCCTCGCCCTGCCCCCCATGCCGGGCGCCCGCGGCAAGGAACTGTTCGAGACTGTTTCCAAGAAAGCGTGGCAGGAGTGGCTGCAACACCAGACCATGCTCATCAACGAAAAGCGTTTAAACCTGATGGACCCGGACGCTCGCACCTACCTCACCGAGCAGATGGACAAGTTCCTCAACAACGAAAATTTCGACGCTGCGGAAGGCTTTGTTCCTAAAGACTAAAAAATTAAAAAAATATGCTTGACCTTTTTTCTCCCAGAGGTTTAAATACGCGCCGTCGCCCAGATAGCTCAGTCGGTAGAGCAGGGGATTGAAAATCCCCGTGTCGGTGGTTCGATTCCGCCTCTGGGCACCACCATTCTAAAAGCCTGCATTTATATGCGGGCTTTTTTCGTTTCTAGCCCAAGAAAATCCACGCAAATAAAGAGCTTAGCAATTCAGCCGCCCGGCAAGCTCAATACACTCCCTTCCCTTTCAAAACACCAATAAAGTAAAAGAAACCAGCCCTTCTTCTTTTATCGTCATGAGTGGATGTGTCAACAAAGTGTCAACGCAAATTCACCGTCGACATTCAAAAGCGCCCAATCGCCGCCATGTCTCATTTTTTACGCACAATTACCTACCCTCCTCTTTTAAGCTGTTTAACAACCCAATAGGCGCACTCATTCAGCCAAAGGATTTCCAGAAACTGGCATGATGTGATCCTGAATGCGCAATTTGTATAGGGGGTTTATCTGCAGTACATGCAGGTAGTCGTCCGCAGGTAAAGGTATTTGGCGATCAACGACTGCGTGTCTATCACCCCCCTCAGAAACGATGATGGTTGAGATCTCAAGGGTAGGCCGCCGCCTTTTATCCTCACGAAACAACGACGTTATCACTGGCACTCCAGAGCATGCTGTCGTTGCAGATCAACGTAGCCACTTTTTCTCGGAGATGGCTGGATAGGGTCGATATAGCTACTATTTGTTGAGTCCACCTACGTGCACTTAACGCCTATGTAGCAGGCATTTTTTGTGTAGTGGAGTTTTGCAGTAAAGTGGCGCAGCCATCGTAAAACAGCGCTAAGCAAAAAGTGTCCTGTTGACAGACTTGTTAGGCTTTTGACTTTATGTACTCATTTACAAAACCTGAAAGCACGATCTTTTTTGCTTCTGAGAGATACTTCGAAGCTAAATCAAATGGGTTAACTTCAAAGCTTGTACAAGAACCAACTTTCTCAATAGAGATTTGTGATGGCGTTGTTTTATACACCCAACCATCTTCGTCCAGCCCGACCATTACTACTGAGTGGTCGTTAGTGTGCTTCCAGTATCCAGAGTAGTTTTGATTAATATATTCGTCCCAAAACACATCCAAATAGAATTTCGTTTTTGAAATATCTTCGCCAACTTGAAGATTACTTAAATACTCTTCAACCGCAGGCATATACGACTGCGTGTCGTAAATCATTGATACAGGATAAGTTCCTCCTAGACCTGATAGGAAATTAACTAAACTCTGCCAAATTCTCTCATTTGTCATGCGATAACTTTTGAAGCCTAGCACCGACAATACGGGTCAGAGTGGAATTCCGGCCCCGAAGGGGCTAACGTGGTTATGATTGTTATAGCCTTTACTCGCATGAAAATACCACACTCAGCTGAACTGAAGTAGGATTTACAACATTTTTCTTTGCTGGATGAACTGTTGATAAATGAATAATAGAACCGTTGATATCAATAAATAGGAATTGCCCAGATTTAGTCAAACCATTCGTATCAGGATGCTTTATGCCATATATACTATTGCTGTCTTGATATGCAATATCATAGGTTGAGTATTGCGTTTCAAATTCAGTATTTCCCCCAGGGCGAGAATATTCCTTCAATTCTATTTTTTCCGTTGAAATGCGAAGATCAAGTAACCAGTCGGAACCACCCTTCTCGGAAACAGCCGATAGTTTTGTAGCCTGACCATTAAAGGTCACAACGTTAGTGCTTCCTCCAAGTGATTCACACTCTTTTAACTCAAGCGCCGATACACATCGAGAGGTCAGCAAAAATAAATATATAAAGTGTAATCTTTTCATCGATTATTTTGGCCATCCCCTGCATTTTCTTGTTAAACGCGAGCACATAACTTTAATTTTTTCCAGGTATAGCCTGTAGCATACCTTCAATAACTTTACTTAAGGGCGCTGTAAAAACTCCAGCCTCACCGGAACTGTATGCATCAAACCACATTCCATAACCTTCACCAAAATGATCATCCTCACGCTCCCAATCTTGTTTCACATCCAATTTCGATGTCACGCAACCCAGTAAAGCATTAGCATCATAAGGAAGATGAGATATAAACATTAAACTACCATCTGGAGCTTGGACTCCTGAAACTGAAATATGCACAATCACTCTTCCATCATCACTAGGCTCAATCAACTTGATCCATATTGTAGAAGAATCATCGCAATCTCGGGCTTTGTATTTCCAAACTTGACCTTCCTCCAGCGGCGATGCCAGATGCTGTTTTCCTTTTGGCTTACCGAGATGACTCCAGTCTATGTATGGAGATTTATCAGGCCAATGATGAAGCAAATACTGAGCACAAGCGGAGGATAAGTTCTTAGCGCCTGTTTCTTCATAACACTTCACCAAGTAAACGAATGCGAGTGGACTATTAGGCTCTGCCACCGCAGATTGTTCAAAGAAAGGAATTGCCTCTGAGAATTTAAGCTCTTCGACAAGGCCTATGGCATAGTTGTCAAGCGCTTCTATATGTGTTGGCAAATATTCAAATGCTTGTTGATAGTGCTTACGAGAAATAGAAATCTCCCCAGCTCTATCCGCGGATATTGCGCGTCGATATGATGCCTGGGCTTTAGAGATTAGCTCACCTAACTCATCCTCTGTCATTGCTTGAAATGGGCTACGATCAAGATTCACTTTATTTGAAAGTTGGTTCCAAAATTCGTTTGGATCACCAGGCTTTGACTTTCTAAACTTATCAAAAAACTTCATATAGCTTTTTCCTAAAAAACCACCTTTCTAGACTACGGCTGTAGATACGTTTAACAGTACCCTTATGATAGCCTGGTTACAAGTGACCATCACATACCAGCGAAATAAGAAAGCGCCTGAGTTAACTGTTCTGCTGACATTAAACTACCCGACTGATCATCGATAGCTACGCCATTATATTTAGTTGTTAGAATTACTGCTGCAGTAAATGCTGATTGAGCCTCAATAGGATTTACACCGAAACGAAGTTGATAAACAGTACCTTCACTAAATTTGAGAGGCTCTACTGTTTTGAATGGTTCGGATAATTTTGAGACAGGAAACGAGTAAACTTCCACGCCAGCCTCCTGGCCATTCAGTTTCGCCGGTAGAAAGCCTGAACGTTCATTTAAAGATGTGTTCTGAGCGTATTCAATATTATACTCATTTTCCTTCGCGAATTGGTTTAACTCATTCGTATTTGGTTCTACTCCAAGAGCTAGAACCATAAGTAAACTCATTGACATGAAAAGCTCCTTTTAGAGAAGACATTTACAATGTATTACAGTGTACTCTAGAACAAGCCTGAACAAAGCGTAGGTTTGTCCCTAGGGCAGTTTTTTATGCATTACTCCAGTATTTCTCCACATTTTCAATAAACCGCTTTGCGTTTTCTTCGTTCCAGTAACGACCTTCCAGTTGCTTTTCTAGTCGCAGCACCATTGAAGGAGAATAAATAAGTTTAACACGCCAGTTGGCTAGGTACTTACTGTCTACGACAGTGCGAATAAACTTTCCTGATCTCTTACAAATACCTAAAACTTCGTACTTTCTCCAGCCTGGATCCCAGGCGCATGGTAATAGGTACACCTTTGTTCCCGGCGAAAATAGTGTTGTGCCTTTTATTACACCCTTTCCTCCAGGTCCGTAAGGAGTTTCTTTCCTTACATTCGCGATGACAGACCACAAAGGAGGATGAATTGGAGTTACATTATCATTTATGCTCTAAACATAAAGCCTTTAGGTGTGGCTGGTACTGCGAGAGTGGGGCTTTGGCTTGAAATTTCGTGGCCATACCAAAACGGAACGCAGCAGTAAAAGTCACTACGGTAAAATTGTTAGATTAATTAAGGTTTGTAATTTGGGTTACTTTTGTATTCACCCGTTAAATCTCCGTGCTCATCAATCTTCCACGCCCCTTTGATCCCTTCTGGCGGCACATCACCATTAGGGTCATATTTCGGATCGATTTCGTATATCCATCCATTAGGATGTTTTTTCGCTTATTCTATCATTGCTTGTGGAAATTTTTGTTTTTCGTTTTTCTTATCCAAAACGCCCCCATTTCTTTTCCCAATAATATATTTATTTAAGTTTTTTTAGGTTTGAATATAACGCCCGTAGTAGGAGTCTATTTTTCGTACAGAGGAAGATGGACGAAAAATGGCTCGACCTGCCTGCACTTGTTAACTTATCAAACTTAGTAATGAAGAAGCAGCCCAGGCTCCCAAAACTACTAATATAAAAAAACTACCCAGCTTAAATATCATTTCACCCCACTTAGAACTTAATTCCTTTTCCTCTATAAATCTTGCGACTACTCTTGTCGTTCCCTCTGGTATATCAAGTGCTTCCGATATAGAGCGAGGCTCGTTTGTGACACTTCTCTTCTTTGCAGAATGTGTTTCTGTAAGGCCTAGAAAGTTATTTTCTGCGTCATAATAAGATAGCTCACAATCAAATAAAGAATCCTTAGACTTTTCATCAATTCTTATTCGAGCTTGAAAGTGGGGTATTGATTGAGGCTCTACATGCGGATTAGAGGCATAAACGATATCACGGATAACATATTCCACTACTTCAAGATTTTGGATATCGCCATCTATTTCTACTTTCACAACACGAACCCATTTAAGTTAACATTTGTATATCGCGCATGCGCGTTTTTCCATTCCAACTCTTTGAAGATAGTTCCTCCTACCCACTGATTCCAGTGTAAAACCCCAGAAAGTCAAACTACCTCACTTACAAGAAACCGTGCGTGCACATATACACTTTCTTGAGGGTTTCGTGATCACAACAGGCTAGCTCGCAAGTTTTTGAATCAAAGCACTTTTCAGGACAACATCATCAGAAAACCGAGCAATTTGTAGTGATCTAATTATCCCGGACACCGAATTAGGTGGTACGATCGCCACTATTTATAGTGGTGTTCAATGACCAGAAAGCGACGCTCCTTTTCACCGGAGTTCAAGCACGAAGCCGCCAAGCTTGTACTTGACCAAGGGCATACCTTTTCCCAAGCCAGCGGCTTTCAGAATGGCTTCTAACGTTTGGATATAGAAGCCTGGCGGAAGCCAGGAGAGATATAGGGGGCTACCTGATAAGTTACTACAACCGGCACAGACCCCATTCATTTAATGATGGAGTTACCCCGGTTATAGTTAAAGAAAAACTTAGAACAATGTCCGGGATTCGTTGACCACCACATCACAGCGGCCAAAAAAAGAAAACCAGTGATTTAGTCCTAAGCTCGGAACGGGCTGGCTTCTGGCGCTCGTTCAATTTCTGTGACCTCATAGAAGCTTTGCAGCGATCGGTATTAAACTAATGAAGCAGAATAGTGCGAATACTATAGTGAAAACGCTTATGATGAATTTTTTCCAACCTGCCATTATATCCCACTTCGCTGATAAGCTTACAAGCCGACCCCCAATAAGCGTTTCAATTAATCCAATTAATGCATAAGCCCATAGTATTATAGCGAGCATTTTTGCAAGGCTATCCGCCACACCAATCACATAGAGAAATGAAACCACTACCGCACTGGGAAAAGCGACTACTAGCTTCTTTCTTCCTGGCGCTTGAGAAAGAGGCGTACATCCTTCCCTCCAATTTGAAATGATTTTGTTCAACTTATTATCCCTTCCCTAAATTTAACGCTCACGAGTGCCCCAGGATCGTAGCATACTGCTTGTGCCTGTTAGTTTTTTCAGGCGCCACGTCAAAATTTACTGCCCCGAGGACGAGGCCAAATATATACCCCATTATTTATATAGTACGAATTTAACACCGGCAGCTTCCTAGTTCTAAATAGATTAGGAACTCCGCCGAACCGACTCTCATATATTTCTACCGCGCGAAGCCGTCTAATACGCCAGAGATAGAATGAGTCACCTCTACGAATCGCTTTGGCTTCACGTGTGGCAAACCTGTGAATTAGTGACTTCAATTGAAGCTGGTGAATCTCTTTAAGTACGAGCACCTTAAATAGCTGACTCTTCTTCCCAAGATTGTAGTCCTTTCTCCGTATCTTCATTTCACTGCCCCTTGAGTAAAACTAACGCCCCAAGAAGCAGCGCGCGTTAGCGCGCCTAGCCCACTGGGCGATGCTGCTTTTTTTGTTATGTATTTATTCATCATATTCAATAAAGTCCCATGGGATTTCTTTCTTGAATACTTCAATACATTCCTGCATAAGCTCAAGAGAGACTGACTCTTTGAATACCGTTATAGTGCGAGTTTTCTCGGTATCATCTCTGAATATTTCTACGACTAGTTCGTCGTCACGATAGATTTCGACACCAACACCATCTCTTGAACTTACATCACTAGCCACTATAACTCTATCTTTAGATTGAGGCATCAATGATCCTTTTACACATAACGCAAAAAACACCCGGCAGATTGAAGCGAAGCGTAAAAATTATCCGATTTATTTTGCTTGTTAGCATTTTCTAGAAAGTTGGGACTCATAATCTTTTCTTTCAAATACATACTCAAGGCTGTAATCCCAATCCCGATGGAATTGTGAAAAATCGTACCATCTTACATATGTTTTTGTTAACTCTATTCTTGCCTGTAAAAACCAACACTCTGGAATACCACAGGTACACTCTAATAATAAAGATTTACCACTCTCAGGGTCATCCTTCTCCAGAACAAACCCTCTATCGGCCAAGCTCAAAGGCTCATCAAGGAGATTCCGGCTAGGCAAATACAAGCTTGAACTATGAGGGTAAATATAATCGCCAGCCAACAAACTAAGCTCGTCTTGGCTCTCTCCTTTACTAACACGCTCTTCAAGCTCCCTATGAGCGAATGGCAATTCAACTTCTTTAATGATTTCTAACAATGGCCTACCATTGATCCAGATCTCATTTTCATTCTTAAGCTCGAACTTATCGTATTTCTTGCTCACTTGTTCGAATGTTCCTTAATGCTAAGCGTTGCCGACAGCGGCCTGAGTGAGTGGAACCTTTTTGGGGATAAGATGCGAAGCACCCCCTATAAGGTGGAACGAATGAAGACCCAGCGGGGTGAGCGAAGGGAGGCTAATAGCGCTGCTCGGCCTTGTTATGAGCTTTACCGGCAGACTTACTTTAACTTTACTGGCTCCTCTAACAATACTTCGAACAGAGCAGTTCTGATGTTTTCGAAAGACGGATCACTCATTCCTTTTTCTCCGAAAATATTTTCCGCTAGAGATCTCAAATTCTGGTAGAAAATAGAAAGTTGCCTCAACTCTTCTGGATTCGCTTCAAAGAAAGCTCCTTTCCATTCTTCCATCCCGTCAACCACGCAGCTTGTTAGACTTTCAAGTGAAAAATCCGAATGCCCTAGCATCAGCCCGAATGTATTGCTGGGTAATAGCCATAGTGTTTTATTTATTTCAAAGATATGTTTGTAGGGATCATCAGATGAGTTCTCTCTTTGCTCAAGGAGGCTTGCCACTATTTTAGACTTCTCTTGGAATTCTTCATTTGAATTACAACTAGCCGCCATAATCATCAAAGCAAGATCAGTAACCACCCGATATTTAGGGTACTGAAAATATTCCTTCAAGTTCATTATATTCGTGACCAGATCAAGATCCATAGCATCTCTCCAACGCAGTGATCATAACGTTTTAGTGGTGTGGCTACGTAGTAAAGCTGAGCCTCCCGCGCGAACGATATCTTATGTATTTTTGCTATCAAAACCAGGTAGTACAACTGGTATAGTAAAACCTATTCTAGACTCAGACTTGTCAGTTTTGTCAGACTGACCAACTACGCCAAGCCCAATGCTTGATTCTACTTTAGTTTGCTCTCCCTGTTCAGTTACTAGCTATGGTAATGGCGTTTTTTAAGGTAACTGGGATTATAAAAGAGGCCATCGCGCAGATGCTATTTCTGACAATGACGGCCGTTACCGGGAAGTTTGGTACGAAGTCGAACAGCCCGGATGTAGGCAACTTTTAGCTTTGGGCAATCACCACTATTTCATAGTGGAGAATCGTTCCCTTTCCGCTAAGTCCTTACAGTACTCCTCCCACTCAGCACCCTGCTCCGATGTTGTCCACTTTATTGGAGCAACCTGACTCAGCTTTAACGCCGGATGACTGCTTTGAATCTCTTCAAAGTCTTGCTTAGCTGAAGGAGAAAGCTCTAGCCGAACGCTCTCAATAATATCTTGGCATAGCTCTTCGAGAGGACGGGGAGGTATCAGGCTATCTTGCTCTACCAACTTACCCGGCGCGTATTGGTGAAAATGGAAATAAATCCAAACACAAACGTCGTGCTCAATGGGCAATGCCAGAATTTTTTCTCTATACCCTCCCCCTAACAGGACCGGAGCGAACTTCAAAAGTAACTGCAGGCACATTGCCACCTACATTCGCCGGAGCCCAGTCAACAGGAGCGTCATAGAGGCTACGACCAAACAACACTTCATCACCATAATCAGCGTCAGTGATAAACTGCTGAAAGTCCTGGGCATTCAATAGAGAGTAATCCTGCCGACCAGGCTTGGCGCGTTTGACCACCAAAGTTGCCCCCAACTCCGCAACATAGCCGGAAAAAATAGGTCCACGAAAACCCCAACATCTTTTTAGCAGCCTAAAAAACCGGAAAAGCCCTGTCTCATCTTCTTCATAGAGAGAATCATCATAAAGGTTGTAGCTATTGTCAGGGGCTATTTCTTCCTCATGTGAGCTAGAAGGCTGGTGGGGATTAAGCTGCAGCTTAATCTTGGCGCCGGAGAGATCCAGCTCAATAGCTTCGGCTTTGCCAAAATCTGGGCCAATCGGGACACACGGTTTTTTCGCTGTTCTCAATTTAAGCGTTAGCAGCCTCATATGTTCTCCTTCTCTAATCGAGACCTTTTGGAGGTTACCATAATTTGCGATCCGTATTTTGAATGGCCGCCTGTAAGTTGGGGTATCTGTCAAATGCTTGGATATTTGTGGCTACAGCAGAAACTACAGGCGCACTGGCGGCAATGGCGCCGCAAACACCATACAAAGGACCGGCCCCAAACGCTTGGTGACAGATTCTGATCAAATCCCGCGTCCGTGCCGATATGGGCGGATTGGTGATTCTCAGTGCTACTTTACAAGCAGGGCTGAGGAACTATGCGAATCAGCCCTGAAACATTTTTTGCGTGTCGAAGCTCACCTTCTCTCCAACAACCAAACCGTCTCCGTCACTTCATTCAGCTCTCTCAAGCCGCCATCAACCTCAACTGTTGCAAGTACCGTCAAGGCATAGTTGTCGGCGTAATGTTGTTTGACTTCTTCAGCGCTGATTGAAAAAGGAGGGCCTCCCATTTTAGTTTGGTCGTACTGATAACAGATCATAAGTTGGGGGGCGTTATTGGTGAGCGTCATAAGGTGTTTGGCGTAACGATCCCGCATGGGTTTCGGTAGCGCCACCAGGGCGGCCCGATCATAAATGGCGTCGATATGGCCCAGTTCCTCTACTGTCAGATCAAAGAAATCACCGACGTATATATCAAGGTTTTCTGTGCTGTAGCGTTTGCCGGAAGTTGATTCCGTTATTTGTGGCGTCACGCCCTGCTCCGCAAAAAACTGCTCGATAGCCATTTCACTCAACTCACATCCAACCACGTGATGACCTCGGGAAATTAGCCAGGAGATATCCAGTGTTTTACCACACAGTGGCACAAAAACCCGGCTGCCATTCGCCAAATTCAGCTCGTTAAAATGAGCCACCAGCATCGGGTTAGCTTCACTTTGATGAAAGGCGATATTATTTTCCGCCCATACTTCACGCCAGAAATTCGCATCCATATTGATTCCTCTTGTAGCCGATAAATAGAACGTCGCGCAGGAACTAATTTAGTCTGCGCGTTGCTCCGCCATATGTGTGGAGATAGCATACAAGCTCAAGTCGACTTGAGGTCAAGCACAAATGCCGGACAAAAAAACCATGGACATCGGAGAAGTCATCAAGCTATCCGGACTGCCCGCTTCCACCTTGCGTTTTTATGAGGAAAAGCAGCTTATCCAGCCGATTGGCAGACATGGCCTGCGCAGGGTTTACGACGCGGGTATTCTGCAAAGACTTGCGCTGATTTCCTTAGGACGCAACGCCGGGTTTTCTCTGGAGGAAATCGCCAGCATGCTCACATCGAAAGGCGTCGATATTGACCGCAAGCAGCTCATTGCGAAAGCAGATGAAATTGACAGGCGGATAAAGCAGCTTTCCGTCATGCGCGACGGCCTGCGTCACGCCGCGGAGTGTCCTGCGCCCAGCCATCTGGAATGCCCCACCTTTCTACGTATTTTGAATATGCTGGATAAGGCGCAGCTTAAGAAAAGAAAAGGGTTGAAAATGAATGACAGCATCCCGACGCCAGGCAAATAAATTTCGAATAATAGTTTAAACATTGCTCGCTATTTTTCCTTGGCTTTCGTACACAGATGATTCAGGTTCCGCCTAAGCAATGTGCATGGTAGTGGAAACATCATAGACCTTTATTCTTCAGACACATCCCCACCTCTGACACAAAGAAAAACTGTTTAAAAACGCTGGCGCCAGGTAGCTGCGAGCCAGCTCAGAGGGCAATTTTTGGCGTTGGATAGAGTGCAGTACGTTGAGGCCCCCTATTTCGAACAAGTATTTGAGTACGTAATGTCTTCAGTGAAACTGGTTCCCCCCCAACGGCGAGGTCTGCCCGCTGACTCCAATAAAGTGGTTCTAACAAAAGGTCATCCCGCACCGCCTCGGCCACTCCAATAAAACTGATCCAAATCACAGCGCTTAAAAGTGGCCAGTGCTACCTTTCCGGTTTATACAAACAAGGAAAACAATAAAAATGAGAAACGTACATACGCCTCCCCACAATAATTAGCCATTGAGTATTATTGGCTAAATCAACTGACAAACCGTTAATAACAAATGCATATTTAATGCAAGAACAATTATTGTTATTACATTAATCACACATTATATTTTTTCTGACCCATAAAGTTAACAATCCGAAATTAATACGGATGAAGTTTAAATCAGTCATGGTATGTTATAACGCGACAAAATTTATATAAAATATATTTTGCAATTAAAGGGAGTTATTGTGATTTATTCTTTTTCGTCACTACCTGAAGAAAAAACAGAGGTAGGCGGCAAGGCTTATATGCTGGCTATGATGACGCAAATGGGAATACGCGTCCCCGAAGGTTTTATCTTGGACGCCAAACCCAGCCAGGAAGAGCTTGCAACCATTTACCAAACATTGGGCGATCAGTTTTGCGTCGCCGTACGCAGTTCCGCAACCGGAGAGGATTCCAAAGAACACAGCTTCGCCGGACAAAATTCCACGTTTCTATTTATCAGAACCCGGGAAGAGCTGCTCAACGCCATTAACAACTGCTTTGACTCCATCCTCAAAGAGTCTTCCACGACTTATCGCAAACACTTCCTCGGCTCCGCCAAAGCCGTCCCCATGAATGTCGTGATCCAGCAAATGATCGACGCTAAATACGCCGGCGTCTTCTTCACCAAAGATCCCAGAAATGAAGACAAAGGATGGCTGCTGGAATATATCAGCGGCGTGGGAGAAGACCTTGTCTCCGGCAAAAAAACACCCAAGCAGATTCATGAAAACAGCGTGAGCGCCGACATCAAACCAGAGCAGGTCGAGGAAATTGTCAACGTCTCCCAGCAACTGGAAGCCAAATATCATCAGGACTTCGATATAGAATGGGCGATTGACGACAGGGGCGTCGTGCACCTATTGCAAGCGCGCCCCATCACCGCCAAGAACTCCATTTCACAGATAAAAAAGTTCGGCCTGGAAGAGCTGGAGCGTCTGAAAACCCAATACAGCAAAGACACCACCTGGGATGGGCAGACCTTCGCGGAGCTTTCGACCAATCCCAGCACTTTCTCCACGGAGCTTTGGACTGACTCGTTCAAGAAAAACGCCGCCTTCGATAAAGCATTGCAAAAAATCGGCTATCTCGGCTACCGCGACATGGAAGAAGGCGAGTCGATTCTGGATAACGTCTTCGGCAAGAATTACGTCAACCTCACGCGACTGGCGCCGCTTTACTTTGGCCCCATGCCCTACTCCATCGAGCCGCTGCCCAGACCTCACCTGAAGTTCCATGTCTCCAAAATCAACCTGAAAACCATCCTCTACACGCCCAAGACGGTCTTTAAAATGATCTCGGCGGGGCTGAGCGTGAACACTCACAGGAAAGAGTTCATCAATCTCGCCAGCAAGGATCTGATAAGTTTTTCCACCATCATGGACAGGCCCAATGATCTGAGTTACTACCGGTCCTGGAGCGACGACGATCTAAAAGGCCGTCTGTTGAAAGAAATGATCGTTTTCACCCGGGATACCCTGGTCTGGCCCTACGTTCTAATCTCCCTGACTGAAACCACGATTCAAACCCTGCACTCTCTGTTGGCGAACATCTTCAACGATCAAAAAGCGGCGGAGTTGATACGTCAGTGGACCGGCAACGGCATTAGAACCGAAACCTTTGAAATGGGCCGCTACTTCAAAAAGGCCTGCGCCAAGCCCGAGTTGCGAGGCATGTTTCTGGAAAAATACGGCCATCGCGGTCCCGGCGAGCTGGACCTGATATCCAAACGCTGGATCGAACTGGGCGAGGACGCCTTTTACGACCTCAGCGTGGAGGACTATGAGAAAGGCAAAAACAATCACACCTTTATTGATGTCGAAGAGGAAATAAACCAGTTTAAAACTTTCAAGAAAACACTGGTTCTTGAAGAATGGCAGCTTCTGAAAGATCTGCTGGAGCTGCGGGAAAAATGGAAAATGGCGATTCTCAAGCCACTCGCCCATTTCCGCTACATCCTGCTGGAGTTCGGCAAGCGCTATGAATTGCCTTCCAATGATATTTTCTGGCTGAACGCAGAAGAAATCATCCACTTCGATAAAGCGGCGTATGCGTCGCGCATTGAAGAACGCAAACTCAAATCCAAACTGTTCAAGCATTTCAATTTTTCCGCCGTCACCTCTATTCAGGAAATCGAGAATGTCCTGAACAACAGGCAGCCACAGAACGACAATCTGAAAGGCGAAGGCATCTCTCCCGGCTTGGTCAAAGGAGAAGTGCTGGTCATCAACGATCCGAACAAATGGAAGAACATCAAGTGGCCGGCGAACCCGATTGTGGTGGCGGAATCCACTGATCCAGGCTGGACGCCAATCTTCACCAAGGCCAAGGGCATTATTGTTTCAAAAGGCGGCGTGCTGTCGCACTGCGCCATTGTTGCGAGAGAAATGGGAATTCCCGCTGTGAGTGGAATTATCAACTGCCATAACAAATTTAAAGGAGGAGAGAATGTTTGGCTTGACGGAAATGATGGAACTATCCGCATCATCTAATACCCTCAACGAAGGTTATCAATACGCTATAGTTCCAACGGTATTATTGCCCCTGGCCTTTTTGGGAACCGCCCTCAGCGTCGTAGCGACCTTCATCGCAGGGATGTTCGGCGTGAAGCTGAATGCAGAAGGCCCCAAAAAGCTGCTGGAGCTGCTGCTCAAGCCGAAAGTGCTATTGGCCGCCGCCGCCCTGAATCTGGCCATATACGCTGGCTATATTGGCGTTGACTATGTGAAGAACGGCCCGGTTCCACTGGCGCTGCAGAAGTTCGCCAACTCAGACACCACTTATCACCAGAAAGCCAAACAGGGTGAACGCGCGCTATGGAAACAATCCCTTGAAGACGAGGGGGTTTTCGCCCGTGGAACCATCGTGAACGGTGAACTTTTCTTCGGCACCAATGAAGGGTATTTATACGTCGCCGACGCCGATACGGGCACAATCAAAAACAAACTGTTCTTCGGCAAGTTTCTCTCACCCAGCCCCACTCTTTATAAGGGCTTTCTGTATTTTGGAGAAGGCTTGCATCAGTCTCACAGTATGGGCGTGTATAAATTCGACCCTGAGAAAAAGCAGATTGTTTCGCACTTCAGGACCAACGGCCACACAGAAATTTTTCCCGTATTCGCCAATAGCGATGGCAAGGATTACCTGCTGCAGACCGCAGGTGAGGATGGCCTTTACGCCATTAATCCAGACACGATGGAGAAGATCTGGCAGTTCAAAGGCGGCCACATGGACGGTTTCGCGCTGGTGCAAGGCGACTACGTTTATATCGGCAGCGGCATCCCCAGAGAGGGCTTCAGCATAAACAGACCGTTCGCCTACAAATTGAGCCTGAAAGACGGCTCTATCGTCTGGAAAAAAGAGCTGCCCCTATCCGCCTGGTATGGCCCCGTTCAAGTACAGGACAATGTCTGCTTTATCCAGGGCGAAATTCATATCGATACCCATGTCGGCGGGCTGTCCTGTTTCACAAAGGCCGGAGAAAGAGCGCACTCTCTCGTTATCAATTACCCCGTCGTTGGCAAACCCATCGTTAAAAACGACACCGTCTACTTCAATGACTACTACGGCAATCTTTACGCCTGGAACGCCATCAACAACAAACTCAAATGGGGAATCGAATCAGAGATCAAAAAAGGCACCTACTCCTCCCCGCAGTTTTATAACGATAAGGAAATCATCTACGCCAAACGCACCGGCGGCGTACTCATCATCAACATGGAAACCGGCGAGGTCCGGGAAAACGTCGACTTCGCCCAGGACGAACTTATCTACGCAGACCCCCTCGTCAAAGAAGACGCCTTCTACCTGTTTGGGATGAAGGGGAGTATTTATAAATCGGCGAAGATCTAACCCCCCATCTGGAGGAGCTTGATCTGCAAGCTCCTCTTGTCTGCCGACTTGACACTAATCCATTGATTTAAAGACTATTAACGCTCCTTTCATATTTTCTCCGAATAAAACAAGGAGCCGTTTTGACCAAACTTCATAAAGGCATATCACAGGAAGAGTTTGAGAACGGGTATTTCTACGCCACGGAATTAAAAGAGTTCGCCCGATCTCTGGGGATCAAAACCGGCTCGTTACGCAAGAACGAAATTGAGCAGCATATTAAAGCTCATCTGTTCGGCGTCGTTCAGGGCGAGTTGCCAAAGAACGTCGCTAATCGGCAGACCGGCGGCGCTCGCGATAAATTGGCGGCGAACTCCTTCGTGGTTAACTACGTCAGCGACAAAGCCACCAAAGCGTTTTTGCGTGAGGAAATCGCCAAGCGCGCCCCGCAACTGAAAGACAAATCCGGTCAGTGGTATTGGCTGAATGACTGGCGCAAGGCGCAAATCGGCGCCAACCAGCGCATCACTTATCAGGATCTTGTGGACAAGCTATTCGAATTAATGACCACGCACGGAAAACTGCCGCGCATTCCCTCCACGCGATTCAACAATTTCATCACAGACTTCCTGACGGACCCGGTGAATGCCGAAGCCACACGCGCGGACGCCATGGTGGCCTGGGAAACGCTCAAAGCCCTGCCCGCCCAGAAAACGTATCAGGCCTATAAGCAGAGCAAAGCTTAAACGCCTAGGCGGCCTAGTGCGAAAGTAACTATCCTGAATAAAGTCCAACCCGCATAGCCAAGGTGAAACAGACGCCCAGGAGACGCGATGAGCAATCTAACCAAACAGAACGAATATGAATGTGACGTCAAAGACGGTTGCGGCGCTATCCAGCTGATTATCGAACCCAGGGAGAAAGATCTTGGCGGCTTTTCGGTGCGCAGGACGTTGCCTACCGCCAAACGCAAAATGGTGGGGCCGTGGATCTTCTTCGATCATATGGGACCAGCCAATTTCCCCGCTGGGGACGGCGTCAGCGTCCGCCCACACCCCCACATTGGCATCGCCACCGTGACCTATCTGTTTGACGGCGAGATACTGCACCGGGATTCCCTGGGAAGCGTTCAGCCTATCCAGCCCAGGGATATCAATCTCATGGTCGCAGGACGAGGCATCGTCCATTCAGAGCGTGAAAGACCGGAAATCCGCAACAAAGACCACAGCGTACATGGACTGCAACTTTGGCTTGCGCTGCCAGAAGACCAAGAGGAAATCGAGCCGGCTTTTTACCATTATCCCGGAGCAAGTATTCCGCAGGTCACCGTTGACGGCGTTGACGTGCGGATAATGATGGGAAGCGCATGCGGCGTGGCCTCTCCGGTAAAAGTATTTGCAGAAACCTTATATCTGGAGGCCCACCTGCGCCTGGGACAAACCTTCAAACTACCACAGACGGAAGAACGCGCCGTTTATGTGGCGCAGGGCGAATTGAACGCCAGGGACAACTTGCTTCCACAATACGCCATGGCGTTTTTCTCCAACGAACCTGACGTCACCTTGGAAGCGACTCAGGACACTCGTCTTGTTCTTATCGGCGGCGAATCTTTCAATAAACGGTTCATCGACTGGAACTTCGTTTCCAGCCGCAAAGAGCGTATTGAACAAGCTAAACAGGACTGGAAAAGCGGACGTTTTCCGAAGGTTCCTGAAGATGAAGAGGAGTTTATTCCCTTACCAGAATAGCAAGAGAATAATCTCAGCAGCGTTATAAATTCGCCGCTTTTAATTCATCAGGAATTCGCCATTTCGGGTTTTCAGATTCATCATATTCCCGTGGCGGTTGATAGGGAATCAAGTTGGTGGCGAAGTCATTATTGAGCAAGCGTTTTTCAATAGATTTCATTAATTTAAACGCTTTCTTTCTATGACTGTCGTCTATGTCTTTTTCAGATGCATACTGGGTGAAATAGTCAGGCGCAAAACCCCAATAGATTTGCAAGGCGCTACCCCGGTCCAGCTTCTCGTCTTTAATCAGTCTGGCGAGTTTCCTGTAACCCAACTCTTCTTCCGTATCCCAGTCAATCTCATCAAGCCGCCCCTGCAAGCCATAACAAGGCTGCGAGTGCAGCTGAACAAGTTCCACGATATCAATCCCGAACTCGTCCCTGAGAATTTCCGCCGCCACAAGTGCGGCTTCCGCCTTGCCGCCAATCTCCTTTCTCACTTTGGGTTTGGCTTCATCCCAAAGATAATCCACGTCGAGCGCTATCGGACCTGGATAACCGTACTTTTTCTGTTTTTCTACAGACCAAATCAAATAGCTTCGCGCATCTGGGTATTTGCTTTTTGCGCTCGGAACCAACTGCTCATAGCTTGAGATTCGGCTTCGTAAAGAGCCCCTGATCTTATCAAACCAAGCATTGGCGCCTGGGGAGTAATCGTTATTCATAAGCATCTCAATCAAGCTATTTTCGGAGGATTAGACTTACACTATCTCAAACGAATGATTGAAGTCAGTACGCCCGTTTGCAGATACTCAAAACGCCCTTCAACGCGCAACCCTTGATGCAAGGCGGGAGTCAGTTCCTGGGCCAGTTCGATTTGGAAACGCCCTTCCCTTTCGTCAATAGACACCATATTGGCCGCGTCAAAACCAAAGTAATATCCCACGTCTGGATACAGCGATTTAAACAGGCTTTCTTTTGCCGAAAAGATCAGTGTGAGCATACGCGGATCAGGATGAGAAGCGCCGCCGACAAACTGGTAATCCGCATCGGTGAGAATAGATCCGACAATATCTCCCGCTACTTTTTCGCTGAGCATATTCTCTACATCAATACCGACGCTGTTTACCCGATCTCTATTAGCTACGGCGCAAATAGCCAAGTCCTGTGCATGACTGATCGATCCAATGAAAAACTCGGGCCAAACAGGCGCACGGTTCTCCCCAATTCCGACAGAAAGATCATTCGCCCCTAACGTCATTAACGCTCGCCGCGCCACGTAGCGCCCCGCAACAAACTCGGCTCTGCGTTTCGCCACCGCCCTGTTCATTGAATCAGGCAATTCCGTCCCGAGAAGATGATTCACCATGTCATCCGAATAGCGATCCACGGAAAACTCACATTGGAAACAGACGCCCGGAAATCCGGGAATCTTTCGCTCAGACAGATGCTTGATGTACAGGTCAGTTGAATCGCTCAACACGCAGTCGTCCACATCCATGCCCCTTGGCCATACAAAAGCGCCATGATACTAGCCGACCTCACTCATAGCGACTTTCGTTCACACGCCCTACAAAAAACAAGTTGCCCAAGAATTAATCCATATAGCCTAACCCCCATGCCCAATTTCAGAAATCGGTAAATCGAATAAAATTTCAACCAATTTTCCTTAGGGATGAGGCGCCGAACCTGCACAGCCAAGAGCTATCACTGCAATCCCCCACGGCTGTCTCATCATCTTGTTAATCTTTTGTTTTTATTGATACTTAACAGGAATGTTTGCAGATGAATAGCTTTGTAGCGCCTCCCAAGTCACACTTACCAGCCCAAACCTATGTAGACAACAAATTCGTAACCTTCATACCATTTTCACCTGAGACAATTGGCAAGTCAGGCCGCAAAGTATTCATTGACGCCAAACTAATGCCTCAATTTCTGGCGCTTGTTGACTCAAGGTCTACTGCCGGAATAAAAATAGTCAAAAAAATCAATGAGCTGAAAAGTCTTGCCGGCGGAATAGTTAGCTGCAGCAATTTAAATAACGCTTTTCAGCATATGGAATTGGTAGAGCACGTCAGAATTTTTTATAAAATATTCCAACCCAGCGACCCAACAGCGAATGAAGCAGGTGTTTACATTAACGATATTAGGGCGGGCTATAAGGGAGACGAGAATAAGGCTGGTTTTTATCGAGTAAAAGGTAGCTCATATATGGCCAGTTCAAAGCCTATGCCTATGCAGGCCGATAAAATTATAGACCATCATGCAGCTATTAGCGACCACGAAAACACTCTTGGTGATGCAGTTAGATCATGCGCAAAACACACAAGCACAGACGGCTTTAGTTCCAATCCAAATAACTTTTCTATGTTTTATTTACATAGTCATATTTATAATGAACTTGGCGTATGGATAACTCCTGAGCAAAAGCAAAACAATCTAGATGATGCTGCACAAAAACTGGCAAAAGTACTCGTAGAAACCCAGGCTCACCGCCAAGCAGTCAATCCAGGCGACGAGCCATTACGCTGGGTTATTATTGGTGACGGTGTAAAGTTATTAGCAAAGGCAATCAGCAAGCTTCCGAGCCCTAAGCCCAACTATAAGGAAAACCTTAGCAAACATAAATTTCAATTTATTGATCCAACCATTGATATAAATCCAATAGCCCGAGACTTACTGAAAACAGGGGCGAGCCTTGATAAAACGCCAGTAATTACTGGTCAACAGCGCAATCGCTCGGCAGTGGTATCAGCCTCTTTTCATCGGGGCCAAAGCGCAAGGGCAATAAATGTTATTGGAAATGTATTAGGCGAAAAAGTAGCCGGGGTTAATAAAGACTGGCTGGCCAATACACAAATTACATCAAACGCTATAACACATGCTAAGAGCCTTATCTCAACACCTCAAAATCGCACATTTATAGAGATGATCAACCAAGTTACAAGGATAGCTCAATGGTGAAGCCTAAACATATAATCCCTCCTAACTATAGCGAGGCAGACTTAATCTGTATTGACCTGTCAGGAACACAACTAGCATTTAGGCTCCCAATGCATGAAGGTTCATTTGAACCCACTGCCTCGGAATCCAATATTGACATATATGATCAATTCAACAAGTTTCCATCTCAAACTGAAAGATATGCGAGATTTATTACATTAATAGAGCAGGCTTGGTATTATAAATCAGCTACAAGCCCTTTTGATGCCGCACAGGTTATTTTTAGCGCCCGAATTTCTGAAGCCTCTGTCGAGCAGTCTGGCTCTCAACTATGTCAAAGTGCTTTTATGAGTTCAATGCTATCTGCATTTGAGTCAATATTTGGACAGTATGACAAAGATATCGAGGAAGAGTTCGAGTTAATAGGTAAGCCTCCTACTCAAGAGGATATGTGGGTATACCCCAAAAGTATTCAAGATTTTCAATCACACCAAGTTAATCAAACAACCTGGAAAATATGTAGAGTAGGTCATCCTGGGACACCTCCTCTCGCCTTTTGGGTAGGCACGCCTTTAACGCCTTCTCACATACTGATATTAAACTTCGACTTCACTGGCTTCCAGGAGAAAGATATCGGTCCAGGTATCTGCCGAGATGAGTTAATGGAGGCATACGTCAAAGACTTCCTCGAACACTTCCATATCCAATATTCCCCAGAAACTCTGGCGGAAATGGAGCAGTACAAGTAACGTCAAACGGCGCATTGCATGATGCGCCGTTTTTCTTTCCTCTCGCTATTCGCTCATTGCTACCTCCGCTATCTCTGACTCTTCCCCTGTCCGGGCTCACTTAACCTTTAGTCCGACAGGGTTAATGCTTAGATCATATGTCTAATTATCCGGACAGTTAGCGGGCTTTATAGTGTTTCGACAGCTATTATTTAATCAGGCGACAACTACGTTGATACTTAGAGCGCATTGCCTGATGTTTTTGAGCAGTTAACAAGGGTAAAGCCATGTCATCGCAATCGACGGATAATCGACAACTGACGCTGCAGTTTCTCGCGGAGCCCACTGACGTCAACTTCGGAGGCAAGGTACACGGCGGTGTGGTGATGAAATGGATCGACCTCGCCGGCTACGCCTGTGCAGCCGGATGGAGCGGGCGCTATTGTGTGACCGCCTATGTGGGCGGCATCCGCTTTATCTGCCCTATCCATATCGGCATGCTGGTGGAAGTGCAGGCCAAGGTGATTTACACCGGCCAGAGCAGCATGCACCTCGCCATCGACGTTTATTGCCGCGATCCCATTGAGCAGGAACGTAAGAAAGCCACGCATTGCATCATGATCTTCGTCGCCATTGACCGCGACGGCAAACCAGTGAGAGTGCCTACTTGGGAGCCTAAAACCAAGAAGGACGTGAAGCTGCGCGACTACGCTCTGAAGCTGATGAGTCTGCGCCAGGAAATCGACGAGGAGATGAAGGATTACTTCAACGAGTAACCGCTCCACCCGCCTCAAGCAGGCCGCCTTCTGATCAGAGCCGGCCTGCTCAATTGACCCAAAGCCAAAGCAGGCTCTACAAACCCTAACACTTTCACCTCAATTTTGCTGTTTCGGTCCCCTCGGTTTTCCACTAATATGCCCGCCCGGGCCACACTCCGTCGCAATATTTGAAACTGGCCAGCCTATGTGGGTTTGAGCCTCATTCCATGTTGCGACGCAGGGCTTTGACAAAACATCTTCAACGTCAATATCGCTTAATTTCTCGACAGTTTCGCAAAAATCAAGTATGGATGAGGACCTATCGGCCAGGCATGGCGGGTGGTCGCCACCGAAACAGGAGTTTAAAGACAAAGGGTACACTGACGCGGAATACCGGATTCGGTAGAAAGGTGTTTGTACGTGGTTTCTCAAAACACTTTGCACGAGATTTAAGATGTCATTTGTTATACGGTCCAGCGCCTGTTATCTCCCACAGAGTAAGGTTTCAGCGGAAGAACTGGATCAACGTTTAAGCCTGGAGC
The DNA here is from genome assembly GCF_030719035.1 of Hahella sp. HNIBRBA332. Taxonomy (NCBI): domain Bacteria; kingdom Pseudomonadati; phylum Pseudomonadota; class Gammaproteobacteria; order Oceanospirillales; family Hahellaceae; genus Hahella; species Hahella aquimaris. The sequence goes on from NZ_CP132203.1 coordinate 4,423,123, forward strand.
CTGGAACCTGCCGTAGACGCTACGGTGTGGATTACCGCCACTACGCCTCCCCCAGTGAGACCGCGCTGTTTATGGGAGCGGAGGCCGCCAGCGCCGCTCTGGACAGGGCTGAGTTACAGTGGGCGGATATCGATTTGCTGGTGTGCGCCAGCGGCACTTCCCATCAGGCTCTTCCCTACAACGCCGCCGGCGTCCTGGCGGAGCTGCAGATCGCTGAGCCTTTGGCCACAATGGACGTCAACGCCAGTTGCCTGTCGTTCCTGGCGGCGCTGGAGTTCAGTCACTGCGCCATCGCCAGCGGACGCTATCGACGGGTGATGATCGTCTCCAGCGAAGTGGCCAAGATCGGCGTCCAGGACATAAAACCCGAAACGGCCACCTTGTTCGCAGACGGGGCCGCCGCTTTTGTGCTGGAAGCCTCCAAGAACAGCGCGGGGTTGCTGACCAGTCTGTTTCAGACCTACCCGGAGGGATATTCCCTGTGTCAGATTCGCGCGGGCGGCAGCGGCTTGCACCCCACTCGCAATCCCATGGGCGCCGTCGCGGAAGGCAGCTACTTCGAAATGCAGGGTAAAGCCCTTTACCGCATGGTTTCCAAACTGGCGCCGGAGTTCATACGCCAGGGGCTGGGAAAAGCACAACTCACGCTATCCGATATCGCCCATATCGCGCCTCATCAAGCCAGTCACGCGGGTCTCGCGCATCTTATACACCGGCTTGGTCTGGATGAGGACAAAGTGGTCAACCTGTTTGCGACGATGGGCAATCAGGTCGCTGCGTCACTGCCCATTGCTCTCGACCACCTGCTGCGTAACAAACGCGTCGCCCGCGGTGAGCTGGTGATGTTGTTCGGCTCTGCGGCGGGCCTGTCGCTGGGGCTGGGAGTGCTAAGTCTGTGAGGATTCTAGTGACCGGCGGGACCGGCATGTTGGGACAGTCCATCGTACGCAAGTATCATGACCGCTTCGACATCCGTTTTATGGGCCGGAATAAATCTCTGGGCGCGCACATCACCTCGGAAACCGGCGCTGAATTTTTCCCTGCGGCCCTGCAACAGCAGGCGCTTCTGCATGAAGCTTGCAAAGGCGTAGACGCCGTCATCCACTGTGCGGCGCTATCGAGTCCCTGGGGAGCACGCGAGGAGTTCGAAGCTGCGAATGTCGACGGAACCATAAATATTCTGGCGGCGGCTGAGGCCAATGACGTGAAGAAGTTCGTGCACATCTCCACTCCCAGCCTGTATTTTCAATTCCGCGATGCGTTGAACATCCCGGAAACCCAGCCGCTTGGCCCGCGTTTCTGCAATGATTACGCCGCCACCAAAGCCCGTGCGGAGCACCTCGTCACCGCCAGTCCGCTGCATACCGTTATCCTGCGTCCCCGGGGCATTTTCGGACCTCACGACAACGCCATCCTGCCCCGCATCATAGGCGCAGTACGCAACGGCGCACTCTGGCTGCCCTCCGCCCGTAATCCCGAGATTGACCTCACCTATGTCGATAATGTGGCTGATGCGGCGATCCTGGCGCTGCAACAGCCTGTTGAACGCGGCTCTGTCTTCAATATCAGCAATGGCGAGCCCGTGCGGCTGCTGGATGTGCTCACCCAGCTTTTTAATGCGATGGGGCGTCCTACACCGATTAAAACGCTCCCTTACGGCGCGCTGGCGCCGCTAATCGCCGGCGCGGAGTGGTTGCGGACGCGCCTGCCCGGACGGTCCGAGCCCAAGCTGACCCGATACAGTGCGGGACTGTTTCACTATCATCAAACCCTGGATATTTCCAAAGCGCGCGCCCAGCTGGGCTATGCGCCCGCAGTATCCATTGCTGAAGGAATTGAGCGCTATGTCCACTGGCGTCAGAGTCAGGCTGTTTGAGGCCGGCCACTGCGTACACCCCGGATTTATGGTGAAACCGGGCCTGGGCCTGGCGCCGCGCAAGTTCCCCGCCGGCGTCGCCCTGATTGAGCACCCGCAGGAAGGCGTCCTGCTGTTCGACACTGGCTACCATCAACGCTTTTCCCAATGCACGCAGCATTATCCTGAGCGCTTTTATGCGCTGGCGACGCCCTGCTCGCTGCAACAGGGCGAAAGCCTGAAAGAGCAGTTGGCGACACAGAACATCGCCGCCGATCAGGTCAGGCATGTGGTGCTATCCCACTTTCACGCCGACCATATTGCCGGTGTCTGCGACTTTGCACAGGCGACCCTGCACTGCCACCCCGCCGGACATCGTTATCTGACGCAAACCGGACGGCTGAGTCGATTGCGCAAAGGCTATCTGAAGGATTTGCTGCCCGCCCAGGCGGAATCACGTTTGTCATTTACGGACAGCTTCCCGTTGGACCTGGGCGACATTCTGAATATGCCGACTCGCCCTCTCGGATTGAGCGCTCGCGACCTGTTCGGCGATCAGACGCTATATCTGGTCGCCCTGCCTGGCCATGCCGCAGGTCAGATGGGATTACTCGTACGCCTGCAGGACCGATTCCTGTTTCTACTCGCCGACGCCTGCTGGCTGGTGGACAGCCTGCGCGATGGCGTGGATCAACATTGGCTGGCGAACATTATCTGCGACGACCGCAAGGCTTATCGCGACACCCTGGAAAAGCTAAGGCGCTGCTATCGGGCTACAGCCGACAGAGTCATTTTTACGCCGTCCCACTGCGAGGACACCTTGCAGTCCCTGATAAGCCAGGGCTGGCTCAATTAAGGCGCGCCGATGGAAAAACTCATCATACTCCGCCACTTTATCGCCAGCCGCTATCGACGCTTTCAGTCCCGAGAGCAGCTGGAGTCCTGGCAGGCGCGGCGACTGCGTCGTCATTTAGACTGGGTGTGCCGCCATGCGCCGTTCTATCAAGAGTATTTGGGCAAGCCGCTGCAGGATTTTCCCATCATGTCCAAAGCGCTGATGATGGACAACTTTGATCAGCTGAATACACGCGGCTTGCAGCGGGACCATCTGTTCGACATCGCGCTTGAAGCGGAGCAAAGTCGGGACTTCAGCCGGTCGCAACTGGGAGACGTCACTGTAGGACTCTCCTCCGGCACATCCGGCCGGCGCGGACTGTTTCTGGCGTCCCGTGCGGAACGTCTGGAATGGGCTGGCGTCATCTTCGCCAAACTCTTGCCAAGCCTGTTGGGACGCCACCGCATAGCCTTGTTATTACGGGCGGACAGTCCTCTCTATCAGACCGTCAATCGAGGGCGCATTCAGTTTCATTATGCGGATCTGACGCAACCCCAGGAGCAGTGGCTAAGCGCTCTGGAGGCCTTTCAGCCCACCCTGCTGGTCGGCAGCGCCCAGGCGTTGCAGCTGTGCGCGCAGAGTAGCCGCAGGCTGCAACCGCAATTGATCATTTCCGGGGCCGAAGTGCTCACGCCTTCCGACAGAGCGCTTTTGCTACAGCGGTTTGCCTGCCCTATCAAAGAGATTTATCAGTGCACAGAGGGTTTTCTCGCCTGTACGCAATCAGACGGCGTATTGCGTTGGAACGAAGATTTCGTACATATAGAACCCCATTGGCTGAACCCGGAGAAGACCCACTTTTCCCCTATCGTCACCGACTTCCGCCGCCGCACCCAGCCGATCATTCGTTACCTGCTGGACGATGTGATCGAAGCCGGGGATGAGCCCGGCGTGTTTCGCGCCATCCGTAGCATAGGCGGTCGCGCGGGCGATGTGCTGCAACTGCCTGGGGCGTCTTCCACAGTGACGGTTTTGCCCGACTTGCTGTATCGCGCCGCCGCCCTGGCCAGCCCGGAGCCTTTGGACTATCGCATCAGCCAGATTGAGGCGGCGCGCTTGCGCATTGAAAGCGACCGCCGTCACGCTGAAATCGAGCAGGCCATACGCGCCGCACTGACAAAGCTGGGCGTGGTCGAAGCCCTCGGTTTTGAACACAGTCCGCGTCCACATTGGACGCCTTCACAAAAGCAACGCAGAGTCGTCAATTTATGGTCGTCCTGATCACCGGCGCCCGCGCGCCTGTCGCGCTGGATTGGGCCCGAATCGCTATCAAATCCGGTCATCAGGTCTGGCTTGCGGATAATCTGCGCTGGCCCCTGGGACGTTACCTGCAAGGGGTGCAGGGCTACCTGCGCCTGCCCCCGCCCAAAGGCGACCTGAGCGCTTACGCCCACACTCTGGAGCGCCTGCTGCGGGAGCATAAAGTCGATCTGCTGATCCCTACCTGCGAAGAAATCTTTTATCTGGCCCAGGCGCGCCCCCATGTGCAGGCTGACGCCCTTTGGTTCATGCCGGAAACAGAACTGCTCTTTCGCCTGCACAGCAAGCTGGACAGCCTGAAAATCATGCATGGGCTTGGGGAAGTGCAAGCGCCGGAAACCCATCTGCGCTGCGCTCCTGAGGAGATAGAAAATAATCCTGACACGATCCTGAAACCGGTGTATTCACGCTTCGGCCGCCAGGTGATCCGCAATCCGCATCAGGCAGCCCTTAAACCTTCGCAGATCAGCGCCACCCGTCCCTGGGTGCAGCAGCGTAAAATCGTCGGGCAGGCGATCTGCAACTACGCGCTTTTCAATCAGGGTGAGCTGATCGCACATCAGGCTTATCTGCCGGAGTATTGCTTCAATCAGGCCGCCGCCAGTTATTTTGAGCCCTATACAGACCCACGCCTGGAAGAGTTCGTCCGCCAGTTCGGGCAACGCACGGGGTATCACGGTCAGGCCGCGTTTGATTTTATTGAGGAGGCCGGCCAGCTCTTCGTGCTGGAGTGCAACCCGCGCGCCACCAGTGGATTGCATTTATTGCGGCAAACCTTGCGCATCGATGAGCAGGGCCGATTTGCACACACGCCTGGGCCGACCCGCCCCTTCCGCATCGGGGCCACGCTGCCTCTGTTTTTTGGCGCGTCGTCTCTGCTGCAGGGTAAGTTCGGCCGTTTGCTACATGACTATCGCCGCGCTCAGGACGCCCTCGCCGATGAGCAAACGCCACTGTTGCAACGAGCGCAATGGTTGGCGCTGACGGAGATGTTTTATCGCTCCGCCCGCTTTAGGCGTCCATTAACCGACGCCAGCACCTTCGACATTGAATGGGATGGACCCGACTCCGACCCAGCTTGCCAGCGGGATACGCCATGCTAGAAGCCAACGAGCTTCATCGCCGCTTCGTCGTGCTGATGCAGCAGCCCGGCCTGATCCGCAATCTCACTACTGAGATTGTCGCCTACGAACAGGATGGCGTGGCGGCGCCCGCCAGCGTCAATGACTACCACCCGCAAAACTGCTACGTAGTTTCGCCGCTGACGCAAATTATCTATTACGCCCGCGACGAGTTGCCGAAAGTGGAGTCGGCGCTGTTGCGTTATTTCTGCTACGGCCTCACATATCTGCTGGAGTGGCCGTTCAGGCTGGCGCGCCTGGATCGATTGCAGGTGCTCAACAATCAGTGTCTCTCCACCAACTTTTACAGCGCCAACTGGCGCGAGCTGAGTCTACCCGCCCTGCGCGAGCAAGCCCTGCGTCGCTTTCCCAAGCACGCGCTAATGCTGCGTTCGCTGAATGAACGGCAACACCCTGACATCATCGCGCAAGCGCGCCAGGATGGCTGGTTGCCAATCATCAGTCGTCAGGTGTATCTGTTTCTTGATCGTGAGCGCTGGTGGAACAGAAACAACACCCGCGCCGACGACCGGCTCCTGCGTCAACCAGACTGGTCGTTCAGAGAGCTGGATCCGGATGACGAAACGCAGATGGCGCGAGCGGAGCAGCTTTACAATCAGCTCTATCTGGAGAAGTACAGTCTCCATAATGTGCGCTTTAGCGCCGACTATCTCAGCGCCTTCAGTCGCAATGGTTTACTGAAGCTCTTTGGCCTGTTTCATCAGGATGAACTACTGGGTGTAGCGGGCCTGTTCGGCGTCGACCAAACCCTGACCGCGCCCGTAGTCGGTTATGACACCCGCTTGCCCGCCAAAATGGCGCTATACCGGCGCATCATGGCGTTCGTGATTCGCTACGCCATGGACCACCATCTGGAACTCAATCTCAGCTCCGGGGCGCCTGACTTCAAAAAACTGCGAGGGGCGGAAGCGGTGATCGAATACAGTTATGTCTACGTCGCTCACCTGGGGCTTTATCAGCGCGCCATATGGCGCGGCTTGTCTCTGCTGACGGAGAAGCTCTATCGCCCCATTCTTGAGAAGTTCGAGTTATGAGCGCGCCTGATAGCTTTCCTTATCCCGGGGTCACTGGCGGCTGGTTTCCTTTGCTGCCTGTGGCGAAGTTGCGCGATAAGCCGATAGCGGTGAGTCTGTTGGGGGCGCCATTGGTCCTGGCGCGACTGCAAGGCAAAGCCTGTGCGTTTCAGGACCGTTGCCCTCATCGTTTGATCCCGTTGTCGCAAGGAAATATCTGCAACAATCGCCTGGCCTGCCGCTATCACGGCTGGCAATTCGATGCAGCGGGACGCTTGCGACATACTCCCGGATCATCAGAATGCGGTGCGCGCGCAACCTTGCAAAGCTATGCTCTGCAGGAACGGGACGGATTGATATGGGGCAGCTTGAAACCTGCGTCAGCCGAATCTCTGGCCGGCTTTTCCGAGCTGCCCGGCTATGTCTGGACCCAAGCTTATCGCCGCATCCACTGCAGCCTGTTTCACACCATTGAGAATTTTCTCGACCCCTGCCATACCCCTTATATCCATCAAGGCTTGCTGCGCAGTCAGGGGCCTCAGCAGATGCGAATCGAACAGACGGTCAGCGTTGATGGTTTTGAAACCCATTATGCGCTGACGCAGAAGCAGAATGGCTGGATCAACCAGCTGTTCGATCCGGGTGTGGATCAGAACATCGCCCGCTTCAAACTACCCGGTCTGGTGGAATTGGACTATCTCAAGAACGGACGCCTGTTGTTTCGCTCCGCACTTTATTTTGTTCCCCATAGCGCTGAGGTCACAGGGATATTCGTCAGGCTCTACGCACCCCGTTCCTGGATACCCGCTCCCCTGCGCTTTGCGCTGTTCAAGCCCTTCGTTCACACGCTCTATATTCAGGACAAACAAATACTGGAGCAACAACAACGCGCCCAGCAGACCTATGGCGAGCGCTATCTCTTCTCCCACACTGATGTGGCGGCGCGGCCCTTGTGGGCGTTGCTGCATGGTCAGTCGCCCAGCCCCTCCGCAATAAAAGAGTTGAACTTCCAAACGACTCCCTGATCCAAACAAAAGTGGTCATTGAATAAGCTTAACTATCTAATTTTCGCTTGGGATATTAGCCTGAGTAACGCAGTCATCGCGCAAAAAACGGGCGTCAAACAAAGGAGAGGAAAAGGATGAACTACGATAAGCAGCTGATTATTGTGTTGTTAACTGAGCCCAAGGATAACTTGCGATCTTTTGGGAGAAACCTGTACCGGAAACACCCGGATAAATCGGAACTGGTGGAGTACGACGTGGCGACCAAAACCCACGTTGTCATCAATAGCGCCGGCTTAGGCGCGCTGACGGAGAATTCACGTATCCAGCTTGTCGGACATGGCGATTTGAACGGTGTGTCCTGCGCAGGGAAATATGGCAAAGCGCTGGCGACTTTCATCGCCAATAAAGCCGCGCCGGGACTGAAGCAAATCAAGAAAATCAGTCTGACCGTCTGTTACGCCGCCGGCAACGCCACCCAGTCAACCTTCGATCCCGCCAATAGTTTCGCGGCGACGTTTCATAACTCGCTGAAGCAGGATCACGGAGTTATCGCGGATGTCACGGCCCGTCCGGCGACCATGATCGTCAATGCGCAGGGCCAGAAGGAAACCCGCTTTAACTACAGCGGGTTTGGAGAGCGTTACCAACATAAAGGTGATAACACCAAATATCTGTTTTCATGGAACGGCGGCAAACAGGTGATCACCAATGTGAGGGAGCCGGTCGATATGATGGAAATTTGTTGAGTCGCCTACGACTATTTATATCAGGACAGGTCATATCAGGACAGCTCATATCAGAACAGCTCAGTCTGCTCGAACTGAGTTAGCTTTTCGTCCCTGACTGTCGGATTAACGGGCAGAGCGGCGTCGCTGCTTTTGTTGGTTGCGGCGCCGATGGACGGATTAACGGGAATGATTTCCCAGTCGCTCAAATCGCGAGGGACCAGCATCGCGCGGACGTCACTCAATGGCGTCGCAGGGTCGACCCAGGCGTCGAACTGATCCGGCGATAACAACGCCGGCATTCTGTCATGAAGCCAGCGGATGGAGTCGCTGGCTTCGGTAGTGATAATGGCGCAGGTCTCCAGATAGTGCTCTTCCTTCTGCCAGACGTCCCAGAGCGCGGCGAAATAGCAGTGTCCTGAGGGCGGCTTCAGATAATAGGGCTGCTTGACGCCTTTCTCCGTACGCCACTCGATAAATCCCGACGCAGGTATCACGCCGCGCCGATATTTGAACGGTCCGCTGAACGCACGACTTTTCTCCAACGTCTCCGCCCTGGCGTTGAACATGCTGAACTTATTGGAAATTTCCGACGCCCAATGGGGCGTCAACCACCAGCGCATCTCCCGCAAATAGCGCTTGCCGCCTTCCTGAATCGCCACCATCACCGCTTCCGTCGGCGCGATATTAAACATATCGCCAAACCAGCATTTGCGCAGGCCGGTGGCGTCAAAACCAAAACCTTCCATCGCCGCAACAATTTCAGCGGAGGCGGTGGCGTTGAATCTGCCGCACATAATCAGGGAGTCCTTCTTTTACTTTTCCAAAATACTACTCAACTGCGCTTCGTAGTGATAACAGAAACAATATCTCCAGCCCGCTTCAGGCAATACCCAGCGGCCCCTGTTAGCGGTTCAGGAAAGTGCTCAAAGTACCACAACTCATCCCCATGCAAATGCTGAGATTTGAAAGTATTCCAGCGCACTAGCCATTGCGGCGATATTTGAAGAACAAACTCCATCCCTTCACGTTTCATTTCAGCTTCTGCTTTATCAAACGTGGTTTTATACAACAGACTTTCTTCTGGAGGAAACGCCATAAAAGCTACCCATTACTTCAGTTACCAACCCCACACAAAACACTACCTCGCCAGACAAGTTCAGGCGGTAAGGTCTCTTGCTTCGCTATAGCGTTCATACGCCTCGCCAAACTCCATTTCCATGGCGATGCGGATCAGTGCGGGATAGCCAAACCAGTATTGCCGCCTTATTGCATCCAAATAAGCCGCGTCGCCCATATCTTCTCGGTAAATCCGCTGGTGAATTCGATCGAGCGGCTCTTTATCTATGGCTAATAAGCAGTGTCGATATTTCTTCATCAGCAGCCGAAGCTCTTTTTTGCTACGCACGCCAAACTGCAGCAGTTCGTCCAAGACCTCGCTCAGGTCCGCCTGTGACGCACAGTCATTGTTTTTAGGGAATAACGAGCGCATCAGCTTTTGCAGATAGTCCAGATCGATGCCTTGCTGATCCAGCTGCTTACGTTTGTTCAAGTGCATACTTCTCTCTTAACGTCGCTATTTTAATCCGATGAGTTCACCAACAACCCCATCAACCACTCCCGAAACTTCTTCACTTTTGGCCAGTCCGCTCGTTCATAGGGGGTGGCGAAGTAGTAGGTGAAGGGGGCGGGAAATGGGTCTGCGTCCAGGACGATGAAGCTGCCGAATCTAAGTAAAAACCTCTTTTTATATTTTTAGCTCGACTGTCTGGGCACAAGGGACGACTTAATTAGTTTGACTTATCCAAGAGCAAGTTATTTGAACCAAGGTAATAACAGGGGAAACAAAAGGAACAAGATAGCCCCGATAATGGTCACTGCAGCAATCCAGGGCTTTACAATCAGCTCCGCGCTTTTTAAAAGCTTAATCTCCTTCCCTGAGACACTTTTATCCGGCCCCATCCTCCAAAATACAAACAAAACAATTCCGAGAGAGATGACAATCAGGTAGACCTTATTTATTAATTGCTCAGCAACGAGATTGATACAGGGAACAGTCCCCATATGTATAAGCACAATCATTCTGCGCTTATTGTATTGAGACTGATCAACCACCTTGCCTTCAATACGAAGGTGCGCACTACAAGCTGGGCAGTGGAAGGACATAAATCGCCACCACCTTACTTCGATATTCGCGCCACATTCTGGACATGGAAGCATTTCCATCAGCCGCTCCTTCTACCTCGGCTACAAAGAGCCATTAAAATTAGCCGCCGCCGTCATAAACACCCCCAGAAAATACATATTGCCGAGTTTAAACTCCCGATCCAGCCACTTGAGAAACAGCCCGACCAGCACAAGGCAAGCGGGAAGAATAACAACCCCTAGCAGGAATTTAGAAACTGCAACGGTAAGTATATAACCAGCGTCCTCCGCTCCCCAAGCGACCCTGCATGCCCATGCTAAGGGGAGAGTATGTACTGCAAACAATATGATGATCATGAACAGGGGAACATCTGATTCGAATAGTTTTTTGAGCATTCACATCCTCTATTTGTAACGATGTCTCTGATTCTAACTTTGCCTTATTGCACCACTAGTTTCCCCATCAACCACTCCCGAAACTTCTTCACTTTTGGCCAGTCCGCTCGTTCATAGGGGGTGGCGAAGTAGTAGGTGAAGGGGGCGGGAATCGGGTCTGCGTCCAGGGCGATCAGGCTGCCGTTAGCGATAGCGTCCGCGACGATGTAGGTGCGGCCGAGCGCCACGCCCTGGCCGGCCTGGGCGGCTTGCAGCACCAGTTCCGTGCGACTGAAATAGATAATATCTTTGCCGACATCGATGCCTGTGCGTCGCGACCATTGCTCCCAACTCTTCATGCAGTTATCAGAGCCGTCATTGGTTGTGGCCAGCAAGGTGGCCTGCCGCAACACCTCAGAAGCGCCCACATCAGGATACTGTTGTAGCAGCAGAGGGCTGCAAACCGGAAAGATCCGCTCTGTTCCCAACACCTGACTGAAAAAGCCGCTAGGCGGCGCAGAGGCGAAGCGCAGCATGACGTCCGCATCACCTGATCCGGCGGGGCGAATGCTCTCTTCCGTATTCAGATACACACGAATGCCGGGATGCAGTTTGTGAAATTCCGGCAGCCTGGGCAACAACCAGTACATCCCGAAAGTAGCGAAGGTTTCCACTCGCAACACGCCTTCTTCCCGCTCGCTATGAATCTGATCCAGCGCGCCTTTGATCTCGCCAAGCGCCCTGCGAACGCCCAGCAGCAAACGCTCCCCCTGAGGGGTAAACCGCATGCGTCGCGTGGTTCTCTCCAATAGAGGGAAGCCGAGTTGCGCCTCCATGCGCTTGATGCTCTGGCTGATGGCGCTCTGACTGACGCCCATGGCGGAAGCGGCGGCGGTGAAGCTTTGCTGCTCCGCTATCGCCTCCAGATAAAGCAGGTCGGCAAGAAGTTGTTTATCCATCATCAAAGGTCTCAGATTCGATCAGAGCGCCGCCACTATTTATAAGTGTGACTAATAAGTATATCGTTCGATACTGCCAACAGTTCGTCTCATAATCCTCTCAAAACCCCTCAATAAAGCGCAAACGTTTTATTGACCATATTTTGTGTAGCGGAGGCGAGCCGATGAATCATTCAGTCAAACTAATAAGTTCTTTCGTCGATAACGGCGTCGGCGGTAATCCCGCCGGAGTAGTGCTGGAGGCGGACGGAATGGCGGAAGCGGAAATGCAACGCCTCGCCAGCCTAGCCGGATATCCGGAAACCGCATTCGTATCGCACTCTGATATCGCCACAGTGAAATTGGACTTTTTCACCCCCACCAAGCGTATCCCCCACTGCGGACACGCCACGGTTGCGGCTTTTTCCGTCCTCGCACAACAAGGCAAAGTCGACCAGGGGGCGCATAGCAAAGAGACCATAGACGGACCACGCCATATCCGCATCGAAGGTGACAAAGCCTATTTGGAGCAAATCCGTCGGCATGTCACCCCGATTACGGCAGCGCAACAGGAAGCAGCCGCCAACGCTTTGGGACTGGAAGCGAAGAAGGTATGCGCATTGGCGACACCCCATGTGGTCAATGTCGGCGTCTCTTTTCTGGTGATCGCGCTACCCACCATGGATGATCTGCGCCGTATCAAACCTGATATGCAACGCATCGCCGCCCTGAGCGAAGCGCTCGGTCTTATCGGTTTTTATGTTATTAGCCCGGAGACGGAAGTGAGCGGCCGCACCATCAGCGCCCGCATGTTCGCCCCTTATTATGGAATTAATGAGGAATCAGCGACTGGAATGGGCGCCGGCTGCGCTTCGGTATACCTGTATGAAGTTTTGGGCCAAAAGGGTGAGCATTACCTCATTGAACAGGGCCGCTTGATGACGCCCCGCTCTCCCAGCCTGATCGAGGCGGAGCTGGAAATCACTGACGGCTTGCCACATCGCCTGTGGATCGGCGGCGTCGCCAAAATCATGGAGGGCTGAGTCATGATCGATGCCATGCTCTCCGCCGAGCTGGTACAGGTCTGCATGATCGCGGTGTTTATGGCGATCAGTCCCGGCGCAGACTTCGCCATGATCACCCGCAACAGTCTGTTCTACTCGCGTCGCGCGGGGCTGCTCGCGGCGCTCGGCGTCGCCAGCGCCACCTGGGTGCATACCGCCTATACCCTCGCCGGTCTGGTGGTGCTCATGGCGAGCTCGGTCTGGGTGTTTACGGCGGTGAAGTGGGTGGGCGGGCTCTATCTGATTTATATCGGTTGGAAGACCTGGAAAAGTCGTCTGGAGATCCCTCAGCAGCACGCTCTTCCAGACAGTGCAAAATCCGATTGGGCATATTTCCGGCAAGGTTTCATCACTAACGCCACGAATCCCAAAACCACCCTTTTCTACCTGAGCATCTTCACCCAGGTAGCGAACCCGGACACGTCATTGGCGGTGCAGTTGCTTTATGGGCTGATCATCAGTCTGGCGCACGGTCTCTGGTTCTCAGCGTTGGCGATCGGCATTACGCACCAGCGCGTGTTGGAAAAATTGCGGGCGGGCGGACGCCATATCGGTCGCACGCTGGGCGGCGCCCTCATGGCCATGGGCGCGGGTCTGATGGCGTCTCACCGGTAAGTCGTCCTTTCAACCCCGGAGGACAGCGCGGCTGTCCTCCGGGGCCTCCGCCCGATCCGTCATGCCATAGTCTCTAATCACTGCAGCGACCCTCAGCCGATAATCCGAAAACACATCCGTACGGCCGCATTGCTGCGCCATACGGTGCTCCACCTGATTGCGCCAGACTTTCACCGCCTCTTCGTCCCGCCAGAAAGACAGGGACAACAGTTTTTCCGGCTGACTCAGGCTTTGAAAACGTTCGATGGATATAAAGCCGTCGATGGTCTCCAGTAGAGGTTTAAGGTCCGCGGCTAGTTGCAAATACTGAGCTTTTCTGTCCGGATTGGGCTCCAGTTCAAAGATAACGGCGAACATCAGCTCACCTTCCCCAGCGCCTGAGCGCTCAACTTCAACAAGGTATCCGGCGCCGCTGTGAGAAACGTGCGACGCTCCTGCAGAATAAATTTATGCGCCTGGGCGAACTGAAAGTTCTCCCGTCCGGCGGGATCGTTTTTCAGGCGGGTCCGGTAGGCTTCATAGGCGGCCAGACTCTCAAAACCAATCAGTCCGTAGGCGACATAGTTGGTCCCTTCATGGGGAAGGAAATAGCCAATCAGCTCCCCGCCACACTCTGGAATAATCCGCCCCCAGTTTTGCGCATAAGTTCGAAATGCATCCAACTGGAATGGATCTATGTGATATTCAATAAAGCAGATCAGATTCATCGTCGTTGTCTCTGTTTGGGTTTTCCGGCAGTCTAACTGCATCAGGAAGCCATGCTTCGACGCCCATCGAACTGTCAGTGATTGCCTCATGTCGAACGAATCGCATTTCAGTCCAGACCCGGACATAAACCAAGTTCCAGACATAACAAAAGTCGCGGCCCTTATCGGCGACGCCGCCCGCGCCAGCATGCTCATCGCCTTGCTGGGCGGAAAAGCCCTGACCGCAACGGAACTGGCTGCGGAAGCGGACATCACCGCCGCCACCGCCAGCAGTCATCTGAAAAAGCTGACAGACGCGCAACTGGTGATCCCCCAGAAGCAAGGACGTCATAAATACTTCCAGTTACGCAGCCGCGAGATCGCCGAGTTCCTGGAAACGCTGCTGAATGTTTCCGCCACGGTGGAACATAGTCGCGCTTCTACCGGCCCGAAAGATCCAGCGCTGCGGCATGCCCGCGTCTGTTACGACCACTTGGCGGGAGAAGTCGGCGTCAGCCTGCTCGACGGCCTCAAAAGCAGTGGCGTGTTGATCGAGCAGGATCAACAATTACTCCTGACCCCAAGCGGTCGCGATCTGTTTAACTCATTAGGCGCGGATGTCGGCAGCCTGGAGAAACTACGCCGGCCTGTATGCAAAAATTGTTTGGACTGGAGCGAACGCCGACACCACCTGGCGGGCTCACTCGGACAATGGGTTTTACAGGACATTCTCAATCGGGGCTGGGCGCGGAAAGATCTGGATTCCCGAGTGATCCGATTCACGGCTGACGGACTGCAAGCCCTGCGCAACCGCTACGCGTTAACCAATCAAATCGCCTGAATTTTCACTCTGGCATAAAGCTTGTAATGACTTAGGTGATCATCACACTCGTTTAAGCCATAGGGAGAAACGCTATGAGCAAGCAGTCAAAGGATAACGAAACGGAAACAAGGACAAGGAAAGAGCGCAAAGATGAAATCGACGCTGTGGATGAAGTATCCGATCAGTCTTTTCCCGCCAGCGACCCGCCCTCTTTCACGCCAGTGGACCACTCCGGCCCGCCGCAACATGAAAACGAAGAGGAGGAAAAAGATAAGTCCCAAAAACAGAAATCCGCCTCCCAACCCGTAGCGGACACAGCAGATTCCTGAGCCTTCAGCGCACTGTGGATTTGTAATTTTTACAAGCAATGCGCCACAGGGGAAAGCGGAGAAAAACGAGAGACGGACCTTCTAAGGTCCGTCCCAGGAGCCAGGGATACAACGATTTTTCCATAGTTAGTAGATCGTGATGCTTCTGGGCATTTCCATATAGTTATTGCTTTCAACCGATTCGGATATCGCATTGTTGGGGTCGACAATAAACCCAAGCCAGTAGGTTCCCGGCGCCACCGTGGTGGGGATATACAGCGTGCGACTGAATGTGCCGGTGAAGCCCTCTGAGCCCCAGGCGCCGTAGTTGGAGCCTAGATAGGTGTCCCCAGTGCTGATGTAATTATTAGTGGACAGATAGAAGTTGATATCGAAGGTCTTGGTCGCCGTGCTTTGGTTGCTGAACGTGAACTGGATAGTGACGTTCGTGCCGCGATAGGCGTATGTCGGACTGGACACCAGCCCGGATGTGCCTGTGCCAGTGCGCTTAAACACGGAGCCGGCGATATCGGTTTCTGTGGTGCTGTCGGGGTAGATCACCCGCGATCCCAGACGATCATCCGCCAAGGGGTCCCATTCCTTATAGTGGCCGAGAGGACCGCTGTTCGGGTAATAGGAATTCATGGTGGCCATCCAGCGGTTTTCATGCAGCAACCCCAGAGCATGTCCAAGTTCGTGCAGAGCGACGCTTTCAAAGCTGTAAGGCGATCCCAGATTGGTATAGCTCAGGCTGCCCAAATTCCAACTGATGTTGTTATTGAAACCGATATCGGTTTCGTCAATGCCGTACTGATAGCCGAACAGCCAGTAACAGTGGTAACGGGTCAGCGTCACCGCCAGGGTGCTGCCTCCCAGACTGTTATCAAGGTAGACTTCATTACGCCCATTATTATCGTTATGACTGCCATCGGTATCGCGATTGACGTAATACAAAAAGCGCGAGCCTTTAACGTTATTCCAATGCCACATAGCATTCTGCAGCCGCGAATCCCAGGTACTGCCGGCAGGGAATGAGGTGGTGCTGATGTACATTGTGGTCTGGTTGCCGTTCCACTTGATCGCGTTACCGTCGCAAGTGCGGTAGGTGTAGGCTCCGGCGAAAGGCGCCGCAAGGCAGAGAGCCGCCAGCAAAATCAGCCGGACGTCGCTCAGCCCCGATAGTAATTTGTGAATAGCTTGACGATACATAGAAAGTCCTCCTTCTAAACGTACCTGTCTTCGAATAGCCGCTCGTGACTGGTTTGCGCGTTAAACGCGTTCAGTCCCGATCCATGGACGACCTTGCCCCTTGGGGAGTTCTACGGGGCAATGCGGAGGCGGCGGACTCGTCGCTCATATTATTGGCGGAGTTGGCTGAACCGGCGGAGCCTGCATCACGCGCTTTGCGTTCAAGCGCCTGCCCCACTTTCACGGAACGCAATTCCTGAGCGAACGCGCGAGATTGCGCCTGGCTCCGCACCATGCCAAGAAAGCGTTCGGCGCTCATCGGCGCGCCTTTGGCTTCCTGCGGCGCCAGCATCGCTTCGCCGCCGTCAGAACGACCAGCGCTGGCTTTGCCCTGTGCGCTGCTGGCGTTGGCCAGATACTCCGAATTGGCGATTTGAGCACGCTGTGCATGACGGTTCGCCTTCAGAATTTCGCCTTTCTTGCCGACGCCAAATACTTCATTGCCAACCTCATCAGTGACGATGGCGGCTCCGCGTTCATCATTCTGCAGACGGAATACGCCCTGCCCCCAACCAACCAGAGGCACCATGCGCTGACCATTGCCTTCGACAAACAAGACAACCCGTTCGCCAGCGCTGAACTCAGGGCTGCCTTCAACGTGCAGGCCGTTGCGGCCGTCATAACCGCCGCTCATCATCAACGTAAGTTCATTATCGTGATAGACCCCCGCCAGGGTCTCAACGTCCGCCAGGCGGACATAGGTATACAGCTGCCGGTCCTCAGCCCGTTGCGATACCACTTCTTTCACCGTTCCAACTACAATGCCCTGCGCCTCAGCGACCAACGAATTAAAGTCTTTGTAGATTAACGTCGTCGCCTGCGCGGTGGCCGCAAACATCAATGCGGCGAGCAAGGGAAGGAGCAACAGACCCGCACCTGAATTTAGGAGTAATTTCTTCATTTCCAATCTCCTTTTAGAGAAATGAGGTGGGTGTTACTAGCAGAGGGCATAAACGCCCTCAAAGGTGATAATAACTCACGTACAAATCATGAAAAGTGCAAAGATTTTGGCGCCCCTTGGTGATGCAAGCCGTTCACCAAGACCCGATCAAAGCTTTTTCAGGTGGTATTGAACTAACTGGCGGGAAATACCCAAAAGACGCCCTAAACCCTTCTTGGAGCCGGTGATGGCGATCGCCATTTTAAATATCAGCGTCTCAATGTCCGCGGTAAGTTTTTTAAGGTCCAGCTCGTCATCGTCGCTGTATAACAGTGGACTGACGATCCTGTTGATGCTGGAAGCCAATGACATAGGAGAGGAAACTGTCTGCAGCACCGCTTGTTCAAATGTGCCCAGATCAAAAGGTTTATCGATGACGTATGAAAAACCACAGCGCATCGCCAGGACAGTATCCGCACGTGAACCGTTGGAGGTAATGCCAAGGACAAAGGGAGCGACGGGAAATAACCCGATATCATTAAGCAGGGAGGCGATGCCGCCATCTTCCAGCATGAAGTTGATCACCGCCAGTACCGGGCGCCACTCCAGTAATTCCCGGCGGGTTTGCTCTACCGATGCGGAAACGTGAATGTCCGCATGAGGCGCCATTTGCGCCAGAGTATGCCGCAGCCTGGCGCATAAAACCGGACTCTCCTCGGCCAACAATATTCGATTGATTCGCACACTCAGCATCATCCCGGCCGCTCCTGCCAAAAGCATTGGACTCAGCGGGAAAAGAAGCGAGATCAACAATTTCCCTGTTAACGCCGTGCTTCCCTGTTACATTCGGAGAGCGCCGTGTACTTATTTTTTAACATCAAGGATCAGCCTCTCCGTTTCGTTGAAAAATCGAAATCGCTTTCAGGCTTCCCCTGATTCAAAGTCTACACCCCTCCCTCTCCCTTCCGCTATCGCGCGTTATGGGTAAACGATGGTTTAGGCGCAAGAGAAAGCGGCGTGCCACAGATTCAGCTGCCTCTTATAACTGTAGGATTATCAGCCTGGTTGATGTCGATGAGTAACGGCAGCACACTCAGACTCAGGCAGATCAGGACAAGCTTGCTGCGAACGCTCAGGTTCGGTTGGCCAATCAAGGGAGACGCCGCCATCCAGGCGCAACAAGGTTTCGCCCCTCAGAACGGTGTGCCGGGCATAAGCTATGGATAAGAGACGACTTCTCTACGCGAACGCAATGAGCGATATTTCTGAACATATTCAAGCTAATCCGTGTTGGGCTTGCGCGCGGTTCCTGCGCTTTGCGGCGCCACAAAGACCGACCATTCCAATAAGCCGTCGAGTCGTAACGCCTACCGGAATGATCTTGATCGCTTTTTCCCAGCGCCGACAACTTGTCCACGCCTGTGGTTTGACCGGCTACGACAAGTACGCTTTATAGTTTTGCAGGTAGAAAGTTGTGAGACATTGATCAGATAAAGGGAAGCGCGCCTCATTCAGCGCATGCAGGACATCCGCTATCAGAGAAGGCGCGATGGACATGGTCTGGCCAGTACTTCGGTAGGGCTCCGCACAAACTTTGGCGAGCAACTCAAGCAGACGCTTTTCCGTTGTCTGGCAAGGGACAGGGTTAGCGAAAAAGAGGCCACAGATAGCCGACAGGAAGGAGCCCTCTTTTTCAAACAGATTGATAAAATACGGCTCATCCTGATCTTTTCTCTTACGCTGCGCCTCCGCCAGAAGATCGCTGATGACGCTGATCAGGGCATCGTCTACCTGCGGTCGGGCGTCCGCCAGCACACGTTCATATTTACGAACCAGGTCGGCATGCAGGATCGGTCGATCTGAACCGGAATACAGGTAGTAATCAGCGACCTTTTGCAACAATGCATCAACGTCGGACAGATCCTGCTCTTCCACAGTGATAACTTGAGAAGGTTCGAACACCCTGTCAAACACATCATCGGCGATGGTTTGTTTGGCCAAAGCCACACTCTCCGCTTCATCCACGTCCCAACTCGCCGCGACAAACGCCACGAAGTCATCGACGGTGTTCATCGTGCGCAACTCCGCGCTGACTTCTTTCAGAGCGTCGACATGCGCCTCAAGGTAGAGGTCAGGGAGGAGCGTGAGAAGACGCCCGGCGGTTTCCCGCTCATCCGTTTCTGCGTCCGCGTCTTCCGACGCATCAAAATAGTCACGACAGATTTCATTAAACAATACGCTGAACTCTTCCAGCTCATCATTGCCTTCCGCCCGAATGGGAAAGTCGTCTACATTGAATTTGCGTCCGCTAAAACCCAGTAAATCTGCGGCGGAGTGACTCTCACTTCCGGTAAAAGCCTGATAGCCAGCCAGATTATTTACGCCAACCACGCAGTAATAGTGATGTACGCGCACATCGATAATGAACGCGTAGATATCTTCGTTATAAGGCGACGGTTTGATCTTTGCGATCAAGTCCAGCAAATACCGGCGCAGCGCCTGCCGATAGTTTTGTATTGTTTCGCGCAACGCCTGTTCGCTGTGCATAAGTCGCCTCCAGAGGTTTCTTTTATGCCCTATCGGGACTTTGCGGAGAATACCGGTTCGTCAATAAAAGTACTTTTACACTTGGGGCATTTGCCCGGCTTTTTGACTCGGGAGCGGTCTTCAAATACATAGTCGCACTTGCCGCAGCGGGCAGGTTCAATGTTCAGAGAACCGGTCTTCTGCAAATGCTCCAGATGACCGTAAATTTCTTTCTCGGATTTTCCTATCAGCTTTGATAAAGAGCCGACAGTAAAAGCGCCGTCCAGCAATACGGACATCAGTTCCCGCCTGACCGTTTCATTGCGTTCTTGTGGAATGGGGGTCTTTGATTTCATGGGTTCCATGCATTCTATTGGCAAACGCCACAGCGCCTGTCATGAAGCGCAATAAGTCCGTCATTAATTACGCAGGACCTCATCGTGCTCAAGTGAGCAATAATGAATCAACAGCGCCCCTACTTGGCCTTACCGGCCTCCAGTATCGGCAACCCGGCTTCGGTGGGAATATAAATCCGCTCACCATTGCCGTCCTGCAAGCCTTTAATCCAGATGTAGCGTAGATAGGCTTCATTGTCTTTTAGCGACGCGCCGATAATTTTGTTGGCTTCAGCGGCGGCTTTGGCTCTTTCAATATCCGCCTGACCTTCGGCTTTGGCGCGCGCAATCATCGCCTTGCCTTCCGCTTCGGCCAACGTGACTTGAGCTTTCGCCTGCAAAAGCGACGCCTGTTCCTTGGCTTTGGCTTCTTCTATCAGAATCTTCTTGGTCCATTCCGCTTCCCGCAGCGCGGCTACGCCGTCCGCCTCCATTTTGTATATTTTGTACTTTGGCCATCCCCATAACGCCAGAAGAATGAACGCCACAAATGCGACAGCCAAAAATATCAGAGATCCTAACGCCAGTGCTTGTCGGTTTTGATACATCTAAAAACTCAACTCCAAAAAAGAATTGGGCATCATGTTAAACGGAGATCAGTCCCCGGCCAACTCTTTCAGCTCCGCGTATGAGTAGTAAGTCCCACGACCGCCAGTATGGTCGATCCAAACGCCGTCTCCGACTGAATCAAACTCAATGGTGAAGCCTGAGCCTTCCGCGCCGTTAACCTGAAGGAGGCCGGCAGTAGGCGCATGGTCAACAACACCGGACACTTGCTGTCTAGTCATAACGCTAAACCTCTTGTCATCAATCATTGAACCGCTGACATAATAGGACTGGCTGTAATTGTATTCGCCATATTCTATGTTCATCGACATATTGATGTCGCCGATAGTGACGCTCTTGCCAGTATAGTGGTCACGCAAACTTACACTTCCACTCGTGTTGGAGTTACTCCTTGAGCCATGATCATAACTGTTACCAGCAGTCGATAAGGCTCCATTCAAGGTAAAATCGCCGTCGTCACTACAGTTATCAAATGCAAAGGTTCCCGAAAAAGTAGTTGAGACGCCACCGTCATTCGATATTGAGGTCATATCCATAGTGACCGTACCGTTGTGTTCGCAACTAACAGATAAACCGCCTCCCGTTGTGTTGCGCTCAAAACGCCCATCGTCAAGCGCCTCAAAATACTTCTTTTGCACAGGAATGGCCGCAAAATCAGACGCATCATCGATACCGCTTTCTAAACCACCAGTAAAATCAGCGGCAACAACAATGGCGGCAATCTTCGGCGCGTTTTCACTATTAATTACCAACGTGTCAGCAGGCTGACTGTTACTGGAGCCGCTGCCGCCACCTCCGCCACAACCAAATAACGAAACAGAGAGCGTAAAAAGACTGCAAGCAAGAACGTGTTTATTCATAGTTATATCTCTAGAACTCTTGGATTCTTCCACTTTGAATTAAAAGGAGAGTGTGAGGCAAAAAACAGATGGTTAACTCTCACGCCAAGCATTCTAAACAGATATTAATTAGATAGACAAACCTTAAAATTTAATCTTGTTCAGCTTACATTCAGGTTGCTTTATTAATGTATATACAACATCGCCAAATACATTATATTCACCTTATCAAACCTTCATAAATAATAGAAATAAAGGAAAAATCCGCCAAAAAAGGAAAGCAGTTTCATTCCCAAGAAACCCAGATACTGAACAACACCGACGCCGCCCCGGGTTTTCACCAAATAGTATGGAAGAATAAAAGGCCACAGAAAGAATACAAACGCATGAAACTCGAATGGCGCTTTAAAGTATTGTCTCTTTGGGTCCTTGGACACCCATAGAGCAACCAGCGATGCAAACACCAAGCTCCACACAGTGTCTGTTGAATCGGAGACATCAAAGCCTTGCAGATTCAGGTAAGCTTGAAATAGCGCGTATAGAATGGATAAAGAAATCAGCAGCGCCAATATCATATTGTGGATTTTTTTCATCAGACTTTCCGTATGCGATTAATCCGATCCGCCGCAGGTGGGCGCTCCTCCTGGGGCATTCCCAGTTGGAGAGAAACCTCTGATATTCACCTTGAAGTCTAAATCGCCAGCGAAAAACCTGTCCGCCAACTCTTTCCGAACTCGCTCGTATTCCAATTCTGGAAAGTGTTCAGTGAAAGCCGCTTCAATATTATCCTGAACGGCAAACAACGCGACGGCGTAATGGGCATACTTGCCAGGCAAGCCGTATTTGGAAATCGCTGTCGTAATCTGTCCAACTGTATATTGAGGACCGCCGCCATAATCCTTACGCAATACGGACGGGAGCACTCGCAAGTATTTATTCAGCGCACGGCGCTTAAAGAAACTGCCTAACATATTAGTCCTTTGGAAAATCAACCTGTTTGAATTATTACTGGATAGCTTCAGCATAATGTTTAAGCGCAGACAGTCTACGCTCAGCGCTACGACCAAATACAAAATTGATCACTGGCGTCACTATATAACGCAGCCATGACGGGCCCCCAATGATGTTGTATTTGAAGGTCACTTTGCTGCTGTCAGGGGATATTTGCTGAAATGTCCAGGACCCGGCAAATTTTGCAAACATCCAGGAGCCTTTCACCATTTTTATCGCGACAACAGATGGGCGTTTATAAGAGACATACTCCACGGTCATGGAGAAACCGTTTTTCGCCACGATTTCAAGCTGCAATCCCTTTGCAGGCTGTGTCCCATTTAAAAAGCGATAAGATTCTGGAAACGGGTCCCATGCCAAGCGTTTACCGTAATCCTGACTGAGGTCAAACAGCATCTCGGGAGACGCTTTTATTTCCAAACTTTGCTCTATCATATTCACTACAAAAGATCGACGCGCATAAACATCCACTCATCAGCGACACAATCGCCTTCCCGGCAATTTTCCTCTGGTCGCAAGCAGCTGTCTCATTTAAAGTAGAAAGGCTTCCCATCATTCCGACAGGCTTCCCGGCGACAAGGAATTTCCGTGAAGCGCGCAATTGTTCATCTGATGGATAAGCGCCGTACGTATAACTATTAATCCTATAGCTTTCAAGAAGACTACTCCTTTAATCAGGCTAAAATCCGAAAAATGGAGCCGCCATGGACGATCAATGGATAAATAGAGAGGAATACCCTTTCACCTCGCACTATATTGAGCTCGGACCAGGACGCATGCATTACGTCGACGAAGGTCAGGGCAAGCCTATTGTCATGCTGCATGGCAATCCAACATGGTCCTTTCTGTATCGCAACATGATCAAAGGTTTGTCTGGACAATATCGTTGCATTGTCCCGGACCATCTCGGCTTCGGCCTCTCCGACAAGCCACGCGACTGGTCCTATCTGCCGCAAGATCACGCCAGGAACCTGGAAACCCTGATCAAGAAACTGAATCTACAGGACGTCACGCTGATAGTGCAGGACTGGGGTGGCCCTATCGGCCTTTCCTACGCCCTGAACAATCCTCACAACGTGCACCGGCTGGTGATTATGAACACCTGGATGTGGTCCACACACGGCGATGTAAAATATGAGACCTTCAGCGCCTTGATGGGGGGACTGTTCGGACGCTTCATGATCAAGCGCTTCAATGTTTTCGTCAGTGTGTTACTTAAACAGGCGGTGCAGAAAAAACTGAGCGCGGATGTTTATAAGCATTATTCGGAACCTCTAAAAAACCCGGCGGAGCGTAAGGGTTGCTGGGTGTTTCCCAAGCAGATCATCAAAGCGGACGAGTGGCTGGAAGAACTCTGGGAAAAACGCGCCAACATCGCCGATATACCTACGCTGTTATTGTGGGGAATGAAAGACTTCGCCTTTCAGGAAAGGGAGCTGCGCACCTGGATGCAGTTACTCAATCATCATACTGCGGTAACTTTCGATGACGCGGGCCATTTCCTGCCCGAGGACAAGGGTGCGGAAGTTTGTCCTCTCATCGCCGACTTCCTGCGAGACTCGGAGCCTACCTTTCAGCGTGAAGCCAGCGCGTCCGCGCCGGCGATCTAGCCTGGAATGAACCATCACCGAAGGAGTCAGGGCGCAGACCGCCCTGGCTACCCGCGCTTTTCCTGCAACGCTTTCTCCAACCTGTCGCACAGCGTCTCCAGCACCGTCACTCGGGCATGTCGTTTGCTGTTGGCGGGAACCAGCGTCCAAGGCGCATAGTCCGTACTGGTGCGCATGATCATCTCGTGGGCCGCCAGCTCATAAGCCGGCCATTTTTCTCTATTGCGCCAGTCCTCATCCGTGATTTTATAGCGCTTACGAGGCGTCGCCTTACGCTCTTCAAACCGTCTTAGCTGTTCTTCCTGATCAATATGCAGCCAGAACTTCAACAGGACATTGCCGTGGTCGCAAAGTTGTTCTTCAAAATCATTAATCTCTGAATAAGCGCGACGCCATTCATCTACGCTGGCGAATCCTTCCACACGCTCGACCAACACCCGTCCATACCAGCTACGATCATAAATCGTGGCGCGCCCCGCCCGCGGCACATGCCGCCAGAATCGCCAAAGGTAGTGATGGGCTTTTTCCTCATCCGTCGGCGCGGCAATGGAGTTTACTCTGGCGATGCGCGCATCGACCGCTTCCATAATGCGACGAATAGCGCCGCCCTTCCCCGCTGCATCCCAACCTTCAAACAACATCACGGTGGAGACGCCCTGATGGTAGGCGCGCCAGCTCAGACTGTTCAATCGCGTCTGCGCCAGCTCCAGACGTTCCTCATATTCCTCCCCGGAAAGTTCCTTAGTAAGGTCAATCTGGTCCAATACGGTTTCCGTCGGAAAATCGCCGGGAGGCTTTTTGGCGGAGGCGGTTTTGGAGGCTTCGATGTTTTCCTGTTTCTCCGCCAAGCGCTTTTCAAACGCCTGCAGGATCGTTTTCGCCACCATGATATTGCGAAAGTAGTCATCCTCGGATTCCACCACGATCCATGGCGTCTCCGGCTGATCGGTCAACCGCACCGCGCGCTCAGCAGCTTTGATGTAGTCGGAATACCGTTCATGTAACGCCTCATCCAGTTCTGACACCTGCCAGCGGCCGTGTTTGTCCTTTTTCAGTTCTTTAAACTTGCGCTTCTGATACGCCTTGGAGGTATGCAGCCAGAACTTCAGAATCAGCGCGCCGTCTTGCGCCAACATGCTTTCAAGACGATTAATGCGCAACATGTGGCTGTCAAAATCAACCTTGCTTTGCTTATCCAGGGTGCGTTTGATCAACTCCCCGGTATACCAGGAGCCATAAAACAGGCCGATGCGCCCACGGGCGGGAAAAGTACGCCAATAACGCCAGAAACGGGGCCGCTCCGCCTCTTCATCCGTCTTGGGGCCAAAACCGGTGACCTCCAGTCCCCGGGTATCCAGCCACTGATTCAGCAGGTTGACTACTTCGCCTTTGCATGTGTTGTCGACGCCTTCCAGCAAGATGTACACAGGCACGCCCGCATTGACCAGGGCGAACTGCGCGAACAACAGTTTGTCTCTGTAATACGAGGCCTGCTTCTTGTAGTCCTTCTTGTCCAGCTTGCGCCCCAGCTCCACCGCTTCAAACATGCCACAACCCTCTGATTCCCAAACCCTTTACGACGCATGGAGGCCGCCGTTTACTTGTCCTTTAACTATAGTGGATATAGGCGACGGGAGTCGAAAAAGTATGCGTTCAGGTCGAGGCCGCGTTCATCGGCGTCTTAGTCTGATTCTCTGATTGCGCGTCAGATGACGCAGCCTCCGGCGGACCGAACAACGCCCTTAATCTGCCCCCCAGAGAAAGCCCGGGCGCGCAGGCGTCACGCCACATGTCACGCCACTCGTGAAAGGTCAGAAAGAGCGGATTGTGGCTGCGCACCTGTTTCACCACGCCATATTCACAAGGCGCCTCCTCTTTCTCCGCAACAAAGGTGCCGAACACTTTGTCCCAGATAATCAGAATGCCAGCGAAGTTCTTGTCGATGTATTCCGGATTGCGCGCATGGTGTACGCGATGATGAGAGGGGGTGTTGAAAATGGCTTCCAACCAGCCGAGCCGCTTCACCACCTGGGTATGGATAAAGAACTGAAACGCCAGACTCAGCATCACCATAGTTATGGCTTGTTGCGGCGTAAACCCGACCAGAATAACCGGCAGCCAGAACAACCACATGCCGGAAACAGGATAAGTCAGGCTCTGCCGAAACGCAGTGGAGAGATTCAGGGACTCGGAAGAATGGTGCACGACATGGGACGCCCACATCCAACGAATACGATGGCTTCCGCGGTGAAACCAGTAGTAACAAAAATCCTGCAGCAAAAACAGCAGGATGAAACTCCACCAGGCGCTGGGAATATCAAACAGGCGCAATGAAAAAACCGCATCGTAAACATAAATCAGCGCGATGGCGGCAACCGCCTCGGAACCCTCGTGCATTAACGCCAAAGTTGCGTTGCTGAGCGTATCCGGCCAGGTATAACGCGCAGTCGGAAAGCGCGCGCCCCTGCTCCGCAGATACCAAGCTTCCCAAGCGATAAAGCCGAGAAAGACAGGCGTTAACGCAAGTAATAAATATTGAAGTTCAAACTGCATCCGAACACTCCGTTAAGTCCATACATAATCGGCCTGCGCCAGTGTGGACATTTTCCGTTGCGGAGACAGTTTGATTATAGATGTTTCACGCCGGGGTTATTGGCCTGAGACGACAGCAGACTATCGTGATTGAGCAACCCTGGATGAGGGAAGCCCGCGGCAGGGCGCGCTACCCCTGCCGCTCCATCACAATATCCTGACTCGCCGTCCAGTCCGCAACCGAGCCTCCACCCAGGGCCACCGCCATCAGGTCAGGGAACTGGTCTGGCGTACAGGCGAAGGTGGGAACGTCCAGACTGGCGAACTGTTGCGCCAGACGTTTGTCGAAATAAGGCGCGCCGTCATCATTGAGGGCAAGCAAAGTAATAACGTTAACGCCCGCGTGCTTCAGCTCCGCCACACGCTGCACCAGTTGCTTCTGGTCGCCGCCTTCATACAGGTCCGTAATCAGAATGAACGAGGTGTCCTGCGGCTTAGTGATTTGCTGCTGGCAATAGGTGACTGCTTTGTTGATATCCGTGCCGCCGCCCAGCTGCACGCCGAATAAGACATCCACCGGGTCCTGCAGCTTTTCCGTCAGATCCACCACGGCTGTGTCAAACACCACCAACTGGGTTTTCAACGCAGGAATGGACGCCATCACCGCCGCAAAAATACTGGCGTATATGACACTCGACGCCATGGAGCCGGATTGGTCCACACACAGCATTACCTCCTTGAGCGCACTGGGCTGTTTACGGCCATATCCGATCAAGCGTTCCGGCACGATGGTGCGATACTCCGGCTGATAGTGCTTGAGGTTCGCCCGAATGGTGCGCGCCCAATCGATATCAGCGTGACGCGGGCGCTGCTTGCGCATGGCGCGATTGAGACTGCCGCGGATAGCTTGCTCCGTGCTGCTTTGCAACTTGCGCATCAACTCTTCGACAATTTTGCGCACCACTTGCCGTGCGGTTTCTTTGGACCGTTCTGGAATCAGATGCCCTAGCGACATCAGATTGGCCACCAGATGGATATCCGGCTGCACCGCTTCCAGCATCTCCGGCTCCAGCAGCATGCGCTCCAGGTTCAGGCGCTCGAAAGCGTCTTTCTGCATTACCTGTACGACGGAGCTGGGAAAACGCTCGCGAATATCTCCCAGCCAGCGCGCCACTTTCGGCGCAGAAGAGGATAAATCCGCGCCGCGCTCGCCGTCAGAGCCGTACAACGCGTTCAATATCTGATCCAGTTGCATATCCTCAGCGCTCATCGACGAATTGTCCTGATTATCGCCGCCGAGCAACAGCCGCCAGCGTCTTTCACGTTCGGAAAGCAGAGTCATGTGGATGAGGTCTCCGTATCGTTATTGGCGCCGAGGCCAAGCATGGTTTCCAGCATGGGCAGCATGGCGTTCACCCGGCTGTAGTCAAAATCAGGATCTGCAGTCACCCCGGCGACGGTCGCCGTGGTGGAGCGGGACTTGCGTCGCAGGTTGGCCCGCTCGCCGTCGGCGAAGCTGGAGAAAGTCCGGCGCAACAACGGCAGCAACAGCATGAAGCGTTCTTCCGGCAAGGCGCATAAGTACCCATCCAGCACTGTCCACAAGCGGTCATCGTGAATCAGTAATAATCCGGAGCCTTCCAGCAGTCCTTCAATCCAGGCCGCTGCGTGAGCAGGTTCTTCCGCCGCAGACAGCGCGAAGGACAATGCATTCGCGGCGTCTTCGCCGCTGATCTGATCCGCTCCCAGCAGCAAGCGATAACAGCGCCCCAGAATTACGCCGTTCACCTCGGATTGCCGCGCCAGACGGGAAAGTTCCCGCCACCACTCAGCAAGTCGCTCAGCATCCGCATAGAGCTTGAGAGCATCCGTGACGTCCGCGATCAATTTGGCGTGCGCCTTGGCGGCGTCCTCATCCACATTGCGGCACTGATACACCAGTCCGATATTGATGCGGGCGCAAAAGCCTTCGATAACATGATGCAATATAGAGGTATCCGCGCCACGTACATCGCCATAACGCACGATGTTCACCAGTCGTGGCAGCGCCGCCATCAGCTGGTCCACATCATTGACTGTCGCCGCCTGCTGTTGCAGAAAGATAATCGCATCCTGTATGGCGTCTGGCAGATCCGCCAGCAGCAGTCGATCCACCCAGGCGGTGATATCGCTTAGCTTGCTGGCGTTGCGCAGCTGCTCCAGAGCGTATCCCATGGCGGCGGTAGCGATGTTGTTGCCCCACAGACTCTGTTCGATCAGATTGAGTTCAAACTCCGGCTGCCATTGCAGACGCCAGATTTCCTTGAAGGTGCCCTTGCCGCTGCGATCGCTCACCAGACGCGCCCATTTCACACCTAGCAAGTTGAGCCGATGGAATAAAGCGGAGCGCAGCTTGCCGTTGTCTTTACGCAAGTCCAGCTCAAGATCTTCCTCGACTGTCGAAACCTTCAGACGCAAGGATTTCTGCTGCGCCTGCAAGTCCGCCTGCAGCGGCGTCTTAGGCAAATTTTCCGGCACGGTTCCAATGCGGTCGCCGACCAGAAGTTTACGTTGCAGCAAGGCCAAGGGAGCGGCGTCGCCGAAGCAGAACAAGGTCTGGATGGTTTCATTCATCTCATCCAGACTGGGCTGCGGTTTCTCCCGCAACGCCGCCAGCGTATCCGCCATGCGCACCGCTTCAATGACGCTGGAAGGCGCCACATCAAAACCCTGCTCCCGCAACTCCCGCGCTGCTCTCGTCAGCCAAGAAACGGAAATACCGTCGCGGACAGGCGCACTGTTCTCACCCTCACGTACGGCATAGCGCCAGATATGCTCATACCAGCCAGGAGCGTCCACTCCAGCGCCATAACCGCTGCGGTAACTGATGCGATCATAGGTCCAGGGTATCCAGGTAGCGCTCAATTTAATCTTGGGTAAGCCTTTGATCAGCGCATTGTCGTCTTTGATCGCGACTTTTTGCACCAGCGCCGGCACGTGCCAGGCGCCGCATATCACAGCAATGCGTTGATAGCCTTCTTTTTCCGCCTTGCGCACCATAGAACGCATCCAGGCTTCGCGACGCGCTTCCCGGTCACTGAGCTTCTGGGCGGAGGCTTCCGCGCGCAACGCGCCCATAGCGTCCGCAATCGCTGCGAACACCTCTGCGCCCTGGCTGTGTTGCTCAACCACATGCTCCCACCAGCGTTCGCCATCGGAAAAGCCCGCAGCCACAGCCAGCGCGTCGAGAGGATCGCCACAGAGGGTCAATGAGTCAATGCTTGGCTCACTATCTTGTTCAGAGCCGGCGTTCTCGTCTGTCGACTCTTCTGCCGCTGGCGCATCAGTTTCCGCCTCATTCTGGCTCTCAGGACGTTCACCTGGCGCCGCTGCGCTCTGCTCCTGCGCTATCATCTCCTGTTCTGCGACTTCCGTAGCGGCCGCGGCTTCCAGTCGGGCTTGTCGCGCCAACGCCAGACTGTGCGTTTGCGGCAAATCTATGAAACGCAACGGCAGGTTGTTATGACGGGCAAAGTGCATCGCCTGCCATTCCGGTGAAAACTCGGTGAACGGGTAAAATACGCTGTCACGGTAGTCATCGCCGGCGTATATCAATTGCGCCACTGGCGGTTGCAACTGCTCGCTGTGCAGATGCTCCAGCAATGGCTCCGCTTCCTGGGGCCCTTCCACCAATAGAATATCCGGCTGGAAATCCGCCAACGCCTTCAACATGCTGGCGGTGGAGCCAGGTCCATGATGGCGAATGCCGAGGTATAAAATCTTGTCGTTGATAAGCATGCTTCGCTTGTCGCCCTTTGTTGACGCGCGCCGTTAAGCCATCATTGCTGCGCCGCCGCAAATAGCGGCGCCTGCGGCAGACGCGCGTTCGTCAGACCCGATGTTTCAGCTCAGTTCGCGACAGGCGCGATACACGTCTTTCCAACCGTCGCGCTCTTTCACCACCGTCTCCAGGTATTCACGCCAAACCACCGCGTCCTGCACAGGATCTTTCACCACTGCGCCAATCAGACCCGACGCAAGATCCGAAGCCGATAACTTCCCGTCGCCAAAGTGATGAGCCAGACTGAGACCGCTATTCATAACGGAAATGGCTTCAGCGGTGCTGAGCGTAGCGCTGGGGGATTTCAGCTTCTCTTTGCCATCCAGGGTTTTGCCTTCACGCAGTTCGCGGAAAATCGTCACCACACGCTGGATTTCCGCAATAGCGTTAACCTCCACCGGCAACTCCAGGGCGCGCCCCATATCGCTGACGCGCTTGGAGACAATGTTCACTTCTTCTTCAATGGTGGCGGGCGTAGGCAGAATCACCGTATTGAAGCGACGCTTGAGTGCGCTGGACAGCTCGTTGACGCCACGGTCGCGGTTATTGGCGGTGGCGATAACGTTAAAACCGCGTACCGCCTGTACTTCATCATTCAGCTCGGCAATGGGCAGGTGTTTTTCCGACAGCACGGTGATCAGCGTATCCTGAACGTCAGATGGAATCCGCGTCAGTTCTTCGATCCGGCAGATTTTGCCCTGCGACATGGCGCGCATCAGCGGCGACTCCACCAATGCATCCCGACTGGGACCGTGAGCCAGCAGTTGCGCGTAGTTCCAACCGTAGCGCATGGCTTCTTCACTGGTGCCGGCAGTGCCTTGCACCACCATGGTGGAATCTCCCGACACCGCCGCCGCCAAGTGCTCGGACACCCAGGATTTCGCCGTACCGGGCACGCCATACAACAACAGAGCGCGGTCGGTAGTCAGCGTCGCCACGGCGATTTCCATCAGTCTGCGGGAGCCGATGTACTTGGGCGTCACTTCAAAGCCGTTATCCAGCTTGCCCCCCATCAAATAAGTGCAGACCGCCCAAGGGGACAGCGCCCAGTTAGCAGGACGCTGACGCTTGTCCACTTCACGCAATGCCTCCAGTTCCTGCTGGAACAGTTGCTCTGCGTGCTGTCTTAAAATGGCTTGTTCGGTCATGACTGTAGCTCCTTATGGAAATCAACGCGGTTCTTGTACACCGCCAGCAAAGGGTTGGTTCGATCGTCTTGCAATGGCTCCAGCAGGGAGCGAATTTTTTCGTAAGACGTCAACGAAAATTGGTAAGCCAGTTGGTCAATCGTCTGGTGAGCGTCGTAGTACCAGCTTTCACCTTCGAGGATCTTGGCGCGAAGCATCTCCGCAATCGCTTCGGATAATTTTGGCGTAAGACGGGAGAAGGCTTTGAGTTGATACAGCACCGGCAACCAGAACTGGCTGTCTTTCTTCATCGCCGCCTGCAGCGCCGGCAATAGAAGAGGCTCTATCTTTTCAGCAGCGAAACCGGCGGCCAGTCCGCCCAGATATTCCGTACGCTCCACTTCGGACAGCGCAGGAAACAAAACCTCAAAATAGGTTACGTCGCCGTGCAACATAGCGCCTTCGGACAATGCCTGTAGCGCGGCTTCTGCGTAATCGCTGCGGCGATACAAATCAATGGCCTGCTCCAAGGACGTTTGCAGAATCTCGGCGCTGATGCGCGGGGGCAGCAAAGCCAGCACTTGATAAAACCAGCCCGCCCGTTTGCCCACTTTGGTGCGATTAGGCAAATGCGTCAGGTCTTCTTTGACGCCCCATTTCTCCCAGGATTTATCAAAGTCTTTGGGCGGCTCGATGTTCAGCTGGGATTTTTTCAGCAAAGCCTTCTTTAACTGCAAAGAACTGGCGAGCCACTCCCGTAACGGCGTCAACACGGACGCATCGCCCAACTGAGCCAAGTAGCGGGTCGCCTGATATCGCACCGGCAAGCTGCGATCATCGGCGCAGGCGGCCAGAAATTCAGCGTCGTTGGGATTCAGACCGACTTTCATCACTTCCAGTAACGCGGCGCGCTCCTTGGCGGGCTCGTCTTTCCAGATCGCGCTCAATTGATTCAGCGCTGCAGCTGGGTCCGCTTCACGCAGACGACGAAACGCGTCCACTCGGGCCACGCCGCTGAGGTGAGCCAGTTCCTCCGACGCAGGAGCGTCGCTGCGCAGCGCTTCCCACTTGGGGTTGAGTCCGCACAACCAGCGCCCGCGGGCGCCCATGACGTGGCGCAGACTGACCTGCAATCGGGGCTGATTGAGCGCTGCGTCAAACAAATCCGCCAACGCAGCCGGCGGCGACACACGTCCGGCGTCCGCCAGCGCCGTCAAATACTCCGCTAACAAACGCGAGTCTTTCGTGCGCAAAGCGGCGCGCAGTAATTCTTCCGCGCGTTCGCTGCACTGTTCGACGTTTTCATACTCAGCTGGCTTCAGCGCCAGAGCGCGTTGGTGAGACTGTCCCAGCAGACGCGTGAAGTTGAACATAACGGCGGCCTTCAGCAATCGGCGCTCCGCCGGCTCCTCAGCCATTTTATCCAGCGCCGCGCCCAACTCCGCCGATGGCGCAGTCCAGGGCGCGTCCTGGGCGTCGCAGCCCAATATCAGCCGCTTAACGCTATCGTTCCATTCCTGCATGATGATTCTCGACCTGCATGATGATTTCTGAATAGATCCGACGGCTCAGGCGCCGCTTAAGCAGCGAGCGCCTGACGTGAGGTGACATCGAAATACTGATGTTCGGCCCATACGCCGAGAGGATTGAAACGGTCTCCGCACCACTCGCCCACCACACGCACAGGGTGGCCGCCACTGACGGCGAGCAGTTTCCAAAGATCCCCTGCGCGTTCGGCCAGCGGGACGGCTTTACCGTCAGCGTCCACCAGCCAGAATGCGTCATCCTGCCGCCAGGGAACCACCGCGTCGACGATAAAGGGGTAAGGACCAACCCAGGGATTCCGCGCAAGCAATTGTTCATACTGCTTGAACATCGCGTCCAAACTCATCCCAGCGGGCGTCGTATGTGTATCGCCAGCGTGCTCTGGAGACAGCGAAGCGGCGTCCGCGAATATCGCCCGCAATGGCGAGCCGGAGGGATAGAAATGGGCTTTGCCCCGAATCAGCTGGCCGCCGCGCCACCCCATCACGAGACTTGCGCGTTGCGTTTCATGGGCGAAATTAACCACCTTCGCCATGCGTCCGCTCTCCAGTCCCACCAGATGAATCACCTGCATCACCAGTCGCTCCTCCTGAGTCTGACTGTGCGACAGCGCCAACCAGATGTCTTCTACCGGAGGCGTCGCCAGCAGCTCATCCTGGCTCCATGGCCAGCCTATTTGCGTACGAATGTCCGCCTGCAGATCTTCCGCCAACTGATCCATTCTGCCATAGGCGTTTAACAGCAGGTACAAACGGCTCAGCGCCGCCGCCAGCTCTGACATACGGTCGCCGGTAATAGCCAAAGAGGCCATTTGGCGTACGTGATTGGCCAGTCCCGGCGCCTGCGCGTCCACCATGCGCGACTCCAGATTTTTCCAGTACTGGTAGTTCTTGCTCTGCAAGTCCGCTAGCCCGGTGCGGGCCACATCTTCGGCCCAGAGCGTGAGTTCTTCCACGCCACGGCTGACTTTTTGCTCGCGCTGTTCTTTCCGCTTTTCCTGCGCGGCGGCGTCAACCGGCTTCTTGTTCTGGGCCCGCTCGACTTTTTTCTGCTCCCGGTCGGCGCGGCTATCCAGCCATTCGGCGACCCAGTCCGGCGCCTCATTCAGACGAGTGAAGCCATT
The DNA here is from genome assembly GCF_030719035.1 of Hahella sp. HNIBRBA332. Taxonomy (NCBI): domain Bacteria; kingdom Pseudomonadati; phylum Pseudomonadota; class Gammaproteobacteria; order Oceanospirillales; family Hahellaceae; genus Hahella; species Hahella aquimaris. Next base: position 4,457,197 of record NZ_CP132203.1, read on the forward strand.
TTGTTGCTGGGCGTACAGTAGAAACAGCGCGAGTCCGTGCTTACAAGGAAATTTCCGGCTCGGACAAGAGCATTTAAATGCGGGACCGGCCAGGTCGATACGGGACAGATAAGGTTTCGAACCGCTTCCCTGACAGTGCCCCCAGATGGCGTCATCGTTATATTCCAATAACGGCCATTTGCTTGTGCTGGTGAGTTTCTGTGCGGCTTTGACTGAGGCGCTATCCGGCGCCATGGCGATAATTTGTTCTTGATTCCAGGACACGAATTACAACTTTCCAGTATGGGTGGTTGATTAGTGACGAGCGGCGGCTTATTTAAAACAGAATCGGCGGTAATTGTATAGGGCCGTCATTCATAATTCATATTTGCGCTTGGCAGGCAAAGGTTGGTTAGAATAAGTTCGCCTGTGAACGCACAAAAAACATAACTTCGTTCCAACATGCAGCTCCAAGACGCGCCATGATTATTCGAGACAGTCAGATTTCCGCCGCCTATCTCCGCGGCCTGGTGGATTATCTCATTCTAAAACGACAGAATACGTCTTTGTTTCTAAAGCCTTTCCAGATTTCCGAAGCGGCCATTGGCGAGCCGCAGCAACGTGCGCCGACTCGACTATTCGGCGCTATGCTGGAAGCCGCCGGAGCGCTGCTGGATGACGCAAACATCGGACTGCATGTCGGCGAACAGATCAAGCCTGGCCAATATGGCGTGCTCGGACTCAGCGTCATGAACTGCAAAACGCTGCGGGAGGCGATCATAAGGCATGAGCGCTACGAACGTCTGGTGTGCGACATCGGCCACACCACTTACCGCCCCTCGGGCGATGAAGTGATTCTAAGCTGGGACAGTTGTTCGCCGGACTTGTCGCGCCATATCGCGGAAGAAAATATCGCCAGTTGGACCACATTCGCCCGTTGGATAACCGGCGCGGACGTTTCGCCAACGCTCATCCGTTTTCAACATTCGCGTCCTCAGGATATACAGGAGCACGAGCGCATTTTCCGTTGCCCTCTGCAATTTTCCTGCGACAACATTGAAGTCCGCTTTCCCGCCGCCTATTTGGACCTGCCCTTACGTCAACATGACCCCACTATGCTGGCGCTGCTGGATGAATACGCCGACCGCCTGCTGTTGCAACTCAACCCGGAGGCGGATTTCAGCGATAGAGTGAAAGCGGCGCTGACGGATCTGCTGCAGGCCGGCGATATCAGCCTGAAAAAGACGGCGCAGACGTTGAAGCTGTCTGAAAGAGCGCTGCAGCGTCGGCTGCAGGAAGAAGGACGCAGTTATCAGCAGATATTGGACGATACCCGCCGGGAGTTGGCGCTAAGGCAAATCGGCGATAAGCGCCTGGATCTGTCGGAAATCACTTTCTTTCTTGGGTTCGCAGATCAGAGTGCGTTTCAGCGGGCGTTCAAACGCTGGACCGGGCGTACGCCGGGGCAATATCGCCGCGAGCTTGAACCTGCGGGCTAATGATTCGTTAACGGCTAATGATAACTGATGCGGTGCGCATCCAGACGCACGTCCTTGACCCAACGCCCCAGTGTGTCGACTTCACCGTTATAGCGCTCCTCACCAGTAGAAGAGAACTCGAACGTATAGGTTCGCGCCAGGCGCATCGCGCCCCGCGCATCCCGTCGCAGACTCAGCTTTCGCAAGGCCACGCTGCCGTCGAGAAATTGTAAATCCAGTTCCTGACATTGACGCCTCGCGGCGTCAAGAGCGATCTCCCGAACTTTTAGCGCCTCCCACCATCCCCACAGCGCGATGGCGCAAAGCGTCAGCCAGAACAGGTCGATCAATTGCAGATTCATAGGGTGTCCATCTTTACTATGGAGATAGTTTTCATCATAACGATTTTGTCATGGCGGACGCCAACCGCCCGCAGCGCATCTGATAATTTTCACGTAGTTGAAGTAACGGCTCAGATAACTTTTTTGGGGCGAGTCAGGCGTACGTCAAGTGCATCAACAAATATTCGCCTGTCGGCATATCCACGCCGCGTTCAATTTCGCGCCAGCCCCGATGGCGATAAAAGGCCACTGCCAGCTCATTTTTGACGGCGACCTTCAGCCGCAACGGCGACGCATAACGCCGACGGCAGAACTCCAACAGCGCCGTACCGACGCCTCTATTTTTATAGGGCTTGTCGACGTACAGATTGTGAATGAAACTCTCCGGCTTCCAGATAGAGACGAACCCCACCGCCACGCCCTCGTGATCAGCGACATACACCTCTTCGTCCCGAACGCTGCCCAAAAAGTCATGAATCGAAAACATATCAGCTTCAATCCAGTAAAACGTCTCCTTGCGCGACTCAAAAAATATCCTGCTCAAATCAGGCGTATCCGCCGCCGTTGCAGCGCGGATGACCAGCTCATTCAGCTTCATCTGATACCAATCACTCAGTCCTTTTCCAAACCGACAACATGGTTCCAGAGCCAACGATCGAATGCAATGTTGGATTGCTCACGCTCACCCGCGCTCCAGTTTCGCCGCCGGATTACTCGCAACCCGTTCTATTCAAAGCATATCCTTCGACATTTGAGATAACGGCGCTGACATTAATAATATTTTTAATAATTTATTCATTGACAATCAGAATCAAAACTATAGACTCGTGGAAAGGTAGAAAGAAAGCCTCTAGTTTTATTTAACACTCCGCTCGATGTTTTAGTCATAATCTTCGTCCTGTAGTTTTAAATTCCAGTCTTGTTTTTCCACTTTAAATCGCCCGCAAGGCAAATTTTTATTCATTTATTTCAGGAGATTTTTATGTCCGATACAGTTAAAGGCACTGTTAAATGGTTCAACGAAACTAAAGGTTTTGGTTTCATTCAACAAGAATCCGGCCCAGACGTTTTCGCTCATTTCAGCGCAATCACTGGCAACGGATTCAAAACCCTGACGGAAGGTCAGCAGGTTGAGTTCACTGTCGCCAAAGGTCCAAAAGGTCCGCAGGCTGAGAACATTGTTTGCTTATAAGCAGCAATAATCGGAGCTATCAAAAATATTCTTTTTGTTAGCCCTTTTTCTCAATGTGAGACTGGGGCGGATATATCGCCGCCCCGGCCGCATGAGTTTAAACTAAATTTGTTCCGCTTTTATCCGCTAAAAGCCACTCGGCCTTTCGCCATCGCCTTCCACGAACATATCTTTATAAGCGCCCGTCGCTTATTTCTTAATAAATTAAAGCATTACCAGCCAATATATCTTGTCGAGTTTTATCTGAACTACACTGAAGCCTTCCTTCATATATTATCCAGAGCAAGTTATCGGCTGTCTTTTCCAAAGAGGAAACACCATGAGCACAGCCTCAATAACTGCAATTAGCGCGCAAGACGCGCAAAAATACGATAATCCGATCCCCAACCGCGAGTTCATTCTCAATGTACTCAGTCAGCAAGGCGGACGTCTCAACCGTGAACAATTGGCTGAACGCCTCAAGCTGAGCAGCGATCAGGACCTGGAAGCGCTACGACGTCGCCTGCGCGCAATGGAGCGTGACGGTCAAATCATGTTCGATCGCGGGGATTACACGCCGATCAATTCGAGCGAACTGATTTGCGGTCGTGTCATCGGCCGCCGGGAAGGACATGGTTTTCTGGCCCGGGACGAAGGAGGCGATGACCTGGTTCTGGGCAAAAGCCAAATGCGCAAAGCGATGGACGGCGATCGCGTGCAGGTTCGCATCAGCGGCGTCGATCACCGTGGCCGCCAAGAAGCTCAGATCGTGAACGTATTGGAGCGTAACACCACGCAATTGGTGGGCCGCCTGAAAAACGAATCCGGCGTCTACACTCTGGTTCCCGATAACGATCGCATCTGCAACGAAATCATCATCACGCCAGAAAGCATCGGCGACGCGGCTGACGGTCAGTATGTGGTGGTAAATATCGCCAAATACGCCAGAAACCGCTCGCCGATGCTGACGGAAGTAGTTGAGGTGCTTGGCGACGCCATGGCGCCCGGGATGGAAATCGATGTTGCGATCCGTAATCACGACATCCCTTTTATCTGGCCCAATGACGCCGTTCAGGCGGCGAAACAACTGGGGGCAGCGGTCTCTGACGAAGATAAACTGCACCGGTATGACCTGCGCAGCGTTCCTCTGGTCACCATCGATGGCGAAGACTCCATGGACTTCGACGATGCGCTTTTCTGTCAGCCGCGCAGCAATGGCGGATGGCGTTTATTTGTCGCCATCGCGGACGTCTCTCACTATGTGACGCCAGGCAGCCCGTTGGATAGGGAAGCCCAGAAGCGTGGAACATCTGTCTACTTCCCCGGTCGCGTGGAGCCCATGTTGCCGGAGGCGCTGTCCAACGGACTCTGCTCTCTGAACCCGAATGTGGATCGTCTGGCCATGGTCTGCGAAATGTTCATCGACTCTGCTGGCAATCTCGGCAAGTTCCAGTTCTACGAAGGGATCATGCGTTCTCATGCCCGCCTGACCTATACAGAAGTCGGCGCGTTGCTGGAGCAACCGGAATCCAGACTTGGTCAGCAGGTCCAACAGCGCTACCGCGATCTGGTTCCGCACCTGCAGGCGTTGCATCAGTTGTATGGCGCGCTGCGGCAGGCTCGCAGCAAACGCGGCGCTATTGACTTTGAAACTACAGAAAGCAAGTTTCAATTCGACGCCCAGCGTAAGATCCGCCGCATTGACCCCGTCGTGCGCAATGACGCTCACAAGCTGGTGGAAGAGTGCATGCTGTGCGCCAATGTGGCGACGGCGCGCTTCCTGCAGAAGCTCAAGCTTCCCGCACTGTATCGGGTTCACCAGGGACCTCTGCAGAAAAAGCTGGAAAGCCTGCGTGCGTTCCTCGGGGAATTGGGATTGTCTCTGGGTGGCGGCAAGCAGCCGACGGCCACGCACTATCGCCGCCTTTTGAACAGCATCAGCGAGCGTCCTGACGCGGACGTCATACAATCCATTATGCTGAGATCGCTTAGCCAGGCAGCGTACAGTCCGGATAACCAAGGGCATTTCGGACTGGCTTACAGCGCTTACGCCCATTTCACATCGCCGATCCGGCGTTATCCTGATCTTCTGACGCACCGCGCAATTCGTTCGGTGATCAGGGGGGATGAAAGCGGCGGCAAGCTAAAGCGCGCATTAAAGTCGATCACCGGATTGGGCGTGGATCCCGTTCGCCGCGTCGACAGCGCCGCCTCTTTATCGCCGTCGCAAAGTTATCCTTACAACCTGGAGGAGATGCTGAAGCTGGGTGAGCAATGTTCTCTCGCATCCCGCCGGGCGGATATGGCCAGTTGGGATGTGGAAGCCTGGCTGAAGTGCGAATACATGCAGGATCGCATTGGCGACACATTCGCCGGCACAATCTGCGGAGTAACCAACTTCGGCCTGTTCGTGGAGCTGAAAGGCGTCATGGTTGAGGGCTTGATCCACGTCTCTGCGCTAGAGGGCGACTATTATCAATTCGACGCCGCCAAGCAGCGCCTGACTGGCGAACGCAGTAAAAAAAGCTACGGACTTGGAGACGCGATTCAGGTAAGAGTCGTTCGCGTTGATCTGGAACAACGCAAAATCGAACTTGAAATGGATGGCCGCGGGCAAGCGCCTGGTAACGGCAAGAACGCCTCCGGCAGCAGGCGACGCACGAATGACAAGACGCCCGGCCGACGCCCAGGAAAGCCGAAATCCGCCAGTCGCTACGGGAAAAAGAAATCTGCAGTGGGAGAAAGCGTCCACTAAACCCAGGTTAATTACTTACTGCAGCGTTCAGGATAGGCTTAGGGAAAACTAATTGAAGAAGGATAAATTCAATGACTTTGACCGAAATCGCCAACGCCTATTTTACCGACCTGGACGTTAACCCGAGTCGTCCAGCCCTGGAACTGATCCGCGATATGCAGAGCCGGCATATCGCCAAATACAGCTTCAATAATCTGGCGGTGGCGTTGTCCCAGGACATCCAGATAGACAGTGAATCTGTGTTCAACAAAATCGTACGGCAGGGCTTCGGCGGTTATTGCTTCGAGCACAACAAACTGACCTTTGACGCCCTTTCCGCACTGGGTTTGAATGTCCGCATCCTGCTGGCCCGCGTGGTCTATAACTCCGACAACGACGTTCCCCGCACCCACCGCATCACCTTGCTCACGCTGAATGACGATCAGTTCATCGTCGATACCGGCTTTGGACACTTCGGCGCGCGTTTCCCTATCAAGCTTGAAGAAGGCCAGGAACAGGACCTGGGAGACGCCGTCTATCGCATCGTCAAAAATGCGCGGGGAGATTACTGCTACCAGATTCTGAAAGAAGGCGAGTTTTTCACTCTCTACACTTTTGATCTGGGGCGCTATACCGAAGCGGACTGCCTGACAGGACATTTCTACTCCCACAAGCACCCCAACGCCGCTTTCCTGCACAATCTGGTGGTATGCCGGAAGTACTTCAACGACGTGCAGTCTCTGCGAAATGGCGAGCTGCATCGCATGCGCCAGGGTGAAACCACCATTGAACCGGTCGCCGACGTCGAGACGCTGCATCGCCATCTGACGCAGACATTTGAGTTGAGCGTTGACGCCGCCGTTTCGGAATTTCTGTTCAATAAATTTATCGCAGAAAAGTCCGCTTAAACGCGGACGCCCCTCGCGCAGCGCGCGAACCTCTCGTTTTTACCCTGATTTTATTCATTAAAGTGGATTCGACTTATGCACGCGCTCACGAAAGACACGCTGACGCTGTTGCTGTGGGTGGCGCTGATGGCGTCCTCCTTTGTGGTATCAGCCGACTTGCCTCAATACGCCAGCCCCATCGCCGGTACGGAGCTACGCTTTATTCTGGCGACACTGCTGCTGGCGCCGTTGACGCTGACCCGTTACGCCTTGTTCAGCGACCTCGGTCTGCTCATGCGCTATGGCCTGATCAGCCTGTTTCTGGTGCTGTTCTTTATCGGATTGTTTGAAGCGCTGAAGACCACCACTGCGCTGAATACTTCCGTGATCTATACCCTGGTTCCGTTGATGAGCGTGGCGATCAGCCGTTTGCTTCTGGGCGCCGGCGTCAACGGCGTTATGTTATGCGGATTCGTCATCGGCGCCGGCGGCGCGCTCTGGGTTTTGCTCGCCACCCATGGAAACAGTGCGGAAACGCTCGCCTGGAACGATGGCGATGCGCTTTTCCTGCTCGCCTGCGCCAGCCTTGCACTGCACGTCACTCTGGTTAAGAAGTGGGGCTCCAATACCCCCCCCATTCAGGGCGCGTTTTACATCATGCTGATGGGCGCAATCCTGATGGCGCCGGTTATGATTGTCGCAGGCGATATTGAGCAGGTCGCCTGGGGCGAGTTCGATTTCTGGCGCGTGTTGTTGTACCTGACCCTGTTCGCCACGATCGCCACCTTCTACCTGCAGCAGCATCTGGTGCAGAAAGTCGGTCCTAACCGCTTGCTGGCGTTCAGTTATCTGATCCCCACATTCGTCGCCATCGGACAGGGTTTCATGCAAGGGCCAGGGCTGTGGTACAGTCTGCCCGGCGTAGCCCTGACGCTGCTCGCCCTGCTGCTGATCTCCGGCGTCTGGTCGCCAGCGGCGCGTAAGGCATATGTTGGCGACGCACCGGCAAATTGATGTAGAGGCGAGAGGGCACGATGAATCAGCGGGAAATCGAACAGAGTTTCCTGAATTTTCTAAAGCAATCATTTCACTTGATAGACGCCGCCAACCTGGCGGACTTGGATCTACAAGGCGAAGTGCGTTGCTACCGCAAGGGCGACCTGCTGATTCAGCAAGGACGACCCGCGCCCAAACTGTTCTATTTCGCCAAAGGCTTCGCCCGTTACATCTGCATCTCCCCTGAAGGCAAGGAGTTTACTCAGTCTTTCGCCTGCTCGCCCAATATCGCCGGCTCCACTCGCGCCATGGTGCGCAACGCGCCGGCGTTATTCAGCATAGAGGCGCTGGGCGACATACTTTGTCTGGAGTTCGACTGGAGCCATTTCAGCCAAAGCCTGCAACGTCATCCCGGGCTGCTCGCCACCTACACCAAAATGCTGGAAGCCCTGTTCATTGGCAAAGAAGAACGTATCTATGGCTTTGTGCAACTGACGGCGGAGCAACGCTACCTCAACTTCCTGGAACAAAATCCTCAACTGAGCGACAAAATTCCCCTGCAATACATCGCCTCCTACATCGGCATCACCCCCGTGGCGCTTAGCCGCATCCGCAAGAAACTGCGCCTAGACTAAACCCCGACTACCCGCCGGTGAATTGGTAGACAATAGGGATGGCGGAAGGGCGAACAGGTGGACGGCTCGAATTTGAAAGCAATCGTCAGAGTGCGGGCGAAGACGTCCATTGCTAAATTCTCCGCCATCAGGTAGACCTTAACCAGGAGCGCCACCATGAACGCATCAACCAAAGTCATCGCCACAGAGAACGATCCCCGCTGGCGCGCGCTGCTGGAGCGCGACGCCCAGGCGGACGGCAGTTTCTACTATTCGGTGAAAACCACCGGTGTTTACTGTCGTCCCTCCTGCGCCGCCAGGAGGCCGCGCCCGGAGAACGTGCGCTTTTACGACAGCCGTGAAGAAGCGGAGCAAGCGGGATTCCGCCCTTGCCGGCGCTGCCGCCCTGACGCCCCGTCTTTAGCCACACAGCACGCGGAGAAAATCGCCGCGGCCTGCCGTCTTATCGCCGATTCAGAAACCTTTCCCAGCCTGGAACAGCTGGCTCAAAGCGCCGGCATGAGCAAGTACCACTTTCATCGCCTGTTCAAACAAGTCACCGGTCTGACCCCACGTGGTTACGCCGCCGCACAGCGTAAACAACGCCTGGACAACGCGTTACAGAAAGCCGATACGGTGACGGATGCGATCTATGACGCCGGGTACAGCTCCAACGGGCATTTTTATGGAGAATCGGATCAACTCCTTGGTATGACACCAAGCGAGTATCGTCAAGGCGGGAGCAACGCGGCAATCCGCTTCGCGGTAGGCGAATGCGCGTTGGGCTCTATCCTTGTGGCGCAAAGCGCACGCGGCGTGTGCGCCATTTTCCTGGGAGACGACCCGGAAGCCCTTGTCCATGAATTACAGGACCGCTTCCCCAAGGCGCAACTGATCGGCGACGACGCCGACTTCGAGCGAGTGATCGCCAAAGTCGTGGGCTTTGTGGAAGCGCCTCAGATTGGGCTCGACCTGCCCCTGGATATACGCGGCGCCGCCTTTCAGCAGCGCGTGTGGCGCGCGTTACAGGAGATTCCGTCAGGCGCGACGGCGAGTTACGCCGATATCGCCCAGCGCATCGGTTCTCCCAAATCCGCTCGCGCCGTGGCGCGGGCTTGCGCCGCCAATCTGCTGGCCGTCGCCATTCCCTGCCATCGCGTCGTGCGCAGCGACGGCGCGCTCTCGGGCTATCGTTGGGGCGTCGAGCGTAAGCAGGCGCTGCTGGAGCGGGAGGCGCAGGAATGAAAAGCTTTACTGACGCCGCTGCGATAAAACCGTCCGCAACAAGCCTGCCCGCACGCTTGAGACGCTACGACTGGGAGCAAGCCGGCCACGAGTTAAATACCCGTGGAGGGACCATACTTGGCGGATTGCTGAGTGAACAGGAATGCGCGGCATTGATCTCCCTGTACGATACGGCGGAGCTTTATCGCAACAAAGTGATCATGGCGCGTCATGGCTTTGGACAAGGCGAATATCAGTATTTCAGCTACCCCCTGCCCCACATGGTTGCAGAAATACGCGAACTGACATATCCCTATCTTGCGCCCGTGGCGAACCAATGGAACGCCGCCATGAATCTGGGCATCCGCTATCCCGAAACGCACCAGGACTTTATCGCACGCTGCCACGCCGATGGACAAACGCGACCGACGCCGTTGATCCTTAAGTATCAGGAAGATGACTACAACTGCCTGCACCAGGACTTATACGGCGAGCATGTCTTTCCCCTGCAACTGGCGGTGTTGTTGTCCGCGCCGGAGCGCGACTTCAGCGGCGGCGAATTTGTGCTGACCGAACAGCGGCCGCGCATGCAGTCCCGTGCGGAAGTGGTTCCACTGCGGCAGGGCGATGGGGTAATCTTCGCAGTGCATCATCGCCCGGTTCGAGGCGTCCGGGGCATGTATCGCGTCACCATGCGCCATGGCGTCAGCCAGGTGCGCTCAGGCAGGCGCTACGCGCTGGGGGTGATTTTTCATGACGCCAAAGGTTAAATTTCTCAGCAAGTTCCAGGTCTGAGCAATACAGCCGAAATTGACATTGACGGACTTATTCATGACAGCAGAGCACAGCGACAAACAGTTCCATATCCAACCCGGCGTTGGCATCGGCGACTTGATATTCGGCCTTGACAGAGAAGACGTGGAAAAATTGCTGGGCGCGCCGGACAAAGAACATGTCAACGACTACAACGATGTCCTCCTGCATTATCACGAAAAACAACTTGCGCTGAGGTTTGACCATGACAGCGATCTGCGCCTGTCGTGGATTGATTGCCACAACCCCAAGGCGGTTTTATTTGGGCAAACACTAATCGGAGAGCCTCAGGGAGAGGTTCTCAAAGTGGTCCAAAATCATCATGCAGGAAAGCCTGAAATAGATGAGTTTCTGTCGTTCGAAAGTCATACCTACCACGATATCTGGACTGCGTTCCAGTTCAACGAGGGCCGCCTGACTAACATCAACCTCGGCTATGTGTTTGACGAGGACCATGAGCCCGTCTGGCCTGAGCGCAGCAGTTAAGCTGCGCCTCCCACTCAACGTTCGCCTGTTCTTCTCAGCGCTCGCCGAGACCTGATCTGGCGCGTCGAAAAAATTAGCAGTCGCTTTCACACCCGCCAAATGCAGACTTACAGGGGGTTGCGGGCTGCTCTTTCCATGATGGGATCTTTCCCAGCCTCCGATTTTCCAGACAGTCCCGTCAGGTTACTTTACAACCAGCCCTGATCAGCGTCGCCCGAAAGCTGACAATTACTCGATTTATAAAGCCCATAGCCCTGGCTGGCTTGAGACTTGCTGAATATCACAGTTCATCACATTAGCAGTGGAAGTACGTGATTATAAAAATCAGGGCGCCGCTCGCTGTACCCAGGCGCTGCTCCGATAAGTTCTACCAAGGAGAAGGGATATATGGTGGACAAAAAGCGCACGATTTCCTTCCTGTATATTGCAGCTCATTTTTTTGTTTTTCTGATTGGCTGTCTGCTAATTCAGACATCCTTCGCACAAGAAGATGGCGACGTATGGCCCACGCCGAACGGGTTCGCCGCCCCTTCAATGCTATTAACCCGCAGCTCACCGTTCGATCCTCCGGACACTGACAGTTTCGTCGCGGACGACGGCCCCGGTCTGGATACGGGATGTACATTCAATACCAGCCCCGAACATCCACTCATGATCGACGTCATGATTGACGTTTCCGTCGGCCCGGTTGATGGGGACGGTTACTTGCTCGATCCCGCTCCCCTTATCGCCCAGGGAATTATTCCCGCCACCGTGGATATCATTCTGCCCGCCTTCGATGTGGACTATAACGGTTCGCCGCCGCCGGAACGGGACGAGGTCGTCTTCAACGGAACCAGCCTGGGTCTGTTGACTGGCGACAACAATGTCTGGAAGTTGAATACCTTCACGGTGGGTATCGAGAGCATTAAATTTCCCGCGCCGCCGGCGCCCGGGACGCCTCCCGCTCCTCGCGCCAACCGCGTGCAGGTCAACATCGACACCCTCAGCACCGGCCGCTGGTGCACCGCCGTCGATTGGGTTGCGCTGATCCTCCCGGTGGAGCCGAAAGTCGCACTTACGCTGGAGCCCACTATCTCCAACCCCGTACGCGTCAATAACCTCGCCTCTAATGACTTGATCGACGTGATCTACCAGCAAACCAGCGACGCCAACTGCAACCTGACGGAAGTAATCGGCCCCAAAGACGACTATCCCTTCTCCGGACCAGCGGAATCCGGGTGGTTCGGCTCGGGCGAGGTCAAGATACGCACCCGTCTGGACGCCTGTCCGACAGGCAGTCTGCCGTCGGATGCGGAAGTAGAGGCCTCCTGGACTATCGTCGGTACGACGTTGCACGGTACGGAAGTATGGTCCGGCCCGGAAGGCGACATGACGCTCACCATGCCGGATGTCATCGGCAGCTATGACGTCGAGTTCGAATACAAAGTGGATGGAGACACCCTGCCGACGGTCACCCGTAAACTTTACGTCACCAAAACCACGCCGATCACAGCTGGCGCGCCCCGCATTTCCTGGTACGAACACGCCACTGATTGGGCCAGCGGCCTGATTGATGAAAGCGACGTACTGGAGCATCTTCTCAGCGGCGGTTACGCCTATGGCGGCCTCAACTGGCGTTACGGTTACAGCTTCGGCTCCGCGGTCAAATGCAATTGGACGCAGCTCAGCGCCGACCCCATTACCTGTGACTACTCCGACTGCTATGTATTCAGCGATGTCTTTGAAAACATGGCGGCCACATTGGGCATCGGCGGACTCAGCGCGGTTCGCACTGACGGGCGCGGCAATGGCTTTGTCACCACCGGCGCGCCGTCGATTGACCCCGCCTTTACCGGCAGCGCACGCCCCTTCGCCGGCGGCCCCTATGACAAGTATGAATTCTCCAGTCACAGCCTGCGCAGTCGCGGCTTTTTCTTTCCCGACTATTACGACGCCACCTTTAACGGCATTTACGCCGCCGTGGATGAATTCATCCTCTGGAACCATAACGGCTCCGTCAATTACGACGCGGATGGCGGCTATCTGGAAACCTTCGAGGGCGCCAAGGTGTATCCGGTTCCCGGCGCCAACTCTTACGATTCCTGGGGCGACTTCAAGTACAAAACGCCGGCGCCATTCGCTTTGCTCGCTTCAGCCGACGACAGTCATGGAGGGATAATGATGGAACCCGACCTCAGTATTCCCGGCGATGTCGACTACGTCACGCCGGACTCCAACAGCGACAGCGCCTATGAAGCCTTGATCGCCAATGTGCGTGTGGACGTCAACCGCGCAGGCGTTTATCTGGTGATGGCGACCTTGAGTAAAAACGGCGAAGTGGTCGCCAATATCCCTGAGTTTGAGTCGATTAAGTTCACCCAGGATACCGTCGGCGACGCCCCAGGGCAGTATACCGCCAAGCTGAAGTTTTCCGGCGAGCAGATCCTGCGCTCCGGCAAAGACGGCCCTTATGAAGTCAAAGTGATCGCTTTCGCTGAGGGCTCAACGCCAGTGCAAGCTGTGCTGGCGACGCCCGCGTATGCTCACGGCCAGTTCGGCGAGAAAGGCTCGCACCTGACGGATATCGCTGACGCCGCCGTGGATACTGACGGAGACTCGCGCTATGACTATCTGGAAGCCGTGGTGCAGGCGAAAGTCTCCAAGGAAGGCGAGTACATGCTGCAGGGCGTTTTGATGAAGGCAGGCAAAACGGTCGCCAATGCGACGGAGCGCTTCCCTCTCGCCAATGGCCCACACAGTCTGACTCTGCGCTTCCCCGGCTCCACCATTTTCCGCTCTGGCGAGGACGGACCTTATGAGCTGGTGGTCGGTCTGTTCAATGCAGACGGAGAGCGTCAGGCGGATATTGGCGCGATGACTCAGGCGTATCATCATGGCGAGTTCGAAGGACTGCTGGACGTTATCGGCGACTTTTCCGACCAGGGCGTGGACACCAACGGCAATGGACTGTTCGAGCAGCTGAAAATCCAGTTCAGCGCAGACCTTAGAGCAGCAGGAACCTTCATGGCGTCCGCCGCGTTGCGCAATGCGTCCGGTCCTTTGGCGGTATATATGGATGAGGTCAAGACTTTCAGCCACGGCGAGCAAACCGTCACGCTGAACTTCTCCGGTCCTGAAATCAACCAGTTGGAATTGGATGGCCCCTATTTCGTCAGAGTAACGCTGCGTCATCCCGATACGCTGGAAATTATCGACCAGGTCGCCATCAGTGATGCAACCGCACCTTATAGCCACAGCGACTTTGAACCTATATCAACTCCCGGCGCCATCGTGCTGACCGGCGCCTCCAGCGACGCCGGGGTCGATAACAACGGCAACGGACTTTTTGACTTGCTTCGCGTCAAGGTCGGCGTCTCTCTCGCCAAGTCCGACGTTTACACCTGGAGCGCAAGGCTGGTGGACGTTAAGGGCAACGAGATCGGCTTTCACGCCAAAACCGGCGCGCTCAATAAGGGAGATTCAGAGATTGAGTTCAATTTCGCCGGACTTCCCATTGGCCAAAACGGCATTGCCGGCCCTTACTACGTGCGGGGTTTGCTGATGTACGGCTCCAGCGGCGGCAATCTGGTGGCCAGCAGTGTGGCGACGACCAAGAGCTATGCCGCCAGCGAGTTTGAGGGCTACGTTGGTCCAGTCAAAGGAGATATTGATGGCGACGGCGACGTGGACCGGGATGATCTGGACGCAGTGGTGTCCGCCCGCAACACGCCGGCTTCAGGCAGTGATGATCCCAGAGATCTGGATGGCGACGGCATGATCACCAGTCTGGACGCCCGCCAGCTGCGGCTGCTGTGCACCCGGCCGTATTGCGCGACGCATTGAGCGTCGTCGCCACTGTCGTTTTGACGTTTATATTCATTCACAAGCACTAACCGGAAATCGTAGCGGCGGCGCAAGCCGCCCGCTCCGGCCTCAACCCAACAGGGAGAGCTTCTATGTCCACCTCTCGGTTTTTGTCTATCGTATATGTGTTGAAAAGCGTTCTCGCGTCGCTTCTGCTGATCTGCGGCATACAAGCCCAAGCTGCGGTCATTACAATCCATCCTTCCACCACCGCCGTGGCTCCAGGTCAATTGTTTACCGTGGATATCGCTATCAGCGGTCTGGCGCCTGGCGGCGCGCCGTCGTTGTCCACCTTTGATCTTAATCTCAGTTTTGATCCCGGCGCCGTCGCTATTGACGCCGCCGACGCGGACGGCAATGGCGTGATGGACAGCGTTGCGCTGGATCCAGGCGACCAGCTGGATGTTCTGGGGCTTGGGCTGAATCCTATGTCCGCTGAACTTCTCGCGCCCGGGGAACTGAACCTGTTCGATCTATCTCTTGATATTCCTGCGGATCTGGACACCCACCAAGACAACTCCTTTCTGCTCGCGTCCCTCAGTTTCACCGCCTTGTCGCCGGGGTTCAGCTATTTCTCTGTCGTCGTCAACGCATTGGGTAATTCTCTCGGCAATCCTATTGCGGTGACCGTCAATAACGGCGGCGTGACAGTGGTGGCTGAGCCCGCTCTATTGCAGAGTCTGTTTATCGGCGGCCTGATGTGGATTGGTATGGCGAGGCTGCGTAAACGGGGCGCACAAGTCGTATAGAGGATCAGCCTGACGCACGCCACTGCCGCGGGCCAACCCCGGCAGTGGCGTCTCCAGCTTGCTGGAGGACTATTCAAACACTTCCTTGCGGAAATACGGCGCCGGCCGCTCGTCCATCACTTCAAAAGCTTTTACGCTAGTGAAGGCCTGACCGTAGCCGTCACGCACGTTGACCTTCAATATGTGCGCGCCTTGCTCCAGGTCCGCTGGAATAGTGAGCGCCCAGATGTGATTAGAGGATTCCGTCCACATGGACGCGCCGGAGGGTTGCGGATCGGCGACGCCAAAACGGGAGCCGCTAAACAGCTCAAACCCCTGCGCTCGCTCCTCTCCTGACTCACTCCTGGCGGCGTAGCGATACACATACATCTGCTTCTTCAGGGCGAAAGGATCGAGACTGTTGCTCTTGCCTTCACCGGTTCCACTCTGAGTGCGCACCGCTTCGACCGGGGGGCGATCATCGATCTGCGTCCATACCCGCGTATTCTTGGAGCCGTTCCAGACATTGATGATCGCGCTAACCCCGCCAGCGAAATCAGCGTCCGTCAGAATACTGGTGTCCGGTAAATCGTTAAGATTCAACGGCGGCGTCGGCGAGCGGGAACCTTCGGGAGTCAACGCCCACTCTTTCAGAGATTGATACCAGTTCATAAAAGTCGGCGACAGGAAATCCACGGACATTTGCTCCTGTGGACTTTTACCTGCGGCTTTGAAAGTACTGGTAAATTGCGCCCCCATAAATTCGAATAACATATATCCACGCGGCGCTCCCATGCGCTGGATGGACATGGGCAGGTTGTGGTCGTCAAAATCGCCGGACCACCAAGAGCCCGCCGTGGCGCCCGTGATAATGTGGGGTATCGGCGTGGGACCCGCCCCCACCGCTTCATCCCAGCCCTGATAGAACTCGCCGGCGACGATGTTTTCCAGGTTATGCGTATGTCCCGCCAACGCCAGCGCGGGACGCCCTTTAAGCAATTCGTACAACCAAGCGACGTTATCCGTCTGGTGCTTGGTGGACCCCATATCCGAAAACGACACCAACGGAATATGCATATTCAGCACGATCAGCTTATGCTCCGACGTTGCGGCGATATCGTTGGCCAGCCACTCCATCTGCGCTTCATCAATGACGCCGTTATAGGTAGGAGCCGTCGCCGGATTGTTGCAATAGTCGTGTTTGCCGTCAGCATTATCCGACTCGGGCGTACAGGGATAGCGCACATTATCCAGCACGACAAAATGCACGTCGCCGACGTCAAAGGAGTAGTAGGCGGGGCCCCACTCGCGCTTGAACGTATCCAGGCTGTGCTTATCGCTGGTTGCGTCGTTATCGATATCGTGGTTGCCCGGCGTCAGGTAGACCGGCACGCCGGCGACGCTCATCGTCTTCTTCAGACGGGGATACAGACCCAGGTCATCGCCGATGATGTCGCCTTCGATCATCACCAGTTCCAGATCCTCCCTCGCCGCCAGCTCTGTAGCCAAAGAGTCGCGCACGTAACCGACTTCGTTGTTGGAATAAGGCTGCGTGTCGCCGGATACCGCAATTTTGAAGCGTTTTTTATAGGGACCTCGCACCATGGGGAAATTCACCGCCTTCGGCTGCGGCCCGCTGGCAGGCAGCCCGCCGAAGCGCAGTTCTGGAGATCCGTTGGGAATATGGTGATAGGAAAACTGTGGGACGTTGTCTTCATTGACCGGTAATTCGAACCCGGCCGGCTTGGTGACAAACAGGGTAAATTCATTCAGGCCCCGGGACTTCGCAGGTAGCTTGTAATACCCGCGATGATCCGTCAGCGCCACATCATAACCGTTGGACACCCGCACACGCGGCAATCCTCGCTCGCCACGGTCCAGCTTGCCGTTACGGTTACGATCTTCAAAAACCCGACCTTCCGCAAATTCCCGTGTGACCTCACCGTTGTCAGAGGGAATCACTTCCACCCCGCCGCGGTATAGTTCCGGGCGTCCGCCCAACGCGCTGAAAGCGTCCGCCGATCCGGTCGGCGCCGCATCAGCCAGCCCGGCGAACGCCGCGCTCACGCCTATAATGAATGGGGTTATGGTTTTCACAATGCCTCCTTTTGTAGCATGAATTCCTTTGTCTTGAGCCAAGGAGTTTACATCGTAAAAGTACAAAGTGACGTTATAAGGTCATGTTTATAAAAGTTATTTTGCAGGGATCAATTTAATGGAGGATGAGCTGGACGATAACCCGAATGCGTGCTCCAACAAGCAGGTTAAAGCGCTGGTTAGGGGATTCGTCGTGATGCGCGGCGGGGCCAAGTCAGAAAAAATAAGCATCCTGAACCATCAAGCCCCGTTCTTCCAGCTGGCCTGTCAGTGTGAGTTTTCGGATGAAAAACTGCTGACCAAGCAGCTGCTGCAAGCGGACTAGCACTTAAGTGTGTGACTACTCACCTAGAAATAGCGCATCGATTTTCGGCTTATCATGATTCAGAATCCAATCGTTACAGCGAACGTATATTTCCTTCAGAGCGCTTCGGTCTGACGCGATGACATCCAGGCCTCGATCATCGTACAGATGAAGAATCAGGCCTTTAGTTCGGTTTACAAAGTAACAGCGCCCACGCAGCGACGGTTTCCGTTGAGGGAAGTCAGTGTTCACAATGGATAAAAATATGTTTGCGTAATTCACTTCTCTGGAGGTTACTCCAGTCACATAGGCGGTTTTCAGATATAGGCCCCTACTGTCTTCCACCTTTCTCGACGCAAAACTTACGTGCTTACGCGCCGAATCAGTTATCTGGCGCAAAACATAACTCTTCATTTTTATTTTGCGGCGACGATGGCCAATGATCTCGAATACAACGTCTACTTCATCGGATGCCGAAAAAGCCGCGTCACAGATAGAAACCGCTCGCTGTATGGCCTTTTCAAAGTAATGGGCATTCAAAACGCCGTTTTTAAGATCGCTCCAAACATCTACTTCCGGCGCCCCAATCTCAAACCGGATTCCGGTGGGCCACGTGTAAAATAAGGGCGGCGCCAGCTCAAGCCCTTTGAAGTTATTTTGCAGATAGCTGTTCACTGAGTTTTCCCTCTACTCTCTTTTGCCGATCCAGTCTTGCATGACAGATCATCGGCGACATAGAAAAAATTCACCTCATATAGCCCTTGAATTTTTATACGCCGATGGTAAGTCAGCCGGGTCCAGGCTGACCTTATACTGTTTGGCCATACCTAAGCAGCGTTATCACGCTGAACTATAATAAGTAGGAACACCTATTCGAGAAAGGCTACAATAATTCACCACGTCCACTGACTGAGAGCGCCGTGACCTCATTAAAAGCAAAACTCGTTCTGGCTCTTATCTCGACCAGTCTGCTAGTCGTAATGATTATCGCCATTATGACGCCCATCATGGTGGAGCATGAATTCGTCGAGCATGCCAAGGACGCGCATTACGGGCGCTTTCAAGCCGCCATTGAACGCTATATCCGCGAGCATGATTCCTGGGGCACGGAAAAAGACGCTCTGCGTTTCGCCATGGCGGAAGAGGATAATCGAAAACGACACCAAAGACGCCGGTTCCCGCCAATGGCGAGACAGCCGGGACAAGGGCAAGAGCCTTACTTCGAGGGGCTGCCTCCCCCTAGGCGACAATCCGCTTCCAGCATGGGGGAAGATCCGCCCTTCGCATTTGTTCTTACCGATCCAGAAGGCCATATTCTGCACGGAGGCAAGGATTATAAAATTGGTCAGAAGCTCACAGAAGAAGAACTGTCAGACGCTGACTCGCTTTGGGTAAAAGGCCGCCTGGTGGCCTATGCGCTCTCCAGCGGCGAGCCGGACCTGTCGACAGCGGATCTCGCCTATTTACATACGTTGAGAGAAACGCTGTTCTTCTCCGCATTGGGGGCCATCGCGTTCATCATTCCGTTTGGGATTTGGGAAGGAAGCCGTCTCGTGCGCACGCTTAACCATCTGACTTCAGCGGTGAATCGCATGGCGGAGGGAGACTTCAAGCAGCAGGTGCCGGTCAAATCCGAAGACGAAGTCGGCGTTCTGGCGAAAGCGTTCAACCTGATGAACAACCAGTTGCACGAGGCTTACAAGAACCTGGAGGACTCTCGCAACAAAGTCGCCAAGCAGGCGGAGCAACTGAGAGAACTCAGTATTCGCGACGAACTCACCGGGCTTTACAACCGCCGCTTTTTCAATGAAGAGGTGAAAGTGCTGCACGCCAATGCGCTGCGCTACGGCAACGGCTTCTGTCTGGTGCTGGGAGACATCGACTTCTTCAAACGCATCAATGACGGCTACTCTCATGTCATTGGCGACGAAGTGCTGAGACAGGTGTCGAAAATCCTCATGAACAGCATCCGCAACAGCGACATCGTGGCCCGTTACGGCGGCGAGGAAATGGTGCTGGCGCTTCCCAACACCTCCCCCAAAGCCGCGATGGAAATGATGGAGAGAATCCGCAAAACCATTGAGCAGCATCCATGGGATCAGATCGCCGAAGGCTTGACCGTCACCATGAGTTTCGGGATCTGTGATGAAACCAACGGCGAACATTTTGAACAGATGTTAGCCGTCGCTGATGAGCTGCTATACAAAGCCAAGAACAACGGGCGTAACCAGGTTTGCAGCCTGAGCTGCTCACAGGCTCACTGAGGAGTAATCAGCAAGGCCGCCGCAGATGGCGGCCACTGCTTCGCCTGACGGCTAATGCGAATCGTCCCGTTGCGATTCCTGTCTGAGATAACCCGCGGCCGCCTCATCATGAGCCAGTGTCTGCTGGGTGGGAATAGCCCGGGTTTGCTGATTTAGCTGATGTATCTGCGACGCGTTGCCCAGATCTCTCTCGCTGGTGATCGCCGCGATAGACTCTCTGTCCTTCAAAAACGCCACCACGTCGTGCTTGATCTCCTGCAACTGCTCGTCGTCCCTGTGCATTTCCAGAATATGTCTGGGATGCTCCAGGTTCCTCATACCAGTGGCGGCGAAAGTGGTCGAAACTATGCGCGAGACGATCACCCATGGCGTAATGCTGCACCGCACCAGAGTATTTTCCGACCGGGTGCTGTCGTGAATACCTGTTCCTGTGGAGATTTTCGACTCGGTAAAAGTGCCCTCACACTTGAAGTAAACCAGCAGCGATTCAAACTGGATTTCCGCAAAGAACAAGTGCGCCGCGCCGCTGAGCAGTCTGGCGAAAGATTTGAGCAGAAAGCCGATCAGAAACAGATGCGCGCAACTCATCAACAGTCCCGCCCACTCTTCAAAGCGAGGCGTCCCCCATATTTCTTTCAGGGAAGAAACGCCTGTCTGCGCGGTAAAGGCATACAGGTCCACCAGCGCATACGCCAGCATCAGGGTGTAGACAGTCGCAACAACAAACAGAATATTTCCCGCCACCAATGCCGTTACTCGCAGCTTCTTGAAGAGTTCACCCAGCTCCAGGGCTCTAACCTTCGGCTGCACTTCCTGAATCATTTCCCCTCTAAAGCCGCCTTTGCCATCCACCTGCTCGTCCAGTTTCGGATCGAGTTCGCGATATACGCGGTTCGGGACCTCTTTATAACGGCGATTGGCCATGACAAGGTTATCGAGATTGATGAAAATTTCCTTGGGATGCACAGACTCCTGCCAGTTCTCCCGCAGCTCGGATACTTCGGCGACAGGCTCAGCGCTACTCAGGCGCTGCTTCAACATCAGCAATACAATCACACTGCAGACAGCGGCGATCAGCAACGCGCCGACGATATAAAACCCAGCGTGTAAGTCAGGCAGTTGCGCCAGCCAGCCTTCGACGTCCGCCCGCGTGATCTTCCACTGAGACATGGCCCATGACAACGCCAGACCGACGATCAACGGAATAATAAACGAGAGCGCAATCACCTTGGCGAGAGAGCCTCCGCCCAGCGATTCAACCTGTTTCTCCGCTTTTCGGTCCAGAGGTTTTCCTGCCGCTCTCCAGGTAAACAATAAATAGGCCATCAATAACGCCGTATAGACAGGAAAGGCCAGCTCCCCGGCCTCTCCCGCAAAACCGGCAAGCGACACAAATGCGACAAAAGCATAGGCGACCAGCACCACCGCCGTGTTTACCCAGGCGCCAAACAGGCGCTGCGACATATTCCTGACCGGATATGGCATAAATAGCAGTTTGGGAACAAGACTGTGAATCAAACGCGCCAGCAAACCTTTCGGCTCAACAAAGGTGGTGTTCTTGCGCCCCATCAGCATTTCTTCCAGCTGCTGATGGTCATATCCCACGTATGACTTTTCTTCCTCCGCCGTACTGGCCTGGGATTTACTCTGATTTTTCGCCAGCGAAGTGGGGTGATTGCGCCCGACAAAATAACGCAGCATCGCATAGACGCCCGAAGATAAGGCGATGACGCCCATGCTCAGAACGAGCACGCCAAAGCCCATCAGGATCCAGCCTGAAGCGGCGTCGCCTTTGACCACGCTCGCCGCCGTCACAAGAAGATAAAGAGCGATGAAAACCTGAATCGCGCCTCTGCCAGCCGTCACGGCGCCTTCGAGTTTGAAAGGATTTTTCAGCCCCAGGTCGATGGAGCCATAATCAAATGCCATTCGTTAATCCTTAAGTCAGGGATGTAGTAAGAGGTGTAGTTGGTTTTTGTTGTATTAATTCGCCCTATTATATTCCGAGCCCAAGCGCTTTTGATAAACAAAAATCGTCCTCCCGATAACGCGCGCCAGCACAGGGAAGACGACGCCGCTAGGCGACGTCGGGAAAAATGATTGTCGGATAAGCGTGCGACAGAACGCTGATGCAGTCGTTTTCGCCAATGATCAGGTACTCCTGCAGCCCTTCATGATGCTGCGACACAAATCCCGACCGCTGTGACTCCTGCTCCAGCCAGCCGCCAGCGTGAATCCTGAACGCCCATCCCAGCTTCGAAGTGAGATTTCCCCAAAACTCCAGCAGATCTCCCTCATCAAGCACTCTGAATCCCGCAGGCCGCTCAAAATTCATGCTGATCCGGCCATCCAGCGTCGGCGACGCCAGATCAACCCGTAAACACTGCAAATCATAGTGAACGCCAACGATTTCCAGTCCCTCGCTATGCTCGCTTTCGATGACGTCAAAAATGACCTGTTTATCTTTATCTACATCCATACTCACTTCCGTACCCATATATATCTATCAATCGGCGCCATCAATTTCACGCACAGGAATAGCCGCAAGCACATCCAAAGGCGCCATGTTCATATTAATCGCCACTATTTCCCCCGGGCATTTGGGCGTCGTGACATAGTGGGTGACGCATCCGCAGAGGTTGCAGCGATGGAACTCCAATTCCCTGTCGCCCCATATATAAAAAACAGATTTTTCTTTCTCATATCCAATTTCGACTTCTTCAGGGGAATAGTATCCCCATAAAGCCGCATACCTGCGGCAAATCGAGCAATTGCACTTTCCAACCTCAGCCGGCGGATGTTCAATTGATAGCTTGATGTTGCCGCAATGGCAGGTTATTTCCATTTACTAATCCCTTGAAAAATAATAACAATAAAAATTGCTGCAAAACGGGCTGCGCATACTTCCGGTTTCGGCGATTAGCTTCGGTGAAAATCGCTTCTCCCACAAGCTCAAGCTCAAGCTCATAGCCAGATAAAAGCGTCGCAGTATTGTTCCCATCAGCAAGCCTTTTACCAGAGAAGAAGCAGGAAAATAACGATAGGCAAACAGGATGTTATACAGCTTTCTATGCGCTACTTTATGGGCGTCGACAGGGATTTTCGTTAAGTTCATTGATGGTATGAGCGTTTTCCATATCATCTGGGGACGCTTTTTGGTCGCTTTCATTTTCGGCGTAATAGTTCTCAAATCACGGTCTTTCAGGCGCCTCGATCCTTCCACTTATCAGACGCAAGAATTCCCATTGGCGTTGATGATGACGCTTTATTACGTGCTGGCGACGTTCTCTTTCTATTATGCTCCCGTCGCTGTCGCCGCGTTGTTGATCGCCCTCGCGCCGCTGTTTACTTTTCTTCTGCGTTTTATCCTGCAGAAAGAATTCAATCAAAATGAGCTTGTCGGGTTTCTTGTCGCATTTGCCGGCCTGGTGTTCTATTTCTACGGAAAAGACTATGCAGCGGAAGGTTACTCCGTGGCGGATATACTCTTCGGATCCGCCTTCGGCCTAGGCGCCGCGCTGTTGCGAGCGGTGTTTTCATTCACGTTGTGGCGAAGGGTTAATCAGGGCGTGGTCGTCAACGCCACAAGCATTAACAACCTAACCCTCATACTTGGCGTCACGCTTTTGCTGCCATTTCTGTTTCTTCAGCCAGGAGAAGTGAAAGTCACTCAACACAATCTGATATTTATCACCGGTTTGGGCCTGATCGCCACCTTCCTGCCCAACTTATTGAACAACTTGTCTTCCATGAGGTTGAACCCAACCCTGCACAACATCATCGGTATGACCACCCCCATCTCAGCCAGCCTGATGGCTTGGGCGTTTTTAGATGAGTATCAGGATCTGCACGCATT
Organism: Hahella sp. HNIBRBA332; assembly: GCF_030719035.1. Classification (NCBI taxonomy): domain Bacteria; kingdom Pseudomonadati; phylum Pseudomonadota; class Gammaproteobacteria; order Oceanospirillales; family Hahellaceae; genus Hahella; species Hahella aquimaris. The sequence continues at coordinate 4,481,015 of NZ_CP132203.1, forward strand.
GATAGCCATCATCATCACGGTGTCAGGTATTTTTCTATCCATGCGCCCAACCAAAAAGCCGGTTCAGGTTGGCGGCGCAGAAACCTAACCTGATATCACGTATATGCCGACAACTCCCGCAAATCTTGTCTATTCTTGCTTAGAGGATGGGAATAATCGCTGGGAATTTACGTATGAAGAACACCCTGTGGGAACAGTTCAAGGCGGGCCTGTTTCGTGGCAAAGCTGAACGGGAGACACTGCATAATGTAGTGGAGTACGCCCCTAACGCCATTATACTGATTGACCAGGACGGACTTATTCAAATGGTGAACACGCAAACCGAACTCGGTTTTGAGTATTCCCGCCAGGAACTGATTGGCCATCCTGTTGAGATGCTGCTTCCTCACCGTTTCCGTAACGCTCATCCTGCCCAGCGCAATAGCTTTTTCGCTCACCCTGCGCGTCGCGCAATGGGCTCTGGACGCGACTTGTATGGAATGCGTAAAGATGGCACGGAATTCCCCATTGAAATCGGCCTGACGCCGATTCCCTCTGGAGGCAAAACCCTGGCGATGGCCAGCATCATCGACATCACTGAACGCAAACGCGCCGAGGAACGCTTTCGCCAGGTCATCGAGTCCGCCCCCAACGCCATTGTGGTTGTCAACCGACACGGCGAGGTGACATTGGTGAATGCGCAAATGGAGAAAATATTTGGCTATCCCAGGAACGAAGTGGTCGGCAACCCTGTCGACATTCTCATTCCAGAGCGCTTTCGCAGTCGCCACGCCAGCTTTATCAACGCCTTTTTCGCCTATCCCAGCACCCGCAGCATGGGAGCAGGTAGAGAGCTGTACGGACGCAAACGAGATGGAACAGAGTTTCCCGTCGAGATTGGCTTGAACCCTATGGCGTCAGATGAGGGTCCCATGGTGTTGGCGAGCATTTTTGACATCTCCGAGCGCAAGTTGGCTGACGAAAAGGCCAACCGGCTACGCCAAGAGTTACATGAGGTCATTTCCGTGCTTGCAACCGCAAACGAAGAGATCATGTGCTCCGTCAATCAAGCGGTGACAAGCAGCCAGGATACCGCCACCGCCATTAGCGAAATCGCCGCCACAGTTGAAGAAGTCAAACAGACGGCATTGATGGCGGGCAGTAAAGCCAAGACGGTCGTCGAAAGCGCCGAGCAAACCCGTAAAGTCGCCAAGGAAGGGCATGCCGCGGTGAATGACACACTGCAGGGAATGCAACAAATCCGCACCCAAATGGAAGGTATTGGCGAAAGCATTACGCAACTGTGCGATCAAACCCAGACCATCGGCGATGTAGTCGCCGCTGTAAACGATTTGGCGGAGCAATCGAACTTGTTAGGCGTGAACGCCTCTATTGAAGCGGTTAAAGCCGGGGAAGTCGGGCGCGGATTCTCCGTCGTGGCGCAGGAGGTCAAATCCCTGGCGGAGCAGTCCAAAGTCGCGACCAAACAAGTACGAGCCATTCTTGCGGACATTCAGAAGGCGATGAACAAAACCGTATTGGTCGCAGAGCAGGGCCACAAAGCGGTCGAGATTGGTTCACAGCGGGCGCAATTCAGCGGCGAAGCGATCAAGGCGCTCATGGACAACGTCACAACCTCCAGCCAGATGGCGATTCAGATCGCCGCCACCAGTCAGCAACAAATCAGTGGTATGGATCAAATCGCCCAAGCGATACAAAGCATAAGAGAGGCGAGCCAGGGCAACGTCAGCGGCATTCGGCAAGTGGAGGAAACTATACGCAATCTGCATCAATTGGGCGCAAAACTGCAAGAGCTGGCGGCGCACTTTAAACCTTAAACAAGCGCCCTGCCCCCTCCTCAGGCCCTCATCACCTTTACTAATCAGCGCCATATAAAAGGTCAATTAGTCCTGTTTGCGTTTCATCCCCATTATTGCCTCAGTTACCCAATTTCAGATTCGAGGTGAGCCATGAGCGCATTCGTAAAGCACATTTCAGATGCAGATTTTAAAGACGCCGTCATCAATTCAGACAAACCAGTATTAGTGGATTTTTGGGCTGAGTGGTGCGGTCCATGCCGGGCGATTGCACCGGTGCTGGACGAATTAGCGGAAGAGATGGCGGACGATATTCAGGTCGTCAAAGTCAATGTCGATGACAATCAGGCGATCGCCAGCGCCATGGGCATTCGCAGCATTCCGACTCTGATTGTCTTCAAGGATGGCAAGGCCGTGGCCAATCACAGCGGCGCCGTCGGTATGGCGCAATTGAAGAACTTTGTTGCGCAAGCGATTTAGTACCCCCTCTTGGAGCAACGCCCTGTTGCTCCTTTTTTATTTATTCGCCACGCTTTTCCGCCATCACATCTTGGCGACTTCTTGCGCCTGCGCTAAAAACACGTCGCCACAAACGAAAAAACGCGCCGCCCGGAAGACGTCGGACGAACGCGTAATACAGCTAAGACCGTTGGCGGCTTAATCGATGCGGCGCCAGTTAATCTGAATATCTTCCTTGCGCGCGAAGCGAACCAGGTGATCGTCCAGAATATATTGAACCACGCCAAGCGCTTCCTCGTTCTCCGCCTCGCAAACCATTTCCAGCGTCGCCTGATCGGCTTTCATCACGCAAGTACCGGGCTTGAACTGCACCCGACCTTCATGATCATCCCATTCCGCCGGCACTTTATGGCGAAAGTGTTTGCAAAGCTTGTTGAGGTACAGGCTCGCAGAGTCTGTGGGTACTGTCGCGACAGATTTAAGCATAGATGTTTCCTTTTTCTGTTAAGACCCTCAACGCAGAGAGCCGACGGCCCGGGGCTACCTTTTCGCAGTTCATCGCAAAGCGCCCCGTTGCCGGAATCACTGATAAGCGTCCTTGTTACGCAAGCATTAGAACGAATACGCCAGCGTCAATTTGTAGTTACGTCCAGGTTCATAGTCATTCAACAACAGCTCACCAAATCTAGGGTGATTGCTGATGCCAGTGCGTGAAGCATGAGCGGTGTACAACTCATCAAACAGGTTTTCAATACCGAACGTCACCGCCACACCATCAAGCTGACCTTTCGGCAGCCATTGCATGGACACATTATGCACTTGATAACCTTCTTTATTTTCCGAGCCTTCGGCTACATTGTCTTCCTCTGAGACGAATTGAGCGTTCCAGTCAAACGTCAGATCAGAGCTGGGCACATAGTAAGTTACGATAACGCCTATAGTGTCTCCAATTTCTCGATCCAGCGGCGTAATCGAACCATCATGACGACGCACTTCCGAATCCATGGAGGCATAGGTCAGCATCAATGATAAATCCGTCAACGAGTACTTAAAGCTGGCCTCGTATCCGCTGATGACCGCAGTCCCCACATTCTCATCTATACTCATCGTCTCAGTTTCTTTTGTTTGGATAACGTCATGGATTTTGGTCCGGTACAACGTTGCTCCAGCGGCGATAGACTTGGCTCCCCATATTCCAGGCTTGAAATAGTTAACGCCAAACTCTTCGTTATGGCCGTCTTCAGGTCTGATGTCCGGATTAGGTGTCTTAACCCCTCCTGCGTTATTGAAGATCTCCGACAACTCAGGCCCTTTAAACGTCTGAGTCGTGGAGGCGCGAATACTTAGCGCATCCGTTACAGGCATCTCTACAGCCAGCGCGCCTGACACTTCCGTGTAGGTCTTATCCGCATTCGCGGAGTCGAGGTTATAACGATCAACTCTGACGCCAGGCGTAATAGCGAGACCGCTATCGAAAGTCGCGCGATCTTCTACGAACAAGGCGATGTTCAGCGCCTTCTCTTTAGTCAGCTGCTCCCCATCTTTATAGGAGATACCCTGTTGACGCAGGATATCGGAGCCATAGGTGAACAAGTGCTCCAAACCAAACGCTTCGGTCAACGTCTGCGCTGTAGCGTTCACTCCCGAGTTGATCGCCTCGCCTTCAATGACGCCACCGGAAACGATGGATTCATCGCGCCTCAAGTCCAGCTCATTGTGAGACAGACTCAGGCGCATATTCAGCATATCGCCGCGATCCATGTCGTAATTCAGAGTGTAAGTGTCACGGTTATATTCCGTTGGATACGGCAATGAGCTACCCGGGATGTTCGTATTCGTCGCCGGTCCCATATCCGGTCGGTAGGTGTAATCGCCTTCGTCCCGGTACGCCCCATAGCCAAACTCCAGACGATCATACTCACCGATGTCATAACCCAGCTTGATCAGGTGATCTTTGATTTTGCCGTCATTGCCGACGTTCTCAACACCATCGCCGTCTTCGGGATTCTTTCGGTCATTCACCAACATATAAGCCAGGAAGTCAAAGCTGTCGCCCAGTTTTCCATAACCAGTTAGGGAGCCCTGATTGGCGTCATTGGTGAAGTGAGACAAAGACAATCTACCGCCGAAGTCGCGACCGGGCTTCAACAAATCTTTGGCGTCCTTGGTCTCAAAATTAACACCGCCGCCCAAGCCACCATGCACTATCGAGTTAGCCCCCACCTGAATATCCACCGCTTTCAAAATATCAGCGTTGATCAACAGGTTGCCCATGTGGTGGTACATGAAGTTGTTTTGACTGGCGCCGTCAATGCGAATGTCCAGATCGGTATCGTCCAGACCGCGAATATTGATGCGCTGGTTGACGGAGTGAGTGCCGCCCACTTCCACGCCTGGCTGGTCCCGTAACAGGTCGCTGAGGTGGTCCGCCTGTTTGATGGAGATGTCTTCTTCGCCCAAATATACGGATGAGCTGGATACCTCCGTCCCCCAAACGGTTACCGGCGCCAGATTGGTGCTCTCCTCTGCCTGAGCGACGCCAGCCACTGGGGCCAGGGCGACAGCCAATGACGCACAGCGCAATGCAAGCGGCAGCTTGGCGGGAGGGAAAGGAACTTGGGCGGAACGCGCTAACCTTCGGACAACATGAAAGGACATTTCAATACCTCTAAGTAAGAACCAGCCGGATCGACGCGCAATAACGCCCCGGACGACAAAAAGCCGTCCGGATGCGATCATTAGACGCCGGAATATATTAATGAGAATTATTATCAATTATATTATCGTTAACATGAGCTGCGATTAAGGCTCAATGCTTATGCAAAATCGTCGAAACGTTATGAGGTATCGCCAAATGGTAAACGCGGCTCAGTCGAGCGCGCCCCGCATTGACGCGGACGAGCTGATCAGACTGGCAAACGACGCCGGATACCGGCAACAGGTTGAATATTCGGAGTCCCATCGTAAAGACGCGATCATGGAAGGACGCTTTGCGTTGACCCGTTATCCGTCAGGTCTTTCCGTGCACCTTAGCGACCTCAAAGAGCTACAGACGTTATCCACCAGCATGGAACTACCGCCGAAGCTAACCTTATCGGTCATTCTTAGGGGGAAGCTGGATTTCGATCTGGGGGACAATAGCTTTGAAGCCGGCGGCGCAGGGCCGGAGTGTTTCGCCTTGTGCATTCCCCAACGGCAAATCTTCCACCGCCGGCTGCGCGCCAATCGCTACCTCACTAAGGTGAATATCTCCGTCAGTCGCGAATGGCTGGAATGTCGCAGTCTTGACGAGGGGGGCGCCTCTTTCGATACGAAAGAGCTGTTCAGCGAAGATATCGTGTTCGCCAAATGGCCGGCCTCCGCCCGCTTGATTGGGCTGGCGGAGCAGATCCTCAACCCTCCTCCCCTTAACCGCTTGCTCTTGAGCCTTTATATTGAAAGCCGCGCTATGGAATTACTCAGCGACGGCATGCTGATGCTGCCGAAACATGTCAGCAAACCTCGCACTGGCGCCGCAGGCATCCTGAAGTCTCAGGAAAGTCGCCGCATCGCCACCGCCAGAGAATTTATTGAAGCCCATCTGGACACCATTGACTCACTGGAGGAAACCGCCGCCGCAGTGGGCATGAGCGTCAGCACTTTACAACGTCGCTTCAAACTCGCCTACGGGCGCACTGTCTTCGAATACGTACGGCAGCGGAAACTGGAGGCTGCGCGTGATGCATTGCTGAAAAAAGAGCTAAGCATTGGCGAAGCCGCTTACAGAGCCGGTTATCGCCATCCTTCCAATTTCGTCACCGCCTTTAAACGCGCCTTCGGCGCCACGCCCGGCGAGCTGTAGGGTTTCTTCGAACGGCGCCATTGCAAGTTCATTGCGTCTGGTCCAAGGGAAAGACTTGTTATAACATAACACCCGTTTCCACGGACCGACGACGCAAAGGGACTCGCATAATGCCAACCAAAGAACAGAACGCAGTGCCTAACAGAATCCCCACCAGTATTATCACCGGCTTTCTGGGAGCCGGAAAAACCACCGCCATTCTTCACCTCCTGGACCAAAAACCCGTCAATGAGACCTGGGCGGTATTGGTGAATGAGTTCGGCGAAGTCGGCATCGACGGAGCCATTCTTTCCGGCAAGGGAGCGTTAGTGAAAGAAGTCCCTGGCGGCTGTATGTGTTGCGTAAATGGTCTACCCATGCAAATCGGGTTGAACATGCTGCTGGCGCGCAAACCCGACCGCTTGCTCATTGAGCCGACCGGGCTTGGACATCCCGATGAAATCATCGCGACGCTTAACGGCGAACACTACCGGGATATCGTACGCATTCAGGCGACTCTGACATTATTGGACCCAAGAAAGGTCAATGACCCGCGTTATAGCGAGAATGAGAATTTCAGAAAGCAGGTTCAGGTCGCCGATATCCTGGTCGCCAACAAAACCGACTTATGTTCTGACGAGGATAAGCGAACGTTTTACGAATGGGTAAAGACCGCCAGACCCGACTTGCATGAAGACGCTATTGGCTGGATCAATCACGGACGCGTCGACCCGAGTTGGTTGGAACATACCGCCGCTCCCAGCGACTACAGCGTTCCGCCGTCGCCGGAAAGCAAGCTTCCCTTTATCGACATCGCTCTCACGCCCCAACAGGATATCGTACGCAAAGAAAACCGCGGCGACGGTTATTTCAGTTGCGGCTGGGTCTTCTCCCCGAAATACCTTTTCGACTTGAAGGAAGTGCTGAACCTTGTCTACTCCCTGAATGTAGAGCGTTGCAAAGGCGTGTTTCGCACCTCGGAAGGCGCTGCGGTGATCAACGCGGAAAATGGAGGCGTCACCGTTTATACCGTCACCGAAGCGCCGGACAGCCGCATCGAGGTGATCGACAGTCAGCCTTTGGACGTGGAAAGCCTGGAAAAACTTCTAAACGAGATTCTGGTCAACGATACAACGACTTAATCAATCAAAACCAGGAGGCGGCCCACCGCCTCAATAGAGACAAAATCAAACCGCGCCCATCACATCAGGCTGCGCAGCTCCTCTGCGGCGAAGAATACATGCTTGATCGTCTCGCGCCGCCATGTGTAAGCGATATGGAGATCGCCGCAGCGAGTCATGCAGGCGCACGGGTAAGAGAATTCGCCCTCACCGTTTTCAAGCACATGGAGAGGTCGCCATTGCTCGCCGTCAGTCGAGGCGGACATGGTCAGCACAGAGCGACCTGCCGCGCCTGAGTTATGAAACAAGAGAAACTGACCGTCGTTGGCGCGCACCACATCAATGGCGGCATCCGGCGCAGGTATATGCGTCAGGCGCAAATCAGTCCAGCTTAGGCCTTCATCAAACGACCAACACTCTCCCAGAAAACCTTCCGCCGTGCGGCAAAGGCTCTGAATAGCTTGTCCATGAATCAGCAATACGGGCTGAATCGCCGACAAAGACGAGGCCTTCGGCCCATGCGCGCTCCAGGTTTTACCCCCGTCTTCACTGCGCTCAAAGCAGATTCGCCACCCCTCATTTTCCGTGCTGGTTGGGATAAGCATAACGCCGGAAGACAACACGACCGGACGCCCACGCACCGGCCCGATTCTACCGCTCTCAAGTAATCGCGGTTGCGACCAGGTAGCTCCCGCATCCACAGATTCAATATAAGCGCCCCACCAGCGGGAGGGGCTCGGCCCCACTTGATAGTACAACAGCAAGAGACCATCGCCGGCTCTGAAGAAAACAGGATTCCATAAGGGGTAGCGGCGTCCGCTTGGTTGCAGGGAGTCAACCAGGAGGCGCTGGTTGCGCCAGCGTCCGCCATGATATTCAGCTCCCCATATCCCCGTTTTCTGCGCCCCTTCTCTGGGACCGGCAAAGCAAGCCAGCAATATGCCGCCCTCCACGTCCTGAACGGTCGCAGCATGACATTGCCTGCCATCGTTAAAATCGAAAACAAAGGCTTCCTGCATGATCGGCCATCTCCTCTGCAGCTTTCCTACAAATCGACGCCGACATCCCCATCGCGAAACAGCATGCGGATGAGGCGGAAGGGCAGGATGACCAGTTCATAACCGATGTCGATGATGAACTCCAGCCAGTCCAACGCGTCCAGCCAACCGCTATCAGTATGACGATGCTTTTTACTTGGCCAGACATAGTGAGCGAGGATAAATCCCCCAACGGATGCGGCCAGTATCCAGCCGTTAAATCCATGGGTGAACTGGCTTACAACGCCGATAACCGCGCCGACGAATAACGTCAGCGACAACAATACTCTCAGTAAATCCATAACGCCGGATCAGACCTCTACAAACAATGCGTCAGCAGTACGACATTATACGAACAGCCGCACGGGTAACGGCTCAGGTTCATTACTGAGCCAAAGGTTAACCCAGTTTAATGCGGAGGGGACGCCTCATCCTAATTGTTTCTGCTAACATACGAGCGCTAGTCGGTGAAGGCGCATGATGAAGGCATGGGGATTTCGAACTATTCAAAATTGATTGCTGTGCTGGCGATAATATTGCCGGCGATGGGACTCGCTTTGTATTTTAAAGCTAACAGTCGTGGTAACGCGGCTTCGCAGGAGTGCCTGTTCGGCAATATTTACGAGTTACTGGAAAGCCAGAAAGTCGGCGATAACGTCTACGAATTATATCTTCATGTAAGCGGCTGGCCGGACAGAATAGAAAGCATTTCCCTGTTCAGTCCCCCTGCATCCTTTGACGCCTGCGGGCAACCCTTACAAAAAGCGCTGGCTTCGTCGCCAGTGGAGTACGGTCAGGAAGGACAAATCGTTAAGTGGCCGATCCGCTTTGTCGTGGAAGGCGGCGCTGTCAGAATCCGCTATTCCAGCGACAAAGACGGTAGACTGGCGATGGAAGACGTTCCCGTAGACTGGAAACTCAGCTCAGCCACGCAGCTTCCTCCACAACTTACGCACTAAAGAGTGCGCATACTCGGCTCGCATTTCATGAGCCCGATTGATGTAATAGCGATAGTCGATACTTCCATCCTCTTCTATTTGATAGTCCACTGTACGGGCTTTCTTTGCGGGATCTTCACGAGCGGCTTCAGTCATCAGGAACACTTCCGCCATAGTCAGTGCTTTCATACTCATACCCTCTTGGATCTGTACTGAACTTTTATTTCATCTTAGTTCGTTCTATGATTCATAAAAATCAATATTTCATGATCATATAGTTCAAGATATTTGATATATGAAGCTACCTGATATTTCCACGGAATTACTGCAAACCTTCGTCACCGTCGTGGACAGCGGCGGCGTGCTGCGCGCCAGTGAACGCCTGTTTAAAACCCAGTCCACCGTCAGCATGCAGCTCAGCCGCCTGGAGGAGCGCCTCGGCGTCGCCTTGTTCCGAACGGTGGGACGGCGTAAAGAGCTGACGCCAGAAGGAGAAACCATGCTGATTTACGCCCGCAAGATTCTGGACTTGCAGAACGAAGCTTTGAAAGCCATTCAGGGCGTGCAGTTTGAAGGCGAATTAACCATCGGTATTTCCCGCTCTCTGGTGGACGGAGACCTGACCAATGAGCTGTCCAAGTTCGCCATGCAGTATCCGCTGATAAAACTTAACGTGCGCTCCGCCTCCAGCATGCATTTGCATAACGCGTTCGAACAGGAAGAGTTTGACTGTATTATCCGCCTGACTCAGGACCCTTCTGCAGACGAGTTAGTGCTCAGCAAAGCGAAGATGGTCTGGGTGGCGTCGGATAAATTTCAATTCGATCCCGGCGTCCCTTTGCGCATGGCTAACTTCACCACGCCCTGCCAATTCCGCTCAATCAGTGAAAAAGCGCTCAAGGCCGCCGGCATTGTCTGGCAGGAAGCTTACACCACCAACAACCTCAACGCGCTGATGTCCGCGGTGCGCGGTAATCTGGCGGTCAGCGCCCGCACTCAGCATGCGCTGCAGCCAGGAACCCGGGTGGTGGGACCGGAAGAAGGTCTCCCCGAACTGCCGGAAATTTTTGTCGTGGCGCAAACCCGCGGCAGCTCAAGACTGGCCGAATTCTTTATTTCATGGTTGGCGCCCCGTCCTCCGGTAGCGGCTTGAAGTCGGAGGGCGACGGGCAGCCCGCGCTTTCGCAGTACTCATTCAGAGGAAGATCCCAGTAGGGCGTCCCCTTGAAGCGCTCCAGAACATAATCCACAAAAGTACGCACCCGATGAGAAAGGTGGCGGGTATGGGGGTAAATCAGGTACGCGTTAGACTCCACCAGTTGGTATTCCGTCAGTATGGGCTTCAGAGCTCCGCTGGCGATTTCCTTGTACAAAATGAAATTAGGCTGCGTCACGATCCCATAGCCATTGATCGCCGCTTGCCGCAGATAATCGCCAGCGTTCGCCTGCAGCCAGGGATTAACACTCACCTCAATGCATTCGCCCTTGCTGTTCCAAAAGCGCCAGATACTGTTTGGCAGATTGGAGTAATGAATTACTCGATGTTGCGTTAATTCTTCCGGGGTTTTGGGTTCGCCGAACTTCTCCAGATAGGCGGGACTGGCGCAGATCACCGTGTGGATTTTGCAGATTGGGCGAGCGATCAAAGTGGAGTCCACCAGGCGTCCAATACGAATCGCCAGGTCATACCCTTCCTGCACGATGTCAACTTGACGATCATTAAAATTGATATCGAAGTTAAGATTCGGGTGCATTTGCATAAAGTCATTGAAAACACAGCCCAAGTGCATCATTCCGAACGTGAACGGAGCCGCGATCTTCAGCTTACCGCTCAGGGACTTGTGCTCGCTGGTCACCGACTCTTCCAGTTCCGCCAGATCCTCCAACAGTCGCAAACAGCGCTCGTAAAAACTGCGCCCTGTTTCGGTCAGCGTTAATTTGCGGGTCGTTCGCACCAGCAACTGCACGCCCAGACGGGATTCCAATTCCGCCAAACGCCGGCTCACCGCTGACTTGGCGATATCCAACACCTGCGCCGCGCGGGTGATGCTGCCAGTCTCCACCACTTTGGCGAAAATCTGCATTTCCTCAAAACGGCTCATGCGCTCCTCCGAATGTGTTTCGCTTAATTGTTCTCATTTTAGCAACAGAATTTTCCCTGCAGCCATGTTTATCCCTTTTAACTCAACAAATATAGTGAGCCCATCTAAACGACAGCCAAACTTTCAGGAGATATCCATGAACCAGTCAATTACTCGCATTCTGAAAATCGACAGCAGCGCCCGTGCGGAAAGCTCAATGAGCCGCAAGCTGGCGCAACAGCTTACCGAGAAGCTGGTCGCGGCTAGCCCTGGTGCGGAAGTGGTTTCCCGTGATGTGTCCGGCGGACTGCCTTTCGTCACGGAAGAATGGATCGGCGCCAGTTACACCCCGGCGGATCAGCGCACTGAAGCGCAAAACCAGGCTCTGGCGCTGTCAGACAGTCTGATCAAGGAAGTACAGGAAGCTGACACGCTGGTTATCGCCGTGCCCATGTATAACTTCAGCGTCCCCGCCACCTTGAAAGCGTATATCGACCAGATCTGCCGCGCGCAAGTGACTTTCCGCTATACCGAGCAGGGCCCTGTTGGACTGCTGGAAAACAAAAAGGCGTATGTGGTGACTGTCACCGGCGGCACGCCAGTGAACAGCGCAGCCGACTTTGTTTCCGCCTATATGCGTCAGGTTCTGGGCTTCATCGGAATCAAGGATGTGACCTTTATCAACGCAGACCGCATCATGGTTGATCCAGAGTCCATTCTGGCCGATGCGCAACAGCAAATCGCCGCGGCCACGGAAGTCGCCGCCGCTTAAGAGTTCGTCAGCCTCGTCCAGCAAGGAAGCAGGCTGTCGCATTTTCCGCGCTGCGACGCAGGTTGACGGCGGCATCCGCCAAGGCCTGGTCCAGAGTGACTGCCCCTGGCGCAATGGGAAAGACAGCGGTCAATCCCATTGCTCGCGCCGCCGTCGCATCGCCTAAAAGCGCGCCAACCAGCGCAATGGTGGGCGCGCCGGCGCTTTGGGCTCTTTGCGCCACGCCCAGTGGCGCTTTGCCTCGCAGACTTTGACTATCCATACAGCCTTCTCCGGTAAACACCAGATCCGCCCCCTTTAATTTTTCGTCAAATCCACTGAGCTCCAACACCAATTCAATGCCCTTGCGTCCTTGCGCGCCAAGCACGCCGACAAACGCCATCCCCAGCCCGCCTGCAGCGCCGCCACCAGGAATTCCACCCAACTCTCGTCCCAATACTTGCTCATTTAACCTCAGCCAGTGGAACAGCAAGCCGTCAAGTTCAGCCACATCAGCGGGCGCAGCGCCTTTTTGCGGACCGAACACCGCCGAGGCGCCCTGCTCCCCGCACAGAGGATTGTCCACATCCAGCGCGATGGTGATGTCGCACTCGCGCAGGCGCGGGTCCAGTCCGCTGTAGTCCAGCGTGGTCAGCTCTCTTAATCCCTGCGCGCAGGGAGCGATCGATTCACCTTGTGCATTGAGCGCGCGCAGCCCCAACGCCATGAGCATCCCTACCCCGCCGTCATTGCTGGCGCTGCCGCCAAGTCCGATCATGAAGCGCCTGGCCCCGGCGTTTAATGCATCGCGAATGACTTCACCACTACCCCAACTGCCTGCCAGAAAAGGATTACGCTGCCCCCGCGTCAATAAATGCAGACCTGTCGCCGCGGCGACTTCTATCACCGCCGTGGCGCCATCCTGCAACAGTCCCCACATTGCCGCTACCGGTTCACTCAGTGGATTGCGCACCATCACGTAGCGTTCATGACCGCCCTTGTTGGCGAGAATCGCCGCAACAAAGCCTTCGCCGCCATCGGAGATCTGGATGGCTTCGCAATGAGCATGAGGCGCAGCGCGCAATACGCCCGCCATGATAGCGGCGCCGACTTCCTGGGAGGACAGGCATTCTTTGAACGAATCTGGAGCAATCAGAACTTTCATTACTTGTTTCCGCATAAGAAAAGGTGACCGACTAAGCCTAGCCATTCCCATGCCAGGGCTAAAGGGTCAGGTGAACTCGCGGCAGATTTTTTGCGAGTCTTCCGCAGACAGCCCCTCTCCGGTCAGCCCGCATTGGCCTGTGCCGGCGCCGCCGGGTTGATAGTATCGACAAGTGTGACAAACGCCAAAGCGCTGCCGTTTACGCGCTATCTGCCATTGCGCCAGGATATCGCGCAGGTTCCCGAGCAAGGCGGCTTCCTCTTGTCCGGAAAAGTTACGCATGGCGGCGTCGAACCCAGGCGGGGGCGTGAGTTTATCCAGCAGCGCTTGCGCTTTTTCCGTCAGATGAAGATGCACCATGCGCCGATCCGAGGCATCCGCCTGCTTTTCCACAAAGCCTTTGGATTCAAGCTGCTTGATGCTCTGGGATATTGTGCCTTTGGTAATTTCCAGATATTCCGCGACGCCTTGCGGCGTATCCGAATAGCGGTTGCAGGCCGCCAAATAACGCAGCACATCCAGATGCACCGGCTGCAGATCGTATTCCAGCAACGCCTTGCGCCACTCTGTGCGGATGACGTAGCCGATACGTTCAATAAATTCAAAAATAAGGTTGTCAGACATCAGTAAATACTATCGACACAATACTGTAATCACAACCTCAGCGTTGGCGTATCGCTCCTATTCGGGCGACCTGATAAGCAATTCCTATCAGCCTGATAAAAACAAATAGAGGGCCAAACACACACATAGTATTGACTCGAAACTTTAAACAGAAGCAAACTACATACTGTTTCGACTCAATACCAAAAGAGGTTTTCTATGTTTACATCCCGATTACTCGCATGCAGCGCTTTGGTGCTTTCCGTTGGCGCCTGCGCCCATACGCCTTCCGCCACGCACATTGAGTCCGCTGTTAATAAGGCGGTTCAGGCTGAGTTCGACTTGATTCAAACCCGTGTTTATCGCGAGGGACCTTACGCTGTTTTTGAACACAGCGTTCGCAATGGCGCAGGCGCGCTGAAGCCCAACGCCATCGGGCAGTTGGCGGGCAGCGAAGTATTCAGCTACGTGTGGCCGACCTCGCTGAATAGCAGCGCAGTGGGGTTTGCATCGAACCAAGGCATTCTCGCCTTCGTACTAACCGCGCACCCAGACTTTGACGACACGCCAAAGTTCGACGAAAACGCCGACGGCAAATTCGATAATGACGGCGATCTCTGGCATAGCCACTGGGTGGTGCTGACGCCCGATGAACAGTGCGGCCCGGGCGCATTGAAAGTGAAGGACATTCCCCCAGACACTCACCCCGAACTGCCGGCGACCTGGCCTGGACTGCCGTTGTTTATCGATAGCCCGGGTTATGAGCCTGAGCTGAAGGGAGAGCAGGTTCGCGCACGGGTTCCACTCAAAGACATGGGGTTCCCGGAAGCGTTCCAGTATGACGGCGTCACCGCCGCCCTGCGCGTCAACGCCAATGTGCACAGTCCGTTATTGTGCGTGACCAATGTATGGGATGTGGCCTCCGGCGATTTAAGCCTGCCGGCGACTTACGCTCCGCAATAACAGAGACAGATTAATAGTGGGGACATGTAAATAGTGCAGGCATGTGAAGAGTAAAAGTAAGTTAATCCGGCGGACAGATAGAGCCCTTCTATGCGTCGGCAACCGACAGGGCCTGGGTATGCCAGGCCCTGTCTCCCGCGGCATTTCGCCGTACAAACGCCGAGCCATTAGCATTTCGACGTATTCCCTGCGTGACGACGCACAGTGGCGCCGGGCTGGCGAAAGCTGTGTTCTGCTTCTATAAAATTAGTATTGGGTACAAAAACTTTATCAGGTGTCTATTCAGAATGTAGGAGGACACGCCATGGCTGAGGAGTTCGAAAAGCTGCATCCGATTCTCAATGAAATCACCCGCACCGTCACTCAACTGTACGAACGGCAAAAAGACGTCGACACGCTGGAAAAGCTCATCAAGCTGGAGGCTATACTGAAAGTCAAACTGGAGGAAATCCAAGCGGTCAAGGCGAAAGTGGAGAACGAGTAACGCATCCCAGCCTGGCTAAAAACGCTGGGTCGCCTGCTGCCGGTACTCTCTGGGCGTAAGCCCCTTCAACTCCTGAAAACGCCGGTTGAAGTTGGCGACATTATTGAAGCCCACCTGAAAACAGATGCTGGCCACCTGTTCATCGGTTTCCGCCAGCAGACAGCATGCTCGGCTGACGCGGATACGATTGAGAAACTCGACAAAACGATTGCCGGTAGCCTTGCGGAAGAAGCGCGAGAAATGACTGTCCGTCATCCCCACCAACTCCGCCACCTCCTGCAGACTGATCGGCGATTCAATGTTATTGATCACATACTCCACCACCGTATTGATCTTGCGTTGCATGGTCTCATTGGCTTTCGAGTTGATCTGCATGGTGGAAAGCATGCGGTAATTCGGCCAGGCCGCCAGCTCATTCATGAAATCAAAAAACAGCACAATGCGGGCCAGCCCGGTGGCGTCGCGGATCTCTGCGAAGCGGCTGCGCACCTCATCAAGATCGACGCCGATAAATTCGATGCCGGAGCGCGCACGCTCCAGCATCGGCAGCAGCTGGCTCAGTTCGGGAATGACTTTGATGCCCTGCTCAATGGTGTCGTGATTGAAGTGGAGCAACATGTCCCGTAGCTCCACTTCGGACTCCGGGTCATTCTTACTGATCCAGTTATGCGGCAGCCTGGGGCCAGTCAGAATCAACT
Source organism: Hahella sp. HNIBRBA332 (assembly GCF_030719035.1). Taxonomy (NCBI): domain Bacteria; kingdom Pseudomonadati; phylum Pseudomonadota; class Gammaproteobacteria; order Oceanospirillales; family Hahellaceae; genus Hahella; species Hahella aquimaris. The sequence goes on from NZ_CP132203.1 coordinate 4,496,931, forward strand.
GTCCCGGCCCAAACAGCCCTACATAATCGCCGATAAAGACTTTGCCGGTGGTGGCGACGATGAAATGCAGCTCGTACTCCTCGTGCACGTGCCAACGAATCAAATCGCTGGGGAATCCATGCTCGATATAACGCACGGTGCCCGCGCTGCGATCCGTCAACTCGATTTCCGGCACGCCTTTATTCATCTTCCGCATCGACTTAACCTACTGCTCAGCTCATGACGTTGCCGCCATCCACATTGAATGTCTGCGCCGTAATGTAGTTTGAGGCCGGCGACGCCAGAAACAGCGCCATGCCGCAGATATCCTCCGGCGCGCCCATGCGTCCAAGCGGCACATCCAGTCCCACCCGCCGTTTCTTCTCGCCCAAAGGCAGGTTTTCATATTTGGCGAACAACGCGTCCACCTGCTCCCACATAGGAGTATCCACCACCCCTGGAGAGATCCCGTTAACAGTGATATTGTGCTTGGCCAGCGCCAGCGCCGCCGACTGCGTATAGCTGATGATCGCCGCTTTGCTCGCGCAATAGTGCGATACTAACGCCTCACCTCTACGCCCAGCCTGGGACGCCAGATTGATGATTCTGCCCTGTCTCTGCGAGTCTACCATGTGTTGCGCCACTTTCTGCATCGTGAAAAAGGCCCCTTTCACATTTACGGAAAATATCCGTTCATACATGGCTTCGTTGGATTCCAGCAGCGGCGCCAGGTCAAATACCGCTGCGTTGTTGAACAGAATATCCACGCCGCCAAAGCGTTCAACCGACTGCGCCAATAGACGGTCCACCGACGCCATATCCGTCACGTCCGCCTGCACATAACAGGCGCGTTCAGGGTACTGTTCCAACACTGCAGCGGCCTCTTTCGACGGCGTTGCGGGCAAGTCGCAGAGCACGCAAGAAGCGCCGGCGGCCAGATACGCCTCCGCCACAGCCGCGCCAATACCGCCGCCAGCGCCAGTCACCAAGGCAGTTTTACCCTGCAGGTTAGTCAGGTTTTCGATGGGATAACTCACAGTGTCTTTCCTTTTAAAAGAGGGAATGTCGTTAAAAGCGCGAGACGCCGACTCAATATGACGTCGCAGCAAGTCGCCGAATTCAGGATAGCGCTGCGGCAGATCTCCCCAGAGCTTGGCGTCGGCGACAAAACGCGCCAATGCATCCGGGGCGGATAACAGTTTTTCCAGCCGCGGCCATTCCGGCTCGTAATAGGCAATCGGAGCCTGACCGGCGCGCACTTGCTGCATAAAGACATACCAATACGCGATGGCTTGCAGCGTTCGCTCCGGCGTGCGGCCGGCGGCGAAGCCGCCTTGCAAAGTCGGTAGAATAAATATTGGGAACTTGCTGCCGCCGTCCGCACAGATGCGCTCAATACGATCGCCGATATTGCGGTTGCCGAAGCGGGCCAGCACCTTGCGCCAGTAGGCGTGTAAATCCAGGGGCGAATCGCCTAACGCCGGAATCGCCTCCTGCTCTTCAAATTCCTCTACAAATACTCTCAGCTCAGGATCATGCACCGCGGCGTCGTAGGTGGGAAATCCGCGCAAAGCGGCCAAATAGGACAGTGCGGTATGGCCGCCGTTGAGAATGCGGATTTTCGCTTCCTCATAGGGCTGCACCTGATCCACCAGCGTCACGCCGACGCGCTCCAGCGGCGGACGCCGTCCGGCGAAATCATCTTCAATCACCCACTGCACAAAGTCTTCCGCCATCACCGTCAACGCGTCGGCGACACCGAATCGCGTCCTTACGTCACGGGAATGTTCAGGAGAAAGGCGCGGCGTAATGCGGTCCACCATAGCGTTGGGGAAGCTCGCGTTGTCACGTAGCCAGGTCAACAGCTCGGCGTCCCCGACCAGTTGCAAATACTGGGTAAAACCAGTCTTCAGGGTATCGCCGTTATGGCGCAGGTTGTCGCAGCTCAGCAGGGTGACAGGCCCCTGCATGGACTGCATTCTCGCTCTCAGGCCTGCATGCAGGAACGCATATAACGTATTGCGCCCACTGCCCTGCAGATCCGCGGCGATTTCAGGATGGGCGACATCCAGCAGGCCATCTTCCTTCAGATAGTATCCGCCCTCCGTCACCGTGATGGTGACCAATTGCGTTTGTCCGTCCGCCAGGCATTGATCCACGCTTTGCGGAGACACCGCGCCATCCAGCAAACGAATCAGCGCACCAATTTCTTCATAGCGCGCCTCACCTTCGGGCGAGACGGTTTTCAGCACATAGCTTCCAGACTGCGCCTGCAACGCAGCAAACGCGGGGCTATCGGCGGGCCGAAGATTCACCCCTGTAATGCCCCAATCCAGGCAGTCTTCATGGGCCAGCAGCGCATTGAAATAATAGGCCTGATGCGCCCGATGAAAAGCGCCTACGCCAAGATGGACGACCGACGATCTTACTTGCGAACGATCATAGGACAGCTTGAGCAAAGTCGCGTCGTTCGCCCCAGAACGCTTATCAGACATGAGCCGTCTCCCCGCCATTCACATACACCGCCTGATTTTGCGGATTGAATAAACGCATCTCTTCCGCATCAAAATTCAGGCTCACTTGCTGACCTTCCAGCAAACCGCTGCGCGCGGCGGATTTCACCACCAGATTGCCGCAACCGTTCACCTGTACATGGCAATAGGCTTCCGAGCCCAGGTTTTCAATCAGTTCAATACGCCCCTGCACCGGTCCATCGCCTATCGGTGCGATATGGATATGCTCAGGCCGCACTCCCAGACTCCACCCCGCGCTGACATTGTCCGCCAACACCCGCGCCGGAAGACGCAAATGGGCGTCAGCCGCACGCACTTCGACGCTTTCGCCGCCGTGAATCACTTGATCGATCGCCAACATATTCATCTTCGGCGTGCCGATAAATTCCGCGACAAAGCGATTCGCCGGCTGCTGGTATAGGTCAATGGGAGATCCGCATTGTTCGATCTGGCCCTGATTGAGAATGACCACCCGGTCAGCCAGCGTCATCGCCTCTACCTGATCGTGAGTCACGTAAATCATGGTGGTCCCCAATTGCTTGTGCAGACGCGCCAGTTCAAGACGCATCTGCACCCGCAGAGCGGCGTCCAGATTCGACAACGGTTCGTCAAACAAAAAGACTTTGGGCTGCCGCACGATGGCGCGGCCTATGGCGACCCGCTGCCGCTGCCCGCCGGACAACTCGCGTGGCTTGCGCGCCAGCAGTTTATCCAGTTGCAGGGATGCGGCGACGGAACGCACTTTCTGGTCAATTTCCGCCTGCGGTCGTTTCGCCAGACGCAAGGCGAAGGAAAGGTTCTCCGCCACGGTCATATGCGGATACAGCGCATAAGACTGGAACACCATGGCCAGATCCCGTTTGGAAGACGGCGCTTCGGTGATATCCCGTCCGTCCAGATGGATAGAGCCTTCGGAGACCAGTTCAAGCCCCGCAATCAAACGCAACAGCGTGGATTTACCGCACCCGGACGGGCCAACGAAAACGATAAACTCCCCTTCCTGGATCTCCAGATTGACGCCGCGAATAGCATGGTACTGATCGTAATGTTTATGCAGATCTTTAATATTCAGATAACTCATTGGATAAATCCTCGAAAACTATTTCACGGCGCCGAACGTCAGGCCCTGCACCAACTGCTTCTGACACAACCAGCCGAACGCGACGATGGGCGCGCAGGCCAGCGTGGAAGCCGCCGAAAGCTTGGCCCAGAACAGACCCTCAGGGCTGGAGTAAGAGGCGATCATGGCGGTCAGCGTGCCCGCGTCCGCCGCGGTCAGGTTGAGAGACCAGAACGACTCGTTCCAGCACAGCACGATAGATAACAGGCCGGTGGAGGCGATACCGCCCCAGGCCAGCGGCATGACGATTTTCACCACCTCGCCCATGGGGCTGGCCCCGTCCATCCTGCAGGCTTCCAGTATTTCCCTGGGGATGTCTTTAAAGTAAGAAAACAGCATCCACACCACGATGGGCAGATTCATCATGGTGAAAATGATGATCAGACCAATACGCGTATCGAGCAGCCCGTAATCACGGAACAGAATATAAATCGGCACCAGTACGCCCACCGCCGGTAGCATTTTGGTGGACAACATCCATAGCAATAGATCCTTGGTGCGCTTACCGGGATAAAACGCCATGGCGTATGCGCCGGGTATGGCGATCAGCAACGCCAGAATGGTCGCGCCGAAGGACGTCACAATGGAGTTAATGGCGTGCTTCAAGTAATCGCTGCGCTCCTGCACCAGAGAGAAGTTCTCCAATGTCGGTTCAAACACTAGTGTGGGCGGCGTGGAAATCGCCTGCAGCTCGGTTTTAAACGAGGTCAGAAACATCCACAGGATCGGAAAAAACAGCAGCAACGCGATCCCCCATGCGGAGACGCCCACCAGCCAGGTGCGTAGTTGGTTTTTTTGCTTCAGATTCATAAGCGCCTCACACCGTTAAGTTCTTGCCGATGGCGCGAATCAGGAAAAACGCCACGATATTGGCCAACACCACCGCAAACAGGCCGCCTGCGGACGCGATGCCCACGTCGAATTGCAGTAGCGCCTGGGAGTAAATCAGATACGCCAGATTGGTGCTGTCATAACCGGGACCGCCGCCGGTGGAAACATAAATTTCGGCGAACACCACCAGCAGGAATATAGTTTCGATCATGATCACCACGGCGACGGGACGCGCCAGATGGGGAATAGTGAGATAGCGGAAAATATGCCAGCTGGTGGCGCCGTCCATACGCGCCGCTTCTTTTTGCTCGGTATCCTGAGACTGCAACGCGGTGACAAATACCAGAATTGCAAACGGCAGCCACTGCCAACTCACCATGATAATGATGGAAAACAGGGGGACATCCGCCAGCCAGTCCATCGGCTCCATTCCCAACATTTGGGAAATCCAGGCGAATACGCCATAAACCGGGTTCATCATCATGTTTTTCCAGATCAACGCGCTGACCGTAGGCATGACGAAAAATGGAGAAATCAGCAATACGCGCACGGCGCCGCGACCAAAGAAAGGCTGGTCGATCAAGGCGGACAACGCCACGCCAAGCACCACCGTAATGGCCAGCACCGATCCCAGCAGGATCAGCGTATTGTTCACCGCCGGCCAGAAACCGGGATCGGTGACGAAAAATTCGTAGTTCAGCAAGCCAGTGAAGTTATGCTCGCCAGGGTACAGCAGGTTATAACGGATGGTGGAGAAATATATCGTCATCGCCAGGGGCACGATCATCCACAACAACAGTGAGATGACGGACGGAGCGAGTAACGTTCGCGTTACAGCACGTTGCATCGAAATACTCTCTGGTAACTGGGTTCTTAAGATCCGCAGACGGCTTCGCGCTTTGAGTCGCCGCCTGCAGCCCGCCGTGAATGCCCATAAACACGACGGCGCAGGCGGCCTGTCTCATGTCGCGAAGTGCGGATCAGTAATAGCCGGACTGACGCATCTGACGATCCGCCGATACATTGGCGGACTGCAGCGCTTTTTCAACGGACACGCTGCCCGTCAAGGCGCCGGTCAACATCTGCCCGGTCGCCATGCCGATCGCCTGAAACTCAGGAATAGCGGCGAACTGCACGCCGATATAAGGCGACGGCTCCAGTGTGTTGTCTTCCGGATTGGCGGAGTTGATGGCCTTGAGCTCCGCCGCTGCGAATACCGCCGCTTTCAGGAACTCAGGGTTTTCGTAGGTGCTGGTGCGCGTGCCGGTGGGAACCGAGCCCCATCCCTGCGTCTCGGCCACCAGTTGAATATAGTCCTTGGAAGTGGCCCAGGTGACGAACTTCTGCGCCGCTTCAGCATGCTTGGTCGCGGCGGGAATAGCGAGCGACCACGCCCACAGCCAGTTGGCGCCTTTATCGGTCACAGCGACGGGCGATTGAGCAAAGGCGACCTTGTCTGCAACCTTGCTCTGTTTGGGATCGCTGACGAATGACGCAGCAATAGTGGCGTCGATCCAGATGCCGCACTTGCCTTCGTTGAACAGCGCCAGAATCTCATTGAAGCTGTTGGAGCTGGAGCCAGGCGGGCCGTAGTTCTTCAACAGATCAACATAGAAGCTGACGGCGTGCGTCCAGGCCGGCGTAGTCAGCTGCGGCTTCCATTTCTCATCGAACCAGCGTGCGCCAAATGAGTTGGCCATGGTGGAGATAAACGCCATGTTATCGCCCCATCCGGATTTGCCGCGCAGACAGATTCCGTAAACGCCGTCCTTAGGCTTATGCAGCGCCGCCGCAACGTCTCTGATATGTCCCCAGGTGGGTCGGTCTTCGATAGTCATGCCCGCTTTTTCCACCAGGTCCTTGCGGTACATGATCATGGAGCTTTCGCCGTAAAAAGGCGCCGCATAGAGTTTGCCGTCGACGGATAGTCCTTTACGAACCGCCGGTAGAATATCGTCCACATCATAGGACGCGTCGGTTTTGATCTCCTTCAACCAGCCGCGTTTGCCCCAGATCGGCGTTTCGTACATGCCGATGGTCATCACATCGTACAAGCCGCTTTTATTGGCGATGTCCTGCGTGACGTTCTGGCGCAACACGCCTTCCTCAAGCGTCACCCATTTCAATTTGATGTCTGGATTGGCCTTTTCGAAATGGCTGCTCAACTTCTGCATTTCGATCATGTGGCCGTTGTTGACGGTAGCGATTGTGATTTCCTCAACCGCTGACGCGAGAGACGAGATCCCCAGGGAAATGGTCGCTGCCGAAACCAGCGCAGCGCGGGATAGAAACTTCATAGGTTACCTCCGAAGAAGTGTTATTTTTATATTCAAAGGGGGCCTTAATGACTTAAAGCAGAATTACTATGCGCCAATCCAGTTTCCAACTCTAATACCTACCATCGAAAAAATTATACTTTTTTGACAAAATTTCCATGAAATCGGGATAATTTTGTAAATTCAGTACATATATAACGTAGATCTTCAGGGAATCGGCAAAGTCAGCCAGTGTTGCAAAGCGTTTATTCACCGTCGCCTAGGGTACACCCCAGGTGGCGTGCGGTTATGGGCGTCTATTATGTTTCTGCATCCGGCGCCGACCGGATGCGATAGCGACACTCAACGCTGACCAGGCCGATTGAGGGAGTTGGAAGAAGACAATGACAAAAGTGGCGGGAAAAATCTGTGGCGTTGGTTGGGAGCTCACTCTTTATTCAGTGACCGAGCTTGAGGAACGCGCCACCTACCAGGATATCGCACGGCTCACCCGCTTCAAGCTAGTGTACGCCAACGATAATATCGAAGAAGAAGTCTGCGACATTGCGGACCTGAACAATCTGCTGATCCAAAACGGCGTATTCGTCAGCCATTTTGCGCCTTCGCAATCCAAAGGCATGGCGGAGATACTCTGCAAACTCAATCATATGGGAGAACTGGTGTGCGCCGACTCGCCTTACTGGGCCGGAATCGAAGCCTACACTGGCCATGGCGCTGACGACATCACCCCACAAGTCACCTCGGAATCGATCAATTTCGTCGTATTCCGCTCCTACCTGATGTTCAAGCGCCATGGATTTTTCCTGGCCCGGGTGTCGGTTCGGGATATGTCGAAATATGAGTTATGCTGTTTGTCAGAACAAACACGCCATTCATTTATGAGACCTGCATTTCCTGGAAGTAAAAATGAATAATCCCATACTGACGCGAGACGACCTGCTGGGCGGCAAGCTGGCGGAAATCATGAGCTACTACATGCTGCAGCAGGACGCGGACAGAAAGGACTTCTTAAACATCGCCCGCAAGCAAAAAGGTAAATTCGAGGACAAAGCCAAACGCGTGGAGGCGCTTTTCGGCTACCCCGTCCCCGCTGAAGTTATCGAAGCCGAAGAGTGTATGACCGCCTATAACAGATACAGTGGCGTCGCCCAAGATGTCTGGATGCTTGCTGGCGAAATGATGAGCCTGCCTAACAAAGTCAGCGCCAAAGACATCACCACTTCTCTCCGTGACTTCGAACTGATTATGCGCCTGCTCACCGGGCTCGAAATTATCGGCAGAGATCCCAGCGGCGATACCTGCTTTCTCAACATGCTCCCCTCTCCTCTCGGTACGGCCCGAGTGATCGTTTATGATCACGAAACCGGGGAGCCGTCCTCCGAAGAATACTTCTCCATTGCAGACTTCGTCGCCGACCGTTGGGAGGAGGACTGCCAGAGAGAGCCGGACGACGAAGACATGGATGATGAGGACGAAGATGATGAAGAGGATGAGGATGAGGAGGAGTACGAGGAAGACTTCCAGGAAGAAGAGTGGTTCAGCAAACACTCCGACGCCGCCAAACAAGCCATAGAAGACTTCAACTCCTTCTCCGAAGCGGAAATAAAACAACGCCCCTACTACCACGACCCCAAACAGTTATTCAGCCGCTCAGACTGGCTGCATGGTCATCCCTCCGGACGTCCCACTTACGCCTTCGCCTCAAAAATGGATCAAGCCCCAACGTTTGAAGTGTACGAGCGGGAAAAACCACTTCTCGATAAAGAGCCAGTGCTGGCGAACTATTGGATGCTCGCGCATTTCTTTCTGGGTAATCATGCAGCCTGTCGCGATACGATTAACCTGGTCAAACAGGCCAATGCCCCGGGAAGCATTACGCAAGCGCTTGCAGAGGCGCTGGATGAGACACTGACCGCCTTGGAGACCAAGCCGGACTCAGCAAAATTCGGACGTCTTGACCATCAAAAAATAACTGACCTGATAAGCCAGACTCAAGCCAATTGCTCCCCGGAGCACCTGGAGCCAAAGCATCGCACAGCATTGCTGGAAGCCAGAGGCGAAACTCAGATAAAGCGATTAAAGCCCGAAGAATGCCAACAGCGTCTCGCCAACGGCGTCGACCCGCTTACTCTGATAGAAGAATACCCCGATGACGTCGCAACACACGACTTAGCGCTGGCCGCCCTGGCGGAACAAGACAGTGAATTCAATAAAATAGTCACCGCCTATTTCAAAGAGCGCACTAGAGACGCGTTTAATGAGTGGCCCTACGAGCGGCAGCCAGAGCTTATAGACAAGCGCTTGTCACTGCCTTTGGCTGCTGCGTTTAAATCCGGGTTGAAGTACGACGCAGATCATAAAAAAGCTTACTCGGGCATCACCCAGACTCTTGGTAAGTATGACGACGACAACGCAATGGCTGCGTTGGAAGCAGCGGTATCGCAACTGCCTCCGGACGATGATCGCCTGAAGTATGTCATTCAATGCTTGCAGGGCAGCAAGCATCCCCGTCGCAACGAAATGATGGGCAAAGCCGCCTGGCGACTGTTCGATATTCTGGAAGCCGCGTTGAAAAATCAGCAGGAGCAAGCCCAGCAGCGCCGAGAGGAAGGCCCGACGCTGGATAATATGATCGATGTGAAGAACCATTATCTAACGGCGACGCATATATTTTTGCAGGAAGGCTCCAGCGAAGCCTTACAGGTCGCCGACAAGCTTCTCGGTAACCGTGAGCATTTCAGGTTGTTCAAGCACATATTGGGAGACGCCTTCAGGCTCGCCGGTAACCACGACCTGAAAGAACATGCGGAGTTCGCTAAATATTACGTAACGCGTGTCGCAGCGATTGAAGTTGACGATACTGAAATGACCATCGAAGACCTCACACTGCTGAACTATATTGAGGCCGCCATCGCCTGGTGCAAGTTAGATCCTAAGGCGGCCAAAGCCACCGCTAAAAAACTATTTAAGCGCAAAACTGAGAGTGCGTATTTCGACCTGGAAATCAAATCCGGGCAGCTCTACGCCTTGTTGGAGGATGATAAGGATAATGCCGAACTATTGGGCTGGGCGCGCCGACTGTTGGGTAATCGCAGTAACGCCACGCGCATTTGCGGCCCCCTGCGCGCAGCGGGGGAACTTAAGCTGACGTCGCTGATGGAGGACGTCCGTTATCATCTTTACTCCGGCTATAACGACTTATTTCCCGAACAAGTTCTGCTCAAAGAAATCGCTTGGGACAGTTATCGCGCACTCAATGAAGATTGCGCCGAAGCCCCGACTCAAAGGAAGAAAGACCAGTTCGCCAGTTATGTCGATGTGGACAAGCTCGCTGACGCCCTGGGTCATCCGGAAAGACACGATCTGGACCATGTATGCAAGCGCATCTACAAGGAAAACCACGTCTCTCCGGAAGCCATACCGGCTTTATCCCAATATTTAACAGACCTGTTGCAATACAGCGGAGACGACACTGATAGAGTCGAAGCAAGGGAGGGACTGCGCGCCTTGCGTATTCAGGGAGTAAACGCTCAGCCTGTATTGGCCAGCCTACTGCAACTGGAGCATATGGCGACGGACCATTTCAACTCGATTCTCTATACCATGCGTTTCGTGGAGCCTGAAGCCAGCTTACGCGAGTGGTTATACGGCGCAGACTTAACTGAGCTATTGGCGCAACTCGCCAATCCGGCTCCCCGTTTTCTACCCTGGCTGGATTTAATCGCCGCACACGCCGTCGCCCTCACTAAAGATCAGGATTCGGAGCCGTTGCTCAATGCGCTCTCTCAAGCGATGGATCACCGCTTGTCATTTCCACTGGGGGACTGGAGCGATGAAGAACCGACGCTGATCAGACTGCCGCAGATCCTGTCGCGGTTCAAAGGCGATAAACGCATAGATAGCAGTTTAAAGAAATTCAAGCGCTGTATAGACAAGGCGGATCTGTACCCTCTCAATGCCAGCAGCCTATCCCGCCGCCGCGCCATGCCCGATGCAAATGCGTTCCAAGTCAGCAAAGGCGAAACCATCCGTTTCAAGCAGCCTATTAAAGGCCCCGACGATGACGAAGCCATCTACACGCTGACGATTACCCCCACCAGCGACAGCGTCATGTTTGAGTGCGGCGTGCACAATCTCTACTTCCGCACCTGTATGGAGGACGAGGAGCTGAAGAGCGCGGGACAGATCCCCCTCCAGAATGAAAACGCCGCGCTATCACTGGCGCGATCCATGGCGTTTGAGGCCATGATTCTTGGCTACAATCAAGATAAACCTGTCCCTAAAAAAACAAAGAAACGCGGTTAATAAAGCGTTTCGTCAACAAGGCGCGCACCATCGCGCCTTTCAACGCGATTCCTGCGCACAGGAATAATTGTCTCACTGAAAAAACAGCAACCCGGATAAAACATGAATAATCCCATACTGACGCGCAATGACCTGCTGGGCGGCAGGCTCGCAGAAATCATGAGTTACTACATGCTGCATCAGGACACGGATAGAAAGGACTTCTTAGACATCGCCCAGAGACAAAAAGGCCACTTCCACGACAGTGCGAAGGAAACGGAAACCTTGTTTGGTCACCCCGTCCCCGACGAAGTTATTGAGTTGGCGGAGTGCCTGGAAGCCTACCATCGCCATAGCGACGCCATTCTTGATACCTGGGTGCTGGAGGGGGAGCCGTTAAGTCGCCCCCAAAGTACCAGCCCTGAGGTTATCGCAGCCTCGCTGTCCGATTTTGAGATGATTTTGCGCCTGCTGACAGGTATGGCGATGTTGGGTGAAGACCCCAGCGGAGACGCCTGCTTCGTCAATATGCTGCCGTCTCCCTTGGGAACAGCCCGCGTGATTATCTTTGACCACGAGTGTGGCGAGCCCTCCACGGAGGAGTATTACTCAATCGCAGACTTCATCGTCAACCGCTGGCCGGAAGGCCCGCACATTTCAGAATCCGGTGAGGAGGAGGAATGGGTCTGTAAACATTCCGACGCCGCCTTGCATGCGATTGAGGACTTTAACGCCTTCGCCGAAGCGGAGATCAAGCAGCGCCCCTTTTACCACGATCCCAAGCAACTATTCGCCCGCACGGAGTGGATGCATGGCCACCCTTCCGGCGAACCAATCCACGCCTTCGCCGCCAAAATGGACAAGGCGCCGGCCTTTGATGTTTACGAACAAGAGAAGCCATTGCTTACTCAAGAGCCCGCGCTGGCGACCTACTGGATGCTCGCGCATTTCTTTCTTGGCAATCACAACGCTTGCCGCGAAACCATCAATCTGGTCAAGCATGCCAGCGCCTTGGGCGCCATCACCCAGGCTCTTGCAGAGGCGTTGAGCAAGACGCTCGCGGCCTTGGAGCAAAAAACCGGCTCGGTGAGATTCGGAAGCTTGAATCGTAAAAAAATAAGCAACCTGATAACCCAGACTCAGGCTAATTGCGCGCCGGAGCAGCTTGAACCCAGCTTGCGCGCCGCGCTGCTCAAGGCCAGGGGCGAAACCCAGACCAAACGGTTAACTCCGAAGGCTTTCCAAGAGCAAATAGAAAAAGGCGCGGATCCGTTGGCGTTAATAGCGGAGTACCCCGACGATGTCGCCATGCATGACCTGGCGTTGAAAGCGATCGCCGCCAAAGACGAAAGTTTCGCCAGCATTGTCAAAGCCTACTTCAGCGAAAGAACTGATTACGCCCATAACGAATGGCCATACAGTTGGCGTCCAGATATGCTGGATTCACGCCTGTCGCTGCCCATCGCCGCCGCCTTCCGCTCAGGGCTGAAGTTCGATGTTGAGAACAAGAAAGCCTATCCCGGCATAACCCTGACGCTCGGCAAATACGACGATGACAACGCCCTTTCCGCATTGGAGGCCGCCGTACTGCAACTGCGTCCAGAAGATGATCGTCTGGAGTATGTCATTCAATGTCTGCACAGCAGCAAGCATCCCCGCCGTAATGAGGTTCTGCAAAAAGCCGCCTGGCGGCTATTCGATATACTGGAAGTCGCCCGCCGGAATGAGGAAGCCCTTTCACAGAAACGCAAAAAGGAAGGGCTGACCTTGAGCAACATGTCAGACATACAGAACCACTATCTGGCGGCAGTGCATTGGGTATTGAAAGAACGTATGCCGGCGGCCGAGCAGATTGCAGAAAAAATCCTCAGCTTCCGCGACCTCCCGACATTATTCAAGCGCGCCTTTGGTGACGCTCTGCAAGTGGTTGGCGATCTAGGGTTGCAGCAGCACACTGGGTTTATCGCCGACTACGTAACTCGCATTACCCACCTTGACGTTAATGACGCAAACAGCTTCTTAAGAGAGTTCACGCTGGTGAGGTACACCGAAGCCGTCATCGCCTGGACCAAACTGGACCCGAATGCGGCGATTCAAGCAGCGAAGTCACTGTTTGAGAGAAAAACCATCGCCCCCTACTACGACCTGGATATCAAATCCGGGCTGCTCTACCCCTTGCTGAAAGATGATCCGCAAAATGCACATTGGCGGGAATGGACACGCCGATTGCTGGGAAATCGTAACAATAACCCCAGAACCTACGGCCCTCTACGAGCTACCGCCGAACTCAAGCTGACGGATTTTGAAGCAGACATCCGCTATAACATATATTCAGAAGCCAGTATTTTCGACATTGCACACGCTATCATCAAAGAAGCCGCCAGAGACGCACTATACGCTCTCGGCGTCGCTCCTGAAGCGTTGCCTAAATTTGATGATGAAGACGAGTATGCGACGGATGTGGAACCAGAAGATCTCCCTGATGCTTTCAAGCACCCTGAAAAATACCTTGCTGAAAGTGTATGTGAGCGGATTATAAAGGAAGAGTATCGTCACCCTGAGGCCATTGCAGCACTATCCGCTTATCTCAAAGAGATGCTGCAGTATAGCATTGATGAGAAAGGCTCCCTCAAAGTGTGGAATGGACTATTAGCGTTGCGAATTCAGGGAGTTGGGGCTTTACCTGCATTTGCAGAGCTGCTTGAGTTACCCCATATAAAACCTTCGCAGATGACTAAAACTCTTTACCTTATGCGCACCATAGAGCCTGAAGCCGATATCAGGCATTGGCTATATCAAGCAACGGAAGCGGAGATTCTCACCCAGCTACATAACGTAGAGCCGCGCTTTATGCACTGGTTAGATCTGCTAGCGGCGCGGGCCTGGACGCTTGGCGGCGACAAGCCCGCCACCATCTCCGCACTATGCGCCGCAACGGAGTTCCGGACCCGGGGTTTACCGGGGGGAAAACAGTGTAACGAGGAGCCTACTTTGCGACGCTTACCGCGCATTCTCGCTATTGCAAACACGTCTCAAAGCCTGGATTGCCTACAGCGTCTGGACCAGATTGCGCGCTCAGGCCACGAATACAGCGACTACAAGCCCTTGGATCTGGAGGCATTAGCCATAAGCAGAGAGCAGCTACCGCCTTTGCACGCCATTTCAGTATCCCTAGAGGAAACCATATGTTTGCAGCAGAGCATGCGTGACGAGGTCAATGGGCCTTTCCATCACCTTAACCTCAAGGTAAGCCATACCAGCGTCTTATTCGAATGCTCTCTCACAGGCCTCCACTTACATGGCGCTCCTCAAGAAAGTGAAAGCCGGGCTCAAATTGACTGCGCCTCCGAAGCTGAAGCTATCCATCTGGCGAAGTCCATCATTCTGGAGTCGTTGATCCTTGGCTATCACATCAAAGCCAAGTAACACCAAAGCCACGCCAATGGTGACTTTCAAATAAAGGAAAGGCGCGCTCTAGTGCGCCTATTCTTTAGACTCCTCCTAAATCTCCAACTATTCATATAGCGGAGATTATATTTTGGGGACATCCTCGCGTTCCATTAGGCGCGAAACGATGCGAAGCGCTTCTGGAGCCTTGCGAGCGGACTTCGTCATTCGTTGCAGTCAGGTTTTCAGCTGGGAAAACTTAACCCTGCCTGTGTCCAGGCAGCCTATTAAACAACCCTGCCCGGCGTGACCTAATCCACGCTAAACCTTTGCTTTATACCGGATTTCCCATTGACCTAAACCACATTAAAAGAACACCATAATCTTTTGATTAAAAAGGTATAGAATTGTGTAGTTTTGTCGCTCCATGGGTGCAAAATCACACAATTGGTCTATGCTAGAGCAATAGACCCTGTTTAACGCCTTACACCCGTTTACGGTCGGGGTTCGTGCGGCAAGATACTTTTCAGACCTGACTACAACGTTGCGCCATTTATGAAAAACATCCTGATCGCTCTGTCTCTTTTATTCTGCTCCTCGGTTGTACTCGCTGATTCTGAAACCACTCTCCCTGAAAACCTGCAAAGCCTGGATACGGCAAACATCAGTTTGGGTTCTGTGAACGCCAAGGTGGTGGATGTGGAGAGCGGCGTCACGTTGTTCGCCAAAAACCCGGAAACAGTGGCGCCTATCGCATCCATCAGCAAGCTGATGACCGCCATGGTGGTGCTGGATGCGGAATTGCCGCTGGACGAAATGCTGACGATTACGGAAGAGGACGTCGATACCTGGAAAAACACTTATTCCAGGATACGCATTGGCGCAGTTTTGCCTCGTAGTGAACTGTTACTGTTGGCCCTGATGTCTTCAGAAAACCGCGCCGCGCTGGCGCTGGGTCGTACCTACCCTGGCGGCATGACGGCCTTTGTCAGCGCCATGAACGATAAAGCGAGAGCCCTGGGTATGCGCGACACGCGCTTTGTCGAGCCCAGCGGACTGTCCATGGAAAACGTCTCCACCGCATCGGATCTGGTCAAGATGGTCTCCGCCGCGTCACGTTATAAACTCATCCGCGACTACACCACTACTCCCAGCCACATGATCAAGCTGGGCGAAACTGAAAACGAAATGGAATTCCGCAACACGAATCTCTTGGTGCGCCAAGGTGATTGGGGCGTCAATCTGAGCAAAACCGGGTTTATCAACGAAGCTGGCCGCTGTCTGGTAATGCTCGCCAATGTCGGCGAGCGCCCCGTCGCTATGGTGCTGCTGGACTCTTACGGCCGACGTACGCCCGTAGGTGACGCCAACCGCATAAAACAGTGGATCGTCACCGGCAAAAGCGCGCCAGTCGCTGGCGCTGCGCTCAAGTATGAACAGGAGAAAAACTCAGGAGTGTTCCAGACCGCCGCGATGGACGACGACACTCAGAGTTAAGGTTAGTTGACGGCGGCGCCCCCAACAGCGCCGCCGTCGCTTCCGTCAGGGAAACAACTGCACGATGCCGCTTTCCGCCTTCATATCCGCCACCATCCATATCTGCTCGAATGGATGGCTGTCAGGCACCTGAATGCAGTGCTGCAATTCCCGAATTTCATCGGCTCGCCATGCGGGATGGGCATTGCGAATGACCAGCCATACCCGCTCGCTTTTGTAGGTCTTCAGCGCTTTATTGGCAAGTATCCGATTCAGCGCCCGGAGCAGGCGCCCATCGGCGCCGGACTCTTCCAACGCCTGTAACTCATGCAATGTATGGCTATCCAAATCTCGCCCCAGCAACTGCATGGCTTCTTTTTCCGAACCATATAAGTGAGCGATTTCCAGATCCAGGCGTTCGCCATTCAAAAAGCAGGAAACATCCGGTTTGATTGGTTGGTTATGCCAGATATGCCGAATAGGCGTTCCCGTTAGACGCTCATAGTGGCGCATAAACAAACGGGCTGCGTCATGTTCCAGTACAAGTTTTTCTGATTCGCCGGGGGTCATCCGCAGTCGCCGTGATCTCAACAAAATTCAAAGTATAAGCTGGATAATGGCATAACCGGCGCAAAAGAAAAACGCTCCTTAGGGCCAACGCCAACGCCGTTGCTCAGATCGAAATAACGCCGCGCAAATAAGTCACTGCAGATCCGGATATCAGCACCCTGTCGCCGGACACTTCACAGTCCATGCGGCCTCCACGTTGCGACAACTGCGCTGCGGTCAGCGAGGTCTTGCCAAGCCTAGCAGCCCAGTATGGGGCCAGGGAGCAATGCGCGGACCCAGTGACAGGATCTTCAAATATATGCGCCTGCGGCGTAAAAAAACGGGATACAAAATCAACCTCTTTCCCCGGCGCCGTCACTACTACACCACCAGGATCCAGGTTAATGCGATCCATCAGCATTCTATCTGGCTGTAGCGCCCGGATCGCCTCTTCGTCAGCGTAAACCAACACGATGTCGCGCGCGCGCAAGATTTCCAACGGCAGGATATTAAGCGACTCCAGCACCTCCATCGGCGCCTGCGCCGCACTCGGCGGCCGGGCGGGAAAGTCCAGGGTCAACCGCCCTTCCCGCCTGGTCACTCGCAACTCTCCACTAAGAGAAGTGAATACAATGGAGTCACTCTCATATCCAAGGTGCGTCGTCAAAACATGCGCTGCCGCGAGGGTCGCATGGCCGCATAAATCCATCTCTATTTCCGGTGTAAACCAACGCAGATGAAACGCATCCCCTTCGCGCACAAAGAAGGCCGTTTCCGCCAAGGCGTTTTCCTGTGCGATCTTCAACAACACAGAGTCAGGCAACCAGGCCTCCAATGGACACACCGCCGCAGAATTACCTCCAAAGATTTCATCGGTAAAGGCGTCAACCTGAAAAAGCTTTATATCCATCATTCTCCTCGCTTAGGGACTTCTTTCGAAAACGGACAACAAGATCCCTAACGTCATTTTCGACCGACGTGGAATCAAATCCGACGGATTCCAATAATCATTTGCAGAACAGCAACTTGCAACTTAATCTTGCGATCTGTATGGCCAACAGGCAGGACGTGGCAAAATCAGGAGCACGCACCATGGAAATCAAACTTTATTCCGCTATCCATAAACAGGATTGCCTCCGTGTTTTCGACAGCAATCTCGACAAATATTTCGCGCCTCATGAAAGAGAACAATTCAGTGAGTTCCTCGATAGCGTAACCCAGGCTGACGATAACCGGTATTACGTCGCCCTGCTGGATAGTCAGCTCGTAGGCTGCGGCGGACTACGCCTCTATCAGGACACAGTCTATTTATCCTGGGGCATGCTCGCCAGAACAAGACATAAAACGGGTTTGGGCGAACAGCTGCTAAGGCATCGGCTGGAGCAAGCAAAACGCCTCCATGCAGGAAAAGACATCATGATTGAAACCTCACAACACACCCAAGGTTTCTTCGCCCGCTATGGCTTTGCGATAGAAAAGTCCGAAATTGACGGATTTGGCGAGGGTATCGACAAAGTCACGATGCGTCTGGATGATCAGATGCATTCGCTCTGGAAGTAGAGCCTCCCGGGTCGGACATTTCTTCCAGTTTTGCTCGAAGCTCCTCCGGCCCATACTTCCTGACCTGCTCTTGCAAGTTGCCAGATTGCGTCTGTCCTATCACCAGCCCACATGACAAACATGCATATATTCGAGTATCCAGCAACGGAAGCGAGTTAGTTAGCCTTTGGCGTATACCCTCCGCTTTCGCGTCGTCGAGCTCAAGCGGAACAGCATGCACATTACGTAGCTCACCGCTTAATATTGATGCGCTCGCACACCGGGGACAAACTGAAATAGAAAGTTTTGGCAGCGTCTTGAAACGTCGAAGCTCGTATACATTTCCACCGAGAACAAAAGGCTCGCTTTCTTCACTTTCCGTAAAGTACTCCCGCTGGCGCTCAAGCGCCTCCGCTTCCGTTTTTTCGTTAATGACCTCTCCCACCAACTCAGCCTGCGCTCCCGCCGGCAAGGCCTGAAAAATGTCATACAAGCGAGATTTATCGAGGCTCTGATAGTGCGTTTTATTCAGCAGGAAAATATTTTGTAAGTCGCTTAGAAACTCATTCACGGCGGCGGAAACGCCCAGCTCAATACGCCCCTCAGAAGTCACTAGCGCGAGATTAAAACCTCGCTTACCAATGTAAAAAATATCTTTGGCCTCTAGCGCTCTTTCAGTAATGGGCTCATCCGAAAAGTAACCGCTATAAGTCAGCCGAACCGCATTATCCTGCAACGCAATGGTGGAAATAGCGCCTCGGCGTATAAAACGAAGCAACTGCACCGACCAGACAAATAGGAAAACGACGAAAAGCTCCGTCCCATGCTTTTCCAGATAGGGAAGCCACTCAAAAACCCTGTTTCGCCATGGCCCAAATAACGCCATCCACACCGCAACTAAAACAAAGGCGTGAAGAAGACAGCGCTTTAATAACTGATTGACTTGGTTGGACAGGCGGTACTCTTTGGGCATTGCAACAGCTCATTGGCGCGTGATTTCAAGATATTTTAGCCACTATAGAGAATTTAAGCCTTGCAAATAGCCGAGGTGGAAACAAATAAAGAGGCCTTTGGCCTCTTTATTGATAAGAAAGGATAAAATCAGGCTCGTTTCAGGCGTCTGGCGACCAGTCCAATACCGCCCAACAACAACATCGCGTATGTTGCTGGCTCAGGAGCCTCTCGAAAAACAAAGTAATCACTGTTATAGGTTGATCCATACCGGTAAGTCATCTCGCCAAACTCATTATACCCTTCAAGATACATATAATTACCTGAATTAGGGCCATCTCCATCAACTGGAAGAGAAAACAATGGGCCGGTAATAGTATCTCTTATTCCATCATATGCTTGATAGCCAATTTTTACTTTATCGCCGCTATCTGTTTCTAACCATGCAGAAAATGACATGTCATAATACTCGGAGTGAAGCTCAGTCCCATCTTCTTCCGCATACTGAACATAGCCACTTATAGTTATGTTATTAGAGCCACTATCACTCAGGTGATAACGATCCCCTCCCAATATAAAGGAAAACTCAGTAAAAGCATTATCATAGCTACCAGAATAATGCATAAAGTTATATTTTTCGTCCTTGTAACTATACTCAGAAACTGATGCGTTTGAGTTGAACTGAAAAAATCCAGAGAACATATCATCACCAGTCTGATATGGGCCACTTCCAATCTCTAATGTATCGAAGACACCATTTAAGTCCGTTTCAATAAGAGCAGAATGTGCTGAAAAAGAAGCGCCAAAAGCACAGATAGATGTCAAAAAAACTGTAGTTAATTTCATCGGTTACTCCATTTAAATTTTATACTTTCTAACTACCAAGCCAATCAGGCCAAGGAAAATTGACAAGATAGACGCTGGCTCAGAAACCACTTTAAAGCCATCACCTTCATTGCCAATCCTATTGAGCGTCCATATGAATAATAAGACTCTGATTTCTCAGAAATAAGCCACCCCAGCGGATGCCAGGGCAGCAAATCATTAGGTTATTACGCCTTTATAAATCGTCTTGCGGTTAATCCCGCAATCCCTATTAGCAACATTGAAGCGGTATAAGGCTCAGGGACCTTTTTAAACTCGTAGCTAGCGCTATCTGAGGATATTGACTTAATCTTATAAGTCATGTTTCCACTTGCATCGTACCCTTCAAGATCAATTCCAGTCATACTGGATGGGCCATACCCCTCGGTAGGCAAAGCATAGAGAACATCGCTACCTGGGCCCTTTTCTCTATATGCATCTGATCCCAGATAGCTTATTTTCACTTTTTTACCATCAACCGACTCCAGCCATGCCGAAAAGGAAAATGTATAATAGTTGTATCCAGACATATTTCCTTCTTCATCATAAGTTACATATCCAGCAACCGTCACATCATTGGAAGCAGCCCCATCAAGATGATAATTATCTCCACCAATCAGAAAGCTAAAGTCTGTAATTGCATTATTGTACTTCCCTGAATAATCCACCCATACATCGCCAGAGTGATTAGTAGACTCAGTACTGTATTCAGAAACAGGCGTACGCGAATCAAGCTGAATGGTTCCATAAAAAATATCGCCCCAAATCTCATAAGGGGAGTCGCCAGATTCCACTTCGCTAAAAACACCTTCGAAGTCCATTTCAACCAGGGCCGCATTGGCTTGGAAGGCAATACCGGAAAATATAGATACGGATAAAAGAGTAGTAGTAAGCTTCATTATCATTCCTATTGATCTTACGAGAGGACAAACAAAATTATATTTTTGAGGGAAACCACTTTGCTGAATGCAAAACGGCATATACATCATCGTTTAGACTTTCTTCAGGCGTCGAGCCACCAGTCCAGCAACGCCCATCAGCAAGATGGTCGCCGTATAAGGCTCAGGAACCTTTTTGAACTCAGAAGCATTCATATCGCCGAAGCCTGGAGTAAACAATGTGTATAGCAGTTCATCTTCATCATCGTAGGCTTCAGCGGTAAACCATACACCAGATCCGCCATAACCACTTTCAGGCAAGGCGTCCGGTATATAGTCTGGGTATTCCGGGTAATCGATCATTCCTCTAACTGCATCCGGCGCTTTAAAGGAGACCTTCAGGCTCATGCCACTTTCTGAAGTTAACCAAGCTGTAACGTCGAAGTTAAAGTTAAGCGCAGCGCTAGTGTCACTTGTCACTTCGATTTGATTTTCTTTCGAAGCATCAAACGCAAAGTTATCGCCGTTGATATTCAACTTCATATCCGTCAACGCATTCAGATATAAGCCATGTGTGATTACCACAGGACCTTCCACTACATCAACGGGGTCTAAATCCGGAGACTTTGAGTCGAACTGAATTTTTCCAGTCACCCAGTCCGCATAAGAATATGGCGCGCTACCAGCGCCATTCGTCACAGTGTCGACTACGCCTTCAAAGCCGAGTTCAATCAGGGCCGCATTAGCTTGCCCAGCCAATCCCGCAGCCATCGCTGCGCACAGTAAAGTTCTGGAGAGTTTCATTATCAATCCTATTGATCTTCCATATGATCGTGATACATGCCGACACTCCGTCAATGGACGTTCCGTAAGGTGTCAAAAGCAAACTCACGAGGGTTAATATCGCCAACGCCAATACAACCCATATTTGGCGCGAGACGGTTTCTTGCATCGCAATGACGCAGGATTTATTTATTGGCGTGAAGAGAAGTCGAATTGGCTTGTAGAGGGCTCTACAGCCGATAAGTTATTATGTTATTTCAAGCACTATAATGTATCGCCGCGGGACATTCAACGCATTGTTTTCATGTGATATTTTGTCACTTTACTACCACAAGACCGTCATCCCAAAGGCCGGTTATTGCAACAAAAAGCAGTGAATAGAGCGACCTGCTTCTCATTGATAATGGACCTGCGCGCCCTCACTCCCAACATAACAAGCAGCGCAGTATGCAGAAGCGTATTAGTGGCTGGCTCTGGAATCACTATCAACTTTTCATACCAACCCGCATCGCTGTTAACGCCAGACGCATAATACAACTTCCGCGTAGTCGCACGGTTGGAGTATGAGAAGTTCGAACTTGTGAGTCCCGCTATAGATGAAGCAGGAGTCGTCATGGCCCGAATCAGGTTGCGTGGCGCTATATCTCCGGCAAAAGGCGCATATTGCCACTCATCCGTTGACGACGAATGATCGCCAGCTAATCCATCGTGATGGATCCCCATAAAAGCAGGCGTGATATCAAAAGTGGGCAAAGCATAGACGGGCGTCAGTGCGGGTAATAGCGCCAAAGCGATTGTCGCAATGTATCTCATGTCCTTCTCCGTGTTTCCCTTGATTCCTGATTTGCGTCATCGCTCTTCCCGCAACGTACTTTGTTATCAAAGAGCCATCGCAATACCAGGCTCTTTATAGCGCAAGCGGGCGTCTGCTTTCATGATGGACATCAAACCGACGCGTTAGGTCCGTTGACGCAAACCTCTTCTCAACGCTGACAATCGTGTCCAGCTTGAGACTTCTCAGGCGGTGAAGAAAAGTCCGACGACCCCGTGATTTGATCGGGGCCTGTTTATTAATGATTCAACCTCCAATTTAGAGAATATACTGGTTACCTTCAAGCACGGGTTAGACCATGTTTTCACAGCACAGAGCCCGTATATAGCGGATATTTATGACCAAATAAAACGTGACAACAACTATTATTTATTCATCGAAGAACGCTTATAATTCCGTAACTTAATAGTCAGCTAGTAGCCAGCTGAGTATGTGTCGCACTGGACTGTATATATGCGCCGTTCACCACAAACTGCGATGAAGCTCCCCAATAGCCAGCAAGCCCCTCTCCGATCAATGATGCATTTATTGATGGGGTTCATGTCCGTCGTCTTGCTCACGTTTTCTACAGGCAGCAGGGGGGAAATCTATAAATGGACCGACGCCAAAGGAACTGTCCACTATTCCGACGCAGCCCCCGCTGACAGCGACGCGCAAGTTATTACCCCCACATCCGCCATAGACGGCGTCAGATTGCTGTCCGATGAGGCCAAAGCGCGTTTTAAAAATATCCCTTCAGAGCCCAATGCGCCCGGCTCCCATTCCAGTTCAAACTCTGTCATTAGCGTTTCTGAGTCCGCAAAAACTGAAGACGTCCTTTGCGACGACGTTAATGACGACTGTTTTTCTGAAGAAGACACCCGCGTCTGCAAGCTCCGATTCGGCAAATCTTGCGAAGAAGTTTATCTCTGGAAAGTCTGCGCCTTACAAAAGCTTTGTACGACCGACCGTTGCGACACCGCGCGCTTTGTTATCGATTGGCGTCCCCCTGCCGTAGGCGTGCGGGACCTCGGACGCTCGCTCCCCCTGCACGCCAATGTTTCTGACAAAGACTGGAGCTGCCTGCAACACAGCGGGTTCTATTGCGATGAACTGGCCTTGGAGACGCAGTGCCAGAAGGATTATCGTGAAAGCTGCAGCGCCGTTCGTGACTGGCTGCTCAACGCGCCGGAAAAATGCGAGGCGGATAAAAATGTGGATTGCGACGAGCTGGATACTCTGATCAAGTATCGCCCGGTTTCTGAAGAAGAGCGCCTGAAGCTAGGCGCCACCAATGCCAGTGGCGGCCATTTCGCTCGCGACCTGCTTATGGAGACAGTCGAACAGAAAAAGAATGAACTCTCTGACGAAGCCTTACAGGCCGTGCTGGACAAACTTCCGGGCATAGACCGCCATAGCTTTCGCAGAGATATCAGTTGCTCACTGAAGTCCTGGCGGCGCTTCCGCTAGCCTAAGATGTCGTCATCCCAGGGCGGCGTATCGCCGAAACGCTCCACTAAAAAATCCAGCAGCGTGCGCAAGGTAGCGGGCATGTGCTTGCGGGACTGATAGACGCCAAACATACCCAATCGCAGCGCCTCCCAATCGGTCAATAATGCGGTCAGCTCTCCGCGCTTTACATAATCCGTCACCATGTAGGTCGGCAACATGGCGATCCCTGCGCCTGCAGTACAGGCGTTGGTCAACGCCAGCACTTCATTGGCGCTAAGGTTGCCCGTCACTTCAGCGGCGTCGACGGCGCCGGTCTTCTTATGCGTAAAGCGCCACTGGCTTTTGCCAAAGTGCGAATAAGTCAGACAGTTGTGCTCCGTTAACTCTCTTGGCGTTCTGGGCGCGCCCCGCTCTTTTAGATATTGCGGGGAAGCGCAGATTACGGAGCGACAATCCGTCAACTTACGGGCGATCAGGTTGGGATCAAGATCATTGGTGGTGCGTATGGCCAGATCGATACGTTCTTCAATCAGATTGACGCTACGATCAAGCAGCTGCATGTCCACGCGGGTTTTCGGGTAACGCTTGAGATATTCCGCCACGACCGGCGCTAAATGTACTTGCCCGAAGGCCACGCTAGTGGTGATTCGGATCAACCCATAGGGCTCAGTCTCCCGTTTGCCAGCGACGGCCTCTACGTCATCGGTTATGTCGAGAATCTGTCGACAGCGCAATAGACAAGCCTCACCCGCCTCAGTCAAAGAGATTCGCCGGGTCGAGCGGTTTAGCAGGCGCGCGCCCAGCCAGCTTTCCAGTTCATTGACATAACGGGTGGTCATCGCCCGCGACATATCGAGATTGTCCGCCGCCGCCGTAAAACTTTTGCGGGCGGCGACCTCAGCGAACACTTTCATAGCCGTCAGTCTATCCATCGTCAGCGCCTCCCCGATATGCGGATGGGATGTTTATTTGTTCAGATTACGCAACAAAGAAGGTCATTCTACTGCATTTATTGGACGCATAAAGAAAATTATAGTGTGTCCATCTTTTAGCCAAACAGGCTTTCGCTTAGCAACAGACATTATGAGGAGCAGACTATGAACGCATCGATTCCTTCCACTCGCAAAATCGTTATCACCGGCGCCAGCGGCCGCCTGGGCTCGCTGGTCGCAAAAGCGCTGATAGCGCGCGCAGGCGACGCTGATCAGTTGACCTTCTCCGCACGCACGCCAGAGAAAATTGCAGCGCTGGCGGCGCCCGGCAATGAAATTGTCAAAGCGGACTTCGATCAACCGGAGACCTTGCTCACCGCCTTCAACGGCGCCGATACCGTGCTGATCATTTCTGGCGACGCCCCGGTGGATGTGCGCATTCGTCAACACCGCAACGCCATTGACGCCGCCAGGAAAGCGGGAGTCACACGCGTGGTTTACACCAGCTTCGTCAACCCAACCGCAGCAAGTCCGTTCACTTTCGCTCGCATTCATGAGGACACAGAACAGTACCTGAAGGAGTCTGGGTTGCAATACAGCATCCTGCGCAACAACCAATATGTCGCCAACCTGAGTTCAGGCCTGACGCACTCGAAAGAAACCAATCAATTGGCGCAACCTGGCGCCGCCGGCAAAGTAGCGTTTATTACTCATGAAGATATCGCTGACGCCATCGCCGCCGTGCTGCTGGAGTCAGGACACGAAGGCCGCACTTACGAGTTAACCGGTCCAGAGGCGTTAAGTCTGTACGATGTCGCAGACATCCTGGGCGAAGCTCGGGGCGCGCAAGTAACGGTTATTGAAGCGGAGCCGGCGGCATTTGGCGAAATCCTGCAGTCAGTCGGCTTGCCGCCATTCATGGTGGAGGCGTTGCTGGGCATTTTCGCCGCCACCAAGCAGAACGAATATGCGGCGGTATCCGGCGATATTGAACGTATCCTCGGGCGCAAGCCACAGTCTGTGCGCGACTATATCAAGTCCTTCGCATAAACCGTGACTCATGGGAGCTTCGTCTGGCGACGATAGCTCCCTGGCGTTACACCCGCCACTTGTTTGAACGCACGCGTAAAGTGACTTTGATTGGCGAATCCGCATATCAAAGCCGCTTCCGCCAGATCCACCCCTTGCGCCAGAAGCTCTCTCGCCGCGTTAATGCGCAGCCGACGCAAGTACTGATGCGGCGCCTCCGCCATGGTGATTTTAAACATCCGGGCGAAGTGGAAGGGACTGAGTCCCGCCACCAACGCCAAGCGCTCCAGCGACAGATCTTCGCCAAAATGCGCCTTCATATATTCCAGTACTTTTCTTTTCGTCGCTGGCGCCAACCCGCCTTTGTATGCGGCTTCCGGCCTGCGAAAAACCGCATAACGACGCAGCACATGCGCCATCATCTCATAACTGATTTGCTGCAACGCCAGATTATCAGCGCCTATCAGCCCATCCGGCTGAAGCGCGGCGATATGTCCCAGCCTCGTCAGTTCTGGATCGTCCGCATAGGCCAGATCCGGCAGCTCTACGCGACGCGGGTCCATATCCCATAAGCTCAACGCCATTTGCTTGAAACTGGCCTCGGAAAAATAGAGATGCGCGAACTCCAGAGGCCCGCTGACCTGCCAGGTGGAGTCATGCTCAGCCGGCATCAGGCAGATTTTACCCGGCCCGCCGTAACGTTCAGGCGCGTCGATACGACAGGTTTCCGTTCCCCCGCGCAGATAGATGCTCAACGTGTGATGTCCCACCATTTGATAGCGCACCCGATCCTGCCGGTTCGCCCATCGCGCCAGCGCCAGATCTTCATTCAGGCGCAGGTAGTCCAGCCGTATTGCGGAAGAACGACTCAAGGTGAGATCAACGCTGTTGGTGAAAGATTTACGCATATCATGACAATAAGTGGGGTTAACCCAGAAATTAACCGGTCGGAGATTGGCTGACAAGCCGGCGACAGGCAGAAATGCGCAAGATTGTGCAAAAAGAGCAATTTCAGCAAAGACATATGCCCTCATGCCTTTTTAAGCTCTGTGCATCAATGCCATGCACGATGGAAAGCCTCTATGAACGCCCTGCTCTATCTGACCACTGTCCTCATCTGGGGGACCACCTGGATCGCCATCCATTTCCAATTGGGCTCAACGCCCGTACTGACATCAGTGTTCTTTCGCTTTGCGTTGGCGGGAAGCTTGTTATTGCCAATTCTGCTGCTGTGTCGACGTTTACAGCCCACTCGGGCGGTAGACCACCTGTTTTTTCTACTTCAGGGCGCTTGCTTGTTCTCCCTGAATTTCATCTGCTTTTACAACGCCGCACAGTATGTGGCGAGCGGCGTCATTTCCGTCGTCTTTTCAGCGGCGACTCTCTACAACGCATTCAATAGCTGGCTGATATGGAAGGAAAAACCCGCTGGGCGCGTGTATGTGGCCGGCGCCGTCGGCGTAGTGGGACTGACTTTGCTGTTCTGGCGCGAACTGGGCGTCAATACACTGTCTACTGAGGCGCTGACAGGCCTCGGACTGGCTGCAGTTGGCGCTTATTTCTTCTCTCTGGGCAATATGATCAGCGTACGACATAGCCGTCAGGGACTGACGCCTTTGACCAGCAACGCTTTCGCCATGCTATATGGCGCAGCGATTCTATTAACGCTTATCTGCGTCTCCAACACTCCCATCGTGTGGGATGAGCGGCCGGAATATCTTTACAGTCTGCTCTATCTGGCCATTCCAGGAACGATCGTGGGGTTCACCGCTTACCTGATGCTGGTGTCGCGCATCGGCGCCAACAACGCCGCCTATGCGACCGTGTTATTTCCAGTGGTCGCACTGAGTCTGTCGTCCATTTACGAGGGGTACGAGTGGGATGGATTGAATATCGCGGGGCTGGTTCTGGTGTTGTCGGGCAATCTCATTTTGCAGGGCTCTGTCGATAAAATCCGCAAGTTTTTACGCGCCCGCGGTGAAGTCGCCGCCAACCCGCACAGCCCCTGATGGCGAGGGTTGGCGGCGTTCACAGAATTGAGCGCAGCTCGTTAAAAATGATTCGAATTTACATAAGTTCATTGTATGATTTGCGGTCCAACATTTACTGACAAAATAATAACAATTCGGAACAATTCGCAGGATCGCCGCAATGAATACAACCCGTACGCCGTCATCGGCGGTGGACCCTTTTCGGGTCGAAGAAAAGCTGACGCTGTCAGTCGTCATCGATAACCCTGACGCTGATTGGCGCAAAGGACAGGCCGTCATATTTAAACGCGCGCTGGAAGCCAGCGCAGGTTCTGATGTGCTGGAAGCGCGCCTGGATACCGGGATGCGTCTGGGGCAGATCTGCAATACGCTGATCGCCAGATATCTGCAGGCCGGCGGAAAAGCCCGCGCCAAGATAATCAACCGCCCCGGTTTATCCTTTCTGCCCGCCAAGAAAGGACAGTTGAAAACCGCCCTGATAGAGGTGCGCCCGGATGGACTGGACTGGAGTCTGATTGACCCGATCATCCAGCGAGATAATGAGATCGCTTATAAGATCACCGAGGCGGCTCATTTCAGCAAACGCCAGCCCAGCATCGCGCTGGCTTTTTATCAGGACGCCATCAACGACATTATCGATCTTCATTTTGAAAACCCGTTGGCGGATCATTGGCGCCGCGTGATTTTTCCGGTCAACGAGCTCTCCGCGCTCCTGGAGAGCCAGAAAGAATATAAGCGCGCCTATGAGACCATTCGGGCCTATGAAGCGTTTGACGATAAGTTGGGGTTGCCGCCGGAAGAAATGGCGCAACTGCAAAAACGCAAACATCGCCTGAAACGTGAGTTACGTTTGAATGAAGGGGAAATCAAACAAGGCTCCCCTCTTTACTCCAAACAGATGGAGGAAGTTCGACGCCTGGCGGTGGACAGCACCGTGACCAACCTGCATTACTTCTCCAAGAACGAGGGATAGCGTTTTCGCTTCCCTCTATTTTGATTGAGCCGCTCTCCATATCTTGTTGGCGCTACCGCCGCACTTCCATCTCATTCAGGTTCCGCCCCCTATTCGGGAATAGCGCGCAAACACTTATCACCAAAAACTATCGCGATAGCTCGGACGTGATATGAACTCTGACGTGTTCACGATCAGCGTAACTGTATCGCAGCACATACTCGCGCCAGTAAGTGGGTTCTTCCGACGAAAGCTCAATGAGTTCGCGCCCTGCGTTGTCGATGATATGCAGCCCAATCAAATACTCCGAGACGCGTTTATCCGCTCTCAACGTATCGATAATATAAGCGACCTCAAACTCCATACCTTCGTAGCGAAGGGTTTCGCCGTAGCGCAAAGACAGCTCCATCGCACCCTGTCCCCATGCCCTGTGCATAGCGAGAAAAAGCATCATCGCAACGATTAATGGCTTCACGATTTGCGTTCGCACCTTGAACATCGTTCCAGGCCTTGGCTAGCAAAGCCATATGACCCGCCCTATTACGCTCTGTTACGCCTCTGCCGGGGCGCTCCTGCGTCATTGTCCGCAGCGACCAATGTTGAGAAGTGTAATACGCCAGATGGAAACAGGAAATGTCATCGACTCTGCAGCACGCCACGAAATAACGACAAAGACTCAGCATTAACTACACTTTTTGTGTAGGCGTGGGGGTTTTCCATAGCGAGGTTTGCGGCGTGATGGTACAGAGGGTTGTCTTGTTCGGCGTTCTACTTTGGATGCTGGCGCCGAACTGGTCGTCGGCGCAGGAAGTCGCTATTTACGCCCGTTCCCATACA
This sequence comes from Hahella sp. HNIBRBA332, assembly GCF_030719035.1. NCBI lineage: Bacteria > Pseudomonadati > Pseudomonadota > Gammaproteobacteria > Oceanospirillales > Hahellaceae > Hahella > Hahella aquimaris. The sequence continues at coordinate 4,526,365 of NZ_CP132203.1, forward strand.
CAGTTCGATGAACGCAATGAATATCCTGTCCAACTTCTGGAGAGGGCGCTTAAAACCAGCGGCGTAGACATCAAACTGGAATCCAGCCAGGAGATTATTCTGCAGGGCCGCGCCATCAACCTGATTCGCAACAATCAGGGCGTTCACGTTCTCTGGGCCATGACCAGCAAAGAGCGGGAAACAGAACTCTCTCCCATACGCATCCCGATTTATAAAGGCCTGATCGGTTGGCGACTTTGTATTGTTCATCCTAACAATATGAAGAAGTTTTCTCGTATCCATTCACTGGAGGGCTTGCGCGCAATCACCTTCGTGCAAGGTCATGATTGGCCGGATCTGAACATCTTTCAGCACAACGGTTTGCAGGTCGAAAGCAACGCCAACTACCACTCCATGTTTAAAATGATTGAAATGGAGCGGGTCGACGCCTTTCCCCGAGCCTTGATCGAGATCTGGCCGGAATTGGAAACATATTCCGGCTTGCGCGCGGAACCGCACTTATTGATTCGTTATCCCGCGGCGGTGTATTACTTTGTCAGCCGCAAAAATCCAAGTTTGTATTGGGCGATCAAAGACGGGCTGGAAAAAATGATGGCGAACGGTGAGTTCACCCGCCTGTTCAACGAATTTTATTTGCAGGCAATCGAGCGCGCCCGCTTGCAGGAACGAACAATCATCGACTTGGAGAACCCGTTGCTGCCCGCCGATACGCCCTTGAACAATCCAAGCCTGTGGTACGCCAATCCCTTGTAGCGCGGCGGCCCGAACAATGCCGCAAGCGCCAACGAGGCAGGCGCTTACGATGGAAGCTGACGTTTACTGAGCGCTAACCCCTTTGTCTTTCCGCCATTCGTTGGCGAGTTTTTCCGCTTTGGATATCTCTTCCTGTGACATTTTTGAGCCCAGGAAAGAGACGAACTGAATGGCGCGAGGAAACTTTTTCTCGGCGCTCAACATGGCCCAGCGCAAGGCCTCCACCATGTTTTTATCGGTGCCTTCGCCGGTAGCGTAGGAATACGCCAGATTAAACTGGCCGAACACGTTGTTTTGTTCGGCGGAGCTGCGGTAAAGCTCAAACGCCTTCCCCAAATTCTTCTCCACACCCTCGCCTTTGGCGTAACGCAGAGCGAGATTGTATTGCGCAGTGGCGTTACCGGCGTCAGCGGCTTTGGAGAACCACTTTACCGCCTCTTTATGATCCTGAGGCACGCCGCGCCCCTGATTATAGAGCTGCGCCAGATTATTCTGCGCGGAAGGGTGTCCCTGTTCCGCAGCGGCTTTATACCATTCCGCCGCCTTCTCCTGATTCGCTTCCGTGCCGCGACCTTTCTCGTACATCATCGCCAGCAGGAATTGAGCGTCAGGATGCTTTTGATTCGCCAACACCTGCAGGCCATCGAACGCTTTATCCATGTCGTTCTTTTTAATGGCCTCCGCCACTTCCGTCATAGTGACGGCGAACGCCGCTTGCGCGGAAAGCAGCACAACGGCAAGTGCGGTAGTGATGAGCTTGAAAATTCGTCTGACCATGTCTTGTCCCCGAGAAACGACCTTGTCACCCTTGCCTCGTTGACAACTACGCAAGGTGACGCAATTTTATACTTCTTGTTCGATAACGCCTAAGGTTGCGCCCGTGCGTCTCCGCCCTGATATCAACGTGCGCAGCCGACGATCAGAAAAAACTAGCAAAGCCGTTTGGCCAGAACAAGCGAAATTCCGTGCAGACCTTAAAGCTGTGATGGATTGCTCAATGAGGAGTATAGAGAACAGGCCCGCAATAGAAGGGCGGCGCCAGAACGCAAAAAGGCCGGGAAATCCCGGCCTTTTTCACGTCGTTGACGTTGTAGCGACTACAGCAGCAACTTACGGATATCGCCCAGCAATTCACCCAGCAAAGAGGTGAAACGCGCAGCGTCGGCGCCGTTGATGGCGCGGTGGTCATAGGACAAGCTCAGCGGCAGCATCAAACGGGGCACGAAACCGCCGTTCTCATACACAGGCTTCATCTGCGCCTTGGACACGCCAAGAATCGCCACTTCGGGCGTATTCACGATAGGCGTAAACGCAGTGCCGCCCAAGCTACCCAGGCTGGAGATAGTGAAGCAGCCGCCCTGCATTTCGTTCGGCTTGAGCTTACGATCTTTGGCCTTGGCCGCCATTTCCGCGCACTCTTGCGCCAGTTCCCACAGACTCTTCTTGTTGACGTCGCGGATAACCGGCACCACCAGACCTGCGGGGGTGTCCACCGCCACGCCGATGTTGATGTAATGCTTCTGAATGACTTCTTTCTTATCCATATCCAACGAAACGTTGAACTGCGGATAAGTCTCCAGCGCATAGGCGCACGCCTTCAACAGGAAGGGCAGCGGAGTCAGCTTGACGCCTTTCTTCTCCCCCGCCGTCTTCTGCGCTTTGCGGAAGTCTTCCAAATCGGTGATGTCCGCATCGTCAAACTGGGTGACATGAGGAACTACCAACCAATTGCGCGCCATATTATCAGCGGTCACCTGGTGGATCTTGCTCATCGGCAGACGATCAATCTTTCCGAATTGCGAGAAGTCAGGCAGTTTCACCGTCGGCAAGCCAGCGCCAGAGCTGATTGCGCCGCCAGCAGCGCCAGCCTTAAGCTGCTGCATTCCGTTCTTGACGAAGGTTTGCAGATCCTGCTTCAGGATACGACCTTTCGGACCAGTGCCTTTGACCAAGGCCAGATCAACGCCGAACTCACGCGCCAAACGACGCACAGCAGGGCCAGCATGTACTTTGCCGGACGTCGCTGGAACGGACTCTTGCTGCGCCGGCGCGCTAACAGGCGCTGAAGCTGGAGCCGCTTTAGCAGGCTCCGCAGACGCTTTGGACGGTGCAGGGGCTTGTTCAGCAGGAGCCGCCGCAGGCGCGGCGCCCTCTACTTCGATTTCAGCAATGGCGTCGCCTTCGTTAACGGAATCGTTGGCTTTGATTAGCAGTTTCTTGATAACGCCAGCGACAGGCGATGGCACTTCCATCGTCGCCTTATCTGATTCCAGCACCAGAATAGGATCATCAACCTTAACGGTATCGCCTTCCTTTACGGAGATCTCGATAACCGTTACACCTTCAGCGCCGCCGATATCCGGTACAGGAATCGTCTGTACGCCGCCTGATGCGGCAGGAGCCGCCGCAGGCGCAGCAGGCTCAGGTTGTTGCGCTGGGGCCGGGGCTGATTTCTCTTCTTGCGCCGGCGCAGGTTCAGGCGCTTCCGCAGCGCCTTCGCCCGCCATCAATAGAATCAGGTCGCCTTCGGATACTTTATCCCCCACCTTGATCTTCAACTCGGCGATTTTACCCGCCTGAGGAGAAGGGATATCCATAGTGGCCTTATCAGACTCCAGGACAATCAGAGAGTCTTCCGCGTTCACCTCATCGCCAGGCTTCACGCAGACTTCAATAACCTCAACATCGGACGCTCCGCCGATGTCAGGAACTTTGACTTCGATATTACTCACGTCAGTCTCCTTCTATCAGGCGTAGATTGGGTTCGGTTTGTTAGGATCGATGCCGTACTTACGGATCGCTTCAGTCACCACTGAACGTTCGATCTTGTCTTCCCGAGCCAAGCAATCCAGCGCTGCGACAGCTACGTAGTAACGGTCGACTTCGAAGTGCTGTCTCAGCTTCTCGCGGGTGTCACTGCGACCAAACCCGTCCGTACCCAGTACATGGACGGTCTGCTGAGGAATGAACTGACGCACCTGATCAGCGAACAGACGCATGTAGTCAGTAGAAGCGATAACCGGACCTTCGCGATCTTTCAGACACTGTTTCACGTAGCTCTCGCGACGTGGCTCTTCCGGATGCAGCATGTTCCAGCGACGTACGTGATGGCCTTCGCGAGCCAGCTCGGTGAAACTGGTGACGGACCAGATATCGCTGTCGATGCTGAAGTCGTCTTTCAGCAGTTTCGCCGCTGCGCGCACTTCGTTGAAGATCGCGCCGCAACCCAGCAGCTGAACACGCGCCTTGCCGTCTTTCGCGCCTTCTTCGAACAGGTACATCCCTTTCAGGATGCCTTCTTCGGCGCCGTCCGGCATCGCAGGATGCTCGTAGTTCTCGTTCATCAGCGTCAGGTAGTAGTAGACGTTTTCGTTTTCGCCATACATACGACGCAGACCGTCGCGAACGATTACCGCTACTTCGTAACCGTAAGTCGGATCATAGGAAACACAGTTCGGGATGGTCGCCGAAATAATGTGGCTGTGGCCGTCCTGATGCTGCAAACCTTCTCCGTTCAGCGTAGTGCGGCCCGCGGTGCCGCCCAGCAGGAAGCCGCGCGCACGCATGTCGCCAGCCGCCCAGGCCAGATCGCCAACGCGCTGGAAGCCGAACATGGAGTAGTAAATATAGAACGGGATCAACGGGTAATCGTTGGTGCTGTAGGACGTCGCCGCAGCAATCCACGCGGACATGGCGCCCGCCTCGTTGATGCCTTCCTCAAGGATCTGACCTTGCTTGTCTTCCTTGTAGTACATGATCTGGTTGCGGTCGTTCGGCACATACTTCTGACCTTCGGAAGTATAAATACCCAACTGACGGAACATGCCTTCCATACCGAAGGTACGGGCTTCGTCAGGAACGATCGGAACAACGCGACCGCCGATCTGTTTGTCTTTAACCAACGCGTTGAGCACCCGCACGAACGCCATGGTGGAGGAGATTTCGCGACCGTCGCTGCCTTTTAGTACAGCGTCGAATGCATCCAGACCTGGGATCTGCAGCGGCTGGCAGTCTTTGCGGCGCTTGGGCAGGAAGCCGCCCAGGCTTTCACGCATTTTCTTCATGTACAGCGCTTCAGGAGAGTCCGGCGCCGGACGGTAGTACGGCAGATTCTCGATCTCGTCGTCGGAGATCGGCACGCCAAAGCGATCGCGGAATTTCTTGACCGTCTCCATATCCAGTTTCTTCAACTGGTGCGTGGTGTTCTGGGCTTCGCCCTGCTCGCCGAAACCATACCCCTTAACGGTATGCGCCAGAATCACAGTCGGCTGACCTTTGTGATTTACCGCATTGTGATAGGCCGCGTACACTTTGTAGGGGTCGTGACCGCCGCGGTTGAGCTTGTAAATGTCCTCGTCGGACATGTTCTCAACCATTTTCTGCAGTTCTGGGTACTTACCAAAGAAGTGCTTACGGGTGTAAGCGCCGCCGTTGGATTTGAAGTTCTGCATTTCGCCGTCGACCGCTTCGTCCATACGCTTCTGCATAAGACCGTGGTCGTCTTTTTCGAACAGCGGATCCCACAGACGTCCCCAAACGACTTTCAATACGTTCCAACCCGCGCCGCGGAAGATGCCTTCCAGTTCCTGGATGATTTTGCCGTTGCCGCGCACCGGTCCATCCAGACGCTGCAGGTTACAGTTGATGACGAAGATCAGGTTGTCCAGCTTTTCACGGCCGGCCAAACCGATGGCGCCCAGAGTTTCAGGCTCGTCGCACTCGCCGTCGCCAACGAAACACCACACTTTGCGGCCTTCCATATTAGTCAGTTCACGGCTATGCAGGTACTTCATCACGTGCGCCTGATAGATCGCCTGAATCGGGCCCAGCCCCATGGATACAGTTGGGAACTGCCAGTAATCAGGCATCAGCCAAGGGTGTGGATAAGAGGACAGACCGTTACCGTCAACTTCGCTGCGGTAGTTGTCCATCTGCTCTTCAGAGAAGCGGCCTTCCAGGAAAGAGCGGGCGTATACGCCAGGGGAAGTATGGCCCTGGAAGTAAATCAGATCGCCTTCGCGCTTGTCGTCGCCAGCGTGGAAGAAATAGTTGAAGCCCACATCATATAGAGTGGCGATAGAAGAGAACGAGGACAAATGTCCGCCCAACTCGCCAGGCTTTTTGTTTGCACGCAACACCATCGCCAGAGCATTCCAGCGCACCAATGAACGAATGCGGCGCTCCATGAACAGGTCGCCAGGCATACGCGCTTCTTTAGTATGCGGAATTGTGTTGCGATAGGGAGTCGTAATGGAATAAGGCAGTTGCGTCCCGTCGCGCGTCGCCCGCTCCGCCAACCGTGTCAGCAGGTAGGTTGCACGCTCGACGCCTTCGGTCTCCAGGACGGATTCCATCGAATCCAACCATTCCTGGGTTTCAATAGGATCGGCATCATCATGCATAGAGGTTACTCCTGTAGAGCTAGATTGATTGTAATTGTGTTACCGGACGCGCCGACGCCTTGTGAGCGCCCACGCACCATAAAAAATGTTCCGGAGTCCCCATCGACCCACATCTGGATCTTTTAAAAAGTAGTCGCGCGGCAGGATTTTTTTATTCATCCAGATTTTGCAGGCGCCGCAGTGAGCGCATGTTTCTGGAATCGGCCTTGCCTTTTTCCAATACGATTTCTTCCACATAAGCGAGATGCTCGTGAGCCGCGGCTCGGGCGGCGTTCGGATCTCTCGCCAGTACGGCTTCTTTCAGGCGAAAATGTTGCTCTTTTATTTTCAGCCGCATCGCCTCTTCTTCGTAGAGGTAATGTAGGTTGCTAACAATATTCTGTTTCAACAAGGTGAACAATGCGCGCATAGTATGAAGCAGCACCACGTTATGGGCGGCTTCCGCGATGGACAGATGAAACTCCGCATCCGCTTTCGCCTCCAGATCAGAGACGCGTTGTTCGTGATAGTTCAGCCAGTCATTGTAGCGTTTTTCAATAATTTTGCGATCCGCCCCCGTCCCGCGAATCGCGGCGTAGTAGGCGGCCACGCCTTCCAGCGCGTGACGGAACTCCAACAGGTCATACTGCGCTTCCGGATGCTGCCCGATCAGGGCGAACAACGGTTCGGTGTAACTGGCGCCCAGTTCCTGGGACACAAAATTGCCCCCGCCCTGACGCCTCACCACCAGCCCTTTGGCCTCCAGTTTCTGGATAGCCTCTCGCACAGAGGGCCTGGATACTTCAAACTGCACCGCCAACGCCCGCTCGGGAGGCAACCGCTGCCCTGGTTTCAGGCTGCCTTCCAATATCATTTGCTCCAGGCTATCGACGATCACATCCGACAACTTGGGTTGTTTGAGGGGCTTCATTACAGGCATTAAAATGTCACCGAGACGGTGTTATGGCTCCAGACAGACGCTAAACGTTTCACTTTCCGACGCTCCCTACCCCGCAGTCTGTGGAATCAAGTTCCTCGCGGGCGGATGTCAGGACATTTAGCCGCAGGCGCTTGAAAGGCCGAGCATGCGCGCAGCGATGTACGCAAGTAAGCTTAGCACGGGAGGCGTATGCGGCCACTTTCCAATAGCCCCGGCGCCCCGCGCGCCGCCTATAATCCTGGTGTTTCTATGGAAACTGCGGCGGATTCGCCGCTGATGGTATGACCAACAAACTGGTATGACCAATCCAAACGACGCGCAGGCTAACACAACTGTCCTGCAAACGCATTATTGCTTAGACCAAAGTATTAACAGCCTACCATCCAGTACATTTTTTAGACGCACACAAGGTTGATCGGCGCTGATTGACACCGGCGGGAACCCCGCGTTATTTTAGCCTCAGCACTTTTGGTAAATTGGTATTACCAATTACTTAAACCATAATTTCTCGCGCAAAATCCACGGCAGCCCAGCTAAGCCGTTAGATTCAGCTCACGGGAAGTAAACACAGAGATCAGACATGCAACGAGCTTATCCGGAAAAACCCGAGCAGGTGTATTTTTTCGGCACCTGCCTCATTGATCTGTTCTACCCCGAAGCGGGTATGGCGGGCATTCAATTGCTTGAACGCGAAGGCGTCAAGGTGATCTATCCACAGCAGCAGTCCTGCTGCGGCCAGCCCGCCTATAACTCAGGCTACGATAATGAGGCGCGCAAGGTAGCGGCGGCGCAAATCGCCTGTCTGAACGAAGACTTGCCGGTAGTGGTTCCATCCGCCTCCTGCGCGGATATGTTGCGCCATCACTACCCGGATCTGTTCGCCGCTACGCCCCTTCACAAGCAAGCGCTGAATTTGGCGGCGCGCACCTATGAGCTCACTGAGTTTCTGGTGCATGTCTGCAAAGTGCAGCTTGTGGATCATGGGCCTGCCGCCACTGTGGCCATCCACAACTCCTGTAGCGCTCAGCGTGGTATGAAAACAGCGCAAGACGCCATCTCCCTGCTGCGTCAAATGCGCAACGTGGCGATCGTTCAACAGGAGCGCGCCTCGGAATGTTGCGGGTTTGGCGGCACGTTCGCCGTGAAAGCGCCGGACATTTCCAATGCGATGGTGCAGGATAAATGCGACAACCTGCTCGCCACCGGCGCCAATGATCTGGTTTCTGGCGACTGTGGCTGTCTGATGAATATCAGCGGCGCTCTGGAAAAACGCAAAGATAAAATCCCGGCGCAACATATCGCTTCCTTTATATGGGAGCGTACGCAATGAGCCGCTTCGAGCCCGCCACGGTCAATCTGGAATTCGACAAGCGCGTCAGCGACGCCCTGCAAGACCAGGAGTTACGCGCCAATTTCCGCGGCGCCATGGACTTCCTGGTGGGCAAACGCGCCGCCATGTTTCCCGATAAGGAGGATCTGGAAGCCTTGCGCGCCCAAGGCGAGGCTATCCGCAATCGCTGTCTGAGCCAGCTTCCTGAGCTACTGGAGCAATTCGAGCAACGCTGCACGGAGAACGGCATACAGGTGCACTGGGCGGAGACGGCGCAGGAGGCCAACGCCATCATTCTGGAAATCATGCACAAGCATGACGCCACCAGGATGGTGAAAGGAAAATCCATGGCGTCGGAGGAGATTGGGCTCAATCATTTCCTGGCTGATCATGGCGTCGAGTGCCTGGAAACGGACATGGGCGAATACATCGTCCAGCTGGCGGACGAAACGCCCTCACACATCATCATGCCCGCGATTCACAAGAACAAGCAGCAAATCGCCCGCCTGTTCAACCAGAAAATAGAGGGGGTGGAGTACAGCGAAGACGTCGACCGCTTGATCGGCATCGGCCGCGATGTGTTGAGGCAGAAATTTTTTGAGGCGGATGTTGGTTTGTCTGGCGTGAATTTCGCCGTGGCGGAGACCGGCACGCTCTGTCTGGTGGAAAATGAAGGCAATGGTCGCATGACCACCACCATACCGCCCGTGCATATCGCGCTTTGCGGCATTGAAAAAGTGGTCGAGTCGCTACAGGACATCCCTCCCCTGCTGCGCCTGCTTACCCGCTCGGCTACCGGACAGGCCATCACCACCTATTTCAATATGATCAGCAGCCCGCGCAAACCCGATGAAAAAGACGGTCCACGGGAAGTACATGTCGTGCTGCTGGATAACGGACGTTCACGCATTTATGCGGATAAGCAACTGCAAGAGACTCTGCGTTGCATTCGTTGCGGCGCCTGTATGAATCACTGCCCGGTATACACCCGTATTGGCGGCCACGCGTATGGAACCACTTATCCCGGCCCTATCGGCCAAGTGGTCTCGCCGCAGATTTGGGGTTTGCACACAGCGGGCGCCATCACTAAGGCCTGCTCTCTCAATGGCGCCTGCGGAGAAGCCTGTCCGGTCAAGATTCCACTAGCCGACCTGATTCGTCGTCTGCGTTATGAATCCAACAACAGCGAGCCAACACCCGTTCCCGGCCCTAGAGGCCAAGGTTCATTACGCAAGCGCCCGGAAGCGATTACCTGGAAGTTATGGGCGCTGTTGTCGCGCAAACCTGGACTGTACAAACTCGTACTATTCCTCGCTACCCGGCTGCGCGCGCTGGCGCCCAAACACATCGGTCCCTGGACCCGCTATCGCAGCGCACCCAGACCCGCCGCACGCTCGCTACATGAGCTGGCGGCGCAGCGCTCTCAATCAAACGCCTCATCACAGGAGCACGGTCGGCATGAGTAGTCGCGAAGCCATCCTCAACCGTTTACGCACTTATCGCCAGCCCAAACCATCTCAACCCGCGCAGGCTCCCGCCGCCGCGTCGGCGACACTCAGTATCGCGGAGAAAGTGCGTCTGTTTACCGAAAACCTGCATGCGGCGCACGCTGAAGTGATCACGGCGACGCAAGAGGACTGGACGCAACGTCTTTTATCTTTCTGGAGGGAGACAGGCGTTCATAGCGTGATTTACGCACCGAACACAGCTCACGGACAGGCCATAGAATCCGCCGCGCATGCCTATCCCGAACTACAGCTACAGGCCTATGAAGAAGATATAGAAACCTGTAAAGACAGACTGTTCAATCATATTCAGTGCGGCTTTGGCGCCGCCATGGCGGGCATCGCTGAGACGGGAACCTTGATGGTGAAAACCGGCGCTGACGAGCCACGGGCGCTGTCATTGGTTCCTCCCACACACAGCCTTCTTATCCACGCCAAAGACTTGTATACGGATTTACCGGAAGCGCTTCATCAAACCCGGATCGAAACCGCGTTGCCCACAAACCTGCTGCTCATCTCCGGTCCGTCCAAAACCGCCGATATTCAGCAGACGCTGGCCTACGGCGCCCATGGCCCCAAGCGTTTAGTCGTGGTTCTGATTGTTGCGGAGGAAAGCGATCATGTCTGAATCCTTCACCCGTTTCTCTCAGGCGGTGCGCCAGTTCATTCCCGCCGCCAGAGTGATTGACGATCCCCTGCGTCGTCTCGCCTATGGAACGGACGCAAGCTTTTATCGGTTGATTCCGCAACTGGTGTTGCGGGTGGAAAACGAAGACGAAGTCATCCGCTTGTTACAACAGGCTGACGCTCACCACATCGCGTTGACCTTCAGGGCGGCGGGCACCAGTCTGTCCGGTCAGGCAGTAACAGACTCGGTGCTGGTACAGTTACAGGGATGGCGAGAGCATCAGATTGAGGAGAATGGCGCCCGTATTCGCCTGCAACCGGGGGTGATCGGCGCTCACGCTAATCGCTACCTTGCTCCCTTTCAGCGCAAGATCGGTCCAGACCCAGCGTCCATCAATGCGGCGAAAATCGGCGGCATCGCAGCCAACAACGCCAGCGGTATGTGCTGCGGAACGCAACAGAATAGTTACCATACGCTGGCGCACATTCGCGCGGTGACGGCGGACGGAACTGTCCTGGATACTGCCGACGAGGGCTCCCGAAAGACGTTTGCGCAGACGCATGGCGCGCTGTTGCAAGGCATCTCGAATCTGCGCGCTGAAATCCTCGCCAATCCTGAGCTCGCGGCGAAAATTCGACACAAGTATCGCCTGAAAAATACAACCGGCTACGGCATCAATGCGCTTCTGGACTTTACCGACCCTGTGGATATTCTGGCGCGCTTGCTGATCGGCTCCGAAGGGACATTGGGATTCATCTCCGCCATTACTTACAACACTGTGGCGGATCATCCCGACAAAGCCACCTCCCTGGTGTTTTTTCCAGATATCCATGTCGCCTGTCAGGCCGTATCCAAACTGAAGGCCTCTCCTGTAGCAGCCGTGGAGCTGATTGATCGGCGTGGTTTGGCCTCAGTGCAGAACAAACCCGGCACGCCGGAGTTTGTACGCGACCTGCCTCACGGCGCGGCCGCTTTGTTGATCGAGTCACGCGCTCCTGACGCCAACATGTTGGACACACAGATCGAACAGATCCAGCAACTGCTCAATGAGTTTCCACTGCTCAACCAAGTTCCTTTCAGCAAAGACCCTCATCATTGCGCGCAGTTATGGAACCTGCGCAAAGGCCTGTTTCCCGCACTGGGCGCCGCCAGAGATGTTGGCACGACGGTTATCATCGAAGACATTGCTTTTCCGATTGAACACCTGGCGGAGGGGGTTCTGGAGCTGCAACGCCTGTTCTCCGAATACGACTACCCGGACGCGCTCATTTTCGGCCACGCTCTGGAGGGCAACCTACACTTTGTGTTTTCCCAGGAGTTTTCCTCTGATTTAGCCATTGAACGCTATCGCGGACTGATGGACGCTGTGGCGCAATTGGTGGCGGTGCGCTTTGGCGGCTCCCTGAAGGCCGAGCATGGCACAGGCCGTAACATGGCGCCGTTTGTTGAGTTGGAATGGGGGGCGGAAGCCTATGCTGTCATGCGTCGCATCAAAGACCTGTTCGACCCCAAAGGCATTCTGAATCCCGGCGTGATCATCAACGATGACCCGGAGGCTCATCTACGTCACCTGAAGCCGCTACCCGCGGCAGATCCGCTGATAGACAGGTGTATCGAGTGTGGATTCTGCGAGCCTTCCTGCCCTTCTCGCGAACTGACCTTAACGCCTCGTCAGCGTATCGTCGCCTCCCGGGAAATAGCCCGTCTACAGGCCAGCGGAGAAGACGCAGAACAATTACGGACACTAATGGACGCCTATGATTACGCCGGCGACGACACTTGCGCCGCGTGCGGATTATGCGCGCTAAGTTGTCCCGTGAGCATTAACACCGGCGACCTCACCCGTCTGCATCGCCAACAGAAAAACGCGGCGCAAGCGGGTAAAGCCCAATGGGTCGCCGAACACTTTTCACTGCTGACCAAAGCCACGCGTTTAGGGCTAGGCGGCGCCGACGCCATGCACCGGGTTTTAGGCGCCGGAGCGATGTCCTCGCTAAGCCAGGGCGCACGCAAACTAAGCGGGGAACGGATGCCGCTCTGGCACCCCTTTCTTCCCACCGCCGCCAGTTCGTGTCGGACTAGTGAAAAGGCGGCGGACGTGGTGTATTTCAGCAGTTGCGCTTCCCGCACCATGGGCCCCGCCCGGGGCGATGTGGAAACCCGCTCTCTCACGGAAGCCTGCCTGCACTTGTTGGAAAAGGCCGGCTTGAATGTTCGCTTCCCGTCCAATATCGGCCAACTTTGTTGTGGCCTGCCCTTCGCCAGCAAAGGGTTCCCCGACAGCGCCCGGCAAAAGGCCGAAGAGCTGGCGCAAGCGCTGCTGGCGTCCAGCGAAGGCGGACGACTCCCCGTCTTTTGCGACGCCAGCCCATGCACGCAGAAATTAAAGGAAGCGATTGAGCAAACCGAGGCAGGGAAGAAATTAAAGATTTACGACTCCGTTGAGTTTATCCACGACTTCGTGCTCGATCGCCTCAGAATTCAAAAAGAGGATGCGCCTATCGCCATCCATGTCACCTGCAGCGCGCAAAAAATGGGGATTGGCGACAAGCTTCTGGCGATCGCCAAACGCTGTTGTCATCAAGTGGTGATGCCGGAACATATCACCTGCTGCGGTTTCGCCGGCGACAGAGGCTTTAGTCACCCCGAATTGAATGCGTCAGCCTTGGCGCCGCTGAAAGCGCAAGTACAGGAAAAAGGATGCGGTGAAGGCTTCTCCAATAGCCGCAGCTGTGAAATCGGTTTATCACTGCATGCGGGCGTGCATTATCACAGCATTGTTTATCTGGTGGACAGAGTCAGCGAAAAACTGGCGGAGCCGGCAAGTGTATGAAACTACACATGCCCGTTGGCGTAATCGTTAAGGAAGTGAGCGGTTTCATCATCGATATCGGTGATCTCCACGCCAACCAGATAGGACGATGTGCGCACGACGACGTGTCGCACGATGACTGACGCAATGCTCTCCCAACGCTTGGCGTGATGTACGATCTCGACTTTCATAATCAGCGTTGCGCCGACCGGCAACGGAATTGGGAACTCAAACAGGTAGCCGTGGGCGGAGACGTTATCGATTTTGCCCATGTACATCTTTTTGTCGGGGGTTTTGACTATCGTTCGCCATGACGCGTTCCGCCTGGGACTGCGTCGACCATCCTGCTCATGAGCATCGCTCATTGCACCCTCCGGTTTCGCCAGCTTTATGGGATGTCCGCAACGCCGGCGCATGAACTCCGTTCTCAGGTCTGTCGCTCCAGCCCTCGAATCGCGCCTTGGCCTTTTCTTATCGAGCCTGCATATACTAAAGATTAGCAGACCCTACGCCAACGCCAATTCAGTGCTAACTTGATTTGTATCGGGTTAAGCGCGCAGGCGATCGGACACAATGGCCTCTACGTCATTGACCGGCGAATCCGCGCCAGCGACACAGGGGGAGTAGTGAAAAAGGCTTTGATAACGCTGATTGCCGCGGCGTTGATACTCGGGTTAGGCTATTGGAAATGGCGTCCGAAACCATTACAGGCGCCCCTGCACACGCTCAGCAAAGGCGCAGTGGAAAGCACCGTAGCGAACACCCGCGCCGGCGCCGTGCGCGCCTGTCAGCGCTCCAAACTGTCCATGCCTACCGGCGGCGCAGTATCCGCCCTCCACGTCAAGGCGGGAGACAGAGTCGAATCCGGACAACTGCTTTTGGAGCTATGGAACAAGGACCTGCGCGCGCTCTATGATCAGGCTCGCGCTGGATTGTCCATCGCCGAACAAAAAAAGGCGGAGGTCTGTTTTGGCGCTGAGCGGGACCAAAGAGAACTGCAACGCCAACAAACCCTGGCCAGCAAGAAATTATCCTCCGAAGATATTCTGGACGCCGCCCGCACCCAGGCGGGAATGTCCGCCCTCGCCTGCAAGGCCGCCGCGGCGCAGATTGAAGAAAGTCAGGCTGTCGTCGCACTGCAGGCCGCACATTTGGAGCGCAGCGCGTTACGGGCGCCGTTCAGCGGCGTCATTGCGGAAATCAACGGAGAGATCGGCGAATATGTAACGCCTTCCCCACCCGGCGTACCCACTCCTCCCGCCGTCGATCTGATTGACGATAGCTGCCTGTACGTGCGCGCTCCCATAGATGAAGTCGACACTGCGCGCATTAAAGTGGGCATGCCCGCACGCGTGACGCTGGACGCCTTTCGTGGCCGCGCGCTGCTGGCGGTGGTGACGCGGGTCGCGCCTTATGTGCAGGAGTACGAAAAGCAGGCCCGCACCGTCGATGTGGAAGTGGAAATCAGTGAATTCCCCGAAGACATGAACTTACTGGTCGGCTACAGCGCGGACATCGAGATCATTATCGATAGCCGGGACAATGTGTTGCGCATCCCCACCGAGATGATTCTGGAAGGTGACGCCGTCCTGAAATTCGACCCGAATGACCACAGTCTGCATAAAGTCACCTTCCAAGGCGGCATCGGCAATTGGGTGTACACGGAGGTGGTAAGCGGCTTGAACGAGGGCGACCGCGTCCTCTCCGCGCTGGACCAGGAAGGGGCGGAAGATGGCGTGCAGGTGCGTCCGCAACCATGAGCGTCGCTAACCGTTCGGCAACGTCCTCATCACCCTCAAAACCGGCGGAGCCTGTCGTCGCGTTGCATGAGATCAATCGGCATTTCCAACTTGGCGAGCAGACCGTCAAGGCTCTGGATGCAGTCAGCCTTGAGCTGCTGGCCGGCGATTACGTTTCCGTGATGGGGCCTTCTGGTTCTGGTAAATCCACTCTGCTGAATATTCTCGGATTACTGGATCGACCGGACGCCGGCGCCTATCTGTTGAACGGAGAACCCACTCAGTACCTCAACGAGGAAAAACGGGCGCGTTTACGTCAGCAGAATATCGGATTCGTATTTCAGTCCTACCATCTTATCCCCCGCATGAGCGCACGGGAGAATATTGAGTTGCCGCTGATTCTCGCCGGCGCGGCGCCGAAAGAACGCGCACGCATGGTGTCTGAAATGCTGGAGCGACTGGGCCTGACCGCCCGCGCCAGTCACCTGCCCAATCAGCTGTCCGGTGGGCAACGACAACGAGTCGCCATCGGCAGAGCCATCATCATGAAGCCCAAGCTGCTCCTCGCAGATGAGCCAACAGGAAACCTGGACACCCAGTCCGGCGCTGACGTCGTCACTTTACTGGAAGAGTTGAACGCTCAGGACATTACTCTGGTGGTGGTCACTCATGATGTCGAGCTGGGCAAACGCGCCAAGCGTCAGCTGCGAATGGTGGATGGCCGCATTCAGAGCGACCTGCGCCAAAACGGTGTGAGCGATTAGCCATGCGCGCCGTGGACTTAGCCCGCTTCAATATCCAGGTCATGATCGGGCATCGTTTTCGCACTCTCATGTTAATGATCGCGCTCATTATTGGCGTGGCGGCGGTCAATCTGCTGACCGGGCTGGGAGAAGGCGCACGTTTGTTTGTTTTGGGCGAGTTCAGCTTTCTCGGCAAAAACACGCTGATCATCATGCCGGGAAAAAAAGAAACCACTGGCGGCATGCCGCCGATAACCGGCGAAGCGCCACGCGATCTGACCTTGGAGGACATGCAGGCCCTGAAGCGACTTTCCGCGATCAACCGCACCGCGCCGCTTATCGCTGGCATGGCGGAGCTGTCTTATCAAAGCCGACTGCGGGAAAGTTTTGTGGTGGGAACTACCCATGACTTTTTTGCGATCCGCAAACTAAGCCTGTTGCAAGGACGGGCGCTGCCGACGGGGGACCCGACATTCGCCGATGCGGTCTGCGTGCTGGGACAAACGCTTAAACGAGAGCTCTTCGGCCCTGAGCCCGCTCTGGGTCAATGGGTGCGCGCCGGCGACCGCCGCTTTCGAGTGATCGGCATCCTGGAGAGCAAAGGCGTTGCTATGGGCCTGAACTTTGATGAAGCGATGCTGATCCCCGTCGCCAGCGCCCAGATGCTATTCAATCAGGAAGGGTTGTTCCGACTGTTTGCGGAAGTCCGCTCCGAGCGGGAACTCACGCCCACCCGCAACGCCATCCTCAGCATCATCAAGGAAAGACACGACGGCGAGGAAGATGTCACGTTGATCACGCAAGACGCTTTGCTCTCTTCATTCGACGAAATTCTGCGCACACTGACGCTGGCGGTAGGCGGTATCGCCGGCATCAGTCTGGCCGTGGCGGGAGTGCTGATTATGAACGTCATGCTGATCAGCGTCAGTCAACGCACGGCGGAAATTGGGCTGCTGAAAGCGCTTGGCGCCAGCGCCGCCACTGTGCGCCGGCTATTTCTGAGCGAAGCGTTATTGCTGGCGATAATTGGCAGTTTGATCGGGCTCTTGATAAGCGAGTCCTTATTGGCGGCGGGCCGCCTGCTCTACGACCAGATTCCGTTGGGCTCGCCGCTATGGGTGAAGCTTGCGGCGGTGGGCGTTGCGATTGTCACCGCCCTGCTATTCGCCTATCTGCCCGCCCGCAAGGCCGCCGCCCTGGCGCCCGTCGAAGCGCTGACGCACAAGCAAGGCCCCTGAAATGAAAGCGCCGGATTTACTGAAAATGGTGACCCGCACCATCAGCTTTGGCCGCACCCGCGCGGTGCTCACGTCACTCGGCATCACCATCGGCATCGCCGCAGTTGCCTTGCTCACCTCCATCGGAGAAGGCGTGCGCAGCTATGTGATGGATGAGTTCTCCCAGTTTGGCGCTCGTATCATCGCGATTAACCCGGGTAAAAACGTAACTGGCGGTATGGGAGGCATTCTCAGCACGGTGCGTCCTCTCTCATTACAAGACGCGGAGGCCCTGCGCCAAGCGCCTTATGTGGAATATGTGGTGCCGGTGGTGCAAGGGGCCGGCGCTATTGAGTACAAACAGCGCACCCGCAATGTGGATATCTTCGGAGTCAGCGCGGATATGCCCGCAGCCTGGCGCTTCGCCGTGGCGCAGGGCCGCTTTTTGCCCCGCAACAACGATGCGCGCTCCAGCCCTTATGCAGTCATCGGCCACAAGGTTAAACAGGAGCTGTTTCAAGGTGAAAGCCCATTGGGTCAGCTTATCCGCATCGGCGGCATGCGCTTTCGCGTAATTGGAGTGATTGAACCCAAGGGGGATATGCTGGGATTCGACCTTGACGACACCGCTTACATCCCCGCCGACTTGGCGCTGGACCTCTTCAACCGCGAGGGCCTGATGGAAATTGACGTCATTTTCTCCCCCGCCACAGATTCCACTTACATGTCCGCCCTTATTAAAAAGATGTTGATTCAACGCCACGGTCGCGAGGATTTTACGTTGATCACACAGGATCAAATGCTCACCAGTCTAAACAGCATTTTATCGGTATTGACGCTTGCCGTCGGTCTGCTGGGCTCTATTTCCCTGTTGGTCGGCGGCGTCGGCATTCTCACCACCATGACCACCAGCGTGCGGGAACGCACCAGCGAAATCGGTCTGTTGCGGGCTCTGGGCGCCACCCGCGCGCAAGTGCTGAGTCTGTTCCTGGCGGAGGCTGTCACGCTTTCGACAATAGGCGGGATATGCGGACTGCTGCTCATGGGCGGGGTCACGGCGCTGACTTTTCTGTTCGCTCCCGAGTTCCCTATCCGCCCCCATGCGCCGTTTCTGTTGATCGCGTTATTACTGTCTTCGCTGATTGGGCTTATCGCGGGCGTCGTCCCGGCGCTACAGGCTTCGCGTCTGAATCCTATCGACGCCCTCAGAACAGAGTAAACGCCACTAAATCTGCGACATCAGATCTAGCGGGTCGTACCAGAGTTCTTTGCGACGCACTGGCGTCTCCTTCGGCAAAAACGGGTTTTTGATGACAAAAGCGCGACGCTCGGACAAATGTGCTTTATTAATTGAATCGCCATGATGCTTGAGGAATATCTGATCAAACGTCTTATCGGCGATCATGATATTCAAACCCCGCTCAATGCGTTCAGCGAGTTTGGCGTTCTGCCTGGAGACAAAGAAATAGTAAGGCCAGGGATAGTAAATCAGCGTGCGCTGCTCAATCTGTATCTGCGACAAATAATCCCGCCGGGCCTGGTATTCAGCGAAAATCTCGTTCACGCCCCGGGGAAAATGATCAAACCGGCGTTGCGCCAGCATCTTGAACAAGCCTTCGTAGCTACTGGCCGTCACTACCTGAAAGCCGTTCTTCTCATAAACCTGGATATCTCCCCACCCCAAGCCCTGTCCAATGCTTAATAAACGCAGATCGGAGAGATTTTCGAGGGCGTCGAATTTGGCCTGAGTTTCCTCTGTGATCAAGCTGATGCGATAACCGAGTAGCCCTTTGCGCAAGGGAATGCGGATGGGGCGCATCAAACGCTCTTTCTCATCCGAGGTGGAACTCCAGGCCACATTAAGAACGGATGAGCCTCTATCCAACTCCGCAAGATAGCGGGCTTCACTCATCGCCAGCGGCGTCTCCTCCAACGAATAAGGTCCGTATTGATCCACCGTTTTATCCAGGGAGACTTTCAACATCTCCACCAAGTCGATAAACCGGGTGTCCTGCAGGGATTCAGAGGCGGGGAAAATGACTTTCAACGGCCCGGCGGCCCAGGCGACCTGACAGGCGAAAAAGGCGATTCCAACGATGATTAACTTCATAACGGAGCCCCATCATGAAATGCAGATGGCGTTTATCCTTAAGCTTAGCAAAGCCTGGCGAGCAGTCACGCCTCCCAGGCTCCCCCCCCTTTCTTACGCAACTTTTTCTTTGGCGAGAAGCCGGCTGGCTTGGAGCCAAGCCACTGCGTAAATTCCTGCACTTCAGGCAGCGCCCGCAGGCTTTCAAGACTGTTGTAGTGGACCGCCAGCTCAGATTCAGACTTCAATCCATGAATGAAGCTATGACAAGGGCGACAGACCCAGACAATGGCCTTATTGAGATAATCCCGATCATAATGACGGCGAATATTTTTTTTGCCGTGCAGCGTCTTCGGAATCAAATGATGGCGAGTCAGAGACGGGACTTCGCGACGACACAGCTGGCAGCCGTCAATGTCACGGGGATAATTCCGTTCTGAATCCAACATTTTCAGATCCATTCTCAGCGTCACACATCCTTAGTGGAGTAAAGCATATAATTTGCGACGGTATGTCCGCACCAGAGGATGCGCGGCGCCCAGCATGTCGAAAAGCTCTATCAACGTTTTTCTGGCGGCGTCATCGCCATAACTCCGATCAGTCTGCATCAGGTTCAACAGGGCCTCTACCGCATCCTCGAACTTGTTGTTCATGATGGCGTGCAAAGCGAGCTGAAAGCGTGCTTCAGCGTCGGCCGCATTCGCCTGCAAACGTTGCTGAATATCCGCCAGTGGCGCGATAGCGCCAGCCTTTTCAACAAAGCGTATGCGCGCCAGCAACTGTTTGACGTCCGGGCGCCCCTGAATATCCGCCGGTAAGCTGGACAGGATCGTCGACGCTTCGTCCTTCTCTCCCAATGCGACTTTCACTGCGGCGATATCCACCAGAATCTCCATGTTGTTGGGATCCGCCTGATTCGCCTGAGTCAACATCGCCAGCGCCTGCTCGGCCTGACCTTGCTCAACCAGCGCGCGGGCTTGCTCACGCAATTCCGCGCCCGGGCTTTGAATGTAGCGCCCCAGTAATTCGCGCACTTTGGATTCCGGCTGCGCCCCGCTGAACTCCCCCGCCAACTTGCCTTGATGGACCAGCTTGACCGTAGGCAGACTGCGCACGCCCAAGTGAGACGCAAGCTCCTGCTGTTGGTCCGCATTCACCTTGGCCAGAATAAAAGCGCCCTGATACTCCGTCGCCAGCTTTTCCAGAATAGGCATCAGTTGCTTACACGGGGCGCACCAGTCCGCCCAGAAATCCACCAGCACAGGAACCTGCATGGATTTTTCCAGCACTTCCGTCTGAAAGTTTTCTAGGGTCGCTTCGATGATATAGGGAGATTCGGCCATGTCAGATATGACTCCGGTTTATAAAAAAGCCAGGCGCAACGAAAGACTCCGCCCGCCTGAATTGTCGGGAAGATGCAATGCAAAAGAATGTGAGGGCGAACGAGCGCAAAAACAAGGCGTCATGGTCCCATCGCCTCCGAAAGGCTATAATTTAACCAGCTCCGTCAGATGTACAACAGGGCGACACCGGAATCCGACGGCCAAACCGCCACATGTGCAACAAAGCCGCCACCAGCGGCTGTCACGCTGAGGAGGATACAGTATGTCAATGTCCAATACGCTCCAACGATTTCTGACCAGTCATAACGTGAATTATGAGGTCATTACCCATCCGTACAGTGAAACATCCATGGCAAGCGCGCAAACGGCGCATGTTCCCGTGGAAAGAATGGTGAAAGCAGTCGTCCTCAAAGATGAAAAAGGCTACGTCATCGCCGCCATTCCATCCACCAATCATCTCAACCTGCGCGAGATCAATCAGGCGCTGAAGCGTCAATTATCTCTGGCCAGCGAGGAAGAATTATGCGAACTGTTCGGTGATTGTTCCGCCGGGGCCATTCCCGCTGTCGGAGAAGCTTTTGGTATGCCGACTATCTGGGATGAGCAACTGGCTTATGAACCGGATTTCTATTTGGAAGGCGGCGACCATCAGGAACTGGTGCACATCTCCCACTATGATTTCATGGAGATGATGAAAAGCTGCCCCCACGGCACATTCAGCGCGCATAACTAACGTCGCCGGAGCGCCCGTTCTATGAGCGCTCCGCTAATTCCTCCCACCAGCATTACAACTTACTCACTTATTTTATTGCCGCGTCTCACTTTAACTCGCGTTATTCGTCCCCCATCTAATTCGCCATGAGCAAATGGTTATTCATTACTGACAAGATCACCGCACATGACAGAAAGTAATTTTGACTCCGATTCAAAGCATTCCGAATACATAGGCAAGGACGAAGCTGAAGACAGTCGCGCTGGCGGCGCGCTGGTGCTTCCCGGTCAGGTAATGCCCAAGCGCATTTATTTGCTTCCCATCAGCAACCGACCTTACTTTCCTGCTCAGGTTCAACCGTTGGTCATTAACGCCAGCCTGTGGGAAGAAACCCTGAAACGCGTTGGCAAGACCGAACACCAGATTCTGGGACTGACTTACGTAGAGAAAACCTCCTCCCCGGATGAGCCGCCCGACACCAATGACTTCGCCCATGTCGGCTGTGTAGTGAAAGCGCATAATGTCGTTAACGAACGCGGCAAATTGCAGTTTATCGCCCAAGGTTTGCAACGTTTCCGCATCACGCAGTGGCTGCGTCGTACGCCGCCTTATCTGGTTGAAGTCGAATACCCTGAACCGGCGAAAGAATCGGAGAAGGAACTCAAGGCTTATGCGATCGCCCTGATAAACACCATCAAAGAGTTGCTGCCGCTCAACCCACTGTACAGCGAAGAACTGAAACAGTATCTGAGCCGCTTCAGCCCGGACGAGCCCTCCGCATTAACCGACTTCGCCGCCGCCATCACCACGGCGGAAGGTCCAGCGCTGCAAGAAATACTCGATACTGTGCCACTGCTCAGGCGGATGGAAAAAGTATTGATTCTGCTGAAGCAGGAACTGGAAGTCGCCAAGCTGCAAACCCAGATCAGCGCAGAGGTGAATCAGAAAATCAACGAGCGCCAACGTGAATTCTTTTTGCGCGAGCAGCTTAAGGTTATCCAGAAGGAGCTCGGGCTGGCTAAAGACGATCGTACAGCTGATGTCGAGGAATTCCAGCAGCGTATGAGCGAACGTCATCCGCCGGACGCCGTACTTAAGCGCTTTGATGAAGAAATCAAAAAGCTGTCCATGCTGGAGACCGGTTCGCCAGAGTATGGCGTCACCCGTAACTACCTTGACTGGCTCACACAGGTTCCCTGGGGCGTTCATACCGAAGACAAACTCGATATCGCCCACGCCCGGGAGATTCTCGACAAAGAGCATGATGGTCTGGATGACGTTAAAGACAGAATTATCGAGTTCCTGGCGGAAGGCTCTTTTAAAGGAGAGGTATCCGGCTCGATTCTATTGCTGATCGGCCCTCCCGGCGTCGGCAAAACCTCCATCGGTAAATCCGTCGCAGCGGCGTTGGGCAGAAAATTCTATCGTTTCAGTCTGGGCGGCATGCGCGATGAAGCGGAAATAAAAGGCCACCGACGCACTTATATCGGCGCGATGCCAGGAAAAATGGTGCAGGCGTTAAAAGATGTCGGCTCCGCCAACCCCGTCATCATGCTCGACGAAATCGACAAAATTGGCGCCTCTTACCAGGGCGATCCGGCCAGCGCCTTGCTGGAAACGCTGGACCCGGAACAGAACAACGAGTTCCTGGATCACTACCTGGATGTCAGGCTGGACCTGTCGAAAGTGCTATTCGTTTGCACCGCCAACCAGTTAGACACTATTCCGGGACCTTTGCTGGACCGAATGGATGTATTGCGTCTTTCCGGTTACATCACAGAAGAAAAAATGGCCATCGCGAAAAACCATCTTTGGCCAAAACTTCTTAAGCGCATGAACCTGAAAAAGAAACAGGTTTCCATCACTGACGCCGCACTGCGCCAACTGATCGACGGCTACGCCAGGGAAGCCGGCGTGCGTAATTTAGAAAAAAGGCTGCATCGATTGATCCGCAAATCTATCGTCCGCTTAATGGAAAACCCAGACCAACCGATAAAGATCGGCGTTAACAACCTGGTTGAATTCCTTGGCCAGCCTCTGTTCCGTAAAGAGAAAAATCTGCGCGGCGTTGGCGTGGTCACGGGACTGGCCTGGACCGCCATGGGCGGAGCCACGCTTCCGGTTGAAGCCCAATTAATTCACTCCAGTAACCGGGGCTTTAAACTGACCGGGAAACTTGGCGATGTAATGCGCGAGTCTGCAGAAATCGCTTACAGCTATGTCTCCGCTCACCTGAAAGAATTCAAAGGCGATCCCGAGTTCTTTGAGCGCGCCTTCGTTCATCTGCACGTACCGGAGGGCGCCACGCCCAAAGACGGCCCCAGCGCCGGCGTTACGATGGCGACTGCGTTACTGTCCCTGGCGCGCAATCAAACGCCGAAAAGCAATGTTGCGATGACAGGAGAGTTAACCCTGACCGGCCAGGTGTTTCCGGTAGGAGGCATACGTGAAAAAGTAATTGCGGCGAAACGCGGCGGAGTGAATGAAATCATTCTGCCCGAAGCCAATCGACGTGATTATGATGAACTGCCGGAACACATTCGCTCTGGTTTGACGATGCATTTCGCCAGTACATTCCAGGACGTCTACAAAGTCATGTTTGGATAACAGTCATATCACTCCATCCTCTTGGAAATGGATGCTAAATAATGCTCTGGAGAGCCACTTTTTCCTAGGCCGCATACCGTATCGGAAATCACGTATTATGCGACTTTTGGTGGAGTTTTATACTGACATTTACCAGTTGTGATGATGTTTTGTCCTGTCTTTCTAGTATAGAAAAGCGTTTGAGGTGCTCTCCAAGCACCTTTTTTTTTGCCTTAAATTTTTGCCTCCGAAAAAACTGCGCGAAATCCTTATATCCAAGACAAATGCGCATCTTTTCACCGCGACGCTTTGAGGTTAGTATTCCAACTGGTCAATAGGCCAATGGCCTTAAAATAAAAGTCTATTAACGATTAGACCATAATATGCCAGTATGAAGCCCCGTCCGAAAAAGAGCCTCAGAGCTCACTCTACTCGGCGGCGTCTGAACCTGGGATAACTAATAACTTAAATCGGGAAGACAATAATGAAGAAACAGATCGCTCGGAAAGTATTAGGTGTTGGCGCTTCAATTTTATTAATGGGCGGCTTGAACCTGGCTAACGCAGAGACTATCAAAATCGCCATCGCCGGCCCGCAGTCCGGTGACGTTGCTCAGTATGGCGACATGCAGGTAATCGGCGCGGAAATGGCCGTTGAGCAGATCAACGCTGCTGGCGGCGTAAACGGCGACAAATTTGAGGCAGTTAGATACGACGACGCCTGTGAACCGAAACAAGCCGTTGCCGTAGCCAACAAAATCGTTAATGACGGCATTAAATTCGTAGTGGGCCATCTTTGCTCCAGTTCCACTCAGCCAGCGTCTGACGTTTATGAGGACGAGGGCATTATCACAATCACTCCAGCATCCACCAACCCTGACATCACTGAGCGCGGCTATCAAATGATCTTCCGCACCATCGGTCTTGACAGCCATCAGGGTCCAACCGCCGGCAAGTTTATCGCCAGCGTGGTTAAGCCTAAGCGCGTTGCGGTTATTCACGACAAGCAACAGTACGGTGAAGGCATCGCAACTGCGGTTAAGAAAACTCTGGAAGAGAAAAACGTCAACGTCGTTCTGTTCGAAGGCGTAAACAAAGGCGATAAAGACTTCTCTCCTCTGATCGCCAAGCTACAGAAAGAGAACGTAGATTTTGTTTACTACGGCGGCTACCACCCTGAGCTGGGCCAGATTCTGCGTCAAGCGTCAGAGAAAGGGCTGGGCATCAAATTCATGGGCCCTGAAGGCGTGGGCAACAAAGACATCAGCCAGATCGCAGGTAAAGCTTCCGAAGGTCTGTACGTAACCCTGCCTCCTGCTTTCGATCAAAGACCGGAAAACAAAGCTTTGGTTGACGCGTTCAAAGCGAAAAGCCAAGACGCCAGCGGCGCATTCGTAATGACTTCCTACGCAGCAGTTCAGGTTATCGCTGACTCGATCAAAGGCGTAGGTTCCACCGATACTGATGCGATCCAAGCCTACCTTCGCAGCCACTCCTTCAAAACCCCCATGGGTGAAATTGCGTTTGACGAAAAAGGCGATTTGAAAGGTTTCGACTTCGAAATCTATACCTGGCACGCTGACGGCTCCAAAACCGTAGTAAAATAAACCGTATCGCTTCATAACAACACCTTCTTTCCGGTTCGCCGGGAGAGGGTGTTTTTATTAGCAAAGCCTGTCAGTTTCTAGGCCGGTTCACATCTTCCGGAGTAACACCCATGCTAGAAGTGATTCTTTACTTCATTCAGCAATTAATTAACGGAATTACCATTGGGAGCACTTATGCTCTCATCGCCATAGGCTACACCATGGTCTACGGCATCATTGGAATGATTAACTTCGCCCACGGCGAGGTCTATATGATAGGAACCTACGTCGCATTCATGGCTATTTCTGGAATGGCTATGCTGGGTGTGGAGTTCCTACCATTAATATTCCTGGTCGCCCTGCTTTCAAGCATGTTGGTGTCCAGTAGCTTCGGTTGGGCCATAGAGCGCATCGCCTACCGCCCTCTACGCGGCGGCAACCGTCTGATTCCTCTTATTTCAGCCATAGGGATGTCCATCTTCCTGCAGAACTATGTTCGTTTAGGACAAGGTTCACGGGACATCGCCATGTCCTCCCAGATTAGCGGCGGCTGGAGCTTCGGTCCTGAAGACGGCTTCCAGGCGTCCCTGTCCTATATCCAGATTCTGATCTTCGTTGTCACCATTATCTCCATGACAGTGCTGACGTTGTTTATCTCCAGATCCAGAATGGGCAGAGCCTGCCGCGCCGTTGCACAGGATTTGAAAATGGCGAACCTGCTGGGCATAGACACCAACCGCGTCATCGCCTCCACCTTCGTTATTGGTGCTGCGCTGGCGGCGGTTGCAGGGACGCTGCTCGGCATGTACTACGGAGTCGTGAATGCATTCGTCGGATTTATTGCCGGCCTAAAAGCCTTTACCGCAGCCGTTCTTGGCGGCATCGGCAGTATTCCTGGCGCAATGTTGGGTGGCATTATTCTCGGCGTCACTGAGAGTATGACTGCCGCTTATTTCAGCACCGAGTACAAAGACGTCGTCTCTTTTGCGTTATTAGTGCTGATCTTGTTGTTTAAGCCGACAGGCATTCTCGGCAAGCCGGAAGTGGAGAAAATCTAATGCGCAAGAATCTGCCGTTCGCTTTATTCACGGCCGTCATTACTCTGGTTCTGTCTTTGCCGATTTTGGGCCTGAAACTGACTCATGAAGGCACCAAACTGGTACTGGAAGGCGCTACGCAAAGCACCTATGTGTATATTTTGCTTGCTGCTGCAGCGGTTTTCTTGAGCCAGCTGTTTAGAGAGCAACTGAACACCGCTAAAGCAGCGATCAAGCCTAAAGGAAATATTCTGGCCAAGCTTATGCCGCCAGAAGAAAAGCGCGACATGGCAGGCAAAATATTTTTTGTCGCCCTGCTTATCGCCGCAGTTCTAATTCCTTTCAATACTGGACGCATCTGGTCTGATATCGCCACCTTAGCGCTCATCTACGTTATTCTTGGACTTGGTCTGAATATCGTAGTAGGCCTCGCAGGCTTGCTTGACCTGGGATATGTCGCTTTCTACGCAGTCGGCGCTTATAGCTACGCCTTACTGTCGCAATACTTTGGTATGTCATTCTGGGTGTGCCTCCCGATTGGTGCATTGCTTGCTGCGACATTCGGCTTCTTGCTCGGCTTCCCGGTATTGAGATTACGCGGCGACTACCTTGCCATCGTGACTTTAGGTTTCGGGGAAATCATCCGTATTCTCTTGAACAACCTGACCAGTCTGACAGGTGGACCTAACGGTATTGGCGGCATCCCTAAGCCAACCATTCCAATGCTGCAGTTCGATCCTGAATTCTCCATTGTTAGCCTGGAGTTCAGCCGCAGAGCCTCCGAAGGCAATGTTGCTTTCCACGAGTTCTTTGGCGTTCCTTACGACTCTTCCTTGAAGGTTATCGTACTTTATCTCATCGCGCTGGTGCTGGCTCTGGCGACAATCTTTATCGTTCGCCGCTTGATTCGCATGCCTGTAGGACGCGCATGGGAAGCACTGCGCGAAGATGAAATAGCATGCCGCTCGCTGGGTTTGAATCGCACAGCTATCAAGCTGTCCGCCTTCACCATCGGAGCAGCGTTCGCAGGTTTTGCAGGTTCCCTGTATGGCGCTCGCCAAGGGCATATCAGCCCCGAGTCGTTCATCTTCTTCGAGTCAGTCATCATTCTCGCCATCGTTGTTCTTGGCGGCATGGGCTCGCAAATCGGCGTCATGGTCGCAGCGGTTCTGGTGGTGCTGCTTCAGGAGTTGTCGCGGGAGTTCGACGAGTATCGCCTACTCGCCTTCGGCATGGTCATGGTGTTAATGATGATCTGGTGCCCACAAGGCCTGATCCCAATGAAACGCCCACATCTGCAGTTGAAACAGGAGTAGGACAATGCTGTCTGTTCGCGATTTATCCATGAGGTTCGGCGGCCTGCTCGCAGTAAACGGCGTGTCGCTGGACGTCAACGAACGGGAAATCATTTCCATTATCGGCCCCAACGGCGCAGGTAAAACGACTGTCTTTAACTGCATCTCCGGTTTCTATAAGCCGACTTCGGGGCAAATCACCTTCAAAGGCAAACCGGTTCAAGGGCTGCCTGACTTTAAGATTTCTCGTCTTGGAATGGTTCGCACGTTTCAACACGTGCGCCTGTTCAACCGCATGACGGTGATTGAAAATCTGTTGGTGGCGCAGCATCGTCACGTCAACACCAACCTGCTCTCCGGCTTATTGAAAACGCCTTCTTATCGCAAGAAAGAAAGCGAGGCCATGGAGAAAGCCGCCTATTGGCTCAAAAAAGTCGACCTACTGCCACTCGCCAACCGCGAAGCGGGTAACCTCGCTTACGGTCAGCAACGCCGTCTGGAAATTGCTCGCTGTATGGTGACAGGACCAGATCTGTTGATGCTGGACGAACCCGCAGCCGGCCTGAACCCGAAAGAGACCCGGGATCTCGACGAGCTGATAGTCAGCCTGAAGCATGACTACAATGTATCCATCCTGTTGATAGAACACGATATGGGACTGGTCATGGGCATTTCTGATCGCATCTATGTCGTCAGCCAGGGCACGCCTTTGGCCAATGGCACGCCTGATGAAATTAAAACGAACGACGATGTCATCAAGGCGTACTTGGGAGAAGACTAATGCTTACACTCGAGAATGTTTACACCCACTACGGCAAGATCGAAGCTCTGCACGGCATCAGTCTGGAAGTCAATCAAGGTGAGATCGTCTCATTGATTGGCGCCAACGGCGCAGGTAAGACCACGCTGTTGATGACGGTCTGCGGCGACCCGAGAGCCAGCGATGGCCGCATCACCTTCATGGGCAAAGACATCACCGAAACACCCACATCCGAAATCATGCGTAGCGGTATCGCTATCGTGCCGGAAGGGCGTCGTGTTTTCTCTGGGCTCACAGTGGTCGAAAACCTGCAGATGGGCGCCTTCTTTTCTGACAAGAGCGACTTTGTGCGCACGCTGGAATATGTCTACGACCTGTTCCCACGCTTACGCGAACGTCACAGCCAACGTGCAGGCACAATGTCTGGCGGTGAACAGCAAATGCTGGCGATCGGGCGCGCCCTCATGAGCCATCCTAAAATGCTGTTCCTGGACGAGCCATCGCTGGGTCTGGCCCCGATTATCATCAACCAGATATTTGAGATCAT
Source organism: Hahella sp. HNIBRBA332 (assembly GCF_030719035.1). NCBI lineage: Bacteria > Pseudomonadati > Pseudomonadota > Gammaproteobacteria > Oceanospirillales > Hahellaceae > Hahella > Hahella aquimaris. Next base: position 4,555,367 of record NZ_CP132203.1, read on the forward strand.
CGGCAAGCTCAGAGAAGAAGGCATGACCATCTTTCTGGTGGAGCAGAACGCTAATCAGGCGCTGCGTCTGGCGGATCGGGGTTATGTACTGGAAAACGGCAAAGTCGTCCTTCAGGATACTGGCGCCAATCTGTTGGTGAACGAGGACGTCCGCAAAGCTTATCTCGGCGGCTAAACATTACCGCCCTTCTATACGGCGGCGCAGGCTACCCTGAGCGCCGCCTTTCCTTAAAAGTAATACCTGTAGACTATTCCAGCCTCCCATCTACCGTCACTGCGATTCCATTCCTGGGACAGGTGGGCCCTGAAAGCATGGTTTTGCGCCAAGTCGAAGTTTTGCTCCACCACTCCGCGATAGCGTATTTCATCACTGCTAAAGTACTCGCCTTCCACTTTGATGGACTGAAAGCCCCAAGGCAAATTTAATAGATAGCCCGCGCTTAATCCTGCCGCCGGGGTGATCCAGGTTTTAAAATCCGGGTCATGCTCCAGACGCGCCGTCAAAAAACCAAACAAACCCAGCCCTTCTGTTACGTCATAACTGCGTCCAGCGCCACCATTTAGTTGATAAGCCTTGTCACTGCCAACATCGCTCCATACACGCTCAAAGCCCGCCTGCACCTTCCATGACAATGGACGCAGAAACTTATTCACCGGGGACTGAGAGATAATATTAATGATGTCGAAGCGATGCAGCTCCCAGCCGTCATTCTCGAAATAACGTAACTGGGCGTCGCCCGCGATTATTTGAGCGCCTCGGGGATAACCTTCCTGGCGATCCTGCAGATCATGATAACTGTATCGAAATTGAAGCTGAGTAAAGCTATCGCCATCACGACTGCCCCCTCCAATGGCCACCATAGTGCTGCCATGTCCAGTCTCGGGAGGCTCTGGTGCTTCTGGCGCAACGCTATCCGCAGGTAGTTGGCTTATCTGCTGTAGCAGTTTAAAGCTACGGCGCGCCAGATCGGGACTCCTTTGCGTCTTTCTCTGTTCATAGCGAGTATAGCTATACGCCGTCTGCGCAACAGCTCCTTGCCGGGAAGGCGGTAAAGCACTGAAGTCCATGGACGCCATCATCTCAGGATTCGCCGCCACTTGGTAGGCAAGTTCTCTTTCAGGATCAGCCAGTCGGCGTATTCTCTCCTGCAGCAGCACAGCCTCTGAGGGACGGTAGCGCCGTTCCGCAACATAACGCCCTTCAATGACCGCACGCACAGTGTCCGCTGGTATTGCAGTAAAAGGAAACTTCGACGTCAGAGGCGCAGATGGCCGCGCGATCTCCAACAACTCAAGAAGACGGAAAGCGCAGTTTTCATCTAAAAAGTAGTACTTGAACCGCACGTCTTTCAGCTCCCACAAGTGCATCAGCATACGCTCTACTTCCTGGGGAGTCAGATTCAGGCGATACTCCCACATATCCCGGTTTTCCATGTAGCTGTACTCTTTGATCTTTTCAAAATATCTCATCATGCTGAACTGACCAGGGTAGCCGCCGGCAAGGCCTCGATACGCAAAGAAAATGGAATTGTCATCCCCATTAATAGTCGCCCCAAAGTTTAGCGCCCACGACAACCATTCTGAGTCGTCTTCAACGTCAGCGGGGTCAAACCTCAGAAATGTATGTCCGAACATTGACGACGGACTATTTAAATAAGCCGCTGGGAAAATCAGAGAGACTTTGGCCGCGTTTACCTCCTCTCGCCACTGGCGATACTCAGGGCATGATGAAGGCGCCTGCAAGACGGAATTATTCGGAAGCTGCGCCTCAAGCCACTTCTTACGCAAAGGAAAGCGACAGGAAATATTTTCTCTGACATCTCTATCCGCGCTCGTCATTGAGCGCAGGGTCGCTTCAAGCTCGACCTCTGCATCAACCTTTCCTGTTTCCGCCAGGAAAAAATCGGGATCATCAATGAAACTTGAATAGCCTGTTGGGCTTAAAGAATCAGAGCGAAAATGCAGCAATCCTAGCCATTCCGAGGATGAAGCCAAGGTTTTTAGCAATGGCTGCTGGTCGTTTAAGTCATTAGCAGCAGCCCCAGGAAGAGCAGCGAGTACGGGATTGATAAAAAGAAATGCAACAGGAAGAAAAACGGATAGGAAATGCTTCAACCGCATAGGGCGTCATGCGCTCTCGATTAGGACGGGGTAAGAGAAAAGAATCAACGCCCGGACTACCGGGCGTCGCTTCATGTTCTGACTTCAAGCGGCGTACTTGGAAAGCCTCACGTCGGTCTTCATCACATCCATGACGGACTGCATGACTTGCTCCGCCGTTACATTTTCACTTGGGAACAGCTGATTAAAGTTATCATGCATGACCTGGTTAAAACGTGCGCGGTCTTCCTGCTTCACCTCCAGAGCGACAGCAACAGTGGTTAAGGCGTCTCCATGGCCTCGCGCCACATCCTCAGAAAACTCATCCATAATTGGCGTGAGGTTGACCAAGGGGGATCCGCCGTAGGTCAACACGCCGTTAGCCGAACATCCGTTGGTTCCTGAGGTCATGCCGAATGTGTTATTACCTGAGGTACCATTAGTAATAGTGGCCAAAAGATGGATAGGTAATCCGCTCTCCCCTGCGAACAGCATATTGCCCCACCCACAATCCGGCCCCCCTGGGGCTTCGGCAAAAGCGCCGGAAGTCATCGACAAAAACCCAACAGCGAGCATCATTTTTCTCATAACGATTCCTCTTTCAACGTTAGCTTATTCTCGTCGCGTACCATTTGTGCAAGTATCAGCGCCCATCCCGGCAACAAACGCCAACCAACTCATTTAAACGAGTTGCGACAAACTCTTTCTGAAATAGGCATCAAACAGCTATGCTGAAACAGAAACGCTTGGTCATTTCTCACCAGGGCGTACAGACTTTGCGCCATTACATGGCCCGAGGTAAGCCTAGTTCAGGTATACAGGCAGATCAAATTGTGAACGTCACATCAGATAAATTTAATACTCTTACGAACGCCGTTCTCAAACTTGGATTGTTAGGGGCGCTACTATTTCTCAGCGCTTGTAGCGGGTTGCTTTTCTATCCGGACAAGCAGATCTATCGCACACCCGATCAAGCTCAAGTTCATTATGAGAACGTATTTCTCAACACACCGGATGGCGAGCGGCTTCATGGATGGTTGCTTCGCGCCTCAACCCCGCTGCGAGGAGTTATCTATTTCCTGCATGGGAATGCAGAAAATATCAGTACCCATTGCGGCAACGTGCTATGGCTTCCTCAGCAGGGCTATGACGTATTCTGTCTGGATTACCGGGGGTTTGGCCTATCTTCCGGCAAACCAGATATGGCAGGAGCGCTTAGCGATGTAGGCGCCGGTTACGAATGGTTGAGAGCGTATTATTCCGATGTAAACACGCCTTTTTTTGTACTTGGACAAAGCATCGGCGCAGTGCTCAGCATCAATTTTGTGGGCCAGATTCCTCCCGATACAGCTAAGCCCAGCGCCGTCATCGCTGACGCACCCTTTAGCGATCTGAGAGATATAGCTCGGGAAAAACTTGCTGCAGGATGGTTGACCTGGGCTTTTCAATATCCCTTTTCCTATATGCTTCCAGCGGAGTACGACCCAGTAGACTACGTCAGAAATATCTCCCCCATCCCTTTGCTGTTAATTCATAGCGCCTCTGATCAAGTCATTCCTTATCACCATGGGAAGAGAGTATTTCAGCACGCGGGCGACCCCAAGTACTTCTTAAGCACCGATACGCCTCATACAGCTACCTTTAGCGTTCCAGAATATCGCCAAGTATTGCTGAACTTTCTCGATAATCCCGAGCAATCTCCACTTTAAAATGTGTCTCGCCCTGAAATAGGTTGACACCTATTTCAGGACGGGTCATTGGCATAAAAAAAGCCGCATGAAGCGGCTTTTTTCTTGAGCGTGGAATTAACCAGCCATCCCCGCTTTTTCGTCTTCAGTCACTTCCTTCATAGAAAGTTTGATACGACCGCGAGCGTCAATATCCAGCACCTTAACGACGACTTCCTGACCTTCTTTCAGATAGTCAGTGACGTTCTCTACACGCTCTTGCGCGATCTGAGAAATATGCACCAGACCGTCTTTACCAGGCAGGATATTCACAAAGGCGCCAAACTCAACAATGCGCTCAACCTTACCACGGTACAGCTTACCAACTTCCGCTTCAGCCGTGATCTCGGTGATACGATAAATTGCCTCGTCCGCAGCCAATTTGCTCTCAGCGTAGATACGCACAGTGCCATTGTCGTCGATATCGATAGAAGCGCCGGTGTCTTCACAGATAGAACGAATGGTTGCGCCGCCCTTACCGATGACATCACGGATTTTATCCGGATCAATCTTGATGGTTTCCATCTTAGGCGCGTTATCCGCAACAGAGTCGCGTGGAGCGGAAATCACTTTATTCATCTCACCGAGAATATGGAGTCGCGCGTGCAGAGCCTGCTCCAACGCAATTTCCATGATTTCGTCGGTAATACCGTTGATCTTGATATCCATCTGCAGCGCTGTGACGCCCTTTTCGGTACCAGCCACTTTAAAGTCCATATCACCCAAGTGATCTTCATCGCCCAGGATATCGGTCAATACAGCAAAGCTTTCGCCTTCTTTAACCAAGCCCATTGCAATACCTGCAACTGGCGCTTTCACAGGAATACCTGCATCCATCAGAGCCAAGCTGCTGCCACATACGCTGGCCATTGAGCTAGAGCCATTCGACTCCGTAATCTCAGAGACACAGCGCACTGCATAGGGGAATTCCTCAAGATTCGGCATCAACGCTTGTACGCCACGACGCGCCAAACGACCATGACCGATCTCGCGACGACCAACGCCGCCAACTCGGGAGGCTTCGCCCACAGAGTATGGAGGGAAGTTATAGTGGAACAGGAACGAGTCTTTCTTCTCGCCTTCCAGCGCATCCACCATCAATACATCACGCATAGTGCCCAGAGTCGCCGTTACCAGTGCCTGAGTCTCCCCACGAGTAAACAGAGCGGAGCCGTGGGTATTCGGCAATACGCCGACTTCAATTTTCAGATCACGAACAGTTTTGGTGTCACGGCCGTCAATACGTGGCTCACCCTTCAAAATGTTCTGACGGACACAAGCCTTTTCAAGCTTGCTGAAGTACTTTTTGACCAATTCAGCTTCGAACTTGCCTTCTTCTTCACCAGCCAGTTCTTCTTCCGCCTGTTGGCGAAGCTCGCCCAATTTGGCGTAACGATCCGCTTTAACACGGATGCCATATGCTTCGCTGATAGAGCCAGCGAATTTGGCCTTCAGCGCTTCTAAAAGTTCAGCATTAACTTCTGGAGCCTGCCAATCCCACTTGGGCTTACCAGCTTCCTGAGCGAACTCTTTAATCGCCTGTACAGCCACCTGCATTTCCTGATGAGCGAACAATACTGCGCCAAGCATCTGGTCTTCAGTCAACTCTTTTGCTTCTGACTCAACCATCAGTACCGCATCTTCGGTGCCTGCGACAACCATGTCCAACTTGGAGTTTTCAATTGCCTTAAAGCCTGGGTTCAAAAGGTAACCGTCTTCGTCAGTGTAGCCAACGCGGGCAGCCGCCAATGGGCCCTGGAAGGGAACGCCAGAAATTTCCAATGCCGCAGCAGCGCCAATAATGGAGGCGATATCTGGATCAACATCCTTGTTTGCTGACATAACAGTACAGATGATTTGCACTTCATTCATGAAGCCATCTGGAAACAGTGGGCGAATGGGGCGGTCGATTAGTCGGGATGTCAGAGTTTCTTTCTCTGATGGACGCCCCTCACGCTTAAAGTAACCGCCAGGAATGCGCCCAGCGGCATAGGTTTTCTCTTGATAGTGAACAGAAAGAGGGAAGAAATCACGACCTGGAACGGCTTCTTTCTCTGCAACAGCGGTGACCAAAACAACAGTATCGTCCATTGTCACCAACACGGCTCCAGTGGCCTGGCGAGCTATTCGGCCAGTTTCCAGAGTGACTGTTGAGTTGCCGTATTGAAATGTTTTACGAACTGGGTTCACTTTGACTCCTTACGAGTGTTTTTAATTTTTAAGCTTAAATTTTAATCCGGAATCAGCTGCTACTTAGCGATTCGAGCCTTAGATACCCAACAAAGGAACCTTTGATTTATTCGATCTCTCAACAAGATCGCAGACTTCTCCAACACTTAAGGAGCAGGTGTGTACAGAAAATTTCCGTCAGCGCCCGACCCTCTTGCTTCAATTCATCTGGCGTAGCGCCTTCTGAAAATCATCAAGTATCGAATAAATCGGAGGTTCCTCAAAAAGTAACGGGGTATCAAATATTTGATACCCCGGATACTAAAGCAATACCTTTGTCTTCTTAGCGACGCAGACCCAGTTTCTGGATCAGGCCAACATAACGTTGGGTATCTTTGCCTTTCAGGTAATCAAGCAATTTACGACGCTGGTTAACCATACGGATTAACCCGCGACGAGAATGGTGGTCATGCTTATTCGCCTGGAAGTGCTCTTGCAGCTTGTTGATATTTGCAGTCAACAGAGCAACTTGAACTTCAGGAGAGCCAGTATCACCTTCCTTTACTTGATATTCCTTAACAATAGCCGATTTTTCGGTAGCAGATAATGCCATGATTTTTCTCCAAATATGCGATTAATGCGGAAACGACCGCGCATATTAACAGCCGCCCCATTCATTCAGCGCTTAGTGCGCTCACATTCAGTAACCGAACAGGCTTTACCGTTCCGTCACTCATCACTTCTCCCAAGCCAATAAATCTACGTCCGCCAGAATACAAACGCACCTTACCCTCGCTTGAGAGAGGCGATATTTTAACCGTTTGCCCTTGGATAATCGAGCCTGTATTAGCTTCATCCAACAATATTTCAGGGAAATACCGAACCGATGAATCAACAGGCAGCAAACGTCGTTGATATTCCTCTGCAGCAGCCTGGCGTCCACTTTCATCCTCAAATGGCGCAAAGGTGACGCTATCCTCTAGCACAAATGGTCCGCACCGAGTGCGTCGCAATTCGGCCACATGCGCACCACATCCTATAACTTGACCAATATCCTCCACAAGGTTTCGAATATACGTCCCTTTACTGCAAAGAACCCGCAAACGTAAATACGGTGGCGTATACTCCAGAAGCTCAAGCTCATGAATTACGATGTCCCTCGCTTCACGCTCGACCTCAATGCCTTGCCTGGCAAGCTTATAAAGCGGAGTTCCTTTGTGCTTAAGCGCAGAGTACATGGAGGGAACCTGTTTTAGAATCCCCCGAAATTGCTCAAGGATGTTTTCCAATTCGGAAATAGACAGATCAGGAATAGACGACTCACTAATGATATCGCCCTCGGCGTCAGACGTGGTGGTAGTGCGACCAAGGTAAGCGCACGTCACGTATTCTTTATCGGAATCTAACAGCAGCTGGCTAAACTTGGTCGCTTCACCGAAACACAAAGGAAGCACTCCGGTCGCAAGAGGATCCAAGGCTCCTGTATGGCCCGCCTTCTGCGCATTCAGCGCATACTTAACCTTTTGCAAAACCGCATTGGAAGTCCAGTCTTGCGGTTTATCAACAACCAATACGCCATCTAAAGGCACGCCTTTCTTACGCCTTGCCACCGCCGACTCTACCCTCAGTTGAGACTATCATCTTTAGTGTCAGTAGCGCCGTTATCTTTCGCACGTGCTTTCTGAATCAAAGCTCCCAAACGTTGCGCATTACTAACGGAAGCATCGTAATGAAAACGCAGTTGAGGCATGACCCTAAGCTTAATTGCACGCCCCAACTCGGAACGCAAGAATCCAGCCGCGCTCTCCAGAACTTTCAGAGAAGCTTTAGAGGCGTCGCCATCTTCCACATCTTTCAAATTCAGAACGGTTACGTATATATCAGCGTACGAGAGGTCTTTACTCACTTTAACGCTATTTACAGTAACCATTCCCAAGCGGGGATCCTTCAACTCCCTTTGAATCAGCTGCGCAAGCTCTTTTTGGATTTGTTCCGCAACTCTGTCTAATCGACTGAACTCTCGAGCCATTTATATCTTTACTCTTAATTGCATGCACGCAGCGACTACACAAGAATCGGATGAGCGTTACAGAGAACGCTCAACCCTTATCTTGTCGAATACTTCGATGATATCGCCGACTTTAACTTCATAGTTGCGAACGCCAATACCACACTCGGTACCTGCACGCACTTCCGCTACGTCATCCTTGAAGCGACGAAGAGACTCAAGCTCACCTTCAAAAATAACCACATTGTCGCGCAGAACTCGAATAGGCTTGTTACGGTATACAGCGCCTTCCAGAACCATACAACCCGCAACTTGTCCAAATTTCGGGCTCTTGAACGTATCGCGCACTTCCGCAGTGCCGACAATATCTTCCCGGAACTCCGGCGCCAACATACCGGTCAGAGCCTTCTTCACATCGTCAATAATGTTATAAATGACGCTGTAGTAACGAAGCTCAATACCTTCTTTCTCAACGATTTTACGAGCGCTTGCGTCTGCACGCACGTTGAAGCCCACAATGATCGCCTGAGTGGAAAGCGCTAAGTTAGCATCAGTTTCAGTAATACCGCCAACACCGCTCGCAATGATCTTAACCTGAACTTCTTCATTGCCAATTTCTGTTAAAGCGCCAATCAACGCTTCCAGAGAGCCGCGCACATCAGTCTTTAATACAATGTTTAGCTCCTTAACGCCGCCTTTACCCATATTTTCAAACAGGTTCTCCAGGCTCGCAGCCTGTTGACGCTGAAGGCGGGTTTGACGCTCTTTGTTGTGACGAAACTCAGCCACTTCACGCGCTTTTTTCTCGTCAGGCACAACAATAAACTCGTCGCCCGCATCCGGAGTGCCGTTCAGCCCCAGGATTTCCACAGGAATTGAGGGGCCTGCGTCCTGAACATTCTGACCATTTTCGTTTACCATGGCTCTTACGCGACCATAGTACTCACCAGCCAAAACGATATCGCCATGACGCAATGTTCCGTTTTGAACAAGAACAGTCGCAACAGAGCCGCGGCCACGATCCAGACTAGATTCAATTACCACACCTTTACCTGGCGCATCAGGCACTGCCGTTAGCTCCAACATTTCTGACTGTAGCAGTACCGCTTCCAACAGGTCATCAATACCATCGCCAGTGTGAGCGGATACAGGAACAAACTGAACGTCCCCCCCCCACTCTTCAGGAATAACGTCGAGAGCAGACAACTCATTCTTAACACGATCAGGATCCGCTTGCTCCTTGTCCATCTTGTTGACCGCCACTACCAGTGGCACACCAGCTGCTTTCGCGTGCTGAACCGCCTCTTGCGTTTGTGGCATTACGCCATCATCCGCAGCGACAACAAGTATGACAATATCAGTACATTGCGCTCCTCGAGCACGCATGGCTGTAAAAGCGGCATGCCCTGGCGTATCCAGAAACGAAATCATCCCTCGGGGTGTTTCTACATGATATGCGCCAATATGCTGAGTAATTCCACCCGACTCTTGAGCGGCGACCTTCGCGCGACGAATGTAGTCGAGCAAAGAGGTCTTACCATGGTCAACATGTCCCATGACGCTGACGACTGGCGCACGCGATTTTGATTCGCCTTCAAAAGAAATGGACTCAAGCACTTCCGTCTCTACCGCATCTTCCTGAAGCAGTTTGACTTTATGCCCCATTTCCTCAGCAACCAGCTGAGCGACATCCTGATCGATTGACTGATTTAAAGTCGCCATGATCCCCATACCCATCAGGCGTTTGATAACTTCTACGCCTTTCACGGACATTTTCTGGGCTAGTTCTGCGACTGTAATAGTATCCGGAATCACAACCTCCCGAACAATTGGCTGGACAGAACGGTCCTGAACCACCTTGCTCTTCTTTTTACGTTGACGAGCCCGCCTTGGGGCATCTTCACTTGAGTCATCTTCTTCAATTGCGATGACTTTTGAAGACTTGAGTTGAGGCGCAGGCTTAGGCTTGTGCTTCTCGCGACGCTTAAGGTCTTCCGCGTCGACAGGCTCGCGACGCACCTCTGAGTCTTCTTTGTTGCGTCTATGTTTAGACGTTTTTCTTGCTTCTGACTTTTGAGCGTCTTCAGCCGCCTGATCAGCTGCTCCGCCAGTCTTATCCTGACCGCTTTCTGCACTTGCAGCGCTAACCGGCTCATCGTCAGTTGCTTCAGGCGTAATCTCGGCTTCTTGAGTATCCGGGGTCACCACTTCCTGCTGTACGCTTTCAACGACTTCAGCAGTAGCCTCCATGACCGGCTCATTTTGAAGCGCTACTTCAACATCAGTTTCCCGTTCTTTCGCTGCTTCTTCAGCAGCTTTCTGTATATCCTGCTGCTTCTGCGCGTCTACATCGTTGACAGCCTCACTACGCTTGATGTAAGTACGCTTCTTGCGCACTTCAACGTTAATAGACCGACTGGCCCCTGTTCCTGAGGCTTTCAGCGTAGTGGTGGTCTTACGCTTTAGAGTAATTTTCTTTGGCTCAGAAAATGATTCTCCGTGGCTTTGCTTCAAAAATGCTAATAGTTTCTGTTTCTCTGTGTCAGTAACAATATCGCCTTCACCGCGCTTTTCCAGACCCGCGTCAACCATCTGCTTTAACAGACGCTCAACGGGAGCCCCGACGTCTTCGGCAAGCTGCTTAATAGTAACTTCTGCCATGCTTGTCTCCTGTTTGCCCCCGAATTACTGTTGTTCCTCAAACCATGGTTTACGCGCCGTCATTATTAGCTGCGCAGCTCGTTCTTCATCAACTTCATCTATATCGAGGAGGTCATCAACAGATTGTTCGGCCAAGTCTTCCATCGTGACAATACCTTTGCTTGCGAGCACAAACGCCAAGTGCCGGTCCATCCCCTCCATGTTTAACAGGTCTTCCGCAGGCTCCGCTTTTTCCAGCTGCTCTTCGCTTGCGAGAGCTTGATTGATCAGAACATTTTTTGCGCGTTTGCGCAGTTCGGTCACCAGATCCTCGTCAAAATCTTCGATGGCGAGCATCTCTTCCATCGGTACGTAAGCTACCTCTTCCAACGACGTGAAGCCTTCAGAAGCCAATACTTCAGCCAAATCTTCCTCTACGCCAAGTTGGTCAATAAAGCAGTCGACATAGCGCCTAAACTCTTCTTCCTGTTGCTGCCCTGCTTGCTCCTCGGTCAGAACATTAATTTCCCAACCAGTCATCTCTGAGGCCAACTTGACATTCTGCCCGCTACGCCCTATCGCCATAGCCAAATTATCTTCTGAAACAGCCACCTGCATAGTGTGACTATCTTCATCAATGATTATGGAGGCTACTTCGGCCGGCGCCATGGCGTTAATAACCAGCTGAGCAGGGTTATCATCCCACAGAACAATATCAATACGTTCGTTGCCAAGCTCACTGGATACGGCTTGCACTCTCGAGCCACGCATACCTACACAGGCGCCAACTGGGTCTATACGTCCATCATTGGTCTTAACCGCTATCTTGGCCCGTGACCCTGGATCACGCGCAGCAGCCTTGATCTCAATAACTTCTTCTGCTATTTCAGGAACTTCAATTCGGAAAAGCTCAATCAGCATCTGAGAGCAAGCACGACTCAAAATCAACTGAGGCCCTCGGTTGTCCATTCGGATGTCTAGCAGTAACGCACGAACGCGATCACCTACACGGTAAGTCTCTCTGCTGATCAATTGATCCTTCGGCAGCAACGCTTCTGCGTTCGCCCCCAAGTCGACAATAATGTTATCTCGGGTTACTTTCTTAACGACACCGCTTACCAAATCGCCGACTTTTTCTCGGTAGCTGTCGACAATCTTAGTCCGTTCAGCTTCGCGCACCTTTTGAACAATGATCTGCTTGGCTGCTTGTGCGCCAATTCGCCCGAAAGCGACAGCTTCGACTTCCTCTTCGTGGATCTCGCCAGGCTTCAGGTCAAGGCCACTCTCATGCACCTCTTCCAAAGTAAGTTCAGTCCCTAAAGCAGGAACGGCATCATTATCTACCACTAACCAACGACGAAACGCTTGGTATTCACCAGTCTTTCTATCGATATCCACACGAATATCGGCCTCTTCGTCTTCGTAGCGCTTTTTAGTAGCGGTAGCCAAAGCCAATTCAATAGCTTCGAAAATGACGTCTTTATCTACCCCTTTTTCGTTGGAGACCGCTTCCACAACCAACAAGATTTCTTTGTTCATCTTTACCCCGTAATCCCATCAATACTGCGGCACAACATTCACTTTATCTATCGTTTCCACAGGAAATATAAATTCTTCCGCGTCCACTTGGAGCACTATTTCATCATTTTCAACAGCCGCCAAAAGGCCCTTGAACTTACGCCGTCCATTAAAAGGCGCTTGCAACCTGATCTCAATAATCGAGCCTATGTATGCCTTATACTGCTCAATGTTAAAGAGCGGCCGATCCCACCCAGGAGAAGAAACTTCCAGGGTATACTCCCCCTTTATCGGATCTTCAACATCCAAAATAGCGCTAATTTGTCGACTCACTTTTTCACAGTCATCAACTAGCACCCCAGACTCTTTGTCGATATAGATTCGCAACAAACTCCTCTTACCTTGAGCGATGAAATCCATCCCCCAAAAGTCACAGCCCATTCCTTCCACCACGGGCTTGAAAAGTTGGTATAAATCGTCTTTACGAGCCAATAGATTATCTCCGATAGGGAGCACACCCAGCGTGACTTACGCTAAGTCGCCAAACAAAAAATGGGCATTACGCCCATCCTCCGACCACACCATAGTGCAGTTAATAAAAAACCCCTGAAAAGGGGTTTTACAACACGTATCCCAGAAAATACGGCAGCAAAATTATAGTTGCTGCAAAGAAGGCGAGCAACGAGCCCGCCAGTCTTTAATATGGTGCCGAAGGCCGGACTTGAACCGGCACAGCCATAGGCTACTACCCCCTCAAGATAGCGTGTCTACCAATTTCACCACTTCGGCTAAACCTTACTCTAACTCAGGCTTACTATCGGAAGGAGCTTCCGAAGCACCCTGAGGCTCACCAGCGTTAGCGGGGTCCCCATCAATTGAAGGCTCAGACTCCGAGGAAGAGCCAGAGACCGTTTCAACAACAGGAACTCCGTTTGCAGTGACCTGACCAGCTTTTTGTTTAGCAACATAAGCTAAAGCAAAACTGCTCAGAAAGAAAACAATGGCCAGTGTAGTTGTCATTTTCGTCAAAAAAGACCCGCTACCACCGGAACCAAAAACTGTTTGAGAAGCGCCGCCGCCAAAGGAGGCGCCCATATCAGCACCTTTACCCTGTTGAATCAACACCAAGCCAATTACACCAGCTGCAACGATCACATGAACTATAACAATCAGGGTTTCAAACAGTTCCATTTAATCTACCTTACTCTACCGCAGCCTCGATAATAGAGACAAATTCTTCCGAGACTAACGAGGCTCCGCCAACTAGCGCCCCATCTACATCCGGCATTGAGAACAGTTCTTTCGCGTTTGACGACTTAACGCTGCCGCCATACAAAATTCTAATTTTATCCGCAATCTGCGGAAAATGCTTGCGTATATTATTCCGCAAGGCTTTATGCATACTCTGCGCATCATCTGGAGAGGCAGTTTTACCTGTGCCTATAGCCCAAACCGGCTCGTACGCCACAACCCACGATTCATGAGGCTGAACAGACAAAAACACAGCATCAAGTTGCTTGAGTGTAACTTCTTCAGCCTGGCCTGACTCACGCTCTTCCAACGTTTCACCAACACACAGTATTGGAGTCAAACCAGAATCAACGACACGCTTAACCTTGCGAGCGATAATTTCGTCATTTTCAGCGTATAACGCCCTGCGCTCCGAATGCCCTACTATTACCCATGAGCACTTTATATCGGCGCACATCCTCGCACTAACCTCACCGGTATAGGCGCCCTCTTCTGTGGCGGAGCAATTTTGAGCTCCTAATTCAACCATTGAGCCGGAAATCACATTTCCAACACTTTGGAGATACGGAAAGGGAGGACAAACCACAACATCAACTGAGCCTAACGCCTTAGCGCCAACTATGCCTTCTAACAGGGCCTTATTAAGCTCAAGACTTCCGTTAGATTTCCAGTTTCCGGCGATCAGTTTTTTTCGCATTCAACCCTCCAGTTCGCGCGAGGCGCACATACTAACCAAAGTCCCTATAAGTTACAAGTGCGCACAGCTATTATCTATCTATTCAATGTACAGAAGGTCTTTATATAGATCCTTCAACTATTTTGGCCAACTCCGCAACTATAGACCGGACCTTAGCCTCATCCTCACCTTCAGCCATCACTCTGATCACCGGCTCTGTCCCTGATGGCCTCAGCAATACCCGCCCCTTGCCTGCAAATTGTCTTTCAGCACTGGCAATTGCCGATTGAATTGCCGCATGCTCCTTTACGTCCACTTTCTGACTCACCCTCACATTAATCATATGCTGAGGCAGCTTGCTCATACCCTTTTTGGCCTCATGGAGCGTAATTCCCAGATCTGAAAGCGCAGCTAAAACCTGTAAGGAGGAAATAATACCATCTCCCGTTGTAGTCCGATCCAAACAAACAATATGCCCAGAACCTTCCCCCCCCAAACACCAGTCGTTACGCAGCAATGCCTCCATGACATATCTATCCCCAACGTTAGCGCGCTCGAAGGGAATACCCAGTTCGCCGAAGGCAAGCTCTGCACCGAAGTTCGTCATCAGTGTTCCAACCACGCCGCCTTTTAAACGCCCCTTACGCATTTTGTCGCGCGCAATGATATACAGGATCTCATCACCATCAACAATCTCGCCTTTGTGGTCGATCATGACAACACGATCCCCGTCGCCATCGAAGGCTATACCCAAGTCCGCGCCAGTCTCAACAACTTTAGCGGCCAATTGATCTGGGTGAGTTGAGCCTATTTCGTGATTAATATTCAAGCCATCTGGCGTCACGCCGATAGTCTCTACTTTGGCGCCCAGCTCTTTAAACACACTGGGAGCCACCTGGTAGGTGGCGCCTTGCGCACAGTCCAGAACAACTCGCATGCCAGCAAAAGACATATGAAAAGGGACTGTACTTTTACAAAACTCAATATAGCGACCTTTTGCATCCTCAAACCGAGCCGCCTTACCCAACTGGCTTGACGGCACAATTTCCATTGGCTGCCGAATAAAGTGCTCAATTTGCTCTTCCGTCGAATCGGGAAGTTTGGTTCCTTCAGCCGAGAAGAATTTAACGCCATTGTCATTAAAAGGGTTGTGTGAAGCGCTAATGACAATCCCTGCGCAGGCGCGAAATGTACGGGTAAGATACGCAATAGCCGGCGTTGGCATTGGCCCCAGCATCGCCACATCCACCCCGGATGCCGCCAACCCTGACTCCAGTGCAGACTCAAAAATGTATCCAGATATACGAGTATCCTTACCAATGAGAACTCGGTTACGACGCCCTTCCTGACGAAAAACACGTCCAGCCGCCCAGCCCAACTTCAACATAAATTCAGGAGTAATAGGACCTTCACCTACTCGTCCACGTATCCCATCGGTACCAAAATACTCTTTACTCATATCTGTTTAGACTCCTCTAATCGCTGCAGCCACTTTAATTGCATCAACAGTAGCTCCGACGTCATGCGCTCTAATTATACGAGCGCCGTTATATATGGCGACTGCCGCAGCTGAAACGCTTGCAAACAAGCGCTCTTCTACCGCTTTACCTGTTATCATTCCCAGCATGCTTTTGCGTGACACCCCCACCAGTACCGGGGATCCCATATCCACAAACGCCTGCAAATGTTTCATTAAGACGAGGTTGTGCTCCAAGGTTTTGCCGAAACCAAACCCCGGATCCAACATTATTCTCTCTATTTCGATTCCAGCTTCGAGAGCGGCCGAACGTCTCTCGCCCAAGTATGACGAGACTTCTTTAACAATATCAGTATAGGTTGGATTATCCTGCATGGCCCCGGGCTCGCCTTTCATATGCATCAGACAAATAGCCGCTTTTGACGATGCTGCCGCTTCCAACGCGCCACCCCGGGTCAATGCCCGCACATCATTAATTAAATCCGCCCCGAGCGCCACGGATTCGCGCATCACCTCAGGGGTGCTGGTGTCCACGGAAATATTTACATCAAAGCGCGCCCGCACAGCCTCAACTAATGGACAAACTCTATCCAACTCTTGATCAACCGCCACCGGAGCCGCTCCCGGCCTGGTGGACTCGCCACCGATATCTATAAAGACAGCACCTTCAGAAACCATCTTTTCAACTTGGCTTAAAGCGTCATCCGGGGACAAAAACCGTCCCCCGTCAGAAAAAGAATCAGGAGTGACATTCAATACCCCCATAACCACGGGAGTGCTCAAGTCCAATATAGAGTTTGGAAGTGTCAGCTTCATTCGTTATCTCATTTGGAATCTGGTGAGGGTTATACAAAATAAAAAGACCCGGAAAAACCGGGTCATTTAGCTAGACTGAAATGCTTATTGAATTAATGAGATCCGGCTGCTCCACCAATCTCTCCTCCTTTAGGAGGATTCGCATTCGCCTCGACATCTTTTACAGGCTGAGCGCCACTGGGCGGATTAGAGTCACCCCATCCTTTCGGAGGCGGGGGCTCCTGACCAGCCATAATAGCGTCGATTTGCTCTGAGTCTATCGTTTCGTATTTCATCAGAGCATCCGCCATCATGTGGAGCTTACTCATGTTTTCAACAAGCAATTTACGCGCATGCTCATAGCAGTCGTCAATGATGGTTCTGACTTCATCATCAATACGCTGAGCTGTTTCAGGAGAATACACCTTAGGCGCATGACCGGCTGACCGCCCCAAAAACACCTCTTCGTTGTCATCATCATAAAGCAAAGGCCCCAATTTATCCGACAACCCCCACTTCGTAACCATATTGCGAGCAAGGCCGGTTGCGCGCTTTATGTCATTGGAAGCACCAGTTGTAACTCCCTCCACCCCCAATGTCAGCTCTTCAGCGATACGACCGCCAAACAAACTACATATATTACTGATGAGAAACTGCCGACTGTGACTGTAACGATCTTCTTCCGGCAAAAACATAGTCACACCCAAAGCGCGACCACGCGGAATGATGCTCACCTTGTAAACAGGATCATGCTCAGGCACCAGCCTACCAACAATGGCGTGCCCCGCCTCATGATAAGCTGTGTTACGCTTCTCTTTCTCTGACATAACCATAGACTTGCGCTCTGCGCCCATCATGATTTTGTCTTTCGCCAGCTCCATTTCATGCATGCCGACAGTGCGCTTGTTCGCGCGAGCTGAGAACAACGCCGCCTCATTTACCAAGTTCGCAAGGTCAGCGCCCGAGAATCCTGGCGTTCCTCGCGCAATAACGGAAGCATTCACATCATCTTCTAACGGCACCTTACGGAGGTGTACTTTTAAGATCTGCTCACGCCCAACGATATCAGGAAGCCCAACAACCACTTGTCGGTCAAAACGGCCAGGACGCAACAGCGCAGGATCAAGAACATCAGGACGGTTAGTCGCAGCGATCACAATAACGCCTTCATTACCTTCAAACCCGTCCATTTCAACCAATAACTGGTTCAATGTCTGTTCACGCTCATCGTGACCGCCACCCAGGCCTGCTCCACGATGACGACCAACCGCATCAATCTCGTCAATGAAGATGATGCAGGGAGCCTGCTTCTTGGCTTGATCGAACATATCTCTAACACGTGAGGCGCCAACCCCAACGAACATCTCAACGAAGTCCGAACCAGAAATAGAGAAGAAAGGAACCTTGGCTTCGCCTGCGATTGCCTTGGCCAGCAGAGTTTTACCGGTACCAGGGTTACCCACCATCAACACACCGCGCGGGATTCTCCCACCGAGACGCTGAAACTTGCTGGGGTCACGCAAAAAGTCCACGATTTCCTTTACTTCTTCTTTCGCTTCGTCAACACCAGCCACATCAGCAAAGGTCGTCTTAATCTGATCCTCGCCCATAAGTCGGGCCTTACTCTTGCCAAATGACATCGGCCCCTTGCCGCCAGCCCCTCCCTGCATTTGCCGCATGAAGAACATAAAGACCGCAATAATGACCAATATCGGGAACGAGGCGACTAATAGCTGCGTCCAGATACTTTGAGTTTCTGGCTCGCGCCCTTCGACAACCACCTCGTTTTTCATGAGGTCGCCGATTAATCCCAGGTCAGGAATTTCGGGACGGATGGTTGAGAACCTGGACCCATCTTGTCTTTCCCCATCAATCGCCACACCGTCTATGACTACCTTTTTCACCTGGCCACTGTTGACCATCTGTAGAAATTCAGAGTAATTGAGCTTTTGGGCGGACGAGGGGACATTGAAGTTGTTAAATACCGTCAGCAGCACTGCTGCGATAATCAACCAAAGTAATAAATTTTTAGCCATATCGTTCAAGGGCCATCCCTCTTTTCTTACAGACTCGAATAGTAATTTGTCGCTCGGTTCTATGCATTCGCAGGGTTTAGATAACACCAAACCATACTATATGTCCATTATCGCCGCTATTTACATTAATTTTACTAAATAGGACGATTACGAAAGTTTATCCTCGAAACCCTTTGGCAACTAGGTAAATCTCACGTGACCGAGCACGGGACGCGTCAGGTTTGCGTATATTCACGCTACTAAACCTGCCCCTGGACTCCTGCAAAATCTGATCGAAGCCTTCCCCCTGGAAGACCTTGGCGACAAAGCAGCCATTCTTCTTAAGGACGCGACACGCCAAATCAAGCGCTAACTCAACCAGATACATCGCTTTGGGTATATCGACCGATTTCATCCCACTCATATTGGGGGCCATATCGGAAATTACAAGGTCAACAGGCCGACCGTTTACTTCGTTAAGGATCGCATCCAACATTTCACCCTCGGTGAAGTCACCTTGGAAAAACGTCACGCCAGCAATGCTGTCCATTGACAACAGATCGCATGCGATTACTTTCCCCTGATCCCCCACTACGTCAGCGACAACTTGAGACCAACCACCTGGCGCCGCACCAAGATCTATCACCGTCATTCCCGACCTCAATAACTTGTCCTGCCGGTCGAGCTCAATCAATTTGTAGCTGGCTCTAGAACGAAACCCGTCCTCTTTGGATTTTTTTACATAGACATCGCTATGATGCTCATTCAGCCACCGAGAGCTGGATTTAGAACGTCCCACTTTATTGCCTCTGACACGATTATTTTAGTATAGGCACATTTGCTGATACTGTGTTTTTTTGTTCAGAAAGTGCGCCATAGTGCGTTACTATACACGCTTTTCATACGCAAGAAGGTTTCCACACAGACATGACTCTACCCATAGAGCAACGCAAACAGTACCGCGCTATCGCACACCACTTGAAGCCAATTGTCACCATCGCCGGCGCGGGCATTACCGAAGGCGTTATCAATGAGCTTGAACGCGCATTGAACGACCACGAACTGATCAAGGTTAAAATTGCTGTCGGCGAAAAGGAAGAAAGAGCCGAGGTTATCAAAGAGCTTTGCGAGATGTCCCGCTCAGAATTAGTTCAAGTGATTGGGCGCACCGCGATATTGCTTCGCAAAAATCCCAGGCCGAATCCCAAGCTTTCGAACCTTTTACGCCACCAATCTGGCGCGGGCAAGTAAATTAAAAAAGCCGGCTGACGCCGGCTTTTTATTTACGCGTCGCCCTGGTTACAGGTGCTGTACGCCATCTATTTCATACTCAACCATGCCACTTGGCACCTGCACAACGACAACGTCGCCTACAGTTTTTCCAATCAATGCCCGCGCAATCGGCGAAGACACTGAGATTTTACCTTTCTTAATATCCGCTTCGTCATCACCCACGATCTGATAAGAGCTGACATCGTCTGTATCCAGATTGATGATATTCACGGTTACGCCAAAAATGACCTTACCTGTATTCTCAATAGAGGTCACGTCAATAACCTGGGACATGGACAACTTACTTTCAATTTCCGCAATGCGGCCCTCGATAAAGCTCTGTTGTTCACGCGCAGCATGATATTCGGCGTTCTCTTTTAAGTCTCCGTGCTCTCTGGCTTCCGCGATGGCCGTGATTACTCGCGGCCGATCCACAGTCTTCAGACGATTCAACTCTTCACGCAGGGCTTGCTCCCCTGCTTTTGTCATAGGTATTTTGCTCATTTGTCGCCTTGAATGGTTGCATGAATATCCTGAAGACGATTCACAGCGTGATCCTGCCCAACCTTGATTGCGCGGCAGAATGCCTCACCTCCCGTCAGGGTGGTGGTATAGGTCACCTTGTATTGTAGGGCCGACTTACGGATTTCCGCAGAATCCGCAATCGCCTTCCGGCCTTCCGTAGTATTGATAATCAAATCTACTTCTTCATTTTTTATGGCGTCTACGATGTGAGGTCTGCCTTCTCGCACTTTATTGATCCGTTTTACGGGAATGCCCGCTTCTTCGATCGCTTTTGCAGTCCCCGCAGTCGCCATAATCTCGAAGCCTACAGCATTTAACTCCTTAGCTAAAGACACCGCACCCGCTTTATCCGCATCCCTGACACTCAGGAACACAGTTCCGCCTGTCGGTAAAAAGTCTCCACCCGCCGCAGCCGCCTTCGCAAAGGCCTCATCGAAGCTTTTGCCAACGCCCATAACTTCGCCTGTGGACTTCATTTCCGGGCCAAGTATCGGGTCTACGCCAGGGAACTTATTAAACGGGAACACAGACTCTTTGACATTGTAGAAGCTGGGAATAATCTCCTTGGTAAAGCCCTGCGCTTCAAGAGACTTGCCCGCCATGCACAATGCAGCGACCTTTGCCAGCGACACGCCTATCGCTTTGGAAACGAACGGCACTGTACGAGAGGCTCTGGGGTTCACCTCTATCACATAAATTTCGCCATCCTGGTAAGCCAACTGCACGTTCATCAAGCCAACAACCTGCAGCTCAAGGGCCATTTTGATGACCGTTTCACGCATTTTGTCCTGAACATCCGCAGGCAAACTGTACGGAGGCAGCGAACAAGCAGAATCACCAGAGTGAACTCCCGCCTGCTCGATATGCTGCATAATTGCGCCGATCACTACTTTTTCGCCGTCAGAAACCGCGTCGATATCGACTTCAATCGCAGCGTTCAGGAAGTGATCCAGCAACACAGGACTATCGTTGGAAACTCGCACCGCGTCACGCATGTAGCGTTGCAGCTCGACTTCGTCGTAGACGATTTCCATGGCTCGACCGCCCAGGACATAAGACGGACGAACAACCAAGGGATAACCAATTTCCTTCGCTTTACTCAGCGCTTCTTCCTGGCTGCGAGCCGTCGCATTTGGCGGCTGTCGCAACCCCAACCGAACAACCATCTGCTGGAAACGCTCACGGTCTTCAGCACGATCAATGGCGTCAGGAGTTGTTCCGATAATCGGTACGCCTGCTGCTTCCAGCCCTCTCGCCAACTTAAGCGGAGTCTGACCACCGTAGTGAACGATTACGCCACGCGGTTTTTCCAAGTGAACAATAGCAAGAACGTCTTCCAAGGTAATAGGCTCGAAGTACAACCTGTCAGAAGTATCATAATCTGTGGAAACCGTCTCAGGGTTACAGTTGATCATGATGGTTTCATAGCCGTCATCCCGCAAAGCAAAGGCAGCGTGAACGCAGCAATAATCAAACTCAATCCCCTGACCAATTCTGTTAGGACCGCCACCGATAACGATAATTTTTTCACGATCGCTCGGTTGCGCTTCGCACTCTTCGTCGTAGGTGGAATACATGTAAGCCGTCGAGGAAGCAAACTCCGCAGCACAGGTATCCACTCGCTTGAATACCGGCTTGATGCCGTACTCCAGACGCTGCTTGCGCAATGCCTTTTCGTTGATGCCCAATAACTCGGCAAGACGCTGGTCAGAGAACCCCTTACGCTTCAGACGACGCAAGCGGTCAGCTGTCAAGTCTGATAGCGCCATATTGCTCAGCGCCATTTCATCTTTGATCAGATCTTCGATCTGCACCAGATACCAGGGGTCGACCTTGGTATATTCATAAACTTCCTTAACGCTCATTCCCGCACGGAACGCATCGCCAATAAACCAAATCCGCTCGGCGCCAGGCACTTTCAGACCACGGGTCAGAACGTCACTCGCATCTTCAGACCCCAGATCGACTTTAGGTTCAAAGCCAGCCGAGCCAACTTCCAGTCCGCGCAATGCTTTATGGAGAGACTCCTGGAAGTTACGCCCAATCGCCATCACCTCACCCACTGACTTCATTTGCGTCGTCAGTGTCGCATTGGCTTGCGGAAACTTTTCGAAAGTGAAGCGCGGCACTTTAGTGACCACATAGTCGATGCTCGGCTCAAAAGAAGCAGGGGTGACGCCACCCGTGATGTCGTTACTTAGCTCATCCAGGGTATATCCAACCGCCAGCTTTGCTGCAACCTTTGCTATGGGAAAGCCCGTTGCCTTGGACGCTAGCGCAGAAGAACGGGACACACGGGGGTTCATCTCAATCACCACCATGCGGCCAGTTTCAGGGTCCATACCGAACTGTACGTTGGAGCCACCGGTCTCCACGCCAATTTCACGCAACACCGCCACCGACGCGTTACGCATGATCTGGTACTCCTTGTCCGTCAGCGTCTGCGCTGGCGCAACTGTAATGGAGTCGCCAGTGTGCACACCCATGGCGTCAAAATTTTCTATAGAGCAGATGATAATGCAGTTGTCCTTCTTATCTCGAACAACCTCCATCTCGTACTCTTTCCAACCGATCAGCGATTCATCGATCAGCAACTCACGAGTCGGCGACAGCTCCAGGCCCCGTTCGCAAATCTCAATAAACTCTTCTTTGTTATAAGCGATACCGCCGCCGGAGCCACCCATTGTAAAGGAAGGGCGAATAATGGCGGGGAAGCCGATCTGATCCAGCACTTGCAGAGCTTCTTCCATGCTATGCGCAATAGCGGAACGAGGAGTTTCCAGACCGATGGCTTTCATCGCCTTGTCGAACCGCTCACGGTCTTCAGCTTTATCAATGGCGTCCTGTGTAGCGCCAATCATCTCTACGCCATACTGTTCAAGGACGCCTTCACGAGCCAAGTCAAGCGCACAGTTCAATGCCGTTTGCCCACCCATGGTTGGCAGCAGCGCGTCTGGGCGTTCTTTTTCAATGATTTTCGCAACTGTGCGCCAGTTAATCGGCTCGATGTAAGTGGCATCGGCCATGGCTGGATCAGTCATGATGGTGGCGGGGTTGGAGTTCACCAGGATAACGCGATATCCCTCTTCTCTCAGTGCTTTACACGCCTGCGCCCCGGAATAGTCAAATTCACAGGCTTGTCCGATAACGATAGGACCGGCCCCAATAATCAGGATACTATTGATGTCTGTACGTTTTGGCATGTGTGCTCTTCTACTCGCTCGAATCTTGCGACGCCCCGCAGGCCGCCGACATCACCCAGAATTACGCCTGTTTCGGTTCAGACGCGGCGCCGTCGGGCGCCGACGCTGAAATCCGAGTATTAGACTGATCGGTATTTGACTTCCCGCATGGAGTCAATGAACTGGTCAAATAAGGGAGCCACATCGTGCGGGCCCGGACTCGCCTCAGGGTGCCCCTGAAAACTGAAAGCGGCGACGTCAGTGCGTCGAATCCCTTGCAATGAGCCGTCAAACAGAGACTTATGCGTAGCCTCCAGATTGGCGGGCAGCGAAGACTCATCCACTGCAAAACCATGGTTTTGACTAGTGATCATCACTTGCCCTGTGCGCAGATCCTGCACAGGATGGTTAGCGCCATGATGTCCGAATTTCATCTTCTCAGTGCGCGCGCCACTGGCCAGCGCCAGCAACTGATGCCCCAAGCAAATGCCGAACACAGGAGTCTGGGATTGCAAAACTTCAGCAATAGCCTCTATGGCGTAATCGCAGGGCTCAGGGTCGCCAGGGCCATTAGAAAGGAACACACCATCGGGAGACATCGCCAGCACATCCTGCGCAGGAGTTTTCGCCGGCACCACTGTCACGCGACAGCCACGCTCAGCGAGCATACGCAAAATATTCTTTTTCACGCCAAAGTCGTAGGCGACAACATGAAATTCCGCGTCCCCGAGAGTCTGATATCCCTCTCCAAGAACCCAAGTCGACTCTGTCCAATTCAGAACATCAGTACGAGTCACCTCTTTGGCGAGATCCATCCCTTTAAGGCCAGGAAATGCTTTAGCCGCGGCCAGAGCTGCTTCCGGGGTAGCTCCTTCGCCCGCCATAATGCATCCGTTCTGCGCGCCTTTTTCCCGTAAAATACGCGTCAGGCGGCGGGTATCAATGTCAGCGATAGCGACAATGCCGTTTTCCCGGAGATATTCCGATAAACTTTTTTGGCTGCGCCAGTTGCTAACTGTCATGGAAAGATCGCGAATCACCAGACCTGCCGCCCAGACTTGGTCTGACTCGACATCTTCTTCGTTGGTTCCAGTGTTGCCTATGTGGGGGTATGTGAGAGTGACAATTTGTTTTGCGTAGGAAGGATCGGTAAGTATTTCCTGGTATCCGGTCATCGCAGTGTTGAAAACCACTTCGCCGGTGGTTTCGCCGGCTGCGCCGATAGATATCCCATGAAATAAGCTTCCGTCTTCAAGTGCTAGTATTGCGGGTGTAGTCAATTCCATAGCTCGCCAGTTGAAAACGTCTAATCAAACACTTATGAAGGTGGACTCAACTTGCAAAAAAGCGAGAGGGAGATTTAAACTCCGTCCCGCTTTTTAGTGATGTCCGATGTGTATGGGCAACTTGCGCACAAACCCCAATATTCTAGTGGATTTGGCCTGGACTGTCTATTTGTTTTCCACTCTATTTTTGTTGGCGCTTTATTCTTTTCTGGTTTTTTAACACCCGAAACCGTTCAAGCTCAACATGCGCATACCGCCCTCAGAAAACAAATCAGCCTATTTTAAGCCCAGTACATCCTGCATGTCATACAGCCCTGGAGCGACGCCATGCAGCCATAAGGCGGCTTTAACCGCGCCTTTTGCAAACGTCATTCGACTGCTCGCCTTATGCGTTATCTCTATACGCTCTCCCATAGTCGCAAACATCACCGTATGCTCGCCAACAATGTCGCCTGCGCGAATCGTCTCAAATCCAATGGTCTTTTTATCCCGCTCTCCGGTAATGCCTTCACGACCATAGACCGCGCACTCATTCAAGTCGCGCCCTAGCGCTTCAGCCACAACCTCACCCAATCTCAAAGCAGTACCTGACGGCGCATCCTTTTTAAAACGATGATGCGCCTCAATTACTTCCACATCGTAATCGTCGCCAAGCGTTTTGGCTGTCAGCGCAAGTATATTCAACAGCAAGTTCACACCCACGCTCATATTAGGGGCAAATACAACCGGGCAGTCCTTCGCCGCCTCAGACAGTTGCGTCTTTTGCTGCTCACTGAATCCCGTCGTGCCAATCACTATCGCTTTGCCTTCCTTACGGCAAAGCGCCAGCAACTCAAGCGTGGTCTCTGGCGAAGTAAAATCGATAATCACATCAAAGTCATCCAGCACTTGCGCCAAATCATCGACACAGGCAACGCCTCTATTACCCATGCCTGCGATTTCTCCAGCGTCGGCGCCAACTAAAGAGCTGCCAACTCGCACAGAAGCCGCCCCCAAAGTGGCATCCGGGTTATCGCAGACCGCTTCAACCAACACTTTGCCCATGCGCCCGGAAGCGCCCACTATCGCTACTCTGGTCATGCTTATTCCTTAGTTTTCTCTGGAATATTACTGTTACAGGTCTTCCACCACAGCTCCA
Source organism: Hahella sp. HNIBRBA332 (assembly GCF_030719035.1). Taxonomy (NCBI): domain Bacteria; kingdom Pseudomonadati; phylum Pseudomonadota; class Gammaproteobacteria; order Oceanospirillales; family Hahellaceae; genus Hahella; species Hahella aquimaris. Next base: position 4,581,146 of record NZ_CP132203.1, read on the forward strand.
ATACAAAAAAACCGGCGTTCGCCGGTTTTTCGTTGCACATGCAGACTGCTAGAACTTCATATCGTCAAAAAAGCTTTTAACGCCTTCAAACCAGCTATGCTTTTTTGGCGCTTGTTGCCCGCCACTTTCCTCCATTGAGGATTGAAACTCGCGCAGCAAATCTTTCTGTTTTTTGGTCAGGTTTACAGGCGTTTCCACCACCACCCGACACAGCAAATCCCCCGGCGCGCCGCCGCGAACTGGAGTTACCCCCTTTCCTCGCAGACGAAACAGTCTGCCGGTCTGCGTCTCCTCTGGAATCTTGAGCTTCACCCGCCCGTCAAGCGTGGGCACTTCAAGCTCTCCGCCCAATGCCGCATCAACAAAGGAGATTGGCACTTCACAATACAGATTTCTGCCATCACGCGTAAAAATCTTGTGTTCGCGCACAGCGACCTGAACATACAAATCTCCGGGCGGTCCTCCGTTTACTCCCGGCTCGCCTTCACCGGATAAGCGAATGCGATCGCCAGTGTCCACACCGGCCGGCACTTTAACCGAAAGCGTCTTCTGCTCTTCCACATAGCCGCTGCCGTGGCAGGAGCGACAGGGGTTGCGAACAATCTTTCCAGCACCGCGACAGCGAGGACAAGTCTGCTGGATAGAGAAGAAGCCCTGCTGCATACGAACCTGGCCAGCGCCGTTACAAGTGCCGCAAGTTTCTGGCTGCGTACCTTTTTCCGCACCGCTTCCGCCACAACCTTTACACTCCACCTGAGAAGGAACGCGAATCTTCACGGTCGTACCGCGTACCGCTTCTTCCAAGTCAAGATCCAGGGTATATCTTAAATCTGAGCCGCGATTCGCCCGAGTGCGACCTCCGCCACCCCCGCCGAAAATATCGCCGAATACGTCGCCGAATATATCACTGAAACTGGCTCCACCACCAAAGCCGCCGGCTCCAGCATTGCCATCCACTCCGGCGTGACCGAACTGGTCATAAGCCGCTCTTTTCTGATCGTCCGAGAGAACGTCGTAAGCTTCAGTGGCCTCTTTGAACATCTCTTCAGCCGAAGCGTCTCCGGGGTTTCTATCCGGGTGATATTTCATCGCCAAACGCCGGTAAGCCTTCTTGACATCCTTACCGTCTACGTCCCGCGAAACGCCCAACACTTCGTAATAATCGCGTTTTGCCATAACTTAATCTTATGCGCCAACTGCAAAAAAACCGGATTATAACCTAAACACAATAAGGCAGTGCGGTTAAATTCCGCACTGCTTCAGGCATGCCAGGAGCCGGACTATTTCTTATCGCCGTCCTTAACTTCTTCAAACTCGGCGTCGACCGCATCATCTGCTGGCTTGCCAGCTGCGTCTTCAGCTTGAGCGCCAGCGTCTCCGCCTTGCTGGGCGGCCTGCTCAGCGTACATCTTCTGCGCCATGGAAGACGACGCTTCGCTCAGTTTCTGCATTCTGCTTTCAATGGCTTCTTTATCGTCGCCTTTGATCGCCTCTTCCAGCTCTTTGATGGCTGCTTCAATGGCTGCTTTTTCTTCTGCAGTCACTTTATCGCCAGCATCTTTAAGCGTTTTCTGAGTAGCGTGAACCAAAGCGTCAGCCTGATTGCGCGAAGACGCCAACTCTTCAAACTTCTTATCTTCCGCCGCATGCGCTTCCGCATCCTGCACCATCTTATCGATTTCGTCCTCGCTCAAGCCGGAAGAAGCTTTGATAACGATAGACTGCTCTTTACCAGTCGCCTTATCCTTCGCAGATACGTGCATGATACCGTTGGCGTCAATATCGAACGTCACCTCAACCTGAGGCACGCCACGGGGCGCAGGGGGCAGACCAGTCAAATCAAAACGACCTAATGACTTGTTCATCTGCGCTTGCTTACGCTCGCCCTGCAGAACATGGATAGTCACGGCAGTCTGATTGTCTTCCGCAGTAGAGAACACTTGCGATTTCTTGGTCGGGATAGTCGTGTTCTTCTCAATGATCGGCGTGGAAACGCCGCCCATGGTCTCAATGCTCAAAGACAGCGGGGTCACGTCCAGCAGCAGCACGTCTTTCACGTCGCCAGACAATACCGCGCCCTGGATAGCTGCGCCGATAGCGACCGCTTCATCAGGGTTAACGTCTTTGCGCGCTTCTTTACCAAAGAAGTCCGCTACTTTGCTCTGCACCAGAGGCATACGAGTTTGACCACCAACCAGAATCACCTCGTCGATTTCTGAAGAGCTGCAACCAGAATCTTTCAATGCAATACGGCATGGCTCAAGGCTACGCTCAACCAGTTCCTCCACCAGACTTTCCAGTTTGGCGCGAGTCACTTTAACGTTAAGGTGCTTGGGACCACTCGCATCAGCAGTAATATACGGCAGGTTCACATCAGTCTGTTGGCTGCTGGAAAGCTCAATCTTGGCTTTCTCAGCAGCTTCTTTCAGACGCTGCATCGCCAGCGGATCGCCTTTCAGGTCGATACCGGAGTCTTTCTTGAATTCCTGCGCCAGATAGTCGATCAAGCGCAAGTCGAAGTCTTCACCGCCCAGGAAGGTGTCGCCGTTGGTGGCCAGCACTTCAAACTGCATTTCACCGTCTACATCAGCAATTTCGATAATGGAGATATCGAAAGTTCCGCCACCCAGGTCATAAACGGCCACTTTACGGTCGCCGCCCTTCTTATCCATGCCGTATGCCAGCGCCGCCGCAGTCGGTTCGTTGATAATACGCTTAACTTCCAGACCGGCGATTCTGCCTGCGTCCTTGGTGGCTTGACGCTGGGCGTCGTTGAAGTAGGCAGGCACGGTGATAACCGCTTCAGTCACCTTCTCACCCAAAAAGTCTTCCGCCGTTTTCTTCATCTTTTTCAGAACTTCGGCAGAGATCTGGGGAGGCGCCATCTTTTTGCCTTTCACGTCAACCCAGGCGTCGCCGTTGTCAGCCTTGGCGATAGTGTAAGGCACCATTTTGATGTCTTTTTGAACTACATCGTCTTCAAAACGTCTACCAATCAGACGCTTGATGGCGAAAAGAGTATTCGTGGGGTTGGTTACCGCCTGACGCTTGGCGGATTGACCTACCAGCGTCTCATCGTCAGTGTAAGCAACGATGGAAGGCGTAGTGCGTCCGCCTTCGGAGTTTTCAATAACGCGCGGCTTGTCGCCTTCAAGAATCGCTACACAGGAGTTTGTAGTCCCCAGGTCGATCCCGATAATTTTACCCATAATTTGCTACTCCTGAAAAAATCTCGCTAATTGATTACCAGCTAATATTGGAGTTGATCTCAATTTTTCAACCCGCAGCCGGCGGGTTTTTGTACGTTTTCAACCGGCTCTGAACACGCGTAAAACGCGATCAGACGCCTTTTGACACCATAACCATGGCAGGCCGGATCAGACGACCGCTCAATAGATACCCTTTCTGTAATACTGCAATAACAGTATTTGGCTCTACGTCGGCCTGCGGCACCATGGACATGGCCTCATGAAATTCCGGGTTGAAGGGTTGTCCCATGGGATCAACCACTTCCACTTCGAATTTTTTCAGGCCAGAGTTGAACAGCGACAGCGTCATTTCCACGCCGTCTTTCAAAGTAGTGACCTGGGGTTCGGCGGACTCGGTAGCGCCACAGGCTTCCACCGCCTTTTCCAGGCTATCCACCACAGGCAAAAGCTCTTTCACAAAGCGTTCCAGAGCAAATTTACGCGCCTTCTCAACATCGTTTTCAGCACGGCGGCGCACATTCTGCATCTCAGCATGCACTCGCAACATTTGCTCTTTTTGCTCGCCGAGCTCCTGCTGCAACCTCTCAATCAACTCGTCACGGTCAACTGATTCGCCACTCGCCTGAGCCGTTTCAGCTTGTTCCGCCATTGCGGCTTGCACTTGATCGTCAGCGACGACTTGTTCTTCTACTTGACTCTTAGAATCTTCAGACATTAGATCGAATCTCCCAAAATCCATCCGATACTTTTGAATTGCCCTCAATATGGGGTCGATCAAACCGGTTTCAACCAGCCAAATATCGACAATCGCCAGGAAATGACGCAAGTCATCCAATATTGACTCCAGCCAGCATCGCAAATGGCCGTAAATCACACAAAAAATACCCTGCGCGCCCTCTTGTTGCGCTATGCATTTCGCTGTATAAATACGCAGATAACTGTATATATAGACAGTCAACCTTATAGGATAACGCCCTATGCTCACTCATTTGTCGATACGCAACCTCGCCATCGCCAGCCACCTGGAACTGGACTTCGCTGAAGGCATGACGGCTATCAGCGGGGAAACCGGCGCAGGAAAATCCATTGTTCTGGACGCCCTCGGCCTGACCCTAGGGGATCGTAGTTCTGCAGACATAGTGAGGCACGGTTGTGAGCGGGCTGAGGTAAGCGCAGTCTTTGATTTGAGACGTCTGCCGGAGGCGTTGGCCTGGCTGAAATCCAGAGAGCTGGATAATGGCGCGGAATGCATCTTACGCCGCACCGTCACCAACGAAGGTCGATCCCGCGGCTATCTGAACGGCCAGCCCGTCACCATGCAAGACCTTCGTGAGCTTGGCGAAACCCTCATGGATATCCATAGTCAGCATGAGCACCAGTCTCTACTGAAAAAGGAAACCCATCTGAAAATGGTGGATGACTTTGGCGGACACACCAACCAACTACAACAAGTACGGGAACACTTTCAATCCTGGCGCAGGGTCGCAGCCAAATTGAAGGAAAAGCTCAGTCACAGTGAAGAGCTGGAAGCGCGGGTGCAACTACTCACTTACCAAGTCGAGGAGTTGGACGCCCTGGCTTTACAGGAAGGCGAAATTGAGCAATTGGAGCAGGAGCAGGAGCAACTCGCCAACGCAGAAAGCATCATTATGAAAGTGCAGCAGGTTGGCGAAGGCTGCCTGGAGGCGGATGGCGGCTGTATCGATCAGCTGCGACGGGCCATTCACCTGCTGGAAGAAGTCAACCTCAACAACGCATCCTTACAAACCGCCCGCCAGATGCTGAACGAAGCAATGATTCAGCTCGACGAAGCCAATGGGGAACTACGACATGTGCTGGACAGCGTGGAGATCAATCCCGAACGCTTGCAAGAGGTAGAAGCGCGACTTACCGCCATCTATGATCTTGCGCGCAAACACCGCGTAGGTCCTGAAGAGTTGATGACGCGCCACGTCGAACTGGCGAGTGAACTCAACAGTCTGACTGATGGCGAAGAGAATCTGGAAAAGCTTGAAGCCCAGTCCAAAGAGTTGGAGCAGAAATACAGCCAGGCAGCGCAAAAGCTTACAACCATGAGAGCCAAAGCCGGAGAAAAGCTACAAGGCGCGGTGAAAAAGCAATTAGTGAAACTAGGACTGAATCCTGAGTTCATCATCCAGTTCTCGCCTCTGAAATCCCCCTCTGCGCTGGGAGACGAAGAAGCGGAAATGTTGATCAGCATGAACCCAGGACAACCGCCCAAACCTTTGCAAAAGATCGCATCCGGTGGCGAACTATCGCGAATCAGTTTGGCGATACAGGTGGTCGCCGCAGCATCATCCGACACCCCTACATTGGTATTTGATGAAGTGGATGTCGGCATCGGCGGCGGCACGGCGGAAATTGTTGGGCGCATGCTGAGAGAGCTTGGGACGAAAGCGCAAATTCTCTGCGTCACACACTTAGCTCAGGTGGCTTCCCAAGCTCACAACCACCTTTTTGTCACCAAACATATAAGTAATGGTCAAACGCAATCAGCCATACTCAAACTGGAAGGCAGCGACCGCATACATGAAATCGCCAGAATGCTGGGCGGCGTGGATATTACTGAGCACAGCCTGGCGCACGCACATGAAATGCTGACTTCCAGCCAGCTTCAGTAAGAGTCTCTACTGCAAACTGACTTGCTTGCAGCTTTAATTCCCCCGTATAGCAGCCTGAAGGCTATCTACATTAAAGGAAGGCGCGATAAGTTTAGGGAGGTATGCGGGAATAGGATGGAGTAATGGGAGGACAGGATAGCGCTCGGGGTTTACTCAGCGCTATCCCAACAAACCAGAAGCTACTTTTTCTTTGGCTTCACGTACAGCGTGAGGCTATGGTCAACAATTTCATAGCCGTGTTCTTCCGCGATTTCCTTTTGGCGCTTTTCAATAATCGGATCGAAGAACTCGATAACATCGCCGGTTTCCGCACACACCATATGGTCGTGATGCTCATCATGATTGAGCTCGAACACCGCATGAGCGCCTTCGAAGTTGTGGCGAAGAATCAGTCCTGCGGATTCAAACTGCGTCAGAACCCGATAGACTGTGGCCAAACCTACGTCGTCTCCCGCCTCCAGCAGCGCCTTATAAACATCTTCCGCACTCATGTGCCGGTTATCAGCGTTTTCCAGAATACTGAGAATCTTTACCCGCGGAAGGGTTACTTTCAGGCCTGCTTTCTTCAGTTCTACGTTTTCGTTCGTCATTTTACCGGGAAACCCAATACCAGTATCGTTGGCAATCAGTTATCATTCCACGTCACGCCAAGATAGTTTAAAAATATCCATGATGCAAAAGTTACGATCCCTTGTAATCCTCCTTATTATACACACTCTCACAGCCTGCACCTTCCCAGGCGTCTACAAAATAGATGTCCAGCAGGGAAACATCGTGGAGAAAGAAGCTGTGGACCAACTCAAGGTCGGCATGAACCGTCGTCAGGTTCAATATCTATTAGGCTCCCCAGTGCTGGAAAGCACACTAGACCCCAGCTACGACACCTATTTCTACTCCATCCAGCTGTCAGGCGGTAAGATTTATCGTCAGAACATTACTCTGGAATATGAGAATGACATTCTGGTGAATATTGCCAAAGCAAAACTACTGCCTGCTGATCTGGCGAACCCAGGCAAAGCTTACAAACTCCGCGGCCAAGCTGAGCCCTCTGAGACAGTTGAAGAGACGGACGTTTATAAAACGACCAACTAAGCGTTCAGCACAACAGCTTAGATTAAGTTTAGCTAACTCTTTTTGGCCCGATTCAGTCGGGCCTGCTTCGGGTCTATTTTGAGCGGCCGGTATATCTCCACTCGGTCGCCCTCTCTCAGGGCGTGGGATTTGGGGTCTGGGACAGCCTTACCAAATATTCCCATCTTTGCCGATTCCAGCTCTATTTGTGGAAAGAAGTGACCAATGCCAGACATTTGGACTGCTTCATAGGCAGTTGTTCCCTCAACCACGGCCAGAGGAATAATCTTCTGCTGCTCAGGTAAAGCGTAGGCCACCTCCACCTGAATCTTTAATTTATCCATGCTCACGCTCACTTCTACACATCAGCATTTCCTGTCATTCGTCAGACAGCTCGATTAATAACGAAAATAAGACGCGGCCTAGCGATATATGGCCTGCGCGCGCTTGCAGAAAGCATCCACCATGGTTCCGGCGGCCTGAGAAAACACAGGGCCTAGCGCCATCCCGGTTAACGCGCCAGTCAGCTCATACTCCAGCGCCAGCGCCACTTTACAAGCAGCTTCGTCCAAAGCCAGAAAGCTCCAACGACCCTGAAGCCTGCGAAAAGGTCCATCCACCAATGTAAGGATGATTTCCGAAGGACGCACCAAACTATTGCGGGTAGTAAAAGCATGTCTTACTGAGCCCTTACTGACCTGGATGCGCGCAAGCATTTCATCAGAACTCTCTTGAATTACTTCCGTCATTCCGCACCAGGGCAGGAACTCGGGATAGGCGCGCACGTCATTCACCAGATCATACATGCGCTCAGCAGAGTAAGTGACCAGCGCACTACGACTAATCTGGGGCAACCTCGTTCTCCTCTTCTACGTTTTCAACATTCACTTCCGGGTTCACCGGGGCGGACTTTACCAAGTCCACCTCTTCCGGCTTGACCTCTTCCAGTACTTCCTTACTGCTACTCACAACTTCTTCCGAGCATAGTCCGCCGTTTTTCGGGGCCGTGAATTCACAGCTGTGCAACAGCAAGTCAAAGACCATCGAGATTTGTATAACAATCAACACTGGAACACAAAAGTATCTAAGCAGCGGATAGCCCCAACGAAATAGTCTCTGTTCAGGGCTGAGACGTAAGGCCTGCGCAAGCCGCTCATAGGGCAGCACATAGCCGCATAGAACAGTCAGCAAACACCCTGCCACCGGTAGCAATATCGTGGACACCACAAACTGCAGCAGACTAAATAGAGGAATGCCCGCCAACTGCCAATGTCGATGTCCCGCCATGGACATAACCAGCAATGCGCCCAGCCCCCATAACGCGACATGGGTGATAGACGCGGCGCTCACCCGGGATAAAGAATACCGTTCCTGTAACCAGGCGACGCCGGGCTCAATCAGGAAAACGGCGGAACTCCAGGCGGTCAACGTGAAAAAAATAAAGAATAAAACGCCGAACACAGATCCCATCGGCAATTGCCCCAGCGCCAGCGGAAGCGATTGAAAGATCAAGGAGAATCCCTGATCTGGAGGCAGTTCCGCTTTTAACAGCCAGGACAACACCACCAATCCCGCGACAGCGCCAACCAATAGATCAGCAAAAGAGATGATCAATACTGAGCGCCCGACTTTGCCATGATTAGGCATATAAGCGCCCAACACCATCATGACGCCTGCGCCAATGGACAAAGAGAAAAAAGCGTACTTGTAGGCGGCCAGTACGCCCGCCCAGGAGAGAGAAACCGACTCGAATGAAAACAAATAACTGAGAGCCCCGCCCAAGTCGCCGTGACGCGCGCTATAAACCAGCATCAACACAAGCATCACGAACATCAAAGGAACGATATACAACATCGCTTTTTCCAGACCGTGATAAACGCCTTTCACTGATATGAGAAACACCAGGCCAATAAACACGCTCAGCCAGATAATCATAACGGTGGTGTTTTGTTGCAGCGCGCGTAACACGGCCGGCATAGCGCCGGGTTCTATACCCTGAAACTCACTGAAGGCGGACTTTAGCGCATATGAAAGCCCCATTCCCGCCACCAACGAATAGATCACCACCGTCAACAATGCAGCGATAACCATGAGCGCGCCGGTCCAACGCCACAGAGAGAAGCCTGAACTTTGACCGCCCACACTCTGTAGAACGTCAACAGGGTTACGGCGCACATAACGCCCCAGGCCTATCTCCAATACCGCCAACGGCAAGGTCAGGGTCAGCAGCGCCAACGCGTAGGCGATAAGAAAAGCCAGACCGCCGTATTCCGCCATCAGGGAGGGAAATGTCCAGATGTTGGCGAACCCCACGACGGCGCCCACGCCCGCCATGACGAACGTGCGCTGCCTGACCCAACGGTCACGGCCCTGCAACAACATTCCAACTTTTGAATTCAAAGGCACTCAGACATCCGTTAATTCACAACAATTGAGAGATTCGACGGAATTCTACGTCGACGACGATGGCGCATTGTAGCGGATTATGCGGACCCAAGTCAGGAGACCTTAGCCATATGGGTCAGGTTAATTTACAATAGGCGACTTTGTCCGAGAATCTTAAGGAAATATGAGTCAAGCCAAAAACAAAAATACCGGGTCCACCATCGCCCTGAATAAGAAGGCCCGCTTCGACTATCACATCGTTGAAAAGTTCGAAGCCGGCCTCGCGCTAACCGGTTGGGAAGTCAAAAGCCTGCGCGCCGGAAAATGTCAGCTGGTGGATTCCTATGTATTACTGAAAGACAGTGAAGCCTGGTTGTTAGGCGCCCATATCACACCGTTGAAGGAAGCCTCCACTCACGTCATTGCAGATCCCACTCGCACTCGTAAACTGCTGCTGAATCGCCGTGAGCTCAACAAGCTGATCGGCGCAGTGTCGCAGACGGGCCACACTTGCGTGCCTTTAGCCCTTTACTGGAAAGGCAATAAAGTGAAATGCGAAATCGCCCTGGTAAAAGGCAAGAAGGATTTCGACAAGCGCGAAACCGAAAAAGAGCGCGACTGGAATCGTCAAAAACAACGCGTTATCCGCGATCATGTTAAACAGTGACACAGTCAGGATAGGAAAGACGTTCTTATCCTGATTCTCTTCTTTCTCACACTTCATTGCCGTATCGGGTTGAGCTAACGCCACTCCCCAACCATACTTATCCGTCAAAGCAAGCGACTGCGCGCCTTTAATAATTCGACGACGCATAACGCTAATACTAACCTCACTCAACTACTGACAGCTTTGGCGAGGCGGCTATGAAACCACATGGAGAGCCGATGTCGGCGGTCGACACTGCCTGGTTGCGCATGGAACGTCCCGCCAACCTGATGATGATCTGCATCGTGCTGGTTATGGAGACGCCGATCCACGCCCGCGAACTCAAGCAATTATTCACCCAACGCTTACTGCCGCTGCCCCGCTTCAGACAGACTGTGTACAAAACCGAGCATGGCTGCTTCTGGCGTGATGACGCCAGCTTTAATATCGACAATCACGTGCATCTAGTTGGACTGCCCGGTGCAGGAAGTCAGCAGGACCTGCAAGATCTGGCCAGTGATATCAGCAGCACGCCGCTGGATTTCAGTAAGCCTCTCTGGCAAGTGCACTTAGTCGACCGTTACCAAAGCGGCTCCGCGATGATTATTCGGGTTCACCACTGTATTGCAGACGGCATTGCGTTGACCCGTGTCCTGCTGTCCCTGGCAGACCAAAATGATGAACGCCCAGTATCTCAGCATGTCAGCCCGACTTCAAAACCTGCCTCTTGGGGTGGCATCGCCGCCAAAGCCCTGCATAACGCCATGCATATCGGGCAGGAAATAATAGAAGAAGGCAAGTCTCTGGCGCGTCACCCAGAGCAACTTTTGGCCATAGCGCGCCAAGGCGTCGCAATGGGATCGGAGGTCGCCCGCGTCGCCGCGCTGCCGGCGGATCCCGCCACCTGTTTTAAAGGCGATCTTAGTGGGAGAAAGCGCCTTGCATGGGCGCAGCCATTGGCCTTCCCGCAAGTAAAGCAGACCGCACAGACTCTGAAAGCGACCATCAACGATGTGTTGCTGTGCGCGGCTACCGGCGCTTTGCGGCGTTATCTTGTGGAGCGTTGCATTGAACTGGACGTAGAAACCATTCATGCCGCCGTGCCTTTCAATTTGCGTCCTTTGGACGAACCAGCCGAGGCTCTGGGCAATCAGTTCGGCCTGGTGATTGCGCCATTACCGATCGGAATTCATGACGTGGCGGAACGCTTCGAGGCGGTGCGTCGCGATATGCTGGCGCTTAAGCATTCTCAACAGGCGAAGGCGTTTTATGGATTACTGGGGTTGCTCGGCAAAGGTCCCGATTTCCTGGAGCAGACCGCACTGGAGACGCTAAGCAGAAAAGCATCCGTGGTGATCACTAATGTGCCCGGCCCCAAACAAGCGCTGTATCTGGCTGGGAGCAAATTGCTGACGCCCATGATTTGGGCGCCGCAATCTGGAGAGGTCGGCATCAGCCTCAGCATTATCAGCTATGATGGAGCAATTCAGTTCGGCGTCGCGGTAGACCAGGGGCTGATACCTGACCCGGACAAACTGGCCAACTTCTTTGTCGACGCATTTGCAGAACTACAAGCACTGGCGAAGGCTCGGCCCGCCAGTTAATCCAGGCCCTCTGCGAAACCTCCGCCCAGCGCCTGATACAGCTCCATCATATTCTGCAGCTGCGCCAGGCGATTTGCAGTGAGCTGCAGTTGCGCAGAGCGTCGCGTTTCCTGTTGGTCCAGCCAGGCTTGCACGCCGGTGGCGCCGGAACGATAACGCACCTCCGCCAGGCGCTCAGCCTCAGAGGCCAGCGAGAACGAAGTGCGCAATGCGTCTTCCTGGGCCATCAACTGCGTTCGAGCGGAAAGCTTGTTTTCCACCTCCGCCAACGCCGCATACAGCTTCTGCCTGAACTCAATCACCGTCTGTTCATAAGCCGCCTCTGAGACTTGAATATTCAATTGCGTCTGCCGCCACTGGATAAAGGGCAGACTCAACCCTGCTCCCAGGGACGCAACGGGGTTGCGCAATATATCCGTCAGCTCTGAACCGCCCGTCGCCAGTGAACCAGTCAAACTGAAACTGGGATAATAACTGGCGCGGCTGTGGTCCGTATCCGCCAGAGCGCTGCGCAAACGCATCTCCGCCGCCTGCATGTCCGGCCTTCGCGCCAGTAACGCCGCGGGGGTAGCCAAAGGTAAGACGGGCATCGCCATTGCAGGCAGGGTTTGCGGGTCAGGCACGGCGTTCTCCGGCGCCTGATCGAACAAAATCGCCAGCGCGTTTTGCGCTTCCACTTTGTCCTGCAGCAATGACGTCAACGAGGCGCGCTGGCTCGCCAGATTTTGCTCGGCCTGGATCAAGTCCAGATTAGAGACCGCGCCGCTACGATGCTTGACTTGGGCCAGCTCCAACGCTTTGGCCGTGTACTCCAAGGACGCCTCGCTCGCAGCGATTGACTCATTCAGGTAAGCCAGACGCCAATACAGATTCGCGGTGGTCCCGATTAACGCCAGCGCGGCGTCCGCCCTGTCCTGCTCGGTCGCCAACGCTTCCCAGTGAGCGGTATCGCGGGCGCTGGACAACTTCCCCCACAAATCAATTTCATAGCTCAGTCCAAGAGAGGCGCCAAAAGACTTGCTGCTGGTATGAGCGTCGATATTACGCTCCCGGGAAGCGCTGAGCTGTGCGCTGATATCCGGCGTCAGGTTGCCGTCGGCGATGCCCGCGTGCAACCGGGCTTGTCGTACTTTCAACGCCGCCAGCGCCATATCGCTATTACTTTGCAGCGCGCGCTCGATCAGGCTGTTCAACTCCTCATCCTGAAACGCGCGCCACCATTGCTCGGACGCCAACGCCTGCTCTCCATTCACTGGCGCATAGCTCCAGGAGGCGGGCATCTCCAGTTGAGGCCGAGTATATTGCGAGCGCGCCAACCCTTCACACCCCGTCAACAGCATGGAAGACAACAACAAAAGAGCTATGTGTTTTTTTCCGCTCGCGCTTAAGGAACTCACTCGCTTTACTCCAAACTTCGTGCGATTACCGTACATCATTCACTCCCGCGCCAATGCTTCAATCGGGTCAAGTCGCGCCGCATTTCGCGCAGGCAAAAAGCCGAACAGCACGCCAATCAGGGAGGAGCAAACCACCGCCGACACAATCGCGGTGACGGAAAAGGACATTTGCATATCCTGCACCAACAACGAGAACAAAGCGCCCACGCCGAAAGACAACAAAATGCCGATGCCGCCGCCAATCAGGCACACCATCACCGCCTCGATCAGGAACTGTTGCAATATGTCGCTCTGCCGGGCGCCAACCGCCATACGAATACCAATTTCACGAGTACGTTCGGTGACTGACACCAGCATGATATTCATGACGCCGATACCGCCGACGATCAACGAAATGACCGCGATGGAGGACACCAATAGGGTCAAAGTGGTGGTGGTCTTTTCGACCGCCTGCAAAATACTGTCGGTGCTGAACGTGAAGAAATCTTTCACTCCGTGGCGCACGGTCAGCAAGCGAATGATGCCCTGCTCCGCCACCGCGCTGGAAAGCCCGTCTGGCGTACGAACAATAATGGAGCTGAAGTTCTGCCTGCCAATCAGGCGGGTCGTCGCAGAGCTGTAGGGCATCCATACAGCCAGATTGCCGCCGCCTCCGAACATATCGCTTTTATCCTCCGCCACGCCGATCACGGTCCAAGGCGAAGCGCCAATCAAAATGACTTTACCAATGGGGTCGTCACCGCCAGCGAACAGTTTCTTGCGAGTATTGCTGTCGATCACTACTACCTGCGCCTGGGTGCGAACATCTTCTCGCAGCAGCGGCCGGCCTTCCGCGACGGTCAGCCCTTTCACCCGGAAATACTGCTCGCCCACCGCGTTGACGTTCACATTGACAGCGACATTGCGGTAACGCAGTTGCTGACTGTTAGCAATACTCGGCGTCACGCTGTCGACAAAAGGCTGCGCCTGCAACGCCTCCACATCGGCGGCCACCAACGTATCAATGGCGGCGGATCGCTCATCCCCCCAATCCTTACCGGGAAAGATCTCTATCGTGTTGACGCCAATGGAATTGATGTCGCTAATAACTTTCTGCTTGGCCCCTTCGCCGATGGCGACAATACTCACCACAGCGGTGATGCCGATAATGATGCCAAGCATGGTCAGCAGCGTCCGCAACCGATGAGAAGTCATGGCGATCCAGGCCATTTTAAAAGCCTCGGTGAAACGCCCCAGCCAGGCGCCTCTCGCCTCATTACGGCCTGTCATCGAAGTGGCGTTCGTCGCAGAGGACGCGGACATCTCCGATTCCGAAGCAGGGTTCACGCGGTCGGCGATAATTTCGCCGTCCTGAATCTCAATGATTCGCTCCGCTTTCGCCGCCACTTGCGGGTCATGCGTAACGATAATGACGGTGTGCCCCTGCTGATGCAGCTCCCGCAATACCGTCATGACTTCCTGACCACTGCGTGTATCCAGCGCGCCAGTGGGCTCGTCCGCCAGAATGACTTCGCCGCCGTTCATCAGGGCTCTGGCGATGCTCACCCGCTGCTGCTGGCCACCGGAAAGCTGACTGGGTTTGTGCTCGCAACGCTCCTCCAGTCCCAGACGCGACAACAGCATATGCGCCCGCTCCCGGCGCGAGCTTTTGGAGACGCCAGCGTACACCGCCGCCAACTCTGCATTACCTAATGCATCCAGATGCGACAACAGATGATAGCGCTGAAAGATAAAGCCGAAGTGGTTGCGGCGCAGGGCGGCGAGTTCATCGTCATCCAGCTCTCTGGTTTCCCGTCCGCTGATTTTATAGCTGCCGCCGCTCGGGCGATCCAGGCACCCCAGGATATTCATCAAGGTCGACTTTCCCGACCCCGATGTTCCCATTATGGCGACCATTTCACCTGGATAGATCTTCAGGTCCACATCCTTCAAAACCGCGACCTGCTGCTCCCCTGCCTGGAAAATCCGGTTCAGGGCGCTTATTTCAATCAAAGGCTCCTTCATACAGTGAACTAGCCCCCGATAACAACAGAGGCTTCACCGTCTGTCGGGACCGACAGGCTGTCGCCGAGGATCACGTTGTCCCCATCATTCAAGCCAGACAGCACCTGCACGTACACGTTGTCGCGGATGCCGGTTTCAATGGTTCTGTCTTCCGGCTGGCCGTTCACCAGCACACGTACTTTATGCTGTGCGCCGCCGATCTCCTGGTCGGGATCTAACGCCGAAATAGGAATACTCAGCGTTTGCGGCTGCCTATTGATAATGATGGACACTTGCGCCGTCATCGCCACCCGCAGGGAATGGTCGGGGTTCGCCGCTTCCAACACGCCACTGTAATAAACAGCGGAGGTGGAATTGCTGACGGAGCCGTTATCGGAAATATTGTCCGGGGCCAGTTTGATGGTGCGCAGAACGCCATTGTATTGACGGTCTGGGTCGCCCAGAACCGTGAAGTTCGCCTCCTGCCCGGACTTCACCTTGGTGACGTCCGCCTCTGATATTTGCGCCTTCACCGTCATCGTATCCAGGTTTGCGAGAATCAGCAGCGTCGGCGCTTCCTGCGTCGACACCAGGGTCTGCCCTTGCTCAAATTTGGTAGCGATCACCACGCCATCCATGGGCGCGACGATTTTGGTGAACCCAAGGTTAGCCTTGGCGGTTTCGACCTGTATTTCCGCCTGACTGATTTGAGCCTCCAGCGCTTCAATTTCGGCCTTCGCGCTTTCCAACTGAGCCCGCGCGTTTTCCAGCTCAGACACGGACGCCGCCGCTTGCGCGTTCATTTCACGCTGGCGTTTGAACTCCAGTTCGTAGAAGCGCAGCATGGCCTCACGGCCCCGCCGCGACGCCTTGGCGTTTTTCAGTTCCGCCATGGCGCGGTTCAATTCGTTACGCTGTAAAACCGGATCTATTTCCGCCAACAGCTGGCCTTTGACCACTCTATCGCCGACGGAAACGTTCATGGACTTCAGCTGCCCGGTAACCTGAGCGCCTACCGCCACCTGCTTGGAACCTTCCAATACGCCGGTGGCCAACACCGTTTGTTCTATATCCCGCTTTTCCACAGGGGCGGTGACGTATTCAACGGGTTCGGGCTCGAACCAACTCAGGGCGTTCCAGCCGACAGCGGCCAAAACAACAAAAATGACCACTCCCACCACAGCAGGACGACGCGTTTTTTTTGCCATGCGAATTACACAAGAAGTTAATTAATGAATACAGGTATGTTGAAATCGCCGCGAGCCCAGTATCCGCCGGGGGCGACGTTAATCAGAGAGGTTGCTCCAAAGTAGAGCACTCTAGCGAATTTCGCCTAGGACTTCTAACAAAAACACAAAACATGGACAAGCTTTATGGAAACCGCAATGCGCCGGTTATCAATACCCAGAACCGCTTTGAAAAAAAACAAAAAAAGGGGCGCAAAATTGCGCCCCGGAAAATAGCCCGGACTTAAATACCGGACCCTCTCATGCATTCATGAATAACGTAACGAATACGTCGAATTACTCCGCAGACCAGTTGAACAGTTGCTCAACGATGGTGGTCAGAGGCTGGCTGTAACCTGCCGCATTTTTCGCATTGGATTTCCAGCTGGAAGGAATAGGTTGTCCTTTCGTCCAGCCAGAGCCGCCCTGGGTGTATTGAATGTTCAGGCTGTAGTTGGAGCTGTTGTTGTAGCCTTTAACGCCAACGTAGTAAGTTCCCGCTTCGTTTGCAGAGCACTCCTCATTAGAGCCTTCCAGGTAAGGACGGCACTGATAGGTAGTGTCGCCAGGCTGAGCGCCTTTGTTCACGTACAGATCCGCATCGCTGTCGCCAGTCATGGTGACTTTGAAAGAGCCAGTGGTGGTGAACGGACCGTAGAACGCCCACTTGTTCTGCTCGATGACGCCCGCTTTTTTCTCAGTCTTGGTCTCGCTGGTGGAGCCAGTTGGGTTGTAGTAAGAGACAGCGTGCGCGCCAGGAGCCGGAGTCCACAGGAAGTCCGGATGACGGTTGTTGTACCACTCACCGCCGATGATGTCGCCGTTGGAGTCCAGCTCCAGGTCATACACATAACGAACGGTGTAGGCGCGGTCATAGGACGGATAATCTTTGTCTCTATGAGTCGGGCTGGTTTCCACAATGTAAGTCAGCTTCATCTGAACGCCGACAACTTGCTTCGCTTCCTGCGCACGATACTTGGAGAACTTGTCCTGGGTGTAGTCGCTCATAGCGATGATCGCTTCTTGCGCCGTATTGTAGGAAGCGCCAGTCTGCGGGTTGAAGTAAGTGTATTCGTACTTCAATACCGGCTGGTTCCATACTTCATAGTCAAACGTTGCGTCGATAACGAAGCTGCGTTTGCTGACGCCGATCTGGTTCACCACCGCTTTGTGCCAGCTGCCAGGGTTGCTGTCGAAGCACGCCTGATCCAGGATACGGCCGTTTTCATCCTTGCCGGGATCTTTGGAGTTACAACGTCCGCCGATGAAGCGTACGCCCGGGGAGGCTTCCGCCCACAACAGCGTGCCCAATGCCTTGATGTCGGATGGGAAGAACTTGATGTCCTTACCTTCAGGCGATTTGACAGTAATGGAGTTAGACGGACGCGGCAGCATGTAAGCGGCAGGCGCCCAACCGTGGCACAGACCCATCCAGGCTTCAACGGAACCATAACGATCCCAGTAGCCTTTACCGGATTCCCACATCTTCTGAGTCAGAGTGAAATTGGAATCGCCCACCAGCAAGTCGTACTTTTCAGACGGGGACAGATTATCGATCTCGCCTGCATCGATGTATTCCTGCGGCTTGTGCGTGCTGGTGGCGAAAATCCAATGGTCGTACCAGTTGGACGGCCAGGAATCATTCAGCTTGGGATCAGCGTAACGGATGCCCAGAGCGCCTTTGTAGAGCGCCCAGTAATCGTCTGACCAGGGCTGGATGTCCAGGGATGCGTTGGTCAGATTCGAGTTGTCCATTGCGTGAACGTTGCCGATCAGTTGATCGCCATTATCCACCAGGCGAGCAGCGTTGTCGTTGCTGAGCTCCATAGAGCGCATCATCATGAAGCCGTTGCCGCCAGTGCTGTTCAGCAGATCTCTGCGCAGCTCATCCTTATCTTCCACGAAGTCGCCGGAGAGAATCGCTTCATCGCTGAATAAAGGCATAGCCAGATCGCCGTTGACGGCTTCTTTGACAGGCACTTCGTCCATGACTGCGGCGGGGTCGGCGTGGAAACGCTCCAGGTAGTCCCGAACGTACTGCGCGTCCTGACCGGAAACTTCAGCCAAAGTGACAGCGGAGACGCTCAGCGCCAGAGTGGAGACAGAAAATGTAATAGCCCGTTTAAGCGTGTTTTTGTTCACGGTTATAACTCCTTTTAACCTAAATAAATCAGTATTTATATCTTTCCGTTTAACTGTTCAGATATTATGCGTAGCCATTGTTTTATATGTATAAAAGGCGGGGATCAGGCATATACATCAACTTATAAATATAAGCCTATGCCAGACCAAACAACGTATCTCCTTATATGCGGATCGTTCCATATCCTTTTACCGGCTAGGTTAGCCGGGCGGCAATCTATCAGGATTAGGCCATTTGGTCAAGCGTTTGAAACACTGCATCTCACCCCAACGAGAATTCACGTAATTAATTGAAATAAATCAATAAAAATAAAAGCCACCTATTTTCTTCGTGCAAAAAAGAGCTGCAACCTCATTGTTTTGAGTTAAGTCAATACAACCGCCTTAATACTCTATTCCAAAAATCACAGTCATTTTCTATGAATACCTTTTCATGGCTACAATCCCCTAAAAGGCGACGCCATTTTAATGCCGGCGCATTATATTAATATCGGTATGGAATACTGTTGACGCAGATTTAAATTGATTAGAGTCAATAAGATGAGAAACTTCAGCATTCACTCTCTGTGTTAAGAAGAGATCTCTGAATGCTGACCGAAGGGAACGCAGAAGTTTCCACTGCTTCCTGTTTCTTTCAAACTTCCCCACCCCGTTTGACGCTTCCGTATATCGATACAATACTTTAAACAACTACTGCCGACGCCTTAGGTATCCTGGCTTTGCGTCGGCGTTCGCCTTCTAAGCAGGTGGCGTTCTGATGTTCAGACCAAAGAAGTTGAAGTGGCGGAGCCTGCTCCTGACATTCGTATTCTTGCTGCCGTCCATCCAGACCATTGCTGCAGATCCCGCCGGCGGGCTCCGATTTATCACGGAAGAATCGCCTCCCTATAACTACACCGAGAATGGCGAGCTCAAAGGAAGCTCCGTGGACTTGCTGGAAGCGGTGCTGCAAATTATCGGCTCAAAACAGACACGCAAAGACATTCAGGTGCATCCCTGGGCGCGGGGATATCGCATGGTCTTAAACGAGCCGAACACCGTATTGTTCAGCACCCGTCGCAATCCGGATCGCGAAGACTTGTTCCGCTGGGTCGGTCCCGTCGCCTCTTCGCCGGTGGTGCTTATGGCGAGAAAGCGCCGTGATTTTGAAGTAAAACAGTTATCAGATCTGGACGACCTCTCAGTCGTCGCGGTCGCCAGCGATATGGGGGAACAGGTGCTGGACGCCTACCATATCCCGAAGGATATCCGCCAGACCGTCTCGCATCCGGATATCGCCGCCCGCATGCTGATTTTCCGCCGCATCCACCTGTGGTCCTATGGACAAAGAACCGCACTATGGCTCCTCAAACAACAAGGGGCCAAGCTGGAGGATTATGAGCCGGTCTGGAGTTTCGGCTCAGCAGGAGATCTCTATTTCGCCTTCCACAAAGACACGCCCGATGAGACGATCCAACTCTTTCAACATGTCTTGAACCAATTGAAAAATGATCAGGGCGACGATGGACTTTCAACCTATGAAAGAGTGTTGAAATCCTACATCGAGTAACTTTTTCCATCACTGTCATCACCGCGTAAAAAACACCCTGATCATAAAATACCAAAAATCCTGCAAGCCCTACGGAATAAAGGGATTCCAGTGTTTTCCAAAGAGATATCCACAGGTTGTGTGGATATCTGCAGGGGAAAATCTGCGCAACTCTGGGAAGGGTGGCGCAAAAATCACTCTAACGTCGCCACCAGACGACGTGCGGCGTCAAGCGCAGAGGCGCGGTAGCAGTCCGCCATCTGTAAGGGTTGCATGGTGTCTATATTGAAATACAAAGAGGCGATACCAAAAGCGACCGACTGCAGAGCATCGTCGTCAGTATCGGGATAGTCCCGTCTGAGAACCTCCGCAATATCGCCATAAAACTTCTCTGTCCATGAGCGCATGGCGTCGCTGATCGCCGCATCCCGGCTTGCGGCGAATATTAGGGCTGACTCCAATTGCATACGCTCTCTGTCATCATCTTCATACTCAAACAACATGCGCAGAAACGCTGGCGCAACCTCAGTCGCCGGCAGGTCACTCAGCATCTCTCTCCACTCACGATCATACTGCGCCGCCATTTGCTCGATCAGTTGTAGAGTCAAATCCTCGCGATTGCCGACATAATGGCGCACCAGACTGCGTTGCAGACCCGACTCTTCCGCAATACGTTCCAACGTGCTCCCTTCCAGACCATATCGGGCCACGCAACGCCGAAAGGCCTGCATGATTTCTTCCGTTCTTTCCGACTTTTTGCTTGGTCGCGCCATAAAGCCCCTCATATAAATTATCAATATTGACAATTTATTCTCACGAACATAAATTGTCAATCATGACAAATTACCTGTTTAACCAACCTGACATGATGAAACCGATAAAAAATCTGCACGCTGGACTCGCCTGCGTGATGAGCAACAAGATGAACAACAAAGGGCGGCGCGATGAACGCCGCACCTGAAATAGGCTTACGCCGAATATTAAAAGAATTCCGCTGGCGCGTAGGACTCACCTGGCTATTGGTGTTTCTCGAATATGCCCTGGACGCGGCCATCCCTCTACTGATCGGACTGGCGATAGACGATATGCTGTCCGGCGGTTCGACTCAACTGGCCTGGTTGGTTTGCGCCTTCGTTTTGATCACAGCCATCGCGGTCCTGCGTCGTTTCTATGACACCCGCGCCTATAGCAAAATACGCGTCAAACTGGGCTCAGAATTGGATCTACGACAACAGGCGTTGTCCGTCTCCATTCGCAATGCGCGCTTGCATATGGCGACGGAGCTGGTCGACTTTATTGAAAAGGACACGCCGGAACTATTCGCGGCGGTCATCACACTGATTGCTTCCGCCATGATTCTGTCGTCTTTCTCAATGGATCTGGCGATGAGCGCCCTCGGACTACTGGTCGCCATGCTGACGGTGTATCTGTGTTTCCATCATCGATTTTTCCGCCTCAACGGCGGCCTTAACTCACAGATGGAGCGCCAAGTCAGCATATTAAGCGCCCGCCAGCCGGGACAGTTGCTGAAGCATCTGCACGCCATACGACATTGGCAGGTGCGCCTGTCCGATGCGGAGTCCATTGTCTATGGTCTGATTTTTTTGCTGATCACCGCCTTCGTCGTACTCAACCTTTGGCTCTGTAGTAGCTATGTCGGCATAACAACAGGCTCCCTGTTCTCCATTGTCACCTATTCCTGGCAGTTTGGAGACGCGGCAGTCTCACTGCCGACGACATTACAGAGCTGGTCGCGCCTGCATGAGATAACGATACGTCTGAATAACCCGGAAGCTCATGGCGCCGCCTGATGTAAACTCAATCGCCCTTCTCACAAGGGCGATTGACTCCAGCTGGCCAAGCCGCTAGTTTAGCCAAACTAACGCTATTCGCCCCGGGCGCTCGCCAAGAGCCTGATAGCGCAATCGACTCCAGCCTCAATGCAGTCTGCTCAAAGGATGACAATGACAACTCAACACTGTTCCCACGCCAACCCGCACATTTGCGTCTGCCCGCATATTTTCGACATGTCAGTTAAAAACGGCGTTAAACGCTTTATCGGAGTTGGAGAGCAAGCGGAATATCTTTGTGCGGAATGCGCCGATGCGGAAAACTTTAAACATTGCTATTGGTGCGATGACTGTTTTGTGGCGGCGGACGCCAATTGTTATTGGTCGATAGCGGGCATGCTGGAAATCAAAAGGGAACCGAAAGCATTCCATTTTACCCGGCGGGAAATTCATCTCGACTTACTAAACGGACGCGCCCTTCTTGACCTTGAGCCGCTAAAGAACCATCCCACGGACGCCATGCTTTTCACCGATGATGGCGGATTGTGGCGTGTGAATCTCCAGAATGGCGAATCCGTCCAGGTCGCAACCTTGCCTGTTGAGCAGATCCATCCCGCTGGGGCAATTACCCTGAAGATCAGTCCTGACAATCAGTTTCTGGCCATCACCTCTTTGCTATACCGGCATGCAGACGAAGGCTCTTCCAATAAAGGCTTGGTGCTGGACCTCAGCTCTGGCGAGCTCCTCATGCAGCTTGACGCTGGCGACTACCATATGGAAGAAGCGGACTTCCCCGTTGCTTTTTCCGAACATGATGGGAAAACCTTATTAGTCTGCGCTACCGACTGGAATCAACTGGATATCTTCGACCCGAGAACAGGAGAATGTCTAACCCAACGCCATTCCGACACGCCCCCAGAACATGATGAAGACGCTACTTTTATGAGTGAATGGAGCGGCGCCCTCGTTATCTCGCCTGACAACCAACGCATCGCCACTATCGGCTGGGTATGGCACCCTGTTGGCGTCGCCTACAGCTGGGACTTGCAGCACTGGCTTAACCACAACCCCTGGGAACCGGACATCGGCGAATCCAAAGTCATGTACGCAAGCTGGGATTACTTCTGGTCATCGCCCTTTTTCTGGATCGACGAAGACCGCATCTGTATTTGGGGATGCCAGGACCTGCATACCGACTACGACGTCCCCCTCGCCAGCGCCGCCATCTTCGACGTCAAAAGCGGCGACCAAATCAAATGGTTCGCCGGCCCCACCATGAACGCCTTCTACTACGACCAATACCTGTTCTCAACCACGGAAAAAGGCGACGCCATCACCATCTGGGACCTGGAAAGCGGCGCACTGCTTTACGAATACCCGTGCGACCTTCCTGTTAACTATCTGCCTGGGAGTAGGGAATTTGTTTGTGATGAGGGTAATGGGGTGTTGGCGCTGTATGGGTGGAGTTTGTAGGTTTGCCGAGACTGTAATTTAATTTGTGTATCTGCCTATCACTAGTACCCTATAGCGGGGTTAAGGATAGGTAGACAATGAACCAGAAAGAATTAGAAGCATTTGCCCGTGAGGCAGCCAAATCTCTGAAAACAGAAAAGGATCTCAACGAGTTCCGTCAGATGCTCACCAAGGCGACCGTGGAAGCCGCGCTCAATGCAGAGCTGGATGTGCATCTGGGATACGAGAAACATCAATCTTCAAATTCAGACAATAGCCGTAACGGCTATTCCAGCAAGACCCTCCGTACCGAGGACGGTCAGTTTGAAGTTAATACTCCCAGAGATCGTCAGGGCAGCTTTGAGCCTCTACTGGTCAAGAAGCAGCAGACCCGCTTCACCACCATGGACGACAAGATTCTCAGCCTCTACGCCAAAGGCATGAGCACCCGAGAGATCGTGGCCACCTTTAAGGAAATGTATGGCGCGGATGTCTCTCCCACCTTAATCTCCAAAGTCACGGATGCCGTGATTGAGCGGGTGGTGGAATGGCAGTCTCGTCCTCTGGATGCGGTTTATCCCATCGTATACCTGGACTGTATTGTGGTGAAGATCCGCCAGGATAAGCAGGTGATCAACAAGGCGATCTATCTTGCCTTGGGAGTGAATCTGGAAGGTCACAAAGAACTGTTAGGGATGTGGATCTCTGAAACCGAAGGGGCGAAGTTCTGGCTTAATGTGCTGACCGAGTTACAGAACCGGGGCGTGAAGGACATTCTGATCGCCTGTGTGGATGGTCTGAAGGGTTTCCCCGAAGCGATCAATACCGTGTATCCCCAAACCCGGATACAGCTCTGTATCGTGCACATGGTGCGCAATGCGGTGAAGTATGTGCCATGGAAAGACTATAAGCCGGTCACAACAGATCTGAAGCGGATCTACCAATCGGCCACCGAAGAGGAAGCCCTCTCAGAGCTGGACAAATTTGCCGAACGATGGGATGAGAAATATCCCCAGATCAGCCGATCCTGGCGGCTTCACTGGGAGAATCTCAACACTCTGTTCCGCTACCCGGAAGACATTCGCAGGGCCATCTACACGACCAATGCCATTGAGTCCCTTAACAGCGTCATTAGGAAAGTGATCAAGAAACGGAAGCTGTTCCCCACGGATGATTCCGCGAGAAAGGTGGTGTATCTGGCGATCATGGATGCGTCGAAGAAATGGACGATGCCGATCAGGAATTGGAAGTCAGCGCTGAACCGATTTATGATCGAGTTCGAAGATCGCTTAACGGAGTATCTTTAATAACCAGGCAGATACACAGAATTATTTACAGGGTCGGTTTGCCTATTTCACTCAAAGTGAAAATACTTTATTCCAAGGGGCTTTTAGGGGCTAATCCAGATTTAATGATGGCTTCTAGCGGACTAGTCAATACAACACCAAAGCTGTCCTCTAGAATGTCTTATAATTCTAAACCCATTCGATCTTTTTTATAGCACCTTGCCTTCATCCCTAGAAATTTTTGAGACGGCAAGATTAACCCTACTTAAAGATATACTTTCAAGCATAGCTCCACTAAGGTTACAGACGCTCACATCTACGTTTGAGAGTCTAGCCCCACAGAATGATGCCTTTTTCAAGTTGCTACCATTGAAGCATGTATCAGTTATTATGCTATTCGAGAAGTTAATTGCTTCACCTCTAACATTAACAAATGTAGAACCAAACAGCTCTACCCCACTAAAATTAGAGTCTCGAAAAATTCGAACATGCAAAGACGGAGTCGAATATTTTTGCCGACTCAAAGTCACTAAAAGATAGATTACAATAGATAAGCTTGCAAACCCTTAGAGGAGTTGCACCATGAAAAGATATACCTCTCAAATCATCCAGAATCCCAAAATAATTCTCCGCCAAGGGAAAAAGCCTTCATATCCAATAAAAAAGCCAACTTTCTTATTATAGAAATGCTTTTCCATCTCCGTATACCACCTATCAACCCTTTATCCTTGCAAGCTCCGGCATTCCTTAATTTCATAACAAGCCCCAAACAACACTCTCAAGAAAAAATGCCATGTATAAATCATAGAGCATACCAAAATAAATCGAGCCAAAGCGCTCCAAAGTTATCGCGTATAATTTTCTTTAATTTACGACAAAAATAGCCTACTTAGTCACACTTACCGTTACCTTTCGACCTAATTCTATGAATTTTGCTTCAACCAGACCTGCGTCATTATAGGCCATCACAGTAACAGAAGCTTTTATTACATATTCACCTTCAAGAACTTCATCCTCTTCGTCTAAGTTTCCCTCGTCCATAAGATCTATAATTTTCCTGTATGGCTTACGAGGAGATAACTCTATGGCATTTGTTTTTTTACTTGTAATCATCCGATTGATACCAAAGCTAAGAAACTCTACATTCAAGCTGCAAAGCTCCAGTCTATTCACACTTACATTCTCATCAATCAGCATCACATCATCAGAGCTTATAATTATTTCAAGTGGAAATTTACTCCCACTTGCCGAGTAAGAAAAGCCATCAATCAACTTAACACTTAACTCCATATCTACAAGCCTCTCCAATAGTTAAAGTAGTCAACAAATATTTTTTTATCGGCCTCGTTCAGCCCAAGCTTATTTGCTTGCCAAATATTTGTGGATGTAGCAAAAACTTCTTTTTCTTGCAAAGTAAAAGTTCTTTCCCATGCACTCCGAGCCCTATAATGATTAAAAACTTTTTCATATGTACTTGTAGGAACAGGGAGATTCAAACTTTTCAGCACTTTGTTAAACTGTCTCAAATGTCTAACTTCATGAAGAATTGTTAGAGCCATAATATCGCTATTTCCGAATTGTTTATTCAAAGAAATACTAGGACTCTTTCCTGTCAACGAAAAATATCCCATATCACCAGGGCTATTAAAGTTTTTGTGCCTTACCGAGTCAAACAACTCTCTTGTTTTCAATGCATACTCACTCCCAAAAGCCTCTTCAATTCTTGAAAAAGAAGCCTCGACCTGCTTGTCATAGGGTATTGCAATAAATGACTTATCAATCGTACCAACATGCTTTCCTCGCATAAAAGTACTATCTGCGCCCCCCCCTATTCCCTCCAGCTTCCTTGCAAGCACAGAATTTACTCTTGCAGAAACTCTCGCTCCTACTTTCTCCAGACTGAATAGCCCACCGATAGTACTAATCCCCTCATAACTTGCAGCCCCCAAGAGTTCTTGATCGTTGATATAAAGCTCATCTACTTGGAAGGGGGCCTCATAGCCCAAAGCTTTAGCTCCTATATTATAAAACTCCAATGGCGAGCTCTTAACCAACATATTGAACATCGACGCCATATTGTTGTAGTGGGTTTTTCCTACGCCGATGGCGCCATCCCAATAACTCCCTTCAACACCTCTTTCTCCCAGTGCCGTAATATTTGGAAAGATTGCTTCTTTCACGCTATCAAGCGTGATGCCACTAAAGAGTTCAGATATTCTAGACATCATCGAGCTTTCTTCTGGGAATAATGTCTGACTGAAGTCCAGTTTCAGTAAAGCGTCGCTTATCAACAGCTCAACTCCAGAGTCTACATCCTTTTGAAATTCACCGAGCAAACTGTCAGTCTCGTCCCTCTCCTGAAGATAATTAAGCTCATACGCCGGGCCGACCGGCCCCTCACCATCCAGGCTCGCTATCCCATACTTATACAGATAATCGTCCGAATAAGACTTTTCAGTCGCGCTCACTGTAGCAGCCGAGCTTTGTTGACTCTCCTTAGCAACTCCCGACAACGCCAAACCTCCCAACGTACTACCAACAACCCCCGCGATCATTCCCACATAGTCAGGGCGATAGTCTTCGCTGTCATAGACCGCTACGCGAACGGCTTCAGATACTGCGCCGGCGGTGAGGCCTTGGACAACGTCTCTGGCGATACTGGAATTTTTAATGCTGCTAGGAAGCAGACCGTCGACATAGCCCTGTAGGCCTTTGTTGTAAAATGCATTTTCATCGCCGACGCCAATGCCGCTCATTACTGAGGCGGCGGCGAAGCTGGTGGCGACGTCTCTCCAGCGGAAGGTGGTGGGGAGATTGGTGGCTTTGCCAGCCAAGTAGTTGGAGCCAACTGCGGCACCAGCTGTAGCAGCGTTTTGCGCCCATTGGTCCCATCCGTTTACTTTGACATAGCTATTGGCGCCCGCGGTCGCCGCGCCAGTCAGTCCCGAGCGTACGGCGCCTCGAAGAGAAAAGTGTTCTTGCAGTCCAAACTCTTTCGCCGCCAACTGAGAAGCGGCGCTACTCAAGAAACCTCCAGCAAATCCTCCTGCCGCCACAGCCGTGTAGCCCAATCCATTGGCGACAAAACCACCGGCCACCGCTGCTGCGCCCGATTCTGCTACGGTTGCGCCAATTAAGCTTCCGATTCCTTGAATTGCGGCGGGCGTCACCAAAACAGCTATTGCAACAGCAATCACAATAACCAGAAAGGCCTTGAAACCGCATTTCTTCTTGGGTGGTGGGGGCGGTGGCGGATCTGGCAATGTCGGGCTGGTATCGCCCAACGCCAGCCCCGGATCATAAGGTCTGAATGTCTCCGAGTTGTTATGGATGTTGGTGACGACATTCGGCACTTTCAGGTTGAAGCCGGCGACCAACTTCTCCGAGCCGTTCAACCCATTGACGTCCGCCAGAATGTACCAAAGAGAGCTATCTCCCCATACCGATAGCGCGACGCTTTGCAGAGTATCACCTTCACTGACAACATAATAACTCGGAGACCTGCCAGGGTAGTTCGGGTTGATCGGCTGATAGTTTTGATCAAAGTCAGCAGAAGTCGTGGGCGTAACCCTTTCACGTATATCGTTGTGCTTATTGGCGTCCTGCTGCGCCAACGCCTGTGCATAGTCAAACCGGGAGGGAACCGGATCATTACCTACATCGCCAATGACTTTGTTGTTGGCGAAGTAGAACCTGCGTACATATGGAGACTTGTTCTCAGATACACGCTCATCACGATTCAACTCTTGCCGTCTAAGAACTCGTCCCTGATAGTTGGTGACATAGTCAATGGAGCGACCGGTGTGGCCATCCAACAAGTAAGTGTTATATCCATTAGCGTCATAGGTATAAACTGAACGCCCTTCTTTCCAGCCAACTTTTAAGTAATCTTTACTTCCTGTGCCGCCAATTCTCACTTCCGTCGCTTTAAAACTGTCCCACTTATCGTAATCATCATAGATATACGACGTCGTTATCTGAGTCTCCATCGACGTACCATCTGACTCATAGTTCGTCTGGATCACATTCTTAATGGTCTTGCCGTCCATCAGATAGTTATAGTCCAGCTCCGATTTCTTTTTCGTCAGATCTGTGGCGTCTTTATAGGTCGTGTCTTTATCCACAACGCCATCTTTGTCATAGGTGTAGCCGTGGTGCGAGGTCACGTTAAAGGAAGCGTCATATTCCGTATAGGTCTGCATATGGCCGACGTTGTTATGCACACGTTTGGCGCGCAAGGATTCCACTCCGCCAGGAGCGGTTTTCAGGAAAACCCTGTCTACGGTACCCAAGTCGCCGTAATCATAGCGCTCGTAGCTATACGCAGCCACGCCATTGTTATCCAGCAGATTGCTTTCCGCACTCTTACGATTGCCATCAGCATAATATTGGATGGCGTAGCCGGTGTTGCCTTGATCAATCACATAGCCGCCATTGCTTCCCCTACGGCGACCCATGGTGATATTGAAACGGTCTTCCTTGTCATACAGATAGAAAAACGTTTGCGGATCTTTCGCCGGTCTGGCGCCGCTTGCATCGGTATATTCCAGGTACTTGGTATCGGTAAAACGACGGTTGCCGTTGGCGTCGTAGCCGTATTTGATATCAAAGCTGGGGTCCACAACCTGTTTGACCCGGTTCAGCTCATCATAATAAATACGGGCCACCTGGTAGGGCAGATAGTCTGAGTAACCGTCTGTTGAGGCGCTGTCCGCATCGTGGGCCAGATCGTAATAGGCCTCCAGGGTGCGATTGCCGTTTTTATCATACTGGTAACTCGCCTTGGTTCCCGCTCCGCGGTCAATAACCTCTTTGAGATAACCGTTAGCATAGTAACGATACTCAATATCCTGGTTATTGCGGGCAGCGCTATGTCTAGATTGGGACTCGCTTAAGGCAGTGTTCCCCGTTTGCCGCATCAGCCAGCCCGCCTGGTTGTAGTCGTAAGAGAAAACATGGCCGCCCAAATCGTTATGCAGTCGGGCGCGACCGAAATAATCAGACTGATCTGTGATGCGATTTAACTCGCCACTGCCGCCGTACATGCCGGTTTGTGTGATTTTCTCGTAGCCCCCCAAACCTCCGCCAATGGACTCAATATAACGATATGCGTACCGAGTCTTGCGACCAGCAAAACTGGCATGCTCGCGGACTCGACCCACGCCGTCATAGAGATAGGTTTCTGTATTCCCAGCCGCATCAGTATGGGTAATGCGGTTACCCAGAGAGTCATAACCATAACTATCCTGCGCATAAAACTGACCCGCGGCGTTGAAGCGTTTTTGGGAGGTGAGATTGCCTACGGCATCGTAACCATACTGGATACGCTGTCCCAGCTCCGTGACTTCCGTACGTTTAGCGCCGTAGATGTCGTACGCAAAGGATTTCGTCGCTCCCGTGCGATCATAGGACTTAACGACCTGCCCGTTTTCCACCACCTGCTTCTTGTAATAAACATCGCCGGTATAGTGGCTGCGCGCGTCCCTGACGGCGACCTGCTCGCCCAGTTCATTGTAGTAATACGAGGTGATGGGTCTGGCGCGCACCGCATCGGACTTCTCAGGATTGATATCGGTCTCTGGCTTCACCTCTCGGACCAGCTTCCCTAACTGGTTATATTCATAACGGGTGACGTTGCCTGAAACGGCGACCTGGACGGGTTGACCATGCTCGTCATACACCAGATCGCCCTTGCTGTCGTACTTCTCCTTCGTACGCCGACCATCCACTTCCGCAACCACGTCGCCAAACGCGTTATAGCGATTCTGACGACGAATAATATTGCCTTCGACGGAACCATAAGTGGCGTTGAAGCCTTCGTCTTGCGTGGTTGCTCCCGCAGATTTGACATAGTGATATGCAAGGCTGCGTAGATAGCTGTTTTGTAGTGTGTTGCCTGACCAGGGAGCAGTGGTTTGTGTGCCTTGGGCTGATTCGGAATGGCCTTTCCAGGTTTCTTCCCATAAGCTGCCGCCTCCGTGGATGTAGTCAAACTCTCTCAAAACGACCAAATTACTGGCAATAGAGTCCCTGCTTAACTTTAATTGAGAGAGATGTTCTCCTGACGCATTCGTAACCCAAGCATCCACATGGAGGGGGCGGTCATATATCTCCTCCAAATTCCATACGATTTTGTTAGAGTTAAATGTAGACAGCCTTGGATGAAATTGTTGCCCGGCAACAAAAAACTCTCCATTTAGAGATCGCGCATCGGCGCCAAAGTTTGAGAACGAAATTAGAGGAGGAACATTTAGAATAGAGTTAAGTTCAAACCCTCCATTAACTTGAAACTCCACTTCCCTGTTTATAATTAGTTCATTGCCTCGATATAGACTCATATATTTAGGCGGCAGCATAGGTAAGTCACGTATTCTGGTTGTCCTTCCAGGGGTAACTTCAAGGTCTACAGCGCCATTATAACCATTCGCAATTCGTAGAACTAAAATCTCTCCTTGGAGTGCTCTAATCTCTGGGACAGTTATTTCATATTCAGATTCGCTCCACATTCCATTTCCAGTCTGCTTAATCTTTATACTAGATGAAGGACTGTATAGAACCTCTCCTACCGGCAACTGACTCTCATTAGTTCTTCTGGATGCATATATACTCGACGACTCGCTATGTAGTCGACGCGTTTGCTCCAAATCCACTTTTTCCTGAAACTTATGCGATTCGATTGAGCGCGCAGAGGTCACCCACTTTTCAGTTGCAACAGCGCCATTGTTGTCGTATTCCACCCAGCGATCACTGATTCTGGTTTCCGCTTTCAGAACATATTCAGTTTGTACTGTGGTTTTAGTGTTAGCGTAGTTATTTGAATCTACATACTTATCCACGATGGTTTTCACCACCTTTTTGGCGGTCATGGTCACGGTAGCGGTTTGATTCTCCACCGGCAGGACCCAAGCGGAAGGGGTTTTATCTTGCTCTGTCGCCAATCGATCGCCAACGAGCTCGCCCAGCACACCCCCCTTATCGTCGCGCAACTCCAGTCGATACCCATAGCGCGCCGCCTTCAATCCCAGCAGCTCAAGCTGTTCGCTGGAAGCGCCCTCACGCACTCCGCTGTCAACAATATGCTCGTCCAATGAGAGATAAGTCAGCTTCCAGCTTTTTACTTCCGAGTCCAACAAGCTGATGTTTAACGCCGCGCTATTTTCTCTCAGGTTGACATCAATTTTGGCCAACTGGATTTCCTGAGTAGCAACAGAATCATCATTCGGATCAAAGCCCGGGACTGTCCCAACGGTTGTTTTCTCTCCCGTCCCATACTTTTGTTGGATTTTCGCTATTGAATCCGTTTCGGGATCATTTATGTTGATCCAGACGGTATCTCTTACGGGCATCCCCGCCGCAATCGTCTTCGTATCGACAGGCGCCAGCCCCAACGAAGGCTCTCCCGCCCCAACCCATGGCCCTAACGTCGGCGCTGTGCCGCTATCGTAGCCAGGCTGTCCTTGTACGCCTTCCGCGCCCTTCCATCGGATCTCCCCGCTTAACCCTTCAAAGGTCATGGGCGGCTCCACCACATCCGTCAACTGCCCTTTGGCGTCATACACGCTGACGCGGATCTGTACGTCTTTCGGCGAGAGTTTGGCGGCGTCCGCGGCGCTCTTAATGTCTTTCAGGGTGACGGTTTTTCCATCCAGCTCAAAACTGTCGATGGTCAGCATTTCCATCGTCGCCTTGCCGTTGGCGTCATACAGGTACAACTTCCAGGCGCCGTTGTCCTTATTGGTTTTAAGCACGCGTCCAATATGGTCGTAGACGAACTGCTCCTGCCACTGTCCCGCTTTGCCTTTCGCTTCAATCTCGCCATAGCTGTTGTAGCGCACTTCGCTGCTGACGGTTTCGCTTAGATAGGTCGGGTCCACTTCCCAGCGTTTGATTTCCTGATCCTGAGCGTCATAGATAAAGAAGACGTCCAGGGTGCGATTATGCGTCGAACCGCTGCTGTAGCCGCCGACCAGCGTCTGCTGACGGGTCACATTGCCATAGCTGTCGTAGTTGTATTGGATACGACGGTTATCCGCATCCAGAGACGTGATAGTGCGGCCCAGTCGATCGAGCACATGAATCTCAGTGCGCGTTTGCTTCGTCTTACGGTCTGCGCTAACGCCTTCACGGCTGCTGCTGAACGCGCCGCCGTCGGCGCGAACCGCCGTAGCGCTGATGCTCACCTGCTCGCCAAACGCGTTATAAGACTGGCTCTGACGTCGACGCACCGTATCCCCTTCGAAGTCCGTGAAGGTTTCTCCGGTTTGCGTCTCTTGCCGCCCCAGATTGTCGTAAGTGAACTCCGTGACATGATTGACGCCCGGGCGCACCACTTTCACTACGTTGCCCATGCCGTCGTATGTGTAAGCGGTGACCAGATCGCCGCTGGTATGGCTGAGCGCGCCACTGCTCTTGTCGATGGCGCTGTAGGCGACGCCTTTCTTGATCTCCTGCACCTTACGGCCCAGGTTGTCGTAGCGGAACTCCGTCACCCGGTTGTCGGCGTTGCGCGGCGCCGGCTTATCCGGGTCGCTGCTGGGCGCCGGGTCCGTTTTCGCTTCTGCAATCAACGTTGGGGCGCTGCGACTGGATTGATCCGCCGCCAGCGCCTGCAAGGTCGTTCCTTTGAGCGGCACGGCGAACTGGGTTTCTTTCGTCACCGAGCCGCGATAGTCGTATTCCCACGCAATGGCGACCCCCAGCGGGTCCACCTGCAGGATGCGATTACCGCGATCGTCATAAAAGTAGTAGGTCGGCTGGTAGTTGGCGTCCACGGACTTCACCACCTGCCCGTTGCCGTCGTAATAGGACTGCGTGGTTTGCGCGCCGACGTAATAGCCCGTGCGCTCCGTGTCCTCCCCGCCGCCATGAATGACCGCATTGAGGTCAAACAACTGCTCGTCACGGGTGCGGGTGGCGATGACGCGGTTTTCCCGATCGTAATAGGTGTTCAGCTCACGATAGTCGTCACTGTCCTTATTCATCAACGCCGAGACTTCCGTCGCGCCATACCCCAGCGTCAAGCGCTCGCCATACTGCCGCACCTGAATGCGGTTACCCGCCGCATCGTAGGTCATGGCGGAGAGGCCAAAGTCTGCGTTAACCGCCCAGATCTGTTGACTCAAGGCGTTGTAACCATAGCGCTCCACTCGCGCCGCGCCGACAGGCGTGGTTCCGTTCTGATGCGCTTGTCGGGTCGTTGCAACGACCTGCCCCATCTGATCGTATTCGGTGCGGGTATGCAGACTGACGTTATTGTAAGTGGCGTTGGCGGCGGCGTCGTAGATGCCGTCCATCGCCTGATCAATGCGCAGAATCTCCCGGTTCAGCTTGTCATAGCGGTATTCCGTAGTGCGGCTCTGTTCCGCGATATTCGCCGCCTGCGTCACCTTCACTTTGTTGCCCAGGGCGTCGTACTGATAACGCGTCTCTACGCCTGCGTTGGCCAGCAGCGTCACCGAGCGGTCGTCGTTGGCCCGGTATACCCTGACCGCCGGCGTCACTTCCTTGATCAAGCGGTTGGCGGCGTCGTAGACATAGCGATACGCCTGGGTTTCGACGACGCCTTGTCCTTGCTGGTAGTTCTGCAGCTTGTCCACCATGCGGATGCGGTTGCCCGCTTTGTCGTACTCAAAACGCTCCACATAGTTCTTCACCGCCCCATCCAGCTGAGTATGGCGATAAACGATATCGCTGACCCGATCCAGCGTGTCGAAGACGTAATCGGTGCGTCCGCCGACCTGATAAATATGCGCGTTGGGATTGACCGCCCCCGTATTGACGCTGCTGATGCGGCCGGCGATGACGCTGAGCGCCGTGCTTTCGTTCAGTCCGGAAAGGGTGATCGGCGCATAATGCTCGATCTTGCTTTTTACTTTGCCGGTGCTGGTGTACTGGTTTTCTATGACGTAGCCGGCGGGATCGACGCTGTAACGCAGGCGATTGAGGCTGTCGTAGTAGAAGTAGCCTGTTTTGCCGACGCCATCGATCACTTTAGCGATATTGCCAAAGGCGTCGTAGGTGGTGGACTTGACCTGACCGTTGGCGTCCGTCTCGGAGATTTTACGGCCCAGCGTGTCGAAACGCTGCTGGCGGGAGTACAGCTCATACAGCGCCTGCTTATGGAAGCTGTTCAGGTTCTCCGCCTTGTCCGGCAGACTGTAAAGCTGCGTCTTCAAGTGCGCGGGAATTTGCAGCGCCATCGCTTCCGCACGATTAACGCTCCCACCACTGGCGACACTGCGAATCAGCGCGCGCATTTCCTGCGCCCAGGCGTCGTTGCTCTCCACCAACGCGTAAGCGCGTGGATCAATCACCCGCTCCACCTGACCGAAGGCGTCGTAGACGTAGCCGGTGCTGCTGGCGTTCGCCGTGCCGAACGCTTTGGTTTCCTTTACCACCCGGTTCAGGTCGTCGAATTCGTAGCGCGTGGTGCGCTCCAGGGCGGAGCCCTCCGCTTCGATCAACGCCGTGACGTTGCCGTAGCGGTCATATTCCTTACGTGTCAGAGTGGAGACGCCATTGAGCTCCGGCGTACGGATGCGCTCCTGGCGATTGAGGGCGTCGTATTCGTAACGGGTATGCCGGTCTCCGCTCACCGGATCGTTATTCGCCGGGACGTTCGCCGTGGCGTAATCCGCCGCCGTGCGTTCATGGATCGACACTTCCGTGATGTACTGGCTTTCCTGAATCAGGTTGTCGAAGCCGTCGTACTGGTAGCGCGTCACCGCGCCTTTGCGCGCGCTGGCGCTGATGTCCGCGTCGTCGACGGAATCCTTCGGCGTCAGTTTGGCGATCAGGCGGTTGTCCGCATCGTAGGCGAAGGTGGTGACGTTGCCCCGCGCGTCGGTCACCGCCGTGCGGTTGCCGTGGGCGTCGTAGGCGTAGCTTTCAGTAATCCAGGTTTCCGCGCCGCCGGTCATCAGCCGCTGCGACTGGCTGATTTTACGGCCGGCGTCGTCATAGGCGTAGCGGGTGATGCGGGTTTCCGCATCCGGATGCAGCCCCGACAGGGCGCTCAGGGTCGCCGCCTGGGTCCAGGGGGCGGCGTAACGGCGTTCTTCCGTCACCTGCCCCTGTCCGTTGTACAGGGTTTCCGAGACGTAGTTCTCGCCGTCCAGGCTGTAGCGCAGGCGTCCCAGGGCGTCGTAAACCCGACGGCTGTGCTGGTTCGCCGCCGCGCTGCGATGGGCGTCCGCCGCCTGCGTCACTTGCGTCAGGGTCGCCGCGGTTCCGAGATTCAGGCTGGCGGCGTAGCGCACGCGATGGGTCAGACGACCGGCGTGGTCGTACTCCTGTTCGATCAGGCGTCCGCCAGCGTCTATCCGGTAGATTTCCAGGCCGCGGGCGTCGTAGAAGACCTGCTCCACCCGGTCCCCGGCTGAAGCGTGGCCTTGCACATAAGTTTCCAGCGCCGCCGCCGTCAGCGGCTGGCTCAGGTCATAGGCCGCGACGTAACTCAGGGTGCGCGTCACCTGGCCATTATGATCGTATTCCAGTTCGGTGATATGGCCCTGGTGATCCAGCTTGAAGCGCGCCTGGCCCAGGCTGTCGTACACCATGTAAGCATGTTGCGCCCGGGTCTCGCCCGCGACAAACTGCGCCAGCGCCGCTTCGCTGTAATCGGCGCCGCTGTAGGCGGTTTCGTAGCGCAGCGTCTGCGTCGCCCGGCCCGCCGCGTCGTAACGGGTCTCCGTCACCTGCCCCAGGGCGTTCAGGCTGAAGCGCGCCAGACCGCGCGCGTCGTACGCCGTGCGGCTGACGTTGACGCGTCCCGCCGGGGCGTCCAGCCGCGTTCCGATCACCACGTCTTTCAGCAGGGAGCCGCCTTTGTAAAAGGAGCTGTCGATGGCGTACGCCTTGCTCGAGTCCGCCACTTTCGCGGAGGTGTACACCAGCGTAAAGCCGGCGTCGGTTTCCCGTTTGATGTAGTAGTTGACCTTGCCGTTTTTCAGCTCGATGCGGTAACGGGTGTCCCCGGGCAGCACACCCAGTTCCTTCACCTTGGTCGAGTCTTCATAGCAGCGCACCACGCCGCCCTGCTTGCGGTAAAACGCGAAGTTCAGATCCTCGTAGGTAGTGCCCCCATCCTTCTCGCTCAAACCACAGAACACGGCATTGACGCCCTCCGAGGGCAGGCTGAATTCAACATAGCCCTCGCCCCGAATGCTCTGCCGCGATCTCACGCTGCCGGTAAAGTCTCTCGCTTCCGGCACGTCCAGCTGCTCAATGCGCGACGAACCGCCCACCAGCGGGCCGGTGCGCTTGGACCACTCCGCCGCCTGCGGCAGCCATTGCTCCACGCCCGCTTCGGTGTAGGCCACATCCGCCGGCAACGCCCCGTTGTACTGATAGGTGGCGATCACCCGTCCCGCCGCGTCGTATTCCCGCTCCGTCACATGGCCCAGCGCGTCGATCTCAAACCGCGCCTGGCCTTTGGCGTCATACACCAGGCGCCCGCTGCGCGGCTGACTTTGTGCGCTGGCGAACTGGGTCAGCGCCGCTTCGCTATAATCCGGGCCGGCGTAGGCGCGGTCATAGCTAAGTTTTTCCGCCACCTGTCCCAGGGCGTCGTAACGGTTCTCCGTGACGTAGCCCAACGCGTCAATGGTGAAACGCGCCTGGCCTTTGGCGTCGTAGACTACGCGGGATTGAGTGTGAGAGGGTTTGCCGCTGACAAAGGACTGCAGACCGCTTTCCGAAGCGCTGCCCCCCGTATAAGCGCCATCGTAGATGCGCGTTTCAACTGCTCGCCCCAGCGCGTCATAGCGGGTCTCGGTCACCTGTCCCAGTGCGTCAATCGTAAAACGCACCTGGCTTTTGGCGTCATACACCAAACGAGAATGGGATGCAGGGGTTTCGCCATTCGCGAAGGTCTGCAAGGCGCTCTCAGTAAAGACGCCACCCGTGTAGGCATGGCTGTAGCTAAGTTTCTCGGTTACCCGGCCCAGCGCGTCGTAGCGGTTCTCCGTCACCTGTCCCAAGGCGTCAATGGTGAAGCGCACCTGGCTTTTGGCGTCATACACCAAACGGGAATGAGAAGCCGACGTTTGCCCGCTGATGAAGGTTTGCAGGGCGCTTTCGGTAAAAGCGGCGCCAGTGTAAGCAGAGCTGTAGTTGAGTTTCTCGGTTACCCGACCCAAGGCGTCGTAGCGGCTCTCCGTCACCTGTCCGAGGGCGTCGACCGTAAAACGCGCCTGACCTTTGACGTCATACACCAGCCGGGAATGGGTAGTCGGGGTTTTACCGCTGACGAAGCTTTGCAGTGCGCTTTCACTAAAGTCTGCGCCGGCGTAGGCCGCATTAAAGCTCCGCTTCTCCGTCACCCGCCCTTGGGCGTCATAGCGGTTCTCGGTAACATACCCCAAAGCGTCGAGGGTGAAGCGCGCCTGGCCTCTCGCGTCATAGATCACGCGGGATTTAGAAAGAATTGTTTTGCCACTGACAAAGGATTGCAGATCGTTTTCGGTAACGGTCGAAGCGGTATAAGCGCCGTCGTAACTGAGCGTTTCAATTACCCGACCCAGGCTGTCGTAACGGGTCTCCGTCACCTGGCCCAGAGCATCGACAGTGAAGCGCACCTGGCCTTTCACGTCGTAGACCAGTCGGGAATGGGC
Organism: Hahella sp. HNIBRBA332; assembly: GCF_030719035.1. Lineage (NCBI taxonomy): Bacteria > Pseudomonadati > Pseudomonadota > Gammaproteobacteria > Oceanospirillales > Hahellaceae > Hahella > Hahella aquimaris. The sequence continues at coordinate 4,619,120 of NZ_CP132203.1, forward strand.
AGCGGGCGTTTTGCCGCTGACGAAGCTCTGCAGGGCGCTTTCGGTAAAAGCAGCGCCCGTGTAAGCATGGCTGTAGTTGAGTTTCTCGGTTATACGACCCAAGGCGTCGTAGCGGCTCTCCGTGACTTGTCCCAAGGCGTCGATGGTGAAACGCGCCTGGCCTTTGGCGTCGTAAATCACGCGCTCGCGGCTGCGCTCACTGTTCTGCGTCGCTGTTCCGCTCATCCAGACATCGCCAATCGCCGAGCCCTGTGCGTATAGGTTCGCCTGCGCCACATAGGTCTGCGTGGCGTCCACCGCATCCTTCAGGGTATGAATCAGGACGTAGTTATCCTGCCCCTTGCGTTGCAACAGAATGCGGGCGTCGCCGTCCTTCAGCTCAATCCGGAAACGGTCTCCCGCCTCCACGAACTGCATCGTCGCCGGCGCGATCTGCGTTCCCTTGTATTGAATCAGAACGCTGTGCTTCTCCGCCGCCGCGCCGTCACGGTCGCGAATAAACACGCCCAGGTCGATTTCCTTAAAGTAGTCGTTCCCCGACAACCGCTCTTCCGGGTTCAGGTTGAAGCCCACTACACCCAGGGATTGGCCATTGACCAGTTGGTCTACGGTGAATTCCAGAACGCCTTCGCCGCCCGTCAGGCCGCTTCCCGCGATTGCGCGGCCTGCGGTCAGACTCGCCGGTCCGGTGCGCGTCAGGCGTCCTCCTTGCTGGGACACCGCCGCATCCGTTCCCCAGTTCAATAACTGAGGCAGGCGCGACGCCAGATCCGCAGAAGCGGCGTCCACCGGATGCGCGTAGCGGCTCTTGTTAACCACCCGCCCTTGCGCGTCATACTCGAATTCCGTGATGTAGCCCAGAGCGTCGACCTCAAAGCGCACCTGCCCCCTCGCGTCATACACCAAACGAGAATGCGAAGCCGGGGTTGCGCCGTTCGCGAACGTCTGCAGGGCGCTTTCGGTGAAAACGCCGCCCGCGTAGGCGTGGCTATAGCTGAGTTTTTCGGTTACACGGTCCAGGGCATCGTAGCGGTTCTCCGTGACGTAGCCTTGCGCGTCCACCTCGAAGCGCGCCTGTCCCTTTGCGTCATAAACGTAGCGGGTGGCGACGCCCGCGCTGTGATAGTCCGCGTCGCCGCTGAGCGCCACCGCCTCAATGGCCGCGCCCGCGCCGTACAGGTTGGTTTGCGCCGTGTAGTTCGCGTTTGCGTCCACCACGCCCGTGAGGGTCTGAATCAGCGTGAAGCCGTGCTGGCCAGAGCGCTGAAGCAGGATGCGCGCGTCCGCGCCCCACATTTCGATGCGCAGGCGGTCGCCAACCTTGATCGGCGTCGCCGAGGGCGGCTCCGTGCGCACGCCGTTCACCTGAATCATCAGGCTGTGGCCCTGAGAACCCGCGCCGTCCGGGTCGCGGATGAAGACGCCCAGGTCCACTTCGTTCAGGTAATCGTTCCCGGTCAGGACGGTCTCCGGGTTCTTGTTGAAGCCCACCGCGCCCAGGGAGGCGCCGGTCGGCAGCGCCGCCACGGTAAACTCCAGCGCGCCGCGGCCTTGTTGCAGCGCTTCGTTCGCCACCGCCCGGCCTCCGCTGAGCCCGGTGGCGGCGCTCTTGATAATCCGTCCCGCGTCGATCTGCACGACGCCATCGCCACGCCAGCTCGGCGCATGCGCCGCCAGCGACGCCAGGTTGGCGGCGTTCAGGTCCGCCGCCTTGTCGTAGCGGGTCTTCTTCGCAACACGCCCTTGTCCGTCGTACTCGTAGCCGGTGACATAACCCTGGGCGTCGATTTCGAAACGCACCTGGCCCTCAGCGTCGTAGAAGCGTCGCGTGGTGATCGCGCTCTGGCCCCCGGCGAAGGTCTCCAGCGCCGCCAGACTGACGTCGGCGCCGCGATAGGCGGTCTCATAGCGACGCGACTGCGTCACCCGCCCCAGGGCGTCATAGCGGTTCTCCGTGACGTAACCCAGGGTGTCGATCTCAAAGCGCACCCGGTCCTGGCCGTCATAGACGTAATGGGTCTGCGCGCCCTGCGCGTCCACTCTGCGGATCACCCGGCCCTGGGCGTCGTAATACTGTTGCGCCTTGCCCAGCAGCACGCCGCCGGCGTCGCGCTCCACCACGTCGATCAGCGCGCCGGCGCTGTTGTACGTCTTCACGCTTTGCAGGCCCGCCGCATCGCGGCTCAGGATGGTCGCGCCCTGGTATTCGGTCTGCGTGGTCACCGCGCCCAGCGCGTCCTTCACCGACAGCAGCCGGCCCAGGCCGTCGTAGACGTACAGCGTTTCTCCGGTGCGATGCCCCAGGCTCTCCGGGGCCGCGCTCGCGTTCTCCGTCAGCGCCGCCTGGTCGGGGTTGACCTGCTTCAGCAGGCGCCCTTCCGCGTCGTAGATAAAGTGCGTCGTCGCCGCGCCGATTCCCGCGCCCGTGGCGTCGGTCTTGCTGTAGCGGGTCTGACGGCTCAGCTGGCCGCGGAAGTCGTAGACGTATTCCGTGAGAGTGGTTCCCTGCGCCCGGGCGGCGCCCGTCCAGGTCTTCAGAGAGCCTTCGGTCAGCGCCTGATCGTGAGCCAGACCGCTCAGATCGTAGCGCGCCAGATACCCCTGGGTCGCCGTCAACTGGCCCTGGTTGTTGTAGCGGAATTCGGTGACGCCGCCCTGGGCGTCCACGCGGTAGCGCAAACGGTGTTCGCTGTCGTAAACGTAGCGCTGGGTGGCGCCGTCCGTCGTTTCCGTCAGGGTCTGGTTCTGGGCGTTATAGGTGTAGTCAGTGGCGCGGCCCAAACGGTCGGTATGGGTCAGCAGATTGCCCATGGCGTCGTAGCGGTAGGTCTCGCTGTGGCCGTCGGCGTCCGTGCTCTGGATGAGGTTGTCGTCGGCGTCGTAGGCGTAGCGGCGCACGCTCTGGGCGCCGTCCTGTTGCGGCAGGCGCAGCTCCACCAGGCGCGCGCGTTCGTCGTAGCGCAGCACCGTCTGCAGGCCGCTCAGCGTCGCTGGGTCCAGCACCCGCGTCACCGTCGCCGTGCGCTGCGCCAGATCATAGGCGTAGGCGGTGACGATGGCGTCCGCGCCGTCGCCCTGGGTGACCCGGGTCACCCGGTATTCGCCGCCGATGTTCTGGTACTGGAAGCTCACTGATACGCCGTCGCTGGCCTGCATCTTCGCCACGCGTTTGCTGTCGCCGTCGTAGCTGTAGCGCGTCACGAAAGTACGGCCGTCGCCGATGCTGTTGTCCGCCGGGGTCAGGTCCACCGTCACCGTCGTCAGACGGCCCTGGGCGTCATAGCCGTAATAGGTCTGGTTGCGTTGCGCGCCGTCCGCGCCCACCGTCTTCACCAGCACCGCCCGCCCAGAGCCGTCGTACTGAATCTCCAGTTTCTCCCCCGACGCCGTCGTCAGGGTCGTCGCGGCCGCGCTGCGGCTGATGGTCACCCGTCCCGGTTCGTCGCGATGGGCCAGCGCGCTCAGTTTGCCCTGCCAGCTGTACACTTCCTGCGCGCCGCTCTCGCCTTCCGTCCACAGGAACGCGTCAGCGCCGGTTCCGCCGCGGAATTCCAGGGTGTCGTGAGCGCCTTCGCCGACGCTGGAGACATACAGTCCGCGGCTCTCGTCATAACGATAGTCTGTGCGGCTGCCGTCGCCGGCGATCCGCGTGATCACGCTGCCGGCTTTGTTCAGATTGCCGCCGTTGAATTCCAGGCGCTGGTTGAAGCTGAAGTAGAAGTTGTCGCCGTTGTCGTCGGTGAAGCGGCCCTGGCTGTTGTAGGTGCGGATCAGGCTGGCGTCGCGCCCTGCGCCTAACAGCAGTTCATCGCGGCGCTGCAGCACCAGGTTGCCCGTGGCCGCATTGACGTAGACCCGCTCGCCGCCCTGGCCCACGCCCGCTTGCGACAGTCCCGCCCCCGCGCCTGACAAGGCCGCGCCAAACAATCCCAGACCTTCCCCTGATACAACCGCAACCATTTGATGACTCCTAAATACTTCCGACTGACTTTTTTAACGCATAAAAAAGCCGCTGACGGCAGACTTTGCGCCTGTCGTCAGCGGCCTAGACAATAATAATGTTGTGTATAGCGCGCAGGATGCTGCACTCTGTTCCATATCCCTATTGGACACGATACCGCTCAATATTTAAACAAAACAAATAGTTAGTTTTAGCGTAGCGAGTTTACCCACCAAGAACATTCAGTGACAAGTACTTTGTTTCTACTTCTGAACAATCAAAAATTAACGATATAAAACCAGCCAAGTCACTCGGCTGAACGGCCCACATACCGCCCATTAGCCGCATCATCCAACAGCCGTTCCAGCAGGCCGTTTTCCTGGACTATTTTGAGTCCTTTGTTGAAGGCGTTGCGCATTTTTTCTCCCCGTGGATTTTTGGTGAAGATCAGTCGGTAGGGCCAGGATTCGATGGGGGTGGGGTTGTAGGTGATGAGGTTGGATTCCTGGGGGAAGTTTTTGTGCAGGATATACAGGCCGACGTATTTATCCAGTGAGAAGGCGTCTATGCGGCCGTTGAGTAGTTTGGCGAAGTTGAGGCGTTCGTCTGACACGACTTCCATTTCGAGATGGATCCCCTGCTCCTTAGCGGCTTCAAACCAAGGGTAGCTGGCGCTCATCAGGCCGCCGAATTTGAGTCCCACCAGATCCTTGTAGTCGCGCCACTGCATAGGCCGCGTTTTGGCGTAAAAGAAAACAGCGGAGCCTTCAAAAATCACATCGGAAAACAGGTAAACCTTTTCCCGTTCTTCAGTTTTCACCCACAGAATAGAAGTGTCCCAAAGTCCGTTTTCCACAAACAGCGCCACCCGGTTCCAAGGGAAAAAGCCAACCTCTACATCTACATTCGCGGCGTTAAAACAGACTTCCGCAATATGCGCCGCCAGACCGTAATGCGGCAGCTCTTCAGAGAGATAAGGCGGCCATTCGCCAATAGCGATGCGCGCCGTCTCAGCGGCGGATGAAGTGTACCCGGCGAAAAGGAGCGCCAATGCCAGGACTACGCCACGAGTTCGCGCCATAAGCTACTGAGACTCTACTGAGATTATTCTGTCTAGAAAGCATAAACAGCGACATCCAAAGGGGCAAGTTGGCGCATTTTCTGGAGCTGCTCATAAAGCTCATTCTTCAACTACACTGAACGCCATAGACAAATAATCGTAAAATGGCCTGGGAACTGTTCTTATGACGACTCACTCCATGCCGCGCTTCTACCGTAAACTCCAAACCGCCTGGCGACTTCCGCGTCAGGAGAAGTTGTGGCTGGCGTTTTTGTTTCCGTACAGCGCGGTGGTGTGTGTGATGATTTGGGGTCTACCGTTTCGGCGTTTCGCCTGGGTTTTGGGGCGCGCGTCTGCGAATCATGAGGCGCTGTTTCACGCCCCTGCAGAGCAGCAATTCTTGGCGCGACGCATTGGCGCTGTCTGCCGTTTGGTCGCCCGCTATACGCCGTGGGAATGCAAGTGTCTGGCGCAAGCGATTATGGCCAGAACGCTGCTGGGGTTTTACAAAGCGCCTTACGTCATCCACCTGGGCGTTCTTAAAGAAAGCGGCTCCGATGGCGGTTTGAAAGCACATGCCTGGCTCAGAGTCGATGGAGCCATCATTACCGGTGGAGCCGACAGCGAGAGCTATGTGAAGGCTTCCACCTACCTGCCGCGCTTTTTATCATCCGAGTAATTGGCGATGTGATTGCAGGCGCGAATAAACCGCCTGCAAGGCAAGCCTCAGGACCGGGTAGTGTTGTTCAAGCTGCGCATCCAGACGTTTTAGCTCGTCCCTCGCATCTCGCGGTTCATACGTAGAAGCGCCTTTTGAATAGAGCCTGGACGCTCCCGACATATCCTGCTCTATGCCTGGATACGACTCCAAGCCGAAATGCTCAGCCAGCGACGCTGAGGCGCCCGCGATAAATTCATACCCCATCACCCGCACTGACGTATCAGACGCCAACGCCGCCAGCATCGCCTGGGCGAATCCCAAGTAGGTCCCGGCAGCGGCGCCCAGCAGTTTAACATCCGCCGGTTGAACCTCTGATTGTTGCGACGCCAACAAGGATGCATCCGGCAATAGCTCCGCGTTAGCGCCGGTAAATGGCGGTGGCGGCCAGTCTGCGGTGAGCCATTTGGGCGTTCCCCGCAACAGCGACTCCAGCACAGATAGATAATCGCGATACAGGCACAGCGACGGACAGTTAAATGCGCGCTGATAGAGATCAATATGCATCAGGTTCCAGGAAGACAACTTGATCACCAAGCGCCGCCCTGTCTCCGCCGCCCATTGCGCCCAGAGGCCAACGCAACGGCGCAGCGCGTCTACTTTGCGCGAAGAGGTCAGCTGTTGATGACGTACAATCTGGTTCAATAGAAACGGCTCCCCCAGCACCAACGCCTGCGGATGCTGCTTCAACATCTGACACGCCAGGGTGGAGCCACATCGGCTGGTATGAAAAATCAGGCCCGCAGGCGGCGTCTCTACGCCCTCCCCGTTCAGCAGTTCCTCAAAGTGGGTCAACCCGGCGCATTGCTGCTCTTGCGGCAGCGCCTCCACCGCCTCATGAAAAAATCCCGGCCGCAGCTCCAGCTGGTCGGGATTGATCCAGCGTAACAGCAGACGCTCGTTCACCGTGGTCAGTTCATAGGGAATCAGCATCGACACCTATCCTTGCTCGCTTTTGACAACCCCATGGATATTAACGGGTTCCTCCCTACAGGATCGAGACTCTCGCTCTTCTAAGCCTGCATTTTCATATCAAACACCAGCACTTCCGCATTGTCCGCGTTGGCGAAGGTGAGCTGACTGACGTTTTCCAGCGCCGCGCCATCGCCTCCCGTCAACGCTTCCCCGTTCAGCTCCACATTCCCTTTGACGACCTGCACCCACACGCCTCGCTGCGGGTCGATATCCAGAGACACAGACTCTGCGCCATTAAGACGGGCGGCGTACAGGTTAACGTCCTGGTGGATCGTCACCGAGTCCTGCGCGCCATCGCGACTGCCGATCAGACGAAAAACGCCGGTCATGGATTCCGGCGCAAACGCCTTTTGCTCGTATCCCGGTTTGAGTCCTTTTTGCTCCGGGTAAATCCAGATTTGCAGGAATTCCACGCCCTCTGTCCGCGAATGATTGTATTCGCTATGACGAATGCCGGTTCCCGCAGTCATCCGTTGCAGCTCTCCCGGGACGATAACAGAGCCGTTGCCGATGCTGTCTTTGTGTTCCAACGCGCCGGACACGACATAGGAAATGATCTCCATATCGCTGTGCCCATGCGTATCGAAGCCTGCGCCCGGCGTCACTTGATCCTGATTGATCACACGCAGAGGACCAAAGCCCATATGCGCAGGGTCGAAGTAATGTCCAAACGAAAACGTATGCTTTGAGTGCAGCCAACCGAAATTGGCGACGCCACGCTCGTGTGATCTGCGAATATTCATACTGTCTCCTCCTGTATTCGTTGTATGGAGACAGTTTAAACCTCCCATATTCGTAAACAATTAGTCAGAATTGAGCCATAGTGTCGCTATATATGCGACAATTTTTAAATACTTGAGCACGTACGCCAATATTTATGCGCGCACACCAGTATTTGTACACGCAACACAAAGGCTGAACCGAAAACGTCAACGGAAATTGAGAGGAAGCCATGGACAAACTCGCGGGGCTTACAGCCTTCGTAAAGGTGGCGGAAGCTGAGAGCTTCGCCAAGGCGGCGCGAGAGATGGGACTGTCGCGCTCGCAGGTGAATCGACAGGTGATTGCGCTGGAGGACGAACTGGGCGTCACCCTGCTGGCCCGCACGACGCGACAAGTCTCTCTCACCCCGACCGGGCAGGCGTTTTATCTGCGCGCAAAATCCATTCTTAACGATCTGCAGGAAGCGGAAACCGCCATTCAATCCGACCATGCGGAGCCGCAGGGAGATCTGAAAATCAACGCGCCCATGTCTTTCGGCACCTTGCATTTGAGTTCCTCCCTGGCGGACTTCATGACGCGCTATCCCAACATCCGCGTGCAACTGGTGTTGGACGACCGCTTCATCGATCCGGTGTCGGAAGGTTTCGACATTACGGTGAGAGTGGCGGAAACCCGCGAAGCGCCTTCGTTGATTGAACATACCATCGTCGAAGCAAAACGCCTGTTGTGCGCGTCTCCGGGATATCTGCAGCAGTATGGTCGCCCTCGCACCATCAAAGAACTCGCCAGCCGTCCTTGTCTGCATTACGGCAATCTCGCCTCCGGCTACACGTGGCGCCTGCGTCGCGGCGACGCCCCGGAAACCAGCGTACGGGTGAATGGCGTGCTGTGCTGCAATAACGCGGAAGCGCTGCGCGACGCAGCGGTAGCGGGGCTTGGCGTCGCCTTGTTGCCCACGTTTATCGCCGGCCCTGAGCTGCAAACGGGACGTCTGGTGAGCGTGCTGCCGGAGTATCAGGCGCCGCCGGTTTATCTGAGCCTGTTATACCCGCCTAACCGGCATTTGGCGGCCCGGGTTCGCGTTTTCGTCAAGTTCATGCAGGATCGTTTTGGCGATCCGCCCTATTGGGATCTGATTTCGTGACGATTCGCACAAGTTTCTGAAATAAGCCCGCATTTTCTAGAAAAATTAAATAATTATGTAACATTATCCCTCTATCTTCCGCGCGACTTTCACAGGCAGGACAGAGAAAGGAATAATGAAAAGAATAAGCAGACGCGACTTTATCAAAGTCACCGCCGCCGGCATGGGGGCGTTGGCGATATCCACTGGTCTGATGGGATGCAGCTCCGATGACGACGGCAATGCGCCCTATCAGGTAACCTTCAGTCATGGCGTCGCCAGCGGCGACCCGCTCAGCGACCGCGTGATCATCTGGACCCGCGCCCTCCCCGACGACGCTGGCGCCGAGGTGTCGGTATCCTGGGAAGTGGCGGACGACGCCGGCTTCATCAACCTGCTCCACACCGGAACCACTCAGACCTCCGCCGCTCAGGACTTCACCGTCAAAGTAGACGTGTTGAACCTGCAACCCGGAGCGACTTATTACTACCGCTTCACCGCAAACGGCGCGACGTCTCCAGCGGGCGTCACCAAAACCTTACCTACGGTCAGCCCGGAACAGGTGAAGTTCGCCGTGTTCTCCTGCGCCAACTATCCCGCCGGACACTTCAATGTATATGCGGAAGCGGCGTTACATGACGACCTGGACGCCGTCATCCACCTGGGAGACTACATCTACGAATACGGCGCCGGCGGTTATGCGACGGAAGACGCCGCCGCCATCGGACGCACGTTGCCGGACGACAACGCCAACGAAATCCTGACCCTCGCAGACTACCGTAAGCGCTATGCGCTATATCGCAGCGACGCCAACCTCCAGGCGCTGCACCGCAAAACCCCATTCATCACCGTCTGGGATGACCACGAGATTGCTGACGACACCTGGAAGTCCGGCGCTAAAAACCACAGTGAGGGCGAAGGCGAGTTTGAGGACCGCAAAATAGCGGCGCTGCAGGCTTACTTCGAATGGATGCCGATTCGGCCGGTTGTGGATGATAATCAGGAAATCATTTATCGCCAGTTCCAGTTCGGCGATCTGGTGTCCCTCTACATGCTCGACACCCGGGTCCTCGCACGCGACAAGCAACTGGACTATCTCGACTATCTGGATCCGGTCAGCGGCGCCTTCAACGCGCCTCAGTTCAGCGCAGACATCAGCGACGCCAACCGTACGCTGCTCGGCGCGGAACAGCGCAACTGGCTGCAGAACGCCATGGCCGCGTCCAACGCCACCTGGCAGGTGTTGGGCCAGCAAATTCTGATGGGACGCATGCTGCTGCCCGCGGAACTGCTGACGCAGCTGCTGGACCCAGACCCCAACACCATCCTGCCTGCTTTCGCCGAGCTGGCGAATATCAAGGGCCGTATCCTGATGGGCGACCCCAGCGTGACGGATGCGGAACGCGCAAGAGTGGAAACCGTACTGCCTTACAACCTGGACGCCTGGGACGGCTACGCTGCGGAACGGGAAGTGTTGTTTGAGACAGCGAAGGCCATGAACAAGAATCTGGTGGCGTTGGCGGGAGACACTCACAACGCCTGGGCCAGCGATCTGAAAACCCTGTCCGGCGACCATGTCGGCGTGGAGTTCGCCACCGCCTCGGTGTCCTCTCCCGGTCTGGAAACTTACCTTTCCCTGCCCGATGACGCGACCACGATTGCCCAGACCGAATTGGGCGTGACCACGCTGGTGAGCGATTTGCGGTATCTGAACGTCAATCAGCGCGGCTACCTGCTGACGACATTCACTGCAGACGAAGCCAGGGCGGACTGGCGTTTCGTCGACACCGTGAAGAGCCCGACCTACCAAGTGGCCGCCGCGCGTTCCGTCAGTTATAAAACATTGCCGGGGCAAAATGACCGCAAGTTGATTGCAGTCTGATGTATTAATCAGGCCCTGTCTCCCGCGGCTAGCCGATACGCCGGCCTCACAGGCCGGCTTCGCTTGTTACGAACTCTCCCAGATAGTCCATAAACGCCTTTACGCAGGCTGGCGTGTACTTGCGGCTGGGGTAGATCATCTGTAGCCCCACTGCGCCCGCGTCTGCGCCATGCAGGCCGACGACCTGATCCGGCAACAGTTGGAGCAGTCGACCTTCCGTTATATCCCGGCTCACATCGCACCAGGATTTTAGCGCGATACCCAGACCCGCCAACGCCCATTGGCGGATCAGTGCGCCATCGTTGCTCGCCAGAAAAGCCTCCACGGTTAGCGTTCGCCAGCCTGAGTCGGACTGAAAGCGCCACTCCGCCAACATTTCGCCAAAGCGAGTCATCACCAGACAGCGATGCCCCAGCAGGTCTTCCGGCGTTTGAGGCAAACCAAATGACTCAACATAAGCCGGCGACGCGCAAAGCACGCGACGATTGTCAGCCACGAGTGGGCGTACAATGAGATTACTGTCCGGCAGATTGCCGTAACGAATGGCGAGATCAAAGCCTTCTTCAATCAAATTCACCACCCCGTCATGCAAATGCAAAGCGGGTCGCACCTGGGGATGCAGGCTGACAAACTGCGCCAAAGCCGGGGCCACATACTGCCGGCCAAAATCCGAGGTGGCGGTGACGCGCAGCGAGCCGCGCAGCTCTCCCTCTTTCTCCAGCAGAACCGCTTCCGCCTGCGCCATTTCCGCGACGACCCGCTGACCGGCTTCGTAAAAGCGCGCGCCCGCCTCGGTCAATGCAATGCTACGAGTGCTGCGCTGCAGTAAACGGGTCTGGTAACGGGCCTCCAGCGCATTCATGCGCGCCGTCATACTCGCCGGCGACAGGCCCACTTCCCGCCCGGCCGCCGCCAGTCCGCCTGCGCGCACCACTCTGACAAACAGCTCAATGTCGTCAATCTTGCTCATATTATTCAGTCTTTACGAAAACAGATTACACATAAACGGTGATTATCAACTTTTTCTATAAGCATTAGGCTGCATTACATCAGCTTCCGTCAACAGAGTGACTCCCATGTATATCAATCATGTTCTGATTCGCAGCAAAGACCTGACGGCCATGACGACGTTTCTCGTAGAGGTCATCGGACTCAGGAACGGCGACCGTCCCGGCTTCCGCTTCCCCGGCGCCTGGCTGTACAGCGACGACCGCCCCATCGTTCATTTGGTCGGCGCGGATGCGTCGGACGAAGAGCAGGCCGCCTATCTTGGCGATAACACGCTGGAAGGACGCGGCGCAGTTGATCATGTGGCGCTGGCGGGCGCCGATTACGAGCAACTCTTATCCCGTTTACGGCATCACGGCGCGACTTATAGCGAGCGCACCGTGCCCGCTTCACGAGAACATCAGGTTTTTGTGGAAGGTCCGGAGGGACTGAAGCTGGAACTGTTGTTCGCCGAAGACAAAACCCCTTACCCCTCTTGAGCGGAGTATTCCCATGCATTATCCATTACTGTTTAACCCGGGCGTTATTGGCGCACTGGACATCCCCAATCGCATTGTCATGGCGCCGATGACCCGCGCCCGCACCGAACAGCCTGAAGACGCGCCTCGCGATCTCATGGCGGTCTATTACGCCCAGCGGGCGCAAGCTGGACTCATCGTCAGCGAAGCCACGCAGATTTCCGCACAGGGCAAAGGCTACTCCTTCACGCCCGGGATCTACACCAACGCACAGATCGCCGGCTGGCGCAAAGTCACGGATGCCGTCCATGCCGTTGGCGGACGGATTTTTTGCCAGCTCTGGCATGTCGGCAGAATGTCCCACGCCTCATTGCATGAGGACGGCAAGCCGGTTGCGCCTTCCGCCATCGCGCCTGACGCCAAAGTCTGGATCGTGGGTGAGGACGGAGTGGGACAGATGCTGGATTGCCCCACTCCGCGCGCCCTCAGTCAGGCGGACATCCAGGCGATTATTCGGGACTATCGGCAGGCGGCGCTTAACGCCATGGAGGCGGGATTTGATGGCGTTGAGATTCACGGCGCCAATGGTTATTTGATCGACCAGTTCCTGCGCGCCACCGCCAACCAGCGCGACGATGACTATGGCGGCAGCCTCGACAAGCGAATCCGTTTCGTGCAGGAGGTGGCGCGTACTGTGTGCGACGCCATCGGCTCGCATCGGGTCGGCATCCGCCTATCACCGTTCATTACCCAAAGAGGCATGGACGACCCGGAAGCGCCTGGGGCCATCCTGACGGCGGCGAAAACCTTCGACGAACTAGGCATGGCGTACATTCACCTGGCGGAAGCGGACTGGGACGACGCCCCGCCCGTACCGGACAGTTTTCGCCGCCAATTGCGTGAAACCTTCAGCGGCGCGGTGATCGTGGCGGGCAATTACAACGCCGATAAAGCCAACGCGATCCTCAAGGCGGGCTACGCCGACTATGTCGCCTTCGGACGCATGTTCCTGGCCAATCCGGACCTGCCCTACCGCCTGCAACACAATCTGGAGCTGAACGCCATCAGCGATCCCGCCACCTTGTTCGGCGGCGATGCGGCGGGATATACGGACTACCCCGCCTATAGCGGCGGCGCGTAAGTAACATGGAGCTTAATGGGTTGAAAAACGGTTAATCATAGAGTTGAGAGAAAACAGGCCGCCACCGGCCTGTTTATCCTGGAAAGTGAGCTTAGTTTGGGCTCAATTGAACATCCAGCACGCCGGTACAGGCATGAATCTCATACTCAGCATCGTTAGAAGAGCGAGGCAAAATAGGGGTTTAGATAAATTTATAATAAATTCAGCACATTACGTCTATTTTACGCTGTAGACAGATTTTATACAGGTCTAAATTGGTAACTAAGGGCAGACATCTATATACCTGAACATTGTTGGGCTTCTTTTTATCGTTTGCTACACTCTTCCATAGCAATAGCTCAGGTACCCAGATGAAAAGGCTCGAACTCGATTTAATTACACCTCCACTCGTAGAGACCTCATTTTCTCTCCAGTTCTCCAGGCTAGAGAGCCTGCATACTGGCTTTAGGGGGCTTCTTTGGAGCGAGTATCGCCAAGATTTCCCTATAGTTAAAAGGCATCATGAGCTTTCACATGAAATTGAAAAATTTGGAATAATCCAAAGGGATACTCCTCAATTAAGGTTTAATACTGACGTACCAAACCCTCGTTTATACTTTATTTCACATAAAAGTGACAAAGTTATCCAATTGCAACAGGATCGCTTCATCTTCAACTGGCTCAAAAAAGGCAATAGCGAGTACCCGAGATTCCCGAAGTTAAAAGAAGAATACCTTGAACACTATACAAATTTCACAAAATTTCTAAAAAGAGAAAGCCTTGGAGAACCGGAAATTGATCAAGTTGAGCTAACCTATGTAAACCATATTGACGCAGATGGTTTGTCAGCTCAGGAAGTATTTGTCGGCATAGTTGAGAAACATACGAAAATTGAGAGTTTGGAGCTAGAGTCTTTCGCATTAAACCTCAAACACATTATTAGTCACAATGGTGAGCATATTGGTCGCATATACACCACAATCAGCACAGCTCAAAAGGAATCTAGTTGCGATACTTACTACTATCTAAAGTTTGTGGCGAGGGCAAATCCATTAGGCTCATCATTAAGCGATGTATTGCTTACGATGGATCTATTGAGCAGCACAATTAATCATAGCTTCAAGGCCATGATACGAGATGATTTATTAGAAAAATGGAGTAGGTAATGACAAATATCATTCAATTTACAGATCCTTTCAGCAGAGGCTCTGCTATAAGTGAAGACAGCTACCCCATAGCAGTGAGTAAAGTTGCTAGCCAACTGGAAGCTCTCACCTCACTCCAACCTAACTGGGATTCATATAATGCAAAGCCGCCTTCAACAAATGCCCTCTTAGGTGCTATACAGCTCGCAAGCTATACATTCCAAATCACAACGCCAACGCCAGATGTATTCCCTACTCCAAATGGAAACATTCAGTTTGAATGGAGCATATGCAATTATGATATTGAAATAGAAATCGAGTCTGGAAGTAAGTGTATAGTTTCTTATATGGACTTAAATGCAGATAACGAATGGAAAGAGAAAACTCTCACAACCAACCTAGCCATGCTTACCAATCTAATTAAAGAGTTGACTAGAAGGTATGTGGATGAATTCGAATCTAAAAGTAGTGAAAACGTTGCCTGAACGGGATGATGACCCCAGCATCCTTAATGAAGAAAATTTACTTAGAAGGGTTCCCTCTTGGCCAATAATGTTCAAGTTTGACCATAATAGAAATACCCACAGATTAACCAGTGCAATATTTTCAGATAGCGAAACTAATGACGTTGAAATTTCAACGACTCACAAAGAAAAACTATTAGATTCCAATAAACAGTTGCAAGACGCCCTAGGTGAAACTAGAAAAAAAGAAGGCTGGGGGCTAGTTGCCATCAATTGCGGCGACTTAAGGAATCAGATATCTCCCCCACAGAAGTTAGTGGCAGACCCTACTGAAGATGATCCTTTTCACACTTTAATAGTCGGAAAAAAGAGCAAAAGTGTAAAAAGGAAAATGGTTGATATGGTAACCACGCTAATTGCCCCCTCCCCTCCAAATAAAGACACTTAACTGCATAAAAAGTTTGCTCGTAACGGTCCCCAGAACACCTCGTCATTAATTTATCCCATCCAAGAGAAAGATAATTTATAACAACTCCTCCTCTGATATAGAGGCGGTACGACAAGCATTATGTGCATCATCAGGCTCGCACTCTCCCTGCCTTATGGGACCTCTAAACAAAACGCTACAAGACAGAACAGTCATCATCAAGCTATCGCTTCGGTTTAAAGGCCGCTTAAACATTCACATAGCCTTGCGAGTTAACACAGAATTTCACCCTCAGAATGGCTGCAACGGGCGTCCTTGCCCGGATAGATGAAAGTCTCAGGAACAGCCGTCAGGCGTACAGAAGGGGGCATCGTCCGTGTCGTCATTCTGCGCCTTGCTTCCTATCAGCGACTCCAAGTGAGTAGCGAAGGCGACGGGTTTGCCGAGATAAGGGCCGACGGTCACCGGAACCACTGAGCCGTCGATAATCAGCGCCAGAGAAGGATAGCCGCGCAGGCTCAGGCGCGTCATCTCCCGTCGCGTCGACTGTATATGCGCGGCGGCGGAGCTGGCATTGACGGACATCTGCGCGGTGAAGCGTTCGCCGTCCAGGCCGATGCTTTGCGCCAGGCGGGTCAAGGTCGCCAGGTCGGCGATACGCTCGCCTTCGACATAATGCGCCTGTTGCAGGCGGTGCAGCATCGCCAGTGCGTCGCCGCCCAGGCTCTCCGTCGCCAGCACCGCTCGGATTGGCGGCTCGGAGTCGAAAACGGCGTCATGATCCCGCAGCAGGCCATTGAAATAAGCATCCCCGAATGGCTGGCCGGTCAGAGTCTGAATCCGCTGATCATGGGCCATCACGTAATCGCGCAGCGCGTCGTTCACCGGCTGTCGATTGGCGCCGATCATCAACCCGCCGGCGCGCAGATTAACCGGCATCATTTCCCGCGCCTTGCTGATCAGCGGCGCGGCGCCGTAGCACCACCCGCAGATGGGATCGTAAAAGTAGTCGAGTTCTACCACTTCATCTCCCCTTTCTCTACTTTCGCGCTGATTTCCAGGGCGATCCCGGTTTCCAGCTTCGGATAGGCCTGCTCCATCGCCTGCATCAGGGCGTCTGCGTTTTTAGCGTCCTTGGCTTCTTCTTCAAAGCGCTTCAGGTACGTGCGGGTGAAATCGATGGCGCTCACATCCATATCGGAATCCGGCAGCATGTGTCCAGGCACCACGATAGCGGGATGCAGCGCTTTCATTTCGTCCAGCTGCGCTACCCAGGCGTCGCGTTCGCTTTGCTTCTGCGTATCCGCCATCCATACATGCATGTCAGACAGTACGCCGACATTACCGACAATCGCCTGCAAAGAAGGCACCCACACGTATGGACGGTGCGCCAACTCGCCCTGCATGCCGCGCACTTCCAGTTTCTCTCCGTCCACGGTGATGAAGTTGCCTTTCAACGCCGCCGGGACAACCGGGTTGCGCGGTGCGTTAGCGCCCATTTTCGGGCCCCAGAATTCCACTTTGAACGGCAGTTTGGCCTTGATGTGCTCCAGCACCGCAGGCGGCGCCACGACGTCGGCTTGCGGAAAGATTTCCTTCAGCACTTCCACGCCAAAGTAATAGTCCGGATCGGCATTGCTGACCAAGATGGTTTTCAGCGTTTTACCGGTATCCAGCACATTGGCGGCGATGCGATAGGCGTCGGCGCGAGTGAATCCAGCATCCACCACAACCGCTTCGGTTTCACCACTGATGACGGTGGAAGTGACGTTGAAACTGTTGTCGTCAGCGTTGTAAACCTTCAATTGCAGCGGCTCTTTCGCTGCAACGGCGGCGGTGAATGAAACAGCGACGGATGCGGCTAAAAGTAATTTGCGAAACATGATCGGTGACTCCTCATAGGAATAATTGATGGGAGCACTATAATTTCCAGATAAGCGCAGAAAAACGGCCAAATCCGCACAACTTTGTTGCATGAATTAAGCGAATGGGGGACGGGACTGGTGCGTTGGGTTGCGCTAAGTCGCTGACGTCGGTACAAAATAAAAGACATGAGGCCGCAAACTTTCATTTTTGGTCCGCTCTGGCGGATATGACAAATCATCCATGAGCTTTGAATTGACGCTCCTACTGTTTGGCGCTGCGGTTATTGCGTTCGCGCTTATCTCGCGTTGGTCCCAGCAGGGCCCAATGACCGCGCCCTTGTTTTTCACACTGGCTGGATTGCTGCTCAGCGATCGTGGTCTGGGTCTGCTCGTCGCCGATCCTGAGTGGAGTCTGGCGCACTGGTTGGCGGAGGTCACTCTGGTGTGGGTGCTGTTTACTGACGCCTCCCGCATTAATCTGCGTCAGCTCAGGGAAGGCCACAATATTCCCCTGCGTCTGCTTGGTCTGGGTTTGCCGTTGTGTATTGGCGTCGGCGCTTTGGTCGCCTATCCGATGTTTCCCGAGCTGGGCTGGGCGGGCGCTTTCACCTTGGCGGTGATCCTGGCGCCGACGGACGCGGCGCTGGGGCAGGCGGTCATCAACAATGAACGCGTACCGGTGCGCATCCGTCAGGCGTTCAATGTGGAAAGCGGCCTCAATGACGGCATGGCGCTGCCGTTGCTGATCATTGGCCTGTCCTGGCTGATTGGCGAAAACCACAGCGCCAGTCACTGGCTGGAACTGGCGTCGATGCAATTGCTGCTGGGCCCGATCTACGGCGTCGCCGTGGGACTTGCGGCGGGACGCGCGCTGGACGCCGGCGTACAACGACGCTGGGTGAGCCCGACCTATCAGCGTCTGGGACTGCTGGCCGTCGCCATGTCTTCATACGGTCTGGCGGAACTGTGCGGCGGCAACGGTTTTATCGCCGCCTTCTGCGCCGGCGCCGCGGTAGGCACGCGCACCCACGTATTTTGCGCGCCGCTGCACCGTTTTGCGGAAACCGAAGGCCAGTTGTTAAGCCTGATCAACTTCCTGCTGTTCGGCGCCATCATGATTCCCCACGCCCTGCCAGACCTCACCTGGACGCATTTTTTCTATGCGCTGTTGAGTCTGACGGTCATTCGCATCATCCCAGTGATTATCAGCCTGACCGGCACCCGGCTGCAGTTCACCAGCAAGCTGTTTCTGGGTTGGTTCGGGCCACGGGGACTGGCTTCCCTGCTCTATGTGCTGCTGGTCATGCAGCAGGATCATGCACCCGGGAAAGATCAGCTTTTCAGCGTCGCCGTGCTGACCATCCTGCTCAGCGTATTACTGCATGGCGTCACCGCCGCGCCGCTGGCGCAGCGATACAGCCGCTATATTCAGCGCAACAGCGCGGACACCGGCGCAGAGCAAATGGAAACATCAAGCTTCCCCACCCGACGCCCCTTCGGACGCGAAGAGGCCTGAACGCCCTGAGAAGAAGCGCGCTATCCACGCCACTCCGCATCCCGCGCCATGGCGACGAAGGACGCCAAATAGTCCGTGTCGGCGTCCTCCTCGCGCACACCCAGAAAAATCTGTTTGGCGATGCCCTGCGGCCCCAATCGCACCGGACGCACCGGCATCTTCTGCGCATACTCCGCCACCAGCCACTTCGGCAAAGCCGCCACGCCGCGTCCCGCCGCCACCATTTGCAGCATAATATCCGTCGTCTCAATCGTCTTGTGTTGTCTGGGGTTACAATTCGCGGGCAACAGGAACTGGTTGTAAATATCCAGGCGATCGATATCCACGGGATAAGAAATCAGAGTCTCCTGCAGTAAATGCGCAGGTTCGACAAAGGGGACCTGCGCCAGCGGGTGATTGTCGCCCACCACCAGCACCTGCTCATAATCGAACACCGGCTGAAAGGACAACCCATCCTTGCGCACCGGGTCCGGCGTCACCAGCACGTCGATTTCATACCCGATCAACGCCCCGATGCCGCCAAACTGAAACTTCTGTTTGACGTCCACATCCACATCCGGCCAGCGCTGCAGGTAAGGAGCCACCACTTTCAGCAGCCATTGATAACAGGGATGACACTCCATACCGATGCGCAAAGAGCCGCGCTGCCCCTGAGAGAACTGACTCATCACCAGTTCTGCATGTTCGAATTGCGGCAGCATTCGTTTGGCCAACGCCAACAGATACTCTCCGGCCTGGGTAAAGCGCAAACTGCGACCTTCCTTGGTCCACACCGCCGCGCCCATTTGCTGCTCCAGTTTCTTTACCGCATGACTGAGAGCGGATTGCGTCAGGCACAGGCTTTCCGCAGCGGCGGTCAGCGAACCTAAACGATCCACCTCCCGCAGGATGGTGAGATGATTACGTTCCAGCATTTTAGCAACTCATGAATTTATCTAATAGATCGATGAAATCTTAACATTATTTTTCATAATTCGGAGTCTCTATGATGACGTCATCGACATAGGAGGCATGACATGATTACCACTCACAACCTGGGGTTCCCCCGCATTGGCGCAAAACGGGAATTGAAATTCGCTCAGGAAGATTATTGGAAAGGACGCATTCCCCAGGAGGAGCTGCTGAAAGTCGGCGCGGAGCTGCGGCAGCGCCATTGGCGTAATCAGTCGCAACTGGACCTGGTTCCGGTGGGCGATTTTTCCTTCTACGATCAAGTCTTGGATATGAGCTTCACCCTCGGCGTCATACCTGAGCGAGTCAGCCGTCTGCAAGGCGACGAGCTCGACAATTACTTTCGGGTCGCCCGCGGCCGTTCGGCGCAGGACAGCGATTGCCATTGCGTTCACGCAGGCGAAATGACCAAGTGGTTCGACACCAACTATCACTACATCGTGCCGGAGTTCACCGCAGACACTGCCTTCTCACTCAATCCGTCCCGTTTACTGGCGGAAATTGCAGAGGCGAAACAAACCGGCGCCAACATCAAGCCCGTTATCATCGGCCCTGTGACCTATCTATGGCTGGGCAAGAGCAAAGACGGCTCCAATAAACTCGACCTGCTGGAGCGTCTGTTGCCGGTCTACGCCGCGCTGTTGGACGTACTGGCCAGCCAGGGCGTGGAGTGGGTGCAGATCGACGAGCCCATTTTGGTCACCGAGCTGGACGCCAACTGGCGTTACGCGCTCAACCTCGCCTATCACACGCTTAAATCCAGTAAAGCCAAACTGCTACTGGCCACCTATTTCGGACAACTGCAGGACAACCTGCAACTGGCCTGCGAACTGCCTGTGGGCGGTCTGCATGTGGACGCCATTAATGGGCGTGCGGAGATCGGCAAACTGATCGACTGGCTGCCGAGCCATAAAGTGCTGTCGCTGGGCGTGGTGAACGGGCGCAATATCTGGAAGACCGACCTCAATCAAACCCTGGACTGGCTGCAACCGGTTTATGACAAGCTGCAATCGCGTTTGTGGCTGGCGCCGTCCTGCTCGCTGCTGCACTCGCCGGTGGACCTGGACAGCGAAGAGAAAATGGATGCGGAGATCAAATCCTGGCTGGCGTTCGCCCTGCAAAAACTGGATGAAGTGAAGATCCTTGCTACAGCCCTGAACGAGGGCCGCAATACTGTCGCAGAGGCCTTGCAGGAAAATCAGGCCTGCGTGGACAGCCGTAAAGGCTCTTCTCGCGTCCATAATCCAGCCGTGAAAGAGGCCGTGGACGCGATCACCGCTGACATGGGCGATCGTCGCAGCGACTATCAAACCCGGGCCGCCAAGCAGGCGCAAAGGCTGCAATTGCCCGCGTTCCCGACCACCACTATCGGGTCGTTTCCACAAACTGCGGACATTCGTAATGCGCGCCGCCGCTACCGTCAGGGCGAGCTGCAGGACAACGAATACCGTGCGCTGATGCAACAGGAAATCGAGCGTTGCGTGAGAGAGCAGGAAAGCCTGGGTCTGGACGTGCTGGTGCATGGCGAAGCGGAACGCAACGACATGGTGGAGTATTTCGGCGAGCAGTTGGACGGCTATGTGTTCAGTCAGTTCGGCTGGGTGCAGTCTTATGGCTCCCGTTGCGTCAAACCGCCCATTATTTTCGGCGATATCAGTCGCCCGCAGGCAATGACCGTGGATTGGATCAAGTATGCGCAATCACTCACCGACCGCCCGATGAAAGGCATGCTGACCGGTCCGGTGACCATTCTGAACTGGTCTTTCGTGCGGGACGACCAGCCCCGCGCCCTCACCTGTTATCAACTGGCGTTGGCCATCCGCGCCGAGGTGCAGGACCTGGAGCGCGCCGGCGTTCGCGTCATTCAGATCGATGAAGCGGCGTTACGGGAAGGCTTGCCGTTAAGACGCGCGCAGTGGCGGGAATATCTGCAATGGGCGGTCAGCTCGTTCCGTATCGCCGCTAACGGCGTGAGAGACGAAACCCAGATTCACACCCACATGTGCTACTCCGAGTTTAACGACATTATCGAGGCCATCGCCGGGATGGATGCGGACGTCATCACCATCGAAACCTCCCGTTCCGACATGGAGTTGCTGGACGCCTTCGACAACTTTAAATACCCGAATGAAATCGGCCCGGGAGTGTATGACATCCATTCGCCGAACATTCCGAGCGAAACGCACATCGTTCAATTGATGCGTAAAGCCGCCGAGCGCATTCCCGCACACCGACTGTGGGTGAATCCGGATTGCGGCCTGAAGACCCGCAACTGGGAAGAAGTGCGTCCGGCGTTGCAGAACATGGTTAATGCAGCCAAACAGCTACGCACGGACACCGTCGCCGCAGCCTGATATTCCCTAACCCCCCCGCGTAAGCGCGTTCAGAGGACCGGAGCCATCCCGGTCCTCTTCTTTTGTTTTTCTCGGCGTCAATGACGATCAACCACCGCTATCCTCGCCAACGATCAACTCTGCGGAGAGCGCGCCATTGGCGCGATAAGCGGAGGATGGATGCTGCGCCCCGAAAAACACCAGGGGCGTTGCGGATCCGGTGAATTTCACTTCATCCAGCCCCAAGTCCAACTGCGCCGAGAGGCCAAAGAACAAACGCACGCATTGCACATGGCGCAAGTCCACACCCTGGGCGGCGAAATCAGCAAGGGGAATCTCCACCGTACTCCAAACCGGGCCGACGCTGAGGTAGTCGTTCAACGACACGCCCAGATCTTTCCTCACCTGCGTATCCCACAACTGCACATACCATTGCGACGGCGCGGCGCCGTTCAGTGCCTTGAAGGACAGCGACAGCGTATCCAGTCCCCTGGCGGGCAAGTCGAACTCTCCGCTCCACAGGGCGCTTTCAAACAAGCGAAATTGATCCCACTGCACCGCTTCTCCGTGCAGGCGCAGATACAGGCCATCTCCCGGCTGCGGGTCTGGATTGGAAGGCGCGCCGGCGTCTTTGGCGAAGCTCAGCAACCAGTGAAACAGGACATGGCGGCCAAATTCGTTGTAGTGATAGTAATATCCATCGCCGCCGTATGCGCCGGCGGCGTCGACATTGGGATCGTTGTGGTCGTAGGCCAATTCCAGATAGTAATTTTTGCTGTCTACAACCTGACCATCGCTGTTTTTGAACGTGTGATTCAGTTTCAGGCCGTAAGCGCCATCCCAGGAATTATGCCCAACCCCCGCGAAACTGGTCAGCTTGGCGGGATACCTCGGCGGATAATCCGGATCGCCGCAGCCGTTCAGTTTTTTGTCCACGGCGTTTTTACCGGAGTTATGACCGATAACGCGATCTTCATCGCCATGAAACGCCCAGACGGCGATAGGGTGAATGGCGTCGCAGTCGAACTCCTGCGGGTACCAGGCGGCGATAGGCGCAGCCGCGGCGATGGTGTCGGGCCGGTCCCGCAACACGTTGTAGGTTCCATTGCCGCCCTGGCTATAACCGGAGACGTAGACGCGATTCAGGTCCACGTTGTAATTGGCCACCGCGTGGTTATAGATCTGCTCGTAGCGGCTTTTGTGCATGCCGCAGATACCCGATCCGCCCGCGGGCAACTGCGGCGCCAGCACAATCAGGGGAGACGACGCTTCCCACAGTCCGTCCCGTATCATTCTGGGAACGCCGGCGCCCGACACCTTGTTGAGGATTTGCATGTTCAGGGAATAGGTTCCATCACCGTTACTCACGGTGGCGTCGCCGCATTCGCCCAGTCCATGCAAAGAGATCAGCAGAGGATACCCCTCCTCGCGCTGGGGATCGTAATCAGCAGGAAGGTGTACAAAACCATTCAGGGTTTGCGGGGTTTCCATTTTGCCGTTGATGGGCGTCAGCGCCGCGGAGACGGCGGACGTCAGGAACAGCGTCGCCGAAAGAAGCAGGGACATTGATATTTTCATGGCGATTCCTTTGCGCTTGCAACAACATTAACCAGGCGGACAAACAGCCTCCTTCTATTTGTCTGCAACGACAGAGCCTGCACATGTCAGGCCCTGTCTCCCGCGGCTAAGCGCCGCTCAGGCGCATCCATGCGCCTGATCAATAACATGCCAATATCATTGCCATGTTATTGATGACTATAGCTAACGCGGGGGCGGGAAGCGGTCTCTGGATCACGAAACCGGGTAACGCCTTACATCCTTCCGTTAAGAAATGTAATCCCGCCCGAAGCGCCTATAATTACTAAGACAGCTTTAACGTCGCAGGGTGCATCCCATGTCCTCGTCCGTCTCGATAGGCCGCCCACGCCACGCCGTTCTCGCCGCTTTATACAGCCTGTTGCTGATCGCCGCGCCAGTCGCCTCGGAAACCCTGACCGTGGCCACCGGCGACTGGCCTCCCTATGTGTCGCCGCAGTTAAAGCACTATGGCGTCACCGCGCGCATCGTCAAAGAAGCATTCGAGGCGGCGGGAGATGAAGTCGTGTTCCAGTTCTTTCCCTGGAAACGCACGCTGCTGATGTCAGAAGAAGGGCTGGCGGACGCCTCCTTTCCCTGGAGCCATAAACCAGAACGAGAGGCCCATCATCACTACAGCGACGCCATCGGCAAATATGGATATGTGTTTTTCCACCTCAAAACCACTACGTTCGAATGGCGTGAACTCAGCGACCTGCGCAATCTGAAAGTCGGCGGCACCAACAGTTATAACTACGGCGAAGAATTTGTGAATGCAGCAAAGAGCGGGTTGTTTGAGATTGAGTGGGTGCACTCCGACGAGCTGAGCTGGCGCAAACTGCTGGTGGGCCGCCTCGATATCTTTCCCTCAGACGTCGAAGCAGGCTACGCCGAGCTCCGCGACCTGTTCCCGGCGCAGCAGGCCAATCGCGTGACGCACCACCCCCACCCGCTAAAACCGCTGACCACCATGCATCTCCTGTTCTCTATGGAAAAACCGGAAAGCCTTGAACGTCTCAAACGCTTCAACGCCGGCCTGCAACAACTGCACGCAGAGGGCAAGATTGAGCGATACCTGCGCGAATCCCGGGAAGGACAATATCGATTAGTCAGTGAGGAAGTGCGGGAAGAAGGATTGTGATGGAGTTGCATTGCGTTGCGACGCATCTGAATGCCGCCCATTTCTCTGGATGTGGCCGCCCCAAAGCTAATACCGCCAGACACCGACGAATGGCTAACTCCCTGCCCGCTTGCTCTGATTATAATAGCCTCTAGCCTACATCCAACTACGCCAAGGAAAAGCTATGAGTGACGCGTCTTTAGCTGCGCAATTGCAACGTATTTTCGACGATGAAATTCCCCTTACCCGTGCGATGGCGTTACGCGTCGATCAGTATGATGGACAGGCGCTGGCGCTGTCGGCGCCGCTGGAAAACAACATTAACGATAAAGCGACGGCTTTCGGCGGCAGCCTGTATTCCATGTGCGTGCTGTCTGGATGGGGATTACTGACCTTGACGCTGAAATCTCATGAACTCAAGGGCGACATCGTGATCCAGGACAGCCAGATTCAGTTTCTGAAACCGCTGCGCTCAGCGCGTTTGGCAGTGCGCTGCGCCTTTGCGGAGCCGCAGCAAGTGGACGAGTTCGTCAGCATTTACCAGCAGCGGGGCAAAGCACGTCGGGAGCTGGTGGCGGAGATTCTTGCGGACGGTGAAACAGCGGTGCGATTTACCGGACGTTATGTAGCGCTGAAGGCGGATTGAAGCGGCGCAACGCCATGTCCAAACGCCCCAACATCACCGATCTCGCACAAGCTGCGGGGGTCAGCCCGGCCACCGTGGACCGGGTGCTGAATAATCGCTCCAAGGTGCGCGAAGCAACAGCGCAACGAGTGCTGTTGGCGGCGGAGGATATCGGCTATCACGCGTCCGGGCTGCTGAAAAAACGCTTTCAGGAATCCAAGCCCCGCAAGACCATCACACTGCTGCTGCAACGCAGCGCCGAAGCCTTTTATCAGGCGTTGGGAAGCGCGCTGGTCAACGCCGCCGCACGGCAGCGGGATTATCAGATCCAGACAAATTTGATTTTCATGGACGAAGTCGCCCCCGCTTACATCGCCGGACAACTGCAGCAAGTTGCGGAGGCCTCTGACGCCGTGGCGCTGGTGGCGTTAGACCATCACTCAATCAACCAGGTCATCGAGCAACTGGCCGCCCAGGGCAAGCCCGTCATCACCCTGCTGTCGCAACTCTCCACTCAGGCCTGCGCCGGGCACCTCGGCCTGGATAGCCGCAAAGCGGGACGCAGCGCCGCCTGGGCGATTTCACGATTAGCGAAAAAAGAGGGCGAAGTAGGAATTCTGCTGGGCAGCCATCGCTACCTGAATCAGGAAATTTCCGAGATCAGTTTTATCAGCTACTTTCGCGAACTGGGGCGCAACTTCCGTCTGCTTGACCCGATCCTCAATCTCGACGACGACCGTCTCGCCGCCGAGGCCACCGCTAATTTGCTGGCCTCGCATCCTGACCTGGTGGCGCTTTACAGCGCTGGCGGCGGCATGGCGGGGATGATTTCCGCACTACGCAGCGAAGCCGCGGACAGAGACCTGGTAGTCATCTGCAATGAGCTGACGCCCAGCACCCGCGAGGCGCTGAACGAAGGGCTGGTGGACATGGTGATCGCCACGCCGGTGGAACGGCTGGCCGCTGAAACCCTCGCCTTGTTCGTGCGCGCTTTCAACGCTAAAGGCGCACAACGCTTTGCGCCGGTATTGTTGGCGCCGGAGCTACATATTCTGGAAAACATTTAGCCCCGTCAGTCCTGTCAGCGTGGTCAGCACTAAAAGAAAAAGCCCGCACGCTTATCGCGTCGGGCTTTTTCATGGCGATACTGCAGTCGCTGCGCCAGGTCAGCTGGTTTTCTTGCGCTTATTCTGCCGATGCTGATCCACCACCACCGCGCACACGATAATGGCGCCCTTGATGATGTCCTGATAATAGGCGTCCACTCGCAGGAAAGTGAAACCGGACAGCATGACCCCCAGGATCAGCGCGCCGATAACCGTCCCGGTGATGCGTCCGCGTCCGCCGGACAACGACACGCCGCCAATCACCGCCGCCGCAATGGCGTCCAATTCATACATCAATCCCATGCCCGCCTGTGCGGTTTTGATGCGGGCGATCGCCACCATCGCCGCCAGCCCCGCCAACAGGCCTGCAATCATATAGACCTTGATGAGATGGGCATCGATATTGATGCCGGAAACCCGCGCCGCCTGGGGATTGGCGCCGATCGCATAGGTGAACTTGCCGAAACGGGTGTAGCGCATCACCACATGGAAAAACGCCGCAACCAAAAGAAACACCACTACTGGGGCCCAGCGTCCCAAACCACTGCCGAGCATCGTGAAGCTCTCGGTAAAGCCGGAAACCGGGCTCCCGTCCGTGAACCAGCGGGCGATGCCGCGAGCGGAAACCATCATGCCCAGAGTGGCGATGAAAGGAGGAATCTTGGTTTTAGTGATCAGCCAGCCATTGATAAAGCCAGCCAGCGCGCCTATCGCCAGTCCCACCGCCAAGGGCACGATAAACGGCATGTCCACCAGCGCGGGATAGATGATCTTGGGCCAGTTGCTATCCTGGGCGAACGTCGCGGCGATCATGGCGGTCATCGCCACTACCGAGCCAGAGGACAAATCAATGCCGCCAGTGATAATGACCTGAGTGACGCCGACGGCGATAATGCCGATCACCGACACCTGCAGAATAATAATCTGCAACCGGCTCATGTTGGCCAGAAAGCTCTGCCCGACAATGAACCAGCCAAGTACTTCAAACAATGCGGCGATGCCGAAAAGCACCATCAGGATGCTCAGCTCGGGAGGCATGCGCTTCTTCGACGCGGGAGTCAGGCGTCCGTTATCCGTCGTCATGGGACCACTCGTTGTTGTCGTTGCCATTTCAACCTCTCTCAATATTAGTCACCAGCGGCTTACTGCGCCGCCAGATCCATAATCTTCACTTGATCCGCTTCCGCCCGGTCCAGAATGCCGGTGACGCGCCCTTCATGCATAACCACGACCCGATCGCTCATGCCGAGTATTTCCGGCAGTTCGGAGGAGATCATCACCACCGCCACGCCTTTGTGGGCCAGCTGGGTGATCAGGCTGTGTATCTCGGCTTTGGCGCCGACGTCGATGCCCCGCGTAGGCTCATCCAGGATCAGGATTTTCGGATGGGTCAGCAGCCAGCGGCCGATCAGCACTTTCTGCTGATTGCCCCCTGACAGGTTCTCGATCACTTCATCCATGCCCGGCGTTTTCACCCGCAACTTATTGCAGATTTCCACCGCTTCTTTCGCCAGCTCCGCTTCCGCCACGAAGCCCTTGTTAACGAATTTCTGATGCAGCACCGCCGACTGGATGTTTTCCTGGATGGTTAAAGGTAGAAAACAGCCCGTCTCCTTACGGTCTTCCGTGAGAAACGCCATGCCATGCTGAATCGCTTCATTGGGTGATTTGATCTGCACGAATTCGCCGTTGATCTGAATCGCCCCACCGTCGGCGGGGGCGACGCCAAATAAGGCTTCAGCGACGTTGGAACGGCCGGAGCCGACCAACCCTGCAAACCCGACTATCTCTCCCGCGCGCACGTCGAAAGACACGTTGCGGAACACGCCTTCACGGCTCAGGTTCTTCACGGACAGCACCACATCGCCCAACGCCACCTCTTCTTTCGGGAACATCTGCGATACCTCCCGCCCCACCATCATGCGAATGATGTCGTCACGAGTGACGTTGGAAGACAGGTGCGTGCCAATGTACTGGCCGTCGCGAAACACCGAAAACTCATCGGCGATTTCAAACAGCTCATGCATTTTGTGAGTGATATAGACGATGCCAATGCCTTTGGCGCGCAGGTCGCGAATAATCTCAAAAAGATGGGCGACTTCGGTTTCCGTGATCGCCGACGTCGGTTCGTCCATGATCAGCACGTCCGAATTGAAGGACACCGCTTTGGCGATTTCCACCATCTGCCGGTTGGCGACTGACAGCTCGCTGATTTCCGCATCCGGATCAAGATTGATATTGAGACGGTCGAACAATTCCTGAGTGCGACGACGCATCTCGTCATGATCAATCAGCCCGAATCGCCCCTTGGGTTCGCGGCGAATCCAGATATTTTCCGCCACGGTCATAGGGTTCATCAGCAACAGCTCCTGATGAATCATGGCGATGCCGGCTTCCTGGGCGTCCAGCGGCTTCTCCAGACGCACCGGCTCGCCCCGCAGCAACACTTGTCCTTTGTCAGGCTGATAAATGCCGGCGATAATTTTCATCAACGTCGACTTGCCCGCACCGTTCTCTCCCATCAACGCATGCACCGTCCCTGGACGAATCCTGAGGGAGACATTGTCCAGAGCCACCACGCCGGGAAACTCCTTACGGACATTGGCCACTTCAAGCACGTATTCGTAATTGCGATTTTGGGGAATTGCGCTGTTCACAGACACCGCCTCCACTACTGATGCGCTACTCATAACGCAATCCCTCCGCATTGCCTAAGATGGAAAATCGACCTACTTGCCCAGGTACTTGTCCAGATTGGCCGGCGTCACCAGCTCAAAGGGAACCCACACTTTCTGATCCACATTTTCACCTTTGGCGAGACGAACAGCCGCGTCGACCGCACCCGCGCCCTGACCTTTAGCGCTCTGGAATACCGTCACATCCAAGTCGCCGGATTTCATCGCAGCCAGCGCATCAGGGGTGGCGTCGATGCCTGCGACCACAACGGAATCCATCTTGCGGCCCGCCGCTTTCAGGGCCTGCAGCGCGCCAATGGCCATTTCGTCGTTGTTGGAGATCACTGCGTCAAACTCAAGACCTGCGGACAGCCAGTTGGTCATCAGGTCGTTGCCCTTCAAACGCGACCATTCCGCCGTCTGCTCCGCGACGATTTTCATACCAGAGCATTCTTTGCGCTTGATGACCTCGTGCACGTCTTTGGTGCGCTGAATAGCGGCCTGGTTGGAGAGTTCACCCATCATAACCACCACGTTGCCTTTACCGCCCAGCAGACGACACACTTCTTCCGCCTGCAGGGTGCCGGACACTTCTTCGTTGGAGGCGACGAACGCCTGGTTGTCCGGAAGCTGGTTAACGTTGATAGGTTGACGGTTGACATATATGAGGGGAATGCCGGCGGCTTCCGCGTCGCTGCTCATGGACACGGTGGCGTCGGTATCGACAGGGTTGACGATGATTGCGTCCACGCCCGACGCAATAAAGTTCTGAATCTGATTTAGTTGCGTTCCGACTTCGTTCTTACCGTCCTCAATCTGCACATCTACGTTTTTTTCCTTAGCGGCGGACTCAATGCCGTTACGCAAAGCGGTCAGGAAGTTATCATCGAATACGGCCATGGATACGCCAATTTTAAGATCAGCGGCCGCAACGGAGCCGGCAAACATGGCTGACGCCAAGACACTCAAGGCTAACTTTTTCATCTTATAATTATCCTCTTTGATTTCGAGTACCCGTTGCACTCACTTTTTTATTGTTGGTTCCGGTTTGAATCACATCGGCGCAACGCGTATTGTGGTCAATTTATGTGCGTCCGCATAGGCCGCAGATCCAACCGCCGCCGTTTCGCCTCAGTGCAGTTCCGCATCCTTGATATCGAGATTTTTATTCCAGATATTTATATGATGGAACATATATTCCAATTTGCACCTGCCGCCCCAATTTGTCAACCCTTTTTCCGCCCCCCTATGCGTTTTCCCTCAACCCCCGCGGTATAAAGGCCGCGGCGACGGCTCGCTATAAACAGAATATTTATTTCATCGCAGTTTCATATGAACCGACTCGCCTCTAAAACGGCTTGCCGCCGAGCGTTCATAACCTCCCACGCGATTGCATTGATGTAATCACCTCAGGACTCGCTCTGCCCCACTCCTGCAAATGATGTTTTTTGAGGTGATTTGATGTCTCGGTGATGGGATTGATTGACGCCCAGACGAGGGACGATTTAATTTTTTTCGCACAAGTCCTGAACACCGCCGACCTGCTGGGTCACGCACAAATTAAGGACCACAGTAACGACAATAGTGAGTCCCCGACGCACACAAATAACAACAAGGTAAACCGACTATGTCCTATCCCTATTCCGGCACGCTTCGTTTCGCGTTGAATCACATGATATGCCCTTCCCTCACGCCGCTTGCGTTGCTGGACGCCGCCGCGTCCCTCGGCGTTGACGCCATTGAGCTGCGCAACGATATCGGCGACAACAGCCTTACCAACCTTGAACAGGCTAAAGCCGTTAGCGCCAAGGCGGCGGAAATGGGTATTGAGGTTCTGAGCGTCAACGCCCTTTACCCCTTCAATATCTGGAACGACGAGCGCGCCGCACAGGCGGAAAAACTGGCCCATCTGGCCGCCACTTGCGGGGCCAAGGCGCTGGTGATGTGTCCCTTGAACGACGGAACCCAGGTAGAGCCCAGCGCCAGCAAAGACAAAGCGCTACGCCGAGCGCTACAGGCATTAAAGGAAATTCTGCAACAGCAGGGGCTTCAGGGCTACGTCGAGCCGCTTGGGTTCCCCGTTTCCTCTCTGCGTTTCAAGCAAGAAGCGCTGGCGGCCATTGACGCCATAGACGGCGCAGATTGTTTGCAACTGGTCCACGACACATTCCATCACCGCGGCGCGGATGAGCGGCGTCTGTTTCCCCAACGCACAGGACTGGTCCATATATCCGGTATTGAAGATCCTGCTCTCAGCTTTACCGATATGCTGGACGGCGACCGTGTACTGGTCGGACCCAGAGACAGGCTGGGCAATGTCGAGCAGCTACAACAAATGCTGGTCGCCGGCTATCGCGGGCCAGTTTCCTTCGAGCCTTTTTCCGAAGCGATCTGGAGTCTCACAGATCCTCTGCAGGCCGTGAAAGAGAGTATGGAGCATATTCGCAACGCACTCTCCCAATAACGCATCCCTCAGGAATTCAACACCAGCAAGAGGCGTCGTGATGGCCTCATTGCACCTCATGTACCGCTGGTCCAGTCCTTACCCGGACGAATGGGAGAACGCCATGGACAACTGGAAGCGGATCATTATGCGCGAAGAGATCCAACGCTATGTCGATAAGTACTGGCATTAATGACAACAGAGAAGGTAATGCAATCATGACTCATAGAATCGGAATTATCGGCGCCGGGGACGCCTGACGTCTGTTTTCTCCTGTTTTCTCCGCCAAGTCTTCCTTGAGCCCCATCGGGCTCAAGGCGTCGCCAATCTGCTTTGAACCTCCATCGCGCTTAACCTGCGGGGCGTCTGATACCAAACCGCCACCGCTATTGGAATATTTATTCCACAACGTGTTAGAAAACCACCCTGTTCCGCTCGTAGCAAATAGAAAAGACCGCCTTCGTAGCGCTGTCACCGTTCGCCTTGCGCAAGTTTTGCGCCGCCTGCGCCAGGGGCTGCAGCCCACTCTCCCTGATAAAAAGAAAGTATTTTCCATCTATTGTCATTATGGAATTTTTATTCTATTCTTTTGGAAAAATGAAATGTCGGCGATGTCTGCGTCAGCACGGAGACAGGCCGGGGGAATTCGATGTATGGTTATGGGAGCCGCAGTTCCCGGCCACGGGAGATAAACAATAATATGAGTACAGACAAAACTCTGGACCTGATCTGCCTCGGCAGAGCCGCCGTCGACATTTACGGCGAACAAATCGGCAGCCGCCTGGAAGACATGAACAGCTTCGCCAAATACCTCGGCGGCTCCTCCGGCAACATCGCATATGGAACCGCCCGCCTGGGCCTGAAATCCGCCATGCTGACCCGCGTCGGCGATGAACACATGGGACGCTTTGTCCGCGAAGAACTGGCCCGGGCCGGCGTCGATGTCAGCCATGTGGTCACCGACAAAGAACGCCTGACCGGTCTGGTGCTTCTCGGCATCAAAGATAAAGACACTTTCCCTTTGATTTTCTATCGCAACGACTGCGCCGACATGGCGGTGGACAGCGGTGATTTCACTCCCGAATTTATCGCTTCCTCCAAAGCCCTGTTGATCACCGGCACCCACTTCTCCACGGACCAGACTTACCGCGCCAGCATGACAGCGCTGGAATATGCGAAAGCCGCCGGCGCCAAGCGGATTCTCGATATCGACTACCGCCCCGTGCTATGGGGCCTGACCAGCCTCGGCGACGGCGAAACCCGCTTTATTTCCAGCGAAGGCGTCACCCGGCATTTGCAAAGCATCCTGCCCCACTTTGACTTGATTGTGGGCACAGAAGAAGAAGTACACATCGCTGGCGGCAGCACCGACACCATCGCCGCCCTGCAGGCGATTCGCACGCTGACCAACGCCACCATCGTCCTGAAACTGGGCGCCCAGGGCTGCACCGTGCTTGACGGCGAAATTCCCGTCAACGCGGAAGCTTTTAAGGTGTATTCCGGCGTGCGTGTGGACGTGCTCAATGTGCTCGGCGCCGGCGACGCTTTCATGAGCGGCTTTCTACGCGGCTGGCTGCGCGGCGAATCCTATGAGCGCTGCTGTGCCTACGCCAACGCCTGTGGCGCGCTGGTGGTTTCCCGCCATGGCTGCGCGCCCGCCATTCCCAGTGCGGAAGAGCTGGACGACTACATGGCGCGGGCGCAATCCATTCCCCGCCCGGATCTGGACGAACGGCTGAACTATCTGCATCGAGTCACCACCCAGCGCAACAGCGCCCAGTGGAGCGACCTGTGCATTCTGGCTTTCGATCATCGCAAGCAGCTGTTCGATATGGCGCGGGAAGAAGGCGCAGACCTGTCCCGCATCAAGCAACTAAAGCGCTTGTTAGTCAAAGCGACGGAGTTGGGCTCCAAGGGCATTGGCGATAGTCAGGTCGGCGTCCTGGTTGACGACACCTATGGACAGGACGCGCTCAATGACGTCAGCGGGCGCGGCTGGTGGATTGGTCGCCCGGTGGAGTTTCCCAGCTCACGCCCCTTGGAATTGGAAGGCGGCCGCAGCGTCAGCGCGCGCCTGAAAACCTGGCCCAGGGAACATATCGTCAAGTGTCTGGTGTTCTACCACCCGGAAGACTGCATTGACCTGCGCACGGCGCAAGAGCGCCAGGTACGCGAGCTGTACAAGGCCTGTTGCGACTCCGGTCATGAAATGTTGCTGGAGCTGATTCCGCCCCGCGACCAGCACGTTACCGACAATGTTTATATCGACGCCATGGCCCGCTTCTACAACCTGGGCGTCAAGCCGGACTGGTGGAAACTGCCGCCACAATCGCCCGCCAACTGGCGTCGCATCAGCGACTTGATCGCGCAACGCTCGCCCCACTGCCGCGGTGTGGTGATGCTGGGTCTGGACGCGCCGGCGGAAGAACTGAAAAAAGGCTTTATGGACAGCGCCGGCTTCGATATCTGCAAAGGCTTCGCCGTGGGGCGCACAATTTTCAGCGTCCCCAGCCGCAAGTGGCTGCGCGGCGAATTCAACGACCAGGAGCTGATCGACGCGGTCGCCGCCAACTATCTGGAACTGGTCGCCTGCTGGAAGCAACGCAACAGCCTGCAGCCCTAACCGATTTACTTATTAACCAGGCAGGCAAATAGCTTCCTTCTATTTGTCTGCAACGACAGGTCCTGCACATGTCAGGCCCTGTCTCCCGCGGCTAACCGCCGCGCAGGCGCATTCATACGCCTGATTATCAACATGCCAATATGATTGCCATGTTAATAACAGCCCGCCCTCCCTGCGTGAAACAGACGGGGATGGCGAACGGACCAACGTCCGGATCAGCAAAGACGAGAGGCTAAGCCGAATGAAAACAATAAGACTGACCATGGCGCAGGCGGTGATCAAATATATGATCGCGCAAAAGGTCGATGTGGATGGCGAGATTAAACCTTTATTCGCAGGGATGTGGGCCATCTTCGGCCACGGCAATGTCGCCGGTTTGGGCGAAGCGCTGCATCATGTGCGCGACGCGCTTCCCACCTATCGCGCCCACAATGAACAGGGCATGGCTCACGCCGCGATCGCCTACGCCAAGACGCAGAATCGTCGTCAGATGATGGCCTGCACTGCGTCCGCCGGACCCGGCTCGGTGAATATGGTGACCGCCGCCGCCGTGGCGCACGTCAATCGCATCCCTGTGCTGTTCCTGCCCGGCGACACCTTCGCCACCCGCATCCCCGACCCGGTGCTGCAACAGGTGGAGAATTTCCACGACTACACCCTGACCTCCAATGATTGCTTCAAACCGGTGAGCCGTTTCTTTGATCGCATTACTCGCCCGGAACAATTACTGGCGTCGCTGCCGCAGGCCTTGCGTGTCTTAACGGACCCCGTCGAGTGCGGCCCGGTGACTTTGGCGCTGCCGCAGGATGTGCAAACAATGGCGTTCGATTACCCGGAAAGTTTCTTTGCGGAAAAAATCCATCGCCTGCGTCGTCAAACACCGGACGCCACAGAGCTGGCTAACGCCATCGCCATGATCAAAGCCTCGAAGAGGCCGCTGCTAGTCGCCGGCGGCGGCGTGCATTACTCCGGCGCGCTGGCGGAGCTGGACAATCTGGTCTCCACCTATGCATTTCCAGTCGGGGAGACGCAGGCGGGCAAAGGCGCTCTGCCCTGGGATCATCGTCAAAACATCGGCTCGCTGGGCGTCACCGGCGCCGCCTCCACCAATGCGCTCGCTGCTGAAGCGGATCTGATCATCGCCGTCGGCACGCGTTTGGGTGATTTCGCCTCCGGTTCCCGCGCGATCATTGACCCCGAAGCCAGGTTGTTGAGCATCAACGTCGCCTCTTTCGACGCCGTCAAGCACAAGGGGCAACCCTTGGTGGGCGACGCCAGACTGACGCTGGCGCAATTGCAGGATGCTCTGGGCGACTGGCGCCCCGACGGAGAGTGGATTGAAAAGGCCGAACACCTACGCGCGCAGTGGCATAAAACCGTGGACAACGCCACCGCCGATCATCAGGCCGACCTGCCAACCGACGCAGAAGTGGTCGGCGCGGTCAATCGCGCTGCGGGGGAAAAAGACATTGTGGTTTGCGCCGCCGGCGGTCTGCCGGGAGATCTGCAAAAGCTCTGGCGCACCCGCTATGACAGAGGCTATCACCTGGAGTATGGCTATTCCTGCATGGGTTATGAGCTGGCGGGAGGCGTCGGCGCCAAGATGGCGAAGCCGGATTCGGAAGTGTTCGTCATGGTCGGCGACGGCTCTTATCTGATGCTCAATTCCGAAATCGCCACCTCAGTCATGCTGGGGCAGAAAATCATCATCGTGGTGCTGGATAACCGTGGTTTTGGATGTATTCATCGTCTGCAACAAGCCTGCGGCGGTCCTGGTTTCAATAATCTGCTGGACGATTGCCTCACCGCTGACGGCGGCGCGCCCAACATCGACTTCGCCGCCCACGGCGCCGCGTTGGGCGCCAAATCCGAAAGCGTGCGCAGCATCAAGGAGCTGGAGGCCGCCCTGGAGCGCGCCAAGGCGTCCGATATCAGTTATCTGATCGCCATCGACACCGATCCCCTGAAAGTCACTGAAGACGGCGGGGCCTGGTGGGACGTGGCGGTCGCGGAAGTATCCGAACGTCCGCAGGTCGAAGAGGCCCGCCGCCGTTACGAGAGCTTCAAAGCTCGTCAGTTCAAAAATCTGTAATCACTTTTGGCGGAATATCTGGAGTTATCTAATGAGCGTACGTATCGGCATCAACCCTCTGACCTGGACTAACGACGACCTGCCCTCCCTGGGCGGCGACACGCCGCTGGAAGTGTGCCTCAGCGAAGGCAAGCAAGCGGGCTTCGCCGGCTTTGAACTGGGCCACAAGTTCCCGCGCAAACCGGAAGTGCTGGGTCCGATTCTGGACCATCACGGACTGCGTCTGGTGTCAGGCTGGTTCAGCGGCCAACTGCTGGAGCGCAGCGTGGAAGCGGAAATCGCCGCCATTCAGGATCACCTGCATCTGCTGAAATCCCTTGGCGCCACGGCGATGGTGTATTGTGAGGTCACGGGCTGCGTGCATGGCGATCAAAGCACGCCGGTGTCTCACCGTCCGCGCCTGGCGGAAGACCAGTGGGAAGCCTTCGGCGCCAAGCTGACGCAAGTGGCGGATTACTGCCTGGAGCAAGGCGTGAAGATCGCTTATCACCATCACATGGGCACGGTGGTGGAAACCGAGGAAGAGATTGACGCGCTGATGGCCAACACCGGCGACTCCGTGGGCCTGTTGCTCGACACCGGGCATCTAACCTATGCGGGCGGCAATCCCATTGCAGTGCAGCAACGCCATGCCGATCGCATCAACCATGTGCACTGCAAAGACATTCGCATGCAAGTGCTGGCGGACGCCAAAAACCGGGACCTGAGTTTTCTGGATGCGGTGCTCAACGGCGTATTCACCGTTCCCGGCGACGGCGGCATTGACTATGCAACCCTGTTCAAAGGCCTGCATGCCAGCGGTTACAAAGGCTGGCTGGTAGTGGAAGCGGAGCAGGACCCTGCCGTCGCCCACCCGCTAACCTACGCCACGATGGGCGCCAACAACCTGAAACGGCTATGCGCCGAGGCGGGTATTACGCTATCGGAATAACCGCCAACGTTTCCCCATACAGCAAACGCCGGCCCGGCACGGGCCCTGCATCTCCGATGACGCGCGCCTCTGCGCAGGCGCGCCGCAGCAAATGAAAAAGGTATTCGACATGCAAACTCTTGGTAACTTCATCAACGGCGTTCGTTGCGACAGCGCCTCGGGCCGCGTCGGTCCGGTTTTCAATCCCGCCACCGGCGAGCAACGCCTGAACGTCGCCCTGTCCAGCGCTGACGAAACCCGCGCCGCCATTGCCGCAGCGGAAACCGCGTTCGCCAGCTGGAAGGAAGTCACGCCGCTGCGCCGCGCCCGCGTCATGTTCAAATTCAAAGAGCTGATGGAAAAGCACGCTGACGAGCTGGCGGAGTTAATCACGCTGGAGCACGGCAAAGTGTTCTCCGACGCTCAGGGCGAACTGGTGCGAGGTCTGGAAGTTGTCGAATTCGCCTGCGGTATTCCACACCTGCAAAAAGGCGAGCACAGCCTGAATGTAGGCCGTGGCGTTGACAGCTACAGCCTGATGCAGCCTCTGGGGGTTTGCGCCGGCATCTCGCCTTTCAACTTCCCGGCCATGGTGCCCATGTGGATGTTCCCGGTGGCGATCGCCTGCGGCAATACCTTTGTGATGAAGCCATCGGAAAAAGATCCGTCCGTTCCATTGCGTCTGGCTGAACTGCTGAAAGAAGCCGGCCTGCCCGACGGCGTTTTCAATGTGGTGAACGGCGACAAAGAAGCCGTCGACGTGCTGCTGACCGACGAGCGCGTGCAGGCGGTCAGCTTCGTCGGCTCCACGCCTATCGCAGAATACATCTACGCCACCGCGTCCGCGCATGGCAAGCGTGTGCAGGCCCTCGGCGGCGCTAAAAACCACATGGTGGTCATGCCGGACGCCGATCCTGAACAGGTCGTCGGCTCATTGGTGGGCGCCGCCTACGGCTCTGCGGGAGAGCGCTGCATGGCGATTTCCGTTGCGGTCTGCGTGGGCGATGAGGTGGCGGACACCCTGGTCAGCCGTCTGCAAAGCGAGATCGACAACATGCGCGTCGGTCCTGGTCTCGGCCTGCCGGAAGAAGCCCACATGGGACCGCTGGTGTCGAAAGAACACGCCGCCAAAGTGCGCAGTTATATTGGTTCAGGCATCGAAGAAGGCGCCACGCTGATTCGCGATGGCCGCGACTTTGTCTGCGCCGGCAATGAGCAAGGATATTTCGTCGGTCCCACACTGTTTGATCATGTGAAACCGGACATGCGCATCTACAAAGAGGAAATCTTCGGGCCGGTGTTGTGCGTAGTACGCGTCGACAGCTACGCAGAAGCCATTCGCCTGATCAACCAGCACGAATACGGCAACGGCACGGCGATCTTCACCCGCGACGGCGACACCGCCCGTCAGTTCTGCGAAGAAATCCAGGTCGGCATGGTCGGCGTCAACGTCCCCATCCCCGTTCCCATGGCCTTCCACAGTTTCGGCGGCTGGAAACGATCCCTGTTCGGCCCCCTGCACATGCACGGCCCGGACGGCGTACGCTTCTACACACGCATGAAAACCATCACCAGCCGCTGGCCAACAGGCCTCCGCGCCGGCGCCGAGTTTTCCATGCCGACGATGAAGTAGACGCTTCCTAGCGGAAAAACCTAACGATTCAGCAAACCAGACAAGTACAAAAAGCATCTAAAATAATAACTAATTGATTTTCAAAGAGGCAGGGATGTGCGGCTAAACTCTCGCCTCTTTTTCAAAATGTAATTTTATGTAAATGGTCGCACAGAATGTACCACCTAGTGTCTTCACGACATATTCTGATTACCCCGAGACTCGTCATATTTCTCACTTAATAAGAGAAAATATTAAAAAATACCCTTTACGCATTAAATACATAAATTGACGCCTCCCCCAAATAGTCACATAACTTAAAAATTAACTCTTGTCCATTAGCCAATATTTGTAAAATATAATTTACAGGCACTCTCCAATTTATCGCAGAGCATTGTCTATCTTGAGCTTCATACTAGCACCGGATGAGCAGCATTTCTGATATAGGCCCAACTCACTATTCCACCAAATTTACCAAGCCATATAATGGAAGTAGACTTCTAGAGGAATATTTTTTATGTCAGTAAAAGACGTTCAAGGTAAGAAAAAAGCACTTAAGCAGCCAGAGGCATTAACTATTCATGAGCTGGAAGAAATTAAAGCAGCTATGACGAAGGCCCGTAAAGAGCGAGAGATTCGAGAGGAAATGAAGTCAAAAGGATTTAAAGGACATGGCGGTTAAACTTTTTTACGGTAAAGACATTGAATATCAGAAAAACATTCCTGCTGTAAAGAAGGTGATTGATGCCTTCGAATATTATGTTGAAACCGGAGATCCAGGTAAAATGTTTGGCAAGGATGTTCTCACTATGAGCCCCAAGCTAGCTTGGGAAGAAAAAGTCAAACACGTCCACTTGCTTGACGAAAAGCGATTCCGAGTTGAGAAACTTCATTTACGAATCCAGGACAAAAGAACTAGTGATGCATTTTTGCTATATTGTCCAGGATACTTAAACCCAGATTATTATATGCTACTTACAATTATATGGAATAATGGTCACGAGTTTCTTCGAACTGAGGAAAAAACTCTCAAAAGTTATGCGGAAGAAGCACTAGAGTTTAGGATGAAATGGTAATGAAACGCGAACCTAAAAAGGTCCAGTGGACCCGAGCAGAGGCTCCCAAAAAAGCAGGGCGTTACGTTGTAGCTATTGAGCATGAGTGCGGGCTGGGGGCTTACGACTTCAGTGCGTGGAGCCCTCTCGAAGGCTGGGAAATCAAGGATCAATCAGGCAAGATCGTTGCGTTTATCGACTTTGATGATGTCGCCGAGTTGCTTCCATATGCGTGGGAAGATCAAGAATAACTCTCCCTGCTCAGAACTCCTGATCGCTTTCTGGCATTTACTAAAAACTACCCCGGACTGGCCAACCATTCCGGGATACTGCAAACTAACCGTCCTGTCGACGTTTACCCGAAACGTCGCGTCAATTCATCACCCTGCACATAGAGATAACGCCCATGCAGCAACGAGATTTGGAATTCTTTCGCCCCGTATGGAGACGTGTCGCCATCACGGTGTTCTGCTTGTTCTGGGCGACGCTGGAATGGGCCACCGGCGAACCTCTGTGGGGCATGCTCGCCAGCGGCGCAGCGCTTTATTGCTACTGGCAGTTGTTTTATGCGTTTGATGCGAACGTAGGAGCGAACAACAAGGAAAACTCCGACGCTGGCAAGTAGCGCCTGCGCGGCGGAGACCCGTGTGATTAATAGCATTTGGATCAGACTGCCACTCCCTTGAAGACGTTACCCGCCGGAGCTGGGCTTGATAACCTTGGTCCACAGGAGATAAGCGCCGATGGCCAGCACGGCGAAAAACACCAGCTTACCGATCAGTTTGAACGCCCACCAGGCGATCGCAATGACGAGTATACAACCCAATAAAAACAGCACTTTTTTTAACATCAACCTTACTCGAAAACTGAGAGCGTTTCTTCGCCGGGATGGCGATAACTGCATGAATGACAAATTATTTTCTGCCTCAACCATACTACTCCTTAACTGAAAAGTAGAGTATCGCCCCATACTTGGTCAGGAAAAAACCTAAATATCTTACTCCAATTCAGAGAGTATGATGGCTTCAGACAGCCGTATTCCTTGGCGTTTTCCAAGGTCTGCACGGCGGTTACTTTCACTCATTCCCGATAACGCCCCAGCAGCTCAGCCACTAAAGAGCCGGTTAGAGAAAACAGCACTCCCCCAATGGAACCCCAACAGTATGAAATCATTGGCCAGACGCTGCAGTTATTCTTGCCGATACAGCAATATTAGATTAATAACCAGACGCATGGATGCGCCTGCGCGGCGGCAAGCCGCGAGAGACAGAGCCTGACAGGTGCAGGCCCTGTCATTTCAGCCAAATAGAAGGAAGCGATTTGGTTGCCGGATTAGCGTTCAAGAAAAAGGACAGCAGCATGATGCGCACATTACTTGGAGTTCTTATAACATTTCTGGTCATATGCAAACCTGTATTCGCAGGCGTCATTGATGTCATCGTCGACCCTGGCGGAACTGCGGCTATTGGCGTGAAATACAAAAATGACGGGGAAGTAATTCAGACTATTTTCGACCGCGATGGAGACGGCGCCATACGATTTACGATTCCCGAGCAAGAAGATGTGGATATCGGCGTTATCATCACAGAATACAAAGGCAAAGAGCTTATTATCAACATCGCGGACCTGGGAATTGGCGGCCTTACCGGCCTGGAGCCCTTTGCAATTCCTACATTCAGTGATACGGAAACCGGACTTAATCTGGTTCCTCTTTTCAATACCGAGGCGTTCCTGTCTGAAGGACTCACACTGAATATTGGCGACACAGTGGAAGTCAGTAACAGTGACGCCTCCACAACCCCCAACATTCGATTCTTCGACGGCTCACTTCTCCCCTCAGACCGAGTATTGGCCGCCGGACTGCTTTTGGACACAGATTATGTCAAGTCGCTGCCGTACTTTTCCGGCAAAGCCCAGGTGGAAAGCCTCATACATTTCCAAGTGCCGGAGCCCTCTTCTACTGTGCTAACAGGGATGTGCCTGGGCCTTATTTTTCTTCTTCGATTACTAAACCGCACTACGCGCCAAGAATCACAAAGGCGAACATCACTACCAGCGCTCTAGCTTTGTTACCTGACTGTGAGCAGTCAGGGGGCGAATCACTATTCGCCTCACACGCCGGGATGTGGCGCCAGCATTGTCGCCTAAACGACATGCTGTGGACAGGAGTCCACTCGTTCGAGTGGTTGCAAGCAGCGCTACAACCCCGGCGCCCGATTCATTTCCTTGTAGTAGATATACTTGCTGGAGACTTTCCCCGTTGCGGCGAACCACTGCTCCAGATAAGGCCCCATCCAGATCGCATCGCCCTGCTCCACCAGATGCCAGTCGCTTCCCAGACGGTAAACGCCCTGCCCCTGCAGAAAGTACAGACCGTGCTCCATGAAATGCATTTCCACAATGGGCAGCGTGGCGCCGGGTTGAAACTCAAAGACATTGACGCCCCAATCCCAGGCCGGCGCATCCGGCAACAGCGCTTGCAACAACGCGCCATCATCGCCAAGAAAGGGTTTCGCAGGGACTTGCGCCAGGGAGCTGACAAAGGATGTAACCGCATCCGTCGCCTCCGGCATCGGCGCATATTTCTTCTGAAACGCGAGTAGCCGCGAAGAATCGCCTCGGTTCGACAATTCAAAGCGCTCCCCCACCTTCAGGTGCGCGAAACCGTCCTGCTGTAAACGATGAGTCTCACCACTAAAACTCAGCGCTATTTCTCCTTCCAGCACCAGCAGCAAAAATTCATCCGACGGGCTCTCCGAGCAGAAACTACCGCCGGCTTTCATATTCACCAGAAACTGACAAAACTTCGCCCCCATCTCCGGCGACGCCGTATAAATCACCTGACAGTTTTTCCACTGCGGCAAACTCAATGGCACATGGGAGTCGGGACACATCAGAGCATAGTTGCGGGATAATTTACTGCGGGTAGCGCCGGTCAGGGACATTTTTTCGCCTTATTTTGTTCTATTGTTCGATAGGTACACGTGCAATGCTGTCTTATTCATCCGACAAACAAATAGCTCCCGTCTATTTGCCCGGTATTGCCTCAATTCACCACTCTCTCAGCACATTGCTCAGACTGCGGCCGCCTGTACTTGTGCGACAGTATATAACCAAGCCGAATACTTGGCCGCTCCACAAATTGATATGAGAAATGCGCCATCAGGACAGTGATGATAATGCACACTGACATATAGACCCCCATATGCAGAGACGCGACATCTGAAGCCCAGCTCTGCGCTCTTAGCGTGGCGACCAGCTTTATCGCCAAGGGATGAAAGAGATACATAGAGTAACTGATCATCCCTAACCAGATAGCGATAGGAGGAGCTGATTTGAGCAGTTTATATCCCACCAAAAATAATGCTACGCCTAACATATGTCCCGCAGCGAATCGTACAGGCTGGCCGTTAACATCCATCCCCAAAAGATGAAGCACCCCAGTCAGCGCCGGAATCGCAAATACGCATACCGGACCAGTTAGCAACATCTTCATGGTGCGAGGTGTTAAAGTCGTAGTTAATAGCGTCCTCAAGATGGTCCCGGTCATCATGACTGACAGGGCGTAAGGGATATAAATCAGCTCCTTATTGACGCCATCAAATGCAGGACTAACTTTTGTCGCTATCGAGAGCGCGCAAAACGCACTTAGCGCGAGAAAGCAAAAGCTCAGCTGATAGAAGTGATCATGAAGCACACCCGAAAAAAAGAGAAGTCCGCAGAGCGCATAAAACACCACCTCAACTTGCAGAGTCCAATACACGCCCAGAATATGAGGTTCCGCAAAGAAGGTCTGCAACATCGTCAAGTTGGCGGCGATATTTTCGAGGGGGTATATTTTTCCCGAAAGCAAATACGCCAGAGCCAAAGCACTTAGGATAGAAACCCAATAGGCAGGATAGAGTCGAAAAAAGCGACGCACGCCAAACTGTTTCAAAGCCCCAAGGCCCGCGGAGAAGCTATAGGGAATCACAAACCCTGAAATGAGAAAAAAACAAACCACGCCAACGCGTCCCAGATCGACAGACCAGGCCACATCAGCGAGAAAGACGCCATGAGAGGCGATATCAGGAACTTGAGTGAAGACTTCCGAACTATGCTGCCAAATCACCAAACAAGCAGCAATACCTCTCATTGCGTCAATATTTCCAAGCCGTTCATGCGCCATTCGAATCAATCCTTCTCATTCAAAAACAAAAGCTGCACTGTCCGGCGATCATCAGAATGGCTAAGCTCCGCGATCTCATCCAGCGACGCATTAACCAATGTTTTCACCATCAGACTGAGCGCCCCCTCCAGCTCGCAGCGCCACTATAGCGAATGCTAAGCCTCTGTGGACAGATGAAGTCAGGCGTCGAAACGCACGATTCTGTGTCTGGAGACGAAACCCGCCCTGGCGATGGCTGTCTGCGCAGCGATATTTTCTCTTTCTGTGGAGCAGATTGGACGTCGCTGAGTTTCTCTGATTCGGGAGGCCAGGGTTCGGATCACTTTTCCAGCGATGCCTTGCTTTCTGTGCTCCCGCGCCACAATCACGCCAATATCCACACTGTCGGCTTGAAAGGTCGGGTCATGCCTCATTTCTCCACTGGCGACTAATTCGCCAT
The DNA here is from genome assembly GCF_030719035.1 of Hahella sp. HNIBRBA332. Lineage (NCBI taxonomy): Bacteria > Pseudomonadati > Pseudomonadota > Gammaproteobacteria > Oceanospirillales > Hahellaceae > Hahella > Hahella aquimaris. Next base: position 4,663,271 of record NZ_CP132203.1, read on the forward strand.
CTCGCCAGTAGCCCAAAAGTTGCCTGCGCTCGATCAAGCCCCCCAAATAATAATTCAGCCACTCCTCCGGCGCTTGAATATTATGCGCGGTAAAAGCCACAAACTCTGAGAGTTGCTCGGTACTGGCGAACTCCATCGGCAGTTGATCTGATAATTTATGCGTCCCTGCCGCCTTGATGTCATATTCATACATCAAGACATTCACTTGGAAACTGTTGAACACATCCAGACACGCCGATAGATATGCAGGCTCAGCGGTGCTGACAAAAGCACCGGCAATTTTTGAATAGTCTTTTCCACCCTGTTCGAGAATACGGCGCAATGTTGGCGCGTACTGGTTTTGGTGGCTGGATGGCAGAAAAAGCTGCAATACATATCCCTCACTGTTGACGCAGGCGTAACCCGCCAGCGTATCGCCGTCGAACAACCCAAGATGCTGCGAAAAAGGCAGGAACCCGTTCAACCACATGCCATCGAGAGGGGCGACGCAACCCTTCAGATAGGCGATTTTTAGCGGCGTCAGGGAGTCATTGTTTTCAATAGGCGTAATTTTCAGCATGTCACTCTTCCTTATGTTGGCGACAGAGGTCCAATATGTTTCGCGTGAGCTGTTTCTGCACGGCGTCGAGCGGATAGTTGTCGTAGATCGATAAATAATGCAGGGCGACGCCATCCAGCATGGCCAGGATGATTCTGGCGTTATTGCGGCTTTTCTCAACCCCCAAATCCTTCATCCAACGGCTCACCTGTTTCAGCAGCATTTCCGCTCGCTGCTTCACCGCGGCGTCCACAATTTTGCGCAACTCGGGCGTATGCAGAATGGTTAGCTGGAGCTTTAGATAAGTCTTTTCCGTTTTCAGAAATGTAAAAAACACGTTCAGGAAACTGGCGACCGACTCAGAGGCATTACGCCCCTCGAATAGTGTGGAGGATACAGACGCCATTCTATTGGAGGCGTCTTCCACCAAGGCAATGAGCAGCTCTTCCTTGCTCTTGAAATAGTTGTAAGTAAGTCCTTTGGATACTCCAGCCTGCTGCGAGATTTGCTCAATCGTCGTGGCGAAGTAGCCATTTGCTTCAAACAGCGTCATTGCTGCTTGCAGTAGCTTTATTCTTCCTGTCTGCGGTCTCACCAAACCTCCCACCAATCATCTTAACTGACCATTAAGTCAGTTAAGATGATGATGTGCGACATCATTTCTGTCAAGTTGACGCGCTTAGATCCGCCTGATTCAGCCCAATATTTTGCGGCGAACGTCCATTCAACAACTCAAAGGTAAGTGATGAATATAGCGAGGTCAGATGACGCCGCCATCTTTCCGCCCAATACTCGAAACGGGGTTCGTTGATGACATTGAACGCAGCGAAGCTTTCCAAAGGTGTGAGCCCAACGTATCGCTGGGTGATATGCATGGAGGTCAGCACTTGATCCGCCGCTAGTCCGGCCAGTACGCCGCCTTCAGGATGGAAGGCTTCTTCAGCGGCGTTCCAGGTGGTGGAAAGCAGGTAGCGCCGGCCTTTAAGTAATCCGCCTTCACCATATCGTTCAGCACCGGCGAAGAAAACGCCGTGCGCGTAGACATCGTCGATGTAACGCTTCAACGCCGCCGGGGCGGAAAACCAATACACGGGAAACTGCAGAACGATAAGGTCCGCCCACAGATATTTTTGTTGCTCCTCGGAGATATCATAGCCGTCCATTACTCGGCTGGTCCGCACCTCTGCAAACGGCTGCAGCGCCTGCATCGCCACGCTGATCAGTCCCTCATTGAAGCTTCCATCCGCCACCCCTGATTTGGGTTCCGCGCCGTTTACGATTAATACCTTCTTCATCCGTCATGCTCCTGTTATTCGGCGCCGCCACTCATAGCTCGCAGCGCCTTGGCTATATAAACGGGTTGTAGATTAGCGAGGCGGGTATTATTGTTTAATCTCGAATTATCTTTTTCATACTTTGAATATTCGCAACAATGATCCGATCCCTGCATGCCCTCCGCGTTTTCCTCTCCGTCGCCAAACATTTGAACTTCGCCCAGGCTTCAGCCGAGTTGCATTTATCCGCGTCCTCGGTGTCCCGACAGATAACCGAGCTGGAGAAAGAGCTGAATGTGGCGCTGTTCACCCGCAGCACACGCATGGTGGCGTTAACCCAACAGGGGCAACGCTTGTATGAAGAGGCGGCGCCGCTGGTGACGTCTCTGGATGAGGTCAGTGATTGTCTGCGCCAGCAAAAAGAGGAAGTGGGAGGCAGAGTGAGTCTGTCCGCTCCCTGGTGGTTCGCGTCTTACTTTATCGCCCCCGCTCTGGCGGGTTTGAGAGACCACTACCCTGATCTGACGGTGATTCTGGATTGCGATGACCGCGTCATTGACCCTAACGAGGGATTGCATGATATCTACGTTCGCTTCGGCAGACTGAACGATTCCCGCTTGCTGGCGAAAAAGTTCGGCGCCTACGAATTCTGGCTAATAGCCTCTCCCCAATATATTGAGAAATACGGCGAGCCCAAACATCCCAAAGACCTGCATGATCACCGGCTGCTCGCCTACCGGTTTTCATCGCCTCACAGTAGCTGGATATTTGATGATGGCGCATCGCAACAACGCATCGCCATGCAAAGCCCTTATCTGCTCACCAACAATACCGAAAGCATCCTGCATTGCGCGTTGAACCACGGCGGCATCGGCCTGCTGGCGGATCATGGCGTCTTGAATGCAGTGAAACGCGGCGAATTGATACGCCTGATGCCCAACTACGCCATCACGCCCAACCGGTTTGAAAACGGCATGTATCTGGTTTACTCAAAAGACAAAGCGAAGATAAAACGCGTCAAAGCGGTTATTGATTACTTGGCGGAGCATTTGCGTAGTTAAGAACACATGACCGCCAGAACATTATGCAGAGCCTAACCAGCTTAAGTCAGGCGGCATCATGCCGCCGATATAGGCGCGCAGGGTTGGGCGCCATAGAAAACTATGACTAACCTGATTATTCATAAGCTCTGTTTTGAAGCGTGGCCAGAATGCAACCTTATCCCTTCCTTCGTGCGTTGGCTTTATTCGCACTATCCATCTTGGCGCTAGTTCCCATTATTCTTCTGTTCACCTACGCCTTTGTTGAATTGGGTTTACTCTTCGGCGCGATACTATGCTCCGCGTTAAGCGCGCACTATTACTCCAAAGCCAGTGGAGAATCTCTCTCCAATGCGAAACTAGGCGCCTTTGCGGTGTTGGGAGCAGGCTATTGCCTGCTATTGGAAGCCGGCGCTTATTTTATCTTTCAGACGCCAGAGCAAGCATTGAGTTCTGAACGGCTGATCGCCTACGGGCTGACAGCCTACCTGACATACCTGATCGCTATTATTCTCTGCGCCAGCGTCGTCAAGCCGACAGACAGGCAGAACAAGCCAGCCAGACTTATCCCCCACACTCTCATTGATCGCTGGATAGAGCGACTCAGCAAGCCGCTCGATACACTGAGCAATGACGAACTCATACTGAAGATTGCAGGATCTCCATCGGGAGGGATAAAAGGCTTTATACTTGGCGCTGCGTTTATGTGGCTGCTGATCAATACATTAGTTTATCCGTTAAGCCCTCACATCAGCGCAATCATCAGCATGCTCCTATTGAGCTTCCTGGCGCTGTTGTTGATAACCACATTGAGCAAAAGAAACTTATTATTGGAAGAAATGAGAAAGAGACTGAATAGCGAGCCCGACAGCGCATCGTCCGAACCATCATCGACGCAATACACGCAATGAAAACCCGCATTCTTTATGTCGAAAATCACCCCGTCTTCGCCGCCTCGGCGCAAGATGTCTTTTTATCGGATTGTGAGATCACTGTGACGCCAGATAAAGCGTCCACATTGGCCGCATTGGAGTCAAAACGCTTTGATCTGGCGCTGGTTGATTTCGATCTGGACGACTGCAAAGGCGATGAAGTTACGCGGGAGATTCGCGCGCGCTTTCCCCAGTTAAAAATCATCGCGGTTTCATCTCATGCGCAGGGTAACGCGAAAATTCAGAAAGCGGGCGCTGACGCGATTTGCGGGAAAATGGAGTTCAGTAAAATCAGGGAAACAATAGAGCAGGTTTTAGAACGCCCAATATAAGCGGCAAAGAGAGGCGCGACAGTCACCGCCAGCCACAACATGACGCCATAGTGACACCACAGATCGCGCTCAAATTATTACGCTTAGCTTCTCGTTAGCTTGATATCGAAGACGCCATACACGATAGAGGCCATTCCCAAAAGAAGAATGACAAGCGCCTCCGCGCTATCTTTCCCGCCTGCGACAAATTTATCGCCCATGATGCTCTTCACCGTAAACAAGTCGGACGCTCCCCACAGGAAAAGTATTCCACCCAGAACAATCATACAAACGGCAAACAGCCTTCGAAGGAAAGCGCCCATTCCTATACTCCCTTTTTACTCGCTTTATTTCCGATGCCGGTTGTCCTCTACCAGCTATCGGAGGGGTATTCATAGCCCCTATTTCAGCATCCTGACTTTTCGATATAACGTTCTTTCACTAACGCCCAGCGCCTTGGCCAGGGACGCATTATCGCCTTGATGCCGGTCAAGCGCCTGTCGCAAGTAGCAACGCTCGGCCTCATCCAAAGTCAGAAGCTCATCCTCTGAGGTCGCAGCAAGGGGGCGGTTAGCAGAGGTCGCCTCTTCATCAAGTTGCAGATGAGACGCTTCGATATCCGAGCCGTCACAGAGCAGAATCGCCCGTTCAATCCGGTTGCGCAACTCACGGATGTTACCGGGAAAGGACTGTTTCCACAGCCAATGCTCCGCACTTTCTGCGAAGTTAAGAATACGTTGTTTGCTAAGACTATCGAGGAGGTGTCGGGCCAGATGAAGCACGTCGTCGCCCCGCTCCCGCAACGCCGGCAAGCGCACGGGGAAAGGGCTGATGCGGTAATAAAGGTCCTGGCGAAAGCGCCCTTCCCGCACCAGTTCCTGTAACGGCTGATGCGTGGCGCATACCAGGCGAAAGTCCGCCTGTTTCGTGGTCACCCCTCCGACTGGACGATAGGCGCCAGATTCCAGCAGGCGCAACAGCTTAACCTGCATGCTTAGAGGGATATCGCCAACTTCATCCAGAAAAAGCGTGCCGCCCTCAGCCGCCTCAACCAACCCAATTTTACGGTGCGTCGCGCCAGTAAAAGCGCCCTTCTCGTGGCCGAACAGTTCACTTTCAAACAAACTGTCGGTCAACCCCGAGCACTCTACGGTGACAAAGGGTTTGCTTGCGCGTGGACTGCGTTCATGCAGGTATTCCGCCGCCAGCTCCTTGCCGGTTCCCGACTCCCCCAATAGCAACACGCTGATATCCGCCGGCGCGGCGCGACTGAGCAGCTCCAGCATGTGCGTATATGCGTTACTGAAGCCGATCATGCGCCGTTCGCTGCGCTCCCTGCGGCCAGGATGCGCCGGCTGCATAATCTCGACATAGAAACGAATTTCGCCTTCTTCGTCGCGGATCGGGCTGAGCTCCACATCCACATGCTCGCGCCCCTTCGGCGTGTTGTGAATATGCAGCATACGCTGCCGTCGGCCGCTCTCCTGACACTGACGCAAGGGGCAGGTCTCCCCCGCCTGATCACAAGGCACGGAATAGCCGTGAGACACTTCATAACAATGGCGATTGAGCAACGCGCCGTCCTGTTGAAAGGTGCGGCGATAGGCGTCATTGGCGGCGCGAATACGGTATTCGCGATCCAGCAACACAGCGGGGGCGGGAATCGCTTCCAGCATAGAACTGATAGCGGGGAGTGTGGGATAGAAGGACTCTGTCATGACAGACCGTCATTTATGTCATAGCTCATGACAAATATGGCGCGACATCACCATAAAGTAAAGCTGCGCATCACCTGCTTTTGCTTCTATCTCCGCGGAATACAAGACATTCCCGCCTCTGGCTCGCCGCTTGCTGAATCCTCGTCACAGACCATAAAAACCTTTACCCCAAATTCGACGACTTACCATGGCCAGAGTGAAACAATGGATTTACGGCGACCGACTCAGCTACCTGCTGTTCGAGCCCATCTCACGGCGCAGCGCTCTGATCGACGCCCTTCCCGCGCTTTCGGACAGCTATCGGAGTTTTCTGGTCAGCAAGGGGCTCAGCAATCAATATCTGCTGTATACCACTGCGGAAACATCCGATGTTTCTGATATCGCAGGACTACGCATTGCGCCAACGCCAGCGGAGCAATTGCCCCAGAGTCTACCTTTGGGGGAAACCATTCTATGGACCTTGCCTGACGCAACCGGTGAGTGTTGCGGATTTCGTTGTGAGGGATTCGCCTTCACCGGCCAGTGGTTTTCTCCCGGCGCCCTGCTTTACCTAACAACACCATCTCCTGCGTTGTTGCAGTCCCTGCTGCAGTTGGCGGACGACACCATAATTTACCCCGGTCGCATCGTCGACGGACAACGCATCACCAGCCTGGGTCAGGAGAAGGCGATTGCGGCGCGGGTGACGTCAGGGAGATCCCGCAATGCCTGAGCGCAAGTCCATCTTTTCCATTCCGCTGGTGCGCGAGCTCAGCCTGTTTCTGCTGCTCAAACTGATTCTGATTTTCGCTATCAAGGCGGTCTACTTCTCTGATCCTGTGGATTTATCTCATCCAGAGGAAAGCATTTCCAAGCAGTTCGGCGTTATTCCTACTCAATCGGAGGATCACTATGATCAGTGAAAACGTGGTGGACCTGTCGCGGCTCCAGTTCGCGATCACCGCCTTCTACCATTTTCTGTTCGTGCCTTTAACCCTGGGGCTGGCGTTTCTGCTCGCTATCATGGAGTCGGCTTATGTGATGACCGGCAAGCAGGTCTACCAGGACATGGTCAAGTTCTGGGGCAAGCTGTTCGGCATCAATTTCGCGCTCGGCGTGACCACTGGTCTCACCATGGAGTTCCAGTTCGGCACTAACTGGGCCTATTACTCTCATTATGTGGGCGACATTTTTGGCGCGCCGCTGGCCATTGAGGGGCTGATGGCGTTCTTTCTGGAGTCCACCTTCATCGGCCTGTTTTTCTTCGGCTGGGACCGCCTCAGCAAAGTTCAGCATCTGGCGGTCACCTGGCTGGTGGCGATCGGCTCTAATCTGTCCGCGTTGTGGATTCTCATCGCCAATGGCTGGATGCAAAACCCAGTCGGCGCCGAATTCAATTATCAGACCATGCGCATGGAAATGGTCAGCTTCAGCGAACTGATTTTCAATCCTGTGGCGCAGGTGAAGTTCGTGCACACGGTCTCCGCCGGTTATGTCACTGGCGCCATGTTCGTGCTAGGCATTTCCTCTTATTACCTGCTCAAGCAACGCGACCTCCCCTTCGCGAGACGCTCATTCGCCATCGCCGCCAGCTTTGGCTTCGCCTCTATTTTGTCCGTCATTGTGCTTGGCGATGAGTCAGGTTATGAGTTGGGCGATGTGCAGCGCACCAAGCTCGCGGCTATCGAAGCAGAATGGGAAACGGTTGAACCGCCGGCGGCTTTTACGCTTTTCGGCATTCCCGACAGCGAAAACATGAAGACGGATTACGCGCTCAAAGTGCCCGGCGCCCTGGGCTTGATCGCTACACGCTCCATTGATGAAGAAGTCACGGGCATCAAGGATCTGATCGCCGAGCATGAGCAACGTATTCGTCGCGGCATGCAGGCCTATGCGCTGCTGCAAAAACTCAAAGGCGGCGACCAGTCTGCGGAAACGCTGTCGACCTTCGACGCCCTGAAAAAAGACTTGGGCTATGGGCTGCTGCTGAAAAAATACACGGACAAGGTAGTGGATGCGAATGACATGCAGATCAAGCAGGCGGCGCACGGCACCATTCCCTCCGTGGGCCCCATGTTCTGGACGTTCCGCATCATGGTCGGCCTGGGGTTCGCCATGCTGATCCTGATCGGACTGGCGTTCTATCACAGCTCCCGTCATAACGTGGAACGTCAGCGCTGGCTGCTGAAGGCGCTGTTATTCGCCATTCCCCTGCCCTGGATCGCGTCTGAGATGGGCTGGTTCGTCGCCGAGTTCGGGCGCCAACCTTGGTCCATCGGCGAGGTGCTGCCGACGTATTTGTCCGCGTCAACCCGCTCAGCGACGGATTTATACATGAGCCTGGCCGGCTTCATCGGGTTCTACACCCTGTTGCTGGTGGCGGAGATGTACCTGATGTTTCGCTATGCGCGCCTGGGTCCCTCCAGTTTGCACACAGGGCGTTACGACCTCGAACAGCCGGCCGCCTCCGCAGCCGCCCACGCCTAAGCCCTTACGGATATCAGGAGTCACAGTATGTTTGATTATGAAACGCTGAAAATGATCTGGTGGGTGCTGGTCGGCGTGTTGCTGATTGGCTTCGCGGTGACCGACGGTTTCGATATGGGCGTGGGCGCGCTGTTACGCATCATCGGCAAAAACGACAACGAGCGGCGGGTGCTGCTGAATACCGTCGGCCCGCACTGGGATGGCAATCAAGTCTGGTTCATCACCGCCGGCGGCGCCATTTTCGCGGCTTGGCCGGTGGTTTACGCGGTCGCCTTTTCCGGTCTGTACTGGGCGTTACTGCTGGTGTTGTTCGCCATGTTCTTCCGTCCGGTGGGCTTCGAGTATCGCTCCAAAATGGACGATCCGCGCTGGCGCAACGCCTGGGATTGGGGACTGACCGCCGGCGGCGCTGTGCCCGCACTGGTGTTCGGCGTCGCCTTCGGCAATCTGTTTCTGGGAACGCCGTTCCAATTGGATGAGTTGATGCGCTCCGAATACACCGGCTCGTTCTGGGCGTTGCTGAATCCATTCGCGCTTCTGTGCGGGGTCGTCAGTCTGAGTATGCTGGCCATGCACGGCGCCGCGTATCTGCAAATGCGCACTGACGGGGAGCTGCGTCACCGCGCCAGCGGTTACACGCGCCTGCTGGCTTTGGTGGTGGCGGCCTGTTTCACCCTGGCGGGAGTCTGGTTGTACTTCGGCATTGAAGGATACGTCATCACCGCCAGCGCAGATGTCGGCGCCGCCATGACGCCTCTGCAGAAGTCCGTCGAATTGCAGGATGGCGCATGGCTGGCCAACTACAGCAAATATCCACTCACCCTGGCGGCGCCGATTCTGGCCTACGCAGGCTTGCTGCTGACGCTAGTCATGACCGCCGCCCAGCGCAGTGGACTGGCCTTTGTGGGAAGCTCCCTGGCGCTGACCGGCATCATCTGCACCGCCGGCTTCAGTCTGTTTCCCTTTGTGATGCCCTCCAACTTGACGCCAAGCCACAGCCTGACGCTGTGGGACGTCACATCCAGCGAGAAAACCCTGAACATCATGTTCTGGGTGGCGATGATTTTCGTGCCGATCGTGCTGTCCTACACCCTCTGGGGCTACTACAAGATGTGGGGGCGACTAAACACGGACTTTATCGAGAGCAATAAACACGGCGTGTATTGAACCTGCGATAGCGATTTGAAACGTCTTTTACGATTAGAGGAGAACCGGATATGTGGTATTTCACCTGGATTCTGGGCGTACTGTTGGCGTGCTCATTTGGGCTGATCAACGCCCTGTGGCTGGAAGTCACCGAGAACTTCGACCGCGAACCCGACATCAAGGATTAACCCATGAGCCATCCCGTCGACTACCTGGCCTACGGGCCGCTTTACGCCGGCTGGGCGCGGGGCCTGTCATTGCTGAGCGCCCTGGCGCTGGCCGCCATGGCGTTCGCCGCACCGCAGCTCATCGCCGCCAGCTCCGCGGAACTCAAACACGGCCTGCTGACGCTATGCCTGTGGGGCGTCAGCGCCGGCTTCGTCCACGGCGTCGGCTACGTACCGCGCCTGACGATCTGGCGCTGGACGCTGGGCCCCTACGTAGGCTGGCCGGTGATGGCGTTATGCGTGTATTTGTGGGTGATGTGAGCGTTTGGGCGTTCTTGCAGAGAGAAGCAGAAAAAGCCTGCGCAGGCGGGCTTTCCTCATGCGGAGGACTTACAGAAAAGCGTCGCCCCTTGTGGAGTCCCAATAGGCAACTTCGGACGCCTCAAACTTTCCCCACAAGGACCTTTATCCATGGGCTTTTTTGTATTCCAACTCGTTATCAAATAAAGGCGTCAGCTGAATAAATCGCACCCGCTTGGGAAGTCCCTCTTGTATCGGCGAAATAATATCGTCGCCATTTGAGAACATAAATGTCTTCGCCGTGGTTCCCTTCCACAATCAATAGGTCAGAGTCGTCGTATCGCCGCTGTTTGGAATGTCCCTGCTTCCATTGCCATGCAGAGCAGTTTCCGCCAACGCTTCAGCGATACTATCCACCTCAGGAGTCAGCCCGATGAAAAACTCACAGCCTTTATTCTGCGCGCCCAATACATTGCTTGCGCCTAGCGTCGCATAGATCGTAACGCCTTCATTCGTCTGTGATTCATCCCACTTCAACACAAAAATTTCTATTCCCTCGGGCGTCACATACTTCGCCTTCCTTGCTGGCTCCCCAAACCTGAAGTAATAGTAATCGGCAACCGTAGCCATATTTCATCCGCCAATTGAAAGATTCATTCACCTTCACCTGAACTCCCGCTGATTCTCGCACAAATAAACTATCGGTTTTGTGGAAATCGGCGAGGTACGAAGGCGCTCCACTCTACCACGAATGCCAGCATTTTCACCGTCAGCTACTTTGGAGCAACAGTAAAAAGCCCGCACAAGGCGGGCTATTCAGTTCTGAGTCCGCCTCCGGTTAAAGGGGCGGACTGGGTTGGTGCAGGTTAGAAGTTACACACCAGGGTCCAGCTGCCGTCGCTGCCTGGGGTGGATTGGGTCCACCAGCCTGCGCGGTAGACGACCTTGTTGTGGGACATCAGGTCGCCGGAGCCGGCGTGGCTGGGATTGCCCTGCCAATCGCTCTGGGTCCAGTTGGGATAGACGTTCACTTTGCTGGGATCGACGTTGGCGTCGGCGCATGAGCCGCCGTCGTTACCGCCATCATCGCCGCCGTTGTCTCCGCCATCGCCATTATCGCCGCCGTCCAGAGAGCCTGCGGGCAGTTCCGGATGCTCTTGTTTCAGGGCGAAGGTGGCGCCGCCGATTTTCACTCTCCAGCTGGAAGGCGTCGCCATCGGCAGATGGTAGTTAAGCGTGATGTCCATGCTCTCACCGTCCGCCAGGGCCTGATAGTTTTTCAGGGTGAACGCCACTTTGTGGTGATCGTTCTCCAGGCCGCCGATGTTGTTGCCGGAGCTGTTAGCGCCACTGGCGATGACTTTCAGACCCACGCCGCTCTGATCGCTGATGGTGTCAGGGATCGCCGTAGGCACGTTGAACTCAAAGGTGGTTCCACCTGGGATGGTCTGCCCTGAGTTGTTGGTGATCTTCAGTTTGGGATTGATCGGATAGTTCTGATCGCCCAATTTGAAGCCGCTGATGCTGTACTTGATGTCCAGACTGGTCGCCGGCACATCGGAGCCGACCTGATCACCGTAGGGCGTTGCGTTTTTGAACGCGTCATAGAACTGCGTAGTCAGGGTGTCGCCCATGAAGTACTCGCCCTTGTCCGCGTTCCAGTCGTAGTCGCCGGCCAGTTCCCAGAACATGACGCCGCCAATGCCGTTATCGACCACGTAACTGGCCTTAACGCCAATGGACTCTTCATCTTCGATGGACAGGAACACGCGTTTTTCCGCATTCCACAACCAGGGCGCCACCGCCGTCGCGTCATAGTGACGGCTGTAGGAGCCGGTCAGCACATCGGTAGGATCGTTAGCCGGGTCAAGACCGTAGTCCGCGATGTAGCTGCCCGCCACACCTTCCGCCAGGTTCTTGGCGTGCCACAGCGGGTTGGAGCCGGCGCCCATCTCATTGCCCTGCTTATCCAGGTCGTGCCAGATGTTGTCGATGCCCACGGCGCCGTGGCCGCAGTCATTCTTATCGCCGGAACCAGTGCCGGGAGGACAGTTGTTCTGATCCGGCGCGGAAGCGGTTCCCCACAGACCGTTATCGCCGCCGTTCACGCCCTGCCAGCCGCGGGTGTAATAGGGCACGCCAATATTGATGCGGCCCGCCTGCATGGTTCCACGGAAATACTTGTAGGCCCAGTCGGTATTGAGATAACCAATGCGTTGATACTGAGAGGTGTTGTAGTAGTTCCAGGCTTTCAACTCCACGTCTTCGCCGGTGTCATACAACGCCGCGTTGGGACCGACGAACTGATTCCAGGCGCCATGCAGGTCGTAGGTCATGATGTTGACGTAGTCCAGATACGGCGTGATCTGCATCACTTCCATGCCACGCAACAGGTATCCCGAAGAAGGCGAAGCGATGGTCAGCATGTAGTGCTTGCCGTCTTCCGCCGAAGCCGCGTCCAGCTTCTCACGCAGGGTTTTCATCAGCTCCACGTAGGACGCCATCAAACCGGCGCGACGGGCGTTGGCGATGGAGAAATCATCCGGGTTGCCGGCGTCATTCATGCTGGTGGGATATTCATAGTCAATATCCACCCCATCAAAGTCATAGGAGCGCAGGAACGCCACCACCGAATCGGCGAAGGTGTTGATGCCCTGATGGTTGATGCTGTTATCCGCGTTGGTGGTCATGGTGTAGAAACCGCCGCTGTCGACGCGCTTGCCGTCATCGTCGAAATAGCCGCCGGTTTCCGCCCAACCGCCAACGGAGATCAGGGTTTTCACGTTCGGGTACTGCTTCTTGAACTTGTTGAGCAGGTTGAAATGGCCCTTGTAAGAATAGCTTGGATCCATTTCGGCGCCTTCCACCCCATCCCAGGTGAGACCGGTGGCGGCGTTTTCCGGGTTATTCACATTGCCCACGGAAATCTTGTTGTTTCCATCCACATGAGCGAACGCATAGTTAATATGAGTCAGCTTCTCCCAGGGAATATCACTGGCCAGATAGGACGGCGCGCCATTCTTGCCGGTGCGCCAGGACGTGAAGTAACCGATGATGCGGCGGGGATGATCCGCGCCCATTTTTTCACGGCCGTTTTCGTCGTAGATGCTACAGTACGGCACATCGACGCCTGGGGTCTGATACAGGCCTTCCGGACGGCAGTCTTCACCGCCGGGATCGGTTCCGCCATTCACTTTGATGGCGACTGCTGGAGCCATGCCGCTCAGACCTTTGTCGTCAATCGCCTTGGCGGCGATGCGATGCGCGCCGGGCTTGGCTTTCCAGTCCATTTCATAAGGCGCTGCGTCGTCCTCGCCAATCAGGGCGTTGTCCACATAGAACTCCACCTTGCTGACGGAGCCGTCCGCATCCGCAGCGTCGACGCTGATATTGACGTTGTCATCCGCATTGAATTCTTCATCCGCCTTGGGAGAAGTGACGCTGGCCGTAGGAGCCTGATTATCCGGCGGCGTATCGTCGTCAGAGACTTTGATGCTGGCTTTGCCGGAGGTCGCGTCCGCATTGTCGTCATCCACTGCGGTGGCGCTGACGGTGTGGTCGCCCAACTCCGCCTTCCACTCTACGGAATAAGGCGCGCTGTCGTCTTCGCCGACCACTTTGTCATCCACCATAAAGGTGACTTTGGCGACGGAGCCATCCTCATCGGACGCTTGCGCGGATAGCACAACATTGTCGCCGACGGCGTATTCAGAGCCGGAGGTTGGAGCAGTCAGAGTCACGCTGGGCGGTTTGTTATCGACAGGACCACCGTCATCGCATTGACCCAAAGGCTTCCATTCCTGCCAGTCGCCGGAATGAGTTTCAGGATCGGCGCCCTGCGACCAATAGGCCGCCTCATAGGCGCTGTTTTTGTGCTTCACTTTCGCGCCGCCGGTGTATACGGCGCCGCTGTCCCAGTCGGAAAGTCCCGCGCAATCATAGGCGAACGCCGATTGGCTGAGGGCTCCCGCCGCAATCAAGGTGGCGGTCAGCAATTTCATTTTCATAATTTATAGTCCTTTTGCGGTCGCGGGCTTCATTGTCCCGCTGTTTGTTGTTTTTCATCAGTCACGACGGTGACGTCGAAAAAGTTCTCCACGCAGCGGCGATAGTCGCCTTGCGCCAGCGCGAAGTACGGGGTCTGATAGCCGACCAGCTTGCAGGCGAAAGATTTGCCTTCGGGCATGTCCGGGTAGTAACCCCAATCCTGATCCCAGTACACCTGCAATGCGCCGGAGCCTTGGGTATCGAAGCTTTTCTGATCTTTACATCCCAACTCTTCGTTGGCGCCGATGGCGACATTGAGCGCCTGGGCGTGGTTGCGGTAATAGTCGATGCGATTGACGGATTGCGGCTTCTCGTAGCCGTGGCCGCATTCGATGCCGCCATTGATGATATTGGTGGTGGCGCCGAAGCCGGGTTTGATGCCCAGTTGCGCATCGTGAGCGTTAGGCGTCCAGGTTCCGTCCACCACGTGCAACATGCTGGGTTTCGGAGACGCGGGATAGACAAAGAAAAACACGGCGGAAGCCAGGTTCAGCCAAGTGTCGGCGACTTTTTCCGGATCGTTCAACAACACGCTCACATCGCCATACATGGCCTGTGAAAAAGGGCCATAGTTGTAGTTGTAACTGAGCTGCTTGGCGCCGCGGCCAAAATACTTCAGATAGTCGCCACTGGCGTCTTTACCGCAAGGCCAGGTTTTGCCCTGCCAGGTGTCCGGACTGCATTCCGCGTTGTAACCGCATCCCGCGTTGTTCGCGTCACACCCGGCTTCTCTGACGAACACCAGGCCCTGACGCCACTGGGGAATGGAGGAATTGCCATCATGGCCGCCAGTTTCCTGCGTGAAGTGAGCGAACATGGTCGCCAGGGATTTACGGCAGATGGCGTCGCTGTCGCGGCCGTCATCATAGGTGGCGCAGAATCCCTTGAACTTACCGACGGCTCTCAGAAAGCGGGTGTAGGTGTAGGACTCATGACGCTGCGGGAAGGTCTCTTCGAACTGTGCTGAAGACATGATGCTCTCCACCCGCTTGACGTTCGCCGGATTAGACGCGGCGCCGGGAACGATGGCTTCGACTTGAGCGTTATCCAGGGTTTTGACGGAGTCTTTGACTTTGTTGAAGAGCGGCGTATCAGTGAGATTGGCTTCCGCAGCGTCCAGGGCAGAGGCTTTCATGCTGTAGCCGCCGCCCGGCAGAGGTTGCGGCAAATCACTGGCGCTGTCGTCGCCATCTCCCGGATTATCGCCGCCATCGCCGGGGCTGTCGCCACCACTGCAGGAGGCGTCGCACGGTCCTACTTGCTTCCAGGGGCCCCACTCTCCCGAGGCGGTGGGATCATCTCCCTGCGTCCAGTAGCGGGCCTGAAAAATCGTACTGGCGGTGTGCGCTTGCTCGCCGCCCTGATAAACGGCGTTGCTTTTCCACTCCGGCACAGCAGCCATGACCACTGCGCTGGATAGACAGAAAACAGAGGCTAATATCCCCATTCCGAATCTAAATTGAGTACGCATAGTTATTTCCTTGAGGCAAAACGTCCCGGTGTTTACGGGACTCCTTATTGGATTTTTGTAATAAGCGGCCCAAGCCGGTTTACTGGGCTGCGCCTTGTAGGCCTCGTTAGGGCTATATTGGACCGCCTATACCGTACCACTTATATCAATGGACCTACCTATCACATGAGATTACTTATTATTGGTATCTCAATGGTATATATTAGTACACGAATTGGTATCATCCAGAAAGGTATTTTTTCTATGCAATTTGGCGGATGAAGTGAGTGGCCGCCAAGGCCGAAAGGCAACACGCAACAGTTTGTTTTATTTGGTTTTAGCTTAGAGTAGGCGTTAATTTTCTGAGGGCGTCCAGCAGGAAAAACAAAGCGACAGGCATAAGAGGCCCCGCCTCTTATGCTTTTTTATTCTGAATAATGACACCTGAAACGCGGTGGAAAGGGTTTTTAGCTCGTCCGCGGCGGCCATGAGCATATCCTGCTTCTGCACCCCATGGGTCAGATAGCTGCTTTACCCGCCAGCACGACCATGTAGGTGAGATCGTCCGCTTGCCGGTACTCGCGTAGAGACTCGGAAATAATCACATAAGCCAGTATTAACAGGCAGGCGGCGGGCGCGACACCTGTAAGACAAGCTTTTGAAAGAAGTTGAGTTTCATGAGCAACTCCGTCCGTTGGGAAGGATATCCGTCAGGTCCATAGGCTGACGCGCGAGCGCTTAAAGCGTCCGCAACGTCTTTAACAATAGACTATCCGCTACGCTCATGCGGTTATTCAGCGCAAAAACGCAGGCAGCAACCATTTCTATTCAGCTTTCGTTAAGGCAGTGAAGATTACATTCCCCGCCCTAGCGGGCAGGAACATTCCTTTTTTCATTGGCAGAAGTGAACACGTCCGCAATTAGGCTTATATAACCGCTCTTGATTTTCAGCAGGAAGAAAATATGTCTGAACCATTTATACCAACAACCCGCAAAGCCTTACTGGCAATCTCGATGATAGCGCTATCCAGCTATTCCATTGCTGATCCCACCCCAGCCAAAGATCTTTTAAATAATGAAGCGATGAATACTCTGAACGGCGTTTTGGGTCGAGGTAAAGTATTAAAAACAGGAGAGCTAAAAGAGGTTTGCTTCAGCGGAGACCTGGTCGTACATGATATTAACGGAATCAAACAGCGTCCTATCCGCAAGTTGGACTTCACGCTACTCGATAAGGCGCCTGAAGAATTATTTCAAGCATCGATAGGCGAACTTCTTGGCGCAGATGAATCACAAGAAGAAATCAAGCAGTTCCTGGAGTTTATACATCCAACGCCCACCAGTCTGACATTCCTGGCGAGCGCAGAATATAACTCTAGCTGGATAAAACTAGAGGTTAATAGTTCATCGCCCAAGATTAATGAAATTGGCGAGCAGGCTCTGTTGCAGTCCAATGATGAGTTTGTGAACCACTGCGGCGATAACCTGATAAACTATGCAAAGCTCGGCGGTCGCTTCTACTTTGCAGTGCGTTTGGACTTTCCCAATCAAGAAATGGCGACTCATGCCAAAGCAAGTTCACCAGGGAATTATAGCTTTGTTGATTCTGACTATTTAAAAGGCTGGATAGACCAACAGACAACAGAACTCAGCCCTAATATAAATATCACCACAAGTGTTCTGCAACGAGGCGGAGACAAAGAACTACTTGCAGAAGTAGAGAATCTATTAAAAGAGTCAAACGACTGCCTGGTTAATGGCAGCAATACTAATAAGTGTCATGCACTGATTAATACCGCAGAGGAGTATGTCAAAGCCGGCGCATTGGATACTTTTCAAATGAAGCCAATTGTTACAGAAATTGACTCTGACCATTATTATAGATTTCCAGTCAATATTAAAATTGGAGGCAGCCTTCCAGAATATGACTTATATACAGCCCGTAGTAAACTAGCGACCAGCTGGAAAAAACAATTTGAATATAAGACGGCCCTCAGCGCTTTGCTTTATCAAAATATTGACGAGATAGTCAACGAGCACTGGGAAAGTTACTTTCAGGACTATGATCAGGCGCTAAGTGACGTCAACCATAATATAAACATGTTGAATGAAGCCATCTTGATATGCAAGGCAGCACAGGAAGCTTGCTACGCTTCATCCACCAACACTATCGCCAATCTCATACCTGTATCGTTGCCGTTAAAGCCTGCTTCCGTCTATCCAGGCACAGTTTACATTGGCGATACCCATCCAATGGAGCTGAGCTGCCAGGCTCCCACAGGCTCCGTGATCACAGGGTTTGGAGCGAGAGTTAGAAACGATAACGTAAGAGGAATAAAAATAGCTTACCGAACCATAAATGCTGACAATACTCTTGGCAAGACGCACTACAAACAATGTGGCTCAGGAGTAGAGCTTTTTGCTGAAGTTCCTGAAGGCAATGTATTAACAGGTTTAGGAGTAGGGGCTCATAGAGATAATCTTACCTCCATCAAGTTATACCAGTCTCGATGGAACTCTGAACGCAGAATTCTCAACTTCAACGGGGAAGCCGCCTTTGGCCGAGTCTATCATTCAGAGAAGGCGATCATCCCACACAATCTCCCGACCCCTAACAATTTCGTACAATCCTCTAGTGCTGCGATCTCCTATATCGGCCTAAAAGTCACTAATGACAACATCTCTGGTCTGCGTTTGGGGTATAACTGGATGGAATAGATTCATTCACATCACACTAACGCTGACGCAATAAACTTTGTTTTGTCATTGCGGTGGGAATTTAAAGGCAAGTCAGCGAGCGGCGCACCTGCCAGGCCATTAGTTCGCTGACGCCGTAACCAGCGTTCCTGCCGTTGCAGCATCTCCCGGTATTGCGCCGGGGGCATGCCGGTCCAGCGTTGGAATGCGCGGCTCAAGGCGCTTTGTTCGGAGAAACCGACCTGCACAGCGATCGCGGCGAGGTCGAGTTTGGTGGTCTGCATGAGCGCCAGGGTCTGCATGAACTTGCGGCGGTCCAACAGCATGCGGAAACTGGCGTGCTCGCTTTTCAGCTGTTTACCCAGTTCAACGGGCTCCATGCCTAGACGTGACGCCACCATTTCCATACTGGGAAACAGTTCTCCTGGCAGGTCCGCCAGCACCCGATTAACCTGAGCGGAGACATTGCGGGAGCCCGGCCCGAGCATTTTCAGCAAACGCTCCTTCAGCGCTTCGAAGACCAGTGTGTCGCCAACACACAAGGTATCACGATTAACGCCTTGCAGCGAAAAGCGCACCGAGTCCACCGGGCTATGAAAACTCACCCGGCAGCCCAGCTCTTTCTCATACTGCACCGGGTCGCCGACCGGCGCATGCTTGAAGGTGACCAGGGTCGCTGGCGCCTTGATGCCGGAGATGCGGCTGCCCAGGGCCTTCCAGCAACTGATGAACGCTTCCACCAGATGGTCCAGCATGAGTTTGCGCGGCCAGTTGTCTTTGAAAACGCAAGTGACGGCGTCTTCCTCCACCACCAGTTGCAGCTCTCCGATGGAGCTGACCGCCCGTTGCGCTTTACGCAAGACGGACAATGCCTCCTCCACGGAAGGCGCGGAGCTGACAATATAACCCAGAATGGAATAGGTCGAGGCGTCGATTTCCGCCCCGAACCTCAACCCCATGTAGGGATCGCGGGTTTCCGACAGCGCCCGTGCGGTGAGCTCGTTGAGCATGCGCGCGGGAACCCAGCAACGTTCGTCCAACAACTCCCTCAGCCCCTTCACCGCGTCCACCAGCGCCTGCTCATCAAGCCGGCTCTCTCGTAGATAAGCGAGATATGAAAATACGAAGCTACAGTGAATAGATGGCTCAACACCCTGTTTTACGAACGACATAGACACTTCCTTACAACAACTAAAACTCGATTACGTCCTTATGATCACGCGTGATGGCAGGCGACGCGACGTTGGCCGTCCGCTACCTCGCGCAGTTCCGGTTTGGTCTCTTCGCAAACCTGCGTCGCCATGGGACAACGGGTGACGAAGGGACATCCCGCCGGGGGATTGATTGGCGACGGCAAATCCCCTTCCAGCAACAGCACGTCCTTGCCGCGCTCCAGTTCCGGGTCTGGAATCGGCACCGCGGAGATCAGCGCTTTGCTGTAGGGATGCAGCGGCTCCCGATACAGATCGCGGCTGTTCGCCACCTCCATGACATGTCCCAGATACAACACCATCACCCGATCGCTGATGTACTTCACCAGATTAAGGTCGTGGGCGATGAATATCAGCGACAGCCCCAGTTCCCGCTGCAGCTTTTTCAGCAAATTGACGATCTGCGCCTGAATGGAGACGTCCAGAGCGGACACCGGTTCGTCACAGATGATCAGATCCGGCTCCAGCACCAGGGCGCGGGCGATGCCCACACGCTGACATTGTCCGCCTGAGAATTCATGAGGATAACGGTTGACTTGATTGGCGTGCAGGCCGACCGTCTCCATGATGCTAACCACTTTCGCTTCCCGTTCTGCGGAAGACATATCCGGATAATGGGTCTTCAGCGGTTCGGCGATAATCTCTCCCACGGTCATGCGCGGGGACAGCGAGGCGATGGGGTCCTGAAACACCATCTGCAGCTTCTGGCGGCGCTTGCGCAACTGTGAGGGCGAGAGTCCGAGCATGTCTTCTCCCTGCCACACCACTTTGCCCTGCACGTTCTGCAGCATGCCGAGAATCGCCCGCGCCAGGGTGGACTTGCCGCAACCGGATTCCCCCACAATGCCGAGGATTTCCCCGGGGTACAGGTCGAAACTGATGTGGTTCACCGCCTTCAGTTGCAACGCCTCTCCCCGCCACGGCCAGACGCCGCTGCGCGGCAAGTCGAAGCGGACGCAGAGATCCTGAACGCTTAATATCGGGTTGGCGCTGCTCATTGGGCGGCTCCTCTCATCATGTCGGCATTACCTTTGTTCTTATCTTGCAACATCTTCATAACACATCTCCGCGCACGCCGGCCTCCAGCTCCAGACGCGCCCCGGCGGCGGGCGGCTCCTTTCTGACCGGCGGCGTCCAGGGCTTGTGGCAGGCCCGCAAACGCGATCCTGACAATGCCTCCAGCGCAGGCGCGCGCGCCTCGCACTGTTCGCCCGCATCGCAGCAACGCTCCGCAAACGGGCATCCCGTTGGCGGATTCAGCAGATTCGGAGGATTGCCGGGAATGGAGTAAAGCTCGTCGCCTTCGTCATCCGGTCTGGGAATCGCTTTCAACAGTCCCTGGGTATAGGGGTGGGACGGCGTTTTGAAAATATCCAATGTAGAGCCGTATTCCATCATACGCCCACCATACATGATCATGGTGTGATCACAGGCGCCGGCGACAATGCCCAGGTCATGGGTGATCAGAACGATCGAAATGCTGAGTTCCCGCTGTAGTTCTTTCAATAAATGCATAATCTGGGCCTGAACTGTCACGTCCAACGCCGTGGTCGGTTCATCCGCGATCAACATCTGTGGATTACACAGCAACGACATGGCGATCATCACCCGCTGCCGCATGCCCCCTGAGAACTCGTGGGGATACATGTTCACCCGCTCCCGCGCCTGGGGGATGCGCACGGCGTCCAGCATACGAATGGCTTCGTTGAGCGCGTCTTTTTTCGACATCCCTTTATGGTGCATCAGCACCTCGGACAATTGATCGCTGACCCGCATGAAGGGGTTCAACGAAGTCATCGGGTCCTGAAAGATAATACCGATTTCTTTCGAACGGATGCGATTCAGCTCCTGCTCGCTCAGGCCAATCAGCTCGCGCCCGTTGAACCTGATGCTGCCGGACACATGGGCGTTGCTGGCCAGCAGCCCGAGAATGGCGAACACGCTCTGGCTCTTGCCGGAACCGGACTCGCCGACGATGCCCAGAGTAGCGCCTTTCTCGACGCTGTAACTCAGCCCGCTGACCGCCTTGACCGATCCTTCGGGAGTGCTGAAGGACACACTTAGATTTTCTACTTGCAACAATGTCATAACCTTCGCCTCAATTACCCTTGGGATCCAATGCGTCGCGCAACCCGTCGCCGATGAAGTTAAAGCAGAACAGCGTGGCGATCAGCAGCGTCATGGGAAACGCCAGCATCCAGGGGGTGCTGCGCATGTTATCGGCGCCTTCCGAAATCAACGCGCCCCAGGAGGTCTGCGGCTCAGAAACTCCCAGGCCGAGGAAGGAAATGAATGATTCAAACATGATCATTTCCGGCACCAGCAGCGCGGCGTAAACGATAACCACGCCCAGCAGATTGGGAATGACATGTCGCAGAATGATCACCATGGGATGCACGCCCACGGTGAAGGCGGCTTCAATAAATTCCTTGCGCTTCAAGCTCAAGGTCTGGCCGCGCACGATACGCGCCATGTTCAGCCAGCTCACCGCTCCGATGGCGACGAACATCAGCAGCACATTACGCCCAAAAATCGCCATCAACACGATGACCAGGAACATAAACGGAAACGCGCTGAGCACGTCCACCAACCGCATCATCAGGCTGTCGACTTTACCGCCGACAAACCCGGACACCGCGCCGTACAGAGCGCCGATGACCACCGCCACAAACGCGCCGAGCACGCCGATCATCAACGAGATCCGGCTGCCCTGCACGGCTCTCTGATACAGGTCGCGCCCCACATGATCGAGGCCGAAGTAATGCCCGTTTTCCAAATTGGGCTTCCCCTGTTCGTAAATATTGCTCAGACGTTCCCAATCAATGGTCTCGTTGCTCCAATCTGAGGCATAGTGCCCAAAAAGTGAGAACGCCAGCAGCAACCCCAGCACGCCCAGGCTGACTAACGCCGCCTTGTTGCGCGCGAAGCGTCTGGCCGCGTCCGCCCACAGACTGCGGCCTTTGTATTTGCCCATGTTGGCGGCCATCGCCGCCACGCCTTTGTCTTTGCCCATCAACAGCATGATTCGTATTCCTTGTTATCCGATTCGCTAGGTTCGCCGCTATCAGTAGCGGATGCGCGGGTCGAGCACGGTGTAGAGAATGTCCACTAACGCGTTGAAGAAAATGGTCAACGCGCCCACCAAAATGGTGACGCCGAGAATCAGGGAATAGTCGCGATTGATCGCGCCGTTGACGAAGTGCTGGCCGATGCCGCCAGTGGAGAATACTTTATCCACCACCACGGAACCGGTCACGATCCCAACGAACGCCGGCCCTAAATAGGATATGACCGGAATCATGGCGGGCTTGAGGGCGTGGCGCAGAATAATATGAGTGCGCGGCAGGCCTTTGGCGCGGGCGCGTTGAATGAAAGTACTGTTGAGGGTTTCGATCATACTGCCGCGTGTAATCCTGGCGACTTGCGCCACATAGGAGGTGGCCATGGCGACGATGGGTAGAATCAGATACTCAATGCGTCCTCCTTCCCAACCGCCGGCGGGCAGCCATTTCAGGTATACCGCAAAGATCACGACGCACAGGGGCGCCAGCACGAAGTTGGGCAGCATGACCCCGGACATGGCGAAGGTCATGCCCGCGTAATCGGGCCATCGGTTCTGATTGAGCGCCGCCACCACGCCGATGCCGACGCCAAGCACCACCACGATCACGAATGAGAGCACCCCGATATAGGCGGACCTGGGAAAGCTCGACGAAATCAGTTCATTAACCGTGTGGTCTTTGTATTTGAAAGAAGGGCCCAAATCCCCTTGAATCAGATCGCCAAGATAATAGAGGTACTGTTTCCACAGTGGCTGGTCTAAATGGTATTTGGCTTCGATGTTTTTCATCACCGCTTCCGGGACCTTGCGTTCATTGGTGAAAGGTCCGCCGGGTGCGGCGTGCATCAATGTAAATGAAATAGTGACGAGTATCAGCAGCGTAGGAATCGCCACCAACAATCTTCTGATGATGAAACTCAGCATGTTTTTATTTTCCCACTAGAGTAGAGCCGCCTGCGCGCGCAGGCGGCTAAAACTGACCTATTGCGCCTTGATGTACATATCTTTGGCGTAAGCGATGTCCAGAGGATTATTAGTGGCGTATCCGCCGAGCTGAGGGCTGACCATACGCAGGCCGCGGTAGAAGTAGATGGGGGC
The DNA here is from genome assembly GCF_030719035.1 of Hahella sp. HNIBRBA332. NCBI lineage: Bacteria > Pseudomonadati > Pseudomonadota > Gammaproteobacteria > Oceanospirillales > Hahellaceae > Hahella > Hahella aquimaris. The sequence goes on from NZ_CP132203.1 coordinate 4,686,727, forward strand.
GACGGGCATTTCTTCGCTGAGGATCTGCTCCGCTTTCTCGTAGAAAGGCGCGGGATCCGTGGAGTTACGCGCGTCGGCGAGCAGTTTGTCGAACTCTGCATTGCTCCACTTACCGTCGTTGTTGCCGCTGTTGGACAACATCAGGGTCAGGAAGGTGGAGGCTTCGTTATAGTCGCCGTTCCAGCCGTAGCGGGCCACTTTAAAGTTACCGGCGGCTTTTTCGGTCAAGAAGGTTTTCCATTCCATGTTGGTGGGCGTCACAATCGCGCCCAGCTTCTCTTTCCACATCTGGCTGATGGCCACAGCGATGGATTTATGGCCTTCGCTGGTGTTGTACACCAGGTCGAACACAAGGGGGTTGTCTTTGTTATAGCCGGCTTCGTTCAGCAGACGGATTGCCTCGGCGTCTCTTTCCGCCTGGGTCATTTTGCTGATTTCAGGCGCGACGTAATGGAAGCCGTTCACTTCTGGAGGCGTAATGCTGTATGCGGGAGTCTGTCCGCCTTTGGTGATGTATTTGACAATGATGTCGCGATCGATAGCGTAGCTCAGCGCTTTGCGCACGCGCACGTCGTCGAAGGGTTTTTCCTGCAGATTGAACTGATACATGTAGGTGGCCAGCTTCGGCACGGAAATCAGCTCATCGTTCATGTCTTTCTTGATACGCTCCATCTGGGAAACCGGCACCGTGTTGGTGTGGTGCATTTCGCCGGCTTCAAAGCGCTGCATTTCGGCGACGGTGTCGTCGATGGGCAAGTACACCACTTCGTTGACGATGGTGTCCGCATTGCCCCAGTAATAGTCATTACGGACGGCGACCATTTTTTCGCCGACACTCCACTCTTTCAGCTTGTAGGCGCCGTTGGAGACGATGTTGCCGGGTTTGGTCCAGTCGCCTTTGTATTTTTCCACAGCTCTCTGCGGAGAGGGGAAGGTGGTGTAATGGGACACCATGATGGGCAGGTAGGTCACCGGCACTTCCAGAGACACTTGCAGGGTGTAATCGTCCAGCGCTTTCACACCCAGTTCGGTAATCGGTTTTTCGCCGTTGACGATGGCGGTGCTATTGGCGACGCCGGCGACTTCCATGTAGTACGCGTAGTTGGAGCCGACTTCAGGATTAACCGCGCGTCTCCAGGAATAGACGAAATCATTCGCGGTGACGGGCTCGCCATCGCTCCATTTGGCGTTCTGACGCAACTTGAAGGTCCAGGTCTTGAAGTCTTCACTGGCGCTCCAGCTCTCCGCCACCCCTGGCAGCAACTGGCCATCGGGGCCGCTGCTGGTCAGGCCCTCAAACAGATCATTGACGATGGCGCCGCCAACGCTGTCATCCACCAACTGAGGATCTATGGAGCCCGGCTCCGAACCATTACCCCTTACCAGCACTTGCTCCGCGGACAGCGGCTCTCCCGAGACCGGGTGCATTCGCGTCGACTTGCTCCCGGGTTGCTTCGCTCCTGACGTGGTCTCCATCTGGCTGACTTGGGCGGCTTCCGCTTTTGGCGTGACGGAAACAGTCTCATCACCGGAACCGCCGCATCCCGACAAGGTAAAGGCGGCGGCCAACATGGTCGCGCCGGCTAACAGGTGTAATGTTTTCATAGATACTCGCAAACTCCTTAGCTGGTTATTTTGTTCCTGAACGGTTGGCTATATCGCGCATCGCCACGCAGCACGCCATCGGCCCCCTGCTCACACAGGGAGAACCAACGGCGAATGGTCTGAAGGCGTACGTATAGCCGTTCCTGAATGGACGATGACTCAGATATGTCGGGTGAATGTTTTCAACAAGAAGAAAAGCAGATTCAGAGACTTCATGACTTCCCGTCCTGAAGCGCCTCTTTTTCTTTGGCGAGAACATCCCTTTTTTTGTGATCGATCCAATCGGTCACCAGTCCATCCAAAACATTTAACGGAACAGCTCCGTCACGCAATACAATATCATGGTACTCGCGAATGTCGAATTTCTCACCTAATTCCTGCTTTGCTTTTTCCCTGAGCGCCTGGAATTTGAGCATGCCGATCTTGTACGCAGTGGCCTGCCCGGGCATGACGATGTAACGCTCTATGGACCGGACCACGTCGCCACGGGCGTTAGGCGTGTTCTCCGCCAGATAGTCGATCGCCTGCTCCCGGGTCCAGTGCTTGGCGTGAATGCCGGTGTCGACCACTAGACGGCAGGCCCGCCACAGTTCCATGGACAAGCGTCCAAAATCCGCATAAGGGTCTTTATAGAACCCCATCTCTTTAGGCAGCAGTTCGGAATACAGCCCCCAGCCTTCGATATAGGCGGTGTAATCGCCAAACTTACGGAAGGTCGGTAACTGGTCCAGCTCCTGGGAGATGGAAATCTGCATGTGGTGACCGGGAATGCCCTCGTGATAAGCCAGCGCGTCCATTTCATAAATGGGCATTTCGCTCATCTTGTGGAGGTTGGCGTAATAGAGACCCGGACGATCCCCTTCCAGAGCCGGCGCTTCATAAAACGCCTTGCCCGCCTCCTGCTCCCGGAACGGCTCCACGGCTTTGACCTTCAGGTCCGCCTTAGGCAGAGTCAGGAACAGTTTGGGCAGGTTGGCTTTCATGTCGTCAATCAGCGCCGTGGCCTTCTGCAGGTACGCCTGTTTGCCCTCTTCCGTTTCAGGATAATAGAACTGCTTGTCCTCACGCATGAAGGTGAAAAACGCCCGCAGGTCGCCTTTGAATTTCACCTGCCGCATGATGGCGCGCATGTCATCGTGGATGCGAGCGACTTCCCTGAGCCCCAACTGATGAATCTCCTCCGCGCTCATATCCGTGGTGGTGATACGGCGCAGGGCGTTAGCGTAAAACGCATCGCCATCGGGGAATTTCCAGGCCCCGGCTTTGTCATCCGCGCGCTTTTCCAGGTCAGCCAGATAGGCGATCAGTTTTTCGTAGGCCGGTTTCACGGAAGTCAGCAGCGCTTTATTCGCTTCCGCGACCAGAGCCGCCTTGCGCGCATCGGGAATGTCCGTCGCAGCGACTTTCGCAGAGAAGTCCGCCAATAGCGCGCTGTCTTCCTCACCGCCAAAAGGCTTGCCGGTAATGATGTTGCGGCTGGACTGAATCACTTTAGGGAACACAAAACGCGGCGGAATCACGCCTTCGTCCGCCCGCAACGCCAACTGGTCAATAAGTTGATCGAACAGTGCGGGAATGCGGTTGAGGCGGCTGATGTAGGCTTCCGCATCCTTGACGTCGTCAATGCTGTGCTGATTGATCAACAGAGAAGGCGTGTCGGAATGGGTCCCGAACATCTGGTTGACCGGGTAGTCGTAGTGACGCCAGCGGTAATCTTCAATCTGAGCTTCCAGTTGCTGTTGCATCAACTGATAACTCAATTGGTTGGACGGGTTGAGGCGCGAGGGGTCCAGCGCCAGCAGATCCTGCAGATCCGCCTTGGCGATGCGCAGCGACTCTTCAGAGAACGCTTCGCTCATGTCGTCCCATTTGTCATAGTCAGTTTTGATGCCCAGATAAGACTGGAAGGTGGGACTGCGCGACACCCAGCCTTTAAAAATACGGTCGAACAAGGCTTCCGCCTGTTGATCCGACGCTTCTGTCTGCGCCATCGCAGTTACGCTCCCTGTCTCCGCAGCCCAGGCCGCATTTGTGACAATGCCGCCGCCCAGGCTCAAGGAGGACAGCAGCACGCAGGAATACAGTTTTAACTTCGCTTTATACATCCGTTGGTTTCCATTCACTCACACAGTCCCCGTCCCATTACGGCATGGCCGGGGCGCTCGTTGCTCTTATCGTCCCGAAGCCGGCCACCTTGCGCAGGTTATCGCCATTTCGAGAACGGCTACTCGCCGCGGCGTCCTTTTTACAGTTGCACATACTCGCCGGACAACTGCTTCCAATACTGCTTTTTATCCAGATATGCAAGCAACAACTCCTTGAGCACATAGGCGTCTGATCATATTTCTTGAGCTCGTCATGCTCAGCCAATAACGATCATTTAAATCGGCGATAAACTGGGATAATTATTGGGAAAAGCACGGTACTGAAGGCGTATAAAACGCAGTAGAATCCGCCCCGTGAACCAATCACGAGCGTTATCACTGGAAAGTCTTACATTAAAAGGAAGTATCTTATGTCTATCAAAAAGCATTTGACCAAAATGTTGGCCGCCCCACTGGCGTTCTGCGCCACCACCGCCTCCGCGGAGGTCGCTTACTTCGAATTCACCGACGTCAAACCAGAGCAGACGTTTGTCATCCAGCTGACGGACAAAGCGAAAATTCAACAGGCGCGGGACATTCTGGCTAACGGTCAGGAGGACTTTTATCACGTCATGGGCTATGTCACGCCCTCTCCGGCCCCTTACAACCCCAAATGGCAATATCACTTGGATACAGACACCATCAGCTTCTTCGAGTTTGCAGTGGAAGTGTGCGACGCCTCCATGCAATACGTGCAAGAACACCTGAACGAAGTTGGCGGCGCCTTTCTACCCGGCAATATCTGGTGCCCCTGGAGTTCAAAGCTGGTGAGAGAAGTCGGCTCTCCAACTCAGGAATAACCTGACCCATCCATTCAATGCAAAGGCCCGAGTTTGATGCGGGCCTTCGCTAATGCCTCATCTCCCCTCTTATTTCTCTGTCGTCACATGCCTGCAATAAGCCCGGCCATGATTCAGCTATAGTTAAAGATATTAAAAGAACGTCGCACTACCCCTTTTGCACCCCATGCTCTATTGGCTTCGTCTATTTTTATTGCTGGCTTGCGCCGCCACCGTGAGGGCGGAAGCAGACCAGCAGGTGATTCTGGCCAATGGGGAGTGGGAGCCTTTTCTTTCCGAACGTCTGCCTCACTATGGCTTCGCCTCCCATCTGGTCACGGAAGCGTTCGCCGCCGTGGGCGTGCAGGTGGAGTACCAGTTCTACCCTTGGGCGCGCGCCGAAGCGATGGTGGAAAGGGGGCAAATCGACGGGTCGCTGCTTTGGACGCAAACCCCGCACAGGAGTGAATTCGCCTATTTCAGCGATGTGGTGGCCACTCAGGATGAAGTGCTGTTCCACCTGCGCAGCCTTCCCTTGGAGCCGGAATCGCCAACCGACCTGCGTGGCGAGTCTATCGCCGTGCCCTTGGGGTCCAAGCTTGGCGTTTGGAGAGAGGTAGTGGAGTCTGGACAGGTCACGCTGGTCGGAGTGCGCGACATCGAAGTGGGAATGCATATGTTGTTGCGACAACGGGTAGACGCCTTCCCTCTCGCCAGAGCCGTAGGGTACGGCGCATTGCGTAAACACTTTTCGCCCCAGGAGCAGGCGCTCATCACTCACTCGGCCACAGTGTTCGATCGCCATGAATATCGACTCATGCTCTCCCGCAAGCGGCCGATGAACGCCAGACTTATCCTCCAGTTCAACGAAGGATTGCGGCGCCTACGCGAAAGCGGCCGGTATCAGGCAATGGAAGACGCCTATTATCGCGGTGACTATGACGCGCCTGATTCGTCAACGCAAAACGATAAGGACTGAATAACTCAGAAAATTGCTTAGGCGTAGTTCAACCGAGCGCCATCAGGCGCGAGGAAAACGCCGCATAAAGCGCCTGTCGATAGCGTCTTTCCAACGCCATACCCATCCGCCCGCCAGACTGATGCATCCTCGTGCGCCCACCGCATCGCGCCCGCCGCAAGCCAGTAAACTCAAAAAGCGCCGCTGTGGCTGATACGCCCGCATCGGCAGACCTCGTAGCAGACGATGCAGATTATCAAGTAAGAATGGGGCCTGGCGCACTGCATATACGCCCGCCCTGGGCGTGGGGGAAGCGTCAATCCAGGCGCAATCCCCGACGGCGAACACCTCAGGAAAGGCAATGCTTTGCAGACTGGGGGCAACGCGAATAAAACCCTCGGAGGTTAAAGGCAACTCCGTCTCGGTTAACCATGACGCCGCTTTACCTTGCGTACACCAGAACACATGGTCCGCCGGCAACGTTCGCCCGGCCTTATCCACCAGGCTCTCTGACGTCACTTCCGCGACCTCGAAGTCGGCTTGCGTCATCACGCCATAGCGATCAAAACGGCGTTGCAACCAGCGCCGCATACTCCGTGGGTAATCCGCCACCGGTTCGCTGCGCGCAGCCAAGGTCACACGATGGGCGACAGGGACCGACTGCAACGCGTGGGCGATAGCGAACGCCAATTCCACTCCGCCTGCGCCGCCACCCACCACAACGATATTCCGCTGCTCCTGATCGACGCACAGGCCTTCATAGACCTCGCGCCAGCGGGGCCAAAAATCGGCGATAGGTTTAACAGGAATCGCATAGTCAGACGCTCCCGGCGTGCTCAAATCCGGAACGGCGCCAATATTGAGAGACAGATAGTCGTAGAGCAGCGCTTCTCCGCTTTCCAGAAACGCCATGCGCCGTGAACAGTCCAGCGCTTTCACCCGCCCCTCGACAAAATCCACTCCCGACTGACGGCACAAAGCCAGCAAATCAATATGCGCCTCTGCATACTGATAATGCCCCGCCACCAGCCCAGGCAACATGCCTGAATAAGGACTCAGCGGCCGCTCGGAAACCAGAACCACCCGCACATTAGGCAAAGGATCATGGGCCAGCCCCAGCAACAGCAACGCATGGGTATGCCCGCCGCCAAGGAGAAGTAAAGTGAGCGTACCGGAAGGTTCAGCCATCACAGGATATCGTCCGCAAGTCAATGAAATATTGCGCTCGTTATCCCTGAATAATAGCTGGTCAGCAACCCGAAATACGCAGTAATCTTGAAACGCCTATGCAGTATTTTGGCGTTGTGAGCTACTTTTCTTCTATTCATAGTGGAGGCTTATCGTTATGACGGCTCGCTTATTCTGGCGCTTGGCGGCACTGTTCTGCATCCTCATTACGCCCTATGCGACGGCGGGCGACCTACCCGGCGCAGAGGATCATCCCATGGTGTCCCGTTACGCTGGCGCGGAAATCATCAAATACGAAAAACAGGCTTTCACTGAAGTATCCCTGGCGCAGACGCCGATCCAACAACGGGGCGGCAAGGACAAAAATCCCGGCGCTTTTCTGGAGTTGGAGGGGAAATTAACTCGTGTGGCTTACCGTATCCCCGAAGGACGCAGCACGCTGGAAGTCTCCCGTAATTATGAGGAAGCGCTGACCGGCGCGGGTTTCGAGATCCTGTTCAGCTGCAAGAATGAAGAGTGCGGTGGTAAACCCGCCGGGCGTCCATTCAACGAAATCGTGACGCCGAAGGACCTCACCGTAAAAATGATGTTTCACGAAAAGGATCAACGCTACTTACTGGCGCGCCTGACCCGGGAAGATCAAACCGTGCATGTGGCGGTGTATATCACCAAGGCCTACTCCATTGGCGGACAGGATAAAAACCGGGTGTTCGTGAATACGCAGGTGGTGGAATCCGCTCCCATGCAGTCAGGCATGGTGATAGTGGACGCAGAAGCCATGGCGAAAGGTCTGGACGCGGAGGGGCATATCGCGTTGTATGGCGTCTATTTCGACACCGACAAAGCGGATATCAAACCGGAATCCGAGGAAACCCTGGCGGAAATCGCCAAGCTTATGAAGTCTCAGCCGTCTCTGAAGGTGTTAATTGTCGGCCACACCGATAACGCCGGCGCGCTTGATTACAACCGCAGTCTTTCCGAACGCCGCGCCAAAGCTGTGATGGATGCGCTGGTGAGTCAATACAAGATTGGCGCCGAGCGCATGACCGCTTTGGGCGTGGGTATGGCGGCCCCAGTCGCCTCCAACGAAAGTGAAGCAGGCAAAGCCAAGAACCGTCGGGTTGAATTGGTGAAAAGGTAGTCTGAACTGGTCGTCTTGGCAGCCGCTCAATAACGGACTTTGGCATCGCCAAACACGACCTTTTCTTCTCTCCAGTCTATATGTACTCCGTTCGCCCTGAGCCTGTCGAAGGGCTTCCCAGAGAGCTAATCCATAGGCGATGGCCTTTAATCAACATCCGGGAAGTCGGCTTTTTTCCTGAGTCGCCATGGAAGGCCCTTCGACAGGCTCAGGGCGAACGGAGGAGATGAGGACAGACTCTGGGTGAACGGGGGAAATGAGGTCAAGCTCAGGGCAAGCGGGGAAATGAGGACAGGGAAATTCAGAATGCCTGATAAATCAGGTGGATTTCCCCATCCATAGCGCACGGTAGATAATCGATCAGGCGTTACCTAACAAAGCATCAGACGATCAAAGCCAATCCCGAAACCAATCCCTTGTTTGTAGGCCCCGCCGCCCACGACCTGTTTCTGCGCTCCCAACTTGGGCACAGAGATTTCGAAGCCGTCCTCCATGTAATAACTCAAGCCGCGCTTCACGGCGCTAAATACTTCATATTCCGGGGTTTGCAGCGACACCATCTTCTCCGCCAGATCGATCAGCTCTTGCCGAACGGTTGGCGTACTGGGATTAATGACTTCTACGCCAAATTGAAAGAACTCCCGATAGCGCCCTTCCTGCGGCTGTTCGTAACGCCAGCAGCGCTCAAAATACCAAAGCCGCACATTCTTTCTGCGCTTGAAGTGCTTATCCGCCACCAGTTGTACGGTGGCAGTCCCTTCTGGACGTAGACATAAAGAACGACCTTTCTTATCCGGAAACACATACATCTGCCCCAGTATCTCCTCGCCGGCTTTGTCCACATAAACTTGAGACGGCTCAATGGAAGGCAGAATCACCTCTTCAAAACCACTCGCTTCCGCCAGCGTGATCATCTGATTCAGCAACGCCCTACGCTTCTTCGCCGTCTCGCCGCTGATAATGCGTACGCCTTTGGCCATACCTTCAATTTTGTATTCCATAATGGATTCCCATTCACTGATTTAAAAACAATAAAAAAGCCCTCGCAGCAACGCTGGGAGGGCTTTCTCAGTGAACGGGCTTAACTTTCAACCAAGCAATAGCTCTCCCAGCCGACGATGCGACAGTGAATGCAGATGCTTTGGATGAAGGTTGAAAGTAATCATGCTGGACATTATGCGTCCGAACAGAAGGATGTCAACCCGCCAGGCTGACGCCATGCGTCGGAGCAAAAAAGCAAAGAAAAGACGGCGCCTCACAGACAGGATCGCCGCCTCGGTTCTCACTTAATCGAGTCGTGTTTTAATCAGTCGCTATTCAACGCGTTGCGCCGCAGCGATAAAGAACATCGGTCGCTCTAATTCAACTTTCAGTTCTGGACATTCCTCGATTTGCTCCGCACTGGGACGCCATTCTTCCAGATGCTTCAGGGTGAAGCCGGCATTAATCAGCATCATCAGATACGTACCCAAAGTGCGGTGTTGTTTGACCACGCCATCCGCCAGCCAATCAGTGGTTCGTGGTCCTTCCACCAGATACTGGTTGATAGGCCAGAGTGTGTTTTTGTGCTGGTCTTCCGCCCAACCCGGTCGCCTGGGCGCTGTATAGATCGGATGCTCCGCGGAGAAAATCAGCCAACCACCCGGTTTCAGACTCTTATACGCCTGCTCGAACAAACCTTGCAGATTGGCGATGTAATGCAGCGTCAGCGAGCTGTAGACCAGATCGAAGCTGTTCTCAGGCAGGGTCAGCGTCTCCAGATCCTCGCGAACGTACTGAATATGAGCGTCAGACGTCATCTCTTCCGCCTTGGACAGCATGTTTTGAGAGACGTCGACACCCAGCACGCTGGCTGCGGACTGCTCCCGCGCCCACCGGCAGAACCAGCCAAATCCGCAGCCTAAATCGGCCACATTGGCGTTGTCCAACGGCGGCATCAGCGCTCTGATGGAAGCCCATTCCGGCGCTCCATCCAGCCCTTTCAGGGACCGTGGCAATTGGCTGTAGCCCTCAAAGAATGAGTCGGTGTCGTAAATATTTTGTGTCATGAGTGTGTACTCCGTTTGAGAATGCCGGCAACGAACGGGATACAACTTCCTACAGGCGTGACGAAGCCCCGTCCGTTGATACGGCGGGGCTGATTTCGCAATTACGCGAACTTAGAGTTGCTCACGAATTACGGACGCCCCACCAGGAACGCCCTCAATTCGCGAAACAATATGAATATCGATATAAATCATCGCGTGATTATTTCAGGGGATAAATATAGCGTCAATGTCATTCTGCGTTCGCTCCGCCCCAACCGAATCATTCCATTAGGGGCGGAGAAAGCGGATGGGCTTTACATCCGCTCCAGGGTTTCAATGCCCAGCAGATCCAAGCCTTGTTTCAGGGTCTTGGCGATGAGCAATGACAGCATCAGACGCGAGCTACGTACAGGTTCTTCGGCCGTCAAAATCGGACAGGCTTCATAAAAGCTTGCAAACTCTTTGGACAAATCATAGAGATAGCCACACAAAATGTGCGGACAGCCTTCAGACGCCACAGAGTGCAGTATTTCATTGAACTGCAACAACCTGACCGCCAGCGCACGCTCGATGGGCTCCACCAGTTGCAGGTCGCCCTCAAAGGTCAGATTACCGACTTCGCCTCTCTTGAAGACATTCACTACCCGGCTGTATGCGTACTGCACGTATGGCGCAGTGTTGCCTTCCAGGCTGAGCATGGCGTCGAAGCTGAAGATATAATCGCTGGTGCGGTTCTTGGACAGATCCGCATACTTCACCGCCGCCATACCGACGACGTGAGCAATGCGATTAAGCTCTTCTTCCGGCATTTCCGGATTCTTTTCTTTCACGACGGCGTATGCCCGACCTTGCGCTTCGGTTAGCAGATCCGCCAATTTGACGGTGCCGCCGTCCCGAGTCTTGAAGGGCTTGCCGTCCGTGCCCAGAACCATGCCGAACGCCATATGCTCCAGGGACATATCCGGGCTGACGAAGCCCGCCCTGCGACCGGCCGCATAGACCTGATTCAAGTGCAATGACTGCCGCGCATCGACGAAATAAAGCACCCGATTCGCCTTCAGAACCCGCTCTCTGTAGCGCAAAGCCGCCAGGTCCGTGGTGGCGTACAGGTAACCGCCGTCAGACTTCTTCACGATCAGCGGCAACGTCTCATCGTCTTTGCCTTTGAACTCGTCCATGAAGACGCACTCAGCGCCATCGCTGTTGGTCAGCAGGCCTTTCTCGCGCAGATCATCGATTACATTCGGCAGATCTTCGTTATAAGCGCTTTCCGGCATCACGTCCGCCCGCGTCAGGCTCACGTTCAGCCGCTCATATACGTCTTCGCAATGCTGCAGAGAGACATCAATGAAGGTCTTCCACAGCGATAGACATTCCTGATCGCCGGACTGCAGCTTCACGACATACTGACGCGCGCTATCTTTGAATTCAGGATCTTCGTCAAAACACTTCTTGGCCTGACGATAGAAGTTTTCCAGATCAGCCAGCTCCATAGACAGAGTCTGCTGGTTCTCCGCCTTCAACTTGTTCATGTAAGCCAGCAACATGCCGAACTGGGTGCCCCAGTCGCCCACGTGGTTCTGACGAATCACCCGATGGCCCAGGAACTCCAGAGTTCTGACAACGGCGTCGCCGATGATGGTGGAGCGCAGATGGCCAACGTGCATTTCTTTCGCGAGGTTAGGCGCGGAGTAATCCACTACGACGGTCTGTTTGGGGCTGTCCAGAGGAATGGTCAGGCGCGGATCAGCCAGCACTTGGCGCAGGCTCTGACTCATCCAGTCTGTACTCAGGAAAATATTGATAAAACCAGGGCCGGCGATTTCGACTTTCTCGGCCATGTCGCCCAGATCCAGAACGTCCAGGACTTTGGTGGCCAATTCGCGCGGGTTCATTTTCAGCGCTTTGGCGACGCCCATCACGCCATTGGCCTGATAGTCGCCGAATTGAGGCTTGCCGGACGGCTTCACGATCGCCGGAGAGCCTTCTGGAGCGCCCGCCGCATGCAGCGCTGCGCTGATTTTTTGTTCAAGCAATTGTTGCAGATTCATAGGAAGATCTTCGTTACTCACAGCAACGGGAGTCCGCCGCTGAAACTGATGGAAATGGCGGCCATGATACCGCAGTATCCGGTCAAGGAAAAATCCGCAGTTATCCGGGTAAGACTAAATGTCATGAATTGAAGGGAACGCCCGGTGCGGCAGGGCGCCGAGCGTGGATAAGAAATTAAGACAATGGCTTATTCGGTCTCACGGGGTTCGTATATGCGAATTACGGTCGAGTATGTAACATCAGAGCCATAACGTGATTCAAACTCTTTATTAACTGCCTCAGCCAAACCTTCATAGCTGATATGGCCAAACAAAGATTCCACTTTATACGGCGAACGAGACTCTAATCGAATATTTTCCGCGCCCTCCAAGCCACACTTCCATGGGTTGCTCAAGTCTTCCTGCTTTAATTTGTGCAGTATCTGGACGGCCGGACCATTTAGCAGAAAACCGTTTTTCTCGGATATATGAGTTATTGCCACTTTACCCTCTCCTACCGACGTTATCACAAAGGGCGCATCTATAGTGGGATAGAAGTGATAGCCGTTAGCGCCAGCATATAGTGCGCCTTTTTCATCCATACAAAAATCAATATCTTTAACGTAGACAGACTCGCCAAGTTTCAGTTCAGGAAACAGCGAAACCCTATCCAGATGTATAAAGCTATACTCAACATTATTTTCGACTTGGAACTGTGCGGATGCAGTAGTGGATATTGCTAAAAGTAGCCCTGCTAGTGTTTTGGTCATACTGACTTCTCCTTTTTAATAAATATTCCTCACCTGTCCAGGTGAAGGTGGATCATACCCACTATTAGATATTTTTCATACTAATCAATTACCTGAACTGAAAATCATAATTACCAAAACGACAAAACAGGCTTGTCAGGCGTCCTGTATTCCTATACTTTCGCCTCACTCGTCGCATTGCTTTATATACAAGCGCAAGGACCATTTTTATTTGTACAGAAAGGAGTCTGACCTGCCTTTTTTACGCCTGTTATATGTTCTGGAACACATGCTTTTTATTGCTGAGATATATCGTCAATAGATTTCGATTGGCGGAGTATTTCCTATCTCGATTGATTTTCAACCAAGGAGTTGTTGAATGAAGTACTCACCTTTGTGTTTGTTGTTTCCCTTAGTCTTGTTGACGGCCTGCGGTGGAGGTGGAGGCGGTGGATCGAATGACTCCCCGCCACCCGCCAGCGCCTACCAAGATTGCGATCTTTCAGGTTATAAAACACTGTCGGGCAATGGATACCCAGCTAATTATTTCTCCGGCCACTCTTACTCGCAAAAGTCTTGGTCGAATGGGGACTTCGACTGGTACCCTCTGCAACTCAACATTGTAGAAGAATCCACTACGTTCGGGCATGGCCTCAACACGAGCGAGCAGACGTCAGACGTTTGTCAGGCAGTGGCGACGAAACTGCTGGGCAAATTCCTTCAACCCAGCCAGAGTCTACAGAGACAACTCGAAGTAGAGCTATTCTTCGAGGGGTTTAATTATGAAACCACTTTATCCAGCACCGATGTGGAGGATAAAAAAATCTCAGCAATACAACCCAGGCTGGCGCTGCATTTAGACCTGCTCAAAAAAGAGTCTATTGATGAATATCTGGTGCTGGAATCCGAATCGTTGAACGCCTCAGCGCCGGTATGTAAGAAGCCTTTCACCGTATTGACGGAGTGGAGAGAAGGCAGTGAGCCTAACGTTGATAGAAAGACTGAAACTTATGGCGCTGACGGCAAAGTGTATACGCTTACTCATGCCGCCAAGTTTACCGGCGACGCCTGCACTTTTGATATTTCCGGGCGAATCGCGGTTGATGGTAGAGAGGAGCCTGTAGCCATACAAGCATCCGCAGAGCTGGAAAAGAAAGTCAGTGAATCGGGTTATGATCGGGGCTACACACTTCATATTCACAGTATGAAAATATACTGAACCTCATATCCCCAATTCATGCAGATGATGGCCGACTTGTATCGGCCATCGTCTTGTTACTGATCAAATCAACGAATCACCAGATAAAAGGCGCCGCCGCCCCGCTGCACCAGAAGGAGCAATTTGGTCTCTCCGGCGTCCACCACTTTTTGCAGGTCGCTTACGGAATTTACCCGGCGATTATTAGCGCCGATGATGACATCGCCAGGACGCAGACCGCTATAGGCGGCGTTTGAGTTGGGCGCCAATCCTATCACCACTACGCCTGAGCCGTCTGGATTATCTTCAAACGAGGCGCCTTCCAGCAGCTTGTGGATACGGGTCTCGCCTGCAATGCTGTTAGGCGGCTCCTGCAATGTCACTTTCACGACCTCTTCATCGCCCTCACGCAAAATAGTCACACGCAGCTTGTCGCCGATTTTGCGCTGGCCGATCTGACTGCGCAGATGGCCTGCGCTACGCGTGGGCTTGTCGTCAATGGCGATGATGATATCTCCCGTCTTCAAACCGCCCTTCTCCGCCTCAGACCCTTTGGCGACACTGGTGATCAGAACACCACGCTGGCCGTTACGCAGCTTGAAGGCCTGACGCAAATCCGGCGTGATGTCCTGAATCCCCACGCCCAGTTGCCCGCGTTTTACTTCGCCGTGCTCAATGATCTGGTCGATGCTGGCCTTGGCCATGTTAATAGGAATGGCGAATCCGATGCCGACATTGCCTCCGGTCGGCGCCAGGATAGCTGTATTAATGCCAATCAATTCGCCGCGCAGGTTAACCAGCGCGCCGCCGGAGTTGCCGGGGTTGATGGAGGCGTCGGTCTGAATAAAGTCTTCGTAACCTTCAATGCCCAGTCCTGTGCGTCCCAATGCGCTGACGACGCCGGTGGTGACGGTTTGGCCCAGTCCGAAGGGGTTGCCGATTGCGACCACGAAATCCCCGACCTCCAGCCTGTCCGAGTCCGCCATCTTCACCTCGCTCAGATCATCCGCCTCAATTTTCAGAACGGCGATATCGGCGTCAGGGTCGCCTCCCAGCACTTCCGCCTTCAGGGTACGGCCATCCGTCAACGATACATGCACCTCATCCGCCCCTTTGATGACGTGGTAGTTGGTGACCACCGTGCCATTATCTTTATCGACGATGACCCCGGAACCGGCGCTTTGCTGGCGACGTTGCTCGCGAGGCCGCCGGTTGTCTGGAATATTGAAGAAATGACGAAAGAAAGGATCTTGCATTAAAGGGCTGTAGGATTCCTGCCTGGCGTAGGTCGCGATGTTGACGACAGCGGGGTTCACTTCCTTGAGCATGGGCGCCAAGGTGGGCAAGGGCTGCCCCTGTGAGTCGGCCAGTGGCAGCGCGGCGGCGCTGGAGGCCGCCCAGCCGACGCAGGCTGCCAGTACACATAATCTCAATCCACTCAGGGTTTTACCCATCAACATGTATCTTTCCTCCGCTGGGCGCAGACGGGCCGACGACGAACGCATGCCTCACGACCTGACAGCGCGTTTGAAAATGTCCTTAGTTATAACGTCCTATGAGATGGGAGCGGTTTTGTCATAAATCCGGGTTAGATTTACAATCGCGGCTCTCTGTCACGTATGCTTCCATAACCTGCCCAACGCGGATATTACCAGAGTATGAAATTTTCTAAATCAGCGCCTAATGGACTGAATACTATTACCTTTTGCTGCGCCTTGACGCTGGGCGTCAACGCCCTGCCCGCTCAGGCCCAGTTGCAAGAAAAAGATCAGGATGAAACTGAAACCTGCGTGTTCAAAGCGCTGACCCAGGGCCCTGGCGATATGACCATCGATGAGCTGAAAAGCCGTTGCGGTATAGAGATTCCGAAAATTCCTGAAGACGCCAGCCCCACAGTGAAAAATGGAGAAAGCGTTATCGCCGAACGCATTATGCGGGAGCAGCTTTCCAGCAACAGCCGCAGTGTGATCACCCCGCACCTGCGTAACTACCTGATGCCGGTGTCCTATCTGAAAAACCCTAACAGCGAACCGTTACGCGAGGCTTACGACCTTGGGGAAGATGCGGAACTGGACAACCTGGAGGCGAAGTTTCAAATCAGCCTGAAAGTGCCTCTGGCGCAAGGAACTTTCATCGACTCGGACGCCATATTTTTCGGCGTGACCCTCAAGTCCTTCTGGCAAGTGTACAACCACGATTATTCCGCGCCATTTCGGGAGACCAATTACGAGCCGGAAGTTTTCTGGATTGCGCCGGTGGATTGGACCTTTTCCACCGCTGATTTCAGTCTGCTGGCGGTTGGCTTCAGCCACCAGTCCAATGGCCGCTCGCAACCACTGTCGCGGAGCTGGAATCGCATCTACGCCAACTTCATCTGGGAGCATAACCGCTTCGTTTTCAGTCTGAAGCCCTGGTGGAGGATTCCAGAGGACCAGAAAAAGGACAGACTTGATCCTAAAGGCGACGACAATCCCGATATCGACGACTACATGGGGCACTTCGAATTCACCACCGCCTACCGTTGGGATAACTACGAAGCCAGTCTCATGCTGCGCAACAATCTGCGCGAAGATAACAAAGGCGCGGTGGAGCTAGGGTTTACCTTCCCATTATGGAAGCGGCTGCGTGGTTACGTGCAGTACTTCAATGGCTACGGCGAAAACCTGATGGACTATAACGCGTCAGTGGAGCGCATCGGCATCGGCGTGTTACTGACGGATCTGCTCTGACCACACGCTCCGCAGCATTCCGTCAATTGGCGAGCAGGCGGTCGAACATCTTTTCCAGTTCCGCCTGCCGGTCATAATGGGAAATCTGGTATTGGGGCTCCAGAGCGCTCGACAAGTCCTCGCCATAACGAGCCAGGCCACGTAGTGACTCCAGAGCGTTCTGCGCCTCTGCAAGAGAGGCGTTGTCCTGCAAACCGGCCTGCGTCAGCGCAGCGGCGCTCTCTCCCGGGGAGGGGACGAGCAAACGCCATTCGCCTCGGCTGTATGGCGCTATCGGTTCTCCCCGCCACAATCCTGGCGCGTCCAGGCCGAACGCCAGCAGTCGCAGCCAGCCCTGCTCCGGCGCAAAGACGC
Source organism: Hahella sp. HNIBRBA332 (assembly GCF_030719035.1). Classification (NCBI taxonomy): domain Bacteria; kingdom Pseudomonadati; phylum Pseudomonadota; class Gammaproteobacteria; order Oceanospirillales; family Hahellaceae; genus Hahella; species Hahella aquimaris. The sequence continues at coordinate 4,703,629 of NZ_CP132203.1, forward strand.
GCAGCCCCCTCGGAGACAGACGCCAGGGGCTTTGATTATCCACTTGCACCACCAGCTCGCCCTGTCCGATAACTTCATCGTACAGACGCTTATCCACGCTGATATGCGTGCGTCCACCCACCATCAACTGGCGCACGGAGCTGATATCGATAAATTTATGCAGGCCCAGCAGGTTGTAAGCAGGATAGGTGACAGCGACAACACCTGTTTTGAGGCCACGCCAGCGCGGCGTCTCCGCCGCCTTGCCCAGCAAGCCGATCAGGCCAAGGATCACCGCGAATGCAATAAAAAACTGCGTGGTGCGACGGCCGTACAGATTGGGAAAAATCACGCCGACTGCGCAAAATACAGCGAACGCCAGCCACCATAAAATCGCCGTCGGCGTCACCCAGCCGAATGGCAGCGCCAATACGCCAATCGCCGCCAGGATGGCGACGCCGGCGAAGACAAAACGTCGGGAACGAAGGTGAGAGGTAAGCGTTTTTTTAACGTCGGGGCGTACGACCCGCACCGCCCGGTTCATCGCTTTAGGTTCGGCAACGACGCCATTGCCGGCCTTAAAAGGCGATGGCTGCGGTTGCGGCTTTGGTTTAGGGGAGGATTTTTTCAGTTGCAGGTTCCAGAACTTATGCTCCAGCCCCTGTCTGCACAGGCTATCGACAATTCCCTGGTTAATGGCGTCGTGAATCCCGCTGTCTTTGTCCGGCCCATCTGGCGCATCAAGCAGCACCACGCCCAAGCGCTCCTGCAACTGTTCGCCCAATTTGCGCCAGACTGATTCCACCTGCGCCATCGCCGTCTGCAACTCTTCCGAATCCGCCGCCCGGTTGTTGCTCATCGCCCTGCCGATCAGCTCATTCTGCAAGCGCGTCCAAAACGCCCGCCAGGCCGACGGCGACAGGATGTCATCCACCGTTCCCCGGGACTTTATAAATTCTTCGATCTGCGCTTTTTCCATTCCGTCGTAATCCGCCGTCACCTATCGTTTGTTCGGCACAAGGTCTCGTTGATCTTAGTCGCGCTGCAATCAGAGCGCATGGATTTAAAGGGTTCCGCCGGACAGCGTCGGGGACGGAGTTTTCTTATCGGCTCGATTGGCGGAATCATCCGGGGCGGCGTCAGGAGTCATGCCCCCGGCCATCAGCACCCGGCGCAGGCTGTTCACTGACTGCTCCGCCTGCGCCAGCGCCCCTTTCGCGTATTTCTGCAACCAATGACGGAACAGACGCTCCTGCTCCGCTTTACGCTGTGCGGAAAAAGCGTCTTTTTGACCTTTATCCCGGCTCAGCCGGTCATAGTATTGCTCCATCGCCAGTAAATTATCGGCGATCTCTTTCTCGACCTGCTCGTGCGCCTCTTCAATTTTGCCCCGCAACTTGCCTTTCGCCGCCGTGGCGTCGTGCAGGTCCAGCAATGCTTCCGTTTGCGCCAGTTTGTTGAGCAGGTAGCCATCGTACTCCTGTACGCACTCCAACCGCTCACGCAGTTCTTCTTCGCCTGATTCCGCGAACGCCAGCAGATATTCTTCACAGCCGAAGGCATCCGGCGACTTCACGCCAAAGCGCTCCGTTTGCTGCAGCAGATAGTCATACTGCGCCTGTAAACGCAGCGCTTCATTGGTTTCATCCCGCCACACGCGCCGATACAGCGCCTGCTCCCACTGCAGCTTCTGCGCCCGCGCCTGTTTATCCAGTTCAGCCACCCTTCTGCTGTGAGCGACGTCTTCCCGCGCCATATCAGAACGCACTCGCAGCGCCTGTTGGGTCAGGGCGTCGCGACGCCCTGGCTCCAGCATGGGATCCAACAGGCCAGCGTCAAAGCTGGCGAGAATCGCCTTGAGCTTGTCCCGATACACAATGGGCGTATGCGTGCTTTTATAGACATCCAGCTTTTCGCGGATAGGAGATAGAGATAAGTGATGCGCTCTGGCGATGACGTCGAGCTGGCTGAACACACGTGTCTCCAGCGCTCTAATTTCTTCAAATGGATAGAATTCGGCAGCCCAGCGGCGCAAACCGGACAAGTCCCAATTCATCTTGGCGATACGCACGCGGGTCGGTTTGAAGCCTTTGCGCACCACGCCTTTGGCCTGTTCTTCCGTCAACCACAGACGACCGTCTTCGCCAGGCGTCCAAAGCAGATTGCTCCAGTTGAGCTGATGAGGCAGCGATAGAGACCAGTCGCCTCCGCCCGGTTTCGCCATGCCCGGGTCCACATCAAGACAAACCGGTTGTTTGAACGCATTGCTGGGTCCGCAAAGATAGACAGTCATGTCATAAGGCAGGATAGTGGCGGCGACCTCCGGCGGTATGCTGTCGCCCTGAATGCCGGCGCCCAGCTCGGCGTCCACCAGCCCGGGCTGCGCCTTCCACTTGATGGAACCGCTTACGGCGGGACCGCTCAACAACGGATACAACTCCCAGCGCAGGGAATACGTCATGGGGCGCAAGCCGTCTTTGTCTTGGTGTTCCCCGGAGATCTCGCCTTTATGGCCATAGGGAGAAACAGAAGGCGCCGCCGCCAGGGGCGCAGTGAACATAAGTAGGATAAGCGCCGACCACCAATGTTTATTCAAAGCGCCAACCATGAAAAATTCTCATTGCCATTCCTGTTGATGACCCGATTTACACGTTACATCCATTTGCTCGGTCTTCCCCTGACCGTCAAGCGAACAGCGATCTCTTAACGGTGGGCTTCAGCCGGTGTGTGATTGTGCATAATCCTAAAAAAATAGTAATCCCGCCTTGCACTTAGGCCGAATGCCCGAGCTGGAGTCGACGACGCCCTCCCTCAGTTTATACCTCTATTTACTGACTATATTGCCAAAATGCGGAATTGAACAGATAATGGCCTCCGATTTACGGCGACCGAACGGTTTCCATGCCGATTTCCCGGTCGTCGCCCAAGCAGATTTATCTATCAAACCATCCAGAGTTAGCGCTGGTTGTTGTGCACGGAGTGTGTGGCAATGAGTGTGGACAACCCCTGTTTGTCCTGTGGCGCCTGTTGCGCCAGTTTTCGTGTGTCTTTTTATTGGGCAGAGGCGGATGCCGAGTCCGGCGGTGTAGTGCCGCTGGAGTTCACGGAGAAGCTGAATCCCTGGCGTAGCGTGATGATTGGCACCAATCAGCCGCAACCCCGTTGTCGCGCGTTATGCGGCGATATTGGCGGCTATACGACCTGCTCCATTTACGAACAAAGGCCCACTCCCTGCCGGGAGTTCGAAGCCGGTTCAGAGGGCTGCCTGAAAGCCAGGGCGAAGCATGGCTTGCCTTTGGACTTTCCCGACTGGCGGGCGGCCTGACACTGGCGCCCGCACATCGTTTTCGAGTAGGGCCTTAGCGCAGTCGACCGGCGCAATCCGCGCACTCCCGCACTTGCACGCGTTTGGTGAATGCTGGCGGCGCGCCGCTATGAAAGGCGTCGCTTTCACTCAGCCTCCGGTAGACGGCCACATCGTAGATCAATGGGTATTGCTTCGCTGATGTCGCATAGCCAGCGCAGTCGCCATCGCTGCGAAAAACGCAAAACTCAAATTGATAGGCGCGCGGCCGCACCAGCTCCACCTTTTCCTTCAACAGGCAAACCCGATCGCTGTCGCTCAGGCTGCCGGTCACTGCATAGCTATTGCAGATTTCCGCGGTCCCGCCATACAGATACTCCACGCCATCCGCTCCAACAAAACGGCTGACTTCATTCACTCTGGCGAATATTAACTGCGAGCCCACGCCATTCGAAGATTTGGCGTGAAAGGTCACCACCGGCATATCCGGCGAATAGAAACGGTTCCGATAGATATCGCCCCAGTCCGACTGAGGGCCCAATTGCGCGGAAGCCAGCGCGGGAAACAGCGCCAGCATTAAGGACAGCAGTATTTTCATACAGGTTCTCCCCGGGGATTACGATGATCAACAGAGGAAACCGGCCCGGACGCGAGGCCCAGAGCCTTAACCACGTCTGCCGTGGTTAGACTCCGGTCAAAGAGGAAAGTTCATTGAAAGCGAATAATTTATCGCATTAAGGTCCTGTCAGGGAGTTTTGACGCCACAGCCTTTCAGGATGATGCGGATGAGGTTATCCGCGGCGAAGTCGAAATCCTTGGAGGTCAGCTTTTTGCGTCCCAGCACCGCTTCGATCTGGGTGCTGAAGTCCGCGTAATGCTGCGTTGCGCTCCAAATCAGGAAAATCAGGTGTTCCGGGGAAATGGGGTCGATTTTACCCTGATCGATCCAGGACTGGATCACCGCCGATTTTTCCCTGACCCATTGGCGGTTATTGGATTTCAGATATTTGCCCAGCGTAGGCGCCCCACTGATTATCTCCGTCGCGAAGATCTTGGAGGCCAGTGGATGGGTTTTCGCCAACATTACCTTGGAGCGGATATAACGTCCCAGGGCGTCCGCCGGACTGTCTTCCGGGCGGATGGCGTCAAAGGCGGAGTTCCAGAGTTCGACGATATCGCTCAATACCGCCAGATAAAGGTCGTGCTTGCTCTTGAAGTAATAGTGAACGTTAGCCTTGGGCAGCCCCGCGGTGTCTGCAATCTGCTGAACTGTCGCGCCTTTGAAACCGTGGCGGGCGAATTCAATTTCCGCCGCCCGCAGAATAAGCATTTCATTCTTTTGCCTGATACGGCCCGGATTCTCCACACGGTTTGTTTTCAATACCATAGTCGCCCTAACCATCCCCTGCTGCTTAATGGGTGAACAGTTCGCGGGCCGCCGCGACAACGGCGACGACGCCCACGGTTAACTCACTGAATTAACGTATTGTTCATGTTATGGCGTCAACTGCAAGCGGCTTGGCGCAAACGCAGCGCCGCAGCGGTATGTTCCGCGCGCAATCGAGCCATATCCACATCCACAAGAACACTGTTTTTGACGCGCCAGCGCCCGGCCACCATCACCGCGTCCGCCTGATGGGCGCCGCACAACACCAACGCCGCCAAAGGATCGCCAGCACCGGAAAAGCGGTTGTCATCCAGCTTGAACAGCGCCAGATCCGCCTGCTTGCCGACGCCAAGCACGCCCAGTTCAGGACGTTTGAGCAGCTTCGCCGAGCCCTTGGTGGCCAGGTCCAGCGCCCATTGATGAGTAATTTGGCCTGGCGCATAGCGTAAGCGCTGTATCAGCAGCGCCTGACGTACTTCCTGAATCATGTTGGAGCAATCGTTGGAGGCGGAGCCATCAACCGCCAATCCCACCGGGGCCCCGCGTTGTTGCAGGTCCAGCGTCTGGCATACGCCAGAGCCAAGCAGCATATTGGAGCTGGGGCAATGCGCCACGCCTACGCCGCGCCGCCCGAGTTCGTCCATTTCTTCGTTGGTGAAGTGAATGCCGTGGGCCAGCCAGACGCCTTCGTGCATCCAGCCCACTTCAGCCAGATACTCCACCGGCCGCACCCCATATACCCGAATGCAGAAGTCATTTTCATCCTCGGTTTCCGCCAGATGGGTGTGCAGCAAAACGCCTTCCCGGGAGGCCAGATGATTGGTTTCCTGCATGAGTTCACGAGTCACGGAGAAAGGCGAGCAAGGGGCCAGGGCGATCTGCAGCATGGAGCCGTCATTAGCGTCATGGTAGGCGCGGATCAGGCGCAGACTGTCATCCAGGATCGATTGCTCGTCCTGCACCACGGACTGAGGCGGCAGGCCGCCGTCTTTTTCACCCAGACTCATGGAGCCCCGCGTCAATACTGCGCGGATGCCCATCTTGCGCACTGCTTCCGCCTGAATATCGATAGCGTTGTCGATCTGCATGGGAAACAGATAGTGATGATCCGCCGCCGTGGTGCAGCCTGACAATAAGAGTTCCGCTGACGCCATCTCCGTGGCCAGCCGCACCATGTCCGCATCCAAATGCGCCCATACTTTGTACAGGCTCTGCAGCCAGGGGAACAAGGGCTTGTTCAAGGCGTCGGGCAGCGCCCGCGTCAAGGTCTGATAGAAATGATGATGGGTGTTGATCAAGCCCGGCAGCAATACATGCTGCGACGCGTCGAAGGTTTCGTCGTAAGGAGTAGAAGGCGCGCCGCCAGCGGCCACCAGCTCAACGATTTGCGAGCCGCGCGTCACCACGCCGCCGCCAGCGTCGCAGTCCGCTTCCTGGCCGTATATCGCCAGCGGATTCTTTATCCAGAGAGTCGTCATCAGATCACCCGTATTTTGATCGCCCTAAATACCAGGCGCCGGAAACACCGGCGCCGGGGCCATCATAAGTTAAAGCAGGACGGGCGCCTACTTGGGAAGCTCTCCTTCCACGCCTTCCACATACCAGTTCAGGGAGAGCAGATCTTTATCGCTCATCACTTCGCCAGCGGGGACTTTGATCGCGCCGCTTTGATCTTTGACTGGTCCCTGGAACGGATGCAGTTTGCCGTCGATAATCGCCTGCTTGCGCTCTTCAACCAGTTTGACGACATCCTCTGGAATCGCCGAATTCAAGGGTGCCAACGCCGTCGCGCCGCTCGCCAGACCGCCCCAGAAGTCGGTTGAAGCCCAGGAGCCGTCCATCACAGACTTCACTTTCTCCAGATAGACCGGCCCCCAGTTGTGGGTCGCCGCAGTCAGATGAGCGTCTTTGCCGTACAGAGACATATCGGAGTGATAGCCGAACGCATACACGCCTTTGGCCTGCGCCGCCTGGATAGGTCCTGGGGAATCCGTGTGCTGATTAATGATGTCTGCACCCTGCAGAATCAGGGTTTCCGCGGCTTCCCGCTCTTTCGCCGGATCGTACCAGGAACTGACCCACACCACTTTCACCACCGCTTTCGGATTGACGCTGCGCAGGCCTTGCGTGAAGGCGTCAATGCCGCGCACCACTTCAGGAATGGGGAAAGAGCCGACATAGCCGATGATATTGGACTTGGTCATCTTGCCGGCGATAACGCCGGTCAGGTAACGGCCTTCATAAATACGGTCGAAGTAAGTGCCTACATTCTTCGCACGTTTGTAACCGCTGGCGTGTTCAAATTTAACTTTGGGAAACTGCTTGGCCACTTTCAGGGTTGGATTCATGTAGCCGAAGGAAGTCGTGAAGATCAGATCGTTACCGGACTTGGCCAACTGACGAATCACGCGCTCTGCGTCCGCGCCTTCCGCCACACTCTCGACATAGGTGGTTTTCACTTTGTCGCCGAGTTGTTCTTCAACGTATTTGCGCGCATTGTCGTGGGAGTAAGTCCAACCCGCATCGCCTGTGGGTCCGACATAGACAAAACCGACCTTGACTGGTTCTGCGGCGGACACCGACTGCGCCGACATAAACAGCGCCAGAGCCACGCCTGCGACTTTGGCGAAGCGCTGCGCCAACGATTTTTTTTCTTGCTTCATACAATGTAACCCCTTCAGCAGGATAGTTTTTGAGTTATCCGCAGCTCCTTGCGCATCGCCAGACCCAGGCCTTCCGGGCCTGACGCGTAATCCGTCAATCTTTAGTCCACCGGGTGAAACGGTTTGCCCAGCGATACCGGGGCATAGAGTTTCACCCTGGCTTTATCCGAGGACAGCATCACCAGCACCACGATGGTCGCCAGGTACGGCATAATCGCCAACAAATTCGGCGATACCGAAAAGCCCAGTCCCTGCGCCACCAGATGCATAATGCTGAAAGCGCCGAACAAGTAGGCCCCCAGCAATACCCTCTCGGCTTTCCAACTGGCGAACACCACCAGCGCCAGCGCAATCCAGCCGCGCCCGGCGGTCATGTTCTCCGCCCATAGCGGGGTGTAGGCCAGCGATAAGTAGGCCCCCGCCAATCCCGCCATAGCGCCGCCGAACATGACCGCCAGATAGCGAATCCTGAACACAGGCAGCCCCGTGGCCTTGGCGGATTCGGGCGATTCGCCCACCGCTTTCAGCGCCAGTCCGGCATGGGATCGATTCAAAAACAGGTAAACGCCGACAAAGAGCCCGAATGAAAGATAGACCAGTGGATCATGGCTGAACAGAATGCGACCAACGAAAGGAATGTCAGAAAGCAACGGAATATGCCAGGGCTCAACGCCAACCAACGGCGTGCCCACATAGTCGCTGCCGACAAAGGCGCTGAGGCCGGTTCCAAAGATAGTCAAAGCCAGCCCCGTGGCGACCTGATTGGCGCTTAGGTTCAGCGCGATAAAACCGAATAGCAGCGACATCATCAGCCCCGCCGCCATGGCGAAGGTGACGCCCAACCACAGGTTTCCGGTTTCCAATGCAGCGATGAAGCCAATCACCGCTCCCATCAGCATCATGCCTTCTTGGCCCAGATTGAGCACGCCGGACTTTTCACACACCAGTTCGCCCAACGCGACAAGAATCAGCGGTGTGCCCGTGCGAACGGTGGCGTACAGAATGTTGACTATCAGATCATAATCCATGACGACGCCCCGTTATTGTGAAGGAGTGGAGAGATTTGCGTCAGCGCCGTTCACCAGGGCCGCCGACGACGGCTTGCGCGTGGCGCTGAAACGCGGACTCAGGCGGATGCGATAGCCGATCAGTACATCGCAGGCCAACAGGAAAAACAGCAACATGCCTTGAAACAGGCCTGTCAGCGCCAAGGGCAGATTCAGTTCAATCTGCACCAGCTCGCCGCCGATGTAGATCAGCGCCATCAACATGCTCGCCAGGAGAATGCCCACCGGATGCAAACGTCCCAGAAAGGCGACGATAATCGCCGCGTAGCCATAGCCCGGCGATACCTGCGGCACCAGTTGCCCTATCGGCCCCGTCACCTCGCACACACCAGCCAGTCCGGCCAGAGCGCCGCTCAACAACAGCGCCAGCCACACCAGACGACGCTCCTTGAATCCGGCAAAGTGAGCCGCGCGGGAATCCAGCCCCAGCACTTTGATTTGAAACCCGACGAAGGTCTTGCTCAGCAACACCCACACCACCACCAGGGCGAACAACGCGAACAGGATGCCGATGTGCATGCGACTGTCTTCCAGCAATAAAGGCAGCGTCACGGCTTCCGTAAACATGGCGGACTCGGGAAAATTAAAGCCGCCGGGATCTTTCAGAGGCCCATGTACGCTGAACAGAAGCAAGTTCAGGGCAATGTAGTTGAGCATGATAGTGGTGAGTATTTCGTTGGTGTTGAAATGGGTTTTCAACAGTGCGGGAATCGCCGCCCACGCCATGCCCGCCAGCGCGCCCACTACCAACGCCAGCGGCAGAGCAAATGCGGAATCGCTTTCCAGAAACTGCAGCGCCATGGCGCCGCCGACCAGCGCGCCAAGCAAAAGCTGTCCTTCCGCGCCAATATTCCAGACCTTGCCCCGATAACATACGGCCAAACCCAGGGCGCACAGCATAATCGGCGCGGCTTTTACGCCCAACTCGGTCCAGCCGTACAAGTCCGACACTGGCGCTATAAAAAAGGTATAAAGCGTTTGCAGCGGATCTTTATCCAACGCCCAAAATAAGATGGAGCCGGTAATCAGCGTCAAAGCCCCCGCTAATATGGGAGAGAGATACGCCATCCAGCGGGAGTCGTCTACGCGACGCTCCAGTTTAAAAATCATTGCCCGGCCCCCTTCGCTAACCAGTCTGCTTCGTTATGCACTCTCATCCATCAGGCCCCCACCGCTTGTTTCGGCGAGGATTGCGACGACTCCAGAAAGTCGCCGCCCATCCAGCCGCCTACTTCTGCGATGGTCGTCTCCCTGGTCTCTTTAATCGGAGAGATCTTACCCACGTACAGGGCGCATATGCGATCGCTGATGGCGAACAGCTCGTCCAGGTCTTCCGACACCACCAGAATAGCAGCGCCACGGTCGCGTAGTTCGATCAACGCTTTGTGAATCGCCAGCGCGGCGCCCACATCCACGCCCCAGGTCGGGTGCGCTGCGATCAGGAGCTTAGGGTTCTGCAGGATTTCGCGGCCAATGATGAACTTTTGCAGATTGCCCCCGGAGAGGCATTTAGCATGCGTTTCCGTATTGGGCGCTTTGACGTTGAAGCGGGTGCGCACGGTTTCAGCGAATTTGCGCACCGCCGGCATGCTGATCAGGCCGGCTTTGGTCAGTCCCTGGAAATAGCCGGTCAACAGTCCGTTTTCTTTCAGGCTCATATCCGGCACCGCGCCGCGGCCCAACCGCTCTTCCGGTACAAAGCCCACTCCCAGTTTGCGGCGCTGTCCCGACGCCAACGCCGCCACCGGCTGCGCCAGCAGGCGAATCGCTGCGGGGGAATCCAGAACCACCGTCTCCCCGCTCAGCGCCGCCAGCAGCTCTTCCTGTCCGTTGCCGGCCACGCCCGCCACACCGAGAATTTCACCGGCTTTCACGGTGAAGCTGAGGGACTCCAGGTTGACGCCAAAAGGATCATCCGTCTTCACTGACAGATTCTCTACAATTAAATAGTCTTCGCCGCCGGTCGTCTTTTCATGCTCTGCATGCACTGGCGTATCGTCCCCCACCATCAGGCGAGCGATACTGTGATTGGTCTCTTCCGCTGGCGCACAATGACCACTGACTCTGCCCGCCCGCAAAATGGTGGCGCTATCGCACAGGGCGCGCACTTCATTCAGCTTGTGGCTTATAAATAGAATGCTGCAGCCTTCCTGGGACAGTTGCCGCAGCGTGGCGAATAATTGATCGACTTCTTGAGGCGTTAACACTGACGTCGGCTCATCCAGGATCAGCAGCTTGATATCCTGCAGCAGACAGCGCACGATCTCGACCCGCTGACGCTCGCCGATAGATAAGGTATGCACCAGCCGGTCCGGATTCAGCGCCATGCCGTATTTGCTGGAAACGTCACTGATACGGCGGGATAAAGCGGCGCGGTCGCGCACCTGATCTTTGGGTAGACTGAGAGAAATGTTCTCGGCGACCGTAAGCGTCTCGAATAAAGAGAAGTGTTGGAACACCATGCCGATGCCCAATCTGCGCGCCGCGCCTGGATCAGCGATCTCCACTGGCTCGCCTTCCCAGTAAATGACGCCGGCGTCAGGCCAGGTAACCCCGTAGATAATTTTCATCAAAGTGCTTTTGCCGGCCCCATTCTCGCCAAGCAGGGCGTGCACTTCGCCAGGACGGATATTGAGATGTGCGCGATCATTAGCCAGGCAGCCAGGATACTGCTTGGTGATTCCCTGTAGCTGCAGCCGGTAGTCCTTACTCGGCGGAGGAAGATCAATATCGATAGTCATGCGCTGCCAAGCCTCTTTGGAATATTTCTGCTGTTTTTATTCTGGTCCGGCTCCGGGGTTTGACGTCGGCCCAGGTCAAACAGGGGCCGCATCATCAACATAAACCCCGGCAATTTCAACCGCCCGAACACCGCTATTTCAGTGGGTTCAGACCGCCTTATGCCGGTTTGCGTTCATTCCGAATGCAAATTTTTGGCCAACTGGTCAGTTTTTTATTTATTGACCAGTTGATCAACTTTGGCAAAACATTTGCTAACCTTACATCGACGTTAAATTCCGCCTAATGTTCGATCAGATCTGACTTGAACTATAGGTTGACCGGAATTGTATGTAAATAATAACCTGACCATGTAGACAAGTTTTTTAAAGGGCGTAAGCTATAAGGACAGGCGTGAAAAACGAGCGGCTGTCTGCGCATGAAACTAAGCGGCGACATGCGGACGTTATAACAAAAAATTTTTAGTAAGCTGTAATAAAAAGACCAAGGTACGCCACGGTGATTCGATTTTTACTGAACGACGACGCCTTAGAGCTCGATAATTTTGACCCGGATTTGACCATTTTAGAGTTCTTGCGCACCAATAAGGGGCTGACCGGAACCAAAGAGGGCTGCGCCTCCGGCGACTGCGGAGCCTGCACCGCGGTGATCGCCACAGAGGAAAACGGCGCATTAGCCTACCGCTCCATTAATACCTGCATTACCTTCCTGGGCGGGTTGCACGGCAAACAGCTCATTACCGTTGAATATCTTAACCGGCGCGGCGCCCTGCACCCGGTGCAACAGGCCATGGTGGACCAGCACGGCTCCCAGTGCGGTTTCTGCACGCCGGGTTTCGTTATGTCCCTGTACGCCTTATATCAGCATAAACAGCAAAAGGCGGATGCGCGCCCCTGCTCACGTCAGGAAGGAGAGGCTTATCTGGCCGGCAATCTGTGTCGCTGCACCGGCTATCGACCAATTCTGGACGCCGCCCGCCAAGCCACCTCGCCGGAACAACTGACGCAAATCAAAGAAGATGAAGCCGCCATCTGCGCCAAGTTGGTCGCCATCAAAGCGCAAGGGCCCGGCTCCGTCACTCGCGACGACCAAGGCGCCGCCAAACACTTCCAGCTGCCAACCTCACTGGATCAACTCGCCCAGTTTTATGACGCAGCGCCAAACTCCCGTCTGCTGGCCGGCGGCACTGATCTGGCGCTGGAGGTCACCCAGCAGTTGAAGCAGCTCGACAACATTATTTATGTCGGCGCGGTCACTGAAATGGCCACGTTGACCATGACCGAAGACACTCTGGAAATCGGCGCCGCGGTCACTTACGAGCGCGCCATGTCCGCGCTGGCGCAGGAATACCCAGACATGGAGCCCTTCCTGGAGCGCCTGGGCTCGATGCAAGTGCGCAACCAGGGCACCCTTGGCGGCAATATCGGCAATGCATCCCCTATCGGCGACATGCCGCCGGTTCTGCTGGCGTTGAACGCCGTTTTAACCTTGCGCAAAGGCGCACACAGCCGCCGCCTGCCGCTGGATCAGTTTTTCCTGGATTACAAGAAAACCGCCTTGCAGCCCGGCGAGTTCATCGCTTCCATCAGTATTCCCCGCGCCCGTCCGGACGCCAGCCTGCATCTGTATAAAGTCAGCAAGCGCCTGGAGGATGACATTTCCGCCGTGTGTCTGGCCTGTTATCTCAAGATAGAGAACGGCTCAGTGACGGACATCCGACTTGGCGTCGGCGGTATGGCGGCGATACCCAAACGCGCCACGCTTACCGAACAGGCGATGTTGCAACAACCCTGGACGCCAGACACTATCCAAGCGGCCCAGACGGAGATCATGCAGGAGTTTTCACCTTTGAGCGATGTCCGCGCCAGCGCCGATTACCGGCGCAAAGTGGCTGCTAATCTGTTGCAGCGGTTGTATATTGAAAGCGCCGATGGGGCGGTGGCGACGAGGGTATTTCACTATGCGTGATCTGTTGAACAAACTCGGCAAACCACTTGAGGTCAAGCTGGATGGCGGCGCCATGGCGCAACCTCAGGCGCCGACGACTCAAGGCTCTCCCAAGGCCGGCCGTGACGCCAAGCATGACAGCGCCCACAAGCATGTGGCCGGCGCCGCTCAATATATCGACGACCGTTTTCCTCACGCGGGACAATTGTATGGCTGCGTAGGCAAAAGCCCACACGCCCACGCCCGCGTCATTTCCATGAATCTGGACAAAGTCCGCGCCGCGCCGGGCGTGTTGTGCGTGATTACCGCCGATGACATACCCGGTCATCTGGATATCGGTCCGGTATTTCCCGGCGATATGTTGCTGGTCAAAGATAAAGTGGAATTCGTCGGTCAGCCGCTATTCGCCGTCGCGGCGGAAAGTCATGACGCTGCGCGCCGCGCGGTGAAACTGGCGGAAGTAGAATATGAAGTCCTGCCAGCGACGCTCACTATTGAAGACGCCCTGCAACAACAACTGTTTGTGCGTCCGCCTCATCAGATGCGTCTGGGCGAGCCGGAGACAGCGCTCGCCAACGCCCCCAATCGCCTGCGCGGCGACATAGAGGTAGGCGGTCAGGAGCATTTCTATCTGGAAGGGCAGATTTCCCTGGCGATCCCGGAAGAAGACGGCGGCATGCATATCTTCGCTTCCAGCCAGCACCCTTCGGAAGTGCAAAAGCTGGTGGCGGAAGTACTCGATGTTCCCTTCAACCGCATCACCGTCGACGTGCGTCGGATGGGCGGCGGTTTCGGCGGCAAAGAGACTCAGGCCGCGCCCTGGGCCTGTCTGGCTGCGGTGCTGGCGCGAAAAAGCGGCCGGCCAGTGAAGTTCCGCCTCAGTCGCAGCGACGACATGGAAATGACCGGCAAGCGCCATCACTTCCATAATCATTTTGACGTGGGCTTTGACGACGAGGGGCGTATATTAGGCGCCGACATTACCGTCAATGGACTGTGCGGCTATTCGCCGGACCTGTCCGACGCCATCGTCGACCGCGCCATGTTTCACGCCGATAACGCCTACTTCCTTGCTAACGCCAACATTATCGGCAACCGCTGCAAGACGCATACAGTTTCCAATACCGCATTTCGCGGCTTCGGTGGACCACAAGGCATGATGGCGGCGGAAGCCATGATTGAGGCGATCGCCCGACGCGTCGGCAAAGATCCGGTGGAAGTGCGTCTGTTGAACTATTACCGGGAAGATCATGAGCGCTATGACTTCAAACAAGGCGGCCATGACGTCACGCCCTACCATCAAAAAGTAGAGCAGAACCTGATTCCGCTGATGACTCGCAAGCTCATGGCGGATGCGGACTACCACGCCCGCAAGGCGGCCATTCGCGCTTTCAACGCGTCCAGCCCAATCTTGAAAAAAGGGCTGGCGCTGACGCCGGTGAAATTCGGCATCTCCTTCACCGTGCAGCACCTTAATCAGGCTGGCGCGCTGATTCATATTTACACCGACGGCAGCATTCACCTGAACCACGGCGGGACGGAAATGGGTCAGGGCCTGTACACCAAAGTGGCGCAGATCGTCGCTCAAGAGTTTCAGGTTGATGTGGACAACATCGTCGTCTCCGCCGCCCGTACGGACAAAGTGCCCAATACCTCGCCAACGGCCGCGTCTTCCGGCACGGACCTGAATGGTAAAGCGGCGCAAAACGCCGCGCAGACCATCAAGGGCAGACTGATCGAATTCGCCTGCGAGCACTATCAGGTGACGCCTGAGCAGGTTTACTTCGCAGACAATAATGTCCATGTGGGAGAAAAAGCGTACCCATTCGCCGAGTTTATCCAACAGGCTTACATGGGCCGCGTGTCCCTGTCCGCCACCGGCTTCTATAAAACGCCGAAAATCCATTACGACCGCGAGACTGCGTCCGGACGCCCTTTCTTTTACTTCGCCAATGGCGTCGCCGCTTCGGAAGTAATCGTCGACACCTTGACCGGGGAATATAAGGTGCTGCGGGCGGATATTCTGCATGACGTGGGTAAATCACTGAATCCCGCCATCGACATTGGCCAGATCGAGGGCGGTTTTATCCAGGGCATGGGCTGGCTCACCACCGAGGAAGTCTGCTGGGACGCCAATGGCCGGCTGCTCAGCAACAGTCCGGCGAACTACAAGATTCCCACGCTGGGCGACCTGCCGGAAGTGCTGAATGTGGAATTATTGCCGAACGAACCCAATCGCGAAGAAACCATTTATCATTCCAAAGCGGTGGGCGAGCCGCCGTTCATGTTGGCGATCTCTGTCTGGTGCGCCCTGAAAGACGCCATTTCCAGCCTGACGGATTACCGTATTGATCCGCCGCTGCACACGCCCTCCACACCTGAGAAAGTGCTGGCGGCGGTGGAGGCGACCTTGAGCGCCGCCAAGGGAGAGTAAGCCATGTATAAAGAGCAATGGTTCGAAGTCACCCAGCGGCTCAGCCGCGCCGGGCAGCCTTTCGTACTGATTACTCTGATCGGCGCGCGCGGCTCCACGCCCCGGGACAGTGGAACCAAAATGGTGGTGTCCGCCGACGCCACCTTCGACACCATTGGTGGCGGCCATCTGGAGTTCAAAGCCACCGCTATGGCGCGGGAGATGCTGGCCAGGCAGGATTATAGCCAGCACATGGAGCACTTTCCTCTGGGCGCCAGCCTGGGCCAGTGTTGCGGCGGCAGCGCTACCGTCCTGTTCGAAGCCTTTGCCCCCTGCCCCACGCAGATCGCCTTGTTCGGCGCCGGCCATGTCGCCAAAGCGCTGGTGACGGTACTGGCGGAGCTGCCGGTGCAAGTCACCTGGATCGACGCCCGGGAAGAGCTGTTTCCTGAAACGCTTCCCGCCAACACCCATAAACGGGTGGACGCCTATCCCTGCGATGTGATCGACGATCTGCCGGATAACCTCTATTACCTGATTCTGACCCATAATCATCAGCTGGATTACGAGCTGGCGGAAAAGATCCTGCGCCAGGACCGCTTCGCGTATTTGGGACTGATCGGCTCCGCCACAAAATGGGCGCGTTTCCGCCAGCGTTTTGACTATCGCGGCGTGGCGTCCAGTCAGGTTGAGCGCGTGAGCTGTCCGGTGGGCCTGTCCGCCGTCCCCGGCAAGCAGCCGATGGAAGTGGCGGTGTCCATCGCCGCCGAGCTGATCGGCTTGTATCACACCTCCGCAAAGCCCACGCAGCAAGGCGTGGCCTGGAAGGACATCAAAAGCTGGGCCGCCGACCAGAAGACTGAGCCGCGCGACGCCAGCGACACGGACTCTTCAACGTCAACGCAAACATCCTCAGGAGAGACTTTATGAGTGGCGTCGCCATTCGCAGCCGCCGTGTGATCACCGATCAGGGCATGCAGCCCGCCACAGTGCTGATCGCCGGCGGAAAAATCGTGGAAGTGCAGCCTTATGATATGTCGATAGACGCCGACTACGAGTTGGTGGATGTCGGCAATGACGTAGTGATGCCCGGTCTGGTGGACACTCACGTGCATATTAACGAACCCGGCCGCACGGAATGGGAAGGCTTCAATACCGCCACTCAAGCCGCCGCAGCGGGAGGCATCACCACCCTGGTGGACATGCCGCTGAACTGCATCCCGGTCACCACCACCGCTGACGCCTTTCGTATCAAGCTGGAGGCCGTGTCTGACAAACTCTGGGTCGACTGCGGCTTCTGGGGCGGCGTCGTGCCAGAGAATATCGATGAGTTGCCTGCGCTGCTGGACGCAGGCGTGCTGGGTGTAAAGTCGTTTCTGATCGACTCTGGAATCGATGAGTTTCCGCCAGTGACGGAGAGCGACGTCAAGCGGGCCATGCCGATATTGGCGCGCTACGGCGTCCCCTATCTGATTCACGCAGAACTGGACAAAGAGCACAGCCCGCCGCCCGCAATCGGCCATAGCTATCAGAGCTTCCTCGCTTCGCGTCCCAAAGCCTGGGAAAACGACGCTATCGACCTGATGATCAACGCCGCCCGCGATTTCAAGGCGCAAGGAGTGGACTGCAAGGTGCATATCGTGCACCTGTCTTCCGCCGAGGCGCTGGCCGCCATCGGCGCCGCCAAGGCGTCGGGACTGTCTTTCACCGTGGAAACCTGTCCCCACTACCTGACCCTGTTCGCTGAAGCCATCCCTGACGGCAAAACGCTGTTCAAATGCTGCCCGCCCATTCGCGAGAACGATAACCGCGAACACTTATGGCGAGCGCTGGAGCAGCGACTGATCGACTTTGTGGTGTCCGACCACTCTCCCTGCACGCCACAACTGAAAGAAATCGACAGCGGCGACATCGAAAAAGCCTGGGGCGGCATTTCCGCTCTCCAGTTCAGCCTGCCGTTGGTATGGCATGAAGCTCACCAACGCGGCCTGTCGCTGCCCTTTATTTCCCGCCTGATGAGTTGGGAAACCGCCCGTTTCGCAGGCTTATCCCATCGCAAAGGCCGCCTGGCGCCGGGTTATGACGCGGACGTGCTGGTGTTTGACGATCATCAGGCGGTCACCGTCAGCAAGGACATGATCAACCACCGCCACAAAATTACGCCTTATGAAGGCATGCAGACCACTGGCGTTATCCGCCAGACTTGGCTGCGTGGCCAATGCGTTTACAAGGACGACCAATTTATCGGCGTCGCCAAAGGTCAGCCGTTGCTGAGAGAAAGCCAAGCAGGCTGAACGCGGACGCCATGAACAACAAACAACAACGATTAACCTCCACACTTATTTTGGAATTCTCTGTATGAGTCACGCCATCGACTTTGAACTGCCCTACCCGGGCGCCCTGAACTTGGCGGCCGAGCGCCTGGGAACCCAGGTATTGTCTTGTAGCGACGACTTTTTCGCCTCCAAGGACAACCTGATCAAATCCGGACGCGGCGTTTTCATCGCCGACAAATACACGGATAACGGCAAATGGATGGATGGCTGGGAGTCACGGCGTCGCCGCGACGGTGGTTACGACTGGTGCACGTTGCGCCTGGGCGCACCCGGCCGCATTGATTTTATCGACGCCGACACCAATCACTTCCGCGGCAACGCGCCGGCGTCAGTGTCTCTGGACGCCTGTTACTGTCTGGGCGAGCCAGACGCCAGCACGCAGTGGACGGAAATCCTGCCAAAGACCAACGTCAACGCTCACAGCCAGAACCTGATCAAGGTAGACAGCGCCGAAAACTGGACCCACGTACGCTTGAATATTTACCCCGACGGCGGCGTGGCGCGGTTGCGAGTGTACGGCTATCCCCAGGTGGACTGGTCACGCACCCTGCCCGGGGAGCTGGTGGATCTGGCCGCTATCGCCAACGGCGGTCGCGCGCTGTTGTGCAGCGATATGTTCTTCAGCGACATGCAAAACCTGCTGATGCCCGGACGCGGCGTCAATATGGGCGACGGCTGGGAAACCAAACGGCGTCGCGGCCCAGGCTACGACTGGCTGATCATGCGTCTGGCGGCGCCGGGAGCCTTGCAGAAAGTGATCGTCGACACCTGCCACTTCAAAGGCAACTATCCTGACCGCTTTTCTCTGGAAGGCGCCGTAGCGGCGGACCCGAACACCACGGACGCAGACAGCCTGAAAGCCCTGGACTGGCAAGCCATCATTCCAGAAACCAAGCTGCATGCGCACCGCGAACACCTGTTTATGGACGAAATCCTGGACAAAGCCACCGCGTTCACTCACCTGCGCCTGAATATTTATCCTGATGGCGGCGTCAGCCGTCTGCGCGTGTTGGGGTATCCCAAATGAGCCAGATGACGCTAGAACAACTCAACACCCTGCCGGAGCAGACGGCGCAGGCGACGTTTCTGACCTGCTGCAGTAGCGAAGCCTGGGCGCGAGGCATGACGACGGCGCGTCCATTCGCCAATCAGGCGGCTGTATACGAAACCGCCGACCGCATCTGGGCGGGATTAACTGAGCAGGATTATCTGGAAGCCTTCGCCGGCCATCCCAAGATCGGCGACGTTAATTCTCTACGCGCCAAGTACGCTCAGACCAAAGCCCTGGCCGCCGGCGAGCAGTCCGGCGTCAACAGCGCCGACGAGGACACCCTGCAGCGCCTGGCCACTGGGAATCAGGCTTATGAAGACAAATTCGGCTTTATTTTCATTGTCTGCGCCACCGGTAAAAGTGCGGCGGAAATGCTGTCGCTGCTGGAGGCGAGACTCCCCAACGCGCGTAGCGAGGAAGTTATAAACGCTGCGGAAGAACAACGCAAAATCACCCGCATCCGCTTGGAGAAACTGTTATGAGCCAGATCACCACCCATGTACTGGACACCGCCCAGGGCAAGCCCGCCGCTGGCGTTCCTATTCGCTTCTTTGCTTTTGTTGACGACGATTGGGAGCAGATCGGCGGCGGCGAGACCAACGCTGACGGCCGTCTGCCCAGTCTGCTGGATGAAAGCGCGGTATTGCCGGCGGGTCGCTATCTGATGGCCTTCGACACCGCCGCCTACTTCAAGAAGCTCACGCACACGCCGGGTTATCGCGGCCCTGAGACCTGCTTCTACCCCTATGTGGACGTCGTGTTTGAAATCAGCGGCGACGGCGAGCACTACCATATTCCTCTTTTGCTCTCGCCCTATGGCTATTCCACTTACCGGGGCAGCTGAGATGTCCGCGCGTCGCTTACGTCCCCAAGCGCTGACTCGTGAAGCTTTCGCGCCTTATGGCGAGGTCATCATCGCCGACGCCGGCAGCGAGCATTTCACCATTAACTACGGGCAAACGGAGCGCTACCACCAACTGGCGACGGTGGATGTGGCAGACTCCGACGGCGCGCCCATTATCAGCCTGTTCCGTTCTACTCCGTTATCGCAGCCGGTCACTATCCGCATCATGGAGCGGCACCCGCTGGGAAGTCAGGCGTTCTACCCATTGAGCCCCCGCCCTTATTTGGTGGTGGTGGCGCCGCCAGGAGATTTCGATGCGGAGAAAGTAGAAGCCTTTCTGGCGCAACCAGGTCAAGGCGTGAATTACCACAAAGGCGTCTGGCATCACTATTGTCTGGCGCTGGATGACGTCAGCGACTTCCTGGTCGTGGATCGTAAAGGTCCGGGCAATAACTGCGATGAAATAGAATTGCCCGGCGCGCCCTGGACAATTGACTTATAATCCGTTGATTTTGATACAAAATGAGGAACCCTGACACGCCATGACAAGCTCCATCAGCGCCCATCGCGGCCCGCTTTTCCATATGATCGCCGATCCAGCGGAAGTGGGTGAAGAAGCCAGTTATCAGTACTGGGAAGACGGCCTGCTTGTCGTCGCAGACGGCAAAATAACCGCCGCCGGAGCCTACAGCGACCTGCTCCCGACGCTTCCCGACGGCGCAGTGATCGAGATTCATCCCGACAGCCTGATCGTTCCGGGGTTTATCGACACCCATATTCACTATCCACAAACCGAGATGATCGGCGCCTTCGGCAAACAATTGCTGGAGTGGCTGAATACCTACACCTTCCCCACTGAGCGCGACTTTCAGGACCCGCAACATGCGCGCAGAGTGGCGCGTGTATTTCTGGACGAACTGCTGAAAAACGGCACGACCACGGCGCTGGTGTTCGGCACCGTGCACCCGGAATCGGTGGATATGTTTTTCGAAGAAGCGCTGGCGCGCGATCTGCGCATGATCTGCGGCAAGGTCATGATGGACCGCAATGCGCCGGACTATCTTTGTGATACCGCGGAAAGCAGCTATCTGGACAGTAAGGCTCTGCTGGAGAAGTGGCACGGCAAAGGTCGCTTGCTCTACGCCGTGACGCCGCGTTTCGCTCCCACCAGCACGCCGGAACAGTTGGCGGCGGCGGGCCGTTTGCGAGAGGAATATCCAGACGCTTACATGCACACACACTTGTCGGAAAACCCCGCCGAGTGCGACTGGGTGAAAGAACTGTTCCCACAGTGCGCCAACTATCTGGACGTCTATGACCATTACGGCCTGCTCAGCAAACGCGCCGTCTTGGCTCATGGCATTCATCTGTGCGAAGAGGAATGGAAACGGCTGCACAGCTCAGATTCCGCGCTGGCGTTCTGTCCCACTTCCAACCTGTTCCTCGGCAGTGGTCTGTTCGCGCTGGAAGAAGCCGAGCGACACAAGGTCAAAGTAGGTCTGGGCACGGACGTAGGCGGCGGCACCAGTTTCTCCCTGCTGCAAACCTTAAACGAGGCTTACAAAGTCATGCAGCTGCGCGGGCATGCGCTGACGCCGTTCAAGAGCTTCTATCTGGCCACGCTGGGCGGCGCCAGAGCACTGGAGCTGGATCACGTCCTGGGCGGTTTCACTGCCGGTAAGGAAGCGGACTTCGTGGTGCTGGATAAACGCGCCACGCCGCTGCTGCAACTGCGCATGGAAAACTGCCGCAGTCTGGCGGAGCAGCTGTTCGCCTTCAGCATACTGGGAGACGACCGCGCCATACGCGCGACCTACGCGGCTGGACGCTGCGTTCATAAGAAGCAATAACACGGCCTGACCTGTGCAGGTCCGCCGGATTAAATAACAAAAACGCTGGAAGCCGCGGACGCGGCTTCATTGACCAATAACAATTAGACTCTGCTTTGAGGTCAGAATGGACCCGTATTACATCGACTGGATTAATCTTTTCATCCGCTGGTTTCACGTTATCGCAGGCGTGGCGTGGATCGGCGCCTCCTTTTACTTTGTCTGGCTGGACAACTCCCTGCAGGACCCGCCGGACTGGAAAAAAGAAAAGGGCATCAAAGGCGATTTATGGGCCATTCATGGCGGCGGCTTTTATGAAGTCGCCAAGTACCGCCTGGCGCCGGAAAAAATGCCGGCCACGCTGCACTGGTTCAAATGGGAGGCGTACACCACCTGGTTGACCGGATTCATGCTACTGTCCCTGATGTACTACTTCGGGGCGGAGACCTACCTGATCGATAAATCTGTGATGGAGCTTAGCCAGTGGCAGGCTATCGGCATCGGCGTCGGCCTGCTGGTTGCGGGCTGGGCGCTGTACGACGGCTTATGCCGCTCTCCCCTGTCCCGTAATGGCTACGTCTTCGGCGGCCTGTTATTGGGGCTCGCCATTCTGGCCAGCTGGGGTCTGACCCAGGTCTTCAGCGCCCGCGGAGCCTATATTCATGTGGGCGCCCTGATGGGAACGCTGATGGCGGGGAACGTGTTGATGATCATCATTCCTTCCCAAAAAGCGCTGGTGAACGCCGTCAAGGCCGGCGCTGCGCCCGATCCCAAACTGGGTGAAAACGCCAAATTGCGCTCCACCCATAACAACTACATGACGCTGCCGCTGATCTTCATCATGATCAGCAACCACTATCCCATGACCTACGGCCACGAGTGGAACTGGGCCATTCTGTCGGCGCTGGTCGTGATCACCGCCTTTGCACGTCATTATTTCAACCTCAAACACAGAGGCGTAAAACAACCTGCTATTCTGGTGATAGCCATGTTGATGTTCATCGGTTTGGCGATGACCGTCAAAAGTACTGGCGAAGCGGAAAGCGCAGGTTCTCAGCAAGCCGACGGCGCTGTGGATAAGGTCGGCTTCATGCAGGCGGCGGCGATTATTCACAACCGTTGCGCCAGTTGTCATGCAGCCAAGCCAACCCAGGCCGGATTTGCGGAGGCGCCTGCCGGCGTACTTCTGGACACAACCAGCAGTGTTATGCGATACCTCCAGCAGATTCAACAGGTTGCAGTGGATTCCAACTACATGCCTCTTGGTAACCTGACCAACATGACCGATGAAGAGCGCCAGCAGTTGGGCGCCTGGATCAAACAGGGCGGCGGAACCGAATAAGTCCGGCGGCGTTTTTTATCCAAAGGAGAATGTTCCTGGGTAAAAAACGCGGTTAGCATATGCAACCTTTTATATGCCTCAGCGATCCCGGGCGGGGTCGCGGGCCAGCCTGAAAGTGACGTAAGCAGACTATGAGCGACAGTAGATACCATCAAACCATCTTTATTTCGTGGGAAGAACTTCATCGGGATACGCGGATGTTATGCCGCAAACTGATCGATATGGGCCGCTGGAAAGGCATTATCGCCATTACCCGCGGAGGGCTGATTCCCGCTGGCATCATCGCCCGCGAGCTCGGCATTCGCTACATCGACACCGTTTGCGCCGTCAGCTATGAAGAGCAAAAGCAATCCGATGACGTCAATGTCATCAAGAGCTTTGACGCTTCCGCCATTGGCGATGGAGAAGGTTATTTGCTGGTGGACGATCTGGTGGATACGGGCAAAACCGCGAAAGTGGTGCGTAACCTGATTCCCAACGCCTTTTTCGCCACGCTTTACGCCAAACCGCTGGGTCGGCCCTTTGTGGACCTGTGCATCAAAGAAGTGTCTCAGGAAACCTGGATGCGTTTTCCCTGGGATATGGAGCTGAACTACTCAACTCCGCTGGTGGACCGGCTCTAAGAGCCGGCCTTTCCCAAGTAGAAAGAGCGAACCTTAGCTCTTCTGCTTGGTGCCGAAGATGCGGTCGCCGGCGTCGCCCAGACCAGGCAGGATATAACCTTTCTCATTGAGCCTTTCATCAATGGCGGCGGTGTAGATATGCACGTCAGGATGGGCTTTCTCCACTGCGGCGATGCCCTCCGGCGCCGCCACCAGCACTAATGCGCGGATTTCGGAGCAGCCCGCTTTCTTGAGCAGATCGATCGTGGAAATCATAGAGCCGCCAGTCGCCAGCATAGGATCGATAATCAACGCCAGGCGCTGATCCAGCTCTCCCACCAGCTTTTCCAGATAGGTTTTCGCTTCCAGGGTCTCTTCGTTGCGAACCTGGCCGACTACGCTGACTTTGGCCGCAGGAATCAGGGATAAAACCCCGTCCAGCATACCCAGGCCTGCGCGCAGAATAGGCACGACAGTCACTTTCTTGCCTTTCAGCTTTTCCACTTCCACCGGTCCAGCCCAGCCCTGCACAACCTCCGTGCCCAGATTGAAATCTTTACTCGCTTCATAAGTCAGCAGCGCTCCTACTTCCTGGGCGAGTTCGCGAAAGCTTTTAGTGCTGATTTCAGCCCGCCGCATCAGGCCGATTTTATGACGGACCAAGGGATGGCGGATTTCATGGGTAGGCATAGAGTATCTCCGGCAAGACCCGAAAAAGCAGGAGCGCTCTCCGGGCATCAGGTAATCTGAATATAAACGCGCAAAATCCTAGCGTATTTTGCGCGTCCACACATCCCTGCAGACGGAAATCTTGCGTGAAAATTGCAGATATATCGGCAAGATGGCTCTTATTCTTTTTATCCGTCCCGCCTTTCTCGTCTCACCTAATCTTCTTGTCCCGCCGGTTTCTGGTTTTTCATGGCGACGCCGAAGCCGATCTTACCGTTTGCAGGATCACTGGCGTCAAATATCAGCAACTCGCCATCGGCGGATACGATTCCCATGCGGCCGCTGTAAGTCAGCTCGCCGTTCGGCTCAACGTTATATGACACGCTCAGATTCCGCGTCGCAATCCCCGTCGAAGCGCGTATCTGACTGTCTACGCCAGCGCCCGCGCCATCCAGCGTCAGACGACTGAACGTCGCCTGGGGGATGTCCTGGTCTTCAATCACAACACCCAGCCAATACTCTCCCTGCAGAATATTATTAGCCATATCCGTGGCGGTGCGCAGACATATTGCGGCGCTCGCCACCGGTCGCCAGCCGCCGACTTCCGCGTTGCCCGGACTATCGTCTTCAGGAGGAGTGACGGGAACCTGCTCTTTCCAGGCCACCCTGGAAAAATGGAACACCCGACCATCAGGCGACGCGCCCCCCAATGTGCGTACGCTCCAGCGACAGGGGTCATAGACCGGATCGCCGTCGTTATCCACAGGACAGTCCAACGTATAGCCTGCGTTCTGGACAACTTCATCAAACGCCTCGTCCAAAGGCGGATCGGACCAGCTTAAAACAGCCTCGTCGTCAAAAGAGTAAGCAATCGCCCGACTTTCCGAACCTGCGCCCACACCGGTGCTGCCGATGCGCTGCAAGACGCCGTTTCCGTCTGCGTTTAAGGTGGCTTTATGAATCTGCACGGTGAGCTTGTTGTCAGCGCCGCTGGGAAAATAGGTTTCTTCAATGCAGAGATAGTCGCCCTGGGAGAGGTCCGGCTTTTGATAGACAATATCGCCGTCCGGATTTTCAGCGGTGGCTGTCTCATCGACTTTAACGCCGGCGTAAAAGGTTGTGCTGATGGCGGCGACATCCGTCAGGAAGAAGAGATCGCCCGCGGCGCTGATGCCGCCATATCGCGAGCCGGAGGCATTCATAAAGCCCGCGTCATCAAATTTGTATTTAGGCGTGTTGATCTTGGCGTAACCGCCATTGCCGCTCTTATTCAGGAGGTCGCCCAGCCCTGCTCGCGAGTTGCCGCTGATCACCGAACGCATCACGCGCCCCTGATCCCGTTGCAGAGAGATTTCCGACGCATACTGCAGCCCGCTCAGTACAAAGTCCGGGCTGGGAACCGTTGGGTCTTTGGGTTTGTTTTCCAGTTTTTCGCAGCCTTGCAGCGTCACGGCAACCACCGCGACGATAAGCGCACTTCGGGACCAATGCGCAGGCCCCAGGTTGTATTTATTGTTATTCATCGCAATCAAAGAGCTCAGTGGGGAGTTACCAACTGCAATCTTAGGTTACACAAAGATAAATTCATTGATGCAATTGGCAAAAGCTCGGAAAAGCGGCGCCGCGCGCCGCAGGCGCTCAGGCTTTACGATGGGAGCGGGCTTCCGTCGCCTGCCAGGACATGCCGGTGAGAGAGCGGTATTCTTCCAGAGCGTCGATCATTGCACGGGTCAGTTCAGCGGGCTCCGGCAACAGCGCCCGGTCCGCATTGATCCCGATCTGCACAGACTGGTTGTAACTCAGCAAGCTGACGCCGAGCCCGATATCGCCCGTCTGCGGCACCCAGAACATCAACTCTTTCACTTTGCTGCCCGCCAGATAGCGAGCGCGACGCGCTCCAGGCACATTGGAAAGCACCATGGACGTCTTGTTGCTGAATAGCTCCAGCAGCGGTTGTTGCACGCCTTGGGGAAACAGCCCCATTGCGGTGAGCAAGGCATGAGAAAGACTGGGTTGCATCGACTCTTTCAGCGCCGCCATATCGTGCTTGATCTTGTACAGGCGCTCTATAGGATTGCCGATCCCCGCCGCCAACGGCACGAAGACAGTGCCAAACTGATTGCCCAGCTCCTGTAACTGTTCTCTGCCCAGCCGGGTCTCCAGCGGCCTTAAATTGACAGGCAAGGTGGCGTGCAGACGCACACCGTCCACCTGATCCATACGCTCCTGCAACAGGCGCCTCAGGCCGCCGCTGACGCAACTGAGCAGCACGTCGTTGATGCTGCATCCAAACGCCTGAGCGACTTCCTTGAATTTATGCAGGGGGATTAATTCAGACCAGGTGCAGCATTTCATGACGCCCAATTCGCCACGCAAAGGCGTAGGGTCGTCCGCCTCAAGCGCCGCCAGACGCGCAATCTCCGCCGCCCCGTTCAGGCCCTGCCTGACGCCTTCCACTGCATAGCCGGGTTCACGCAGGATACTTTTACCCTCTTCCGCAATGCGATACCGCAGCTTGGTGCACTTTTCCACCGCCCGGGACAGCGTCTCCATCCCCATGACGAAAGACTGCCGTGCGCGCACGCCGGCGTCTCGCTGCTTACCCGGATCCAAAGGAAATGGATTAATGTTGGGAGACTGATCGGACAGCGAGCCAAACACCGCCACCAGCGCCAAACCGTCCGCATAACAATGATGCACGCGCATCACACAGACATGATGGTCGCCATAGTTTTCAATGAGGTAGACCTGCCATAACGGCTTTCCCGGGTCCAGAGGCGTGCTCATCAGCTCGCCAATAAACTTTTCCAGGGCGTCTTTATCCGCTGGCTGCGGCAACGCAACTTTGCGGACGTGATAATCCAGAGAAAAATAGGGCTCTTCTTCCCAGAAATAGAATCCAGAGTGATTGACCGGCTTTTGCCGAAAGCGGGGAAAGGCCAGAAACCTGGCGTTGATGAGTTCTTTCAGCTTGTTGAAGGGAATTGGCTCCACCACCGCCATCGCGGTGATCACCATCAGGTTTGTCGGACGATCCAACCGCAACCAGGCTGAATCGACGCCGCTTACCGGCTCGAAGTGATTATCTGACATGAGCTTTCGCCGCACCTCCCCCTACAATTCGGTCATTAGCCATAACGGCTGAAAATCGCAAACTTCTTTACAGAGCGATTACAAATTTTAACACAGGCTCAAAAGCGGCAATCCTATAATCAAAGTGCGACAACCTGACTGCCTGGTTGGATTTCGCCGGATTTTTCGAGCTAAAACCGGCGAGTCTGCGGAATGCGCCCTGGCAGTTTAACTGATGTGTCCATGGGGAAACCATAGAGCATCAGGCGACACTTTATATATAAGACTTAAGATTAGCCTCCACGCTTACAAAATAGGCGCCATAATTAACCTATAGGCGCAATCAACCGAAGTGTCGTCCAGGTGCGAGCACATACAAATATAATAAACCCGTTGTAGTTTCAGCCACAGGAGGCGTAAATCTCCAAGCGTGCGGAAAACGGGGCGGCGCGACGGTGGGAGTTACTACCATGAAAGCAGTCCATGCCCGTAAGTTGTTACGACCAATTGATCCGGCCTATACCGAGATGTTTTCCGGTAAGGTCTACTCCGTGGGAAAAGGCGCGGTATCTCTCCGCAACCACAGCGCTCCGGCGGAAAACACCGTCATCGGCGTCCACGGCTTCCTGGAAAATCACTGTTATTTCACCCAGACCTATCAGGCCCCCGACACGGAGCTGATCCTGCTCACCTGTAGCAATTACCATATTCCCGTCAGCGGGCCTACGTTGGAGTCCGCCCCCTGGCAAACGCCCATCAAATATCTTGAGGCGACCATAGAATACGACGCCGCCATTCTTAATCAGGTGCTGCAGAATCTGCCCAGCACCAATCGAGTGCGGGTGCATGGTCACTCGCGGGGCGGAGCCGTTATTCTGGAAGCCATCAAGCAGTGGCCCGAACTCTACGCTAACGTGGATATCGTGCTGGAGGCCCCGGTGCTGCCGCTAGGCAAGCTGCACGCACTGGCCCGCGCATTGCTCGACCCGGTCAGTCACGGTATGTGGCCCTGGGTGATCCGACTGGTCAACAGCGCCCCTTCCACCACCTACGGACAAACCTTTTTCGGCAGAATGAATTCCCGCAAACGGGTGTTGTTGGATCGTCTGTTTTCATCCACTCGGGACCATCTCACTATTGTGCGAAATATTGAGAACATTCTGGCCTGGATGGAAAAAGGCGACATGACGCCTTACGAGCACATGCGTCATGGCACCATCCTGATACCGAAGATTGACCGCATTCTAGACCGGGACGCCATGCTGCAAAGCGCCGAAAATTCCCCCAACGCCATACGCATTATTGAAACCGGCGCCACCAGCCACTTTATCACCCTGGATAGCCTGGAATGGGTGCCGCCGCTGTCGCTACTCCCCAACGCCGCAGCCGCTGGCGCCTGACACTCTGCTGATCTTGTTTCCGGCCAAGGACGCGCCGGTGGCCTCCTACAGGGCCTCACAACTGAGCAACCAATCACAAACTGCGGGAACGCGACAAAAAGTTAGGTAGGCTTTTCTAATCTATCTTTAGTAAACTTGCCGCCAATCATTCACAGGTTGCGATGAGCCATCGCATTACGCCGAAAGACTGTTTTCTGAAGCCAAATGGCGGGGATCACTCATGTCCAAAGAGAAACTGTTAAGCGTCAACGCAAGAACCGCGAACGCCCGACGCCTGCAACAGTTACTGTTGGACTACCACAACTATCGCCTGCAAAGAGACGAGCATCCCCTGGCGCAGGACATTGATCGGCTGTGCGATTGGCAGGCGGATCGCCTCAAAAGAACCCATAACGACCTATACAGCAACCAGCGCTACCATGAAGCGTTAGACTTCCTGCTGAAAGATCTATATTCCCCCAAGGAATTCACGCGCCGCGACGCGGATCTGGAAAGGGTGTTTCCGGTGATGGTGAAACTGCTCCCTGACTCCGCGCTCCATACCATTGCCGATCTGGTTGAATTGAACCTGCTCACGCAACAGTTGGATGAGCATATCGCCGCCGTATTGCGACAGATGCGTGTCGAGCGGATTACCGAGGACAACTATGCGGAGGCTTTCCGAAGTTGCGATAACTTCGCATCCCGCCGCCGCCAGATCACGCTCATCGACAAAACCGGCCATGAGCTGGAAAAGTATGTAAAAAGCCGCTTCGTAAGCTTCAGCCTCAAAATTACCGAAGGTCCGGCGGAAATGGCGGGCCTGGGACAGCTGCACAACTTCCTGTCCAGAGGCTTCAAGGCGTTCAAGGAGATGGGCGGGGTCAGTCAGTTATTGCGCGTCATCATGCAGAGAGAAAGCCACATCCTGGAGCAAATCCAGGTCAACGCGGATTCTCCCTTCACGCTGCCGGATAATCTGCGCGCTTACGCCTGACTATAGCGAGACGTAAGCCGAAGTTCTCAGGCTTTTTTCAGCAGCCCGTCCAAGTGGCTGTGAATTTCCTGCTCAATGCGGTCTTTGAAAGGACGGAACAAAAAACCCAATTCCATGTGCAGGTGTATCTGGCTTTCCGCCACTTCCAGCTGCCCCTTAACCCCACTGCGATGAAAGCGTAGAACTTTATCCTCCCACTCATAGTCGACGCTGAACCGCTCGGACAAGCTCTGCGCCAGCTCGTCCGCCGCCTGCACGGCATGATCCATATCAAGATTATGTTCACGGGTGAGTTCGATCACTGACATCTAAAAAACTCTTTGGTTAATTGCGGAGGCTATTGTTTATGGGTTTTCGTCATGTAAATCAAGCAAAAAAATCCCGCCTTGGGCTGCGAATCGCGGGTAGGACTTTCCCCGGGACACAGGTAGAATACCGCACAATTATTTTTACGGGAGCAACCTAATGACAGAGCGGGACACCACCCACTTCGGTTACAAACAGGTGCCGGTCACAGAGAAAGAAAGCCATGTGGCCAAAGTGTTCGACTCGGTCGCCGCCAAGTACGACTTGATGAACGACCTTATGTCGATGGGCATTCACCGCCTCTGGAAACGCTTCACTATCGATAAAAGCGGCGTCCGCGCCGGCGCATCGGTATTAGACATCGCTGGCGGCACCGGAGACCTGACCAAGAAGTTCTCACGCCTGGTAGGCCCGTCCGGCAAAGTGGTTCTCGCAGACATCAACGCCTCCATGCTGCAAGTTGGCCGCAACCAGTTGCTGGATCACGGTTACGGCGACAACATCGAATTTGTGCAGGCCAACGCCGAGGCGCTGCCCTTCCCCGACAATAGCTTTGATTGCGTCAGCATCGCATTCGGTCTGCGCAACGTGACCGACAAAGATCGCGCACTGCGGGAAATGCAACGGGTGCTGCGTCCTGGCGGGCGTCTGCTGGTGCTGGAATTCTCCAAACCCACCAACCCCATTGTCTCCAAAGCTTACGATGCATACTCCTTTTCCGCATTACCGCTAATGGGCAGTCTCGTCGCGCAGGACAGTGAAAGCTATCGCTACCTCGCCGAGTCCATCCGTATGCACCCGGACCAGGAGACCCTAAAGTCGATGATGGAGCAGGCCGGACTCTGCTTGTGCAAGTACTACAACCTCACCAGCGGCGTCGTCGCGTTGCACACTGGCGTCAAAGCCTGATATGAGCCCCTTCGACCCGCTTCTCCTCACCGCCCTCAATGCGACGGCGGAACGCATCGCGGCGGAGATCCTCCGCTACGACGCCGGTTCCGCCGCGCGTCTTGCGGAGTTGGACGGCAAATGGGCGCAGTTGACGTTAACGCCTCTCAGCCTGTCCGTGTACGTCAGGTTGGGCGAACGTCCCCGTTTTGCGGATGAAGCCGGCGGCGACGTCGATCTCGTCATTCAGGGCTCTCCTGGCGATTTCCTGAGCTATTTGCAGAACAAAGGCGGCGCACAGAACATCCATATTCAAGGCGATATAGGCCTGGCGCAGCGTATCGCCGCCATCGCCAACAACCTGGAAGTGGATTGGGAAGCCAAACTGGCCGAGCATCTTGGTGATATGCCCGCCCACTTTCTGGGTACGCGATTGCGCGGTTTCGGCCGCTGGGTGAAACACGTCGGCGACAGTTTTCGCCGTGACGCGGAAGAGTATCTACACCATGAAGCGCGCACAGCGCCGAGCAAAGATGAAATGAGCTACTGGGCGGATGAAGTCGATCGGGTACGGATGGATTACGATCGTCTGGAAGCCCGTCTGCAACGCCTGCAACAAGCCCTTAATCCCGCAGTAAAAGACACTGATAAGTGAGAAGAATCAACCGCCTTATTCAAATCGTCTGGGTGATCTGCCGCTACCGGCTTGATGAATTCGCCCCGTTGACCTTATTGCCGCTACCTCTGCGCCTGCTGTTTTTGCTGGCGCCCTGGCGTTTGTTTCCCAAACCGCAAATCCCCCGCGGCGAACGCTTACGACGCGCGCTGGAGGAACTGGGACCAATCTTCGTCAAATTCGGACAGATACTTTCCACCCGTAAAGACCTGCTGCCAGAAGATCTGGCGGACGAGCTCAAGCGTCTGCAGGACAAAGTGCCTCCCTTCGCCAGCGACTCGGCCGTACGGATCATCGAGGAGTCGCTGAAATCCCCGATTTCAGAGCTCTTCGCCGACTTTCAGACTTACCCGATGGCGTCCGCCTCTATCGCGCAAGTGCATGCCGCCACCTTGAAAAACGGCAAAGAAGTCGTGGTGAAAGTTATCCGCCCCGGCATAGAAAAGACTATTCGCCTGGATATCGCATTGATGCTGCTGGTGGCGAGACTGGTCGAAAATTACTGGGAAGACGGTAAACGCCTGCACCCGGTAGAAGTTGTGCGCGACTACGAACACACGATTCTGGACGAGTTGGACCTGCAGCGGGAGGCCGCCAATACGTCTCAGCTCAAGCGCAATTTCGCTGGCTCCGAGCTGATCTATATTCCTGAAGTCTACTGGGAGATGACCCACTCCCGCGTCCTGGTCATGGAGCGTATCTACGGCGTTCCCATCGCGGATGTGGAACAGTTGCGCAAAGCCAACGTCAATATGCAGCTGCTGGCGGAGCGTGGGGTGGAAATTTTCTTCACCCAGGTATTCCGTGACAGCTTCTTCCACGCCGACATGCATCCCGGCAACATTTTCGTGGATGTCAGCAATCCCGCCAGCCCACGCTATATCGCAATCGACTGCGGCATCGTCGGCACACTAACGCCGGAAGACCAGTCTTATTTAGCCAGAAACCTGCTGGCCTTTTTCCGCCGTGATTATCGTCAGGTGGCGGTGCTGCATATTTCCTCCGGCTGGGTTCCGGGACATACTCGCGTCAATGAGTTTGAAGCCGCTATTCGTACGGTCTGTGAGCCGATCTTCGAACGCCCGCTGAAAGACATTTCTTTCGGGCAGTTCCTGGTGCGGTTATTTCAGACCGCGCGTCGTTTCGATATGGAAGTGCAGCCGCAATTGGTATTGCTGCAGAAAACCTTGTTGAATATAGAAGGACTGGGACGCCAGCTTTATCCAGACCTGGACCTGTGGTCCACCGCACAGCCTTTCCTGGAAAACTGGATGAAACAGCGCATTGCGCCGCCGGGACTGCTGAAAGCCATTAAACAGCATGCGCCGGACTGGATTGAGCAGACACCTGAATTGCCGCAGATTCTGTACGAGGCCTTTGATCAACTGCGCCATCTGGATCGCTACAACCAAGCGAATCAGGACAGTCTGGCGAGTCTGAGTCGCGCGTTTGAGAAAGATAAGCAGCAACGGCGCGACTTCTGGCTCGCGGGCTTGGTGCTCGCTTCCGCTGCGGCGATGGCGATCGGCGAACAACCCTTGCGCCTGACGGAGCTGCCCTGGCCCTCCGTTGTACTCGCCGTCACCGGTCTTTACTTGCTTATGCGCCCCAAATAGCGCGATAGTAAGGGTGCATCTTACAAATTTGTGACAACCTCCGACTTAAGAAATAAAACGGTAACAATGACAGAGCAGAATTGGCGCCTCGCAATAAAGTGGAATAACGACGGCCTTATCCCCGTCATCGCCCAGGACAGCGATACTGGAACCGTGCTGATGATGGCGTGGATGAACGAAGACGCGTTGTCTGAAACGATTACCAAGCAGGAAGCGGTGTATTGGTCACGCTCCCGGGGAAAACTCTGGCATAAGGGTGAGACCTCCGGGCATGTACAGAAAGTAAAAGACATTCTACTGGACTGTGACGGCGACACTTTGCTGCTGAAAGTTGAACAAATAGGTGGAATTGCTTGTCATACCGGGCGTGAGAACTGTTTTTTCCGTTCTCTTGACGCACAAGAGTGGAGGGTCAACGCGCCGGTGAAGAAAGATCCGAAAGATATCTACGGATAAGCGCCCCCTCTGATTCGCCCACTATCAGGTTGAATGACGATGCGGCGACTCGGCAGGCGAAGTAAAGTTTTAGACAATTTGTTTTCAGAGGCTTGGAAAAGCGCAACATGAACGACATATTGACCCAGCTCGGCAAAGTGCTCGAAGAACGCAAGCTGGCCGATCCGGATTCGTCCTACGTCGCCAGTCTGCATGCGAAAGGACTAAATAAAATTCTGGAGAAAGTCGGCGAAGAATGCACCGAAACCATCCTCGCCGCCAAAGATGCAGAACAGGACGGTTCAACGCATAATGTGATTTATGAAACGGCGGACCTGTGGTTTCACAGCCTGGTGATGTTGAGCCACTTGAACATCACCCCGCAGGAAATTATGCAGGAGCTGGCGCGACGCTTTGACATTTCGGGGCTTGAAGAAAAAGCCTCGCGGGGAAAGAAATAGCAGCGGACAGCCCATACCGGCGCTAACGCTGGACTTGTAGGATTTGGTAATCAGGCAGTAATACTTCAAAGGAGCACAATCATGGGCATATCCATGTGGCAACTACTCATCGTTCTGTTAATCATCGTGCTGCTGTTCGGTACGAAAAAGCTGAAAAACATCGGCGGCGATCTGGGCGGAGCGGTAAAAGGCTTTAAGAAAGCCATGAGCGATGGCGAATCCGAAGAAGACAAAGAACCCAAGAAGCTGTCGCAAAATGAGAGCCGCGCCATCGAAGGCTCCGTAGAGCGCAACGACGCGAAGACTGAATCCAAACACAGCTGATCCAGATCGGACGGTCCATAGCCTATGTTCGATATCGGATTCCCAGAGCTAGCGCTGGTTGCGGTCATTGGCCTGCTGGTGCTAGGCCCGGAGCGACTACCTTACGCCGCACGCAAAACCGGCTTGTGGGTAGGCCGCATCCGCCGCATGGTCAGTCAGATGTCCTCTGAAATAGACCGGCAATTAAAAGCCGAGGAAATGCGGGAGCGGCTGCGCAAAGAGGGCGACACCCTTGGCCTTGAAAAAATTCAGCAAACGGTGAATGAAGCCCTGGCGGAAGCGAAGAAATACGAGGACATGGTTGAAAAGAACCCGGCCACGCCGATGTCCTCCCAATCTCCCCAAACGCCGCCTTCCGGGCATGACTCACAACCGGTAGAATCCCACTCCCATTCCGACGACGCTTCCAAGCAGCATGACCGCTCCTGAAATGACTCCGCGCGACGACAACACAGATAAAGAACTGCCGTTATTTGATCACTTGGTTGAATTGCGCAACCGTCTTTTGCATTCCGTTTTGGCGGTGCTGGTGGCGTTTTTGCCTTTGTATGCGTTTCGCAATGAAATCTACGCCTACCTGGCCAAGCCGCTGCGCGCGGCGATGCCGGAAGGCGCCACCATGATCGCCACCGAAGTGGCGTCGCCGTTCCTGGCGCCCTTCAAGCTGACGATGGTGCTGGCGATCTTTCTCATGATC
The DNA here is from genome assembly GCF_030719035.1 of Hahella sp. HNIBRBA332. Lineage (NCBI taxonomy): Bacteria > Pseudomonadati > Pseudomonadota > Gammaproteobacteria > Oceanospirillales > Hahellaceae > Hahella > Hahella aquimaris. The sequence goes on from NZ_CP132203.1 coordinate 4,738,652, forward strand.
CCGTTCATTCTCTACCAGATCTGGTCGTTCATCGCTCCCGCGCTGTATAAGCACGAGAAAAAGCTGGCGATTCCTCTTCTGGTAAGCAGCGTGCTCCTGTTTTATCTGGGCGTCGCCTTCGCCTATTACGTGGTGTTTCCCCTGGCGTTCAACTTTTTCGCCAGCGCCAGCCCTGAGGGCGTGACGGTGATGACGGACATCAACAAATATCTGGACTTCATCCTCAAGCTTTTCTTCGCGTTCGGTTTCGCCTTTGAAATCCCCATCGCCACCGTATTGATGGTCAAAGTCGGCATCACCAACGTAGCCAGCCTGCGGGAAAAACGCCCTTACATCGTGGTTATCTGCTTCATCATCGGTATGCTGCTGACGCCCCCTGACGTTATTTCGCAGACCTTGCTGGCAGTGCCTATGTGGCTCCTGTTCGAGGTCGGCGTCCTTTGTAGCCGCTGGGTGGAGCCGACAGCTGATCCCAACTCAGAATCCGTCAACACCTGACTTCCAGCCAAGTTCTGACCTTATGAATATCCTGTTGTTTTCAGCGGAAGAACTTTCCGCGTCCGGCCAGCTCACTCTTATCGACAGACGTGCAGAGCATTTGCGCAAAGTGTTGAAGGCCCAAGCCGGCGACGATATTCGCGTCGGCCAGATCAATGGAGAGATGGGAACCGCTCGTCTGCTTGATATCAACGAGGAGCGCGCGCGCCTGGAAGTGAGCCTGAACGCCGAAGCGCCGCCGCCGTTGGACCTGACCCTGATCCTGGCGCTGCCCCGCCCCAAGATGATGCGTAGAGTGATTCAGAGCACGGTATCTTTGGGAGTAAAGCGCATCTACTTGATTAACTCCTACAAGGTAGAAAAAAGCTACTGGCAAACCCCCTGGCTGGAGGCCGCCTCACTGAGGGAAAACAGCCTTCTGGGTCTCGAACAGGGCGTAGACACAGTGCTTCCTGAAATCCATATGCGCAAGCTGTTCAAACCTTTTGTGGAAGACGAGCTGCCGCACATCATCGCCGAAAGCGACGCCTGGGTGGCGCACCCCACCTCCGAGGCGCAGTCGCCACAGGTCAACGGACCGCTGACTTTAGCGGTAGGACCCGAAGGCGGGTTTACGCCTTACGAAGTGAAAAAGCTGGAGGAAATCGGCTTTAAGGGCTTCACCCTGGGTAAGCGCATACTTCGCGTAGAAACGGTTATTCCCGCGCTGATCGGCAAGCTATATCTGTAACTCACACGGGCGCGAGCGCTATCAGAAAGCAATCGCCGACCTGAACCCGCCCGCACCACAGTCTCTATCGTCAGACCCCCATAGCCTGACGGATCAGTTCTTTCTTGATCAACGGTGTTTTATTCACCAGGGTTAATCCTGCGTTCCTTACTCCGGCGATCATGGGAGAAGGGTGTCCGAAGCCGCGCTTGAATGCCTCCATCAGCGTCATCATGGAAAGATTTCCAGCCTGACGCCGCCGCTGATAGCGCCGCAGCATCTCTTCATGCCCCAGGGGCACACCCCGATCTAAAGCCCGTCGCGCCTCATCCAACAAAGCGGTTACATCTTCAAAACCAAGATTGACGCCCTGCCCCGCCAAAGGATGAATCGTATGCGCCGCATCGCCAATAAGCACCGCGCCGCCATCAAAGTAACGCTTAGCGTGTCGCTGCCTGAGCGGGAAAGCAAAGCGTCGACTGATATCGAGCACCTCTCCCAACGCCTGCTCGGACGCCTCAGATAGCGCAGATTTGAAACTGGCGTCATCCAGTTGCATTAACCTGGCCGCCTCCACCGAATCCGCCGACCAGACAATGGACGAACAACGGTAGTTTTGATCCTGATCCAGTAATGGCAGCAGAGCCAACGGTCCTGTAGACAAAAAGCGCTGCCGGGCTGTGAACTGATGAGGGCGGGCTGTAGTTATCGTCGCAACAATCGCCTGCTGACCGTAATCCCATTCCCGAGTCGGGATGCTCAACCACTGACGAATACGTGACAGAGCGCCATCCGCACCAACCAGCATTCTGCAGGAAACCGTCTCGCCGCTCCCAGTGTCGAGGGAGTAACCCGAAGCCTCCGGCTTCAACGCCCGCACCTGATCCTTGATGACGAGGATGTTAGAGCGTTCAGCAATGCGTTGATGCAAAGCGGAGGTCACCACACGGTTTTCGACGATCAACCCCAAGCTGCTTTCATACACTTCAGCCGAGGAAAACAGTATCCGACCGCTTCCCGCGCTATCCCAGACGTCCATATCGGTGTAACGCAGGCTATATGGCTCTATCTCCGCCCATACGTTCAATTCGCGCAATAGCTTTTCACTTGCCAGCGTCAGAGCGCTGACGCGGGGATCGAAGCTATGCGCGTCATTGCACTTGGGCGGCGTCCCCGTGTTCAACCCGCCAGGATCGATCAGGGCCACTTCTATGTCCAGCGCCGACAAGCCCAATGCGATCGCCGCGCCGACCATACCGCCGCCAACGACGGCGACAGGAAATTGTGTCTTCACAATAGGAAGCCTCTACTTTGCAGACCCCGGATAATCCATGTTCAACGCCATTGCGGGGCGCGCTCTGCAACGCCCATGGCATACTCAGCAAAGCGGCGTTTAGCCGCCGGCGCCAGATTCAGACTAATCAAGCCAAACTGCCTGACGCTCTCCAGCCAGGCGGACTTTTCACCAAATAGTTTGATCAGTCCATCACTGGCCGTCACAGTGCGTTTTTGATCCGCCTGCTGGCGCGTCAGATACTTGTTCAGTATCGGCAGTCCGCCTAATTCTTCATTGGTGACCGCTTCATTCAACGCTTCCGCCAGATGCAGCGCATCCCTTAAAGACAGGTTATATCCCTGCCCCGCCACAGGATGCAGCGTATGCGCCGAGTTGCCCAGTAATACCAAGCCTTCTCGAACCTGTTCCTGAGCGGTTTGCAGCGTAAGCGGGTAATGATTGATATCCCCGATCCGAACGATTCGACCTATCCGGTAGCCGATTTGAGACTGTAACGCCTCAGCAAAACCAGCCTTGTCCAGGGACAGCAGCCCCTGCAAGCGATTGCTCGGCACGGTCCAGACCACCGCCATTCGATCATTACGCGCAGACGCCAACGGTAAAAAGGCGACAGCGCCGCCATCAATGAAGCGTTCGTATGCGATATTGTCATGTGAACGGGAAAGGCTCACGTTGACCACCAGCGCATGCTGGCCATAATCCACGCGATGGCTGGCGACGCCAAAGCCCTCCGCAAGACTGGAGCGTCCTCCATCAGCGAGCACCAGCAGCCTACCGACGACGTCCCGCTCATGGTCACCTTCCCGCAGACGCACGCTCATACCTTCCGCACAACGCTGCGCGGACACCGCCTCTGCGGGCGCCATGACTGTCAAGTCAGCCCATCCCTCCAATGACGCAACGAGACTACGTCCAATCGCCGCATTGGGAACCACATAACCAAAGGCGTCCAAACCTTGCTCTTGCGCCTGCAGCCGGGTCGCACCCCATTTACCCTGTTCAGAGACATGGATGGTGCTGATGGAGCCAGCGTAGGGCGCCATGGCGGACCATACCCCCATGCGCTCATACAGGAGGCGAGAGCCGTGAGACAACGCCGTGGAGCGCATATCGAAACTGGGAGTAAAGGGACCCTCAGACGAAGTCCGCAAGGAGTGCGCCTCCACCAGCGCCACTTGAAAACGACGCCGGGAAGACTGCTGCAAGGCCAAAGCCAGCGTCGCGCCGACCAAGCCTCCGCCGACGATAACAATATCGTAGTGACGGGTCATCATTTACCCCGCATCAAGGCCTCAATTTCATCAACTTTCTTCGGCGTACCCGAGGTGATGACGTCACCGCCCTGCTTGGTCACAATCACATCGTCTTCGATGCGGACGCCAATGCCTTTCCAGCGTGGGTCAACGTCTTCCAACTCCGGCGCGATATAAATACCAGGTTCGACAGTCAGCGCCATGCCAGGCTCCAACACCCGCCATTCACCGCCAACTTTGTAGTCGCCAACATCATGGACATCCAGCCCCAGCCAATGCCCCGTGCGGTGCATAAAGAATTTTTTGTAAGCCTCAGTTTCAATCAGCTCATTCAGTTCGCCGTTAAGCAGGCCGATCTCACGCAGACCTTCGGTAATCACTTTTAATGCCGCTTCGTGCGGCTGGTTCCAATGGCGACCGGGACGCACTTCTTTAATGGCCGCGTCCTGAGACGCCAGCACGATTTCATAGATAGTGCGCTGCTCAGCGCTGAATTGTCCGGAGACCGGGAATGTCCGAGTGATGTCGGACGCATAGCAATCCAGCTCACAGCCCGCGTCGATCAATACCAGATCTCCGCTCTTCAGCTTGTCGTTATTAGTGACGTAATGAAGAATACAAGCATTCTCGCCGCCGCCGACAATACAGTTGTACGCCTGCGCCCGCGAGCCTTCCCGCAGGAATACGTGCTGTATGGCGGCTTCGAGCTGATATTCATACATGCCGGGCTTACAAATGCGCATGGCTTCGTTATGCGCTTCGGCGCTAATGCGCGCCGCCTGCTTCATAATTTTGACTTCAGCGGAAGACTTAAACAGGCGCATATCGTGCAGCGTATGCTCCAACGCCACGAACTCTCCGGGCGGGTGCGCGCCATTCTTGATTTTGCTGCGGATGACATTGATCCATTCCATAACCCTGCGATCAAACTTTTCATCCAGCCCCATGGAGTAGTAAACCCGCTGCTTGCCTTCCAGCAATCCCGGTAGAATTTCATCAATATCGTCAATGGGGAAAGCGTCATCGAAGAGATAGTGTTCGATCGCCCCTTCCTGTCCCGCCAATTTGCCATTCCAGCGTTCGTAGTCAGGGTTCTTTTCCTTGCAGAACAAAATGGATTCGCCGTGCTCACGCTCCGGGATCAACACCATCACCGCATCCGGTTCCGCAAACCCGCTGAGGTAATGAAAGTCGCTACTCTGACGGTAAGGATATTCCGAATCGCGATTACGCACGCGAATTGGCGCTGCGGGCAAAATGGCGATGCTGTTGGGCGTCATCACGTCAAGCAGATGGCGCCGACGTTTCTGATATTCACGAATCGATAATGCTTGCACGTCTATCTCTCTTAAAAACTTTTAGTTATCCGTAATCTGGCGCACATCCGTACAAACTGCCGGCGGGCCTTGTCCTTAGACCGTTAATGTAGCGTTTTCTTTTCCGAGGCGGCGTTCTTTTTAGCGGCAGTGAGTTCCTGCAGCACATTCAACGCCGCCACTTTCACAAACTCAGTCAGCTCCAGCAGTTCTCTTTCATCCTGCTCGTCGCCATCCACTTCGGGGTCCACTTCGCCGATATCCACCAGATCCTGAAGGATTTCCTGCACATCCGCCGAGCAGGAGGATAATCCGCTCCCCAAAACAGACGTCAGCCCCTCGACGAAGCCCCTGCACCAGTCCGCCAGCGCCGCAACGCGCAGCGAGCACTCTACAGCATCTTCCGGCAACCAGGGCTGAAAGCTCATATTATCCTGCGTCAGCGCTGCTTCTGCGTAGCCGTATACGGCTTTGAAAGCCGCTTGCAGGTTCTCTTCAATCGCATTGACGCTGCCGGCGAAACGCTGCGTGTAGCTCCACCAGTCGTTATCCTGCGCCTGGTCTCCCGCCGCCATTCTTCCACACCAGAGACCGTGAACTCCTGCGGGAGTCGCGTCAGCGTCGATGCGGTTTAATAGTTGTTGCAGGGCATGGTAGGGTTGGGACATTCGTTTAATTCTCCAATCGGGCGGAAGTCGCCCGCTTCCACAGGCTTAACCATCATCGTTCGCAACGGCGAATGGCGTAACCTTATTAAATAGAATTCATTTGGCAAAAACACCCGCTCTGCTTTAATAAGGCGCATCGGGCGCAATTGAATATATATGCGACGGCTCAGGCTTTCGCCATCATGTTTTTTACGGTTCTGGCGTCAACTTTATCAGGATCGACTCACGCCAGAATAATGCTGTGTATGCTAACATGACGCCCACTTATATCGCCACGCGGGTGCGCACGTTGACCCCCTTACATCGGCGACTTATATTTAATTGGACGCCCATGCGCCTACAGTTTGGTTTTCTAACATTTTTCCACTTTGATTCGCGTCCGTCATAAGTCGAGTCATGTTAGAAAACTCTTCCTGAAGAACCCTAGCAATACCACTGGAAAAACTTATGGATGTTTCTCAGTTGCAGCAGTTAAGCGATAAAATTGACCGCCTGATACAGAAGTGCAAACAGCTCGAAGCAGATAATCAGGCGCTACGCCAGCTGCAGGAAGACTGGCAAAAGGAACGCATGCAACTATTACAGAAGAACGATCTGGCCCGCTCCAAAATCGAGGCTATGATCAGTCGTTTGAAAGCTTTGGAGCAACGTTAATGAGTCGCACCAACCATACCGCCACCGTCACCATCCTGGATAAGGAATACTTGGTCGCCTGTCCTCCGGAAGCGCAACGCCAACTGGAAGACGCCGCGCGGACGCTGGATCAGAAAATGAAAGAAATCCGAGCATCTGGAAAAGTTTACGGCACAGAGAGAATTGCAGTCATGGCCGCCTTGAACTTGACTTACGACTTGATGCAGCAAGGACAGAAAACCGAACAGGTCTCTTCTACCCTAAGTACGCTGCATGAAAAACTGGACGCAGCGCTGAGAAATAAATAACTTTACAAAACATACAATTACGTAATCAAAAAAGAAAAAAATATTGGATATTCCTGGTTTGCCCCACTGCTTTTTTCACATTTTTCGTTATAATAGGACCCAAGCTCCCTGAACTGCTCGCCAGTCAGATACGTCCTCGAGCCGATGAATTTTATTATTGGTTACCTCCTGCGAGTGATGTGTGCAAGTCCCTCTTGAAGGGAAAGCCTAATTCATTCCAGCGGTTACCTCCTTGAACCAAAGGGTTCAAGGGCCACGTCAGACAGCGGCTGTCTCGGGGAGTTTATTTTTTCTGCTATGAATAAAGCGTCTATTCGTCGCGCCATGCGCAAAAAACGCAGAGCGCTGACACCCGCCCAACAACGCAGCGCCGCTTCCGGTCTGCAAAAATCACTCAGCTCAGCCATTCATCTCAGTCGTAGCGTCCGCTGGGGTCTATATCTCGCCAACGACGGGGAAATCAATCCATTTCCAACCATTCAGCGCCTGTGGCGTAGAAAAAAAGCCTGTTATCTTCCCGTGTTACACCCGCTCTACCACAACCGGCTATGGTTCGTTCGGTATCTGCCCGGCGCCAAGCTCAAGCCCAACAAGTACGGCATTCCAGAGCCTGTGCTTCGGGGAGCAAAACGAGTTCCCCCCTGGTCATTGGATGTGGTGTGCTTCCCATTGGTTGCGTTTGATAAACAAGGGAACCGATTGGGAATGGGAGGGGGTTATTATGATCGCACTTTCGCGGATCGCCGGGTCATCATCAAAAGGCCGAAATTGATTGGGTTCGCTCATCATTTCCAGCAACTTCCAGAGTTGCCCCACGAACCCTGGGATATTCCACTGTCCGCTGTCGCCACAGATCAGCAATTGCATCGCTTCAGAAACAAAAAAGCCCTGCGTTAACAGGGCTATTTCGAATCGTCAGGAAGACAGGGACTAATTAACGTCCTCGCCAGCGACGGAAACATAAGTGGGCGACGTACGTGCTTCCTTGTGGCCAAAGGTTGTGAAGCCGCTGACGACCAACCCAAGGCAAAATACGATCACAAGCGTAAGCATGACGTCAGGCTTGCGCTTCATGCATCCCCCTAATTTTCATTGGCGTTTTTTAATTTTATAAATCAGACAAATAGGTAATTGTCTTAACTTGAAATTATAGAAAAGTATTGTAACTCCTGCCTGATTTAAATCAAAGCTTTAAAACGCAATAGTGTGACCGTTTCTGCCTTTATATTAAAACCTCTTAATTATCAGGCACCTAGAAACAGTTTGTAGGCTGGGTTATTGGTTTCCTCCCAATACCTGAAACCAACGGTATCCAGCATTTTCCGGAACTCCGCCATTTCATCATCGTTAACCTGCGCCCCCATTAAAACACGGCTATAAGCGGCGCCATGATTACGATAATGAAACATGGTGATATTCCAGCGGGCGCCAAACGCCATAAGGAACTTCATCAACGCTCCTGGACGCTCTGGAAACTCAAAACGGAAAACCTTCTCGTTGGTTAACGCTGGCGAATGCCCCCCAACCATATGGCGGATGTGCATTTTGGCGACTTCATTATCAGTGAGATCAAGCACCGAGTAGCCTTTTTCCTCAAGAATCCCAACCAGCTCCTTACGATCTTCCAGACCAGAGCTGATTTGTACGCCGACAAAGATTTGCGCTTCTGTCGCATCACAATAACGGTAGTTAAACTCGGTGATACTGCGGCGACTTAACGCTTGGATGAAACGCTTGTAGCTGCCCGGACGCTCTGGAATTTTCACCGCCAGGATCGCCTCGCGCTCCTCACCCACTTCGGTACGCTCCGTGATGTATCCCAGACGATCAAAATTCATGTTCGCGCCGCTTACGATGGCGATCAGGTTTTGGTCCTGAATCTTCTCTCTCGCCACGTATTTCTTCAAGCCGGCGATGGCCAATGCGCCAGCCGGCTCAGCGATAGAGCGAGTATCTTCAAAGACGTCTTTGATGCCCGCGCAGATTTCGTCAGTGGTGACTAGGACGACTTCATCCACATATTGACGACAAACCTCCCATGGAGCCTTACCGATTTGTTTGACGGCGACGCCGTCGGCGAAGATACCCACTTCCGGCAACGTCACCCGCTTGCCTGCCTTCAACGCTGCATGAAGACAGTTGGAATCTTCCGGCTCCACGCCAATGACTTTGACATCAGGACGAAGATATTTGATGTACGCCGCGACGCCCGCGATCAAACCGCCCCCGCCGACGGGGACGAACACCGCATGTATGGGAGACGTATGCTGCCACATAATCTCCATGCCTACTGTGCCCTGACCGGCGATAACCTCCTCATCGTCGAAAGGAGGGATATAAATGTATCCCTTTTCTTTGACCAGGGTTTGCGCGTGCGCCGCCGCTTCGTCAAAGGCGTCGCCCTTCAACACGACCTTAGCGCCTTTCGCCCGTACGGAATTCACTTTGATTTCCGGCGTAGTTTGCGGCATGACAATTGTCGCCTTGACGCCCAACTTTTGCGCCGCCAGCGCCAATCCTTGGGCATGGTTGCCCGCTGAGGCCGCAATCACGCCTTTTTCTTTGGCTGAACTGGAAAGTTGTGCGAGCTTGTTATAAGCGCCACGCAACTTAAAGGAAAAAACCGGCTGCAGGTCCTCACGCTTCAATAAAATATGGTTATTGAACCTGTGGCTCAGTAGATGGGCCGTCTCCAAAGGAGACTCTATCGCAACATCATAGACTTTGGCGTCCAGGATCTTTTTTATATATCGGTGAGGCATGATGGGAACTTACTAAATCGCTAGCGGAATTGAGCGCCAAATAATATCGGCATTACAGACCCAACGTCTACTATTGATAGGACGCGGGGTCTATAATTCCCCTATTTTTGAGGGCGGGCTTATGCACCAGGACGAATTAAAGCAGGCTGTCGCAAAAGCGGCGCTGGAATACATCAAACCCCATCTGCAAACCGATACCATTCTTGGCATCGGCACAGGCTCTACTGCCAACTATTTCATCGACGCGCTGGCGGAAGTAAGAACCCAGTTCGATGGCGCTGTCGCCAGCTCAGAGGCCTCCGCCGAGCGTTTGAAGAAGCACAATATTCCGGTATACGAACTTAACTCCGTTTCCGGCTTGGAGTTCTATATCGACGGCGCTGACGAAACCAATCCGCGCCTGGAGCTGATCAAAGGCGGCGGAGCCGCGTTGACGCGCGAGAAGATCGTCGCCGCCAACGCCAAAACCTTTATCTGCATCGCCGACGAATCCAAATGGGTCGACGTGCTCGGCGACTTCCCCCTGCCGATTGAAGTCATTCCCATGGCGCGCAGCTACGTTGCAAGGGAACTGGTAAAACTGGGCGGCGACCCGGTCTACCGGGAAGGCTGTGTGACGGACAATGGCAATATTATTCTGGATGTGTTCAACCTGCGCATTCTGGAGCCGGTGAAACTGGAGCAACAGATCAACCAAATCACCGGTGTGGTGACCAACGGCCTGTTCGCCATGCGCCCTGCCGACGTACTTCTGCTGGGATCACAGGAAGGCGTGAAGACGATCAAAGCGAACGACTGATTGAGAATCTGGCGCGATCCGCTCATTGGATCGCGTCATTCGCCTTCCCCGTTTTCTGTCGACAAAAGCATCTTTCAAAAACCTCTCTGTATTCTTCATTCCCCCATTATTCAGAATATCCCCAACATTCCCCCCCACAAAAAAACAAGCGCTTGCTTGGTTTTAAATTGATCGATAAGCTGAGCCCTAATTAACAACTCGACAAGGGACTTGCGCATGTTCAACGAGACTCATCAAATGGCGCGGCGCACGACCGCAGCATTCATCAAACAACATGTCGCGCCTTATATTCAGGAGTGGGAGGAAGCTGGCTCGTTTCCTCGAGAGATCTATCGTCTGGCGGGAGAGGCCGGCGTACTTGGCGTTGGCTTCAATGAAAAGTGGGGCGGCGCCGGCGAGAACGATATATTGATGAAAGTCGCCGTCAGCGAAGAGCTCATGCGCAGCACTTCCGGCGGATTTGTCGCCAGTCTCGGTTCTCTGGATATCGCCTTGCCGCCGATCGCTCGCTGGGGTAACCCCGCGTTGCAGGATAAAGTGATTCCACCTGTACTCCAGGGCGAAAAAATCGCCGCACTCGCCATTACAGAGCCCGGCGGAGGCTCCGACGTCGCCAACCTGCAAACTCGCGCCATTCGAGAGGGCGACGTTTACCGTATTAATGGCTCTAAAACATTCATCACCAGTGGTTACCGGGCGGACTTCTATACTGTCGCCGTGCGCACTGGCGGCGAAGGTCACGCTGGCATCAGCCTGATTCTGGTGGAACGGGAGCGAAATGGGTTTAGCGCGGGACAACCACTGAAAAAGATGGGCTGGTGGGCAAGCGATACCGCAGAGCTGTTTTTTAATGACTGCATTGTTCCGGCTGAAAATCTTATCGGACCGGAAAACAGCGGCTTCATCGCCATTATGAGCAACTTCTTGATGGAGCGACTGGCGCTTTCCATCATGGCCTATATGACCGCGCAAATCGCTTACGAACAGGCCTTGAATTACGCTCGCCAGCGCGACGCATTTGGTAGAAAAATCGCCAAGTTTCAAGTTATCAAGCATCGCCTGGTCGAAATGGCGACACAGGTAGAGATCGCTCGCAACTACACATTGAATATTGCTCAACGCATACAAAACGGCGATAACCCGATCAAAGAGGTCGCCATGGCGAAGAACTTCTGCTCACAGGTCGCCCAAGAGGTAACAGACGCCGCCGTGCAGATTCACGGCGGCATGGGCTACATGCGCGAATCAGTAGTGGAGCGATTGTACAGAGACGCTCGCATACTCAGCATTGGCGGCGGCTCCACCGAAATCATGAATGAGATTATCGCCAAGCACCTCGGTCTATAAGCTCGGGCAGACGCCTTATTGGTTTTAGCGTGGCAAAGCTCCTATAATTTGCTGCCCAGCTTTTTAATAGAATGGAAAAGAGTATGAACTTTGACAATATTTCCGCAGGTAAAGAACTGCCAGACGACATTAACGTCGTAATCGAAATTCCCGCGCAAAGCAGCCCGATCAAATACGAAATCGACAAAGACTCCGGTGCGGTAGTTGTTGACCGTTTCATGGCCACCCCCATGTTCTATCCCTGCAACTACGGTTTTATTCCTCACACGTTGTCTGACGACGGCGACCCGCTGGATGTGTTGGTTGTTGCGCCCTACCCAATTCAGCCCGGCGCAGTGATTCGTTGCCGCCCAATCGGCGTGTTGAACATGACTGACGAAGCTGGCGAAGACGCCAAGCTGCTGGCGGTGCCTCACTCCAAGCTGACTCCGCTGTACAAAAGCGTCAACGAGCCGACAGACCTGCCTGAGTTACTGATCAAGCAGATCGAGCATTTCTTTGAGAACTACAAGGATCTTGAGGAAGGCAAGTGGGTGAAAATTTCTGGTTGGGCGGACCGCGAAGCGGCTCGTCAGGCTATCCGTGACGCAGCGGCAGCCTACAAAGGCTAATTACTGCAGTTTCCGGCGACGCTTCAGCGTCGCCGGTCATTCCCTTTTCTAAAAGCAGGTCTTCGCAATGCGGAGCAACTACTTCTCCCGATCCTTGCGAATCTTTTCAACAATGGCTGTGGTTGAACAGTTATCCAGAAAGTCCAAGGCCCGCACTTCTCCACCATAACCTTCGACGATCTCCCAACCGACAACTTGCTCTTTGCTGTAGTCGCCGCCCTTCACCAGGATATCCGGCTTCAGAATCTCTAATAAGCGCTCTGGCGTGTCATCTTCATACCAGGTAACCCAATCCACCGCTTCCAGACCAGCAAGCACCGCCATCCTGCGTTCGAGGGGGTTAATCGGGCGCGCCGCTCCCTTCAAACGGCTTACAGAGGCGTCGCTGTTAATCGCAACGACCAATCGATCCCCCAGTTTTCGCGCCTGATCCAGATAGCCGACGTGGCCGGCGTGAATAATATCGAAGCATCCGTTCGTGAAAACAATTTTCTCGCCATGAGCGCGCGCGTCGTCCAACGCCACTTTTAACTGCTCCACCGTCATTGCGCCACGCCCTGCGCCTTGCTCCTGTTGCACTGCGCGACGCAATTCCGGCGCGCTGACTGACGCCGTACCCAGTTTGCCTACGACAATGCCAGCGGCGATATTGGCCAACGCCACCGCCTGCCCCATTTCACTACCTGCGGCCAATGCTGCGGCGAGTACGGAGATAACAGTATCGCCGGCGCCTGTAACATCAAAGACTTCTTTCGCCTGGGCAGGCAAATGCAGTTCAGGTCGTCCCGCTCTCAGCAAGGTCATCCCCTGCTCGCTGCGCGTCACCAGCAACGCTTCCAGCTCCAGTTCCTCTACCAGTTTCAAGCCACGCTGAACCAGTTCAGCCTCACTCGCACAGTACCCTACCACCGCTTCAAACTCAGACAAGTTAGGGGTAATCAAGGTTGCGCCGCGATATTTCTCGAAATCGCTGCCCTTTGGGTCGACCAACACGGGGATTTGTTTGCTTCGCGCCAATTGAATAAAAGCTTGCGGATCGCGTAATGCGCCCTTGCCGTAATCGGACAAAATCAAAGCCCCTGCGCCAGCCAACTGCCCTGCGACTTTCTTTTCCAGCGGTTCCTGCGGAACGCCAGCGAAACTCTCTTCGAAATCCATGCGGATTAATTGCTGATGACGACTGACCACCCGCAACTTGGTGATAGTAGGTAAAGTTTCATGCTCCTGAAAATCCGCCAATATGCCAGCGGACTCCATCCGCGCCGCCAGTGACTGCGCCGCTTCATCTTTACCCGTCACCCCCAAAATCACCGCCGCACTGCCTAGCGCAGCGATGTTCAACGCCACGTTAGCGGCGCCGCCGGGCCGGTCTTCCAACTGCTCCACTTTGACGACGGGCACCGGCGCTTCAGGAGAAATCCTTGATGTCGCGCCGTACCAGTAGCGGTCCAGCATAACGTCGCCAACCACTACGACCCGTGAATTCTGAAACATTGGAAGCTGTATCTGCATGCCCATCCTCAAAACTGAAGCCTTCATTTATCTGTTTGCGATGGAAGGATCGCGCGGCAATATTAGCACGCCTCTCCCCCAGACAGCACCTTACCGCTCCGTCAACTGGCCGGACAAACTGGAGAGCCGGGCGGGATCGGGCTAAAATGCGCTTCTTTTGTTTTAGGAACGCCGTTACGTGTCCGAAGAAAAACGCGATCTGACCTACTCAGACTTTATTCACCCCCGTTATTGGCCAACTTGGCTTGGGATCGCCTTACTATGGCTGATCGCCCATACACCTTTGGCCTTTCAACGTGGACTGGGAATTCTGATGGGCCGCGCAGCCTACTATTTACTACCCAAGCGACGCCATATCGCTGAAGTTAATATCAATCTGTGTTTTCCAGAGCTTACCTCTGATCAGAGGCAAGATTTGGTAAAGTCGGCCTTTGACAACAACGCCATCGGCTATTTTGAAGCCGCATCCGCCTGGTTTACAGGAAAAGAGCGCTTTCGCTCGATTACCAAAGCGCACGGTCTGGAAAACCTGCAAGCAGCGCAGGCCAAGGGCAAAGGCGTTATTCTATTAGGCGGTCACTTCACCACACTGGATCTTGGCGGCGCGTTATTTGATATTTATTCCAGCGCAGCCAGCATGCAACGGGACCATGACAATCCCCTGTTCAACCTGGTGATGACCCGCGCCCGTAGTAAATTTTGCCATCCTGTATTGAGCAAGGACGACTTGCGCGGCCTTATCCGCCTGCTGAAAAACGGCAAAACCATCTGGTACGCCACAGATCAGGATTACGGTCGCCGCGGTAGCGTGTTCGCGCCCTTCTTCAAGGTTCCAGCCGCCACCATTACAACGACCTCTCGCATCGCACAAAAAACCGGCTCACTAGTCGTCCCCTTCAGCCACTTTCGTAATAAAGATGGTGGCTACGATATTTACTTTGAACCGGCGTTATCCAATTACCCCACCGGCGACGATGTCGCAGACGCTAAGGCAACCAACTTGGCGATAGAAAACGCTATCCGCCGCTATCCTGCCCAATATTTATGGATGCATCGGCGGTTTAAGACCGAGCCTCAAGGGAAAAGTCACCGCAAATATTCCGGAAAATGAGCGACATATCCACATATGAAAATTGCGCATATAGAAAGCAGCATCAACTGGGGCGGCCAGGAACTCCGTATTATCGAACAAATAGAGTGGTTACGGTCACATAAACATGAGGCGGAACTAATAGCGCGGGAGGACTCTAAAATCTACCAGGAAGCCCAAAAGCGCAACATTCCCGCTCATGCTCTGGATCTGCGCGGCTCAGCCAATCCTGGCACTGTACGCAATCTCTGCAAACTAATAAAACACAAAAAATACGATATCCTAGACTGCCATAGCAGCAGAGACGCCAGTTACTCCGCTCTAGCCAAGTTATTTACAGGACAAGTAGTTGTACGCTCGCGTCACGTCATTGACCCTATAAAAAACGACTTCCTGCACCGACTAGTCTGGCGTGTGGGCAATGACTTTATCATTACCACTGCGGAACACATAAAACAGCAAGTAATCCGCCTTGGGCTATCTACACCGGAGCGCGTATATGTTGCCGAAGCCGGAGTAGATGCAGACCGCTTCAAGTCTGATCTGCGCATGACACAAAAAGCGCTGAAGCAAGAGCTGGGAATTCCTGAAGAGCACTTGGTCATCGCCAACGTAGGAATGATTAGGCGGGATAAAGGCCAGCTGTATTTCGTAAAAGCCTGTACTGAAGTCGCTCAGCGCATACCAAACGTCACATTTATCCAAGTTGGAGAAGCAACTGATTCCACCCGTGGCTACAAAGAAGAAGTGATGATGGAGATTCAACGCTCTCCATTTAAAGATAGGTTCAAGTTTCTTGGCTATCACGCAGACGTCGAGAACTACCTGGCCATCAGCGATATCGTCGTCGTGTCTTCGGTGGAAACAGAGGCCAGAACACGTTTGGTCTCTCAGGCTTATTTGTGTGGAGCCAATGTGGTTGCGTCCAATATTGGCGGGCTTCCAGAAATGGTTGAACATGAACAAACCGGGCTGATCGCCCCAGCCGCTAATCCCAAAGGCATTGCAGAGCAAGTCCTCAGGTTGGTGGAGAATAAAGACTTAGCTGATCGACTACGCGCCAACGCCGCCCAGTACGCCCTCGACAAGCTGACAATGGAAGGTATGATGAGCGGGATGTTGAACGCCTACAATAGCGCCCTCTCTATGAAAGGCAAAAAATGAGCTACTTGCCCGACGCGATTAATTTTTCCCAGATCAAACGAATTCTGGTCACCAAACTACGTCATCACGGTGACGTACTATTGACGACCCCAGTCATTCACACGATTAAACAACAGCATCCGCACATTGAAATAGATCTGCTCATTTATGCTGACACCAAAGCGCTGGTTGAGCACAATCCCGAGTTAAGCCAAATATTTTGCATTGATAAAAAGTGGCGTAAACTTCCGCTGCTTCGGCACCTGCAGGCGGAAAGGACACTACGAAAACAACTGCAAGGACGACAGTACGACTTGTTAGTCCATCTTACAGACCACTGGCGAGGCGCAAAGTTGGCGAGAGCGTTAAAAACGCCCTACTCTGTGGCGGCCAAGTATCCTAAGCGCGCCAAGTCATTCTGGTGGAAAAAAAGCTTCACTCATTTATATCCTCTCCCCGAGACACCACGACATACTGTGGAAATCAATCTGGATTCACTCAGACGAGTTGGCCTTTACCCCGAATCTCAGCATAAACAGCTTGTATTGCAGACAAGTAACCAAGCGAAAGAATCTGTGGAAGGGCTGCTGAAGCAATTCAAGTTGGATAAATACTGGATTATTCACCCAACTTCCCGTTGGATGTTCAAGAGCTGGCCGGTTGAGAAAAACATAGAGCTAATCAAGATGCTCCAAAAAGCGAACGTTCCGCTAATTATGACAGCAGCGCCGGACGCACGGGAGCTAGAGATGATCCAGCAAATAAATGCAGGTCTTGAAAAGCCGCCTGTTACTCTGGCGGGGGAGCTGTCATTAGACCAGCTGACCGCTCTAATCGCCCAAAGCAGCGGGTTCATCGGCGTCGATACGGCCCCAATGCACATGGCGGCCGCATTGGATAAGCCAGTTGTTGCGCTTTTTGGTCCCTCTGACGAGAAGAAATGGGCGCCGTGGGGAGATAAGTCAAAAGTAATCGCCCACAGCGGCTTTAGTTGTCGCTCATGCGAGCTGGATGGCTGCGGTGGAGGCAAACTCAGTGAGTGCCTCTCCAGCATTGAAGCCGATACAGTATTTCAGACCGTTAAAAGTTATCTATCTGATAAGGAAGCATAGGCTTCGGAGAATACTTTCTCCATACGCTCCACCATCAATTCACGGGAAAAGCGTTCTTCTCCAAATTTACGGGCGTTGCGCCCCATCGTGCGTAAATGCTCTCTATCTGAGATCATTTGCGTCATGGCGGCAGTCATCGCCTTCTCGTTTCTGGGCGGAATCATCAGGCCGGTTTCGTTCTCCACGACGATTTCCCGAACACTTCCTACGTCCGTGGCGACGATTGGCAGCCCAGTTAACATCGCCTGCATAATACTTTGAGGCACCCCTTCGTTGTCATAGGAAGCCAGCACGAATAAATCCATAGCATGTAGATAATCCAACACATTATCCACCGTACCAGTCAAAGTGACGTGCTCGCCGATACCTAAAGCCGCAATTTGCTTCTGTACATTATCAAACTCTTCACCGCCACCGACCAACAGTAGGTGCGCAGAACTTCCCGACTTTAATAGTTCGGCAAATGCATCAACAAGATAGCTATGTCCTTTCCAGTCTCGCATGATCGCAACTTTTCCGATCACAGGACGATCCACAGGCAGTCCAAGTATAGTTTTGGCCTGATCCTTATCTTCCGCAAGCGGATATTTATCGATCTCCAACCCAGTCGGAATCGAAACCACCTTTTGCTTGGCGAATCTCGGCTGGCAAGTTAAATAGTCTCTCAACGTGTCTCCGGTTGTGACAATGTAATCAGCGCCTTTCGCGTATAGCCAAGTGGTGGGCCAATTATCATGGACAGGGGCGGAAACATGCCGCGAACGAACTACAGCAGGACGTTTGCTTAACCAGCGACTCGCCAGAGTGAAAAGCCAGCTATCGGTGGAGCTATGCGTGTTAACAATCATGGGAGGGTTGCTTTTCAGCCAGCGATAGGCCGCCAATAAGCCCTTAAAATTCTTGCGCTCAATGGGCACTGGAAAAACGGGAATGCCTCGCTTTTGAGCCGCCGCATATATCGGGGCATGCTCTGGACAAACGATGGTTACTTTATGCCCTTCCGCAATGAACCCTTCGCTCTCCCCTAAGATTCTTAACTCCTGGCCGCCCCATCCACAGGAAGACTCGGTGTGAAGGATATTGAGTTTCAAGTTCTACTCCAATCAATCAATGGAAACTGTCATTTCATTTCAATTTGGCGATAACATCGAACCTAGAGAAAACAGCGGCAATCTGCTTGTCGTTCCGACCATTTAGATTCGCGTTTTGTAAAGCGCTCAAGTGCGCCCCCTTCGTTTCAAAGAAATTACGCTTAAAGTGGTCCAATTTCAGGCAATTAGTTGACGCCAGCGCTGACATAGCCTTAAACCAAAGGTCGTCGCCATGGGCGCAAATTTCCATGAAGCACGCCGAGTCGAAAACCGGGGGAGCAAAGCTGCAAGGAGGATAAAGCACTCCTCCAGTACCTACAGGAATGACGCTCTTCCCTGATTCACGTCCTTGAATATTAGGCCAATACCGGTATTGGTTGAGTTCCCCCACTGCATTGAAAGTAATATAGCGGGCGCGATGGCATATAATCTGAGCGGGATTGGACTTATGAGCTTCATATAAGGTCGCCAGCCAGTCATGTGGATACAATATGTCATCATCGGCCGTTACGATGGACGACTGCGGGTATTCTTCCAGCGCGAATATCAGTTTTTTATAGGACTTAATATCCTCGCATTCCTTAATTTCCAAGCCTCGATCCTGAAGCTTGGAAATCTTTTTTGGCAACTTGCTCATGTCCTGCTTCGCAATCCAAAGTAGCAATCTGGACGGCTGGACGCTTTGATTTAAGATAGACTCCAAACAGATATGTAATTGAGCAAATCTTGGCGGATAACTGGTTAAACTGACAATGGGCGAACCTGAGCCAACATCCACTCCACATTGATTGGACACCAAAGACCTCATTTTTAAATACAGCTCAAAACGCCATTGCTTGCGTTCAACTCTATCTAAGCTGCGTCCAGTTTGCTTTTCCAACGCCTAGCCTCTCTCGTTATAGACTCTAAAACCCCTACCAAACTACTTTCTTTTGTAGAAAGGCTTCATCAACCCAAGACAGACTTTAAGAAGAGCAGCGGCGCATTTATCCTTCAACGGTGTTTGCTTAGGCTTCGTAAGCGCTTGTCTTAAAGACTTCAAGTAGATATATGAGTTATACATCTCTGGGTATTTTTCTCTCAATAATCGAGCGGTCGTTATAAAGTTATTGCTATATGTCAGTCGCTCATCTGCATGCAGGCGGATGATGGCTTGCGCCTCCGGCGCGTGAACAATTTTCTTTCCATTCATCAGAAAGTTAATAGCGATCTCCTTGTCCTGCCCATTTCGAAAACGTGGGTCATAACCGCCCCGCTCAATAAAGGCGCTTTTCCTTATAGTCACAGAGGAACCTGTATAACCAGGATTTTGATATATAAAACCAGATATTCTCGGCGTATTAACGGGATTCTTGAATGGCAGCACCTCTCCATTCAAAAGTTTATCCAATTTCGCAACAACCAGATCAGGCTTATCTTCATCAATAACTTTCTGAATTTTCTCTAGATACTGCGCTTCCCAAATATCATCATCGTCAAGAAAAGCAATAAACTCCCCTCCAGCCATGCACGCGCCGAAATTTCTGGCTTGAGCCGCTCCTGCACGACTCATAATACGATATAGCCGTACCGTATCAGGAAAATCCTGTTCTAGCTGACACGGTTCGGTGCCGTTGTCGACGACAATAATCTCATAGGGAGGATGAGTTTGTCGCAGCACCATATCTACGGTTGTATTGATATACTGCGGCCGATTATAGGTAGGAATGACAACCGATATTCTATTCACTCCAGACCGCCTCTCTGTTCTCAACTATCATTCCGCCTTGCTCCCCATCTGGAGTAGCTTAAATACAAACCCAGCGCCATCAGAGCTATAAACGCGGTATCTCTTCGCATTGTCGTGGTTACTAACCCCGCCACAGTTAACGTCAGCAGAGTATTCATTGCAATGGCCCACCAGCAAGCAAATATTGGATCTTCCCTAAGCCTGGGGAAATCCTGAAATAACGTAATCAGCCAAACCAGGAAAAAAAACAAAAGACAAAATAAACCCACCCCACCGTGCTCAACCAGCCAAGTCAGATAGACATTATGAGCATGCTCCACAAACCAAAAACGGTCAGGATTGTATGTTTCTCCCCGACTCTTAGCGACCTCTTTTATATAATCTTCTGTTAACTGCTTATACTCGTTGTAACCTCGTCCCAACAATGGCGCTTCAGGATATGCCTCTAATGCGGTATTCCATATTCTCTCCCTGGGAGTCAGTTTGCCCTCAAATACAGCGGACCACTGATTCTGTTTGGCGACAACGCCAGGAAAAAGCGTTATCAGTACAGCAGAGCAGCTCATTAAGACAGCAAGGACGATTACCGCGATTTTTCTGCTCCGCATAACAACTGGAATCAATGCGACTCCCACGGATAAGGCTG
This sequence comes from Hahella sp. HNIBRBA332, assembly GCF_030719035.1. Taxonomy (NCBI): domain Bacteria; kingdom Pseudomonadati; phylum Pseudomonadota; class Gammaproteobacteria; order Oceanospirillales; family Hahellaceae; genus Hahella; species Hahella aquimaris. The sequence continues at coordinate 4,759,176 of NZ_CP132203.1, forward strand.
CAACGCCAATCGCAGCACGACTACTGGCCGCCATCAACCAAGCACCAACTACGGCTAAAGACACCGCCAGCACGGCAAATAGCAACCAACGCCTACGAAATAAAATGTATAAGAAACTGGATAGAAGAAACTGAAATACGATCAATACATACAATGACGCGTGGTTGACATGCTGAATATTTGGCAAACGCAGAACGATAAAACTGTGAGTACTCAGATAGTCAGGCCAGCTCCACGCCATACCTGCAAAGATAGATAGGGTCAGAGCCGTCAATATCAACCAATACTGTCGCGTTGAAAACTGCGAATACCTCAGCATGAAAAACAAAATCAAGTAACGAAGGACGTGAGAAACTTTTGTCGCCAGATCATCCTGCAGCGCAACCACCAGCTGGGTGGCAAACATGCTAAAGGCAAATAATATTACTGCCAGGTCCCATCTATCCCACGCCAGTTTGAAGTCTTTAGCACGAAAGCGATTGACAAGCCAAATCGCCATGAAGCCAACTAAACCGGTATTGCGCACCCCCTCAAGCAATGGCGTACCAACGATAACCGCCAACAGCAATGCAAACTCAACATTCCGCCATATCAAATCGGTCTTGCTTGTAAGCCGCTCGCAACAAGGCTGTGTCATAATTGAGCAGGCGTAAGTCACTTGTGGGAATTTGTTCGTGAGCCAAGCGCCTCACGATAAAGGTCAATATATTGTTGAGCGACTATTGGCCAGTCATGCTTCGCAATATACTCGATTGTAGATGCAGAGGTCTTTTGCATCAGCGGCCGATCAGCAAAAGCTTGTTCTATCAGATGAGCCATAGCATCTATATCTTCACTGGGAAATAACCAGCCATTTACACCTGGCGTCACCATTTCCAAGCATCCATCCACAGCGCTGGCGATGACCGGCAATCCCGCAGCCATTGCCTCTAACAACGAGTTCGAATACGGCTCTTTGCGGGATGCCGAAAGAAATACCGTTGCGCCTTTCAGCAACGCAATTTTTTCACCACCAATTTTAGGCCCGTGGAAGATAACCCTATCAGCTATCCCCAGTTCTTCTGCTAACTTTTCATACTTTTCGGTGTTGTCGCCACGCCCCACGATCCTGAACTCGATATCCTTCCGCTCCAGTTTTGCAAAGGCTTTCAGCATGATATCGAAGCCCTTTCTGGGAATTAGGTTGGCGACGCTGATAGCGTATGGTTTTTCCGCCTTAAAAGGCTCAACGCTTGAGAAGTCTTCCAGACTGACTCCGTTATTAATAATGTTTATACGCTCGGAAGAAATGCCAAAGTCTTCCATTACATCCGCCATATAGCGGCACTGGGCAATAAAGCGGTCAACAATATCTAGCCCCTTTCGCATCCGGCCCGTCGCATAATCGCTCTTGCGAATACCGCCTTCCGGCACAATATCACTGCCATGAGGACGACAAATAACTGGAAAGTTCATCCATCGACGCAGCTCACGTGCGACAAAGGTCTGCGGATAGGCGGCATGGCAATGCAGCACATTAAACCGGTACTTTCGATATACCTTGTAAAGGTCTATGAGTCTCAACCGGTTTCCGAACTTTTTTGATCTCGGGGCTTTGAATCGCACCACATCATAAGCATACTGACTGTCGTCGTACTTTCTTCTTTTCGGCGCCGGCGCCAAAACAACAACTCGAATACCGAGCTTACTACATTCTGTGGCCAAATGATGGAGCACTGTCTGCGCCCCTCCAATAGATGGCAAAAATACGTCAGTGTAAAAGCAGATACAGAGATTGGACATAGTAATCTTATATGTTTTCAATAGGCACAATAGCTCTAGCGCCCTGAGGATAAAGTTCACTTCCGCCTCTATACGAAGCTTTCCCCACAGGACACTACTAAAGTTCTCAATCTAACATGCCAACGACCGGTAGATTTCTTCATATTGGGTAGCGATATTACGCCAGCTTGATGGGCGGACACTAGAATAAGCCTTCTCAGCAAGACTTTTTCTTAAATCTCCGTCATGCCATAAGACCGAAATTGCTTCTGCTAATTGGTCCGTGTCTTCTACAGGGTAAGTTAATCCTGTGACGCTATGCTCAATTATCTCTCGATTACCGCCAACATCCGAAGCTATAACAGGTATATGCATAGCAATTGCTTCAACAATTGCATTTGAATACGCTTCTTTACGTGAAGAATTTATGAAAAGGCGCGCACCTTTCAGCAACCTTACCTTTTCTTCCCCGTCAACATGCCCAAGCAGCTCTACCCGCTCATTTAATCCCAACTTCCTGATCAGCGTACCAAGTAGCTCGGTATCCGGTCCGTGCCCCGCTATTTTCAATGTGATTTTAGGGTCAGACGTTTTAGCCATTGCTCTAATCAGGTTATCAAACCCTTTAACTGAACTCAGACGCCCCATTGCAAGCGCATAGTGTCCGCAACTACCCGCCATATTTTGCGAGGCAGTAAGAATATTGTTGTCGACACCATTATTGATAACCACAATTTTGTTTTCCGGCGCCATCAACTCCATCAACACAGACTTCATGTAAGCGCCTTGTGCGACGAAGATATCAACCGATTTCATTCCCAGTCTCAAGCGCTTCTCTACATAGCGGCTTTTCCTTATCCCACCATCAGGCACAATATCATTCCCATGAGGGCGACAAACTACAGGGACACTGACAAGACGCTTAAAGCTCCTGGCGACAAAGGTCTGAGGGTATGCTGCATGACAGTGAAGAAGGTCAAACTTAAAGGATAGATACAACCTGAGCAGATCTAAAAGAACCATCCTATTTCCGATTTTTTTCGACCCTGGCGCTTTAAACCTTACAACTCTGTATTCGTAATCATCATCACAGATTTCGTCACCTCTGAAATGTGGGGCCAGGACCACAACCTTAATGCCCCGTCTAGTGAGCTCGGTCGCCAGATGATGCAGCACCACTTGCGCGCCCCCCTGACGGGGGAAAAAAGTGTCCGTATAAATACATATTTTGAGCTCTCCTTGCACACCTGACCTAGCGGTCTTCATTTCCGCCCAACTCTCGCAACTTGGCGTACTTAAAGAAACTATTCATACAACCTACTACTATGTGAATTAGCCCTGGCGCGCCATCCAAGAAGCCTCGTTTAAGAAAATAAAACTTCATGAAACGAAATAATGGGCTAAGTATTAGTTGAACAAGAGAGAATTTTTTCCCTCTTCGCTTCAGCTCATGAGCCTGCAACGTCGTATAACGGTTTTGCTTTTCCAAGTAGGTAGAGACTCCATCCTCCGAGAAATGCAGCAAGTCCCCGTTTAAACGTCCAGCTTCCGACTCCAAAACTACTTTTTCATGGATGGGGTCATCACTCCAACGCCCTTTAGAGCGGTCAAACAAACGCAAACTCAAATCAGGATAGCCTTCTCCATGTCTGAGCCAGCGCCCCATGAATCTATTGCATCTCGGCATCGCGTAGCCCGAATAAGCTGGATTTTGCATTACTGCGCGAATTTCTTTCGCCAGCTCAGGCGTCACACGCTCATCCGCATCCAGACACAACACCCAATCATTCACAGCTTGCTCAACAGCAAACTGTTTTTGCTTGCCATAGCCCTGCCATGATTTTTCTATCACCCTGGCGCCAAGCGACTTTGCGATTTCTCGAGTATCGTCAACACTTCCTGAGTCAATGACCACCACTTCGTCAGCGAAAGCGACACTTTCAATACAGGCTTTTATTCGTGCAGATTCATTAAGCGTAATAATAGTCACACTCAATAACTTTGGATAAGGCTTCACGTTATTCGCTCTCTATCAACAAGCTTCATAACCCTTTCCCAAATCACTTCGGGAGAGAGCTCATTCCAGCATGGAGGATGGTCAAATTTGTCGCCCAAAACCTCATAGCGGCAGTGCTTTTGCATACAAGGCGCACAATGGTAGCTTGAGCCAAGAGAGGTTTGTTGCGCGCCGTATATTCCAGTGAGAGAGGGATTAGTTGGTCCATACAAAGCGATTGTTGGTTTAGCAAGCGCAGCCGCCAAATGGCCCAACCCTGTATCCACGGTGACTATGACTTGAGCCTTGGCGATGTGCTCCGCGATCCCTTTTAACGGCATTCGAGGCAATACCCGTACGCCTGTGGAAGCCTCCAAGCGTTCCGCCCGCGCTTTTTCTTCTTCATTCCCCCATGCCGCCCACACATTAAAGCCGGCCTCCCGGCACCGTCGAGCCAGATCAATCCAAAAAGTTTCAGGCCAGTGCTTGGTGCGCCATGTCGTACCGTGAAGAAACATAATCGTCGGCCCCGTATCTTCAGATTCAGCAGCGTTTATCTTGAGCCCATACTCTGGCTCACCTCTTTTCGCATAACCGAGCCCCTGCGCGAATAATTCGCGCGTCCTCTCCACTGCATGCATTTGCTTGGCGACTGAATAGCGTCGGTGATAGAAAACACTGGAAAGAGGCTCTCTCACGGACGTGCGGTCGTATCCGACGATTTCCGCACCAACTTTTTTGGCTATCAAGGCGCTTTTCAACAAACCTTGGGCATCTATAACAACGTCATAATCTGACTTAAGCTTTTCACCAAAACTCGCCCATTCACCAGTTCTCAACGCCCCATAGGGATTTTTACGCCAACGCCGCAACGCGGCAGGAATGACCTTGTTGACAGACGGATGCCAGGTAGGGATTTCTGCGAAAGCTTCCTCAACCACCCAGTCCAATTGTAAGCCCGGTACGTTCACCGCAGCCTCAGTGACTGCGGGCAGCGTATGTACGACATCTCCTAAGGAAGACATTTTCACCAGTAGAACTTTAGGCAAGGGGCGCAACTTCCTGACTGTCGGAACCACAAGGCAACTTATCCAACGCAGAGATGACCTGTTGCGCTGGTAACTGTTTGAGGCAGTTATAATGTCCCAAAGGGCAAGTACGTTCAAAACAGGGACTGCAGTCCAGACCCAAGCGAACGATTTGCTTGTGCTCAGTAAGTGGCGGCGTAAAGTCTGGAGAGGTAGAGCCGTAAACGGCGACCAGAGGACGCCCTAAGGCTGCAGCAACATGCATTAGGCCTGAATCGTTACTAACGACGCGAGAGGTTAATGACAACAACGCGACGGCTTCCTGCAGACTCGTCAAGCCAGCAAAGTTCACAACACCGACAGAGCCTGAGGCCGTCGCTATTTCTTCGCAAACAGGTTTGTCATTGGTGGAGCCAAACAACCAGACGCGCCATCCGTCTCGCAGATAATGGCGCGCAACGGCCGCATAATGCTCCGCAGGCCACTGCTTGGCGGCGCCAAATTCAGCGCCGGGACATAACCCCAAAATTGGCGTCCCATCCGCGTCTACGGCGTACTTAGCGCACACGTCCGCCGTAAGCTTCGCATCAGGTTTCAACTCTGGGTTGGGTATACGGCTTAAGTCAGCTTGTCCATTATCATAGGCAAGCGCCACAAAGCGCTCGATCATCAGCGGGAACTGCGCTTTATCAAGCTTACGAATGTCATTCAACAAGCCATAACGCATTTCTCCCCGCCAACCAGTACGCCTTGGTATGCTCGCAAACCAGGGAATTAAGGCGGACTTCAATGAGTTAGGAAGAACAATGGACCAAGCGTAGTCCTTAGCCTTTAAAGACGCAGCCAGTTCCCGCCGCGCCTTCAACATCAGCTTGCCATGCCCCACCGGCATATCGATGGCGTCCCTCACTTCCGGCATAGCCTCAAGAATTGGGCGACTCCAGCCTGGAGCAAGGACGTCTATTTGAGCGTCCGGGTAAAGGCGCACAAGCACTTTAAAAAGGCTTTGCGCCATCACCATATCGCCAACCCAAGAGGGCCCGATAATCAGAATATTCAAGGGCTGGCGCCTCTTACCAGGAAATAAACTAAAACTTAGGCGACGGGCGTCAGCCAGTGCTTGAACTCTTCGTTACGTCCTTTGACTACGTCGAAGTACAGCGACTGCAATCTTTCAGTAATCGGCCCACGCAGACCGGAGCCAATTGGACGTCCATCCAGCTCTCTTATCGGCGTAACTTCCGCCGCAGTACCAGTGAAAAACGCCTCGTCAGCAATATAGACTTCATCACGGGTGATACGCTTCTCCACCAACTTATAGCCCAAATGCTCCGCCAGATGAAAAATCGTGTTACGAGTGATGCCGTTGAGGCAGGAGGTCAACTCCGGTGTGTATATAACGCCATCACGGACAACAAAGATGTTTTCTCCGGAACCTTCCGCCACATAACCTTCCGGGTCAAGTAGTAATGCCTCATCGCACCCACACGCCAACGCTTCGTTCAAAGCCAGCATAGAGTTGATGTAATGACCGTTCGCTTTAGCGCGGGTCATAGAAATGTTCACATGATGACGAGTATAAGAGCTGGTGCGCACCTTGATGCCTTTCTGCAACGACTCTTCACCCAAATACGCTCCCCACTCCCAAGCGGCGACGATCACATGCACGCTCAGATTATTAGCGCGCAGCCCCATACCTTCAGAGCCATAGAACGCCATGGGGCGCATATAAGCTGAGCTCAGATTGTTGTCACGCACCGCCTGACGTTGAGCTTCATTAAGCTCATCCTTGGAAAAGGGCAGCTTCATGTTCATGATATGAGCAGAGTCAAACAACCTGTCGGTATGCTCCTGCAAACGAAAAATCGCCGCCCCCTCAGGAGTCTGGTATGCGCGGACGCCTTCAAACACGCCCATGCCGTAATGCAGCGTATGTGTTAACACATGCACATTGGCGTCACGCCAAGGCGTCATTTTGCCGTCGAACCAGATCAAACCGTCACGATCAGCCATGGACATAGCAGTCAACTCCTTCGGGGCCCAAAGCCACACATTCTTAAACTGTAACCCGACTTTAACGTCGGAAGAGTATTAGTTAATCAGAGGAGCAACCAGGTCACTCCGCAAATACTTTTTCCCAAAACGCCACAACCCAACGACGCTCTTCCAACAGCTCGTCAGCTTGTATTCGCGCAGGAAGATTCTGAAGCGCTAGCCGGTGCCCGCGAGAGCGAAGCAAGCGATAGATGTCGCACAGTTTATCCGCATCTTCAGGAGTGAAAATACCGGCCTCACCCAATGCTTCCAATATCCTGATGTTGTCGCTCCAGACAACAATCTGAGGGTATTCATTCGCCCAGCGCAAAGCTGCATATTGAACCATAAATTCGATATCAACGATACCGCCCCCATCATGCTTGAGATCGAAATAAGGCAGGCTTCCTGAGGAATCCGACTTGGTTCCGAGAGAGGCGCGCATTTTCTCTCTCATCTCCATCACTTCTGCGCGCAATTTTGCTGGGTCACGAGGTTGCGTAAGAATGTCTTTCCTTACTTTTTCAAACTCTGCGCGAATACCGGGACACCCCGCCACCGCTCTCGATCGGACTAGAGCCTGGTGCTCCCAAGTCCACGCGCTTTTTTCCTGGTATTGCTGAAATGCGCTAACAGAGCTGACCAGTAATCCCGAGTTCCCAGAAGGTCGCAGACGCATATCCACTTCATATATATCTCCAGAAGCCGTTTTCGTCGTCAGCAGATGGATAATTCTCTGCCCAAGGCGGGTGAAAAAGACTGGATTGGCGATACTGGTTTCACCATTCGTACTTAAATCTCCTGAAGCGCCATGCAGAAATACTAGATCCAAGTCCGAACCGTAACTCATTTCAATCCCACCAAGCTTTCCATATCCGACAACTGCAAATCGCATATCGTTTGGCGGAGCATCTTCGTAGCCTGGCTCGCCGTATTTCTTCACCATCGTTTCCCAAGCTTCATCCACCACCTGCTCAATAATGGTTTCAGCGATAAAAGTCAGGTAATCACTCACTTTCATCAGGGGCAGAGTCTCACGCAAATCAGAGGCGGCCACACGTAATACGTGAGCCTTTTTAAAGTACCTCAACGCCTCCATTTGCTCTTCCAGATCATCATTGGGAATGCGCAACATTTGCTGACGGAGTTCATCACGCAATGCAGAAGTATCAGGCGGAGTGTAAAGGCTACCTGAATGCAATAACTCATCAAGCAGCAAGGGCGTAGTTACAATTTGCGTCGCGATCCAGGCGCTTTCCGCGAACAACCGAATAAGTTCGGTCAGCGCGCTTGGGTTCTCATTCAGTAATGCTAAATAAGCACTTCTCCGCAGAACAGCTTCAACCAGAGCCAATAGTCTTCTGCACGTTTCATGCGAAGCCCTGCTGTACGCCAAAGACTGAAGCAGGTTGGGCATGAACTCATCTAAACGCTCTTTTCCCTGCAACTGAATATGCTGCACTCGTGAGCTCTGGCGAAGCTGCTTCACAGACTCATAGATTTCCACTGCCTGTTCACATCCAGACTGCGATAACAACTCCAGCGCCTCATCCTGAGTTAATCTGCCCGCCCAAAGAGCCCGCCACTCGACCGTATCTGGACGCTCTAAAGGAGCTTCCCTGCGCTCAGCAATAATGTCGGCAAAATGCTCCGATACACAATCCCTGAATTTATCTAATTGAATTCGACATTCACTCCACTCCGAGAAGCCCATTGCCACAGCAATCCGCTCCCTCCCCTCCTCATCCTTTGGTATCTCCTGAGTCTGCTTGTCTTCAAGACCTTGAATAGCATGCTCTAAATTGCGCAGAAATATATACGCCTCCCGTAACTCAGTCGCTGCGGCGACAGGTAGAAGCCCTTCGTCTTCGAGGCATTCCAGAGTCAGCAGCAGGTTCCGTTGCTGCAGCCTGACATCTCGGCCACCGCGCATCAGTTGGAACACCTGGACGATAAATTCAATCTCTCTAATACCCCCTCGCCCTACTTTAATATTTCCATCCTGACCTTTACGCTGAACCTCTCTTTCTATCATCTCCTTCATCGCTCTCAGCGCCTGAACTGCGCCAAAGTCGATATATTTACGGTAAACGAAAGGCTTAAGCGAAGTTAGTAGCTCTTCACCCGCCTCAATATCGCCAGCGACCGCCCTGGCCTTGATCATCGCATACCGTTCCCAATCCCGACCTTGCTCCTGGTAATAAGCTTCCATAGCCGCAAAGCTAAGAGCCAGAGCCCCACTCTGCCCGTATGGCCTCAGCCTCATATCCACCCTAAACACAAAACCATCGGCCGTTGTTTTATCTAACGCCTGTATTAACCTCTGCCCCAATCGAGTGAAAAACGCCTGATTATCCAAAGAGCGAGTCCCACCCTGAGTCTCACCTCTTTCAGGAAACGTGAATATTAAATCAATATCCGATGATACATTGAGCTCGCTCGCCCCAAGTTTCCCCATAGCGAGAACAACCAAATGCTGCTTATCGCCAGCGACAGAGTGCGGCTCCCCCAACTGCTGACTCATATCACGATAGATCCAACCCAAAGCCTCATCAATACAGGCTTCTGCAAGCCATGAGACCTCACGGGCTGTGACTTGATAGTCCGCCAAGCACACCAAGTCTCGCCATATAATTCGAAACATCATCCGTCGGCGAAACTGCCTCAGTATTCGAAGCAAGTCATCCTCCTTCTGAGCTTCCGACAACTCTTCGACCAATAACCTTCGGAAATCGGCAGGTTGATAATCTTTTTGATACTTGGAAGACTGCAAGAAATTGAGAGCCAGGCCGGGCTCCCTAAGAACGATTAAGGCGAGGAAATCACTCACTGCAAAAGCGCGGAGAATATCGGGAAAGAAAGGAGAAAATGCGCCTAAAGTCTCGGCAGGCAGGCCAGCAAACTCATCCCAATACTTCTGAATCGCTGGATGAATTGCTGACGGATATAACTTTAGCTCGCTTGGCGCAGCCATTAGTCTGTGCTCCCCTGATCAGAATTTCTTTTCCTCAGAATAGCACGATCAGAACCATAGCTAACGCTTCAATGTGTGACGCCCTTATGTTAATAAATTACCAATCGCTCTTTGCCAATGCCTGCCTCAACTCTGAACGATTCAAAGTAGCATTAACATTCCAGTTGTAAGGCAAGTCCGTAGAGAACTTAATATTCATAGGTAAGTCTCGTCGATACTTACGGACAAACGCCTCAACCCCACCTACCACTGCGAAATCATCCTCAAACCAGCCAAATATACTAGACAAGTGGATAACATCATTCTCTATTACAATCCCTTTATTTTCCTGCGTTAAATATTTTTTTGATTGCTCTTCCAACTGCTGATTGAGATTACTCGCAGTATAAGGCTCAATACGTAAGTCTGGGCAACTCATAGATGCACAGTTAAGCGCCATGTGAATCCTTGGATCACCCATCTTACGAAGAATTCCATGCTCCAAATAACGCAGAGTCACCTTCTCTCCACACAAGACCCCTGCATCAAACGTCCAAACGGGCTTAAAGAAGGAACCCAACGATTTAAGCTTAGTAATTGGCCAGTTATCGACGACCATTTTGATAGCGAGAATATTATAGCCATTTAGGTAAAAGGCCATACGCTCTTCAGGAGTCTCAAGATCAGACAAAGGGAAGGTAGCGATCTGCTCGACTAATTTGGCAAATTTCTCATTTCCTTTTAACGCCCCATAGTCGACAAAGTTGGCATCCATATATTCTTTGTGATCAGGTTTAACATATTGCCGCAGTAGCTCTGAGTATGCCGACCAGTCTGGTTCCTTGGCGTTTGCTGTAAATGCAATAAAAGCAGCTAACGCTGTACATAAGAAGCAAATAGACCTCAAATTGATGCGCATACTCTTACCTTCTGAAAGCAGAATTAACCCGTTAGCTCCCTCCTCAGCACTTCCAAACCTATCAAGCCAGGCGCTGTGGAGTTAAGTATATACTCAGAAAAACCAACCCCTTGCTCTCTACTTAACCACTGAAATAAAGACTCAACTTCAGCTTTAACTAACTGCCCCATCATGTTTCCTTTGGAACCACTTAAAGTCAGTAGTGAGCTTATCCCAGCCATACATTCAACGTACTGATACCAATCCTTGCCATCATCGTTGGCTGCAGCTTCCATATAGCATGCCAATTCATCAATTAATTCATCGAGCAGTGTACTTACTATGCGCTCAGGATCACACTCCCGCTCAGTCGCAGTGACTCCTGCAAGACTGTATCCACGAGCCGCTTTGCTTTTCTTACTCAACCAACAGGGAACTTGCTTAGCTATTTTCTCAGCCACAGCTATAACGCAAGACACATCGCCTTCTTTGAGCTCAATTTCAATCTCGGATATGGGTTGAACTCCACCAGCACTGCGAATTTCACCAATATCTAAAGCCAACTCAAATACGCTTCCGCCAACCTCTACCATCCATTTGGTACGCTCAAATTTGGTTTCAAAGACAGGCCCAACCCTCTCCAACTCTATACCTTTGACAGCTTCCACCTTTGAAAGTTTCGTAATATCCAACTTATTTTCTGATAATTGCCAGTTCCACTCGTCACGAACATGCAAACCAGCCACACACCTGCCGCTCCCCTTCAGAGTTTGCTCCCAGGTATCTCCATGATTCCGTATTCTCAAAGCAATCTTTGAGCGCTGCATAGCAAAGTTAGGAGTGTCGTAATATACATTTTGGAGTATTGAGCTTGAGTTCGGATTCCCCCAGATTTCTATGAGATCAGAATACGTTCTTGACAGCCTCTTTCGAGGAAAAGAAAGCTTAACCTCGATTTCTTTCATGATTTTTCTCCGCACGCCCACATAAATCGCCAGCTTCTTATATTATTTTGAGCAAAAAAAAACCGGCTCTGAGAGCCGGTTTTCTTTCTGAAAATACTTTCAGACAATATTAGAACGCGTAGGTTGCGCCAACATTGAAAGTCTCAATGTCAGTGTCATCACCACCGCCTGCAGGTTCTACAGTTTTCAGGTCATACTCAACATACACATACATGTTGTCAGACAGATTGTGCAGGGCCTGAAGTGTAATTTCACTTGCTTCTTCATCGCTCTCAAAGTCAGCAAAGCCATATGCTGCTGCGAACTGAGTTGCCCCCATGGTGTAAACACCACCAAGCGCCCAAAAATCAACGTTTTCGTCTTGAGTCTCGAACTGACCGATTACTTTGAAGTCGCCGAATTTGTATGAACCAGACAAACCGATTACGTCTTCACCACCATCCAAGTCATTAATTGCGTAACCCAATACAACCTGCAGCGCTTCCATTTCATACTTAGCAGCAACAGAAGCGGTATACTCAGAACCACCTTCCAAAGACTTAGTCACACCAACAGTGAAACCGCTAAAGCTTGGGGAATAGTAATGCAGAGTATCACTCTCTGCCATTCCCGCCACGTCACCAGCAACACCTACGGATTCAAACAAGTCAATTTGGTCAACCCACTCATAAACGGTATCTTCTGAACCCGCCAAAACAGTACCGAAGTCACCTTTAACACCGATAAAGGCTTCATCAAACTTCTCGCCTAAGCCTTTATTGGTAGCTTGGTCATCAGCATCAAAGTGAAACTCTGCTTTGAAGAAGCCTTCAACGCCAGGCATAATTTCATGCTTGTGTTTGAAACCGATAGTAGACCCATTATCAGCAAAGTCAGTGTTGCTGGCTTCACCAGCACCAGTATCAACATTTACATACGACTGAACTAACTGAATGTTACCGTAAACGGTAGGCATGGAATCTAAACGAGCAGCCAGCTCAGAGGCCGGATCCATCGCAAAAGTGGTAGAAGAAATCGTTGCAGCGGCAACAGCTGAAGCGATCAAAGTCTTTTTCATTTCGTCTTCCTTTTGTGTGTTAAATCAACTTCTTTCGAAGATTGATGGTTAAAAGCCACATTTTTCTTTATATAGGCAAAAAATTTTCGCCAATTTATAGTTCGTGATTATGTCAACTTAATGACATTTTTCAATCCGATGTTTTGTCTATATCAAAGCCTCCTTTTTCGCCGCACCCCATCAGTTTTTAAATGTTGATAGATTTTCGCAAATCAGGCCTCTTCACAGAGGTCTACATTTCTTCACTGAAGGTCAGCCAAAAAGGCTTAAATTTCCACTCTATCAACAACTTACCATCAAAGCCTTGACAGCTCTTTTTGCAGAGAGGCAAAAAATCCTTACAAACAACGGGTTATACAACTTTCCTAAACAAGAAAATTAATAACCATATGTAATACAATGTTGTCGTTTTTGCAACCAAAAAGTGCCTCTATGGCATTTTTTTTTGTAACAAAAAATCTACTTTCAAGCCCTAAAAAGGCCGAGGGGGCTTCCCCCTAAAAAACCAAAACTTTTTACAATCAAGCAGTTAAATCGACCGCTTTGCGTGCTCTTTAATCGCCTGATATTGGCGCAGCTTTCTTTACCTAAACAAACATACATAGAAGCGCACCAGTACTATAACAAAGGAATTATATTATTGGGCCATCCATCCCATAGTGGATTTCCGAAACCCAAGTAGCTTCAAACCACTCGATTTTGCTGAGCAGGCGTAAAGCATAAAACTCTTAATTTCAATACTCTTTTACTCCACACGAAGCGAAAATGTTGTTGGGCCAACATTGGCCAGCGTCACTTCCATGTCCGCACCAAACTCTCCCGTCTGAACCTTGCTTACTATTATTGAAGCCTTATTAACAAAATGATCGTAAAGCTTCTCGCCTAATTCAGGCGAAGCTGCAGAAGAAAAACTTGGTCTCATTCCTTTTTTTGTATCAGCCGCCAACGTGAACTGCGATACAACCAACAACTCTCCATCTATGTCCTTGAGGCTTAGATTCATCTTGCCATTCGTATCAGCAAAAATACGGTAGCCCACAATTCTATCTAACAGTCTTTCCGCCTGACGCTCGGTGTCATTTGGTTCAACCGCCAGCAAAACGAGAATGCCTTCACCGATTGAACCAACTGTCTCTCCATCCACTTTGACGGAAGCATGCGCAACGCGTTGAATCAGTCCGATCATTTATTACGCTCGCGCTTAATCTTTAAGGAACTGTTACAGCCTTTTTAAACATTTGCGGCATTAAAACTGCCTATTACTTAACTGTCAATAGGACTAGCCATTAAGTTTCGATACGCCACCGATCCTATCCGCCATAGAGCCAATAGATTTAATCATCGCATCAACCATCGCAGGATCTCTCACTGAGTGACCAGCGTCTCTAATGATGTACAAATCGCTACCTGCCCAGTTTTGGTGCAGGTCAAACGCTCTCGCCAAGGGAGAAATAGCGTCATAACGGCCATGAACAATGATGCCCGGTATGTCTTTTAGATGAGCTTCTGAGCTCGCTGGCTTGTCGGTCAGCTCCTGATAGAACTTACAGCCCAATATCGCCAAAGAAATGGCTTGGTGAGGGTGTGTCAATCTATCCACCAAGTCCTGACAAGGATGAAGAGTGGAAATCTTAGCCACCCATGCAGCCCACTGCTTTGCGGCCTGTATCTGAAGCAGCTCGTTCGCGCCACTCAGATATTTTGAAAAGTAGCTTAGTATTTGCTCAACGCCTTCTTGCGGGCAATCCTTCATCACTTCATGCCAGGCATCTGGAAACATTTTTGGGGCCCCTTCCGCCAGCATCCATGAAATCCCCGCCGCATCAGCAACAAAGTAACCAGAAATCACCACTCCTAATACGGTTTCAGGGTGGGCGCAGGCATATTGTTGCGACAGAAAGCCCCCCCATCCCATCCCAATCAGCATCCATTTATCAATGGCCAGGTGTTGCCTCACCCGCTCAATATCCTGGATAAGAATATCTGGACGGTTATGATTAGTCTCAGCTAATGGCGTAGATTTACCGCAGCCCCTCTGATCCATCATGATGATACGGAAACGCTCAGAGTCCAGCAGGCGTCGACAGAATGGGTCTGAGCCGTATCCTGGCCCGTCATGCACAAACAATACTGGCAGTCCGTCTTTATTGCCGGACTCCTCAATATAAATTGTGTGAAGATTATCTACAGGAAGGAAATGTTCTTTGTGAGGCTTTAGATCTGGGTATAAGGTGAGCATTCGGCTTTTCCAGCATTGTCCTTTAACTCGAAAGAACTATAGCACTCTGCGGAAAAGCCGAAAACTTTATAGATCACTTTATCCAATTACTTTTGGATTTCAGTCCTTAGTACGGTCAGCGCGCTTACGCTCGTGCTCTTTCAGCAACTTCTTGCGAATCCTGATATTGCTGGGCGTCACTTCAACCAGTTCATCGTCTTCAACGAACTCTAACGCCTGCTCCAGAGAAAAACGAATCGGCGGAGTCAGAAGAATATTCTCGTCCGTACCAGCTGCGCGAATATTGGTCAACTGCTTGGCCTTGGTCGGATTAACAACCAAATCGTTATCTCGACTATGCAGACCGATAATCATGCCTTCGTAGACTTCAATGTTTGGATCCACGAACAGACGACCACGGTCCTGTAGGTTAAACAGCGCATACGCCAACACTTTACCCGCCACATTTGAGATAAGAACGCCATTGTTACGTTCAACGTTCACACCTTCTTTCACAGGGCCGTAATGATCAAAGATATGGGTCAGAATGCCTGTACCTGAAGTCATGGTAAGAAACTGAGAGCGGAAACCAATCAAGCCGCGAGAAGGCACAATAAACTCTAAACGAGTACGTCCTTTGCCGTCCGGGATCATGTTGACCAACTCACCGCGACGCAGCCCCATCACCTCCATGATCGATCCCTGGTGCTCATCCTCCACGTCGATAATAACCTGCTCGTAGGGCTCGACCTTCTGTCCATCAATCTCTTTTACGATAACTTCTGGACGGGAAACGCCTAATTCAAACCCTTCACGACGCATGGTCTCGATCAAAACGGATAAATGCAACTCACCGCGACCAGATACAATGAATTTGTCAGGAGAGTCGCCTTGCTCTACACGCAACGCTACGTTGTACAGCAGCTCTTTCTCCAATCTTTCCTTGATATTTCTACTGGTAACGTACTTACCTTCTTTACCAGCGAATGGCGAGTCATTGACCTGGAATGTCATGCTGACGGTCGGCTCATCTACGATCAACGCGGGAAGTGCTTCCGGACGTTCCGGGCTACATAGCGTATCGGAGATATTCAACTCATCCAAACCAGTAACACAGATAATGTCCCCGGCTTCCGCCTCAGGCACGTCCACGCGCTGCAGGCCGTGATAGCCCATTACGGTTAATACGCGCCCATTACGCTTGCCGCCATCGCGATCAACCACAACAACAGGCGTATTAGTTTTTACTTTACCGCGCGAAACGCGACCAATTCCGATAACGCCAACATAGCTGTTGTAATCGAGGGCGCTGATCTGCATCTGGAAGGGGCCATTAACATCGACAGAAGGAGCGGGAACCTTTTCAACCACCATTTCAAACAGAGGCGTCATGTCTTGTTGCAATGCATCCGGCTCAAGTCCCGCAATGCCGTTCAACGCTGAAGCATAAATAACAGGGAAGTCTAGCTGCTCTTCTGTAGCGCCTAGGCGGTCAAAAAGATCCATCACTTCACCGACGACCCAATCAGGACGAGCGCCAGGACGATCCACTTTATTGACAACAACGATAGGCTTCAGCCCACGAGCAAACGCTTTTTGAGTCACGAAGCGAGTTTGCGGCATAGGACCGTCAACTGCATCGACGAGCAGGAGAACAGAGTCAACCATAGACAGAACACGTTCAACTTCGCCGCCAAAGTCGGCGTGTCCAGGAGTATCTACGATATTAATTCGGTAATCATTCCACTTGATGGCGGTATTTTTCGCCAATATAGTAATGCCGCGCTCTCGTTCCTGGTCATTGGAATCCATAACGCGTTCAGCGTCCATGTCCTTGCGGCCTAAGGTGCCCGACTGCTGAAGGAGTTTGTCGACCAGAGTGGTTTTACCGTGGTCAACGTGGGCAATAATAGCAATATTTCTTAATTTCTCGATCACAAAAAACACCTGCAAAATAAACAGTCATGGGCTGAGGGCGCGACATTATAGCTGACGCCTGAATCTTTTTTATACATCTTTATACACCCTCCCGAAAATTTATCTATTCTTAGCCTGATACCAAAATGGTGCACGGCGCCCCAAAAGCGCACAGCCGCCCCAAAATTCGCACCATGATAGTGCAAACCTATTGAAAGGTTAGAGAAGTCGTCACGCTCACAGTTCATGGCGTCTTTTAAAAACAAGGAGTTATGATCAAAAAATCTCTTGGCAAATAATTTGCTAATCAGGAAAACCAGAAGCAACTGACCATGAGGCGTGATAGTATTTTTGCGCTCGTTAGACTTCCCGGAACGCTCTCCCCTCCACGGGTCTGTTTCATGGTGGCGAGGATACACTACTGCAGTGTTTCGGTTTCACCTCAACATAAATAAAATCTTACGGAGTAACTGGAATGTCAGAGAAAACTCTGAATCTTATTAAAGAGCACGAAGTTAAATGGGTTGATATGCGCTTTACCGACACTAAGGGTAAAGAGCAGCACGTGACTATCCCTGCTAGCGAAATCTCTCCGGAATTCTTTCAAGAAGGCAAAATGTTTGACGGTTCCTCCATCGCTGGTTGGAAAGGCATCAACGAGTCAGACATGATCCTGCTGGCGGACGATGAAACCGCCGTCATCGATCCGTTCACTGAAGAGACCACTCTGAACCTGACTTGCAACATCATCGAACCCGCCACCATGCAGGGTTACAATCGCGATCCTCGCTCTATCGCCCAGCGCGCAGAGGAGTACCTGAAGTCCACAGGCATCGCGGACACTGTATTGTTTGGACCAGAGCCTGAATTCTTCATTTTCGACAGCGTAAAATGGAAGTCCGACATCAACGGAGCCATGTACGAAATCTATTCCGAAGAAGCGGCCTGGGTATCTGGCGACGACTTTGAAAGGAACAACGTAGGTCACCGTCCTGGCGTAAAAGGCGGTTACTTCCCCGTACCTCCCGTTGACTCCCTGCATGATCTACGTGGCGCGATGTGCGCAGCGATGGAATCCATGGGTTTGACCATCGAAGTACACCACCACGAAGTAGGCACCGCAGGTCAGTGTGAAATCGGCGTTGGCGCCAACACCCTGGCGCGCAAAGCAGACGAAGTGCAAATTCTGAAGTACTGCGTACACAACGTAGCGCATGCTTACGGCAAGACTGCGACCTTCATGCCCAAGCCTCTTGTTGGCGACAACGGTTCAGGCATGCACTGCCACCAATCGCTGTCCAAAGACGGCAAGAACATTTTCTCTGGCGACGGCTATGCTGGTCTGAGCGACATCGCCCTGTACTACATTGGCGGCATCATCAAGCACGCTCGCGTATTGAACGCTTTCACAAACCCTTCCACTAACGCGTATAAGCGTTTGGTGCCAGGCTTTGAAGCGCCGGTTATGCTCGCTTACTCCGCTCGCAACCGTTCCGCTTCCATCCGTATTCCTTTCGTCACCAACCCGAAAGCGCGTCGGATTGAAGTCCGCTTCCCAGATCCTTCCGCCAACCCTTACTTGGCGTTCGCCGCCATGTTGATGGCTGGTCTGGACGGTATTCAGAACAAGATCCACCCTGGCGACGCTATGGATAAGGATCTGTACGATCTGCCGAAAGAAGAAGCCATGAACATCCCAACAGTATGTAGCTCTCTGTCACAAGCTCTGGATTATCTGGAGAAGGACCATGAGTTCCTGACCAAAGGCGACGTGTTCACCAAAGACATGATCGAAGCTTACATCGAGTTGAAGCGCAAAGAAGTAGAGCGTCTGGACATGACCACTCACCCAGTCGAATTCGAGATGTACTACTCTGTATAATCCGCTGCGAAGTTAACTACGACGGACTTGAAAACCCCGCAATCTGCGGGGTTTTTTTTGGTTCCGCTTCTGCTACAGTTCAAGTAACTGGTCAATTGGGTTGAAGTTATGAAATCTCGGTTCGCTTATATTCTTCTTTCTTCTGCGCTTTTTTCTTCTTATTCAGGTCTGGCCTGCGCAGAAATTTATCGCTGGGTCGACGCACAAGGCAATGTGGAATATTCCGACCAGGAGAGAGAGGGCGCCGAGAAAGTCGAAGTTGGCCCAACCGCAACGATAACCATGCCAAAAATGACGGATATACCGCCTCGCAGCAATGATGAGCCGGAGCCTGCGCCTTCAAGCTACTATGCAACGCTGAATATAACCTTCCCCACCAATGACTCCGCTTTTCACTCCGGTAACGGCGATCTGACCGTATTATTCACATCGGATCCAACTCTGTACCCCAATCACAGCTACCGCGTCTCGCTGGACGGAAGCCCGGTTGGAACAACCAAGGATAACTTCCTTGAGCTGAAAGGCGTTAACCGGGGCACACACTCCGTTTCTCTTGATGTGATTGATAATTCAGGCGTTGTCCAGAGCGCAGCGCCAGTGCAGTTCACCATTCATCGCCCCAGCATAAAAAACTAGCCCAACATAACGCACCAAAATAGCGCATAATTAAAAACTAGCGCATCCACTTTGTGCATGACGCGCCATGATCACGCACATCGCC
Organism: Hahella sp. HNIBRBA332; assembly: GCF_030719035.1. Taxonomy (NCBI): domain Bacteria; kingdom Pseudomonadati; phylum Pseudomonadota; class Gammaproteobacteria; order Oceanospirillales; family Hahellaceae; genus Hahella; species Hahella aquimaris. Next base: position 4,778,606 of record NZ_CP132203.1, read on the forward strand.
GCAGACTTACGTTGCGCCAAAGCCCGCTTCTGGAGCGCTTCCTAGGGGCATAGCTCACATTTGGGCTATCCGCCCCACGCCTGTGCAGAGAACCCGGTAATTCGCACCGCTTTACCGCAGTTCTGGTTTGGATATTGCATTCACAATGCAAAAATAGGTCAACTTTATGCTACCCATCGTTTTTCAGACTCGCTTACTCGAAAATCTGACCACTTCCGTACTGGTTATTGACCCCCAGCAGCGGATTGCATTCAGTAATTCATCCGCCGAAGTGTTGCTGGAAACCAGTGAGCAAAGAGCCCATGGGGCCACCATTAAGGATTTATTGATAGAAGGCAGCTCTACGCTGACCGGGCTGGAGGAGTGCCTGCGCACAGGCCAGACTTATACCCAAAGAGAGGCTGAGTTTCTATTGCCCTCCGGGAACCGTCTTCTGGTTGATTACACGGTCTCTCCCGTGCATATCGTCAACGATGTCTACGTCATCATGGAGATTCAACCCCGTGATCGCCTTTTACGCATCAGTCGTGAGGAAGAACTGCTCTCCAAACAGGAAACCTCCCGCATATTGATTCGCGGACTCGCCCATGAAATCAAAAATCCCTTGGGCGGCATCCGCGGCGCGGCACAGCTTTTGGACAAAGAGTTAAAGGAAGAAGGACTGCATGACTACACCCGCATCATCATCGATGAAGCGGACAGACTGCGCAATCTGGTTGACCGCATGCTTGGCCCCAATCGCAGCTTTAAACAGGAGCCGACCAATATCCATGAAGTGCTTGAGCGGGTGTACAGCCTGATTGAAGTAGAAAGCGCCGGTAAGATAAAGCTCATCCGCGATTACGACCCCAGCATCCCCGAATTCGCCGGCGATAAGGAACAGCTGATTCAAGCCTTCCTGAATATTTGCCGCAACGCCATGCAAGCCTTTGAGGACTACACGCCTCCCGGGTCTGAGGGTCCGCAAATATTATTACGTACACGCCCGCTCAGGCAGTTCACGATCGGTCATACGCGACATCGCCTGGTGGTAAGAGTGGACGTCATCGACAACGGCCCCGGCATTCCATCCGAATTCCTGAATAATATTTTCTACCCGATGGTAAGCGGTCGCGCTCAAGGGACGGGCCTGGGGCTTTCCATCACACAAAGCATAATCGGACAACATAAAGGACTGGTTGAATGTGAAAGCCAGCCCGGCAGTACGAACTTCATCATATTTATTCCACTGGAGCCACTATCATGAGCGCATCACCCAACGTATGGATCATTGATGATGATCGTTCAATTCGATGGGTCTTAGAAAAAGCCCTGGAGCAGGCGCATCTAAATACCCGGTCATTTGAATCCGGGGATGGCGTTCTGCATCGCCTGGAGCGGGAGCAGCCGGATGCCATTATCAGCGACATCCGCATGCCCGGCATTGACGGACTAAGTCTGCTGGGACAGATTCATACCAGCTACCCGCACCTGCCAGTTATTATCATGACCGCACATTCGGACCTGGATAGTGCGGTATCTTCCTACCAAAGCGGCGCCTTCGAATACCTTCCCAAGCCTTTCGACGTGGACGACGCCGTCTCTCTGGTAAAGCGCGCCGTGGCTCATGCGCAAGAACAGATGGCCACCAGCCGCCCCCCAGAAGGAAGCTCCTTGAGCCAGGACACGGAGATCATCGGTGAAGCCCCCGCCATGCAGGAAGTATTCAGAGCCATCGGCAGGCTTTCTCACAGCAATATCACAGTATTAATCAACGGCGAATCCGGCACCGGTAAAGAACTGGTCGCGCGCGCCCTGCATCAGCACAGCCCCAGAGCCGGCAAACCGTTTATTGCTCTCAACATGGCTGCCATACCTAAAGATCTGATCGAGTCCGAATTGTTCGGGCATGAAAAAGGCTCCTTCACCGGGGCTGGAGGCCAACGGCAGGGGCGCTTTGAGCAGGCCAACGGCGGCGCGCTATTTCTGGATGAGATTGGAGACATGCCGCCGGATACCCAGACGCGCCTGCTACGGGTGTTGGCGGACAGCGAGTTCTATCGGGTCGGCGGCGCCACCCCCATCAAAGTGGACGTGCGTATTATCGCCGCCACACATCAGAACTTGGAAAAGCTGGTGCAGGAAGGGCGCTTTAGGGAAGACCTTTTCCACCGTCTGAATGTCATCCGAGTGCATCTACCCAAGCTCAGCGAGCGTCGGGAAGATATCCCTAAACTCGCTGGGCATTTCCTGAAAAAAGCGGCGGAAGAGCTGAATGTCGAGCCCAAGGTGCTGAAAACCGAGGCGGAAGAGTACATGTGTTCGCTGGCATGGCCTGGCAACGTAAGACAGTTGGAAAATACCTGTCGCTGGCTCACGGTGATGGCCTCTGGCCGGGAAATTCACGTTTCCGATCTCCCCCCTGAACTGCAGGAGCAATCCAACCACCGCAGCCCAACCCAGGATTGGCAGGAATCATTGCGCACCTGGGCCGAACAGGAGCTGAAGAAAGGCAAAAGCGGCCTGCTGGATACAGCGGTGCCCACTTTTGAGCGCATCATGATAGAAAGCGCGCTGAAGCAGACGGCAGGAAGAAAGCGCGACGCGGCGCTGCTACTTGGCTGGGGACGCAACACCCTCACCAGAAAAATCAAAGAGCTGGGAATGGCGGGGCACGACGAGAGCGAAGACGACGATTAAGCCTCTCTCGCGAGTCTGGCTACATACAGAACATAAGGGGCCTTCGCGCCCCTGCTCACGCTTTTTTCTAGAAATTCGCCAGCGATTTCGGACGCTCTATATAAAAGCCTTGCACATAATCGACGCCCAGCTTTTGCAGCATCTCCAATGACTCTTTGGTCTCCACCTGCGGAGCGATAATTTCACGCCCCAAGTAATGCGCCATTTCCGTCATGGAGCGAATCATCGTCTGATCGTTTTGATCGGTCGCCACCTCTTTGACAAATGAGCCATCCACCTTGATCAGGTCCACGGGCAACTGCTTGAGATATTGATAGGACGCCATGGCGGTGCCGAAATCACCCAGGCAAAAACGACAGCCATATTCCTGCAGCTCCACAATAAACTCAGAGACATCGCAAAGATTCGAGATCGCGGCTGCTTCCGTGATTTCGAAGCACATTTTGTCCATAGGGCAGTCGTATTTAGTCAACCGCTCAAAGATAAACTCCAGCAATCCCTCATCATTCAGAGAGTGACCGGAGAGGTTGATGCTGACCCCGCCCATCGTTTCAATCTGCTGTCGGTTCTTCGACATCCAGTCCAGCATATGTCCAACCACCCAGCGATCCACCGCCTGCATCCGCTTGTAGGTTTCCGCTGCGCGCACAAAGTCTCCCGCAGGAATCAGGTTGCCGTTGTCATCGTATATGCTGAGCAATATCTCGTATTGGGCGCCCATCTTGGCGGCGGGATGCAGCGGTATGATTTTCTGACAACGCAGCAGCACCCGCTCGTTCTCCAATTCTTTCCCCAGGCTCGCCACCTTCGAGGCGATAGCGTCCCGCCTGGCAATCAGGGCCTGATCGACATCAAACTCTTCGACGCGATTGCCTCCTTTACTCTTGGCGCGACGGGCCGCCTCTTCAACGGCCTGCATCATGTGAGGCACATCCAACACGCCGCCGCTGACCTCCACGTAACCAATACTCGCGGAGATAGAGAAGACGTTGCTTTCCCACTGCAGCTGATACTGGCGCAGCGCCGTGGTGATTTTCTCCACCGCCGCCGTCGCCTCGCCTTCCACCAGCAACATGAATTCATCGCCGCCAAACCGGCATACCAACGTCTTCGGCGTAAAAAGCGACTTCAATAAACTTGCGATATCCTTTAGCGCCTGATCGCCCGCCTCAATACCGGCGGATTCGTTGATCAGACGGAACTGCCCAAGACTGACCAGTAACCCGACAAACTTATCGCCGTCACTAGACTGAGAAAGTTTCACTAACGCCTGGCGCTCAAACTCCTTACGCTGGATAAGCCCGGTCAGTTCATCATGTGACGATGCGTGGCTGAGCTGCTCATAAAGGTCCTGAACCATGGCGTCCAGACCTTGATCGACCACTGGCGTATCCACCGACTCATCCGGCTCGGCAATGCCTTTTTGCAGGTAGGCCGCCAGCGTCAGCGCGTCCAGGTCAATCACCTTCATCCCCTGATGATTCACGAAAACATAACGTGAAAAGCTGCGCCCAACCCAGACCAGCCGAATAAATTCCGCCTCTTTCTCATCACGTTCCAATCGCAGCCAATCTCCGACCTTCAGTTTTTGCGCTCGCATCAGCCAACGCTGCAGCCCCCTTTGCCTGGCTTCGCCCAGCAGTTGCACGCCTGGATCACTGATTTCTTCCCGATTATCCGGCATGGTCACCATTTCAGGCTCGGCCCCCACACTACGTACGAGGAGGCGTTTAAGTTCGTCGCGAATATGGCCAGACGGCATATGATTGGAGGAGATGGCGGAAAGACCATCCTGAATAATGCGTAGCAGTTCCGGCAAGTTGAACTCGAAACTTGGGTCATCGCCGACATGAATCAGCGTATCCAAAACGCTCAGGTAGTCATACCAGGCCTGACTAGAGGGGCCTTGCCGAATATAGGTCAACGACAGTAAGTCTCGCCACCCCCCATTCAGCAATGTCGCCACCGCACGCGGCACCTGCTTGCCGGCGATACGTTGTTCAATTTCGTCAATCACCGCCTGCTTGGCTTCCTCAACTTTCTGCTGCCCTTCCGCCGCTGCGGTGACCCTTTCCACATTCCGACGATAGAGTAGGTTCTGTCGCTCCAGCAATTCATCCAAATCCGCAAGCGCTTCATCAAATACGCCTGGGTCCCGTTCATGATCCACCTGAATACGATGAATGAGCGTATTGATGCGATCCAACGCCGATTGGCTGCTCCTCCCCCCCTTGACGCCGATCTGCGCAATTCGGTTAATGACTTTGTGCGCTGTATTTTCATGCTGCTCCAGGAAGTCTGGGTTGCGCATCAGCAAACGCAGCACAGGTAGCTCCAGCCCCTTGATCTGCATCTTGGCGATTCCGCTAAGCTTCTGGTTTTTCAAAAGGCTGGCGAAAAACCGGTCCACGACATCCAGGGCCTTGTCCTGCTCCGCCCCAAAAGATTTCAAACCCGCTTCATTATTCTGTAGCACATTGAACAAGCGCTCACGCAATCCTGATTCTTCAAGACTAACGCCCTCCCCAGGCGGAGCCTGCTGCACAGCCTGCAAGTTGAACAATATTTCTTCATTGCGAAACTGGGGCGCCTCAGACGCTTTTGGAAAGGGCGGCGCTTGCTGCTCTTTTTGCTTCAACAAGGCGCGATTGCTTTCCAGGATTTCAAACAGCTTGTTCACCGCTGCGAAACTGGTTTCCGCATCCGCCAGGTAACCATGCATATCCCTTTCGCCCTGCGCTCCTGATAGCGGAGGAGCTGGGGGAGTAACAGGACTGCCAGGCTGCGTGGACTCCTCTTGATTAGAGCCCATCAGCTTTTGACGCAATTGCTCAGCGCGCTCTTTATCCTCCGCACTGAACGGACCTTGTTTGCTCTCAGTTGGCGGTTTCTTTACGCTTTCCTCTTCCGCCGCCTTCTTTTCCGCCTCTGGAGTGCTTAAGTATTTCGACAAATCAAGATTGGGCAGCACACCCCGCCGAACCAACAGGTCATTGATTTCCGCATATACAGGCCCGAGTTCGGCCAGCACAGTGCGTTCGAACACTCTCAGGCACAGGCGCTCAGCCGGCAATGGTAGATGCAGTTGAATCAGGGTGTCACGCAAGGCATAACATAACAGCGGCGGCCCCACAGCGTTGTTATATCCCTTGTGGCAAACCACTCCGGCGGCGTCCAAGCGCATCTTCAACTGCACCAGAACAGCCCGGTATGTGGTTTCCGCTTTTGTGACCATAACTTTCAGCGTAAGCCAGTCTTCAAACTCGGACTTATCTATTAATGATAAATCCGTGCGCTCTTCTTCCTTTTTGGCGGCGCTCTCCGCTCGGGGCGTCAGCGCCTGGCCAACATGCTTGAAAAACTGGCTGGAAAAAATTTCATTCTGTTTCGCCAGGGCAATGGCGGCGTCGGCAAGTTGAGAGCGCTGGTTATCCGTAGGCGCAGTATTAATGGCCTCGTCGAAACTTTTCGGCAAGGCGCGCAAATAGGTATCAAACAAGGGCGTCAAATGCTGGTGAATGACCCGCTCGCACTGCCTCATCAACAACGAAGCGGAGTCCGTGGAGCTTTTTGGTGCGCCAGGGCCAATGTTTTCGGCCCCACATATACGCAGCAGGGCGGTCACCGCCGCCATATTGCCTTCCGCAAAGCTTCCTCCCATTGCGCTGTCGATGGCTCTCACCACATTCACTTTCAGTGTATGGTTGCGATTCACGAAAGGATCAATAAAACTCACTTGTACGCGCTGACCGGCGGTAAAGCCGCTATGCTTGAGGCGCTGAGCCGTCTCAGTGGGATAGGTGACATAAACGCCTTCCGGGCAGAAATCCGCAATCGTGCATGACAGGCCACTCAATCCCTTAAAGTCGAGAGATGCGCTCAACTGAATGGGACGCCGTGGACTCGCACGCCGCTCCTGTTCTCTGCCACTGATTTCCGACATGGGTTTCTGTAGGTTAAGTTAATTAACTAAGAAGGCGCCGGTCGCCGCTATCGCTCCGCCCGCATCAGAGCGCTAATACCAGTATAGACAGCCAATAAATTTTTGGAGAAAGAGTTCGCCAATGGCTTTACTAAAAAAAACCTATCCTTTATCTCCAGTTATAAAACTTTTACCTCTGTTACTGATGGGGTTGCTGGTTCTGGGAGGCTGTCAATCTACGGGGTTTATGTTGCAGGCGATTCAGGGGCAGTGGGAGATCCTGCAGAAGAAGCGCCCCATTGAAGAAGTCGTGCAGGAAGACGCGACGCCCGCCAATCTCCGTGAACGGCTTGAATATGTCATGCAAGTCAGAGAATTCGCCGCCACCTCCTTGCACCTTCCCGTGGAGGAAGCATATAGCGAATATGCCGACCTTGAACGCCCCTATGTCGTCTGGAACGTTTTTGCCGCGCCGGAGTTTTCTATGCGCAGTAAAACATGGTGTTACCCCATCGCAGGCTGCGTCGCCTACCAGGGTTATTTCGCCGAGCGGCCCGCCCATGAAGCCGCTGAAGCACTGACGAGCGAAGCGTTCGACACCCATGTGGGCGGCGTCCCGGCTTACTCAACCTTGGGCTGGTTCGACGACCCGGTCCTGAATACATTCATTTGGTATGACCCTGTGGATTTGGCCGGGCTGCTTTTTCATGAACTGGCGCACCGCAGACTGTATATAAAGGGAGACACCGCCTTTAATGAAAGCTGGGCGACCGCCATCGAGCAGGAAGGAGTGCAGAGATATATCCAATACACTTCTAACACACCCTCGCAGAATGCGCCACCACTGCTCAGCATCTACTCCGCAGACGCCATTAATGCTCGCTACGCCGAGCGCGCTCAGAGTCGGGAACAGTTCGTCGCCTTGGTGAAGCAAACTATTGGTGAACTGGAAGCGCTATATAAAGAAAGCCTGTCTCAGGAAGACAAACGCGCCCGCAAAACGGAAATCATTGAAGTATTACGCGCCCGATACACGAAGCTAGCGCAACAGCGCAAGATATCCTCAGGCTATGAACGCTGGTTCAACGCGCCAATTAACAACGCCAAGTTACTGACAGTCGCCAATTACCACCAATGGACGCCAGGGTTACGTTACAAAATCCGCGAGCTGGGCGACCTCAATGCCTTTTATCAGTGGTCGGAATCCCTGGCGGACCTGAGTAAAGAAGAACGCATGGAAGTGTTGATAAAGTTGAATGAACTGGCGCAGCACAGCGCCGCCAGTTCATTCGAGAGTGAGACAAGTAAATAGAGGACAGCGCGGACGCCTAGTCCAGATTTTTAACAAATACCTTTGAATTACGTTGCAGGTTGTACATGCTTTGCTTTTTCACTGGTAAATCCGCAACCTGCCCCAACTGAAAGCCCCGCTCGATAAACCAGTGGGCCGTTTGTGTAGTCAGAACAAAGAGTTTGCTCATATTGGCGGATTTGGCGCGACGCTCGGCGTAGGCCAACAGCTGATCGCCACGGCCCTGCTTGCGATAGCTGTTTCTGACCGCGACACAAGCCAGCTCCACACAGCGTTCATCTTCGAACGAGTACAAGGCGGCGCAGCCGATGATGGCGCCGTCGCGATCATCAACGATGAAATTGCCAATCTCCTGCTCAAGCAGCTCGCGAGAGCGCCTTACCAGGACGCCCTGTTCCTCCAAAGGCCGGATCAGCGCCAATATGCCGCCGACATCGTCAATAGTGGCGGGGCGAATCTCATCATAGGAATCATCGGTGATTAAGCTGCCGACGCCATCACGCGTAAACATCTCTTGCAGTAAAGCGCCGTCTTCCGCATAGCTGATCAGATGCGCTCGCCGGACGCCATTTTGCAGAGCGCGACAGACTGATGAGAGCTGTCGGAATTCTTCTGTGTCAGAGGCTAGATTCTGCAAATGCTGCAATGCATCATTCACAGACAAATCACGCAAGACGCCGCCATCAGGTCCAGTCAGTCCCCGTTTTGGGCCAAATACGATCAGCTTGTCCGCCTTCAACGCCACGGCAGCGGAAGCCGCCACATCTTCACAAGAGAGATTGAAAACCTCTCCTGTCGGCGAATATCCCAATGTAGGCAACAGGACGATCTGCCCCATCGCCAATAGCTTGTGAATAGGCTCCGCCTGGACTTTTCGCACAAACCCCGTATGACAGTGGTCGACCCCATCCACCACCCCCACGGGTTTGGCGATGACAAAGTTGCCGCTGATCACCTGCAGCGCCGCGCCGTGCATGGGAGAGTTCACCAGCCCCATGGACAGCTTGGCCTCCAATTCCGTGCGCAAACGCCCAACCGCTTCACACACGCAAGGCAACGCCTCTCCATCCGTAATACGCACGCCGTGATGATGGTGAGACTGCAAATCAGACTCCTGCAACCTGGCCTCGATTTGTGGCCGGGCGCCGAAGGCCACGACCAAACGCAGGCCCAGACTGTTGAGCAGAGAAATATCCTGCACGATGGTGTTGATGCCAGCATGCGCCAGCGCTTCGCCGGTGAGAAGAATGACGACGGTTCGACCACGATAGGCATTGATATAAGGAGACGAATGTCGGAACCAGTAAACCTGCTGCGCTGGATCGCGTTGCACGGCGCCGCCGGATTGCGCACCGAGGGAGGGAGGTTTTTCCTGATTTAATTCATTCATAGTCGCCAGTCTCAATTCTTTCCTGGGCGCATCCCAGGCGGTTAATCCAGCCATACGCTCATACTGAAGCTCTAAATACCCTCCAGCAGGAGCGGCTGCCGCTTAGCATAAGGCAATTTGCAGATTTGAAAAGTCCGGGGAAATAACTTATTCCGAGCGCTATAGACACAGACGTCGTATAAGCTCTTCCAGCAGTTTCATCATAGGGGAAATACGATCCAGAGCCACGTATTCGTCAGGCTGGTGCGCCTGATCAATGTCTCCAGGTCCCAGGACAAGCGTTTCTGCTCCCAAATGTTTGAAAAACGGCGCTTCCGTCGCAAACGCAACGCTTCCGGAGGTTTTCCCCGTCAGCTCTTCACAAATACGAACCAAACGACTGTCCTCTCGTTCCTGGAAACTGTCTACGCCCTCAAACAGAGGCCGTAGCTGAATATCCACTTCATGTTTTTCCGCGATGCTACGTAATCGGCTGCGTATACTGTCACGCACCGTCTCCATGGGCATTCCCGGCATTAAGCGCACGTCATATTGCAGCTCACAACTCTTGCAGATGCGATTGGGATTATCTCCGCCATGGATGCACCCCAGGTTTAGGGTTGGATAGGGCACAGCAAATCCAGGATTGCTGTATTGCTCCATCCATGACGTACGCAGTTCCCTCAAACTGATCATCACATCCGTCATCGCCTCCAGCGCGTTGCGTCCTAACGCTGGCTGCGACGAGTGCCCAGACCGGCCCTCCACTTTGATAGAGTCCATCAATATGCCTTTGTGCTGACGAATGGGTCGCATACCTGTCGGCTCTCCGATGACCACATAGTCTCCGTAATTTTTAGCCGCCTGCATTAACCGTCGCGCGCCATCCATTGAGCTTTCTTCATCCGCTGTAGCGATCAGCGTCACCGGCTTGCGTAAATACGGCAGGGCTGGAGCCAACGCCGCCAGCGCCAGAGCGAAAAAACCTTTCATATCGCAAACGCCCAAGCCGTACCACTTGCCGTCCCTTTCACTCAGCTTGAACGGATCGCTATTCCAGGCGCCATCGTCATAGGGAACTGTATCTGTATGCCCCGCCAGCACTAACCCCCCTTCGCCCTGCCCAGCCTTGGCGACCAGATTCCATTTATCTTCAGCTTCGTTCACCGGCAATAACGTCACATCCATCCCCAGGGATTCGCACCATTGCGCTAACCGCTGCACCACCGGGCGGTTACTTTGATCCCATCGTGGCAATGTGCTGCTCACGGATGGAATGGCGACTAGCTCGCGGATCATGGTTTCCAGCTTCGGCAGCTCGGGCATGCGTACTCCTCTGGCTTGAAAGTGATTACGGGTCGCCTTGGGCGACCGCATAATGGCTATTTATATACCTTAATCTCCGCAATATCGCGCTTCTTGATGTGGAAGCTCACCGACCCCGTCTGTAAAGGCACAGCCACATCTATTTGGTATTCCAGCACTTTTTCGATACTGCCCTCAACCAACTTACCCGAGTTCTCCTTGAGCCTGACGGGATACCCCACGTATGCGTCCAGTTCGTCCACTTCTACCTGGCGATACGCCTTTTCAACCTTGGGAGGTGGTGGCGGTGGCGCGTCAACCACAACAGGAGGCGGAGATAAAAACGCCTTCAACTTGGCTTGATCAATATTTGCGCTCAAATCCGGAATCATGACTTGATTCATTCGCAGTTGCAGCCCCAGAGCATCCACAATGGAGCTCATATCCATAAAGGCGAGCAAACTGTAATCCAGATCCTCAACAGGGTTCAGGATAAACTCGAAAGATCCGTCGCCTTTTAAGTAGACTGCGTATGCGTTAACCAAATCAGCGCTTGGAGTAACGCCCGCTTCAGCCAGAATCTGCTGACTTTTCTCTATGCTCCCCTCCACAAATTGCGCGGGACTGTCGCCTGTTTTCTTGGTGCAAAACAAAGTCAGCCGCTTGATAAACGAAGCATCCTCATACAAATACGTCAGATACTTCAGTCGCGGCAACCTGGTCCCTTCAGATGGAGGCCAAGAGAAGTTGCGATCCACATCAATGTCCAGGCGCCCCTGGATATTGCTTACTCCTTGGATATCCGTGTTAAAAAACAAGCTCAGCATGGAGGACATTGAGTTGTAGTTATATCCCCAAGAAGCGTCGACCTGTAAACGGTCGTACCCCATTTCACGCATCTCTTTGACATCGACGCCATCTACATCACCGCAGTCAATCGCCAAGAACTCTCCAACATTATGAGAACCATCCGGCTCAGATTTGTAGTTCTCCCAAGAATCCACCATCGGCAAATTAGCGTGGACCACTGAGATCTCCAGGGAGTCAGGCATCCCTGCATCCGCGCTTTGCGGCGAACGACGATTCAACGGAGAGTAGTAGTCAAGCATGGCGAACACTGACGGAAACTTCAGGCTGATTTCCTGAATGGGAATGGTCTCCCGCAATTGGAAAGGCGTAAGCTTGACGTCTTTGATGATGATCTCGCCTTCTAGGTTGGAGCTGATCCAGCCGTAATCCACCGCCATATGAAGCGCTGTCGCTTCTTTAAATTTGGCGATTGCCTGATCCGTCTGATACCAGACCAATCCTTTGAACGCCCCATAGGCCCCTAATACAACTAAAAAAGTAGTGACTATAAATTTCTTCATGAGGTCAGCATCCGAATATTTGCTTACTAATCAATGCGCGACTTAATTAAAGCAGCCTAGTCCGCAAAAACAAACAGGCCCGGTGTGAACCGGGCCTCAGCCTGAAGGCTTTTCTGCGGTTTGGCGCCAGATCAGGCGTCGTCGCAGCCTTTGCGAGTTATCAGGGTGCCTACGCCTTCATCGGTAAAGATTTCCAATAGCGTAGCGTGGGGGACCCGGCCATCGATGATATGAGCGCTATGCACGCCATTTTTCACCGCTGACAGGGCACATTCGATCTTGGGCAGCATTCCACCGTGAATAGTGCCATCAGCGATCAGCTCGTCGACTTGTTTTGTGCTCAAACCAGTTAACACTTTGCCTTCTTTATTCATCAGGCCGGCGATGTTGGTAAGCAGCATCAGCTTTTCCGCCTGCAGCACTTCAGCGACTTTACCTGCGACCAGATCGGCGTTGATATTGTAAGACGCGCCGTCCTGCCCTACGCCAATAGGCGCAATGACGGGGATGCAATCGCTGTCAGTGAGCATGGTGATAATATCTTTGCGTACGCCCGTGACCTCCCCGACATGGCCAATATCGATAATCTCCGGCTTTTGCATATCAGGTGTGGCGCGGGTTACTTCTAATTTTCGCGCGGTAATGAAGTTGGCGTCTTTGCCAGTCAGACCGATAGCTTTACCGCCGTTGCGGTTGATCAGGGCGACGATGTCTTTGTTAACCGAGCCGCCCAGCACCATCTCCACCACATCCATGGTTTCGCTGTCCGTTACACGCAGTCCGTTTATAAAACTGGATTTGATATTCAGCCGCTGCAGCAAATCGCCGATTTGCGGTCCACCACCATGCACGACGATAGGGTTAATCCCCACCAGTTTCATCATGACCACATCTCGGGCGAAGCTGTTCTTCAACTCTTCATCCGTCATGGCGTTGCCGCCGTATTTGATCACAATGGTTTTCCCCGCAAAGCGCTGTATGTAAGGCAGCGCTTTGCTCAATACCGCCGCAACCTGGAGGGCGTTATCTCGATCAAGCATAATTCCGTTAGTCTCCTGCGAATCTCAATGCACAGTTTCAGCGAGCCCACTCCCGGACCCGCTGTGATTTAAAAAGGAACCGACAAAGAAGGGTCCACGGCCAACAACTGATCGCGGAAGACCTTTTGAATGCGCCCCAATGCGTCCTGACTCTCCGCCTCAAAGCGCAGCACCAGCACAGGCGTGGTATTAGAAGCCCTACACAAGCCCCAGCCATCAGCGTACTCAACTCTCACGCCATCAATGCTGGACACGTTACCATCGCCCCAAGATGCGTTTTGGGACAGTTTTTCCATGACCATAAACTTGCTGCTGTCGCTGACCGCAATGTTAATTTCCGGAGTGGAAACATCTTCCGGGAACTCATCAAACACAGCGTCTGCGTTGCGCTCATCGATACCAAGAATTTCTAACAGACGAGCGGCGCTGTATATGCCATCGTCAAAACCGAACCAGCGCTCCTTGAAGAAAATATGGCCGCTCATCTCGCCCGCCAGCAATGCGCCAGTCTCTTTCATCTTCGCCTTGATCAGCGAGTGCCCGGTCCGCCACATGATGGGACGACCGCCATAACTGGAAATAAGAGAGTTCAGGCGGCGGCTGCATTTCACATCGAAAATAACATCAGCGCCAGGATTACGAGAAACGACATCCTTGGCGAACAACATCAACAGACGATCCGGCCATATGATCTTACCTTTCGCCGTAACCACGCCTATGCGGTCGCCATCGCCATCAAAGGCAACACCGATATCAGCGCCGACCTCCTTCACCTTTGCAATGAGCGCCTGCAGGTTTTCTGGCTTGCCCGGATCTGGATGGTGATTAGGGAAGTTGCCATCCACGTCACAGAACAGCGGCGTTACTTCGCAGCCCAATTCTTCGATCAGCTTGGGCGCGATATCGCCAGCAACGCCATTGCCTGCATCCAGCACCACTTTAAGCGGAGCCGCGACAGCAATATCATTAACGATGGCGTCAATATAATTTTGGCGAATATCCTGGTTTCTCAGCTCGCCCTGCCCTTTGACATAGTTCTGTGTACGTATCCGCTGCAGTAGCTTCTGGATCTCCGCCTGCGCCAGCGTATCTCCCGCCAACATCATCTTAACGCCATTGTATTCAGCGGGATTATGGCTGCCAGTCACCATAGCGCCGGAGAGCGTTTGAGTATGGTGCGCGGCAAAATAAAGCACTGGCGTAGGCACGAGCCCCACATTAATGACATTAACGCCGGTCGTCATGATTCCTTGCGCCAGCGCCCTGGCTAGCGCCGAGCTGGATTCGCGGCCGTCATAGCCCAGACACATATCCGTCACATTTTTCTGACGCGCTTCAGAACCGAGCGCTCGCCCGATCTCATACATCACTTTGACGTCTAATGTGTCGTCCACTACTCCGCGAATATCGTAGGCCCGGAAAATGGTCTCAGAGACATTCACCACCTGAGATTCATTGACTTCCATTGACGCCCCCTCACCAAAGTCGGAGGCGGGTTCGTCATCGTGTAGCCCCAGCAGATCGTCGTCCTCCCCCAGCATGCTGATGTCCAACGCATCATCATTTTGAAACAGCGGAGCCGCCTCCTCTTTGGCAGGCTGAGGCGCTTTCTTGGCCGGAGCCGCCTCCGCCCCTGTCTCAGCAGACGTGGCTTTGGACTTGGAGGGGATTGAGCGCTTCACAACGGTCTGACGCGCCTGATCCAGCAGCACCACCATTGAATGGAAAGATAGCAGGGAGATCTTTGGCGAACTGGGTTTCTCCCCCATAATGCAGGCTTGGCCAAACGCAGTAACCGCCGAGATATCCTTGCGCACTTTTTTGGTGAACAAAAATACTGGCGCCGCCGCCAGTCCCGCAGCCAATAACGCGATAGCCAGAGCGACTATCCACAACATCTGGTCGCTATAGGAAAAGCGGGCTGACTCATTGGGATAATAGGCCACTTGCCATTGCGGCAAAGCCGTGGCGCCCACCAACTTGTCGCCAGAGCCTTGCCCATGCTCTATCACCACTCGTTGCTGTCCGCCGACGGACTGCAACAACTGATACTTCCCGCCGCCGGTCTGACGCCAAGTCGGCTCAAGAATCTCAGTGCTAAACATTACTAAAACAGTACCCACGATCACGTTGGAATCTGTTTGCACCGGCTTTACGACTTGAATAAACCATTTTTCGTTAGATACGAAGGCTTCCAGACGCACCGCCTTGCCTTGTTCTACGTTACGCACCATATCCAGGCTGGCGAAGCTGACCGGCACCGGAGATTCCGTGTCGCGCACGCCTCTCCCCTTCTGAAACGCGACCGCCCGCACTGCGGCGGGCAACGTTTTAGTGGCGATACCTGTGACTTGGGCGCGCACCTGATCATCCACAAACCTGGCGGCGTCCACACTGCCCGCCAAGACAGCGACCTGATCCTCAATAAATTTTAGGCGGTTATTAATGACGGATACCGCCGCATCCAGATTACTCTTCTGGGTTGCGGCATTGACTTCATCCACCAAAGGCTGCAACACCGTGGATTTCAATACAAAAGCGGTGATGACGACACAGACCGCCGCTAAGGCTGCGCTCAGTCCGGCGAAAAGTCCCGGGGCGGCAAGCCCTTTGGTTTCCGTCTGTTTGCTTTTGTTCGCTGGGGCCGGTTTGGGCTTCTGTACGCCATTACCGTTCGCTTTGCCGTTAGTCTCCGCCTGCTTCTTTTTCATCGGTTTCATTGATAAGCCAATTTACCTTTTATTCGCATTTCGCCACATGGCCTCAGCACGCCCTTTGCACACTGAGGCTAAAGTCATGTAAAGAATACACATTTCCTGCAACTCGGCCTACGCCGCTTAGTTGCGGCGGTTATCAAAACGAGCAAATGCTTATTTAGTTCCCGTTGAACCAAAGCCGCCTGCGCCACGCGAGCTGTCATTAAAGTCGTCAACAATTTCAAATCCGACTTGCACCACCGGCACGATAACCATCTGCGCTATACGTTCGCCAACATTAATGGTGAACGCCTCGCTCCCTCTGTTCCAGCATGAGACCATGACCTCACCTTGGTAATCCGAGTCAATCAGACCAACCAGGTTGCCCAGGACAATTCCGTGCTTGTGTCCCAGACCCGAGCGAGGCAGCAGCATAGCCGCCAATCCAGGATCAGCAAGATGGATCGCCATGCCCGTTGGTATAAGCGTAGTCTCCCCCGGTTGAAGCGTGACAGGTTCCGCCAAACAGGCGCGCAAATCCAGACCAGCGGAGCCGTCAGTTGCATATGCGGGTAGTGGGATTTCCTTGCCCAGACGTTTATCCAGAACTTTCACGAGTAATGCTTGTTTCATGAACCTCAGACCAAATTCAATTATCAGTAGACTGTGTTTTTCGATAGTGCTGGACGATATGAGACATTAATTGTCCCGCAAGCGCCTGCTTGGATTGTTTAGCTATTGAAATCACCTCATCCCGGCTGATGAGGGAAACTTCGTTATCATCGCTGTTAAAGCCGATGTCTTTACGAGAAACATCGTTTGCGATGATCAGATTGATATTTTTACGCTCCAGCTTGCCGCGCGCGTATTCCTGCACTTTCTGGGTTTCCGCAGCAAAGCCGACCGTAAATGGAGCGTCTTGCAAGGCGGCGACGTCCGCAAGAATATCAGGGTTACGCGTTAACGCTATCTGTAGCTGTTCGGCGGACTTTTTCATTTTTTGGTCAGCTATTGTTACAGGCCGATAATCTGCAACCGCCGCTGCAGAAATGAAGATATCCGCCCCGGCCTGCACCGCAGCCAACGCTTCCGCGTGCATTTCCAATGCGCCTTCCACATTAACGACCTTTACGCCTCCAGGCCTGCGCAAAGCGACCGGCCCGGAAATCAAAGTGACCTGCGCGCCCATACCGGCCGCTGCTTCCGCCAGGGCATACCCCATTTTCCCCGAACTGTCGTTACTGATGTAACGCACGGGGTCAATACGTTCGCGGGTCGGCCCCGCAGTAATCACGACATTACAGTTCCTGAGCTGCTCGCCCAAGGCGAAATGCGCTTCCGTCAAAGCAAGCATAGCAGCCGGCTCCAACATCCGCCCGGGGCCTAAATCTCCACACGCCTGCTCACCCGCATCAGGCCCCCAAATAAAGGCGCGTGGTCGCAACGAAACCAGTTTTTGCACATTAGCCTGAGTCATGGGGCTGCGCCACATGGCTTGATTCATTGCAGGCGCTACCGCCAATGGCGCCTCACTGGCCAACAGCACAGTGGTGAGAAGATCATCCGCCAATCCGCCCGCGATTCTGGCGATAGCATCCGCGGATGCCGGCGCAACGATGATTAAGTCCGCCCATCGAGCCAATTCAATATGCCCCATCCCCATCTCAGCTTCGGGATCCAGAAGGCTGTCTCTAACGGGTCTGCCTGATAGCGCCTGGAAGGTTAACGGGGTGATAAACGCTTTTGCGCCTGAGGTCATCAGCACTTGCGTTTCAGCGCCGCTTTTCACCAACAGCCGGGTTAGTTCAGCGCATTTATAAGCGGCGATCCCACCAGTGATCGCCAGTAAAACTTTTCTGCCGGTAAGCATCGCGTTACTTCACTCTGTCCCCGTTTTGACTGGGGCTACGATAGCACCAGTCCGTTTTTTTTTCATCGCATTTGTATATAATAGCGGCCGTTTTGATTGCCGCAGCATATCAAAGCAAAGACGTATTTAATGGATGAACAAATTAGTAAAAGGATTTTGTATGCCTATCTCCGATTGGCCAAAGGCCGACCGTCCTCGTGAAAAACTCATCGCCCATGGCGCCAGCAAATTAAGTGAAACCGAGCTTCTCGCTATATTCTTCCGAACCGGCTCCCGCGGCCGCAGTGCGGTGGACCTTGCCCGCGACACCATCAACCAATTCGGCGGACTTCGTCCCTTACTGGACGCCAGCCTGGATGAATTCACCCAGGTTCCCGGTCTAGGGGAAGCAAAATACAGCCAACTGCAGGCGGCAACGGAACTCGCCAAGCGCTACCTGCAAGAGAAAATGCAGCGAAGCCATAATCTCACCAGCCCCGAGCTGACGAGGGAATATCTGAGCGCCCATCTGCGACATTATCCGTATGAGGTTTTCGCCGCCTTATTTCTAGACAACCAGCACCGCGTGATCGCCTACGAGGAGTTATTTCGCGGCACTATCGACTCCGCTAGCGTGCATCCACGAGAAGTGGTGCGCAGAGTGCTAAAACACAATGCCGCCGCTATAATATTCGCTCACAATCACCCGTCCGGCGTCGCGGAGCCGAGCCTTAGCGACAAGGAAATCACAGAAACTCTGCGCAAAGCGTTAAGATTGGTTGACGTGCGAGTACTGGACCATATGATTGTCGGCGACGGAGAAGTCGTTTCTCTGGCGGAGCGGGGTTGGATTTAAACTCTCCGCCCATATAAAGAAGCGCTTGCGACGGAAAAGCAAAAAAGAGATGCGCCAAGCCCTCTGGAAATTGTGCAAAAAATGCAAAATCTTTTGCTTTGAAAGCCTCTTTCTGCTATAAAGTCGTGCTCATTTTTACGGGTCTGGGTAAAGCGGGAAATTCTCCACCCAGAAGCAGGAATTTTTCAGTACCAACGTTTGGTTGGAGGCGAGTCAAATGTCTAGAGTTTGTCAGGTTACGGGCAAAGGCCCAATAACTGGTAACAATGTTTCTCACGCAAACAACAAAACCAAGCGCCGTTTTCTTCCGAATCTGCAAACTCATCGTTTCTGGGTCGAGAATGAAAAGCGCTTCGTTAAGTTGCGTGTTTCTACTAAAGGTATGCGAATCATCGATAAAGTCGGCATTGACAAAGTGCTGAGCGATATTCGCGCACGTGGCGGCAAGGTTTAAGGAGCTATATTATGCGCGAGAAGATCAGATTGGTTTCTTCAGCTGGAACCGGCCATTTCTACACAACCACTAAAAACAAGCGCACTATGCCTGAGAAAATGGAGATCAAAAAATTTGATCCCGTTGTTCGCAAGCACGTTGCTTATAAAGAAGCCAAGATCAAGTAAGCATCTTACTTCTTCAAAATAACGGCCAAGCCTTTTCAGCTTGGCTGACGAAAGCCCGGCCTAGTCGGGTTTTTTTATGCCTTTCCTTTTCCATACCCGACGGGTAACGCCACGTCCACAGCAACGGGAAGATGGTCAGACACAGGAAAACAAACCACACCCGCATTTCTGATCTGCAGCCCAGGGCTAACCATAATATGATCAAGGGAGCGCTCAGGACGCCAACTGGGAAAGGTGTTCACACGTTCAGGCAATGACACTAGCGTCGTGCGCCCAAGCGCTGTAGAGCTTAGCAGCTGCTCCGCATGATTGTTCAGATCCCCCATCAAAACAACATGCTCATACCCCTCAATTAATTCGCAAACGTGCTCCAATTGCTGACATTGAGCCTTTTCCCCCAGTGACAGATGCAACATCACCACAACAAGAGGATTAGTGGGATCGCCATAGGTGGCGATAATAGCGCCCCGCCCAGGAATGACGCCCGGCAGTCTATGTTGTGTAACGGAATTCGGCCGATAGCGGCTCAACAATCCATTACTATGCTGAGCAATGCGCCCAAGATTGCGATTCAACTGCTGGAACCAATATGGATGACCACTCTTCTCCGCCAGATATTCCACCTGATTGACAAAACCGCTGCGGATACTGCCGCCATCGCACTCCTGTAACGCCACTACATCATACTGGCTCAGCAAAGCGGCTATACGGTCAAGGTTTTTATTGCGGGACTGGCTAGGCAAAACATGCTGCCAACTCCGCGTCACATAATGACGATAAGCGGCGGTCGAAATACCGACCTGAATATTAAAACTGAGGAGACGGATATGTCTGTGGTGGGGAAAATCTTCAGCGGCATTCATGTCGCCCTCCATAACCGGAGAGCGACGGGGTAGTAGGGCGCCAAATTTATCTCTGAATTTTTGATACACGCCCCACTACTCCTACTACGTTTGTTTAGCTAGCGCCCTCTCAGGAACCTTTCGCCTGGCGCTCTTTATCTATCAGGAAGTCAGCAACTTTCAGCATATCCTCATACGTCCCACCACGAATGGCGTCTATACGATACTTGCCATTGACCACCAACGCCGGCACCCCTGTCGCACGCGCGGAAAGCGCACGTGAAGCTGCTTGCTCCACTTTGGACTTCACACTGAAAGAATTATAGGCCTTTTTAAACCGTGCTTCTTCCACGTCATATTGAGCGAAGAATTTAGCCAAGTCATCTTCGGAGTTGAGGGACTGTTGATCTCTCGCCAACGCATCAAACAGCGGCTGGTGCATTTTGTCAGAAACGTCCAGTGCTTCCGCCGTGTAAAAAGCCTGAGCATGTGCTTTCCAGATCTTATTGAAAGCGGCTGGCGAGCGGAAGAAGCTTACATCCTCCGGCAGGCTTTTCTTCCAAGCGTTAACCAGAGGATCAAACTTGTAGCAGTGAGGGCAGCCGTACCAGAACAACTCCACCACTTCGATTTTAGAAGCATCTAGCACCGGAATCGGCGCAGGCAGTGTTTTATAGTGCTGACCTTCAACATAGGTCTCAGCCCTGGCCGCCAAAGCAACCAGCCCTAAAGTCATGATTAATAGAATCCTGGCGAACTTCCGCATTTACGATCTCCGAGCTCCGTTGATTAGAAAATATTTGCAGGCATGCTGTAAGGAAAAAAGTTTTACCTCTTAGCATTCAATATGCAACTCCAGGTCCGTGCTTATGACAAACAATTAATATGGCGGCAAGCTGCGTATAACAAAAAAGGCGGACAAAGCCGCCTTTTTCGAACAGGTATATTTCAAGCTACGTTTAATGCAAGCCCAAAATGTAGTTAGCCAACGCTTTGATCTCAGCATCGCTCAAATTAGCGGCGATGTCGCGCATAATGCGGGTCTCACCATCATTGGAGCGATCACCTGAGCGGAAGTTCTGTAATTGTTTGGCGACATAATCAGCATGCTGACCGCTTAAACGAGGAAATCCTGCTGGAAAGTTGCCTGTGCCATTGGGCGAGTGACAACCAGAACAAGCAGGGATGCCCTTGGCGGCATTACCGGCGCGATAAAGCGACTCGCCCTTCTCTAAAGTCGCCTCACTCGCTGAGCCTACCGTTGCAGGTTGACTGGCGTAATACGAGGCGATATCGGCGATATCCTGGTCCGACAAGTTGTCTGTCAATCCAGTCATTTCCGGCACTGCGCGGTCTCCGGACTTGATATCGTGAATCTGTTTGATCAGATATCTTTCACCCTGCCCC
This sequence comes from Hahella sp. HNIBRBA332, assembly GCF_030719035.1. NCBI lineage: Bacteria > Pseudomonadati > Pseudomonadota > Gammaproteobacteria > Oceanospirillales > Hahellaceae > Hahella > Hahella aquimaris. Next base: position 4,799,874 of record NZ_CP132203.1, read on the forward strand.
GCCAGTTTGGGGAAGTTGGGAACGGCGCTATTACCGTCAGCACCATGGCAGGCCGCGCAAACTGCAGATTTGGTCTGTCCCGCCTTGGGGTCTCCCTCAGCGTGCGCCAGGCCAACCATACCCATCGCCAGCACCAAACCAGTTACGAAAATTCTCATTGTTGACCCCATCAGCTACCTATTTAATTTGCAATTACATTGTTGAGGCGCTTTGATCCAAGATACCCCAAGCACAATCAGTATCTTATTTTACCAATTCGCGCATGCTGCAATTACGTGAAAAGAACAGGATTATCTTTCCACGCCCTTAAAACGGTCTGGTATTATACATAAAACACTCAAAACATGAACGAATAAACAACGCGACAACGTCATTCAAAAACGCAGCATCAAAACAGTGCTGCATCCACTCATTTTTCGATATTTGCAAGCATTAAAGGTATGACCCAAACCACCAAACGCCCCGTCTCATATCAAAGCGCCCGCTTCCTTATGAGCGCAGAACAGTTGCAGCAGTGTCCGCCTGACATGGGCGTAGAGGTCGCCTTCGCCGGACGCTCCAATGCAGGAAAATCCAGCGCCCTGAACGCGATCACCCAAAATGGGAAACTGGCGAAAACCTCCAAGACGCCTGGCCGCACTCAACTTATCAACTTCTTTACCCTGAATAGCGAAGGCTGCCGACTGGTCGACCTTCCGGGCTATGGCTACGCCAAAGTGCCGAAAGCCATGCTCGAAAAATGGCGGAGCAATTTGCAGCGCTATTTAGAACACAGATTGACGCTGAACGCTTTGATCCTGGTCATGGATATCCGTCATCCTCTCAGCCCCTTTGACTGCAGCATGCTCGACTGGTGCGAAGCCCGCGAGCTACCGACGCTGGTATTGCTGACCAAAGCCGACAAGTTGAAGTTCGGGCCCGCCAAAAGCGCGCTGCAAGAGGTAAGAAAGGAGCTGAAGAAGAAATGGAAATTCCCTATCGAAGCACAGCTCTTTTCCTCCGTCAGCAAAGTGGGAGTTGAAGAAGCGCACGCTTTTATGGACCGCTTCTTTATTCCCCCTGACGCCGCCGCTTCAGAAGCTGAGGAATCGGTAGAACCCCAGGCGTAGAAAGCTTACGAACAATTGTTCACAGACCCAAATCATTGAGTACGCTGGGGGAATAGTTCTGCTGCAACCCAGTGACTTCATCGTAGAACGCCGGTTGCAGGTATGGCGCTTCCAGACAAATGACTTGGTATATCCCATGCTTGAGAGTGTCTTTACGGATCAAAGCACTCTCTTCCCCTGCGGCGGTTTTAAGAAACGACATCCAGTTCGTCACCACCAACCAGACGTTTAACGCCAGAGATCGACGCAAGTGATCGGAAACCGGCCTTAAAATGCCTGACAATTCCATTCCATAAATGATATTCACCACACTGCCGATACAGCGCTGCGTGAACTTGCGATAGTCCGCCTTCAAGCGCTCATCCGATTCAAGATAATGTTCCAGATCCCGATGAAAGAAACGGTAACTCCATAAACCATCAAAAACGGATTCAAGGTAATCAAATTGATCCTCAACAGTTAACGGTCGCCCTTCCGGGGCCTGCAGATAGTGATCGACCAGCAATTGGTACTGTAAAAAAATCTCGTAAATGATGTCCGTTTTATTGCGAAAGTGATAATAGAGATTGCCTGGCGAGATACTTAAGTGAGAGGCGATATGATTGGTAGTGACGTTGCGTTCTCCACGCTCATTAAATAAATCCAGACTGGCTAAAATTATTTTCTCTCTAGTGTTCATTACGACTGCTCTGATCCAAACCGGCGGCTTTCATTATGAATAGTTCCTTCTACACATCCAGGCCTTGACACCTAGAGTATATACTCTAAAAATATAACCACTGATGCAAGCATAGAAAAACAAAAATCTGCACGATGGGGCAAGACGCCCAGGAGGCGATTATGGCGGCGGACGTTCTCACAATTACCACTAGCAAGAAAGAAATTCAGCACCTACATCGGGCGTTTCGTGCGCAAAAGCGTGCGTTTGACCATGACCCCAACCCAAGTTACGAGGTGCGGCGCGACACCTTGATTCGCTTGAAAAAAGCGTTGCTGAACAATCAAGAGGCGTTGCTTGACGCCATCAATGAAGACTTTTCCTCCCGCTCTCGCGACGAAACGCTTTTAGCGGAGTTTATGCCAGCCATACAGGGCATCAACTATACGCTGAAGCACCTGAAGTCCTGGATGAAACCTTCCCGCCGGCAAGTCGGCTTACTGTTTTTCGGTTCCGAAAACTCAGTCCATTACCAAGCATTGGGAGTCGTGGGCGTCATCGTTCCCTGGAATTACCCTCTTAACTTGGCGGTAGGCCCCCTGATAACCGCCTTGGCGGCAGGCAATCGGGCAATGATAAAAATGTCCGAGTATACGCCGCGAACCTCTCAGGTCTTTCAAGACTTGATGGCGAACACCTTCAGTGAGGACTTGGTTTCCGTGATAGTCGGCGAGGCCGATGTCGCCGCCGAGTTTTCCCGCCAACCATTTGATCACCTGATATTCACTGGCTCTACTGCAGTGGGGCGCATGGTCATGCGAGCAGCGGCGGAGAATCTTACCCCTGTAACGCTTGAACTGGGCGGGAAGTCTCCCGCGGTCATCTCGAAAAATCTTCCGATTAGCGACGCTGCGGAGCGTATCGCCTTTGGAAAAGCGTTTAACGCAGGCCAGACCTGTATCGCGCCAGATTATGTGCTGTGCCCCGAAGATAAGGTCGAGCCCTTTATAGACGCCTTCAGGGAAAAATTTCGCAAGCTGTATCCATCATTGAAGGACAATCCAGATTACACGGCGATAATCAATGATCGCCAGCACAAACGTCTGCGTGGTTATTTAAAGGATGCAGAGGAGAAAGGCGCCACCCTGATCGAAATGAACCCGGCCAACGAGGACTTCAGCCGCGGCGCCCGCAAGCTTCCGTTAACGCTGATTCTCAACGCAACGCCGGAGATGAAAGTGTTGCAGGAGGAAATATTCGGCCCGTTGCTGCCGATAGTTCCCTATCATTCCATCGACGACGCCATTCGTTACATTAATAACCGTCCTCGCCCCTTGGCGCTCTATTACTTTGGCTACAAGAAAAGCGAGCAAAAGCACCTTCTGGAGCGCACCCACGCAGGCGGCGTCTGCATCAACGATACGTTAGTGCACTTCGCCCAGGACGACCTGCCGTTTGGCGGCATCGGGGAGTCTGGTATGGGGCATTATCACGGCAAAGAAGGCTTTCTCAATTTCTCCAACGCCAAAGCCGTGCATACGAAGCAGCGCTTCCACAGCGGAAAAATTATCTTTCCCCCTCACGGCACGTTGCTGCATCAATTGGTATACAAGCTGTTCCTGCGCTAGCGGGAACGGCTGTCCCACCTTATATAACGCCTATAGGGCGACCAAACGCCCGCCGATAGACGACTCTAGCGACTCAACTTGCGCCGCGCCTTCATGGCGCGTAGCCTATACGCGAATTGCGCGCCGTGCAGGCTATGCGCCCACTTAACCCCCATAGCAACCCTTTAGCTGACGCCGGAATCTTCCGTCTATGAATACCGTTATCTACCCAGGCACCTTTGACCCTATCACCAATGGTCATAAAGACTTGATCGCCCGCGCTTCGCGCATCTTCGATAAAGTAGTTGTGGCCGTCGCAGCCAGCCCGAAAAAGAATCCTCTGTTTTCACTGGAAGAGCGGGTGGATCTGGTGCGTCAGGTCGTCAAGCCGTTCTCCAATGTGGACGTAAAAGGCTTCAGCAACCTGTTAGCGGATTTTGTGCAACAAAACCAAGCCAATATCATTCTCCGCGGTCTACGCGCGGTGTCCGATTTTGAGTATGAGTTCCAGCTCGCCGACATGAACCGCAAGTTGGCCCCGAGTGTGGAAAGTCTCTTTCTTACCCCAGCCAACCACCTGTCCTACATCTCCTCTACGCTTATCAGAGAAATCGCTGCGCTGGGCGGCGATGTGACGGAGTTTGTAGATCCAATCGTCTCTAAAGCCTTGCAACAACAATTCGCATTGCGCAAGTGATTCCAGGGTTGTGTTTTTGATACAATCAGCATGTTTCTAGAGCACTGTATAGTCGGATAGGGCGAGAAAAGAGTGGCGTCGGCCACCCTGTCCGACAAGCATGAGGTACCCTATGGCGCTAATGATTACGGACGACTGCATCAACTGTGATGTATGCGAGCCGGAATGCCCGAATGAAGCGATTTCTCCGGGCGAAGAAATATATATTATCGACCCCAATAAATGCACTGAGTGCGTCGGCCACTATGACGAACCACAGTGCCAGCAGGTATGCCCTGTCGACTGTATTCCTCTGGACCCCAACAAAGTGGAAACCGAAGAGGAACTGATGACGAAATATTACAAACTGACAGGCAACACGCCCGCCTGATACGCTTGCCGGGACGGATAAATAACTGTCCGTCCCCACCTTTATCTATTTACGTCCTTTCTATATAAGTTCGGCAATATATTCTCACTCTCTTTTACTTGTTTTTACCTGATATAAAGGACTTATCTTTATTAGTTCAGGACATTTTTAAGCAATGTGAGCTAAACTTATAAGCTGGAAATGTATTTCCAAACGGCGAAGCCGTCTCATCATTGTATTTTTTGCTGGAGATAGATCATGGCTACCCGTGAGCGAGAAAAAGAAGCGGAAGAGGAACAAATGACCGAAGCTCAACGGCTGACGCTGCTTGAAAAAAGCATGTCGCTGAACCGCTTTTTCTTGCTATTGCTCGCCATGCTGATCGTCGTGACCTTATCCGTCACCATTACCGTGTCCATCATCAGCGCTATGGACAGTGGAGGCGATTCCGCGAAAACGGCGGAGATCGTTGACCTTCAGAAGAAGGTGCAGGAGTTGCGACAGGAACTCCAGGCCACCCGCGAACAAGTCGCAGTCCTGAACGGGGAGATTCCCAACATTAAAACCTCCATTGCAAACGGCAGCGCCCCCGCCTTTCAGCGCCTCTTGCTGAAGCAGGAAGCGAGCTACCAGGAGTTTATTCGCGGCGTCAAAGAAGGCATGTACGACTTGGCGCGCATGGTGCCGGGGTCCCGCACTTGGTTGGAGCTTTATAACGAGAAGATGGACCGCGCGCTCCAATTCAGTCAGGAGCGCCAGCGGGAACTACAGCGTTTGAACACAGGCGGCGTATTGATTGAACCAGGCGGCTGAAACCATTCAGTCCCCCTCGATTTCAGATCCCATCAAAATAGACATCCAGCGAGTTTCTTCGCTGGAGTCCAACGCGATCTTCAACATCATAGTCAGCGGCACGGACAACAACATCCCCACTGGACCCAGCACCCACCCCCAGAATACCAATGAAAGAAACACCACCAGAGTAGACAGCCCAAGCCCACGCCCCATGAACTTGGGCTCGATAATATTTCCCATCACTACATTGATCACCACATAACCCGCGCCAGCAATGGCCGCATGACCCGGTCCCAGTTGGATCAGAGCCAGCAATACAGCAGGAATCGCCGCGATAATGGAGCCAATATTAGGGATAAAATTGAACAGTAACGCCAACAACGCCCATAGCAGCGCATAATCCACGCCCAGCCCCAGCAACATGATCCAAACCGTCAATCCCGTCACCAGACTGATGATGGTCTTTATCGACATGTGACGTTTTACGTTGTCGAGAAACAAATCCAGACGCTCGAAAGCCATACGCCCCTCAAAGGCGCGATGCAGCTTATTGGGCAGCACCGTAGCCTCAAACACCATAAAAATCACGGTCAGAACAATGAGAAAGGCGTTAGACAGCACGCCTCCCAGGCCGCCCAACATGTTCGCAGCCGTTTTGAGCAATGAACCAGGGTTGAAGTAATTCTTCACGACTTCCTGGGAGATATGAATCCCCATTGAGTTCAGCCAGTTGATGAACTCTCCGCTCACTCCTTGCAAGCGCTCCTGATAAAAATCCAGATTTTCCTTAAAGTCCGCCAATGACGAAGCGATGACGCTCACCACCAGCAACTGCGCACAAGTGATTCCGACCAGCACCAATATCAACGAAAGCCAGGCCGGCACGCCCTTGGATTGAAGAAAGACAAACGGAGGCGTGCACAAAATAGCGAAAAAGGCGGAAAGCAGAAAAACCGAGACGATGGACTCCGCCTGCTTAACCCCTGCAACGACAATGATGAACGCCGCCAGGGTAATCAAAAATCGCGCGCCTGCAGTGAATCCTGCCTGCTGAGACATAAGAATGCTCCTGGAAGTTAAGGAGAGGGCTTCCTAGACGGAAGCCAAGTGAGTAAGCAAAAAGTTTTGGGCGTTGAAGCGCTCTTCGCCCTCCTCTATCGCCTTGCGCTCATAGGAGCCATCCGGCTGTAAAAGCCAGGCGTTAGAGTTATCCCGCAGATAGGCGTCCAGCTCGCTTTTGATACGCTCCGCCAGCTCTTTTCGCTCGATAGGAAAACAGGTCTCCACCCGATTCAGTAGATTACGCACCATCCAATCCGCACTGGAAGCATAGACTTCATATTTCCCGTTATTATGGAAATAAAATGCGCGCGTATGCTCCAGAAAACGTCCGACAACCGAACGCACCTGTATATTTTCGGACACGCCGGGAACCCCTGGGCGCAAGCAGCAAATGCCGCGGATAAGCAGGTCAATGCGCACCCCGGCCTGGGACGCTTCATACAAGGCGGTGATGACTTTAGGCTCGGTCAGCGCATTGAACTTGGCAAGAATATACGCCTCCTTCCCCGCTTTTGCGTTTTCCGCTTCGCGGCTGATCAGCCCCAGTAACTTGTCATGCAACGTGAACGGCGCATGAAACAGCTTTCTGATTTTGAGCGCTTTACCCATTCCGGTCAGCTGCAGGAATATCCTGTGCACATCCTCACACAGGGCGTTCTCCGCCGTCAGCAGACTGTAGTCCGTATAGAGCCTGGCGTTGCTGGCGTGGTAGTTGCCGGTGCCCAAGTGTACATAGCGCCGAAGCTGGCCTTCCTCACGCCGGACGATCAGAATCATTTTGGCGTGAGTTTTAAACCCCACCACGCCGTAGACGACGATAACGCCAGCCTCCTGCAATCGACTCGCCAGCTCCAGGTTTTCCGCCTCGTCAAAGCGGGCGCGCAACTCGATAACCGCCGTCACTTCCTTACCGCGACGAGCGGCGTCCACCAACGCAGCGACAATTTCAGACTGGCTGCCAGAGCGATACAGCGTCTGGCGAATGGCCAGCACATTGGGGTCCTTCGCGGCCTGACGCAGGAGATCTATCACCGGCGTAAAGCTCTGAAATGGATGCAGCAGCAGAATATCCTGCTTGGCGACGACCTCAAACAGATTTTCTTTATGCCTCATTTCTTTAGGCAACCCCGGGGTGAATCCAGGGTATTGCAAATCAGGCCGGTTAACAAAGTCGTTTACGGCAAGCAAACGCGTCAGGTTTACAGGACCTGCGACGCGATAACACTCCGTCTCCGTCAGACCAAACTCCTGCAACAGAAACTGCACCAGTTCTTCAGGGCAATTATCCGCCACCTCCAACCGCACCGCATCGCCGAAACGACGGCTGAGAAGCTCCCCGCGCAATGCCTGCGCCAAGTCTTCCATATCGTCTTCTTCCAGCACCAAATCCGCGTTACGAGTAATACGGAACTGGTACATGCCCTTCACCGTCATCCCGGGGAACAGGTCGTCGGCATGAGCGTGTATGACGGAAGACAGGAAAATGAGATTATCGCCGCCTTCGCAGACTTCGTCTGGCAGGCGCACCAACCTTGGCAACGAACGCGGAGCCGGGACAATCGCCATACCCGTCTCACGACCGAAAGCATCTTTACCATCCAGCTCAACGATAAAGTTCAGGCTCTTATTGACCAGACGGGGAAAGGGATGACTGGGGTCTAATCCGATAGGGTTGATGACCGGCAGCAGTTCGCGCTCGAAATACTGGGCCACCCAATCCCGCTGGGTCGGCGTCCAGTCCGCACGGCGCAGAAAGAAGATGTTTTCCTGCTCCAAAGCGGGAATCATCACATCGTTCAGCTCACTGTATTGCTGTTCTACCAGTTTGTGCGCCTGTTCAGCGATGTGCTGTAAAGTCTGCGCCGGCGACATACCGTCGGCGCCGACTGTCTCCCGTCCATACTTGATCTGTTGCTTAAGGCCCGCCACCCGAATTTCGAAAAACTCGTCCATGTTGCTGCTGAATATGCATGAAAACATCAGCCTCATCAGCAGCGGGTGGGATGTATCCAAGACTTGATTCAACACTCGGGCGTTAAACTGCAGATGGCTCAGCTCACGGTTGAAGAAATACTCGGAACTGTTCAGGTCTATGACAGGGACCTGTGAGGAGTCCACCTCCTCTTCTAACACATCGTTAACGGCAACCGTTGTCGAATCGCTACTCATGAAACTGTAATCCTTAAGCGTTTGTTGGTTATGTCTGTTTTAAATGTTGCGCCGCCTTCTTGGCGAAGTAGGTCAAAATCCCATCAGAGCCAGCGCGTTTGATGCACGTCAGCGACTCCATCATCACCGCCGTTTCGTTCAACCAGCCCTGCTGGGCCGCCGCCATATGCATGGCGTATTCGCCGCTGACCTGATATACAAATGTCGGCACCTGAAATTCGGATTTGGCGCGACGCACTATATCGAGGTAAGGCATACCTGGCTTGACCATGATCATGTCAGCGCCTTCGGCCAAATCCAGCGCGATTTCCTGCATGGCCTCATCGCTGTTAGCGGGGTCCATCTGATAGCTGTATTTATCGCTTTTCCCCAGATTGGCCGCTGAGCCGACCGCGTCGCGGAATGGCCCATAATAAGCGGACGCATACTTCGCCGAATAAGCGAGTATCCTTGTATTAATATAGCTTTGTTTTTCCAAAGCGCCGCGCAACTCACCAATGCGGCCATCCATCATATCCGAGGGAGCTACGACGTCCGCGCCAGCTTCAGCATGGGTAAGACCTTGTTTGACAAGCACTTCTACAGTTTCATCGTTGAGCACGTAACCTTTATCGTTAATCAGACCATCCTGCCCATGCGTAGTGTAAGGGTCCAAGGCCACGTCGGTGATTACGCCCAATTCGGGAAAACGGCTTTTAAGCGCCCGAACTGCGGTCGGGACCAGTCCCTCGGGATTATAGGCTTCCGCCGCGTTCTCGCTTTTGCCCTCGGCGGGAATTACAGGAAACAAAGCGATAGCGGGGATCCCCAACCCCACCAGTTCCTCCGCTTCGCGCAACAAATCCTCGACGTTGACCCGCTCAATCCCAGGCATAGAATCGATTTTCTGCGCTTTCTCCTGGCCGGGAAGAACAAACATCGGATATATCAGATCATCGACGGTCAGCGTGGTTTCGCGCATCAGTCGACGGGAAAAGTTATCGTAACGCATGCGTCTCATGCGCACAGCCGGATATTGACGGGGGGTAAATGCCACGTAATCGCCCTCTATGCTGTCAGAAAATTTATCGCATCATGATAAGCCTTTGTTTTCATGAGCGCCACGCCATTTCCTCGCCCCAGGGAACGGATTTCAGGCAAGATAAAATGAACTATTCTCCTCAGTATGGGGTCTATTTCATCACTGACTTTTTAACGCCCTTGGGTTTCGGAAATAAGACATGAAAGCGAAAAAACTAGGCTTGTTATTGCTGTTAGCGTTACTGATCGGCGCTTTTTTTCTGTTCGATCTTAACCGCTACTTCAGCCTTGAGTATTTTGCGGAGCAACGGGAGGTGATATCAGCCTACACCACGGCCAATCCATTAACCGCCGCCGCCATTTACTTTGTCGTCTATGTTGTGGTCACAGGCCTGTCTCTGCCCGCTGCGGCCGTGCTGACACTAATCGGCGGCGCTATTTTCGGATTGTTCGAAGGAACCTTGCTGGTGTCCTTCGCCAGCGTCATCGGCTCCACCATCGCCTTTTTGGTCTCACGCCTTTCTTTGCGCGACTGGGTGCAGGATAAGTTTGGCGACTCCCTGCAAGCCATTAACGCGGGTGTGGAACGTGAGGGAGCGATGTACTTGTTCGGGCTCAGGCTAGTGCCGTTGTTTCCGTTTTTCGTCATTAACCTCGTTATGGGCCTGACGCCAATTAAAACCCGTACTTTCTTCTGGGTCAGTCAGTTAGGCATGCTCCCCGGCACCATTGTATACGTCAACGCCGGCACCCAACTCGGACAGGTGCAGTCCGCTTCGGGCATTTTGACTCCCGGACTGATTGCCTCTTTCGTACTGCTGGGAATATTTCCTTTTATCGCCCGACGCATCCTGGATGTGCTGAAAGCGCGTAAAGCCCTGACGGGGGTGGATAAGCCGGCTCATTTTGATCGTAACCTGGTGGTAATTGGCGCCGGCGCCGCGGGGTTGGTGACGTCTTACATCGCCGCAGCGGTAAAAGCCAAAGTCACCCTTATAGAAAAGCACAAAATGGGCGGAGACTGCCTGAACACGGGATGTGTGCCCAGCAAAGCGTTAATCCGGTCAGCAAAGATCGCCAATTATGTCGAACGCGCTGCAGAGTTTGGCGTACAGACCAGCAACCCCACTATAGACTTCGCCGCCGTCATGGAGCGCGTACAGTCTGTGATCAAACAGGTTGAGCCTCACGACTCCGTGCAACGCTACACCAGCCTGGGCGTTGAGTGCCTCGAAGGTGAGGCGACTATTCTCGACCCTTATCGGGTAGAGGTGAACGGCCAGATTTTAACTACTCGCAATATCGTCATTGCAACCGGCGCACGCCCTTTTATCCCACCGATTCCTGGCCTGGATTCAGCGGAGTATTACACCTCCGACACCATCTGGAGCCTGCGCGACAAGCCTGAGCGTTTACTGGTCATCGGCGGCGGCCCTATTGGCTGCGAGCTTACCCAAGCGTTTCAGCGCCTCGGCGTCAGGGTCACGCAGTTAGACATGTCCCCCCGACTAATGCCGAGAGAAGATGCGGATGTATCCGCCGTGGTGGAGGAGCGTTTTCGTAACGAGGGCGTTGACCTGCGCTTGGGCTATAGCGCAAAAGCATTCAAACGAGACGCCTCTGGAAGCAGCCTGCTGATCTGTGAAAAAGACGGGGAAGAAATAGAACTCGCCTTCGATAAAGTGCTGCTGGCGGTCGGGCGCAGAGCCAACACCAGCAATCTGGGGCTGGAAAAACTGCAGTTAAAAGTCAACAAAGACGGAACACTACAAGTAAATGAGTACTTACAGACAGAAATACCGACTATCTATGCTGCAGGCGATGTCGCAGGCCCCTACCAATTTACGCACACCGCCGCCCATCAAGCCTGGTATGCGGCGGTAAACAGCCTGTTTGGGGTATTGCGTAAATTCAGGGCGGACTACCGGGTTATTCCCTGGGCGACTTTTACCGACCCTGAAGTGGCGCGTGTCGGATTGAATGAACAGGACGCTATCGCTCGTAATATTCCTTACGAAATCACCCGTTATGGCATTGACGACCTGGACCGCGCCATCGCCGACAGCGAAGCGCATGGATTTATAAAGGTGCTGACTGTTCCCGGAAAAGACAAAATCCTCGGCGCCACTATCATCGGCCACCACGCAGGCGAGCTGATAACAGAGTACATCACTGCAATGAAACACGGCATTGGCCTCAACAAAATCTTGGGAGTGATCCACATCTACCCAACCTTGTCAGAAACCAACAAGTACGCCGCCGGAGAATGGAAGCGCGCGCATGCGCCGCAGAAAGCGCTGCAATGGCTGGAAAAATGGCATCGCTGGCGTCGCAAAAGCGATACAGAGATGAACTCTGCATTAGGGCAAAGCAACAACGAAGTTTAGTGAGGAGACAGCATGAGCGGCGCCAAGCAGACTGAGATGGCGCAGCCTTCCCCAACTCAGTTAGTGCGCCCTTAAAGGCTAGTTTCGAATGACCGTATGCTGCACGACACGGCTTGTAGCAGGTTGAACAAACTCTGCATCCGCAGTGAACTCACCGTCCGATAATTGCGGGGCCAATCCAGCGCCGCCAAGGAAAAAAGCCGCTGCGAACAGAAAAGCCCCTGTCGCCAGACAGCCTCCGCCCAGCACTCGGGACGCCCAAATGCGGCGACGCTGTCTGCGGTTGGTAAATAAAGCGCGCCAATGGCATACATTGGTGGGCTCCTGCAAAAACACGCAGTTTAGTACGCGACGGCGCACGTGATGAACACTGTCTGCGGCGGTTTCGTCCTGCTGACGCAAATAGAGCACAATGATAAAGAGGCAAATAGCCAGCACCACCGAACCCAGCAGGATATGCAACACATCCACCTGCTGTCCTAACAGCATGGCGCCGCCGAGAATGCCAGCGACCAGCATGGTCATAGAGGCGATCATTAACGCCACTAAGCGGCCGATACGAGTATGCTTACGACGGGAACGGGAGAATGAGAGTTGGACCTGATCGCCAATCTGCAGACCAGCGATGCACTTGTCATCAAGAGAGGTGAAGCGAATTCTATCGCCTTGCCATTGATATTCGATAACAGGAAAAAAGCTGTATGACGCTTTGCCTGGCTGCGCCATTTTTTTGCGCATGCCATAACCGGGCTCAAGCGAGACGACGCGCCCTTGAACGGCGTAAGCGCAGTGAAGAAACCGGGTGAACTCCCATATCAGGACCCACCCTGCAGTAATGAGCGTAAGGCCCATAAGCAGAATCAGGACGTCCATTGTGTTTTCCTTATTATTATCTTGTTTTCAACGCAATTTATTATTTGATGAGTGCACGCTGCGAAGGGAGAGTATAAAGAAGGAAAAATCTCACAGCAATAGCGTGACGCAGGTCTCAGGCGAGGAATTAAAGAAAAGCAAGGATGGGAAATATTATTGACAATCAGAACAAAGACTTAATGATAAAACCAGTAAGCGCCGAGTTACCCGTCCGACGCCTATCCTGCATCGAAACGGGCCTCGTAACGCCACTACATATATTCGTTAAATAGGATTACTACCGTACTGCATATCCGGCTTTCGAGGCGGATCCGCGCGCACGTCATTAGCGATGGTTTGCACCTGGCCTCCACGTTGAAGGAAGGCTTCAATATCGCTCTGCAATTGCTCCCGAATCTTGTTCTTTATAGCAAGCGACTGAGACTCTGAATTCGCCGCCTGTTTAACAGCCGCACCTTCATCATCAGAATCAGCCGCGCCGGAATCGTAGGCCGGCTCCAGATCCTCAAAGTCGTCGGTATCAATGTCGCTCATGGGGTTACCTCCAAAAGACAGAGTAGGTGGTCGCTATCCTTTGTTGTTATGTCCTCTGGGAATTTTCAACCTATTTATAGTTGAGCCATGAAACTCTGCAAATGTTCTATGAGAAGAATTTTGTATCAAACTGTGATTTTCTGTAAGCATTGCCGGGCAAGGGATTGAGGCCTGTCTCCATAACGCAAAACCTCACATCCCAACACGCAAGCACAGAACACAAAATATAGGGGGGATACCGCAGACTAAGAGGAAAATGTAGTAAGGCGAGCCTAAAGATCCAGCAAAGGAACGGGTTTGCCAACGATATACCCTTGCACCCAATCCACGCCAATCTCACTCAAGGCTTCGAGCACCTCCACACTCTCCACACACTCGGCGATCGTCGCCATGCCCATGAAACGTCCCAGTTCATTAATGGAGCGCACCATAGCGTAGTTGGTCATGTTTTCATGTATATCGCGGACAAACACGCCGTCAATCTTGAGAAAGTCTACAGGCAAGCTTTGCAAGTAGGCGTAAGAAGAGAAGCCCGTACCGAAGTCGTCCAGGGCGAACCGGCAGCCAGTGCGTTTCAGCTCACGAATAAAGTCAGCGGTATAGTGCAAGCTGGCGACCGCAGCGGTTTCAGTGATCTCGAAACAAACTTTCTGCGCAGGAAAACCGCCTTTGCGGAAATGGCCCTCAAGAAACTCCAAAAAGCCGTCGTCACTGAGAGAGTGTCCAGACAGGTTAATAGTGAAGCCGCCCATATTTTCCAGCTTGGCGGGATTGGCGCGCATCCAGGACAATACGTTATCCACCACCCAGCGGTCGATATAAATGGAGCGCTTATAACGCTCTCCCGCCTCGATAAAGGCGGCGGGAGAAATCGGTTTGCCGTTCTGGTCGTTCAGGCCCAGTAGAATTTCGTAGAAATGCTCATCGCTGGATTTATCCATCGACTGAATGCGCTGCGCACGCAGCCACAGGTCACAATCGTCTATCGCTTGATCTATCCGGGAGACCCAATGCAGCACTTCCTGCTGGAACGCCTGATCGCGATCTTCTTCCAGGAACAGTTTTACCCGGCTGCCGCCAGCACGCTTGGCGGAGCGGCAAGCCAGACTGGCGTGATTCAATAAAGCGCTGGCGTCGGTGCTGCCGCCATTAATCATGACGACACCAACACTGAGCGTCGCAGAGAAGTGGCCTTCCCCAGCTTCAAAGCGATGTTTGGAAAACTGCTTGCATACTCGCTCCGCTGCGTCCAACGCAACGTCCTGGCTCGCAGGAGAAACTAACAGGGCGAACTCATTGCCGCCGATACGCCCTAATTTGAGCTCTATACGCAACTCATCCAGCCAGCTATCGACCAGCAGGCTGAAGTCGCGCAGAAGCCGATCGCCAATAGCGTTGCCATAGTTACTGTTGATTGCGCCAAACTGATCGATATCGAAAACAATCAACGCTGCGGTTTCATCGTGATTTTTCACCCAGGTGGCGAGGTATTGCAGTTGCTTTTCGAATTCGTGCCGGTGCATGCACCCGGTAAGCGGATCGTGGACAGCCTGTATGGCCATCTTGTGGTAGAGGTCCTGGACGATTGAATAAAGGCTTTGGTCGACAAAAGGTACTTCTCCCTCTTGCACACGCGCAAGCTGCCCCCGATCCATCTTTGTCACCAAATCGCTATAGTCCAAGTGCACCTCATGTAAACCCTGGGGGGTTAGAAAGACAAATTTATAAGCATCCTCTCCAACCCACACCAGACGCATGCGTTGAGTAGTATCCGCCTCGCACATTTCCACCCAATCCCCCACCTGCAACTGATGCGCTCTTTCCTGCCAGCGTTCCGCCAGCTCAAAATCGCTCTCAGCGCCGGTTTCATCGGCTTCCTCGTCAGTGGGGTAAGTGGCGACCAAAGTGTAAGTAACCGCCAAATCATCTGCAAATATGGCGCGTAACTTTTTGCAAACGGCGGAGGCCTTCTGGGGATCCGGGCTGCTGGCCAGCTCTTTTTCAATCAAATCCAGCATAGCGGGGCCTTCAAGCTCACGCTCAAACGCCAGATCCTCGCTGTCGTTATCTTTGCCTAGCCAGTCGTGCAACTGCTCAATAACGGCGAAGTAGTCCGCTACGCTATCGCTATCGCCGCCTTCTTTCAGCAGCGCTAACACCATGAAGTTTTCCCATCCCGCCGCCAGCAGCTCCAAAACGACGTCGGCCACCTGGGCGCCCGCCAATAGGGTGCTGATGCGCCGCGAAACCGCTTTGCGCGCCCGCTTCAGCCGATCACGGCCCTCACAGGTTTTGGCGATGCGTTCCGCGTTGCGGACAAAGGCGCGCTGCTGCCGCTCCACCAGTTGCTCCAGACGACTGGAGACCGACTCCAGCAACGCCGCATCCAACCGGCCTGCGGAGAGTTCGTCAATCACCTCGTTGAGCACTTTTTCCAGACTCTTGCTGGAAACCCGATCTGCGGAGGCCAGAGCCATAAAATGGTTGAGCACACTACGGGCGGGATGGCGGCTGTCATCCAGGAACGAGCTGTCTTTCAGTAGTAAAAACAGCAACGGCATACGCAACTGGTTGATCAGCCCCTTCAACTCCGTAGGCATATTGCGCGAGGAAAGAGGCGCGAATATACGATCCACCAGATCAACGCGATCCCAGACCTCCTGCGAGTCGGAAGGCATATGCACACGCCCGCCTTCCGCCATAATTTCCACGACTTCCCGGATGGTTCCGTCCTGCTGCGCCAGAGAACCTAACAGCTCGCGTTGATTTTGCTGCAAATCCTGCAACAGCTGGGTAGCACCGTATTCGTAATCTGCGCCGGGCTCTGACACGCCCCGGGAAGGCGCATATCCCCCACGCTGCATCCTGACCAGACTAAGGATACTGCCGCGGGGCGCGCGCATTTGGGGGTGCAAAGGCGCAGACGCGGCAGGAGTGTCCAGGGAGAAGTCCAAACTTTCCAAATCCGAAGCAGCGCCTTCGATAACTTTTGGCGCCGGTGAACGCGGTTTGGCGCGGCCTTCCGACCAATTAGTGCGCATCTGATCCAAGGGCACGGCTTTAAGGCCGTGGGACTTGAACATGTCAATAAATTCATCGGTGGACTCTCCCAACTCCCGCGTCAGCAAACGCTCAAAGGCGAGATAGAGCACCGGCTTCGCCGGATCAGGCGTCTGCAGGGAGTTGACGGCGTAATGCAGGCACTGACAGAGCACCGCCGGACCAATCGGGTTCCAACGGTCATCGATATCCTTGCCCGATACCTGACTGAGCATCTGGTTCAGCATGAATAGACGGGTGCGCTGACGGTTCGCCACGGCGGTCGCCACCATTTGCACTTCCAGCCAGTCTTCAAACTGCGTCTTATCCACCAGCTCCAGCTCACTGGAGGTCCACTCGCCCATGGGACGGGCGCCGAAGAGCAAATCCAGCTCCTGATGCCAATGCTCAATGAAGTCTTTCTTGAATTTTTTACGTCCCTGGGTAAACAGGACTTTCGCGTCCCGGAACGCATTGATGTCACGCAACACCGCACTGGAGGCGATACGGGTGTTCAACTCGGTTTCGATATTAGCGAAGAACGACTCCAGCAGATTGCCGATAAGACGCTCCGCCGCATTCTCAAACCACTCCTTCAGCTTCTGTCGTTTACTGCGGGTGGTGTAGGAGGGCATGTTGGACGCGCTTTGCCGGATCTTGAGCATCATTTCCACCAGCTGCGGTTGGGATTGCAGAAACTCAATCCCCACTTTGCGCCCCTCCACCCTGCGGGTATCGGCCAGCAACCTGAGATGATGCTCGCTACCGTTGTACTGGCAGAAAATATGCACTTCCACCCGACAGTCGGGCTTTTCCCTCAAATGATGGGTCAGCTTCTCCGAATCGATATCGGACAACAACATACCGCCAGCACAAATGTTGGCCACCCCGCAGGAAGCAGGGGTGAACCCTTTGGCCACGATAAGCGCCTCATGTTGCAGCGAATAACGGGGGTGTTGGCGTTTGTTGTTTTGCATCAAAACAATACGGGCGTCATATGAAGGTTCCCTTAAATCAGTTTAGTCATCGCCCACGATTCAGCAACCGCCAGCCCCTTGGGCCGCCGAATTTACAGAAGTCGTTTATCACCGGACATTCCTGGGCGACGGATTTTCCGATGGAGCGTCAATTTGACGCCGCATGGGAAAATCCGTCGCGGCTTACTGCGGGGAACAACTCATCAAGAAAGGAAACCTCTTTTATATTTATCGAAACTTCGTAATACTTTCACGCACTTACTTTTCCTTACTACAACAGACCCATCGTTCGGCCCATGGCTTACCGAGAAACAGAGAAAGTGCGGGCGCGCAAAGAAACTATCAAATTGCGCCTGTTCAAGGCCGCAGAAGAGCTCATTTCCGAAGCCGGCTTCAAAGGAGCCTCTGTTGCGGCTATCGCCGCTCGCGCCGGCGTCGCCACTGGGACGGTGTATCGCTACTTTCCAGACAAATCCACGCTCTGCGCCGAAGTCTTTCGCCATGTCACCCAACGCGAAGTGGATCAGGTCGCCGCCTCGCTCAACGCGCCAGGCGACATTGATGTCCGATTGCGCCTTGCGATCGCCACCTTCGCACGCCGAGCTTTACGCGGTAGACGTCTCGCCTATGCGCTCATTGCAGAACCCGTGGACCCGGTGTTGGATCAAGAACGTCTGAACTACCGCCAGGCCTACGCAGAACTCTTCAGCCAAACCATAGCGGAAGGCGTCAAATCCGCAGCGCTACGTCCACAGAATCCTGAAGTCAGCGGCGCTGCGCTGGTTGGGGCATTGGCGGAATCCCTGATCGGCCCCCTCGCCGAACAGATCAAATCCTACGTCCCAGGCCTTAGCAGCGACCTGCAACCGCCCATCACGGCGGACCATCCTATCGTCATGGATATTGCAGAATTCTGCATTAATGCTGTCGGGCCTATTCCAAAGCGCTGATAACGAAAACTCTCCGTCATGTTTTAATCAATGCCCCTGGAGGGACGCAATGATCGCCTAAAACAAGCCGGAACGCTACTGGCGCAAGCCTGACAGGTCTGTCAGAATGCCATGGCTCCCAAGTAAGGTCCTGACGCGGATCAACAATTATTTATCGCAATCGATAGCATATTAATATCAACCAATTAGACTAGACCCCACCAAAAACGCTCATGGCTACTCAGAAAAAACCGATTCCGGCTCTTTATATCGGCGTAATTATGTTTGCGCTTGGTCTCTTGATCGCCACGCTTCTGCACTCGGCCCGCTTCTCCCAGAGCGCCCTGTCAGCCCCAGCAACAGGCGACTCGTTGTTCACACTACAAGGCGCGGAATATACGCCGGAGCAACTGCCATATGCCGAGGCCGCCGCGCTGTTCGAGCTTGAACAACAGGTTTTTGAACGTAAGTCACAAATTCTGGAAAACGCTGCGCTTCAGGTGCATTTTCAAAACCTGGCGAAAGCGCGGAATGTCTCCAAAGAGCAGATCCGAGATGAACTGATTGAGATCAAACCCGTCACTGACGAAGAAGTCTCGCAGTTTTTTGAGGCCAACAAGCAACAAATCCAGCGTCCCTTCTACGAAATCAAAGACGCGATTAAGGACGCCTTACAGAAAGAGCGTCTACAACGCGCAGAACACGATCTCATCGCAAGCCTGAAAAAGCAGGGGCAGCTCAGTTTACACCTGACTGAGCCCAACGCTCCCGTCGCGGATCTGCAACTGGAAGGCTACCCCGTCCGCGGCGCCGCCCAGGCGCCTGTCAGTATTGTGGAGTTTGCGGACTTCCGTTGTCCTCATTGCAAACATGCCTCGCATACTTTACGCAAGATACTTGAGAAACAAAGCGACAGCGTGCGCTGGACCATGGTGGACTTCCCTGTGACCGGCAAAACCTCCGTGTATCTGGCCCAGGCCGCCTACTGCGCCGGCAAGCAGGATAAATACTGGGAATTCCATGACGCGCTCTTTGATTACGAAGGAAAACTAAACGAAGCCTCAGTGGCTGGCGTCGCCGAAAAACTCGGTCTTGATGCCGCCAAAATCGAAGAGTGCGCCGCCAGTCCGGAAGCCGCTCAGTTTGTGGAGAAAGAACAAAATCAGGCGATGGCGCTGGGACTTCGCGGCACGCCAGCAATCTTCATTAATGGTCTCCCATTCCATGGCGACAACCTGGAAGCCGCGCTGGAAGAAGCCGTCAACGCCGCCGTTGCGCGCTCCCGCGCGGGCTGAGGCAAAAGCGCTTGAGCAATAGTAAGTCATGAAGTTCAGGGCCTGACACATGCGCAGGCTCTATCATTCTCAGACAAAATAAAAGGGCGCTATTTGTCCACCAGATGAATAACGAGAGTCGCGTCATGCATGGTTTCGTCATTAGGTTAGAGTTTCAGCTACAAGGGTGCTCCTCACTAAAAGAAAAACGTCAGCGCACCAGCGGCGTCCGCGAGAAACTGGGACGACAGCCGCACTTGGCGATTATCGAATCGGGACAGACGGACAGCTTACAAACCGGCGAGTGGACCCTGATCCTTTTGGCGCCCAACCGAGCGACAGCGGACAGACATCTCTCACAGCTTGAGCAAACTCTGGCGCAAAGCCTGGACGCTCGCATCACGCTCTTCGAACAAGAACCATTGTAAGACGCCTGGGGCCCATACCAGAGGGCCCGGCCAGATGCCGGATTGATGCAAAACAGCAGCTAACTGGTGTAATATCGGGCGACTGGCGCTTGTATTTGACAACCACTATACTTGCGCGTCGGCTCGGTCCGCCCCCTGCGGCCTGACCAGAGCCCAGGAATATTGTTGCTGGACACGCGGGGGCGGCTCCGCGCGTCCCGAGAGCGCCATTAAGCGGTAGCGGGGTCCTATGTCGAAGACCAAAAAAATCGCCAAAGCCAGTTTGGAAACGATGTATCGGGTATTCACCATCCCCGAGGCGCCAAATTCCACACTGGGCCGAATCGACCAGAAAATCTCACAGAATCTGGCCGGATTCCTACAGGATCACATTGTGGCGGTGGAAAAAGATCTCAGCGAAATGGAAAAAGACTTCGCAGAGTCCCGCATTCCAGAAGAGCCCGTGTTCGTCTCTGAGCAAACCCAGTTTCTACTGGACAAGCTCGTTTCCCAATCCGTACATACAGCCTCCCCCAGTTTTATCGGCCACATGACGTCAGCGCTGCCTTATTTCATGCTGCCGCTGTCGAAAATCATGATCGCGCTGAACCAGAATCTGGTGAAAACGGAGACCTCAAAAGCGTTTACGCCGTTAGAGCGTCAGGTCATCGGAATGATGCATCGGCTTGTCTACGAAAGAGACGACGCCTATTACCAAGAGTGGATGCATAATAGCAGCGCGGCGCTGGGCAGCATGTGCTCTGGCGGCACGGTGGCCAACATCACCGCGCTCTGGGTTGCGAGGAACCTGTGCTTTCCTGCAGACTCGGTCTTCAAAGGCGTACGCCGCGAAGGCATGTTCAAGGCCCTGAAGCACTATGGTTATGAAGGGGCGGCGGTGCTGGTATCCAAGCGGGGCCACTATTCTCTCAGCAAGTCCGCCGATCTGCTTGGTCTGGGCAGCGACAATATCATCGCCATACCGACCGGCTCCAATAACAAAATCGACTTGCAAGCCTTGCGCGCCACCTGTGAAGAGTTGCGGGACGCCAAAGTGCGCATTATCAGTCTGGTGGGCATCGCCGGCACAACGGAAACCGGCAACATCGACCCACTGGAGGAAATGGCCGCCATCGCCAAAGAGTTCAGCACCTACTTCCATGTTGATGCAGCTTGGGGCGGCCCCACTTTATTCTCCAACAATTACAGACACTTGCTGAAAGGCATTGAGCTGGCTGACTCCGTCACCATGGACGCCCATAAACAGCTTTATGTGCCAATGGGGGCCGGACTGGTCGTGTTCAAGAATCCATCCACCAGCAACGCCATTGAGCATCACGCCCAGTACATTATTCGTCAGGGCTCCCGCGACCTGGGCAGTAAAACACTGGAAGGTTCGCGACCCGGTATGGCCATGCTTATTCAGTCCGGCTTGAAAATCATTGGTCGCACCGGTTACGAAATTCTGATAGATCTCGGCATTGAAAAAGCCAAAGCCTTCGCGTCGATGATCAGCCAGGCCGATGACTTTGAGCTGATCAGCGAGCCTGAACTTAATATTCTCACCTACCGCTATTGTCCCGCATGGGTCAGGCAGGCCCTGGAGTTCGCCGATGAAGAGCGCCAGCAGGCTATTAACGACTGCCTGAGCCGAATCACCAAAGGCATTCAGAAAACCCAACGGGCGCGGGGCAAAGCTTTCGTATCCCGTACGCGGCTCAATCCAGCCGCTTATGATGGGCAAGCCTGCGTCGTCTTCAGGGTGGTGCTGGCGAATCCGCTGACGACAGTGGAAATTCTGCAGGACATTCTTGAGGAGCAGCGCTCTATCGCCGCAGAGGATCTTCTCTCTGAGCGCATGGATGAACTACGTAATCTCTGCGCCACTTCAACGGTCAAAGCAGCGGCGTCCTAAGACGCCGCATTTCTGAAAAACGGTAAAACAGCGCAAAATTCGATCAAGATCATTGCACCCACTGATAATTCAGTGCACATTAAGGGCTTCCCGGCAGTATCACTATGGGAGAAGCTTATGCGTCTGGATTACCGTTCCCCTCTTGCTGACGACGCCAAATTCTGCGCCCTCTCGGGCAATGACCGGCAACGGGTAGAGTTATTTATCAAAGATACTGGCGACGCCACTTACACCCTGATCGCACTGGCGGGGCAGGAAAGCAAACCTGCGGTAAAGGTGAAACTGCAGGGTCCCTATCACAGCTTCATGCAAGCCCGCGCCGCGATGAATGCGATAGCGGGATCACTACTGAACATCAATTTTGATCTCCTGGAGAACGCCATCAGCATCTGGGGCCTGCAAGCACAGGCGCAAGTGCGTAAGCTACGCCAGGAGCGCAAGCAAAATATGGGCGACTATCGGTTCAATCCCGACGACGTCTATTTTTAACCACACACTGATGCTGCGGTTATTGGTCGCGACTGCTCGGCGCAAGCAAATATCGCAGCAGCCGCTTTTGACATGTTTTTACATTACCCACACACAAAAAGAAGATATTCCTGCTAAGATAACCACCATATCGACGCTTATTCCGTCGTAAACATCACCGGCGCTTCGAAGCAAAACTGAACGCCGCCCACCTTATTATCCTGGCGCCGCTTTTGCCGGGATACATCCTGTTACACAGTCGTTGTTATTATTCGCCGCGTAAGTGTCTATACTAGCCGTTCCGGCCAGTTCGTGGACGCCCCCTTGCGGGATCATCCAGGTCTTGTTTGGAGTATCGTGGAAGGCTCTCACGCCCTCTTCGACTTTCCAGCAAAGGACGCCTTCCAGGTTTGGTAAGGCCCACTTAAATCGTATGGAGGCGGCCTCGTCTACCGGCAACACCCTAGATAACCAGAAAAACTACGGAGCGTGAATCACATGGAATGGAACATTGATTCAAAACTCAATATAGCTCGTCATATAAGTGGTTTCGAAATGGCATTTGAACTACGGAACGGGGAAATTGTGGAGCTGAGACCTATCCAGGTACCCAAGCACCTGTCGCCGGTTCAAGTATGCCAACTTATACGCGAGTCTAAATCCGCCATTGAAAGTACTGCAAGGACAGAAGACCGAGGCCATTATTATGGTGGCAGGTCAGCCCCGGCCCACACGCCGAAGGTTGTTGTGAAAAGGAAAAGAACGTTAGTGCTGAACAACGAAACCAACTAGGTCTTCGTGATCAGCGCCCCTTTTACGCCTGCTCTAACACTGGCAGCAGTATCCGCCAGTAGCAGGCGAAGTCAGGGCTAACGCCATATTCCGCTTTCATGGCGGCTTCCCTCCTGCTGATTGACTGTGTTTCTTCCTCTGGTGAGCCAACGCCCCGATTCTATCGGCGTTTAGCCATTTACTCTGTCGTTTCCTCCCCTGACTTAATACAATACCGTTTCGTATTTGAGCGCCGCCCAAGAAGACAAAGCGATCAAAAGATCGTATTTGAGTCCCTTCTTTTGGTCGCGCTTCAATATAAAAGCGTCCGCGCGTATCCTGTCGCGGCGCGGAGTGAAAGGCCTCCCATTGAAGCTTTTCCTCAAGACAGCCTCTACTATAGGAAGACCATTCCATGAAATGCACAAGCTGTAACTCAGGCGCGCTAAAGCCCGGTTTCCTCGAAGACTTACTGGCCTGCCATATCTGCGATAACTGCGGCGGAACCCTGATTTATCTGCAGGATTACCTACGTTGGTTAAACTCAGAGCATTCTTTAAGCGAAGTGGACTTTGATCTTGCGGTTAATGCGGAAGATTCGAAAAAAGCGCTGCTCTGCCCCAAAACCGGCCGCCTGATGCTGAAATATCGTATTTCAAAAAACACTGATCACCGACTCGACCTCAGCCCGGAAATACTCGCCATGTGGTTAGATAAAGGCGAGTGGGATTTGCTGAAGCAGGAAGGACTCGCCACCAAGTTGAATGCGATTTTTACCGATCCCTGGCAGCGAAAAATTCGCGAAAGCAAAGCTCGCGATGTTTTCGAAGCTTTATATGAAGAAGAGTTCGGCAAAGAGGAATACGCCAAACTGCGGGAAGTTCGCGAGTGGCTGGACAAGCAGTCAAAACAGAAGTCGATGATCGCCTATTTGCTGGCGAAAGATCCCTACTCCGCCAACCGGTAACAAAAAAAGCGGGCTTAACGCCCGCTTTTTTCATCAATAGAGTCTGCGTTCCCGCCGACTATGCTTCCGGTTTCTTCAGCTCAAGTCGCAGACTGTCTATTTTTGCGTTCAAGTCCGCCATGCGCTTATGGGTTTCCAGATCCAACTGCAGTTTACCATCCATAGTTTTTACCAGGGGATAAATACTGTTTTGAATGGTGTCAGCCAGTGTCGCGAGAATTTTATCCAGGCCAGGCATGGGCTGGTTGACGACTTCCACTTTGGGCGCCACATCCACTTTCGGCGCAGCGTCTTTCAAGTCGCTCATGGCCTTGACCATTCTGGCCAGCTGCTTGACCACATCAGCGGAGTAGTCCTTTGGGGCCTCCACCGGTAAAGCAGGCTTGTTCCCTTGGCCAACAACCTCAGTAAGACGACTCAATCCATCCGTCATTTCCCGCAGTTGGCGCACCGCCTGCTGTGACGCATCCATGTCCTTCAGGCCCCGGTTTTTAGCGAACTCTTCTTTGATCGCAGACCAACGGGTTTGCTGCTCAGCCGTCAGCGTTCCACGCAATTCCGCCAGCTTCAGCAGGTTCTCTTCCGCCCCCTGGGTTAACAACTGCGACTCTCCTTGATAGTGGTCTTCCAACAGTTGCTGCAGCTCATCCCCAGTCATCACCGAGGTGATTTTTTCCGCCAACTTATTCATGTTGCGATAACTTCCCTGCAACTTAAATGTTGGCTCGGAGCGGTAAGCGTCAGCCTGGGCGCTGCTGCGAATGTATTCCTGATTAACCCGCAACACGACTTTTTGCACGTCCATCAGCTTGCCCAATACATCGACCACTTCTTTGAACTCAGCGCCGCTGTATGTGTGCTTCATATCCGTCGCAGCGACTTCGCGGCCCTTCGCTGCATCAATGAACTTGTAGAAATCCTCCATATCTCGAGTCGCCAGCGGGGCCAAAACTGGATTGGACGTCATCGCGTTCTCGATATAACTCATCGCAAAGGCGTCTTCCATGCCGCCAAGAACATCGCCAAGGTTATAGATATCAGCCCGGTTAGCGAGCATATCCGGCACTTTGAACGTTTCACCGCTCTCCGTGTAGGGGTTACCCGCCATGACGATACAGAACTTCTTGCCACGCAGGTCGTAAGTCCGCGTTTCTCCGTTCCAAACCCCCTCTACTCTTCGCGTGCCGTCACAGAGGGAGATAAATTTCTGCAGAAACTCTGGATGCGTATGCTGTATATCGTCCAGATACAGCATGACGTTGTTAGCCAGTTCAAAGCCAAAGTTCAGCTTGATCAACTCCTGTCTGGCCGTCGAGTGCGGGGCCTTTTCAGGGTCCAGCGAGACCACGTCATGCCCCAGAGAAGGACAGTTCACTTTAACGAAAGTCAGCCCCAAACGGCTGGCGGTATACTCCATCAATGTGGTCTTGCCGTATCCCGGCGGGGAGATCATCATCAACAGGCCCATGTTGTCCGTACGCTTGCTTTCGCCAACCGTCCCCATCTGCTTGGCGAGGTTATCGCCAATGAATTTCAGGTAGTGGTCATTGATCAGCTTGTTGCGCACGAACGAAGTCAACGGCCGAGGTTTAAGCTCATTCAGGCGCAACATCTTGCGGGCCTGCTCCAGCTTCTGCTGGCGCAGTTTGAGAAAACGCTCATAACCGGTGATGTCTTCTTCGACATGACGACTCATCCGCGCCATGAAGTCGTCTAACGCCAGTTGCAGCGTTTGTTCTTTGATCCGTGAGTGCGAGCCCAGCAAACCGGATACGGTGAACCGTAAGTCAACCTCGCGCTTATCCCTGGGGATTTCCTGCTCCGCCGCCAGAATCGCTACTGCCTCGTAATGGAAGTCTTCGAACTCCTGCCCATTGGATTGTAGAAAAGCCTGCAGCCAGCTCCGCGCCAAGCGCCAGCGCGCCCCCAAGTCGCCATCCAGAGACTTCATGCTCTCCTGCAGCATATTCCAGGCATTGGACGTCTGCAGATTCAGTTTCATGCGCTCATAACAGTCCAGGGCGTATTTGCCGGTTTCTAAAGCGAGCGCGTCTTTGCCCAGCTCGGCGGCCAAATAAGCCGCCGCCTGCGCGATATCCACCTCACTGAAATCCAGACGTTGTTGCGCCACAAACTGCTTCAGCTTATCCCCAAGCGCGCCCTGCAACTGCGACATCGCCTGAGGACTGTTCAACACCTCCAGCATGATCTGCGCCGCACGAGCCTGCGCGCGGCGGGCGGCGCTGTCTTCATCATGCTGCCAGGCCGACCAGAATAAACAAGCCAGCGCCCGAATGCGTCCGGTATATTTCAATAGTTGCGCCTGATTGATAACCGGCAGAATCTTCGCCAGGATCAGCGCCGCGTCATGGTCATGAATCCCTTTTTCATACCCTTCTTTGTAGCGAGGACCGGCGAATTCGGTGACAAACGGCTGTATCCCATCTCCCGCCGCCAACGTCTGCATGACCTTTTCCTTGAAGGCGACTCCCTTGGGGTCACTGAGACGCTCCAGAAAACGATGCGCCAGAAACTCTGCGCGATACACATCCGGCGTTTCCGATATCAGCGTCATGTCCCAATAACGACGACAGGCATCCAACTCCGCATCGTCAATCAGCTGGTAGTAGTCGCTGCCGGTCACATGAATAAACAGCTTGTCGTCCCTGGGCAATATAGACAGATCCAGTTCCTGCGTATTGACGCTGAAGCGGTGACGCGGCCCTAGCTTGATGACCTTACCGCCCTCTTCGAAAATGTCCGTTTTGTCCCGCAATCCTCTCACGGCTTGCTCTTTAGCGGACTTCAGTCGGCTTTCCAGGTCATCTGCGGCGATCTGATCACCCAGATCACGCAACTGCTTCACTATTTGCCGAACTTTCTGCGCCAGCGCGTCGGATGCAAAGAAGGTATTCACCTCATCCATTTGCTGGAAGCGCTGACAGCGCTTGCCGATGCTTTCCAGAATGCGCCCGGCGGCGTCCGCCAGGGTGTGCGTCTTGCGCTGACGCTCTTCGATCAGGCGCTGCTTATGCTTGTCGAACGCGTCGTACACTTCGTCCCGCTTGGCGAGAATGTCTCCCAGAAATTCGTCAAACTCGCCGAATTGTCCTTCCAATTCCTGTAATTGGTTCAGCAGGCGGGACAGCAGCTCGTCGCACTTATCCGGGGTGTCCGCCAAGCCGAGAGCATTGCTAAGGCTTTGTTCAAACAAGCGGAACTGCGCTGCGAATTGCGCAGTCGCCTCTTTCGAGCCCAACGACTTGGCTTTGTTCTGTACCTTTGCCTTCTGTTGGTTGATCTTGGCGTACAGCTCGGAAATACCGTCGATGATGTGCGTACGCTGTACGGCGTCTTCCACTTCCAGCGTCGCCACCAACTCCGACAGCAAATCCAGGCCGGCGCTGATTGCGCCAAACTCTTCCAGCAGCGGTTTCAACTCTGCACGCGTTTCCAGTTTTTCCGCTTTCTCCGTCAGCTCTTGCAAGCGCTCGTAATAACCATCAAGCGCTTTTGGGGTGGCCAGGAACTTGACGGTCTCCTGCGCCAGTTCCTGCTCGGTCTCCACCAACTCAGCTTCCATAGCGTCGATCGCAGAGAGGTCGATATACCGGTAGTCACGCAATGTCATCAACCTGCCGCGCAGCTTGCGGGCCGCGTCCAGCGCATTGACGAAATCTCCCGGCTGACTCCAGGATTCCGGCGACAAACTTTGGATCAGCTTTTTCTTGTCCGCCGCCGCCTGCTCCAGCGCGGAACGCGAACTATCCTGAATTGACGCGACTTTTTCATATTCATCCAGCACTAGCTCGCCGCTGGCGACCAGCTCTTTCAGGAGTCCGTGCACCTCAGCCAGCTCCGTGGAGTCCAGCCAATAGTACTGATCGAACAAGCGCATCGTGGTTTTGATTAACGAGTTATAGTGCTCGAAAGAGGCGACATTCTGCTCCACCAGCCGACAAATGCTGAGCAGATCAGAAATACCGCGCACTAACTCCTTATTGCCGATACGCCCCAGAAACGTCTGGCTGGTAGTTTCCTGCGCCGCAAACGTTTCACTGAAATAAGGCGTCTTCCATACCTGCATGGGATGAATACGCGTCGGCTCGTCGTCCGCCGTGAACACCACCATACGACCGTCGTTAAGCAGCGCGTAACCATGGCCGACGATGGGATTCTGCAGGGATTTAGTGATCAGGTTATAGCTGTATAAGCCGCAGATGCCCTGAGGTATTTCATAAAAGACAAACAACACGTCCTCACCATTGGGAGAACGAATCATGCGTTTAAAGCGAAAACCGTCTATCTCTTCGTCAAAGTGTTTGAGTTCTCCGGTTTCCAGATAATAGCCGCCAGGAAACATAAGGCCATGATCTTCCGGCAACTGAACGCAGGACTGACCGATGGCGTCAATACGCGTTACTTTGCTAAGGCGCTTGTTGAATACATAGTGACGCCAGTTCTCTTCCCGATATGGCAGCACCTTTATCAGGATCAGCTCGCCCACTTCCGCGAAAAAAAACTGGCCGTCGTCCAGAGACTGATTTTCATCGTCAACAGGGTCGGAAAAAATGCCTTCGCCAGTACGGGTGTTATTTTCGATCTTGAACGTCAGGTCGCCGCGAATGTTATCGACGAACAGGGTGTCGAGAATATTGATGTGCGGATGCTGCCCTTCAACCACTTGCTCCCGCTTGATTTCAGACCACTCAAAGTCATGTCGGGGAGGCAGCTGGATATAGCGTTCGCCACGATTGTCGATGTAGCTCTCCACCTCGCCGACGGCGTTAACCGCCCACTGGAAAACACGCAGATCTTCCAACCGCTCGCCAATTTGAAACGCCGCCAGCAGTCGTCCCTGGCGCACCACCAACTGCAGCAACTTGGCGTTTTTATAGTACGTATACAGTTCATTAAAATCAGAGAGGAACTTGGCGTCCGCCAGGAAAGTGCCGTCTGAAGTATGCTCGCTGAGCTCCAGCCCCTGCTCAGTTTCGGTCAGTTGATACAACGCAAAGACATCAGAGACTTTGGTTTCTTTCTTCAGACCGATAAAAACGTTGTATCCGAATAGCAGAAAGTCCCCGACCCTCACGATGTCGCGGGCGACACAATTATTCTCGGTTCGCACCCGGATACGACTGAGGATATCCATATCGGAGCTGCCGAACTCCTGCAGACGCTCCTTGTTTAGGGCCTCCACCAGTTCGCGCAGGCGAAGCCCCTGTTCCTGAAGGCGTTTGCGCAATACTTCATAGGCGCCTCCTTCAGCAACGGCGTTTTCAACCAGATCATTGGTTTGCGATGTCATAAAGACTCCATCCAAACTGCGGTTCTATCAGATCAGGCCGACGGGCGACCAAAGCCGCCCGTCTGACTGCAAAGAAAGGGTCGAAGGGTTAGTGGGGCTTATCGCCGGACGGTTTGCCGGTGATGGACAACAGCTTGTCCAACGCCGCTTGCACCGCCTGGCTCTTGCCAGCCACGCCATCGATGGCTTTGCCGACAGCCAGGGCTTTGGAGAAGCTCTCGAAGTACTCTCCGCCGCCACCGACGATCTCGATATTGGACTTCTGCAGCGCTTGCGCCAGCACCTGCGCCTGATCGGTCGCAATTGACTTGTTGGCTTCGATGCTCGCCATGACTTCCTTGATGGCGGCGTCCATACGCATACGGAACTCTTCGAACTCGCGCGCTTCCGGAGACATATTGCCCATCGCGTTGAATTTCTCCACCAAGCCGTCCGCTTCCGCTTTGGCTTTCTGACGAATGATTTCCGCTTCGGTCGCGCCTAGCTCTCTTTCCGCCCGCGCTTTCGCCATACCAATGCTCTCGTCCCCGCGCGCTTTGGCGGTCAGTTTCTCTTCCAGCACCTTGGCGTCCGCCAAACCACTCTTCTCGTTGGCCGCCGCCTGAGCCTCGATGACTTCTGCTTTCGCCAGTCCTTCCGCTTTCTGAGCATTCGCCTTCGCCTGACCTTCGCGCTCGTAGGCGGCCGCCTTGGCTTCCGCCACACGGGCCTGCGCCAGTCCGGACGCCGCTTCCATCGCCTGAATGCCCTCTGCTTCCTTCTTGTTGGCTTCCGCCTTCTTGGAAGAGGCTTCCAGCTCCGCCTGCGCAATGGTGTTGATCTCCTGGGCGCGGAACAGCGCTTTTTCTTTCTCCGCTTCCGCCGCTTTCACCTGCTTGACCAACTGCTCGTCCGCTTCCGCCTGGGCCGCCAGAATGCGCACTTGCTTCTCGCGTTCCGCCATAGACACTTCGCGAACTTCTTTGATGCGTTCTTCCTCTTCCGCCACTTTCTTCTCGACGGAGATACGCTCGCTGATCGTCAGCGTGATGACTTTGCGCTGTTCTTCCAGTTCCTTCTCTTTGGCGATGCGCTGCAGCTCAACTTCGCGCTCGCGGTTAACCATTTCCAGCTGGCGGGCTTTCTCAACTTTCTCATGTTCAATCGCGACAGCGCGCTCACGGTTTTTAACCGCGATTTCAACCTGACGTTGCTTGTTCTCTTCCGCAATCGACAACTGTTCTTCCGTCAGAATGCGCGCTTCTTCCGCTTTCTTGCGCTCTTCTTCACGAACCTTCTGGGTTTCGGCGGTTTCACGAGCCTGAATGGACTCCACCTCGCGCTTCTGCTTCGCTTCGGCGTCAGCTTGCTGCCGCTCCAGCTCCAGCATGGCTTCGCGCGTGGCGACATTCTTACGCTTGATCTCCAGCTCTTCGTCACGCTCCAGACGGTTGGTGTGGATATTGTGCTGAGCCGTGATTTCAGTGATCTTTTTTATGCCTTCGGAGTCCAGAATGTTGCTGGAATCCAGGCTGGATTTAGGCGTCTGCTCCAGATAGTCGATGGCGACGTCTTCCAGAACATAACCGTTCAGATCGTTACCGATGGTCTGCACAATGCGGTCGCGGAAGCCAATACGGTCTTCAAACAGCCCCAGAAACTCCATTTGCTTACCGACCGTCTTCAGCGCCTCAGAAAACTTGGCGTTAAACAGCTCGTTCACGGCGACGCGATCCGACGCCCGGGATACGCCCACCGCTTTCGCCACTTTCAGCACATCTTCCGCGGTCTCATTCACCCGCAAATAGAACGCGACGGTAATGTCAGCACGCAGGTTATCCCGACAGATCAGGCCGTCTTTACCGCGGCGATCAATCTCCAGCGTGATAACCGAAATCTTCATGGTTTCGGCTTTGTGAATAACCGGCAGCACCATGGCGCCGGTAAAGTACACTTTCGGCTGGGTCGACATATCGTTAACGATCAACGCCTGCCCTTGCTCTACCTTTTTATAGAACGCTTTAAACAGGGCGAGTATTCCCAGCAGGAATAGAAAAATGCCCCCTATGATAGTTAAAAGACCCAAAACAGCACCCGCTTCCACTTCCATAAGCCACTTTCTCCTAGCTCTATGCCTAGTTGATTTATGAATTTATTTAGTTCGAAATATTGCAACAGCGACTATCAAGAGTCCGCCAAAAAGTCTTCTTCGGGCATCACCTGATAGGCGTTTTCCGCTTCCAGGTATTTAACGAATATGACTTTATCTCCACGCTTCAGATTCAAGCCCGCTTCACCTCTGGCCTTCAGAATGAGATGCGCGCCGTCGATGGTTATTTCCGCTTCCCCAAACGTTTCACTGACGCTCCCTGATCGCACAGTCCCGGTTCTTCCGATGACAATGACTTTAGCGCTCGCCGTTCCATAAGCTTTGCGAAACAAAGGACGCAAAGGACGTATGGACTTAGCCGTCAACAGGATCGAAATTCCAAAGGCGATAGCGATAACGCCTGCGCCGGCGATATAGAGAATAACGCCCCCAAACATAGGAATCAGGATATACAGTGAAACGAAATAGGTGAGAGCCCAGCCGTAAATGGCCAGGAAACTCAATACCAGGGGTAATGGAACGCCGGTTAAGCCCAGGGTAACCATCAGTCCCGCCAGTCCCTGCGCGTCGGCCACATCCAGATCAAGATCCAAATCAAAAGGATCCAGGTCAAGCAAGCCGATAATGGCGAGAATCCAATAGCAAACGACAATCCCTAAAAGGACTGTGAAAACCACAGTCGGAAACGAAAAAATTGTTGCCAAGTATGCTTCCATATCTCACCTCTTACGACATACTATGTCATTAATACTCAGGACGGCCATATTATGTCAACAGAAAATTTCGTCCTTCAAACAAATCGTTTAGCGATTAAGCTTAGCTGTAAATCCGACGCTTTTTTTAGATTGACATGATATGGCGCGACCATTACGATCGACGCGGGACATATTATGTCGCGAGGAGACAACGGTGAGTTTAATTAACGATTTAGCCCTCAAATTATCCGACGCCGCCTACGAAGGCCACACATTCGACTGCCTCCCGATCAGAGGAGAAGTGGAGGTGCTGCAGGTGCAAGTGTCGGAGCTGGATGCATTACCGATATACGTGACCGCCACAGAGACCCAAATCCTATGCATCAGCTATCTGTTCCGCAAGGGGGAACTGCTGGAATCCCGTCTCGCAGAATTAAACGAATCGCTACTGGAAATGAGCTTGCCGATGCCCCTCAGCGCTTTCGCCATTGTCGACGACTTCTACGTCATTTACGGCGCCTTGTCGCCTCTGTCCATTCTCGAAAACGTCCTGAAAGAGCTGGTGACGCTGGCCCGCAACGCCAACGACTGTTTCCAGGCCTTTGAAGAGTATTTGAAATAGATCACCGGAGGTGTTCCATGAGCAGCATCATCGAAAAGCTACTGACCGCATTACGCGGGGGCGTGAGGGAAATGGGAGAGGCCGTGATGGATGCGGACGGCGTACGCGCCATCGAAAGAGAGATTGAGGTCGCCAAGGGGCATATCGAAGACGCCAAACGCAGTCTGACGGATGTCATGGCCCATAAGCTGGAGGCGGACGCAACAATAAAGTCTCTACGCCTGGATATCGCCAAGCGTGAAACCGAAGCCCTGGCGGCGCTTAACCAGAATAACGAAGCGCTAGCCCTGCAAGCAGCGGAGCAAATCGCCAGGCTGGAGACTAGCGTGAGTGAACAGCTGACAATCAGCCAACGCTATAACGAGCAGATCCAACGCCTCAAGAGCAATATTCAAAAAGCCGAAAAGTTAATCGCCGACCATGAGCGGGATCTCGCCGTCGTACAAACGACGGACAAAGTGCAAAAAGCCACACTGCAAATCACTGACAGCGCCGCCGCACATAACGCCAACCTCGGTTCGGCGCGTGAGACGCTGGAGCGCATCAAACGCAGCCAGCAAATGACGGACTATCAGATTGAGGCTGGCGAAGAGCTACAGGCGCAGCGCGATGAGGATCCATTGGCCAAACGACTTGAGGCCGCCGGCCTGACAGGTGACAAACATAACGCCCGCGACATTCTTGAACGTCTAAAAGCGCAAAAACCCTGAATGCATTGCGGCGGAAATTGCTGATGACATTTACGCAGCTCTGAACGGGCTGCTTTTTACTATCAATGAGAAACTATATGAAAGGCGACCAGCCAGCCAGAGCGGCGCCGGGAGATAACGTTGAACAAAGGTAAAGATCGTTGGCTTGAAGAACAAAAAGCGGTAAGAGCCACCCAACTTGCTTTTGACGTATCCAAAGAGGTGCAGCAAGTATTGAAGCGAGCGGCCCTGGACCAGGACCTGAATCCGCCGGACATGATCCGCAAGATACTGGGACTCTCCTACAACAAAACGCCGATTCGCCCGCGCCTGACCGTTTCCTTGCGCTCGGAAGACTTCACGCTGCTGGCGCAGAAGTACGGCATCGACCCGGAGGACACACTGGCCATCCGGGAAAAAGCGGCGGAAGAATTGATCGCCTTCGCCCAGTCGCTATTAGATTGATCCTGTATGGGACGCAGTACTCAGGCTGCGTCCTGACTTTGCGTCTGAGCGCTGACTTGACCGCCAAAATAGGCGACGCTGAGTTCCTCATGCGTCTGCGCAAACCCCACCTGTAATTGATCCATAAAGTTCTGCAGTTCTGTCTGTTTCAGTTTGGCGATCTCCACGTTGTCAATCTGCCGATTGATGCGATGAATCACCAATTGCGCCTTTTCATGGTTCGGCAGCGACTCCAACGCTTTTTCAACTTCCGACATGGCATGGGCAATTGCTCTGGGGAACACTTTTGACTGAATCAGGAACTTCAGCACTTCCTGACGCTGGATGCGCACTTGCATCTCGCGCCGATACATTTGATAACCAGTCAGCGACTTGAGCACGCTCATCCATTGCAGATTATCGTTGGTGGCTTTGGTCACAATGGCGTCCGGCACCAGATTGGCGGAACGGGTATCGATAATGCGGCTGGTCATATCCGCCCGCTCCAGATTACGCCCCACTTTCAGGAAGGTGTATCCCGCGTCGTGATTCATCGTGCCCGCCAGAATGCCGGTTATATGCTGGCATTCACTGATGATCTCGAAAAGGAAAGGATAACGCCCACGTTTGGTCAACGCTTGCTGCGCATGGTCTTTGGCGTAGAGATAGACCCGGTTGATGGCTTCCCAGACTTCCCGAGGGATGACATCGCGAATGGTGCGGGCGTTTTCCCGCGCATAAGCCATACAGGACAGGATGGAAACCGGATTGTTGTTTTCTGCAATCAGGAATTTCAGGACCGAGCGTTCGTCGAATTCGCCTTCATAGAGTTCACCAACGCCCGTGATGGCGATGAGCTGTCCCCAAATTGGCGACAGGCCTTTCGGCAAGTCCAGGGTCAGATTGGCGTTGACATTGATCAGGCGCGCCATGTCCTCCGCACGCTCAAGATACCGGGCCATCCAGTATATGTTTCCGGCTACTCGTGAGAGCATTTCAGGCCTCCTCGTCTATGATCCAAGTATCTTTACTCCCCCCGCCCTGGGAGGAATTCACCACCAGCGATCCTTTTCTCAACGCTACCCGGGTCAATCCGCCGGTGGTCACGTAAATCTGATCGCTGGAAAGAATGAAAGGACGCATGTCCAGATGTCGCGGCTCCACCTTACCGTCCACCAGCGTCGGCGCAGTGCTGAGATTCAGCGTCGGCTGCGCGATATAGTTACGCGGATCGGCTTCGATCAGCTCCGCGAACTTTTCCCGCTCTTTCTTGGTGGATTTGGGGCCGACCAGCATGCCGTAGCCGCCGGATTCATTAGCGGGTTTCACCACCAGTTCCTCCAGATGCGACAGCACGTATTTGCGGTCTTCGTCCTTCATACATAAATAAGTGGGCACATTGGGCAGGATCATTTCTTCACTCAGGTAATACTTGATCATGTCCGGCACAAATGCGTACACCACTTTGTCGTCCGCTACGCCCGCACCCGGCGCGTTGGCCAGCGCGACGTTGCCCTTCAACCAGGCCCGCATCAGACCGCGCACGCCCAGCACTGAATCAGGGTTGAAGGCTTCCGGGTCCAGAAACAGATCGTCCACGCGCCGATAGATCACGTCGACCCGCTCCAGACCATATATGGTTTTCATATAAACGCAGTCGTCGTCGGTCACCACCAAATCCGTGCCTTCCACCAACTCGCACCCCATCTGCTGGGCGAGATAAGCATGTTCAAAATAGGCGGAGTTATAGATGCCCGGCGTCAGCACCACGACCTGGGGATAATCCGCCGGACGCGGCGATAGCGCCGCCAGGGTATCAAACAACTGCGAGGGATAATCGTCCACCGGCAAAATGCTGAAATCGCCGAACAGGTCTGCGAATACACGTTTCATGACCTGCCGGTTTTCCAGCAGATAGGAAACCCCAGACGGCACCCGCAGGTTGTCCTCCAACACGTATATCTGTCCATCAGAATGCCGCACCAGGTCCGAGCCGCAAATATGCGCCCACACGCCATGAGCCGGGCTCACGCCAATGCATTGCTTACGAAAGTTCTTGGATTTGCTGAGCAGCTCTTTGGGGAAGACTTTATCTTTGACGATCTTCTGGTCGTGATAGATGTCATCGATGAACATGTTGAGCGCTTTGACGCGCTGTTTGAGTCCGGCGTCGACCACATCCCATTCTTTTTTGCTCATCACTCTGGGGATAATGTCGAATGGCCACTGTCGGTCAATGGAGCCGCCTTCCTGATCGTAGACGGTAAAGGTAATGCCCATCTCCTTTATCGCCAGCTCAGAGGTGCTTTTCAGCCGATCCAGCTCCTCGTCTTCCATTTCCGCCATGTGTCTGGCCAGTGTTTCCGCCACTTTCCTTGGCTTCCCTTTCCCATCTATCAATTCGTCATAGAGTTCCGGGTATTTATAGTCTTTCCATTGAATGCCCATGGAAGAGATCCTCTCGTTTTATTATGTCTACGGTTACCGCAACTTCAGGCTGCTGCTGGCCCCCTCCGTAACAAACGCCCTTGAGCGGCGGTACGTCGGTGTAATCCCGCCCTATCGCCACGATGATATGTTCTTTCGCCACCCACATATTGTTGGTCGGGTCCACATGAATCCAACCATAGCCCGGCGCATGCACCGCAAACCAGGCATGTGAGGCGTCCGCGCCCTGACGCTTTTTCTCTCCTTCCGGAGGATACGTAAGCACGTAGCCGCTGACGTAAGCGGCCGCCAGTCCGATGGCCCGCAGTCCCAACACCGCCAGATTGGCGAAGTCCTGACAGACGCCTTTGCGCAACGCCCAGAATTCCGTGACGCTGGTGTCCACCTGCGTGGCGCCGGACGCGTATTTAAAATCCCGATAGATGCGGGCGGCGAAGTCTTTCACCGCTTCATTCAACGCACGCCCTTTTTGAAAGCTCACCAGCGTATAGTCGGTCACTTCATCAATGATCGGAACCGAGGCGTCTGGATAAGCGAAAGAGCACAGCGCGGCGCGTTCCTCCGGATTAGACGCCGCGGCATAGCGCGCACGCTCCCAAGGCGCCGCGCAGGCCTCGTTATGCGGCCTCGGGCGACGCTCCACAATCGCCTCGCTCACCACCTTGAGCGCAGTGTGAGGCTTATGCACTTCAAAGTAGTGCATCTGGTTGCCGAAGGCGTCGGTCCTCAGGTTCTGAAACTGCGGCTTGGGGTCCACCTTCAAGCGATGCTCGATGCGCATCTGGCCGTCACCGGACAGCGGCTCCAGCCACGCGGCGTTATAGGCGAGCGAGGCCGGTCCCGGATAGCGGTAGACCGTCTCGTGCTTCACCCTCAGCAATACGCCATCAGCGCATGAATCGGGTGAGGGGTTGGGCGTGCTTGAAGTATTGGTGCTCAATATTCAGACCAAACTGATTTAGTTGTTGTGTCAGGTTTTGCAAAAAGGGAGCCAACTCTGTCTGAGTCAATTCGAGGTCGCGCCACTCCACCGCATCCGCCAGTCGCAGTGGCGTAAGAATCGCCAGAACGTTTTTCTCGAGCCCGATCAGCCCTTGTTGCGGCGTTGGGTTCAAATAGCTCAACAAGGGCTCCAGCTCACTGACAGCATAGACCAACGAGCGCGGGTTGGTAGGCTCCAGTAGTAAATGTTTCCATAGCGTGTAAAAAGGCAACTCAGTGCCGTAGCGGCGACGATGACTACTCAGACAGTCATGGGCTTCGAGCAACATTTCCCGCAGCCCCGCCTCGTTGTCTTCGTTCAGTTCCGCGCAGATTTTATAGGTGCTGGATAGCGTGTTTTGCGCACGCTCCAAGCGACGCCCCAGTTGCAGCCAAAGCCCGCCCTGATTCAACGCCAGACTTTCCTGACTGGCGCCTAAAAACGCCAGCAGCGCGGTGAGGAAAGGCTGGATAAACTGATCCAGCGCCAGCACGCTGCGGTTCTTTTCGCTGTACTCCAGCAATTCCTCAAGCTCCTCCACCGCGCGCCAGCAGTCGCCGGACCACAGATCCCGTACGGTGTAAGCGGAGTTGATAGCGCCGCGCAGGTTGAAAGCGACGCCACCAACGCGGGCGGAGTCCAGCACATACTGTTTCAGATCCTCAACTGTCGGCAGGCCTTCGCGACCAAGAGAACAGAACGCTTCCACTGCCGGCAGCATGCCTTCCAATACGGCTTTATCGGTGTCGAAGCCATAGTCGATATAGTTTTCCAGGCGTCGCACATAAGCGCGAATATGGCGTAGCAGGGATTCCGTACGCTCCAGATAACGCGCCAGCCAGAACAGGTTTTCCGCCGCCCGGCTGGTAAGCACCGCCGAGGCGATGCGTCGCTGTTTG
The DNA here is from genome assembly GCF_030719035.1 of Hahella sp. HNIBRBA332. Classification (NCBI taxonomy): domain Bacteria; kingdom Pseudomonadati; phylum Pseudomonadota; class Gammaproteobacteria; order Oceanospirillales; family Hahellaceae; genus Hahella; species Hahella aquimaris. The sequence goes on from NZ_CP132203.1 coordinate 4,838,060, forward strand.
GTGGGGCTCAGCCGCAGCACATCGCGCATGGTGCCGGAGCTTTTCAGCAGCCATGTGTCCTTACTCCATCCGCCGGACTGGCTGGACACTAGAAAAGTGTGCGCATCCGGCGACACCCGGGTCAGGCCGCCGGGCATGACATCATATTGTTCGCCATCGCCGGCGGCGAAGCCTCGTAGCACCAGATGTCGCGGCTGGATCTCAGCGCCAACCAGTGTGGGCGTAGTGGAAAAGCTCAGCAGATCCTGCCCAACATAGCGCCAGGGTTCCGCCTGAATGCGCCGTTTTAGTGCGTCTCGCTCGCGTGCGCTCATTTTGGGCCCAAAACGCACCAGCGCGTGGCGATCCACGGTTTTGATCACCAGATCGTCCAGATTCTGCAGGACGTGTTTGAGTTCTTTCTCCTGCCCGCACCACCAGGTAGCCACGTTGGGCAACTTGAGTTCTTCCGCCAGAAAGTGCTTCGACAGCGCCGGCAGAAACGGCAGCATCGCTGGCGATTCCAGAAAGCCGCTCCCCAACGGATTGGCCATTCCCACACGCCCAAGCGCTTGCGCCTGCGCGAGTCCCGGCGCGCCCAGCATGGAGTCGGCGCGAAAGTTCAAAGGATCGCAGAAAGCATCGTCCACCCGGCGGATAATCACATCCACTTGCTGCAGATCATCCACGGTTTTGAGATAGACCTTACCCTGACGCACCGTCAGGTCATCGCCCTGCACTAAGGTGATGCCCAGTTGCGCCGCCAGATAGGCGTGTTCGAAATACACTTCGTTGCCGATACCCGGCGACAAAAGCACAATTGTAGGTTCTTTTTGCTGATCCGGCGCCAGCGCCGCCACATGGCGTTTGAAGTGATAGAAGAACTGCGCCAGCGGCGCGATGGCGTAGTCCACCGCGTTTTGACTCAATACCCGCTTGGTCACCATTCTGGCTTCCAGCACATAGCCGGCGCCGGAAGGGCCCTGGGTGCGATCCGCCAACACCCACCAGGAGCCGTCGGGGCCCCTGGCCAGATCCGCGGCGAACAGACTTAGCGGCAGCGTTGCAGACCCCATCATCGAACGCAAAAATCCCGGATGCTGCAATACCAGTTCCGGCGGCAGCACCCCTTGCTTCAGACAGGTTTGCGGTCCCAATAAATCCGCCAGCACCCGCGAAAACAGATGCGCCCGCTGCTGTAATCCCGCTTCTATCGGACTCCAGTCTGTTTCAGACATCACCATCGGCAGCGGGTCCAGCTGCCAGGTTCGACGCATGCCCTGCGGGTCGTCGTATACGTGGTAGTTAACGCCCTGCTCTTTCAAACGACGCAGCGTGTCGCGACGCAGTTGTCCCAGATCGTCCCGGGACACTTGGGAAAAATAGTCCGCAAAGGCGCGCCAATGAGGACGCACCTCGCCGCCGGAGCCCAACATTTCATCAAATGCAGTGGCGAGGGGGGAATAAGGCAACCCAGTCAGGTCCAGACTGGGTTGTGAAGAAGGCGCTATGTTTTCTGACATAGCTTAATCGTAGCGTAAATCCAAGGTTAAGGGATAGCTGGCGTTGGGCGTGGGTCGGGGCGGCGCTGCGCCGACGCGAGGCTCGCGGCGAGGGTAAAAGCGCCCGCCGCCATCGATAACCGGCGGCGCAATCAGAGGGCCATGGGTGTGGCCAATATCTTCAAAGCGGCTGATGCGACGCGCTTCCGCTTCCAGCGCATTGACTGGGAAATGTTCGTAACTGCGCCCCCCCGGATGCATGACGTGGTACGTGCACCCACCCAGACTGCGGCCATTCCAGGTATCGAAAATATCAAACACCAGAGGCGAGTGAACGCCAATGGTCGGATGCAAAGCAGACCAGGGCTGCCAGGCCCGATAACGCACGCCCGCGACGAAGCAGCCCTCTTCGCCGCCTGGGGACATAGGGACGACGCGCCCGTTGCAAGTCAGCACGTGGCGCTCCGGCGTCGCCAGCCTGAGTTTGACCTGCAGGCGCTCCATACTGGAGTCCACATAACGCGCCGTTCCGCCTGCCGCCGCTTCTTCACCAAGCACAAACCAGGGCTCCAGCGCATGCCGCAACTCCAGTTCAACGCCCTCCAGCTCCATCGTTCCGACACGTGGACAACGAAACTCCAGAAAAGACTCATACCATTGAGATTTAAAGGGATAACCATTATCCGCCAGAAACTGCAGCACATCCGTCAGATCCCGCCACAGGAAGTGAGGCAACATAAAACGGTCATGCAGGCTGTGTCCCCACTCAATCAACTTGTGCTTGTAGGGACGCTCCCAAAATAAAGCCACACAAGCCCGCAGTAATAACATTTGCGCCAAGCTCATGCGCGCATGGGGCGGCATTTCAAAAGAGCGGAACTCAAGAATGCCGAGGCGCCCCGTGCTGCTGTCCGGGGAATACAGTTTATCGATGCAGAATTCACTGCGATGGGTGTTCCCGGTCAAATCCGTCAGCAGATGGCGCAGCAACCTGTCCACTAACCAGGGTTGCGGCACGTCTCCCGCCGGCATATGAGAGAAAGCGATCTCCATCTCATATATCCGTTCAATCCGCCCTTCATCCAGGCGCGGCGTCTGGCTGGTGGGGCCGATGAACATGCCGCTGAACAGGTAAGACAAGCTGGGGTGATGCTGCCAGAACGTAATCAGACTCCGCAGCAGGTCAGGACGCCGCAATAACGGGCTGTCCGCCGCCGTGGGTCCGCCCAGCGTCACATGGTTGCCGCCGCCAGTGCCGCTGTGTCGACCGTCCAACATGAACTTTTCCGTTCCCAATCGGCTCAGGCGCGCTTCGTGGTAAAGCGTTTCTGTAATCTGCTTAAGCTCATTCCAACTGGCGGCGGGTTGAATATTCACTTCAATCACCCCAGGGTCCGGCGCCACCACCATTTTCACCAGTCTGACATCATGAGGAGGGGGATAGCCCTCGATGCGCACCGGGCGCTTTATCCGGGTCGCAGCCCGGGACAATGCGTCCAGCAGGGCGACATATTCCTCCAGCGTACTGACCGGAGGCATAAAGGCATGCAGATAGCCGTCGCGCACTTCCGTGCACATCGCGGTATGGATGGCTATCTCCGCCAAGGGACGGCTCTCTGCTTTAGCGAGCGGCCTCAATTCCTGCGGCAATGGGGCGAACGGATCACGCTCATGTACTTCGTACTCGTCGCTGAGTTCATGAGAGGAAAGACTCGCCAGGGGTAACCTGAGTCCAAGGGGCGAGTTGCCGGGGCTGAGGTACAGCGCCCCCTGTAAAAAGCGCCAGAGACAGGTGCGCCAAACGCCCGACACTTGATTATGGCCAATCGGCAGGCAGTAGCCCGCCACCTGATTGAGCCCCCTCTGCATGACCTGCGCCAAAGTACGGCGCGCCAGATCCTCATGATCGCCTTGCACATCATCGTCCGCCGGCAGTTGGCCATGACGCCACATATAATAGAACGGATCCTCATAACAGGGCTGCACCGCGCTGTCGGAGAGCCCCATTTCCTGGCAGAAAGCAGCCATGAGCGCGCGTGCGTCATCCGGTGTGGCGTCATGGGTCAGCATATCTTCCGGCCCCCGCCATAATGGCGCGCCGTCTTTACGCCAATACAAGGCGTACTGCCAACGCGGCAGCGGTTCTCCGGGATACCATTTGCCCTGGCCGTAGTGCATAAAACCGTTTTCCGCGTACTGTTTTTTCAGCCGCAGGGACAAATCAAAAGCCAGGCGGCGCTTCTCCGGCCCATCTGCATCCGTGTTCCATTGCGCCGATTGCATATCGTCGATAGAGACGAAGGTCGGCTCCCCGCCCATAGTCAGGCGCACGTCGTTGCGGGTCAGCGTCTCATCGATGAACTGCCCCAAGGCGTCGATGTCTTCCCATTCTCGCTCAGTAAAAGGCCGGGTAACGCGAGGATCTTCTTTTATCCGGGTCACTTGGTTGAAGAAACTGAATTCGACTTCCGCCTCATCCACAGAACCCAGGATAGGCGCCGCTTCTTCCGGATTGGGGGTGCAGGTAAGGGGAATATGCCCTTCCGCGGCGAACAGACCCGAGGTTGGGTCCAGTCCCAACCAGCCAGCGCCGGGAACAAAGATTTCACACCAAGCGTGTAAATCAGTGAAGTCATTCTCCGGTCCGCTGGGACCGTCCAACGATTTCTGGTCCGGCGTCAATTGCACCAGATAGCCGGAAACAAACCGCGCCGCCAACCCCATCCGCCGCGACAACTGGATCATCAGCCAAGCTGTATCCCGACAGGAGCCCCAACCGATCTCCAAGGTTTGCTCCGGCGTTTGCACTCCCGGCTCCATGCGAATGTTGTATTGGATGTCTTTGCAAAGCGTTTGGTTCAGCTCCACCAAAAAGTCATTGATCGGCTTTTTCTTTCGGGGCAGCGCCTGCAAATAGGACTCAAAACGAGGGCCCCACTCTTGCGTCGCAAGAAATGGCTCCAGTTGGGCTTTCAGTTTGTCAGGGTATTGAAAAGGGTAACTCTCCGCGAAGCTTTCAACGAAAAAGTCGAAAGGATTGTAGGCGGTCAAATCCGCCACCAGATCCACATCCACTTCCAGCTTGGCGGTCTTCTCGGGAAACACCAGCCTCGCGACATAGTTGGAGAATGGATCCTGCAGCCAGTTAATGAAGTGCGGCTTGGGATGAATGTTCAGGCTGTAACTGATAATCGGCGTGCGGCAGTGCGGAGCGGGACGAAGTCGGACAGTGTGCGGAGACAAATTGACCAGTCGGTCATAAGTGTATGTCGTTCGATGCCTGATCCCTACCAGAATACTCATAGCAACCCCCTTGCTTAGTCATCGTCGGTAAGCGCCTGCATTGTTATCACGCATCCTTGGTCGAATGGCTCTCCTACCTTGCACTGCAGCTGGGTCAGGAGCCGGCCGTCCAGTAAAGAAACACGTAAATCCATGTTGTCGCAGCGCTTTTATGCAACTACCGCGCCTTGGCGCTTATTTATTTTTTTCCCATTCAAACAGCGGCAACTCATTGAACAACGCCTTAAGCCCTTCGCCCCATTGCTTACGCAACGTCGCATAATAAGGTGAGTTCAGTTTCAGGTGCATGACGTGGGCCGGCTCCAGCTTACCCGTTTCATAAACCAGAAGATCAAACGGCGGCGCCACGGATAAATTACTGCGCATGGTGGAGTCCATGGAAACCAGCGCGCATCGGGCCGCCGCTTCAAGACTGGAATTGGTGCGAATCACCCGATCCAGAATTGGCTTGCCATATTTGGTTTCCCCTATCTGCAGGTACGGCGCGTAGGGCGAGCTTTGAATATAGTTTCCTTCAGGATAGACCATTAATATCTCATGAGGCCCATCTTTATATTGCCCGCCAACGATCAAAGTGCAGTCGAAATTGGCTCCCTGTTTCAAATCCTTTTCATAATAGTTTTTCAATTCGACGCTCAATGCGCCGATGTAGCGAGCCGCGTCGCTCATATCATTGCAACCGGCCAGTCCGCCCTCTCCAGAGGGATTCTCCAAATCGCGCGAGATGCGCCTCACTACTGCCTGGGTCGTGGCCAGGTTGCCGGAGGTCAGCAACGTGACAAAGGCTTTTTCCGGCACATTGAATGAATACATTTTGGGATAGGTGTTGACGTTATCAACCCCTGCATTGGTACGGGAATCAGATGCAAACACCAATCCGGCATCAACGGATATCGCCAAACAGTATGTCACGACCGCACTCTCATTAAACAACAGGGAATCGGCTGCATAATGTACTTGGCGACGCATGCTTGCAATAAATTCTTTGTTAATATTCATATGCGGCGCAAGCGGATTGAGGGCAGCTCCTCGCCGGAATAATATGCGCTCCCCAATGCGGATCAGGATGGACGTTGGCGACCTGAAAAGCCCGCCGACTGCGCGAACTGACTCACATCAAACCCTGAGAGCAAGTTCGTGTTACTCTGTGTAAATCACCCGGCCAGGAGCCGCCGCCTCAATCCACGCCATCTGCGGAGACATCCCGATGACCGGAGTCAAACTAGGATTAACCACTCCATCTCCCATGCCAAGCACAGACAAAGGCGCACTCTCCGCGTCGATCAGCTACCTCGACAGCGCCTGCATCAACGCATTTTTTCCCGTTTCCGTGGAGGCGGCGACATCCCTGCTAATAGGCAGTGGGCTCAAACCGGCTTTTGCGCTGGGTTCTCACACCTTGGTCGTGCTCAGCATCTACGATCACAAGCGTTGCGCCATCGGCGCGCACAAAGAAGCCGGCCTGGTCATTCCCGTGCTGCCGGAAGGAGAAAGCCTGCCTTTGAGCAACGTGCTGGATTTATATCTGCCGATTAATCAGCGCCGCATCGGTTTTTTCCCATTGGATCTCCCGGTCACTTCGGAGAACGCGCTTTCGACAGGCAGAGAGCTATGGGGGCTGCCGCGCTTCCCGGCGGAGATCACTTTCGCCAGCCAACGCAGACAGATACACACGCAAGTCCGCTCCGACGGCGAAACGCTGTTTACTCTGAGTGGCGAGACACTGCCTGGTATTCCAGTGATCCCCGTCAACCTCCTGATTTACACCCAGGTGGAACATCGACTGACCAAAACCAAAGTCCGTTTGAAAGGATTTGGAAAGCTCTACCCTGCCGGAACCGTCAGACTGACGGTGGGCGAAACTGACCATCCGATGACGGAGCATCTGACTCGTTTGGGCCTCGATGAAAAAAGCCCGGCTTTGTTGATGCGCGCCGAACGTCTGCAAATGTTGATGGAGCCTGCGGTAAGGATTGAGTGACGCTACGCTTGTCTGCACAAGCGCACAGTGATTGACCAAGCTCCAGGATCACCGCCCCATCTTGGAGCCTCCAGCGAATATTCGGGGCGATAACATGAAGGAAAAACGTCCTCAGTTACATGGAAGCTATCCAAAGATTAACGCTTTTTCTTTTGCTTTCAGTGAATTGCCCGGAAGTTGAAAGCCGCTGGCACGGCTTATGCTGAAACTGGAGTGAAAGAGGTGTCCCAAACCAAACGATAGACCCACAACCCAACGAAGACGGATTGTCTCAATCAAACCACTGAGAAGAAGGATTTAGCTATGAAACCCGAAACCAACGAAAGTCTGCTGTTCGCATTAACCCACCCCTATGAGGTGACGGTTATGCAGGAAATGAGAGAGTATTTTGAGTGGATGTATTACGCCAACTAAGAAGGCATCCCGCCGAGCAGGAAACGCACAGTACAAGGACGTTCTCCTGCCTCTGCGCTGTTTTTGCGTTCCCCGCAAAAACAAAAGCGGCCACTCAGGGCCGCAAGGAAGACGAGAATCCATTCTCCAATGCACTAGAGAGCATAAGCGCCGAAGCGCTCGTGCGGAGGTTTAACGGTTTTACCCGTTAGAACAATGTCGCCTGTTACAGCAACGCCAGACCTTCTTCCGGAGTCAGGGACTCAATGTCCTGAGCAACGCCGACGGAAGGACAGGTCAGCTTACCTTTCACTACGTTCAGACCTTGCAGCAGGAAGGCGTTGTCTTCCAGAGCCTGCTTCGCGCCTTTATTGGCCAGTTGCAGAACGAATGGCAGTGTTGCGTTGGTCAGCGCCAGAGTAGAAGTACGCGCTACAGCGCCAGGCATGTTGGCTACGCAGTAGTGAACGACGTCGTCAACGATAAAAGTGGGTTCCGCATGGGTAGTCGCATGAGAAGTCTCGAAGCATCCGCCCTGGTCGATCGCCACGTCGACAACCGCCGCGCCGCGCTTCATTTTTCTCACCATTTCGCGAGAAACCAGTTTCGGTGCCGCCGCGCCTGGGATCAGAACGCCGCCGATTACCACGTCAGCTTGCGTCACCCACTCTTCAACCGCTTGCGCAGTGGAGAATACGGTTTGTACGCTATTGCCGAAAGTCGCGTCGAAGCGTCTCAGTACGTCAACGGATTTGTCCATAACGACAACACGCGCGCCCATGCCGACAGCCATCTGGGTGGCGTTGAAACCAACCACGCCGCCGCCAAGAACTACAACCAGCGCCGCTTCCACACCAGGAACGCCGCCCAACAACAGACCACGACCCGCCTGGGATTTTTCCAGACAGCGCGCAGCAGCCTGGATGCTCATGCGTCCAGCAACTTCTGACATAGGGGATAACAACGGCAGGCGACCTTGCGCGTCAGTCACAGTTTCATATGCGATACAGGTAGCGCCGCTGTTCAACAGATCTTGGGTCTGAGGAACGTCTGGGGCCAGGTGCAAATAGGTAAACAGGGTTTGCCCAGGACGCAACATTGCGCGTTCTTGAGCTTGAGGTTCTTTCACCTTGACGATCATATCGGCGACTTCAAACACTTGCTCAGCGGTAGCCGCGATTTCCGCGCCAGCCGCAACATACTGGTCGTCAGTGAAGTCGATGGCTGCGCCGGCATCCTTTTGCACCACCACTTTGTGCCCATTGCGAATCAGCTCCTGGACAGCGGCGGGAGTCAATCCGACACGGTATTCGTGGTTTTTTACTTCTTTTGGTACACCGACAATCATTAATAAGCCCTCTCAAGGTTAGTAATAATTCCAGTCTACGCTTTGTATGCAGAATTTATCTCTGTTGTTAAAATCAAACTCAGTGATTTATTCTTTAATTTTGAGATTTTCAGAAAATTCAACTGGCCAAAAATGAAAAAGCAGCTGGACCGCATAGACCACGCCATTTTGCGCGAACTACAAAGTGAAGGACGCCTCAGTAACAGTGAACTGTCCCGGCGGGTGAACCTGAGCCCCACTCCCTGCCTTGAGCGGGTAAAACGGCTGGAAAGAGACGGCTACATTCGACGTTACACCGCCGTTCTGAACGCCAAAAAACTCGGAGTGGGACTGGTGGTGTTTATTGAAATTGGCCTAAACAGAACCTCTCGGGACGTTTTCGCTGATTTCAAGGACTCCGTCATCAAAGTCCCGGAAGTGCAGGAATGCCACCTTGTCTCCGGCAACTTCGACTATCTGATAAAAGCCAGGGTGGCCAACATGGATCAGTACCGGGCTTTGCTGGGAGAAAAAATCCTCGTGCTACCCGGCGTAAGGGAGTCACGCAGTTATGTAGTGATGGAGACGGTAAAGGAAGGTCAGGAACTGAAACTGGACGGCTGGCGCGAAGACGTCTGAGCCTCGCGCCAGTCGTTCCCGATCAATCTTCCGCCGCGCCTCCTTCATCGCCCCGGAGGTTATACCAGTCGATCTTGCGGGTGGCGAACATCGCCGCGCCAAGGATGACAAACAATCCGAGAGAGCCGTATAGCAGCGCCAGATCTTGTTCGTTCAACAACGACAATAGATAACCGTACAACACAATCAACAATGTGACGAAGGCGACAGTTAGCTTTCTCCGCCGAATAAACTGTCCGGCGTACCATCCCACCTGGCCGATAACGGCGCCACAAGCAATCAAATAAGCCGCCCAGGTTCCCAGGTGCTCTGACAGCGAGAGAAACAGCAGGTAGAACAGGCACAGAGTGAGCCCCGTAAACAGATATTGCATAACATGGATGCGCACGCCGCTGATGACTTCAAAGAGCCACAAGCACGCAAAGGTGCAGGTAAGGAACAGTAACGCATACTTCACCGAACGACTGATTTCCTGGTACCCCGCCCCCGCCGCAGGTCGTGACACGCCGACTAACGGTGAAACATGATCAAGCAAGGCGGGCGCTGAACCCGTCCAGGATGCAGGCACCCCTTTGGCCAGAAACGGAATGTCCCATTTGGCGTAAAAGGCGTCCTGTTCCAGCTTACGCTCCACCGGCAGCCAATTCCCCTGAAAACTGGGATCCGCCCAGTCGCCGTTGATTTCGATATTGCTCTCCTGTCCGACTGGCGACACATACAATGCCTGTGCGCCCTTTAAACGTATCGCCAGATTGAAATCATTAGGGGCGTCGGCGTTTATCGATCCTACCGGCAATCGCATATGTACGCCGTTAACGTCCGCCATGCCGCCGCCTGGAGAGGGCGCGGCCTCGCGCTCATTCCAAAGAAATTTAATCGGGCTTTGAATCGCTTTGACATCCCCAATCGCCACCGAAAGATAGGCGTCTTTAAACCGCAGCGACTGGTTTTCCTCCAGCTCCTGTAATTGTGGACGCAGATCAAACGCCCCTTTCAGGTTGGCGTCCGTATGATAAAGGGGCGCCTCATAAATACCTCGGTAGCGGATATCGCTGGTAACTTTGAATTTGGCGTGTAGATAGGTAGGCGTCACCATCAAATAATGGGTCCGCATAATTGGCCTGATGGTGGACTCCTGTGCGACTGCTTTGGATGCTGTGTCCACCGGTATGACAAGAAAGGGACCATTCACCGTCTGTTCGCCGCCCCATTTCTCCGTAATCTCCGTTACGACATCATGATATCTGACGCTGCGCTCGCCGATCAGACCATTAATCTTCATGATGGGAATCTGCAATATCAGGATCAGCACTCCAATCATAAAGGCTTTGCCCAGTGGGGAATGAAGCCCAAACCGCCGCCAACTTACTTCTTTTACATTCACCTTGCCCGCTCCTTTGTTTGTTCTGTGGCTATCAAAACAAACAAATAGGGCGAACTGATGGGAAAATCAGGGCGAAATGTGGCGCGGAGAACTTTATTGGGCGGGATGAATTCTCATCATTGAGCAACTAGACTTTAGGTAACGCCTGAACTGATGCATTTCACCGGCCTTGAGCCGTCATTTTAATAACAGCTGTTACCGTGAAGGTGTCCCATGAAAGCCTGCTCCACTTCCACTAACGCCGCCGATCCTTATCGGGCGGGGACCATGATGGGCGACGTCCTCGCCGCCATACGCCCTGAAGTCATCTTCTTATTCTCCACCGTTCACTATGAGAACCCGCAAGAGCTTGTCGAAGGGCTGTACGACAGTATTGGCAACGATGACCTGGTGATTATCGGCAGCACCGGAGATGGATTCTTTGAAAGCGAAGGGCCAAGGGACATCGGCGCCTGCGCACTGGGACTCAACTCGGAAGGTCTTGTCAGGTGGCGCGCCTCCCACGCATTGGGCGTCGGCGAGCAGCCTGCGCAAACCGCGCGCACCGCCCTTTCCGCCGCGTTGCAAGCCTGTGGCGATGACAAACCAGCATGCATGTTTATGGTGTCGGATTTTCGCGCCGACGCCTCGCAGATTGAAAAGGTGTTGGAGGTCGAGACGGACATCCCCATTGTCGGAGGCTTCGCCGCCGACGATAACAAGATGGCCAGTTGCACCCTGTACGCCAACCGCCACGCCCTTTCCGATGCGGTCGTAGTCATGACGGCGTCCGGCAAGCTTCATTTCGATATCTCCATCGGCAACACCTTGAATGCTGTCGGCCAGCCCGGAGTAATCGACAGGGCGGAAGGCGCTACGATTTTCTCCATCGACGGCACCGACGCCATGGATTTCATCGAACGGGAAACCGGCAAGCCGGTGTTGCAATCGGACCGCGGCATCACCTCCCTGTCGATTATTGATTCTGATGAGCCGGATATCACACGACTGCGCTCCATCGTGCCGGACTTTTCCGTTTCCGAGCGATTTCTGGGGCTTTATGGCGGCATAGAACAAGGCAAGACGGTACAAGTATGCCTTGCACAACCGGAAACCATTATCAGCGAGGTATACAGTATCGCCGAAAAGGCCCGCAATCGTGGCGTGAAACCCGTTGCAGCGCTTATCGTAAGCTGCGTGGGCCGCAAATGGTTATTGGGCCGGGAGATCGAGCATGAAATCCGCGCCTTAGCTGAACACTTCGGCAGCGCCCTGCCAATCGCAGGATTTCCGTCATTTGGGGAGATAGGTCCGCTCAAGACCGCGAAGGGCTATTCTAGAAACTTGTTCCACAACATGACCTATGTACTTCTGTTAATATCCGAATAACCCGTTCGCGCTTCCGTAGGGCATTGATAATAAATGAAAGCCAGGTTAATCAGTACGCTCGACCCCGCACCGCCAGGCTTCACCTTCCGCCACCCGCAAAAACGCGATCTGGTGGCCGGACCGGTTGTGGTGGTCACGGACAATGCGGAGCAAGTGCTCGCCATTGTCGACCATCGCAGCGACCGCTTACAGGGAGCGATAGTCCGCTTCGGCGACGCCTTTGATTTGCAACCCCTGGGGCCACGCTGCTGGCTGTTGCTGGCGCCTCATCACTGGTTCAACGACCTGGCGCAAATCTTCACCCCCATGTTGCAGGTGCTGGACGACACCATTCCACTGCTGGACGAATCCCAGGAACTGCAGTTGAAACTGGAGCGCGCCAGTCGCGACCTGTCCACGACCCACGACGATTACCAACGGGTCAACGCACGCCTGCAAAACAAAGTGGAAGCAGTCACCAAAGCCCAAAGCGAAATATTGGCGCTGAACACCGCCCTGGAAAAACGCGTGGAAGCGCGCACTGCCGAGCTGGCGGAAACCAACCGCAAGCTGCTTGACGCCAAAGAGGCGGCGGAAAGCGCCAACGAAGCCAAAAGCTTGTTTCTGGCGACCATGAGCCATGAAATCCGCACGCCGATGAACGGTATTCTGGGAATGCTGGAGCTGCTGTCTCATTCGCAGCTCAGCGCGGAACAAACCAAGATGATCAGCACAGTCAGGGATTCCGCCTTCTCCCTGCTGAATATTCTCAACGACATTCTCGACTTCTCCAAAATAGAAGCCGGACGCATGGAGCTGGAAAGCATTACCCTGTCCGTAGAGGAAATCATCGAAGGCGTTGCGGAGACAGTGGCGGCCAGCGCCAATAAGCGCAATCTGCACTTGCATAGCTACGTGGACCCGGATATTCCCGACGCGCTCATCGGCGACGAAGTGCGTCTGCGCCAGATTCTGTTCAACCTGTGCAGCAACGCCACCAAGTTCACCGACACCGCCAACGGACAGCAAGGGTGCGTCACCTTGCGCGCCGATCTTCTGCACAGCGCCGGCCAGCTCTATTCCATGCGCATTAGCGTCAAAGACAACGGCATCGGGATGGATCAAGTTACCCTGGACAAGTTGTTCAGCCCATTCACACAAGGAGAAAGCTCCACCACCCGTCGCTATGGCGGCACCGGATTGGGTCTGTCCATTTGTAAGCGCCTTACGGAGATAATGGGGGGCGCCATAGAGGTCTCCAGCGAACCTGGTCAGGGCACGGAATTTCGACTCAATCTGACGCTGGCCGCCGCACCGGGCGCTCGCGTAGCCCCCCCTCCCACTCTGGATGGCATCGAGACGCTGGTAGTGCTAAGCGACGCACTGACGCGCACGACTGTCACCAACTACTTGCTGAAATTCGGCGCAACCGTACAAAGCTGCCAGGACATAAAAGAGGCGTCCATACACCTCTCCAAAGCCCTGCAGCTGGACCGTACGCCCCCCGTTCTGCTGACTTATGCAGAGCAGGACAGCGATCTCTCTCCCTTGCTGAAGTTACGCGGACAACCCTGGGGACAGGACGTGCGCTTTATCATCCTGACGCCGCGACGATATCGGTCACTGAATCCGCCGCCGGATTCCGTCAAAGTCTATGTCTACCCACTGTGCCGCAACGATCTCGTGATGGCCGCCGCAGCAGCGGCCGGGCGCTGCAGTCCACCGGTCAGACACTTCCAGGACCCTGACAAGATCCCCCGTTTCGACGTGCCGAATCGCCCAGGCCTGCACCCTGTGAGCATACTGGTGGCGGAAGACAACCTCACCAATCAGGAAGTCATCCGCCTGCAGCTGAAACGACTCGGCCTGGACTGCATCATCGTGGAGAATGGTTGCCAGGCGCTGGCGGTATGGCAGCAGCGTCAGGTGGACCTGGTGCTTACGGATTGCCATATGCCGGAAATGGACGGCTTTCAGTTAACGTCGGCGATCCGGGAAAAAGAGGGTACGGGCCTGCGCACTCCGATTATCGCCATTACCGCCAACGCCTTGCGGGGCGAAGCGGAACGCTGCCTGCACGCAGGCATGGATGACTACCTATCCAAGCCCGTGGAAATACGCAAACTGTATGAGACGCTGGCCAAGTGGCTGCCGCATCAGCGTCGCAAACTTAACCCCGCCGACCACCCGGAAATGGTGGAAGGCTCCGTAGATCTCAATGTACTGGGCGACTCGGTGGGACCTGATATCGACGTGCAACATGAAATTCTCACCAAATACAGGGAAGACGCCGCCGCCAATCTACGGGCGCTACAGCTTGCAGCCCAACAGGACAACCCTGAAGCTGTAGCGTTCGAAGCGCACCGTCTCAAATCCTCTTCCCGCGCCATCGGCGCGGAAGCGTTGGGAGAATGGAGTGAAAAAGCGGAAATGGCCGGGCGCGGCGCCAATTGGCGCGATATCCGCTTCGCAATCAGCGGTATTGAGCAAGAGTTCGAAAAAGTAGACTATTATTTACAAAACTGGCTGGCCCATAACGGAGGTTGAGCCGACTGCGACAACAACCGTCACGCAGCCCCGTCACCCTCGACAGTTCCGTCCCCACATTGCGGCCGCTTGGTCGATACGACGGAGCAAGACCCGACGACACGGTTCAAAAGAGTTAAGAATTGATTGTTATGAGCGAAAAGCAGTTTTGTCACCTGAACGCCCTGATTATCGATGACGACGCCTTCATGCGCAGCATTATCACCAAAACGCTGCAACGGCTTAATCTGGGGCGGGTGGAAAGCGTTGCGAGTGGAGAAGAAGCGCTGACCTTACTGGAAGACGCAGATTCTCACTTCGATATTCTATTGGTGGACCTGCTGATGCCTGGCATGGACGGTATCGAACTACTGCGCCACTTGGCTGAACATGAATACCAGGGCGGCGTGCTGCTGTTCAGCGGCGCGGACAGTAAAGTGTTAAAAGCCGCCGTGAACGTAGCGCGGGCGCGTTACCTGAATGTGTTGGGCTCTTTGCAGAAGCCCGTCACCGTCGACGCGCTCACTTATTACCTCACTCATTACCAGTCTTATTTCCGCTCCCGTCATACGGTTTCCGGCGGTTCCCTGCTCAATACCAGCGAGCTGCGCCAAGGCCTGAGTGATGGTCACCTCACACTTTTCTATCAACCTCAGGTGGATATGAAAACCGAAGCCGTCGTCGGGGTGGAGGCCCTGGCCCGTTGGAAGCACCCGCAGCATGGCTTGCTGGGCCCTGGCGCATTTGTGCCGTTAGCAGAAGAAAGCAATCTCGTCGGCGATTTCACCACTGCCGTGATCGCGCAGGCGATAGATCAAATGCAGAAGTGGAAGCAGAAGCAACTCAACCTGCAGGTCGCCATCAACATTTCCTCTTCCTCCATTTCCATCCTGGATCTGCCGCACTTGCTGGAGCACTACTGCCAGCATCATAAAGTAGAGGCGTCGAGAATCACGCTTGAGATTACCGAGACTCAAGTGGGACAGGATATGGTGACCATGCTGGAAGTGCTCACCCGCATAAAACTGAAAGGCTTGGGGCTGTCCATTGACGACTTTGGCACCGGCTATTCCTCATTGGAGCGCTTGCAGCGCATTCCATTCGACGAACTCAAAATCGACGGCAGCTTTGTCCACGGCTCCAATCGCGATCAGGCGGCGCGGGCCATTTTTGACTCCAGCGCCGCCCTGGGCAAACAACTGGGCATGAGCATCGTGGCGGAGGGAGTGGAAAATCAGGATGACTGGGACTACGCCGCCAAACTGGGCTGCGATATCGCTCAGGGATTCTATATCGCCCAGCCAATGGCGCCGGAGGACTTTGAGGATTGGCTGAAACGCCGCGAGGCGGCGAAAGAGTAGCTTAGCCTTCAGGCAGATTGGGAGCGGGAATGTGAATCACACCGCCATAATCCAGAGGAATACTGAAAGTCTTCGACTTATCCCAGCGGCAATATTCAGGATGCAGTTGCAGACACAGGCAGCGTAGTAAACCTGAATGGGCCACCACCAGCGCCACTTTTCCCTTGGCTTCCCGCACCAGGCGCTCAACGAATTGCTCGCTTCTCTGATACAAATCCGGAAAACCTTCCCCTCCTGGAGTGCGCTGCGTCAACCAATTGTCTCCCCAGTCGCGCGCTTCCTTCTGCGGCAAGTCGGTTAGCAACTTGCCGTCCCAATCGCCAAAGCTCATTTCCATCAGAAGGTCGTCAAAGTCCGGCGCGGGGTCCAACCAGTCCGCCAGCGTTTTACAACGGGTCAGCGGACTGCTGTATAACAGGTCCCAGGCCGCCGGCAACTGCGCGCGGATAGTGGCCGCTTCTTCTGCAAACGTATCGGCCAGAGCGACATCGGATTGCCCGTACAGCGTTCCTTTCGGAACCGCAACCCGAGTATGGCGGATCAGATAGAGCTCCATAGCGCCCCCAGCAACAGGAATAGAACAATTTCAGCCAGTTGTTGCACAGCGCCCAGACAGTCTCCGGTGTAGCCGCCCAAGCGGCGGGACAGGTAACCAATACTGATGCGACGCAGGAACCACAAGCCCACGACCGCCAACGCCAGCGCTTTGACGCCCGCCAGCAGCAGCGGCGCGAGCGCTATCACTGCGGCAATGGCGATGTCTCTCGTTGCGATGCCTTTAGCGACCGGCTTGACCTTGCTGAGCTGGTCCGCGCGCACGTAGTCCAGACTCGCGATCAGACTGATCGCCAAGGCGCGACTGCAGGCATGGGATATCCAAAGCAATAACAGGGCGGCGTCTGGAGCAAGCTGCGCCAGAATGACCATTTTCAGAGAAAGACTTAACGCCAGCGCCAGCGCGCCATAGGTCCCCACCCGGCTGTCCTTCATGATTTCCAGGATACGCTCTGGCGTGTGTCCGCCGCCAAACCCATCAGCGGCGTCCGCCAGTCCATCTTCATGAAACGCGCCTGTGATAAGAACTCCTGCCGCTATGGCCAGCACTGCCCCGCCCCAGGGTCCATAAAAGTAGAGACCCAGCAAGTAGGCGCAAGCAGCCGCCAGAGCCACCAGCCAACCGGTCAGGGAGATATAGCGACTGGCCTGATTCAGATCCGCTTCATTGAAGTCATACAGTAAGCGCACCGGGATACGGGTATAGAACTGCAAGGACAGCATCAGCAGGCGCCATTGCCGACGCAGGATCTCCGCCCAGCGCTGCGCCGCGGACTCCTCGGTTTCATTCACGGTTTCGCCGCCGTCCATGATTGTTCGGGATCTTTGGTCAACGCGCTCGTAGTCGCTCACGAATCGAGTCCGCTAACTTTTTTCACTGACGCCAGCATCCGCGAAGCTGGCCATTTCATTGAAGAAGTTCAGAGAAGACTGCAACAAGGGGTACGCCAATGCACAGCCAGTCCCCTCTCCCAGCCGCAAATCCATCTTCAGAATCGGATCTGCTTTTAACGCTTCCAGCATATGTTGATGCCCCTGCTCCATAGAGCGGTGGCAGAAAATAGCATATTCGCCAATGGCCGGGGCCAGCTTATAGGCGGCCAGATAGGCTGCTGTAGCGATAAAGCCGTCTATCAGCACCAGCATGCGGTTTTGCGCCGCACGTAATATGCCGCCGACCATGGCGACAATTTCAAAGCCTGCGAATGTCTGCAGAATATCAATCGGGCTTTTCAGGTCGGGGTATTTCTCAGCCGCCTGCTGCAGTAAGTTAACCTTGCGCTCAAATTGCTCGTCGCTCAGCCCTGTGCCGCGCCCCACGCAGTGGTCTAGTGGAACGTCGAGAAGATAGCTCATCAGCATGGAGGCGGAAGACGTGTTGCCGATACCCATCTCACCAAAGCCCAATACGTTACAGCCTTCTTCCGCGATCGCATCGACTTGAGCCGCCCCCAAGCGCAACGCCTTTTCACAGAGTTCCTCGGACATGGCCGGTTGCTCCAGAAAATTCTCTGTTCCCGGACCGATTTTTCCTTTCACCAATTGCGGGTGGTCTTCAAATTCGTGATTCACGCCTGCGTCGATTACCCGCATGCTGATATTGTGCTGACGCGCAAAGACGTTGATCGCCGCCCCGCCCTGCAGGAAGTTATGCACCATCTGCCAGGTGACGTCCTGTGGATAGGCGCTGACGCCGGATTTCGCCACGCCATGATCGCCGGCGAATACCAGAATGTAGGGATTCTTCAACGTGGGGGTCATCGTGCCCTGTATGCGGGCGACCTGAAACGCCAGTCGTTCCAGTTGCCCCAATGCGCCCAGGGGTTTGGTTTTCTGATCGATTTTCTGGTGCAACGCCGCATCCAGCGTGTTGTCTATCGGGGGAACGCGCAAGCGTCTGATAAATTCCATTTTCATCCTCTTCTCGTCAAATAGTCAGTCATTGTTGTTTTCCAAACCCACGCGTTAAAACGTCAACAGGCCCAACCTGAGGTTCAGACCTTATTTTTAATAGTAATCAGTATACTTAGGCAAGCTCCAAACGACCTTTCAGACAATGAGGCAGTCCTGCGACGGTTAACACCACCCGATCACACAAGGCGGCGAGCGCCTGATGCAGCAGCCCGGCTTCATCGCAATAGCGGCGCGATAGCTCCCCTAATGGCGTGACGCCCATGTTGGTTTCATTGCTGACAAAGATAATGTCGCCATCAAGGTGGGGCAACATATCCAGTAACGCCCGCCGCTGTTGGTCAAAAAGTTCGTTGGAGTTGGAGATCAAGAGGTTGGTAAGCCAAAGCGTCAGACAGTCCACCAGCACTACACTCCCTTCCTGCATGGCGTCACAGATGGCGTCGGCGAGGTAAACAGGCGCCTCAATCAACCCCCAGGCGGCGGGACGTCGAGCGCGATGATGAGCGATCCTCGCGGCCATTTCGCCATCGCCGGCGGTAGCCGTGGCGATATAGACGACAGAGTTTCCCTGGGCGCTCGCCAGCCGTTCGGCCAAAGCGCTCTTTCCCGACTTCACTCCGCCTAGAATCAAGGTCCTCACGCCCTACTCTCCCTGTTGTCGCGCAGTGGCGCAACCTGTAGAAACTCTGCGATTTCGCCCCAGTTTAAGTACTGATCCACGACATCCGCCAGGCGATTTATGTCAGCTTCTCGTAAAGCATCGTAATCCAGATGTTGCACTTCGTTCAGGCCCGCCCAACGCAACAGCGCCGTCAATGCCTGCGGGCTTTCAAACAGTCCATGCAAGTACAGCCCCAGCACGTGATTATCATCGCTGACGACGCCATCCAGGCGCCCGTCGTCAAGGCGCACCGCCGGCGTTTGTGACGCGGCGCCGCGAGTCACCCCGGCATGAATCTCATAGCCGGTAATCCGGGCGTCATCTAACCACAGGCGTCCTTCCACTTGCCGCAATTGTTTTTCCGGCTCCAGAGTAGTGGCGATATCCAGCCATCCCAGGCCGGAACTCTCTCCGGCAACGCCTTCCAGGCCATGAGGGTCGGCAATGCTACGTCCCAACATTTGGTAACCCCCGCAAATACCGATGATCCGACCGCCATAGCGCAGATGCTTGCGAATAGCCTCTTCCCAACCATTTTCGCGCAACCACTGCAGGTCGTTGCGTACGGATTTGGAGCCAGGAAGGATAATGAGATCAGCTGACGGCGGCGACTGGCCCGGCCCGATAAACTCGAAATCCACCTGTGGGTGTAAGCGCAGCGGGTCAAAGTCAGTGTGATTGCTGATTCGGGGCATGGCTGGCGCAATGACTTTGAGCGTCGCGCCGGGCTTAACGATAGCATCTCGCGGCAAGGCGTCTTCCGCTTCCAGATGCAAGCCATTCAGATAGGGCAAGACTCCCAACACGGGCTTGCCGGTATATTCCTCCAGCCACTGCAGGCCCGGCTCAAGCAAGGCAATGTCGCCGCGGAAACGGTTGATGACAAAACCGCGCACGCGCTGCTGCTCGCTTTCACTCAACAAAGCCAAGGTACCGACCAAATGAGCGAACACGCCCCCCCGATCAATATCCGCGATCAAAATGACCGGGCAGTCGACCGTCTCCGCAAACCCCATATTGGCGATATCGCGATCGCGCAGATTAATCTCCGCCGGAGAGCCTGCGCCCTCCACCAGTACCGCATCGTAAGCGGAGGAGAGTCGTTGAAAGGATTCCAGCACCGCCTGCATGGCGGTGCGCTTGTAGTCGTGATAGGCCACGGCGTCCATATTGGCGCGGGCTTTTCCATGAATGATGACCTGCGCGCCAATGTCCGTATTGGGCTTCAACAGCACCGGATTCATGTCCGTGTGCGGTTGCAGACCACAGGCCTGCGCCTGCACCGCCTGCGCCCGCCCAATCTCTCCGCCGTCTACTGTCACGGCGCTGTTCAGCGCCATATTCTGCGGTTTGAACGGCGCGACTCTCACACCGCGCCGCAACAAACTGCGGCACATCGCAGTGACCAGCGTGCTCTTGCCCGCATCGGATGTGGTTCCCTGGATCATGAGCATGTTCTTGATCATCCAGATACACGTCCTTCTATGTCAAAACGACTTGCTGAAACAGGCGCATGTACGACCACGTCAGTCTTTTTCAGCGAAAACTATTTCTGCTGGGTTTTTATTAACGCCGATAGTTTTGATGATGGTTTCAGTCGATGTGTTAGCGATAACCAAGTCAGGATTTGCTCCACCTATGCCAAACCACAGCTCCCCCGTTGGACTGGCGGCGATAGAACGTAAATCCACACTGGCCGTACCAGGGATCGCCGAAGCAACAACTTCTCCCGTACTTGGGTTAAAACGATAAAGAGAAGTTTTTTGGAATTCTTCATAACCGTTGAAGTAGCCCACCGTATTAGAAACGATGGTCATATCCGTGATCAAACCATACGGATGACTGACATCATTGCCATCGTCGATGAGTACATAGTGGTCATAGGTGCTTGGATTTACGACCTCTATGCCCCCCGTGTACTCAGCTGGTCGGGCGGGACTTGAAAAAGTATCGTCATACCGCCCAAGACCCGCGATAAATATCGAACCGCCCTGCTCTATGATGGTATGTGGGTTTTTGATATTCAGAGCCAAGCCTTTTTGGGCTCCACCGGAGATATTTATTTCTTCATTAGTGGCGACATTAATTACCGCAAGATAAGCCGTTCCTGGGGCGAAATCAGCGTCCATGTTCTGCATAACGACATACAACTTGCCATTGTATATCACCCCCGCTGACATCTCTGGAACGCCATCATCATCGTAGCTGCTCAGGTCTATCTCACCTGTTTTAAACAGGTCCTCATCGCTTAAAGCAACAGATGGGTTCACCACCCAAATAGACGAATCGCCATACCTCAAAACGTATGCCTTTGTATCGCTGACAAATATTATGTCATAAGGGTTGCTGAGTGATTCGCCATCGTCATTGGTAGTGAACTGCCAGTCAGACACGCCTGGACTGTCATAGTTGTATTTCGAAATATTATCCTGGTTAAATCGTCCAATACGATAAAAACTGTCTCCATACGCCGCTACAGACATATCTGACTTGTTGGAGCTGGCATACCCCTCTACAACATCGTATGGCGCTTCAGCAGATGCAATTGAGACTTCACTCGATGAATAGTCATTCGCCACACCAGCGATAACCGCAACCCACTCCGAATTAGGCGTTGTTCCGCCATTACCGCTGTCACCGCCGCCACAACCCGCCATCGTCGCAAACGCCAGGGTTAAACCCGCCCATCTCAACGTTGTTGCTATACTCTGTTGCATGCCCGCGTCCTCTTAGTTATTAAACAAGAAACTAAAATAAATGCTGTAAAGTCACAAAATAGTGACGTCCGGGAGAGGGGAAACCGTTAAAGGCTTCAACGACCTCATCGGTCACATTGTTTGCGCTGACTTCAACGGTCGTTTCGCCATCGGACCAGCGACCCACTACATCGACAATGTTTTGATCTTCCACTTCCGTTTCCTGGGCGCTGTCGTAATACGCCCCGGATTCATGGCGATATTCGACAGACGTGGTGATACGACCGATATTCCAGGCGGCGGATAAAAAGTGGGAATAGGTGTAAGCGCCCGCCAGTTGCTTGCCGTGCAGGTCACGGGCGTCTGACAGGTTTTCTGTGTCCTGGGCGGTGCTTCTGGCGATAAACGTCCAGGCGGGAACAGGTCGATACATGGCGTCCACTTCCACTCCGCTAACCCTTGCTTTGCCGACATTCTCAAAGCGGCCGACTCCCCTTGAGTCATAAGAGGGGACGATAGCATCTTTTAAATCCCGATAGAAATAGGCTGCAGATACACTAAAACTATCTACGCCCACTTCAAATCCGATGTCGCCGTTCAATGCTGTTTCCGGTTGCAACTCACTATTACCAATGAAGAATCCTCTATCGCCGAACTTCTCCGCTAACTGAGGGAACCTCACATCTCGGGAAGCATTCGTTTTTAGAGACAGCCAATCTGTCAGACGATAGCGAACGCCAGCCTGCAAAGAGTGATATTGAGCGGAATCGGTGGCTTCCTCGGTGCGCCCGCTCAAAGACGCAGCAGGGGTTTCGTCTTTAAGGAAATACTGGCGTGCGCTAAGACGCACCAGCCAAATGTCTTCCACATCCGCCCACTCATCCTGAACGCCCAATAGATAGGTCATGCGCTCAAACTCCTGCTTCTGGCTGCGCCCAGTCAGATCTTCTTCTTGGTAAGTTTCCCGGCGCGCTTCCAACGTAGCGGAGAGCAGATGCAAGCCGATTGAATAGGAGCCATATAACTCGGCGCCGACCACATCTGTGTCAGCGCGCGTTTTCTGCACGCCCAGGCCGATTCGGCTTTGACTGTCGTCATAACGCTCTTCTTGGGTGGACCAGAAAATACGCCCCGAATAATTTTCCTGCGCATTTCTGGCGAAGCTCAGTTTGCTCTGCAGACGAGTGAAATCAGTATCCAGGCTAGTCCGCGTACTCTCCAGGTTGGCGATATCGGGCAAATGCTGGTCTTTATTAAAGTGCTGCGCCATCAGTTGCAAGTCCGTGCGATCCGAGAGGCTGCGCTCCGCCATCAGCATGCCGTTGAACTGACTGAAGTCTGCGTTGCGACGGCGCTCCACGCGATCATCGTAGGGATTAAATTCAGTCTGGTTATCGTTCAGCATCTCGAAGTCGTTATCACTGCCGAGATAATCAAGGGACGCGAGGTAGTTGGTTTCGCCCACACTATCGGCGAAGGTAAGCGCCCCTTTGCGACTGTTGAATGAGCCATATCCAAGACTCAATTGCCTGAGGGGCTTGCTGAAGCGCAGGGACTTGATATTAATAGCGCCGCCAACGCCAGAGTAGCCCAGCTGAATCGGCGTCGCGCCCTTATAAATTTCAATCTGTTCAATACCGCTCAGCAGTATCTGACTCAAGTCCACCGAGCCGCCAGTCGCGTCGTTCAGCAATACCCCATCAAGATAAACGTTCACCTGCTTACTGGTAGAGCCACGCAGATAAACGGCGGAGTATGATCCCAGTCCACCGCTCTGCCGTACTTGAACGCCGGTTTCATTTTTCAGCACGTCTGCGACGGTCGCGACTTTCGAGTCGAATTGCTCGCGCTTGATCACCTTCACAAAGCCAGTTTGATACTCCGCGTCAATCTCATCCGCAGATGGAGCCTTGGCTTCGACGACAACAGGCTCCAACTCTTCCGCGCGAACGGCGGTCAGTTGTGAGCCAACTAAAAGCAAAAGGGTTACAAGCCTCATAATGTTCCGAAAGAGTAGCGCCAGTGGATGCAATTGTTACGCAGCGAATACAAGCACAGAGGGAAAGGAGTCGAGTCAGACGAATCCCGGCAAAGCCCTCCGCTAAGCCACGCGATCAGCAGGCGTCAGGCCGGTCTCCGGGCTTATGAGTGGCGAGGCCGGCGACAACGTCTTCCCGCGAATACGCAGTGACAGGGAGTTGTCGTTTGACTCATTTACCGTTGCGGGGGCAGCGTCGGATTTAAACCGACTTCCCGTTTCATCCCTTGAACGAATGTTCTCAGGACACCTGATGCAATGGGGGCGTAAGCTAAATGGCCGCCCCAGCAAAGTCAAGGCGCGCAAAGCGCCTCGCTGAAATCACAGGCCCCGCAGTGGCGGCAACCTGTTGATAACTATCTAAATGTGAAGAGCATCTCGTTTATCCCAACGTTTCAACCTGGGACTGCTCGCTTAGCTGTCAGAGCGGAACAGGCAGTGTTTAGCGTAATCCGTCGCCTCATTGGCCGTCCAGTCGCCCTTCGGCTTGGTCGCCATATCCTCACACCAGTCCTTGCTTCCCACCTCCGGAGAACAGCCAGCCAAAGCGCCCAAGCTCAACCCCACCACCAATAGCCAAGAAGATACGCGTTTAATCGCCATAGGAAATCCTGAATAACAAGTCATCAATTCATCTTTAGCGAGCAAGTATACAGGAGAGAGATAGAAATTGGAGTGACTGCCGGCCCCTAGCTGTCGACCTCTCTGAAGATATGGGTCACCAGCACAAACAACGCTAAAACAGTGTATTAAGGACATGCTTCAGATGCGTGCGCGTAAAGTGAAACATTCAACCACACCCCTGAATATGTTGTTCCACAATCCCGATATCCCATGCTTTCAATAAAGTAGACTACCGACATTTCCATCCACCAACCTATAAAAAGCAAGCATAATAAGGCAGCAAAAATAATTCCTCCCTGCGCTTTTTTAAAGAATGCCGAATCTAATCTCCGGTCGATCACTCCTGTGATAGTGATAACCGTGACGACAAGCGGCAGTAGCAGGTAACGCACGCCGCCCTTAACCTCAATTGCGCTAACCCCATTGGCTGCCGCCTGCTGTTCTGAATAAACGATAGATATGAAGTGAAAGACGAAAACGGCCGTCAGCAGTTGTAAAAGAACAATAAGCAAAATTTTGCCGTACCTAGACTTTATCACTGGTAACTCACACTGCCCGAACAAAAGGCTTACAATTCATAATACTCACCGTACAAATGCAACATTTGTTTTTGCTCGACGGGAAATTTCCAAACTAGCCTCCATCTCCCTCGACGACGCCTGTCACTATTTCGATTTGCGACTCAAAAAGTTACTCTTTTCCGAGTTTCGAAGTAAAAGGCGTAAGCACAATGCAACTGGACCAACTAACTTTCTTCCTCCAACAAACCCTCACGGATGAAAGGTTCGATAATGCTGAGAAACAGGCGTTGCTGGCGATGCTTGAGACTTTACAGCCGGATCAGGTGCGTTTCATGCGTAATCGCGCCTTTGAATTAACCCGTCCGTTGATCGTCAATGGAGGCGATGGGGCGCTCAGAGCATTGAAGTGGCTGGAGCGGGTGATCAAGGCCCTGGACTCGGGGGAGGATGAGAGCAATTTAACGCGGGCTTACTTCAGCCCAGGAGAGCAATGTCGTCGTGCAATCATCGAGCGCATACGTCATGCTCAAAGCAGTTTGCAGATCTGCGTTTTCACCATTTCTGACGACAAAATCGCGGACGAAATTATTAACGCCCATAAAAGGGGGCTAAAAATCCGCATCATTACGGACAATGACAAGTCCTTCGATCGCGGCAGCGACATCAATCGATTTAAAGAAGCCGGCATTTCTGTGAAGATGGACGATGAACCCCACCATATGCACCATAAATTCGCTTTGATCGATGACAGCGTGCTGATTCACGGCAGCTTTAACTGGACTCGCAGCGCCAGCACTTATAACCAGGAAAACATCGTGGTTACTGATCACCCCGGCCTCGTCAAAGAGTTCTCCGGAGAGTTCGCCAAGCTATGGCGCACCTTCTCTGACTAAGACGTGAACGAATAAAAATTGTCATTAAATCTCACTCGCTAATCGCCAGCCGTTATTAGCAATGTATAGACAAATTCTGCGGATTGTCATTTAATCAGAGGAAGGCCCGGCCGGAAAAAATCCGACCTCGCGCCGTCCAACCCAACTGACGGCCGCCAGATGAAGCCGGCCACAAGCCGGTAGAATAATAAGAGTGCCATGGAATACACCCTTCCTGACACGTCACGAGGTGAGAAAATGGGCAAAGGTACAAAGTATGTTGCGAGAGAGCCTGACGCATCTGGCTTTATCGCCTACCCTGATTCGGAACACGCCGTCTGGCGTGAGCTGATCACACGACAACATAAGGTCATACGCAATGTGGCCTGCGACGAATACCTTCATGGACTGAAGTTACTGGATTTACCCGAAGACCGTATCCCCCAACTAGAGGAGGTTTCCTCCGTATTACGCCGTGAAACTGGCTGGGAAGTGGCGCAAGTGCCCGCATTGATCCCCTTCGATACCTTCTTCGACCTGCTCTCAAATAAGAAATTTCCCTGCGCCACCTTTATCCGCACGCCGGATGAAATGGACTATTTGCAGGAGCCGGACATATTTCATGAAATATTCGGTCACTGCGCGATGCTGACCAACCCCTACTTCGCGGAATTCACTCAAATGTACGGCAAACTGGGCTACTCAGCCTCCAAGGAAGACCGCATCTTCCTGGCGCGGCTGTACTGGTTCACCGTCGAGTTCGGCCTGATGAACTCCGCTGAGGGACAACGAATTTATGGCGGCGGCATTCTGTCCTCTATCGGCGAGACGCAATATTGCTTCTCCGATACGCCGGAACGCCGCCCCTTTGATATTGTGGATGTGCTAAGAACGCCTTACCGCATCGATATCATGCAACCTATTTATTATGTGCTGGATGGCCTCAAACAGCTTTACGAAGTCGCCCACTGCGACATCATGGATAAAGTGCGCCAAGCCAAAGAACTTGGGCTGTTCGCCCCGACTTTTCCACCCAAACAACAATCCAATACGGAGAAGTTAGCCGCCGGCGCCTGATGCGCGGGAACGGCGACGACGTACAGACGAAGCAGGTTAAATCCACCAAGGTTATGAACGATTTTGCATTACTCGCATTGAAGCTATTGATAGCCGCAGAAATACGCGCCCAATGGAGCTAAGCGGGGCTTTGCCCCGGCTGACGACAATTCCATTACGCGTTTTTTAATTGATAATACAGAGGACTGTATCATGAGTAATGTATATACAAACCCACTTGGCACTGACGGTTTTGAATTCGTTGAATTTGGAGCTCCAGACAAAGCAGGCGCAGAAAGCCTGAAACCTCTTTTCGAAACGCTGGGCTTCACCGCCATCGCCAAACACAAGCGTAAAGCCATCACCCTGTATCGTCAGGGCGACATCAACTTTTTGGTCAACGAAAACGTCCCCAGCTATTTCCACAAATTCAGCATGGATCATGGCCCCTGCGCCTGCGCTATGGCGTTCCGCGTCAAAGACGCGCAAAAAGCTTTCGAATACGCCGTATCTCAAGGCGCCAAGCCCTTTGACCAAGGCGACGTTCAAGGCGAAGAAGTTCGCATCCCTGCAGTGTATGGCATCGGCGGCAGCGTGCTTTATTTTGTTGATAAATATGGTGAAGACAGCATTTACGACATTGATTTCGAGTACTTCCCCGGCGTGGACAAACACCCGAAAGGCCTGGGCCTGACCACTCTGGACCACCTGACTCACAACGTCTTCCGCGGCAACATGGACACCTGGGCCGGCTTTTATGAGCGCATCGGCAACTTCCGCGAGATTCGTTATTTCGACATCGAAGGCAAGCTGACCGGCCTGCACAGCCGCGCCATGACCTCCCCCTGCTGCAAAATCCGCATTCCGATCAACGAATCCGCCGACGACAAGTCTCAGATCGAAGAATATCTGCAGGAGTACAAAGGCGAAGGCATCCAGCATATCGCGCTGTCCACCGAGGATATCTACAAGACCGTACGCGATATGCGTGAAGCTGGCGTCGTGTTCATGGACACTCCCGATACTTACTACGAAAAAATCGACGCCCGCGTCCCCGGCCACGATGAAAATGTAGAGAACCTGAAAGATCTGCGCATCCTGATCGACGGCGCGCCGCACGATAACGACGGCCTGCTGCTGCAGATTTTCACCAGCACCGTTATCGGCCCGATTTTCTTTGAAATCATTCAACGCAAAGGCAATGAAGGATTCGGCGAGGGCAACTTCCAGGCGCTGTTTGAATCCATTGAGGAAGACCAGATTCGCCGCGGTCTGCTGTCACCCAACGCCGGAGAGAAGGAACATGCGTAAGTGGATCTCTTTTCCGCATAAAGAAGGACTTGTCTCCAGACAAGCCCACGCAGACCTGCCCAGCGAAGCCATCTATGAAAGGGAAGCCGGACGCAGCGGTTTCTTCGGGCCCACCGCCCATTTCCACCACAAGCGTCCGCCTACCGATTGGGATAGCTGGGAAGGGCCGCTGCGCCCCCGGGCTTTTGACCTCAACAGGCTGAACATCGAGACCAAGTCTCCGTTCGACGCCCCAGTATTGCTGCACAACGCGCACTGCCAGTATCGTTACTGGCGTTGCACGCAGAAGATGGACACCCTCGCCCGCAATGCGGATGGCGACGATCTGTTCTTCATTCACCAAGGGGAAGGCGACTTCTTCTGTGATTACGGCCGCCTGACCGTGCGCGAAGGCGATTATGTCGTGCTGCCGCGCAGCACCATGTGGCGACTGGAACCCAAGTCTCCCATCACCATGTTGATGATCGAAGCCACTAACGACAGCTATCAGTTGCCGGAAAAAGGACTGGTGGGTCCGCAAGCGATCTTTGATCCCGCCATGCTGGACGTCCCACGCATTGACGACGCCTTCCTCGCCCAGCAGGACGACACCCAATGGGTGGTGGAGATCAAGCGTCGCAATGCCATTTCCAAAGTGACCTATCCTTATAGCCCGCTGGACGCTCTAGGCTGGCACGGCGATCTGTCCGTGGTGCGCATCAACTGGCGCGACATTCGCCCATTGGCGTCTCACCGTTACCACTTGCCGCCGTCAGCGCACTCTACTTTCGTCGCCAGTCGTTTTGTGGTGTGCACCTTCGTGCCCCGCCCGATCGAGTCCGATCCGGGCGCATTGAAAGTGCCTTTCTACCACAACAATGACGATTTCGATGAGGTCATTTTCTACCATCAAGGCAACTTCTTCAGCCGCGACAATATTGGCCCGGCCATGGTGACCTTCCATCCTTCCGGTTTCACTCACGGGCCGCACCCCAAAGCGTTCGCCGCGGGACTCGAATACACCCGCAAAGAAACCGATGAAGTCGCCGTCATGCTCGATACCCGCGATGCGCTGGAAGTCGGACCGGCCGCCTGTCAGGTGGAGACCATCGAATACGCAGACAGTTGGAAAATGAAATAGCGACGGTTAAGGAGCAATATCCATGAAATTCGCAACACTAAAAAGCAATTCGCGGGACGGCGTTTTGGTTGTCGTCAGCCGCGACCTGCAACAGGCCGTCGCCGTCCCACAGATCGCTCCCACGCTGCAAGCCGCTTTGGACCAGTGGAACGACCTCTCTTCCGCGCTCGAAGAGGTGTACAACGCCTTGAATGAAGGCCGAGTCAAAGACGCAATTGCGTTTGACCCCAACCAGTGCGCTTCCCCTCTGCCCCGCGCTTATCAGTGGGCTGACGGCAGCGCCTACGTCAATCATGTGGAGCTGGTGCGCAAAGCCCGCGGCGCGGAAATGCCGGAAAGCTTCTGGACTGACCCACTGATGTACCAGGGCGGCAGCGACGCCTTCCTGGGGCCTCGCGAGGATATCGCCATGGCTTCGGAAGACTGGGGGATTGATATGGAAGCGGAAGTGGCGGTGATTACCGACGATGTCCGTATGGGCGTCGACGCCGCGGACGCTGGCAAACATATTCGCCTGCTGATGCTGGTTAACGACGTATCCCTGCGCAACCTGATTCCCGGTGAGTTGGCGAAAGGCTTCGGCTTTTTCCAGAGCAAACCCTCCAGCGCCTTTTCTCCCGTGGCGGTAACGCCGGATGAGTTAGGCGACGCCTGGGACGGCGGCAAGGTGCACTTACCCCTGATCACGCATTTGAATGACAAGCTGCTGGGCCAACCCAACGCGGGCGTCGATATGACCTTCGACTTCCCCACCCTGATCGCTCACGCAGCGAAAACCCGTCCACTCTCTGCTGGCGCGATCGTCGGTTCCGGCACAGTCTCCAACAAAGACCGCTCCACCGGCTCAAGCTGCCTGGCGGAAGTGCGCATGCTGGAGATCATCGAAAACGGCTCGCCGAAAACGCCGTTCATGCGTTTTGGAGACCAAGTGCGTATTGAGATGCTGGATAAACAGGGGCGCTCAATTTTCGGCGCCATCGACCAGAAAGTGACGCGCCACTCATGATACGCCTCTACGATTACTGGCGCTCCAGCGCCGCCTATCGAGTTCGCATCGCGCTGAATCTGAAAGGGCTTCCCTACGAAGCCCATAGCGTGCATCTGGTGAAAGACGGCGGTCAGCAACGCCAGCCGGACTACAAGGCGCTGAATCCTCAGGGCCTTGTACCGCTACTGACTGACGGCGAGTTTCGCCTGAACCAGTCTCTGGCCATCATTGAGTATCTGGAGGACAGTCATTCGACTCCCGCTCTGCTGCCAGCAGATCCCAAAGCCAGAGCCCAGGTGCGGGCTTTCAGTCAGATTATCGCTTGTGACATTCATCCGCTGGATAACCTGCGGGTGTTGCAATATCTGACCGGCCCCATGGAAGTCAGTGAGGAGAAAAAGCTGGTGTGGTATCAGCACTGGATTCTTGAAGGCTTCAAGGCGCTTGAGCAGATGGCGGCGAGCTATGCGGATGCAGGCCCCTATTGCTTTGGAGAGCAGGTGACGATGGCGGATGTCTGCCTGATTCCTCAGGTATACAACGCCGACCGTTTCAACTGCCCGATGACGGACTTTCCGAGACTACGGGTGATCAACGACAACTGCTTGAAGCTGGAAGCTTTCCAGAAAGCAGCGCCAGAGCAACAGGCGGACGCGACTTAGTTGTTCGTATCAGGCTCCTTACAAGGGAAGTTAGCTACGGTTGATTTCCCTCTTCCTCTTCCTCTTCCTCTTCCTTGAGAGCGTCTTGCAACTCTGCAATATACTCAGCGTACGCATCTATCTTTATCCGCGCCCATCTGCGCAGATTCTGCTGGTCGCCCAGCTTATGACGCAACAAGAGCTGGATAACCTGAACGCTCAACTCCTGGTCTTCACTCATTATCCAGTGTGACAACTCCATTCGAAGCGCCTCAACTGAACTCGCCGGCAGCCTGTTGATCAGGTTAAGGATGAGATTTGACACCCACCAGGAATCATTATCCTGACGCGCCATTTGGAGCGCCTGCAGCAACGCGGGAGTTAACTTGTCCCCCAGCGCCGCCAAGGGCTCGACAATGGCGCCCGCGACAGGCCAATTGGGGTCCTGCAACCACATCAGCATTTCCGGTAAACAAGGTTCAATGCGCTCAAACGGTAATTGCAGTAATTTCTTTGCTTTATCCGTATCGCATTTATCTTCCGGGCGCAGTTCCTGCAGCGCTTCCGGCCATTCTGGACTATGAACCCAGGCGGATCGTTGTAATAAATCAGGGTGAACCATGTTTGTCGATGGGTCATAGGTAGAAGCGTACGCCTGCCAGACGTCCTCATAACATAGCTCTACCTGAAGCATTAATTCCTCTTCGTCAGGATCAAGATTGGCGCGGGAGTGCAAACGGCGCGTCATGTCTTCGAGCCAGAAGCGCAGCGCCTGCAAGGAATAAACGTAATCGTTGGAATTAATCATACGCGCACCATCAAGCCTCGTTTTGCACGCGGTGCAGAATCCGCAACCGCCACATCCAGATCGCCAGGATCAACAGTGGCGGCGCAATATTCGCCCAGATGGATAACCCAATACTGAAAAAGTCGAACACGCCATGCAGAAACATCGCGATGAGGAGAAAGCAAAGAGTCACGAGGTATCGATTGCCGCCATGAGAGTCAGTATAACCATACGCATAGCCCCAAATGGAGGCGAACATGACATGGACCATCGGCGCCGTCAGCGACCTGGCCAGCGCTTCCCATCCCTCCAGATAGGTCAGGTAATAACTGTTCTCATGTAATGAAAATCCGAGCGCGATAAACGAGGAATAAATAATGCCGTCTATCGGTTCATCAAAGTGCGGCAATCTCACGATGATAAGAAGAAAAGGAATAAACTTGGCTAATTCTTCTATCGGCCCTATGACTAAAACGGAATATAAAAATAATTGCAGACTTGAGCTTTCCGCCAGTTCATAGGCGTCAAAACGCAAATGAATATAATCCAACGCTTCATACAAATATAAACCGATATAGGCGGAGCAATACCCTAAAACAAGGGCCAGCACCAGCATTACAACAGGTTCTGGCTTATGCCGGTCTTTGTAGTAGTGGTAGGCGGCCCAGAACAGGCACGGAAGATAGAGTAAAGACCAGTATTCCATTGCTATATATCGCGTCAAATATAAAGCGCCGCGGGCGCAAACTTCATGTGGGATAAGGACTCGACAATGAGTCGGGCCGAAATACTATCACCTTATGATATACTCGGCCAGCTAACGCCTCACATATCCAACACACTACTGACAAGCCTCATCCATTACGTAGATATGCAGTTTACTTATCAATTACTTAGCTATGGGCTCTATATCATTCCCGCATTCATTCTATGGGGAATTATTAAGTTCATCTGCAGTCTGCCTTTTAATGATTACCCTGTCACCAACGCCGTACTGACCATTGCAGAAAGCCGAACAACCTATCCATGGAATGCAGGGGCCAATCAGGATGTCCCTTATCAGTCTGTAATTCGAGTCTACAGCGGCGTCAGCCGGGGAAGCAGATCGTACAATTTCTGGGGCGATAACGACATCAATCTTCCCAGTGGCGACGTCATCGCCGAGATCAACGCCAATGACAACGGCAAGGTGGAGACATTTCAGGTTAAAGACGCCAACGGCGTCTTGCTGGCCTCTTCTGAAGAGCGCGAAGTCCGAAAGTGGCTGGGGCTGGCGGGCCGCAAGGAGGCGCTGATCGGCCGAGTTCTTGTTGAAGACCAGCTTATTCCTGTCTTCGCCATCAACGAAAATGATCCCACTTTTGGGCGGGAGGAGACCGAAGTGTATGGCTCCATCAACAACGGCGACGTCCACGAGATTAAACCGCTGTATACCGTTATCGAAGGTCGAGGCATGCTGGGCATGTTGGGCGAACGCATCCGCACCGGCACAAAGTTAAAGGACGAACGCCAGCAGTTGCTCATGGAAACGCAGGAAGACGGCATTTTGCTGGGAGATTTGTTTTTTCACCAGGGCAGCGACCTCAACATTTTGGGCGCTCATTATCGTGTTGAAGAAGAGTATCCCCTGAGTAATTTTCTGGGACGTCCTCGCAGTTGGTTCGATGGCTATTCCCTGTATCAAGGCTTGGAGGTTGGTCCAGACAGCAAGCCTGTCGCCAGAATCAACATCGACGCCCGAGCTTTCACCCACGAGCTGGGTTATGAGTTTTGGTACGACGCCAACCGAAATGGCGAGTTCGAAGCGGAAGAAAAGCTGTGCACGGTTGTATATGGAACCACCGTCGTGCAAACCGCCGACTCGGAAAAGCGCACCTCAGGTAAGGAACTCAACCACCTATGGGTCGCCTCCAGCCTGCATTCTGAAGACGCGATTCATCGCAATCTCGACTATGTGGATGCAATCCTGAAGATGATGCCTGACGCCATCAACCACAATCCCACACTGCATAGTATCGAGCACCTTCTGGACGGCTATAGGCTGGCGCTCAAGCCTGAGTTGAAAACCCTCGCAGACGCCTCTACCGAAGAAGACGCTCTGTCCTTTTTCGACGCCTACGCACTACTCTTCCCCGAGGCGCAGCCTAAGTGACGCTCTATAGCCGGAGCGGATTACCATACGCTCCAGCTGATCCAGCTTAACCCGTCTATGCAGCGAGTTAACTCGCCGCCGCAACCGGCTCCATTTGCTCTTCTTCCAACTGTCTGAACGCCAACACCGTAGACGCCATCGCTAACAGGCAGCAAAAGAATGAGAAAATAAATATAGATTCGTAGCCGAACCAGGAGACGATCGAGCCGCCGATAATGCCCGCAATCAGAATTCCAATATCAAAGCAGGATTCATAGGTGCTCAGCGCCAGTCCAATATTCTTATCCGGCAGACTTTTCAGGGCTGGCAGCGCCAGTAGCGGATACACCATGGACAGGCCAAAGCCGGTCAGGAAGGCGCCTATCATGGCCTGCTGCGGTGAGGTCGCCAGTCCAATCAATAGCAGTCCCACCGCTTCTATGAGAAGTGAGAACAATGTCATTTTCAGTCCAGAACTGTCCGCCCTCCAACCCAGCGTCAAACGCGCACAGACATAGCCCACGCCAAAGAGCGATAAAGAGAAAGCCGCCTCTTCCCGCCAGCCGCTTTCTACAAAGTACAGCACCAGGAAAGCGGTAATCGCCGCATAGCCAATATTCGCGAGAGAAAAGCCTGACCCCGACTTCCAGATCCGACTGATCGCATAAGCGAGCTTGATTTCGCTTCTTTCTGGATGCACATCCACGGGACGGACAACCGCCACAAATACAAAGCCAATGACTGGCGGCAGGCTCATGAAAAGCGCCGCATAGACAATGCCTACTGAGTAATAAGACCAGGCGCCGACATAGTTGTCGGCGGCCAGCCCTAAAAACATAGCGATCCCCACCCAGGACATAATCTTACCGGCATGCTCCCGCCCAACCAGCCCGATTGGCCAAGTTCCGCTACAGGTAAAAATCAGGCTCTCGCCAATTCCCATCAAAATACGGGAAAAGCAGATAATCACAAAAGTAAGAACCGATGCCGGCAACAACGCAAATGACAAATAGCACAGCATCCCTGCACTGAAGGTCAATGCGAGCCCCAACACCATCCCTTTTCTGGGACCATGATTATCCGAAAACCTGCCGGCGTAGGCGCGGGAAAGCAACGTCGACACAGACTCAATCGCCACCACCATCCCCACATAAAACGCAGAGTAGCCCAGCGTTTTATTTACGTACAACGGCAAGACAGCCAGAGAAAGCCCCAGGCTGACTATGGCGAGAAACAGAATACTGGCGACCATAATGGCCGCTATGAGGTCGTTTTTAATACGAAATACAGCGCGCATAATCCTACTCAATCCTTAATCATTCAGCGCTTTCACATCCAACAGCAAAGCACAGCGACAGCCTACTGCGCCTGGAGGGAAATAGTTCAGAGGAGGTTGGTATTCGCGGCTAACCAGCTGTAGCGCAGAGGAGAACTAAATAGTCGTGGGATAAGTTCGCAACAAGCGAAGCGGGGATACATTATCGTTTGCGTCCTGCAACAAGTCTTAAAACAGATAAGTGACTATTCTATATGGAATATTACCGTTAGCCACCTATTCTGGCGTCAACTCAACACCACTTCAAACTCCGCGCCCGGGCTGCGGTTGAGCACGTCGACTTCGCCGCCCATGGCGCGGGTCAGCTGTCGCACCAGCGCCAGCCCAATTCCGGTGCCGACGGTTTCGCGGGTCAGTTCATTGCCGGAACGGTAGAACAGTTGAAAGATCTTTTTCATCTGGCTTTTCTGAACGCCAGGGCCGTAATCCCTGACGCTCCAGGCGACGGACTTGGCGCCTCTGGGCCGGGCGTGGATTTCAATACGTTTACGCTCGGATTTAGCGGAGAATTTAATGGCGTTATCCACCAGATTGATGATCACTTGCACAAAGGCGTCTGCGTCTACGTGCAACTCTCTGCCCGCACAGGAAGGATCAAGCTCATAGCTGCACTCAAACCCGGCCCGTTCCACCTGACTGCTGATTTTGGAGCGCACCATGTCCATCAGGGCCTGGGTTCCGACAGGCTTGAGTTCCAGCTTCAGGTCGTTACGCTCCATTCTAGCCAGTTGCAGCACGTTGGCGATGAGGCGGGAAAGTCGCTCGCTCTCATCATGAATAAAGTCGTAGTACTCCCGTTTTTTCTCTTCGCCTACCCAGCCTTCCCGCAGCATTTCGCCGTACATGCGAATAGAGGTCAGCGGCGTTTTCAGTTCATGGCTGACAGCGGAAACAAAATCCTGCTGCTGTCGCGCTAGTTTGATCTGCCGCAAGCCAAGCCGATACAACATGATGAATCCCAGCAGCAGCACGCCGCCGAGAATCACACTGGCCCAGATGACTACCCGAGCGCCGGGGCCTGCCGGAAGACGGTTAATCGACCACAGCAACTGAAAGTCGCCAAGGGGTGCTGACAAGCGCACCTGATGCAACAGCTCGCCATTTAATTCATCGCTTTGGTCCATGTAGCCGCGTCTGACGGAGCCGGAGACCGTTTGCAGGATATCTCCCTGAAACGCCACCACCATATTGCTCATCTGCGCCAGCGCCGCGCCTTGAAACGCCTGAGCCATCGCGCCTTCGATAAAGGCGTTCTGCTCAATGATCGCCCCCTGAATAATGCGCTGACCGTCACGCCAGACTTTTCTGAACAGCACAAACTGGCCGCTGTCCAACAAGGCCAGCTCCAAGGGATCGACTTCACTCTCGAAGATTTTGACTTTGGGCGCAGCGACGGCGGGTTCGCCAGGGGCCGCTTCGGACTCCACTTCCTCGACCAACGCGGTCTGCTCTATGCGCGTGGCTCGATTAGGGGCCGGCGCTGAAACGCCTGCCGCCTTCGACAGGGTCTTGCTCGCGACGTTTTCT
Organism: Hahella sp. HNIBRBA332; assembly: GCF_030719035.1. Classification (NCBI taxonomy): domain Bacteria; kingdom Pseudomonadati; phylum Pseudomonadota; class Gammaproteobacteria; order Oceanospirillales; family Hahellaceae; genus Hahella; species Hahella aquimaris. The sequence goes on from NZ_CP132203.1 coordinate 4,874,580, forward strand.
TTCTTGAAGCTGCTCTGTAGCTTGAGGTCTTCCAGGCGCTTATCACTCTGGCTACGCTGTCGTTGCTCAAACACCGGCGAGTTTAGATTATCAAACGCCTGCTGGGCGTATACCGGCGGGGATTTGGCTTTGTATTCTTCCTGCGCCTGCGCCTGCGCCTGCGCCTGCGCTTGGGTGATTTCTTTCTCCTGCGCAGCCGGCGCGGCTGGCGTTGATATTGGTTCAGCCATAGCCAGACTGTCCATCTCTGTATCAATGGCGCCGCCAGAATCGGCGCTCTCGTTCACGCCACCCAGTCCAGACTCGTATGACGAACTGAATCGACTTGAGGATGTCCCCGCCGCATCCGCCAAGCCTGTGTCTTCATCCATCAAATTGAGAGGCTTGTCATCCGCCCTGCGACGTTGCACCAATTGATTCTGGCTGAGAATATCCAACAAGGTGTCGCGCAATGCGGTTCTCTGAGTCAGCTCCTCCGCACTCAGACCCCAACGCTCTGGGTTATCCAGCGTCTCGGGGGTCGCCGGCGTGGAGAACACGCCTTCCGCATCCACTTGAAAGTACCCTAGCAGCCCTGGAATAGACGACTCCACTGGATACGACGCCAAAGGAGAGCGCTGCACATAACTGGACGTATTGGGATCGCCGGTTAAAACCAGAAACTGATAATCCGCGTAAGAATGCGCTTCTTCCACGGCGATCCAGCGCTGCAGTTCAGAGTCGATACGCTGTGACAACTCCTCCGCCAACAAGCGGTATTGATGAAACGCCTCCCACTTGATCTGTTGCTGGGTCTGCCAAACCAATACCGCAAAGGGGATCAGCAGAGCCAAAAACAAAACCGCCAGGAACAGGCGCAGGCGTCCCGGCGTAAGTCCACGTCGCAGCGAGGCGGCCATCAGGACTCCGTCATCAGGCGGTAGCCGCCGCCGCGCACAGTCACCAGCCGCTGCGGCTGTTTGGGATCGTCTTCAATCTTACGACGCAACTTGGCGATATGAATATCGACGGTGCGGGTTTCAATATCCAGATCCCTAGCGTAACCCCAGACCTTGTTCAGTAACTCTTCTCGTGATACCGGACGCTCGCTGTGCTCATGCAGATATTGCAGGACATCCATCTCCCTGCGCGTAAACGCCACGTCCTCGCCCTTGCGTTGAGAGCTCAGATTCAGGGTGTCGATCTCCAGACCGCCAACCAGACGAATATGGGCGTCATCCAGCGTCGTGGAGCGAGAGCGTCGCAATACCGCCTGCACCCGAAGCACTAATTGCGCCACGGAAAAAGGTTTGGCGACGTAGTCATCGGCCCCCAGTGACAGGCCATGGATGACATCTTCGTCGGAAGACTTGGCGGTCAGCATGATGATGGGTTGATCGCGGTCCTTAAGGCGCACGGCTTCACATATCTCGTAGCCGTTTTTACCCGGCAACATTACATCCAGCAGGATCAGATCATAAGCGCCATTCAGCGACTTGCTCAGACCTTCGTCGCCGTCCACGGCGAAATCCACCTCATAGCCATGGTAAACGAAGACATCCACCAGACCGGTGCGAATCGCCGTTTCATCTTCCACGATCAGAATGCGCGCTTTGCGTTGCATCTCCACCTCAACCAGTACCGAAAAGAACATTCTCGCGATAGGAATGTAGTTACAAACGAGTCTAACAACAAGAGCCGTCACGCCATGTAAATTCTTTGTAAACAGCGCGGCGAAGGTTTTACAAAAGCCTGTCTACGACGCCGGCGCTCTCCTTTTTAGACTGGAAACACATCAACGAACACCCTGCAAGGAGACGAACATGGCGCTGATCACCAGACTGACTCGTTTATTTAAAGCGGATATGCACGCCGTGCTGGACCGCCTGGAAGAACCCGACGCCCTTCTGCGTCAGGCGATACGGGAAATGGAGGAAGAAGTATCGCAAAACGCGCGTAAGCTGCAAGCAAAAGAGTATGAGATACAGCAGGTTGGCAATCGCATCAAAGAGGTGGAAAAGTCCCTGAACGGACTCGACGCTCAACTGGACCTTTGCTTTGAGGCGGAGAATGAAAACCTCGCCCGCAATCTGCTCCGTCGCAAACTGGAAGGCGAGCTGCTGCTGTCGCAATTCCGTCAGCAGGCCAGCCAACTGACCGACGCCATTACCTCTCAAACCTCATTACTCTGCGATCAGCGTCGTCGGCTTGAGAGCATGCGCCAGAAAGCCGCGCTGTTCGAGGCCGATCACAGCGTCGAGCCCAAGGCCTGGGATAACAAAGACGTCAGCATTACCGAGGAAGACATTGATCTGGCAATGCTGCGCGAGCAACAAAAGCGGAGGGCATCATGAGCAAGACTACCTTTTGGCGCGGCGCGGCAATTGCGCTGGCGCTCAGTATATTCGGCGCGTTGGCGCTGGTTCTGTTCGCGCCACTGGTTGGCGAAGGATTCGGACTCAGATTGCTCATTTCCGCACTGGGACTGGCGTATGTGGTGATCTTGTTGCGCGATAGTCGCGCCCGCACCGGACGCCTGGTCGTGTTCGCCGCCTGGATGACCGCGACCGCCGCTTTGTTCTTGCTTAACCCCGGCGTTTGGGTCTGGCTGACAATACAAACAGCCGCCATCTGGCTGACGCGATGCCTGTATATTCACGACAGCCTGATCGCCGCGGCGCTGGATGCGCTCCTCAATGGCGCCGCCCTGCTAGCGGCCCTGGTCGCCGCGCTACATACACACAGCCTGTTTCTGGCTCTTTGGACGTTCTTTCTCGTGCAAGCGGCCTTCGTTTACATCCCTCGCAAACTGTCTGCGTCAGGACGCGGCGAAGCTCCCGTCAGCAACGAAGATTTCGAACGCGCCTATCGCAATGCGGACGCCGCCTTGCGCCGTCTATCCAGACATTCCTGACATCGGCTCATTCATTTATTGGAGGAACTAAACCATGAAATCGAAACTGTTCGCCTTCACCCTGTTTGCAGCCACCGCCGGCGTGGTCGCCTTTTACCCTACGCTGCAAAACCTCGCCATTGCGAAGCCGGCAGTCAACCAGATTACCTATCCAGTCACGACAACGGACCCCATCACCACAACGAACCCGATCGCGACAATTAATGAGAAGCGGGCCAAAATTGAAGTCGTGTTCGCTCTGGACACCACCAGCAGCATGAGTGGTCTGATTCAGGCGGCGAAAGAAAACATCTGGTCCATCGCCAGCACCATGGCTTCCGCGCAACCCGCTCCAGAAATCAAAATGGGGCTGGTCGCCTTCAGGGATCGTGGAGACAGTTATATCACCCGCGTCATCGACCTTTCGCCGGATTTAGACTCCATGTACGCCACCTTAATGGACTTCCAGGCTGAAGGCGGCGGCGACGGTCCAGAAAGCGTCAATCAAGCGCTGTTCGACGCCGTGCACAAGATTTCCTGGAGTCAGGATAAAGACAGCTATCGGGTCATCTTTCTGGTTGGCGACGCGCCTCCGCACATGGACTATCAGAACGAACAGCAATACCCGCAAACATTGAAAGACGCACTGACCAAGGGCATCGTCGTCAACACCATCCAGGCGGGCGACGATCCTTTTACGCAGACAGAATGGCGCCGCATTGCGCAGTTGAACCAGGGCTCCTTCTTCCAGGTGGAGCAATCCGGTCAGGCTGTCGCGGTGGCCACGCCATTTGATGAGCAGTTGGCTTCCCTATCCAGAGAAATGGACAAGACCCGTATGTTCTACGGCACGGAAGAAAAACGTAAGGCGCTCGCCGCCAAAAGCGCCGCCACGGACAAACTGAATGCAGTCAGCTCCGATGCCGCACTGGCTAAACGGGCCGCCTTTAATGCATCCGCCGCGGGTGAAGGCAACTTCCTCGCGGAAAGCGAGCTGGTCGATGACATTAGCAGCGGCCGCGTCGACCTGGACAATATCGCCCCGGCGACGCTACCCGCCCCGTTACAAGCGCTGGAAAAAGACGAACAGGCGAAAGTCATCAAGGAAACGGCGGAAAAACGCGATGCCCTGCGCACGCAAATTGCGGATCTATCACGCCAGCGCCAGGAATTTATCGAACAGAAACTCAAAGACAGCGGCGCAGAAGAAGAATCCCTGGACTACAAAATTTACTCAACAGTTAAAGCCCAGGCGGCGGAAAAAGGCATCCAATACGAGAGCGCGCCAGCTTACTGAGGGATGTGAGGGTAATAGAAGTAAGGGAAGTAAAAAGGGCGGATATTCCGCCCTTGTTTTTTATAAGACTTTTTTCATCACAATATCTGACGTGTCGCTCTCCAGCCCATTTACATCCACAGCCGACACGGCGAAGTAGTGGGTACCGACGGGCAGATTGTCGAAGGAGAAGCTGATTTCATCCGGCGACGCTTCATATACTGTTTCCACGGAGCCGTCTTCAGACAAATGATAGATCCGGTATAGCTGGATTTCCGATGCGGCAAGCACGCTACCGTCTTCCCGGGTCGCCGGGGGCGTCCAGCTCAGCAACGCAGTGCGATCGACCACGACATCCAGCATCGCCGCATCACTGATCACAACACCGCTTTCGTTGCCAATCATGACGTCATAGCTGCCTTCGTCCGCTTCGCTCACATTGGGAATGGTATAGCTGGAGGTCACCGCATCAGGAATATTCTGACCGTTTTTACGCCATTGATAATACAGCGTATTGCTGCCGGTGGCGCTAACGTTCAGGGTAACGGAAGAACCCACGGAGGCTGTCTGTGAAGCCGGCGGTAGAGAAATAACGATATCCACCCCATCAGTCTGAGTCTGGTCTGTGGAAGTATCTGTGGTGGATGTATCCGTCGTCGCCGTGGTATCGGTTGTACTGGACGTGTCAGTCGTACTGGTCGTGTCAGTCGTGGTGGTCTGATTCGACGACGTATCAGTAGTGCTGGCGTCCGTAGTCTGATCGCTGCTTGAAGCAGTCGTATCAGTCGTCGTACTGGATGAGTCCGTGGTTGTCGTGTCGGTCGACGTTGTGTCCGTAGTGGAGGCGTCAGTTGTTGATGTATCCGTAGTCGACGTATCCGTTGATCCCGATGTATCCGTGGTCGTGTCGGTCGAACCGCCGTCGCCCCATCTTCCGCCTCCTCCCTTGGTCCCGCCTTTACCGCCCTTAGTAGAAGTGGTGTAAGACGAATCCAGCACCGTATCGCCGCTCAGTTCCGTTTCTGAAACAGTGATGGAACTCTCCGTCGAAGTCTGTGTTTTTGGCGCGGCGCTGGCCGGCGTCGCGCCCCCGCACCCTGCCAGGAATAACGGGGACAAAGTTAAAACGGATGTCAGTACGGTGCGTCGTAAATTACGCTGAATCTTAAGAGTGCGCCGTATTTGCCGGTCTGACACCAAATGTTCTTCGACCAGGATCTCACCCAGCTTCTTATGGGATGTCTTCTGCAAAGACATCGCCCTTTCCAGTTGCTCCTGGGTGATGAGATTCCGCTCAAGCAACAGGTCCCCTAAACGGGTCTTATCTGACGATGATACGGGTGCTTCCGCCATGTCCACTCCCCCCTCTGAGGATACTTCCCGCCGACTCGCCTCCTGGCGCTTCACTGCGCATGACTTCGGGCTGCGACGGATATGTTGTTCTGGCGTGAATAAATATGCGGGCTGTTCTCGTCCGTTTGGGCGCAAAATCCAAAAAGCACTATTTATGCGGCGCCATTATTTACAGTTTAGTAAAGGATTTACTCTGTAAATAACGACGATAAGATCAAATGGATATAAAAAAACCAAATGTGCTAGCGTTTTGTTAACTTCTTTTCCATTGTGAAATTAACCAGTATCTGACCGTTGCGTTGTATTTCATTAAGTTGCGTCGTTACAAAGCCTTTTGACTCGAAAAATGGGCGCGCAGCCCTTGATGCTTCTACATAAAGGCGCGTCATACCTGCGTCAATCGCCTCCCGCTCCAACCGCTGATAGAGCCGGGCCGCCACACCACGCCGCTGAAACTCAACATGGGTGTACAGGCAATCAATATGGCCATCGGCCTCCAGCTCGATAAAACCAAGCAGACGCCCATCGCTTATCGCCAAAAATGGCTTTTTGATATCCAGTCTGGCTTTCCATTTATCATAATCAGGCGGCGTCGGAGCCCACGCTTCCCTCTGCTCAGGGGTGTACATCTGTGAGTCGACGCCATGCACCGCCCCATGAAATAAATCAGCCACCGCCACGGCATACTGAGAGTCGTAATCAATCACATCAATATTCACAACAAGATCGCCCTAACCATTAATCCAGTAGAGGCATAGCGCCCTTCCGTTTGCCTGAAACAACAGGACCCGCACGCGCCAGGCCCTGACTTCCGCAGCTTATCGCCGTCCAGGCGCATCCCTTTTATTTAGCGCTTTGCGCCGTTGTATGTTGTTGTCTCAAGAGAAACATTATTTCTGAAGAACTCTGTCGTCACAGAGTAAGAATCAGAATCATCAAGACGACACCAATCCCAGAGCTGCCTGGCTCTGGCCGCGCATGTGGACTGAATCACGTTGGAGCCATAGGTTGCATCCAGCCAGTTCTCCCGCGGGTGTGCAGGACACTTGGTTACCGCGACCTCACATCGGTTAGGCGGAGGTAGCGTCTCCAGCTCCGCGCAGGCATTCCCCGGACTTTTTTCTTCGGGAAGGCAGCGGTAGTTTTGATCCCGGTTCCCCGCAAACGCGGCAGCGGCGCCATGATTAAGCACAAACGTCTTGCCACTTACATTTGTCGTTGAAGTGCGAGTGATATTATCGAGAATGCTGACGCCAATGACTGGAGAGCCTAGCTCCACCAGTTGCGCGTTCCCGACGACAGCGTCATACACCATTTTGTGTTTTACATTCGGGTCGCTCAGATCGTTCCAGCTTGTGCCGTGAAAGGTATTGCCGGAAATGGTTTGAAAGCTGTCCATTACCTTTATGGAGGCGACATTGTTTACAAACGCATTTTCCCTTATGACATTGTGTCTGGAGTAATCAAAGTATCGGTTGCCATATCCCGGCATCGCATCGTCCGAGCAGCCGGATAACGCAGCCGCCTGTCGCGCAGCAATAATAATCGCCGCGCCGCCGTTGTAGTTGTCGTGATAGCTAAACGTATTGCGTTCAATGAGGTTGTCATTCGCATGCATAGTCCGTGTAACGCCAGCCTCGCCGCAATTTTTATAGGTTGCTATCGCTGCGTACTTATTGTCTTTAAACAAGTTGTTGGAAATGACGTTCTCAGAGGAGGCGTCGATTGCGATGGCTTCACGTCCGGAAGCGCTGCCGGAGAATCCATTATGAATAAAGCTGGAGTTGGTCACGCGTGTTCGGACGCTGTATGCCTCCAGATAGATCCCTGACAGTCTCGTATTTTCAACGACAACATTATCAAGCAAGAAATCCTGACTGTATGGACCGACAATGAGGCCTTCTCCTCCAAGCGGGTTACTCGCGTCATAAACGCCAATGTCTTTGATCGCAACATTTTTCACTCGAAACCGTTTAAGTCCCGTTGCGTAATTCGCGCCGCCGATCCCTAGCGCCGCGGGGGTCAGAAGTAGCCCTTTTTGATAATTTTTGAATACGCAGTTTTCGATGCTTACATTCTCCAATGCTTCAGCCGAGTCTACTGCTCTTGACGTTTTTTCAGTCGTAGAAGGGATAGTTCCGTCAAAGGTATTACCGCCGCAGTCCAACGTAATATTGGATGCTTTTAGCTTGAATCGCGTCCCCCGAATCACCTCTTCCTGAGGACATAATGCAATGCTTTCGGAAACGAGAATGAGCCTTTCATTATCGATATTGCTGGAGGGAAGGCTATCCAGATTGACGCACTCCTCCGCCCTCACATTCGCTATTCCGGACAATAGAAAGAGCGCCAGAGATAAGCTTTTGCTGTATTTTTTCATTTATTTGTACCTGATACCTGTACCTGATATTTTTCCGTGCTCATGCAGTCCAGAGTGCCGCCACTTCCGTCACATGGATATGGATAGACCTGTTTTAGCTGCTGAATTATAAAAGGCTGACCGTGAAAGCCGGATCAAAATCCGGATTGCGTTCGCCGGGATAGCCGCGGGGATTACACACAACTCGAGTGGTTCCTATCTGGTAATCACTGCTGTTATGCAAATGCCCGTGAATCCACAGGCTCGGCTGCAAGGATTCGATCACTGGCTCCAGATTGGAAGCATACGCTGAGCTGATGATGTCATTTTTCCTATGCGACGGCAGTGAGTGACTCGTGGGGGCATGGTGAGTAATAACGACGCGCCGGCTGGTTGGATGCGTCTCGTCGCAATGGGCGAAGGCGCCTTTTAGCCAGTGCAGCGAGCGAGTATGAATCACCGCCAAATCCAATGAGCGCACTTTGGAGTAGCCGGGTTCTCTGCGAATTTTACGAAAATCACTCATCACCTGTTGGCACTCATAACCCGCCACACGTGGATCGCAGAGCAACTCGAAGTCCGTCCACAACGTACATCCGAAAAAAACGACGTCGCCTAGCGCCACGGACTCATTCTCCAGCACATGAACATGCGTTTCCTGCGTCATCTCTCGTAACTTTCTAGCCAGTTTCGGGTAGATATGCCGGTAATACTCGTGATTCCCCAGTACATAAATGATCGGCTTCGCCGGACTCTGCTCCAGCGCCCAACGCACGCCTTTGTCGCCAACATGTATGTCCCCAGCCAGGACCAGCGCATCCACATCGTCGATATCGAAAGCGAAGTCCTCAAACTCCAAATGGAGATCGCTTAATACTCTTATTTTCATACTACTGCTGCTTACTTGCTCGCCCTACATCTGTCTCATGACAGAGAGAGCGCCTGAGCCCCCTTCTCAAGGTGTCAGGCGACCATTAATTCACGCGTTCCAAGGACCGTTAAGGTCAGGGCTCGCCGCTGCAATCGAGTGGAAATTGGGTATCAATACACTGTCTTTCCCTACGATGGAACGCACTGCCATCAAACCGACCTGACTCAAGGCTCTCACCGCCGAGTCGGTGATGTTGATCTCCGCACAGGGCGTTACTACGGATTCGCCATCTTCGCTGTATACATGCAATGGCAGACGGTCCACCTGCTGCTTTTTACCCGGGGCAAAATTCCAGCCGAAATCTGTATAGTGTTGCGCCAGCAGCATCACCGCCAACCAGGCGCCATTGCCCCACAGGTAGAAAGAATGTCGGTTACGCTCCGGCAGTTCCTCAAAGTCAAAACGCTCCGTGCGGGAGGTGCGTTTGCCATAAGGCATGCGCAGCAATACTCGCGGCGCCACCAGCGCCAGACTGCCGGCGCAAACCTGTTCCCTCACCGTTTTCCAGTGTTCAGAGAATGCCGCATCGACAGCGTCAACCCAGTCATCCGGATCAGGCGTCGCCGCCAGATCGCCGCACCCCGCCAGTGCTACGGAGCCGCCAGTCAGGGCCGCAGCTCCGACTACATGGGCGGAGCCCGCCAGCGTGGAAAGGAAGTTCAGAGACTCTGTCTCCGGTCCGAAGGCGTAATCAGCGAGAATCATACTGAATGGCGCGGAGCCGCTGGCGCTTCGCTTCTCCACCAGCAACTTGTACAGGCCCGTCTCGTCGATGGATTCGGCGGAGTTCGCGTCAGCGATCAACTCCTGGCGCGTCGCATCGACAATAAAAACACGCAGGTTTGCATCCGTCTCCAGCCTGCGCACCAACAGATACAGCCCGCGCCAGCTCGCTTCCAATGCATGAAAAGCGCTGTGATGCATGATTTTGCGCATCAGGTCGCTGGCGGCTTGGTCCACCGCTTCCAACATTTCCTGCTGGCGGGGATCGGGCCCCTGGCTCACATAGGGCGCAAAGATTTCCTGCACCAGCGTGCGCACATCAAACGCGTTACTGGAACGCTGAACGCCGGATGTGCTGTCCAGCAGGCTGTCCAGCAAAGAACCGCTGTCATTGGAAGCGCCCACACTCGACGGCCTAGCCTCCATAGCAGGCGCTTCCGCTTGCGGAGCGGAGCCACTCCAACCGCGGATTTCTTCCGCCGCCGCCTGGAAGGTTTCATTACTCTTGAGGCGACGCTTCAGGCTTTTGAACTTCTCAAACAACGCGGTGCGGTCATAGATGTAATCTGGATGCATATCATCCAGCTCGCGAAAACGAATGACATCATCGATGACGGGAATATCCAGCTCCACCTTCATCTGTTCAAAGACGTCATCATAATTATCCCGGTCCACTTCTATCACTTTGCGTTTCGCCAGCGTCTCCGGTTCATGCAGGCCACGATGTCCGCGGCCGCTGAAGTCTCCCAACACCACGATGTGACAGGGTTGATTGGCTGGCGTCGCTTTCTTGTCGCCGGCATCTTTGGTTTTAAACTGAATTTCGCCCGTGCTGATGGTTGTTCTGGACATAAGAGCTTCCCTTGAGGTTGTCGCCGCCTCTCATTGGAGGTGGGTTTAGACGCCATATTTTATGCAAAGCGGGCGCGCCCGGCGTCCGCGGTCATACAAATTGAATCGGTCGAGAATACCGCGTCGTGAAAAAGAGTAAAAGCGTTGAAAAGGGAGGCGCTTCGGCGCCGGAGAAATGAAGCCATCCGTGGCTTAGTGTGAAATTGGCGAATGCCCTCCTTCCTGAACAGAAGGCTGAAGGATTATTGCATCTGTATGTGCGGCGCATCTCCGGATGGGTTGCGCGCACGGTTCAGTAGACGCAGTACGATCAACATCCCCAGGCCGCCAAGATGCCACCACAGCGAAAGCGGCCAAAGCAACAGCAGCGCGGCGGCGCAAACCAATACACGCATAACGGGGTTCAACGCCTGCCCCAGCCATCCCACGAACACAGCTGCGAACGCGTACAAACCCAATGCCGAGAACACGAAGATCTGCAGCGCTTCGCCCCAGTCGCCGCTCAAAAACGGCGTATAGGCGAACAGGAACGGAACGATATACAAGGCTTTCGCCAGGCTCCAGGCGGACAGACCAGCCGACATCGGCGAGGTTTTGGCGATGGCCGCCGCCGTGAAGGCGGTCAGACAGACAGGCGGCGTAACGTTACTGTCCTGAGACAACCAGAAGATGATCATGTGGGCTGATAACAGAGCCAAGGTAATCATTTCCGGCGCAATCGCCACATCCAGCAGCGTCGGCAGGATATCCCGGCTGATGCCTTCCACCAGCGCGGCGGCTTGATCGTAAGGAATGGGTTGACTGAGATCCACATCCGTCACTCCCGCCATAAACTGCAGCGTCACTCGCGCAGTCTCCGGCAATTGTCCGGCCACCAGCAAATCCACCAACTGGTTTTGCAGAATCAGTTGCTGCAACGCCGGCGCCGCGATTGTCGCCACCATGATGTACGCTGCGGTTACCGGCAGCCCCATGCCCAGTACCAGTGAGGCCAGGGCGATCAGTACGATGGCGATCCACAATTGTCCGCCCGCCCATTGCACGATCATGAATGAGAACGTATTGCCAATGCCAGTGGTGGCTACCACGTTGACGATCAATCCCACGCTGATCAGTAACAGCGCGGTCATCACCATATTCTTGGCGCCCAACGCCAGCGCCTCACAGATCTCCGCCAGCCCCATACGGTTGGGCGTCAACCAGGAGGACGCAATCACCGCCAGGATCGCGAACCCCGCCGCGTAGGTGGGGCTCAATCCCCATATGAGCAGGCCAATCAGCAGGACAATCGGCACAAGAAACGAGTATCCGCCGCGTTTCATCAACACTGACAGCGGTTCCGGGTTATCGTCCTCGATAGGTTTCAGGCCTTCCTTCTTAGCCTGTAGCCGTACAAAAGCCGCGATCGTCAGGAAGTACAGCAACGCCGGCAGAAACGATACGACAACAATATCCGTGTAAGGAATCTGAGTGTAGTTGGCCATGACAAACGCTCCGGCGCCCATGATCGGCGGCATGAGTTGCCCTCCGGTAGAGGCGGCGGCTTCGACGCCGGCGGAAAAACGCGGCGAATAGCCCGCCTTTTTCATCAAAGGAATGGTGATGACGCCCGTAGAGGCGGTATTGGCCACCGCGGAACCGGAAATGGTGCCCGTTAAACCTGAAGCGATGACTGCGATCAAGCCCGGTCCGCCGTGCATCTTGCCTGCGGAGCGTTTGGCCAGGTCGATAATGAAGTCCCCTGCGCCTGAGCGCACCAAAAAGGCGCCAAACAGTATGAACATCATTACGAAGCTGGAGGAAATGGTCGCGATGCTTCCAAACATGCCGTCATCGCCGAAAAGACTGCGAAACATGATGGTTTCAAGACTCAGCCCGCTGAAGCGGAACACGCCGGGAAGGTACTGCCCCCACCATGCGACGTAGCCTAGCGCGATAATAATCAGCGTTGGTATCAGCCAGCCCGCCATGCGCCGGGTCAACTCTAACGAAGACAGCACCACCACGCATCCGGCCAACCAGTCCGCCCAGATTAAATGAAGACCACGTTCATATATGACGTCCTCGCTGAAAAACAGCCAAAGCGTCGCCGCCGTTGCGGCCGCGGCCAACGCATAGTTGAACGCCTTCAATGTTTTGCTGGCGTCTTTGGAGACATACCAGCCCACGCATAACCAGGCGAATCCAATGAAATGAATGACGTTTGGCCAAAAACCGCTGATCCAACCGGTCATATTAATAACAATATGGATCAGGGACACTACGACGGCCGCATAAAAAAACAGGCGGCTGTCACGGAGCTGACTCCACTCCGTTGCAGACTGACTCATTACAAATCTCCAAAGTAAGCGGGGGACGCATCCCCCGTTGTGACTCAGGTATGGAGGCTGTTATTTCATCAGCCGGTCAGGAATATTCAGTCCTTGTTCTTTGTAGTAGCGAATTGCGCCCGGGTGCAATGGAATCGGCAGGCCGGCGATCGCCTTTTCCAGCGCCATATCGCTGGTGGCCTTATGGATGCTGTTCAGGAACGGGAGGTTTTCGTAAATCGCCTTGGTCAGCAGATAAACGGTTTCCTCGTCGATGTCGTCGCGCACCGCCAGGAAGTTAGGCTGGGCGATAGTAACGATATCTTTATTCACGCCGGGGTATACGCCTGCTTTCACCGTGAAAGGCGTCCACAAGTCGAAACCATTGTCCGCCTGTTGAATTTGCTCCGGGGTGAAAGACAGCAAGGTGATGTCGGATCGTTGCGCGAAGGCGTTAATCACAGCGCCTACTGGAACGCCAGCCGGCGTACCCATGCCCACGACTTTACCGTCTTGCAGCGCCTGACTGCTGGGACCGTAGCCGGCGTAAAGGAGGTCAAAATCTTTATCCAGGTCCAGACCGAAGTTGGCGAGGATCGTGCGGTTGGACTCGATAGTGCCGGAATTCTTGGAGCCCAAAGCCAGACGTTCGCCCTTGGCGTTGATCAGATCGCTGATAGTGCCGGTTTTGGCGTATTTGTTGTCCAAGACGAAATGCTCCACGTTCTGCCATAGCATGGTGATGGAGCGGATATTGCGTTGCTTGCCCTCGTTGGCGAACACGCCGGAGCCTTCCCACGCATATTTGCCGAAAAGCCCCTGCAGAATAGAGAACTGCGCTTCGTTATCCCGCATCAATTTGATATTTTCCGCAGACCCTGCGGAACTGATGGCGGATATGCCGATTTTATGCGTCGGCTGCAGCTTTACTTTCGTCAAGGTGGCGATAGCGACGCCAACGGGATAGTAAGTGCCTCCTGTGCTGGCGGTCGCCATGATGTAATTCTTCTCCTCAGCGGCGCGCAAGCCGGACGAGAACACAGTTAAGGACAGAACGGAAAGGGTGAGAGAGATTAGTCGGATATACCGATTCATACTGAATACCTCAAAGTTTTATTTTTTTAAGTCACAGGCGTTCAAATGCTTCGCAAAGGTCATGCCGCTTACCACCTTTACACAACTTACTGATTTATAAAGAAGCCAACCAAAATACAGAAAGCGCCATAAGCTAATTTTGGCTTATCGTTAAAACTTTATAGGCAAAATTTTGCTTATCGACCAATGAATGTGGCTTTATGCTTGAAAACCGTGACGACACCATCAGTGCATGCAAGCTGTAACAAAACGTTAAATGAGGAGACGTTTCCTATGCCGAACCAACGCATTCTGGCGCTCACACTGTGCCTTTTCGCATTGCCGACCCTGGCCGCGGAAGCGCCCATGCTTAAAAACGATCCCAAGCGCCCTGTCGCGGATATCAGCCGGGAATTGGGCGTAACGCCGGACCAATTCATCGCCTGTTTCAACGACGTCAATCCGGTTCCACAGGGTCAAACGCCCACAAAAGCCAGAGAGCGCATGAATAAATCCGTGCTCTTACCCTGCCTGCAACAAGCCAACCCAGAGATCACCAACGACAGGCTTGATCAGGTGATGGATAAATACAGACCGAAAAATTAGCGGGGCCAAGAGTCGCACTCTACGAGCTCAATCTGAATCACAAGGCAAAAAATACAGGGAGATGGACATGCATAGAGCCACCCAACTGCTTATCCTCGTCGGCGGCGCACTGCTTACCCAGGCCTGCTCAACCGAGCAGGCTTACTACGCCGTACGGGAAAACCAAAGACAACAGTGCGAAAAATACATTGAACAATCGCAGTATGAAGCCTGTATGAAGCAGGCGAATGAAAGTTACGACGACTACGAAAGACGCAGAAAGGAGCTGGCGAGACAGAAGCCGTAAGCGCCTTTTGAATTTGCACAATCTTTCCTTATTTCAGCCGACGGCCTTCCTCGTGGGTGAGCGCTTTCAGAGTTATGAATATCTATCACCAATTCTGAGCGGCGACGCAACCATCAACAAGAAGGCTAACACCATGGCAAGTCAGTACATTTACATTCCTGTGAACAGTGACGAAATGAGCGAATTCGCGGAAAGATTTGCGAAAGCGCTGGGCATCCCAGTCAATCAAATACTGGCTAACAAGTGCGTTTCAGGCAAAGGCAAAGCGATGTATCGCTGGATTGACAAATGTCTCAGTAAGCTCACCAAGGACGACACGCTCTATGTCGTCACCCACGGCACTGGAGCCGCTGACGCCCTGACCATCGGCTCGGAGCGCAACATGGGGAAAAACAAACAGAAAAGAGTCAACGTTAACGGCAACGACACCTGGGAAGGCGGCGAGTGGAAAAGTTACACGCCGGATCAGCTCACCTCCACACTGACCAAAGAGGGATTACCCAACACCTTTGTCAACCTGCACGTTTGCGCCTGCGGCGGGGGTTACGAAGGAAAAATGGCGCCATGGGCCAGCCGCCTGAAAGACGCCATGAAGCAGTCCTTTCCCAAGGTCCAGGTTACCGGCTATCAAGGCGCTTTTTCCGTTACTCCTACACGCATCGCAATTATCGATAAAGGCGCGCTGTATCCCATGAACGAGCGCTCCGTCACGTTTTAAACCGCATAAACGCCGCGCGATTGAGGCGTCGCGTGGCGCACGTTGGCGTTCACTGAATCCTGATATACACTGACCGCCTTTTTTACTCCCCAACGACAGTCAGGGAAGACAGCTCCACGCAATACGCTGTGGCCATGATGAACGATTGAGATTTGATGCTTATGCCGCCAAATAGACACAGCAAGATAGCCGGAACAGGCGTTATTCTCGCCGCGCTAGGCGTACTTCTGCTGGGAGTCACCCAGTATTATTGGTCTATCAACGATCAGTATGTGACTTTCTTCGCACAGTTCTACGCCCATATATTGTCTGCTTTCTCCATCGCTCCTCCTGTCGCGGAGCCCGCCTTTATCACTGGCGGCTTTTCACTTACCGAAGAGTTAGCTGTGCAGATCAATCACGGTATCGCGTTTTCTGGCGCCCTCGCCGCCATATTCTGTGCGTTCCTGGCGAGACGGAGAAAAGAAAGTCCAGTATATGCCGGCGCCTCCCTGGTTTTTGGGGCCGGTGTGTTTATCTTGTTTAACCTGACACTCGGATTGTTAGTGGTCACGGCTTGTTTCCTAATTATGCTAGCTCAGAAAAAGAGTCCGCCATCGATCCCGTTTCCCCAGGAGAACTGATATGACGCTATTCCTAAGATCAGTTGGCGTTACTGGGGCCATATTATTTGGCTTTTTATTCGCCATTACATTCGTTGCCACAGACACATTGGAACGTTCAGCAAAGAGCTTTATCCAAGGACAGATTGAAAAGGAAGTCCGTGAAAAGTTTCAGCAAAGCAAAGCGTCATCGCTGAGAGAAAAGGCCGAAACCCTCGCCAAATCGCTAAGTATTGAAGAGCAACAAATACTTGAAGATCTCAAAAACAACCTGCCAGATAAAATCGCCAGCATCATCGCCTCCATGTGCGGATATGACTGCGAAAAGAAAAAGAGGTTATCCCAGTCCATCACAAACAACTTTCTAAACCGAATATCCTCTTTAGAAAGCGCAAAAGGCAGGCTGGAAAACATTATAAAAGAGAAGTACATGGATATTACGGAGTCGCTCAAGGCGGACTTACGAATATTTCTCGGCACAAATTTAGCCGCCTTCCTTGCGGTGCTGCTCATTTCTCTGGTCAAGCCCAAAGCCCATATACAGCTCGCCGTTCCCGGCATACTGATAATCATCTCAACAATCATCAGCTCCACAATTTACCTTATAGGACAGGACTGGTTTTACACCATCCTCTACAACGACTACATGGGAACCGGATACATCGCTTACATCAGCGTGATATTTGGATTCCTTATGGACATCACCCTCAACAGGGCGCAGATAACGACGCATATTCTGAATGGCGTTAGTGACGCATTAGGCTCCGCCCTGCAAGTAACTCCATGTTGATATGCACTTTTTAGCTTACCAACTAATAAAGGCTTGCTTAGGGGCTTCCTTCTTCATACCCGAATCATGGATGATTCCCACGTATTTATATAAGGAAATGGAATCTAATCGCTGACCATGAACGCAAAGACCGTAGTTAGAAAATACTGGGAACTCATGCAAACCAATGACTTCCATAAGGCCAGCGAGATGCTGTCGGAGGATTATGTCTGCCATTGGCCACAGTCTGGTGAAGTCATTCGAGGGCGTGAGAATTTTGTTCTGATCAACGCCAATTATCCCGCGCAGGGCCAGTGGCGTTTTACGCTTAATCACATCCTTTGTGAAGGCGAGCAGGTAGTGACGGATGTGTCCGTCACTGATGGAGTGATTAGTGGACGCGCCCTCACCTTCAGTACGGTTCGAGACGGTTTAATCGTCAAACAGGTTGAGTACTGGCCAGACGACTTTGCTCCGCAGGACTGGCGTAAAGAATGGGTGGATATCGTCAACTGATCCTGCCGATCCCGCTTATCCTCCCAAAAAATCCTCCCGCCGTAATCCATAACGCTGCATCTTCTGATTCAGCGTGCGGCGGGGCAGGTCCAGTTCTTCCATCACCTGATTGATATTGCCTTTCTTGGCGGTCAATTCCGCGCTGATAACTGCTTTTTCGTATTCCGCGACACGGGACGCCAGGGATTGATCTGAATGACTGATCGTATCCAGTTTTTCGCCAGAGAGCACTTCCCTTATGGACTCATCGCTGAACTGGCTCCGCAATAGGTAGCGCTCCGCCAAGTTCTTGAGTTCCCGCACGTTGCCCGGCCAGTTATGGCTCTCAAGGGCGATCCAGTCATCGCCGCGTAGCTCGGGCGCTTCTTTATCATGTTTCTGCGCCGCCAGCTTCAGGAAGTGAGCGAACAACAACGCAATGTCTTCGCGTCGCTCACGCAACGGAGGAATGCGCAACTCCGCCACCATCAACCGGTAATAAAGATCACTGCGGAAGCGTCCTTCATCTCCGGCTTTTTTCAGATCCTCCTTGGTCGCCGCCACCACGCGCACATCCAGCGCTATCGCCTGATGCGAGCCGAGCCGAACCACTTCCCGCTCCTGCAAGGCACGCAACACCTTAACCTGAAAATGTAGCGGCATGCTTTCCACTTCATCCAGGAACAGCGTGCCTTTGTTAGCATACTCGAACTTACCCGCCTGAGCTTTCTGCGCCCCTGTGAAAGCGCCGGCGGTATGCCCAAACAGTTCACTTTCAAACAGATTTTCCGGAATCGCCGCCACATTCAGGGCGACAAAAGGATGTTTGGCGCGCTTTCCGAAATCATGTAAGCATCGAGCCACCAACTCCTTGCCTACGCCAGTTTCACCATGGATCAACACGTCCACGTCCAGCTGCGCCAGCTCATAGACATGTCGACGCAGTCGTTTGATGCCCGGCGAGTCCCCGATAAGAATGGATTCCAGCCCCTGCTGGGACGCCAGCGCTTTGCGTAAGCGCTGATTTTCCAATAGCAGAGAACGCTGCCGGCAAGCGCGCTTGATTGCATCCACCAGATGCGTAGGCTGAAACGGCTTTTCGATAAAGTCATAAGCGCCCTGTTTCATCGCCTCCACCGCCATGGCGATGTCGCCATGACCAGTGATCAGCAACACTGGGATATTTTTCGGCATTTTCTGCAACAGCGCCATGCCGTCCAGACCAGGCATCTTAACGTCTGACACCACCACGCCAGCGAAATTCTCATCAATGGTTTGCAAGGCGGCCTCTGCGGACGCCCATCCTTTGGCTTCCAGGCCAGCCAGCGCCAACCACTCTTCCAACGCCTCTCTGACGGAGCTATCGTCGTCGATGATATAAACCAATTTAGTCATAATGCATTACAGCCGGTAAGCTAAGGGTGAATTCGCTGCCTTCACCCGGTGTACTGGTAACGGTTATCTCCCCGTGCATGTCCTGCAGCAGGTTATAACTGATCGCCAATCCCAGGCCTAACCCCTCACTTCCTGTCTTGGTGGTGAAGAACGGATCGAACAGGTGGCGCATACGTTCTTCGTCCATCCCTTCGCCATTGTCGCGAACGGATATCATAACCTTATCGCCGCAGGGTTCCGCCGCAACGAAAATATCAGGCTGCACGGCGGACTTCACTGCAGCGATGGCGTTATCAAGCAAGTTAATCATGACTTGCTCCAACATATGCTGATCCGCAATGACCTGAAGCCCTTCCGGAATCTGCGTACGAATGATCGACCGTTGCTGCTTGAGCTTATGCTCCAGCACCTCCTCCACATAACGCATGACCGCCGGTAAAGCAGTCGGCCGCAAGTCGACGGAGCGAATGCCAGCAAACGACTTGAGCTGAGAGGAAATTCTGGCGATGCGTTGCACCAGCGCATCCATTTTATCCAAGGTAGCGGCGCTTTTGTCTTTTTGTTCCTGCGCCAGATACAGACGTCCCATGGCGACATAACTGACCAGTGCAGTCAGCGGCTGATTCAGCTCATGGGCAATGGCCGCGGACATGCGCCCCATCGCCGCCAGTTTTCGCTCCTGCATCAATGCTTCCTGAGTCGCCCGCAGCGCCTGGGTGCGCTCCTCCACTCTCGCCTCAAGCTCTTCATTGGCCTGCAGCAAAGACGCCTGCGCTGCTTTCAGTTCGCTGACGTCGTGTACGGTTAGCAAATATTCCCGATCCGGTCCCGTACGAATCAGGCTGACGCAATACAGAATGGGAAATGACGCGCCATCCGGACGATAGCCTTCCGCTTCTCTAACCTCTCCGTCGGGCGTATTGATCCACGGCGACAACAAGCGCGTCGGGTCCAGAGATACGCCTTGCCCCTGCGCCTCCACGGCGAAAAGTTCCGCCGCTTTCTGGTTCACCTCTCGAATTTCAAAGCTTTCGTTAAGGGTCATTAATCCCGCGTCCGTGTTCTGAATAATGGCGCGTTGATGTGCATCGCTCTCTTCGATCACTTTCAACAGTCGGTGTTCCGTGCGGCGTTTCTGGCGCGCCTCGCGGTAATACAGGGCGAGCACGATCATTAGCAACACGGCGCCGCCGCACGCGGCGGAGATCAGCGCCGCCATGGTGTTCACATCCACTACCGGCAACGCCCGGTGCATCCGCCAGGGCTGACTGACGACCTGGCGCGAAAACAGCAGCAAACGAACGCCGTCCACTTCCACAATAGGCGCTTTAGACCATGCGTCCGCTTCCGCCGGCAATGGCTTCGATTCAGCAGAGCCGTATTGCTTGGTGACTTTGAGCTCCGCCATCACAGTTTGCTCCAACGGCTTCAATGAGCGATACAACGCAGCCGGGTCGGAAGCCAGGAAAATAATGTCATTGGGCCCGCTCAGGAATATCCGGTTGCCGGTTGCGGCCCAACTCGTCTGTTGCGGCGTCAGGTCCAGTTTAACGACAGTGACGCCGAGTATGCGTCCAGTGTTGTCCCGTATCGGTGCGGAGATAAACAACCCCGCCTTGCCGGTAGTGACGCCGACCGCATAGTAAAACCCGGTGCGTCCGGCCACGGCGTCGGCGTAATAAGGCCGGAATGCATAAGAGTGACCGACAAAGCTGGTGGCGTCGCGATAGTTGCTGGAAGCCAGGGTCAGCCCCTCCGCGTTCATAATGAATATCTCATCAGAGCCCGCCGCCTGATTGAAGCGATTCAGCAGTTCGGAAATGTCGTCGTCGCGTTCATTACGGCGCAACATCCGCTGAAAACGCGGGTCCGCAGTCAGGATAGCGGGAAAATAGACATATTTATCAATCGCCGTCAGCAAAGCGCTTTCAAACGCCTGTAACAGTTGCTCCGACTCAACGCCGTTATGTTTGATCAGCAGGTTGCGGGAGAGGAAAAAACTCAACGACACCGTCGCCAGCAACAAAAAAGCCAGCGCGACCTGGCGCGCCTTGCGATGGGGCGGATGGAACGAATCAGCCGGGAGCATGGTCAACTACACTTGTTTTTATTGGCGTTCATCTTAACGACATTCCGAACCTGTGGGAATCAAGGTCTCTACCTTACCATCCTGCCAGCTTTCCCAAAAAATGCGCCAAATCAACCGGAGCCTCCTTCCCGCCGCCTACACTCAAAAAACTCTTTTTTGACTCGCCGATTGTCACTGATTATTTTTATTCCATAGGAAACAAACAATTATGCACGACAAGGATCTCGCCACATGACCGCAGACGCTGCGCCTATTGGAGAAATTGTCGAAGTTCACGGCCCGGTGGCGGTTATTCGCTGCCCTCAGCTGCCGCCTCTGCGACGCGCAGTCTATACCCGTCTTGATGGCGACACCTGCATTTTTGAAGTGCACCGTCACATCAGCCCCAATGAACTCCAGGCGGTGACGCTGCACAGCACCCAAGGCTTATGGCGCGGCATGCAGGTGTATGACAGCGGTTCGCCATTGCATGTCCCCGTAGCGGAAAGCTGTCTGGGACGTCTGCTGAATATCTTCGGCGAGCCGCTTGACGGCGGCCCCGTCATAGAAACCGATCAATACCGCAATATCCATCACTCCCCCGCTCCGCTTAACGAACTGACAGCCCAAGGCGACCTTCTGCCAACCGGCATCAAAGTGGTCGATCTTCTCTGCCCGTTTTTCCGCGGCGGCAAGGCGGGCCTGTTCGGCGGCGCCGGCGTGGGGAAAACCGTGTTGATCATGGAGTTCATGCACGCGATTGCGCATCTTCATCAAGGCGTTTCCGTGTTCTCCGGGATCGGCGAACGCATTCGCGAGGCGCACGAACTCTGGCGGGACATGCAGGACGCCGGCGTCATGGATCGCGCCCTGCTGGTCTTCGGGCAGATGGATGAGTCTCCCGGCGTGCGTTTCCGGGTCAGTTTATCGGCCCTGGCGTATGCGGAATATTTTCGCGACAGCCTGCGCCGGGACGTGCTGCTGGTAATGGATAATGTATTCAGATTCGTGCAAGCCGGCGCGGAAGTCTCCAGTCTGCTGGGCCGCATGCCCGCCACGGTGGGCTATCAACCGACTTTGGGTAGCGAAGTGGCTGAGCTGGAAGACCGCATCACCTCCTCTCTGCATGGAGCCATTACCTCCGTGCAAGCAGTGTACGTTCCCGCCGACGACATGACCGACCCGGCGGTGACCACCATTTTAAGCCACCTGGACACCAGCGTAATTCTATCCCGCACCCAGGCGGCGAAAGGACTGTACCCCGCCGTGGACCCACTGCTGTCAGGGAGCAAGGCTTTGGATCGCCATACCCTTGGCGCCGCCCACTACACGGTCGCTGAAGCGGTGCGCGGGCATCTCGCCCGCTATAAAGAGCTGGAGGACATTATCGCCATGTTGGGCGTGGAGGAGTTGTCCGCGGAGGACCAACTGGTCGTAGCCAGAGCCAGAAAACTGCAACGTTATCTCACCCAGCCCTTTGCCGTCACCGCCGCCCATACAGGCATGACCGGAGCCTCCGTGGAGTTGAAGCAGACCATTTCAGACTGCGACGGCATCCTTGCAGGTCGCTATGACGATGTCAGCGAAGACCAGTTTTACATGCGCGGCGGATTGGAAGGATTGACGTCATGACGCCTTTCACCGCCATTCTACGAGACAGCGACCAGGAGTTACGCATTGACGATCTGGTTTCCTTTCGTAGCCGCGACGCCAGCGGCGGTTTCTGCCTGCAGGCGCGCCATGCCGACTTCCTCACCCTGACCGAGCCCGGGCTCAGTCAGCTGACGCGCGGCCAGGGAGCGCAATTTCTGGCGGCCACTGGCGGCTTGTTGGAATTTGAGAAAGGCGTGCTTTACTTCAGCACACGACGTTTTTTTATTAACGCCAACGCGGACATTATCCAGCAGCGCTTAATGGAATGGCTGGCCAATGAGAAAGAGCGTCGCGCCAGTTCTCATGTCCATCTGCAACAGTTGGAGCATGAACTGATGCGCAGACTGAGCCGCGCCTGAATTAACTGACTAGGAAGCCAGCGAGCCATGGAATACAAACGCTTACGGGACAATCTGGAACGGGACAAGGCCCGTCTCGACAAGGCCGATCGGGAACGCTCTACTCTGATGCAGGCGACCCGCATTCTTGGCGTACTGGGTTTCCTGTTTGTATTGCCTGTCATCGGAGGCGCTTATCTGGGGCATTGGCTGGATGGCCTCGGCGAAGGTTACTCCGTACGTTGGACAGTGGGCTTTATTTTACTTGGCATCGTCGTGGGCGGCGTCAACGCCTATCTGGCGTTGCGGGAGTAAGTCATGTGGGTTAACCGATCCGGGTTTTCTTTTACTATTTCAGAGCATCGCATAAGGGAACACTTATGAATGACGGCGTCTCTACTCCGGTATGGCTGCAGATTGGTCCGCTGGCGATTCATGAAACAGTGGTCATGACCTGGCTGATCATGCTCGTTCTGGTCGTCGCCAGCATTCTTATGACGCGCAGACTTTCCCTGCAGCCGGGTCGCGCCCAGGCCATGTTGGAAGGCGTCGTCCTGACATTGGAAAACGCCATCGCCAGCGCCGACAGCCGTAATGCGCGGCGCCTGTTGCCGCTGATAGGCACTTTCTGGATTTTTCTTCCCGTGGCCAACCTGCTTGGCGTCATTCCCGGCCTGCATTCGCCCACTCGCGATCTGTCGGTCACCGCCGCCCTGGCGCTGGTCGTGTTTTGTGCGGTGCACGCCTATGGCGTTCGCCAGTCCGGCCTGGGCTACTTTAAGCACTACCTGTCTCCCAGTCCGATTCTGCTGCCGTTTCACATTATCAGCGAAATCACCCGCACCGTGGCGCTAGCCATTCGCCTGTTCGGCAACATCATGAGCCTGGAAATGGCTGCGCTGCTGATTCTGCTGGTGGCGGGTTTTCTGGCGCCCGTGCCTATTCTCATGTTGCACATCATTGAAGCGCTGGTGCAGGCGTACATCTTCGGCATGCTGGCGCTAATCTATGTCGCCGGAGCCATGCAACAAACAACGGAATCCCCCATAACGACCTCGTCACGTTCAAACTCAGGAGCCCCCTAATGGAGACCATGAACAGCTTTGCATCCTTCTCGACCGTCGCCGCGATTATCGGCATCGCGCTGGGCGCCATGCTGCCCGCATTGGCTATGGGCAAGGCCATCAGCAGCGCGCTCGATGCATTGGCGCGACAGCCCGAAGCGGAAAAGTCGATAACCCGTACGCTGTTCATCGGCTTGGCGATGATTGAATCCCTGGCGATCTACGTGCTGGTCATCGTGCTGATCGTCTTGTTCCGCAACCCGCTTCTGGAGTACCTGCTGCCAGCGCAATAACGCCGATCGGCCTAAAAGGAAAATACCGTGGAACTGGACTGGACCACCGTCGCACTGGAAATTATCAATTTCATTATTCTGGTGTGGTTACTGAAACGCTTTCTCTACCGTCCCGTGCTGAACATCGTCGAGCAGCGGCAGGCCAATATCAAAGCCTCCCTTGATCGGGCCCGCGATGTCCAGGAGCAGGCCGACGCTCTCAAGCGCCAGTACAACGAGCGTCTGCAGACCTGGGAACAGGAGAGGCAGGAAGCCCGTCATAAACTGCAGGAGGAACTCGCCCGCGAAAAAGCGGGCAAGCTGGAATCATTACGAACGCGACTGGACCAGGAAGTGGACAAAGCCCGCGCAGCTCGCGAAAGCCAGAACCAGCAGTGGCGCAGAGAGACCGCAGAACAGGCGTTGCAGATGGGCGCCGGTTTCGCCTCCGCGCTATTGCGGCCATTGGCTGATCCTCATTTGGAAGAGCGTTTGGTCAATCTGTTCTGCGAGCGGGTCAGCGCGTGGCCCACTGAACGACTCAGCGGCTTGCGCAATGGCGGAGACATTGAAATCAGCACCGCCTATCCACTGCAGGAAAGCGCCCAGCGTCGCCTGCAGGAGACGCTACAAACGTTGGCGGCGGATCATCGCTCAGTGCTCTTTCAGCAAGACGCAAGCCTTCTGGCCGGGATCAGAATCGCCTCTGGAGGCTGGACCCTGGGCTTGAACCTGGCGGATGAGTTAAGAGGTTTCGCCGAGTCACACCATGAATAATCTCACCGATCCCATGCAAGACCGCAATCCCGGCAAAGATGGCGGCGCACTGCAGCGCACTCGTGACTGGATATCCGATTACTCCCCTGACGTCCGCATACAGGAACGCGGCGTGTTGGTGTCCGTCGGCGATGGCGTCGCCTGGATCAAAGGCCTGCCGTCAGCGCGTATGGAAGAGTTGCTGGACTTTGAAGACGGCAGCCAGGGCATGGTGTTCGATCTTTGCGAAGAGCTGGTCGGCGCCGTCATCCTGCAGCAAACCGGCTCCCTGACCGCCGGACAGGAAGTCCATCGCACCCGTCGACCCTTGGGACTGCTGGCCCACGACAGCCTGCTTGGCCGCGTAATTGATCCCATCGGTCGAGCTCTGGATGGTCAATCGCCCCTGCATGAGGGCGTCTGGGTAAACCTTAACGCTCCTACGCCGGCCATCATTGAACGGGACTTCGTGCATGAACCGCTTTATACCGGCATCCGTATGATCGACGCCATGATTCCTATCGGCAGAGGACAGCGGCAGTTGATCATTGGCGACGAAGGACTGGGCCGCACTTCCATCGCGCTGAATGCGGTTTTACACCAGAAAGATAAAGATGTTCGCTGTGTCTATGTGTTGATCGGACAAAAACGGGGCGCAGCGGTCAGTGTCATGCAAACGCTGCAACGGCATGGCGCGGATGCTTACACCACGCTGGTGGTGGCCGACGCCGGCTCGCCGCCCGGATTGCAGTATCTGGCGCCGTTCGCCGGATCGGCGTTGGCGTCGCACTGGATGCGTCAAGGACGCCATGTTCTGGTGGTGTATGACGACCTCTCCAGCCATGCGCGCAGCTATCGGGAGCTGTCTTTGTTGCTGCGCAGACCGCCTGGGCGCGAGGCCTACCCCGGCGATGTGTTTTCCGTACACGCCCGATTGCTGGAGCAGGCGACCTGTCTTTCGCCCGAGCAAGGCGGCGGAAGTCTTACCGCGTTGCCCATTGCAGAAACCCAGCAGGGAGAAATCGCCGCTTACATCCCCACTAATCTGATCTCCATCACGGACGGCCAGATCTATCTGGAGCGCAGCCTGTTCGCCGCCGGCGTACGTCCCGCCATTGACGTGGGGCGCTCGGTATCGCGTATCGGCGGCAAAGCCCAGCATCCCGCCATTAAACATGAGGCGGGCCGCATGAAGCTGGACTATTCCCGTTTTTTGGAACTGGAAATCTTCACCCGTTTCGGCGCCAAGCTGGACCCAGGCATGCAGACCATCATCAAACGCGGCCAGTTGCTCCGCGAACTCCTCAAACAGGACCGATTCGAACGCTTTTCGCCGGAGCAGGAACTGGCCTGGATGATCGCTTACAACGAAGGACTTCTGGACGACCATAACCTCACAGACATTCCTTCAGCGTTACTGAAGATACGGTCCGGGCTCAACGCTCGCCTGAGTCTGGAAACGCCACGCGAAGACTGGATGGCGGCGCTTCAGGAAATGCTGACGAGCCAGAGTGACTGAACCATGCCAAGCAGACGCCAGTTGCAGGGTAAGAAAGAGCTATACGCTACATTGAATAAAATCATGGCGGCGCTAAAGGCCCTCGCCTATGCGGAAACCCGCAAATTACAGCGACAAATCCCGCCACAGTTGGCTATCACTGAACGCATGCGCGCAGCAATAGCAAAACTGCAGCAGGGCTCCAATGCAAGCAAGCCCCCTCATAAACTGATCATCGTGCTGGGAACGGAAAGAGGCTTTTGCGGCGACATCAACCGGCGTCTGCTGGACGCAACCACTGAGATTATTAGGACAACGCCATGCGGCGTCATTCTGGTGGGCGATCGTTTATATCGCCATACGCACGCGGACTTTGAAGTGTTGGCGCAAGTCACCGGTCCTTCCGTGGCGGAGGACGTCGAATCCGTCACCGATAAGCTGGTCACTCTTCTGTCCCAACACAGCGAACGCTACCCACTGACCGAGGCGGAGATACTCTACTATCGGGAGCAGGACGGACATCCCCGCCGATTTCCACTTTTCCCGAAACAGAATCATGGAGACGGCGCCGCAAGTATAACTCCCATGATGTACCGTCCCGCACCGGAGCTGTTGCTGGAACTCACCCCCATGTACCTGTTCGCCTCTCTGCAATCCTGTCTCAAGGATGCATTACTGGGGGAAAACAGGAAGCGGCTCAGTCATCTGGAGTATGCAACGCGACACTTGCAGGAACGTATGAACGTGTTAACCCTGCAAACCAATATGCTGCGCCAGGAAGAGATTATCGAGGATATTGAGGCGTTACTATTCGTCGTAGCGGACTGACGCCTCGGCTCACTCCACCGCACTATTGCGCAGTCAACGTCTCCAATGCCTTTTCAACCTGATGCGCCTCCTCGTCAGTGAGCGCCTTGTACCCTCTCAGATAAGGCCAGCCATACCCCCAGCGAAAACCGGTAGGCCAGTATGGCGATCCACCGAAGCGCACTCCGGTTTCCATCACAAACGACAGGTTTTCCTCTCCAACGTTGGCGACGCATTGCTGCAGGGCTTTATCCGCCTGCACGCGCTCTTCGTATGTCCCGCCTCTCCAATAAGCCAGATCATGCTGGTAACAACACTCCAGCCAAAGGTTTTCTTCACTGAGCGAGCCATCTGGAAACAGACTGCAGCCATCGCTGGTGAAAGGCTTGAGTTCCTCCCCGACGCATAACGTGGGGCCGAGCAATAATAACGACAAAACAATATTGCGGGCGCGCATAGACAGAATCGTTTCAACACAAGTAATCCTGCCCGTAGCTTATGCTAGAACCCTGCGTATTACAAAGCGCGACGTGCGCCTCCAAGTTAGCGCCGACGCGGATCAATCAGGCAAGGTAGCCGCTCTTCCAAGGACTCCAACCACTCTTGTCAGGACCGCATCATGCTGCTTTGTCTCTTCTTGATCTTTATCGGTTGTTTTATTCTGGAACGTGTGCACACCGGTTGGCGCCTTCCACAGGTAAAGACCTGGTGGTTCCGCGTATTACTGGTGAATGCATTCCAACTGGCGGTGGTGTTGCTGGCTGGCGTCACCTGGGAAATCTGGCTGTCCGCTTACTCCGTTTTTCATCTCTCTGATCACCTGAATCCCATCGCCGGCGGACTGTTCGCCTACTTCATCGCCACCTTTGTTTTCTATTGGTGGCATCGCTGGCGCCATGAAAGCGATGTTTTATGGCGCATCTTTCATCAGATACATCACAGCCCTCAGCGTCTTGAGGTGATCACATCCTTTTATAAACACCCGGGTGAAATGATCTTCAACTCCATCCTGGGCGGCCTGCTGGTCTATGCACTACTCGGTCTGGACCCCGCCGCAGGCGCGGTATATACCTTCTGCACTGCGATAGGCGAATTCTTTTATCACACCAATGTTAAAACGCCGCACTGGGTGGGTTACCTTTTTCAGCGTCCGGAGATGCATCGCATCCACCATGAATATGGCCGCCACAAGAACAACTATGGGGATATCACTTGGTGGGACATGCTTTTTGGCACTTATGAGAACCCCAAAACCTGGAATAAAACCTGCGGTTTTGACGACGTCAAAGAACAACGCCTATGGGATATGCTGATGTACCGCGACGTCCACAAGGAATAAAGAGCTCCGCCTCAAATAAGCTGGAGGGCGCCAATAAAATAGCGCAATTCCTTGAATTGATGTGTAATACGAGTTATCAATGCAGCGCGGAACCCAACGAGAGAAGCGCAATGAAACATCCCCTGAAAGTGTTTACCGGCAACTCCAACCCAGCCCTGGCCCGCGAAATATGCGGGCACTTGGGGATAGAACTAAGCCCCCTGCAAATCTCACGTTTCTCCAACGATAACCTGTTTGTACAGATTCAAGAGAACGTGCGCGAGCGGGATGTGTTTGTAGTACAGCCGTTTACCGAGCCGGTCAGCGAACACATCATGGAACTACTGATTACGCTGGACGCCTTACGCAGCGCTTCCGCCCGCCGTATCACCGCAGTCATTCCCTATTACTCCTACGCCCGTTCCGACAAGAAAGACGCCCCCCGCATTTCCATCGCAGGCAAGCTGATGGCTGATTTGCTGCAAACCGCCGGCGCCAATCGGGTGCTGACCATGGATTTACACGCAGACCAGGTGCATGGATTTTTTAACATCCCCGTGGACCACCTGACCGCCGTCCCGCTGATCGCCGACTACTTCAAAGCGAACTACGACCTGAGCCGGATGGTGGCGGTAGCGACGGACGCCGGCGGCGCAAAACGGGCGGGACGTTTTTCCGAACGCTTGAATATTCCTCTGGCGATCATCGATAAGCGACGCGTCAGCGACACCCAAGTCAAACAAGGGCACGTCGTCGGTGACGTAAAGGACATGGACGCCGTGATCTTCGAAGATGAAATTTCCACCGGCGGCACGCTGATGTCCACCGTCAAAACCCTGCAGCAAGCCGGCGTACGCAGTATTCATGTAGGCGCAGTGCACCCCGTTTTGTGCGGCCCCGCGATCACCAACCTGAGAGAGGCGGACATCTCCTCCCTCGTGGTCACCAATACCGTGTATCTACCGGAACATAAACAGTTGGAGAAAATCACCCAACTCTCCGTCGCCTCCTTAATGGCGGAGGCGATCAGCCGAATCCATTCCGGGGAGAGTGTGGGGGCTTTGTTTAGTTAATAACGGAAGCTATTAACGGAACAGACTATTGTTAACCGGGTCCCACCAAGACGCCAGATAGGTGGACTTCTTATGCCATGCGCTGATGTAGCTCATCGCCTCATCTATAACGCGCTGCGGCAATGGCGTATTACTTTGTGAGTTGTAGCTGGCCTCATCGTAGCCTACGTTTTTCATGTACGCTATCTTCGCCATCGCCCGCATCCGCTGGGACACAGTCGGACTGGGGGCATACTTAGTTATATTGACCGTAGGTATTCCCAGGAAGGCGCCAAAATCCATTCCTCCGCTCATCATGCCTATCGACGCAAAAACCCCCATACCATGGGCGCAAAGTAACAGGCCGCCTTGGCTGACATAAGAAGTTTTCGATGCATAAAGCGTGTTTTGCACAGGAGTCAGATCAATCGCTTTTGCAGGAACCTTCTTGATATCCCGGAGGTCGCCTACAAGCACCGCCACAAGACCTAGCGCATCTAGCGCATTCACAATCTGCTGCAAAGACGCCTCTGACGTACCTCTCCTGTCCTTGCTACTGCGCCGGACCCACACCAATACTTTGTTTCGCTGTATATTGCCCAAAAGACGGTGTAGCTGACCTTCAATGTTTGGATTAACCGGGCTACAGGCGAATACAAACGCCTTTCTGATTTCTTCACGAATTAACGGAGATCCAAGCTCGTCGAGGTGACTATAGGCAGTAAGAGTGGTGCGGTTTGTCGCGAGAGGATCGTCTTTATTCTGTCGCTTAAGCTTAGAATTTATTGGATGAAATTTATGTAAAAAGTGCAATATCTGCCCGTCGGAAACAACACTATTTTGCGGCCCCAACGGGTCAATGATTAACTCGACATCCGATGCCTTTCCGATGTAACACATCGCAACCAGCCATGCAGCAGTGTGAAGAACTTCTCCGAAGCCGTTGGTTGCGAGAACAGCCTGAGTCCTTTTCAAATCATCCGGGTTAATTGCGAAATCCATAGTTTCATTTCCTTGGGCTACTAAAACAAACCATTAGCGCCAAAAAAGATGAAAACACCTCACGTGTAATAAATAATTACATGAAATACAAGGACTATTCCACAGCAGCAAAGCTCATGGAGAGCTCATTTAGATTCCAGGGTGAAAGCTTTCGGTTATACATTAAACTTATTCCTGGTACGCCACATCAAAAGGACAAACTATGACTCTTAGCAGCACCGTTATGGAAGACTCACCCTTAAGTATTAAAGGAAAGCTTGGCGTACTACTCGTCACAATAACGCTCGCGCTATGTTCCCTAAGAGTGTTCGCCGCCGACATCAAAGTCGTCACCACCGACTTCCCGCCCTACTCCTTTGAAGAAAACGGAGATGTCGGCGGTATGGCGACGGAGGTGGTGAAAGCCGTGCTGGCGAAGTCAGGCGTCAGCATATCTTCGTTCCGCGTTTTTCCTTGGGCGCGGGCTTATAAGCTGGCTCAAACCGAGCCCAATACGCTTATTTATTCCATCGCCCGCTCGCCTGAGCGAGAGCCGTTGTTCAAATGGGTGGGAGAAATTGCGCCGTTTCGGGTCAATCTTTACAAGCTGAAAAGTCGGACGGACATCAATATCAGCAGCCTGGAAGACGCCAAGCGCTATATCGTCGGCGGCGAGTATCAGGATATCAAGCAGGGTTATCTGGTTAAACAGGGCTTCGAGGTAGGCAAGAATATTGTGCTGATGCCGGAAGACGAGCTCAACATTCGCATGCTGTTCGCCAAGCGCATCGACCTGATTCCGTTCAGTGAGTTCAGCCTCCCTATCATGTTGAAACAGGAAGGTTTTTCCCCTGCGGAGGTAGAGAACGTGCTGACGTTGGATGACATTTCCTACAACCTCTACATGGCTTGCAGCCTGGAGACGCCGGACGTGACGGTGGACAGTCTCAGACGCGCGCTGCAAACGCTGTGGGATAAAGGAGAAATCCAGGCGATCCAGCAGAAATACCTTAACCCGGAGTAATCGCCCCTCTCACTGTGATCGCTGCAGAGGTATAATCCCCGCCGAAATCAGCGGAGCAACCCCCATGGCGTTAAAAGCAACCATTTATAAAGCCGTACTGCATGTTGCAGATATGGACCGGAACTATTACGAGGATCTGACGCTCACCATCGCCAGACACCCTTCAGAAACCGACGAACGCATGATGCTGCGTCTGGTCGCTTTCGCGCTGCACGCATCAGATCGTCTGCAGTTCACCAAAGGCATTAGCACGCAGGACGAACCGGATATCTGGGAAAAAAGCCTGAGCGACGAAATAGACCTGTGGATTGACCTCGGGCTACCGGAGGAAAGCCGCATTCGCAAAGCCTGCGGCCGCGCCAGGCAAGTCATCATTTACGCCTACGGCGGTCGAGCCGTTCCGTTATGGTGGCGGAAGTATCAGGACGAGCTCACCCGCTTCGCTAACCTGCGCATTATGGAAGTCAGCGCGGAGACAACCAAACAATTGGCGGAATTGTCACAGCGCGCCATGGACCTGCAATGCACCATTCAGGATGGGCAGGTCTGGCTGAGCGACGCCTCCAACAGCGTCGCCATCGAACCCGTCCGACTGTTTCCCATGTAACGCCTCGCCTATATCGCAACCGGCGCGCGCTTCCTGGCGCGCCTTGCGCTGATCTCCCAACGCATCAACAACAAACCGCTCGCCACGATCAACAGGGCGCCGATTAGCGCCAGGGACGCAGGCGTTTCCTCCCAGAATACGTAAGCCAACGCCATTCCCCACACCAACTGAGAGTATTGCATCGCGCTAACCGTGCTGGGCGACCCGCTCTGAAATGCGGACAGCACCAACAACGTGGCCAGGGCGTAACACACGCCACCCGCCGCACTAATCGTCAGCGCCGACATATCAAAAGAGAACAGAGACCATCCAGGCCAGCATCCCGTCACGACGACGATCAGGCTCAATCCATAAACGGCGAACGCCAGGGGGTGTTCCTGGTCTTTGTATTTCGCCACAATAATGAAGGCCGCGGCCTCGATCATGGCGCTCGCCAAGGCGGGCAATAAAGCCATGTTCACCACACCGAAACTGGGTGAGAGCACAACCAACGCGCCGACAAACCCCACCAGCGCCAGCATGAAACGTCCCGTATCGAAACGTTCTATGTTCATCGCCATGGCGAACACCGCGACAAAGACAGGCATGGTCAGAATCAGACTGTACGCCTCCGTTAACGGCGCGGCGCCATAGCTGTAAAACGCCAAGGCGTCGACCAGCAACAGCATGACGGCCCGAGCTAAATGCAAGCCCGGTCGCGATGTCTTCAACAGCGTCCAGCGAGGAGCCACCCATACCGATAACGCCAGCAGAGCAAACAGGCAGTTGAAGAAAATCACCTGCGGCAGCGGGTAAGTCGCCAACAAATGCTTGATGCTCAAGTCCATCCAGGTAAAAAAGAAAAAGCCGCACAGGGCCATCAGCGCCGCTCTCATAGTCGCCTCCCCTCAAATCAGTCCTGCAACACATCGCACGCGCCACGTCCTTGGATCAGCAGTGCGTGGTGGAAAAATTTCACTTGGGATAGCTTGCGGCAGCGTCTAACATTTGTGAAACGAGTTTATTTTTCTTAATTAATAAAATTATTTTATGAATTTATCTCATCACATCATCGCTCATCTGCCCTTTCTCGCCGCGGTTTATCGCGCTCGCAGCTTTACCCGCGCGGCGGCGGAAATGCACCTCTCTCAAGCGGCGGTGAGTTACCAGATTCGGCAGTTGGAGCAAAAGATCGGAGTTCGTCTGGTCGTGCGCCAATCCGGCAGTCGTATCCATCTGACCCATGCCGGGCAGAATCTGGTGGATGAGTACCTGATTAGCGAGCAACGCTTGCAGGCGACTCTCGACAGCCTGAGTGGAGAGAGCCTCGGTGGAAGGTTAAAGGTCACGGCTCCCGTCGACTTCGGCAGTCTGGTTATGCCTGCCGCCATTGCAGAACTGGAGCGTCTGGCGCCCGCGCTGCAAATAGAGCTGCATGTCAGTGATGACCTTATCGATCTTGTCGCGCAGCAGTTTGACGTCGCAATTCGCTCTCCTGCGACAGGCGCTGGGCTAACGCATCACCTGCTGACGACCTCCAAAAAACAGGTGGTGGCCGGCAAAGAGTATCTGCAACGGCGCGGCCTGCCGGCAACCCTCGCAGATCTGAGACATCATCGCCTGCTTACCCGCGCCAACGGCAAAGCCGCCAGCTGGGGACAGTTATTAAGGCAAAATGATCTCAGTCTGGATGCGATGCCGGAGCGCATGCGCCTTGGCAATACCTTCGCGCTGGCGGAGGGCGTGCGTAATAATCTGGGGATGGCGATATTGCCCAGCTTCGCTGTGGGACGAGATATCGCGGAAGGCAAAGTCATTGAGCTGTTTCCGTCGTTTAGCGCGCCGTTACTGACGGAGTTTTACTTGAGTTACCCGCCGTCTACGCCAATCCGCAAGCGACTCGCGGCTCTGGCGCAAGCCATACGGACGGTGATGGTCTCCGAGCGCTTCAGCGACGGATTCATAGAGGCGGATGGGCTATTGAGTGATTAAAGTCGTTCAACGCAAACGCCCCATGTCGTCGTCTTCGGACAACTCCTCGGCTTTGTGGCATGCTTTGTCCGTTTGCGTCTCGTCACAAACCGGGTGCTGAGTTTGCGGATCAGGCTGATGGTGCGACGCGCAGGATGACAACACCAGCGCCAACAGAGCGACCAGCACAGGCCGCAGCCAGCGCATCTTCTGTCTAAACAGCTTTTTCACTTGGTTTTTCCTTTTAATTTGCACTCATCAATCAGGCTGCGAACCCGCTCATCCGTCAATACATTTTCCCGCGCCCATACGAAGTCTTTGCTGCGTCCAATCGCAGGTGCTTGATAGGGTTGGTAATCAAAGTCAGCAAATCGGGCGCTGACCTTGAGCAGACATGCGAAAAAATAAATGACCTCGTCCGCATTTTCCAACAGTGACGCAAAACGTAGTCCGTTCCTGGCGATACTCCACTGGAAAGGCTCTTCAGCCAACAGCTCTTTAGTACGCGCCAGAAAACTAGATTCATGGAAATAACTTAGGGTTTCCGGATCTTTCGTCCACACGCCCTGGCGTTTCGACGCGTTGAGATAGCAGGCGAGGATATTCTGCCGCAACTTATAACGAATGACTAAATTAGCCAGTTGCGTCTGCTCAAGAATATCCAGTGCGGACTGATAAGCCTGAATCGCCTCTCTGCGATACGCCAACATCCGTTGCTCCTGATTGCGTTTACGCGCGCCAAGGCAACGGTCAAACAGCATATCTCCCAACAGCCACAACAAGCGCGCGCGTCCCACTGGCTCCCGCCCTGCAATGCTCAGTTCATGGCGCAGGAAATGCTCCAGGCGCCCGATATTCTCCTCCTGCGACAAGTCGCCATTGCGACGATACAGGTCTTCGTACAGATCGAACATGCCTTCCAATGCCGCAGGAAAAGGGTTGGGAAACTCCCTTTCATGCAAAGCGTTAATAATGTCCACTGTATTTTTATTGGGTTTATGGTGGGGATGGAGATAGTTGGCCTTCAGCGTTTTGATATCCGGGCCTGCCTCATACTGGGCCACAAATGCTTCCCATGTCCAAAGACGCTTCAGGCGATGAATTTTATTAAAAGTTGTTGACATACCATCCCCGCAAAATGTCAAGACCAGTTTTTGCTGTAAAACTGGTTTTTTAGGCCCCTTTTCAAATCGCTATGCTGACCGGGAATCAAAGGCTGCGTCAAGCGCAGCCACTGCCGCAATCAGCACTAGGAATCGATCATGAAAAAATTTGTTTTAGCCGCCTTTACACTCCTCTACCTCAGTGGCTGCGCCACCTCTTCTCACTTCAATCGCGCCGCGCTGGAAGGGATCTCCGCCGAGCCTGGACAGCCCAAAGAATACGCACGAGCGGACTCGGTCAAAGAAATCGAGGCCCTGAAGCCACAAGCAGAGCTTCCATTGCGTTTGTACGTACCACAGCCCGCCAATGACAACCCATGGAGCCAGGAGGAGATTGAGGAAATCGAGTCATGGAAGCCCTTTTTGAAACAAAACGGATTGGTGTCCGAATTGTTTGTCGCGCCAGAATCGACACGCAGAAATTGCTATCAGTATGACAACTGCCAGCTTGAAGAACAGCGTATGGAAGCCGCGCGCTTTCAGGCGGACGCCTGGCTCGCTTTCGACATTAACAGCAGTGAGGAGGAATACGCTAACCCTCTAAGCATTCTCAACATCACGGTAGTAGGCATGTGGGTGGTCCCAGCGCACCACACCAGCTCGGACGTGCGTTTGGAAGGCTCTCTGGTGGATGTTCGCAACGGCTATCTTTACGCTTTCGCCCGCGCTTTCGGCAAAGCGTCGCATACCAAGCCGTTGATGTATTCCGAAAGATATGAAACCAGAGGTTTGGCCCGCTTGAATGCGTTGAAAAACTTCGGTGTGCGACTCAAACAAGAAACCAGCGCCAGCGCCGCGCCGGCTCTTTAACTCCTCAGCGACGTCCTTTATCCTCAGTTGAACCGCCTCCACTTTTCGTGGTCAGGCCAGAATCGATTGAGGGAGTATGGACATGCTACGCGCCATCACATTGCTGTTAGCTTTGGGCCTGAGTCTCATGGCGCAGGCCCAGCGTCTGGAGACGATCACACTACAACACCGGACAGCGGAGGACATGGCGCGGCAGGTTCGGGAACTGTACCCCGAGGATCAGGCCCATATCAGCGGTCATCGCAACCAGTTGCTCATTCGGGCTGACGACTCAGTCATTGCGGAAATACATGACTTGGTGATGCAACTGGATACTCCGCAACGGCAATTCCTCATTACCGTCAGCCGTGACCGCAACCGACTGGGGGAAAACAGCGGCTGGGGCGTCTCAGGCGTCATCAGCAACGACGGCGGATCGGCGCGGGTCGAAGCAGGCAAGAAAGTTTACTCCACACGAGGTGGCGGACAGCAAACGCTCACAGTCGTGGAAGGCTCTTCCGCCTTTATCAATACCGGCCAAAAGCAGCCGGTCAGAACGACACAACGGATCAATGGCCGATTGGTGGATAGCGTGGAATATCTGGATCTGAGCAGCGGCGTCTACGTAGAGCCCCGCCTGACCGGACAAAACCGGGTTGAATTGAAAGTCCGCTCACAAAGCAACGAACAAGACGACATTCAACAGCACCGCATCAATACATCTTCTCTGGACACCATTCGCGTCGTCCAACTTGGAGAGTGGGTAGAGTTGGGAGGCGCGTCGCTAACCAGCAACCGCTCAGACAGCGGCATTACCTACTCCACACGCAGACAGAGCGCAGATGAACAAAGCGTTCTTATCAAAGTGGAGTTATTGGGGAATTAGCTACTCAGTAAAAAAATCGTGGAAGTGGTAGCCCTTATTTTCCGGGCGCAACGATAAAGAGAAACGGCGGAAATCCTCTTTAGCCCAGTGGGCTTCGGTGACGACATCGATAGCCTTATCCACGTTGGCCGCCGTCGCCAGAGCCAGATGCGTGCGAATAGTAACCCCCAGATAATCCGCAAAATCAACGCCGTTGAAATAATCATACAGAAGCACGACCGCCCAGCCTGCCTCGACAAAGTGCCCACCCACACTATGGGACAGACGCCCGTCCTTTACCCCCTGCAACCCTTCATTCGACCAATCCACACCACCTATCAGGCGCTCCGGCTCAGGAGCCACCGAGCGCGCCGCCAGCGCCATCAAATCACTGGCGGCCCAGATCAGGTCCACAGATGGATAACGTTCCAGCATTTTCGGGGTGCGGGCAGTGACTTCATCCCAAAACCAGTTGGCGTACACCAGCTGCTTCAGGATTACCTTATTACTGTGCTCTGACAGAAAGCGCTGTAAACCAGCGTTACGGTCCAGGGCCGCAGTGGAGTCCATGCCGCCGCTAATGGCAAGCAGGTCAAAGCTGTTCTTACGCGGCCACTTGACTTGAGCCTGTCGTAACAACTCCTCCGCGACCAGATACCCCACCTCCTCATCATCGGGATACATATGTCCCAGCCAGTTGGGAAACTTCTCAGAGCGCGGCAGCCCCACTAGAGCCCGGTCGCGCTCCGGTACACTGGTATTCACGAGAAAAATGCCAACGCCACGAGTATTGGCTTCCTGCAGGAGTTTTTCTGTAATGGAAAAAAAATATCCGACAATAATCGCCTTCGGCGGATTAGGGCGCTGCAGCGCCTCCATGCCCATTTTGAGCACATTAAAGCGTTGATCGTTCCCGTACATGACTTCCAGTTTAACACCCAGGTCTTTCGCCACCACTTTAGCGAAGGCGCCGGTCTTCCCCCAGAAAATGTTTTCAGTGGGGGATGGAGAGATAAACAGGAAATAATCCGTATCGGACAAGCGCCCGACAGGCGGGCCGCCAGCATGACACAGCCAGGACGAAACAGTAACCCAGACGACAATGAAGCCGCGCAAGAACTTCATTACAGTTGCGAGATTCATAGTTAATTATAGATAAGGCACCTTCATTAAGAGTGGACCATAACCGCTAGTTTGCAAAGAATCCGCCCTGCGCCCAATGACGTAAAATATTTACTTTCATGTCGGCGCTTCCTGATTGCGCGACCTGCGTCTCCGTAATAGTATGCGCTCCCCGCCCCAAGACTCGGAGTGCACCATGTTACGGCGCTTTCTGACTACCCTGTATTTTTTATGTTTTTGCTCTTCTCTTTACGCCCGCGAGCTAACGGAGCGCAGCGACTGGCGCGAGTATTTCCGCAACGCTCAGGTTCAGGGCGTATTCATGCTTTGCAGACAAAATACGGACAACTGTCAGACCAGCAACCTGCAGCGCGCCTCAGAAGGCTTCGTCCCCGCCTCCACATTCAAAATCCTGCAGGTGTTGATTGCATTGGAAACCGGAGTCCTGAAAGACGGTCGGGAGATATTTCGCTGGGACGGACAAAAACGTCCGTTCAAAATATGGGAAGACGATTTCACCTTACGTGGAGCTATGCAAAATTCCGTCGAGCCTGTTTTTCAGGACCTCGCGCTGCAGATTGGTGAGGAGCGCATGCGCCACCATGTCGCTCAAGCGAACTATGGCAACGCAGATATCAGCGGCGGTGCTGACCATTTCTGGCTTGACGGCGCACTGCGAATATCCGCTGCGGAACAAATTGAATTTCTGTCCCGCCTTTATTACGCCGGACTGCCGTTTTCTGAACGCAATCAACTAATTGTACAAGAGGCGCTGTTGACTGAAGCCGCCAACGCCTATGTATTAAGAAGCAAAACCGGCTATAGCCTGGGTATGCCAGGATACAACGACGCCACGAAGCCAGGATTGGCCTGGTGGGTCGGCTGGGTGGAAAAAGGCCCGGACCTGTATTTCTTCGCAGCCAACTTCGATATCGACAAAAATGAAAAGCTGGCGTTCAGAAAGAGCATTCCCCGACGCATTATGACGTCGGAAGGTATTCTGCAATAAACTCAGCGCGGCTTGCCGCCGCCAGCGAATAACCCGCTGTTTTCGAGGACTGTTTATCAGTTTGCCCTGAAATTAAGTGCTAGCCTGCCCAGTCAACAGCTGCCATGTCGATTCAGCAACGCCTATTTCAGGGTAACAGCCATGCCATTAACAATAATAAAATCGCAGTTCTCCCGCCGTTTTCGCCACACTGTTCGCGTCAGTCTTTTCGCCAGCCTGGTCTTCAGCCTGCAAGGGTGCGCCGTCTCCTGGTGGAGTGATGCGCAAACACCAGAACCACCTGAAGAGGTGACCCGAGCGGAAGCGTCCATCGCCGCTGAGGATACCGCCTCTCCGACCCAGGTTAATATGGCCTCCGCATCCGGGGACACTCTGCAAGACAATAATGCAGTATCACCTGGCGCACCTGCGGAAATCCTCAGTAGTCCTCCTCCCGCAGCCGGACATGAAGCCCCGCAATTGGCGCCCGAAGACGCGCATAAAGACCTGTCACAAACAAATACGCAAACAGCGGAAGCGCTCACTGTCGTCCTAGAAGAAGCCGCCCCGCCGGCGCAACCCGCTACGGTAGCGTCTCCCGTTCATTCAGCGTCTTCGCAGCAAATATTGACGGTTGCAGAAAACACTCAATCTCAGCCTGTTAACGTCGACACTAAAGCTACAAAACCGAGTGAAGAAGTGATAGATGAGGAAACCGGGTCGCTGAAGGTGGTGGAAGTCAAAGCACAGCCTGCATCTATCGAACGCTCTTCCACAACGGCCGCGCTGAGTCAGAACGTCGGTTCATTCGGCATCTGGACGCTGGAGCGCAATTGGGACGGGGAACATCCAGATAGCTGCCGCCTCAGCACCCCAACCCGCCAAGTGGAAGTCGGCGACCACACGTCTCAGATATGGCTATCCTTAGAGCCGGGCCGCTTTGTCGTTTACGCCTCGTCAGACATTTTCCTGAAAAAGCACGGTGTAGGGTTACGCCTGGACCAATCCAAGCTGATGTCATTCTCGCAACAGGATTACCCTACCCGCACACTTGTACTGTCGGACCTGAGCGAGCAACTCGAAAAGAGCAAAATGCTACATGTTTACCTGGTATTAGGTGAGCAAAAGTCTTCGCTTTCTCACCAGGAATTCAGTTTGCAGGATATGCGTAAAGCCATCCCTGCGCTCAAACGCTGCAATGGTTGAAAAGCCTTATTTTTCAAGGGCGAACCGCACGTTCGCCCAGGCTTAAGTTCACGCTTTCCGCCTTAAGCAATAATGCTTACAGAGAATCCACTACAGACCGCTAACCGACTGATTCTTTAGACTACACTCGAATACATAGAAACATATACGGTTAATGTTGTGGACTGGATAATCAATAGCAGCCAAAGAAACGCCATTCATCCAAGCGGACTTGAGCTGTTTTTTTACGCATTCGGCGGCGAGTTACGGGAGTTGATGCCCCGTAATATCCCGGAAGAATTATCAGCCTCAGAAGTCCGTGAATTAGTGCAAGATGGTGAAAAGAAAATCACCAACTTCTTCGGACTTGAGAGCGACCCCCGCAAAGTGCACATACTGCTCTAAGCGGACAAAAAAACCGAGGCAAGCGCCTCGGTTTTTTATTGCCTTCACATTCTTCCAAATCGCGCTCTACATCGCGCTCTCCAGGCAATACCGGTTATCCAGCCGGCTGACGCCCAAACCGCTCATCTTCTTCACTTTAATCTGCACGGAAATACGCTCTTTCATCGCCTCCACATGACTGATGACGCCGATCATCTTGCCACTGGCGTTCAGGCAGTCCAGAGCATCCAGCGCCACCTCCAGAGTCTCGCTGTCCAGTGTGCCGAAGCCCTCGTCCAGAAAAAGAGAGTCGATGCTGGTTTTGTGACTGACCAAATCTGACAATGCCAACGCCAACGCCAGACTCACCAGGAAGCTCTCCCCGCCAGACAAGGTTTTGGTGTCTCTGACGGTATCCGCTTGCCAGGTATCCACCACTTGCAATTCAAGGGCTTCACCTTCACGACGCTCCAATTCATAACGACCGTGTAACCGACTTAAATGTTGATTGGCGAGATATACCAGATGGTCCAGGGTCAGGCCTTGCGCATAACGCCGGAATTTGGCGCCGTCCGCGGCCCCAATCAGGCCACTCAAATATGCCCAGTCATCGTAACGCTGCTGCAGCAGCTCAATATCGACCAGCAGCTTTTGCCGGCTCATCCGTCTGGACTGATCGCTTTGTAACAGTTGTCTGATTTCACCCTGTTTTTGACTGATGGCTTTCAGTCCGTCCGCGACAGCTTGTAGCTGCTCCGTCAATTCTGCCTCTTTCAGCTGAGTCGCCGGCGCCGCCAACAACTCATTCAGTTCGGCTTCCGCACGTTGCTTCAGCGTCGCCGCCCGATCCTTCTGTTGATCCAACTCCTGCTTCAATACCGCCAGCGCCTGTCGTTCCTCTTCATTAATCAACGCCTGTTCAAAGGCGGCTTGATCCGCAAATCGGCTGGCGGCGAGCGCTTCACTCCATAAGCGCTCCGCATCGGATAAGAGTGCGCGCTGAGAGCCCAATTGCGTCTTCAGCACTTCCTCGCGTCCCAGGTGTTGCTGCAACGCCGTGTCGGCCCTTTCTTTGTCTTCCTGCAACGTGGCCCAACGCTTCTCCGTCGTCGCCAGCTGCTCTTGCATGCGCTTGCGTTCCTCCGCCGGCGATTTATCGCCAAATAACGCCTGACGCTGCGATTTTTTCTCAGTCAACGCTGCTTCCGTCTGCGCCAGGTTTTCCTGCAATCCTGTTAAGGTCTGCGCAATTTCCGCGGTTTTCTCCGCCGCGTGCTCAAGCTGGCGCTCCAGATCTCCCGCTTGTTTCACGCCCAGCTCCAGTTTCTCTTGCCGAGCCTGATACTCTCGTGCTTCAGCGTTGCGAGCCTCCAGCCAGGCATCCTGGTCATCGTCCTTAGGCATCGCATAGCCCATGCTGGAAAACGCTTCCGTCAACCCCTGTTCCAAGGCGCTCAGCGCAGAGCGTTGTTCCGTCTGCTGCGTAAGGAGCCCCTCAATCTCTTTGTTGAGATTCAGCAGGTCGCGCTGTTGCAACTCCAGCTTTCTGCGAATCTCGCCAAGCTCCTGCTCCGCAACTGTGGCGGACTCTTTAGCTTGCTGCAATTGCTTTTCCGTTTGCTCCAATGAGCGCACGCGCTCAGCCAGAGCATTTTCTTTGGTTTCTTCTTTCTGTAAATAAACATCAACCGCGTTTTCCGCCCCAGCAGGCGCATCGATCGCCAGATTGACGCTGAAATCCTTGCACAGCTGCTCCCATTCCCCCCGCAGGGCCGCCATTTCCTGCTCCAGCTTGCCGCGTGTAGCCACCCCCAATTCCAACTCACTGGACAACCGGGCCGCCGCTTCATTCAGCTTCTTGCCCTTGTCTTCCAATTCCTGCAGCTGCTTGCGCTTCTCTTGCAGACGTTTTTCCGTGTCGGACTCCCGCTGCGCCTCATAGGCAGCGATGCCAGGATGATCGTGGGAGCCACACAAGGGACAAGGTTCCCCGGGACTCAGACGAGCGCGATGCTCGCTAAGCGAAGCAATCTGACGCTCTTGCTGCAGCAGACGGTCCAGGTCATCCAGATGCGTCTTTTCCGCTTTATACTGCTTACGCATCAACGCCAGAGACTGCTTTCCTTGCTCTAACTCGCTCTCGCGCTGACTGAGTTGCGCATTCAGCGCCATCAATTCCTGACTACGTTTGCTGTGGTCATCCGCCAAACGCCCAAGCCGGAAGCGGTCCGTGCGGCTTTTTTGCATTGCCGCCAAGCGTTCCCGCAGATCCACCTCAGCCTCTCCCGACAATACGTCGAGTATGGCTTGTTGAGTCGCCATGACGGCCTGACGACGCTCTTCCAGAGCGCTATGCGCAGTAGCCTGCGCCTCCTGCAAACGAGCAGACTCCGCTTCCTGCTGGCGATGCACCGCCTGTCGCGTGCTGACAGCCTCTTGCAACTTGGCCAGTTCAATCTTCGCTTTTGTTCGCTGCGCCAGACGCTCCCGCCATAACGGCAGATTCTCCGGCAATAGCTTATGGGAGCGCCTGCTTTCGAGGTATTCATTCGCTTCTTGAATCCCCCCCCGCAACGCCTTCAGCTGATGGGAGAGATTTTTTTCCTGCTCTCCAGATTCCACCTGGCGACGCAGGGTCTCAGTGACGGTTTCCTGTTGCTGCTGCATCAGAGAACGAAGTTGTTCGATCGCCTGATCCAGCGGCATGACCTTTTCCGCCACCAGGCTTTCCAGCTCTTCCCGTTGCGTCTGCAATTGCATCAACGCTTGTTTCGCCAGCGCAAGCTCAGAAGATTTGCGCTCCAGCTCTTCACGGGCTAACTCCAGACTTTCCGTCAGAGATTTGATATGCCGTTCTGTCTGCGCATAAGCGTCATGAGCCTGCTGAAAATCTTTATAGAAAGGACGCAGCTTCTCCGCCGGCTCACTGAGCGCCAAACGCCCCAGGTCGGATTTCTCCTGCTCCAGCCGCGCCGTCGCTTCACTAAGACGCTGTTCAGCTTCGTTGTAGGACTGTTGCGCCTGATTCAATCGGTCCAGCCACTGCTTTTGCGCCCGCAAAGACTCCAGGCGTTCGGCATCTGTTTTTTCCTGAGTTTCGAGAGCCGCCGCTTCTTCGTAGTAGGCGGTCAGTTCATCGTCACTGAGTAGATCCTGCCCCTCCGCTTTAGCGCGCAGACGCTCCAGCTCCCCTTTCGCCTCGCGCTGGCGCTCGAATACCCGGGCGGAAATCTTGCCGTAGATTTCCGTGCCGGTCAGTTCCTCCAGCAACTCAGCCCGTTCATTCGCGGGAGCGTTAAGAAACGCAGCGAAGCCACCCTGCGCCAGTAACATTGATTTGGTGAAGCGAGCAAAGTCCAGACCCGTTAACTCAGCTATCAGCGTCAGCTTGTCCTTCACTTTATCCGCAAGAATTTTGCCGTCCGCAGTCGCCAGCTCGACCTGAGGCGGCTGAAACCGACCTTCCGCCTGATTGCGCGCACGCCGCTGACTCCAGAAGGCGCGATAGGCCTCGCCTTTGACTTCAAACTCGACTTCCGCGAGACACTCCGCCGTATGTCGGGTCATGATCTCATTATTCAGGGGCGAGACGTTGATACGTGGCGTCTGGTGGTACAACGCAAGACAGATCGCATCCAGCAGTGTAGTTTTGCCGGCGCCGGTCGGTCCGGTGATGGCGAACAGCCCATTGCTATGAAAAGGATCCGCTCTGAAGTCTATTTTCCACTCACCTTTAAGGGAGTTCAGGTTCT
This sequence comes from Hahella sp. HNIBRBA332, assembly GCF_030719035.1. Classification (NCBI taxonomy): domain Bacteria; kingdom Pseudomonadati; phylum Pseudomonadota; class Gammaproteobacteria; order Oceanospirillales; family Hahellaceae; genus Hahella; species Hahella aquimaris. The sequence goes on from NZ_CP132203.1 coordinate 4,918,836, forward strand.
TGAGGCGAAGGCTCAAAATTCTCATGCATCGCCCCCCGTCACAGAGGTTTCGACACTGGATTCAGCGACAACATCCGCCTCCACACCGTCCGCGAGCACATCACTCTCTACCTGACGGAACATGCCCATCAGACGCTGCCGTCGCGCCTCTGCATCCTCGCCTTCCCAGACTTCCTGGGCGAGGCGGCGCTCAAAAACTTCTTCCACCGTCAGCTCCGCCAAGGTTTCTTTCTCCAGCCGCTCCAGCCTGAGCCCCTTATTCTTGCGCTCACGCCGCACCAAAAGCACTTCCACCGGCAATGCGCCGACCATATCCTGAATGCGACGCTGCAAATCATCGAGATAATCCTGAGTCGCCGCCACCTCGATATCGACCCAGACCTTATCCGCATTACTGAACAGCGACAGTTGCGAATTAGGGGCGACAATAGAGCCCAATTGCTTTTCTATTGATTTCAGGTCGCCGCGAATCACCTGCATGGGTTGAAAGCAGGGGGTCTCCAGCGGCGTCACCTGTTGCAGGCGCCCATCTTCAAAGTCCACCATCAACACTGACTTGGTTTGCTCCGCTTCGTCAAAACTCAGAGGAATCGGCGAACCGCTATAGCGAATATGCTCCTGACCGCCCACCTTCTGTGAGCGATGAATGTGGCCTAAAGCAATGTAGTCAACGGGAGGAAAAGCTCCAGATGGAAAAGCATCCAACGCGCCAATATAGATATCCCGCACCGAATCAGAGAGTTCCGCTCCCACGGTCGTCAGATGACCGGTAGCGATGATCGGCAGCGCCTCGCCAAACTCCTCGCGGCGCGCCTGCGCCAACTGAAACAGGCGTGCATAGTAGTCGGCAATCGCCTGCTGCAAAGCCTGCTGTTTCTCCACACCATCCTGTCCCGCTTTACTGGTGGTGAGATCCCGCTGCCGCAGGAAAGGAACCGCACACAAAATGGCGCCCGGCTCCTCATTGCGGTCATTCAGCAGCAACACATTGTTTTCCGGCGTTTCCGGCATACCCGCCACGACATGCACATTCAGGCAGGCCAGCAGATCTTTGGATTCATTCAGCGTGGCGACGGAGTCATGATTGCCCGCCAACAGCACTAATTGGCAGTCAGTCCGCTGCAACTCCACGACAAAGCGGTTGTATAGCTCCCTCGCATAACTGGGCGGCGCTCCGGTGTCAAAAATATCACCCGCGACGATCAGAGCATCCACTTCATGTACCTGGACTTGCTCCAACAGCCAGTTGAAAAACATGGCGTGCTCATCCGCCCGCGTTTTACCGAAAAAATGCTGGCCAAGATGCCAGTCCGAGGTATGAAGAATACGAAAGGTCATTAGAAGAAGTCAGCCGAATCCAAAATTCGGCAAAGTTTACGAAGCTTGGCGGGTAAAGGCTATAGATGAAGTCACCAGCTCTAAGTTTCCATCTTATAAAAACAGGACGGTTCCCCTACATTCCAGCACACATCAAAAATACATTTAGTCACTTATTTTCAAATGGTTACCTAGTAAACACCCCAGTTATGTCGTTATTAGTCGTAAGATAAATTACACGGCCGGGCCCGGTGGAGAAAAGCATTATTACCGTCCGCCCGAATACAAAAAACAACTCTCTTATTTACGACCAAGGAGCTAGTGACGGTCATGTCAGGAATAAATACTACTCAATTCCCTCAAATAAACTGGCGCAGAAAGCTAATGCTTGCCGCGCCCGCTATGCTAGTTGCGCATTTGGCGCAGGCAAGCTCAACTCCAAGTCCGTATCAGCTTAACGTCCGCGTTCAAACTGAAGAGACTGTTCAGGTCTATGACAACCCACCAACCAGCTCAACGGCGAGTATTGGCAGCCAGCCTCAAGGAGCTACCGGCATCATTGTTGCCGGGAAAAAATACCCAAGTTCAGTGGGTCCGGTATGGTACCTGATTGATTACGACACAGGAGAGGACGGCTGGACACTAGCCACTTCGTTAACAGAAATATCTGAGCCACTGGGACAGCCCGCCAATAAATACTCAATGGTGAGCGACACGCCACAGGTTATTTCCTGGCCAATCACAAAAGCATATCCCGGAGTTGAATATAACACTCGGTTAGGCGTTGTGGGCGGACGTTACCCTTATTACTTTATGCTGGATCAAAAGCCATCAGGCATGACTATTGATCCACGTAGCGGCGAAATTTCCTGGACACCCTCTTCGCAATTGGAAGGGCAAACATTTAGCGTACAAGTTGCTATTTATGACAGCAATCAAGAAGCCGCCTCACAATCATTTACTGTTGAAGTAACAAAATCAGGATTTCGCTTCGTTTCTCCCAACGGTTCTGACTCATCTGGAGATGGTACTCAGGCGGCGCCCTGGAAATCTATCTCTTATGGAATTTCCGAAAGTAACGCCGATGATATTTTGTATATCAAAGGTGGGAACTATACGGAAGTGTTTCAATATGAGGAGGATAAAGCAAATAAGCTGATCGCCTATCCTGGCGAAACTCCGGTTATAGACTTTAACTTTGAGGAAGCAACGACTGCTCGCGGAAAGTTTGGAGTTATTGACGGGTTAGAAATCAAAAACTGCGTGACCTATTGCATAAAGCTGAGTGCGAGCAATCCTGATTGGCTATTCAGACGTAACCACATGCATACCTTATATGACGCCACAGATAAAGGTAATCCAAGCTTTATCTATTATGGAGACAGTCGCAAAAGCGCGGAGCGCATAATCATCCAGGATAATGAGTTTCATGATCTGTTTGATCGAGGATCAGGGATTCATGGAGATATAATATCAAATACTCATGGCTCTTCTAGCGCGCTATTCAACGTACATTACGCTCTAGTGGAAGATAATATCGCACATGATATTGATGGGTTTGGCTTTCGTGACAAGGACTCTTCTTATAAGAATACATTGCGTGGCAACCTTGCCTATAATGTTAAATATGGTCTAGGAGTATTGAGTCAAGAGTATTCGTACAGTGTTGACGTACTTTACAACAGGCTTGCAGGGTCACGTTATGGATTACTAGTAGGCAGTATGGTTGGAGGGTTTGGCAACATACTGGCCCAGAACAATACCATATTAGGTGGAGTTGGCCATGATGGCGGCACGCCAACCGGAGGAGCGAATAGCGTTCAGATGCGTAACAATATTATTGATGATATAGGCGGAAGAACTCTGCCCTACAATTGTTGTGACGCTAAAGAAAACGAGTATTGGACATCCGACTTGTTTATCAGAGACTTTAACCTGATACATTCCTCCAGTGTATATGTCGCTGGAAAATGGAATGGCAAGTTCACAGAAACCCGCTGGAAAAATGCCGGTTTTGATATCAATAGTCTATTTACAGATCCGTTGTTAACTGACTATAACAATCAAAACTACACCCCGCTCCCCAACTCCCCGGTCTGCGGCGCGGCCAGTGACGGTTCCGACATCGGCGCGGTTCCCTGTAACTGATGTCATTGATAAGAGTGTAATGATCGGCTGACTAACAGCCGCAAGACAGGCCGAACATCCGTCGGGATGCTCGGCCTTTTTTATTAGAGTGACCCGTCCTGAGTAAAGGGTGGACTTACTGTTTACCAGCTATAACAACCAATTATGATAGGGCCTGTCCATCAAATAATACTTACAGGAGTCTCTGCGCTGCTTTTCGGACAGTGCTTGCAATCGGGTGTAGGTTGCATCCTGCTGTAACAGCTCCCTGGTGTCCGCCGGCCTTCCTCCGCCTGACATCGCCTGCCTGAGCATACGACTGCCAATCATGGCGATGCGCAGCTTGGGGGCGTCCACGCAGGCATAAGACTTCAGGTTTACGTTTGGCGGCTTTGGCAGGCTGAACAGCACGTCCAGAATCGATGGGTTTTCCAAATACACCGCATACATCATGACGCTCCAACCAAAGTCATCCTTCTGGTTCAGAAGCGCCTGGTACGAGCTCAAATACTTCACCGCCTCTTTATTCTGATAAAGAATCGCCAGCATCAATGCGTTGCGGCCAAACTCCGTCCGCGCCATCACTACTTTTTTATCCAGCGCGCGCAACGCTTTGACCTTGTTACGAGCCGCCAGACGATGGGCGATATTCCACTTATCAATAGACGATACCAACGCCATGGTGAGATAAGGATTTTCATGCTTCTTCGATTCAATCACAGCAGTGTACATGGCGTCATAGTTGTCGCTATGGGGAAACTCCACGCCAGCGCGAAGCGCATCCAAAAGCGCTTCATACATACCATCTCGGGCTAGAAAGTTAAGATAGGACACACCAGAGTAACCTTGCGTATCTTCCAGCGAGAATGCGTCCTGGCTGAAGCTCTGCGCCGGATAGCGGGAGTCCTTGGCGTTTTTCATCAGCTCAGGCCAAGCCGTATCCACCACCGAGTCCCACTGCAGCTTATCCGCGGCATACAGAGCGCTGGCTTTCGCTTCTTCCGATTGCCCATGGGCGGCGCACGCCAGCGACAGCAGCATGACAGCCCCTGTGGTCCGCGCCGCCTGCATTCCAGCTTTCTTGAGCAGACAGGCTCTCAAAATGAAAAACGCCTTCATGATTCGCTATCGCCCCCGAAAAAGTACTCATCCAGCATTTCCGCAGGGGTGCGCCTACCCAGCGCCGCTAAAGCCGCCTCTTCCTCTTTCGACACGATGTCCTGCGAAGCCAGGCGCTGCTGGTAGAGATCTTTCGCCGTCAGTTTGCTGCCATTGGCTCGCAGGGCGGGGGCACCCAGATCTGGCAGACTCTGCACCAGTTCCGGTGACGCCCAGCTCACCAGATAGTGCGCCAGAGTATTTCCGTCTTTATCCACCCACTCAGCTGCAGACTGATCTTTCAACAACCAGATAACCAGCCTCTCCGTATTCTTGCGAGTCCCTTTGAGAATCAAGCGAATCTGGCCTTCCCAATGCGGAAAGTCCCGCGCAATATCCCAGAGCACTTTCTGCTTAACGCCAGGCGTCTCAGCCTCAACCTTGTTTAAGAAGTCAGCGACGCTTTGCAGGTGCTTTCCTCCATCACGTTGCATCCCGGTCATCCCCGCCAGCGTACAAGCCAATTGCGGTTGACGGACCAAATACTCTATCCCCCCTTTCTTCATCTGTATCTGCGATGATGAGCGTTCAGTACTTCGCCAAGAGCTATAATACGACGTTGAATCATCTCGGAATTTTATTATGTTGCGGTTGTCGACACCCACATAATGAAAAGCGCTGGACAGCTCGTCGCAACTCAAGGACAACTCTCTAATGGCTTTCGGAAGTAGAGAAATATCTTTGGCCTTGAGTGAGTTGGCGGCGATTACCTGATCCCGCTCAGTTCGCTGCCTGTTGGAAAGCTTATCGTCGTTAAAAGCTATCGCCGGGTGTTTAAGAAGCGTCTCCACGCTTTCCTGCTTATCTTCCACCACCGTCGCGACGATCCAGCCCACTTTATCCAAATCCACCACCAGCCGTGGAGGCAATAACTCCACAAAGTCATTAACGTTATGCTTGACGGTCCATTTCCAAAGAAGCACAAATATAGATTCCTCTATGGCGTTCACGACTCTCTTGGACTGCTCATACTCAGGCGCCAACTCATCACCAAGTGTTTTGCCGTCCAACGCCCGGCGACCATGCTCTTCACTCAAAACAGCCAAGCGCCGCCGCCAGACATCCCGCAAGTCCCGGCTATATAACTGCGTTCCCAAATACTCTGTAACCGCTTTGTCAATGTAATCCAGTGGTTCGCTGTAGTAGCCCAGATAGGAGCCGTTGTAACTCTGTGAGTTCGATTCCGAGCTTAGCCAGCGTTGATATGATTGTGGCGCGGAGGACACCTTTTGCAACAACAGCCAGAATGTTTCGTCATCAAATACACGGTTATCGCCGATGCCTCCGTTGGCGTAGTCGACGGTTATGTCTCCCAAACAACCGAGACCACTGACGTTGTCCAGCGCCAGCTGGATGTGCGCCTGGTTATTGGTCAACAGAGCCTGATAAAGCAGGTTGTATTCCCTGTCTCTGTCACAAACTGGCCATCCTATATCAAGTGCTGCTTCCGTAATCCCAGGCCAACGCCAGGATGCAATCACGGGGTTTAATATTGCTGACAGTAGAAATGGCGCAACCACGGCAGATAAGCCCGCGATGAGCCCCCACTTAACCTTGCGCGGCATAACAATAGGCTGCGCGGCGGGCTGAGGTCGTGGTCTATATTGAGGTTGGGGCGCAGCGCGTTGAGCTCTCCCGCCTCTGGGCGGCGGAGTCCTGGCGGGCCTCTTGGCTTTACGCTTTACGCTGCTCGCCGCCTTCTGCTCTATCGGACAGAAGGGACACCCGGAACCGAAACTCAAGTGCTCCTTGTTGTTCGGACATGGTTGTAGCGGTGAATCCTCCCCGGCGACCAACCAGTGCAAGTGGTCACTCCACTCCTGAGCGCTCGGTCTGGCGTAGGGCGATTGAGTGAAGGCGCTTTCAAACAACTGTTGCGTGCGCGCATCCAGCGACTGATGAATGCTCCAGGGGGAAGGGGCAATCCGAGGATGCTCCTTTGAGCCATAAGCATATAGACCCGCCCCTATGCGCTCGTGGTTGGTCGTGGGCAAATTGGCGCCGCCCTTGGGGGCTCCCTGAAACGGGTGTACGCCTTGATTGAGCAATTGAAACAGGATGACCGCCAGTGCAAAGCGATCCTGCTCTTCGCCAAGCTGGTCCGGCCCCTGACGCCCATTAATGGCTTCCGGGGCGATGTAGTCAGGCGTGTACTGGTGCGCCGAGAACCGCTTGCCAGCGCCTTGAATGCTGAAACCATCACAGTCCAACAATGCGGTAAAGAAGGTTTCCCGATAAACATTGATGTTCACCGGCTTCATGTCGATGACATGATGGCGCTTGCGATGCAACGCGGCAATCAAAGACGCCAGATTCTTGGCGGCGGACAGGCGGTAGCCGTAGTGCTCAGGCAACTTACTGAACTGTCGCGTTTTGCGGTTCAGCAGCATCTCCAGCGAAACCGCTCGGGACAGGTCGACGAAAGGCATCAGATAGCCTTTCAGCTCGCCACGCCGATCCGTCAGAATGGACTGCGGCCAGGCGATTTGCACAAAGCGATGTCCATCGTGCTCAATGTGGGACAGCTCCGGCGAATTCGCCAGCATGGCTTCCAGTTTGGCGCGTCGTCCTGGGTCCTGCTCTGGCTTGTGATAGATCTTGGCGACCAGATCAGGACGCCCATCGACGCGGTATATCGCCGCATCCGCGCCTTGTCCCAAAGGTTTATCCAGCAGGCGGACGGCTCCGCCGCCCACCTCAATCAGCGTTTGCGTTTGGCCCATAACAGCGTCTTGTCGTCGCCGGAAATACGGCGGGCGTTGGCGTGATCGAGAATCTGCTTAAGCGCAGCAACGCCCCGCTCTTCGTCGTTCTGTTCCAGAAATGCGCAAACCGGAGCGATAAAGTCGCGGTCCAATCCATTGGCGGCGGGTTTGGCGGTGAAGCTGTAAGCGCCGTCAGTCACCAGTATCAGCTCATCATATTCAGAGGACACAGGGGTTATGCGCAGATGCTCACGCCAGTGATCCTGAGTGAAAAAGAAAGTTTCTTCCGCGTATTCGCCGTTTTCCGGTAAACACAGCAGGCAAGGCGCCCATTGACGCTCCTGCACAGCCGCCGCCATTCCGTCGCCGATTTGCAGGACAAATCCGCCGCTAGCGTCCATGAAGACTGCCGCCAGTGTTGCATGAAAGTCCGCCAGATTGGCGTCGGGGTAGGTTTGCAGCAATTCAGCGCGGCAAGTTTCAATCGCCTGCTCCGCAATCCTTCGTACGTCGGACTCTTGCAGCCCTGCCTCCAACTCTTCAGCGAAGGCGTCCACGACACACTGACTTAACATGCGGCTCCCCTGCTCTGAGTGCGTCGCCGAGCCAGCGCCGTCGCTTATCGCCGCCACCAGCCGCTCACCAATAACGCGCCAACTGAACGCATCCTGACAGGGAAGTCCTTCCCGAACATGATGCGGACCAGCAACGCTGGCCGCGACCACTTTCCAGGCCGACTCTGGATAACTGTTTGTCATAAAGAATTAAACTTCGACTTCAGACCAATCTGTCGCAGGCAACTGCACTTTTTCGCCAGGAGACGACACGGATACGGTGGCCATACTCCGGCTCAGCCAGACAAAGAGTTCACGGAATTGCAGGCCCTTCAGCTTCTTGGCGCCTTTATTGGAGAATTGATTAAGCGTCTCGAATGTCGCGCCTTCCACACCAATGGGGAAAATCACGACTTTACGGTTCTGTTCCGCATGACGGCAGCGGTCCGCGGCGGTTTCCCAGTCAAAGTCGGTGGGAGCGCCATCGCTGATGAGAATAATCCAGGGACGAGTGGAGGAAATGCCGTTGGCGTCATACGCGGCTTTCTGATCTTCGATTTTATCGAGCGCCAGATTCATGGCGGCGCCCAGCGGCGTTGTGCCGTTGGCGAACACCTCGGGGGCGTTGAAGTCCATCGCATCCACCCAATCCGTCAGCACTTCCGCCTGATCATGGTTGCCGGCGCGGATCACCAGAAGCTGCACTCGCATCGCTGTGCTGGCGTCCTCTTTCAGGGCCTGCTCCAGCAACTTCAAGCCTTCATTAAGCTGTCTGATCGGCTCGCCGAACATGGAGCTGGAGCCGTCCAGCACTAGAACGCAGGGGGTGCGCTGACTGTTGTTATCATTAAAAACCACATCCGGTATCAATGTGTCGGACATACCTACTCCTCGCTTACTTCCAGAATTTCGGGCAACAAGAAAAACAAAGCGTTTTTTTTGAATAGCGCCCTTCATATAAAAAGCGTTACTTGATTTTGACGTGATTCTGCAGGATATCAGGCGCTGATAAAAGCATTTAAAAATGCATGCGTACGCTCCATCTCCGGCGCCACAAAAATTTTATCCGGCGGCCCTTCTTCGAGAATCCTGCCCTGGTCGAAAAAGCAGACGCGGTCGCTTATCTCCCGGGCGAAATACATTTCATGGGTCACCAACAGCATGGTGAAGCTGTGCTCCCTGGCGAGGTTACGGATAACGTCCAACACTTCATCCACCAACTCCGGATCCAGCGCTGAGGTAATTTCATCCAAAAGCAGGATCTCGGGGCGCATTGCCAAGGCCCGGGCAATACCGACTCGCTGCTTCTGTCCGCCTGATAATTGGGCGGGATAGCTGTCCGCTTTATCTTGCAGCCCCACCAGCGCCAGCAGGTCCATCGCCTCTCGTTCCGCCTCCTGCCGGGTTTTGCCTTTCACCCGCATCGGCGCCTCGGTGATGTTGCGCCGCACCGTCATATGTGGAAACAGATTAAAGTGCTGAAACACCATCCCCATATGGTTACGCATCTTGCGCAGATGCTTTTTGTCAGCAGGAACAAGCCGATCGCCTTTGGGCATATGCCATAACGGCTCGCCTTTCACCCTGACCACCCCGCCATCGATATCCTCAAGGGTCATCAGGATGCGTAATAACGTGCTTTTCCCGGAACCGCTGGAGCCGATAATGGAAACGATCTCGCCTTCGTCGACGCTGAAGTTAAAGTTTTCAAACAACGCCAGTTCGCCGAACTGCTTTTTTACGTTCTGAAATTCAATGATAGGGGAGGTCATCGTAGGCTGAATCCTTCTTTGGGAAAACGACGCTCGATCTGATGCACGCCCAGCGCGGCGACAATGCTGAACGCCAGGTAAAGCAAGCCGACCAGGGTGAACGGCTCCAGGTAACGGAAATTTTCAGAGCCCAGGATTTTGGCGGTCTGCAACATTTCCAACAATGTGATGGCTGAGAGCTGCGGGGTTTCCTTGAACATGGCGATAATATAGTTGCCGGTGGCCGGAATCATCGCCCGCAACGCCTGTGGCAATACGATATCGCGATAGGTCATGAATTGAGACAGGTTAAGCGCTCTGGCGGCTTCCCACTGCCCCTTCTCCACACCATCGATGCCGCTGCGAAATACTTCTGACAGGTAAGCGCCATAGTGCGCGCCCAGCGCCAACACGCCCGTCGTCATTGGCGACAGGCTCACGCCGAACTCCGGCATGACGTAGTAGAGGAAAAAGATCTGCACCAGCAACGGCGTACTGCGCACAAATTCAACCAGCCAGTAAACCGGCCAACTGATCCAGCGCGAGGGACTGCGCCGCAGCAATGACAACGCCAGTCCCACGCCTATCGCCAGCAGGCTGCCCAGCAAGGTGGCGGACAATGTAATCTGTGCGGCGTTCAGTAGATCCGGCAGTACTTCCCAAGTGAATTCCCAGTCCCAATCCAGTTCTATCATGAGCGCAGACCTCCTCTATCCAGGCCCCGGCCCAAACGCGCCTCCAGCAACCGGAACAAATAGGCCATCGCTTGCGCCATCACAAAATAAATGAGCAATACCAGACCAAAAATTTCGCCCACCTGCAGGGTCGCGTCCGCCAGAGTTTTGGCTTTATAGGTAAGGTCGCCAATGGTGATCAGAGACACCAGGGAAGTCGCTTTCATCAATTCGATGGCGAGGTTGCCAAACGGCGGAACCATATTGATCAGCGACTGCGGCAGAATAATGCGCCACAATCGGCTCCAGGGCGTAAAATTCAACGCCACCGCCGCCTCATACTGCCCTTTGGGCACAGCCAGCACAGCCCCTCTCACCACCTCAGCGCCATAAGCGCCGATATTCAATCCAAGCGCAATAACGCTCGCCGTCATCGCATCCAGATTCAAGCCGAAAAATGGCAACACAAAATAAATCCAATACAGCTGAATCAAGGCGGAAGTGCCGCGAAAAAACTCAATATACACCCGCGCTATCTGCCGCAAAGGCGTGGGTGCGAATAGCCGCGTCAAGCCAGCGATAAAAGCCAGCGCCCCCGCGACAGGCAGAGACAGGCAGAGAATTTTCAGGGTAACCCACGCGCCCTGTAGCAGGATGGGCGTCAGTTCGCTCAGTTCCATGAGATATAGACTTAGTTACACAACTCCTGAGTGGTGACGTCGCCCGGCAAGGTGTGCTTACCGAAACCGTATTCCTTCACCATGCTGACGTGCTGCTCCGTTCCCAGGAAACCGTCCAGCACTCGATTGAAGTTGTCGCGCAAGGTTTCATCGCCTTTACGGAAACCGAAAGCGCCGTAGCCTTTGACGGATTCCCCATCGATCTTCAGCTCATCAAACGGCTGCGCCAACTCCACCCGCTCTTCTTTTTGCGCCAGTTGCGCCATGGTGAGACTGGTGCCCGCCAACGCATCAATGCGCCCGGCCTTCAGCGCCGCTACACCAGCGGGATAATCCGGCAACGTCACGATGCGATCCATTGGCACGCCGAATTTTTTCGCGTAGCCAAATTCAACCGCGCCAGCCATCACGCCCATTTTTACTTCATCCGCTTTTTTCACGTCGCCGTAGCCATGCAACCCCTTGGGGTTGCCGTCCAGCACCAAAAAACCTTCGCCGATGGTGTAAGTGGGATTGGAAAACAGCACTTGCTTGCATCGTTTAGGGTTCACATACATGCCGGCGGCGATAACGTCGAACCGGCCCGCTTTCAGTCCGGGAATCAGGGAGCCGAATTCCGTCACCACCACTTCCACGTCTTCCACGCCGAGCTTATCCAAAACATACATGGCGATGGATGGCGCCTCTCCAGCAGGCTCCCCCATTGGAGTGAGATATCCATAGGGGCGCTCATTGGCCACGCCCAGGGTGATCTTGCCTTCTTTGCTGATCTCATCCCAAGTGTCCGCCATTGTGACGGTGGAGAGCGCGAACAATATAAACACGAATATACTTTTCATGACTTCCCTCGAATTCCTTATATCACTAAACAAAAATATCTATCAGAATCCTTAAAAATCATAAGTAGGTGAAAATTAATTCTCAATAATTATTTTGAATTCTAACAATATTATTTAGCTGTCCCGCGCCTACGACAGCGCCGCCGGTCCCTATTACCGTGACTCTTAAGCCGTTGCCCGGCGATTCGACAGGTTTTGCATTACAATAGCGCCCCAACCTTTCAACTAAATGTTCGACATCAAACTTATGCGTCGTTGCTCGTTTTCCTATTTACACCTTTTTGCCCAATCACTCCGTCGCCTCCTGACTCGCCGACCTGGACTCATGGTGCTAATGGCCGCCGGCATTTCCCTGCCCGCACAGGCGACGTCCATGGAAATATCGCTGCAGTTCACCGAGGTCCATTCCGTTAAAAACAAAGCCCTGGGCTTGACGGAGCCATCTGGATTGACGTTCGACGCCAACGGCGGTCTGTGGACAGTCAGCGATGACACCGCCAGGCTATTTCTGCTTGATCGCCAGGGGAACACGCTCAAGAGCCTGGATGCGCCGGTTTCCGGCTTTGAAGGCGTCACCTACGACGCCCAACACGACCGACTGATTGCGGTGAAAGAAGAGAGCAATGAGTTTTTCATTATCGACCTCAGCGCAGGCGAACCTGTGGCTCAGCGTCGACTATCAGACTTGGACGGTTTCGCCCAGACCGCAGTCCATTTTGTTCAAACCAAAGAGAACAAAGGCCTTGAAGGCGTCGCCTGGAACCCCGCCGACGCCACCCTTTACGCCATAAAAGAGGGCGAACCCGGCGTACTGTTGCATCTGTCCGGCGACCTCAACAAGGTGATAAGCAGCGTCAAACTGACGGAAACAGGCGTCAGCGACGACGATACCGCTCTGGAGGACATCGATTACTCAGGTCTGGCGGTGATCCCCGAGCGCAATTTATTGGCCATCGTCAGCGACAAAGCAGCGAGGATTTATTTCTATGACCTGACGAGCGGTCGGATAAAAGGGTCAGCGGCGCTGACAAAGCCTGGCAAGAAGCCCGGCAAATTCAAGTCCGTGCGTAAGGCGGAAGGGGTCGCTTACGATCCGGCGAACCAGTCGCTCTATGTGATTAGCGATAAAGACGCCGAATTGTATGTATATAAAGTGGTGATACGCGAATGAGAGACATGCGACGCCAAAGTCATTAATACTCTGGCGCGCCGTTGATCAGGGCCGGCGACGCCGGCCTGAGCGAATCAGTACAGCGCCGATTCATCCTCCAAGACTTCGTTGAGCACGTCCAGGAACAGCTTGTCCGCATCGCTCATGTTTTCAGGAATGCGGATCGTGGTGCTGGCGCTGATTTCATCAGCCATTTTACGCTCCGCGTCTTTTTCCTGCTGCAGCCTGCGTGCGATTTCCATGCACTTGACCGGAATGGTGGGATCCATCAGCACCTTCTTAATGAAGCCCCGCATCTCCGCAATCATTTTTGCCTGCCGGCTCTCTTCCGCCATACTCATTGGCGATCTCCTATAACAGCTTGTTCTAATAATTTATTCCGCAAAAACCAAGAGACAACGTATCTGAGTTCTTATAGTGAGTATAGTGAGGGTTTATCCATAAAAAAACCCACGCCCGACGCCTTCATGGGAGCCGCCGAACATGGGCTGATAAGTACCGCTGACGCGGTGCGTATGAGACAAATCAAACCAGAAAGGATAGCTGTTAGGCCGCTATCTGGTTGGCCAAAGCAGAATGTCATGCATCGCCCCTCTCCGACACTGTCTGTTTCGACATTTTTTAGGCTAATATAGCCAATCCAAGCGATGACGGGTAAAAGCATGCAGCAAGTCACAATTCTCGGGTTCGACTACGCGGTATCTTCCGCCATCACCGGCGTGGTGGATTTACTGGCCATGGCCGGGGTCACCTGGAATCATATTCAACGCAGCCAACCCCACCCCAAATTCAACATCCGCGTGGCCACTCGGGACGCACAACCGGTGCGCTGTCATAACCGGCTGTTGATTCAGGCGGACGCGCGTTTCGACGACATCAAGCCGAGCGATATCCTGGTTATTCCCTCCATCGCCGGCGACATCGAAAAAACATTGGCGCAGAACCCGCAACTAATTGCCGTGCTTAAAACCATGAACAATCAGGGGACGATCATCGCCGGCAACTGCACCGGCGCCTTCTTCATGGCGGAAGCGGGCATTCTCGACAATCGTACTGCGACCACCCACTGGGCCTTTGTGGACATGTTCCGTCAGCGATATCCCAACGTGGACCTGCGCCCGGAGCAAATGCTCACCGCCTCTGAAAACGTGTTTTGCTCCGGCGGCGGCATCGCCTGGCTGGACTTGTGTCTGTATTTGATTGAGCATTTCTGCGGCCACGAAGTGGCGGTGCAGACCGCCAAAACCTTTGTTATCGATATGGGACGAACCTATCAGTCCAGCTATTCCTCCATGCGGGCGCGCAAGTATCACCGCGACGAAGATGTGCTGCGGGTGCAAAACTGGCTCGAAACGAACTGCGACCAGGACGTGCGCATTGACGATCTGGCGGGACGTTTCAATATGAGTCCACGCACTCTGGCGCGCCGCTTCAAGGCCGCCACCGGCGACACGCCACTGGGCTACCTGCAGACGCTACGTCTGGAAGAGGCCAAAAAGCTCTTGGAGGAAACGTCCGACAATGTCAGTCAGATTACTTTGGCGGTAGGCTACGAAGACGTCAGCTCTTTCACCAAACTGTTCCGGCAGAAAACCGGGCTGACGCCGAAAGAGTATCGAAACAAATTCCAGCGCCGCAGCATAACCTGATGTCCGAAGCCAACCTTATGCCTGAAACAAACGCCGTCGACCTGGACGCCGCCTCCAATCCGGACGTTCCCGAGACTGCGCCGCCGCTTCAGCCATTTTATTACCTGGACAACTTCCTTACCCTGTTGAGCTGTGTGGAGGCTCAGTACGCCAACCTGCTGAGCGCGGAAGAAAGCGCCTACATCCGCAACTTCCGCACCCTGACGCGCACGCAACAGGCATTACTGGTAAGGCTGTACGGTCGCAAAGGCCCCCTGTTCCGCAGCGACAAACTGGCCTATGCGGAGATTCCCCGACTTAACGATGACCTGGACATCCTCGCAGACAGGGGCTGGGTTGAGTTCAACCCGGCTGCGGAAGTCTCGGCGTTACTGGCGCTGCTGACCAAAGAGGAAATCCGCCAGAACTGGCGCGCGGACGCCCCTCGCAGCAGCAAACGCGACAGGCTGCTGGATGGCCTTGTGCTGACCTGCGCGGACATTTATCAGCAGAGCGATTTCCGCTTTCTGCACCTCAACCATACCGATTTGGTGTTGCTGTTCCGGCTGCTGTTTTTCGGCAACCTCTATCAGGACCTGACCACTTTCGTCACCTCGGACCTGGGCGTCATTCGCTACGAAAACTATCAGCTTGATCCCGAGCATCGACTATTCGCCACACGAGAGGATATTGATCGCATCAAGCAGCTGGTGGCGCTGGCGGACGAATATTCTGCTCTCGAATCTTTAAGCGTCGACGCTTGCGCCGATATCATCGCCCGCACACCTGCGCCGGGGGATAACGCCTCCCTGCGCCGTCGCCACGACCGCTTCTGCAATAAAGTCGCTCGCGATTTGGAGCGCTTACAGGAGCTGGACCTGGCGTATCAGGTCTACCTGCGCACCCAGGAGCCGCCGTCTCGCGAGCGCCGCGCCCGCATTCTGTTCAAACAGGAAAAGTATGAGGCGGCGCACGATGTCTGCGCAAGCATCATTGACTCGCCTTACACCGAAGCGGAGTTGATTTTCGCCGAGCAGTTCACCGACAAATGCGCTAAAGCACTGGGGCGTACAAAGCCCCACACCCCGCCCTTCCGTCCTCTACAACGCTTGCTGACTATCGCCGCCAATCCAGAGTTGCGGGTAGAAGAACTGGTGCGTCAGGAAGTCGCCGGCGCAGGCGGTGTTTGCATCTATGTGGAGAACTGGCTCTTCAACGCGGTATTCGGGCTGACCTTCTGGCCGGCTGTCTTCGCCCCGGTCTCCGGCGCTTTCAGCCATCCATATCAACATCGCCCCCATGACCTTTACGACGCCAGCTTCACCCAAAAACGTCATGCGCTGATCCAGGCCGCGTTTGCTTTATTAGGCGAAGCAGACTGGCCGGAGGTCGTTCTGGCGCGATGGCGAGACAAATTTGGCTTGAGCAACCCATTCGTCGGCTGGCCGGAAGCGGGAGAAGTCTGCCTGCAGATAGCGTTGGAGCGCATCCCGCGCGAGCATTGGCGGGCGGTCTTTCAGCGCATGCTGCGGGACTTGCGGGAAAACGGCAGCGGTTTTCCAGACCTGATTTATTTCCCTGAACAGGGCGGTTACGAATTACTGGAAGTGAAAAGTCCCACCGACAGCCTGCAACCCAATCAAAAACGCTGGATGGCGACGTTCGAGCAGAACAGCATCCCTTACCAACTGGTTCAGGTCACTTGGCTATAAAGACTCCCTCTCCCGACAAACTGTCCTACAAACTCAGCGTGCGGGAAGCGGCGCATTTCCTTGCGCAACTGGGCGACCTTGATCACCAGGATCGGGACACCGCCAGCGCCCGCGAAGGGCAACTTGCGCACAAGCAGGTGCAGGAAGGCTGGCCAGCGGATTATGTGAGCGAGGCCCCGGTAAAGATCACGCTCTCTGAAGCGGATTTTCAACTACAACTGCAGGGGCGCATAGACGGCCTCCGTATTGCTGACGACCATGTATTGTTCGAGGAAATCAAAACGCTACGCCAGGACCCACAACGTATCCCCCTTGGACTGGCGGAAAGACACCGATTGCAACTGCTTTTGTATGCGCTGATGTGGCGACGGGAACAGACGACGCCGTCTGCTTCGCCAATCAGGCTGCGCCTGAACTATGTGCGCGTTCCAGACATGGAGCAGACACAATTCGATAGCGAAATGTCCTGCGAAGAGTCGCAACAAGAGAGCGACGCGCTGTTCCAGCGTCTGCAAGACTGGTATCGGCGTCTGACGCAGCATCGTCTTGAACGTAACAGTCTGCTGCGCGATCTCGACTTTCCTTATAGCGGATTCCGCCCGGGCCAGCGGGAATTGGCGCGCCAGACCTATCTCAGCCTACGCGACGCCAGTCAGGCGCTGATAGAAGCGCCCACCGGCAGCGGCAAATCGCTGGCGACGCTGTTTCCGGCGCTGAAAGCCATGGGCGAAGGTCATCTGGATCAAGTGATGCTGATCACCGCCAAGACCTCGTCTCAGGAGGCCGCTCTGAAAGCGTTGCGGGACATGCGCTTACACACGAGTTCTTTGCGCACGCTGCACCTGCATGCGCGCGAGCGCATCTGCGGCGGAGATTCCGTCTGTGACCCTCTGGACTGTCCGCGCCGCAGAGACTTCTATCAACGTCTGCCGGAAGCGCGGGAAGAGGCGCTGGCGGCGGCATGGCTGGATGGCGAACGCTTGCGCGAGATTGCCCTGAAATACGACCTCTGCCCTCACGGTTTGCAGGGCGAGCTGGCGCCCTGGGTGGATGTCCTTATCGGGGACTATAACTATGCGTTTTCTCCCCAGGTCAGATCAGACAGCCTTTTCGCCCGCAACCGTATCGGTCTGCTGGCGGATGAAGCGCACAATCTTCCTGATCGGGCGCGGGATCTGTTCTCTGCGGAACTGTCCGAGATTCCCTTCACTCGCATTGGACGCCAGTGCAAGGCGTTAAGGAAAGACGCCACCGCCGTCGCCAAAGCAATCAGGCAAATGCATATCACTACAGAGCAGGCGCCGGGAAAAGGCCAACAGGCGCTGGAGGCGCGTCTGCAGGATTTTTGCTCCGTGGCGGAACAATGGTTGATGTCGCCCCAGGATTTACTGGCGTCAACAGATACGGAACTGAACCGACAAGTGCAGGAGGCGATTTTTACTGCGCAGGGCTGGATACGTCTGTCCCCCAGCATCGGCGACGATTTCGCCTGTTTCGAACGCGACTGGGAGCAACAGCGCGTCCTGAGTTTACGCTGCCTGTCTCCCGCCCGCTTGCTGCGTCCGATGCTGCAGGCCTGCCATGGCGTCACCCTGTTTTCCGCGACACTGACGCCGCCGTACTACTACCAGAGCGTACTGGGCTTGGACGAAAATCCTCAGCTTTTGCGCAGCTTGTCGCCTTTTCCGCCGGAGCATTTGGGGGTGTTTATTGCGCCCTATTTAAACTTCCGACTGCGCAGTAGAGACGCACAGCTGGACGCAGTGTGCGCGCTGATCCAACAGACTATCGCCTCCCGCCCAGGTAATTACTGGGTGTTCACGCCCGCATTCAGTTACATGGAACAGCTCACCGAACGCTTCGCCAATCTGTATCCAGAGATAGAGTTTGCGCAGCAGACCCGGCAGGCCAGCCAGGAAGATCAGCAGCGTTTTCTCACCCGCTTCCGCAAGGCCCGCGACTTATTGGGTTTCACCGTTATTGGCGGCGTTTATGGAGAAAGTATTGATATGGTCGGAGACAGCTTGGTGGGTTGTATTATTCTGGGGCCCGGCCTCCCGCAGATCAGCCCGGTTAACGAGCAGATCTGCGCCTATTTTGAGCGCCAGGGCATGGATGGCTTCGCCTACGCTTACCAATTGCCGGGCTGGCAAAAGGTAGTGCAGGCCGCAGGACGGGTAATCCGGACGGAGTCCGACAAAGGCGTCGTGATCCTGGTGGACGACCGTTTCACCAAACCGCCCTATCCAGCATTAGCCCCACAACATTGGCGTCCACAGCTCGTCAGAACCAGTCAGCACCTGCAAACTGGCCTTACTCAATTCTGGTCGCAAGACCCAATATCTGATGACCATTGAGCGACTATACGACGCTTTAAACTCAGGGATAAAAAAAGGCCCCGAGCAGGGGCCGAGTAGCGTTCAAGAAAACATCATTCGAGAGGTTCGAACCGCTGGTCTGATGAGGCAGACTGCGCATTCGCTGTGTCTTCCTAAGTGTAGGCAAAGTTGTGCAGTCCGCCAGGAAAAATAACAACTTCTCAACAAAATAAGGATAATACGGCGTCGTCATCCGGCAGCGCGTTAGATTTGAGCCATCCGATTACACCAACCTATGCGAGCAATAAACTTGAATTTCCGCAAAATCATCCGCTTCCTGACTCTATTGACGCTGGCGTTGACTATCAATGCATGCGCCAACAAACCACCTGCGCAGAAGCCTAAATTAAGAAAAGAAACTTCTGGCATGAGAAAAGTATCCTTTTGGTTACACGTTGTTCTGGCGCTTATCTTTACTCATCTACTCTCCGCCTGTGACACGTCGAATGCGTTTATAAGTCATATCCAGGAGAGCAATGGCGACTTTAGTATTTGCGAGCTCGCACTGCCTGCGGATGGTGGAAGCATGGCCTATTGCATTAATACCGGCAGCGAAAAATTGTGGGTGACTTTCGACAAGGCGCTTGAGTCAGAACATCCTTGCACCTTTATCGTGGGCCAAATTGAGGGAAATACTCAAAGAGTCAAGCAGGACTCCAATCAAGAAAAGGTATTAATTAATTCCTTCTCCAAGTGGCTGACCAACAACGCCAGCAAAGAATCCATCGACGCTTTTAGCAAGCAGTCACTGGCCGATTTTCATAACGAGGAAGCAGTGCATGCATACGTGGTCTGGCATATGCTACAAAGTGTAAAAGAAAGAGAAAACAGCGCATATTGCTCAACGATGTAATAGCTCCGCGCCTTAAACCAATAAGTTCCTTTCCGTTATTTCCAATACAATCCCGCCGACTCTAAACTAGCCATACCGGGCATGGACTATAAACGCCCGGGCAGGATGCCTTTATCACTTCAGGATTATGATGGAGGGACACCATGACATTTCTTCGCTGTATTTCTAGCGCACTTTTGCTTGCGATTTCCAATGCATTCGCTGATCCCATTCAGGACAGCGTTTCCAACCACTACAAAGCAGGCTGGTATCCAAACGTCTATGAAAACGAGGGACCTTTAACCTGTCCGAAAACCTGCCGGGCCTGGACGGGATGGCGGGCGGAAGGTGAGCAGGCTCCGTATGACGGCATAAAACGCACCTACGTGTGCAAATCCAACAACCTCGACACCATTCCTTCACCGGCGGACAGAGACGCCTGGCTCTACGGCAATCAGTTTGACGACAAAACGGCCTGCTTCATGGGAACGCCCAATGAAAAGACTGTAGTCAGCGAACGCTATTACTGCCTCTGCGTCAGCAATTGCAGTGGTCCGGATTTGGTGATTCGTACGGTATACGACCCTGTATGGGATTCTACGACCGGCGAGTCCGTCATAAAAATTGTCGTCACGAATGTGGGCGTCAGCATGTCTGCGGCAACGGACGCACGCGTCTACGACCCCGGTACGGGCGCGTCTGACGTCCAACCCGTCGCTGCATTGGCGCCGGGAGCGTCCGCCGGCGTTAAGTTCCGGCTTGGCTATTGGGTATTCGATCCTGACGCCGAGCTGCACTTCATGGTGGACTATTCCCACAAAGTGGACGAGTGCGACGAAAACAACAATACCGCTATCTATAAAAAGCCGGGATAGTAATAACCGCGCAGGAGGCAGGCTAACGGCGCTCTTCTGGGCGTCGTTCCCTCCCAAGAATAGAAAGTGTTACAGCCAAAACCGCCATAAAGCGAAAAGCCCCATGCCTGCGGCGATAGTCGCCAGCAGATTTCGGGTGAGCGCGGCGACAATAACCGCCACTACCGCAGCGACCAGATAAGGGTTACGCCAGTCAAGCCAAAGTTCGCCTTTGGGAACTAATACCGCAGGCGCAATAATCGCCGACAGGACCGCCATCGGCGCATAGCTCAAAGCTCTCTCCACCCAAGGATTGAGGCGCAGCCGGTCCGCCAGGGCGAACGGCAGATAGCGAATGCCAAAGGTTACCGCCATCATGCCCAATAACATGGCCCACTCCATCAGCAACCTCCTTCGGCCAGTTCAGACCTGCGGTCTTGCAACGCTACTTCCGCGCCCAAACCGCAGAATATTCCCGTCAACGCCGCCGCAAACAGCCCCAACTGATGCGGCCAATCACGCCACCATACCGAGCAGACGCCAGCCGCCAACACCGCCGCCAGGCGAGGACGGTTAACTACCTGTGGCGCCACAATACCGATGAAGGTCACCGCCATGGCCACATCCAGCCCCCAGTTTTCGATATCAGGAACCCATTCACCCAAAGTCAATCCCAACAGAGTGCAGAGTTGCCAATTGAGGTACATGGATAACGCAGACCCCAGGTAATACCAGTGAAACTGCCCCGTATGCTCGTCCCCCATGCGGCCGGCGACAACGGCGAAGGTTTCATCCGTCAGCCAAAACGCCATCGGCGCCCGCCAGCGCTGCGGCAAGGTGCGCACCATGGGAATCAGGGTGACGGCGTACAGCAAGTGACGCAGGTTAACCACAAAGGTAGTCAGAACGATCAACCAAGGGGACGCTCCCGCCGCCAATAAGCCCAGGGAGATAAATTGCGCGGAGCCGGCGAATACAATCAAAGACATCGCCAGCGTCGCTTCAAAAGACAGCCCATTCACCGGTCCCAGAGTGCCGAATACGATGCCAAATGGAATAGCGCCGACGATCAAAGGAATCGTGTTCTGTGCGCCGGCTCGAAACGCCTGTCCGGGCGATTCAAATACGTGAGTCGTCATAATAGAACTGCTCTCAGAAAATTATTAGTCGCTCATAGAAAGCGTCGAGGATGGGCGCTGCGGAGTTGTCAATCTAACAGACTTTCGCAAAACGCCCGGGGGAGACGCCCATAATTCGCTGGAAGTGACGGCTTAAGTGGCTTTGATCAGAAAACCCGGTTGCCGCCGCCACATCCGTCAGGCTAAGTCCCATCCGCAGCAACTGTTGCGCGCGGCTTACCCGCACCTGATTCAAATATGCATGCGGGGGCATGTCCGTCATCCGCGTAAACAGCCGTGTCAGATAGCTGGGGCTCAACCCTGTACAGTCCGTCAGATCCTTTAATGAAACCGCGTCGGCATAGTGCGCCTGCAGATATTCCTTCACTTTGGCCACCGCCCAGTGCGAACCGCCTTTTTCCAGAAGCTGACGGGGACGCATACGGGCATGCCGTTGCATCAGCTGTCCCATCATCTGGTAATACAGCGTTTCGCAGTGCAGTGGCTCATCGCCCTGCTCCAAAAGGCAGTGCAGAACCTGCAGCCCTCTGGCCAACTGCGGATCGCGCACCACCGGCTCCGGAAACCACGGCTCAACGCCGGGGCCGAATATATCCGCGATAACCGGCGCCAGCTCGGCCGGGGTGGGATAAATCGCCCGATAAGACCACCCTTCTTCCGTCGCAGTGCGTCCCGTATGCACCTGATCGGAATTGACCAAGACAATACTGCCGACAGGCGCAGTATGCTCAGCGCCATCGCGAAGGAAATGCTGCGCCCCTTTTTCAATGACCGCCACGCAATAACCCTCGTGCACATGCCGGGGAAAGTGCTGTTTGACGAAGGTGGCTTTCAGAATCTCGACGCCGCCGAGCGCTTTATCCTGCCAATACTTAGCATGCTCAATCACAAACCGACACTCATGATAAAGGTCATTTAACGATAGATGGGAAGGCCCAATATAGAGCCAGTCTAGCGGCTTCATTAACGGCTGTATTGTACGTTTTTGCTCTTTGCGTTGCGGATAACGCGCGTTAAGGTTCCAAATGAGGCTGTAGATGCGAAGAGGGGGTTAATTAATTCGAGTTTGGCGGAGCGGACGAACAGGCGCGGGACTGTTGAGAAGCTAAGCGGCTGACAGCCAGGTCGCTGAAACCAGCGCCTGCAGCCATTCTTAATGAAAATCAGCTCTTCTTTCTTTTTACCTGAGAAGCAGCGACTCCGCCATTCATGACTTCTGCGATCTGGCGCAGTCCCATATTTCTGCGATATCGGCAGTCCCGTTGTTCATCCGTAGTCGTCCAGATCTGCTCCTCCGCCCATTGCGGCGCATCAGGAACATATATCGGAGCGTAGCGTTTGATGGCCTCCTCAACCATTTGCTGAGGCGTGGGCTGCTTTTGCTTATCCATATGCATTACTACCTGTATCGTTTAAGAAATTCTGATTCGCTTGGGTCGTTTCCACCACATCGGTTGCAGCGTTTCGAAACTTGCTGTGATCCCATGGACCGCGCCATAGACTTGCTGGAACACTTATCAAATCCGCCTCCGCAAGCTACACCCAAACATGAGTAACTATCTTTTTCTCGAAACCGCCGAGTATAGGACGGGAACCGTTTCCAGGCGATCACCCAAAGGATCTATATTTGTCCTAGTCCAGACCAGGCCTGGGCTCCCGATAAATGAACATCGTTCAAAATTTTTCCAGAAATCTAACCATTCAGCATGTTTGAAGGAAAGTTCAGGAAAAAGCCCAGATCCCTGACACGCCGTCAGGTCGGTTAAAAAGAGCGATAATTGAGCAGTATAGTGACGAAGAGATTTGAAGAAATAGTTGAAAGCCGCGACACATCCTTGTGCCGGAAACGTTTTACTGAGGAGTAGGACCGCCCTCAGTTTTCAGACGCTCGGCTTCCGCCTTGATCATCTGCTCCAGTTCCTGAATATTCGCCTGCACGCGAGTGGCGCCCAATTGTGCGCCCTTACTCATTAACTCCGGCATTTTTTGAATGGCTTTCTGGCCGGTTTCGGTCTGATAGAAAGCAATAATCTCATTGAGCTCTTTTTCAGTGAAAGCATCCGCGTAGATATTTACGAAGTCTCCCTTCAGAGTGTCGTAGCTCATCTGCTTTTTAAAGTACTTCATCATGACATCCCGGAAAGGCGCCAGATTGGGATTTTGCTGCAACTGAATCGTCATCATTTGCTCGATGGAGTGCTCCATCATGACTTCCATATTCATGACGTCCAACAGTTTGGCGGCGGCTTTCTTGGCGCCATCATCCGCAGCAAAAGCGGAAGGGCTGAGCAGAACCGCCGTCATGACGCAGGCGACTACAGATTTCAACATCATTTTTCTCCTTGGGAATCAATAGATTTATAGTCAGACGCTGCGGCCATTGTAACGAATCATTCACTCTGACGCCCTGCAATTCACTACAACCTGGGGTTTTCCCCAGGCGCTGAAGGCGCATCGCCCATACGCCCCAAACCGCCGTCAGATCCCGTCGACAAACATCTTATTGACCCGGTGAGAATAAGCCTTTAGTTTGCCTAGCTGGTAAAAAATCTAACCTAGAAGACAACTAAGGAGACTATATGGCCGGGCAAACGACTCATTCCCAGGTTGTAGTGTTGGGCAGCGGACCGGGGGGCTACTCCGCAGCGTTCAGAGCCGCGGATATGGGCTTGGAAGTAACCTTGATTGAACGCTATTCATCCTTGGGCGGCGTTTGTCTTAATGTAGGCTGTATTCCGTCCAAAGCGCTCCTGCACGTCGCTTACGTTATGGAAGAAGCGCATTCCGCCTCCGCTGTGGGCGTTACTTACGCCAAACCGGAAGTAGACCTGGATAAAGTGCGCGCGTTCAAAGACAACACGGTCAAGAAGCTGACCCAGGGCATCCAGGGCATGGCCAAAGGCCGTAAAGTAAAAGTGGTGCACGGTTACGGCGAATTCGCCGGCCCCAACCAGATTACCGTGGACAATGACGGCGTCAAAACCGAAATTACTTTTGATCACTGCATCATCGCAGCAGGTTCACAAAGCGTTAAGCTGCCTTTCATTCCCCACGACGACCCCCGCGTTCTGGACTCCACCTCAGCACTGGAACTGAAAGAAATACCCAAACGCCTGCTAATCGTTGGCGGCGGCATCATTGGCCTGGAAATGGGCACTGTATATGAAGCCCTGGGCAGCGAAGTCAGCATCGTCGAATTCGCCGACCAGCTAGTACCTGCTGCGGACAAAGACCTGATCGCCGTCTACAGCAAATTCGTCAAAGACCAGTTCAATGTCATGCTGTCCACCAAAGTAACTGCGGTGGAAGCGAAGAAAGACGGGCTGTACGTGACTTTCGAAGGCAAGAACGCGCCAGAAGGCCAGCAGTCTTATGACGCCATCCTGGTGGCGGTGGGCCGCTCTCCCAATGGTAAGAAGATCGGCGCCGAAAAAGCGGGCATCCAAGTGGATGAACGCGGTTTCATCAACACTGACAACCAGCAGCGCACCAACGTACCGCACATCTACGCCATCGGCGACATCGCCGGCAACCCGATGCTGGCTCACAAAGCCACCCATCAGGGCCATGTAGCGGCGGAAGTGATCGCAGGTCACAAGTGCGTGTTCGATCCTAAAGTGATTCCCTCCATCGCCTACACCAACCCGGAAATCGCCTGGACTGGTTTGACCGAGAAAGAAGCCAAAGCGGCCGGCATCCCCTACAAAACCGCTGTATTCCCCTGGGTAGCCAGCGGACGCGCTTTAGGCGCCGCGCGCAGCGAAGGTAAAACCAAGTTGATCTACAAAGAAGACGGCACGCTGATTGGCGGCGGCATCGTGGGCATTAACGCCGGCGAACTGTTGGGCGAACTGAGTCTGGCTATTGAGTTCGGCGCAGACGTGGAAGACCTGGCGTTGACCATTCACGCTCACCCAACGCTGCACGAAACTGTTGGCTTGGCGGGCGAGCTGGCGGCGGGCACCATTACTGACCTGCCCAACCCCATGGCGAAGATCAAGAAATCCTGATCACCTCACTCGCTATCCTAAAGCCGGCTTCCATGCCGGCTTTTTTGTTTCCAACGCAGTCCAGGATCAATTAATGTCTGGATGCGCCAAGCAGATATAATCTTTTTGGACTAGGAACTTTTTCGCTTTCCCTGTTACTTACAAGTTGAGGCGCTATGACCAGCAGGACGAGTCGGCGCTGCATTTATACCGGGTAGTATCAACCACAGGAGTTTAGCGAGTTCCAATATGACTCTATATCAAACGCATATTCATCAATTGCTGCAGGTGATAGGAAACCGTTGCGGCGTTGATCTGACGCTGAAGAACGGCTACTGCACGCTCTCCTTTGATCAGGAGTCCCGTTTGCACGTGCAGGTCAGCCGGGATTCAGAAACGGTGGTATTCAGAATGCCTCTGACGCAGCCTCCCAACGCCAATAAGGAGGCGTTTTACGCAAAGCTGCTGAATATCAACTCACAACCTGAGACTACATTGGGGGCATGGCTGGCGCTATCAGAACACTCGGGAGCGGTGGAGCTGTGCATGAGTCGCGAAGCGCTCAGCCTGGACGACAGCGAAATGGCCGCCATCCTGCTGAACATGATGGATCTGCGCCAGTCGCTCAGGCAGGAACTGGAGACGCCCCAGAGCACGCCTAAGCCATGCAGCCCACAACACTTCGGCGCAAGCGTCCTGCACGCCCGCCATCAAGCGCTCTGACGTCTCGCAGCGCATTAAGGCTGAAGGTATCCGCCGACAGCCTGAATAATACGGGGAGAATCCGGCGGCGACACCCAAATCGCCAACGCCGTTTTCTCCTGGCCTATCTGCGGCGGCGGGGGAAGTTCGATATTCCACTCGCCTTCCCCCGTCGTCTGCACCCTGTCCAGCACGACAAAATCATGTATCAGCATACGTCCGCGGTTTTCCCCCGCCTTGACCTCGGACGTCAACCCTACACCCAGGTATGCGACATTTAAAACAGCTTTGCTTTGATCCGCGAACGAGGCATGTAAACGACCATCCTGCAACTGCGCCGACAACACGCCGGGCTTGGCGTCACCGCTGCGCCATCGTCTAGCCCCGGAAAACCAACGACGCCACTCCTTGCTGTTCACCACGATCCCCGGCGTGTAAACATGGGCGACCAGGCCCGAACGCACGTAATCCCGCTGCCTTTCACTGTACTCCTCCCGCGAAAAACGATCCGTCCAGCCCAGTTGATTCCAATAATC
Organism: Hahella sp. HNIBRBA332; assembly: GCF_030719035.1. NCBI lineage: Bacteria > Pseudomonadati > Pseudomonadota > Gammaproteobacteria > Oceanospirillales > Hahellaceae > Hahella > Hahella aquimaris. Next base: position 4,945,582 of record NZ_CP132203.1, read on the forward strand.
CACATGAAAGGCCATGGGAATGAAGTCTTTAAACAGCCCCTTATCCCCTTTCATTTCCGACAGCCACTCATCCGCACGAGGACAACTGCTGCAGCCTTCGGAGGTAAAGAGCTCAACCACATCTGTGGCCTGCCTGGCGCTGACAAACTCCTGCCCCGACGCCAATAATGGCCACGCCAACAATAACCATGCAAACAGATTAGCTTTCACTTTTCGCTCCTCGCGCTTCAGGGGCTGTTGACGTTTGGACGGCAGCCCCTGAGTATTGAATAAAACCAAAGTCTGTCGGTTTAGAGTACACGGAAGACAATCAGTTCCCCTGTACGCCCTGCTGCGTCGATTCCATTTTGAACCTCTTATCAATATCTGGCCTCGACAGTTGTCATTGAAAACGCTTTCCAAAGAAAGTAGTGGCCCCTCAAGAATAAGCCACGCCAAAGCATCGTTATAAGGCGCGTTTGTTATCTCTCATACCCCTGGTTGTAGTCCAAATGGGGGTTTGCAATATTTCGAAGGAAAGCTAGAGTATTTCGCACACATAATGAAAACGATTCCACTTCAACGTCTTGTCCCGTCTGAATGACCACGGACAAAGGCGTTACTTATTTAAGCACCAGCAAACACTCTCGTCGCGACGAATTACCGGGGGCGACATGACGGGCGCCGTCTTCCGTCCGTCATGGCTGCTGGCGCGCTAATACCGCATTGGCTATGTCGAAGTTGTGAACTCGGCTCCAGCCCCACCGGCGTAAAGCTTCCTCGGGAGATTCCGACGCGCGCAGTGAGCGCGTCGGCCTTTTAAACCTGACAATTACATAAGGTATCGCCAATGATTAAGCAGGGACTTAAAGCGACGGCTATCGCCGCGCTTATCGCAGCCGGGCCGGCAATGGCCTATGACTGCGCAGGACTTAGCAACTGGGACGCCGCCGCCGTTTATGTCGGCGGCAAAACTGTCCAGCACAAGCACAACGCCTACACCGCCAACTGGTGGAACCAAGGCGCAGACCCGGAAGCCCATTCCGGACAATGGCAGGAATGGAAAGCGGAAGGCGCCTGCGATGGCGCCGGCGGCAACCAACGCCCCACCGCCAAGCTGACTTCCCCCGGCGCAGGGCAGTCATTCAAAGTTGGGGCGACGGTCGCGATTAACGCGGAAGCCGCCGATGCAGACGGTTCGGTATCCAGCGTCGCCTTCTTCGTGGACGGCGCGCAAATCGCCCAGGACGCCAGCGCGCCCTATGCAGCGACCTGGACCGCCACCGCTGGCGAACATACCCTGAAGGTCGTCGCTACTGATGACCGCTCCGCACAGGGTGAGTCAGCAACCATTTCAATTAATGTCACCGATGATGACACGCAACCGCCCTCCACAGACTGCGACGCCCCGCAATACGCAGCAGGAAACGCATACGCCAATGGCGATCACGTACAAAACCTGGGACGGGTTTACGAGTGCAAGGTGGGCGGATGGTGCTCTTCCAGCGCCGCCTGGGCGTACGAGCCTGGCAAAGGGCTTTACTGGGAACAAGCCTGGGGCGATCTTGGCGTATGCAGCGACGGCAACGCCGCACCGACCGTTTCTCTGACCGAGCCGACAGATGGCGCGATCATCCTCTCCGGTACGGCGATCAATCTGAAGGCGAACGCTTCTGACAGCGACGGCATGGTCACGGAAGTCTCTTTCTATGAAGGCTCAAACCTGCTGGGTAGCACTGTAAACGCGCCTTATGCCTATGAATGGCTGAATGCGCCTGTCGGCCAGCATACGTTGACCGCGGTCGCCAAAGACGACGGGGGGAAATCCACTACGTCCGACAGCGTCACCATCACTGTCAGCGATGAAGCCGTCGCGACTGCGATTACATCGCCGCAAAACAACGCTCGCATCTCCCTCGGCGCCAACGTCAGTATTAACGCCAGCGCCAGCTCCATCAACGGAGCGATCGCCAAGGTCGAGTTCTTCGTCAACGGCGTGTCCATTTCCACAGACGCTAGCGCCCCTTACCAAAGTAATTGGACGCCAACGGCGGAAGGCCAGTATCAGCTTACCGTCACCGCGACGGACAAAGACGGCTATGAAGCCACATCCGCGCCGATATTGTTGACAGTGCTCGGCGGCAAGACGTCCGATCGCGTCATCGTGGGTTACTGGCACAATTTCGACAATGGCTCCGGCTTCGTAAGACTGCCTGACGTCTCACCAGATTGGGATGTCATCGATGTCGCCTTCGCCACGCCCAAACTGGGCAGCCATTCCGACATGGAATTCTCTCCGTTTCAGATTTCACCGGAGCAGATGAAAGCGGATATCGCCGCCGTGCAGGCTCGCGGCCAGAAAGTCATTATCTCCATCGGCGGCGCGGAAGCCGTGGTGAGGCTGACTGACGCCAACGCAGAACAGGAGTTCGTCGATAGCATGACCGCGCTGATTCGCGAATACGGCTTCGACGGATTCGATATCGATCTGGAGGGCAGTTCTTTGTCTCTGGACGCTGGCGACACCGACTTCAAAAATCCGAAATCTCCGGTACTGACGCACCTGATCTCCGCCAGCAAGCGCATTATCGGTAATTTCGGCGGCGCCCTGATGTTGACCATGGCGCCGGAAACCTACTACGTACAAGGCGGGTTCAGCGCTTATGGCGGCGGCTCGGGCGCTTACTTACCGGTCATTCACGCCTTGCGCAATGAACTCAGCTTCATTCATGTGCAGCACTATAACTCCGGCTGCATGCTGGGGCTGGACGGCAAGTGCTACAGCGTCAGCACCGCGGACTTCCACGTCGCTATGGCGGAAATGCTGTTAGCCGGCTTCCCTGTGGGCGGTAATGCCAATAACCGTTTCCCACCCCTGCCGGCGGAAAAAGTGGCGATCGGCCTGCCCGCCTCGGCTTCGGCCGCAGGCAGCGGCTACACCTCGCCATCCGTCGTGCATCAAGCCGTCAACTATCTGGTGAAAGGACAGTCTTTCGGCGGTTCTTACCAGTTGCAGAATCCTGATGGCTATCCAGGTTTCAAAGGCCTGATGACCTGGTCCATCAACTGGGATCGCGTCAACAACAACGAATATCTGAAGAACCATAAGCCGTTCCTCAACGGTTTATAGTCACTGCCTTGGGCGCCTTTCGGCGCCCTTTTTTCCCCTGTTCTTCTCCCTATCCCACCCCTCTCGTCACTGGGTATATCGATTAACCTAATCGGCTAGCAATTCACCAATTACAATTTCTACACAAAAGTCATCAAACAGATATTTTCATATAAAACAGTAAGATGCATTAATGGCAACCCCTCACTTTGCCGAATAAGACCGCCGTCACAGGTATCTTCACGTACCCCCGCTCACTTGAATAAATAACTGCATACACTATAGTCCCCAGAAAAATGCGCATGTCTCCTGTTTTTACCAAAGTGAGTTTGTTTCCACTATGAGTCTGACCATGTCAGCCCCCCGCTCAGGCGCCCTTGGCGTCATGCCCCCTCTCTTCAGCATGCTGATCTTCGTTATCGGCCACGGCTTGTTAACCACGTTACTGACTGTGCGCATGTCTGCGGAGAATGCTTCCACCTTCGCTATAGGTATGATTTCCACCGCGTATTTCGCCGGCCTGGTAATCGGTTCATTTGTCAACGCCAAGCTCATTATCCGGGTCGGCCATATTCGCGCCTATGCGGCGTACGCGTCCATGCTGGCCAGCGTCGCCATCATGTATGGACTGGTGGTGGAGCCTTACACTTGGGCCTTTCTGCGCCTGTTGGGCGGTTTCGCCACCGGCGGCCTGTTAGTGGTGATCGAATCCTGGATGCTGGTGTCCAGCTCTTCCGAAAACCGCGGCAAGGTGATGGCGATCTACATGATTCTCTTCTACGCCTCACTGGCGTGCGGGCAGTTATTGCTGAAGTACATCGATCCTTTAACGTTGATTCCTTTCGCGCTGGCCGCTATCGCCGCGTCCCTGTCCGTTGTGCCGCTTTCCCTCACCCGCGTGCCGATGCCGGAAATGGGCGAGCCGCATCCATTGAGCATGGTGGAGCTGATTCGCCTTACGCCAGCAGGCGTGCTGAGCAGTTTTATGTCGGGAATGGTGTTGGGCGTGGTGTACGGATTGTTGCCCCTGTTCTTCACCCAGTCCGGCTATGATTTGGACTGGGTCGCCAACCTGATGGCGGTGGTGATCGTCGGCGGTATGGCGCTGCAATATCCGGTCGGTCGCGCTTCTGACCGCTATGACCGACGTCTGACGCTCACAGCGTTGGCGGCGGCATTGGCGATTCTCAGCAGCATCATGAGCCTGATGAGCTATGGCGCGGGCGGCAGCAACGCCATGATGGCGCTAATGATATTTCTATTGGGGGGCGTCGCGTTCTCGATTTATCCCATCAGTCTCAGCCACGCCTGCGACGAGTTGCAGCCAGAGCAGGTGATCAGCGCCAATCAGGGGCTGCTGATCGCTTACAGCATCGGCGCTATGACTGGGCCCCTAGTGGAGCCGGCCTTCGTCTCTCTTATGGGCCCAAAGGGCATCTTCACTTACTTCGCTGTCGTCTCTCTCGCCCTGGTTGGATTCCTGTTGTGGCGTCGGAGAGTCAGAAACCCAGTGCCGCTGGAAGAGCACCAGGCTTACACGCTGACCACACCGAATACGCCAGTGATGGCGGAGTTCGACCCGCGTTCGGATCACGAAGAGGGCTCGGAAGACAAGCCTAACGAGGAAGAAAAAGCGGCGTAACTTACTCCGCTTCCAGCAAAGCAGGCTGCAGGGGGCGTTTCTCACGGTCCCGCAGCCCAACCAGCAATACGTCGCCGCCAGGGCTGACTTTTACTTCGCCATAGCGGGCGGATTCGTAAAACTCACCAAACCCTTCCTGAAAGAAAAACGCGTCCGAAGCAATTTTTATCCGCCCGCCTCTGATCCGAAACAACATCGCCACTTCAGATGGACCCGCCTCATCCGCCGACTGCGCCAGGCGTTGAAAGCGGGCGACCTTGTCCTCATCCAGCGTCGCAATCACATAACCGTCCGCCGTCGCCACGTCTGCCTGGTCGCCCAACGCATTGTTGATCTCCCGCACCAGCGAATAGCGCAGACGCATATAGTCGCCCTGCATAATCGAACGGGGATCGCGGGGCGCCAGCTCCAGCAGCACGGTTTCACCGCTTGCGAGCAGTCTTTCTTTGGCGATGATCAGCCCGTTGCATACCAGTAAGACCAGCGCCAAGCCGCCCCAGAGAATCCGTCTGCGCATCGCCTCAGTCATGACTTGATCTCCTCATCAACGCCAATGCGATCAAGCAATTTGCGTACGCCAATCAGGACCGCGCCTGTCGCAACCAGACTGATTGACTTCGCCAACAGGCTGATTTCGATTCCATAGAAGTAAGCCGTCAGAAACACAGCCAAAAACACCACGCCCAACCCAATATAGAAAGAGCGACGTTGCGCCACGCCCACCACCAAAGCCAGGGACGCGACCATCAAACCCGGCGCGTTATGCGCGGTTACCGCAGTAATCAGCACCGTCGCAATCAGGATTGCTGGCGCACGCTTGTCTTCACCAAAGACAGGAAACAACATCCGCCAAATCGACCAGATTAAAACCACCGCTACTCCCAAGGTGGAAATCCAGGGGTTGGGGTAAAACACAAAATCATCCAGCAGATCCGGCAGTACATAGACCGCCGACAATAAAGACCATCCTAACGCAGCAACGATCATCCCCGCCGCGAGAGGCGACGTCAGAGCTTCGTATTGGCGTAACCCGCTTTGCGAGTCATTCAGGGTCAGCCAGGCGAATCCCGCCGCCAACAGAGGCGGCGCAACAGGTATCAGCGTTTGTTGCTTGTAGATGTACAGCAATATGGCTGTCGCAATGCAGATAAAGAGAACGGACAAAAAGCGATGCGCGCGGTCGGCGAACAACGGAATCAACGCCAGATTGAGCACGATCAGCGTCGCCAGTATGCCTTCCACATCATCAACCAGATCCATTTCTTCCAGACCAAATCCCAGCATCAGCTGACCGGCCATACTCGTCGCCAACGCCACTTGATTGACGAACAGATGATCCACCAGACGACTCAGAACGGTCGCGCCGACAATAAACAACAGCCCCAGGGCGACATATCCCCCGTCGGAAGCCATCAAACTAACGCCTAACGCAAAAGCGATAAACAGCCAGCTGCCCAACCAGGCGCCAAACCCCACCAGCGCCTTGATGAACCAGGGCTGCTCCTCAAACTGTAACAGCCGTTGCTGCAGCGGCGCCGGCAATTCGGACGCAGCGGTAATAGCGGGATTCTCCGACCGCATGCGCTCCAGAAGCTGCGCCAGGGTTAATTTATCATTACTCATGCGGAGCCCCCCTGCGAATCTTACGCGCCAGTTCACGCAGCCATAACGCAGCGAAGGCGGTTTGCCCGATCACCAGCAACGCCATAAACAATGCGAACTCGAATGAGTCCGCCCAAAGTCTTGCTATTAAAGAGTTCACCACCAAAATGATCGCAAGCGCGCACTCCGCCAGAACCAGCAAATCAGGCCTGCGGCGTTGATAAAACCAAAGGCAGCCGCCGACCACCGCGACAAACCCGACAGGTGTTAACGGGGCTAAGCGCGCTCCATGCTCCCAACCGTCAAATATCACCGATAAACTGGCGCTAGCCATTAACGCCAGTACGCCCGTAGCAATAACGCGGGGAAACCAGCGTCCCTGCATCCAGCTCACCCCGCGTTCGGCGCAAAGCTCCCACATGACGAGCACCAGACCATTCAGTAGCAGTAGCGATAACGCCAGCCCCTGGTCCCACACCATCTGTCCTAGCATGAGCAGTGGGCCGCCAAAGTCTTCGCTCCAGCTTGAGTGGGGATAAAGCATCTGCGTCCAATACAGAATCAGGGACAGGTTGGCCAGCACCGCCGCCAGCATCCATAAACCGGGCTGTCGTCCAATCGCCACCCAGGCCGCCGCTAGAACGCCCCAGGCGATAAAAAGTCCATAAGGGTCTGCGCCGGTCTGATATATCTGTCCATACACCGCTAAGTGAACGCCAGTCAAAAACGCAGCGGCGAACAGGCAGCAGCGCCCGACAACGCTATCCAATCCTTTACGCCAGGCGCCCCATGCTCCGGCTACGACACCCGTCTGGATCAAAGCGAATTTGGCGAACTTATGCAGATCCTGCCAGTTGAAGGCAAAAAATGCGGCGACCCCAGCCAATATCAACGCCGCGCCGCACAACATAAAAAACAGGCGGCATCTGGCGAGCCAATCCGGGCGAGAGGTCTGATAACCAGCATGACTCAACGCCCGCTCCAGAGTCGCCTGGTCCCATTGCAATTCATTGGCGAGACAAAAGATCAAGGCGCGTGAGAGTGGCAGCTCGGCGGCTTCTTTTGCGGTGGAAGGAGAAAGATTCTGATTCGTCTGCATAGGCGGATTTTCATAGGGTCATTAGCCGGTAGTCTATCCCAGACTCGCTTATTAGAATACTTTTCTATAATCAAGTTCGGTTGACAATGTTGATAAAGTTCACGCCAAAAGGCTGATCTTTTGGCTAGACTTTTCACAAATCAACATCGCGCCGACTAATAAAAAAACAGATGTATAAAAACAATAACTAAACCATAAATACAGCAGTTAATCCGCCAACAATGAATAAATTAAAAACCGTCATTCTGGGCAGCCTTACGGCTGTCTCCGTCACGGCTTTTACCGGCTGTGGCACAGTGAACACCGTCATGCGCGGCGATGATGTCGCCGCGCGCAATCTCAACGAAATCGGCACCCATTGTGAATCCATCCCCCGGGTTTACAGCGGCGTGGCTTATGACCTCTGCCGCCTGCATGGCGCGCCCGCTCCCATTCACACCTGGCAGGGGACGGATGGAGAAGCGCACATGTTAGTGGTGGACTTGGTCTTATCGGGCGTGCTCGATACTTTGTCCCTGCCCTACACCATTCTCAGGCAGTCAGAGCAAGGCAATATCCGCATCAAGTGACTGCGGGGCCCATCGATAGAAAATGTGCCTGGAAATAGTCTGAGACGTGAAGTTTACGCCGGGTCGTCCGGCGGCTCCATGCGACTGCATACCCGGTTACGCCCTTCCTTCTTGGCCTGATACAGGCACTCATCGGCGGTGGACAGCAGGTTTTCGCGGCTGATGTGTGGGCCAGGATAGCAAGTCACCAGCCCAGCGCTGATGGTGACGATCTTTTTGCCATCGTTATGCTCATGGGCGATCGCCAGTTTGCGCACGGCGTTCAACATGGCGTCAGCGAAACGCTGTCCGCCTTCCGCGTCCGTGTCAGGAAGAATGACTACGAATTCCTCCCCCCCCAAACGGGCGACAAAATCCGTGTTGCGCTTGCGCACTTGATAAATCATCTTGGCCACTTTCTGTAAGCAGGCGTCGCCGGCGGGATGACCATAAAAGTCATTGAACCGCTTGAAGTTGTCAATATCGATCATGATCAACGATAACGGCTCTCGCGCTCGGCAGGCGCGGAACCATTCGCGGCGATAGACTTCCTGGAAGTTGCGCCGGTTTGGCACGCCGGTGAGCGCGTCGGTCAATGTCAGTTTCTTCAACAAGTCCCGGTTGCGCACCAGCTCCAGCAAGTTACGCGTTCGCGCTTTTACGATGGAGTGGCTGTAGGGTTTGATAATGTAATCGATAGCGCCGGCTTCCAAACCGCGCGTCTCATCTTCCGCTGAGTCCCGCGAGGTGACGAAGACAATGGGAATATCGCGGGTTTCCGGCTCGCGCTTCAGTTGTTTACAGACCTGATAGCCGTCCGTATCCGGCAGCACCACGTCTAACATGATCAGATGTGGATGCGCCTCACGGGCGATCTGCTTGGCCTGCTCGCCATTGACCGCAAAGAACAGCTCGTACTCGTCCCCCAGCATACTCGCCAGAGTTTCGATATTGCTGACGGAGTCGTCCACGATCAGAACCCGCTGTTTGGTTTGCGGCCTGCCGCCGCCCAGGGTCAGCTCGGTTTCTTCCAACGACAACTGAATCTGGCGCAGGAATAACTCTTCCCGCTCCTGAGCGTTGCGCAGTTCCGACTTCATTTCCCGCAACACCAACTGAGTGTTGACCTTGGCGATGAGTTCGAACCAATTGAACGGTTTGATGACATAGTCCACGGCGCCTTGTTTGTAGCCGTTGACCATGTCGTCCACATCATTTTTCGCAGTCAGAAAAATGACGGGAATATGCCGGGTATTCGCATTGCTTTTAAGCCTGCGGCATACTTCAAAGCCATCCATGCCGGGCAACTGGATATCTAGCAAGATAATGTCCGGTAAGTCCCGGATCGCCATTTCCAGCGCCTCTTCGCCAGTCATGGCGAACTCCACTTCGTGCACTTCTTTGAAGATGTTATGCAGAAGCTCAATATTGGTGGCCTGATCATCCACCACCAAAATACGCCCGGCCGGTTGTTGCTTAGCCATAGGTCGTCGCTCTAATCGTCTGTTCGTATCAGGTTTCGCAAACGTCTCAACGCTTCCAGCGCCTCTTTAAAGTTCAACTTCTGTAAGTTTAATAGCAAATCCTGATTTTCTCTCTTTGCGGCGTCACTTAATACGTATGCGCTGACTTCTTTAGCGACGTCCCTGGCGCGTAAGTTATTGCTGGAAATGAGTTTTTCCAGCTCGTCCAGTATTTCCAGCAATGCTCCCCGGGCTAACGGCCCATCCTCGTTCTGAGGCTGCGGCTCGGGATCGCCGTTGCTTTCCAGTTCCAGCAACAGCAGCTCCGCCTGACGCGCGGAGCCGGACATTTCGTCCAATGCGTCGGCCAGTATCACCAAGGATTCGTTTCTCACCTGTCCAAGGCGTATCTCTTTTTCCAGGGTCATGGCGGCTTGATAAACGCCTTCGGCGCCGAGATTACCGGCTTCGCCTTTCAGGCTGTGGGCCAAATGTTCCGCCCCCTGCTCATCGCCTTGATCCAGCATGTCCTGCAAACGGGCGCAGGCGTGGGAGTTGTTTTCAATAAAATCCACGACCAGATTCAGCAACAGCGATATATTGCCTAAGAATCGCGCTTGCGCCTGCTGCCAATCGATCCCCGGCAGATCCAGTTCTATGGAGTTCTCCGTGATCTTACGGGCAGGCTTGTCCGTAGCGGGCTCAGCAGCCTCAGCCCGCTTGCTTGGAGGCGCTTCCCGCATCCAGGCTTTTAACGTCCGGTACAACTGGTTAACGTCGATAGGCTTGGTAATATAATCATTCATACCCGCCTTAAGGCAACGTTCTTTATCACCGGCAATCGCCATCGCCGTCATGGCGACAACTGGCGTTTTGTCCAAACCCGGCAGTTTGCGCAACAATTGCGTCGCCTGCAAGCCATCCATCTCCGGCATCTGAATATCCATGAATATCAGGTCCCAGAGTCCTTCTTTGCGGTACAGAGCGTCTTTAATTCGGTTAATGGCCTGCAAGCCGTTGTTACAGATGTCTACATGCAGCCCCAGATCACCCAGTAGATGACGGGCCACTTCCTGGTTACCCGGATTATCTTCCACCACCAGCACTTTGCCTGACACTCTGGGACGAGCTACTGGGCCGACGTCTTTCGCTTCCTGTGGCGGCGGCGCCTCATCCGTATCCACCTGAAAACCAGCCGTGAACACAAACGTACTGCCTTTTCCTGGCGTGCTCTTAGCCCAGATCTTGCCCCCCATTAACTGCACCAGTTGCTTACAGATGGCGAGCCCCAGCCCGGTGCCTTCATAACGCCGGCTCAGACGACTATCCACCTGACTGAATGCAGCGAACAGACGCGATAGATTTTTCGGCGCAATACCAACGCCAGTGTCACGGATGGAAAAGCGCAGCATCACAGGTCCTTCGTCGCCTGCTTCTTTCTTGTACAGGCGCACCGTCACCACAATCTTGCCGCGTTCCGTGAACTTAATGGCGTTGTTCACCAGATTGAGCAGGATCTGTCCCAGGCGATCCGGGTCACCCTTCAGACGCTGCGGCACATCCTGGGATACGGAAAAAATCAGCTCCAGTTGCTTCTCCGCCGCCTTCGCCGCTTCCATTTGCGCCAGCTGTTGTAAAACGCCGTCGAGCGTAAAGGGTCTGTTTTCAATCTTGAGCTTGCCTGCTTCAATCTTGGAAAAGTCGAGAATGTCATTGATCAACGCCAGCAGCGACTTGGCGGCGACGTTGATGCGATTGAGAAAATCCGTCTGCCTTGCATCCAGGTCCGTGCGCTGCATCAGGTAGCACATACCCAAGATCGCATTCATGGGCGTGCGAATTTCATGGCTGACATTGGCGACAAAGAAACTCTTGGCCTCACTGGCGGTCTCAGCCTGTTCTTTGGCCAGAATGAGTTCTTTTTCCGTCTGCTTGCGCGCATCGATCTCACCGCGCAGTTTCCGAATCAGAATGTTGATCGCCACCCAGGCGATGAGCAACAGACATAACGTCAGTAACGCATCCATTAAAAACGCATGCTGCATATTACGCTTGAGCTTACTGAAGAAGAGATGGCTGACCTCAAAACGCGCGACGCCCAACAGTTCGTCCGTCACCCTGGAATACAGCTCAATTTGAGCGGCGTAGCAACCTGCGCATTTGCGCACGCCCCAGGTTCGATTGAGAATCCCTGATGGCGCATTCAACGTGGTGTAGTCCAGCTCCAGCGTCACGCTCTGAAAGAAAGGCGTCTCCGACACCGGATCGGTCAACAGCAGAATCTGATCAATCACACGCTCTACCCGCTCCCGGTCCACCGGCTGGCCAGGGTGCTCCGTAAGCACATCCGCCAGCGCCACCCCCTGCGAGTAGGCCAGGATCTGGGCGTTCGCCTGCGCTTCTTCGCTTAAACGGGGCTCCAGTCCGAGAAACCAATAAACCGCCAGCACCCCCTCCAACGCGAGCGCCAGCAAGGAAAACGCAAGCGTGGCGGCGATAGGCACGCGGGATCGCTCTGCACGGTTGTCACGGGCCATATGTTTTCGCCACCTTCAGAAAAAAAGCTTTGATACGAATCTGCGATTCCGCCAACGTCTGCAGATTGATGTAAGGTTTTATATGCGCCTCGACCGCCAGTCCGCCCAGTACGCCTTTGGGCACGTCCCCTTCAAACGGAGAGTAAAGCACCACCTGCTTGTCGACGCCGAACTCGATCAACTGCTTTAGTTCATCGTCAAACAACTTTTCAATGATGAATATGCCGGCGGGCGGCGCTGTCTGATATTTGCTCAAGGCGAAGTCATTGGAAATCTCTACTCGAATTGGCAGCCCACGCACCCGCGCCTGTAATTCGCCCTCGCCCAGCTCCAACAGCTCACGGCCATAGAACTCCGCCTTGGCGCTGTTGTTGGCGTAAATGAGCACTATTTTCAAATAATCGTCGTGGGTCTTTTTGGACTCGATATCCTGATCCGCCGCCAGCAGGGCGCGGAACAACTTCAGGCCGGTGCGGATACGACGCTCCTCCATGGTGTCCGCATGCGCCGTCAGCGTCCAGGCGCAACTGAGGAGCAACAGGAGTAAGGATAGAAGCCGCCTGAAATTATGCGAGCCGGTAACAAAATGAATCGGCATACAGGCTTATTGGAGCTTGCCGCATGACTTGCGGCGACGCGCCCGCGCTGTATATTCGTCGCCAGTTCGGACGCCAAGAGGCTGTTGACGTTTCGGCATTATTTGTTCGCTAATTTGATCCGCATGAGTGGGCACAACCTTTCCACGAATCGAATTATAAATCAAGTTGAGAGATGGCATAGCCCGCTATGCAGGCCGCTTAGCCTCAGACCGCCTGTTTGCGGGGACTGGCGCGGTATCCGCTGTCGATGGAGAGCGCGCACAGGCCCGCCAGCGCCCGTACGAACGCCAGCCTCTCTTCCGGCGCAGCCATGCCACTTTCTTCATCGGGCTGAAACAACAGACATAACAGACCAATGCGTCGCCCCTGACGATTCTTGAGTGGCATCGCTACGGCGCTGAGACGCTCGCTGCCCACGTGATTCAACAGACTTTCATGGGTGCCGCAACGGGCGGCGGAGTCGTAGGTGACGGCGATAACGCTTAGATCCTCCTGGTAGGTCGCCTGCACAAAGGCGATATTTTGATCAGACAAACGCAGCGATGGCATAGCATGATGGGTTTTGGCGCCGTGACGGGTCTGGAAGCACGCCGGCCACAGATGCTCTTCTTCAGGATCGATAAGATAGACCAAAGACCCTTCCGCCTGACTCATATGCATCGCATTCAGGGACACTTCGTGTAGCAAACGGTCGAAGTCCTGCTCTTCCGCCAGCGTGCGAGTCAACCCAGTGAAGCGGCTGATGGTGTTTTTCATCAGCTCAATCGCAGACGCGAGGGAGTCGATATCACTGATGGAGGACTTCACCGTCAGTGGCGACACGAAATCCAGCCGCTGGATACGCCGGGTTTCCTCCGCCAGATTTTTAAGCGGGCGCGCAATCTGGTTGGCGAAAAACAGGGCGAACGGCAAAGCCAGAATTACGATAATCAGAGTAATAATGCCGGACTGATTGGTGATTTCGTAAGCCTCGGCCAATAACTCAGATTCCGGCGCCAGTATCATCAGGTTGGCGGTGAAGCCCACCAGATTAACGGGACGGGTCACCCCCAGCCAGCGTTCGCCATGGGAGTCAAAGAAGAAATCAGAGTCGGAGGATTCTTTCTGCCGCGCGATAAAGTCGCGAATCTCAGGGCTTTTCAGATCCGCCAGTTGCAATATGCGCAGTTTCTCGGGGTCGTTGTCCACCACGATCGAGGCGGGATCCAGACTACCAATCACGCTACCGTCATGGGTATAGATCAGCATTTGCGAGGTAGGACTGACCCGATTCTCCTGTAAGGTCTGCGACAACGATTCCAAGGTGATGTCCGCCGCGAACACAGCGCCGCTGGAGGGATCCTGCTTTACAGCCGTCACCCCGACCTTGCCGATAAAATAATATAAATAAGGTTGTGTGGTGGTGACGTCGCGAGTATAAGCCGCCAGGCGATACCAGGGGCGCACCGTGGGATCGTAATTGGTGTAGCCGAGGTCTTTCTCGCCAATTCGATTCAGCGCTTCATCGTAGTAGAAACGCATAAAGGCGTTAGCTCCGTCGCTGCGCTCAATGTTGTCCACCACATAATGCGCGCCCAATGGCGCGTCAAAACGCTTCAGCAGATATTCCGAGTTCAGGTTACGAATGATGAAGTATTCCGAGTCCGCATACCCTACGGATAAAGCAGCGACTTGCGGCTGCGCGCGTAAAACGGCGACCAGACTGGGCAAGTGCTGCAAACGGCCTTCAAGGTCGCTTTCCTGCATCAACGGCGATAGTGAGAGCAGTTTGACGGTGGCGGAGACGGGGGAGTAGCCTGCGTAAAACGCGCCGCTGACGTCTGTGGCGACTCTATCGAACAAGTGATGGGTGGACGTAATGAATATGTCCGACATTTTCTGGTGGTGAAACCAACCAAGTACTGCGCCGAAAGTCAGTAACAGCGCAATAAAGGCCATCGCCAAATGAAACTGGATTGAGTGCTTGGCTCTACGTCTTTTAGTTCGAAACACGTTGTCGTCCGAATCTGGGCGTGTTAATCCTTACTACCCTCAATACGGTTTACTTAGCCGCATAAACCGTCGACTACAGAGGCATACGTAGTAACACGTAACTTTAACACAATTGGGAGGGCCAGGCTCCGCAATTTCGCGATTAATCCGTAATATTCGCTCTGGTCTAGTCCTTTAAAAAAAGTCAGGGGCGCTCAGAATTACCAAATTAGCATTGGCTTGACAACTCGTTCCTGTCCTCTCGGACAGGATACCCGGCATCAATGATTTGGGCTGCCCGACCAAAACAGAACATTCTATCGCATTGGGATCCAATTATGATTGATTTTCGCAGCGACACCGTTACCCGCCCCAGCCAGACCATGAGAGCCGCCATGGCGGCCGCAGAAGTCGGCGATGACGTCTACGGCGATGACCCAACGGTCAACCGCCTGCAGGACATGGCGGCGGAGATGCTGGGCTATGAAGCCGCCCTGTTCGCCTGCAGCGGCACCCAAACCAACCTGCTGGCGCTGCTCACCCACTGCCAACGCGGCGACGAGTACCTGGTAGGCCAACAGGCGCACACATATAAATATGAAGGCGGCGGCGCGGCGGTGTTGGGGGGTATTCAACCGCAGCCTATCGAGCATGATACGGACGGAACTATCCCGCTGGCGAAAATCGAAGCCGCTATCAAGCCAGACGACTTTCATTTCGCCCGCACCCGCCTGCTTAGCCTGGAAAATACAATCGGCGGCAAGGTGATTCCGCAGGATTACATCAGAAACGCAACGGACCTGGCCCGCCGCCGGGGGCTCGCCACGCACCTGGACGGCGCCCGTCTGTTCAATGCGACCGTCAAGCAAGGCATAGACCCCAAAGAGGTAACGCAGTACTTCGACTCCGTTTCTATTTGCCTGTCAAAAGGCCTCGGCGCGCCAGTCGGATCCTTGTTGTGCGGCGATAAAACCTTCATCGACACCGCGCGGCGCTGGCGCAAAGTCTGTGGCGGCGGCATGCGGCAGGCTGGCGTGCTGGCGGCGGCGGGCATCATTGCACTGCAGTCAGGCGTTGAACGGTTACAGGAAGATCACGACAACGCCGCCTATCTGGCGCAACGCCTGGCGGAGACCAATCTGTTCGATATAGATATGAGCCTGGTGCAAACCAATATGGCGTTCGCCACCTACCGAGGAGAAGACCTCAATGCTCTGGCGCAGCATCTGAAGGCGCAAAATATTTTAATTTCGCCTTCTCCAACCATCAGATTCGTCACCCACCTCGATATTTCACGGGATGACATTAATCGACTGGCGCAAGCGGTGATGGCGTTTAAAAAATAAGTGCTGCATAGTGGGGCCTGATTAAAGGCTCCACTACTTTGCGTCCAGCTCAGAAACACCACAAATAGTTCTCTTTTTGAGCAACTTCCCTCCTTGCGGCACAAGCTGCGTAACTCTTTGTAAAAAATAAATTTTCCAGTCTGGCTACCTGTTAGGAATAATATGCTATATTTTGTCTGTTAATTATTTTTAATAAAACAACGGGCATTAAGGAATAACTATGAGCGACGTTTATTCTACTCCGCAATCCAACCTCACTCCGGAGCGTAGTGGAGACCGCAGGTGGGGCTCGCTGGAAGACGGCGTTAACGGCAACTACCACTTTCGGGTGGGCGAACTGATCAGTGAGGCCTGGGAGCGCACCAGTGGGGCCAAGCTGACAATGATCTTAGCAGGTATTGTTTACTTCGCCGTCATGTTCGGCGTATCACTGGTTATGGGCTTTGTCGTAGGAATTGTAGGTCCAGACAGCGGTGGCGCTGCTATCGTCTTCGCCATACTAAACCAAATAGTTATCACAGCCGTATCGCTGCCACTTGGCATGGGTCTATTCATGCTGGGCTTGAAGCGCTCTGTCGATGCGCCTTTAAATGTTGGGGAGGTATTCAACTACTTTAATAAAGCGCTGCCTTTATTATTAACTGTAATCGTGATGTACATCCTGATTTTCATTGGTTTCATACTGTTAGTAATACCCGGTATTTATTTGGCGGTGAGTTATTACTTGGCGCTGCCACTGGTTGTTGAGAAAGATCTGTCAATCTGGCAAGCCCTGGAGGCCTCTCGCAAAGCCATCACCAAACGCTGGTTCGCCGTTTTGGGTCTGTTCCTGTTGCTGGGCTTGATTAACTTTGTCGCAATGATTCCACTGGGTATTGGCCTGATTTGGACGATCCCCATGAGCATGATCTGCTACGGTGCGCTGTATCGGAATATCTTCGGCGTTGAAGAGCAAACGATGGCGGGCTAGCCGCCACTCAGCTCCAGGAAAGAAAAAGCCAGCGTCATGCTGGCTTTTTTATTACGCGGATATCAGAGGTCTTCCAGATTATTCAACTGGATGCTCAACGCAGCGCCAGAGATATGAATCTCCACCAGACAAATAATCAAAGAACCTAACAAAAACAATAAACTCCCTCCAAGCAGCCATTCCCCAACATACTCCAACTCCAAAATCAGACTGCCCATGGAAAGCGTACACATAATAAAAGCCATTACTCCCAGACTCTGCATCCAGCGAATCAGATGAATCCGCTTCCGCAAATGCAGAATCTGCTGCTTCATATGACGCTCCTTCGTCTCATTCAATTGCTTGTACAAAGAACGTATCAACTGAGCGATCACCAGAAAGCGGTTGGTGTAAGCCAATAATAGGAGGGATATGGCTGGAAACAGCAGAGCGGGCGTGGAGATATTCAGCATAATAGTGCGTGGCGCAAGTCTCAATTTAACAACAAGAGAAAACCATCAAATCACAAAGCGACATGGGGCGCCAGATGGATGAGGCATCGCACAGGGAATGATAGAAAAGAAAACGGCTCGCAAAGCGAGCCGTTAAGATCAGTTGTCGTCGAGGTGACGGCCCAGGAGGGCGTGGTAGATGTTCTGGTCGTTGATGACGCCGGATATTTCCTTTTCGCCACCGACCAATATGGCATGGCCAGTGAAATGGCGGATGGCCACCACGTCCCGCATAAGCGTATCCGCAGGAATGATCGTGGGTAGCTTTTGCAGGCTTTCCACCTCCTGCTCCGAACTCCAGCGTTGCACGGGGAATACGGCGTCGGCATATCGAACCTGGCTGTCCTCCAGCTTGTCCGCCGTTTTCAGCCAATAGTCGTAGCGCTTACTGACGCAGATTTCATCCGCCACCTTTTCCGCCGTCGTCAGCGGACGCATCAGCGATTGCGCAAGCAGCACATTGACCGGATTGGTGTGCGATACAAAACTGCGCACATAATCATTGGCGGGATTCAACACTATGTTTTCCGGCGTGTCATGCTGCACGATGCATCCGTCTTTCATAATGGCGATATGGTTGCCGAGCTTCAGCGCCTCATCCAGATCGTGGCTGACGAAGATCACCGTTTTGTTCAGTTTCTCCTGCAAGCGCAGCAATTCATCCTGTAGCTGATTTCGGATCAGCGGGTCCAGTGCGGAAAAGGGTTCATCCATTAGGATGATGTCGGACTCCATCGCCAGCGCCCGCGCCAAACCAACCCGTTGCTGCATACCGCCGGACAGCTCGCCGGGCTTGGTGTCGCGCCATTGCGCCAGTCCCACCAGCTCAAGTTGCTCATCCACCCTCTTTCTCACCTGAGCACGGTTCATGCCTTTCATTTCCAGGCCGAAAGCGACATTCTCTCCCACCGTCAGCCAAGGCATTAGTGCGAACTTCTGAAACACCATGGTGATGCGCTCCAGCCGCAGCTTACGCTGCTGCTCGACAGGCAGGGCGAAGAAGTCCTGCTCGCCTTCTTCCGTGGTGATGAGCACCTGCCCTCGGGCCACTTGATTCAAGCCGTTCGCTGTGCGCAACAAACTGGACTTACCGGAGCCGGACAGCCCCATCAGCACACAGATTTCGCCCTTTTCCACTCTCAGGCTGGCGTTATTGACGGCGACGGTGTGTCCGGTGCGGTCGAGAATCGCTTCCCGATCCTGGCCTTCATCCAGCAGAGCGATAGCCTGCTGAGGCTGGTCGCCGAACACCACGTCTACGTTTTTAAACTCAATCATGGCAATTGCCCACTACTTTTTCAGCAGAGACCAAGCGCAGCGCGCTCAGGCTCTTTTAAACAGTCTGTCCAATAAAATGGCGATCAGTACGATAGCCAGCCCGGCTTCAAATCCAGTGGCGATATCCACCGTATTCAAGGCGCGCACCACCGGTTTGCCCAGTCCGTCGGCGCCGACCAGGGCGGCGATGACCACCATGGACAAAGACAGCATGATGCACTGAGTGACGCCCGCCATAATGCTAGACATCGCTGCGGGTATCTCTACTTTCAGCAGTAACACGCTGGGTTTGCAGCCAAACGCTTTGCCCGCTTCCAATAATTCTTCCGGCACCTGTGTAATGCCCAAGTGAGTCAGGCGGATTGGCGCGGCGATAGCGAAGATCACGGTTGAAATCAGGCCAGGCACCACTCCCAGACCAAATAACGTCAGGGTCGGTATCAGATAAACAAAGGTCGGGATCGTCTGCATCAAGTCCAGCAAGGGCCGCATGCCACGATACAACCAGGGACGATGCGCGGCGGCGATGCCGATAGGAACGCCGAACAGCACGCAGAACCCGGTCGCAAACAGGACCAAAGCCAGTGTTTCGATCGTCTCCTCCCAGTACCCCATATTCCAGATGAGGCCCAGAGCGATCAGTGCGAACAAAGGCGATGACCAATTGCGATGACGCCAAGCGGCGAAAGCCACAATGGCGGCGATAAATAACCAGGGCGGTGCAAACAGCAGCGCTTCGGTGAGCCCCTGGATCAGGTATTCCAGACAAACGGCGACGCCGTCGAAGAAGGCGCCGCCATGGTCGATGAGCACATCGACCAGGCTTTCCATCCAATCGCCGACTGGCAGTTTGTAGCTGCTGAGAGCGCTTAAATTACTACTCCAGTCCATACCTGCGCCTGCTTACATCAGGTCCAGGTGTTTTTTCACTGCCGGCGCCGCTGGCTTGCCGTCAATGGTTTTCACGCCCTGCAACCAGGCTTCGACGCTGTCGAAGTTTTCTTTCAACCAGGCTTTGGCCGCCGCTTCAGGCTTTTTCTTGTCATCCAGAATAGCGCCCATGACTTCGTTTTCCATTTCCAGGGAAAACTCCAGGTTGTTCAGCAGTTGCGCCAGGTTACCGCACTCATTCATCAAGCCTTTGCGCACATTGGTGAATACAGACGCGCCGCCGAAGTTGGGGCCGAAGTAGTCATCGCCGCCGCTGAGATAGGTCAGCTCAAAGTTGGCGTTCATCGGATGCGGCTCCCAGGCCAGGAACACAATCCACTCTTTACGCTTGACGGCTCTTTTCAGCTGCGACAGCATGCCTGCTTCACTGGACTCCACCACTTTGAACTCCTTCAGGGCGAAAGCGTTTTTATCGATCATGTCCTGAATCAGACGGTTGCCGTCATTGCCAGGCTCAATGCCGTAAATACGGTCTTTGAACTTATCCGCGTGCTTGGCGATATCCGCGAAAGTCTTCACGCCCGCTTCCGCCACATAGGAAGGCACCGCCAACGTGTACTTGGCGCCGTCCAGGTTCTTACCGACGACTTCAACGGACTTGTTTTCCACATAGGGGCGGATATCCGCTTCCATGGTCGGCATCCAGTTGCCCAGGAATACGTCCACATCGCCATTCTCCAGCGACTTGTAAGTCACCGGCACAGACAGTAACTGGGATTCTGTGGAATAGCCCAGCCCCTGTAGAATGACGGAGGTCAACGCGGTAGTCGCAGTGATGTCAGTCCAGCCGACATCCGCAAAAGTGACTTCTTTGCAGCTTTGCGCGCTGTAGGCGTTAACACTCGTCAATAACATCAGACCGCTGATTAACAGTCGCTTGAAGTGGTTCATTATTTTTCCTCTCTTCAATCGTTCCAGAAATGGTTGGGGTCCGCCCTCTCAATAGGACGGCCTTGGCTACCGCTGCTTGTTCGCGTAGTCGGGATGAATCCAGACTGGCGCGTCGCTGGGCGGCAGCATCGAAACACCAAGAATGTGATCGGCGCACTTTTCGGCCATCATAATGGTCGGCGCATTCAGGTTGCCGCTGACGATACTGGGCATGATGGACGCATCCACCACCCTCAGCCCCTCAACGCCTCTGACTTGCGCCTCGGCATTCACCACCGCCATGGGGTCGTCATCCGCCCCCATTTTGCAGGTACAGGAGGGGTGGTAAGCGCTATCAGCCCTCTCACGGATGAATGCATCTATTTGCTCGTCGCTCGTCACCGCCGGGCCAGGACGCAGCTCTTCGCCACGGAATGGATCGAACGCTTGTTGCGCGAAAATCTCCCGGGTCAGCTTCACGCACTGACGCATTTCCCAGCGATCGCGCTCCGTCGCCAGATAGTTCGGCTCCAACAGCGGATGCTTACGCGGATCGCGGGAGAGAATCTTCAGATAACCTGTCGACGTTGGCCGCATAGGGCCCACATGGGCCTGATAGGCGTGCAGCTGCGGGTCCACGCGCCCGTGGTCGATCACCTGCGACGGCAGGAAGTGGTATTGGATATCCGGATGCTTCACGCCCGCTTCAGTGCGGATAAAACCGCCCGCTTCCAGGTGCGCGGTGCGGCAGGCGCCACTGTCGTGATTCAGGAACCACTTCACGCCTTCCAGTGTCTTACGGGGCTGCTTGGTGTAGGTGTACAGAGTCAACGGTTGCGCACACGCTTGCTGAACATAGAACTCCAGGTGATCCTGCAGGTTCTGGCCAACGCCGGGAACGTGCGCAACTACTGGAATGCCCAGAGACTGCAACTGTGTTTCATCGCCGATGCCGGACAGCATTAACGTCTGCGGCGAGTTAATGGCGCCGCCGGACAAAATGACTTCACGCTCCGCTTTCACCTTGATCAGCGCGCCGTTTTGTTCGTACTCAACGCCAATGCAGCGGCCTTTGTCGAATAACAGACGGGTCACCATCGCGCCGGTCTCGGCCGTCAGGTTGGGCCGAGATAAAGCCGGACGCAAATACGCCTGCGCTGCGCTCCAGCGTTTGCCGTGCTTGATGGTCATATCCATCACGCCCACGCCTTCCTGCTGATAGCCGTTCATGTCTTCGGTGTAGGGATAGCCGGCTTCCATCCCTGCTTTGATGAACGCGTCGAACAAGGGATTCTTTTCGTCACCGGTATGCACGTTCAAAGGGCCGGCGTTGCCGCGATAGGCGTCGCCGCCGCGCTCACGGGTTTCCGCCTTACGAAAATAAGGCAGCACGTCTTTATACGCCCAGCCCTTGGCGCCTTCTTCTTCCCAGCGGTCGTAATCCAGCGCATGTCCACGGATATACACCATGGCGTTGAGGGCGGAACCGCCGCCCCACACTCTTCCCCGCGGCCAATACAGGCGGCGATTGTTCATGAACGCCTGGGGTTCGGTGTGGTAATACCAGTTGTACTTGTCGTCCGCCAGATTGAAAGTCAGTGCGGCGGGCATGTGAATCTTCCAGGTATCGTCTTTGCGGCCCGCTTCCAGCGCCAGCACATTGAACTTGCCGCTTTCGGACAAGCGATTGGCCAGTACGCACCCAGCGGAGCCGGTCCCGACGATGATGTAATCAAAACTATTGGTAAACTGCTTGTCAGCCATAACGCTCGCTCAAAAAGGTGATTCCAGGTCCGTCATGCCGACGTAGACGGCCTTCAGTTGGGTGTAATGATTCAGGGTGGCCATGCCGTTTTCGCGGCCGATGCCGGATTGCTTGTAGCCGCCTACCGGCATCTCCGCCGGCGAATAGCCAAAGCTGTTAATCCAGCAGATCCCCGCCTGCAGCCTGCCGATCACACGGTGGGCGCGACGGATGTCATTGGTGAACACTGCGGCGGCCAGACCATATTCCGTATCGTTGGCGCGCCGAATGACTTCTTCTTCGTCCTCAAAGCTGAGCACACTCATGACGGGCCCGAATATCTCTTCCCGCACGATGCTCATGTCATCGCGACAGTCGGCGAATACCGTGGGGGCGACGAAATAGCCGTCCTCTACACCTTGCGGGCGCACCCGCTCGCCGCCGCAGATGAGCCTTGCGCCTTGCTGTTTGCCCAGTTCGATGTAGCCCATGACTTTTTCCAGGTGCGGCGTGGAGATCAACGCCCCCAGATTGGTGTCGGGATGCATGGGGTCGCCAATGCGCACATTACTTTCGACGCGCTCTTTCACTCGCGTCAGAAAACGGTCGTAAATCTCTTTGTGCACAAACACGCGCGTGCCGTGGGTGCAGACTTCGCCCTGGGTGTAGAAGTTTCCGAGCAGGGCGGCGGAGACGGCGTTTTCCAGATCGCAATCATTAAAAATCACCAGCGGAGACTTGCCGCCCAACTCCATGGTTACGTCTTTCAGGGTGGCGGCGGAGTCCGCCATCACCTTCTTGCCTGTTCCCACTTCACCGGTGAAGGAGACTTTGGCGATACCCGGGTGGGCGGTCAGCATGCGACCCACGCGATGATCGCCCTGCACTACGTTGAAAACGCCGGCGGGAACGCCCGCCTCGATAAAAATCTCCGCCAGCTTCAAGGCGCCCAACGGGGTTTCCTCAGAAGGCTTGAACACCATCGCATTGCCCGCCGCCAAAGCGGGCGCAGATTTCCAACAGGCGATCTGCAAGGGGTAATTCCAGGCGCCGATGCCGGCGCAGACGCCTAACGGCTCCCGGCGCGTGTAGTAAAAATCTTCGCCCAGGGATTGCTGATTACCTTCGATAGACGCCGCCAGACCAGCGAAAAACTCAATACTGTCAGCGCCGGTCACTACATCCACGACACTTGCTTCCTGCCAGGGCTTGCCGGTATCCAATACTTCGATGCGCGCCAGCTCGTCGTTTCTTTCCCGTAACAAGGACACGGCTTTCTGCAACACGCGTCCCCGTTGCATGCCGGTCATCGCGGACCATTCGGCAAACCCGCGCTGCGATGACTCCACCGCCGCCTGCACCAGACTTTCGCAAGCCTGTTCAACGCGGTAAATCAGTTCGCCTGTAGCGGGATTCACCACATCGAAGGTCTCGTTCGATGTGGACGCCCGATAAGCGCCGTCAACAAAAGACTGATAAACAGGAATGCTCATGCTTTGTGTTTTCCTTCAAACAACTCACTTACGTAGTTCTTACAAATGCGCTCCGCCTGTACGACGGACAATCCGCCGGAACTGAGCGCGCTGCGCAGCCACAAACCATCGATCAGGGCGGCGATGGCGTGGGCCTGATCCTCGACCTGGGAAGGCGGCAGGATTTCCCGCAGGCTTACTTTCAAATTGGAGAACAATCGCCGTTCATTGACCCTTTGTAATCGAGCCAGTCGCGGGTCATGCATCGCCTGAGCCCAGAAGGCCATCCAGGTTTTCGCCGCGCGCTCGCTGACCTGCAGCTTGCTGAAGTTGGCTTCGACAATGGAAAGAAGGCGGCTGTGAGGCGAGCCGTTCGTGGATTTGGCCAGTTCTTTCAGCAGGGACTCTTTTAGCGCCCCCAGCAGATAGCGCACGGTGGCCTCCATCAGCGCCTGCTTACCACCGAAGTAATGACTGATGATGCCGGTGGAGACCCCTGCATAACGACTGATGGAGTTAATAGTCGTGCCCTGAATGCCATAAGCCTCCACGGACTTAAGGGTGGCCTCGATAAGCTGCTCTTTTTTCTCTGCTTCGACGACGATTTTGGGCATTTTTTATTGATTGAATGTTCAATTAAAAACACACCCTAATAGTTTGAATTCAATATTTCAATTTTGAAAAACAAGACAAGACAGCCAACGCGCCTAACGAAAAGCAGATTAATTTACTTTAATTACAAATAATTAGGCGATAACTTCAGAAATGGATTCGCTTATTGTAATTTTTTGTAACAGTACGATATTTAGCACTCTAATTAGAAAAGAAGCCGAATTTCCAAATTTACTTTGAATAGCAACAATCTCTCAAAGAAGAGCTGACAAGAAGTGGATGCACGACAGGGGAGAAACAGAGAAACAGAAATTATCTCAGCGTCAGCCAGACACCGATAAAGGCGCCAGATGTCGCGCCTCTGGCTTTACTCGCCAGCCTTCTTCGCCAATGCGTTGAGCCCAGGACCCAGCATAGGTTTCACAGACTTGGCGTCAATCGGTTCGCCACATTCAGAGCAGATCAGCGTGGCCGTCATCTTCTTGCCGCAGCCCAGGTGGACATACTCCACCGGCGGACCCGCATCGCCGGCCATATATTTGTCGCCCCACCCCGCCATAGCGAGAATTACGGGGTACAAATCCATCCCCTTGCGGGTGAGCCTATACTCATAACGGGCCGGGCTCTCCTGGTACAGCGCTTTACGCAGCACGCCGCTCTCCACCAGCTTATTCAGTCGATCCGACAGGCGATGGCGCGTGATCTCCAGGCGCTTTTGAAACTGCTCAAAACGACGCACGCCCAGAAACGCTTCGCGAATGACCAGCAGGGTCCAGCGGTCGCCGATGACAGATAAAGTGCGTGCGATTGAACAAGGGATATCTTGGATTTCATTCCAGCGCATAGGTGAGTACGGCGTCTTATCTGGGTTAGCGGAGGAGAAATGGAGAATGACGGAAGTATAGCTTTACAGGTTCCAGTTTGGAATTTACTATTTTTAAAGTTCCAAAATAGAACTAACAAAAAAGGAGAATGATCATGCCTGGCGACAAGACCGTTGAAGAGCCCGCAGACCAACAAGAGTGGCGGCCTACCGCATGCATTCTATGCAGCATCAACTGCGGCCTGGAGATGCAGGTGGACCAAGGACGCATCGTCAAGGTCAGGGGCGATAAGCTGGCGCCGAATTCAGAGGGCTACATCTGCCAGAAAGCCGCCAAACTTGATCACTACCAGAATCACCCGGCCCGTCTGCGACAACCTCTAAAACGCTTACCAAACGGCGATTACGCCCCTATCTCCTGGGATGCAGCCATCGCCGAGATCACCACACGCATGCGCGACATAAAGGCCCAACATGGCGGCGGCGCATTCGCCTATTACGGAGGCGGCGGTCAGGGCAATCACCTGGGAGGCAGTTATTCCGGCGCATTGCGGGCGGCGCTGGAAACGCCCTACTTATACACCGCGCTGGCGCAGGAAAAGACCGGGGATTTCTGGGTAAACGGAAAACTGTTCGGCCGCGAAAGCTGCTTTGTGCTGGAAGGGATGGAACACTCCGATTACTGCATCGTGCTGGGCGCCAACCCTTATATGGCCCACGGCGTGCGCAAAACCCGGGACCTGCTGAAAGCCTACAAGAAAGATCCCAACCGCACCCTGGTCGTCGTTGATCCGCGCGTCAGCGAAACCGCCAAAGAGGCGGACATTCATTTGCGGGTGCGTCCGGGGATGGACGCTTACCTGCTTTCCGCCATTATCGCCGTCATTTTTCAGGAAGCGTTGGAAGACAAAGAATTCCTGCGCCAACACACTCACGGCTACGACGAATTGCGCCGTCATTTCATCGACCTGCCGGTAGAGCAATACGCCACCACCGCCGGCGTAGATCCCGACCTGGCGCGGCAGGTCGCCCGCGGATTCGCCGCCGCCAAATCCGCGACGGTCAGAGCGGATCTCGGCATTCAACACAGCTTACACAGCACACTGAATTCCTATCTGGAAAAGCTATTGTTTCTGGTGACCGGCAACTTCAACAAGCAGGGCGGCAATCATTTGATGGCCCAATTCGCCCCGTTGATCGGCCATTCCAAAGCTGATGATCAGAAAACCGCCGTCACGGGTATGTACGGCATCGCCAAACTGTTCCCGCCAAACATTTTGCCGCAGGAAATCGATAGTGATCATCCTGACCGCATCCGCGCCTTGGTGGTGGATAGCGCCAATCCCGCCTTATCCGCCGCTGACACAGAGGCCTATCGGCGCGCGTTCGAGAAACTGGAACTGATGGTGGTGATTGACGTGGCGATGACCGAAACCGCCCGCCATGCGCACTACATATTGCCAGCGGACAGCCAGTTTGAAAAAGTGGAGTCCACCTATTTCACATTCGGTTTCCCCACCAGCTATTACCATCTGCGTCGCCCCATACTGCCACGCAGTGGCGATACGCTTCCCGAGCCAGAAATCTACCGACGTCTGTTGGTGGGCCTGGGGGCCATTCCCAACCGCTTCCCGCTACTGGAAAAGGCGGCCAAACTGGACCGTAGACTTCCCTTCAGCCGCGCCTTTCCATTAGCGCTGGCGGCGGCGTTGAAACGCCACCCACAGTGGCGCAAGTACGTCCCAGTCATTTTATACGCCACCCTCGGCAAGGCGCTGCCGGAAGGCATGCAGTCCGCAGCGGCGATCTGGGGCGTCTGCCAGATGTACGCCGCCAAGTTCGGTTCGCAAGTCCGACGCACGGGGCTGCAAGGCAAAGGCTACGCATTGGGGCTGGCGCTGTTCAACCGTTTCCTGGAGAGTCCCAGACCTGCGCCTATCGCCACCTTCAAGGTGGAGGAAACCTGGAATCTGATTAAGACCAGGGACAGCAAAATAAACCTGTATATACCCGAACTGACTGAGTGGCTGGATCGTTTGAAAACAGAGGCCCTCAGTGAAGATAGGGATTACCCGTTCATCCTCGCCGCCGGCGAACGCCGCGCCTATAACGCCAACCAGATCTATCGCGGACCGGAGTGGCGCAAAACGGATAAGGAAGGCGTATTGCGCATTCATCCGTCCGATCTGGCCAAACTGGGGCTGGTTTCCGGGGATAAAGTGCGCTGCCGTTCCCGACGTGGCGCGGTGGAAGCCATCGCCTCCGCGGATGAGAGCGTTCTCCCTGGCGTGCTGACCTTGCCTCACGGCTTCGGCATGCTCTATGAGGATGAACAGGGAAGGCAGTTGCGCAATGGTCCGGCGATCAATATGCTCACCGACACAGATCACTGCGATCCCATCGCCAAGACGCCCTATCACAAATACGTGCCAGTTGCGTTGGAAGCGGCGGAAGCCTGAGGACAGCAAAAAGGCGACGATACGCGCTCATTAATGAGGTCGTATCGTCGCTGCGCCAGCCTGTCCGAGGGACCGTCCCTTAACCGCAATGTCCCTCACCGGCGTTAATCAGGGAGTCGGTTTATGAACTTCACAACTTCGTCGATGACGCTTTCATCCCGCAATACCCGGTAATGGCCCAAACCCGCGGTCTGTAAGAAACGACTGCCGCGCCATTTGAGCGCCAGCGCTTCACCGTACGCAGCGGGAACTTCCGCATCGTCTATATCTGATACGATCATCCCTTCCGCCTGGATGAGTGGAACGTTTTTCATCAACGACAAACGGTCCCAAATATCGTCGCCAAACTCCTGCTCCATCAGTTTGCAATGTGCGAGCATGACGGCGTCTGGAACCTGTAGGCGCTGCTGGAACACATCCAATACCACCCGCATGTCCGCCGGCGGCGCCAGCATAATGACTTTATTGGTCAACAGCCCTTGCCGCACCGCCAGGGCGGTGGCGATAGAACCCAGAGAATGGGCGACCACCGCGTGCACGCCCAATGTCTGCGCCGCCACTTGCAGGATCGCATCCTGCATCTGCAGCACATTGGTGCGCACGCCCTGAGCCCGTCCATGACCGGGCGCGTCAAAGGCCACCACTCGATACCCATGTTCCACCAAGGGTTTCACCATCGCGCCAAACTGCACGCCGGAGCCGGACCAGCCGTGCGCGCACAACACCACCGGGCCTGTTCCCCAGCTATAAACCGGGATAGTCAACGCGCCCACCTTCAGGTTCATAAACACATCCGCCTTATCCAACAGGGCGTCAAAACGCGAGCCCAGACCATAACGCTGCGGTGTGAACCACAGACGGTTAAGCATGCGGCCAGCGCCTTGAGAGGATATGCGGGCGTACGCACGAATCGCCCAACGCATAGCTTTCAAGGCGAAGGGAGCCTGCGGTTCGCGCAGAGGCTTGGACGGGGCGACAACCAGGGGAATATTCGCAGACATGGCGCTTCTCCTCTTAACTTGCTGAATACAATCGCTGGCGTCACGCCGTTTTCCGGGGCTTTGTCGCAGCGGCTATGACTACAAGATAAGGATTGCAATGCATTAGCGGGAGTGTCATATTTGACACTTAAATTGCTTTTTATGACATTTCATCTTTTCCTTTTTCACGACCGAACAGGATGAAGGAGTCGCCCATGAAGATCGTTTTACTCGCCCTTCCCCACTGCGCCGCCGCCTCTGTGCATGGCATTCTGGATATATTCATTACGGCGAATTACTGTCACGCCCGACTGTCCGGCGCTGCCGGTAAACGTCTCCAGGAGCCTTACTTCAACATCAAAGTCGTGTCGCAGAACGACCAGCCCGTTATCGCCTATAACGGCATGGCTATTGCGCCGAATGCGGCTTTCGGGTCAGTAGAGCCGGATCTCATCATCGTCGCCTCCGCAATTGAAGCCATCACTGCCGGCGCCGCCCTGCCTGAACATCTGGCGCAATTTCATGAGGCTTACGAGTGGCTCCGCAACCACGCCCAACGCGGCGCAGTGATCGCCAGCGCCTGCACCGGCAGTTTCGTTCTGGCCGAAGCCGGACTCCTGGAAGGCAAAACCGTCACCACGCACTGGCGCGCCGCAGAGCATTTCCGCCAGCGTTACCCGGACATCAGATTGGACATAGATCGATTGCTCATCGATAGCGGCGACATCATCTGCGCGGGCGGCGCCACCGCCTATATCGACCTCAGTTTTCATCTGATCGAACGCTTCGCAGGTCAGGGACTGGCGTCCGCGGTGTCCAAACTGCACCTGTTCGATAGCAAACGCCAGCAACAAACGCCTTACATCACCTTCTATGGCTACAAGTCCCACAAAGACAACGCCGTAAAAAAAGCGCAGGAGTGGATGGAGTCTCACTACGCCGAACACTTTTCCGTGGACGATGTGGCGGCCTTGGCCGGCCTGGGAGGACGTACATTCAAACGCCGCTTCAAGGAAGCCACCGGCGAGAACCCGATCAATTACCTGCAACAATTACGGGTGGAAGCGGTGAAGCACCAATTGGAGACGACGCTCAAGTCGTCGAATGAAATCATTTGGGAGGTCGGTTACGAGGATATCAGTTCGTTCCGGCGACTCTTTAAACGA
Source organism: Hahella sp. HNIBRBA332 (assembly GCF_030719035.1). Taxonomy (NCBI): domain Bacteria; kingdom Pseudomonadati; phylum Pseudomonadota; class Gammaproteobacteria; order Oceanospirillales; family Hahellaceae; genus Hahella; species Hahella aquimaris. The sequence continues at coordinate 4,975,293 of NZ_CP132203.1, forward strand.
GCCACCGGATGCACGATGGAGCAATACCGCAAACGCTTCAGTTATGTGACGCCGCCGCGGGTAGGCGTCCCGGCTCTGGAAGGACGTATTTAGGCTGGAATAGACACTTTGATGCGGGCGCCCGCTTGCGTGTTTTCCGACTCGAAGCGTCCGCCCAAGCTCATGGCGCGTTCGCGCATGGAGATCAGCCCAATGCCCGCGTCCTTTTCCTGTGAAGGCTTAAAGCCCACGCCATCGTCCTGAATCACCAATTCATAATCCTTGGGACGATGTAAGGAAATCGCCACTTCTTTCGCCGCGGCATGCTTGACCGCATTAGTGACGGCTTCCTGCACAATACGATAAATGCCGATGTTGCGCTCTTCATCCAAGTTGTCGCAGTGATCGCCAATCGACAACATAAACGAACACCCACTTGAAGACTGATTGTAATTGTTCACCAGCTCTTCCAGAGCGCCACTCAAGCCCAGCGTATCGATAATCTCAGGCCGCAGCCGGGAAACCAGGCTTCTGGCCGAGCTGTAAGCATCCGTAACGATGGATGTAATTTTCCCGCCCATGCTGGCGATCTGCGCGTCTTCGCCGCCTTCCCGGGCCAACTGCTCAATTTTCTGAGAGTACATTTTGATAGCGACCAGGGTGGCGTTGAAGTTGTCGTGAATTTCCTGAGCGATCAATTTACGCTCGTCTTCCAACGCAGTGCGCAGCGTCTTGCCGAGCATGCGATTTTCCTCAACCGCCACTTCAAGCGCGTGAGTTCTCTCTCTCACCTGCGCCTCAAGGATGTTTTTGTGGTCGAGAATTTTCTCGCGATAGGCCAAAAACGACTGCAGCAACTGCCGTATTTCCATAATGTTGCTGCCGGCGAACTGGTGCGCCCCCAGTCGATTCAGTTCTTCCTTGGCTTCAGTGTCGTCCACGGAGTCAACAAACCGCGTCAGCTCCCTTACCGGAGCGGTTAGCGCCCGCGACAGTAGCAACGAAAGCGCCACACCGGTCGCCAGGATAAAAATCAACGCCATGGAGCTGATAATCAGGGTGTCCACAAGGTGTTCTCGTTTGATCAGCCTGGGAACCAGAAATGTCACCAACGAACCGATTTGTTCTCCCGAGGAGTGCTCAAGCACCGGCGTCACTTTGCGAATAAAGGAAACGCCATCCGCTACCGCCTCAAAAGGAGCCGTGGGCGCTCCCTCGAACTTAAATGCGCCAGCCTCAAGGTTCTCCCAGTCGTAGCAGCAGGGAACGTCAACCGCGGCGGACTTGTGACTGGCCGCCGCCACCTTGCCGTCGGCGTCCAGCACATAGGCGAACAGAAGAGGGCTTTCCTTAACCAATTGCGCCAAAGCGTCTTCAATATGGACAAAGTTGCCCCGTCCAAGCAGCACGGAAATATGCTGCCGGTTAATCAACCCGGAAGTCTGATTGGAGACCTTGATCGAGTTCGCCAGCACCTGATACTGGTGTACGAAAAAGGAAACCGCGAATCCAAACAAAGCGACCAGAACCGTAAACTTGATGCAACGCTGAAACGAGTACTTTCTAAAACTATCCATATTGTTAGACGCACGTTGTTAGCTGATTAAATTCCCTTAAAAGAATATACGCTGTAGATATACTCTTCGCCCTTGCGCACCGCATAGGGGCCGCCGCATTCAACAGGCAGCGCCGTATCCTCCTTGGAGAAAATCAGCATGACGTCTCCCGCGCCATAAGTCCGATGATTTCCGTTCAATTGAAGGAATTCGACCTCTCCTTTATCAAATCCCGGATCCAGGTCTTTTACTGACACCTGATACGTGTCCGGGCAAACGATAGGGTCGTAGGAAAATACGGAAGGCGCTTTATAGGCTTGCGCAGGTTCGCCCATGACGTTGGTCATGTCGATAGAGGCGTCGCCATACTGCAGTGAGTTGTTGAGTTCGCCGTACACCACCGCCTTCACATACCAGGCCCAAAAAGCGGCCTTTTTCAGGTATTTATCTTCCACCTTCGCTTCCTCGCGAGTGGGAAGAATCACCTGTACTTCGCCGTCTCGCTTGCTTAACGGCGCGGCGTCCTTGGCGCTGGCCAGGATGGTTTGCGGATGGTTGGCGATCTGCGCAGGCATGAAGGTAATGTAGTCATCGTCGCCGATAAAGTAGACGTTATCGTACCGCCACTCTTTCGACGACAATTCGCTCACCGGCACGCCTGAAAAAACGTGCTCCTTCTTCTCACTATTCAGATATCGGTGTGGCGTATTGGAATAAACGTCGATGCGCTTGTCGCTGTCATTCGTCTCCACCACACGATAGTCCGCGGCGTTTTTATTGATGACGAAGATTTCCTTGGCGACGACGTTGAGCGACAGCGCACAAGCGCCGGCAGTCAGTAACGCGCTGGTTTTAAAACTCGAAAGTTTGCCCCGAACGGGTGATAAACAGTTTGTCCTTTTCAATCTCATTCTCCCTTACTAACTTATCATAGGTCTCAGTAATGACGCTGATTTCATTCCGGCACATATGGGTGACGCCAACACTGGCGGCCACGTCGGATTGAGCGAGTTGCAGCACTTCGCTGAATGAATAGTGACTGGGGATATTGTTGTTAAGCTCGTAGACTTCCTGCAAATGCAGTTCGACGCCTTGAATCAGCTCAACGGCTTCCGGCGTCAGCTTGCCGTCTCCAGAGATAGAGAAGGAACGGCCGTCAAAATCCAGTCGATACAATAAGTTCGGGATAGAGTGTACGGTGGGCGCGCAGCGAATGGAAACATCCCCGTATTTTTTACTGTCCAGGGCGCCAAACTCGGCGAACTCAATCGTGTACTTGAAATACTTGGGCACGCCGGGATAGCCGTGCTCAAGAAGACTTTTAATGAAACTTTCCGTGCCCGCAGGTCCCCAGATCTTCAGAGGGCGGGTTCTTTTTTCTTCCAGATAGCGGACCAACAAAGGTACGACTCCGAAGGAGTGATCCGCATGGTGGTGGGTCAGCAGCACCAGATCAATGTTCTGATGCAAATCGCCCGCCCATAAGCGGGGCGGAACCTGATAACCGCAGTCGATAAGAATGGAGCCATCGGCGGACTGCAACAGGAACGAGGTGTTGCACTCTTCCGAGAAGGCCTCTCCATTACCGACAATCAGCAAATTCTTCATAACAAAAGCTTTCCGTGTTTTCCATTTTCCATCTCATCGCGCAACGCGGAGATGGCGCTCCCATGCCTGCATGGCGGCAACCTGTTGATTGCCGTCGGGATTATGCCACTAACCTATTGGTTTATAAACGGGACGCCATTGACTGTAATGAAAGGCGTTGAAATATAGGGGGGGGGAAAGAAAACGCAGAAGCAGGCCGACGTTGAGTCGTCGGCTGCACAATTCCGTGAAATGAAAGCGCCCGGTCAGAGAGGTTGGAAATTAGGAAACAGTTCGCGGGTAATCCCAGGACCGCCGCCCTTCCCTACGTTGTAGTAAATGGTCCACAGACCGCCGGTGCGCACGCCGAACACGCTAGTGGGGCTGGCGTAACCTTCTCGCGCCTTGGCTCCGTAGTCACTGGGCTTGAGCATTTGCAGACCCGCGTGGGAAATCACGTTGTTAGTGATGAGTTGCTCGGTGACTTGTCCATAGAACTGGTCCTGCGCGGCTTGCAGATCAAAGTTATATTCTTTGATATCCCCGCTGTTGGGGAAGTTAACCAGATTTTCATTGGCTGGCTGGCAGTTCATGTGCACAACAAAGGGGGATACCGGATTACCCGACACGACGAAGCAGCATCCGGTCAAGTTGGCGGTAACGAAGAAGTTACAGGCGCCTTGAAGCTGTCCCACGACAGCGCGCCATCCCCGCCAGGGCAACCAATAGCAGTTGCCGTTATGAGCAGTGGCGACGGTGACGGTTTTGCCGCCCGCCACATGGGCCCCTTCCTGCAAATTGGCCCGCTCCAGCTGATTCACCAGATAGCAGTTGCGTTGGATGTTATTACATTTGACGCTGTAGGTAGCATGAGAAATATTTGAGGACTCCGCGCCGGTCACGGTAATTGACTTGTTCGCATTCTGTTTAAAAATATCCGCCAGGGCCATCTTGTCGTCTCCTTAAACTCGTTATTGCTGACAGTCACTGCAGCCTCGCCTTAGTTCTTACTCGTTTTGGGAAGAGGCGCCCCGCCGCGCGCGTGACCGGATACTAAACCTAGCGTCAATCCAGCTATGGCGCCCCTCATATTTTTTTATAATGTTTTGTTATCAGAACTAATTTTATTCATCTATAAACCCATGCAGCGGAGAAAGCAGCGAGAGTCAGGCCGTTTTTAAATCAAAAAAACAGTCATCCTTTGATGCTTTTTTCAAACATAACCGTCAATACACCCGGCGATAAGAACGTGACATACAATTCGTAAAAGAAAAACAATGTAAAATTTATTAAAAATAATACAGTATAACGAATCATATACTCGCCTCTTTTTCTTCATTGAAATGCAACTTTTAGTTACATAAGTGTGCATTAAATTCACTATTACAAAACATATTGACACATATATTTTGTAAGAAACGAACAGTGTCTATTGACTTCGTAAATTACTTATATGTCAAAGGCCAATTGGCGCTTGATTTTTGATCTAAATCCTTCAATATGCACGCCATTTTTAGCACTAGGTAAACTTTAATGCAGTCGTTCAGAAAGATTTGTTTCTTACTTGTCACACTTACCGCATTCGGCGCCAGCCTGGCTCGCGCGGAAATATCGAGCATGGATCAGGCTCTGGACATAGCGGGTCAACAAAGAATGTTGAGTCAAAGAATCGTTAAAGCCTATTTATTGATTGGACAGGACATTCTTCCTGACAAATCTTCGATTCAATTACATGACAGTGTGGCGCAATTTGAATCTCAACTGTCCGACTTGGAAGGCTATTTAAAAGCGGGGGAAATGGCGCGCGATTTGAAATCAGTTCGTAAAGAATGGGCCTCCTTCCGCAAATTGGCCACTACCGCTCCCAACCAGGAAAATGCCGCAAAGCTGATCCAGCAAAGCGAAGAACTGTTGAGCCTGACTCAGGGCGTCACCAGCAACCTGGAAAAACAAGTCGCCGGCACGAAAGGCCGTCTGATCAATATTTCCAACGAGCAAGGCATGCTGTCTCAGAAAATCGCCATGTACTACTCTGCAATGAGCTGGAACCTGGGTGTTTCCGACCTGGAAAACGATTTTAAAGCTGCGGTTAAGAAATACGACGCAGGCTTGAGCGAGCTGCGTAAAGCTGACGCTAACAGTGAAGAAATCAACAAGGCGCTGGATAAAGTCATTTCGCAGTGGTCATTCTCCCATTCTGGTTTCGAGAAAATGGACGGGCAAGACTTCGTACCCTTCGTTATCGCTATGACCACTGAAAGCATGTTGAAAAGCATGCGCAAGATTTCGGACATGTACGCAGGCCTGAAAAGCTAGTCCGCAAAGGCTGAACTCACACACCAAGTTCCTGTTTTATTCGTCTTCTTCGTTTAGTGCGGCGCAAGCCGCACTCTTTTTCCCACAAGTTCAACCTCTTTTTCCTTTCCTTACCAGCGCGCAGTCCACCGCCTAGAAACGCCTCCTTGCAACTCGCAACGCAACTCACGCGCCCTCTCCTCTTGTTTCTGAAAGTCTTTTTTGCCTCCGCCCGACATCGCTCTTTGTCCATACCCACAAATTTCCGGTTTATTTGGCGCCTAACTTGCGCCAGATCAGCGATGCGTTAACTACCTACCCAGTTACCACATCGTAAGCATCTGATATCTATAGATTTTAACTTAGACTGCACCAGATTGAACCACATGAGGTAAATGCATATGCGCCATATAAGGAACTTTAGTCTGCTTGTTTTCTCCCTTTTCGCACTATCCTGGAGCTACACGGTCACCGCAGACATTACCGACCTGGACGAAGCCATCAACAAGGCAGGGCGCCAACGTATGTTGAGTCAGCGCATTGTGAAATCATATTTGCTGATCGGTCAGGATATTCAGCCAGATAAATCTTCAAGCCAGCTCACGGAGAGCGTCGCCTTGTTCGAACAGCAATTAGGGGAACTTGAAGCTTATTCAAAGTCGCCGCAGGTCTCAGGGCTACTAAAGTCCGTGCGCAAGGAGTGGGCCGGGTTTCGTCAATTGGCGACGGCTAAGCCAGCGAAGGACAAAGCCATTGCGCTGATCAACGCCGGAGAGCGCGTTCTCGCACTCAGCAACAAAGTCGTGCTGTCACTGGAACAGCAGTCTGGCGCTCCCAAAAACAAAATGATCAATCTCTCTGGCCGGCAACGAATGCTGTCCCAGCGCATCGCACTTTATTACTCCGCATTGAGCTGGAATCTGGATCAGGCGGATCTGGAAAAGAGCTTCACCCAGGCGGTTCAGGAATATGATGAAGCTCTACATGAGCTACGTCAGGCGAAAATCAACAATCAGGACATCAACGCCGCGTTGGACAAAGTGATTTCCCAGTGGAGCTTTTCACGCTCTGGATTCCAGTTGATGCAAGGCCAAAGCTTTGTGCCTTTCATCATCGCCACCACCACAGAAGGCATGCTGAAGAATATGGAGACCATCACGGGTCTTTACGAGAATCTGCAAAGCTAAATATCCATCCGTGCTCCGGCGCAGCTCAACGTTGCGCCATCACTCTGCGACAGGTCCTGTAATAACCGGTTTCCGAAAGGGTCGCGAACCGACATACTTCGCTATAAGCGTTCCAGCGCCGATGCGGACGTCTGTCGCCACAATGAAGTCACCCGATCCCATGAGAAAACTCAAAAAAACTATCGCTTTCGCCACAGGCGCACTGACGCTCGGTCTCGCGGCGGTGTGGACCGCCGGTGGCGCGCTATCCGCATCGGTCAATCACACCCTTCCCTCACCCCCCGCCTCGCTGCACGCGCAAGCGGTGCAGTTTGACGGCGTCAGCGGTTGGTATGCGCCTGCGGTCGGCCAGCAATGCGTGCTGCTTCTACACGGCGTGCGTTCTGATCGCACCAGCATGATCAGACGCGCCCTGTTCCTCCAGAAGTCAGGATATTCCTCATTGCTGATAGATCTTCAAGCCCATGGCGAAACGCCGGGAGAGCAGATCACGTTTGGTTACCGCGAGTCCGACAACGTCAGGTCCGCCGTCGCCTATTTACGCACGCAACGCCAGTGCGCCAAAGTCGCGATTATTGGCGTATCTCTCGGTGGGGCGGCAAGCTTGTTGGGACAGTCGCCCGCGCCTGCGGACGCTTATATTCTGGAAGCCGTTTACCCCAACATCGAACAAGCTGTCAGTAATCGACTTTCGATGCGACTCGGCCTACTGGGAGAATGGTTAGCGCCACTATTAACCGCACAGATTCCTCTACGTTTGGGCGTAAGCATAAATGAGCTGAAGCCGGAAGAGGCCATCAAGCGCGTGCAAGCGCCTGTCCTGATCATTGCCGGCACAGCGGATGAACACACGACCTTACCGGAATCAAAGCGCCTTTTCGCCAATGCTCCAGAACCCAAATCTCTCTGGCTGGTGACAGGCGCCCATCATCAGGATTTCTATGACTTCTCTGCACAAGAGTATGAGGAACAGGTAACCAGATTTCTTCGCAGGTCCCTGAAGCGTTAATCGCTCCACGCCTCAAGATCAAGCCCAGCAATTGTCATGGCTAGACACCTGATCACTCAACCAGTCTAAGCCGTTTAACCGGTTTCACAGCCTGAGTAGATTAACTACTATTCAATGCGCTCAACGCATATTGATTAACAAACAACCACTACAACCTAATAACAGGAGTCATGGATATGACCAGGTTCTCAGCCGGCATTTCGGCGTGCGCATTCGCCTGTGCGGCGGCGGCCATTTACCTGTGGGTTGAAAATAAAAATCTAGAATTTAAATTCGACCAAGAAAGAAAACGTTTTCAAGAACATGCGCAACAGCAAGCCGCTCGTTATCAGGACGCCATCGACGCGTTCAACGCCTATCTTGAGCAAGCCGGAGAGCCAAAGGGACAGCATGCGTCTCTCCTGAGACCGGAGTCACACACTACCTCCGCCCAAGCCGAGGCAGTCCGCTCACCGCAAGCTTACGCCGCAGCGCAATCTCTATTGGAAGCAGGAGAACTAAGCTGGCGACAGGCCGTCAACGAAAAATACCGTGTGCTGTTTTCCGAAATATCTCTCGACGCCTCAACTGAAAAACAACTGCAAAATCTGCTACAGGAACGAGAGCGTCTCGCCGCGCTGCCCACCGTCAACTACTTCACCGCCCCAGACAGTTTTACAGAGCACGCCGAGCTGCGCGTCATGGCCCTGGACGAGCTGGACCAACGCATCGTCGAACTACTGGATGCAAATAGCTCACGCCTGTTTGAACTCACCCGCAATTCAGAGTTTGAACAACATCAACTCAAGGAAGTCACCGACAGTCTGAGCGCCGCCAATCCGCTCAGTCGGGAACAGGAGCGTACACTGCTCCTCGCCAAACTCCGCCACAAAGAAGCATTTAATATCGCCATGCGCGATTACGCCGCCGCCCAGGGCAACAAACGCGCTATGGCGGATGAAGCCATCAAAGCGCTGACCCGTTATCGCGATGACTATTTGCAGGAAGCCGCCGCCTATCTCAACGAGGAGCAAATGGCGGCGCTGACGGATTATGAAGCACTGAGCTTTGAAGAGATGGAAGACAGTCTGCTCGCCTCCCTGCAGACGCAATGAGCGGGGAGGCCTCAGAAGACCAGCGTAGGCAGGAGGAAAAGCAAATCAGACCAGGCTCAACCGGATCAAGCCGACGCCGCACACATCACTACGGATAAGCCAAAACAACAACAGCACATTCGTTTCCAGGGTAAACAAAAAACATAAATTCGGAGAACACGATGTTTCGTAAACTCGCTTTAGGCCTGACTCTGCTTGCTTCAGCAACAAGTATTCAAGCCGCCGCCAATAGACCAGACGGCTTCACCACCATTTGTAAAAGTGGGCAGAGATGCCTGGTGGGCAGTCAAACTCAGGTGGCTTTTGGGGCCGCCGGGAAGTTCGTTTTTAAATCGCTAAACGGCGCCTTCTCCTGTGACGTCGCCACTTTCGGAGCCGACCCCAATCCCGCCAAGTCCGTGAAAGAATGTTCCGTCCCTGAAAACGTCACCCATCCCGGCAATGGCGCGGGCGCCGCTGTCAATGTGACACTGAAGGCCAGCAGCGGCGACGGCAAGGTGGAGTTGTCGTGGAGCGCCAGCAGCGCCCTGCGCAATGTGCAGGTAATGCGCGACACCGACGCTAACCCCATTGGCCGTCAACGCATCGCCAGACTCGCCGGCGACGCCCGCACTTTCACTGACGCCAATGCCAGAAACGGAACCACTTACTGGTATTGGATCAAGTACACCGATACTAACGGCAAAGTCTCCAACTCCGCCGCACAAACCACCACTCCATCCGGCGGCTCCGGCAACGCAGACGAATGTTTCGCCGGCGCCACCATCAGAAATAAAAGCGTGGATTGCGGCGGCAAGACCATCGGGTTGTCCTGCAACAACGATGACGAACATCAACCGCCGGTGCTCACCCTGATCAACGCCAGCGTGAAGAACCTGCGTATCGCCGCCGATGGCGGTTCCGATGGCATTCACTGCAACAGCGGCAATTGCACGCTGGAAAATGTGGTCTGGGAAGACATCTGTGAAGACGCCGCCACCCACTCTGCGGAAGGCGGAACTATGACCATCATTGGCGGCTGGGCTTACAACAGGAATGGCGGTCCCGGCGGCAAGCCGGACAAGATCTTCCAGCATAACTCCAAGAACAGCACGACTATCATCAAAGGCGACTTCACCGTCAAAGGCGACAACGGCAAGCTATGGCGTTCTTGCGGTGACTGCAAAAACAATGGCGGTCCCCGCCACCTGATTGTGGAAGATGTCTTCATTGAAGGAACGCTTTCCAGCGGGCTCGCCGGCGTCAACAGCAACTACAAGGACACCGCCACCATTCGCAACCTGAAAGTTAAAAACTACGATACCCGCAAACCCAAAATTTGCGTCGAATACGAAGGGGTGAAGAAGGGAGACGGCAAATCCAAGAAGAAAGGCGAATTCTGGAACACCGCCAGCTGCAAGGTGGATAAATCAGACGTTTCCAGCTACTGATTTCCCCGTTTCCATTTATCAAAATGGTTTCTCCTAACCGGGGGAAGCCATTTCTTTTCCCTGCCTAGACACACGTATAAATGCCGTTAGGGCGATCCGACCGTTATACTGTCCGAACGCACCTCCTCTTACTTACTCACCCTGGATCAATGCATGCAGAAGTATATGTACGACGCTATTATTTTTGATTGCGATGGCGTGCTGGTGGATACCGAGCGCCTGACCAACGAAGTATTCATGAGCCTGCTGGCGGAACAGGGGCTGCATTTGTCCCATATGGAAATGCACACCCACTTCACCGGGCAAACCACAGAAGCCAATCTGATCACCGCTGCCGGCCTGCTGGGGCGGCCGCTACCGGAAGACACCCACCATCGACTGCGCACCGGCTTCTGGGAAGCCATGCACACCGGTCTGACAACCGTCCCCTACGTCGAAGAAACATTGCAGTCTATCCGTCTGCCTAAAGCCATGGCCACTAACGCCTTGCGCGAAGACATGGAGTTCAAACTCAGCCGAACCGGCCTGCATGCGTATTTCGATCACTGTTTCTGCGTTGAGGATGTTGAGAACCCCAAACCGGCGCCGGATATCTATCTGCGCGCAGCCTCCGCCTTGGGAGCGGCGCCTGAACACTGTGTGGTGGTGGAGGACTCCACAGCGGGCATCACCGCCGCTGTGGCCGCAGGTATGACGGTGTACGCCTATAGTGCGGACATGGATGCGGAAAAACAAAAGGCCGCGGGTGCGGCCTTATGCTTTCATGACATGAGAGAACTGATCCATTTATTGAGCCGGCGGCCATAACGCAATCCGGGCGGCCACTGGCTCATTACGCGCCTGCCTCAGGCGCTTTCCAACGCTAATAGATTCAGAGGCATGCCCACCTCTGCTTCTATTTTTTTGTACTCCTCCTCCAAATAATGAAGAAGGTGATTCAAACTCACCAAATACTCGAAGTGACTTTCCGAATCGTTTAAGAAGCCGCCGTCCATAATCGCGCGATTGAATTGAATCGCATCCGATACGGCTTGCAGAAGAATGGGAGCAAGTTCATTTCTGATATTCATTTTGATTTTGTCTCTATACTGCCGCGTTGTTATTTTTGAGGGTGGCAGCCTCCTCCGGGCTGAAGGTCCGGCGCCGCGTCAAAGTCCCAGCGGGCCGGCAATAAAAGGGGCGACAAGCGCCCCTCAACGCAGATTATCTCAGCGTGATTTCGTCGATAGCGTACCAACGGCCGTAGTTGCCGTAACGCATGGTGACCAACACGTACTGAGAGTTGGCTTGCAGCGGGATATCCACGGCGCCGGAACGATACTGTCTTATGCGTTGCGCGCGCACCCACTGGCCGTTCTGCCAGACGTAGATATCATAAGACCCGGCGAAGTTGCCGCCATCCCAATTGATGGTCATACCGGACATGCTTCTGGCGCTGCCCAGATCCAACATCACCCACTGTTGCTGATAGCTGTTGTAGATGGTGGAGGACACCCAAGGCGTAGACAGAGAACCGTCATGCAGATTGGAAGGCAGGTATCTGTTGCTATAGGTGCTGGAGGCCTTCGCGCTGGAAATCGAAACGGAGCCAGTATCGCCGCCGTTATCTCCACCGTCGTCACCACCGTTATCGCCACCATCATCTCCGCCGTTGTCGCCGCCGTCGTCTCCACCGTCATCGCCGCCATCGTCACAAGGCGTCCAACTGCCCTGCACTTTCACTGCGTCGAAAGACTCATGAATGGAATGCCATTCCTGGGAACATTCGCCGTACAACGTTTCCGCTGACTGCGCCAAACGGGTCCGCGCGGAAGCAAAGTTGGTGGAGGCCGTGAATAGATTAGTGTTGGCGTGATAATAGATCGCCAACGCTTTTTCCATTCCAATGCCGGTCACCCGGTTGGTGGTTTTACCGCGAGGATGCACGCCGCCTTCAGACAACAGATAAAACGCCAGATTCATGATGCCGCTGTTAAGATGAACGCCACCGTTATCCTGCGTACCGGTGTAACGGGAATCGTAGCTGTCGCGACTCTGCCCATCGGCCACAGGGTCGCTCATGTCGCGCATCATGCTGCCGTTCACAGAAGCCTTCTCACCCAGCGTCCAGTTGCTGCGCTGAGGCTTCAGGCCGCCGGAAGGTTTACCGCTCGAGCTGCCGCCGGACATAATGTAAGTTTCGGCGCCAGCGCCAAAAATATCAGACAGCGCTTCGTTGATAGCGCCGGACTCGTTGCGATAGGTCAAGTTGCTTTCAGAGAACGTCACGCCGTGAGTCAACTCGTGGGCGACGATATCCAAGGCGCCAGCAGGGTTCTGTAGCATGCTGCCGCCTTCACCGTAGATCATCTGCTCGCCGTTGAAGTAAGCGTTATCGCCGGAGCAGCCGCCGTTCGGAGATGAGAACATGGCGTGTACGGTGCTGACCATCTTCTTACCGCGGCCGTCAAAGGAGTCGCGGTTGAACATGTTGTCGTAGAACCAGTAGGTGTAGCCGGAGTTGTCGTAAGCCGCTTTAGCGTGCTCGTCAGCGTTGGGAGACACTTCACGGCCCGGCAGGATGTTGCTGCCCCAGTTAGGATCGAAACACTGACGGTCGATGGAGTGAACGCTGCGCGATAGCGTCGAGTAGAAGCGCGGCAGTTTATCCACGATTTTGCCGCTGTTGGCGTCAACGAAGATTTCATCCACGCGATAGCCTTCGTCAGTGGTGGTGTATTCCACCACGGAGCGCCAGGTCAGGACCGGACCGTCCACTTCAGAGACGTAAATCTGCAAACTGGGATCTTCGCGGAATCTTGGCTCGCCCTTGAGGGTGTCGCGCATGCTGTCGACCGCTTTGTTGAACGCCACCTGGCCGTTCAATCCAGGATTAACGTCCAATTGGATGCCCGGTTCGAATTCGCCGGTCACCAGACTGATTTCGTCTTTGCTGGACGCCTGCACCACCGTTTCACGACCATGAACAGGTACGCCGTTATATTCCTGGGTGAATTTGTAATAGACGTTGCCTTCGTCATCGCGCTTGGAGGTTTTCAACTCCAGGTCGTCGTTTTCGCTGATATTCAGTAATTGTTTGCCGCCCATCATAATCGCCTGCTTGGCCATGTTGGCGTCGCTGGCCACCAAGGGTTGATCGCCGGCCGGTTTCAGATGGAAAGGCGCGCCGACTCCAGCAGTGCGCTCGCCCTGAAATAGGTCAGCGCCGGCAGCAGGGGGCGAAAACTGTGCATTGGGGGACTGATAACCTGTATCCGCCTGATCATCTAGATTGGCTACAAAGTCCTCAACATCCGCCATGCTGGGCGCATCGCCTGCTGATTTCGCAGCGGCGGGCGCACCCGCTGGCGTTGCGGCAGGAGTCATCGCCGTCGCGGCTGCGACAGTCTGAGCGGATGATTGAGCATTTTCCACCGACGCCGATGTGGCGTCCGACGATCCATCGCCTAACTGATGGTATAAGGCGTAGCTGCCTGTCATGGCGGCCATGACAGCTACTAAAAGCTTTAATTTCACGAGTAGTTCCCCTCTCTTGTTTCTATCATTTTGATTTTTTGGAGCGAAACATCCTAACTACTGAAAATCTATTCGACATGTCATTGCGCGCTATTCACCTGTCACTTGCTGCCATTTTTTTAACAGTGTGAAGTACGCCTATTTCGTTAGGTTATTTGGCCGAGTTTTCCTTGGCCTTTGATTTGCTATATTCGAATGTGCATGGGCGGCGACCCTGCGGCAGGCTAGTTATTTCGCCAAGTCTATGGAAGAGAAACTACTCTTATGACGCCACAACTGGACGACCCCTTCATCATCGCCAACTGGGTGAAAATGTGTCTGGACGCCTTTGAGAAGCAAGGGCTGGACGCCTATGATTTAATGCAGTCAGCGCAACTCTGCGCCACCGAATTGCAATCCCCTCTCGCCCCCGTGCACACCGACAAAATCAACGCCTTATTCGACGCCGTCATCGCGACAACCCAATGCGAAAGCATTGGCATAGAGGCAGGTAAGAATATCAGTCTGACCACCTTTCACGCTCTGGGTTACGCAGTTATCGCCAGTCAGTCTTTGTGGGAGGGATTCTCTCGTGTGATTCGTTATAACTACGGCATTTCCAACGTCACCCGACTGTATCTTCAGACCAACGGCGATGAAGTGGAATTGGGCGTGGTCCGCGAAGGCGAGGCGCCGCTGCACCACGCCATACTGGACGCAGCCGCCTGCATGATGGTGCGCATCTGTCGCTTTCTCACGCCGCAGGGAACAGACTTGTTACGCGTATCCATGGGCCGCGATAAACCGGCGGACTATGAAAACTACGAGCGCTATTTTCGCAGTCCGGTAAGTTGGGGCGACAGTCGTTATCGCCTGGTTTTCAGCCGTAACTATTTTCACTGTCGTTTGCCTAACGCCGATGTGTTGTTAGCGAATGAAAACGAGCGCCTTTGCGAAATCTACTTTGGCCGCCTGTTCAACAGAAAACTGACCCAGCGTGTGCGCTCGCTGCTGCGCCAGACCATGGCGACAGAGGAAACGTCTTTACAGAAAGTGGCGCAGACGCTGCATTTAAGTGAGCGTTCGCTACAACGTCATCTCAGTCAGGAGGGAACCAACTTCCGTGAGCTGGTTGATGAGGTGCGGCAGGAAATTGCAGAGCGCTACCTGAAATCCTCTTCCATGAGCATTTCCCAGATCGCATACAGTCTGGGATTCAACGACGCCGGTAATTTCAGCCGCGCCTTTAAACGCTGGTTTTCCTGCTCGCCAGAGACTTACCGGCAGAGCCTGCAGGAGTCTCCGTTACTATAAACGACGTAACTTCAGGCGGTATCCGCATGAGCGGTCGTTTCCTGCTTCGCCCATTTACAGGCGGCGCGCCAGTTCATTGAGAGAAAAACCGCATTCGCCAGAAAAATGGCGGTGCTCTGGCCCATGATACCTACCATCATCCATCCCACATTGGCCAGCATCATCAACCAAAAACCCGCTTTGTTCTTATTACCGATCTGCCACACCGCGACAAACGTCAACAACATGGCGATCCAGTCCACACCATAAAATCGCATATCCATCTCAGCCCCCTGCTTAAAGCCCCTTGCATACGAGATAGTTCATTCATAAATTCGCTTTATTTGTTTAATTATCAAGCGAAAATTCCCTGTGGATAGCATCCAACGCGTTAGCTAACCTTAGCCATTGGTCTAGTATAGATGATTGCCCGCGCCGAGTGTGTTTTCAATTGTTTTAGCTTGTCCTTTATCAATTAGCGCCTAACGCCAACGCCTTATTTGGTATTGGTAAGCGCAACTCAAAGGATTATCTGACGCCACCTCACCTTCCGCGGCGCCCCACCTACGTCCGCTCCCCTAGACTCTACCGACCTATCCTTCAGTGGAGCCCCAACCATGAATCATCGACCTCCTTCCCTGACGCGACCGCCGGTTGCGTTATTGCACGGCTTAGCGCGCACGTCCCGCAGCCTGAACACGATGCAACGCTATCTCGACGCTCAGGGGTTCGATACGTTCAACCTGAACTACCCTTCCACGCGACACTCCCTGGAATCACTGGCGACGCAGCATATCTATCCCGCTTTACTCAACCACTTCGGCGCCCACAGCTCTCCAATCCACTTCGTCACTCACTCCATGGGCGGCATACTGGTCAGGGTTTTGAATGCATTGAAGCCTGACATTCCCATAGGTCGGGTCGTTATGCTCAGCCCACCCAATCAGGGCAGTGAAGTTGTCGACAAATTGGGTAAGCTGGCGTTATTTCAATTAATTAACGGTCCGGCTGGCGGGCAATTGGACACAGCTAACAACGGGCTACTACAAAAACTAGGTTCACCCGACTTTGAATGTGGCGTCATCACCGGCGACCGCTCCGTCAATCCTCTGCTCTCGCTCATGATCAAAGGCCCCAACGACGGCAAAGTGTCGGTTGAGCGGGCAAAGCTGACTGGCATGAGAGACTTTCTGGTGCTCCCTGCGTCGCATCCGTTTATCATGCGCAACCAGACTGCGCTGGAACACACCCTGCATTTCCTGCGGGAGGGACGCTTTCAACATAAGCGCTGAATCATCAGGAACATAAGGACAGACAATACAGGTCATGGCGAGACAAATAGGACAACACTACATCAGCGGGAACTTGAACGAATTTATTGACGGCGTCAGACAGGGAGTGCGGCGCGAGTACCCGAATATCCTGCTGGAAGGCGATTCCTGGTTTGATTATCCAGGTCGCGGCTGGGGCGCTTTGAGCGCTCCCAATAATATTTTCGAAGCGATCGCCATGCTTGACCCGCTGGGAGCCAATTGGATGGACCTCGCCATTTCCGGGGCCACCACCCTGCAGATGCAGCCCCATTTACAGCACTATCGCAGGCTGAAACATGCCCATGTCCGACTTGATTATGTCTTTATCAGCGCAGGCGGCAATGACATATTCGCCAACCTGGCGCCGATACTCGTCCCCTATGAACCGGGCCTGACGGCGCAACAATGCCTGCGCCAGGACATTCTCAATACGGTGTTGAGCAGTATCACGGATTTCTATAGAAGCAGCCTGGAAATGCGCGATCTTTACCACCCCAACGCCATTGTCGTAAGCCACGGCTACAGTGCGCCGCTGAGTCGCGAAAGGGGGTGGAAACTGTTTTTATATCTGCGCTCAGGCCCCTGGATCTCTTCGGTATTTGAGCTGCATGGATACCCTCCCGCCGAGGCTTCGCCGTTACGTCATGACATCATCCGCACCATACATGGGCGCCTGTCCGACGCGATTGCTGACACGCTCGCCCAATACGAGAATACGTTGTTCTATAACGCGCAGACACGCCGCTTGGATCTGGCCGGAAAAGAATTCTGGGCGGATGAAATTCATCTTTCCGCAAAGGGATATAAAAACTTCGGCGCGGATTTCATCCAGTTTCTGGAAGAAAATCAGGGCTACGCCTGGAGGCGGAAACGGGCTATAAAAGCGTAATCTCAACAAACCTTTATGTCTCATGGGCGCGTCCTTGCGCTTCTGCTTTAATGAGACATTCCGCCCAACAAGGTGAAAGGCGCATTGCATGGACAAAGCACAGCTGATAGAAACGATTACTGCTTATTTTAACGAGCATATCCCCTTTAACCGGCTGGTCGGCATCAAAGTCCGCGAGGTCAGCAAGGAGAAAGTAGTGCTGGGGCTGGAAATGAAACCGGAGCTGGTCGGCAATACGTTTCAGAACATCCTGCACGGCGGCGTCACTGCAACGCTGCTCGATGTCGCCGGCGGGCTGGTGGCGACGATCAGCATTATTGAGCGGCTGACGGAAATTGACCCGAAAGAAGTGCAGCGTAAGCTGCGCAGGCTCGGTACGATAGATATGCGGGTGGATTATCTACGTCCCGGGCGCGGCGCGTTTTTCGTGGCCTCCGCCAGCGTCATTCGCCACGGCCAGTCGATAGCGGTGACACGCATGGAGCTGGTCAATGACAGAGAACAGACGATCGCACTGGGCACGGCGACTTATACAGTATCCTAAGGAGATTTTCAGGATGAACCTCAAACCTGCAGCGCTGTTGTGCTGTCTGCTATCCCCCTCCGCTTTCGGCGGCGAAACCGCCAAAGATTTCCTCAGAGATTTTGTCATCGGCGCTTACCAACTCATCGGTCAAGCGCCTGACTCCACCAGCACCTATCAGGGCGCGCTGCAAATTTATTCTGAGAATCACCAACTCAAGATTAAGCGGGAAATCGGAGGCGCAGTGATATTCGGCGAGGCGGCTATTGAAGAAGCCGTGCATGGTGAAGCCACCGTTTTACGCATGCGATTTCAAGAAAACAGCATTGCCTATGAGAGCACTTGTCTGGTGCAAAGCGATCTCGATAACTACGCCCGCATTAGCTGTCATCTGTATCAGGCCAATAAAGGCAGTAAAACTCCCGGCCTGGAAGCCCTCTTCATCGACCACAGCAAAATCTGACGTCAGCCAAGCGGCGATTACTCTACTGACGGGGCGCCTTCATTCAGAGGCGATTCCGGCAGCCACCAGTGCGTATCCGGCGCCTCGGTTCCGGTAGGAAGAGTAGGGTTTTGTAGTAAGAATACACGTCGCTGCGGCAACTGCGCACGATCTAAAAACGCCTGGTGATGCGCAAGGAACAACCGCTTGAACGAGCCGTCCTCCAGCGCTGCATTCAACCCTTTTTCAATCAATCGCGCCAGGGTTTCGTCTCCTTTGCCCACAAAGAAGTACACCGGATAGGGGTAATACAACGCCAGTGTGGGCTCCACCGCCAGATCGGGATATTGCGCCTGACGTTCCTCCAGCTCTTTCCAGGCTTCGTTCAGCCCCCTGGGGAAGTAATCGAAGCGCATCTCCATCAGCATGTCGAATAAAAGTCCATATTGGGGGGAGTCCTCCACCTTGAGATGGTTGCCGCGCAAGATCTCAATGTCGCTCCATTGCGCGCCAAAGCCAGCGACAAAACGCTCGCGCAGGTCATCCAGGCTCTTAACCAGACTTAAAGCGGGAAGGCTGTGCTTATGCGTCAAAAATACGCGATAACCCAGGATCCCCCTCAAAATAGGAACTTTCACCGCCCGAAAACGCCGCTCCAAATCGACGGTGGTAGGCAGGAACGCCACATCCAGTTGACCGTGCTCCAGTAAAGCCAGCCCCCTTGCTGCGGTCACATTGTCCTGCAGGGGACGCAGCATGAACTCGTTCCCTACCCCCGCCTTCAGCAAGGCCAACTGCAGCAACTGAATTCGATATTCGTAGCGACTGTCTTTTTGATAATAACGGAGCGGACGTTGGTCCGCGCAGGCGGACACCGCCATCAACGTCAGCCACAGGCCACACAACAGCTTCATACCCTGATCCCGTATTCAATGAGACAATACGCCTGCGCAGCGACAAGCCTCTGGAGGCAGGAGCTGACATGCGCAACCGCTCCTGTCGTTTGCAGACAAATAGAAGGACACTAATTGTCTGCCGGACTATTAGGAAAATATTAGCAGGGATGAAGCGTTCTATCAGTCGCCTCCGCCACAGCCTCCACCGCAACTGCTGCCGCCGCTGTCAGAGCTGCTGTCGCTACTGTGTCCGCGATCACTGTCATTATCATTGTAGCGACGGCTGGAGCCGCCGCCCCAATCGCCAGCGCAGTCGCCGGAGCAACTGGAGCTGGAACTAGAGCACCCTATATTAGACGCGCAGTGGTCATTGCGGCCGGTGCAGTCCAGCGAATAGTAATAGCCATCGGGAATCTTCAGTTCCGCATCCAAAGCGAACAGGATAGGCAAAGCCTTGGGTCGCAGTGGATCAATGTTCTCCCTTAAACAACTCAAGCGCCAGGCCAGTTTCACCCCGTCCTGAATATTTGCAGGTTTGCCCATGGCTTCCGCTGGCGTGTGATGCAGAAAGCGCCCAAAGGCTTCGTCACAGAACTTTTCATAGCGGCGCGTGAATAAAATAAATTCATGCCAGGCGACATCGACCACCTGTGAAGGCATGGAAACCATTCGTCCATCCGCCATGCGACTGATATGGAAATATTCGCGTAAACCGGTAAGCACTCTTTCAACCTGCGCAGACGTCAAGTGAGGGTATTTCTTGACGATACGGCGATTAATGGTTGGCAGAAATCGATAGTTTTCGATAAATCGGGCGCGTCTTTTGCGCACCGCTTTGCGATACTGCTGATAACCGTAATAGGAAAGACCTGCCAGGACAGCAAGTACGAGGACAATAATCAGATAATTCAAGGCAGCCTCCTTAACAACGCCGGCGCCCATTATCCACATTGCCCCCCTGTCAGAAAAGAGAAAGGGGCGATAAATCGCCCCTTTTCCAAAGAGTTAGAGAATTCTTACCAGCTATTTCTCGATATTGATGGTCAACGATTTTGAATTATCGTTATATTCAGCTCTAACGGTAATAGAAGTACCGCTGTATCCGCTGAAGTCATTCTTCATCGTGAGTTTGCCATCGCCATTGATATCCGCGATTTCGTCACCGGTAGTGATTTCCCAGTCCGCTTTAGAAGAGATATTGGTCTTGGTGTTGTCAGTGTAGACCTCATAGAAACTCAACTGCCGCACTTCTCCTTCCTCCAGAGCGGTGTCCCCTTTAAGATCCGACAATTCATACTCGGAAATCTCCAATACTTTCACCGTCGTATCCGCAGTCAGACCACCGCAAGCTGCGGTGACAGTCGTGGAGCCCGTGGACACGCCAGTGACTTTTCCGCCATCCACCGTAGCCACACCCGTATTGCCGCTGGTCCAGGTAGAGTTGGAAGTAATGCCAACGTTGTTAGATCCATCGCTGTAGTCGCCGCTGACGGTCAATGTCGAACTACCGGACTTGCTGACTGAAATCTCGCCGCCTTCGTTAATCTTCAAAGACGCCAGTGTATCGTTGACAGTGACAGGCAACACCGCAGAGGTAACAGCACCTCGACTGACCGTCACATTTACATTGCCGCTGTTATGCGTCACCAACGCACTGCTGTCGCTGTTAATCGTCGCCACCGCAGTATCGCTACTATTCCATGTCAGTCCAGTCACCAAGGGGCGTTGAGAGCCATCGGTGTAAGTGCCCGTTGCGCTCAGGGTCAGGCTGCGGCACTCATCCACTTCGGAGTCGCTGGCGCTCGCCTCAATAGCGGACAACGTGGCGTCAGACACCGTAACCGTCAACTGTGCGTTGAGGCTCACCAATGACGCGGTGATCACCACATCCTGATTGCCAACCGGAGTCCCGGTCTTCATCTTGCCGGCATTGTCGACCGTCGCCAGTGAACTATCACTGGTGGACCATTTCACTTTGCTGGTTATATCCTGCGTGGAGCCGTTATTCAGCTCCGCCACCACTTTCAGTTGCCAGCTTTCATTGGGTTCAAACAGCGCTTTGTCGGAAGTGGAGGTCAGAGTCAGGCTCTTGGCGTCCAACTTGCCTGCATCAACAGCGTCATTCAACGCATCGGTATCGCCACTCCCTCCGCCGCATGCAGACAACAATGCGGAACACAGCGCCAACGCAGCGAAACTCGCTACAAGGCGGGTTTTCCTGATTTTAGAAATCATATTGCAATCCCAGGCCAAAGTTTCTGATCTTCACACCGTCGTCTTCAAACACATGATAATAGCCGGCGGACAGCTTTACGCTGGGATAGGCTTTGAGAGGCTCTTCCAATCTGATCGCCAAGCTGGTCCCGTCGAAGGACAAGTCGGAGCTTTGACCACCAACCTCTGTCGTCAGCTCGGTGGATACATAGCCCACGCCCAATGTCGCCAAGGTGGTGTCGCTGAGCACGCCCGTGTATGTCAAATAACCACCCGCCATGCTGCTCAGCTCCATATTGACGTTCGCTTCTTCAGCGTCTGTCACGCCCGCCGAGAATAAGGCTTCAAGACCAACGCCGTTTTCAAGACGTCCGCCCAGACGAACATTCGCCGCAGGGATGTAAAATTTCTCTGAGGAGGCTTTCACCATAGCGACGCCGCCATCCGCTCCCACATACCAGGTTTCCGCCAGAACTGGCGCGGAGAAA
The DNA here is from genome assembly GCF_030719035.1 of Hahella sp. HNIBRBA332. Taxonomy (NCBI): domain Bacteria; kingdom Pseudomonadati; phylum Pseudomonadota; class Gammaproteobacteria; order Oceanospirillales; family Hahellaceae; genus Hahella; species Hahella aquimaris. The sequence continues at coordinate 4,996,983 of NZ_CP132203.1, forward strand.
CAGGCTAAGCAAGTAAAGATACAAGTTATTTGACGCATTGGACTTCTTTCCGTGATTGGTATTTTGGCAGTGCCAAGACTGCAGAAAAGTAAGGGTATATTATGGAAATCAACCAGCTATTGCTAATTACAAAAACCGGCTTAAACAAGTTGTAATAATGTACTGAGGCGATGAAGGAAACTCAGGAGAAGCGGTTAACCGCCTGAGGCGCGCAATGCGTCGCCGACAGGCGGTAATATAGTACTGGGTTTATCAGTAAGTACTATAGGTGGGCATAAATTACCTTGAATGTCGCTTAACGTCCAGCGCAAAACCTCATGCCATTTGGTCTAGCCGATTATGGAGTATGTTATTTTACCTGCACTTTATGCGCGCGCCATTCGTCTGTTTTTAAATCAATTTTTAGCCTAACAAGCCCTCTTTATGGGATTCATGCAGTCGACTACTGATCATCTCCCAGAGCTCGTCACTGAAGTCGGCCAGAATACCTGTTTTAGAAAGCACCTGCTCCAGACGCACGCTATTCTCCACCCAGCTTTGGCAGCCGTTATTCAGGTTGATCAGTACCGGCATCAACCGATCCATAGCGTATGCATAGCGGGACTCTGGAGTGCGCCTCTCTTCATATTCCAGCCACAAGGCTTTGAACTCGTCTCCCACTTCCGGCGGCAACATCCCGAATATCCGTTCCGCCGCCTTCATTTCATTTTCCGTGTCCGCATGGGCGGCGGAGAAGACAAACTTGTCGCCAGCGTCAATTTCCACCACATCATGTAATAACAGCATGCGCACGACCCGATTGATATCCACCTTCTCTTTCGCGAAACTCTCCAGAGACATCGCCAGCACTGCAATTTGCCAACTGTGCTCAGCCGAATTCTCCCGGCGATCGGTTCCAATCACTTTGGTCATGCGATTGACGCTTTTCAGCTTTTCCAGTTCGATGATGAAACTGAAAATCTTCTCCAGCTCTACTTTCATGAATGCCATATCCTCGTCACTGTCATCTTAGGCGGCTGTTAACGCGGCGGAGTATATCCCTTTAACGTCATAGCAGACACCTCAACAAGCGGAACGATCACATTCCCACTGTGCGGCAAGTCCCATTTCTGCGGTTTCACTACAGAAATATATTCTTTAATTTCACATACATATAGATACATACCCAGCCAAAACCATTAACTTGCGTTGGCTTATGGTAACGCCCCGGCAGGCACTTCACAGTTTTACGGAAACTGCCTTTAACCCCTCCTCCCTGATGCCTATTCTGCGCCCAACGAATGAGCTGAGCGGTACTTTCGAGAGTTATTAACCCGATTATCCAATGTCCCATTTATGGGCGGAACATAAGCAGGTATAGCATCATGTCCAAGGAGTTCTTCACCATCAGTTCACACACTTTCTCTTCTATCCGCAACAACTGGAAAGCGGCTTTCAATTCTTTACTCATCAGCGGAGCCATGGTCGCTTCCGGCGCTGTCTCCAGCACAGCCAACGCCATGCAGAGCCCGAACCTGTCCGGTATTTACTGTAGCTGCAGCCCGACCACTGAGCGCAATTCCTCCGTCTTCCACAACGCCGGCGAAATCGAATACATGGATGGCGTACTGGTGCGCATCAGCTGGGCCTTGCTGGAGCCAACGCCCGGGGTATATGACTGGAGCCGCCTGGACAGCCAGCTGGCGAAAGCGCAACAGGAAGGCGTAAAAGTCGCCCTGGCGATCACGAACGGAGCGGAAGCGCCCTCCTGGCTGAAGACGGAAGGCGCGCAAACTCTGGACTACCTGTTCCGCAGCGTATATCCCAAGAGCATGCCGCTGCCATGGGACAGCGTTTTCCTGGACCGCTACTCACAGTTTATCGACGCCCTGGGTCAACGTTACGACGGCAATCCTAATATTGAACTGGTGCATATGACCAACTCCACCACCAACGGTTTTGAGATGCAGTATTTCTTCGATCGTGATACGGAGAGTCGTTTCAGATCAATGGGCTTCTCCAACGAAGCGCTGGTGGCATCTTGGAAACAGATTATGGACGCCTACGATGAGGCTTTCCCCAACACCAAACTGGACGTAGAAATACATCCGGTATTCCGCAGCCCAGTAGTGGCTCAGGAAGTCGCCGCATACGGCCATACGACTATCGGCCCCAGATTTGGTTTGTTCGCCGCCTGGTTCAGCGAAGAGAACGCCATGAACGCCTACCCGGAAATGTACAATTTGCTGGTGTCCGCTCAGGCGACCAGTTTTGCAGCGGTGCAAATCGTCGGCACAGCGTCTTCCGACCGCGCCAACATCCAACTCACCGAAGAGGAGTTGCTCGGCTCCATTCAGTTCGCACTGGATTCCGGCTTCAGCTATATCGAAGTCTGGGCGGCGGACCTGAAGAGCGACGCCCTGAGCGACGACCTGACGCTGGTACACACCAGCATCCAACTGGCGTCAGAATAACCCCCATTCGGCAAGGCTTGCCGAAACTCTCTCACCACAAGGAATCAGTGACCATGGCGACCTGTATGCTCACAGGGAACGGGATCATTTTGTCCCGTCAACACGACGCCGGTCCTATTCAGGGCCGGCGTCCCTGGATCAATCAGAAGTGAATCGCATCCGCCGCTCAATGCGACGATCAGTTCATTGGGAATGGTTCTTCACATAGGCTTCCACATCAAACCAGAGCGACTCGTCGTCCAACGGCGTCTGTCCGGTCAGCAGCGGATTCTGCAGCTGAAAGATACGACGATGTTTGAAGTCCACCGCCTGCAACGCGCGGCGATGAGGCTCAAACCCATAAAGTAGACGTTCGAACTTGCCATTATCAATGGCTTTGCGCAGCCCCAGGCGTATCCGCTCCGCCAAGTCCACATCCTCCCGCCGCACGAAGAAATATACCGCCGTCGGGTAATGCAACAGAATGCTCTCCTCCACCATCAAAGTATCCTGATCATAGGCGACCAGTTCATCCCAGGCTTCCAACACGCTGCGCGGGAAGTAGTCGAAGCCGCCCTGCGCCAGCAGTTTGAACAGTCCCTTGTACCACGAGCTGGTGTTCAGGCGGTAACCATTGGCCTGCAGGATCTGCGCATCAGGCCAGTCGTGGCCCTGATAAGCCAGCAGCGCCTTGAGCTGTTCCGGCTCGGTGATCGCATTAAACTTGTAGCGGTCCTCCTTGCGGATGACCAACACCCGGTAGCCGATTAAACCTCGCATCAAGGGGATACGGATTGGGTGATAATTGGTTTCCCTCTCTTTCGAGGTCATAGACCAGACGACATCGACCAGCCCCTCCTGCAGGCTTTTAAAGGCCCGCCCCTGAGACATTGGCGCCTGAATCTGCTTCATTTCGTAGGGCCCTACTTCCGACGCGGACTCTTCCAGCGTCAGATGCAACAGGCCGATAAAGTAATTTTTGCGGATATCGCCAACGTCTTCCGGCCCCACATGGCGCACCACCACCGGTTCCGCGCTGACAACGGAGGAGATGGCCAGACAACCGCCAAGACACAGACACATCAAATAACGCACGTGGCTCCCCGCTCTGCGGCTCACTCGCAAAGCTCTGTCACCCGTTCTGAATTAATTGCAACGCCCACCGACCTGCTGGATATCTCAGCAAGTCACAGGCATTATTTTTCAGTATAGAACAGCGGGGAAAATACTCTTCTTACGGACGCCAGGAGCCGCGACACAGTTGATCGACTCTCTTGAGAAGAGTAGGAATGCGGTGCTTGCCATGCATTGAATGAATCCAGTCCCGGGCTTGCGGCAATGGAATCCCTACGGCGGAAACATACAGGGGTTTAAGGCTGTCGCCGCGCAAAATCTCACGGTCCGGCGGCGTGTCCAGAAAGGCTTTTTTAGCCACGCCAATGACTGGAATACGTTGTTGCAAAGCGTTATGCAGATGCATGCCAAGACCGGGGCGATCATCCGCACCCAGCGAGACATAGCCATCCACGACAATTATATCTACGGTTTCCGGGATCGCATCCAGCAACTGCAGAATACAAGGCAGCTCACGCTTGTAGAACTGGCCAGGCTCATAATCCTGCACCTCGCTGACCTGCGTCAGGACCGCTCGCGCTGGCTCCGGGTCATTCCAGTCCTTGAACAGAACGCCTGCGACGGTCGCGCCGCCATCGTCTTCATATTGCACGTCTACAGCTAGAATCAATGTTTCACCTTTTCCCGACCAGCTACTTTTCTCGACCAACTACTTTTCTAGATCAACTATGTAAGGCATCAGTTTCGCCATATTGCGGGCGTCGTCAATACCACGGTGATGGGAGCCTTCCAGGGTCAAACCAACCAGACTCAACGCCTTCGCCATGCCGTACTTTTTCTTATGCCCTTGCGTCGCGGAGAACTGCTTCTTGATGTTCAGATGCCCACTGGCGAAGGGATAGGCGACCCGATGATATTGGCAGTCCTGCTCGAACTGACCTTTATCGTAATCGCCCCAGGAGCAAAACAGATAATTGGGGTAATGGCGCATCCAGCCTTGCAGGGACTCGATAGCCTCCGGGTAAGTCGGCGCATTATCGACTTGTTCCTGCTTGATGGTGGTCAGTTCGCGACAGAAGTCCGTTAACTGCGGGTGTCGCACTGGCCGAATAAAGGTCTGGAACTCATCGACCACCGCCAGGGACGTGGCGTCCACCAGTACTGCGCCAATTTCAATGGTTTCCATTTCCCTACGGGGAACGGAGCCCTGGTCGCAACAGGTGGCCTCAAGATCAATGATCAGGTAGTAATCAGGTTTTGCAGGTAAATCCATTTTATTACTTCTTCAATAACGTCTAATGTCTGAGATAAAGCCGTCGCAGACTCGACTGTGCGAACGGCGACGGCGTTATCTTTGGATTTTCGCGAGGAGTCAGCCTCCTTCGCTGTTTTTGCGAACGCCAAAGCAATGTTCCATAGCCGGGAACTCGCCGGAGCGCACTTCATGAGCGTACCTGGAAAAAGCCTCTTTGATGGGTTGGCTCAAATCCACGTAGCGTTTGGCGAATTTGGGCGTATAGCCCGAAAACAGGCCAAGTATATCCTCGGTCACCAACACTTGGCCATCGCATTGCGGCGAAGCGCCGATGCCTACGGTAGGAATGTTCACCGCCGCGGTGACCTTGCGCGCAGCCTCTTCAAACGCGCCCTCCACCAATAACGCGAATGCGCCCGCTTCTTCAAAAGACTGCCCCAGCTTGATGAACGCGTTGATCTCCTCTTCGGTGCGGATCTGCGCCTTGAATCCGCCCTGCACATTGGCGTGCTGCGGCGTCAGGCCAATATGGGGCATTACCGGGATGCCCCGACGCACCAGAAAATCAACGGTTTCCAGTAACTCTTCACCGCCTTCCATTTTCACGCCCTGCGCCTGGGTTTCCACCAGAACGCGGGCGGCATTGCGATAGGCCTGTTGCGGCGACTCCTGAAAAGTCCCGAATGGCATATCCACAATCACACAGGCTTTGCTGACTCCCCGCGTCACCGCCGCGCCATGGTTGATCATCATGTCCAGAGTGACGGACATGGTGGAGTTAAAGCCGTAGGCCACCATACCTGTGGAGTCTCCCACGATAATCAAGTCCACGAACTCATCCATCAGTTGCGCCATGGGCGTTGTGTAAGCGGTCAGGGACACGATGCTTCCCTTGCCCTTCATCGACCGTATCTGCGGAATGGTGATGCGCTTTCTGTCAACGTGCGTACTCATAAACCCTCCCAGGTCCGTCGCCTTTGCTTTTTCAGTATTTTCAGAGGTTCTTTAATTGCATGGGATGGTTATTTTTATTTGGGCGAAACTATAACGAATAATTATGTTTTCCCCAATAACATTAACGACGACGGTTCAAGCATCGCTGTCATCGCGGAAGCGAGCCCGGCGATACATGCTAAGCTAGAATCTAGGGCTTGCTGGCGAGCCAGAAACGCCATCAAGCCATCGGTGAAGGAAGAGGTTTCCCCATAGGAACAACGGCAGTCCTCAAACATTAATGACGCTGGATGGCTTGGCCGCCAGCCCGAACTCAATGTAGCGGAACTCTTGGACGAAGCGATTTATGAACAGCCAGCCTGGGATAAAGGAAGGCGCAACTCGTGACCGCCCCATGCAACAGCCGGATAGCAGCGGCCCCGGCAGGTCCAAGTGGCTGTATCGCAGCGCGGCGCTGATCATCACGGTTGGCGTGATCGCCGCGGGCTTTTATATTGACCGTCTCAACAATATTCGCCATGAGCAGGAAATCCGCAATGCCGTACTCAGTCAGTTGAGCGTAGTGCGTGCGCGTCTGGAAGGCTCTATCAGCAGCAATATCCAAACCGTCCGCGGGCTGGTGGCGGCGATCAGCGTCGAGCCGGACATGAATCAGGACCGCTTTACCGAGTTCGCCCATCCCCTATTCGACGGTCGCGCGCAATTGCGCAATATCGGCGCCGCGCCGGACATGGTCATTCGACTGGTTTATCCGCTACAAGGAAATGAGGCGGCCATTGGGCTGGACCTTAGCGCCACCCCGGACCAACGCGAAGCCGCTGAACAGGCCCGGCACTCCGGGCAGCCTTTGGTGGCGGGGCCAGTCAAACTGGTGCAAGGGGGATATGGATTTATCGGTCGCATTCCTGTTTTCACCTACTCGGAAAGCGGTAAAAAAGAGCGTTTCTGGGGACTGGTATCCGCGGTCATTGACGTCGAGGAGCTATACAAGGCCAGCGGCCTGACAAGCGCAGCCCAGGGGCTGGATATTGCGATCCGCTCCGCCTACAACAACGATACGGACAGCGACGTATTCTATGGAGACCCGGCGGTTTTTCACGCCAATCCGGTTATCGCGGAAGTCACGCTGCCCAATGGCGCCTGGCGTATCGGCGCCACCCCCCAGGGCGGCTGGCCGCAATTGGCGGAAGGCGCAATCGCATTGCGCATCAGCGTACTCACAATCGGGCTGCTCATACTGGCGCCGACACTATTAGTGTTCCGGCAGATACGCAAACGCCACGAGAATGAACTGTTGCTGCGCAGCCTGTTCGACATGTCGCCCCTGGGCATCGCCCTCAATGACTATAAAACCGGTGACTTTCTTGAGGTCAATAACGCATTACTGGGCCCGACCGGCTACACCCGCAAAGAATTTCTGATGTTGAGTTACTGGGACATCACGCCCAAGGATTATGAGGAGAGTGAGTCGCAGCAGTTGGAGCAGCTCAGCATTCGCGGGCGTTACGGGCCTTATGAAAAGGAATACATACGCAAAAACGGCGAGCGCTATCCTGTACTGTTGAACGGCGTACTGATTTCCGACACCCAGGGCCGGGAGTATATCTGGTCGATCATCGAGGACATTACCGAGCGCAAACAGGTGGAGGCGGCAAGCCGCGCAGCGCGTCAACTGATCGAACAGTCTCAGAAGGAGCTGCAGAACTTTTTCGACCTCTCCACCAACTTCCTGTGCATCGCCAACACTGAAGGCTACTTCGAAAAAATCAACTTCACCTTCAGCAAGGTGTTGGGTTACTCAGAAAGAGAATTACTGTCCGAACCCTTCGTCCACTTCATACACCCTGACGATGTGGAGAGCACATTGCAGGCGTTGAAAAAACTGTCCCGGGGCAAACCCGCTATCTCTCTCGTCAATCGCTATCGCTGTTACAGCGGAGAAGTCGTGACCTTGCTGTGGAACGCCGCCTGCGATCCTGTTTCCGGCAAGATTTATGCAACAGCGGTGGATATCACCGCTCAGCGCAATGCGCAACTGGAGCTGACCCAGGCGAAAGAGGCCGCCGAGGCCGCCGCCCGCGCCAAGAGCGATTTTCTGGCGACCATGAGCCATGAAATTCGCACGCCGATGAACGGCGTTCTGGGCATGCTCAATCTAGTGCTGCATTCCAAGCTTGATTCGGAACAGCTACGCAAGGTCAACATCGCCAAATCCAGCGCGGAATCCTTGCTGAGCCTCATCAACGACATCCTCGATTTCTCAAAAGTGGATGCAGGCAAACTGGAGCTGGAACTCCTGGACTTTGACCTGCGCCACCATCTGGATGAATTCGCCGGCACCATGGCCTTGCGGGCGCAGGAAAAGGAACTGGAGCTGGTTCTGGATCAGAGCGCCGTCGAGCAATCCATGGTGCGGGGCGACCCCGGGCGGCTGCGGCAGATCCTCACTAACCTGGTCAGTAACGCCATAAAATTCACCGTCGATGGTGAAATCGTCATCCGTTGTCAGTTGCAGCCCGAAGGCAATCACCTGCTGTTGACTGTAGCCGTGACCGACACCGGCATCGGCATCCCCGCGGAGAAGATCGGCGGGCTTTTCGAACCCTTTACCCAGGTGGACGCCTCCACCACCCGTCAGTTCGGCGGCACCGGGCTGGGCCTAGCTATTTGCAAACGCCTCTGCGAGTTGATGGATGGCGGTATCACCGTCCATAGCGAACAGGGCAAGGGCAGCTGCTTCGAGTTTTGCATCCGTCTGCAACGCAGCGAATTAACGCAACCTATCCTCCCCAGAGTGGATATGCGCGCGCTTTCCTTGCTGGTAGTGGACGATAACGCCGCCAACCGCGAGGTGCTCTGTGATCAACTCAGGATGTGGGGCGCTCACGTGCTTGAAACCGGCAGTGGCGAGGAGGCGCTCGCCATGTGCGAGGCGAAAATCAACGGCTCCCCCGCCGCTTATGGTCGCCCCTTCGACATCGCTATTCTGGACATGCATATGCCCAAAATGGACGGAGCCATGCTGGGACGCGAACTCAAGGCCAATCCGGCTTACCGCACCATGGCCTTAGTGATGATGACCAGCATCGGCCACCGGGGTGACGCGCGATACTTCGCTGAACTTGGGTTCAGCGCCTATCTGCCCAAACCGGTCACCGTCGCAGAGTTGAGCGCTGCTCTCTCCGTGGTGGCGGAAGGCGGCGACGCATTGCGTCAGGCCAAACCGCTGGTCACACGCCATTACGCGCGCTCTCTCCCCGCCAGCAACGCCTCTGAGTCGGACATGACGGAAACGCATCCGCCAATGCAATGGCCTGCGCACAGCCGCCTCTTGTTGGTGGAAGACAATCAGGTAAACCAGGAAGTGGCGCAACTGATGCTGGAGGAAATGGGGTTGCCTGCGGATGTCGCCGGCAACGGCTTGGAGGCGTTGGCGGCGCTGCAAAGCGCGCTGGAAGACGCGCCCTATAATTTGGTGTTGATGGATTGCCAGATGCCGGAAATGGACGGCTATGAAGCCACGCGTCAAATTCGCGCGGGTAAAGCCGGTGAGCATAACCGCCACGTTCCTATCGTCGCCATGACCGCCAACGCCATGAAAGGCGACCGGGAAAAATGCCTCGCAGCGGGTATGGATGATTATCTCAGTAAACCAATCAACGCAGCCGGTTTGGAGGAAAAACTCAAGCTATGGCTATTCCGCCGCTCCAGCGCCAAACCCGGCGTCCAGATATATGGCGTCACTGCCGTAGAAAGCGCCGAGATGGAGGCTGTAGAGCAGGAGCCATTGCAGCTTTGGGATGAAAAGGCGGCGCTGGAAAGTCTGATGGGGAAACATGCCCTGTTGAGTCGCTTACTAAGCGGATTTTGCAGTCGACTGCCCGAACGCTTGGCGGCGCTGCAGGAAGCCATCGCCGAGAACGATACAGGCAAAGTGGAGTTCATCGCCCACTCGATAAAAGGGGCCGCCGGGCAGTTGCACGCGCAACAATTGCAGCACGCCGCCAGCGCATTGGAGAACGCCGCCAGCCTGGATGACATCGAAGAAGTTACCCGCCTGTCGCCAGGGTTCATCTCCGCCAGCGAGCAATTGGCCCGGCACTTCGATCATTACCTCAACACCCGCCCAGTCAGTTAAGCCAAAGGCGCGGTATACAAGCCGCAATCATTAAACAAGAAATGCTATAATCCGCCGGATACGTCCAAAATAGCGCCAGTGACATAGGACGCCTCCTCTGACAGCAACCATAAAATCGCATTGGCCAGCTCTTGCGGTTGACCGCCCCGGCGCATGGGAATGTTCGCTTTCACCCGGTCCACGCGCCCCGGTTCGCCGCCGCTGGCGTGGATTTCTGTATATACCGACCCCGGCCTCACGCCATTGACTCTCACGCCCTCCTGCGCCAGTTCTTTCGCCAGGCCCACCGTCATGGAGTCTACAGCGCCTTTGGAGGCGGCGTAGTCAATGTATTCCCCCGGAGAGCCCAGTTTCGCCGCAGTGGAAGAGACGTTTACAATCACGCCGCCACAACCGCCATAGGTCGTGGACATGCGCTTGATCGCTTCCCGCGAGCACAGGAAGTAGCTGACGACATTATTGCGGAAGATACGCGTCAGCCGTTCGCCGTCCATGTGATCCAGACGCATCTGCCGCTCCAGCACACCGACATTATTGACCAGGGCGGAGATCTTCCCGAGTGCGCGATCCACCGTCGCAAACAAGGCCTGCACGCCCTCTTCCTGGGAAACGTCAGCCTGCACGGCGATCGCTTCGCCACCGTTATTCCGAATAGACGTCACCACTTGCTGCGCGGCATCATGATTGCTCAGATAGTTCACGCATACCGCGTAACCACGAGCGCCCGCCAGCATCGCTGTCGCCGCGCCAATTCCTCTTCCCGCGCCAGTAATAATGACGACTTTTTTGCTGGTTGACGCACTGGACATACCGCGAAGACTCCTTAGTAAACGTTTCTCTTATCGACACGACAAACTAAAGAGTAACGTAAAAAGGCGTCCTCGCGATCAAGCAAAAAGTCTGACTTTTCCATGAAAAAGCCCATGCCTCAGGATGGTTAGAGGCATAGGCTACAAGTATTGGCGGTTAACAGGCTACCGCCCGCACTCAGTCCCGTTAAGCTTAATGATCGCTGGGATGCTGGCGGGAGCAGAGCCTTTTTTGCCGATGAAGCCGAATGTGGAGGTTCCACCGTTAGCGGCCAAAGTTCCGTTCCATTGTGTCGCGGGAACTGCTGCGGTCACCCCGGCGCCATCTGCGCTGAAGTTGGCGTTCCAGCCATAGTCGAAGCTTTCGCCTGCCCCAAGTGTCCAGGCCAACTCGTAGCCACGCACAGGTTCGTCGCTGTTATTGGTGATAGTCACCAGGGTATGGAATCCACCGCCCCACTCATTCACGACATCATAATCGACCGCACAGTCCGCCGCCGGCTCACCGCCACCTTTCTTCACTTGCAGATAGGCGTTCGCCACCGTCGCGTCAGTTCTAGCGTAAATCTTGTTCGCCACTGCGTCGCGCACCGGATTCACTGCGCCATCCGCATCCACCACACCGACTTTGATTTCCGCTTCCGCCGCGTTGACCGCCTGCGCCAACGCATAGGGCCATTCCGCCGCCGCAGAATCAGCGTCGCCAAGCGCCAAAGGCTGAGCCGGGTAGTAGAGGTCTCGTCCATCCTGCAGCACCACGCGCACGCTGACCTTGTCTCCTGCGGCCAGATTCATTGGCTGCGCAGTGAGCGCGCCCAAGTCCAACCAGGGAGAGGAGCCTGCCGGCAGGTGTGTGATAGCGACACTGGCGTCGTCACTGTCATCGGCATTGCTCACATGCAAAGAGATAGTGATGCGACCGGCGGTTTCCGGATTGGCCATACGCAAAGTGGCGACTTTCTGGCTGGCCCCTTCCAGTTCATAAAGCGCCGGAATCTGCGACGACAGGCTCCATTGATAAGCAAGGCCTTCGCCTTGAGATCCGCCGGCGTCCAGACGCAACTCTCCCGCGCCAGTGAACTCGCTGACATCTGGCGTCACGCCAATTTTTGCGAAAACGTTTTCATCATCACCCGGATCAGTTCCGTCAAACACGACATCTACACATCCATGGAAGCGCTCATAAGTGTATTGGTTACGTCCCCACTCGCCATAGATCACATGCCGACCACTACGCTCTGGAATATCGCAAGTCGTGCGGAAACGCGCGTTGGCCTTGTCCGGCGACACATTAGGGTTGGCGTCGGGATTCTTGTCGTCATAGTTGAGAACGCAAAATGCCTCCTCTTCAAAGTCGTCCCAAGTCAGCGGACGCCCGGACTGAAACTGAAACCCCGGCTTGGTGATCCAGTAGCGAAACTCTTCTGTGTCGTCAAAGTGAGGCCCCCAGGAAATATTCCAGGTAAAGGTTTTCGGGCCAGGACTCAAGTGGGAGACAGGCCAATCGATAGCGCTGTCCCAAGGGGTTGCGCCGCCCTGCCAGGTTTCGCTGCCGAAACCACAGACGTGCTCTGGCAATGGGTCCACCACAGCACGCCCCTGAGCGTGGGTCAACACGCTCATAAACTGGTAGCCGCCCACCGGATCCTGAGCGAAGGCGCCGCGGCACTCTTCGTATTCCGCTGTGCCGTTGTCGATTTCATCAGGCTTGGTCACTGCGCCGCAATACCAGTTGCGGGAGGGCGGATCTTCAATAAGGCCGTGGGCGTTAACCCCGCCAGCCAGGCATGCCAGCAGTGCGCCAGCGGAGACGGACCTATAGGTTCTATTCATGGTTGTTCCTTCCGTAAACTCATTATTTGGCGGTAATGGGCGCGTGTCTTACGCGCTATAAAAAGCATAGCATTCAGATTATGAATACGTTTTCATAATCTGAATTCACGGCCCATGGGTAAATCCCCCATACGCCCTAGAAAAATGGGTTGAGCCATCAAGAAAGATTGGTCGCCGCGCTTAAGCATTTGCTTTGGCCAGCGTCCGCCAAGTGAAAATTGAGGGGAAAAAGCAGGCCCTGTGACAGAGCCTGCGCGGAGGTGAAGATCAATGCAGAATGATGCGCGCGTTCATACCCTGAACTGGACGGTTAGTTGGACCGCCCATGGTTTCCATAAACTGGTTGATCTGCTCTTTGGACGCCGTGCGGTGCTCCTTCATCACCAGCCAGCGCACGCCTTCAGAACAAGGCGGCGTGGTCAACGAGCCGTTAAAGCGATAGTAGCCTGAGTTCGCTGACACCATGTCGCCGGCGTTAACGCTCGTCGGCAGCGCGTTGGCGTCGCCCGCTTCCTTCGGCATATGCTCCCAGACTTTCGCCAAATGCTCGTTGTGGTCGCCCTCTTCATACAACACGGACAACACCGCCAACTCGCCGTTTTCATTAGCGTGCACGAAGTGGGCTTCCAGCGGGAAACTCTTGCCGTCTACAGTATTCTCGCTGGGTGCATGGAAGTGGAACTGCTTGAGTTCGAACTCCCGCCCTTCCACGCTGGCCTTACTGCCCGGTTTATAATTCACTTGGATGGTATGGCCGTTGTTGACGACCTCATGGCCGCCGCTGCTGTAGCTCATTCCCACCGCAGGCAGGTCGCCTTTGATGAGGCCGCTGATATCCACCGGCGATTGGTTTTTCCCGGCGGAGCACATGGTATATTCCGGTTTCAATTCTCCCCAGCGCTCGGGCTTATCATATCCCCAATGCGACTCACCACTGGCCAGTGCGTGACCGCATGCGGTCACGCCAGCCACTACCCATATCAGACGTCTGATCATATGCCTTTCTCCTTGTTCACAAAAATGTGCAACCAGACACCATCTAACTCGTTGTTTTCTGGCTCTTTATTTTTTGGGCATATTTACCCGTTTCTATGCCCGCGCACAACCCATAAGGTGAATCACAGCAACACTCATTGCTTCAACGTAGCCAGAAATTCAAAAAACTCCTTAAACTTCTCTTTTCCCATACTGCGCGCCGTCGCCAGCTGCCCGCCCCGGGTGGCGAAAAGCACTTTGTCGTCATTATCCGTGACGACTATGGCGGGTATGCCTTTCTCAATAGGGTTGCCGTAGGTCTCGACAATATCCAGGTTCTTGTCCCAATCGCCAATATCGATTTTGACGACCTTAAAGTGTTTGCTGACCAGCGCGGCGATTTCAGCATCCTGCATGGCTTCATCGAAAACGCGACAATCCGGGCGCCAATTGGCGCCGAAGGTCAGTAAAACCAGCTTATGGTCCGCGCTCGCGGCGGAGCGCGCCGTTTGAATATCGCGCTTAGCATCGGCGCTTTCATCATAGGGCAAAGGGCCTGCCATGGCGGTGTAAGCCAGCAGGCCAAAAATCAGACAGACACAATTCCTGATCCACGTATTCATATTTCTCTCCTTGAAATGGTTAGGGGCTGCGCTCAATGGCGAGCAGATAATGTAGCGCAAAAAGATAATTCTGCGCTGGCTGGAAATAGTACATCAATCGCGCGGTGCTGCGCCCCAGCTCCCCTCTTATTGATGATTTTTTCGCCTCAACCCCGTCCCGACGCGCCGGAGAGACTATAATCCTGCCTTGAGCATTCCCTTTTGCAGTCAGACCTTTATAGTGTAAGGCCCCGTCCGGAAGCTCCGCGCCATACTGACGGGTAGGAAAAACAAAGGAGTACGTCTGCGGATGAGTTTGTATTTAATCCCACTGGCTCCCCTGTTGGGAGCATTGGTTCCTGTATTCTCCGGACGCTCGGGCCGCAGCGCCCTGGCGCTCTCCGTCGCGCTGTTTCCCGCCTGGGCGCTGGCCTATGTATTGATCCAGGCGCAAGCTGTACTGGATGGCGAGACCCTCCGCTTCAGCCTGGACTGGATACCCGCCATCGGGCTGCAACTGGCTTTCCGACTCGATGGGCTCGGCCTGCTATTCTGCCTGTTGATACTGATCATCGGTTTGCTGGTGATTCTGTACGCGCGTTACTACCTTTCAGAGCAGGAAAACATGGGGCGGTTTTACTCCTACCTGCTCCTGTTCATGACGGCGATGCTCGGCATCGTGTTATCCAATAACCTGCTGCAGCTGTGGATTTTCTGGGAACTCACCAGCATCAGCTCATTCCTGCTGATCAGTTTCTGGTCTCATAAAAGCGACGCCCGCAAGGGCGCCCGCATGGCGCTGGCCGTCACGGGGGCGGGAGGGCTTGCGTTATTAGCGGGACTGTTGCTGATCGGGCATATTGTCGGCGACTACAGTCTGGACACCGTGTTGGCCAATGGCGCGCTGATCAAGGCGGACCCCGCTTATCCTATCGCGTTGATTTTGCTGTTGTTGGGTGCGTTTACCAAGTCCGCTCAGTTTCCGTTTCACTTCTGGCTGCCTCACGCCATGGCGGCGCCGACGCCGGTCAGCGCTTATCTGCACTCCGCCACCATGGTGAAAGCGGGCATTTTTCTGCTGGCGCGCATGTATCCGGCCATGTCCGGCACCGACATGTGGTTCCTGGCGGTTAGCATGACCGGTTTGATCACCCTGCTCTACGGCGCCTTCACTGCGCTGTTTCAACACGATTTGAAGGGGCTGCTGGCGTACTCCACCATCAGTCATCTCGGATTGATCACCCTGCTGCTGGGGATGAACACCCGGCTGGCTGCCGTTGCGGCGGTGTTTCACATCATCAATCACGCCATCTTCAAGGCCTCGCTGTTTATGGCGGCGGGCATTATCGACCACGAGTCCGGCTCTCGTGATATGCGCAAACTCAACGGGCTCTGGAAATACATGCCGCATACGGCGGCGCTGGCCATGGTGGCGGCCTCCTCCATGGCGGGCGTGCCGTTGCTGAACGGCTTTCTGTCCAAGGAAATGTTTTTTGCGGAGACCTTGGACCAGAGCACTCTGGGCGGATTATCCTGGGTCATTCCGGTCCTGGCGACTGTCGGCGGCGCGTTCTCCGTGGCGTATTCGCTGCGCTTTATCCACGATGTCTTTTTCAACGGCGACCCGATTGATTTGCCGCGTACGCCGCACGAGCCGCCCCGCTATATGAAGGTTCCGGTGGAGATACTGGTCGCGCTTTGCCTGCTGGTGGGGGTATTCCCCAACTATGTTGTCAACAACCTGCTGAACGCTGCTTCGGCTGCAGTGCTCAATGGGCGTTTGCCGGATTATAATCTCGCCATCTGGCATGGCTTCAACATCCCCATGCTGATGAGTTTGGCGGCCATGGCTGGCGGTCTCTACATCTATTACAACCGGCGCACGCTGTTCCAGTTCCACGCCCAATTTCCTCAACATGACGCCAAACAAACCTTCGAGGGTGTCGTGCAATATATCTCCAAACAGTGCGTGCGCATCATCGACGCTCTGGAGAACGGCTCTCTGCAACGCTACGTATTTTTGCTTTTATTGTTCGCGTTGATGTTTATGGCTGGTCCCTTGCTGGATTTACACCACAGCGCCGGCCCCCGCCCACAGCTTGAACTCAACGGCGTGGTGGTGACCGGGGCCATCCTCCTGAGCCTGAGCGCGGTGGCGACTGTGATCTGGGCGCGACGGCGCTTTATCGCCCTGCTGTCATTGTCGGTGACGGGGTTGATCGTCTCAATCGCCTTCGCTTACTTCTCAGCTCCAGACTTGGCGCTGACGCAACTGTCCGTTGAGATCATTACCGTCATTCTGCTGATGTTGGCGCTGTTCTTCCTGCCGCAGACGTCCCTTAAAGAGTCCAGCCCCAACCGGCTGACCCGCGACCTCAGTCTTGCAGCGCTGATAGGCGGCGTGGTCGGGAGCATCAGCTATGCATTGATGACGCGTCCGCTGCTGAGTATTTCCGATTACTACCTGACTCACAGCAAAACCGGTGGTGGCGGCGATAACGTGGTCAACGTCATTCTGGTGGACTTCCGCGGCTTCGACACGCTGGGAGAAATCACCGTGCTGGGCATCGCCGCCCTGGGGATATACAAGCTGATCGCCGGCATGCGATTGTATATGCCTGCGGGAGATGAAAACGGCCGCCCCTGGAGCCAGGATCGTCATCCGATGATACTGGCCCTGGTGTCGCAGAACCTGTTGCCCCTGGCGTTGCTGGTGTCGGTATACATCCTGCTGCGCGGCCATAACCTTCCCGGCGGCGGCTTCATTGCGGGCTTGATCACCGCCGTGGCGATTATTCAGCAATACATCGCCCATGGCGTGGATTGGATCAAACACCGAGTACATATTAACTATCAGGCTTTGATTGCTGGCGGCATTCTGCTGGCGGCCCTTACCGGCGTCGGCGCCTGGCTATTCGAACGCCCCTTCCTGACCAGCTGGTTCGATCATTTCCATCTGCCCTGGATCGGCGACTTCGAACTCGCCAGCGCCATGCTGTTCGATCTTGGCGTCTATTTGACCGTGGTGGGAGCCGCCATGTTGATCCTGGCGAACCTGGGCAAACTCACCACCAGCGAACGCCCGTCTTTTATTGAAAATGGCGACGCCTCGCGCGCGCCGGCGACGCATCAAAAAGAGGAGTTTTAAATGGAAGGCGTTTACGCATTCTGTGTCGGCCTGCTGACGGCCTGTGGCGTATTTTTATGCCTGCGCGGACGCACTTTTTCCGTAGTGCTGGGACTGACGCTGCTGTCCTACGCCGTTAACCTGTTCCTGTTCGCCAGCGGTCGCCTCACCCTGTACGGCGCAGCGGTCTTGGGCTCATCCGAAAAGTACGGCGATCCTCTGCCGCAGGCTCTGGTATTGACCGCCATCGTCATTGGATTCGCCATGACCGCCTTTTTGGTCATACTGGCGATGCGGTCGCGGGCGGATCTGGGCAATGACCATGTGGACGGACGCATTCCCTCAGAGCCTTCTCTGGTGCAAAGACGTACGGGGAGAAAAGGGTGATGCTGCACTTGCCAATACTCCCCATCGTCATTCCCTTGCTGGCGGGCGTGCTGTTATTACTGCCACCGCTCTGCCATTCTCTGCCCAGACAGCGATTCGTCGCCGTCGCCGTGAATCTGGCGTTGATCGCCACATCCGTCATATTGCTGCAGCGGACCCATCTGGAAGGCGCGCTGACCTACGCATTAGGAGACTGGCCCTCGCCCTTCGGCATTGTACTGGTAGCGGATCGCATTTCCGCTCTGTTGACGTTGCTGACCTCTCTGTTGGGCCTCGGCGCGTTACTGTACGCCTGCGCCGGCGACGACAAAAATGGCATGTACTTTCATCCACTGTTTATGTTCCAACTCATGGGCGTCAACGGCGCGTTTCTGACTGGCGATATCTTTAACCTGTTCGTTTTCTTCGAAGTTCTTCTTATCGCCTCCTATGCATTGTTGATCCATGGCGGCGGCAAGCAGAAGACCCGGGCGGCAGTGCATTACGTGATTATTAACCTGGTGGGCTCCTGTCTGTTCCTGTTCGCATTGGGAACGCTGTATGGCGTCCTGGGTACGCTCAATATCGCGGATATGGCCGCCAAAGCAATGCTATTGGGACCAGATGAGCAACCGTTGGCGAAAGCCGGCGGGTTGCTCTTATTGGCGGTGTTCGGCCTGAAGGCGGCGTTGTTGCCGTTCTACTTCTGGCTGCCGCGTTCCTACTCCTCCGCCTCCGCGCCAGTGGCGGCCTTGTTCGCCATCATGACCAAGGTGGGCGCATACAGCATCCTGCGCATTCATACGACAATTTTCGGGGCCGGCGCTGGCGCTTTGGCGGAAATAGCCACCCCCTGGTTGCAGCCTCTGGCATTGCTGACGCTGGTCATCGGCTCCATCGGCGCTCTCGCCAGTCCCAGTCTGCGTACGCTGACCGCCAACCTGACGCTGGTCTCCATGGGTATTCTGCTGACCGCCATCGCCCTGCAACGCGCCGACGCCACCGCTGCGGCGCTGTATTACTCCATTCACACCACCCTGGTTACCGGCGCCTTGTTCTTGTTGGCGGATATGATTGGTCGACAGCGCGGCAAGGCGGAGGACCGTTTCGTCGCGTCACGGCGTATGCAGCGCCCGGTCGCTTTGGGCGTGGCCTTTCTCCTCGCAGCCATCGCCGTCACTGGCGCGCCGCCATTGTCCGGCTTCGTCGGCAAGGTATTGCTGCTGCAAGCCACTGAGGGTCCCGTGGAAGCCGGCTTGATCTGGCCCGTTGTGCTGATCAGCGGTCTGGCGGCGATTATCGCACTGTCCCGCGCCGGCTCATCCCTGTTCTGGCGTCACAGTGAGGACTCGCCCCTGGCGGAGCCTACGCCAGCGCTTCGGATGATCGCAGTCTACCTGCTGCTGGCGGCGTCGCCTTTGCTGGTCGTGTTCGGCGGTCCCGTGACAGAGTTCGCTGACGCCGCCGCAACACAATTGCATGACTCAGCCGCCTTGGGCGGCATGATGCAACAAGGAGGCTCATGATGGTCAACCGCTTACGCCTGTTCTGGCTTCCCTCGCCCTGGCTCAGTCTGCTGCTGTTTGTCGCCTGGCTGATGCTCAACAACAGCGCAGCGCCGGGACACTTGGCGCTGGGCGCTTTATTGGCTGTCGCGATTCCACGGCTGACCGTCCGACTTGGCGACCCGCAACCCAGCATGAAGCGGCCTGTACTGGCGATCCGCTATGTTCTGCGCGTGCTGGGCGACATTATTCGCGATAACTTCCGCGTCGCCCTGTTGATCATGGGGCCAAATCGACGTTTACAACCCGCCTTCGTGGCCTTGCCGCTGGAGCTGCACGAACCTCTCCCACTCACCATTCTCGCCGGCACCATTTCGTTGACCCCCGGCACCGTTAGCGTGGAAGTCTCCGAGGATAAGCTCTGGCTTTACATCCACACTCTGCACCTGGACGACGAGGCCGAGCTGATTGCGCATCTCAAGGGCCGTTATGAAGCCGCCTTGAAGGAGATATTCGAATGCTGAATCTGGCTTTGCA
Organism: Hahella sp. HNIBRBA332; assembly: GCF_030719035.1. Taxonomy (NCBI): domain Bacteria; kingdom Pseudomonadati; phylum Pseudomonadota; class Gammaproteobacteria; order Oceanospirillales; family Hahellaceae; genus Hahella; species Hahella aquimaris. The sequence continues at coordinate 5,016,590 of NZ_CP132203.1, forward strand.
AATCGCCATCGGCATGGTTTCCATCGCCATGCTCCTGAACCTTTGGCGTCTGCTGCTGGGCCCGGAATCCGCCGACCGGATTCTGGCTCTGGAAACCATGTACCTCAACAGCATGGCGCTAATCGTTCTGTTCGGACTCTGGCAGGGCGCCGCCCTGTTCTTCGAGGCCGCACTCCTGGTGGCCATGCTCGGTTTCGCCAGCACCGCGGCGTTGTGCAAGTTTCTCCTGCGCGGCGACATTATTGAATGACGTCTGAAAGAGTGTGAGATCATTGATATGAGCTTTACGGTAGAACTGATTATCTGCGCCTTGGTCCTGCTTGGAGGACTCTTCGCCCTGCTGGGCTCCATTGGCGTGCTGAAAATGAGCGACTTTTATACCCGATTACATGCGCCAACCCTGGCCGCGACAGTAGGTATGGGATCGCTGTTGATCGCCTCCATCATCGCCTTCACCGTGCGTGAGCAGAGCCTTTCCGCCCATGAACTGCTGATCACCCTGTTTGTCATGATCACCGCGCCAGTCACGGCGCATATGCTGGCGAAAGTTGCGCTGCACCAACGCCAGCAGTCGGTTGCGAGCACTCAGAATCAGGCGCTGACGGAGAGAATACGCAAACGCCTGCCTCCTGAGTAAAGCAGACTCAGGAGGCAGCGCCGTTGGGACCCTGTAATACCCGGCAGAAGGGGAATTCTTCTCTGCGCCGGGACTCCGCTATCGCGTCCGCAGTAATAATCGAGTAAAATACTCGGCCATTTTTTAATCAATCCTCCCGGTGAGTTCTGTATGCACGCGGCGCGTCCTCTGTTTTCCTATCAACGCTATTGGGCCGAATGCTTCGGCACGGCGGAATTTTTGCCGATGTCACGCAAGGAGATGGAGGCGCAGGGCTGGGATAGCTGCGACATTATCATCATCAGCGGCGACGCGTATGTCGATCACCCCAGCTTCGGCATGGCGGTGATTGGACGCCTGTGGGAATCCCACGGTTTCCGCGTCGGCATCATTGCGCAGCCGGACTGGTCGTCGAAGGACGCCTTCATGGCGTTGGGCAAGCCCAACCTGTTCTACGCCGTGTCCGCCGGCAACATGGACTCCATGATCAACCGCTACACCGCGGACCGCAAACTGCGTCACGACGATGCTTACACGCCCAATAACGAAGGCGGCAAACGCCCCGACCGCGCGGTTCTGGTGTACACCCAGCGCTGTAAAGAAGCCTATAGCGACGTGCCGGTGCTGGTCGGCGGCATCGAAGCCAGCCTGCGCCGCATCGCTCATTATGATTACTGGTCGGATAAAGTGCGCCGCTCGGTATTGTTCGACTCCAAAGCCGACCTGCTGGTCTACGGCAACGCGGAGAGAGCCGTGGTGGAGATCGCCCATCGCGCCGCCGCCGGCGAGCATTTGAAAGATATGACCAACATTCGCGGCACAGCCTGTGTATTGTCGGAGCTGCCCCATGACTGGGAAGTGAAAGACTCCACCCGCATCGACAAACCCGGGCGCGTCGACCCGCTCCCCAATCCTTACGCATACGCCAATGAGGAAGGGACGGAGGAAGGTTGCGGCTCCAAGCAGGCCGCCGCTAATGAACCGGAAGAGCAAGTAGTGCATATTCTGCCGCCTAGCGGCGGCCACAAGCGCTTTATTCTGCTGCCGTCCTATGAAAAAGTGCGCAACGATCCCGTCCTGTACGCGCACACTTCCCGCGTTCTGCATTTGGAAACCAATCCCGCCAACGCCCATAACCTGGCGCAGAAGCACGGCGACCGCTTCTTGTGGGTGAACCCGCCGGCGATTCCACTGCAGACCAAAGAACTGGATGACGTCTTCGAACTGCCTTATCAGCGCATTCCTCATCCGGCGTACGGCAAGGCGCGTATTCCCGCCTATGACATGATCCGTTTTTCCGTGAACATCATGCGCGGCTGTTTCGGCGGCTGCTCCTTCTGCTCCATTACTGAGCACGAAGGGCGCTGGATTCAAAGCCGTTCCCAGGACTCCGTCATCCGCGAGATCGAGAACATTCGCGACAAGACGCCCGGCTTTACCGGTACTATCTCCGACCTGGGCGGTCCCACCGCCAACATGTATCACCTCAACTGCAAGAGCGAGGAGATTCACGCCAACTGCCGTCGCCTGTCCTGCGTTTATCCGACAATCTGTAAGAACCTGAAAACCGATCATTCGGAGACCACGCAGCTCTACCGTCGCGCCCGCGCGCTGCCCGGAGTGAAGCGGGTGATGATCGCCTCCGGCTTACGCTATGACCTGGCCGTGGAAGATCCGGAATACGTACGCGAGCTGGTGACTCACCATGTCGGCGGCTATCTGAAAATCGCACCGGAGCATTCTGAGGAAGCGCCCCTGTCGAAAATGATGAAGCCTGGCATGGGCACCTACTACAAGTTCAAGGAGATGTTCGAACGCTTCTCCAAAGAAGCGGGTAAAGAACAGTATCTGATTCCCTACTTCATCGCCGCCCACCCAGGCACCACGGATGAAGACATGCTGAATCTGGCGATGTGGCTGAAGGAAAACGGCTTCCGCGCCGATCAGGTGCAGGCGTTCTATCCTTCTCCGATGGCCAGCGCCACCGCCATGTATCACTCTGAGCGCGATCCCTTGCACCGCATCAACTATAAGACGGACAAGGTATACATCCCGAAAGGCGAACGGCAGCGCCGTCTGCATAAGGCGTTTCTGCGCTATCACGATCCGGACAACTGGCCCATGCTCAGAGAAGCCCTGCAGCGTATGGGCAAGGCGCATTTGATTGGCTACGGCAAGAAGCACCTGGTGCCGCCGACGCAGCCAGCGAATCACCCCAGCGCCAAGAAGTACGGCTCCAAGCTGAATCCACAAGGCGGACAGCCGCGCAAAGGCCGGGTTCTAACCCAGCACACTGGCCTGCCTCCCCGTCAGGGCGCCGGGCCCAAACGCGGTAAGTCTGCTGGACGCTCTCCGGCTAAAGGCTGAAATAGATCGCACCGCTTCAGATGACATCCGTCGTCTGAAGCTTTTCTTCCGCCTCAGTACTCACAGGCTCAGCACTCGGGCGTAAACGCCTTTTCTCCTTACTCACTTCCTCTTTCCTTACGCCTTTGCGATTCTCTTTACCGCTCTCCCAGACACCGCAGATAACCCCCAGAACAATGCTGGTCGGCAGAACCATATACAGCATAACGAAACTCATTTTAGGTGACAGAGAAAAAAGCAGAAAAAACAAACCGTAGTCGAGCAAGGCGACGACCATGCTAATCAGTGTGATATGCAAAACCACCGTCTTTCTCGAATATTCCTTAAAGTAGGTCCACAGGAAATATCGACTGACAGCGACTGAAAATAAGACTGAATAGATGATAAGAGGGAAAAGGCCAGGCGGCAGCTCCTCGACCCCCATAAAGGCCACCAGATAACCCGCAATGGTGGAGATGAAAACAGAACCTAAATAGACTCCCAGCGTTTCAACGCCCCTGTCCATGAAAAAGTCAGGAGCTTGAATCGCGCCCATTACGAAGAAAACCGTCACCAAGGAAAACGCGCTAAAAAACGGCCCGGTGATAAGCGTGAACAGTAATACTCGTAACTTCATATGATCCTTGCGCTACTGGAGGCTGTTAGTCCTGTGCATCGACAGCCGCTCGATTAAATCCGGGCGGCATTATGCTCACATAGACTCACGACCGCCAGCGCGTAACCGCGAAGGCGAACTATCAGCTCTCCTTATTTTGAACTGTCTCACTCCTTTTTAAGTTCGTAGGTGAAGCCCGCCATATCCGCCGTCATCGTGTCGCCGTCGAAAGCCAGCACTTTGATTTTAGCGTAGCCCAGGTCAATGGTTTGCCCTTTCACCGTGAAAGCGTCAGGATAAATGCGCCGTCCGCCCAGGTTCTGATAGAAGTTATCGCCCTCAAACTCCCACTTGTCGTTCTCGTCGTCAGACTCTCCGTTCATGGACAGAATCAACCAGCTTCCCTGCAAGGCCTGCTTACTGAGCTCCGCCGCTTGCGCGCCTATAGCGAACAGCGTCAGTGCAATAAATATGACTATTTTTTTCATCGCTTTACCATTCAAAGTCCTTAAGCATAGTCGAAAGACCGTTAACCGACTTCACGCCGCTGCAGCAGTAATTCCGCCTCCGTGTAAGCCGCCTTGATGCTCAGCCTGAGCTGCTCCAGCAACGCCTGATAGCGGGCGTCGTCACGCTCCCCTTTCACCAGATTTTCCAGTTGCGCCGCCAGCTCCGACACTCTGTTGGCCCCCACCGTAGAGGACATGCCTTTGAGGCTGTGATAATTCCGCTGGGTCTCCTCGGGCTCTGAGGGCCATTGTGTGGGATAGAGCTCCATCATTTTCGGCGCGTCACGCAGAAATAACTGAATGGCGCGGCAGTATATCCCCCAGTTGTCGTTCATCCGCGCCAGCGCGCAAGAGGCGTCTATGGCGCCGCTGCTCTCTACCGCGCAGGCGGCTTTTTCCGGTGTAGCTGTTTCTTTTTCCATGACTGTTTCTGATTCTATTTTGTTTTCTATTTCCACGTCTGTTAATGGCGCACCATCCCAGCCCGTTTGTTTTATCAATACATCCAGCAAGTGATCAAAGTCGAAGGGTTTGCCGACATGCTCGTTCATCCCGACGGATAGCGCCGTCTCCCGGTCCGAGGACATTGCGTTAGCGGTCATGGCGATAATGGGCAGCGCGTTCATTTTCAGTTTGCCGCGAATCTCACGGGTGGCGGTGTAACCATCCATTCCCGGCATCTGGATATCCATCAGCACAGCGTCAAACTTCGATTCCGCGCTCTGTATCGCCGCCACCGCTTCCAAACCGTCACCGGCAATGCTTACGTTCGCCCCTTCGCTCTGCAACAGCTCCATGGCCACCTGCTGATTAGTGGGGTTGTCCTCAACCAGCAATATGGTCATGCCATGCAGGCGCTTGCCGGCGACCGCGTCGTTGAGCCAACTGCGGGAGCGATCCAGTTTCATGGTGTCCGAGGCGGCGTCAAGAATCATTGAGGCGGTCACTGGCTTGGTGAGATAGCCGTCAATGGTGTTGGGCGACGAAAGGCGACGACGCTCCATTTCATCCCGCGCCTGGGCGCTCACCATCATGATCAGCGGCGCCTGCCCCACCGGATATTGCGCCTTGATCAGCTCCGCGGCGCGCCAGCCATCTATACCCGGCATCATCCAGTCCATCAAAACCAGGTTGTAAGGAGTGGCGAAATCCGCAGCCTCCAATAATTTGGCCACGCCCTCCTCGCCGTTGACCGCGATATCCGCTGTCCAGCCGAAGGACTCAATAATGCCCTTGAGCACTTCCCTGGTGTTGGCGTTATCGTCCACCACCAATACACGCAGCCGTTTCGGCAGACTGCAGGCTTTTTTCGCTGCGCTCCAGGCTTGCGCCCTGAGGCAGGAGATAGAAAAGCGGAACACGCTGCCCTCGCCTTCCTTGCTTTCCGCCGTAATTTCTCCTCCCATCAAGCGCACCAGACGCCGACATATCGCCAACCCCAGACCAGCGCCGCCAAAACGCCGGGCGGTTGATGCTTCCGCTTGCGTGAACCCTTCGAAGATGCGCTGCAACTGCTCTGGAGAGATACCGATACCGGTGTCGCGCACAGAGAAAGACAAAACCAGATTATCGTCTTGTGCGGACTCCAGCCTGACGGAAATCTCCACCTCTCCCTGCTCCGTGAACTTCACGGCATTGCCCGCCAGATTTATAAGAATCTGCTGCAAACGCAGGCCATCCAGTTCCAGCCAGTCAGGAATTTTCGGATCAACGTCGAACAGCACCTCCAGCGGTTTGTCGCCGATATTCGCGGAAATAATCACCCACACATCCTGCAGCAGTTTATCCAGGCTGCAGGGCTCCAAATCCAGGGTCAGTTTGCCGGCTTCGATTTTGGAGAAATCCAGAATGTCATTAAGAATGCCCAGCAAAGCGCGGGCGGAAGACTCCGCCTTCTGCACGTAGTCTCGCTGACGCTCTTCCAGGTCAGTGCGCTTGAGTAGGTTGACCATCCCGAGAATGGCGTTCATGGGCGTACGGATTTCGTGGCTCATGTTGGCCAGGAACTCGGACTTCGCCTTACTGGCTTTGTCGGCCATCGACTTGGCTTCACGCAGACGCTGTTCGTACTCACGCTGCTCTGTGATATCTCGGTTGACGCCAAGCACCAGAATCGGCTTGCCCAGATCATTGAATTCCACCACTGCGGCGGCCTGCACATAACGCACCTCGCCACTGGGTCGCACTATGCGATAAATGGGATCGTAAACCCCCTCTCCCGCCATAGCCGCCTCCAGCTTGGCCGTGGTCGCGGCTTCATCCTCAGGATGCAGCGTGTTGCGCCAGTGACGATGACTCAAGCCGGCATTGTTCAGCTCGTAGGGAACCTGGTAGATCTCGAACATCTGCCGGTTCCAGGTCAGCGTGTCGCTCGTCAGATCCCAGGTCCATATCCCCAGCTCCGCCACTTCCGCCGCTTTCAGCAGCTGATCCCGCATGGAGGTCAGATTGCGTCGATCCTGCACCTGCCGGGAAATATCCGTTGCGACGCCGAGATAGCCGCTGGCGCGGTTATTTTCGTCCAGCAGTTCGGTCACGGACAGTTGCACCGGGAATCGACTTCCGTCTTTACGCACATAGGTCCACTCATGTTCATTGGGAAGTCCGCGCTTGGTCTTGGCGATAAACACATCAAACCCAGGCGCCAGCTTCTCGCGCAATTCTTCAGAGAACTCTCGCGCCCGCGCCACTACTTCCTCCCGTAGGTGGAAGGTCGCCGGCGTTCTTTTCCCCACCATTTCATCAGCGCTGTACCCTAACATGCGCTCGGCGGCGGGATTAAAAAGGGTAATCACGCCCTCCAGATCCGTAGCGATAATTGCGTTGCCGGCATTATTGAGAATCGCCTGCTGTAACGCCAGATAGCGCTGAATTTCCGCCGTCCTCGACTCGACCTGACGCTCCAGAGACGCATTCAGCTCACGAATTTGATTCTCTATGGACATCTGTCGGCTGATATCACGAATCGTCTTGGCGGCGCCGACGATCTCTCCGTCCGCATTCCTGATTGGCGATACGGACACCGACACTTCCACCATGCGTCCGTCCTTGCACTTACGTTGAGTGTTGAAGGGTTTAACCGGCCCGCCGTCTTCAATCCGGCCCAGAATACTCGTTTCTTCAGCAACCCGCTCCGCTGGTACGATAAGTTTCTGCACGAAACGTCCAATCGCCTCGTCGCCACGATAGCCGAACATCAATTCGGCGCCATGGTTCCAGTCCGTGATCACTCCATCCAAATCCATACCCAGCACAGCATCCTGGGCGCTTTCCACTATCGCCGCCAGACGCGCCTGCCCGGCGCTGACCAGCTGTCTCTGCCGCATATTCAGCCAGTAGAGGTAGAGAAAGCCGCCCACCACCGCCATGCCCCCAAGCAAAGCCAGCATAATGTTGGAAACGTTCCTGCCCACGCGCTTCTCAGCCGCTTCCTGAGGATAAGTGATATAAAGCCTGAGAACCCGGTTCGGCTGTCCCTCCTGCAAAGAAGCCTCCCGACTGACAGCGAGGAATGCGCCCTCATCACCGTCGAATAGAGACATATTTCCGAACAGCTCAGCGTCAACCGGAATATTGGAAAACTCGTCCCCCCAGCGATAGCGCCGACCGAGATCAAACCCGAATTCTTTGTTGCTATCAGCGTGGATCAAAAAATCGCCCGACTGATTAGTTAGATATGAGCGATAGCCCGCCTGGGTCTCCGCAGAGATGTCAGCGAACATAGAGCCTACGTCGATATTGATCACCAGTATGCCAAACGCATTGCCCGCGCTGTTGATGACCGGAGTGGCTACTCGCAGCGTCGGCACATGCGGCCACTGCACCATGTCATATTCACGGTTAAGGTTCAAATCGGAGACATACAAAGAGCCGGGAGGAATACGGATGGCTTCCTGGAAATAATCCCGCTGCGCTTTCTGCTGCAGTTCTTCATCCGCGATAATTTCGGGAAGGTCGCCTTTGCGGTCGACTCGAACAACCTCCCTGCCGCCGTCAGCCACGCCAATTAAACGCACTTGCGTAACTTCGGGATGAGTAATCAGATAGCCGGAGAAAATCGTATTCAAGCGTTGTCGCCACAGCGACAAAGAGCTGTCTTCCCGAACATCGTAACCATCATTTTCCGTCGCGCGGACGATGCCTTGAATAGGAGGGGTGAACAGGAGAAAACGCACGTCATGGGACAACCCTTCCAGACGCTGGGTGATTTTCTCTGTACGGAAAGAAGCCTGCCCCTCCATCAGCGCCTCCAGTTCCGCATAAACTCTGCGGCGCTCCACACCAATGCTGATGTACACCACAAGAAGACAGACGCCGACAATCACAACCAGCGCAGTAAAGATCCGCAATTGAGCTGAGGAGGATTTCCCTGACATCCAAGCTCCCGTCGCCTATCCGGCGGGCCCGAAGAAGTGGCCGCCGCAGATCGGCCGCCTCCTCGCGCCAGAATGAGAAGCTGCGCCGCCAGGGCTTTGAGCGACGCAGCTTTTTATCTATAAGAGATTAGCTGAAAAATCAGGACTACGCGGGTTCCTGTTATGTCGGAAATGGTCTCATGGGGAGCAGATAATGGATCCAGCCTTATACCCTGCGCAGTTACCGCAACCGCCCGCCTTGAGTCAGAACTCCATATCAGGGAATATAATCGCCAAATTATTAGTAAACACCGATAAAACAAAAACTTAGAGGAAGAAAGGATGTGCGTAGTATCCAAGGACAACGCCGAGCATTACATCTGGGGAGAAGGTTGCGACGGCTGGCATCTGGTTAAAAGCCCAACCTTAAGCGTTATCCAGGAACGGGTTCCCAGCGGTTGTGCGGAAGTGCGCCATCTGCATCAAAAGGCGGAGCAATTCTTCTTCGTCCTGTCCGGCGTCGCGACGCTGGAAGTGGACGGAGAAACCTATACCCTGCATCCTCACCGGGGCAAGCACGTCCCTGCCGGCATGCCCCATCAGCTGCGTAACGAGTCAACAGAAGACTTAATATTCACCGTGACCTCAACCCCGCCCAGCCATGGGGATCGGATTGAGCATAACGTACAGAGGGTCGAGGGATCGCCTGCAGGTTAATTAATACTGCCGAGTGTGCGGCAGTTCAACCAATGCGATCAGTGAAGCACATGTCACTCCGGCTTACGATAAGCCATGACCTGACAATATTTTCGATAGGCCAGGTCGCGGCACTCTTCTTCTGGGGTCAGCATATCCGGTTGAATGCCGGTGAGTTCCATCAGGCGGCGCTCCAGTTCCGGTTGCGCCTCGATGTCGCCCTCATGGGAGATATGTCTGACAGTGACGCCTTCACGTTGCAGGGCGTAGGCGATCAGCAGGCTGCGATGGCAACTTGCGGGATCTTTCTCAGCGCACATCAGGGCGATGCGAAAGCCTTTGTCCATTCCGTCTTTTAGCCTTCCCACTCCACTCTGAAACAAATCGGATTGAATCAGACGGTCAAACTGAACCTGCCTGCTTTCGTCATAATGGGTAGGATCTTTGGAGCGCGGCCCCAGTTCCTCGCCAAGGTAGACGTAACGTAAGCCATGGTCCTTGAGATGCTGGACCAGGGTTTCCCGATGGTAGTCGTGAAAAGCGCGGCTATATGGCACAGAGCGGACATCGGCGACCACATCGATATGATGATTCTGCAATTGACTGATAAACACGGCTATCGGCTTAGTGGCGTAACCAATGCTGTAAAGAGAAGGCTTTGAGGCGCTCATTCCGCTTCTGCTTCCGTCGGCTCCAGGGTCAACCAGCGTTCATCAATGCGGGTGGAGAAGCCTGCTGCGCGCGGGTGCCCGCCGCCGCCAAACTTTATCGCCACCTCGGCCACATTAACGCCATCGTCTGTGGATCGCAGCGACCAGCCGCGCTTACCGCCCTTATCACTGTACCCCGCCGCGAAGGGATGTCCCTGCGCCAGCACATTGAGCAGTTCGCTGGTCACCGCGAGAGGACAGTTAACAATAGGCACCGCATAGCCGGCGATCTCGCCCATCACCGACCGTCCCTTGTAATATTCGATCATCTGTTCACGAAACCGGTTAATGGCGCGCCCCTCGTCCGCCAGACGCGACAAGGCGGCCCCGGATTGGGCCAATTCATCCCATACTTCAAAATCCTTGGGGTAAGACATTAACGCCGCATTGACGTCACGGCTGTCGGCCATGCGCCATTGCCAGAGGTCGCGGTCCTGAATCATCGCCAGCAAGGCAGGAGGCGGCTCTTCGTGAAAGTGCTCCCAGGCGATCACCGCACCGGAGCGACTCATATCAAACGTCAGACTTAAATTCAGGCACTCCTGATCCAACCCGGCGACCTCTTCCGCCGCACTGATATGGTGATCCAGCACGATGACAGCGTCGGCGCTGACGCACAGTTGCTTCAAAGCCTCTCGCTTGTAGCAGAAGTCCAGAAGGTAAACGCGCTTGCCCGCGCAGTCCGGCGGCGGCTCGCCGTGGGTCGCCGCGTAGTAGTCCGCATCCTGTTTATCCAACATCGTCAGGCGCCGGTAGGCCGCATAAGCCGCACCGAAGCCATCCAGGCAATTGCCATGATAAATTACGAGGGTCTGATTCACCGATCACTCACCTTACACAGTCCTTATCATTGCATATATACGCTAAGTGCAGAGGACGGCTCAACGCCACTTTCCGGTAAGCCAAAATGAAAAAGCCCGACTATCCTTCGGGAAAGCCGGGCTTACACAGAGCAGAAACAGCCTATGGCAACAGCATACCGCGGATCATGAAATACAGCAGGGCCGCCAGTAATGCGGACACAGGCACCGTAATAATCCAGGCGGCGACGATCTTCTTGATGCTGGCGCGCTTGACCAGTTCTTCACGATACACATTTTTCAGACGCTTGCGCTCTTCTTTGGTAAGAGGCACGTCTTCTTTGTGTTTCTTGGCCTGCTTCAACATCTGCTTCATATCTTCCACAGACGCTTTTTCGAAGTTGTTCAGAAACTTCTGCAGCTTCTCGCGCTCCAGACCCGCATGCTCCTCCAGAATAAGATGCAGCTGGCTGGCGTAGTTCACTTTCAAATATTCCCGCAGGAAACCGACGCCAAAGACTGCGCCGACAGCGATATGAGTGGAGCTGACCGGCAAGCCCAGCTGCGAAGCGACAATTACCGTGATAGCAGCGGCCAGAGCGATACAGAAGGCGCGCGTCTTGTCCAGTTCAGTGATCTCGTTACCGACTGTCTTGATCAGCTTTGGTCCGTACAGCAACAGACCAATTGCGATACCCAACGCACCGACCATCATCACCCATAACGGAATAGACGCCTTTTGCACCACGCCGTGATTAACAATCGCGTCATTGATCGCAGCCAGCGGTCCAATCGCATTGGCCACGTCGTTGGCGCCATGAGCGAAACTCAGCAACGCCGCCGCGAAGATCAGCGGCACGGTAAACAGCTTGTTGACGCTTTCACGGGTGTTTTCCATTTTCCGCGCAGCGCGCCCTACCATTGGCAGCAACGCAAAGTACAACGCCGCCGAGACTCCCAGGCCTATGAGCAAGGCGGTCATGAAGTCCAGTTTAATGATGTTCTTGGCGCCTTTAAGCAGCAGGTAGGTGACGAACGCCCACGCCATGATTGCGATCAGGATAGGAACGTAACGACGCGCCGCTCCCAGCTTATCCTCTTCATACAACATTGAGCGCTTGACGAAGTACAGGGTCCCCGCCGCGATAACGCCGCCCATTGCAGGCGAAATCACCCAGCTGGCCACGATAGCGCCCATCTGTCCCCAGTTCGCAACGCCAAAGCCGCCGGCGGCGATGCCTGCGCCCAGTACGCCGCCAACAATGGAATGCGTGGTGGATACAGGCGCGCCCAGATAGGTCGCCACGTTCAACCACAGCGCACCGGCCAGCAGCGCCGCCATCATCAGCCAGATGAAAGTAGTGGAATCTTGAATGAAGTCCGGGTTGATAATACCGTTCTTGATGGTGCTGACTACGTTGCCCCCGGCGACCAGCGCCCCCAGCGCTTCAAATATCGCCGCCAGCGCCAGCGCGCCCAGCAGAGTGATCGCTTTCGAGCCCACGGCGGGCCCCATATTATTGGCTACGTCGTTGGCGCCGATGTTCAGCGCCATATAACCGCCGATCATAGCGGCGACTACAAGCAGGTATCCTCCCTCAAGATCGCCGATCCGAAGGTTGGTGTATATCAGGATGCCCAGAATAAAAAGTAGCGCAATACCAATGCGAGCCAGTTCCTGCTGCCCACTGGAGGCGGCTTCTTCCAACTGACCCAGGTTGCGAAACTCCATCAGATTTTCCCCTCAATAAATTTGAAGGCGCAACTTTAACAAAACAGTCATCTGATGGACATAGTCCAAAATCGCGGAAATAACGGCTATTAACGGGGAAATTCCTGGAAGATTGATCTGCGTCGCGCCAGGTTATTGATTCAACCGATTATTTTGTATACATTAAGCGAGTTCGTGCATCAAGAGAAGGACTGACGTCCTCACCAACCTGCCGACCTGGGCAAGGTGGTGCCAGAACCGTTACAGGAAACATTTTGTTTAAGTCATTAATGTCGATTACCAAACGAATTACCAAGGGCATGTTACCAACCGGTAAATAAGCCCCCGATCGTTTGCGCCTCTTTAGGCAATAGACATTAGAAAACCTCCCTCGTGCGGGAATGACTTAATCAAAAAAACTGTTTTCCGGGTTCTGAGATGTGGCCATCCTGGCAACTCACAGGCAAGCCCCACGTCAGTTCTCGCACGTTTTAATCGATAGTATTAACGTGGAGAACCTAGAACATGTCATTAACCGCTTCATTAGCAGATCATGCTGAAGCCCATGAGCTTCAGGATCAGCCCGAGCTGCCGTCGCCCAATCTCGAACAGCTTCTCACGTCCAGTGCGACGATCCGTCACTACGTTCACCTTTGCCCCCTGAATGTTTGGATGGCGCAAGGCTCATACCGATGCAAGACTCAGGGGAGCCACGCCAGCTATTGGGTCTACGCGGAGTACCGCGACCGCCGCGGCGCCAGCCGTTACGCCAGTTTCAGGTTTGCTTCCGCGCAACAGGCGCTGGACTTCGTACGCTTCAGGCTGGCCGCTATTTCACTGCCGGGAATCAGCTCAGAGCAAACCCATCGCCGCCCGTTAGGTTAATCCGACGGGCGCCGCCTGATTTCCTGACCTTTCGCCGACCGCCGCCATCGCATTCCGAAATAATATTTAACAGTTGTTGCGGGAAATACCTGATAGTGTCGGCAATTTATCGAATATATGTGGACTATAATAGAAACAGTCACTTGCAGAGGCGGCCATAACAATAAGACATGACAGAGCGTAACCGCAAAACCAACTTCCATCTGTTAAGCGCAGTCCTCGACGAAGAAGCCAAGGTCGTTAGCGTCATTAAAGCGCTGGCTTATGCGGCGTCCTTCATGTCCTTCGTTATTGGCGTGAAGTCCTGGCTGTGGTCCCATACTGCGCACGCATCCGCGCTGTTCCTGTTTTGCGCGCTGATGCTGATGAACGTGATTTCCTACAACCGCACCCTCAATCAGCAACTGTTCAAAACCCTGTTCTTATGGCTGGTCGGTCTGTTGTTCCTGTATCTCATCGCCGGCGGCGGCGAGAGCAATACCGGCATTCTCTGGTTTTATGTGTTCCCGCCTTTCGTCTTTTATGTGGCGGGACTACGCACCGGCAGCTGGATGTTGATCATCATGGTTGCGCTGATCGCCATTATCTTCCGCTTTCCGGAACTCCCCTGGGTGCGCACCGTCTATAATCTGGACTTCCAACTCCGCTTCGCCGCCACCGTTTCCTTCGTCTCCGTCTTCGCCTTTGTGATGGATCACTCCAGGCGCAAAGCGCGTCAGGAGCTGATCAACATGGCGCGTCTGTATGAGAAAGCGGCGCGCACTGACGAGTTGACCCAGTTGCCCAACCGCCGCGACATGCAGCAACAGCTTGAGAAAGAATATTTCCGCTACAAGCGCCATGGCAGCCACTTCTCAGTTATCCTGCTGGATATCGATCACTTCAAGATGATCAATGACACATACGGCCACGACGCCGGCGACTTCGTGCTGATGAAAATTTCAGAGTTATTGGTCAACGCCTGCCGCAAAATGGACATGGCGGCGCGCTGGGGCGGAGAAGAATTCCTCATTCAGTTGCCGGACACCTCATTGGTGCAGGCCCTGACCCTGGCGGAAAGGCTACGCAAAAGCATCGAGACCAGTCCGCTGCAGTACAAAAATCAGGAAATCAGCTACACCATCAGTTGCGGCGTCTGCTCCATCAGTCAGGCGAAAGATCTGGCCTCTCTACTGAAGCAGGCGGACGTCAATCTGTATCAGGCCAAAATCAAAGGCCGCAATATGGTGATCCCTTTGGTTGTGCAAAAAGCCAGCGAGGATGAACCCGTCTAAGCGCTTCACGCCATCGCCATGACAGCGTCCCACTCATGGGGTTGCACCGGCATTACGGAGAGACGACTGCGTTTGACCAGCGCCATGTCCTGAAGCGCAGGGTTCAGCTTAATCTCCGCCAGCGGAACGACCTTTTTCAATTTAAGCACGAACTTCACTGAGACGCACCACCAGCGGGGGTTCTCCTCCGTAGACTTGGGATCGTAATAAGGCGACTCAGGATCAAAAGAGGACGGGTCCGGGTAGGCTTCCCGGCAGACTTCGGCGATACCCGCTACGCCCGGTTCGGGGCAACTGCTGTGATAGATGAACACCTGATCGCCCACTTTCATATTGTCGCGCATAAAGTTACGCGCCTGATAATTCCGCACGCCATCCCAGCCGGACACGCCTTCCGGCGAGTTCGCCAGATCATCGATGCTGAATGCGTCGGGTTCAGTTTTCATCAGCCAGTACGCCATAGGTTTGTCCTCCTGTTGAGCTTCTAGATGGCGGGGCCTAAACAATAAATGCAAAGCCAACAAAATTCTAATGCGGAGCACTCCTAAAACAATTCCTGGCGGAGACGCTTAAAATTCCTGCCGCGGATGCTTACAATACCCGACTGAATTAATCGGACATTGAATCGTCCCAGTAACCGGGAAAGAGCATGAAAAAGATTGTTATCTGCGTCGGCACTGTATACGGCGCTGCGCTGGAAACCGCCGAAGCGGTGCAAAAGGCGCTGAATGAGGAAGGATATGCAGCCCGGGTGGCGCAAAATCCCACTCTGGAAGACATCACGGAAGCGGACTCCGCCGCGTTAATCTGCACCTCCACCACCGGCAGTGGCGACCTGCCCGACAATATCGCGCCTTTATATACGGCGCTGACCACGCAATTCCCCAATATCGTCGGCAAGCCCTTCGGCGTCATCACCTTGGGCGACAGCTCTTATTTCGACAGCTATTGCGGCGCGGGCGAACTGATGGAGCACGCCATGACCGAGCTGGCGGCGGTGAAAGTGGGAGACGGACTCAAAATCGACGCGATGGAAACCGCCGATCCCGCCGCGGAAGCCGTCGCTTGGGCGCAGACTTGGGCGCAGCAATTGGCTTAGCCGTTCTCGTCGCCACGTCAGTCCAGGCTCCCCTTTCAACAGGCCATTGATTCGCAATGGCCTTCTCTTTTCTCTCCCTGATGAGCGCCCCAGGTTGGCGTGATCGCCCATCCCTACCTAATCTTAAGTTGTATACGCCGCCTTCGCTTCTCCCCATTACCGCCTAGATGGGGCGACGCTAATTGTTGATTTCAAAAGAAAAATGCCAAATATCAAAGCGTTCCTGTTCCTATGTCTGCTCGTACTAAGCGCCCACTGCCACGGGGAAGCTGAAGCGCCGCGCAACTATGTCAGCGCCGAGGATAAGGCGATACCGGTTGTCGACTACTGGCGTGACGCTACCGGGGAGGAAAGTCTGGAAGAACTGCTCAGCCATGCCGACCTCACCTGGGAAACGATCGCCGCCAACCACGCCAACTTCGGTTACACCAAAGACAGTTTCTGGTTTCGCTTCACCCTGGCCAACGCCACCGATAAACCGAAACGTCGCCTGCTCGTAGTCAGAGCGCCTCATTTGGATGATGTGCTCTTTGTCGAGCTGGTCAATGACGAGGTCGTCCGGCGCAGCCAGACCGGCGAATATTATCCGTTCAGCCAGCGGGAGACGCTGCACCCTCTTTATATCTACCCCGTGGAGCTGGAGCCCGGCGAAGCGCATGATTTTTTGTTCCGCATCCAAAGCGAGGGCTCCCTGAGTCTGCCTCTGGAGATATGGAAGGAAGACGCGTTCTACCTGCGCAATGACCGGGAAGTCCTCACCCACGGTCTTTATTACGGCTTCCTGCTTTTTGTCGTCACGTTCAACCTGTTTATTTTCCTGGCGCTCCGGGAGCCCATGTATCTGTTCTACGTCATCTTTACCTTGATGATTCTGCTGGTGCAAGCGACGCTGCAAGGCCGCACTTTCCAATTCCTCTGGCCCAACGTACCGCAGTTGCAGAACTTCACTATCCTGGTCTCCGTGCCGCTGATTGCGCTATCAGCGGCGGAGTTTTCCCGACGTTTCCTGAAATTGCCCGTCAAAGCCCCGCGCCTGAATTACCTGCTGATCGGCGTCAGCATTGCCGGGGTGGCCTCGATAGTCGGCGTTTTCGCTGCGCCAGCGCACCTGTCAAAAGGCGCATCCACCGCGTTAGTGCTGGTGACAGACCTGATTCTCGTCATTATCGGCCCCTATCTCTGGTGGAAAGGCGTGCGCTCCGCTCGCCTGTTTACTTGCGCCTGGCTGATGCTGGAGTTGGGCGCCAGCTTGACCCTGTTATTGGTCCTGGGCATCGTCCCGCATAACCTGCTGACGGCGTACGGTTTTGAAATTGGCTCTGCTGCGGAAGCCGTGCTGCTCTCCGTCGCCATTGTGGAGCGCATCTATGTTGAACGGAATGAGCGCCTCAAGGCCCAGGAACAAATCATCGAAGAGCAGCAGGAACTGCAATTGCTGGAGCAACGTCGCTTATATGAGGCGACCCACAGTCATGTCACCGAGTTGCCCAGCCGCGCCTATCTGGAGCGCTTCATCACCGATCGCATCAGCGCCAAGCCGGGCGGCGCCTTTATGGCCTGCCTGATCAGCCTGCAGCGCTATCGTGACATAGACCGCACTCTGGGCAATGAAAACGCGCGCCAGCTGATGTACCAGATCGCCCATCAACTCAATGAATTCGTGGAAACGCTGGATGGCGTCATCCCCATCGAGCAGTCCGTACAGGGGCCGCTTTATGTCGCGTCGCTGGACGAAATCACGCTGGCGATGCTGCTGGAACGGCGTCGCGACAGCGAAGCCGATCAGGAAGTGCTGGCCCTGTCGAAGTTTCTGGGACGGCGCATTCAGTTCGGCTACCTTTCACTCGATCTTGATCCTCGCTTTGGCCTGGCTGCCTACCCCCATCATACGGACAGCGCCGAAGGCCTGTTGCGACTGGCGCGCATCGCCTTGGACGCCACCCATCACAGCAAAGGCTGCGCGGCGGTTTACCAGTCCCAGTACAACCCTTACAGCGAGCGTCGCCTCACCCTGCTGGCGGAGTTGGACAAAGCCATCGACGCCGACAAGCTCAGTCTGCATTTTCAACCGCAGTTGGACATTGAAGCCGATGTCATCACCGGCTTTGAAGCCTTGATTCGCTGGACGCATGATGACTTCGGCCAAGTATTCCCCGACGAGTTCATTCCGTTGGCGGAACAGGCCGGCCACATTACCAAGCTCACTCTCTGGGTAATCAGGCAGGCGCTCATCCGCCTACAGGAGTTAAGCGAAGCCGGTTACGAAGACATTGGCATTGCAGTGAACATTTCGATGGTGGACCTGGAGAACGACAGCTTTATAGAGAAAGTGCAACGATTACTGGCCAGCGCCAGCGTTCCCCCCGCGCGACTGACGCTGGAACTCACAGAGACTGCCCTGATGCGGGATCCCGAGGGGGCGCTATCGGCGCTAAAGGCCCTCAGAGCGGCAGGCGTGCTGATTGCACTGGATGACTTCGGCGTAGGTTACTCCTCCCTCTCCTATATCAAGAAGCTGCCCTTGCATAAGGTGAAAATAGACCGCTCCCTGATCAGCGATCTCGCCAGCGCGCCGGACGCCGGCGTCGTGGCGCGAACCGCCATCGATATGTCTCATGGGCTGGGTTACGAGGCTATTGCGGAAGGTGTGGAGGATGTTGAGTCGCTCAACCTGCTGCGGTCCATGGATTGCCGTTACATTCAAGGATACTGGCTGGCCCGGCCGATGCCCTGGGAGTTCGCCATCGAATGGCTGCGCACTTACGCCGCCCATGCTCAGGAACGGGCGGCGGAACGGGACATGCGCGCCAAGTCCGGCTGAAGCGGTTACAGCGCAGATATCGCGCGGCTTTCGCCGATTTTCATAACTCGTCTCTGCGGCCCGGAGCCAGGGGCCAGAAAACGCTCTTTAGGTTCCCAGAACGGTTCAGTGGTCAACCGCACCGTGCCCCAGTGCATTCCCACCAGTTGCGCCGCTTTCAGGTCTTTGCCCATTGAAACCGCCTCTTCCGGACTGGCGTGAACCCCTGCGAAAACTTCCCGCGGCGCATAGGCGCCGATAGGCACAAGGGCGATATCATAAGGCCCGGTCAGCTCGCCAATGCGTTTAAATTCATCGCCATATCCGGTATCGCCAGCGAAGAAACACTTAACGCCCCCGCCCTCTATAGCGAAGCTCGCCCACAAGGTCTGATCCGCATCCCAGAGCGAACGTCCGGAAAAGTGATAGGCAGGGAGCGCGGTGTAGAGCACGCCTTGAATACGGCAGCTTTGATACCAGTCCAGCTCGACGACCTTGCGATACCCCAAGCGGATAAAATCCGCGCGTAACCCTAAAGTTGTCACCACCTGCACGTTTTCTTTGTTCTTCAGCCGCGCCAGCGTGGGCGCGTCAAAATGGTCATAGTGATTATGGGACATGACGATGACGTCGACATCCAGGTCTTCAATCTGCAATGGCGACGCCACTAGGCGCTTGGGGCCGCTGAACTGCAGGGGCGAGGCGCGCGCTCCCAGAAACGGGTCCGTCAGTATTCTCTGATCCCCCAGACGCAGATAGAAACAGGACTGCCCCAACCAAGTCAGACTTTGCTCCGCCTGCACCGCCGCTAACTCCGCAATCGCCGCATCACGATGCAGGCAATGATCGTGAGTGGCGCGCACCGGGTCATTGCCATGCCGGAACAGCTCCCACAGGACTTTCGCCATCTCCGAGGAATGCCGGCCGTCATGATGCCCTCCTGGCGGAGACCGGAAGCGACCGCCTACATGGTGGGGTCGGTTGCGGTACGCGTGGGGAACATCCAGATCCAGTATTTTGGTCATGCGCCAGTCTCTCAGTGATAATAGAAGTCTTACGCCCTCGAATTCTCCGGAGGCGTTTTGCGTTACGAATGAAGCATACTCTAAGGCTCAATCCGTGCGTTGACGAATCAGCGCCTCCTGCGCGGTGGAAGCCACCAGCCGACCAGAGCGATCATAGATCAACCCTCGATTAAAGCCGCGTCCATGGGAGGCGCTAGGACTATCCATCGCGTATAGCAACCAGTCATCCACACGAAAGTCGCGATGAAACCAGACGGCGTGATCCAGGCTCGCCACCTGCATGCCGCGTTGGAAAAAAGAAACCCCATGTGGATGCAGGCTGGTTCCCAATAGTCCGAAATCCGATGCATAAGCCAATACGCAATGATGCCAGCGCGCGCCCTCGGGCATATCGCGCACCGCACGGAACCAATTGTACTTTTTCGGTTCCTGCTTCTCGGGATTCAAAGGGTTCACCGGATTCAACGG
Organism: Hahella sp. HNIBRBA332; assembly: GCF_030719035.1. NCBI lineage: Bacteria > Pseudomonadati > Pseudomonadota > Gammaproteobacteria > Oceanospirillales > Hahellaceae > Hahella > Hahella aquimaris. The sequence goes on from NZ_CP132203.1 coordinate 5,036,500, forward strand.
ACGAATCTCTATCGGCCGCTCACGGGTCAACTGTTCACGGCGGCTTTCAGGAATCAGATCCTTGAAGCGACGGCGCATCTCCAATTCCGATACGATGTCTTCCGGCCCGACCACGTCGACCATCGGCTCCTGATGCTCAAACCCCTGTTCAGGCGTCTGGAACGAGACCATGAGAGTAAGTATTTCCTTACCATGCTGGCGAGCGGCGACACGTCTGGCGCTGAAGGAACGACCGTCACGAATCGGCGTCACCTCATAAATAATGTCATGGTCAGGATCGCCGGCGCGCAGGAAATAAGCGTGCAGGCTATGGGCGACCCGTGTCTCATCGACAGTACGGTAGGCCGCCATCAAAGCCTGACCGACGACCTGCCCGCCAAATACATTTTTAAACCCCAGGTCTTCGCTTGAGCCCTGAAACAGGCAATCATCAAGCGCACGCAACTGCAACAAATCCAACAGTTTCTGGACTACATCGTTCATCTTGCTTTCCTGTTTGAGTAAGTCATAAAACTTTAACTGACCGCCGGCCAGCAGTAAATCAACCCGCTTTCCTGGACGGCTTGCGTCAGATTTCAAATACCCCTAACCTAAAACAGGCCGCCTTTAGTGCAGGCGCCCCGTCCTTATATTGACTTGGAAGTCGTCTAAGTATAAAAAGCAGCCCGCAGCTATCGGGCTGGCTAACGATCCAAACTACAGCTTCCGGAGACCGGCAAAGTGAAAAACGCCGTCAATATCGCCTTTCCCGACCCCGCTTATTCGCATGCCTGTCCGGGCTGCGGTCGTCCTGCTCAATGCGATCTGGAGAAAGGTAAATCCACATGCTGGTGCTTTTCCCTCCCTCCTTCGGGACTGACCTCCGAGTTATTCACGGAAGGCGCGAAGTGTTATTGCAGAAGCTGTCTGAACGAGCGCCTGAAAGCCAAACAAAGCGAGACGGATGCGGCTGGCTGAGCTTCATTGAAGTGCGTCTGCGCCGCATTCCTCAGCACGGGCGAGCCTTGCCCCTTCCGTGAACAATCGATGAATCGGAATATAATGATAATCCAGGTTTGGTAAACTTTGGCCCGGCGTCATTTTGAGCTAGTATGCCAGCCAAATAACGTACAACAGAACGACATAAGAAAAGTTCAACTGGGGAAGGCAGATAGACTCTGCATCCGGCCTTATCGCCGCCTCAAATCAAACACGGACTACCGAATAATGTTTATTTCCAAAAAGCTATATCGTCTCTTCACCGCCTCCTCCCTGGCCCTGGCTATCACAGCCTGCAGCAGCACGCCGGTATTGAAGCAGGAGCCCGCCGCTGTTTCTTTGGATGAGGCGAAGCAGCTATACGCCCAAATGGAAACCGCGCGCGACAACGATGTGCACCTGTATGCGCCGGACGCTTATGGAAAAGCCGTGGAAGCCTATAATGAAGCGCTGGATCTTTCCCGCAGCAAACCAACAGTCGCCGCCGCCAAAGCCCAGGCCGGCCTGACCTACGCCGCCCAGGCGGAAAAGCAGGCGGACGCCGCCCGCGGAAAGCTGCAAGCCATTGAGAACGCCCGTCAGGCGGCGATAGCTGCGAGCGGAGAAGAGCTGCTCGGAGAGGAGTTCGCGTCCGCCGACAAGCAACTGCGCGATATCGCCGCGCAGCTGGAGAAGCAGCCAGGCGCTGACAACAGCAAGGCCCAGACCGCCCTCGCAGGCGTATACCGGGATATCGAACTGCGCTCACTGAAACTGGACGTGACAGGCAAAGCCCGCAAGGCGATCGAACAGGCGCGCAAAGAGGATATCGACGACCGGGCCCCCAAAACCCTGCGGGTAGCGGAAGAAGAGATGTTGCTGGCCCTGTCTACACTGGAAAATGACCGCACCCAGCAGGAAAAGGCCCGTCGCCACGCCAACAGCGCCCTGACCCAAGTACAACACGCCCGCGTCATCGCAGCTCAGGCCGCAGAATTCGACGCCAGGGACGCCAGCCTGGAAGATATTTTACTCTGGCATGAAGCCAGACTGGCCGAGGCCGTGCAGCCTGTCGTTCCAGAAATCCCTTTCGAGAAAGGGCCTGCGCAGGTCAAAGAATCTATCAACGAGGCTCTGAACAGACTGCAGCAGGAAAAGCTGACCCTGCGTCACGCTCTGGCGGAAGCGGAAGTCCGCGAGGTCCAAAGCGCCGCCAATCTGGAAACGATGAAGCAGGAAATGGAGCAAAAGCTGTTGGCGGTCCAGTTGGAGACCGACGCCGCCAAACGCGCCAGCGAAGAAATTCAACGCCGTTTTGAATTCGTGCAGGAGCTGTTCACCCTGACGGAAGCAGACGTTTACCGGCAGAACGCCAATGTGCTGATCCGCGCGCACGGCTTCAAATTCGCTTCCGGTTCCAGCGAAGTGCAACGTGACAACGTCACCCTGCTGAACAAGATCATCGACGCAATTGAAGCCTTCCCCAATTGCAAAATTCGCATTTCCGGTCATACTGACAACCGCGGCGACCGGGCCCTGAACCAGTCTCTTTCTGAGAAGCGCGCCAGCAACGTCGCCAAGTTCCTCGCCAATGTCGGCAGCATAGATTCCAGCCGGATAGAAGCAGAAGGCTTCGGAGCATCCCGTCCGGTGGCGAACAATGACACCAAAGAAGGGCGCGCTGCTAATCGCAGGGTTGAAGTGCTGATTATCAACGACGCCAATCTACCTTAGTTCAATATTTCCTTGGTAACTTATGAAAATAGCCATTTTGTCGCGCAATCCTTCCCTTTATTCCACCTCACGTTTAAAGGAGGCAGGTGAAAAAAGGGGGCATGAGGTGCATGTCATCGACACACTGCGTTGTTACATGAACATGGCGACCCACAAACCCACCATCCATTACCAGGGTCAGGTGCTGGAAGGGTTTGACGCCATCATTCCCCGGATCGGCGCATCCATCACTTTCTACGGCACGGCGGTGTTGCGCCAGTTTGAAATGATGGGAGTTTTTCCGCTGAATGAGTCCGTGGCCATCTCACGCGCACGCGACAAATTGCGCTCTTTGCAATTGCTCTCACGCAAAGGCGTGGGTATGCCGGTCACCGGATTCGCCCACTCCCCTGACGACATTCGCGATCTGATTTCCATGGTCGGCGGCGCGCCGCTGGTCATCAAGTTGCTGGAAGGTACGCAAGGCATTGGCGTGGTGCTGGCGGAAACCCGCAAAGCGGCGGAAAGCGTTATCGAAGCCTTTATGGGCCTGAAAGCCAACATCCTGGTGCAGGAATTCATCAAGGAAGCGGGCGGCGCCGATATCCGTTGCTTCGTCGTCGGCGATAAAGTCGTCGCCGCCATGAAGAGGCAGGCGCAGCCGGGCGAGTTTCGCTCCAACCTGCACCGTGGCGGCCAGGCGTCCGTGATCAAGATTACCCCTGAGGAGCGCTCCACCGCGGTAAGAGCCGCCCGCGTCATGGGCTTGAACGTAGCCGGCGTCGACTTGCTGCGCTCCAACCATGGACCATTGGTCATGGAGGTTAACTCTTCACCGGGTCTGGAAGGTATTGAAAAGGCGACCGGAAAGGATATCGCCGGTTTGATTTACGCCTTTATCGAGAAGAAGATTCAGGAGAATAAATCCAGCACCCGCACCAAAGGTCAGGGCTGAGATGACAAGGGCCCCATTCAGTCGTTATGAATGGGGTCCAGTTGCTGGGCCAGCTTCTGTTTTTCCATCACATACGCACCGGTTAGCGCAAACCCTTCCAATACGCCCTTAGCATTGATGAACAGAGCTTTGACGTCACAGTCGCCGGATTGCTCCACTTGCCAATCCCCTTCTGCGCCAACGGGAGGCGGAGCCACCACCACCGGACAAGCGGGCGTTTTTACCACTACCGGCATCACCCCATAACTGACCTTGGTCGGCTCGCCCGCCAAGCTCTTCGCCAGCGCCTTCGCGCAAGCCATCAAAGGCAGTACATACAAGAGCACATGCCCGTCCACTTCCGCGCAATCTCCTAATGCATAGATATCCGCCGCACTGGTGCGCATTTCCCTATCCACCACAATACCTCGGTTAACCTGAAGGCCGGCGTGTTTGGCGAGAACCGTCCGCGGCCGCAGTCCTACGGCGGACAACACAATATCCGCCTGAACTTTAACGCCATTGTCCAACGTCAACTCCACGCCATCGCCAGCATCCTCCACCGCTGTCGCCACTTGCCCTAAATGGAATACCGCACCCTGGTCCTGCAAGCCTTTCACCACCGCATCGCCAGCGGCCTTCGGCAGCATCCCCGGCAGCGCAGTATCGGAAGGCGCAATCAGCTCCACCTCATAGCCGCCCTGCAAAAGGTCGTTGGCGAACTCACAACCGATCAAGCCGGCGCCGAGAATCGCGACTCTCTTTTTGCCTTGCAAGGCATCCCGAATGCGGCGGTAATCCATTAAGTCATTAACCGCGAAAACCTTGCCGGCGCCGGAACCGGGGATATCCAGATGAATCAGATCCGCGCCCCAGGCCAGCACCAGTTTGCTGTACTCCACCGCCTCATCCCCGATATGCAAACGATGGCCTTCCGGGTCCAACGCCGTCACCGTGGCGAACGTGCGCACTTCGATATTCAATTGCTCCGCCATCTTGCCGGGATCCGCCATGGACAGTTGATCCGCAGTTTTGGCTTTAGCGAAGCCCGTGGAAAGCATCGGCTTGGAGTAAGAGTGGCCGTCGTCCGCTGTCAGCATCAGCACCGGCGCGTCTTTGCTGAGTTTGCGGAACTCACGAGCCAGCGTGTAGCCGGCGAGACCGGTTCCGATAATGACGATGGGCGCAGTATCCGGCATGACGTATCCTTTAATGTTTCCAGTAGAGAGTTGAGCTGGCTTGGAGAGCGGATTAACCGATTTGAATCATTTCAAAGTCTTCTTTGCCGACGCCGCAGTCTGGGCAAATCCAGTCTTCCGGCACATCTTCCCAGCGGGTTCCGGGAGCGATACCGTCTTCGGGCCAGCCTTCCGCCTCATCATAAATGTATCCGCACACCACACATTGCCATTTACGCATCACAGTACCCTATTCAAATTTGTCAAAAAAGCCGCAAAGAGCTTCTTATTTATGGTAAAACGCCTGATTCACAGTGTGTGCATTTATAAGGTTCCGGCAGGCATTGATCAAGTCATTCCGGGGCTAAATCGTTATACTAGGCTTTGTTGAGACGCCAGCGTCGCCAACAAACCCTGTAACTTTTATAGATTCTTAGAACATTTATCATCACAACGGTAACTCTCAGGTAATTCCAATGTCCCATAATATGGAAAACATGCAGCAGGTATTTCAGGAAGCAGACCGCCTATTTGACGAAGCACAGGTTGACCAGGCTATTGAACGTCTGGCCCAGGAAATCACGGCGCAGCTGAAAGACAGCAACCCTTTGGTGTATTGCGTGATGACCGGCGGCGTCGTGTTTGCAGGCAAGCTGCTTCCCAAGCTGCGCTTTCCGCTGGAAGTCAGTTATATTCACGCCACCCGCTATAACAACCAGACCAGCGGCGGCGGTCTGAGATGGAAAGTGGAGCCGGCGGAAAGCCTGGAAGGGCGTACGGTCCTGATTCTTGACGATATCCTCGACGAAGGCGCCACCCTGCACGCCATCTGCGACTACTGCCAAGACAAGCAGCCGGAGAAAGTTTACACCGCGGTGCTGGTGGATAAGCAACATGAACGCAAAGTCTATCCTGGCCAGAAGTGCGACTTCACCGGCCTGGAAGTCGCTGACCGCTACATATTCGGTTATGGCATGGACTACAAAGGCTACTGGCGCAATGCACCCGGCATCTACGCCGTAAAAGGCCTTTAAGCCAAGCCCGCCCGCTAAACCAATTCACTAACAGGCGATGTTGGTTCCTTACCTCTTATGCATGAAGCTAATCTGAGTCAGTTTTTGGTGCTGATAACCGCGGCGGTCGTCGTATCGTCGCTGTTCCGGCGCATGAACATTCCCTCTGTCCTGGCTTACCTCGCGGTGGGTCTTGGGGTCGGCCCCACTGCTTTGGGGTGGGTGGACGACGTGGAAACGATCCAGGTGCTGGCGGAGTTCGGCGTTGTATTTCTGCTGTTCTCCCTGGGACTGGAGTTCTCTCTGGCCAAAATGATTGCTTTACGCAAGGTGGTGTTCAACCTGGGCGGTTGGCAGGTGGCGGTGAGCAGTCTGGTGATTTTCGGCATCGCCCGGCTATTCAAAGCCAGTACGGAAGAGGCCATTATCATCGCCGGCGCCCTGGCGCTGTCCTCCACAGCGGTGGTCAGCAAAGAGCTGGTGCAGCGCAATGAACTGGGGCAGCCTCACGGCGTGATGTCGATGGGGGTGCTGCTGTTTCAGGATCTGGCGGCGGTTATCTTTTTGATTCTGGTCCCCTTCCTGGCGGGCGGCTCAGACAGTTCCCTGGCGGCGGCCCTCGCCATCACCCTCGGCAAAGGCGCTCTTTTATTCGCGCTGATGCTGGCGATTGGTAAATACCTGCTGCCGTTTATTTTCACGGAAGTCGCCAAGTCCCACTCGGAAGAGCTCTTCGTTCTGACCGTGCTGATGGTGTCCCTGCTGGCGGCGGCGTTAACGCACAGCTTCGGGCTATCCATGGCGCTGGGCGCGTTCATCGCCGGCATGATGCTGTCGGAGACCCACTACAAACATCAGATTGAGGCGGACATCCGTCCTTTCCGCGACCTTCTGCTGGGCCTGTTTTTTATCAGCGTGGGCATGATCGTGGACTTCCAGGAAGTGCTCGCCAACTGGCCCTGGATTCTCCTTATCACCGCGATGCTCCTGCTGGCCAAAGCGACGCTGATCGGCGCCCTCGCCTATCGTCACCAGAAAGACAAGGCCGTAGCGCTGAAGACCGGGCTTTATCTGGCCCAGGGCGGCGAATTCGGTTTCGCCCTGTTCGCACTGGGCGAGAAATTCCAGCTGATATCCAAACAAGCCGGCGCGGTGGTGATCACCACCGTCATTCTAAGCATCTCCCTGACGCCCTGGCTGATGAATCTGGCGCGCTACCTCAGCGCACGCTTCCCCTCAGATAAAGGTCAGAGCGTCGCCCAGACCCGCGTGGAAGCGTTGACCGACGCCTGTTCCGAATTGGAAGGACACGCCATTGTCTGCGGTTTCGGTCGGGTCGGACAAACCGTCGCCCGCTTCATGCGCCGCAGCAATTTGCCCATGACCGCCGTGGACAAAGACCCTGTAAGGGTAAAAGAGGCCGCGGCCGCTGGTGAACCTGTGCACTACGGCGACTCCGAACGTCTGGATATTCTCAAGGCGCTGGGTCTGGAGCGCGCGCGGCTGCTGATCATTACCTATGCCGATGTGGACAAGAGCCTGGCGGTCATTCGCAAAGTCCGCTCCACCGGCTCCAATGTGCCTATCCTGGTGCGCACGGCGGATGATTCCAAAATGCCGTTGCTACTGGAAGCAGGAGCAACGGAGATCGTACCGGAGACGCTGGAGGCCAGCTTGATGTTGGTGACTCAAGTGCTTACTCTTATGGGCGCGCCGGCCAGGAAGATTCATCGTCAAATTGAGGAAGTGCGCCGTAGCCGCTACAAAATGCTACACGGTTATTACCCGGGTATTAACTCCCAGTTGGTAGGCGCCGACGGTACGCCGCTGGAAAAACTGCATGCGCTGACGCTGCCGGATGGCGCTTACAGCTGCCATCGCTCTCTGGGGCAAATGAAGCTGGCGGCCTGTAATGTCGACAGTATTCGGCGCGGAGATGAGGAGTTCTTCGACCCCTCCGGCGATTTTATTCTGCAGCCCGGCGATACGCTGATTCTGCATGGTTCGGCGGATCAGGTCGAACAGGCGGAAAACAAGTTGCTGGGCGGCTGAACTTGAACGCAGTTGCAAACCATATACTAGATCAGGATTCTGTTTGGCTATGAAATCCCAAGGGCGTCCACTTCCATCCCTGGCGGAGCAAATCAAGGCGAAATTGCCGGTTTATATCGATCTCACGCGACTGAACCGTCCTATCGGAACTTACCTGTTGCTCTGGCCAACGCTTTGGGCGCTATGGCTGGCCTCAGAGGGCGCCCCCTCCATCAAGAACCTGTTCATCTTTGTCGTCGGCGTTCTGCTTATGCGCTCTGCTGGTTGCGTCATCAACGACTACGCCGACCGCCGTATAGACATGCACGTCGAGCGTACAAAAGGCCGTCCATTTGCGCAGAACCGGGTGACGGAAAAAGAGGCTCTCACCTTGTTCGGCGTTCTGGTTGGCGTTTCTTTCATACTGGTGCTGTTCACCAACGCCCTGACGATTTATCTTTCCGCTGGAGCGCTGGCGCTGGCATCTACTTACCCCTTCATGAAGCGCCATACTTACCTGCCCCAGGTCGTACTGGGCGCGGCCTTCGCCTGGGGCATCCCCATGGCTTTCGCCGCAGAACTGGACGCTGTGCCGCAGCAGGCATGGCTGCTGTATACCGCAACGGTGGTATGGACCGTCGCCTATGACACCATGTACGCCATGGCGGATCGGGAAGACGACCTCAAAATCGGGGTGAAGTCCACCGCCATTCTATTTGGAGAGGCTGATCGCGCCGCGGTGGCGGGCCTGCAGGTATTGACGCTGGGCATCCTGTTCATGGTTGGCGCGCAATACGAACTGGGCGTTTACTACCAAGTTTCTCTGATCGTCGCCGCCGTGCTGTTTGTATATCAACAGCACCTGATTCGCGACCGCAGTTCCCAGCACTGTTTCAAGGCGTTCCTTAACAATCACTGGGTCGGCGCCGCCGTATTTCTTGGCCTGGCGCTGGAGTTTGTCTTCCGTCTCTAAGCCCGTCCCGCCTTGCTTTCAGCCCGACCGAGAGCGGCCGGGCTCATTTCCATCACATTAATTAAGCGCCTGTCATATACTTGTAACAAAACGCCGTTGTAATAATTCGGCAATCGAGTATTCAAAAAGGTGTTTTGCATGGCAAGCAAACAAGTTCTCATTGTGGACGATGAGCCCGCCATCCGGGAAATGATCGCAGTCGCTCTGGAAATGGCTGACTATGACTATCTGGAGGCCGGGGATGCGCGGGAAGCGCATGCGCTGATCATTGATCAGAAGCCGGACCTCATACTGCTGGACTGGATGCTTCCCGGCGTCAGCGGCATTGAATTCGCACGCCGATTAAAGCGTGACCAAAACACCTCGGAAATCCCTCTCATCATGCTCACCGCCAAAACCGAAGAGGACAACAAAGTCCAGGGTCTGGAAGTGGGCGCGGACGATTACATCACCAAGCCATTCTCCCCCAGAGAACTGGTTGCGCGCCTGAAAGCGGTGCTGCGTCGCACCGCCGTACAAGGTATGGAGACCCCCATTGAAGTCGAAGGGCTGCGCCTCGATCCAGTGTGCCACCGCGTCACCGCCAAGGGCGATGCGCTCAACATGGGCCCCACGGAATACAAGCTCCTGCAGTTCTTTATGACCCATCAAGAACGGGTGTATACTCGCGGGCAGCTTCTGGATCAGGTATGGGGCGGCAACGTCTACGTGGAAGAACGCACGGTGGACGTGCATATTCGACGTTTACGCAAAGCACTGGAGCCCAGTCATCATCATCTGGTTCAAACCGTGCGTGGGACGGGCTATCGCTTTTCGACCCGAGCGCCATAAGCGCCGCGATCCGTCTTAAAAAATAAATAATTCCAAAAGAAGTATTCATAAAACGCATGCGCAATCACTGGCGTCATTATGTACGGCTACTGGTTTACAGTTTGCTGGGCTGTATCGTTGTCGGCCTTATTATCGGTTCGGTGGCCTGGGCGCTGGTGTTCGGTCTCACCGCCTATCTTGGTTGGACGCTCACCCAGGCGTTTCGCATGCACCGCTGGCTGTATCAGGCGAAAATGGAAGACCCTCCCGAGAGCCGTGGACTGTGGGGAGATCTGTTCGACGGGATTCATCGTCTTCAGGTTCAGCACTATCGCTCACGCGATCGCCTCCAAGCCATGATCGACCGCATCCAGGAGTCCACCAACGCCCTCAAAGACGCCGTCGTCATGACCAACAGCGAAGGCGCCATGGACTGGTGGAACCAATCCGCAGAGAAATTACTGGGCTTCAAGTACCCGACCGACCGGGGTCAGCTGATTTACAACCTGATCCGCACCCCCATTTTTAAACGCTATTTCACCTCCAAGAAATACCAGGAGCCGTTGATCCTCAACGCTCCCAATAATCCCAACTTGAAGTTACAGTTTCATATCACGTTGTTCGGGGAAGACGATCGTCTGCTATTGGTGCAGGACGTGACGCGCTTGTACCGCCTGGAAGAAATGCGACGCGACTTCGTTTCTAACGTATCGCATGAGCTACGTACGCCATTGACGGTCATATCCGGCTATCTGGAGACCCTCATTGACAACGCTGACGAATTGCCTCCGCGCTGGAATCGCGCCTTGAATCAGATGCAGCAACAAGCGCAGCGTATGGAAGCCTTGGTCAATGATTTACTGCTGTTGTCCCGCATTGAGAACGATGGCTCCAACTTCAAAGCTACATTGGTGGATGTAGACAGCATGTTGCGCGCCATTTGCGACGACGCACGCGCCCTGAGCCAGGAAAAAGGCCACCGCATAGAGCTGAGTCTGGATAGCCCAGCAGGACTTACCGGCAACGAAACGCAATTACACAGCGCCTTTTCCAATATCATTATGAATGCAGTGAAATACACACCTCCCAATGGCGAGATTCGGGTGCGCTGGTTCGAGGATAAGAAAGGCGTGCATTTCGCCGTAAGGGACAGCGGCATCGGCATCGATCCCCTGCATATTCCCAGACTGACGGAACGTTTTTACCGGGCTGACCCTTCAAGGGCTGCAGACACCGGCGGCACAGGCCTGGGACTTGCAATCGTCAAGCACGTCCTGATCAATCATGATGGCGAGCTGGAAATCACCAGCCACATCGGCGAAGGCAGCACCTTTACCTGCCATTTCCCGCGCAGTCGCATGGCTTCTGCGGAGGCGTTGGCGGAAGCCGAAGATGTCAGAGATTAAGCAGGTTTAGAATTTGGCGATAAACTTGGACAGCGACGCCATCTTATCCGGGTCTTCATCCACAAACCGAATAACGATGCTGATAAAGTCAGTGTCCACCCGCTTCTCCACCGCCTGCAGCATGTGCACGTAGCCGTTGATCCGCTCCAGAGTTTCGCCATCGTCGACTTCTATATCCACCACGGCAGGATCAAGAATCATCGGGAACTTCTGCCCCCGCTTGGCGACCACCTTTACTTCGGTCAGAGTAATGGCCTTTATCACACAGGGCAGGTTGAACTCAGCAAAACGAATCTGCGCCAGCGCTTTTTTGCCTGACGTTGCGTCCGGCGTTGATTTTCTGGGCGATGCGGAACCGCCAGTCAGCAAGGCTGCACTATCAGCAAACGGGCCTGGCGTTACGGCCGGAGCCGAGGCCTGCTTGGCGCTGTCAGACGCTTGCATCAGTACGGAAGCGGAATCAGAGCCCGAACGGGCGGAAGAGGATTTTTCACCAGCAGCGCGTTTAAGCTTGGCGGCCAATTGCTTGTTGACTTTCTGCGCCAGCATTTCGGGACTGAAGGGTTTACCCAGATAATCGGAAACGCCGCTTTGCACCGCCTCCACCACATGGCCTCTATCGCCACGGCTGGTCACCATTACGAAGGGGGTTTTCTTGTAGGCGTCTTGTCCACGCGCCCACTGCAACAACTCCAGTCCTGACATTTCCGGCATTTCCCAGTCGCACAGGATGAGATCATAGTGCGTCTTATTCATCAGGATCTGCGCTTTTTTCCCGTTGATGGCTTCTTCCACCGTCACCTGAGGAAAATAGGTTCGCATCGCCCGCTTGACCATATCACGGACGAAACTCGCATCATCAACCACTAACACCTTTAAAGCCATGTCAGAGCTACACTTTCCGTTAATCACATAACTATAAGGCTAGCACTGTCTGACAAATTTCCCACTTTATTCAGTGCTTAAGCGGCGACGTGGCCATCACGCCGCCGCAACGGGATCACCTCACCGCTACTCCAGCGCCAGAAGCGGGATTCGCTTTGGGTAATTGACCATGTTCTTCCAACCAGAATTTAACGCCGCCGGCGACCGCCGCCTGCATGGACACCAAGTTCACGATGGGAATCAGGGTGCTGCCCCAAACGCCTAAGCCGAAGCCCAGCGTCCGACTGCGACGTTCGCGCATGAAACGAATCACGTCATCAATCTTGCGCTTGTTGTTGTCCGCAGGATAGTCCACAAACTCAAGCGCCATGATCCATGAGGAGAATACCGCCCAAAGCACCGGCGACGCCAAGTTCACCACAGGGATGAAGCTCAGCAATAATAGCCCCAGCGCACGAGGAAGATAATAAAGAAACTTCTTGATCTCACGCCAAACACTGGCGGGAATATTCATGATCACTTGTTTCCAAGGGGTCTCTTCATCCACCTCTTTACCGGTCAGCAACTTCTGCGTCTGTTCCGCCAACAAACCATAGAACGGTGCGCCAACCAGTGTGGCGACAAACACAAAGGTGTAAAACACCAGTACGCCCACCAGAATGGCGAAAACCAGCCATACCAACCAGCGTAAGAAAGATAACCAGTCGGGTAGCCAGCTGACCATGGCGTCCACCCAGCCGGAGAAGTAAGCGCTCATGCCCCAGATGAAGCCCACAAATACCAATATATTGATTATCAAAGGGATAATGACAAAGACCCGCAGTTTGGGATGCTGAATCAGGCGAAACCCTTCCAGCAGGTCGTTAAAACCTTTAGCGAATAATTTCACGCTCTTTTCCTTTCTGCCTCATACAAAAAAATAGTGAGAGCCGCCGTAGAACTTAATTTAAAGGCTCCGCGTTAAGGCGAAACCGGGACGCGCTCATTTTCATTTGAAAAGTCCGCAATTGACGGTAGCGCATATCCACCTGAAGCAGTTGCGTCAACGCATCTCGTAGTTCAGGGTCCACGGCGCAGCCGAATATGATCGCAGATATGGCGTTGGAGGGAAACTTACAAAGGGACAATGCCTCACCATCCCATTGTATTTGCTTCTGTCCCGTATCTAACGGGCGCAACAAGCGCCATTCCCCCTCCCCGGCAAACTCTGTGGCGCATTGGAACAAAGGACTGAAACCGAATGCGCCAGTCTGCGGCCTTTCGTCACAATATTCGACTTTTTTAAACGTTTGCGGGCTGCCTTGGTAGTGTCCTTCCATCAGTCCCGCTTTACCGGAGTCTATCTCCAGTGCGACGCCACGGTGGCGATCTCCTTGAAAGCGCCATAACGCAACGCTTTCAACTGACTCAAACAGACTAATCACGCCCAATGAAAGCATAAAACGGGGGCTGAGAAACAAAGGCTCGCTCGCTGCGCCCTGCAATAAAATAGCTTCGATTTCCTTGCGTTTATGCTTGGCCTGCTGCAGATAATACTCGAAGGTGACCAGGCTGCTCAGCTCCTCGGGAAGCGCGTCATATTGCCTCTTTACTTCCGCCATGAACTTCGCTTGAGTGATATCCCTGACCGGAGCGGCCGCCAAGGGCAGTTCTGGACTCAGAAAAGGATCGTGCAAGCCGGCCAGCCCACGCAGGGGCAATTTTCCCTCTCTCAAGATGGTAATGCTCAGCTTGTCGGCGTACAGATATAATTTCATGTTTTGATGCCTAGGAAGCGCTTTCCCATGTTCAGTTCGTCTCAATTATATAAAAGCTTGATCGTTCTTGGAGGTCATTGGTCTGCTCGTGTCGCCTTCTACTTACTGATGGTGATAGGGCTGATCATTGCGCTCACTCCCAACGAGTACACGCCACTGGGAACGGTTAACGATAAAATACGGCATGCGTTTTCTTTCGCTGCAATGAGCGGCATGGCCATGTGGAGTCACCGTAATAGCCAGGTCTTTCATGTTTTTATCGCTATGACTTGCTATGGCCTGCTCATTGAAGGCCTGCAAAGCTTGATTCCCTACCGGGACGGCAGCTTTGGAGATATTGTGGCCAATACGATCGGCATTGCGATTGGCGCGTTCCTGGCGAACTGGCTGATAGTCTCCGTCCGTCCCCCCAAGGCCTCCTACTGAAACCGCCCTCAAGGATTTCCCGATAAGCAGGCTTCTACAGAAAATGCACTAATGTATTAGTAGTAAGAAATAAGCCCGAAAGTTTGTAAGAAATATCTCACAAAGCCGTAGGAAATTAGCGAAAGTTACTGTAATCATTACGGATTTACTTGCTGAGACATTTCATAACATATTGTTTTATATGAATTTCCAAAAACAAGCTTGGTTAAGCGGCGCACTCGCTCTTGATGATTGTCACAAAAACGTCATTCGGCCCGAGGTATATTTACAACCGTCAGGGCAGACAAGGAAATGGAATCCAGCCAGGATGGTTTCTTCGCAGGAAGCGAAGGGAAGCAAGGATAGGGAGTGATGCTTGAGGGAATTTTTGGAGTTAATCCAGGAATAAAACAGGACAAAGTTGGCGCATAGGATGGCGCTTTACCAAGGAACGGCGGATAGGAATCCAAAACCTATTCCAAATGAGGCGACCTGATTAGTCGCCTTTTTTTTCGCTTGGGATATGGCGCCCACTCTCATAAATTCTCACCTCATTAAACTCTTCAAATTCATTAAGGTCTGGGAACGTTCTGCCGGATGCTGTCTTCTTCAGCTCATATCCAGGAGCCGCCAGATTACGCACCCGTGAATCCGCCAGCAGCACTTTCGACGCTTTATCGCGCCACTCAGGCAGCCATTGCAGGTTCTCCCTATCATAGAGAACATCCGCCGCAGTGATCACGTCAGGCTTGTCGGCAGGCGGCAATGTCTCACACACCGTCACCCATACTCCATTCAGCCTCGCATTCTCTATTGTCGCCACTTGCGCCGCCGCATCCAAATCACACGCCAAAACGTCGGCAGCCCCTGCGAGAGCCGCTGCGATCGCCACTACACCAGATCCGGCCCCAATATCCCAAACCGTTTTCCCCTTCACTACCTCAGGATGATCAAGGATATAACGCGCCAATACCTGACCGCTGGCCCAGCAAAAACTCCAGTAAGCCGGCTCGGCGACGACGGCCTGGGCCTCATCGTGGGAGAGAGGCCCTTCCATCACCTCAGGGTCGAATAAATACAGACGGATTTCAGGAATAAGGGACGGCGCGGCCAGCCGCAGAGCGCTGCGAGGCAAAGTGCGTTGCAGCAAAGGCAGTAATCGATTCAACATAAGAAGTTAATCCGCTACTGAAAGCAGGTTATCGAATTAGACGAAAATTTCGGGAAATAACAGCAATTATGTCACATAAAATAGCGAAACTGCGGAAATCCGGTTAAAGAAACGTTTCGTATTCCTTACTTTAAAACTTGCGTCAGAATTTCGTCACACCTACGGAAATGCACCTATTGCGCGGCTAAGCCCGGGATTCTGCGTGTAAAAGCGCTTGGCAGAGCGCCGGCTTCTGCTAGACTAGCGCTGTCTGGCTTCAATGTCCGCACGTTCGCCGTCATCTTTTGCACTGCAAAAACCAACCTCACCTATCCCAGGTGGCGAGCGCTGACGCATAAGAACTAAAACCGCTAAGGAGTCTTCAATGGAGAACCTAGATCAGTATTTAGATAAAGCTGTCGAGCTGGTGATGGAATACGCGCCGCAATTGTTGCTAGCCATCATTACACTCGCAGTAGGTATGTGGCTGATCAATAAAGCGCTCAAATTCACCGACGATCGTTTGCAGAAAAAATTTGATCCGACCCTCACCAAGTTTGTTCACAGCCTTGCGTCGGTTGCCCTCAAGGCGATGTTGCTCGTCAGCGTGGCGCAAATGGTGGGCATTGAAACGACTTCCTTTATCGCGGTTTTAGGCGCCGCCGGTCTGGCTATCGGCCTGGCTCTACAGGGTAACCTGTCGAACTTCGCCAGCGGCATTATGATCCTGGTGTTTAAGCCTTTTAAGGTTGGCGATGTGATAGACGGTGCCGGCTATATCGGTACGGTCAGGGAAATCCAGATCTTCACGACGATTTTGATGACCCCCGACAATCGCCGGGTCATTATTCCCAACTCCAATCTGGCCAATAACCCATTGATCAACATCGCAGCGGAAGCAACCAGACGTGTGGACATGGTATTCGGCATCAGCTACGGCGACGACATCGACAAAGCGAAAAATATAATTAAATCCATGCTGGAAGCCGATTCACGTGTGTTGAAAGACCCCGCTCCCGTTATCGCCGTGCTGGCGCTGGCGGACAGCTCCGTAAATCTCGCCGTACGCCCTTGGGTCGCCACTGCGGATTATTGGCAGCTGTATTTCGACATGCATGAGAATGTGAAGAAGCGCTTCGACGAAGAAGGCATCACCATTCCGTTCCCACAAAGGGATGTCCACATTTATCAAGAAACTCAATAACTCCCTTAATCCCTTTTATTTTTGGAAAGTTCCCCCGGACCGGCCAGGTCCGGGAATAGATTACACAAAGAGGTGGCAATGAAAGCAAAACTACTCCCATCTATTTTACTTGTGAGCGCCATTGCATCCGCGCAGCCGGCGCTTGCCGACGGACGCGAAAAAGGCGCTTATTTCACAGGCCTGCTCGGCTACACATTTTTCGACCATGAGCGTCAAATTGAAGACGATCCCAGTTTGGCGGCAGGTTTGGGCTATAACTTCACGCCAGCTATCTCCGCTGAAGTTCTGATCGGCGCAGCGGATCTAGAGCGCAAACATAACACAGGCTATCTTGATAGCGTGTTCTATCGTGTTGACGCTCTCTATCACTTCAACCAGGGAGAAGCGTGGCGCCCCTATATTGTTGGCGGCGCAGGCAACTATAGATTCAAATACGACGGTGGCGGCAAAGATGAAGAAACCCAGTACAACCTGGGCGCCGGCATCAAGCACGCTATCAGTGAATCCATGGACGTGCGCTTTGACGCCCGTGGCGTATATGGCGATGAGGACGAAACCAAAGACGCCATGTTGAACCTGGGCTTCACCTACATGTTCGCCTCAGCCGCGGCGGCGCCTATGGACAGCGATAGAGACGGCGTATATGACGACGAAGACGCCTGCCCTGGCACACCCTACGGCGCTACTGTCGACGCTCGCGGATGTGAAGTGATCGGCGATGCGGATGGCGACGGCGTGACAGATGATAAGGACCAGTGCCCCAACACCAAAGCTGGCGCACGCGTTGACGCCACTGGCTGTCCAGTTGTCGGCGACGATGACGCAGACGGCGTACCGAACGAAAAAGACCAGTGCCCGAACTCTCCCGCAGCGGCCAAAGTGGACAGCAGAGGCTGCCCGCTGGACACCGACCGTGACGGCATCACCGACGGTCTGGACGCATGCCCTGACACGCCCTATGGCGCGAAAGTGGACAACCGCGGCTGCCGTATTCAGTTGAGCGAAACTGTAACTATTACACTGAACGTCACCTTCCCCACCAACTCAGCCGCGATTCCGGACGAGTTCGTATCCGAAGTAGAGAAACTGGCTGAATTCATGCGCCAGTATCCAGACACGAAAGCTGTAGTGGAAGGACACACTGACGATCGCGGCCAAGACGCCTACAACCAGAAGCTGTCTGAGAAGCGCGCCAACGCCGTGCGTCAGATGGTCGTTGAGCGTTTCGGCATCGCCGGCGAGAGAATCTCCAGCGTCGGCTACGGCGAAGCCCGTCCGATTGGCGATAACAACACTGCAGAAGGCCGTAGCGCCAACCGTCGTGTTGTAGCAGTCGTGGAAGCGACCGTTAAAACCAATCAATAACGGCTCATTCGCCAGATAATCCAAGCAAGGGGAACTCAGGTTCCCCTTTTTATTTTTCCCATCCGTTACCCAGTTCCCAACTTTCAGCCCCTTGGTTTGCTGCAATCGCAACTTAATAGGCTATCTTAATTAATAAGAGCGAATGTTTCTTATCCAGGCTGGAGGTGGCTTATGCCTGTACAATCTTTGAAGAACTTCCTCGATGGACATCAAGTCCGATATGTGTCGATACAGCACTCCCCTGCTTATACAGCCCAGGAGATCGCTCAATCCGCGCATATCTGCGGGAAGATGCTCGCAAAAACCGTGATTGTCATGATGGACGGCAAGTTCGCGATGGCGGTTATGCCCGCCACATCACGCATCCGTTGGGACCGTTTCATGCGCGCGATGGGTACGGATTTCATAGAGTTGGCGGACGAAGAAGACTTCAAAGATCATTTTGCGGAATGCGAAGTCGGCGCCATACCTCCTTTCGGCAATCTGTACGGCATGTCCGTCTATATGGACGAGCATCTGCGCAATAACGAAGAGATCGCCTTCAGCGCAGGCACTCACAGCGAGATCCTGCGCATGTCCATGAGCGCATATGTCGACTTGGCGCGGCCGCTTATCATGAATGAAGGGTTCGTTCAGCCCAACAGCCCGCCGCTACAGAGGGTGCGGCAAGGCCGCAAACGCGCCCACAGGCACGCCTGACCCCGGAGCAGTCAATATTCGCCAGCATAGACCGGCAGCGTTGCCGATATACAAATATCTGACGCTTACGCTGGCGGCGTTATGGCTGCTCGCGGGTTTCGCCTACGCTGAGAAGCCGACGCTTATCCTGGGCGGCCCTCCCTGGCCGCCTTACTTGGATGAAGATCACCCACACCGTGGCCTGGCCACGGAAATCGTGGAGTCCGCCTTCCATAAAGCGGGCTATCCGGTGCAGATTAAGATCTTGCCCTGGCCTCGTCTGTTGCGGGCAGCAGAGTTCAAAGAAGTTGATGTCATGATAGGCCTTTGGTGGACACTTGAAAGAGAAGAAGCCTTTATCTTTTCCTCTCCCTATTATGTCAACGTCATCGGTTTCGCCGCGCCGACAGAGAGCACATTCAAACCATCGCGCCTCAGTGATCTCACCAATGTCCGCATTGGCGTGCGCCAAGGCGCCCGCTTTTGGAGCCCTTTTGACTTCTCGACTTCACTGAACAAAGTCACCGTCAACACAACAGAAAGCGCCCTCAATATGACCGCTGTCGGACGACTGGATCTGACCGTGGAGGACGTCAGGATTCTGAAAAATCTCATCAATCATGATGAAAGGCTGAGCGAGAACCTGAAAATACTGCCTCTGCCCTTGGTGTATCGCCCCTTGCATATGGGGGTGCGTCGCAACCTGGACAACGCCGAAGTCATCGCCGCCGACTTCAACGCAGCCCTGGCCGGGCTTCTGCAAAGCGGTTGGGTGGCGACCATATATCGACGCTACGGCATAGCGGAGAGCCCTTTGGATATCCTTACCCGTACGCCGCCCTCCATGGCGGACGAATAAGGCCCTGGCGCCTGCGCCAAGGCTTTGCAGTCCCCTTCCCTATTCCTCTATCATTAGGCTCCCGGCTTATCCAGCCGCCGTCCGGAACGCATTGACATTACTATGACAGACAAGGCTTCTTCCCAGCTTAGCGACGCCCCCGATTATGACGTCATTATCGTCGGCGGAGGCATGGTCGGCGCAGCCATCGCCGCAGCGTTAAAGAACACCGCCTTAAAAACAGCGGTTATTGAGAGGGAGCCGCCGGCCCCCTTCAGCCCTGACGAGACGCCGGACCTGCGCGTATCCGCTATCAATTTCGCCAGCGAGCAGTTTCTCACTCAGATTGGCGCCTGGGAACACGCACTATGTATGCGCGCCCACCCCTACCAACGACTGGCGGTGTGGGAAAAACTGGGCAATCCCCTGGGCGAGCGATTGTCGTCGGTGGTCAACAAAACAGAGTTTGATTCTCGCCAGGTCGGCCACTCCCATCTTGGTCATATTGTTGAAAACCGGGTCATTCAATTGGCCCTGCTGCGCGTGGTCGAGCAGGCGGAAAACGTAACCTTGATCAGTGGACGGCGCATTAACGCCATCAACTTTCGCGCATCGTCTCCCGAAGTCACACTGGACGATCAAACCCTACTGCGCGGACGCTTGATCATCGGCGCAGATGGCGGCTCCTCCCTGGTCCGGGAACAGGCGCAGCTCGGATTATTCAGCGACGCCTACGAGCAGCATGCCCTGGTGGTCAGCGTCGCCATAGCAGGCGAGCCCCAAGATATTACCTGGCAGGCATTCCGACCCCATGGACCACTGGCGTTTCTGCCATTGTGCGCCATCGATGGCGTCGCCTACGCCTCCTTGGTCTGGTACGACCAGCCCGCCAAGTTAAAGGCTTTACAGCAACTCTCTCAGGAAGAGTTTATCCAAGCCCTGCGCAAAGAGTTTCCCCGGCAGTTGCCGAGATTACTCCAAGTGCTCGGTAAAGGCTCATTCCCACTCGTTAAACGACACGCTCAACACTATGTGGCTCAGGGCGTCGCGCTGGCGGGCGACGCCGCGCATACAATTAATCCCCTGGCGGGACAGGGGGTTAACCTCGGGTTTCAAGATGCCGCCGCCCTTGCGGAAGTTATTCAAAAAGCCGCTGAACGAGGACTAGACATTGGAGATCTCCAGACTCTACGCCAATATGAGCGACTGCGCCGAGGAGAGAACCTGAAAATGATGACGCTGATGGATGGATTTTATTACGCTTTCAGCAACAATCTGGCCCCAGTGAAGTTGGCGCGCAACCTGGGTCTCGGGCTCGCTGGCTTGTTAGGGCCTGCGAAGCGCAAGGTCATCGCCTACGCCATGGGGCTGAATGGCGCGCAGCCTGAACGTCCGCTGACGCGCTGACTGTCGCAACAAAACATAACCACACTGTATACGCAGCCAAAGGATGCAAGACCATGTCTGAAACGATTTTCAGCAAAATCATCAAACGGGAAATTCCCGCCGACATTATCTACGAGGATGAGTTCTGTCTGGCGTTTAACGATATCAACCCCCAGGCGCCAGTACATTTTCTGGTCATTCCCAAAAAGCCCATCGCCACCATCAATGACATTGAGGAGCAAGACCGGGAACTAGTGGGCCACCTGTACATCGCGGCGGCAAAAATCGCCAAAGAAAAAGGGTTCGCCGACGATGGTTATCGTGTAGTGATGAACTGCAATGAAAGCGCGGGACAAACGGTTTTCCATATCCACCTTCACGTTCTGGCGGGGAAACCTCTGGGCTGGCCGCCGTATACGGACAAGCTCAAAGTCTAGGCTTGCCCTTCTAGACGATGGAAAGGGTAAGGCGCGAACTTACCCTTTCAACCCCCCTCCGAGACAGCCAAAGGCGTCTCAGGTCGCAATGCGCTACGCTCCAGCCAATCGCCAACTCGTTGCGCCAGACTCTCTGAATGCTTGATCCAGTTGAAGTGCCCAACGCTGGCGCCGCCGAAATCAGCATCCGTTAGACGCCAGTGCGTTACCTCCGCAGAAGGCATTTTGCGATACAGGTTCGCCACCGCTTCAGCCGGAGCCAGCTCATCCGACTCGAATGAGATCGCCAGTACAGGTTTAGTGACCGCTCCCAAGAGACGCTCATAATTTATCGGGCTGCGCTCTGGGTAGTAATCGCCGGTGCGGGCGTTGCGCGCCCAATCGCGTATCAGTCGACGCGCCTCCCGCCCGGCGAAGCCGATACGATCCCCCGGCATATATCCCCATATCTCACTAACGCCGCGTAGAAATTGCGTGCCGGCGAGAATCCGCCAAGGCTTGGCGTATCCTTTGAAATACACATTACAGGAAGCCAGCAAAATCAGTCCCGCTACGGATCCTGGCTGCTCCGCCATGTAAAGAGAGCTCAATTGTCCACCCAGACTATGACCAAGCAGCCAGATCGGCGAGTCCGGCAGATGCAGCCTCACACAGTCCAGCACTGCCGGCCAGTCGTACTGGACCATTTCGTAGTAGCCGAAGTTAGTGCGCCGGGAAGCGCGCACGGAACTACTGCCATGACCACGCAGATCCGCCGTTACACAGTGCACGCCGCGAGCGGCCAACGCCTCCGCCAAGGGCGCATAAAAGCTGGCGCGCACACCCATGGCGGGCATGCAGACAACCACCGGCGCCGCCGTCTCCTCCGTGCGATACAGAGACAGCGTGGAATGCACTTGGTCCTGGCTACTGACCGGTATTATCTCAGGGGACATGGTGAAGGCTCTCTAGCGTCAATGTGTTCCATGCTAACATTGATAGGCTAGACAGGTGAAGACCCGGTTTAACTTCCACCGGGTCTGCCCTGAGCGTCGACTCAGGTTCCGTTGATCGCCAGATGCGCGGCGATAGATACACCGTAGCCGATCAAAATGGCCCAAGACCATTTCAGATGAGACAAGAAGGTATAGCTGCCTTTTGACTGCCCCATCAACGCCACTCCGGCAGCCGACCCGATGGACAGCAGACTGCCGCCCACTCCCGCAGTAAGCGTGATTAACAGCCATTGGTTGACATCCATATCCGGCTCCATGGAAATGATTGCAAACATCACCGGGATATTATCCACGACAGCAGAGATAGTTCCCGCCACAATATTGGCGATAGTTGGACCCCAATTATCGTACATGCCATGGGACATCATCTGCAGATAGCCCAACGTCGCCAAGCCGCCCACACAGAAGATAACACCGAAAAAGAACAATAACGTGTCCCACTCCGCACGCGCCACCCTTCGGAAAATATCAAACTGGATATCATCCTCCACCGTGCCGGTTTTACGTAGAAAATAAGCGAAAAACATGAGTACAGACATACCCGTCATCATGCCGAGAAACGGCGGCAGATGGAAAAAGCGCTCAAAGCAGACCGCCGTCGCAATGGTGAGTAGAAACAAAGCGCAGATGCGTAGCCCGCCTCGCTTGATTGGAACCAGCCCACCATGTCCTGAAGGAACGCCATTAGGCAGGAAAAAGTTCATGATCAGCGCAGGCGTTACAAAATTCAGCACGGAAGGAATGAACAGCGCAAAAAACTCTTCAAACTGAACTTTCTTGGAGGCCCACACCATCAAAGTCGTAATGTCCCCAAAAGGACTGAACGCCCCTCCTGCGTTAGCGCCCACCACCACGTTGACCATCGCCAAAGAGACAAATTGCGTGTCTTTGCCCCCCACCGCCATGATGACGGCGCCCATCAACAACGCCGTTGTGAGGTTATCCGCCACTGGCGAAATGAAAAACGCCAGCCATCCGGTAACCCAGAACAGCTTACGATAACTCATGCCCTTGTGAACCAGGTACGAGCGTAAGGACTCAAAGACATGACGCTCTTCCATCGCATTGATGAAAGTCATCGCCACCAATAGAAATAAGAATAAAGCGCCGTATTCCAACAAGTTGTGAGAAACGGCGCTGTGGATTTCGTCATCGCTGCGTCCCATGTCCTGAGCCACGCTGGCCACCAGGACCCAGATTAATCCAGCGGCGAAAATAACCGGCTTGGATTTCCTTAAGTGCAACACTTCTTCCGCCATGACGGCGATATAAGCGACGATAAAAATTATGACGGCGAGTATCGCCTTGGGTGAATCAGTGGCGTCGAGGACGAACATGCCTCCTTCAGAGGCCCAAACAGGACCGGCCATGCACAGCAGACCGCCCAGCAGAAGTGGAAGTTTTCTCATTCAGCTAATCCGTACTTTAGTTCTCGGTTATTGTTATTGAGCGCGCCCCTGTCAACGATTTACTACAAACCACCGCCTGCAGGCGCAGAACATAATGAAAAACGTTGAAATTTTATGGGCTGGGAAAAGATTGCGCAATTAAGCTTAAGTCTCTGATGGCTTGTAGGCGCTAAGCATAATCCGGATAAAACGCCGGGGTTGTTGATATGCGTCAACCCTGAGGCAAAGGGAATTGGTTACAGTTGCGCTCAGCGCTGGCGGAATAGCGGCAGGACTGAGCTCAAGGGGTCCGGTGATGTTGCAACGCCATCCAGCGCTCCATCCGGTTTCGACAGGGTGGTCGCTCGCGGGTCATCTCTCCCTCCTCCCGACCCGCGGGCAACTTATTAATCAGGCAGACAAATAGCTTCCTTCTATTTGTCTGCAACGACAGGGCCTGCACATGTCAGGCCTGTCTCCCGCGGCTAGCCGCCGCGCAGACGCATCCATGCGCCTGGTTATTAACATGTCAATATTATTGCCATGTTAATAATTTTCAGGTTCGGCGTTCAACGCCATACAAGGAACCCTCGGGCTTATTGCGCCCCAGCCAACTGATTCAGTCTCTCGCCCAGCATCTCTGAACGTTCTTCCAGTACATCAAACAATGCCGTCTTTAACGCCTCCACGAAACGCGCCCCCTCATCGGTGCGGGCGAACGCAATGTAGCCCTTCATGTCTGCAAGCGGCACATCCCGATAGGTATAGAGATAATTCAGATAAACTTGCTGTCCCACCATGCCCCGCATGGAAAAGCGACGCTCTTCAATTACCCTTTTCAGATCATGATACGAAGGCAGCTCAGGTCCTTTCGCAACCGAAGTGATGGCGGCGGCCATGGCCAATTGAATAGTGACGGTATTATCCAACATGGAGTCCGTCGCACGGGTGGCGCGATCATAGGCGGAGAATAAGTGTTCCCTTTCGCCGCCTTTGTTTTCCTCACTCAGGCTCTCCATTCTTTTCTGCGCCTCGGCATACTCCTCCGAGCTCATTGCGTTGAGTTCCGCCGCCACGATTTTCTGGCCGATTGGCGAGCGATACCACTGTAAAACATGGCGCATTTCCGTTGGCGACAGCTGCTGCTCCAGGCGTCTTTCCACCTGACTTTGCAGATCATCCGCCTGATAAGCGCCATCCACCACCCGTTCAAACAGATCCATCAGATCTTCCGACGCACCTGTGCGGCGGATGTTGGCGCGAATCCCGGTTTTTATCATATCCGGGTAGCGCGACAGCAATTCATCCACACCAGTTTGAGCCAGCAAATCTGCGGACAGCGAAGCGTCCGATTTGACGGCGAAAACCGGAGTGGAAAGCAGAATAGCGGACAGCAGACAGAAAACAGCGCGGAACAACTTCATATGAGAGCATCCCAAAAACAACGACAACAGGAAAACGCGGCGAGCGGCGTGAATCCGTTCGCCTGTTTTCCAGTATAGTTGTCTAAATTTTCAGCGCTTTGGAAAACCGGCTTATATTACAAAAACCTACAATTCACTAAGATAGTTAACCAGACTGTCTCTTAGAAAGGTTTCGTAACGCCAGAGACGGGTGGTCAGTTTCTCAGGCCGGCGATAGAGGTAAACCCAAGCAGTAAGGCGGCCGCCTCCCGGCGTCCTGACAGAGCAGTAACGACGCACATAATCATCGCCTTCGTAATGGTCAAGGCGGGCGATGTCATGCTGGGTCAGACCATGATAAAGGTAACCGGGGCAAATGGCGTTACGATCGCGCCAAAGGCCAGGATAAGCCTTACCAACAACCTGTAGACAACGATATCCCGACAATCTGGCGGCGGAGGCTTCGGGCGCCCATCCTAACAGCCGTTGCATCACATGAGGATGACGCAGCGTGCCATAACAAAAAAGCGGCGTAGACAATGCACAAATCCTGATAGCAGTAGTTGAAACAGCGGCGCCAGACGCAAAAAACGCAGCCGAAACTGCGTTTTACCATGAAAAGAGCCGCCGAAAAAAGGTCAGGACCTCTCGATAAGCTTCTCTGTCTTCTCCAGAGAAACATGGCGCACGTCCTTGCCTTTCACCATAAAAATCACGTGCTCACAGATATTTCTGGCGTGGTCGCCGATACGCTCCAGCGCACGCAACACCCACATGACGCTCAGGATACGGGAGATACTGCGTGGGTCTTCCATCATGAACGTCACCAGTGAACGCATCGCGGTTTTATACTCGATATCCACTGACTTGTCTTCTTTCATGACTTCGAAGGCCAGATCCAAATCAAAACGGGCGAAGGCGTCCAAAGCGTCATGCACCATTTTTCCGACATGACTGCCGATATGACGCACTTCCACATAGCCGCGCGGCGCTTCGCCCTCTTCCAGCAATTGCAACGCGTTCTTGGCGATTTTCTCCGACTCGTCGCCGATGCGCTCAAGGTCGTTGACCATTTTCGCAATCGCCACCACCAGACGCAGGTCGCTCGCCGTGGGCTGGCGCTTGGCGATCACCCGGGTGCATTCCTCATCGATGGTGATTTCCAGTTTATCGACGTCATTGTCATTCTGGCGCACCATCTCGGCCAGTTCGGAATCCCCCCGCACCAACGCCTCAACCGCGTCCGCCACCTGCTTTTCCACCAAGCCGCCCATCACCAGAACATGGTTCCGAAGCTCCCGCAAATCCACATTGAACTGTTGAGAAATATGCTGCAAATGAACGTCTGAGTTCGCCATATATGCTTCCTATTACTAATTTCCACCGGGGAAAACTGTTACCCGTAACGCCCGGTAATATAATCTTCTGTCTGCTTGCAGGACGGATTGGTGAACAGCTGGTTGGTGCTGCCGAATTCAATCAGGTCGCCCATATACATGAACGCAGTATAGTCCGATACTCGCGCCGCCTGCTGCATATTGTGGGTGACGATGACGATGGTGTAATCGTTTTTCAGCTCATGGATCAGCTCTTCGATCTTCAGCGTTGATAACGGGTCCAAGGCCGACGCAGGTTCGTCAAGCAGGAGGACTTCCGGTTTCACCGCCACCGTGCGGGCGATAACCAAACGCTGCTGCTGGCCGCCGGACAGACCCAAAGCGCTGTCATTCAGACGGTCTTTCACTTCATCCCACAACGCTGCGGACCTGAGCGCCCACTCCACGGTTTCATCCAGAATACGCTTCTTGTTGATGCCCTGAATTCTGAGCCCGTAAGCCACGTTCTCATAGATGCTCTTGGGGAACGGGTTCGGCTTCTGGAACACCATACCCACCCGACGGCGCAATTCCGCTACATCCACGCCTTTACGGTAGATGTCTTCCTTTTCCAGCAGGATCTGCCCGTCAATACGACATCCATCAACCAGATCATTCATGCGGTTAAAGCAACGCAGCAGGGTGGACTTACCACAACCCGACGGACCAATAAACGACGTCACCCGCTTCTGCGGGATGCGCATATCAATGCCGTGCAACGCTTCTTTCTCGCCGTAGAACAGTTTGAGCTTGTTCACCTCCAGGGCGATCGTCTCATTGTCGATCGACAGATCCTCCATCGAGCGCTCAATCGCGCTAATGTCGATACCGTGAGAACGGTGCTTGGATTCGTTGAATGGCTGCTCTTCGTTCACTACGTTCTGATTGGTCATAGTTTCACTCATTATAGTCCTCCCCACCGGCTTCGGGGCGTCATCCGGCTCAGGTTACATCTCAAGGGCTTTGTACTTTTCACGCAGGCGGTTACGAATCGCCACTGCACTCAGGTTGAGCAATGCGATCACCACCACCAGCAACAGGGCCGTCGCATAAACCAGTGGACGCGCCGCCTCGACGTTCGGGCTTTGAAAGCCGACGTCGTAAATATGGAAGCCCAGGTGCATAAATTTTTGATCCAGATGCAGGTAAGGATAATTGCCATCCAACGGCAACGATGGAGCCAGCTTGACCACCCCTACCAGCATCAAAGGAGCCACTTCCCCGGCAGCGCGCGCAATCGCCAGGATCACGCCAGTCATCATCGCCGGACTGGCCATCGGCAGAACAACCCGCCACAACGTCTCGGCCTTGGTGGCGCCCAGCGCCAGGCTGCCCTCACGAATCGAGCGGGGAATACGCGCCAGGCCTTCCTCTGTCGCGACGATCACCACGGGCAACGTCAAAATAGCCAGGGTGATAGAGGCCCACAGCAAGCCGGGAGCGCCAAAGGTCGGCGACGGCAGCGCTTCTGGAAAAAAGTGCTCGTCAATGCCGCTACCAATAAAGTAAATGAAAAAACCCAGGCCAAATACGCCGTATACGATAGAGGGTACGCCCGCCAGGTTATTCACCGCGATACGGATAATTCGCGTCAACGCGCCCTGATGCGCATACTCCCTCAGGTACACCGCTGCAATCACCCCCAGAGGCGTCACCAGCACGGACATGATAATCACCATCAACACCGTACCGTAGATAGCGGGGAAAATACCGCCTTCTGTGTTCGCCTCGCGGGGATCATCGCTGATGAATTCCCAGATTTTGGCGAAATAGAATCCGATTTTTTCTCCCAGTCCCATCTGATTCGGCTGAAAAGCGCGCACCACTTTGGACAGAGAAATTTCCAGTTCCTTACCATTCATCGCGCGAGCCACCAGGGCGTCGCGTTTGATTTCCTGATACAGCTCGTTCAGGTCTTTCTGCAGCACTTCATAAGTGGCGTGCTGTTCAGCTCGCTCAGCTTCAATCTCCGCCATGGCTTCCGGCGTCTTACGACCGTCCAGCTCAAGGCGACGCTCCTTTAGACGCAGGCGCTCCAGCGTATAGTTCACCTTACCGATCTGCTGCTTCTCGATGTCGTAAATACGGTCGTGCAGCGACAAGGCGCGATCGATGCGGGATTGTAACTCTTCCCATGCGCCGGAACCTGAGGCCACTATCGAGCCGTTTTCTTTGACGGACACCAGATAGCCATAAAAATTACCCCACTCGCGACGCTCCAGCGTCATCAACTCTTTGGGATAGCGCACGTCGCGCATACGATCCGCCAGCACCCAACGGAAGTCGGAGCCGAGCACATCCCGATTGCCGGTCTTGATCAGATCACGGCGCATATAATCCACGCCCGGCGGCACCTGTACACCAGCGGCGTGCAATTGCTCCGCAGGCACTTCTTCCGTTTCAACGACCTCACCAATCAACAGCGTAGTTTTATCGTTCTCGCCAAGATAATCCGTTTCCATCAGGCTGTGAGGCCAAAAGTGGGCCAAGCCGCGCACGCCAATCAGCAACAGCAGACCGAACACCATCACCAGACTGATCGATACGGCGCCGGCGTTAATCCAGATCCAGGGATCGCCTTTGTTAAACCAGGTTTTCAGTGAAACGCGCATTCTGTTCTCTCGATTCTCTCAGATTTCTTGACTGCCCATCGGACTTCCGCATGACTCAGCGTGACCTTAGATCACGCTGTACTTGGCCCGTAGACGCTGGCGCACGAATTCGGCCACGGTGTTTACCAGGAAGGTAAACAAGAACAACACGAACGCCGCCAGGAACAGAATCCGGAAGTGGGAGCTGCCAACTTCGGACTCCGGCATTTCCACCGCAATGTTAGCGGCCAGCGTACGCATGCCCTCAAAGATGTTCATGTCCATAATCGGCGTGTTGCCTGTCGCCATCAGCACAATCATGGTCTCACCGACAGCGCGTCCCAGACCGATCATCAGTGCGGAGAAAATACCCGGGCTGGCGGTCGGCAACACCACGCGAATCATGGTTTGCCATTGTGTTGCGCCCAGCGCTAGTGATCCGTAGGTCAGATGCTTGGGTACGCTGAATACGGCGTCTTCGGTAATGGAGAAAATAGTGGGAATCACCGCAAAACCCATCGCCGCGCCAACCACAAGAGCGTTGCGCTGGTCATAATCCAAGCCCAGGTTGTCTTTCAGCCAAAGAGGCATATTGCCGGCGAACAAAGCGATCTCTACAACAGGGCTGATAGCGAAACTAAGCCAACCGATGAAACAGATAACCGGCAACAGCAACAATGGCTCCCAACCTTCCGGAACCATCAGACGTACGGACTGCGGCATATTGGCCCATGCGAAGCTAAACACAAGAATCGCGATCGGGGTCAGCACCAACAGCGTAAATACGCCCGGCATGTGAGACTCCATGAATGGAGCGAAAAACAAACCAGCCAGAAAGCCCAAAATAACCGTCGGCAACGCTTCCATAAGCTCAATCGCCGGCTTCACTTTCCGACGCAAAGTCGGCGACATGAAATGAGCGGTATACAAGGCGCCGCAGATTGCCAGAGGAATTGCGATCAACATGGCGTAGAACGCCGCTTTGATCGTGCCGAAGACCAGGGGCGTAAGGCTGTACTTGGGTTCAAAGTCATTACTGGCTGCGGAGGACTGCCAAACATAATCAGGCTCGGAATAACCTTCATACCAGACTTCGTTCCAGAGCGCGGACCAGGATACGTCCGGATGTTCATTGTCGATGCTCCAGAAATGCAGACGATCATCCTGTGACTGCAGCAGCATGAAGTTGGCTCTGGGCGCGACCGCCATATGCTTGACGTCGCCATCGACGACCTGCTCCTGCAACAAATGGCGTTCAGCAGTGGTATTAAAAATCGCCGCGTCACCCTGAGCGGTAGCAACCAGAAAGCCTTTGCGTCTTGGCTCTACCGCAATTCTGGCGATGGCCGACTTACCCGCCTGGAAGCTGCGCACATGCTGCAAGTGATATTGATTTTCAGCGTCGCGAACGGGGAACCACTGGCGTATCTCGCCACGGTTGTTGGCGATCAACAAGGAATAGCCGCCCAGCAGAAACCTCATGTCAGTGATCTGGGAACCAGACGCGACAGCGTCGACGCGCGCGATCAGATCCGGCGACTGCTTGTTGGAAATGTCGTACATATCCAGCTTGCCGCTCTTGGTAGCAACATACAGCCAACGGGTATCTGGACTGATCTGAATGGAAACGATATCGCCATTCACTGATGGCATAGTGACGGAGGACTCTTCCAGCGTCACGTCGCCAGTCAGGAAGTTCGCTTCCTTCTCGTAGAAGCTGGCGAACAGCTTGTTCGACTCATTGGCGCCGACGACCAGCAGGTAGTCATTATTATCACGCACCGCCACATGGGTCAGCGCCGAGCCGGATGGATCTAACGCCATCGGAGACTCGCCATAGGGAAACTCCAGCGATGGAGTGATTACCCTGACATTGTTGGGCCAAGTGATATTATAAGTGTGCTTGAAGATAACAACGCCGCCGTCACTCACTCCAGCCACCACGGTATTGGAGCCCGGCGCGCCTTCGTTAACGCCTGTCAATGACGCGCCATCTGAAATAGGCAGACGGGTAGCGGAATCAACGGAGCCATCTTTTAAATTAAAAAAAGTGACATTGCCATTATCATCCAGACGCATTCCCTTCTCGGCTTGCTCTTCCATGCCCAGCAACAGGGTCGCGCCCTTCTCGCCGGGAATGTCATAACTGGCGACAGCGTCTACGGACGCGGATTCAAAAATCGGCGCCACTTCATACAGTAAGTAAAAGAAGATTAGGGTGACTGCAACAATGACGCTCACACCGCCAGCGGCGATAAACCCTTTCGCCATTTTGTCTTTCAGGGTTCGGATACTGCGGTGACGCTTGAGCTGGGGGGTATTGAAGTCTATCTCCGGGGCTTTGACAGATACCGCCTCATTCATAGTGAAATCCCAATATTAAAAGATGCGCAAACGATAACGGCACAATGTGACATTTATGTTACAACCCTGTCACATTTGTCGCTGGCGGAGACTTCATTAAAGCAAAGGGATTTTAAGCTTCTATGACAGCTTATCGGGACGTGGAGCCAGCAACCGCCAATGCTCCAGGCGACAAGCAAGTAACGGGCGACGTAAGGGATAAAGAGAGGGAGCGTTAGCGAGGATGAAGCCGTGTCATCCCCGCTTATTAACGCTGATTAGAGCAGAATCTCAGTTACAGCAGGTTGGAAAAGTCGCCGATGCGTTCTTGTAACAGCGCGTTGATATCGACCAGTCCATTCAACTCACTGTCCAGTCCGCCGACTTTCTCGCTGACGATTTCATTCAGTTTCGCCTGCACTTTTCCAGAAAGCTTTTTCTTTTCCTCATCGATCAGCCCTTTCACGCTTTGCGACAGAATTTTGTCCAGACTGGAGGTAATCTTCACTTCTGGGTCCTGCAACGCGCCTGAGGCCAGCATATTCACATCGAACTGAGAAATATTCTTCAACGCGTTCAGCAACGCCTTCTTCAGGGGAGCGCTCTCGCCCTCCAACAGATTGGCCAGTTGGACTTCCAGGAACTTGGCGTCGACATTCATCGCCAGCTTGCCGTCTGTAATGTCGGCCTTGCCCGCAATGGCAGCGATGGCTTTGCTCAAGGTCACGGGGAAGTCTTCTTTATCAGAGAAGACGATATCGGTGACAGGTAAATCCTTCAGGTCGAAGGAGAACGAGTCTTTAGCGACAGCGGTGACGTGATCAAGGACGCCTTTGAAGTCCATCTTTCCAATGCCCTGCGCCTGGCTTTGCAACGCTAATTGCGCAGGCTTACCCCAAACATCCGCGCGATCCGTCAAGTTGTTGAACTCACCGGAGAACGGCACATCCTGCTGTGGGATCGGCAATTTACCGCTGATGCTCAGCGTCTTCACCAGGAACCGTGGCAAGCCATCGCTGTAATCCGTTGTGTCGGGCTCTGAGGCGGATTTCTGCGTTTCATCGCCAGAGCCATTGATGTAAGGCTGCAAACGACCGTACCACATGTAGGCGTTGTTCGCCCATTTCGCCACCTCATCGCCGAACAAGGCTTTCGCCAGACCTTCCCAGGCGCCAGGATTCAAACCGGCCAGCTCCATCACACGCTTCATATCTTCCTGCGGCGCGGCTTTTACTTTGGCCAGATCCGCTTTCAACTGGGCAACTTCTTTTTCCAGATCAGCCTTGGCGTCGCGAATTTTCTGCAAGTCTTTCTTGGCGTCGCTCTGCAAATCCTTCACCTTGGCGACCGCCTGCAGTCTTTCCAGAGGATTTTTCGCCTCTTTCAACGCCTTGATGCGCTGCTTATAGCTTTCCAGGGTTTCTTTATTGGGCAAGCCATCGATACGCTCTTTCCAGGCTTTCTTGCGCGCAGCCAGAGACGCCTCCATCTCTTTGGCCATGGCTACGGTCTTGAGGTCCACTCTGGCCAGCAGTTCATTCGGATCTGGAATATCAATGGCCGGCAGTTTCATATCTTCTTTGAACTGATCAACCAGCGACGGTTCCTGACTGGGCGGCGGCGTTAATCCCGGCACAGCGCCGGTAACCGAGCGCGCAGTATTAAAACGCATTCCTTCCAGCGCAGCGGTCTCCACAATTACTTTGGACTTCAACAATGGCTCCCAGTCCAGGTTCGCGTCGATCAGTTCCGCTTCAAATGCATTGGTCATCGGCGCCTGAGGATTAGTCACCTTCAAACCATAAATTGAGGCGCCAAGAGGAAAGAAACGGACATCCACCGAATCGACTTCCACTTTGGCCTTAACCGCTTTGGTTCCTTCTTCTTCAATCGCGAACTTGGCGATGATATCTATAAAAAAGAGAGCGGCTATGACTATTACGATCAACAGAACGAATACATAGCCAACCAACTTAAGTGCGCGCATGGCTTTTCCTTATGTTTTCTTTGGCGAGAGAGTTACCCCGATAATCGCATAAGATAGCAGCGCGGATGTGAAATGTGTATTGCGGGATGGCGGGGATTATGCGTAGAACCCAAGCAGGTAAGTACGCCCCACAAAAGAAAAAACCGCCAGCAAGAGGCGGTTTTTTTCGACCTTTCGGCTTTGTCTGTAAGTGAGTCTTACAGCGCCAGCTCTTTCAGGTACTTGCTGGTGACGGAAGCAGGCAGCGGCACGTAGCCGTCTTTCACAACCACTTCCTGACCCTGCTTGGACATGATCATTTTGATGAACTCGCCAACGATAGGGTCCAGGTCTTTGTTTGGAGCCTTGTTAACGTATACGTACAAGAAACGGGACAGTGGGTATTCGCCAGTGATCGCCGTTGCAGGTGAAGCTTCTACGAACTTGTCGCCGTCTTTCTTGGCCAGAGGGACCAAGCGTACGCTAGCGGTTTTGTAACCAATGCCAGAATAACCAATGCCATTTACAGATTCAGACACGCCCTGAACGACGGATGCCGAACCCGGCTGTTCGTTAACGTTATTTTTGAAGTCGCCTTTACACAATGCGTGCTCTTTAAAGTAACCGTAGGTGCCGGAAACTGAGTTACGACCAAACAATTGAACGGAACGGTTCGCCATGGAACCGGTTAAACCCAGATCGCCCCAGGCAGTGACGTCTTTGCTGAAGCCGCACTTGCGAGTGGAGGAGAACACGGCGTCAACTTGCGCCATGGTCATGCCTTTAATGGGATTGTCTTTATGTACGAACACCGCCAAGGCATCAATTGCAACGGGGATCGCGGTTGGCTTGTAGCCGAATTTCTTCTCAAAGGCTTCCAGCTCTTTGTCTTTCATCTTGCGGCTCATTGGTCCCAAGTTGGAAGTGCCTTCGGTCAATGCTGGCGGAGCGGTAGAGGATCCAGCAGCTTGAATCTGAATATTGACGTTTGGATAGTTACGCTTGAACTCTTCAGCCCACAGTGTCATCAGGTTGGCCAGAGTATCGGAACCTACGCTGGATAGATTGCCGGAAACACCACTTGCTTTGCTGTAATCAGTCAGCTTGGGATCCAGATCCGCGGAAGCTGCGCCTGCCCAGAATGAAGCAGCGACAACTGTGGCTGCCGCAAAAAATTTTTTTAATTGCATAGGGATGAACTCCTGATTTCGATTGCGACGTATCCGATAGGTTCGTCGGATTGATCGCCACTATAGGATTCGAATGTGACAGGGATGTTACAAAATGACGCGTTGTGACATGCAGATTGCAACGTGATTTCACCCAAGGCTCATCGCATTCCCCCTTCACTCAGGTTAAACTTAGCGGTTGAATTTCCGCCCCGGTTAAGGAAACAAGAGACTGCTTCACATTAGGGATTTTTCGGGCGTCGTATGCATAGATATGTCAGAAGTAAGTGCTGTGGACATAAAGGGCTGCTGACTCGGTCGTTACGCCGATAGCCCCATCTAACAACAAGAAGGAAAATCCATAATGACTAACGGCCTCACTGCTGTTGTGAGACTCATTGACGCATTTACCGAGAAAACCGGCGCGATCATCGCCTGGCTCAATATCGGAATGGTGGTCGGAACCGTCGCCGTCGTCCTGCTCCGATACGTCTTCAACAACAGTTCCATCGCCCTGCAGGAATCCGTGCTTTACATGCACGGCTTTGTATTCATGATCGCATCCGCCTACACCCTGAAACACGACGAACACGTCAGGGTGGATATTCTTTACCAACGATTTTCCGTCCGCGGCAAAGCGATAGTGAATCTGTTGGGAACCTTGTTGCTGCTTTTCCCTCTGATCATTTACATCGGCATAGAAAGCTGGCCTTACATTGCCCAAAGCTGGCGCATTCGCGAAGTGTCTCCAGAAACGGCTGGCCTGCCTGCCGTCTTCATCCTCAAATCACTTATTCTGGCGCTGGTTTTTGTGCTTGGCGCTCAGGGTATTGCGGAGGTTCTGCGCAACCTTTGCCTGATTATCGCCCCCAGCCATTCCAGCGGACAGAAGGAGCAAGACTGAAATGGAGTATATGTCGCTGTTCATGTTCGCTGCGGTATGTCTGGTACTGCTTTGCGGTTATCCCGTCGCGTTCTCGCTCGCCGGCACCGCCCTCGCCTTCGCTGGCATTGGCGCCATGGCGGGCGTCTTTGATAACAGTTTCCTGCTGGCCACTCCCAGTCGCTTATATGGGTTAATGAATAACCAAACACTGCTGGCGGTTCCTTTATTCGTCTTTATGGGATGCATGCTGCAGAAGTCAAAGATCGCAGAGAACCTGCTGGAAAGCATGGCCATGCTGTTCCGTAATATTCCTGGCGGTCTGGGGATTTCCGTCGCGGTCGTCGGCATGTTGCTGGCGGCCAGTACAGGCATCGTCGGCGCTACGGTGGTGACCATGGGCCTCATCTCTCTGCCTACCATGCTGAAAAGCAAGTACAGTAAAGCGGTAGCGACGGGCACAATTTGCGCCACGGGAACTTTGGGCCAGATCATTCCCCCGTCGATCGCCTTGGTATTGCTGGGCGATGTACTTTCCAGCGCCTACCAACAAGCCCAGCGCGACATGGGCATATTCAACCCGGACACCGTATCCGTGGGCGACCTGTTCGTTGGAGCGCTGATCCCCGGTCTTGTACTGGTTCTGCTGTACATCATTTATCTGTTTGTGCTGGCGCTGGTTAAACCTGACCTGTTGCCTGCGGGTGAAAAGCTGAGCAAGCAGGAAATGCACTCACGGGAACTCTCCCTGCTACGCGATCTAGCGCCGCCTCTAGCGCTGATCGTCGCCGTTCTCGGCTCAATTCTGTCCGGCATCGCCACACCAACGGAAGCCGCAGGCGTCGGCGCATTCGGGGCCATAATCCTGGCGACCTATAAACGCCAGATCTCAATTTCTGTACTAAGGGACGTTTGCCAACAAACCACCCGCGTCACCTGTATGGTGTTCATGATTCTGATTGGCGCCACCATTTTTTCACTGGTGTTCCGCGCTTATGGCGGCGATGAGCTAATCAAAGAAATTTTCACCTCCATGCCCGGCGGCGTCTTCATGGCGGTACTCGTGGTGATGCTGGTTATTTTTTTATTGGGCTTTATCCTCGACTTCATTGAGATCACCTTTGTCGTCGTGCCCATAGTCGGCCCGGTATTGCTGGCGATGGGCGTTGACCCAATCTGGCTGGGCATCATGATTGGCTTGAATTTACAAACGTCGTTCCTGACCCCCCCTTTCGGGTTTTCGCTGTTTTATTTACGCGGGGTCGCCCCAAGTCATGTGAAAACGACGGACATTTACATGGGCGTGGCCCCATTTATCGCTATCCAAGTATTAATGCTTTGTTTGCTGGCGGCTTGGCCGTCACTGGCGACCTGGTTGCCGGAGGTGGTTTACGGGCCCTGACCGCCTCATTAGTTTAGCGCCTTCGCTACTGCGGAGAAACGCCGCGACAGCGCCTAAACTTGCAGATATCGGATTTTCATAAATACAAGAGAACTGTCATGAAAGCTTCTAGTAGCTCAGCACCCAACGGAGAACTGGCGCTTCGCGTCATTGCTCTCGATAAGGACACCAACTCCAACGGCGATATCTACGCCGGCTGGTTGATGTCGCAGATGGATCTGGCAGCCGCCAGCATGGCCGGTCGCATCGCCAAAGGCCGCACTGCGACGGTATCCGTAAAGCAATTGGACTTCCTATCTCCGGTCAGAATCGGTGCGGAAGTCAGTTGTTATGCGCGCATGGTTAACATCGGCACCAGCTCCATGCACATCGAAGTGGAGGTTTGGACCCGAGACAACCATCAGAATACTCCCCGCAAGGTGACTGAAGGCGTATTTGTGCTGGTCGCGATTGACGACTCAGGACGCATTCGCGCAGTGCCTGCCGGAGAGTGAGCGGGCGCAAGACGCGAAGCATAAAAAAAACCGCAGCCTGTGCTGCGGTTTTTGTGTCTATCGAGCGCCTTAGGATCTGGCGTTGATATAAGCTTTTTCTGAGATCTCATGATATTTCCACACATTGCTGCGGAACTTCTCGTAAGACTCATACACTTTCTTCACCGCGGGGTCTTTCTCCGCAATCTCCTGAATCGTCTGACGGGAGATGTCCTGCAACTCCTTCAGCACGTCATCAGGGAAACGTCTGACATCCACGCCGTGGTTGTTGACGAGTTCGTTCAAAGCAGCATTATTACGCGCCGTATATTCATCCAGCATGTCCTGGTTGGTCATACGCGCAGCGACCTCGACGATGGCCTGCAGATCTTTCGGTAGAGCTTCAAACGCTTTCTTATTGAACGTGAATTCCAGGGAAGTACCAGGTTCATGCCAGCCAGGGTAATAGTAATGCTTGGCGGCTTTATGCAGGCCAAACGCCAAATCATTGTATGGACCTACCCATTCGGTGGCGTCAATAGCGCCGGTCTGCAGGGCCGTGAATATTTCTCCGCCAGGCAGCTGCACAGGCGTGCCTCCCGCCCGTTGCAATACTTCTCCGCCCAACCCAGGGATACGCATCTTGAGGCCTTTCAGGTCATCCAGAGAGTTGATCTCTTTGTTGAACCAGCCTCCCATCTGCACGCCGGTGTTGCCGCCAAGCATAGGAATGACGCCGAAAGGTTCATACAGTTCACGCCATAATTCCAGACCCCCGCCGTAGCTGATCCAGGAGTTGATTTCCTGAGCGTTCAAGCCGAAGGGAACGGTGGAGAAAAACTGTGCGGCGGGAATTTTGCCTTTCCAGTAGTAAGCTGCTGCGTGGCCTGCTTCCGCAGTGCCCTGGGAGACGGCGTCAAACACTTCCAGCGCGGGAACCAGTTCTCCGGCGCCGAAGACTTTGATCTTCAGACGACCGTCGCTCATACGTTCGACTTCTTTGGCGAAGCGCTCTGGAGCCTCGCCCAGTCCTGGGAAGTTTTTAGGCCAGGAAGTCACCAGCTTCCACTGGATGGTTTGCTTGGGCGCCTGCTGGGCAACCGGGGCCGCCGCTTCTTTCTCGGCGGAGCATCCGCCCAACAGCATTCCCAACATGCCTGCGCCCATCAGGGAAAACAGATAGCGTCTTTTCATTCGATTGCGTCTCCTTTGTCTTTATTCTTATGTGATCTCGGCGCCTTGCGCAGCCAAGCATCCAGCGCCAGTCGCCAAGCCATCCAAATGGGCGGGTAAAGCCTGCTTAGATGAGCCGGCGAGAAGGCTGCGCTCCGCAGTATAACTCTATTGTCCGGCAAAAGGACACTGGCGGAGCGCGCACAAAATCTAACGGGTCACTTAACAGCCATACAGTTCAAATCACTTCCAGTCTGGCGTATGAAAGCACCAACCATTTACTGCCCTGATCATCAAAGTTCACCTGAATACGAGAATGCGGCCCACTGCCTTCATAGTTCAGCACGACGCCTTCGCCAAACTTCTCATGTCGCACCCGCTGTCCAAGTGAAATACCCGACTGCTGCGCGGATTCGCCAATAGCCCCATGCGCCGGCCCACGATCCCAAAACATAGGCTTGCTTACGACAGAGCGCAAACGCACTTCACGCAATAGCTCATTGGGAATTTCGCGGACAAAGCGAGAAATGGAGTGGTATTTATCCTGACCGTATAAGCGGCGACTTTCCGCAAAAGTAAGCACCAATTTTTCCATCGCGCGAGTGATGCCGACATAGCACAGACGGCGCTCTTCCTCCAAGCGACCCGCCTCTTCCAGCGCCATCGAGTGAGGGAACAACTCTTCCTCCATACCTGTCAGAAAGACCAGGGGAAATTCCAAACCTTTGGCGGAATGCAGCGTCATAAGTTGCACAGCATCCTGATCCGCATCCGCCTGACGCTCGCCCGCATCCAGCGCCGCCTGGGTCAGAAACTCCGCCAACGGCGATTCATTGTCGAGCGTTTCATACTCAGCAACCGCATTCACCAACTCTAGCAGGTTTTCCTTACGCGCTTCCGCCTTATCTCCCTTTTCATTGGCGTGATGCTCCAATAGGCCGCTGACATCCAACATATGCTTGGTCAGATCCTGCAAGCTGTTCTCTTTCGCATACTCACGCAGGGTTTCGACTATTTCAATAAATTGCTTCAGACCAGCCCCCGCCTTGCCTTTAAGCAAGCCTGCGCCAACCGCCGCCACCGTAGTCCGCCATAACGATTCTCTGCGCTCGCGAGCGGCGTCGCGCAATGTCTCCAACGACTTGGCGCCAACGCCGCGAGGGGGGATATTGACCACCCGCTCAAAGGCGGCGTCATCATGAGCGAAGTGAGCCAGACGCAAATACGCCACAGCGTTTTTAACTTCCAAACGATCATAGAAGCGCAAACCGCCATATATCCGATAAGGCACGCCGCGGCGAATCAGCGCTTCTTCCAATACCCGCGATTGCACGTTGGAGCGATACAACAGCGCCACTTCCGAACGGGAGCGCCCCTGATTCACCCAGGACTGCACCGACTCGACGATATAATTGGCTTCATCCTGCTCGTTAAAAGCGGCGTAAACATCAATCGCCTCACCGTCTCCTTGATCCGTCCAGAGCTGTTTGCCAAGGCGGCTCGGATTATGGGCAATGACGTGGTTAGCGGCCCGCAGAATAGTCTGCG
Source organism: Hahella sp. HNIBRBA332 (assembly GCF_030719035.1). NCBI lineage: Bacteria > Pseudomonadati > Pseudomonadota > Gammaproteobacteria > Oceanospirillales > Hahellaceae > Hahella > Hahella aquimaris. The sequence goes on from NZ_CP132203.1 coordinate 5,076,330, forward strand.
TGGAACGGTAGTTCTGCTCCAGACGCACCAACGCAGCTTCGCTGAAGTCATTCTGAAAACGCTGTATGTTCTCAATCTTGGCCCCGCGCCAGCCGTAGATGGACTGGTCGTCGTCTCCGACCACGGTCATGGGGACGCGATCCCCCGCCAACACGCGCAGCCAGGCATACTGAATAGTGTTGGTGTCCTGAAACTCATCCACCAGAATATGTTGAAAGCGTTGCTGATAATGTTGCAGCAAATCCGGCTTCTGCAGCCAGAGTTCATGAGAGCGCAGCAGTAACTCGCCAAAGTCCACCAGCCCACTCTGCCGACAGTATTCGTCGTAACGCTGGTATATCTTGTTCATGGTCTGCCGCCAGGCGTCGCTACCAGGCTCAATATGTTCCGGTCGCAGCCCTTCGTCTTTCTGGCTGTTGATAAAATACTGCGCCTGGCGCGCAGGCCACTTGGACTCATCCAGTCCCAGCTCCCGAATCACCCGCTTCAGCATGCGCTGCTGATCATCGGAGTCGATGACCTGGAAGTTTTCCGGCAGGCCGGCTTCCCGCCAGTGCGCGCGCAACAGTCGATGCGCCAGGCTGTGAAAAGTGCCAAGCCACATGCCGCGCGTAGGAATATGCAACAGCGACTCCACCCGCTCGCGCATTTCCCGCGCCGCCTTATTGGTGAACGTCACCGCCATTATTGCGTGAGCGCCAATGCGCTCAACTTGAATCAACCATGCCATGCGGTGCACAAGAACGCGGGTTTTGCCGCTGCCGGCGCCAGCCAGAACCAGCAGGTTGCCGGCGCTGGCGGTAACCGCCTCACGTTGAGCATCGTTAAGCGGGTCCAATACCGCCGTTACGTCCATTGCTGAGACTTACCTCTCTTTGTTTGAAGGGCTTTGTTGTTAACGGCTTTCCGCGAATGACATGTCAGGGAATTTAACCGCAGACCAATCTCCGATTTTATTCGAAGTGCTTGTGCGCAAGTTCACTATCGGGTTAAATGGGACAACGAACAAAAAATAACAAAATGTTACATACAATAAGCACACTGAACCGCCAACCGGAGTCGCCGCCTTGCACATTTGCGGCGATTAATACTGGATAATTTTACAGCCTATTACAACATTGCATCGCTGCTTTTCAGGTTCGCCGACCGTCAAAAAGCAGATATGACGGGTTTGTTTGTGCGGCGGGATTCCAGTGAAATCGGACAATTATACTAACATGCACCCCGGGACAAACGATATTCAAGCAAGCAGTTTAAAGCTGATGTCGACCATGGCGCGCCCCAAACCTCTTATGGTGCGTCGGGAGCAACTCATAAAGCTGGGGCGACGCAGTCGTCACGCCGCCGCATTGCTTTTTTTAATCACAATGGGGTTCGTCGCCACCGCCTTTCCTCACCACGCTATAGCGCCACTGATCGGTCTCGCTGCGCTGGGTGCTATCTGTTCACTTCTGCTCGCCGCCTTCGGCTCACAGGCTCAGGCGCAATTGCAGGATGAGAGCGTCAACCTACCCCGCAACGTCGCCAACCTTAGCAGGCTTTATGTATTGCTCAGCAGCGCAATCGCCACTGTGTTGGGGCCGATAACCGCTTACGTCATCCTGGATCTCCCTGCATCATGGCTGGACAGCCTCACTATCGCACAATTCTTAGGCGCAGGCCTTCTGTCCTTTTTTCTTGGCGTCTGGCGCACCCCATTTATTATTCTTAGCGCGATGCCTCTTCTGTGGCTTGCGGTGCTGTTACAGGGCAGATCGCCCCTCCCTCCAGAGTTACTGACCAACGCCGCCATTCTCAGCGTCTTCCTGTATCCGCTCGCCGCGCTATGGTACCTCGCGTCCAGTCGCTACCTTAACCAGAATCTGCAGATGCAAGGTTTGATCGACTATCTGGATAACGCCCGCTCCGCCTCAGAGCAGCTTAATCAACAGCTCGCCTATGAAATAACCCGCCGCGAAGCAATCGAACATGAACTGCGGGAAACGCAAAAGGAGCTTGAAGACGCAATCTGCGAGCGCACCCACGAATTGTCCGAAGCCAACCGTATTCTGAGTCAACAAATCAAGCTGCGGAAAAATATCAGCGATGCGCTGATGAAAAGCCAGACCCGTTTATCGCAAGCCATTGAAGCCACCGGGTTGGCCTTGTGGGATTGGGATATACCAAGAAACTCCCTTTATCAGTCTTTCTTTCACGACGCCTTTGGTCCTCGCGAAATGTCGGCGACCGCCTTCGTCGAGCGTATGCATGGACTGATACATCCTGACGACCGTCCACGCATCAGAAAGGAAATGATGCTGTGCCTGAAAGGCTTGAGTAACACTTATCGGGTGCAGTACCGCGTCACCACCGCCAAAGACGCCTGGATATGGGTTGAGGATTGCGGCAAACCGGTAAGCTTCGACAAGCTTGGCCGCATTACTCGCATGATCGGGTCGCGCCGCGACATCAGCAAAGAGAAAAGTCGCGATGAACAGCTGCTTCTGGCCAAGTCTGTCTTTGATCATACGCCTCAGGGCGTCTTCGCGCTGGATACCGAGTTCCGTTTTCTCACCGTCAACAACGCGTTCAGCCAGATTACGGGTTACGAAACTGAAGAAGTGATCGGTAGCAGTCTTGAGGATTTCAGCAAGGCTCCCAACAAGCGACAGGTTTTCAGTCGTATTCGCGACGAGCTGTCATTGCGGGGCCGTTGGCAAGGCGAGTTATATGAAAAGCGCAAGTCCGGCGATTTCTATTGTCAGTGGCTGCAAATTACTTCGGTTATTAATACAGAAGGCGCCACTACGCACTACGCCGGCCTCTTTTCTGACCTGACTGAGCGCAAGCAGGCGGACGAAAAGCTTCACTATCTGCTCAACTACGACGAACTGACCGGGCTGGCGAATCGCATGCTGTTCCGCGAGCGTCTGGATAAAATTCTCCGCAAAGTAAGGGAGCAAGGACTCAGCATTAATATGCTGCTCCTGAATGTCGACCGTTTTCGACAGGTAAACGAAAGCCTGGGGCAGGACCGAGGGGATGAGCTGTTAAAGCAGGTTGCTACGCGCATCTCACAAACCGCATCCCACGCACATACCTTGGCGCGCCTTGGTAGCGATGAATTTGCAATTCTCACCCCCGCGAAAAGCCGCTCCCAAGTGAGCCGCTTCTGCGAGCAACTACTGGATGAACTGAAAGCGCCATTCAATATCGATGGCCACGAGTTTTATGTTTCAACTTCAATAGGCGTCACTCAGGCCCCTGACAACGGCTGGGAAATCCAAACCCTGATGCAGCAAGCCAATATGGCGGTGCGACAGGCGAAATACCTCGGCGGCAACACCTATGAGTTTTACAGTCGCATGTTGCGCAGCATGTCGCGTATGCGTCTGGAGGTGGAAACCGAGTTGCGCCGGGCGATACAGAATCAGCAGATGGAAGTCTTCTTCCAGCCCAAGCTATCGCTGGATAGCGGCCGCATTACCGGAGTTGAGGCGCTGGCGCGCTGGCGGCACCCGCAGAGGGGTCTGATCGGCCCCAGTGACTTTGTGCCCATGGCGGAGGAAAGCGGCTTAATCACCGAGCTGGGAGAACAGATGCTCGGCGCAGCCTGCGCTCAAGCCGCCGCCTGGAGCCGGGAAGGGCTGGATAATATCCAGGTATCCGTCAACCTTTCCGCTCATCAGTTACGTCAAAGCAATTTGCCGCAGATGGTGCGTAAAGTCCTGCAGGACACAGAGCTTCCCCCTCACCTGCTGGACCTGGAGCTGACGGAAAGCACGCTAATGGAAAACATGAGCCGCACCCAGTTTATGCTCTCCCGTCTGAGAGAGATGGGCGTACGCATAACCGTGGACGACTTCGGCACAGGATACTCCTCTCTCTCCTACCTCAAACGCTTTCCGCTAAACGCCCTGAAAATAGACCGGATGTTCATCAAAGACGCACATCACAACGCCGATGATGCCGCTATCACCCGCGCCGTCATAATGCTGGGTAAGAGCCTTAACCTGGAAGTCATCGCCGAAGGAGTAGAACACGAAGGACATTTGGAATTCCTGCGGGAAAGCGGCTGCCACACCGTGCAGGGATACCTCATCGCCGAGCCGCTGGGGGCAGAACAGATGGCGAACCTGTTGCGAAAGCAACGCATCGGTTCTGCAGCCCTGCAAAACCCATCACCGGTTATTCAATAACGTCAGCGACTTTAGTCAGTGTAATCCTGCTTCGCTTTTGTCTATTCTTAAAACACGTTTTTCAATCTCGCCCCAAAGGCGAAATCACGGGCTTACCCTGCCTACTGATTCCGCTATCGGGCTCATAAACACACCAAGGTAGTTGGATGGGACGCCCCCACGATATATTGAATTGGCTTCGACAAAACCGGGACAGGCTACGCAAAAGCGAACAGAAAGTGGCGGAGTGTGTGCTGCGTAACCCCAACGATGTTATTCACATGCGTATCGTTGATCTGGCGACTGAGGCTGGCGTCAGCGAACCGACCATTGTGCGCTTCTGTCGCACCATCAGTTTTGACAGCTTTCAAAGCTTTAAAGTGAGCCTGGCCCAACAGCTTGCAAGCATCCAAAAGCAAACGCCATTCCCAATAAACTCCGGAGATAGCCTGCAGCAGGTAGGCGCCAAGATATTCAGCGACGTGCAGTCGTCATTGCAGCAGGTCTTCAACCAACTCGCCTGGGAGCGAATTGAGCAGGTATGCGCCTGGATTTCCGAATCCTCCCGCTTATATTTTTTTGGCTATGGCGCATCCGCGGCCGTGGCGGCGGATGCGCAACAGAAGTTCTTTCGCTTAAAACTAGATACCCAGGCCTGCCCGGATCCAGATACGCAAATGCTGATCGCGGGTCTGGTGGAAGCGAACGATATTATAGTCGCCATATCTCACAGCGGCCGCACCAATAACCTGATTCAATCCTGCATGCGGGCGCGGGCCTCCGGCGCCAGAGTTGTCGCTATCAGCCCGCCGCAGTCAGCATTGGCCAATATCGCCAATCTCAACATCGGCGTCTCCGTGGACGAAGACACTGACGCCTTCACGCCCTTGGCTTCTCGTTTGGCCCACCTAATGGTTTTGGACACTATCGCCACCAATCTGTTTCAAAAACTTGATGAGCGTCATGCACGAAAACTCAACCAAGCTAAAAAGAATCTCAGCTCGTTGCGACTCTCACCTAATTAATTGTATTATCGGTGAAATAATATACAGCATAAGACCGACGACTCCTCAGTCGGCTGGACAAGGCATCGCACCAACGCAGGAACGGATTGGTAACACGCGTTATCAAGCAGTAAGCCGGTTGTCATTCCAGTGTAAAAAATAACAACTACAGTGAACCGTCACTAGGCTAAGGGGAAAGCCATGCAAAACATGAATCAACCTTCCGATTCCGTCGCCAGTACAATTCTTGACGTTTTTTACGAGTCCGAAACGCAAGAGAGGAAAAGCAAAGAAAAGCAAGCCTCCAAACGACGTCTTCAAGCCCGTCGGGCAATAGAGGACTACCTGGAAAACAAGCGGTTGCGCGAGGCTACCGAAGACTACTACTTTTCTAAATAAACGCATTTCATAGCGTTCTTCGCGTACGCTCCCACTTCCTCCCGGACGCGTACGCACGTCCTCCGCTTGACTAAGCGGACGCTGGATATTTCGTCAAAATAAACCAGACTTGTTGATGCCGGCTAACGGCTGAAACAGCCATGGGAACATCCAGGGAGCATGACGATGGAAACGCTGCAATTGCGAGATATTTCAGAAACCGCACTCCTACCTCTGTGGGCCAGGGCGATGGAAACCTTGCGCCCCGACGCCATCATTCATGACGATAAGGCGCTGGAAATGTACCAGCGCCTCAATTATGACTTCAAACGCTTCAGTAACGCGTGGTTATCGCAGTTAGCCATTGCAATCCGCACGGACCTCATCGACAAACTGGTAACGGATTTTATCAACGCTCATCCCCATGCTGTCATCATTAATCTTGGAGCTGGTTTCGACAGTCGCTACCTGCGCGTGGACAACGGCCAGATTCAATGGTTCGATCTCGACCTGCCCAACGTCATCGCCGCTCGTCGCCTGTTTTTCAGCGACTCTGATCGCTACCACATGCTGGAGCAGTCGCTGTTCGATGTCTCCTGGCTGGAGCATGCCGCCGGAGAGTCTGACAATTGTTTGATTTTGGCTGAAGGCGTGCTTATGTACTTTACAGAACAACGCATCAAACAGTTCTTCAATGACCTTGCCGAGCACATCCCACATGCTCGTATGCTTTTGGAAATGCTGCCTCACGGAGCCCTGGGTCAAGCTCACTTACATGAGGCCATTGGTTGGATGAACGCCGCCTTTCAATGGACTCTGCACAATATCCGCCGCCTGGAAAGCTGGAACTCCCACATCAAAGTCAGACAGGAATGGTGCATTCTCGACTATCACTGGGAGCGCTGGGGGGCGTTAAGCTTGCTAGCCTGGTCTCCCTGGCATCGTTACCTGTTTGGCGAAAAGCTGGCGCTACTTGAGTTTGATTGAGCATCCGCTCGATATGCTCAGCCAGCGTCTATACTAAAAACAATCGCCTCCACATCGCGGCGCAGTCGCACAAGGGGATGTCCGTATTCAACAGGAGCCCGATATGTCATGAAGCCAATTACCTGCCCACAGTTTGTTGAGTTGGAAAAAGACCTGATTGACGAGTTTGTCGCCTGCTTTCAGGAAAATGTCGAAGAGATAGAACATACGATTCAGACCCTGGAGCATCAGGTAAATCCTGATTTGATCAACGAGCTGTTCCGCAGCATGCACTCCCTTAAAGGCAACTGCAGAATGGTTTTTCTGGACGCCATGGTGGACGTTATCCATGAATTAGAGGAAATCGTTTCCGACATGCGTAAAGGAGAACTTCCCTACCAGCCGATGTTCGGGGTTTTCTTTATGAGCATCATCGGCTATGTCGAAACCCTGGTCGGACAGTTGGCGAGTGACCACACCGCAGACGGAGACCTGCAGGAATCCCTGCTTAAAGTCATCGCCAAAGTGCGTAACGCCTCCCCCGGAAATGTTATAGCCGTCATCAACGAAGGCCTGGATGAGTTACTGTCCGGCCCTAAAGACACAGGAGAAGCGCCGCGGCCCGAAGCAGCAATGCCAAGCTACTTCGCCCCCGGAAAAGACTCTGACCAACAGTTATTTCGCTTTCTGGCGCGCCAGCTGGACCAACTCAGTATCTACAGAAAGGATCGCACGCAAAAGGAGCTGGAGCTATGTACGGCCATCAACGGAGAGTTAGGCGGCCCGATTAACGAAGAGCAACTCAGCGCCGCAGTGCTGCTGCACGATTTAGGCATGGCTTTTGTGCCAGTCGGATTGGCTCACAAACATGAGGAGCAGCTGTCACGTGAAGAGCAGAAAATCATGGCCGCCCACGTCGCTACCAGTTCGCAAATCCTGCATCGCTTTGGTGGCTGGGAAGACGCAGCGCAGATCGTCCTTCATCATCATGAACATTATGACGGTAGCGGATACCCTTTCGGCGTGAGCGGCAAGGACATCCCCATGGGCTCCAGAGTACTGGCAATATGTGACGCATTCTTCGAGATAACCAGCGAACGTGAAGATCGCTCGTACAAAAAATCGCTGTTTGAGGCAGTGCGCTACGTTAACAGCTATAACGGCTCACTGTTCGATCCTGATTGTGTTGAAGCATTCAACATGGCGGTGAGAAAGCTCTATATCGCCAAGGAAAGTTGAGATCATCACGCGCTGACAGCGCATAAAAAAACCGCGTAGGGCGTCGCCTATGCGGTTTCTCTTTGAGAGCGGGAGATCAAATCATCCCCCCGCTTCACTACCTATGACTTTTTAAGCAGCCTGCTTGCGACGACGCAAACCAACCGCAGCCAGACCAAGGCCCATCATAGCCAGAACGCCAGGCTCAGGCACAGAGAAAGGAACCTTGCCTTCGATAGTATCGTTACCGCAGGTCATACCCCAATGGAAAGCAATCTCATCACCTTTCACCAGATCAGTACCAGCAATATCAAAGGTGAAAGAAACTTTACCGTTTACAGTGTCGACCAACCAAGAGCCGGAACCTACGGAAGTGACAGTAGCGCTGCCAGTTTTGACAGCAACTTCCTGACCGTGACGGTAGGTAGCGTATCTACCATTGATAAAATCATTGGACAAGTATGCGTTTTCATAGTTGGTCTCACCATTCAACTCATACAGCGCACCTTCACCGCCAGTAGAACTCCAACGGTCGTCGAGGCTGAAACCATAGGTCCACTTTGTACCAGTACGATGTCTGTCTTCTTTGTACCCTGTATCCGCATCACCATATGGGTTCCAAGAGGAAGACAGGAACAGGTCGCCAAACGCAATGCCTTTCTTCTGGCTCAGTGTGGTGCTTGTTACGTTGTTGTTGAAAATACCAACGTTATTAACAAAGTTGGTGTATACGTCGACAGTCAACATAGTGCCAGCCACGCTTACGTCAATTCCCTTGACATCGAATTTTGAGACGTCACCGATAACGTCGCCATATCCATGATCCTTACTACCTACATACTCATCGTTAATTTGATATGCGTAAGCGGAGACAGAGGAACCCAAAGCTACTACTGCAGCCAGTACTTTGAAAGTTTTCATAGACAACTACTACTCGATAATTGGTTTATTGATTTGTAAGCCAAAAGGCCCGTACAAAATTAGTGACGGTATACAAGCATTTTTGAGGCCAACTTTTATACTCCATTGTTATCTATAGTATAAATATAAAAATAGAGCAGCGGACGCTTAGCTTTTAAGTTAATGGTGTAAATTTAACCGACATTCTAACCGGCCAAATGCCAGCTTCGTCAGCGCAATATGACGATAACCTCTCAGAAAGCGACCACAAGAAGCAGGCGCATTGCCTATTTTGATCTATTTTTAAATAAGGAGAGATTACGCGCCCAGCATAGGCGTTAGCAGTATAAGAGCTACCGCAGACAAGCAGCGGCTCAGAGTGGAAGCAATTTACAGTGCCAAGCAACGAGCGAAAGCTATGTCAGATTTCGATGCGCTGTTAGCAATATCAGGTACGGCCCTCGTCGTCGCCGGGCTTATTTTGTTTATTGCGGAAAAGATAATACACCACAACCATCAGGGCCGACTTCCGCCAGATATTTTATACCCTGCCCTTATGCTGACCGTTGCTGGCGCTGGCGTGGCGCTGGTTCCAATGTTACATCCCGAACTAACGGAACTTGAACATTTACCGCCTCCCGGGGCGGGATTGGTTTATGACACAGGCATTGTTGTGCGTGGCGGCCCGACGCTATTCACCGACTCGCTTATTCGAGTTACAGAGCATAGTCCTTCCAAGAAAAAAGACGCTCAAGCTGACACACTCGACCTACTGTCTTACAGCGTGAATGGAATCCCCCAACAGCTCAATGGATCAATGGATATTCGCCCGACCGAAAACGATACGTATGAGTGGATTGCCGATATTGAGTCTTACACCGACTTTGGCTTGCCGGTTATTTATTACTACACGGGCCTGCTCTACCAGGAAAACGACGCTTGGCGTCTCCTTATCACATCAAGCAATGATCAGGCATGGGAAAAAGGCTTCTCGGTTCCTGCACACGTTGAGATGCGTAGTAATTATCTGAGTATGAGTTATGACTACAATGGCGTGAGCGTACTGGCTGAATGGAGTTCGGAATAGCGCTCACGCCATATTAATCTGGCTAGCCTTCTTCTATCGTCACTCCTCTCCAGAAAGCAACATAGTCCTGGATATTGCGGGCTGTTTCTGAAGCCGTAGGATAATACCAAGCCGCATCTCGATTGGTGGATCCCTCTACTTCAATATCGTAATAGCAGGCTGTGCCTTTCCACCCACAGACAGTACGGGTATCACTTGGTTTGAAGTATTCCGAGCGGATAGCGGAAGGGGGGAAATAATGGTTTCCTTCCAATATGATCGTGTTCTGACTTTCGGCAATGACTGCGCCATTCCATATAGCTTTCATAGTCTGTCTCCTGATTATCTATCTATTGTTGTTATTTTTTTCGCATCCCGCGTTTCAATACCGACAGAATTGCATGCGCGAGCTCAGTATAGATATACGGCCTTGCTGGGAAAAGGTATCAATTTTCTTGTGACGAAGGCGGGCTTCGATGCCCGAATTTAAATGCGACGTATATGACAGCCAGACTCAACAGAAACCAGCCTATGCCCCAGATCATACCTGAGCCGCCATAAGCCTCCCCAAGCATAACTGCGTCGGACCGCAGGTGAGAGCGTTCAATTGTGTCGCTGTAAATATCCAATGGCGCGTATAGCATACTGGTGACGCCAATAACCCGCAGCACCGCGTCATTAAATGACACCGGCAACCAGATCGCGCTGGCTATCATGGCGCCCCCGGTAGCGAGTGCAAACCCCAATGCAAAGACATCTCTAATCCACCATGCGGCTATCGCCAATAAAGACAGGCCAAGAATTAGCATAAGCGCACGATCAAGACGACTCAGTAGAGCCGTCAGATAAATCAATACGCCCCAGATCAACGACCCAAGATAGCCGGCGGACAACGTCAAAAAACGATTACCTCCGCGGGATAGCACATGTCCGCCTTGATCAACGGAGATGACCATTTCCACCACTTCACCTCCCGTCGCCACTGTCATAATGGCGTGTGAAGCTTCATGAAAGAAAACCACCAGTAATTTAAGAGGAATCAGCACCGGGTAGGGCCAAAGCACCACAACCAAAAGGATAACGCCAATAAGAGGAAGGTATGCTTTGGCCAAAATAGACTCCTTTATCGCTTTCAGGCTGGAATACTGGATACGTGGCTATGGACGCCTTTCAGGCTACCCGCCCATTATATTCGGCCGCTATCTTACCTGAAAAATTAAGCTACCGTGTCATACTCCATGATTTCATAGGAGTCGCTCAGACCTATCGCTGGCGTTCCATATCCCGCCAGATGCCAGAAGCGGGGAAACCATCCTTGGAAAGCATTTGTCGTAGGGAACCAAAACTCACCAAAGTTGGGATCAAAAAAAGTTACATCCGTCTCACTCCATGCTGCGACAGCATGAGCAAAATTGGGCCCGGCGATACCAATCATTTTGTATGACTTGGCGCTGGAAGTAATCGCCCGACCAATTTCCGCCGAGAAGTCTCTACGACGCCCTCCACGAGCGCCAGTCGCCCCTCGCGACATGCCCTTGAACCAGGATGGACCACTGGAAATATGCTTGCGTCTGGTCACGCCTTTAGATTGCAGCCAGCGTTCCGTCGCATAGGTTTGATCTTCTCTGCCGCTGCCCGGTTGTCCCACAACCGCCCCGGAGTTCATCGTGCTCCCGATAATAAACATCTGCATAATCTGACGGACTTTATTAGGATCAATCTCCCCGCCAGCGCGACTGATCCAGCCCGCCAACGAAGTCGCTTCACCTGAACGAGCATATTTTTCCGCATTGGCATGAACTTCCAGCCACTTCGCCGCCAGCATCTCGCATATTCCGCCACTGGTGTCCGGATTGGTAAGAATCAAGCTTCTTACCGGGTTCTTCACCTGAGAAAAGCGCCAAGTGCAATGACCGCCCGCAGCTGTTGCGGAATTCTGCACTCCCGCCACACGCAAAGACAAAATATTGTGGGCTAACCAATCAAACATAACGGGCATTTTACGTACTCCTAAATACAACTAATCTCGTAAATAACGCGCTTTCCCCAGGTATAAGGGTGCGAAACTGAAGGCTAAACACAGCAGTAGCGGCGGATGTAGATACTAATTCAGACAGACCACTTGCTTGTATCTGGGAAAGCGCGCACAAAACAGTTTTACATTCCTAGACTTTAGTCCAACTTTTCTAAGTAGGTCATACCGAGCATGGTTGGACTAGCAATATCCAATCAAGTTCCCACGGAGCTGTTATATTTAGTTATACGTCCTTTCTTCATCCGCTTAACACACAGGTGATGTTATGGATCCAAGGGAAGTAAAATCCGCAGCAGACGCACGTACGCTTATCGAAGACTCCATGTTCAAGCACATAAAGGTTGGCGTATTTGACATTGATGGCGTCATGCGCGGCAAATACATGTCGCGAGCCAAATTCCTATCCGCGCTGGACAAGGGATTCGGTTTCTGCGATGTCGTTCTGGGCTGGGACGTGAAAGATCAGCTCTATGACAATGTTTCATACACCGGTTGGCATACGGGATACCCTGATGCGCAAGTGCGTATTATCCCCTCTAGCTGCCGAACTTTGCCCCTTGAAAGCGGCGGAGTGTTCTTTCTGGCTGAATTTGCCGATAAAGCGGAAGCAATCTGTCCGCGTGCTCTACTCAAAAGAGTTGTAGCGAAAGCCAGAGACATGGGTGTGGAAGTTGATTGCGGTTTTGAATATGAATTTTTTGTTTTTGAAGAAACGCCTCACAGTATCCGGGAGAAATCTTTCCAGGGCCTCACCCCCATGGCGCCGTCAGAATTCGGTTATTCCGTCATCCGCAACAGCGTGGAGTCAGATACCTATTTGAATCTTTTACAGTTGGCGGATGATATGGACTTTCCTCTTGAAGGCCTCCATGAGGAAACCGGTCCCGGAGTTCTTGAGGCGGCGATTACCCACGATGAAGCAATTAACGCAGCCGATAAAGCCGCACTGTTTAAAACGTTCACAAAAGTTGCGCTGCAAAAGCAAGGCAAGATGGCCACCTTCATGGCCAAGTGGTCGAAAGATTATCCCGGACAGAGCGGCCACATACATTTATCGTTAAAAGACAACAAAGGGCTAAACCTTTTTTATGATGGAGAAAAAGAAGCCAAAATGAGCGCCACAATGCGCCATTTCATCGCAGGCCAACAAAAGCTTATGCCAGAACTCATGGCGATGATTGCTCCCACGATTAATTCTTATCGACGACTCATTCCCGGGTTCTGGGCTCCTACAGAAGCCAGCGTTGGCATCGATAACAGAACCTGCGCTATCCGAGTTATTCCCGGAGACATACAATCTCAACGATTGGAGTATCGAATTGGCGCCGCCGACGCCAACCCCTATGTCATCCTCGCGGCGGTCATCGCATCGGGACTGTGGGGAATGGAAAACAAACTCGAACCGGAATGCATGGTGGACGGCAACGCCTATGATCAGACATTTCCTGAGCATTTGCAGCTTCCGTCGACTTTATGGGACGCGGCGCAACGCCTGAAAAACTGCCAGATGGCCAGAGACTTTTTTGGTTCCCCTTTTGTCGAGCACTTTGCAGCGACTCGCGAGTGGGAGGAGCGGGAATACAGGAAATATATTTCAATGTGGGAGCTGGAGCGCTACTTCGAGATAATCTGAGTATGAGCGTCAGCTAGAAGAGGAAAAGCGATACCTGGACCGGAGAAAAAACTCCCGCCGATCCAGGATCATCAAAGCTAGCTGCGATTATATTATTTAGCGCGCTTTCTAGCTACGAGACCAATCAGGCCCAGACCCAACAGTGCGAAAGTAGTGGGTTCAGGTACAGAGTGAACAGAGATTTTCCACTCTTCAGTTTCACCTTGGTAATAATGACCGGTTGGAGTCATACGATCTTCATAGCTACCAGTGTATTCAGTTTTCCACTGATCATTCCAAGTACCGCCGTACATGTTGGTGATTGAGTGGCTGCAAGTCACGATAGAGCGCAACCAGAAATCGCCCACGTCAGCGTTGGTCAGCGTGTATTCGCTTGAGAAGAAAGAAAAGTCTGGGTTAGTAGGCGCCTGCCACATTCCCAACACTGGCTCAAAGTCAGTCAGTTTGTGTTCGCCGTATGCAATTTCGTCGCTAGCGTCGAATACGCCATTTTGGTCCCAGTCAATCCAGGCTTTCATCAGGTCAGCGTAGTGTGTACCCACATTCTTCTTGTGTACGCTGAATTTGAATTGAACGGTTTGACCGACAGTCAGGTCGTTACGACCCCAGCTTGCGCCGCCGTCAGTAGTCCAGGAAACGCCGTAGGAGTCGCCATTAGGCGCGTCCGCCAGTTCTTGCCACGCAGTTGTGTCGTGAGTAGTAGTGCCGTAAGAAGCTGGAATAGCATATGCGCTGGCCGCGCCCAGCATTAATGGAAGGCTTGCTAGAAATGCGAGTTTCTTCATGATGTCCTCTGAAAAATGTCGGTTAAATTGATTTAGCGTAAATGCTAGTTTTTATAGTGAAGAGTCGTGCCCTTATTGCTCCCGTTACATAGCAACCAGCATGCCAACATTTAGACCTTTGATTTATAAGGACAATGCTTTTTTGTCTTATTAGATATGTAAAAATAATGGACTATTCAACGAAATTAGTGCATGCCGCACCAATAATCTAACGCAAACCAAAACCGGGAGATCACTCCCCTTCCTTCTACCCACACAGAGACGTCCCAAATGCAATAGGAAACGTTCCACAAGATTTGTAAAACCACGCGACAACCCCCAGGAATTTGCAATAATTAAAGCTGAGCAGAGGGAATTTTATTGCGACGACAAGTATAGGGAAGCAGCTATCATGAGAATCATTTCACCCATTGACGGATCACTAGTGGCGGAAAGGGAACCAGCCACAGACTTTCAAATCCACGCAGCACTCGAACGCGCACTCACCGCCCAAAGAATCTGGCGTACAGTCTCCATCACAGAGCGCGCACGCTATTGCCGTCTCGCCATTGCCGCGCTAGCGACGCAAACGCGGGAGATTGCTCCGGAGATTACCCTATTGATGGGCCGTCCAGTGCGCGAGACGCCCCAAGAAATCAAAGAGACGGAAGTGTGTGCCGAACACATGATTGATATCGCCGAAAGATATCTTGAAGACATCATAACGCAACCAAAAACCGGCATTCGCCGTTTTATGAGGCGCGAACCTCTAGGCATAGCCTTGTGTATCGCGCCATGGAGTCATCCTTACCTTACCGCAGCCAGCGCTATTATTCCTGCACTCATGGCGGGCAACTGCGTTATTCTCAAACATTCCATGCAGACGCTATTGTGTGCGGAGCGGTTCTCTCACATATTCTTTGAGGCCGGGCTCCCAGACGGCGTATTTCAGCATTTACACGTCAACGACGCAGATACATTACGCTTGATCAGCGACCAACGAATAGGCCATGTTTCCTTTACCGGGCCCAGTGCGAAAGGCGTCGCTATTGAGCGCGCCGCCGCTGGAACTTTCAGAAGGCTAACTCTTGATTTAGGCGGCAACAATCCTGCTTATGTTTTCTCCGACGCGCCATTGCATTCAAGCGCCGCCAGTATTGCCCAAGGCGCTTTGTTCAATTGCGGACAATCCAATCGCGCCATCGAACGCGTATATGTTCACGAAGATATCTATGACGACTTCTTAGACGCCTTGGTTGCGGACGTTAAACACTACAAATTGGCCAATCCCATGGAACCCTCCACCACATTAGGGCCGATGGTAAGCCCGCAACAGGCCATGGCGGTCAAAACACAACTGAACGCAGCTATCGCACAGGGCGCAACGCCTTGCATTGAGCAAGCTCATTGCTCTGACTCATGCCTGGGTCCAGCCTATCTGCCACCACAGGTGCTAACGAACGTCGATCATTCCATGGCATTGATGACAAGTGAGACCTTCGGCCCGATTATAGGCGTCATGAAGGTGAAGGATGACGCTGAAGCCATCCACTATATGAACGACAGTCTTTACGGTCTAAGGGCCTCTCTGTGGACCCAGGACGCTGCCCGCGCCCAGGCAATAGGCGAGAGACTACAGACTGGCGCAGTGCTGATGAACCAAAGCACTCATATTGACCCTACTCTGGCTTGGGGAGGCGTTAAACAATCTGGATGCGGCGCGCAGCTATCGGAACTAGCCTATGCGCAACTCACCCAAGCAAAAACTTACTATCTGCGTATAGCTTAGCCAGATACATGACATCCTTTCGTTTCAGGGATGATCAGATTATAAAATCAAGCGGCGGCTGAGCCGTCGCGACTTTGCACTGTCGCAAACTATGCAAAGAAGTACTCTGAGTTGGCTGCCTTTTATCAAGGAAATAACGCCCAGGAATCTGGTTACGCCAGCATCTCCCCACTACAGCTTTGGCGCAATATCCTGGAGCGGGTCAAAAGCGGGAATCAGGCTGGTCATTGATCTCCTCCCCTCTTGCAAACGCTGCAATGGTTGGCGAAGATTCCGCGTATCTGTTTAAAGGACTTTTTCAGGCAGAAGTATGACAAGAAAAATATTCTGGGAAGACCCCTACCTCACGACTCTCAGCACCTACGTCACTAGCGTACAAGACGCCGTGATAACGGTCGAGGAAACTATCTTTTATGCGCTCTCCGGCGGACAGGAAAGCGACCATGGGACCATTGGCGGCTTCAGAGTGATTAGCGCGCGCAAGGAAGAGCAGGAAATTTTTTACGAGCTGCCGGACGATCATGCGCTTCAGGTCGGCGATCCAGTGGAAATCACCATTGATTGGGAGAGACGATATCGCCTGATGCGACTGCATTTTGCCGCAGAACTGGTGCTCGAACTCTTCTATCGCAAGCTGAACGGCGTTGATAAAGTCGGCGCGCATATCGCCGAGGAAAAGGCGCGTATCGATTTCTCCTGGCCTCAAAGCATTTCCCCACTGTTGCCGGATATTGACGCCGACGCGCAACGTCTCATCGACGAAAACCGCGACATCATCAGCGATTTCAGTGACGAAGATGCAGAAAGACGCTATTGGCGGGTGGAGGGATTTGCCGAAGTCCCTTGCGGCGGTACGCATCTGACCCGCACTGGGGAAGTGGGACGCATCTCCATGAAACGCAAGAATGTCGGCAAGGGCAAAGAGCGCGTGGAGATTTACCTGGACTAAGCTCCGGGCGCGCCCGGAGCCGCCGTTCTCGGTTATTCGCAGTATTTGATCGTCTTGGTCACGCTGTGCACGTTGACATTGGCTCCGGCGCGTATGACAAATTCACTCAATCCCACTTCCGACTCCGGGTTGCCCCAGTCATAGGTGTAACCCAACCGGGTCCAGGGGTAACCGTTCTCGCCGTACGACGTTTTGCGCAGATTTTTGAACCATTCCTTGTGCTCTTTACTCACGGTGACAAACCGGTCCGAGACCGGGAAGTCCAGCTCTGCTTCATGATCGCTGATTTCCGGATCCGGTGAGGGGCGGAACAGATCTGACGGACTCACCCACATTTCCACAAACTTGGTTTTATTATCCCCAGGCGGCAAACCCAGTAATTGCTCCAGTCGCAATATCGTCTGTTCCGGAAACTTATAGCGGGCGCGACAGAAATTTTTCACTTCAGGAACCACCGTCACCCATACTTCTCTGGACAGAATCTGCGTCTGGCCCACTGAGTTGTCGTAGCCGTCCCAGGAGGTCCATGTCGTCACCAACACTTTTTGTCGGTCGCCACTCCACTCCAGAGCGGGATTCAGCGGCGTAATCGCCGTCAGGTTTTTGGATATCTCATTCGGCTCTACAATTTCAGCATCCCTGACCGCATCAGCGTACGCTTGGCTCAGGTTTTTCTGTATGGGAGGCTTGGCGCCCTGGTGGGCGCATGCGCCTAGCGCGAGCATCGCCCCCAAGGCGAGAATCTTTTTGATATCCCTATATCCATCTCTCCTGAAAATCATTCTTCACTCTCCGTTCTGTCCAGATTCTGTTGAGGCATGCATCTCCCCCGGCCTGCGCCGAGCGCTATCGCCAGTTGGGAGGCCAGCATGAAATATATATTAAAATTAACCCCTTACATAATCTTTACAGGGAAACATGCTATCATTCCCTACGCTAGCCATGATGTCTGCGCAAGACATGGGAGTCTTGGATATGATCGGCAAAGTGTGCCTATTTTCAGAAGTTTACGGCGTGATTACCTACGCCGGCGAACCTGTATCAGGCGCCACAGTGACCCGTTGGGTCGAATGGCGTCAAAAGTCCTCCGACAGCGTACGCACCGCCCAGGATGGAAGCTTCCGCCTGCCCGCTTTATATAAGATTTCTCTGCTGGCGACGCTGTTGCCGATCCCGTTTCGTGCGGCGCAGACCATTTATGTCGAAGTAAATGGTACTGAACACCTGATCTGGAGCACGATTAAAGTGGGCCCGAAGCCCAATGACGAACTGGCGGGACGCCCCCTGCGCTTTATCTGCGAACTGACGCAGGAGCGAAGATACGTGCATCTGGGCGCGGCCAGCATTGAAAGTAACTGCGAGTGGCGCTGATCACTCCGGTTCAGCCCATTGCCGAATCGGCGCGCCATCAACACCTTCGCACCAATCAGCCCCAGCTGCGCTCTCCTAACATCAGATGAATGGAGACAATACCACTGCACGCCAGCTGAGCTTCTTTCGAGTCCGCAAGCGCCACGCTCATTGAGTTGGTAAATCCACACAGCGCAGTCTACTGCTCACCGTCTCATCCACTACACGCTACTCCTGTATGTCGCATTGAGGGGATAGGCGCGGCGCTATAGCAGGGCTCTCGCCGCCAACGCAGCGACGACGCCCTGCATGCGACGAACTAATTGCGTCCCGCCATAACGCCGCCGTCCACGTCCCAGATCGCGCCTGTCACCCAGTCAGCCTGGTCCGACAGCAGAAACATCGCAGCGCTCGCCACATCCCCAACCTCGCCAATGCGACCAATAGGATGGAATGCGTTTAGCGTCGCCAAGGTTTCGTCAACCTCTTCGGGAGCGATAAAAGCCTCATAGATCGGCGTTTTCACTACCGCTGGCGCAATTGCGTTGACGCGAACGCCATCATCCGCCAGTTCCATCGCCATGTGCTGGGTCAGTGCGTGCAAGCCCGCCTTCGCCATCGAATATGCGGAGGACGGCGTGGCTTTTACCGCCTGCTTCGCCCACATGGATCCAAAGTTCAGCACAGCGCCACCGCCATGCTTCCGCATATTTGCAGCGACCGCCTGGGAGATAAAGAACAACGCTTTATTCAAACCCAGATAGGCGTCGTAATCCGCTGGCGTATGCTCCAGGAATGGCTTGGGATTGAAATACCCGGCGGCGTTCACCAGATAACGAATGGGGTCACCCAGATCATTCAGTTGATCTATCAAACCAGCAACTTGCTCGTCGTCATACAGGTCAACGCTCAGCGTCCTGATTTCCGCTTTGCCACGCAAAGCCTCGCCAGCCTGTTGCAGTTTTTCCCGACGCTTGCCAACCAGCATGATATTCACGCCCGCCGCGGCCATCCTACGCGCAATTTCCAACCCCATTCCACTGGAGCCGCCTACAATTAACGCCCAGGAACCTTGTAGCCAATGCATGATGCCTCACCTCTCTAAAGTCATTCGAAACAGGAGCACAGAGTAGGCTTCCAGGGGACGTCAAAAAAGTAAGCACAAATTGGTTCGGTAGGCACTTATCGGTATAGTTTGTTGATTTCACGCAAGAAAAAAATATTATTGCGCGACGAAGCCGGTTAAGGACATACAAAGGAGGCATTCCAGCCTTCGCATTGGATCTGGCTTATACTATTATTCCGCCGGATATCCCGGGCATTATCTGATTGGACGCTAGATGCTCAAACCACTCGCATTACTTATTCTCACCTGTTTAAGCAGCCACTTCTCCTATGCGGAGGAGCCGCTTCGCATTACCTGGGCCACTCCAGAGTGGGAAGGCAGCGTGGAAAAAGACGGAAAAGGGCTTTACAACGAAATCATTTTCGCTGCGTTCAAGCATGTGAATATCGAGGTAAATCAGATTATCGTACCGTGGAAACGGGCCGAGCTGATGGTGAAAGACGGACACGCCGACATGTACGGCGGGCTTGACCCTACCGATGAGTACCCGCAAGCGCTCTACCCTATTTCCGTTATCACTGAGGCCGTCACCTTTTTGCCGGAGCACTTTGGAGAATGGAAAGGACTGAAATCGCTGGAAGGGAAAAACGGCGTATGGATTCGAGGTTATACGGATTATATCGACGATCAGGTGAAGCAGTATCTGCAAGGGGAGGATCTAAACTCCAGAGAAAGCGCTCTCTCCAAAGTCTATCTGAAACGGGCGGACTACTACTTCGACAACCTGCGCCAAACCAATATCACATTCAGCAATATCCTGGTGGACAAAACCCGGTTTCGCACTGAGCCAGTGACCCGTGTGTTCCTGTATATGACTTTTTCCAAAGGCGAACGCGGCGAGTATCTACGAGAGAAGTATAACGAAGGCGTCGCGCACCTCATTGAAACTCATCAGCTCCTGCCGCTTTACGAGAAGTACGACAGAGAATATCCCATTGAGTAAGACCTCTTAACGGGTTACTCATCAGCTGTTAATTACTCACGCCAAAGATAGTCTGAGGAGTAGCTGTAGCGATATAGCGCTTGCGCCACCGCCAGGGTAAACAGCGGATCTATCGCCAATGTCCAATCCAGCGTGGGCGGCTCATTGAACTGAAACACGCCAAATCCGAACGGCAGGATAAAGGCGTACGAGACAAACCAGATGACATACAGTGGTAAGGCGACTTTCCATAAGGTCCGCGCGCCGATACGCTTGGAAAAAGCGTAGCCAAACAAACCGACCAACATGACGCACTGTATCAGCCAGTCAAGGTAGTCTAACGCGCCGGCATGGAAGTCTATCTCCAAATAGTCATCGCCAATGAAGGACATAATCAGAAATGGCGCTGCGATCAGATTCAACAGCACACAAATCACAAAGAATATTTTCCAGATGACGTTTGGCTCTTTAACCAGCATAGAGCCATCCGACACCTGGCTTTTGGGTGGCGCGTACAAGTCACTCATATTTGATCCCTAACTATTTCGATCCCGCTTCACGACGTGGACGGTGTAATGCATGACCCCATCCACAAGCTCTGCGACTTAAATCCATAATTATAAATACACCGCGTGCTGACTAGAGTGACGCCCAATGGGAATATCATTGTCCAGTTAGCGTATGCTCGCATGCCCATGAGGGGAAAGTCATATCCGAACGGCAAGACAAATTGATATAACAGCGACCAGACAGGATAAACCCACAGCAGACCTTTCCAGAACCAGACGCACCCTATTCTTTTGTTAAAAGCGACGCCATAAATCGCCGCCAGATTGAGATAGAAAAACGCCAAGTCTATATAGTCATGCCAGGCAAATTGCGCGTGCGTGACAATCACCGCAAACAGTACGGCAATAAGAGCGCACAGGAAAAAATACAGTTTCCAACCCAGACGCCACGCGGCCAGTTTCGCAGTGAGTTTCATTCAGGGGCTACAACCTGCTACTTGTCAGCGCCTTTGACGGCGATGGGTTTGATCGCTTCTGTCTTACTGGCGACCTCATCAATCCCTTGCTTGACGAGCCGGTTGATCGCCTCACTGTTAAAGTGATGATACGTCACCTTATATTCCGGGTTATCGTCATTCCTGAACATAATCAGCGTCTCTACGCCTTCCCCATTGGTATAGGTTGTCTTGTAAGTTAGTGTCACAAACATACCGGACAAGCCATTTGTCTGCACTTTGTCCTGTGCGCGCCATGTCTCAAGAGAATAACTACGCAAGTCGCCATTGGCCTTTTGCACCAATCGACGAATACTCTCCCACTCTTCAGGGTCCACAGACTCCGTAAAGTGCGAGGAATAAAAACGGTCCGCGCCGGGACCGCCTTCCTTGATTCTGTCGTCAAAAAAGTTCGTGGCGGCGGCCTTGGCGTCATCAACGCCCTCCACAAAACCACAGCTGGTCAACATCAGTAATAATAAAATCCCCAAAATGCGCAGCATCTCTATCTCTCATTTCTGGCTCTCAACTTCGACTCGCATTATTGCTGGATTTGGGTCGAAGAAGAACCTTTTTGGCAACGCGCCGCTAATCAAACCAATGGCAAGTAGATATCGATGATCGCTTCATGCTCAGGGACGTCCGGATACATGGTCACGCGTTGTAGAAAGCAAGGCGTATCGCGCAGCGCTTCCCCGCTCGCAGGCAACCACTCGCCATACAAAAAGTGAAAAGCCGCCCGCAAGCCAGCGTCAGGCCCAATATGACGCAGTACGGCATAACGCCCTGCCGAAAGGGTTTTAGCGATGACGCCGCAGGGGTTTTCTTCAATCTCTGAGTTAACGCCTGCGCACAAGTCCATGCGGAACGCCTCCGCCGGCGCAGACTCTGGATCGTTGTACAGGATGTTATAGGTGGCGCTGATGGAGGGAGGTAGTTTGTTGGCTTTACGCCATTCGATAAAGCGCCTGATGGATTCGCCCAGACGTTCTGAAGCGCCGCGATGTTCCAGCGCCGCTACCGGAATGGCCTCCTGTTCTACGATATTGACTGAATAGTTCGAGTTATCCGTTAGCATAATGTTCGCCCTCGCTCTGAGTAGAAGTTCTTCATGATCGCGCCAAGGCTCCCACCGCGGTTGTCGCCGAAACTGGGAAGGCGTTTGCCCGCACACTTTCTTGAAGGCTCGGGAAAAGGCTTCCAGGCTGTCAAACCCGGTATTCAACGCAATATCCGTCACGTTATAACGGCTGCGATAGGCCAGCTCATGAGCGGCTTTCTTTAACCGCCGCCACTGCACATACTTGTACACGCCCATTCCCATGCTCGCAGAAAACTGCCGGTGGAAATGAAATTTTGAGAAGTGAGCGACCTGGCTCAGCTCTTCGACGCTCAAGCCATCAAGCAAATGCTGATCAATGTATACCAGCACGCGCCGCAGTCGGTTTTGATAAGTGCTTACAGTCGTCTCATTCGCCATATTCGCCTCAACGGAGAGCAGTGTGGCAGTGCGGGCGCAGACTCGCCTGATCGATCTTGCTGACTATCGCTGTCGGCGGCAGTCTGGGCTTAACCAGCATCAGCACCGCCGACGTCGGGCTCATTTCAGACCCAGTTTCTTGGCCATTTTATGCAGATTACTCGAATCCACCTCCAGCTCACGAGCAGCGGCGGCCCAGGAGCCATCGTGACGATTCACCGACTCACGGATCACTTCGCGCTGGCAGTCCTCCACCGCGGTGCGCAGGGAGCGGACGCGCGCATGACTCAAGCTTTCCGACATCAAGCTTTCTCTGGGCGCCGACACAGCGTCGCCGTAGTCCAGGTCCAGTAACGCCGCATCCAGCGTCACAATATCATTGCGGCTGGCGCCGCGGCTGATCGCTTTGAGCGCCGCACGACTGATTACGTGCTCCAGCTCCCGTACATTTCCCGGCCAGGAATATGCGCACAGCGCCTGCTCCGCCGCTCGCGACAGCCGCAGGCTGCGCACGCCCAGGCGGGAGCGGTTAAGTTCCAGAAAGTGCCCCGCCAGCACCAGCACATCGGAGCCCCGCTCGCGCAACGGTGGAATCCATACAGGATAGACGGACAAGCGGTGATACAGATCCGCCCGGAAATCGCCAGCGCGAACACTTTCTTTCAACTGTCGATTTGTCGCAGCGATGACCCGCACATCCACTTGCCTTGGTTTGTCCTCGCCCAAGCGTTGAATCTCTCCGTTCTGCAGAGTCCGCAACAACTTGGCCTGCACGCTGAGCGGCAACTCACCCACTTCATCAAGAAAGATGACGCCTCCTTGCGCCGCTTCAAACCGGCCTGCGCGATCCGCCGTCGCGCCCGAGAATGCGCCTTTGCTATGACCGAACAGCTCACTTTCCACCAGAGATTCCGGCAACGCCGCGCAATTCACGTGGATCAACGGGCGCTCCCGACGCGGCGAACGACTGTGCAAGCGTCGCGCAAACAGCTCCTTGCCCACCCCGGTTTCCCCCATCAGCAGCACCGGCAACTCTGAGTCCGCCACCACGTCCAATTCCCGCAGCAGACTTCGGATACTGTCGCTGGAGCCAATGATCTCGCTTTCCTCCTGCGCTACGCCCCGCCGATCTCCATCCTGCCGCATGAGCGCCAGATTCCTGCGTTCCTGCTCCAGCCGGGTCACTCTTACCGACGCTTCGATGATCAATGTAAAACGCGCCAGATCCTGCTGCGCCTGCGCATCAAAAGTTCCTTCCTGCAGCGCATCCAGGGTCACCGCTCCCCACAGGACGCCATCCACATAAAGGCTCACGCCCATACAATCATGTACGGGCAAAGGCTCACCGACGCAGCTTTCCAGCAGCCCGTCGTAGGGATCGGGCAAACTCGAATCACAAGGGAAACACACTGGCCGCCGACTGGCCAGAATCGCCGCAAGCCGGGGATGCTTTGCGATGATAAAACGGCGCCCCAAGGTTTCCACCACCAGGCCCTCCGCCGCCAGCGGCCGCAGACTGTCGCCATCAAGCCGTAATAGCGCCACCGCGCCGCACCGAAAATATTCCCGCATAGTGTTCATTAGGCGCTGATAACGCACAGCATGGGGCAGTTCCGTCACCAGGTCCGCCAATAGACTGGCCTCAATCATGGTATTAATCACCTTAAAAGGGTTTTTATAACCCTATTCGATTCGGGTAAAAAACACCACATGTAATTTTTATACCAAAAATATCAATGGCTTAGCCAATGGCACAAAGGTTGCCATTGCTATGGTGAGTTAATCACTATCAAAGGAAACCCGCCATGACCTTACTTGATCGCCCCGTCGGCTGGATCGCTCGCAACCTACCCGGCTCCACCCGCCTCTTTCGTGAATATCAACTGGATTTTTGTTGCGGAGGCGCGAAGAAACTACGGGATGCGCTGGCTGAGAAGGAGATAGAGCCGGACCTTGTGTTGCAGCAGCTCAACGCCTTACAGGAGGAGCCGGAGGATAATTGGAGCCAGGCCGGCCGTCCTGAGCTGATCGACCATATCCTCACCCGTTACCACGCTCGCCATCGCGAGCAGCTTCCAGAGCTGATACACCTCGCCCGCCGCGTGGAGCATGTCCATGGAGAGCGAGAGGAATGTCCCAACGGACTGGCCCAGCATCTGACGGAAATGCTTCAGGAGCTGGAAAGCCACATGATGAAAGAGGAGAACATCCTGTTTCCCATACTACTGGCGGGAATGAGCGGCATGCAGGCGCAAGGCCCTATTTCCGTCATGCGTATGGAGCATGATCAGCACGGCGACGCACTGGCGCATTTAGAGGCGTTGACCAACAACATCACGCCCCCCAAAGGCGCCTGCAACACCTGGCGCGCACTTTACGCCGGGCTCGCCCAACTGCGCGACGACTTGATGCAGCATATCCATCTGGAGAACAACATTTTGTTCGCCGACGCCGTGGAGGACGCCCATGTCTGACTATCGCAAACTCTGGTGGCTGCTAATCGCCGTACTGGGCGTCACCTTCTGCTTGCTCGGGTTCTTTGGTCGCGAGGTTTACCGGCAGGCGCCGCCGATTCCAGAGCGCTATGTCGCCACTACAGGCGAGACCATTTTTACCCATGAGAATATCCTCGATGGGCAGACCGCCTGGCAATCCGTTGGCGGCATGCAACTGGGCTCAATCTGGGGACACGGCGCTTATCAGGCGCCAGACTGGACTGCAGACTGGCTACATCGTGAATTGGAGCGCTGGCTGGAGCTGGCGGCGCAGGAGGTTTATGGCGCCGCTTATAAGGACTTGGATGACGAACGGCGAAGCATCCTGCGCCATCGTCTGAAAAACGAATACCGCACCAACACCTACAACGCGGACAGCGGTGCGGCGACAGTCAGCCCGCGACGGGCGCAGGCCATGGCGGATATCGCGGAGTATTACAGCCGTCTGTTCGGCGACGCGGTGGATTTACAGGGAACTCGTGAAAGTTACGCCATGAAGGAGAATACCCTGCCCGACGCTCAACGCAGAGAAAAACTCGCCGCCTTTTTCTTCTGGACTGCCTGGGCCGCCGCCACGCAAAGACCCGACAGCGACGTCACCTACACCAACAACTGGCCACATGAACCCTTGATAGATAACCGTCCCACCGCGGAAAACATCATGTGGTCCATTGTTAGCGTCGCACTCCTGATCGCCGGCGTCGGTCTGTTGATTTGGGGTTGGGCGTTTCTGCATAAACATGATGAGGCGGAGCCAGTCGCGCCGCTGTCAGATCCACTGACTCGTTTCCCGCTGACGCCATCTCAACAGGCGCTGGGCAAGTACCTGTTCCTGATTGTCGCCCTGTTCGCCTTTCAGGTGCTGCTTGGCGGCTTCACCGCCCACTACACCGTTGAAGGGCAGCACTTTTACGGTCTTGATGTCTCCCAATGGTTTCCCTACTCGCTGGTGCGCACCTGGCATATTCAGAGCGCGCTGTTCTGGATCGCCACCGGATTCCTTGCTGCGGGCTTGTTCCTCGCGCCCATTATCAATGGCGGCAAAGACCCTAAATACCAAAAGCTGGGCGTCGATATTCTGTTCTGGGCGCTAGTCGTGGTGGTGGTCGGCTCCTTTGTCGGCAACTGGCTGGCGATCGCACAGATTATGCCGCCAGAACTGAATTTCTGGCTGGGTCATCAGGGATATGAATATGTGGATCTGGGACGCCTCTGGCAGATTGGCAAATTCCTCGGCGTCGCGTTCTGGCTAGTATTGATGCTGCGGGGAATCGTCAATGGTTTGCGACGTCCCGGCGACAAAAACCTGTTAGCGTTGTTGACCGCGTCAGTAATCGCCATCGGGCTATTTTACGGTTCCGCCTTTTTCTACGGCGAACGCACGCATCTTTCCATCATGGAATACTGGCGCTGGTGGGTGGTGCACCTTTGGGTGGAAGGGTTCTTCGAGGTCTTCGCCACAACTGCGCTGGCGTTTATTTTCTCCACCATGGGGCTGGTGTCGCGGCCCATGGCGACCACCGCCAGCCTGGCTTCGGCCTCACTGTTTATGCTCGGGGGCGTCCCCGGTACGTTTCACCATCTTTACTTCGCCGGCACCACAACGCCCGTGATGGCCGTCGGCGCCACTTTCAGCGCGCTGGAAGTGGTTCCCTTGATTGTGCTGGGCTACGAAGCCTGGGAGAACTGGCGCCTGAAAACACGGGCTCCATGGATGGATCACCTGAAATGGCCGCTACTCTGTTTTGTCGCCGTCGCCTTCTGGAACATGCTGGGAGCAGGCGTCTTCGGCTTCCTGATCAATCCGCCGATTTCGCTGTATTACATCCAGGGACTGAACACCACGCCAGTGCACGCCCATTCAGCGCTATTTGGCGTCTACGGTTTCCTGGCTCTGGGCTTCACCCTGCTGGTGCTGCGCTATATCCGCCCCCATATGGTCTTTAGCGATCGATTGATGAAAACCGGATTCTGGTGGCTGAATGCGGGATTGGCGTTGATGGTCGTCGTCAGTCTGGCGCCAATCGGACTACTGCAATTCCACGCCAGCGCCAGCCAGGGTCTATGGTATGCGCGCAGCGAGGTATTTATGCAACAGGACATCATGGAAACCCTGCGCTGGGCCCGTACCCTCGGTGACGTCATCTTTATCGTCGGCGCCTTCGCCATGGGCTGGCAAGTAGTCCGTGGTTTATTCGGCGAATCAGGGGAAACGCTACAAGCTGACGCAATTGCTGAGTAATCCCTTCATATAACGCAAGCCCCGGAAATCTTATTTAGGTTTCCGGGGCTTTTTGTTTATTATCTGGGGTCATCGCAGTCCTGGGCCTTTGTGGCCCGTTAATGGTTTCGAGTCTATGTCCGAAGATACCGTCCCCTTGAAAACGCCGCCATTGGAAAGCGCCCGTATGGTGGAAACCATTTATGGCTGCAAATGGTCGCTGACCGTTTTCAGTCTCTTGGCGAACGGCGTCAACCGCCCCGGAGAAATGGTGCGCCGGGTGGATGGCCTGACGACCAAAGTGCTTAACGACTGCCTGCGCAAAAACCAGAACTTCGGCATTATCAAACGCATCGCTTATCCGGAAATTCCGCCGCGTGTGGAATATGAAATCACCCCATTCGGACGCAAGTTCATTCGAATACTGGACGACCTGGAAAAACTGCAGGACGAAATAATAGCCGCCACCAGGGATTCACATCAGCGATGAAGTCACAACCAAAATTGGTGATGTTGCCAGGCATGGACGGAACCGGGGATTTGTTCTCGCCATTTCTGGAATGTATACCCCAGGTTGAAACGCAAATTATTCCGTTACCGCAAACCGGGGCCCAGGATTATGACTCGCTGGCCAACTATGTTCGCGAACAGCTTCCTGACGATGACTTCTATCTGCTGGCGGAGTCCTTTTCCGGCCCCATCGGCGCACTGTTAGCGGCGGACGGCGTCCCGGGTCTGCAGGGCGTCATTTTCGTCGCCACATTTTTGTCCATTCCCAGTCCCTGGGCGGTATGCGTCGGCCGACGGCTGCCGCTGCAACGCATGATGCGTCTGCCTTTTTCCAGCTGGACGCAGCGACGCCTGCTGCTAGGCGCCGATGTCGGCGATGACTTCCTGCAACGCTTCTCCACCGCAGTGCGCTCCACGCCAGCGGCCACGCTCAAGGCGCGTCTGGAGGCGCTGCAACATCTGCACTGGCGGCGTGAACCCGTCTCTTTGCCGTCTATTTACCTGCAAGCCAGCGACGATTATTTAGTGTCGCCAGGCAAAGCGCAGGAGATCCAACAGTATTTCCCTAACAACCGTCTGGCGCGTATCAAAGGCCCTCACTTTCTGCTTCAGGCCAACCCCGCCGCCTGCGCCCGCACCCTGCTGGATACGTTATCCATCTGGGAAAGCCGTCGGCGCGCAGCCAAGTCCTGACGCCATCCGCCACAAAGGCGTATACTCAAATCAAGTCCATGGGGAAGGGGCCGCTCATGAGCAAGCTTATAAGCTGGGTCGCTTTGGCGACGCTGTGTGTATCGTCCTGGCTGGGTGGATGTGACGCCCAGTTCCACATCGCCGTCAATTCGGGTTGCGATGACCCTGCGCCACTGGAGGGCGACATCGCAGGCCTTGAAAGCGGCGCCACCGTGTTTCTGAAATCAGGGAATGACGCGCTGAGCGAGGCGAACCGCATGTCTGAGCAGTTCTCTATAGAAGTGGCGGCGATTGACGTGGATGGCGGCAGCTTCTTTATTTATACGTCCAGCTCCACTTTGGGTTCTCTGCGCTGTGAAGGCGTCGTCGCCAGTATCCGTATTTCCTGACCCGCTCAGTCTTATCGCAGACTTACCCCGGCCAAGCGACGTCGTTCTCCAACGTTCTTTCCACCTCTAACAGAGCGTCCGCCGGCGGCTCCACGAAGTAACGGCGCATCAGCTCTTTATCCCGTCCCGCCGCTTTCAAACGATCAAAGCTTTTCTGTAACGCCTGTTTGATAGCATCAGACGTTTTCGGACTCACCACCGCCCACAAACGTCCCGACAGCTCTTCAATTCTGAACAGTTTTTCAAAGTTGGACGGGCTGAGATTCACCTCTTTCAGGCGAATGGGAAAACTGACTTCGACCTGCATCATAAGATCCGTAAAGCCACGATACTCCCGCATGATGTTCTGCGAGTTATGCACCACCGTCTCCACCATCGTATTGTCCGGCGGAAAGCCAATCCCCTTGCGTTTCAGCAGTTCCTCAAAGTTACTGCCGCTTTGCACGCTGATACTGTATCCCTTACCAATGATATCCTCCCAGCCCTTCGCTTGAATATCTTCCCGGGAGCTGAGTTTATAAAGATACACATCGTAAGGCGCCACCCATCCCAACCAGTGGAATTTGTTTTCCCGCTCAGGCGTGCGCGACAGCGAGAAGAACACGATGTTAGGCTGACTCTCCGCCAACAACATCGCCCGCTTCCAGGGGGCGAACATGATGCTGCTCTCAATGTTATTTTCCCTGGCGACGTCCGCCATCACTTCCTTCATGAAGTCGATGACGAAGCCGGTGTACTCGCCATGCCCCGTCATCACTTGCAATGGCGGAAACTCTTGCGTGACCAGCAACACTTTTTCTTTCGCCATTGCGCCGTCAATCATGGCGATTAAAGCAAGAGTGAATAGTAATCTTTCCGTTAGGCGCCTCATCGGGATTCCTTAGATAGCAATTGAGTCGCTCTGGGCGACGCTTTATTGATTATAGCCCCGGTCGCCGGTCGCCACTGCGTTCCTGGCTTGCGTTTGCGAACTGCGGCAATTCGCATACACTTAATCTATTAGCGGATTGTCATGATGACAAACGGGAGAGGCTCAACGTCTTTTGCAGGATATGTTTTTCACTTGTACGG
This sequence comes from Hahella sp. HNIBRBA332, assembly GCF_030719035.1. NCBI lineage: Bacteria > Pseudomonadati > Pseudomonadota > Gammaproteobacteria > Oceanospirillales > Hahellaceae > Hahella > Hahella aquimaris. The sequence continues at coordinate 5,106,449 of NZ_CP132203.1, forward strand.
CCGTCTAACCATGAATACCTGTCTCCGGCGTTTCTTGTTTCTTGGGTGGGCTTTAAGCCTGTTGTCCTCCGTTCATTCCGCCGAGGCCAAACGCGTCGTCCGCCTCACCAATGGTGAATGGCCGCCCTATGTCTCTCAGGATCTCAAGTACGATGGCGTTGTCTCCCTGATCGTCAAAGAGGCCTTCGCCAGCGAAGGTTACGAAGTCAAATACACCTTCCTGCCCTGGAAACGCGCGCTGCAAAGCGCTCAGGACGGCGAATGGGACGGCTCCATCCTGTGGGCCTATCGTGAAGAGCGCACCCAATATTTCATCTACAGCGACCCCATCTCCAGCACTCAGTATGTGTTTTTTCATCTGCGCAACGCTGATTTTGACTGGAAAGATTTCAGCGACCTGAAAAAGTACCGCTTCGGACTGACGCTGGGTTACAACTACAACGAAAAATTCATGGAAATGGTGCGCAATGAGGAAGTGGCGCACGACTACGCCAGCGACATCGTCAGCAGCTTCAAAATGCTGTTCAAACACCGGGTGGATGTGGTGCCGGAAGATGTTGAAGTGGGTTACTTCATCCTATCCAGCGAATTCGCTCCTGGGGTGGACCGTATGGTCACCAGTCATTTGAAGCCGTTATCCGAGGAGAAACACTACCTTCTAATGTCCCGTCGCGTTCCCGACGCCAATGAGTTGATAGAAGCTTTCAATCGCGGCTTGAAGAAAATGCGCGCAAGCGGACGCCTGGAGTCTTTGTTAGAAAAGTCCCGCATGGGCGACTTCATCCAGAAAAAATAGACGCTAAAGCGTTTCCTCCCGGCAGATTTCCCCCAGCCTGCACACCGCCGCCCGCGCACGTTCATCAAACGGCCAGCCCGCATTCAATCTGATGCAATGACGATAGCGCTCTGTGATGGAAAAAACCGTCCCCGGAGAAATACTCAAGCCTTCCTGCGCCGCCCGTTGAAACACTTGCCAACCATCACACTGCGGCGGCAGGGTCGCCCATAGCACATAACCGCCTTCGGGCTCTGTGACGGTTGAGCCATCAGGGAAAGACTGCAATATCGCCCGGCTCATGGCGTCCACCTGTTGCGCCAGACTCAAGCGTAACTTGCGCAAGTGGCTGCGATACTCGCCGCAATGAATGAAGTCCGCCAAGGCCGCCTGCAAAGGCAGGTTGATGCTGATTGTGAGCGCCCGGCGATGCTGCAGCGCCGCCTGTCGCCACTTTCCAGGCGCGCACCAACCCAGACGATACGCCGGGGTCAGCGTTTTCGATACCGAGCCGCACCAGAACACCCAGCCCGCGTTATCCCAGGATTTAATCGGCAGCGGTCGCTGGCGGCCATAACTGCACTCGCCGAAGATATCATCTTCAATCACCGGGCACTGGTACGCAGCCGCCCAGGCGGCGATGTCCTTTTTCTCCTGCGCCGACAGAGTAAATCCAAGCGGGTTATGATTATTGGCGCTCAACAGACAGGCTTTCACATCCGGCCGCGCCATCGCCTCACGCAACCGCTCTGGGTATATGCCCCGATAATGCAAAGGGATCTCCAGTACTTTGCGCCCGAGGCTTTCTATGACCTGCAACAACCCACTGAAACAGGGGGTCAACACCGCCACCGTTTCTCCGGGTTGCGTACACAGCTGCAATCCCAAACTCACCGCATCCATGCCGCCATTACAGATCATCAGATCATCCGACGAGAATGCCATGCCATCTTCTTTGAAATGCCGCGCCAAAGCCTCCCGTAAACCCGCATCGCCTTGCGCAGGACCGTAATGGAACAAACGCTCGCCCAAGCGCCGGGAGGCGCGGATCAGGCTGCGCTGCAGCAATTCGGAAGGAACCAGCGAAGGCGCTAACAGGGAGACGCCGAAAGGTGCGAAATCCCGACGACTGGACACGGTTTGCACTTCTTCGATCGCTCCGATGTTGGGGACTCGCGAGGCGCGCCCGGTGAAAACCGGCAACTCCGGTCCCGCAGGAGGCTTCTCTTTATGCCTCACGTAAAAGCCGGATTGCGGCCGCGCCTGGACAAAGCCTTCCGCCTCCAGCTGGCGGTAGCATTGCAGCGCCGTCGTCAGGCTCACCTCATGCTGGAGACTGAACCTCCTTACCGAGGGCAGTCGCTCCCCAGGTTGCAGGCGTCCGCTATGGATATCTTGTATCAGGCTTTCCGCCAGGGTCTGGTATAGCGCAGGCAAATTGTACTCTTTTTAGGGTCACCAATTGTCACTGTTATGCTTCCATTCGCGCCCCGATAATGCAATGCCTATTCAGTCACTTATTAAGGAGCGCCGCCATGTCGCTGCTACACGACGACTTTCACGACCTGGACAGACTGACCACTGACGTCCGCCAATGGTGTCTGGACTTCATCCGTTCCGCCGACGATCGCCCAGCCGCCATGATCTCCGACATAACTCCCCCCGCATTAGAAGCGCCGGAGTTTGGTGAGGGCGCGGAAGCCGCCATCGCGCGCTTCATCAAGGAGGTCAGCCCCCATCTCGCCGCCGCCATCGGTCCCAAGTATTGGGGTTTCGTTACCGGCGGAGTGACTCCGGCGGCGCTGCTGGGCGACTGGATTGCGGCTGCAGTGGATCAGAACCTTTCCACACCCGGCGACTCCATCGCATCTGCGCTTGAAGTTCAAACCATTGAGTGGCTGCTCGCCCTTTGCGATCTGCCGGTCAGTTTTTCCGGCTGCCTGACCACCGGCGCCACAGCTTCCAACCTATTGGGCATTCTCTGCGGTCGTCAGTTCGCAGGCCAAAGACAAGGCGTGGATATCGCCGCTGACGGGTTATCCGGCGTAGCCGTGGAGGTGTTCTCCGCCACGCCCCACGCCAGCGCCCTGAAAGGCATGGCGATCGCCGGATTGGGACGCAAGCGACTGGTCCAGGTGGCGCGACTCGCTGACAGTGAGGCCATGGATGTGGACGCCCTGCGCATCGCTCTGGAGCACAGCGACAGCGCAGGAAAAATCGTAATCGCCAGCGCCGGAACGGTAACAGGAACCGATTTTGACGACCTCGAAGCCATCGCCGACCTGTGTGAGCAACATGGCGCCTGGCTGCATGTGGATGGCGCTTTCGGCTTGTTTTCACGTCTGCTGGAAGATCGTCGTGATTGGACCAAGGGTCTGGAGCGCGCGGACTCCATCACCTCCGACGCCCATAAATGGCTGAATACGCCTTATGATTGCGGTATTTTCTTCTGTCGCCACCTGCAGCTCCTGCAGTCCTGTCTGGAAGTCCCCGCCCCCTATCTGGCGGTGAACAGCGCAACGCCGTCGTTCATGAATCTGGGGATCGAGAACTCGCGGCGCTTCCGCGCTCTGCCCCTGTGGATCAGCCTGCTGGCGTATGGCAAGGCCGGTTTCCGGCGCATTGTGGAAGATAATTGTTCGCAGGCGGAGCGACTGGCGCAGTGGTTGCAACAATCACCCGACTATGAATTACTCAAACCGGCCAAACTCAATGTAGTGGTGTTTCGTCCACAGGGAATGGATGACGCAGATGTCCCTCATTTTCTGCAGCGACTCAACGCCACCGGAGAGGTATTCATGACGCCGGGTCAATGGCGAGGACGCAGCGCTATTCGGGCGGCATTCAGTAATTGGCGCACCACGCAGGACGAAGTCGACCATGTCTGCGCCTTGCTGGAGAGAAGCGCCCGGCGATAACCGGCGTCCGAGACATCAACGGCCCCTACGCCTGATACCGGGTCATGCGTTTGACGAAGGGAGCCAGGGAAAAACCCAGCTGCGGCGACAACCTTTTCGCCGCGGCGGTCAGCTGTTTTTCCGTGAGCGCCACAGCGGGCTTGCCCGCCAGAATGATCCAATTGCCTTCCTGGGTCGCGCATAAATAGACGCTGCGAAAGCGCCGCCCCAACTCCGCCAGCATGACTTTTTCCAGGCGATGATCCACCCAGCAGTTCATCACCAGCCAGCCATCGTCGCTCAACAGGCGGTCGCTCTGCTCAAGAAAAGCCGGTTGCAGCAGACGGCCATCCAGTCCATCTCCGGTGAATACGTCGCACAGAAGTAAATCGGCGGAGTGCGCCGGGGCCGTCTCCAAATACGATGCGAAGTCAGCAATGGCGACCTGCACCCGTTCGTCCCGCGGCAACTGGAAAAAGCGCTGCGCCACCCGCACCACTTCCGCCCGCAGTTCCACCGCCTGCAACTGCAGGTCAGGAACCCGATGATACAAACAGCTGATCAGGCTACCGCCGCCCAGACCCAACATGACCGCGCGTCTCGGCTCATGCAGCAACAGACACAACAGCATGGCGCGGGTATAGCCATGGGCCAGCAAAGAAGGGTTGTCCTTCAGAAGACAGCTTTGTTCATCGTTCGAGCCGAACCCCAGGTAGCGCTTCTGGCCATCGTCAAACACCTGGATGCACCCGAATTCATCGTAGGTGCGGAATATTTCTCTACCGGGAATCGCCATAAAAAGCACGCCTGGGCGTCATCTTCGTCTGAAAAAATCGCGCAAAGTGTAAATGGCGCCGGGGACAAAAAACAGTAGTCGGAGCCCTGCGCAACGCCGCCTTGATAGGAACTTACGCCAGGCGTTATGTCCATATAACCGCATTCGCCCTGTTTTGATACGCCCAGCATGGCCGGCGCCCCACATCAATACGTAGATATACAAAAAGTACATATAGGTATACGGCATTTCGATTGACCAAGTTAGCGCCTCTCTCCACACTCGTTGTCCAATGACTGGCATGATGCGTAATTAACAATAACTTAAAACTGATGCTGTACCATCACAGAGGCCTCCTGCGCTCTGAAAACGGGTCAGCCTCGTAACCAGTCCGCTATGGAAAAAACAATAAAACCATTGAGGACATCAACATTAAGACGAGAGGATTTTATGAGTTTTAAATCTCGCACAGGGAAAATATTTTCCGCCTTAACGCTGACACTTTCTCTGCTGGGAGCGCCCATCGCCCTAGCTGACACGACACTAAGAATCGGCAACCAGGGTGAGCCGGCGTCACTGGACCCTCATTTCCTCAGCGGTGACTGGGAGAACCGCATCGCTGGGGATCTTTTTATGGGCCTGACGACTGAAGACCCTGAAGGCAACGCTATCCCCGGCGCCGCAGAGAGCTGGACCGTTAGCGACGACGGACTGGTTTACACATTTAAAATCCGCGACCACAAATGGAGCGATGGCCAACCTGTCACGGCGAAGGATTTCGAATACGCCATGCGCCGCATCCTGCTGCCGGAAACGGCGGCGGAATACGCATCATTGCTTTACATCATCAAAAATGGCGAAGAGCTGAACACCGGCAAGGCCAAACCGGAAGATCTGGGCGTGCGCGCACTTGACGACAAAACCCTGGAAATCACCCTGAAAGGGCCTGCGCCATTCCTGATCAGCATGCTGACCCACTACACCGCTTTCCCTGTGCCCATGCATATCGTTGAGAAATACGGTAAGGACTGGACCAAGAAAGAGCATATCGCCACCAACGGTCCTTACAAGCTGGTGGAATGGCTGCCTAACACCCACGTCAAAGTCACCAAGAACGAACTGTTCTGGGACGCGGCGAACGTCAAAATCGACAACGTTATCTTCTATCCGCAGGAAGACGCAGCGGCGCTGATCAAGCGCATGCGCGCAGGCGAAATCGACTGCATCTACAAGTTCCCCTCCGGCCAGATCGACTGGTTGCGTCAAAACATGCCAGAGGAAACCAAAATCGCGCCTTACCTCGGCACTTACTACTATCCGATCAACACCAAGCGCGCGCCCTTCACTGACAAGCGCATCCGTCAGGCCCTGTCCATGGCCATCGACCGTGAAATCATCATGGACAAAGTGCTGAAAACCGGCGAACTGCCGGCTTACAGCATGGTTCCCCCAGGCACCAGTAACTACAAAGAGCCTTCTTACGTCACCTGGAAAAGCATGCCGATGGCTGATCGCATCGCCAAAGCCAAAGAGCTGATGCAAGAGGCGGGGTACGGCGACGACAAACATCTGAAAGTGCAACTGCGCTACAACACTGACGACAACCACAAGCGTATCGCTATCGCGGTGGCGCAAATGTGGAAAAAAATCGGTGTTGAAACTGAACTGTTCAACAGCGAAGTTAAAGTTCACTATGCTGAACTGAAGCAAGGCAATTTCGAAGTCGCTCGCGCCGGCTGGGTGGCTGACTACAACGATCCGCAGAACTTCCTGTTCCTGCTGGAGAGCTCTTCCAAGTCGCTCAACTACGGCAACTACGACAATCCTGAGTACGATAAGTTGATGGAAGCCGCTTATCTGGAGTCTGACCTGAAGAAACGCGCGCAGATCATGGGCAAAGCGGAAGCAATCGCCATGGAAGACGCGCCAATCATTCCTATCTACTACTACGTTTCCAAAAACCTGGTCTCCACCAAGATCAAAGGCTGGAAAGACGCTATCAACGATACGCACCGCACTCGCTGGTTAAGTATCGAGAAATAATCGCTAAACCTTTTCGCGGAGGCGCCCTTACGGGGGGGCCTCCGCTCAGCCTATTCTGCGTAACCGTTATGTTGAACTATTTCATTCGGCGGGTGTTGGCGTCTATTCCAACCCTGCTCATCGTTATTACTATCGCTTTTTTCATGATGCGGATCGCACCCGGCGGTCCCTGGGATAAGGAACGTTCGCTGCCGCCTGAGATCGAGGCGAACATTATGAAAGCCTACGACATGGACAAGCCTCTGGTGGAGCAATATTTCATCTACCTCGGCAAGATCCTGGTGGGCGACTTCGGCCCTTCATACAAGTTTCGCGACTTCAGCGTCACCGACCTGCTCATGGGAGGCTTCCCGGCAAGCCTGCAGATAGGCGGCATGGCGATTGTCCTCGCGGTCATATTCGGCACGCTATTTGGAGCGATGGCCGCCTTGCGCAAAAACAGCGCAGCCGATTACTCAGTGATGACCATGGCCATGACCGGCATCGCCATTCCCAACTTCGTCATGGCGCCGGTGCTGACTCTGATTTTCGGCGTTTATCTGTCCTGGTTGCCCGTCGCGGGCTGGGGCGACGGTTCATTCCAATACAAAGTTCTGCCAGTGCTCGCCCTGGCGTTGCCGCAGATCGCTTATATCGCACGGCTGACCCGCGGCAGCATGATTGAAGTCCTGCATTCCAACTATATTCGCACCGCCCGCGCCAAAGGTCTGCGCGAGCGCCTGGTGCTGCTGCGCCATGCTCTGAAAGGCGCCATGTTGCCCGTAGTTTCTTACCTTGGTCCCGCCACCGCCGCCGTCATCACCGGTTCAGTCGTTATCGAAACGATTTTCGATATTCCCGGCATCGGTCGTTACTTCATCCAAGGCGCCCTTAACCGGGACTATCCCCTGGTAATGGGAACCGTCATTTTCTACGGCGTGCTCATTATCGTTCTGAACCTCATTGTCGACATGCTGTATGGCCTGCTCGACCCTAAAGTCCGTCTTCACGACTGATGGGAGGCGCAGATGAATCAATCCCAGGACCAAGCAATGTACAGTCAGAAAAGTAAACTCGCCGCCATGATGCCCGACGTGGAAAACACCATAGAAGGGCGCAGTCTGTGGCAGGACGCCAGACGCCGATTGTTCCAGAACAAGGCGGCGGTAGTGTCCATGGTGATACTCGCCATCATCGCGCTCATGGCTATCTTCGCGCCTTTCCTGAGCCCGCACCCACTCGATGAAATCTATTGGGATCGCATTCAGGCCGCTCCGGATTACGCTAACGCGCACTGGTTCGGCACAGACAGCAGCGGGCGCGACCTGTTTATCCGCGTGCTCTACGGCGCCCGCGTGTCTTTGATGGTGGGTATTCTCGCCACCGGCGTGAGCCTGATTATTGGCGTCACCTATGGCGCTATTTCCGGCTATTTTGGGGGCAAGGTGGATAACCTGATGATGCGTTTCGTCGACATCATGTATTCCCTGCCGTTCATGTTCTTCGTCATCCTGTTGATGGTGGTGTTCGGCCGTAACATATTCCTTATCTTCGTCGCCCTGGGTGCGGTGGAATGGCTGACCATGGCGCGTATCGTGCGCGGCCAGACGCTGTCCATCAAGCGCAAGGAATACGTCGAGGCGGCGCATGCAGGCGGCGTCAGCAATCTGAAGATTATCTTCCGTCATATCATTCCGAATGTGCTGGGCCCGGTGATCGTCTACGTCACCCTGACAGTGCCCCAGGTCATTCTGACCGAGAGTTTCCTGTCGTTCCTGGGCTTAGGGGTGCAAGAGCCGCTGACCAGCTGGGGCGTACTGATTTCCGAAGGCGCCAAGCTGATGGAAATGGCTCCCTGGATGCTGATTTACCCGGCTATTTTCCTGGCCACCACCCTGTTTTGCTTCAACTTCATCGGCGACGGGCTGCGTGACGCGCTCGATCCCAAAGACAGATAACGGCGGAGATTTTCATCATGCAACCCTTATTGGAAGTAAGCCACCTGGAAACCACATTCAGCACCCCTGACGGGAAGGTGAATGCGGTTAACGACGTGAGCTTTCAGCTGTTTCCCGGGGAAAGTCTGGGCATCGTGGGTGAATCCGGTTCCGGTAAAACCCAGGTGTTCATGTCGATCATGGGACTGCTGGCGGACAACGGTAAGTCCACCGGCAGCGTGCTTTTCAAGGGAGAGGAAATTCTCGGCCTGCCTAAAGAAAAGCTGAATAAAGTGCGCGGTAGCGATATGTCGCTGATTTTTCAGGACCCGATGACGTCACTGAATCCGTTCCTGAAAGTCTCCAAACAATTGACTGAAGTACTGGTGGAGCACACTGGCGTCTCCATGCAGGAAGCGCGCGCCCGTTGTATCGAGATGCTCAGCAAAGTGGGCATCCCCGAACCGACCAAACGCTTCGATATGTATCCCCATGAGTTCTCCGGCGGTATGCGTCAGCGTGTGATGATCGCCATGGCCCTGTTGTGTCAGCCGGACCTGCTGATCGCCGACGAGCCCACCACAGCATTGGATGTGACCATTCAGGCGCAAATTCTCAAGCTGATGGCGGAGCTGAAGCGTGAAATGAATACTGCGATCATCATGATCACGCATGACCTGGGCGTGGTGGCGGGGCTTTGCGATCGCGTGCTGGTGATGTATGGAGGACGGATCGTGGAGTCAGGCACCGTTCGGGAGATTTTCTATAATCCCAAACACCCTTACACCATGGGTCTATTGGCCTCCATGCCGCGCCTGGATGGCGCCGGACACAGCTCTTTGCAGGCGATCCCCGGGCAGCCGCCCAACCTGCAAAATCTACCTCAGGGATGCTCCTTCCATCCCCGTTGTCCGTACGCCCAAGACCGCTGCAAGCTGGATCATCCGCCGCTGCGTAATGTCGGCGAGAACCGTTTGAGCGCCTGCATTCTGGAGACTCACCCATGACCCAAGCCAACGCAATTGAACAAAGCGCGGGAAATAACGCCATTCCCACAGGAAAACCCATACTGACCGTCAACGATCTGAAAGTGCACTTCCCTCTCGGCAGTGACAGCTTTTTCAAGAAAAACGATCGCTTTGTAAAAGCCGTCGACGGCGTCTCCTTTGAAGTGCGCGAAGGCGAAACTCTGGGCATCGTCGGCGAATCCGGCTGCGGCAAGTCCACACTGGGCCGCGCCGTATTGCAGTTGATCTCGCCCACCGACGGCAAGGTGGTCTGGCTGGGCCAGGACATCGCGGGACTGGATAGCAAAACCATGCGCCCCTATCGCAAGTCCATGCAGATCATTTTCCAGGATCCGCTGGCCAGCCTTAATCCGCGCCGCACTATCGGCGATATCATCGCCGAACCGCTGATGACGTTCTATCCAGAACTCAGTAAGCAGCAGCGTCGCGACAAAGTCAAAGCGATGATGGACAAAGTGGGTCTGCTGCCGCAGATGATCAACCGCTATCCGCACGAGTTTTCCGGCGGCCAATGTCAGCGTATCGGCATTGCCCGGGCGATGATTCTGCAGCCCAAGCTGATTGTCTGCGATGAGCCGGTTTCGGCGCTGGACGTCTCCATCCAGGCGCAGATCATCAACCTGCTGACGGAACTGCAAAAAGAATTCGGCATGTCGCTGCTGTTTATCAGCCACGACCTGTCGGTGGTTCGCCACGTGAGCCATCGGGTGATGGTGCTGTATCTGGGCAAGGTGATGGAGCTTGCGGACAAGGATTCCATTTATCGGGAGCCCAAGCACCCCTACACCAAGGCCCTGATTTCCGCCGTGCCGATTCCTGACCCGGATATCGAGCGCCAGAAAGAACAGATCGTTTTGAAGGGCGACCTGCCTTCGCCGATCAATCCCCCCAGCGGCTGCGTCTTCCGCACTCGCTGCAACTACGCAGAAAGCCGCTGCGCGGAGAAGATCCCCGCGCTGGAGTACGCCGGCGCTGACCATCAGGTCTCGTGCCTGAAATGGAAGGAAATAACCGACTAAATACGCGATCCCCGCTTCCACTTACCCAAGCGGAACCGGGGCTTCCATCAAGTTCTGCAGCAAAAGTTTATTCCACTCTCGCCGGCGTCGCAGTTTGACTGCCGGCTCTTTTTTGCATGTTGCTTAAAGCCTGGCTTGTCTTGACTTCCCATAGGACACTTCACAAAAAAGCTTATACCGCCCTTTGGTTAAGAACAGCGCTGACAGCGGTACAAGTGTTCCACTCTCATCATTTGCAGGGTATTATGCCCTGCCCTTTTTTTAGTTTGACTATTCACAAGGACTAACTTAGTGAACGCAGTATTCAAGTTCATTTCTCTAGCTATTTTTCCTGTTTGCACTTTTGCTGCTGAAGGCGGCGTCGCTAACACCAACTTCGAAGCAGGCATCGATTACTCCCAATCTCGAGACTCTGAAAATTATTCATTAGGGGGTAGCGTCACTCTACCGGTATATAGTTTTGTGGGCGCTAGCCTCAACGCAAGCGCCAATCATCAGGACGGTAAAGACGACCAAATTGATTCCGACAGCCATGGTCTCGGCGGAAATTTATTTCTGCGAGATTTCAATATAGGCAAAATCGGCTTGGGCTACAGTTACAGCAAAACGTCATTCGACTTACCTAGCTGGCTTAGCCCATACGTCGATGATGACTCGGAATCGGATCATTATCGTATATTTGGGCAATACTACCTTGGCGACTTTACCTTATCCGCAATTCGCTATGTTTCAGAGGCTAAGGGAGCGGATGAGCGCTTCAATGGGCTTGCACTTAGCGCAGCGTGGTACGCAACTGAAAACGTACGTACATCGCTTCATGCTTCCGCCATGGATTCAAAAGACAACTATGGTATTACCGTCGAGTACCAGCCAGAGTTATTTCAGAACACAGCAAGCGTAGACTTTTCCTACGCCGATGGTAGAAATGATGACACCTTTTCTGTGGGCTTCAATTACTTCTTCGGAACCAAAGTCAGTCTGAAAGACAGAGACCGTAAGTACCGTTAAGCCTTTGAGCTGGACGTCGCCTCCGCAACGTCCAGCTCTCATCCCCCCACTCCATATCGCGCCATTTTCTTCAGCAAGCCCTGTCTAGTAAGACCTAATTGTGCGGCGGCCCGGGTTTTGTTGCCTTGTTGTTCGCTCAGGGCCTGCTGGATCAGGTGGATCTCCAGTGAGCTGACTTGTTCATCCAGCGTATCGCCTTTTATCTGCGCGACCGGGGCGGAGGCGGTTCCGCTGATCAGGTTGACTTCCTGCATGGTCAGCACGTCTCCCATGCAAATAGCGGCGGCGCTTTCCAAGGTGTTCTTCAGCTCCCGAACATTGCCGGGCCAGGGTTGCGCGCCGAACCAGCGCATGGTTTCGCTATCCACTTGCAATTCGCGCCCGCTCTTACGCGCCATGCCCTGCAGAAAGTGTCGCACCAGCAAAGGAATGTCCGAGCGCCGCTCCTGCAGTGGCGGCGTCATCAGCGTGAGGCCCTTGATGCGATAGTACAGATCGTCACGGAAGCCGCCCTCCTCCACCGCTTTGGGCAGGTTTCGGTTAGTGGCGCTGACCAGACGCACGTCGATATGCTCCACTTCCCGGCTGCCTACCGGGTAGTAACATCCCTCCTGCAGCACCCGTAGCAGCTTCACCTGCATGGGCAGAGGCATTTCCCCAATTTCATCTAGAAACAGAGTGCCTTTATCCGCCAGGAACAGCAGTCCTTTACGGTCTTTATCCGCGCCGGTGAACGCGCCTTTTTTATAACCGAACAGCTCGCTTTCCAACAGCTCCCCCGGAATCGCGCCGCAGTGAACGGAAATAAAAGCTTCCGCCGCGCGCTGACTGAGACGGTGCAGCGCTTGAGCGATGACTTCTTTACCTGTGCCGCTAGGGCCCTGGATCAATACCGGTACGTCAGTGGGAGCAATGCGTCGAATCAATTCGCGCAGAGAGTCCATGCTGGCGCTGGCGCCGATCAGGCCCAAATCATCGGATTCCGTCGGACGCCCCACCACCCGCCGCAGACGCTCCACCTCTTTCGCCAGCCGTCGCCGCTCGATGGCCCGCTGCACCACCACCCGCAGCATATCCGGATCGACAGGCTTACCGATAAAGTCCCAAGCGCCCGCCTGCATGGCTTTAATCGCCAGTTCCTTTTCATCATGCCCGGTCAACACCACCACCGGGGTATCCGCATATAAGGCGATCAGTTGCAGTCCCTCTTCCGGCAGGAATGTGGGCGGCAACGCCAGATCCTGCAACACCAGATCAAAATCCTGCCCGTTGAACAGGCGTCGCGCCGACTCCGCATCGCCGCAACTGCTGACCTCATATCCCGCTTGCTCCAGCCATAATGCGCACAGCTCGCAAAATGCGCTTTCATCATCCACTATCAAAATTTTCGCTGCGCTCATGTTGTTTCCTTTTCATCCTGTTCAAGAGGGAGGTGGATCATGAAACTCACCGGCCATCCTTCCTCATCGCTATGCCAGACATCGCCGCCGTGGGCGTCGACAATACGCCGGACTATCGCCAGCCCTAATCCGCTGCCACCGGCTCGCTTGCTGACAAAGGCCTGAAACAGACGCGGCTTCATCGCGTCAGGCACCGCCGGTCCATTATTGTGAATCGCAATCAGGGCCCCGCGCTCATCCTGCGCAAGCGCCACCAAAATTTTGCCTTGCGGCGTCTGCCTGACAAAGGCGGCGGCGTTATCCAACAGGTTAATCAACACTTGCTGCAGACGTTGTGGATCAACGGATAACCAGACTTCGTCCGGAACTTCCAGCTCTATCTCCACCTCATACAGTTGCCGAATCTGCGCCACAGTGGCGGCCGTTAGCGCGCACAAGTTGGTTGGCTTGGAGTTCAGGCGAATCTGTCCGGCGTAGGTCAGCACATCCTTGATCAATAACTCCGCCCGCTCCACCTGCTTGGAAATATGTTCGCGGATACGCGGGTCGGTCTGCGCCGCCGCCATAGTGATGATATTAAGAGGGTTGCGGAGTTCATGGGCGATCGCCGCCGTCAGGCCGCCCAGCTCCACCAGATGCTGTTGCTCCAGACGTTTGCGCTCCGCCTCCGCCAACAATAACGAACGCTCCAGCGTAGCGCAGGCGGACGGCAACAGTTTCGCCATAAACTCCGCCAGACGCTGGTGAGACGGCGCTACATCCTCCCAGCCTTGCAAACGGCAGTCCCACTGGTCGCGCTTCTCACAGACAAACACCGGACCTTGCGGACATTCAAAACGGCCATCAATATTTACGCTGGCGGTCACTCCACTCTTTTTCAGCCAAAGTTGCTCTGCGGTCTGACGCAACTCTCCCCACCCTCTTACCGCATTGAGACGAGTAACCCATTGATCCAGTGTGGACTTATCCAGCACCGCGCCAGGATATACCAGGCGGTCGGCGAATTCTTTGGCGGGTCCGTAGGCCAACCAGGCAAAAACCAACAGAATGCCGGAGTACACCACCAACTGACTCAACGGCGCCTGCGCCAGCTCCGCCAGTCCCAAGGGCGCCAGTAAAGCCAGGATCAACGACATGGCCAGCATGCTGGTGGCGAGCATCGCCAACCAGATCACCGCCTGATTGACCCAACGATTCACCTCCACCAGGCGGTAACGCACCACGCTGTACACCACCAGCACGGCGTAACTGGGAAGCGCCAGCATAGCGTACGGAAACAGGTTGATATCCAAAGAGGGGAAGATAAAGCTGGTGGAAAGAACGAACCCCCAGCCGCCGGTAATAAACATGGCGGTAATGGATCGTCTCAAGTTGCCCCTGCTACGCTGAAACGCCATTAACAACAGTAAGTGCCCGACAACGCCAATCGCCACGGTATACGCAAGATTCAGCCACCCAGTGAAGGCCAGATGAAAAAATCCGTCGAACTGCATCCAGGGAGAGATATAACCCCCGCCCGTCAACCAACTGGCCAGCACAACCGCAATGGCGGTGAAGTAGAACAGTGGAGCCAGCCTTCTGAGCTGTTGCGGCAACTCCAGCGGGTCGCCCAGCCACAGCAGAACGAAGTGCAGGAAAGCGGTGGGCATCAACGGATTGCCCAACAGGATCAGCGTACCTATCGCCTGATGATCCTCCAGCACCAGAATATGGCCAAAACACCAGATTGCCATCGACAGACAAAAGCCGGACAATGCCTTTAGTGCAGGCTCTTGCCGCCGCCGCGACCATAACCACAGCGAGACGCCCCCGGCGGACAGCACCGTGGTCCACATGGAAACGGAAAAAAGCTGAATCGTATTCATGTCCCCAAGCGTAAACTTTGTTTACGCCAGCCTCCCCAAAAACAGTAAACGAAGTTTACACCCAGAACCATAAATTAGGAAAAAATTGCCGCATATCAAGGCATCTCAGCGCATTTTGTGATTGGCGCGCATGTTGCTCTTATTACTGCATAGCGAATTTCGTACCCAGCCGCACTCGGGGCGACTAGCGATCACCTCAATCAAAGCGGCGAAGTCAAAGTTGTGAAGTCATTGAACGATTGAAGTAATAAGAGATAGGAGTATTCGTATGAGCGCCTGGTTAATCGATCTGCTTTCCGTATCCGCTGTCATCCTGTTGGCTGGTGGCATGACTCTCGCCCCAGTGCTGCAACGTAATCGACGCTCCCGCAAAACCGCGCTCAGAACCTCACGCCTGCAATTCGAGGGAGGAGAGCACAATGCCTGATCCCGCGTTACTGTCACGCATCCAGTTCGCATTCACGATTAGTTATCACATCATTTTTCCCACTATCACCATCGGGCTGTCGCTGTATCTGGCCCTGATGGAGGGGCTCTGGCTTAAAACCAGACGTCAGGTCTACCTGCAACAGGCCCGCTTCTGGCAGAAGCCCTTCGCCATTACTTTTGGTATGGGCGTCGTCTCCGGCGTCGTACTGTCTTATGAGTTTGGAACCAATTTCAGCCGCTTCTCCGAAATTGTCGGACCGGTGCTGAGTCCCCTGCTGACCTATGAAGTGCTCACCGCCTTCTTTCTGGAAGCGGGCTTCCTCGGCATCATGCTGTTTGGTTGGAAAAAAGTCTCCCCCAGAGTGCACTTCATCGCGACTTGCGTCGTCTGCGTCGGCACTATGATTTCCGCGTTCTGGATTCTGGCGGCCAACTCTTGGATGCACACCCCGGCAGGCTATGAAATCGTTGATGGCGTGTTCCATCCGACAGACTGGTGGGCGGTGATCTTCAATCCTTCTTTCCCCTATCGTCTGACTCATATGCTGCTGGCCAGTTTCCTGTCCGCATCGCTGCTGTTCGCCGGCGTCAACGCAATCTATCTGTTGCGGAAGCAGCATACCGAGTTCGCCAAAAGCGGCTTTTCCATCGCCATGTGGGCGATTCTGGTTCTGGCGCCGCTGCAGATTCTGGCGGGCGACATGCACGGCCTCAATGTTCATGAGCACCAGCCAGTAAAAGTAGCAGCGATGGAAGCAGTATGGGAAACCGAACAGGGCGCGGGGTTTCGCCTGTTCGCTCTGCCCAATCAGAAGGAAGCCAAGAACGATTTCGAGATCGTCATTCCCAAGGCCGCCAGTCTGATTCTGACTCATGACATCAATGGCGAAATCGCCGGACTGGATCAAGTAGCGCCGGAAAACCGGCCGCCTGTGGCGGTGGTATTTTTCTCATTCCGCATCATGCTGGCGCTGGGCGGACTGATGCTGCTACTGGGCGTATTGGGCCTGTGGGCGCGCCGTAAAGGACGTCTGTTCGATCACCGTCTGTTATTAAACTTCTCACGCCTGATGATTCCTGCGGGCGTCATCGCCACCCTGGCGGGCTGGTATGTCGTGGAGGTGGGTCGACAGCCCTGGCTGGTGCAGGGACTGGTGCGCACCGTTGATGTGGCGTCGCCATTGCCAGCCTCGCAGGTATTGTCCACCTTGATTCTGTTTGTCGCTGTGTACTCCCTGCTGTTTGGCGTCTATCTGTACTTCATGCGTAAGCTGATACGCCAGGGCCCCGCTGACATCACCGGCGCCGCCCAGGACGAAAAACTGCCCGCAACGCTCAACCCCGCACATTAGGAGAACCGCCATGGACATTGCGCTCATCTACCTGTTACTCATCGCCATCGGTGTTTTGATGTACGTATTGCTGGACGGCTTCTCCCTGGGCGTAGGCATCCTCTCGCCCTGGCTTAGCAAAGCGGAAGACCGCGCTATCGCCATGAAGAGCCTGTCCCATCTCTGGGACAGCAATCAAACCTGGCTGGTGTTCGGCGGCGTCGTGCTGTTCGCAGGTTTTCCCAAGGCTTACGCAACCGTGCTGTCACAGCTCTATCTGCCGATTATCCTGATGCTGATCGCGCTGATTTTTCGCGGCGTGGCGTTTGAGTTTTATTTTAAATCCCATACCAGCCGTGGTTGGTGGGATTTCAGTTTCAGCTTCGGCTCCACATTGGCGACATTGAGCCAGGGTATTATTCTTGGTTCATTGGTGCAGGGCTTCTCCCTCACGCCCCAGCCCTCCGAACAAATCGCCTGGTTTACGCCATTTTCTCTGATGACCGCCATCGCCCTGGTCTGCGGCTACGCCCTGCTTGGCAGTTGCTGGCTGGTGCGTAAAAGCTCAGGACGCCTGCAAGTTTCCGCAAGACGCCTGGGCATCCTCAGTCTGTTCGCAGTCATGTTCTTTCTGGCGCTGGTCAGCGTCTGGATGCTGCTCGCCCAACCACAGGTATTCCAACGCTGGCTGACCTGGCCCACCGGCCTGCTCCTCGCGCCAGTGCCTTTGCTGAGCGCCTATGTGGGGCTCCGTCTGTGGCAAATGCTGCGCAGCGGCGAAGGCAACGACCTGAAGCCTCTAGGACTGGCCATGGCGCTGTTCGGGCTAGCCTTCATTGGTCTGGCCGCCGGCATGTTTCCTTACATCATTCCGGGCCAGCTCACTATTTGGGAGGCCATTGCTCCTGAGCGCAGCACCAGCTTCACTCTGGTCGGGATTGTGCTGTTCCTGCCATTGGTCATCGCTTACAACATCTACAACTATCGGGTGTTCAGCGGTAAAACCACCTCACAGGACGGCTACTGATGAAAAAATGGCGTCAGACTCGCAACGCCGTGCTGCTTTACCTGGCGGGAGTCGTCGCTCTGACGCTCGCCGCCGGCGCAGTGCGTATGGCTCTACAGGCGTTATCTGCTTGAGAGCCCAGGGACTTGAGTGATGAATGAATTAGCGGACATCTGTTTTCATTTACTCCGTTGGTAAGCGCCGTTTACATGACTGGCGGGCGTCATCGCATTTTTCGGGTTTTCCTGCCCTATCGCCGGAACGGCCTGCGGCGCTCTGACCATGCTCTTGCTCAGGTTAAACCTCCTTCTTTTAAGCCACGCATAGCAGAAAACGATGAGCCTTCTCTCTCATGGTTTTCTGGTGCTCCCCTTCCATGAAGTCCGCTCTATCTCCATGTAAGCCTTACAAATCCTTGGAATAATTACCCCGGCACACTCGCATTCCACGGGCCTCGCCAAACGTTTAATTCTCTCTAATCCAGCGAGCCCCAAGGGCTTCAGAAAATCGGCACACTTTCTGCGTTTCAGGATCAGGCAACCGCGCAAAAATTGTTAGCGCGGCGATGAACATCATTCATTGAGTCATTAAGAACGAAAAGGGAAAGTAGCCATGAAACACTTAGTTACCGCCATTTGCCTGATCGCCATCCCCCCCGCCGCCTACTCCGCCCCGGATGTGGGAACGCAGGAATTTTCCATTTCCGGCTCGGGATCCAGCGATAAAGACTTTGATAGCAATATCTTCTCCATGGATGGCGCTTACGGGCAATATCTGTCTCCGGACGCAGAAATAGGGGTGCGCCAATCGGTCAGCGTCTCTGATAACGAAGGAGAAGAGAGCGTATGGAACGGCTCCACCCGCGTCTTTTACGACTACCATCTGGGCCGCGACAATCTGAGACCTTACCTGGGCGCCAATCTCGGCTACATTTACGGCGAGTCGGTGGATGAAAGCTTCATCGCCGCTCCCGAAGCCGGCCTGAAATATTATGTGGCGAACAACACCTTCGTGGTCGGTCAGGTCGAATACCAGTTCTTATTTGAAGATGCGGACGAGGCGGATAACCGCTTCAGCGACGGCGTATTCGTCTACAGTGTCGGTATGGGCTACAACTTCTAGTTTCTGACATGGAAAGCTTTTTTATCGAATATCAAGGGCAGTTGTGGGTGCTGATGCATGTCTGCATCGCCCTTGTCCTGGGCGGCGCCATCGGCTTTGAGCGGGAAATGAAAAAGCGTCCCGCCGGGTTTCGCACCCACATGCTGGTGGCCGCCACCGCGGCGCTGTTTACGGACTTGGCGACTTTGCTGACGTCATCTATCGACGCCGACCTCACATCCACCATCAATGCCGACCCGACCCGGGTGATTGTCGCCATCGCCACGGGCATCAGTTTTCTCGGCGCCGGCACCATCTTTCGTAGCGAAGACGGCGTCACCGGACTCACCACCGCCGCCACATTATTAATGGCCAGCGCACTGGGCGTCGCAACCGCACTGGAGCAGTATGTGCTGGCGGTCGGACTCACCATTATTGTACTGGTGGTCTTGAGAACCCTGGGCTGCATCAGTAACCGTCTGACCAAAAATGGCGACGGGCGCTGACGCCTAAACATCGCAAGGAGGACACTATGAACAGCAAACCCGGCTTTCAGGTGCGTGAAGAAGAGCGAGGCGCGCACCTATCCGACTATCGCCCGCTGTTCGCTTTACTCGCCGTCTCCGCTCTCGCAGCGCTGGCGGCGTCCCTACCCGGACCATTCACTGCAATGGTCTGGATGCATTATTTCATGGGATTCTTCCTGTGCATCTTCGCCATGCTCAAGCTGTTCCACCCCAGCTCCTTCGCCAATGGCTTTGAAATGTACGATCTGCTGGCCAGACGGTTTCGCGGCTACGCATACATTTATCCCTTTATCGAGCTGGGGCTGGGATTGGCGTACTTATCCTTTGCAGCGCCGTATCTGACGTATGCTCTGACGATTATCGTCTTGTCCTTCGGGGCCGCTGGCGTGCTCTCCGCTTTGCGTAAAGGGCTGGACATCAATTGCCCCTGTATGGGCACCGTTCTGGACGTTCCCTTGAGCACAGTGACGTTAACGGAAGACCTGGGCATGGCGGGGATGGCGTTGATGCTTATCCTGATGCGCAGCGGCGTCATTTGAACGCCACTGCGTCAATCGCTACGCCCGCGCCTTGGCGATCGCGTACGTTTCGCTGAAACCCAGTAAAATACTGCCGCCTTCGCCAGTATCAATCTGCAATAGTGCGCTGCTGGCGCCATGGGGCGCTTCAGCCAGACGCTTGGGACAGAAAATGGAAATCTCATGAGGTTTGCCCGTGTCGAGCACACTGAGCTGGAATACATCGTCGCGCGCGTCATAATCCAGGCTCTGCAAGGGCAGATTCTGAAACTTCATTCCCCTGTGACGCTGCATCTCCGCAGGCGCTTCTTCTCGGAAAGACACTAGCCAACCATGATGCTCATGACTGAATTGTCGGCAGTATTCAGGCCAATCCGTCTTCTCCAGGATATGAGGCTCCTCGTCTGAGCAGTTCGCCTCTTGCGCCCAGGCCGCCTTTAAGATTTCAATGACTTCTTTATCTGAGGTCTGGCCAAAGTCCGTGTAACAACCGCCAATGGCGTAAAATGGCTCCGGCGTCGCCAGACACACCACCTCATCAACCATCGCCTGTAACTCCGTTACCGTTTCGCTGGGCGCAACAGGGATTGCCGCCACAATCGTCTCCGGTTGCATTTGTCGTAACGCTGCGACGCCAGCTTTCATGGTGGCGCCGGTAGCCATTCCGTCATCCACTACGATTACACAGCGGCCACTGATCTCTGGCGCCGGCTTATCGCCACGATAGGTCTGCTCTCTTCTGCGCAGTTCCTTCCCTTCTCTCTCCCTGACGCAGGTGATTTCCTCTTCACTGATTTGATGGACGCTAACAACATCTTCGTTCATAACGATTGCGCCGCCGCTGGCGATTGCTCCCATCGCTAACTCTGGATATCTGGGCGCGCCCAGCTTGCGCACCAGTAGCAGATCCAGCGGAGCCGAAAACGCCAGAGCGATTTCATTGGCGACCGGAACGCCGCCTCTGGGTAAAGCCAAAATAAGAAGATTGTTGCGGGAACGATAGGCATCAAGCGCTTGCGCCAGCATCCGGCCGGCGGCGATGCGGTTTTTAATTGGGAGCTCCATGATTATCCCCCTGCATGACAATGAATTGAGAAAGCAAAAAACAGGAACGACCATACCGCTCCTGCTAATAACTGTAACTCTCTCAAGCCAGGTCTGCACAAGGCAATGTCAAATTTCCTTAGTGTTCTTTAGCGACAGCGGCCAGCAGGCTCTGCAACTGCTCCCGATCATTGGCGGAGAAACCGGCGGCAAAGGCGATCGCCACCGACTCAAATGGATATTTTTTGACTAAAACGGCTGCGCTAGCGTAGGGATCATGAGCCTCTGCGCTCGCAGCAGGAGCGTGTCGACGCGCTTTCCTGCGCAGCCCCATCCACATCAACAGGCACGGCGCCGCCAGCACCAAAAAGCAAGCCAGCCCCGTCAAGGAATACGCCGCCGCAGATCCCAGCATGGGCTGCAACAGCATGACCAGCGCCTTAAACTGTAAAGCCAGGCCGCCAAGAATCAACGCTAACGCAAGCAACCAAACACCCATCGCTGTCAGCACATAGAACAATAACCATCGTACCGCTTCTTTCATGGCAGTTTCCTCCATGCCGGGAAAAACAAGGCCGCCAATGCGGCCTCTCGGCGCTCGCTAAACGCGAGCGGGATGCTTCAGCGCATCAGGAATGCTTTCTTGAATCCAACACCTTCGCCATCACCAGTCCTAACACAAAGCTCATCAACAGACTCAGAAATGGACGTTCGCCGATTTTTTCTTCCGCCGCATGTACGGCTTTGTTGGACTTTTCACTGACAGCGCTTATCGCCTCTCCAGCTCGGGATTTGGTGTCGTTGTAAACCCCAGCGGACAGTTTGGCTATATCTTGGCGTAACGCATCCAAGTCTCTTTTAAGATTGGCGTAATCGGGGTTCTCGGTTCTATCGCGAGCAAATGCTTCTTCTCTGACACTCATTTTCGGTCTCCTTGTTGGTTAGCAGGCGTCGCCTGACATGCGCCTGTCTGCAACAGGGAAATGGCAATTATCATGCCGCCGTCCTGATACCCCCACAACCACGCTGATGAGCAGGAGGAGTGATGAGCAACGCAAGAGCCGAGCCGGTGGTCGCCGTCCTCATACAACGTAATTTTTGCAACGCATTTGTGCAAAATTGCATATTTTGCAAAGCCGATTGCATATAACGTTCTCTTAGAGCGAAAGAGGATTGCCTCCAGGTCGATCTTGGACCAAGCTTTAACTTATCCCGAGTCTTTTCCGGACCAATCCAGGGAGGCGCGGTGGAAACTTCCGGTTGCTTTAAATCGCATTTACATCGGGGGTGGGATTATGGTCGACACCTTACACGACAAACGTAACATTCCTTCCGTCGTTCGCGAGGCGCCCGCCTCAGAGCGATCTTCCAGATTCCAGGCGCTGACAGAAATCGCCTTCGCGAGACCGCTGGAAACCCTTAGCGTGGAGCAACTGCGCGAGCTGCAGATCGCGCTCCATCGCCTGGGATATCCAGTGGGTGACATTGACGGCCTTTATGGACCGAAAACCCGCAGCGCCTGGGCCGAATTCAAAATTGACGTGTTTCCGGGCAACCCAACGCTGGTCGGTCCCCAATCCCTGGCGGAACTGATCCGGCTCGCCACGGAGTGCTACGAGTCCGCACACTATGACTTCTCCAGCATGCCCCAGGTCAAACAAGCCATCTGTGACGAATGTAAAAAGCAAGGCATAGGACTGCCGCAACAAATCGCCTATGTGCTGGCGACGGTGCAATGGGAAACCGCGCAAACCTTCGAACCGGTCAAGGAAGCCTTCTGGTTAAGCGAGGAATGGCGCAAGCATAATCTGCGCTATTACCCCTACTACGGCCGCGGCTATGTACAGCTCACCTGGGAAAATAACTACCGTAAATATCAGCAGCTCCTGGGCGCGCCACTGGTGCAGGAACCCGATCTCGCCATGCAGCCGGAAATCGCCCTGTTCGTGCTAACTCATGGCTTCATGACCGGCGCCTTCACCGGCCACAAAATCTCAGACTACATCAACGAGAACAAGAAAGACTTCCTCAACGCCCGCCGCTGCATCAACGGACGCGACCGCGCCCATGAGATAGCGGAAATAGCGCAGGGGTATTTAGCTGGCGGGACGGTAAGCGGCGGCGGATAACCGGTGAAAACCGTATCAAATCGCCGCGCGTAACTGCTTTTTCAATATGGCGCGGGCTCGAAAAATCCCGCGCCACTCTTTAAAAGGGCCGCTGATATCATCAGAACAACAAAAGCTGAAATACTCACACAGGGAAAAGTGAGGGTTAAGGTTCGGGTTTGGAATACGTCTTGCGAAAATGGCTTTCGCCAGTTTATTAAGATCAGATGAAACTCGTAATCCATGAGGGACGAAATAGATAACCAAACCCGCCAGTAGCCATCCGCTATAGTCACCGGAATACAGCTTATACCCAGTGGCGAAAAGCAGAACAAATACAATTAGCAGCAATAGGTTCGCGATCACTTTACGTTCATGCAAAGCTTTGAGTCTCAAGCAAAATGCCGCTCCCTGGAATTCTGCGCCAAAAGCCTCAATCTCCCTTAAAATTTTGTTCCGATTGAAGAAACGATTGCCGACGGAGAAAAAATCATATTTGTGATAACTAAGCACTTCCCCAAACAGCTTCATTCCCAAGCCGCGCATCAGAGGGAGCAGTGTCGTCAGATCCTGAGTCGGCGCAATAAACCTCACATACTGTTTATCCAACACAATCCCGTCAATCCGTTGTAGCGCTTCAAAAAACAGCCGGGCGCCATCGCCATGCAGGGTCCATTCAATCTCCTGCCCTTTTTCTTGCGCCTCAATGATTGCATCAGCAAGTAGTGCTGATGCTTTTCCGATATAGGTATCCTGTGATGCTTTGAGCTTTCCTTTCGACTTCGCATACAAAAAAGGCGGCAAGTAAAACAACTCGTAATCAGGACCTATGGCTTCCTCGCCTTTGGCTCTCCAATTAAAAGGGGCGCAGGTCCATCGCGCCTGTTGACTGATAACCATGTCCATTCCCATGTTCATGCCATTTACCAACACAGAGGAACAGCGAACTCTCTCCCCTCGCTCCCCTGCAATACGGGCCTCTTTTGTCTGATGGATAAGATAAAAGCCCGGCGTTGCGTTCACTAAATCAAAGGAGTCAGCTTCTCTATCCAACATTTCTCTTTCCGTTTACATAAATGACGAATAGCGCCATACAAGACACCATACAACACGAGAGGCGCCACAAAACCACCAAACCCCACAGCGAAGAAAGTCCATTTATCATTTGATTGCTCCATACTGGCGTCAAAGAGTTCGGTGAGAGGCAGCCCAAAGGCGATCCCTAAAAAAATCAGTACGCTATACGCCAACACCAGTGCGTCAAAACCAAGCTGACGCAGCTTCATGTAAAGCTGCCGCACGCCCTGCAAAAACGGTTTACTCCTGGTCTCAATCTGGCTTAACAACTCCATGGCGTCAGCGCTTTTTCTATTCGCCGCAAGCCCCCAGAATATATGGCTTCGCGCTTCTTCATACTTATTCAACTGAATACAAATTCGCGCCATCAACATCAGCGCCCGCTGATTAGTCCCTTCCAGGCGTAATGCGCGATCGCCATAGAAATAAGCCTGATCCCATTCTGAGCTGTCGCAGTAAAACTCCGCCAGGGCGTAAAAGACAGCAAAATCATTTGGGCGCTCAGACAAGAGCTTCTTCAACGGCGCCTGGATATCTGATCCCTGCTGCAGGCGATCCAGCCGAAGAGAAGCGATTTGGTAGGCAGTAGATTGCGGCTCTAATTCCAAAGCCAGCTCAATATGCCTGCGAGCGGCGTCATAGTGTTTGATAGCTTCAGAAACGGCCGCAGCTGCGTAATGGCAAAATGCGCTGCGACGATCTTCCGCCACGCCACGTTGGGCTTCCACCCGCGCCGCCAGCATCCGGTTTTGCGGAATAAGACATAACGCCAACAGAGCATGCCCCTCAGCCGATGGAGTCGAATCCAGTATATCTTTCAGCTGCCACGTAGCTTTTTCATAATCCAGATGGCTATAACTGCGCCATGCCTTACTAAGGCTTCTATCGAGCTTCATATTATACCCATGAGAACAAGGCGCCCTATCTCTGAGAAGTGATCAGGCGCGTCCAAAGCCCCCACAGCCATAGCAAGTACTCCGGCGGCGACTAAATCAAACTCATTGTCTTTGTCCTTGAACTTCGATCTATCGCTCCATGGACTTCGCGACACAAAGAGATAAACAGTGATGCACAACTTCCATGTAACCAACACCAGCAAACATCCCTCATACCCTAGAGAATCGGGAGCAAACAGGGGCAGCAGCAGTCCTGCAAGCAGGTAGCTGCCTGTAACGCCTACCACCACAGCGGCTATTTCCCTGATATAGCGCGGATTACCTGCTATCCATCCCCCTAGAATAAACAAGGGCCAGCCAAGCCAAACGCCATTCACAAGAAAAGCAATCAAGGGCGTTATCGGGTTAGAGATCAAATACGCAAAATAGTACTTGTGGGCCCCGTGTCCTTCATCCGCAAGCTTATAGTCGCTCATTGCCGCTCCCTGGTTTTGTTCCGGTCATTGTCGCCGGCCAGTCGGCCTTTCTCAGGAGCGGGAACCTCCCGGACTCTGTCTCGCTGGATTTGTAACAAACGCTGGCGAGAAACTCCGCCATATTTTGTTTGACCAGTTCCATAAAATTGGTGTCTTTGGTGTCGCTGGGACCTTTTTGCGAGGAAAGCTCTACGGAAACCTGAAGCAGATGCTCGCTTGTCAGCGGAAGCAGGTAGAAAAGTCGCCGATAGGCGCCTGGAATACGCACCTCATAGTGAAACCACGTCAGCCCGTTAGCCTCTTTTTCCATCAGATCGTCCATGGTTATGGGGTACTGAAGCTGCTGTCCCGAATACACCTTGCCCGCTTCAAAGCGTATTACCTTATGCATAGATTTTTTCGGTAAATAGACAGTCGCATACAGTTCCCGCCAGTCGTCCTCACACGCTTTTAATAGCCACCGCTTCAGCGACCCAGCGCTACGAAAGTCAGTGTCGCTATTCATACAGGGCAACCGACATAGTTCCATCTCCAGCAGGGCCTCTCCCACTACTCCCTCATGGTCGCAATAGCCCCACCCGGCATAAACAATGGATAACCTTCTGACCGGAACATCGTCTAGCCTCGTCAGTAAAGTCTCTTTATAAAGATCCGCTTGCTTGGAAATAAAGTACGATTTTCGCTGCTCACCCCAAGAGGTCGTCTGAGAGGCCGAGCTTACTGGCAGCGAAAAGCTTAGTGTGCTCCGAGACAGCAGGATTTCACGCACTGGAGCAGACTTGAAATCCGGCCCCGAGAGACTCGATCTGGACCCTAAAGGCAGGACTGATTCGCCTTGCTGGAGTGCGCCTTTTCGCCGTGCGCGGTTAAACCACTTCATCCGCCCTCCTGTCCGCAATATGGACGTCCGTTCTGGCGTAAGGAGAGTATATGACCCGAATTTCGCGCATCAGATTTCGAATATCGAGAGGGATGACATCGTCAACGTTCAGGTTGGGACTGAAATAGTCAGGTGTTTTGTCGTCGAGATAAAAAGTAAGGGTGACAACATGGCTGGGAGTCACCGCCGCGTGGGCGACCACGTGGCCATGGTCATGAGGTCTATAGGCTTCATATATCAGCCAGGGAACGCCATTGATCAAACAAGTAAGCAGTTCCTCCGGTTGTCGAGGACGTCGCCAAAGTCGCAAGTCTTCGACAATATTTTTTCCTTCCAACTCATTCCCATAAACAGCCTTGATCAATTTACCAAAGGCTTTTACCGAATCTTTATGGCTATCCCGCCCCCCTAGCCCCAATTCTTCGAGGCGTTCGGCAACGATCTGTTTATCTTTCTCCCTAAACGACTTCTGTACGGAGGTTAACACCCACTCAGCCAACTGCTCGATGTCGCGTAAATCCAAACCATCACTGTCTTGCGCCCACACCAACTTGGCGAACACACGCAATTCCGCCACAGGATTCGCTTTCTTTGATGCGCCGGATAAATGATAGGGAAGGACGAACTTCAGGAGATCAATATACGGGAGCCGGTCCCACATCTCGTAACTCAACTCCTGATAGATATCGTACACACCACACAAGCCCAGAGAGATGTGACGAGCTTGCGCCGGGTAAGGAATGTTCAGCACGATGCCGGAAAGGTTGACCAAATAACGAGGCATCGCGGCGAAGTCATGTCGGACAATGGCGTTCTGAGCCGAATGCGGTGCAGCTGATGTGGACATGTACTCCCTTAACTTCGTGTGTCATCCATATAGAAACTGGATGTCGCCTTGGGCGGGCAGGAAATTTTGGGAGAAAAGTTTAAAGAATCGGGCAGTGAGATAAATAATCCATTCAGACTATTTCGCTCCCGCTACCCCTTGAAAGACACGCCCCCCAACGAGCTTAGCGTGCCGCCCCACGCAATATGGCGATCCAGCGCCATAAACGGAACATGTCCGCCAGGGTGTTGGCGACGTAGGTGAAAGACTCCGCTCTCAGTATGCGACGCACGGCGGCTTCCTGTCGGGGGGTAATGTATTCTCCGTCTACCAGGATCGGCAGCGCTTTGTTAAAGCTGGCGTCCCACTCCAGCGGTAATACGACCATCTGCGCCGCCACGGAAGCCAGCAATGCAATCAAGCCTGTGGCGATGGTTAGCAGCACCAGTTGCGGGACGTGCAGCACCGCCAGAATGACAGGGGAAAACATGAAAATAGTGAGCGCCAGTTTTTCCGCAGACTGGGCTGCCGGAGAGTATTTCGCTCGCAGCTTGGTGATGTTCTCGCCGCGAGCGTATTGGATGGCGTGCCCGACTTCATGGGCGGCGACAGCAACGGCCGTCAGGGATTTGCCACGGAATGTCTCAGGACTCAAACGAATGGTTTTTTCTTGTGTCGAGTAGTGGTCGCCGCCGGACTGCGCCATAACCACTCTGACGTCATCCAGTCCGAAGCGTTGGACCAGATGGGAAGCCAACTCGCCGCCGGTGCCCGGCATATCGGCGATATCAGCGGAATACTTTTTCTTTACATGGCGGACCCATAAGTGCGGACCAGCGATGACGATTGCTAATACGGATGCGATTATTATTATCAGGTGCATACTATTACGCTCTCACAAAAACCAAGCCTACCTTCACTACATCCCCACCGGTTATCCGATGCATTTCGTGCAGCAGTTTCTGCTTCGTCTGGGAGCCCTCCGAGCCAGACGAGATTCGGGCTGTCTTCGCCAAGCCGGCTTCCTGCCGCCTTCTTAGTAATAAATTCAACGCTGACGCTCTGCGCCGTCGTGATCGAAAGTTATTTCAATCGATCTTTTTATTCCTTAGACAGGGTTAGAGTGTAGCCTCAATACTCAGCTTAGGCAAAAAAGACTATACGCAAAGGAAGTATGGGCTAATCCACTCTTATTAACCCATAGCGTCAATCTGCCGTCAGAGGCCTCAATGAATATTTAGTCATCCTCTTCCGCCTCCTCCTCAGGCTGGGTTACCGGAAGCCAGATAGTGAATGTCGTCCCCTCTCCTGGCTTGCTGCTCACTTCCATACGTCCATGATGTTTCTGCACGATGCTGTATGACACCGACAGCCCCAATCCCGTTCCTTTACCTACGGGTTTAGTGGTGAAAAACGGTTCGAAGATACGATTGAGATTCTCCGTAGAGATGCCGGAACCGGAGTCGGATATCCGAATGAATACCATATCGTCCTGTAACCCTGTGGAGATTTTGATGACGCCCTGCTTTTCAATTGCATGCGCCGCATTCACGATCAGGTTCATGAACACCTGATTGATCTGGGACGCGATACATTGCACCCGGGGAATATCGCCATAGTCTTTTTGCACTTCGGCTTTAAACTTCACCTCGTTCCATACGACATTGAGCGTGCTGTCCATGCCATTATGCAGATCCGCCAACTGCCAGTCGGATTCGCCGACATGCGAAAAGCCCTTCAAGTCCTGCACAATGCGTTTGACTCGCTCGATCCCATCCTTGGATTCGTTGACCAGCGTAACCAGATCTTCTTTCAGATAATCGAAGTCATATTCTTCCTTGGCCTTGTTGACGGCGTCCCGAATCGCTGTGTCGCCCACCTTCTCAAACTGTTGTTCATAAACTTCAATGACCGCCAACAGATCATTCACCATATGCCCCAGAGACCCCATGTTGGAGTACACATAGCCGGTAGGGTTGTTGATCTCATGGGCCACGCCTGCCGCCAACTGCCCAATAGCCGCCATCTTTTCTGACTGCAGCAATTGATTCTGCGCCTCTTCCAGCTTGGCGATGAGTTTCTTCTGTTCCTGCTTTTCGTGTTCCAGACGGGCGGTCAGCTGCTCCAGTTGCAGGGTTTGTTCAGCCACCTCGGTGACGTCAGTGATCATGATCAATACGCCAGTGACTTCATCCTTTTCATCCGTTAAGGGGGAAAAGGTGGCGTTCTGATACATCACATCAAGCCCTCCTGTCATCGGACGGCTGGTAGGGAAACGAAAGATGTAGGGGCGTTTTTTCCAGTCGGTGAACGCCATGTTTTGAATGGTGTACACCGTGTCGATTTTTTTCTTGAACCAGCTTTGCGGCAGGTCGGGAAATACGTCAAAGATGCTTTTGTCGATCGCGTTCGCTTCGCCGCTGTTGATCTGCATGAATTCGTTCCAAAAACAGATCCGGCAGTCCTGATCCAGAATGACGATCCCCATGCTGATTTGCTGCAGCACATTCTCCAACAGCTTTTGTTCGAACGACATCCCCACTCCTTCCCGCAAGTCCTTTACTTACGCGCGTCTTTCGCCAAACGCGCGCCATGGGTCAAACGCCTTTGAGCAACTTATCCACTGCGGTGACGACAGTGGCGATGGATTCATTCGCAATACAGATCAGTAATTCACAGAAAAAGGCGTGCGCTTCAATTTTGAACTGGATTTCCACCAGCAGCGCTTCTGAATCCTGAGGCAGACGTTGGTTTTCGAGAGCTTCCGCCACGGTCTTTCCCTCCACCAACAGCCCGGGGGTGGAGAACGACGATTTACTGAAATTCAGCTGCTGGCTCAAGCCGGTAATGCAGGCTCCCACCAGAATATTGGTAACGTCGAGAATCAGCTCTTCCTTGATCCGTTGGGTGTCGCCTCCCTGGGAATACCCCATCAATTCGGCCAACTCATTGGCGCCGTTCATGCCGTAAAAGATCACCACCTCACCCCGCAATGGCCCCACAAAGGACTGCCGGGTGGCGATGATGGGCGTATCGCCGAGTCGCTTGATCAACTCCGGGTCGGACTGAGATTTGAGGGAGTAGAGCTTCGGCGCGGACAGGACAACAAAGGTTTCAATCAGGCGAGCAAGCCTGTTAGCGCCCTGCCCCATGGCGATATTGAATATTTCCTGCAGCGCGTCTAACTGGTCTTGAGTAAACATCTTTAAAGTAAACCGATATCGTGAATACGCTTTCTCAACAATTCCGTGGTGACGGGTTTACCGATAAAGCAGGCCGCTCCCAACGCCAGCACTCTCTGCTGCGCCTCGGGCTGAATATCGGCGCTGATGACGCAGACAATTGTGTTCGCTTCCGCTTCCTTCAGCTTTTTCAGCACGGTGTAACCGTCCATTTCCGGCATGGTTAAATCCAGAAACATAACATCAGCCTTACCGGCATAATAGGCGTCGAGCGCTTCTTTACCATTACGGGCGAAGGTGATTTCCACATCGCTAAGCTGCGGAGGCAGGGCGTTCATCACCATTTTCCGTGACAGTGACGAGTCGTCTGCAATAACAATATTCATTGTCATAGGCATTCTCCATTGCGGGCCGTACCGTTTAAGTATAGACAATGAAAAACAGCTGGTGCGGAATCGCCGCCAGCCAGAGACAATAAGTGCTGAAGTGGCTAAAAAGAGTTGGTATCGACGCCTTCGACGTAGGCCAGCAACTGAGGATAAAAGTCCATAAAGCAGACCTCCAGCGCCTGATAATGAAGCTCCACTTCCTCGCCTGAGCCATACATCGTGGTGCGCCGACTCAGTCTGGCGGCAATGTTGTCCAGCGATCGGTGTATATTCGACAGGTGCGCGTAGCCGTTCAGCCAATCATGCTCGCTCATATGGAGCACAGTCCGTTGCGCTCTTGGCGGCATCAGCTCGTATTCTTCCTGGAGTGACGCATAAACGCCGACAGCGAACTCTTCCAACGAGTCCGCATACCAGTCACGCCAACTCCGAGCCAGGAAATGATCAAAGGCCACATCCACAATAATTCCCGCGAAGCGGCGACGATAGGGAGAAATCAACGCCATGGCCTCTTTGACCAAAACATGATTATCCGTATATAAGTCGATGGCCCGATGCAGACGTATTCCAGTGGCCAGCGACGCTGGCAAATAATGCAGCTCCGCGCCCTTTACGAAATCGCCAAGAAAGGCGCCCGTGAATGATGTCGCGGAAACATCCGCCAAATGAAAGTGCGCCAGGAAATTCATAAGAAGCTAAATGAAGCTAAATAGAGAGGAACTGCGGTGAACAGGAAGCCCTCCCTGGCCTCCATTCGGTTAGCGATAACGGGCGATAATTTCGTCGATTTTACCTTCGCTACGCATCTTCGCCAGCGTTTCGTTAAGCAGGTCGACGTACTGTTGCGGCGTATCCACATTCAACGCCAGATACATCTCCGCCTGATTGAATACGTACGCGGGTTGCGGTGAGGGATATCCCGCCTGTTTCGCATAATAAGGGCCTGAATAAGGACCGGAGATCCACAAGTCAATGTACTTGCCGTACAGACGCTTGAGGTTAAGCGTATCATCATCAATCAGGCTGACGTTCACGCCTTTTTCAATCAGATACTCGCTGGCGATATCGCCTTTGTATCCGCCCACCCGGTACTTCTTCAGATCGTCAATGCTGGTGATGCTAACGGACTCATTGGGACGGCTGAACGCAACCCAGGAATCCTCCACCAGCGGCCCCACCCACTTGAACATGCTTTCGCGCTCTTCTGTGCGGGTGGTGGAGAATACGCCGCGATAAGCCTTGCGTTGCGCGTGCTCAAAGGCGTAATGCCAAGCGCGCAGCTTCATGTTGTAGGGCAGTTTGGCGCGTTCGAACAGCATTTTCACTATATCCGCAGAGACGCCGTATATCTGGTCGCCGGAGTGTTCGTACTCACTATTATTCATGCTCATGTTGTACGGCGGGTAGTTTTCCGTAACCAGAAGAAATGTCTCCACTTTTTCCGCCGCAGACGCGGAGCCCGCGCCCAAAAACAGCGCCAGCAATAGAGAATGGAAGGAATGTGCGATCAAAAATTTAAAGACCCGCATTTCGAACAGATGCTCCCCTTATTGGAAATAGTTTTGCTCAAACTAGTTTGGTTCTTGTTTGGAAGATTCGCCAGTATATCAGCTAATTAGCTTAGGAACGCGGAAATAGCGCTGACGCGCCGCATTTTCAGCGTTATGATTGTCGCCTGAAGAGACCGGAAACACCCGAATCCCCCTGACATGCAAAGACAGGGCGAAAATGAATTTAATCGTGTAAAATTAATTGGCCCAAAGTTGATAAGTACAGCCACATGGGCTATTTACGATAAAGGGAAAGCAGAGCAAACTACTCGGAAATAAAATGGATTTAAGGTGATGGACATGCCGACTCTGGTGCAAGCAATATTCGGAAGGGGACAAGCCAAACTCAAACGGCTGCTGAAGGACTATCCGCCTTATCAGGCCCCGCATTCACAGGAACCGTTTTCCTTAACGATTGAGCAAGCCTACGCCAATCTCAACTACCTGATCGCGGAAAAAGCCAACCGTCTGGTTATTTACGGCGAACTGCTACGCAAGTTCGGCCTGGACTTGGACGAAGGGCTGCACAACGCCTCTCCGGAAGCCTTCTTGCGCGATCTTCACGCCTGGGCCTACAAGCACTGGCCGGAAGTCTACGAGCCGCATCTGGCGCGTAAAGACATATGGTTGAACTCCAAACGGGACGGCGATCATATTGTTTTCTCCATGTTGATGGACACCGCTATCGCCTTGGGTGAAATCGTGGTGAAGCATCGCCCGCGCACTTATTGGGGCCTGGATCTAAGCAACAGCAGCTGGCGCCTGCGTTACGTCAGCTATCAGCGGCCGGTATTATTGGGCGTTCCCGATCCATACCAGAATAATGCGTTCATGGCGCTGGACTTCGAGAACACCGCCTTCTTCCATTATTCCAATATTCTGGCCACGCCGCAGCCGGCGCAGCCGTTGGGCGTCAAAGTACTGTACGCCCTGCGCGAAGAAGAAACCCTGACCCAGGATCCCGCTGGCTTGTTCGGCAGACGGGCGTAACCTGCGCCGTACGCCCGTAGCGTTGTGAGTTAGTCGCCGTTCAAGGGTTTCTTCAGGTCAATGACATACAGGGTGTTGGCGTCTACGCGCCCTGTAGACGGCAGTATTTTTTGCGCTACATCGCCATTCCGCTCAGCCACTGCGAAATCATCGTCATTGATCACCGCCACTCTGTTTGCCCCCATAATCCACAACCCTTCCAGCTTATCGTGCGGATAATTCATCTGCGCCAGCAAGTCGACCACCAGCGTCTTGCGCACGGGTTGCACGCCCGCCGCCGCAAGCTCGTCCCAGCTTAGCTCCTCCATCGCCTTACCATTGATTTGCATGCCGTTCTGCGCGTCAAAATCACCGCTGACGTCCGTCGCCCCACGCAGATCAATCTTATATAAACGCTTATATTTGGCTTTTTCTCCCGCGAATCCGCCGTCCCGCTCCACCATCAGAAACTCATTCTGGGAGATAGCGGCGATTTCTGAGTTGGACAGGTTGTCCGCTTCCTGGCGATACAGATACTGATGGGTCTCACCTGTGGCGATATCCAAGGTCAGAATGCGCGTCAGGGTTTTATTCTTCACCGCTTTTTTGGAGGGATTGAACAGCGTGGATTGCATAACGCCCACCAGACGTTGCTCATCCGGCGTAATCGCCAACCCTTCCATGCCACGATTAGGTCTTCGATTGGCGAACACTTTCGGCAGTTTACGCCCCCCCTTCCCTGTTCCGAACGGATTAATGCGCTCCAGCTCATAGCCCGCGGAAGAGTAATGCACGATATGGGGACCATATTCATCGCTCACCCAAAAGCCGCCATCCTTGAGCGCTGCGATACCCTCAGGATCAAGTCCGTAGGGATCGAAACCCAGTACGCGACCAGCGTAATCATAAGGCGTTTCCCCCGTCGCCCCCATGCCTTCAGGGTTGGGCAACCCCGTAATGGGCTCGCCACCGGGCGCATGCAAAGTCAGCATGCGTACGATACGCAGTTCGCCGTTGTCGAGGCGCTCCACTTCAGCGATGCGTGGCGAATATTCCGGCACAGGGAACTTCTTACCTTTCCCTTCCGTTCCCTCAAAGTCCACATTGGGACCGCGATCCGTCAAGACATAGAAGTGGTTGGGTTTCAGCGGATGCGCCGTCATGGCGGAGCCAAATCCGCCATTGCGCACTTCCACGCCATTATCCAGTTTCTTCATCACCGAGTAGGCGAGCGCGCCGACAAGTTCTTCTTGCGCTGACGCCGTGGCGACAAATGCGCTCAAACAGAGTGCATAGGCGCCCTTACTGAGAAATGTTCGCATAGTGATTCCTTAAAGAAGACGTTAAGCCCTCCTCTGATATCAACCCTGCATGACAAATTCATGAAAAATTATCATTTTTTGAACAACTCTCTGAAAAATAAGCAATAAACTCTCACGGTTTCACGGAAACATAAACTATAGTTAATGCGTGCGCGGAGGACATTCATTTTGCGTACGGCCGATCAGTACATCGTTAGTTAACTGGCGGCGATAACAACTAAAGATACCAATCTGCTTTTCAGGGACATCCAGGACTGTACACAATGCTTTGCTGTTTATTCGGCCGGGGCTTATTACGCGCCTTGCCCAGACATTCCTCATTACGCGGCGACGCTAAGTCGCCACTCTCCTGCTCTCCCGCGCCACGTGCGCGGCGCTTGGTCCTGGCCGTATGCGCGCCGGCGTTGCTACTCAGCGTCGCTGCATGCCGCCAGACGGAAGAAACCACAGACACAACGCCTGATAAGCCGAAAACCTCGCCGGGGAATACGCATGAGGTAGTTCATCTGGAACAAGGCTGGTCCAACGCTACTCGCGACCAGGCTCAGTTCGCCTCTTTCGGTTCTCGCATGATTCCCTACGACTGGCTTCTGCATTTGGAGCAGGCGGATAACGAAGCGCCTTTCCTGGCTGAGTCACATATGAATGAGCTGGGATTCCTGAGCGCGCCTGCGTCCGAGCACAACCCCGACGCGTTGCCTGTAGGCTTCGCCAAAGATGTGGACGCAAACGGGACCGCCTGGGCGGGATTGGGGTGCGCAGCCTGCCACACGGCGGAAGTGCGCTATCAAGGAAAGAGCATCCGCATTGACGGCGGCTCAGCGCTGATCAACTACAGCGGCCTGGAATTCGCCATTCGCGACAGCGTACAAGCAACGCTGGCGCAACCCGAGAAGTTCTCCCGCTTCGCAAAAGCGTTATCCGCTGAACCAGAAGCGCAACTCAAGGCGGCCCTCCAGCAACGCCTGGATTATTTCACCGAGCGCTTCGCCATGAACAGCACCGAGGTCCCCTACGGTCGCGGAAGGCTGGATGCGTTCGGACAGATCTTTAATGTGATCACCTCTGAAATCACTCATCAACCGGAAAACCGACGTTCTCCGGATGCGCCAGTCAGCTTTCCAGTTCTCTGGGGAGCCCCGCGCATGGACCTGGTGCAATGGAACGGCTCCGCCAGCAACGCCGCTCCAGGGCCTTTGGCGCAAAACGTTACTACCGCGCTGGCGGTGTATGGCTCCGCGACTGTAGACGGTCATAGCGAGCTTCCCGGTTATCCCAGCAGCGTCAACTTCAGCAACCTGGGCGATATTCAAAAGCGCAATGAGGCCCTGCGGGCGCCGAAGTGGCCCGAGTCGATTCTTGGCAAGTTGGATACACAGCAAGTGGAAAAAGGACGCAGCCTGTATGCGGAGCGTTGTCTGTCCTGCCATACGCTGACGGACCAGAACGCGCCTGACGCAAAGATCAACGTCGCCCTGACGCCGCTTGATGAAATCGGCACCGATCCTAAAATGGCCATAAATTTCCTTCGCGCCAGCGCACAAAGCGGACCTTATCAGGGACGTAAGCTGATGGTATTCGGCGGCGCGGAGCTCGGAGCGACGGAGCCCAGCATCAAACTCGTCGTTCACGCCGCCATCGGCGCTATAGTGCGTCATCCCATCGCCGCCGCCCTGGATGTGGCGGAAGCGTCACATCCCAGCGGCAAACCCAGCGCGACGGCGATTCCACGCTATTACAAGGGGCGCCCGCTGGATGGCGTCTGGTCATCCGCCCCCTATCTGCATAACGGCTCCGTCCCCAACCTGCAATCACTGCTGCTGCCGCCCGAGCAGCGCCCACAAACATTCTATGTCGGCGATCATGAGTTCGATCCCGTCAAGGTCGGCCTCAGCACACAGCAAGCGCCCGGCGCGACGCTATTCGACACGCGTCTGCCCGGCAACAGCAATGCTGGACATTTGTTTGGCGTGGACCTGAGCGACGACGACAAGCTAGCGCTGCTCGAATATCTGAAATCTCTGTAGAAACCCAATAAGAATGAAATAGGAGCGAAAGGAAAGGATATGACCTCCAAGGGAAGTATGAAGTTTGTCCAGCAAAAACGCAGCGCGCCGCTGCGACTGATCAAATGGCTGACACTCGCCGTTATCGTATTGGTCGTCGCCGCTTGCGCCGGGTTCGCCTGGTTTGTGCTGTATCCCAATAAAAGCCTGCCGACGGCGGAGCCTGTCGACGAATATGTGTATCTGGATCAGGGCTGGGAAGGCGACAACGCATCCTTGCGAGAGCTTTACTACTACACGCCCCAGGGGGTTTCCATGCCCCAGGGCGCATCCGCTGGAGCCGTGCGATATAACTGGTTCATACACCTGGAGGAGCCTTTCAGTGAACAACGTCTGGCGGACCCGGAGCGCATGCGGCTTTTCCGCTTTATCGTCGATCCGGTCCCCAGCGCCGCCAACCCCGACCAGCTTCCGTTAGGCTTCAGCAAGCATCTCGACCCCGCTATTGGCGAAGAGGTTCTGGATATCTCCTGCGCCGCCTGCCATAGCGGCGAGCTTCACTATCAGCGCGATGGCGTCCGTTATGCGGTGCGCGTCGACGGCGGCCCCGCCATGCATGCGCTCACCAGCATGGAGCGTGGCGCCTTTGCGCCAACTTTGGTGGCCTCGCTGTTTTATACTGCCGTCAATCCCTGGAAATTCGACCGCTTTGCGCAAAAAGTGCTGAGTGACCGCTATCCAGAAGGCAAGGACGAACTCCGCTCCGCCTTGTGGCGCAGTGTCGGTGGGTTTGTCGGCGCGGGCCAGAATAACCCTCTGCGTAAACTCTACCCTGTGGAGGAAGGTTACGGCCGCACTGACGCCCTGGGCCGCATCGGCAATACCCTGTTCGGAGACCGTCTGAGCGCGTCTAATTATCAAGTCGGCGCGGCGCCGGTCAGCTACCCCTACCTGTGGGATATCTGGAAATTCAACTGGGTGCAGTATAACGGCTCGGTGGTGCAGCCTCTGGCGCGTAACATCGGTGAGGCGCTTGGCGTCGGCGCGCGCGTTGATCTGGTCAACGCCGACGGCTCTCCTGTCCCTCCCGGCGAACGCTTTCACAGCGCCGTGCGCATCGAGGATCTCGCCCGCATCGAAAGCGCATTGCAGACGCTCAAAGCGCCCACCTGGCCGGAGAAGATATTCGGTCCGGTGGATCAAACTCTCGCCGCCAAGGGCGAAGGTCTGTTCCGGCGCTATTGCCAGGGCTGTCACGGACCGCATGAGGCGGACGTCGTCGACCTGGAGATCAATGCGCCCCTGAAACCCGCACCCTGGTCGGAGTGGATGATTTCCGTGGCCCCGCTCAGTGTGATCGGCACCGATCCCAGCGCCGCCCAAGCCTTCATCGATAAGCACTACGACTTGTCTGCAACTGGATTGAGTAATCAGGATATCGACGACGCCTTACGCCCCTTGTTGACGCAACGACTGATCCGCGAGGTGCGCGCCAGACTGCGTCAGATCATCACAATGCGCCAGGAACGAGAGCTGCCGCTGGGCGAACTGCAAGAACTGCTGGCCGCTTATCCCTCCAACGACATCATTCCTGTCGTAGCGCCGATTGGCGATTTCGCTGCTATCGCAGCAGCGCTCAATAATCTGTCGACGCCAGCGGACAGCGCTCCGCCAAAACCCTCTTATCGTCCCCATTACGTAAAAAGTTGCGATTTGCTCTGCCTCAATAAGGAATTGTTAAGGCTCACGCAACAGGGAACCAAAGACATCGACAAACTACTGGCGAAACAGGACATCCACAGGCTATCCGAAGGCCTTGCATTGAATCTTATTGGCGTCCTGGTGAAAAACCGCTACTACGCCGACAACAACATCGACTATGCGCAACGCCAATGTCTGGAAGGCTTCGGCACGCTCGACCTGCCTCAGGAAGTCGCGGGCTACAAACCTCGTCCTCTGGCGGGAGTCTGGGCGACGCCGCCCTTCCTGCACAACGGTTCGGCGCCAAACCTCTATCAGCTGTTATCGCCTCCTGAGCAACGGGACAGCCGCTTTCAGGTAGGCTACAGAGATTTCGATCCCCAACGCGTTGGCTTCGTCACCCAGCCGCCGCAGAGCGCGGACGCTAACGGCTTCTGGTTCGATACCCGTTTGCCCGGCAACAGCAACAGCGGCCATGCCTTCTCCGCCTCTGTGACGGATTGGCGCGCGTTCCTGCGGGACCCGGAAGCGAATCCGTTGCCCAAAGGCGTCATTGGCCCCATGCTCACCGAGAAGCAGCGCATGGCGATTATTGAGTATCTGAAAGTGCATCGTGATGAACCGGAAACGCCCTTGGAATTCAAGCCTTCCGGGTGTGCGACAGTCCCGGAAAATTAAGCGCCGAATGGCGCTCCCGACGTCTGACGGTGAAGGAAAGAGGCCAGCAAAGGGGGCTTGCAACAGCCTGCTGTTAAGTCGACAATGCGGCCTTTATTGGTAATACTAACCGACAATTGCGCCTTTCCTCCGGCGTGAGCTAGGAGAGGGCATGGAAGCTATTTCTTCCAAAGGAACATAAGTTAGTCAACTTTTTGGAGATGGCCAAATGCCTCGCCATAGCTATACGCTAGCTTGCTTAGTGTTTGTGTTGCTTTTTGCCCGCAGTTTGGAGGCTGCCGCGGTGAACGCCGAGGCCGTGACTCCGTTCAGCGTGGACAAAGGCCTCGACATGGCAGGGCTGACGCCGCATCTGGCGCTGCTGGAGGACCCATCTCAATCCCTGCGCTTTGAAGAAGTCAGCTCTGCTGAATTCGCCGACCGCTTTAAGCCCACGGGAGGCCAGTCCCCTAATTTTGGTTTTTCTGAGTCCGCCTGGTGGGTCAAGTTCACACTGAAAAACACCACAGCGGAAGAATTAGCGGTCACACTGCGTCAGGACTATCCCTTGATTGATCACCTGACGCTTTGGGAGCCTCTGGCGGACGGCGCCTGGAAGCGCCACGCCACAGGCGACCGCCTCTCCTTCTACTCCAGAGACGTCGAGCACCGCGACTACTTATTTCCTCTGAAGCTGCCGGCCTATGCGTCTCACACCTATTACATGCGCTTCAGCAGCGACGGCTCCATGAACATCGGTCTCTCTCTGTATGCGCCAGACTCTCTTCTGGAGCAGATCGGCAAGGAGCAGTTGGCCTACGGCGCCTACTACGGCGGCTTCCTGGTCCTCGTCATCTACAATTTTTTCATGTTCATCGCAGTTCGCGACCGCACCTTCGCCCACTATCTGCTGTACGTCACCAGTTATGGTCTGTATATGGCGGTGCACAACGGGCTGACCTTCCAGTTTCTATGGCCGAACTTTCCCTGGTTCGCCAATCACAGCCTGTTGATCCTGCTGATTCTTTCTTTATTGGGGGCGTTACAGTTCGCCCGCTCAATTCTGGTGACCCAGCAAATTGCGCCCCGAACCGATTTCGCCGCCAGAGTGCTGGAGTGGCTGATGCTGATCAGCCTCGCCTGCACGCCATTCTTTACCTACCACACGATGATCGTGCCGATTTCCCTGCTGACCTTCGTCATCGCCGCCCAACTACTGTTAATGGGCGTACTGGCGTTAATGGCGGGATCACGCCCTGCGCGCTATTACATGACCGCCTGGACGGCGCTGTTGATCGGCGTGCTGGCCTACATGTTGAAAACCTTTGGTCTGCTGCCCCATAACGTGCTTACCCAGAACGGTTTCCAGATCGGTTCACTGACTGAAATGGTATTGCTGTCTCTGGCGCTGAGTAGCCGGGTGAACGAGCTGCAGCGCAAAACCTACACGGACGCCCTGACCGGCCTGTTTAATCGTCGTCATTTCGACGACAAGTTCGCAACGGAATTTCATCGCGCTCAACAAAGCAAACAGCCGCTGACTCTCCTGGTCATCGATATCGACTGCTTCAAGCAGTTCAACGACACCTACGGTCATAACGTTGGCGACCATGCGTTGAAGGAAGTCGCCCGCATATTGGCGAAAGGCGTACGCAAGCCGAACTGCCCCTGCCGTTACGGCGGCGAAGAGTTTGCAGTCATCCTGCCCAATACCGATCACGAAGCCGCCATGAACCTGGCCAATCGCCTAAGAGTCAAAGTGGCGGAAGAAACCGAGTCCGGCTATAAGCTGTCTATCAGCGTCGGCGTGGCGAGCATGGATCACGACGAATTCGACTGCCCCAACAAGCTGTTTGAGCGCGCAGACTACGCACTCTACACAGCAAAACAGCAAGGCCGGAACAGAGTGGTGGATTATCGTTCCTGCGCCCCGCGCCGGGAGTCGGATGTATCGAAAGAGGGTCTGGTGGGCGCGGAAAGCTGACCAAGACTTGTTGGCGCTGCTGCGTTGCCGCACTTCGCCAAGGAACAGGAACTACACGCGGGGTAAATTCCTGACGACTTAAAGGCTCTCAATAAACTGACTAATCGTGCGCCAGTATTCGGGATACATGCTGATATCATTGTGATCCGCTCCATCCAGCGTGACCGTCCGTTGCGGACCGCCCCAAGCCGCCATCAGGCGCCGCCCGTGCTCCGCCGGCACAACCCGGTCCCTCCCCGCCAACAAAGCCAACGCAGGCGCTTTGATCGTCGCTGCATGAGCCAGCGAATTGAAGGGATGACGCACCAATAAGCCGACCGGCAACCAGGGATAATGCCGCTTGCCGACAGCGGCCAGACTGTCGAATGGCGTGGTCAGCACCACCGCCCGCACCGGACGGCGGTCCGCCAGTTGCACCGCCACGCCGGAACCCAGGCTGCGTCCCAGCAGAACAATATGTTGAGGGTCGATTTTCAATTTGCGAGTGAGATGGTCATATAAGGCGACGGCGTCGCCCACCAACGCCTCTTGCCCCGGAGACCCCTCGCTGTCGCCGTAGCCCCGGTAGTTCATCAGCAGAAATGAGTCCACCGGCAGCTTTTCCATCTCCCAGGCGTTCCAGGACACTTCTTCGCCATTACCGCCAAAGTACAGCAGCAACGGCCTGCGCGCAGAGATCTCTCCGCGCTGAAACCAGCCGGACAGGGTCACGCCATCATGCTCAAACTTAAACTCTATAGATTTCAATCTGCTGCGATTGGCGGCGTCCACCGGCTGTGGAAAGAAGATCATCCGGTCTTGATATAACCAGAAGAACGCCGCGCCGGAGAAGCAAATGAGCAGAAGAGTGCTGATGAGAGCCCACATGAATGTTCGCGCCTTAGCCCAGGATTGTCTCATGTTCGAATTGTCATTCCGTCCGCCAGAGA
The DNA here is from genome assembly GCF_030719035.1 of Hahella sp. HNIBRBA332. Classification (NCBI taxonomy): domain Bacteria; kingdom Pseudomonadati; phylum Pseudomonadota; class Gammaproteobacteria; order Oceanospirillales; family Hahellaceae; genus Hahella; species Hahella aquimaris. The sequence continues at coordinate 5,148,083 of NZ_CP132203.1, forward strand.
ATAGCGATAGGCCCGATAGGCCGGCGCCGCTCCGATTAATACGCCCGCCAGGATGATGCCGCCCAGGACGGCCAGGTTATCCACGGTCAGCGGGTCCACGCCGATAAACAGACCGAAGTAACTCTCCAGCGCCGGCTGAGCGGCGAACAACGTCAGGAACAGCATTGCGACACCGACCAGCACGCCGCAAACCGCCATCAAACCGGCTTCGATCATCAGTAGAACGAAAATGTGCCGTGGCCTGGCGCCTACGGAACGCAGGATGGCCATTTCCCGGCGGCGTTCGTTCAACCCTGACCAGATTACCGTCAACATGCCGATCAAGCCAGTCGCGACGACAAATGCCGACACGGCAAGCAAGGCCACCTCCGCCACGCCCATCATGCTCCATAGCTCCTGGAGCGCCACGCCCGGCAGAATGGCCAGCAGCGGCTCACCGCGGTAATTATTGATCGCGCGTTGCAGTGTGAAGGTGGCGATTTTGGAGTCCAGTCCAACCAGAAAGGCGGTTATCAGCTTGGGCTGCAAATCTGCATGCCGCGCCTGCTCCGCGCTGATGGAGCCACTGGGCGCGCCGCTGTCCCATCCCAAATGAATGGCTTCAATGCCTTGCAGGGAGACATGCACTGTGCGGTCCACCGGCGTACCGGTCTTCTTCAAAATGCCGACGACTTTGAAAGGTTTATCATCATGATTGGCGAAGCTGACTTCACCTGCGCCGTGGGAAATCACGATAGGCTGGCCAAGTTTATAGCCCAGCTTCTCCGCTACTTCCGCGCCTAATACCGCGTCGTATACGTCATCGAAACGACCGCCTTCGCTAAACGCCAACGCACGTTTGGCTCCATAGCGAAAGTGTTCAAAGTAATCCGTATTGGTGCCCAGCACGCGGTAGCCGCGATGAGAGTCGCCTAACGACAGCGGAATCGTCCACTTAACCCGCTTCATGCCAGCCACTTCCTGATAGCTGCGCCAGGAAATATTGTTGGTGGCGTTGCCGATGCGAAAAACCGAGTACAACAATAGCTGCACGGAACCACTGCGAGCGCCCACAATCAGATCTGCGCCGGAAATTGTGTTGGCGAAGCCGGCTTTGGCTTCCCGGCGAATGTTGTCCACCCCCAACAGCAGCATGACGCTGACGGCGATGGAGAAAATAGTCAGCAGCGCCGTTGTTTTGCGATTCAACAGGCTGCGCAACGTCAAACTGTAAATAGACATCGAAAAGCGACTCCCGCAGGTCAAGATTCCGGTGGCTGATAAGCGCGATTGATTTCCGCCAGGCTGACCGTGCGGTCGAACAGGTCCTGTAAAGCGGGATCGTGGCTGACGAACACCAGCGTCGATCCACTGGCGGCCACTTCCTGAAACAACAGCTCGATAAACGCCACACGGGCGTCCGCATCCAAAGCAGAGGTGGGTTCATCAGCGATAATCAGCCCGGGCGAGCCGATCAGGGCCCGCGCCACGGCGACCCGTTGCTGTTGCCCCACACTGAGGTCAGTTACCGGCCTGCGCCCGAGTTTGCCCACATCCAGACGTAAATGAGACAGCAAGCGCTCCGCCTCCTGCGTCAGACTGACGCCGCGGGCGCTCACTCTTTGTCGCCGCGCCTTGGAAAAGCGACAGGACAATGTCACGTTATCCACCAGCGACAGATAAGGTATCAGATTAAACATCTGAAAAATGAAGCCGATGTTATCCGCCCTGAAGCTATCCCGGCGTGAAGCGTTGAGCGCGCTCAGCTCCGTCTCCATTACTTTGATGCTTCCTTCCTTGGGCTGGATCACGCCGCCAAGCAAGCTTAGCAGCGTGGTTTTGCCGCTGCCGCTGGCGCCGCGCAGAAAGATGCGTTCTCCCTCCCGCACCTGTAGCTCAGGGATATCCAACACGTCGTCATCAGCCCCAGGCCAACGAAATTTCAGACCTTCCAGCCGCACAAGCGCACGCGCCGGGTCAGCCGCAGCCGTCGTGTCTCGCCCTGGCGCGATGGCGGGTTCGCTTACATTCTGCATGACGCCATTCTCACTACTTACAAATTAATCTGATGTTTTTCCGGATTCAGCTCCAAGGCGGTCTGCCCCTTCGGCCCAATCACCTGTACGTCGAGATCTTTCAGGCCAGGGAAGTACTTGAACAGTAAAACGTCCACTGAGGTGAGCTTGCCCGAGTCACCGCACTCAAAAATATAGGAGGCGTCGATATCGGAGTGACCATCCTCATGATGATCATGCTCGCCTTCATCGTCGCCATGTTCATGCTCCTTATGGCCGCCATCTTCATCATAATCGAAGATATCGCCGTCCACTTCCGCCGACAGCAGCTTACAACCTGCAGCTGGCGTTAAACCAAACAGTTCTTCGCCCTTATTCAGTAAAGCAGCCGCCTTTTCCACTTGCTGACGCTCTTCGTCAGTAGCGGGAGCGTGTTCAAAACCCACCAGGTTCATCGCGGGGCTTTCAAGCTCCACGACCAGATTCCCCTCTTCCAGCGCCAGATTCATGGTCGCCGCGCCATGCACATGCGCCCCATGCTGTTCAAATTCTTCCGCTTGCGTAAGCTGGCTGGCCGCTAGCATCATCATACCTGCCCACAGGCGATTCCTATAACTCATAAAATTTAATACTCCTGAACTTAGAGAGTGATTCTTCCGCTTGGCTTTTTATGTTATAACATAACGAAACGAAATAGTTATAGGGCGAATTTAATTCAAAACGGTTAACCTTGGGCTCGCGCGGACATACAATGTGTTGCGCCTAACCAGGGTTGGGAACGGCTGTCGGCGGTCTGGATCGCCTTCCACGTTTTGACGAAACACTGACTCCATAGGGTATTTATGAACAGATTGCTCTCGACGCTGATCGCGCTCGCATTCTCCTCCCTGCTCTCCGGCGGCGTACTTGCGGAGGATTTCAAGACCGTACAATGGCAGGACCTGATCCCTAAATCCGCACAACAAAAAACCGTTAGCGGAACGGTTGAACATGGCCAGATCGCCATGGAGCCGCAGCCCCAGGCCAACGCGCCAATCGTACCGGAACTGAACAAACAGAAAGTTCGCATCGCGGGCTTTGCAGTGCCTTTGGAAGGCGACGAAAGCGGCGTGACCGAGTTCCTGCTGGTGCCCTACATGGGCGCTTGCATCCACGTGCCGCCCCCTCCCTCAAACCAGATCGTATATGTCAAAGCCAACAAGAAGCCGTTGCCGCTGGACTACCTCTACGACGCGTTCTGGGTGTCTGGAGCGATCAGCGTGGAGACGGTCAGCAGCGAGCTGGCGGAGAGCGGTTACAGCATGCAGGCGGACGCCTTCGAGCCTTATCAGTACAACTGAGCGGCCCGACATTATTCCAGAGTCATGCTCCTGATCTCGACTACACTTTAAGTATCCGCGCCCCTGCGGAGCTTTAATGGAAGTTGCATCGACAAACCGGGAGAATGTTTGTGGCCAGCGAGTATCAGCCGGATTCTCTGGATATCCTCAATCACCAGGGCAGCGTTCAGCAGAAACTGGAATTTCTGCTGGAAAACCTCCAGCAGACCTATCCTTTTGTCTGCCGCGTGGCTGTCGCCATTTATGACGCCTTGCAGGATCAGCTCAAAACCTTTGCCGCCGCCGGCGCCAGCCATCCCTTGCTGGAACATTACCAGACGGCGCTGCATGACGTCGCTTCCCTGCAACAAATGAAAGACAACACGTTCATCCGCGTCATTAATGACATCAGCGATGAACTGGGCGGCGGAGAAAATCCAACCCAGCACACGGAGGCGCTGCTGAAAGCAGGATTTCGCGCCTCTTACACCTTCCCCATGCGCTACAACGAGCGCTTCCTTGGCTTCGTATTTTTCAACGGCGCGGAAAAAGACTGCTTTCAGGGCCGGGCGCTGTCGGATATGGATATGATCGGACACATGATCACCTTGATCGTGTATAACGAGCGCAGCAACATCCGCACGCTGATCGCCACAGTCAAGTCGGCCATGTTGTTGACCCACTCCCGCGATCCGGAAACCGGCGGCCATCTGGAGCGCATGGCTCGCTATTCCAGACTGATCGGCGCGCGCCTGGCGCCGAAGCATGGCTTCTCCGACGAGTATGTAGAGCACATTTGCCTGTTCGCGCCCTTGCATGATCTCGGCAAAATAAAAGTGCCCGACAGCATATTGCTAAAACCGGGTCGTTTGGAGGGGGAAGAACTGGATGAAATGCGTCGCCACCCGATGTATGGACATGAGTTGGTGGACGCCTTGATCGATAACTACGGCCTCAATGGCGTCAGTCATGTGAACATGCTGCGCAACATCGTGCTGTATCACCATGAAACCTTGGATGGAGCAGGCTATCCTGAGCATCTGCGCGGCGAGGATATTCCCATTGAATCCCGAATCGTCAGCGTCGCCGACGTCTTCGACGCCCTCACCAGCGCCCGTCCCTACAAACCCGCCTGGAGTAATGACAAAGCGTTCGCCGAACTCAAACGAATGGCGGGAACCAAATTAGACAAGGAGTGCGTGGTGGCGCTGATGGATTGCCGCAAACAGATTGAAGAAATCCAACAGCGCTTCCGCGAAAACGAATACGGTTAAAGCGGGCGATACACCAGCACTTTACGCCCGTTTCCGTTGAGATGGCTGGCGTGCAACTGGCTCATTACGCCTTTGTCGCAGAACAGCAGGTAACGGGCTTCGCCGTCCAGCTCCGCCATGCGGCTTTCCAGCTCGTAGAAAGGAATCTGCAGAATTTTGTTGTTGGTCAGGGTCAGCGGCGCCTTTTCCTGCTCGTTGGGGTGACGGATATCGATAATCACGTCCTCCAGCGAAGGCGTCGACACTACTTCCACTTCATCAACCGTCAATTCCGACTGCATGATCTCGTCGATATTGATCGCCCGGCGGTTAGCCAGCGCCTGCTCCAACACCTGCATATCGAACCGCTTCTCATCGTTCTCGATGCGATAATCCCGCGCTTTGGTGGTGGGGCGATCGGAAATAACGCCACAGTATTCCGGCATATTGCGGGCGAACTCTTCCACGCCAATCTGGCTGGCCATGCGGATAATATCCTGCTTGTCAGTGACGATCAGCGGGCGCAGCACCAGCATGTCAGTCGCGGAGTCAATCACATTGAGGTTGGTCAGGGTCTGGCTGGACACCTGCGCCACACACTCGCCAGTGACCAGCGCCGTGGCGGACAGATCTCGCGCGACCTGGGTCGCCGCCCGCAGCATCATACGCTTCAACACCACGCCCATGTTGGAGTGATAGATCTTATCCAGGATTTCCGCCACGACGCCTTCAAAGGGCACCGTGATGAATTTTACCCGCTGGCCGCCGCCGTACTTCTCCCACAAATACAGCGCCGCCTGCTTCACTCCCACTTCGTGGGCGGTCCCCCCCAGATTGAAGAAGCAGAAGTGCGTGCGCATACCCCGCTTCATGGTCAGATAGCTCGCCACGCCGGAGTCATAGCCGCCGGACATCAGAGACACGACCGGCTCCAGACCGCCGACCGGATAACCGCCCAGGCCTTCGTAGCGCTTCTCGACCAGATAGTATTTATCGTCGCGCACTTCGATGGAAATAATCACTTCTGGATTCGACAGGTCCACTCCCGCCGCCTTGGTGTGCTGGCGCAATCCGCCGCCGACGTAGCGCTCCAGGTCCATGGAAGTAAAGTCATGTTTGCCGGCGCGCTTGACCCGCACCTGGAAACGTTTGCCTTCCAGTTGCTCTTCGTACAAGGCTTTCGCATTCAGGTAGATGGTATGGAAGTCCGCCAGGGGATATTCATGCACCACCAGGAAGTTGGTGATGCCGGACACCCTTTGCAGAGCTTCAATCGCCCGTTTACTGGTGCGCTCATCCGCGTCCGGCAACCAGACTTCGATTTTGTCCCAGGATCCCTCCACCACCACGTTTTCGTCAATTTGACGCAATACGCGACGAATATTTATGCGTAACTGCTTGACCAGATCCTTACGCACCGGTTTACTTTTAATTGTGATTTCGGGAAATAATTTGACGAGAAACTTCATAATCTGGCCTGATCCAAATCTCAGCGGGGGCGCTATTCTACTATCATTCCCCCTGTCATGCATGGGCCGATCGCCAAAAATCCCCCTGCGCGGGCGACGCCAGGGAGTGATAGCCAACTTCGCCCAGACGACTTACTATTTAGACTCCATCCGGAAAACCCGCTTACCTGCGCCGCCCCGGTCATCCTTGCATAACCCTGCTCCCGGATGGGCTCTTATAAATGATAACAATAGCAGATTAGGCTTTATTGGCATTGCAGCGTCGCCACCGTCACGCATGCACCGCCGTCAGGCTCTGGCTTGCTCCCACAGCCGTCCGCCGGAATCGGAACCGCTGGCCTCGCCGGCAAGTAGAAGTATTAGAAAAGGAAAGATATAGATATGAGTAACAAAATAACCGCACGCATCGCCCCGGAAGGCAGCCTCGATCTGGTCTCACAACACGAAGTCAATCTGTTGAAGGACCGTAGCAATCGCGGCGTGTATCGCCTGTTCCGGCAATGCGCCCTGGCCGTATTGAACTGCGGCAACGAGTCCGACGATCCCAACACCATTCTGGCTGAATTCGCCGATTTCGATATCCAGCTGATCCAACAGGCCCGCGGCATCAAGCTGGAGGTGATTAATGCGCCCCACAATGCTTTCGTCGACGGCAAGATGATCAAGGGGATACAAGAGCACCTCTACGCCGTGCTGCGCGACATCATTTACGCCAACAACGTGCTGTCTCACAACACGCAGCTGAATCTGAACAACGGCGAGGACATCACCAACTTTATTTTTCATATGTTGCGGAACGCCGGCGTATTGATTCCCCGCCGTTATCCCAACATCGTCGTGTGCTGGGGCGGCCACTCCATCAGCCGGGACGAGTATGACTTCACCAAAGAGGTCGGACACTCCCTGGGTCTGCGTGGGCTGGATATCTGCACTGGATGCGGCCCTGGCGCCATGAAGGGACCAATGAAAGGCGCCACCATCGCCCACGCCAAACAGCGTATTCAAAGCGGACGTTATATCGGTCTGACCGAGCCTGGCATCATCGCCGCCGAGTCGCCGAACCCCATCGTTAACGAACTGGTGATTTTACCGGATATCGAAAAACGCCTGGAAGCTTTTGTGCGTCTGGGCCACGGCATCGTGGTCTTCCCAGGCGGCGCTGGCACGGCGGAGGAGATTCTTTACTTGTTGGGCATTCTGCTCAATCCCGAGAACGACTCGCTGCCCTTCCCAGTGATTTTCGCCGGGGCCAAGAAAAACGAAGAGTACTTCGGTCAGATCAACGAGTTTATCGGACTGACATTGGGCAAAGCCGCTCAGCGTCGCTACCGCATCATTATCGACGACCCTGAGCTGGTCGCGCTGGAAATGAAGAAAGGCATCCAAGACGTCACCTATCATCGCAAAGGGTCCAGCGACGCTTACTATTACAACTGGCTGTTGAAGGTTCAGCCTGAGTTCCAGCACCCTTTCCAGCCCACTCATGAGAGCATGCGCGCGCTGGCGCTGCACCGGGAGCAACCGATCCACGATCTGGCGGCGAACTTGCGCCGGGCGTTTTCCGGCATTGTCTCCGGCAATGTCAAGGAAGAGGGCGTGCAACTGGTGGAGCGTCTGGGACCATTCGAAATCAGCGGCGACAAAACCATCGTCGGCGCTTTCGGATCGTTGCTGGAGTCTTTCGTGAAGCAACAGCGGATGAAGTTGCCGGGCAGCAAATACGTGCCCAGCTATCGTATTGTGGACTAACGTCAGTTCCTTTGCGTACGACTGAAAAGACTGGCGGCGATACGCCGCCAGTTGTTGGGATTTACGCGTCCTGCAGCCAACGCGCCGCATCCAGCGCGTGATAGCTGATAATCATATCCCCGCCCGTTTCATACTTATTAATCAGGCAGACAAATAGCTTCCTTCTATTTGTCTGAAACGACAGAGCCTGCACATGTCAGGCCCTGTCTCCCTGATAGGCTTTCCTTCAACCCGGCCATCCTACGCCTGTGCAGCCCGCCCTACTTCCTGAGAGAAGCCAATGTTTACGCCGAACCGGACAAGCCCAACAAAAAGTCAGCTTTCTGATTGGCGCTGAAAGTAGAGACTGGGAGCGACACCCATAATGCGCCGAAACATAGCGGAAAAGGCGCCCGGTGTTTCGTAACCGAGATCGGCAGCGATCAGCGTCACCGGGTCACCGGTAGCGAGCCGGGGAATGGCGTTAAGCACGGCGACTTGCTGACGCCAGTATTGGTAGGACACTCCCAGCTCATTGCGAAACAAGCGGGACAGCGTACATTCGGACGCGCCGATCGCCATCGACCAATCTTTCAGTTCGCGCGGATCGTCCGGATTAGCCAGGATAGCCCGGCATAGATTCTGTAGCCGGGAGTCGCGGGTGGCCACGGGCGCGCATGCCATGCTCCACATTAGGCGGCATCCACACCGCCCGCTGCGGGGGTACCAGCCATATTCCTTCGTCTGTGATCAGCTCCATCACTCCTGAGGTGGCGAAAATAAGCTGGCAACACTCGTGTTTATGCGGCGTAACCCGATATCCACTGGAAAATTCACGGGACCTGGCGACGATAGGTCGCTCGCCCTTGATAGGCATATATTCTCCGGAATCAAAATCGGCTGCCGTCGCATCGGCCTGCTGTCTGACTGTCTGTTCTGTCATAACGCCCTGTTTTAACTCCTTTAGCAGCGATAATCAGCGTAACGGGGCTAATAATCCATGGCGTAAAGACAAGCTCAAGAAAGGAAAGCTCCTCGAACTATTAAAATATATGGGAGGATGACGGGAAAACGGCGAAAAACTGGAATTGGGGAGCAGGACAAGCGCAGCCGTTGATCCGCGGCTGCGCGAACGTTTGGTTTACTTCAAACTGGAGTAATACGCCGCCAAATTGGCGATATCATCGTCAGACAACGCCGCCGCCTGACCTTGCATGATAACCGCCTGGCCGCCATTGCGGTTTTTGCTGCGATAGGCTTTCAAAGCCTCCGCCAGATACTGCTCATTCTGGCCCGCCAAGTGGGGATAAGTTGGGATAACGGCTTTTCCATCCGCGCCGTGGCAAGCCGCGCAGACGGCGGACTTGGCTTTGCCCGCAGCGGCGTCCGCCGCTTGCGCGGAAACGGAAAGCGCTATGGATGCCATACCGGCCAGGATTAGAGGGACTTTCTTGGCTACTCTCATCAGTATTTCTCCTTCTTGGAGTGTTGGAATTTTTGTCAAGCCTTTATAGCATAGGTCGCTCGCCGCCCACCAGCCGCCAAAAACTTATGCTTATGCGGTTGCCTGGACGCTGGAAATGATCCGTCCACGCACGGGAAGCGTAGACACATTTCGTTCTGCGAACGCGCTATAATTCAACGCCATACGCTCGGGATCGCAATTGTAAATAGTCAAACTGCGCGCTTGCATTGACCCATTGCAGTTTTCAAAGCGTTCTCCCGTTATAAAATTAATGTCCCTTAGCTGGAATGCCTATCTGAATGATCATTAGTCCCGATAACACCCGGAGCGCCGTGCTGCTTGTCAACCTGGGCACGCCGGACGCCCCAGACGCACCCTCCATACGCCGTTACCTGAAGCAGTTCCTCAGCGATCCCAGAGTGATCGAAGTCCCGCGCCTGATCTGGTGGGCGGTGCTGAATCTGGTCATTCTCCGCCTGCGTCCCAGAAAGCTCATTCCCAACTATCGCAAGATCTGGACGCCGAAGGGCTCGCCGATCAAAACCATCACGCAACAACAGGCCTGCGGACTACAAAACGCACTGGGGCAAGAACTGGGCGCCCGTGTGCTGGTGGATTTCGCCATGACCTATGGCGCGCCGTCCCTGCCGGACAAGCTCGCAGCGCTGCAACGCCAAGGCATAGAGAAAGTCCTGGTGCTGCCCTTGTATCCGCAATATTCCGCCACCACCACCGCCGCCAGTTTTGACGCGCTGGCTCAGGCCCTGGCGAAGATGCGCGACATTCCAGAGCTTCGCTTCGTGAAGCGCTACCACAATCATCCCGCCTATATCTCTTCTCTGGTGGACAGCGTGCGCGCCCACTGGCGGGTGAGAGGACGTCAGGGCAAATTATTGTTTTCCTTTCACGGACTGCCCAAAGCCTATGTGGAAAAGGGCGACCCTTACCGCCGTGATGCGGAAGAGACCGCCCAGGCCGTGGCGAGAGCGTTGAAGCTGGATGAATCGCAATGGCTGATGAGCTTTCAATCCAGGGTTGGAACAGCTGAGTGGCTGAAGCCTTACACCGACGCCACCGTTACAGAACTGGGCGCGAACGGCTGCGAAGCCTTGGACGTTATTTGCCCCGGCTTCTCCGCAGATTGCCTGGAGACGCTGGAAGAGATCGAAGAAGAAAACCGGGGGTTGTATGAACAGGCTGGCGGCAAGGACTTCCATTACATCCCCGCCTTAAATGCAGAGCCGGAGCATATCGAACTGTTACAGGAGCTCTGTGAACAACACTTACGAGGTTGGATCTGACCGGAGCGACCGCCTGTTATCCGGCGCTTTGCGCCTGGACGCCGCCATGGGTTCCCTCGAACTTACTGCGCAGATGTTGAAAGCGGGGGTATTGTTTGTGGGTTGTCTTGATATGCACAATCCGGTCAAAACAGGCGGCGCAGGCTCTGCGCGCCGCACCATCTCCCGGAGATAAACTCAGCTGCTTCAACAACACCTGAGCCAGATTCAGATTTAAAGCCGGATGTCTGGCGGAATACTCCAGCGCCTCGTTAAAGGCCGCGACAGCGCCTTTAAGGTCTTCCTGTTCGGCCAGCTTAATCCCCTGTTTGTTCAACTCCGCCGCTTTTTGGCGCGCCGCCGGACTGACCGGCTCGTCACGCATTTCCTCAATTCGTTTTTGCAGCTCCGGCTCGTCGCCGTGCATCAATGACAGTTGCGACAGGATGAACTCCGCCTCCAGATCTTTGCCACTGGCCAGCAGCACCTGGGCGTATTCCATGACCCGTGAGCTTGGCAGGTTGAACCCAACCGATTGATACAGGGTTTCCGCATTCGCCAACCGCTCGTCTCGCTCCTCTTCATGCTTCAGCATGCAACAGGCCTTCGCCGCCACCACTTCATATTGAAAACGAGCGGCGTCGTTCATGACAAACCGCTCGTCCACATTGCGCAGGACTTCAAAGGTTTCCTGCAGCGCTGCTTCACGCATGACTTTTGGCTGAGCGCCAGCGCGTTCACAGAGGCTGCGGGAAAATCCCAGATGATTATCGAGCCGGTCGAAGATGCTTTTGCGTCCCAACTCAACAGCATTACGAAACGCCTCCACCGCGCAGTCCACATCCTGATTTTCCCAGGCGATATCCCCCAGTCTGGCATGCCTGAGGATGGCCGTCGGCGATAAACTCACCGCATCCACCAGCCATTCCTGTGCTTCTTTACCCCGATGCGTATCCACCAGCACGCGCGCCAGCAAGTCATAGGCCACCAGACAGTTTGGAGCCGCCGCCACCACCTTGCGCAATAATTCTTCCGCCAGATCGTAGTCCGCCTGAGCGATATAGACTCTGGCCACCCCCACCTGCGCCCAAATCAGCGTGCGCTCAGACAGTACCTGTTGATACACCCGCAAAGCCTCGTTGAGCGCGCCAGTCTGGAAATACAGCTCCGCCACGGTTTTTTCGCACCAGCGCAAGTACTTGCTGCCACGGGCGATTTTTTCTTCGCAGCGGGAAATGGCTTCGCTCCAGCGCTCCATATCGATGGCGTGCTTCAGCTCATATAACACCTCATTGTCCACCAGCAGGTTATCCAAACGCTGTTTCAGAACATCGGAGGTGATCGGCTTGTTGATGTAGGCGTCAGGTTGATGATCAATGGCCGCGAGCACCATTTCCCGGGTGGTTTCCGCCGACATCATGACAAACAGGGAGGTATAACGCAGAATCTTGCGCTCCCGCAGCTCTTCCAGAACATGCTGGCCATTTCTGCCCGAGAGCTGGTAGTCGCAGATAACGACGTCGAACAGTCCATGCTCGCACTTGTTGATAGCCTCATCGCCATCCGCCGCCATATCTATGAACCAGGCTCCGAATGATTTCAGCATTTTCTCCAGAGCCAGACGCAATTGAGTATTGCCGTCCACTATCAGGAAGCGTGCGTTGCGATATTCCCTGTTAAACATCAGTCTTCAGCTCAGTTTGAAATCTAGTAGGAAGCGTGCGTCAACTTCTTCGAAGCGAGAATGATTTAAGCATAGCATCGCCGCCACAGAGCGTCGGGGGACTCGCCCGTTTTTTGATCCATTTCAACTAATGCTTGCGACCAGGTTAGCCCACAATGCGCCTAAATATTCGTGCCAGGCCTTCTGTGTCGCGGCGAGTCCGCCGAGAGCCGGCCGAAAGCGTCGCCAGTCCAGTTCCCGATGATGTTTGATGGTATGTCCTGTGGGCGCCGGAACGGGATGCAGCCCCACACCTTCAAATAACTGCATCGCTCGGGGCATATGGTAAGCCGAGGTCACCAGCGCGAAAGGCTGATCCCCCATTCGCGCCTGCGCCGCCAGGGCCTCTTCATGGGTATCCCGAGGATCTTCCTGCAGATCAATCCGTTCACGGGGAAAACCCAGTGACTCCGCCAACCTCGCGTAAGCTTCCGCATTGGAGAGAGGGTCCGTACGCGCATAGCCGGACACCAGCAGCCTCGCCTCCGGATTAAGCAGGGCCACGCGCACGCCTTCAATAATGCGATAAATCGCATCCCCCTCTATATAACTTGTAATAGGAAGACTCGGATCGGACTCATGATAACCGCCCAGCACCACGACATAGCGCACTTCTTGACCGGCGTAGGGCGGGTACTGGCTTTCCAGCGGCTCCATCACTTTGTCAGCAAACCACGGAGTGCTGATGGTGAGCAGTCCCAGCCAAACAACGCCGAGCATGCCCAGCGCCAATTTTCGTCTGCGCCCCCTGATCAGCATCATTAGCGCAATAAATGAGAGCAACAGAGCGAGAGGCAAGGGCATCGCCCAATAGCTAACAAACTTTTTCAATAAAAACATAAACTTGCAACTTTTCCCGGTGGACATAAAAACGCCAACAAGACCAAGCTTTGCACAATTTGACAAAGCTGCGCCTTGAACCGCTGGCTCTAATTGGTTATTCTGCGGCCGCTTTTTCGAACAGCCGTTTACTCCTTGAGAACGTTAAATTTTCACTAACACACAGGAGGAAAGCTTTGGTTAGCTCGATGCAGTCAGTGCGCTAACCAAAGTTTTCATCTTAAATCTCGGGAGAAACCATGTTATTGGAAGCGCCTATCGAATCAACTCTAGCTGCGGCCCTGACGTTGTTCGGCATAACCTATACTGTTCGCACCGTCCTTAATCACATGATCAAGCGCGCGCAGGAAAAGCGCGACGCAGCCACCGTCGAAGCGGAAGACACAGGAGCCTCCTCCACCGCTGACGCCTGATCGGACATTCGTCCAGATTACACAAGCAACTGACTCCATGTCAGTTGCTGCCCTTACCTATCCAAACCACCTCGTCACTCTCAAATACAACCGCTTGGGAACTCTAAAAACTTAACAGCGTTTACTCGCATACTCCGGGCCCCTCGCGCTATCGCCGCTTTCATAAAACGTTTCTTGGCTATTCCGTTTTACGCCCACAGCCACAAGATTTTCTCTTTTTAAATAGCGCATTTACGTTACCTCTTGGCGGTTATGGCTAATTCCCGTGGTGGATTCTGCAATGCCGTTGCGCCGCCATAAGGTCTAGAATGGCCCTATGCGAGCCAAGGCTCAGAGCGTAGAGGAAGACAGTGTGACATCTTCCAGAGCAGGCTCATTCTATCCATAAAAATAAGATTACAAGGAGTCCCAAAATGCAAACCAGGGTCCCGTTATATATAGATGGCTCATTTACGGAAAGCGCAGCCACACGCCATATTCCAAACCTGAATCCGGCCACCCAGTTGAATCTGGCCGACACTCCCTGCGCCACCCCGGACGAGGTTAATCGGGCGGTGGCCAGCGCCAAACAGGCTTTCGAAACCTGGAAAGACGTTCCGGTCATCGACAGGGCGCGCCTGATGATGAAGTTCGTGCATCTTCTCAAGCAGAATCAGGACGAAATCGCCGAAATTCTAAGTCAGGAAACCGGCAAGATCTTCGCCGACGCCAAAGGCGATGTCTGGCGCGGCATCGAAGTTGTCGAGCATGCCTGTAACATTCCCTCGATGATGATGGGCGAAACTGTTGAGAACGTAGCGCGGGATATCGACACCAGTTCTTATATGCACCCGCTTGGCGTTTGCGCCGGCATCACGCCGTTCAATTTCCCGGCGATGATCCCCTTATGGATGTTTCCCATGGCGCTGGCCTGCGGCAACACCTTCGTGCTCAAGCCCTCTGAGCAGGATCCGCTCACTCCCATGCGCATCGCGCAACTGTTTGACGAAGCGGGCTTTCCCAAGGGCGTACTGCAAGTTCTACACGGCGATCGCGAACAAGTGGACATGCTGCTGACGCATCCAGATATCAAAGCCATTTCCTTTGTCGGCTCAGCGCCCGTCGGGCAGCATATCTATCGCACCGGCACGCAGCATTTGAAGCGAGTGCAATGTATGACCGGCGCCAAGAACCACATGGTCATCATGCCGGATGCGGACAAGAAACAGGTCATCTCGCATCTGACCGGCGCCTCGGTCGGCGCAGCAGGACAGCGCTGCATGGCTATCTCCGTGGCGGTATTCGTAGGCGAGTCCGCACAGTGGCTGGACGAACTTAAAGACTCCATGGCGGAAGTGAAGCCCGGGGCCTGGAACGACGAAGCCGCAGGCTACGGCCCGCTGATCAGTCGCGGCTCCAGAGATCGCGTATTGGGGCTGCTCGCCAAGGGCAAAGAGGAAGGCGCTCAGTGTCTTCTCGACGGCTCCAGCTTCACTCACCCGGATTTCCCGGAAGGCAACTGGGTAGGACCGACGCTGTTCAGCAAGGTCACACCGGACATGACGATCTATCGTGAGGAAATCTTCGGCCCAGTATTGCTCGCCATGCAGGTGGACACCATTGACGACGCCCTCAAGCTGATCAATGACAATCCTTACGGCAACGGCGTCTCGCTGTTCACCAACTCCGGCGGCGCTGCGCGCCACTTCCAGCGCAATGTGCAAGTGGGACAGGTTGGCATCAACATCCCTATCCCCGTGCCTCTCCCCTTCTTCTCCTTCACCGGCTGGCGCAACTCTTTCTACGGCGACCAGCATGCCTACGGCAAACAGGCGGTGCGTTTCTATACCGAGACCAAAACCGTTATCAGCCGTTGGTTCCACCATGGCGAAGAAGTGCAAGGTCCGAACCTGACCATTCAAATGCGGTAAGGATACGGTGATAGGCAACTGTTAAGAGTGTATGTATCGTGAATTTTGAACTATCCGAACAGCAAATTGCTTTCCGCGACAGCGCCCGCGCCTTCGCCGAGAAAGAACTGGCGCCTTTCGCCGCCGAATGGGACGCCACCGCTCACTTTCCTGTGGACACGATCCGCAAAGCGGGCGAAATGGGCTTTTTGTCCCTGTACACCCCAGAAGAATGGGGCGGCCTGGGCCTCCCTCGTCTGGACAGCTCGATCATTTTCGAAGAGCTGGCACGCGGCTGCACCTCCACCACGGCTTACCTGACCATTCACAACATGGCCACCTGGATGATCGCCAGCTTCGGCCATGATGAATTGCGTCAGACCTGGTTGCCCAAGCTGGTCTCCGGCGAACTGCTGGCGTCCTACTGTCTCACCGAGCCCAACGCCGGCTCTGACGCCGCATCCCTGCGCACGTCGGCGAAGAAGGACGGCTCCGATTACGTCATCAACGGCTCCAAGATGTTTATTTCCGGCGCCGGCAGCACTGACGTATTGGTGGTGATGGCCCGCACCGGCGAGCCCGGCGCCAAAGGCGTGTCCGCTCTGGTTGTGCCCGCTGACGCCCCAGGGGTCACTTACGGTCGCAAGGAAGACAAGATGGGCTGGAACAGCCAGCCCACACGCGCCATTACGTTCGATAATGTGCGTGTTCCGCAGACCAATCGCCTGGGCGCGGAAGGCGAAGGCTTCAAGTTTGCGATGATGGGGCTCGACGGCGGTCGCATTAATATCGCAACTTGCTCCATCGGCACCGCCCAGGCGGCGCTGGAAACCGCACAGCGTTATATGCAGGAACGGGAGCAGTTCGGACGTAAGCTGTCCGACTTTCAGGCGCTGCAGTTCAAACTGGCGGATATGGCCACGGAACTAGTGGCGGCCCGGCAGATGGTGCGACTCGCTGCGTTCAAGCTGGACTCCAAACACCCGGAAGCCTCCACCTATAGCGCCATGGCCAAACGCTTCGCTACGGATGCAGGGTTCAAGGTCTGCAATGACGCATTGCAAATCCATGGCGGCTATGGCTACATCAAGGAGTATCCACTGGAGCGCTTCGTTCGCGACAGTCGGGTGCACCAGATTTTGGAGGGAACCAACGAAATCATGCGCGTCATCATTGCACGCCGCCTACTCCTCGAACACGCCATGGAGGCGATTCGCTAATGACAGGCACAGAGAAACTTCAACTTGAAATCATTGAGCGCACCGCCGTGCTCACAATCGCCAACCCGCCTGCTAATACCTGGGATGAAACCAGTCTGCCGGCGCTCAAGGCGTTGATTCAGCAACTCAACGACAACAAAGACGTCTATGCGCTGGTGATCACCGGGCAAGGTGAAAAATTCTTCTCCGCTGGCGCCGACCTGAACTTGTTCTCCGACGGCGACAAGGCCAGAGCGCGCCACATGGCGCGTATCTTTGGTGAAGCATTCGAAACTTTATCCAACTACCGCGGTGTATCCATCGCCGCAATCAACGGCTACGCCATGGGCGGCGGCTTGGAGTGCGCGCTCGCCTGCGACCTGCGCATCGCCGAAACTCATGCGCAAATGGCGCTACCCGAAGCCAGCGTTGGCCTGCTGCCCTGCGCGGGAGGCACACAGAATCTACCCTGGCTGGTCGGCGAAGGCTGGGCGAAGCGCATGATATTGATGGGCGAGCGAGTCAACGCGGAAACCGCGCTTAATATCGGGCTGGTGGAAGCAGTCGTAGAAAAAGGCGCCGCCCGCGAGACCGCACTGGCCTGGGCGGAGAAAGTCGCGCGTCAGAGTCCTCCCGCAGTGCGCGCCTGCAAGGAACTGATTCAATCCGCCCGCAGCGCCCCTCAGCGTATGGGCCTGCCGGTCGAAAGAGAACTATTTGTGGATCTGTTTGATACGGAAGACCAGAAAGAAGGTGTAAACGCCTTTCTTGGAAAACGCTCGCCGCAATGGAAAAACCGCTAAAAGGCGACTCCTGACAATGTTGAATAGATGGAAGAGAGTGGAATGAGCGAAAAACCTGTTTTATTTGAAGAACGCGAATGCAGCGATGGTCACCGCATCGGCGTGATCACCCTGAACGTGGAGAAATCGCTCAACGCGTTGAAGCTGGGCATGATCGAGTCGATGTACAGCGTCATGCAGGAATGGCGACTGGACGACAAAATCGTCGCGGTATTTATGCAGGGAGCGGGCGATAAAGCCTTCTGCGCCGGCGGCGATATTGTGCAGATGTATGATTCCATGTGCGACGCAGGCGAAGGCCCGCCCGCTTATGCAGAAGAGTTCTTCACGCGGGAATATCGTCTCGACTACCTCATCCATGTTTATCCTAAACCTGTCGTCTGCTGGGGCAACGGCATAGTCATGGGCGGCGGTTTGGGACTGATGGCCGGCGCAAGTCACCGTATTGTCACGGAGTCTTCCCGTATCGCCATGCCTGAAGTCACCATAGGACTCTTTCCTGATGTCGGCGGCACCTGGTTCCTCAACCGCATGCCCGACGGCGCAGGCCTTTATCTGGGCTTAACCGGGGCCGCCTGTAACGCCGCTGATGCGCTTGAGCTGGGTTGGGCCGACGGCTTTTTACCCCATGCGCAAAAGGAAGCCTTTCTACAAGCGCTGACCCGAACCTCCTGGAGCAGCCCTGAAAGTAACCATACCCGCGTCACGCAACTGCTGCGCTCCTGGAATGAGCAGCATCAGTCGCAACGTCCGGGCGGTCAAGTGGCGCAGCATCGCGCCATGATCAAGCAGGTTACCCAGGGCGATTCCGTCACTCAGGTGGTGGACGCCATTCTGAACTACCCCACCGTGGATGAATGGGTCGGCAAAGCGCAGAAGTCTCTGCGTAATGGCTGCCCGACTACGGCGCATCTTGTGTGGCGACAAATTCGCGAGGGCGGCGGACTGAGTCTGCCTGATGTCTTTAAACGTGAACTGATCATGGCGGTGCAGTGTGCGATGCACCCCGAGTTCCGCGAAGGCGTGCGAGCCCTGCTCATAGATAAAGATTTCAAGCCGCAATGGCGTTATCCGTCATTTGCGGACGTTCCGGAAGCGTGGGTGGATGAATTCTTCTCTTCCCCCTGGGAAATCAATCCTTTACATGACTTAGCAGTACTGTAAGGACAGGTAACGGTCCCGGACCTTCAATTAATCACCCAGACAAAAATAACAATCTGGAGGGAAACCATGAAAATTATCGGATTTATCGGCCTCGGGCACATGGGCGGCCCTATGGCTCACAACCTGCTGAAAGCCGGATTTGAGTTACGCGTTTTCGATTTGGTCAAAGATGCAGTCTCCGCCGCAGAGAAGGCTGGCGCCACCGCTTGCGGCAGCGCCCTGGAGGCCGCACAAGGCGTCGATGCTGTAATCACCATGCTACCGGCCAGTGAGCACTCCGAAGCCGTTTATCTAGGCGAAAACGGCCTGTTAACCCAACTAGAAGAGCGCCCGCTGCTGATAGATTGTTCCACCATCGCGCCAGAAACATCTCGCCGCATCGCTGCGGAAGCCAACAAAAAAGGCTTCGCCATGTTGGACGCGCCCGTTTCCGGCGGTACCGCTGGAGCCACAGCTGGGACGCTGACCTTTATTATTGGAGGCTCGCCTCAGGACCTGGAAAAGGCGCAGCCGGTTCTGTCAGCAATGGGTAAAAACCTGTTCCACGCCGGCGATCACGGCGCCGGACAAGCCGCGAAAATCTGCAACAACATGCTGCTGGCCGTTCACATGATCGGCACCGCGGAAGCGCTCCAGCTGGGCGTCAACCTGGGACTCGACCCCAAGGTGCTTTCCGATATCATGCTGAAAAGCTCCGGCAGAAACTGGTCCTTGGAACTGTATAACCCTTATCCTGGCGTTATGGAGAACGCACCGGCCGGGCGCGAGTATGAAGGCGGATTCGCCGTTAATCTGATGAACAAAGATCTGG
The DNA here is from genome assembly GCF_030719035.1 of Hahella sp. HNIBRBA332. Taxonomy (NCBI): domain Bacteria; kingdom Pseudomonadati; phylum Pseudomonadota; class Gammaproteobacteria; order Oceanospirillales; family Hahellaceae; genus Hahella; species Hahella aquimaris. The sequence goes on from NZ_CP132203.1 coordinate 5,167,433, forward strand.
GCCTGGCGTTGGAGGCGGCCATTCAAAGCCGCTCCAGCACGCCCATGGGCGGCTTGGCCAAGTCTCTGTATCAAGCGCACAGCAGACAAGGTTCAGGCCTGCTGGACTTCTCCAGCATCCAAAAATTATTCGCAGACAAAACGTGACAACTTTGTAAAATCTCGTCAAAAAAGGCGGTCTGAATACCGCCTTTATTTTTTAATAAAGCCCCATTCTATGGGCTCTCACGCCTCACCCTAATAGCCTAGACCATACTCACTAAATAAATATGAGAGAATATCAGGCAAGATAAAAACTGATCAAAGTTGAACCGGCTTTGATCAGATTCCGGCCACACATTTAGGCCCGGCAGTTGGAATCCAAAACCATCCTTCAGTCTCCGCGGAATCTTCCGGCGTCAACGCGCCCACCCCGCTTTTGTCCGGATGGGAGACAGAATAATTTGTCCAGATCTGAATAGGGACGTTGATGACGGCTATTGCAAAGTTCACAACAGACACTCCGGCGCCCGCCTCGTTCGAGGACGCCACAGGCTATAACGCCGCTGACTCAATGATCGGCCGCGTGCTTAAAGGCATGTACCGCCTGGAATATCTCCTGGCCGATGGCGGTATGAGCCGGGTTTATGTCGCCCGTCAGTTGTCGCTGGACCGGCTGGTCGTCGTCAAAGTATTGCGCTCAGGCGCTCCCAATGTAGGCTACATCCAGCTATTCTATCGCGAAGCCCGCATCGCCAGTCAGCTAAATCACCCTAATGTCATGCAGGTATTCGACTTCGGCGCAACCGAAGACAATATGCTGTACCTGGTGGCGGAGTTTCTGCAGGGAGAAGTCCTGTCCGATCTGATGGAAAAGCATGGGAATGGACTGCCTCTGGAAAATGTCGTCTGGCTAATCGAGCAGATGGCGGCGGGTCTGCAGGCGGCGCATCAGCTCAATATCGTCCATCGTGACCTGAAGCCTGGCAACATCATGGTGGCCAAAGTATCAGGCAATCATTCCGTCGCCAAGCTGCTCGACTTCGGCATCAGCAAACCGCTGGAAGAGCAGGATCTGCAGTACACCCAAATGGGACTGGTGGTGGGCACTCCCGGCTACCTCGCCCCCGAACAGATAGACAGTTCGAAAGACATCGACGGTCGCGCGGATATCTATGCGCTCGGCGCAGTCCTTTATTACTGCATCACGGGCGAGCGTCCTTTTAATGGCGAGACGCATCATCAGATCATGGCGCAGCAGCGCAAATACCTGCCGCAGCCTTTAAGCGATAAGGAGCTGGCTGACCCGCGCAATAAAATACTGGAGCCCGTACTCACCAAAGCCATGGCGATCGCCCCTGCGGATCGCTACGAAAGCTGCCTTGATATGGTCCGCGATCTGCAATTGCGGGCGCGAAACGCCGTACGCAATAGCAATGATCACGGCCTGAAGCTGGTCAACCTGACAACTTATGCGTTTATCTTTGCAGGCGAACTGGCGGAAGGCGCCGAGCGCGCCGTCGTCCTGAAAAAACTTCAGTCTAAGTTTTCCATCAGCGACGCCGGACTGAAAAAAATGTTCAGCGGTAAACGCATTATCGTTCGCAAGAACCTCAACCTAAGTCAGGCGAAAAAGTTTCAAGCAGCCTTTAAAGCCGCCGGCGCCATCGGCCATGTAGAAGACATGAATCCGGCGACGCTGGTGGACCCTGCTCATTCAAGAGAAGAACGCGCCTTCAGTCAGCCGATTGAAGTAGACTCAACCACGCTGACTAAGTCATTGCACCTCACTCGAAATGGAACATCCGGCTCAACCAATCAGTCTCATTCAGGCATTGCCACGCAATTGCCGCAGGCGCAGGAGTCGAAGAGGCGCGCCGCATTCCACATTCCGACTGGAGTAAAATACTTTTTCGCTGGGGCCGCCATCGTCTTAGGCTTGTTATCCACCAGCCTGTTATCTCCACAAGTGCGCTATCAACTGTCCGATCTGAATGCAGGCCTCAATGGTTGGTCCGCGCCACGTGGTGTGAACGAAAATGAAATTCGCATAGGCATGAGCGCCCCAATAAGTGAAGATGGCCAAGCGCAAGGCAGCTCCGCCAGGCGCGGAGTACTGGCCCGTTTTGAAGAGCTCAACGCCAACGGCGGCATACATGGCCGTATGCTGACATTACAGGCCTTCGACGACGCGAATCAGCCGCTGAAGTCCCGTATCAACATGCAAACTCTGCTCTCACAGAACGGCTCATTCGCTCTTATTGGCAATATTGGCGCGCCGGAAGTCCTCCTCCCAGCGATTATGGAGCAACAGACGTTGGTGATCGGCGTGCAATCCGGCGCTGCTGCGCTTCGCCGGAATCCCCCTGATCGTTACGTTTTTAATTTCCGGGTCGGATATGCAGATGAAACCTTCGCTATCGTGCGCCACTTTGTGGATATCCAGGAAGTTGAACCCAGCCGGATCGCCGTACTTTATGAAGATACCGCCTCTGGACGTGACGGGCTTGCGGGCATGGAGCGGGCTCTTGCTTTCTATAATGTGCACGCACGGGATATTCCGCAGTTCACCTACCAGCCCTATATAGAGCAAATCGAAGGCCCTGCCCGTCTTTTTCTCGAAGAGCAAAGTGAAATACAGGCTCTGGTCGTTATCGGCAACCATGCCGCCACAGCCAAAACGGTTAGTCGCATCCGCAAAGCAGGTTGGGAAGGACGAATCGCCGTCGTGTCCTCCGCCAGCGCTGATGCACTGGCGCAAGACTTAAAAAGTCTGGAGGCGCCGCACACAGCCGGACTTATCGCAACCCAGGCAACCCCTCCGGTGCATTCGTATGCAACCGGCGTCCTGCGCCACCGTCAGGCTATGCATCGCTACTTCCCTGATCACAAACCTGACGCGCAATCCCTTGAAGGCTATCTGGCTGCATCACTACTTACCGAAGCCTTACAGCGGGCTGGCCGCAATTTTAATACAGAAACAATGGTCTCCACGCTGGAAAGCCTGAAAGATATCGACCTCGGTATCGGAGAATTGATCTCTTTCAGCTCCATTGATCATCAGGCCAGCGAAAACGTCTGGGCTCTTCAGCTCAACAAGTCCGGCGCTTTCGAACCGCTCACGCTGACCTCGAGAAGCTGGTGACGGCCGGTCTTCTCGAATGAGCGACTCTCACTCAATCAACTCTGCTCGCTTATAGTTCCATTCTCTTCCTAACTTCTTTTTCTTACCCCCCAGACAAGAACAAAATATATACAACCCGTTAGCCGCACAGCTTAAACCCAACTTAAATTCATCGTTAACACCCCCAGATAAAACAATAGGATTATGCCTTTTGATTGACTTTATCTCAGTTATAACTCCTCTTATGAAAGAGTATAAAAATAATTTCAATTAATAAGACTCAGAGTGAAGAAGTGAAATTTATATCAGACAAATTAAAAGGTGTCAGAGTGATTTAAAAAATAGGGACAGAGTGAAACCGCAGTCATATAAGTAATCTAAGGACATCATTACACTTCCAACAAAATAAATGGGGTCAGAGTGAACTTGATTTACTCAAAATAAAGCCTTCAGAGTGACGTAAAAGTTATACACCCTCTCCAATAAAATAGTGTCAGAGTCGATTTAAGTCATTAAAAAATAAGGATTTTACGTATTGCCATGCCTTACCCTCTTCTCTATTATGCTGTCTCAACGGAATGCCGCAGGCCTCTGAAAAAAGATTCACTTTTTCATGAAATTTTTTGACGGCATTTTCCATTGATAGACGCTTTATATAATGTCGATCACAATACATTCGTAAACTACAGAATAGGGAATACACCATGGCTATTTACATGAACTACGACGGTCTGAAAGTTAAAGGCAACGTAACTGCTGAAGGCTACAAAGACTGGATTCGTCTGGACAGCTTCCAATTCGGCGTTGGTCGCCACATCACTATGGAAGCAGGCCATATGTCCAACCGTGAAGCTACTCGTCCCAGCATCAGCGAAATCTCTGTTTCCAAGCTGATGGACAGCGCATCTTCCGGTCTGTTCAAAGAGTCTTTGACTGGTACTGCTGGCGTTAAAGTTGTGGTCGATATCGTTCGCACCCAGGCTGACAAAATCGAAAAATACGTTTCCTACGAAATGGAAGACGTAATGATCAGCAGCTACAGCGTTTCCGCTGGCGCAGAGTCCGCTCCTAGCGAGTCTGTATCTCTGAGCTTCTCTAAAGTGACTATGTCTTACACTGCTTCCGACAAGAAGCACGCTGGCAAGACTCCAGAGCGCGTTGGTTACGATCTGGAAGCTGGCAAAAAACTGTAATAGTTTTTTCGCTAACCAGCAGAAAGTGCGGATGGGCTTCAGCCCCTCCGCATTTTTATTCGCCAGCTCCCAAGCAGCTCAAACCTTATTATTTCCTCGTTGATATCCTCTCTTTATAAGCCTAAGTCATAGGCAGTTCAGACAGAACGTCCTCGTCCATGTTCCTGATGTAAATCCGGGAAATCTCCCTACAATCTCAAGTTTTATTAACCGTTTAGATTCCGACGGTTAGGACTCAGACTTTAAGTTGGAGGGGAAATATGGATTGGGAAATAGACTCTATCATGCAGGAGGCTGAGCACAGCTCAGGCTTAAAGGTCGCATTCAAACTCACTGGCGGCGAGCTCAGCCAGATAACGCCATTCAACGTGCCAACCAGTATGGACCCGACCACACTGTGCGCGCTTATACGATCCGCCCGTGAAACCATTCTAGCCCACCAACACGCCAGGCCCTATAATTCCCGATACCCAGCCCAGAATTCGTCGCAGCCGCCTCGAACAGAGGTGAAGGTTATACGTCGCCGAAAACTGCTGGTTAAGGAAAATTAATCAAAGAATTGGCTTTGTTGCAGAAAGGATTTGAACTTTTTTTTTCGCAGCAGGTCAAAATTGCCAGCACCAAACATTCAGTGCATTGCAATTTATCAAACCAAATCAGTTAAAGGATAAAAGTAGATGAAAGCAAAAAATACTGCCGCAGCCACCGCTATCGCAGCCGTACTTGCCCTGGGCGTTGCGGGTTCCGCAAACGCAGCCAAACCAGGCTTTGAAAAATGCGCTGGCGTCGTCAAAGCCGGCATGAATGATTGCGCCGCAGGCAGCCACGGTTGCGCAGGCCAATCTACAGCAGACAATGCATCTGATGAGTGGATTTACGTTCCCGCCGGTACTTGTGAAAAACTGACAGGCGGCAAAGTCAAGTCATGATTCCAATGCCGCTTTGGCGGCAGACGACTGGGCCGATTTCCGGAGCGGGAATCGGCCTGCGTTCTTGCCACTTCGGTCATATCCTCGAAAAACACCCTTCTCTTCCCTGGTTCGAAGCTCTCACTGACAACTACCTCACTGCCGGCGGCGTGGCTAAAAAGCGTCTGCTTGATATCGCCTCAAGCTACCCTGTCGCATTACACGGCGTAGGCATGTCTTTGGGGGGCACAGAGCCGTTAGATAAGGACTATTTGCGCAAACTCCAAATCTTAAGCCGTGAGTTACGCCCGGCCTGGATCTCAGAACACCTTTGTTGGACCTCTGTCCATGGCGTCGATTTGCATGAGCTCATGCCGCTGCCATATACAGAGGAAACCATACACCATGTCGCTGAGCGTATAAAAATCGTGCAGGATATTTTTGAGAGCCGCATTCTGTTGGAAAACGTCTCCAGTTATCTCACTTATGACAGCTCTTGCATGAGCGAGTGGGAGTTCCTGAGCCAGATTGCAGAAGAAGCGGACTGCCTGCTGTTACTCGATATCAACAATATCTATGTCAGCGCCGCCAATCATGAGTTTGACCCGCGCACTTATATCGACGCTATTCCCGCACAACGTGTAGCGGAATACCATTTGGCGGGATTCGAAGACAAGCAGACCCACCTTCTTGATACCCACGGTGCGCCAGTTGATCAGCGCGTCTGGGATTTATATGGATACGCCCTGAGAACCATTGGGGCAAGGCCTACCCTTATCGAGCGGGATAATGATATTCCCGGCTTTGAAGAAGTCGCCGCCGAAGCCGCAATCGCTCAGCGTATGTTGGAGGAAACAGATGTCGCTGCGTGATTTACAGCTCAGCATGCTCGCGGAGATACGTCAGCAGGGCGAGTGCGTGCAGGTCAAGGACAAAGCCAACTTGAGCGCACGCACCTGTGTGGGTATTTATCGCGATAGTTTACGGGAAACTCATGTTCGCGCTTTGCAAACTATGTTTCCAGTCTGCCAGGAACTCTTAGGTGAAGAGTGCTTCCGCGCGACGAGTCGCCGCTATTTTGCGGAGATTCCCTCTAGAGAAAATTCCTTTACAGAGTTTGGCGCAGCATTTGTAGCATTTCTCTCTGGCTTTACGCCTCTGCAGCATATCGAATTTCTTACGGATGTAGCCAAACTGGAGTTGTTGATCCATGTTGCGGAAGAAGCGGACGATCATGTTAGCGATGACTGGACGCAGTTCAATGATTACTGCGCTCAAGGTCTGCCACTGCAATTTCGCCTGCCTGCAAACGCCACACTTTTGCAGTGCGCCTACCCAGCGCACGAAATATGGGCCGCGCATCAACCCGGTGGAGATCTCGCCTCCGTCGAGTTATCTGAGAATGGCTTTCATTTGATGATCTGGCGTCCAGAGTGGAGCGCCAGAATAGACTCGCTGGACGCTCCGACTTTCTATTTTCTGCAGCTCATAGCAGAACTCTCAGACTTTGAAGAGGTGTGTGAGCGCTTCGCCGAGGACTTTCCGGAAGTTGACCTGGGCAGCTTGCTACAACAATGTATTCAAACTGGATCTATCGCCGGATTTATTCCTTTACCATAAAAAAGGGGAGCTAAAACAGCTCCCCTTTTTTCGATCGGTTGTTGGAATCAGGCGGACGGCAAATAACGTTTACGCAACCAATGATCCGCAGACAGCAAGCCTGGACCGTAGGCGACAATCACAGACAACAACCCACCCCAGAACAACAGTTCTTTCACTCCAACTGCGCCAATCAACTCAGCCGCAGAGTATATACCAACAATACTCAGCACCAACAAACCAGCCGCGCCGATGCGAGCCCCAAAACCCACCACCAACAGAACAGAGCAGATCAGCTCAACCGCCGTAGATGAGTACGCGGCGAAAGCAGGAGAGACAACAGGAACGGAGTACTCATACTCGAACAACGCTAATGTGGTGCTCCAGCTCTTTATCTTGGTCATTCCGGACATGAAATAGATTTTCGCCAGATAGATCCGGATGGCCAGCAAATATATTGGCTGCAACATCTCCACTGCCTTGATTCCCCATTGAAAAGGCATGATCAGCGCGTTCGGCATTGTTATTTCCTCTAGATATATTGAATTGCACAGTTAGACCGGGCGGCGGGCCGAAGGTTCCCTGCGTATTGCAAATGATCACGAATATTGCTTTTCCTGGTACATCCTGCTGTCCGCCACGTTCAACAATGTATCCAGGCAAACGCCGTCTCCTGGATAGGCGGCGTACCCAATACTGACATCCACGTTACAACTGACGTTTTTGATATGAATAGGGCCGCGCAGGCTGTGTTTGGTCTTGTGGATGATGCCGTGGAGTTGATCTTTGGAGCAGTGACCATTCAACAGAACGACAAATTCATCGCCCCCTATTCTCGCCACCGTATCGGACTCGCGGAAACTTTCCCGCAAACGCTGCGCCACCGCCATCAGCACCGCATCGCCGACATCATGCCCGTATTGATCATTGATCGGTTTGAACTTGTCCAGATCGCAATACAGAACCACAATTTCATTCGCACATCGTCGGGCCATATGTTCCGCCTTGGTGAACAGCTCATCCAGCAGGCGCCGATTGGCGAGACCAGTCAGGTCATCATGATTCGCCATCTCTTTGAAGCGAGACTCAGCCTCTTTCAGCTGGGTGACGTCGATCACTGACCCCAAGATGGACGTGCGCCCATCCCGGTGAGTGATGGGACGACTGGTGTAATTGAAATAGCAGAGGGAGCCATCTTTACGGATCGTACGCAGACAGCCATGAAATGGCTGATTGATCTTCAGTGCGCGTTCCGTTGCGTTGCGCAGTTCTTCCCGGTCCGACGGATGTATAAAGCTCATGAAGGTTTCCACACTGAGACTTCTTGCTTCGAAAGGCAGCCCCACCATGGAACAAAACTCTGCGTTGCAGCATACGCTCCACTGCTCGGGCAAATACTCAAAAGAGCCCAATTGCGCGATCGCCTGCACCAGACTGAGCTGTGTGTTTTTCTCCTCCAGTTGCTCCGTGCGCTCCTTTACTTTAGATTCCAGGTCTACATTGATTTTCATTACCTCCCGTTGAGTTCGCACCCGCATGCGCAAACTGACAATCAGAAGCATAACCAGCAAGGCGAGAAAGCCCACAATCAGCACCACGCCCCAAAACAACGCCTTGTGCTGCTGATACAAGGTCACCGGTCGAAACAACAATATACTTTCCGGCGGCAACTCATCCTCTCCAATACCAAACCGAAGCATCTCACTATAATCAAACACGTAGCGATTTGGGCTGTCGGTGACGACCGGAATGTCGCCAACTGTTTCGCCCCTCAGCGCCCTCATACCAATATTGGCGGCGACACGCGCCTGCTCGAAATGTGAGACCACTTTCCCCCCCAGAATGCCTTGGCCAATACCATGCATCCATAAATGAAACAACGGCGCTTTCAGGTGATCGCGGATCAAAGACAGGCTTTTCTGAAATTCAAGGGTCGCGCCATTCTTGTCTCGAAACAGGGAGATCAGAAGCACAGGATCACTGACAGGTATCGCGCGTAGCTCCGCATAAAGCTCGCCAAAAGTCAGTTGCTCCAATGACAGCACCCGAAAGTTGCGATCCTGACTTCTCGTCATGAAATGAATAAAACTGCGAAGATCGTTACGCCCGGTGGTAGTCGCGTCTGTAATGACGGTGATCGGCGCCTTGGCGCCATATAAGCGCCGCATCAACTGCACAGTGTCATCCATTGAAATGGCCTCGACAACGCCTGTCACCCCACTTCTTCCGCTCAGGCTTGCGGCGAGACGCGCGTCATTGACGCCGAAAAAGACGATTGGCGTCGCGGCGAAGAGCTCCGCTTGACGCTCCAGAGCAAAGTGAAGCGCATTATCATCCCCTACGATCAACAGCTCGTAGGAAGGCAGCGCTTGCAACTTTCCCTTCAATAATTCGTAAAAGCGTTGATAGTGCTCGGGGCTGCTGAGGCGCTTGCTGTCCATGAACTCAATATCGAGTTCAATGTTCTGCCCATCGAAGGCGCTGTTGAGCCCCCTGACCTGCTCAGAAAATGTGGGGAACTGTGGATGATACGAACTGATAAACAACACGCGACGGGTTGCATCTTGAATACCAGGGGTTATCGCAGACACTCCGTTACACGCCAACATCACGCAAAGGACGCCGACGGCGACGAACACCCCCAGACTTCGTCCAGGAGATACGCACATAAACCTGATCCCGACCAACACCGCAGCGCATTGAAATGGGCGAACGCCACGCTGATTGTTATTTTCCGCACCCTTTATCAGTCTAGGACGCAGTTCAATTTTTATCCAACCTCAGCTAAGAGCGAGCGCCAGACTGCAACAACAGCATTTGCAGGTCCTGCAGGCCTTTGCGTTGCGCCATACTCAGCGCAGAATCGCCGCTGGCGTTGCGATAATTAACATCAACGCCGGCATCAACCAGCAGTTGCGCCATCAGTAAGGAGTTCTGCTCCACCACATACATCAAAAGAGAACGCCCCGCATAGACGACATTGACGTCAGCGCCCGCCTTTATCAGCGCTTTGGCGGTGGATAAATGGCCATTTTGCACCGCCAGCGCCAGCGCTGGGGCGCCACTCGCCATCGGATAATCCAGCTTAGCGCCGGCAGCCGCCAGCACCTTGACGCCAGTGGCGTCACCTCGTTCAGCCAAGTAGTGCAAAGGTGACGGCGCTCCCGCGCGAAGCCCTACATTAGGATCAGCGCCAGCTCGCAGCAATGCGATTACTGCTTCCGTATCACCATTTTGAGCCGCGACATCCAAAGCGGAACCCACTGGCGCTACGACATTCACAGGACTGCCCGAGGCTAGAAGACTGCGCAGACGTCCCTGATCGCCCTGCTGCGCAGCCATAATCACTTCCGTCGGCTGCTCTGCCGTGAGCACCTCGGTTTGCTGCTGAGACGGATGCGAACTGCAGGCGCTCGCAACAACGCCGATCGCCAGCGCGTAAAACGTTCTTACAAATAGCGCCCAACGAGTTTCATCGTCAGACCTGCAGGCGAAAAAAAGAGAAAATAGGGGGAGTTGACGGTATCGAATGCAAAGCATGTTTGTTTCCTATGCCGCTGCTTATGACTTAATTATTATTCGCGTTGGAAAGTCAGGCGTCCGACGAGACTTACCGCACACTCATCGTCGTCTCACCTGCAATTTATAATAGGGAAAAACTGATGAGGAATATGCGGACCACACCATGAAACCCAAAATATCCATACGTTACTGTCCTCTGTGCGGCTGGCTGCTGCGCTCAGCCTGGATGGCGCAGGAGTTGCTGACGACATTTACCGACGAATTAGAAGAAGTCGCCCTGGTTCCCGCTGGCAAAGGCGAATTCAAAATACTTTGTGACGCGGAAACTATTTGGGATCGCAGCGTAAACGGCGGCTTTCCCGATGTCGCTACGCTTAAACAGATAGTCCGAGACGCCGCCTGTCCGGATAAGTCACTGGGCCATATAGACAAATCCCGTAACAACGGATAATCCCACTCCCCCACGCCTGAAATTAGGCTGGAGGCCAACCTCTCCTGTGGTTAAACTTAGGCCCCTCTATCAGGGGCCAATGAGCCCGGACTCCCCAACCATCACTATCAGGCGAGCATGCAGTTAACCGAAGAGCAGCAGCGGATCATTCAGTCCGGCTTTGAGCACAGCGTTATCACCGCCGTGGCCGGCAGCGGCAAGACAACCACTCTCGCTCACCGTATCCATCATCTGATGGACCAGGGACATGACCCGCGCCGCATTTTGATATTGATGTTCAACCGCGCCGCCAAAGAGGATTTCGAGCGCAAGCTGCGCGAGGTCGCGGGCGCGCATTACCGCGAGTTGCCGGAAGTCCGCACCTACCACGCCATGGGATTGCGCCTGTATCAACGCTTCATCCGCGAAGGCGCGCTGCCGGCGTTTGTTGGGCAAGTGTTGTCGGATCAGGAGATTCACTTCCAGCTCTGGCAGTTGTTGCGTCGACACGCGCCCGAATCGCACCAGGACAGCGTCAAGCGCAATAAGAAAGAATACATCGAACTGGCTTCTCGTCTGCTGGATATGAGCAAGACGTCACTGCTGCCATTACAGACAGTTTTCGAACAATTGGAGTACCGCAAAGAGCTGGCGTTTCTGCTTGATGTCGTCAACGGTTTTGAAGCCTGGCGCAAGTCGCATGCGCGCATCAGTTTCGCCGACATGCTTTACGAGCCGGTCAAATGTCTGCAGGAGTCCCCGGACCTGGTAAAACTGGTCGCGGACAAAATGGATGTGATCCTGGTGGACGAATATCAGGACACTAACGAGATTCAGCACTTACTGCTGCGCTATATCGCAGGAAAGCGCGCCCGGGTCACTGTTGTGGGGGACCCCGATCAAACCATCTACGAATTTCGTGGCGCGCAGCCAGAGTTTATTCTCAATCGTTTCGCGGAGGAGTTTGAAAGCCCTCGTGAGTTCACTCTGTCATATACGTTTCGCTACGGCCATAAAGTCGCTTTACTCGCCAATCACCTGATTACCCACAATCACGGACGCAAGGATGTTCTATGTCGCTCCCACATGGGGACGCCCGCCACGGAGGTCAACGTTCTGCAAGGCGGCGATGAAACGCGCCAACTGGTGCTGCAATTAGGGCGGCTGCTTAACGGCGGCTGCGAGCCGGAAGAGATCGCCATTTTATTCAGAGTCTGGTCCCAGGCCGTGCCTATTGAACTGGCTCTCCTGGCCCATCGCATCCCCTATCGCATTGACGGCGATAAAGGCGCTCTGGCGAATCGGGAAGTCATGCACATCCAATATGTGCTGGAAATGGCGTCGGGACGACTGAGCATGCTGGAAGAAAGCAAACGGGCTGAAGTGCTTGCCGGCCTGCTGCGTTTCCCCCATGTGGGGTTGAAGGACGATACCCTGCGCGAGTTGGCGCATACACTCGCACAACACGACGCTCACTGGGGCGACCAGCTAGTGGAGTGGATTCCTGACTCGCTCCACGCCCTGCAGAAACGCAAGTTGAAACGCACGGCTCAGGCCTGGAGCTTGCTGCCAAAAATGAAAGGATCCGCAGCGGATATCGTGCGCTTTTATATCGACGATACCGAGTTGTTCAAGTCTCTTGAAGAGCTTGCTCTCACTCATGAGACCGCTGATGAGCGCATTAACAACGTGCTCGGCATTGAGCACTATCTCGCCACGCTAAATCTACCCTCGCTGGAGACGCTGCAGCATTTCGATGAGCTGCGGCGGCTGGCCGGGGCGCAAAAGCAACAAGGCGGCGTCACCTTATCCACCATGCATCGCACCAAAGGTCTGGAGTGGCCCGTGGTGATGATCATCGGGCTGAATGAACAATACCTTCCTTACAGTATGCGCGGCGGCGAAGACATCGTTGGTCATCTGCAAGCAGAACGGCGTCTGCTGTATGTGGCCATGACCCGGGCCAAAAAAGCCATCTATCTGTTCACCCCGACACTGGACGGCAAGGCCGCGCTCAGCAAAGATGACAAACCCAGCCGCTTTGTCAAAGAAGCCAGCATTGACGTTTCCACGACCGTGGGCGCGTTTCTGGATCAATGCAAGCATTCTAATACCAACGGCTCGGCCCATTATGAATCAACGCAACGCTTAACGCCCATCGCTACTCGCTATCTCGAATGGCACGACGTTAACTATGAACAGCCAGCGCAAACCACAGCCAGGGAGCCTGAACAAATCTGGTCCGGCGATCGGGTGCGCCACAGCATTCTGGGCGAGGGTGAAGTCATCGCCGATCTCGACGACGCTTTTCAAGTGGAGTTTGAGGATGGGCGCAGAATGAATTTCAGCAAGAAAAGCGCCCATTTGTATTTCAATTCTCTGGGCGGATGACGCGAATTACATCAGCCAAAACGCCGTCACCAGTCCAGTGATGAAGCCGAATAAAAAGATGCCGATCCATCCGGTAAAGTGACTGGCCGGGGTATGCGCTTCTTGTACTTGGGAGTTTTCCCAATCTCGCAGGATTAAACGCGCCTGCTCGTAATCCACATCATTGACGGAAATTCTCACCAGCCCTCCCGCCGGCAACTCACCCATCCCTCCCTGCAGGAATTCTCCGTCGATAAATCCCGTGACGCCGGATTGCTCCAATACGCCTTTAATCATATGGGCTTCCAAGGCATTGGCGGCTTCATAGACCTGACGCACACGCTTCTCCTTTCATCGCCAAATATCGTCAGAGGCCAGCTTAGTGCTGACGCTCGCCATAAAGCTGCGCATACAAACCTCTTTGCTGCAACAACTCTTCATGTTTACCTTCCTCTGCAATGCGGCCGTCTTCAAATACATAGACACGGTCCGCCTGCTTCACAGCGCTGAGGCGGTGAGCAATGATCAATGTAGTGCGCTGGTCGAGAAAATCCGCCAGCGCCCGATGCAGGTTGTACTCGGTTTCCGCATCCAAAGCCGACGTAGCCTCATCCAGAATCACCACTTGTGGGTCAGCCAGAATCATCCGGGCGATCGCCACTCGCTGCCGCTGCCCGCCGGACAGTCTGACGCCTTGTCGACCGACCAAAGTATCCAGCCCGTCCGGCAAGTTCTCCACTACCGCCTTCAATTGCGCCACTTCCAACGCCTGCCAGAGTTGCGCGTCAGTATGCGGTCGTCCCATCGTCAGATTCTGTCGCAGGCTGTCATTGAACAACGTGGGATGCTGCAATACCGTGACCACATGCTCCCGCACCCGATGATGCCCGATTCGCTGAATCGGAACGCCATCGAACCTGACAGAGCCCTGAGAAGGCGAATACATCCCCAACAACACCTGCACCAAGGTGGATTTCCCTCCGCCGCTGGCGCCGACGAGCGCCGCCTTCTCCCCAGGATTGATATGCAAAGACACCCCCTGCAACACCTCGGGGCCATCGCCGTAGGAAAAGTGCACATTATCCACATCCAGCGCGACGGTCCTTTTTCCGGCGAAGGGGTTGGTTTGCGGCGGATAAACCGGCTCCCGCCGCAACTGCAGCAATTGATTAATCCGCCCCAGCGCAGCGTTGGCGGCATAGAAACTGTATTGCATGCTCAGAATATCCTGCACTGGCGCCATCATGAACCAGAGGTAGCCAAATATCGCGAACATATGACCAATACTTAGATCAGAATAAAACACCGTCAACATGGCGGCGGCGCGAAACAGATCCACTCCAAACAGAAACAGCATAAAGCTGACTCTGTTGGCGGCGTCGCTCTTCCATTCATACTGAACCGCGTGATTGCGAACGCCCCAGGCGTGATCCAAAAGGCGACGGATGTAATGTTGTTCACGGTTAGCGGCGCGGATCTGATGAATCCCGTCCAGCGTTTCCGTCAGCGCCTCCTGGAACAGCTCCAACGCCTGATTTTCCCGGCGCTTGAGTTCTTTGACCTTTTTGCCGAGGCGCGTAGTCAGATAAATTACGAAGGGATTAAAAAACAGAATCAGCAGCGCCAACTGCCAGTGCACCCACAATAACACCACCGCAGTGCCGACTATCGTCAACAACGCCACCAGCAAACGGCTCACCGAACTGCCGATGAACTGGTCGATGGTATTGAGGTCGGTCACATAACGGGACGCCACCGCGCCGCTCCCCATGACTTCGTACTCGGCCATAGAGATGCTGCTTAGCCGGCTCAATAGATTCTGCCTGATGCGACAAATGATATCTTTGGAAATACTGGCGAACTGCCTGCCCTGCCAGACATTCATGAGCAGAGAAAACGAGCGCAGGAGCAGAGCGGCGAACACCATGACGCCGATGTAAAACGCCGCCCCGTGCAAAGACTCTGGAGAATACTGGTTAATCAGCGCAATCACCGGACCGGGTTGCTCCAGCAATACCTCATCCACCAACAAAGGCAATAACAGCGGCACGGGGACAGCCGCCAATGTGGCCAGCACCGCAATCAGGTTCGCCCTCGCCAACCGCGGCTTGTAGGCCAGCACCATATTCCGGATTCGCCGCCAGTCATATCTTTCGTTGGCGGTTTCAGTGCGGTCAGTATGGCGTTGTTGGTCTGGCAAAATGTCCTCCGCGACTTACTTCGGTCAAACGCAATAAAACGCGTCTGAGCGACAGCCAGAACGGCGACGCAGACGCCTGTTGCGATGACTCCATTCTAGTGCGACGGCCTGACGGGCGCTAGCCGCATCTCGCCCGCCGCCAATCGTCTTTAGCATCGGGTTGCGATCAACGCCGCTTAGGCGTCCAGGCCCAGATCATTTCCGCCATGACCGGCTCTTTGTCTTCACTGTCGGTTATGGCCACCGCCACTGTCACTTCGCCTTTTTCCAGCGTCTGAATGGCGTGTATCTGCTCTTCCGTCAAATGGGCTTCCGCGCGCATGTCGCCCTTCGCCCGCTTCACGTAGTCCAACTTCATGGTTTTGATAACAGGGACCGCATGATCCGGTACGTTCATCCCCACCAGGAAGCCCGTGGCCGACTCTGCAATCAATGCATTGGCGACAGCGTGTACGGAACCAATATGATTTCGCACCGCGCGACGATTCTTGAGCGTAATGACGCAACGACGCTCAGTAAGCTCCTCCACTACGATTCCCGTGGTTCCGGCGTATTTGACCATTTTCCCGAAGAACAAAGTCAAGGCCCTGCTGCGGGCGATTTCCGGCAACAAATTAATTTTGCTGACAATTGACATTAATTTATTCATGTTCTTTACCTGCGTTTATTATTGGACCCCAGACGACGAAACCGATCACAGGGTGTTAAATGACCTTCAGTCAGTTTTGCCGCCGGGCTATAATGCCCTTTCACACCCAAACAGTTAAGGACTATGCAATGAGTGACCTACAAAAAGCGTTCGAAGAAGCGCTCAATTACGTCAAAACCGCCGAGGGCGATTTCTCTCCCTCCAATGAAATGAAGCTGGAAATGTATGCGCTGTTTAAACAGGCTAGCGAGGGCGATGTCAGCGGCTCCCGTCCCGGCATGATGGATTTCGTGGGACGCGCAAAATACGACGCCTGGGCGAAGTTGCAAGGGGTGTCCAAAGATGAAGCAATGCAGCGTTATGTGGACGTGATCGCCGATCTGAAAAAGCGCTACAGCTAAGCGCTTGCAGGGAAATGAGCGCTGCGCTCGTTTCCCTTGCCCCCAGTTACGCCTTTATCAAGGCATCAACTCCTAACATAAAATCAAACCGGCCAAAGCTTGCAAAAGGTTCATCAAACCAACTTTGCAGGCAACATTTCGTTGTAATAGAATTTACTGATAATTATAAAAAGAAGAACCAGCGAGGTTATCGTAATGGAAACTGCTGAATTACTGTTGCCGAACGAACCTGAATTTATCTGCCAATTGAAGCAGGCGATTGAGTCGCAGGGCTTCAGTCCCCGTACCGAACACTCTTATCTGCATTGGATTTATCGCTTCATTTCCTTTAATCAAAATCGCAGTCCGAAAGAGCTTGGCGAGAAAGACGTCCGACGCTTTCTACGCTATGTCGCCACGACTCTGAGCGCTTCGCCCGCACGCTGTAAACAGGCGCTGAAAGCATTGCGTTTCATGTATCAGGATGTACTGAAAAGGCCGCTGCCGGGTCTGGACGACATGCAGCCCGCCTGACGACAGCCTTGGCCTTGTAGTTAGCGCTCTGTCGTAATCAGATAATCGTAATTATGGGTGGTCGGCGTCACTGGCGTGAAGCGAGGCTGTGGGGCATCAGCGGGAATGGACAGCGCCCGAAACTCATCCTGTGTTTCCCTTTTTTCGGCTTGTGTGGCGCCTTCCTTTAATTCAAAAGGCGCTTCGGTCTCTTCTCCCGCCGCTGGGGCGTCCAAGGAGCCGCCGATGACGGCGGCGGATAAGGCGGAAGAGTCCAGTGACGGCAAAGGGAAGGTTTCCAGTGTCGACTTTTCTTTATACCCCGCCTGAACGACAGGAGCTTCCGCCGCCATCACCTGAGCGCAGAAACAAAAGGATGCGGTAACAGACAATAATATTTTTCTTGTTGTAAACATGACTATCCCCAGCAAAAATTGATCAGGGTGTCGTCATATTCTATTGACGGCGTAGGCGGGTTCACCGCCTTTCGCTGTCATTCGTGACCAAGTTCACAAGGAGATTACTTTTCCAGGCGGATATTATCGACAATCATCCACTTGGCGCCGTAATCATGGGTCGTGAAGATGAAGAAATTGCGCACATCAGATACATCCAGACGACGACCGGATTTAGTCATGGTCCACTCGTCAAAATCCAGAGTGTAATGATTCCATCCCTTCTTGGCCTGGAGGCGAATATTAACCCGGTCCTCAAACTTGTCTGTCGGCATATCCAAATAGAACCCATCGTCCAAACGAACGGCTACATGCATGTCTTTCTGTGCGTACACAGAGAACGCCAATTTGGAATAGCCTGTCCAGTCGCGAGGAAATTCAATGAAAGAAGCACCGGGGAAAACATCTTGTTTACGCAACTCGATATATAGAGCCTGCTCGCCGTGACTGGCGTGCTCCCGGGTAAGCTTGATCACCCGCCCCGTCCAACGCTGACGGTCGCGGGTGGTTTCAAAGTCCGCCAGCACCGGGAACTCTGCGCGTTGATGCAAAGAGATGTTAACCGCCTTCGCCACCGGCAAGCATGTGTACAAAAACGCAGCAATGGCAAAGAAACAACGCAGGACGATAATAAAGCGATGGCGCACACCTTCAGACGGCATCACCAGCATCAACCCCATCAGGGCGCCAGCGACATCAGCAAACACATCACCCCATGAGGGAGAGCGGCCGATACGCGCTTGAATCAACTCCACAACGCCCGCGAACACGAACGCCGCTAAAGGCGTCAGCAACCATAATCTATTGGCGCCGAACCGGCGTACCTGCGGCAGCCGTAGCGCCAACGCCACCACAACGGCGGTCCAAACGACGTGTCCAAAGTCCCAGAGCGCGTTGTATAGCATGGAGGAGCTTTTATGTGGCCCCACATCCGCAAACAACAAATACAGGCCAGCGACAAACGCCAGACCGAACATCCAATGAAACTTACTTCTCTGAGCAGACGCCTGTGGCGCAGTCGCATACATCATAGTCACCCGCGGAACCAAACGCTTTACGCGCCGCAATACTCAATATCAATTACAAAATAGGACTTCCTGCCGGAAGGCGTCGTCACTATCACTTCATCATCCACTTGCTTCTTCAACAGTGCTTTCGCCATGGGAGAGTCAACGCTGATATAGCCTTTCTGAGCGCCCAGCTCATCAGACCCGACAATGCGGTAACGGTGTTCATCGCCTTCTTCGTCTTCCAGCGTCACCCATGCCCCGAAATAAACCCGGCTCTGGTCCTCCGGCGGGCGATCCACCACCTTGAGTTCATCCAGACGCTTGGTCAGGTAACGGACACGCCGATCTATCTCACGCAGTTGTTTCTTGCCATAGATATACTCGGCGTTTTCACTGCGGTCGCCCATCGCCGCTGCTTCGGAGACGGCCCTGGTTACTTCCGGGCGTTTTATTTTCCACAAGTACTGTAGCTCTTCGCGCAATGTGCGCTCGCCTTCAGATGTGATATAACGAGCTTTCGGCGGGCTGGGAGGACGATAACGACTCATCTTAAGTTCTCACCATATACTCGGCGCATTCAAGGACTCCTGCGCTTGCTTTTTTTGAAGAGATAAGCGCCAGTGAACGCCGCAATCAATCCCCCGACATAGCCCACGACAACCACGTATGAGGGAAGAGACACCGCATCGCCCTCCCCGACTCCGGAACTGAGCGCAAGCTGCAGGACCGTCAACAGCCCCCACATGGCCAAAACATGCCAATACTCCAGGAACCCCGCCATTTTGGCCGTCAGATAGCCCGCCAGCCCATCAAAAGCAATACCCACTCCCATTAGAATCGCCATTAGCTCAAAGGCGTCACTGGGGTTGCCAATCAACGCCTCCAAATCTTCCTTGGAGGCGCCTCCCGCATGCATCATCGCCAAATAAAAACCGCTAACAATATTGAAAGCGATAAAAGAGCCGCCAATATCGAAAACGGTACCTAGAATGACTGCTCTGAAATTCAACGTCATAAGAAAATTAACTGCCATATCTGCACAATGAATTGACGGACGCCACATGCTCCCTTGTTTGATGACAATCGGAAACAGGGACTGAGGCGCTGGTACAGGGTCAAATTCTATCGCGGCGGACAAAAAAAATCCCCTGCAAAACAGGGGATAATCTAGGCAGTGGCTAACGCTCTTAAAAAAAACAACACTCAAGGGCAGGACAACAACTACGTCAACTAGCACATAAAAAAACAAACCTAAAACACTGTGCGTTGCGCGTTTGGGTGAAACCTTCTTTTCACCATCCTTGGAGCTAAGACTACGGGATGGCTTATTGCCCCAAGGTGGATTAATTATTAACCTTTTTTAAAGGGCGAAATTAGTTTGCAAATATGACTTAACTTTCTGTTTTCATAGAATATTCAGGGATACTTGACTTTCATCATGAAAAATTCCCGTTTTCCTGCATTCAGTAGTTGAATTTAGGGTTCCGCCACTGTTATTGTCACGAACTAATCTGATGCAATCGGAATACCCCAGGTTAGATAGAGCTAATGCGCCCAGTCAGGCCCCCCGAAGAAGTTGAGCAACTTAAAAGGAATATTCTGGATGTGGCCTTGCGCCTCATCGTTCAGGAAGGATTCGCCGCCCTTACCATGCGCAGGCTTGGCAAAGCCCTCGGCATGACCGCGCCGAACCTCTACAACTACTACCAAAGCAAAGACGAAATCTACGTCACCCTGATGATTCAGGGCTTCAGCAAGCTCCGCGCCTATCTGATGAAGAGAGCGGATGCGGAACAAGACGCCATCGCCCGCGGACGCGCCATAATGCGCGGCTACATTGAGTTTGGACTCAGCCAGCCCGAGCATTATGAGCTGATGTTCTCATCTCACGCGCCCAAGTTCCGTGAGTATAAAGGAACAGACATAGAACCTCTGTCCAATCAGGAATACGCGCTTTCCATGGAAGTGGCCAATTTCGCAGAGACCTGCCTGCAATCAGTTCTGGATAGAGTCGGTCTAAATGCATCCAGCGATCAACGCCGCACCATGTTGATCGAGCTATGGAGTCTGCTGCATGGTATGGTCAGCCTTCATTTGACAGGCAATACCGCCTATCTGACCGATACGCCGCTGGAAACCTACGAGCACATATTGGATTTGCTGTTGCAGCGATTTGTGGATCGTCACCGCGAACAACAAAGCTAAAGTACTCTGTCCAAGCAGGGCCTGACCGGATGGAAAAATTAGGTTGTCTCCTCTATTTTTTGTAGGTAGGTTTTCCACAACTTCATCACCTATCCTAGCGGACAGCCCAGGGAAAAATTCATCATGAAGACCCAAGACATTCTCAATAATGCATTGAACGGGCTCGATTACATCGGCTACCAATTGGAACACTACGGCGTCACAGACAAAATAAACCGCCACGCCGTCCTGGCGTTCATCATGGCGGAGCAAAAACATCTTGAAGGCGAACTCGACAGCATCAGCGCTCGCGTAGGCGTACAGAAAGCCCGAATTGAGCGGGCGCGCAGGCAAGTGGAAGGGCTCGTAAATACCACCTTGGAAACGGCTGCTTATCCGCTCAAGCAGACTCTGAGCCTGATAAGATCCCGTCTGAACTAAGTTTTCATACGATACGATTGAAGAAGACTTCAGGAGAGGAAAAAGCGAGACTTTCCCTCTCCTCTATGGGTTAGCTTGGCAAAGCTGGCGTTTTCCCCGCCGAATCCTGTTCCGGCGCAGGCGCAGCAGAAATCGCTTTGGGCAGAGGCAACTTCATCTCTGCGCGCAAACCAGGTTGATTATCCCTTAACTCCAGCGTGCCTTTGTGCATTTCGCACACGGCCTTCACCATACTCAAACCCAATCCGTTGCCTGGCAGTCCGCGCGTCTTATCTACCCGATAGAAGCGCTGCACCACCTTATCGCGCTCGTCTTCCGTAATACCGGGGCCTTCATCCCATATGCTGATGACGGCTTGATCAAACGCCCGTAGTCTTACGCCGACGTTACCGTTTACGGGTGTATACTTGATGGCGTTATCCAGCAAGTTGGCGATAGCCTGGAAAAGTAAATCCCGGTCGCCCTTCACGATAATGCCCTGGGCAAGATCCAGCGACAGCGTCTGAGACTTATCCGCCGCCAGAGCGTCATAAAGCTCTACGGCGTCAGCCACCAAACCATGCAGATCCACTTCAGAGAAGTTCGCGCTGTATCCGCCAGACTCAATACGCGCAATACGCAGCAACGCATTAAAAGTCTGTAACAGCTGATCCGCCTCGCCGATAATTTCCTGCACCACCGCACGAGCGTCTTCAGGCAGATCCTTCTGACATAACAACTCCAGTCGACTGCGGACACGGGTCAATGGCGTTCGCAAATCATGTGCAATGTTATCGGAGACATGACGAACTCCCGCCATCAGGGCTTCGATCTGGTCCAGCATACGATTCAGGTGATCCGCCAGTTCGTCGAAGTCATCACCAGAACCACGCACCGGCACACGCAAGGACAGGTTACCCTGCATAATCTGTCGGCTGGTGTGGGTGATCGCTTCGATTCGCCGTCGCGTACTTTTCGCCAACGCCACGCCCCCCAGAAAGGCCAGTCCCAGGGTAATGGCCACTCCCCAGGTCAGTGAGCGCTCAATCAACTCACGCACCCGGAAAAGATCAAAAATATCCCGCCCCACTAACAAGCGGTAACCGCCTCGTAGCGTGAATACCCGCGCACGCGCCATGTGGGGAGCTGCGAAGCGGCCTCCAGAACGATTCAGATAAAAGCCGATCCAGCCGTCTTCATCCTCCACCAACGCCGGCCATTCATTAAGGTTGCCCGCCAGCGGCTGCAGGTCGGAATTGACCAGCAGATACAATGACTCGCCTTGAGGATCGTTCAGAACTCGCTCATTCATGACGCTAACCATACCGCGCAGCCCCTGCCGCCGATATTGCTCAGCCAATCCTTGAATCTCAGCCTGGATAGTCTCGTCGAACTGGGCGGACATGAAACCCACCGTCGCCCAGTAAATGAAGCCTAGAAGGAAGAGTACAGAGGCTGCGAAGAGCAGCATGTACAATATTGCGAACTGAAATGCCGAGGTGCGTAATAGCTTAGGCAGCTTCACGTAGGACGTACCCTGCTCCACGAATGGTGTGCAACAAGGGAGTCTCAAAATCCTTATCGATCTTGGCCCGCAGACGGCTGATATGAACATCGATAACGTTGGTTTGCGGATCAAAGTGATAGTCCCACACTTTCTCCAGCAACATGGTGCGCGTCAGAACCTGGCCGGGATTACGCATAAAGTATTCCAGCAAACGGAATTCCCGCGGCTGCAAATCAATGGACAAGCCATTGCGCTTGACTGTGCGCGCCAGCAGGTCCATTTCCAGATCCGCCACTTTCAGCGTAGTAACCACGTCCTGCTGTTGCTGGGAACGGCGCAGCAAAGCTTCGATACGCGCCAATAACTCGCTAAAGGAGAAGGGTTTAACCAAATAATCGTCGCCGCCGGCGCGTAAGCCCTGGACGCGGTCGTCCACTTCGCCGAGCGCGCTTAAAACCAACACCGGCGTTTTGGAGCCGCCCGCACGCAGCATACGCACGACAGACAAGCCGTCCAACTCCGGCAACATGCGATCCACAAGCAACAGATCATAACTTTCAGTTGTAGCCATATGCAGGCCGGTTTTTCCGTTGTCAGTGGCGTCCACCACATATCCGCTTTCTTTGAGTCCCTTACTCAGATAGGCAGCTACATCTTTGTCGTCTTCAATAACTAAAACTCGCATTTTTCATCCCCGTCTCTTCACTACCTGATACCACTACAGAAACAGAAGTTCCTTGCCAACAGCGCCCAAACTCACCCGCCCCTCGCCCGCTTGATTTGCTCGTAGGCGGTGCGGATCTCCTGAGTTTTTTCCGTCGCTATTTTAACCATTTCCTCCGGCAGGCCCTTCGACACAAGCTTATCCGGATGGTGCTGACTCATCAGACGCCGGTAGGCTTTCTTAATTTCATCATCAGTAGAGTTTTCATTCACTCCCAGCGCGGCGTAAGCGTCCGATAGACTCGGCGTCTTTTCTTTCGCGCCGGCGTGGAAACCTTCCTGGGCGTATCGCTGTCTGGCGATAGCCATCGCCAGCAAGCCTTCAAATTGATGACGGCTGAATCCCAGAGTTTCAGCCACTTCACGCAGTATACGTTGTTCATTGGCGTGCAGATCCTGATCCGCCAGCGCAGTCGCCAGCAATATTTCCAGGAACATCTGCAGTAAGTTGGCGCGACGATGACATTCATCCCGGAACTGGAGCAACACCGCTTGCAGGTCGAATTCCGGCTGCTTGCCGCGATTGAACAATTCAATCGCCAACTTTTCCTGTTCCGGATTCAGCTGCATGCCTGCCATGATGTGGCGCGCAGCCTGGATTTCCACCTCACTGACGCGGCCGTCAGCTTTGGCGACATGCCCCATTACGCTGAATACGGCGGTGAAGAAGGCCGTTTGCACCCGCTCCTGGTCGCCTGCGCCCCAGTTCGGCGGCTCTAACTCGATCCGCTGTACGCCGACGTCAAAACTATGTCCGATGGCGGCGCCGAGCAATCCTCCTAAGGGACCACCTAATGCATATCCAAATGCGCCACCGATAACCTTTCCCCACCAGCCCATTAAATTCCATGTCTCCAGTCGTCGTCTGATGTTAATTTATTAAGCTGGTAGTTCATTATTTACCCATTGCGTAGTCTAGGTATAGGGTAAATAAACGCCCAGTTAAGATTTAGTAATTTGGGGGCGACGCCGCTTATTGCAACCACCCCAGCGTCTCCCGCGTATTTCCGAGGGGAATATACTCTGCGCTCACCCATCCCTGATACCCCATTTCATCCAGCTGGGAGAAAACATACGCAAAGTTGATTTCGCCGGTTCCTGGTTGATGACGCCCTGGATTATCGGCGAACTGAATATGTCCGATATTGGCGATATGGCGTTTGATGGTCCGCACCAAATCTCCCTCCATCACTTGCATATGATAGATATCGTATTGATATTTAATATTATTAACACCAGATAATTGAATCGCACGCAGCGCTTTGTCTGTGCTGTCGATCAGAAAATCAGGGACATCCAGGCTATTGATCGCTTCCAACGTCAGCATAATGCCCTCGTCACCGAGTTTTCGCGCCGCGTAGCGCAAATTATCGACCAGCGTGAACCATGCCTGTTCATCACTCACTGACGAGGGCTTTATCCCCGTCAGGCAGTTCAACCTGGGCGCGCCGAGAGCCTTGGCGTACGCGATAGCCAATTCCACGCCTTCCCGAAACTCTCTCTCCCGGCCCGGAATGCATGCAATTCCGCGCTCGCCGGTCTCCCAATCACCAGCAGGTAAGTTATGCAACACCACACTGACTCCCGCCTTCTCTCGGCTGGCGGACAATAAAGCTTTATCCCAGGCATAAGGAAACTGCATTTCCACTCCTGTGAATCCAGCATGGGCGGCCGCTGCGAAACGCGCCCCCATGGGAACGTCCGTAAACAGCATGGAAAGATTGGCGGCGAACTTAGGCATCCTTGTTTTCTCCATCAAGACGAATCTGATTGAGCGCCTCTATGTGCAGCAATAGACCACTGTGATCCACATTTTCATGCCCGGCTTCCAACAAGGCCTGATATTCCTCGAAAACCTGTTCGGTGAGGGGCAGGGTTATCCCTTCCGCTTTGGCCTCATCGAGGATCATGGTCAAATCTTTGTGCTGTACTCTGGCAGTCGCTCCAGGCTGGAAGTCGCGCTCCAGCATCCGGCGGCCATGTAAATCCAGAATACGGCTTGATGCAAATCCTCCCAACAACGCCTTTCGCACCGCCACCGGATCAGCGCCGCCTTTGGCGGCCAACATCAGGGCTTCAGCCACAGCGCCGATGGTGATTCCCACAATCGCTTGGTTGGCGAGTTTCGCCAGTTGCCCTGCGCCATGCGGACCAATGTAGGTGGTTTCGCCCAATGCGCCGAAGACAGGCTGGGCTTTGTCATACTGACTCCGCTCCCCTCCCACCATTATTGATAAAGCCGCCTGCGCCGCCCCCACGGTCCCGCCTGAGACTGGCGCATCCAGATGGGCCACGCCCCTTGCCTGTAGATAGCTTGCGTGTTTACGCGCCAATGAAGGCGGAATAGAGCCCATATCAATAACTAAAGCCCCAGGCGAAACAGCATCCGCCACGCCCTGCCGCATAAGGATATCGTCTACCACCGGGCCGTTTTCCAGCATCAGAATAACGACATCCGCTTTTTCGACAGCCTGCGCAGGCTCATCAGCAATCTGGGCCCGCTCAGCAAAGGCTTCAACCTTTGAGCGAGTGCGGTTCCAAAGCGTCAATGAATAACCAGCGCTTAACAGATTCTCCACCATGGGCGCGCCCATCAGGCCGACACCAAGAAAAGCGATATGCATGGGTATTGTTTCCTCTAGAGATGGGCAGCAGAGTCACCGCAAAAAAAAAACCGCCGTGCGGCGGTTTTTTTTCAGTAGCTGGCGTCGCTTATGCTTCAAGCATCAGCTTAACCTTCTTCATCGCGTTCTTTTCCAACTGGCGTATACGCTCAGCGGAAACGCCGTATTCATCAGCAAGCTCATGCAAAGTGGCTTTACTTTCAGCCAGCCAACGCTTTTGAATGATGTCTTTGCTGCGTTCATCCAACTGGGTCAGCGCATCGTGGAGACGACTGTTGGAGTCTTCCTCCCAGTTTTCATTTTCCAGCATCATCGCTGGATCGTAGCGACGATCTTCCAAATAGTTCGCGGGCGCTTTAAACGCGGTTTCGTCATCTTCATCCGCGCCTGCGTCGAAAGACGTATCCTGGCCAGCCAATCGGCTTTCCATTTCCCGCACAACATGGGTATCGACGCCCAGATCCTGCGCAACGGCTTTGGCTTCATCATTGGTCAACCAAGCCAGACGCTTCTTGGCGGAGCGCAGGTTAAAGAACAGTTTGCGTTGCGCTTTGGTGGTCGCCACTTTGACGATACGCCAGTTACGCAAAATAAATTCGTGGATCTCCGCCTTAATCCAGTGCACCGCAAAGGAAACCAGACGAACGCCGAACTCAGGGTTAAAGCGTTTAACCGCTTTCATCAATCCAATATTCCCTTCCTGAACCAAGTCAGCCTGAGACAGACCGTATCCGGAATAACTCTTGGCGATATGCACAACAAAGCGAAGATGAGCCATGACTAACTGCCTGGCTGCATATAAGTCCTCGTTTTGGTGGAAACGTTCCGCCAATTCGCGCTCTTCTTCAGCGCTGAGAACAGGAATGCTGTTTACCGCGTGAACGTATCCCTCCAGATTCCCTACTGGAGCAAGCATTTCTACAGGCCGTAAACTGGTACCCATTCAAAATCTCCAATTAACTTACTCGACGTGAAAATATAGCACTTGACGATTAGACTGCCAACGCAGTAGAAAGTTCCCCATTGTAACGAAATGTATCACTGCAATCGACTTTCTCGTCCGCGTCCAAAGCCTCTGGGGGCCTATTCCTATAAAGCCCGCCGCCCGCACTGGATTTCTGAGCTTAACTGTAATTAAGGCCTGCTGTATTTATTTCAATAGCTGGCTGATATTAAAAATTCGTCATTTAGGCTCAATATCATCCAAATGCCGTCTCACTGCGAGCCAGGCGCCGCCGCATCCCAGGAAGGATCCCGTCAGC
Source organism: Hahella sp. HNIBRBA332 (assembly GCF_030719035.1). NCBI lineage: Bacteria > Pseudomonadati > Pseudomonadota > Gammaproteobacteria > Oceanospirillales > Hahellaceae > Hahella > Hahella aquimaris. Next base: position 5,194,484 of record NZ_CP132203.1, read on the forward strand.
AACAGCAAGGATGTGGCTTCAATAGAGAGGCCGGACAGGTTGAAACTGCTGTAATACAACGCCGCCAACTGGTTCACCGGTCCGCTCAGCCAGAGCAACGCCATATTCACCAATAACCAAGCCAATAAGGCGCCGCCTACCCCATACCAGAAGCCGGTATACAAAAACGGTCTGCGCACAAAGGGATCGGTTCCGCCCACCAGCTTTACCACCAGAATTTCGTCTTTACGGTTCTCAATCGCCAGCCGGATGGTGTTGCCGATAATCAGAATAACCGCCAACCCCAATAAAGCCCCTATGGCCAGGGTGCTGCGCCCCAACACTTCAAACAACGCATTCAGGCGCTTCACCCATTGCAGGTCCAATTGCACATTGTCCACTTCAGGGAGCTTGGACAGCGATTCCGTGAAAGCCTGCACCTTTTCCGCCTGTCCGTATTCGGGCGACGGTTGCAACACAATCACCGCCGGTAACGGATTATCGTCAAGATAGGCCAGAACATCCCCCCATCCAGACATAGACTTGAATTCCTCCAACGCCTGACTGCGGTTGATGAATTGCATCGACTGCACCTCAGGCCGTTCCTTAAGCTTCTGCGCCAACTGGTAAGCGGTCTGATCGTCCACATTCAGCTTCATGTAAAGGGAGACTCGCGACGCGCCTTCGAGTCCTTCCGTCAATCCTCCCAAATTGCCCAGCATGACAAACAAGCCAGATGGTAAAGCCAGAGCCACGGCGATCACCAGCCAGGTCATCAAACTGGACAACGGGTTCCGTATCAGGCGCATCAAACTGTCACGAGCGATCAGGCGATGGTGGGAAAAGTAGGCTTCCAGGCCGCTTTGCTCCAACCCAGCGGAGGCGCCTTGCCGAGGCGGCCCCTCGGCAGGCGGAGGGGGCGGCTGTTTGCGTCCCGACCTTGATGGGCTGGCTCCGCGCGGTATGTTTTCTTTCATATTCTTCTAGTCTCTTCGCTCGGAAGGTTTCACTCAGCCGCGACCGGCCACCAGCTGGCCATGATCCAGTCGCATAACGCGATGCCTCATATGGGAGATCAACGCCAGATCGTGACTGGCGATCAGCACCGTCACCCCTACCTGATTAAACTGCTGGAACAACCGCATAATCTCGGCGGACAGTTCGGGGTCCAGGTTGCCTGTAGGCTCATCAGCAAGCAACAGCGGCGGCTTGTTCACTACCGCCCTGGCGATCCCCACCCGCTGCTGCTCCCCACCAGATAAAGTGATGGGCAGTGAGTTTTCTTTCTTCAGTAGCCCCACTTTGTCCAGAGACGCGCGCACCCGCCTACCGATCTCTCGGGGGGAAACACCTGCAATTTCCAATGGCAAGGCGACATTTTGAAAAACCGTGCGATCAAACAACAGATGGTGATTCTGAAACACCACACCGACATGGCGACGAAAATACGGAATTTGCCGACGGGGAAACTTCTCCAGATTCTGGCCGCCGATAAAGATGCGTCCCTGGTTGGGGCGCTCCATTAGCATGATCAGCTTTAGTAGCGTGCTCTTGCCCGCGCCGGAGTGCCCGGTCAGAAACGCCATCTCACCGCGCCGCAATGAAAAACTGACCTCAGACAGGGCTTCAAATCCGCCGCTATAGCGTTTTGAGACTCTGTCAAAGTGGATCATGCTGTCGCCGATCATAAGTTTCCCCTATGCCTCATCGCCTTGCCATTCAGGACTCGGTTTTATGCGTCAAACAGCGCATCCACAAATTCGCTTGCGTCAAACGGGCGCAGATCGTCAATGCCCTCGCCCACGCCGATATAGCGGATCGGCAATCCGTGTTGCTTGGCGATGGCGAACAAGATGCCGCCTTTCGCCGTGCCATCCAGTTTGGTGATAGTGATGCCGGTGACGCCAACCGCCTGGCGGAACAACTGAGCCTGGCTCAACGCATTCTGTCCTGTGCCCGCGTCCAGCACCAACATCACTTCATGAGGCGCATCAGGATCATGCTTCTTGATGACGCGAACGACTTTCTCCAGCTCGGACATCAGATTCTCTTTATTCTGCAGCCGTCCCGCCGTATCAGCGATAACGACATCCACCCCACGTGACTTGGCCGCCTGCACCGCGTCGAAAATGACGGAGGCGCTGTCTGCGCCAGTATGCTGAGCGATTACCGGCACATTATTACGCTCACCCCAGACTTGTAATTGCTCCACAGCTGCGGCGCGGAAAGTATCCCCGGCGGCTAGAACGACGGAACGTCCTTCCTGCTGGAATTTATTGGCCAGTTTGCCAATCGTGGTGGTTTTGCCGACGCCATTCACGCCCACCACCAGAATTACATAAGGAGTTTTCTTCTCTATTTGCAGAGGGCTGGAGCATGGCTCCAGCAAGCCGCGGAGCTCTTCTTTCAAGGCTTCGTAAAGCGCAGTGGAGTCCTTTAATTGGTTGCGATCAAGCTTTTCAGTAATGGCCTGAGTAATCTGGGTCGTCGCCTCAATACCCACGTCGGCGGATAACAATAAGGTTTCGATTTCTTCCAGCAGCTCTTCATCAATCGCTTTAGAGCCAGCGAATAGCGCCATAAGATTCTGGCTAAACTGACCACGGGTTTTGCTCAACCCTGAACGCACTCTCGCCAACCAGCCGCCGGAAGGCTCCTCCGACGCGACCTCTTGGACAGGCGCAGGTCGCGCCTTCGTTGGCGCGACGCCCTTCGCCTCCGCCCTTTTCTGCGTTTCAGGCGGGCTCAGCTCAAATGAGCGCGGACGCGGGAGGCTACTTCTACGGGACAGAATGTCGGCGATCAATAACAATACCGACAGCCCCATCAGGGCCATAAACACATAGTTGATCATTGAATGCATATCAGAGATGTCCAAAACTTAGGCGAAGATGCAAATGGGGCCCTATTCTATTAACCTGCGATGTTCGTACGCAAGGCTAACAGCCCTACCCGCTCCATCGCGTCCAAACATAGACGGTAAAATCGGGGGCGTTAGGCCCTAAACGCTTGGTTATTTTCATTTCATTCGGACCATACACACAGCATGAGACAAAAAGGCAAGTCCGCCCCTGAGTTGGGCCAATTGCGCATTATCGGCGGCTCCCACCGGGGTAGAAAACTGACGTTCCCCGCTCTGGACGGCGTGCGCCCCACCCCTGATCGAGTGCGGGAAACGCTATTCAACTGGCTAATGCCCATTTTTCCCGGCCCTCGCTGCCTGGACGTATTCTGCGGTAGCGGTGCGCTGGGATTGGAGGCGCTTTCCCGTGGCGCGGCGGATGTGACCTTTATTGACCAGAGCCCAGTGATCGCATCGCATTTGAAAACCCAAATACAGCTTCTACGCGCGGATAACGCCAATGTGGCGAACGCCGACGCCCTGAGTTGGTTAAGAGCGGCATCGCCGGATAAACCCTGGGAAGTTGTATTTCTTGATCCACCTTTCAGGAAAGAGTTACTCGCTCCGGCGCTGCAACTTCTTGTAGAGAGAAAGCTGCTCTCAACGGATGCTTACGTCTATATAGAGGCAGAGGCGGAGCTCAACCCGCTTCCACTGCCTACCGGCTGGACGCTTTCTCGTCATAAGACAGCAGGGCAAGTTCAATACGCGTTATGTTTGGCGCGGCAGACAGGCTGAACCTCGCCTGAGTCAGAGAAAAGTATGGTCAAAGATCAGGAAAAGAGGAGGCAAAAGACCGGCTTGCACCGGTCTTTCTAGAGACATGTCAGGCCGCTATCGCGCCCCTGCAGGCGCAGGGACCAAAGAGAAGGATTTCAGCCAGGCTGCAAATTCCTCCAAATGGCGCACGCCGCTTTGCTCCGCCTGATGACACCATTCACGTAAAGCCGCGACCTTATCCTGATACTGCATACCAGGCTGACGCTTCCAGATCGCCTGCAGTTCTTTGCTCTTTTGATAGATCATCTGCAGGGTTTCATGTTTCGCCAACACTTCCTGCAACCGATGATGCTCTTGTGGGGGTATGAGCGACTCCTCCCGATACATCAGCTTGCGCACTTTCTGCAGCAATGTGCGTTCTTCCGGTGGAAGCTGCTGCTTGCGTTCCTTCAATAATGGAGCCAGCACCTTCTTACGATACTGCACCATCACCTGAAAGCGGTTGTTGGCGATGGCCATCAATGTATCCACGTCCAGCAACGCCTTACCGGGCACTTGGTGTGCGATAGGGCCGACAGGCTTGGCTTTCGCCAGGCGAAGGAACTCAAAAATCTTGATCCACATCCAGCCAATATCAAACTCCCAGGGTTTAACGGAGAGTTTTGGCGAGTGGGGATAGGTATGATGATTGTTATGCAACTCTTCGCCGCCAATAAAAAAGCCCCAAGGAGAAATATTCCTGGCATTGTCAGTGCATTCAAAATTGCGGTAGCCGAAGAAGTGCGCAATCCCGTTGATAACGCCAGCGGCGAATAACGGAATCCACATCATCTGCACCGCCCAGACTGTAATCCCCTTGGCGCCGAACAACAGCAGATCAATCACTGCCATAACGGTGATGCCAATCCAGTTGTAGGGTGCGTAAAGATTACGCTCCAACCAGTCTTCGGGGGTGCGTTGCCCGTAGCGCTTTAGAGTTTCTTCAGTAGCGCCAGCCTTATACAGCTCCGCGCCACTCCAAAATACGGTTTTCAGCCCTTTTTTAACCGGGCTGTGCGGATCCTCTTCGGTCTCACACTTCGCATGATGTTTACGGTGTACAGCTGTCCACTCTTTCGTAATCATGCCTGTTGTCAGCCACAGCCAGAAACGGAAAAAATGTGCTAACGCCGGATGCAGATCGACTGAGTTATGAGCCGAATGACGGTGTAAGTAAACAGTGACGCTCACAATGGTGATTTGCGTAAGAATCAGGGTCGCCAGGACGGTTTGCCAAGCAGTCAGCCCCAGCAGGCCTTCATACCACATGTGGAAATCTCTCTTGTTGTATCCCGAAATTTGAGCGTACAAGTGTACGCTAAACTTCACGCGCCCGCATATTAAAGTTTGTAAGAAATTGCTGGAAAACCGGTCTGAAACGGGACGATGTTCGCACTCTGCAAACAGCGATTACAAAGGCTAACTCAAGCTATCTCAGGGAAGTTCTCTATAGGATTTTCACAACCTCATGGTTAGACTGTGATTTTTAGGCGGCGAGCGCTCAACGCTCCACCTTTTCCGTGGGGCATGGTCAAGCCGATAACTTTCACTCGCTTACCCAGTTCGAAGACAAAGGTTTACCCCGTGCCAGAATTACCTGAGGTGGAAACCACCCGCAGAGGCGTCGCGCCTCATATCACTGGACGCAAAATACTTAACGTAAATATTTATGAGCCGCGTCTGCGTTGGCCTGTGCCGGCGGACTTACCCGCCGCCGCAGAAGGTAAAACGGTCCAGGATGTCACACGTCGCGCCAAGTATCTGTTAATTAATCTGGGTGAGGACGAACTGCTCTTTCACTTAGGCATGTCCGGCAATCTGCGCATCGTGGCGCCGGAAACCCCGCGAATGAAGCATGATCATGTGGACATATTGCTTGAGGGCGACATCGCCTTGCGTTACAACGATCCGCGGCGTTTCGGCTGCCTATTGCTGCTACAACCGCCAGCGCATGAGCATCCCCTGCTAAGACATCTCGGACCAGAACCATTAGGCGACCAATTCAGCGGAGAGCTTCTGTATAAGTTGTCCCGACAGCGCAGGTCGCCGATAAAAACATTCCTGATGGACCAGGCCATCGTGGTCGGCGTCGGCAATATTTATGCGAATGAGGCTCTGTTTCTGGCAGGCATTCGACCCACGCGGCCAGCGGGAGAAGTTAGTCTCAAACGTTATCAGGCTCTGGCGGAGGCGGTAAGAAAAGTACTAAGCGACGCCATCAACATGGGCGGCACCACTTTGCGGGATTTTGTAGGCGGCGACGGCAAGCCAGGTTACTTTCAGCAAACACTGCGGGCTTATGGCCGAGGCGGACAGCCCTGCACCGTATGCAAAACAGAACTAAAAGAAATCAAATTAGGTCAACGGGCCAGCGTCTTCTGCCCCTCCTGCCAACGGTAGGATAAGCCGGTCATCGCCTCAGGCGCCTGATGGGAGAATGTCACAAACTCGACAAAAGGCGTCGACAGGGGCGCGGCAAAGTTAGAAAATACACAAAATATTATTGCAAAACAGCTGATTCTTTTTTAGAAAGTTTTCAAAAGCCTGTTATATTTGTCTTAATAGATAGACTATTGGATTTGTTAATTGGGAGAGTTCACCCATGCGCCAGACGCTTGTTCGTTGGATTAGTATTGTTGTCGCCACTGCAGCTTTTATCATGCCTACTGCAGGATACAGCGAAACCGTGGAGGAGAAGCCATCCGCGTTGGCCATGACCGGTGACGCTCTGTTCGCCCGTCCAGTGCTGTTCGGCATCACCGTCATCGGCTCTGTCGTCTATGTCGCTTCACTTCCCTTCTCTGCATTAGGTGGAAACGCTGGCGAAGCAGCGGAGACTTTGGTTATCGGCCCAGCCAAAACCACCTTCGTACGCTGCTTGGGCTGCACCCGGGTTGGCCGCAAAGAGAAAGTGGTGACTTTGGGCGACGAAAGCGCTCAAAACTAAGTCGACAGACTACCTTTTAAACACAAAAAGCCGGTATATGCCGGCTTTTTCGTTTTAATCCCCATGCCTTTAAAGCAGGGCTTCAGCATTTAGAGCACCAGCTCTTTCCATACCTCACCATCGTCTGCGATAGCGTGAAAATGCGGGTTCAAGATGCTTTCTTTGCCGTTGTAGCGCAGGGGCTTGTATTCTGCGTCCACCATCACGCCGCCTGCGCCAAGCAGCACAGCGTGAGCCGCCGCGGTATCCCACTCGGATGTCGGAGCCAAACGGGGATACCAATCCGCTTTGCCTTCCGCCACCAGACAGATTTTCAGAGAGCTGCCAATGCTCTTGCGCTCCAGCTTCGCAAAACGCGCTTCTGCTTTATCCAGCATAGGCTGCAGCGCTTCGCCGCCATGACGACGGCTAGCCACCACCACGACCTCCGCTTCTGGATTCAATTTGCGGGCGGCGATCGCATGGGACGCGCCATTTTCCGCCAGGAATGCAGCCGCGTCGCCATCCAGACTCCAGCCATAATATAACTGGCTTCTCACAGGCACATACACCCAACCTGCTACTGGAAAGCCTTCATGAATCAACGCAATATTGACCGTGAACTCACCGTTTCTGCTGATAAACTCCTTGGTGCCGTCAAGCGGGTCAACCAGCCAATAGGTAGTCCATTGGCGACGCAACTCGTAATCCGGCAGAGTGGACTCTTCCGAAAGCACAGGAAACCCCTCCGGCATCTTACGCAGGCCCTCAGCAATAATTGCATGGGCTCTACGATCAGCCTGGGTCAATGGAGAGTCATCTTCTTTGGTGGTGATTTCAATGGATTCCGCTTTTTCGTATACATCGAGAATCGCTGCGCCGGCCGCATTCATAATCCCTTGAATTTCGGCATGCATACGCTCAATGGTGTTTTTATCTATCATGTAACCTTGTCCTGATGGGAAGGGGGACGACGCCATCTTTGCGCGCGCCTGTCCTGTACTCTTTGAAAGAGTTACAATCTAACAGACTTACTCATGAAGTAAAGAAGGTTATTGCATGCTGGATTGGAGCGCCATCGACACCATATTGCTTGATATGGATGGCACATTGCTGGACTTACATTTCGACAACTTTTTCTGGATGGAGCACCTGCCAAAGCGCTTGGCGGAGCTTAAAGACCTTCATCCGGAAATCGTGAGCAAGGATCTGCTCGATAAAGTCCGCCAACTGCAAGGGCAGCTGAATTGGTACTGTCTCGACTATTGGAGTCGCGAGCTGGATGTGGATATCCCTACTCTAAAAGAGGAAATCCAACATCTTATTGGCTATCGTCCCTTTGTTGAGGAATTTCTACAGGCAATGCGAGACAGCCATCACCGAGTGGTGATGGTGACCAACGCCCATCGCAAAAGCCTTGAGCTCAAGTTACGCCAAGTCGACCTGACGCCTTATTTCGACAACATTGTCAGCTCCCACGACTTTGGCGTTCCCAAAGAGGACGTTGCGTTCTGGAGCCTCTTGCAGGAGGTTGAGCCATTCCAACCAGACAGAGCGATATTGATAGACGACAGTTTACCCGTATTACGCTCAGCCAAAGAATATGGCGTCGCGCACTTGCTCGCGGTATTGCACCCGGACAGTCAGCGCCCAGCACAAGAAGAGACGGAATTTAAGGGCATTCTGCACTTCGACCAGATTTTGCCTACCAACGTCTACGCCAACAGTAAAGTTTAGAGACAGGTAATAAATGAAGGAGCAGGCTTCAGCGACAGAACACAAAGTGCGGTTGGATAAGTGGTTATGGGCCGCACGCTTCTATAAAACCCGCACCCTCGCCAAAGAGGCTATAGAAGGCGGCAGAGTGCACTATAATGGAGCCCGCGTTAAGCCCGGACGGGTAGTTGAAGCCGGAGCGGAGGTTACGCTTAAACAGGGCTGGTCGGAAAAGACTGTGCTGGTATTGGATGTCTCCGAAAAACGCGGCCCGGCCCCCGTGGCGCAGAAGCTATATCAAGAAACGGAAGCCAGCGTCGAAAAACGCGAAAAACTGGCTTGGCAGCAGAAACAGATTCAGGCGGCGCAATTGCCTCCGGCGCGCAGGCCGACCAAGAAGCAACGACGTATGATCCACCGCTTCAAAGAACAAGCTGAACACGATTAATATTGATTAGAGCAGGGTATTTCCTCACTCATGAAAGCCGATTTACTGCAACGCTTTATTTTTGACGAACTGGACATCCGCGGCGAGCTGCTGGTATTGGAAAAAACCGTGCAGGACGCGCTGTCCCGCCATGATTATCCCCAAGCGATCCAGTCTTTATTAGGCCAGGCCTTAAGCGCAGGCCTGCTGCTGAGCGCGACGCTCAAAATAAAAGGCGACACCACCCTGCAGGCCACCGGCGAAGGCGAGTTACGCCTATTGATGGCGGAAGCGACCCATCGCCGCACCGCCCGCGGCATCGCACGCTGGGAAGGCGCGCCGAACAGCGCGTCACTAAAGCAATTGCTGGGAAATCGCGCCGCTCTCGCGATAACCATTACGCCTCAAAACGGTCAGCGTTACCAAGGCATTGTACCCCTCTCTTCGGATTCACTTTCCGCCTGTCTGGAAGAATATTTTGAGCGCTCCGAGCAGTTGGCGACCAGAATCTGGCTGTATGAGTCCAACGGTCGCTGGGGCGGACTGCTGCTACAACAGCTTCCCGCAGCCCGGGGCGGCGAGCACTCTGCTGAAAACTGGGAGCGTATCGTTGCGCTTTCCGCCACATTAACGGCGGAAGAGTTATTCAGTTTACCTGCGGAAGAAGTGTTGCATCGCCTGTTCCACGAGGAATCCGTCAGAGTACTGCAGGAAGAGCCCGCCAGTTTCTGGTGCTCCTGCTCGGAAGAAAGAACCCTGGAAGTGGTTAAGTCACTGGGCCGCGAAGAGGCCTTCTCCATCCTGGATGAGAGCGGCGAAATAGAAATGAACTGCCAGTTTTGCCTGCAGCGCTATAGCTTTGGCCGCGAACGTATAGAGCAGTTATTCGACTCTCCCACCCTTCACTGAACCTGACGCGCGCGCGAACCGTTTCGCGCACCCCGGCCAGCCCCCACAGGGCGGGCCGGAAACGCCCACAGGACTAGGCCTTACGCACACCCGGAAACTGTCGTCTTTTCAACCTGCTTTTGGCATAATAGCGCCCCTGTTTGCGATAACGCAGCGCGTCCCGAGCATAACAAAACCTAAAAGAACGGCGGCGTCTGCGCCTATGATTGTTATAATGAGGGCGAGGTTAAGTGAGCAATTTATATACAGATCTTAGTTCAGCCGAATTGGTTGAACAGTCTATTTGCCGTAAAGAAGGCCGTATGGCCGCCAACGGCTCCCTGGTGGTCAACACCGGAAAACGAACGGGACGCTCCCCAATGGATCGTTTCATCGTACAGGAGCCCAGCACTGCGGATGCAATCGACTGGGGCGCGATTAACCGCCCCTTCGATGCAGAGAAATTCGACGCACTTTGGGACCGCGTCGAAGACTACATCTCCACCCGCGACCGATTCGTTTCCCACCTGCACGTAGGCGCTGATCCCGAGCACTACTTACCTATCAAAGTCACTACCGAAACTGCCTGGCACAACCTGTTTGGCCGCAACCTGTTTATCCGCCCCGAGCGATACAATCCTGCGGACAAACAAGAATGGCAGGTAATGAACATTCCTGATTTCGTGTGCGAGCCTGAGCGCGACGGCACTAACAGCGACGGCGCAGTGATCATCAACTTTGCGCGCCGCAAAGTGCTGCTGGCTGGCATGCAGTACGCAGGCGAAATGAAGAAGGCGATGTTTTCCGTGCAAAACTTCCTGCTGCCGGAAAAAGATGTGCTGCCCATGCACTGCTCCGCCAATGTCGGTGAAGACGGTCAGACATGCCTGTTCTTCGGTTTGTCCGGCACCGGTAAAACCACTCTGTCCGCTGACGAGTCACGTTTTCTGATCGGCGATGATGAGCACGGCTGGGGCCGCGGCACTGTTTTCAACGTGGAAGGCGGCTGTTACGCGAAGTGTATCGATCTAAGCCAGAAAAACGAGCCGGTTATCTGGAACGCTATTCGTTTTGGAGCCATCGTCGAGAACGTCGTCATTGACGATCAAGACCGTACGCCGGACTACACTGACGTATCTCTGACCGAAAACACCCGCTGCGCTTACCCGCTTGAGCACGTGGAAAAGCGCGTGCTGGAAAATCGCGCAGGCGAGCCATCCGCGATCGTCTTCCTGACTTGCGATATGACCGGCGTATTACCTCCCGTATCTATCCTGAGCAAAGAAGCCGCGGCTTATCACTTCCTGAGCGGCTATACCGCCCTGGTAGGCTCCACCGAGATGGGCTCCAGCTCCAAGCTGAAATCCACTTTCTCCACATGCTTCGGCGCACCGTTCTTCCCCCGCCCCGCAGGCGTTTACGCAGAACTATTGATGAAGCGTATGGAAGAATTCGGCAGCAAGGTTTATCTGGTCAACACAGGCTGGACCGGCGGCTCCCACGGGGTAGGCAAGCGCTTCAGCATTCCTGTGACCCGCGCCATCATCAGCGCCATCCAAAGCGGTGAGCTGGCGGATGTCGAAACGGAGCACCTGGAAAAGCTGAACCTGACCGTTCCAAAAGAGCTGGAAGGCGTAGACAGCGTACTGCTGAACCCACGCAACACGTGGGCGGACAAAGAAGCTTACGACGCCAAGGCGCAAGATCTGATCCAGCAGTTCGTGGAAAACTTCAAAAAGTTCGATGTTTCCGACGCCATCCGCGCAGCGGGTCCTTCTCTGGATTAAGCGACGGCTCTATCAAAAAACCCGGTTCGCCGGGTTTTTTTATGTCCGGAGTTTACCGTCAATCCATCAAAAACAAACTAGCTCCATGCTTGATAAGCTAAAGGCCCGAAAGCCACGATGATCAATGCGCTGCCCAGCACCAACAGCGGCATCAGAATACGTTCATGGCGCTGATAGAAACTTCCCTCCTCCATTTGCGCCAAGCGGATTTCCTCCTCTCCAACTACTTGCCGGGTCAATAAGTGATTGAGCGCCACCGGCGGGCTTAAATAGCCCAATTCAAAGGCCACCAGGGTCACCATCCAGAAATGGACGGGATCGACGCCATTGTCATAAGCGATTCTGGCGATGGTCGCGCTGACAAGTATCACCGCGCCATAAGGGTCCATCACCATCCCAATCACCACCAGTATCGCCACCAACATCAACATGACCATCCAGACGCTGGCGAAGCTGTGCGGAAACACCTCCATCAGGCCAGAACGCTCTATCACGCCGCCCACACTGACGGAAAGCCCCATCAAGAATAATAAGGCGCCGATGTGAGTCGTCGTTTCATTCGTCGCTGAGCGCAATGCTTTCTCGAAGCCAGCTTGTTTTCCTTCTTCGGAAGATTCTTTTCTTCCCGCCACGCTCGGCCTTCGATAGCGCTCGTAAATCAGGATAGCCAGCATCATCACCGGCAATATACGCGGGGCGGTGAACTCATTGAGAGCAACGCCCAACCCCCAGGAATAAATCAGACCGACAGCACTGATCACCAGCACATAAGGGATAAGCGGTTTTAACGCCGCCAGCATCGCTGGCGCAGCAACGCGCACCGGAGCCAGAGCAATAGGGCTGCACCGATTCATGGTCATACTGAAGACAGCGAACAGCATCAGCGTCAATACGAACACTTTGCCGCCCCAGCCGAACAATTGATCCGTGGTCACTTCCCGGTTCAAGTAGGCGATGATCACTACCAGCAGACAGGGACGCAGCACTACGCCGAGACTGCCGGAAATAGCGGTGGCCGCCAAGGCCAGTTGTCGGCGCGCTCCGGCCTTGCGTAGTTCAAGATAGATTACCGAGCCCGCCGCGATCACGAATATGCCCGAAGCGCCGGTATATGCTGTTGGTATGGCTGCGACGGCAATCGCCACAAAGGCGAACATTTCCGGGGGCATCTTCCAAGGGTGGAATACGTTGAACACCAGGCTGGCGAGTCTCGTTTCCTTCAGCATCATGCCAATCCAGACATATAACCCGACATTCAGGAACATGTCGGATAAGTCCATCATCTTATCCAGATAGATACCGACGCCTGCTACATGGCCTTCCAGCATGAAGTAGGTTCCAGATATCAGACACATGGTGGTATACAGCGGGACGCTCAATAACGCCCCGCCAAGACGCCCCCCTGGTTTGGCGTCATCCGGCGTTTTGATCAGCTGCCAGAGACTCATCAGGGTCAGAGCGCCGAAGCCAGACATCCACAATAGATGCAAAGCGTCCCGTTGCGGCGACTCGCCGCCATGAGCCAAACCAAGCTCGCGAAAAGACCAGGACGATGCAAACAGCATCGCGTTGGCGACCAGTTGCAAAACGGTGGAAACGCGGTGATCCAGCGTCGTCACCATAGGCCTCATGGCGATATGATGACGCCCCGCCGTCGCAGTGGCCGCGCAAATCAGCACCAGAATGACCAGAATAAAGCGCTGAGAAGTCAGACCGAACGCGATGACGTCCGCCACAAACAGCTCCCCCGCCCGGAACGCCCTCAGACCTGGGGTGATACGATCCTTGGTGGCCTCATAGCGCTGAAACTTCTCGACGCAAGCAGCTTTGGCGTTAAGTAAGGACGCGCGCAATGTCGCAGGGTCGACAGGATCTGGCTCGAACAGTCCCAAATCGTCTTCAGGGGCTTGCTGTTGCGCCATTAAACGCTGCAACTCGGACTCAATATTGGGATCGGGATTACACTCTGGCGCTACCGGCTCTGTGCGTAGCTCGTAATATCCCGGCCAAATCGCCTGCCCCATTTGCAGAATTTTATTGTGGATATCGCTGGCGGCGCCAAACGCCACCACCGCCGCCAAAAGCAGACAAACCGGAAATGATGAAAACCACTCCCGCTTGCTCCGGCCGAGGGTTACGCCGGACTCATAGGCTAGGGAACCATTCATGATTTAGTGCAATCCAGATGATGTTCAAAGACCGCCCGTCAGCCTCCGGGCTCTGCGCCAAAGCCGGAACAACGCGATAACGGATTATTCGAGGTTTTCCACACATTCCGCGGCAGTGGGGTTGGTCTTGCAACGGACTTTACGCATCAGCGTCAGAGCGCGACTGTCGTAGGCGCCCTCGTCCCGCAAAGCTATGCGCACCTCGCGCAGCAACTTGTCATAGCCTTCCAGCTTTTGCGCCGCCGGGCGCATCCAGTACTCGTCCTTAATCTCCGCTTCCGCATCGCGGATGATTTGGTAGGCTTCCTCATATCGACCCGCCGCGTACTCCCGCGACAATTGGCCATACCCTTCAGGAAAGCGGTCCTGGCGAATAATGATCTGGAAGTTCATCTGCGCCAGTTTGTAATTGAACACGCCGCCATCCGGCTCCAGTCCTTTGTACAGCTCCAGAGGTGTGTAGGCCACTGCCGGAGCGTAGGCGACATCCACATTGCCGTTATTGAACTTACCGGCGAAGTTGCTGGAGTTAGCGCTCACTACCGAGGCGCCTACACGGCGAACCATCGTTAAAGCTGCATTGTCATAATCCAGGGTGGCGACCTTTTTGCCTTGCAGCTCCTCTACGGAATCCAGATTACGATCTCTAATAAACAGGTAAACGGCGCCGGCAGGTAGAATGCCTGCCACTTCAAACTCACCCTGCGTCAACAGCGCCGCCGCCCTGGGTTGATTCAGCGTCTGCAGCAGCAGCTTCATTTCCTCGTCGCCAGGAATAGCGCCCATCGCCTCCAGCGTGCCGGTAAACCGGTTGAACTCTCTGGCCCGAGTGCCCGTCAACAGCACGGCGTCACACTGCCCGGCCTTGAAATCCTCAGCCGCTATTTTTTCATCGGTGTAGGCGCGCAAGTCCAGATTCACACCCCAGCCCAGCGCAGATGGCTTCGCCGTCTTCATGATGTTAAACAGTGGACCATTGGCGCCGATCGGATCAAACACACAGAACGAACGCTCCACCATTTCCGCGTTGGCTAAACCCGCCAGCGTCATAGCGGCGACGCACGTCAAACCCGCCAGTTGTTTTCTTATCGCCCTTGTTTTCATTCTAATTTCCCAGTCGTTGCTTCTTTGAGATTGATCCGGAGCGCTCCCGTCATGCCGGCCAGCTACAAAATATCGCTGAGATCCACAGTCTCCGCTGTGGTTTGCTTCTTATCGTCCCAAAACCTCCCCAACGCGCCCACCGGGGTGCGATGGCCGGTATGCTCCGTCCACATGCGGTCGGACAATCCAGTCAGCATGGTCGTCGCCAATTCGTCCAACAGTCGCGCCTCGGGAGGGGCTTCTTTGTTAGCCTTGGACTTGGCGTGGGCGCGAATAACCTGTTTCACAGCAGCCATATCCCCTTTCCCGTAGGCCGCCAAGGCTTGAAATACGTGAGCCAGACGCACGCCGGCCCGCTCGCCTTTCTTCGCTGCAGCAGCCAGCCTCAGGGAGGCGTCCTCACCCTTGGGTTCAGCGCCAGGCAGCATGGACCACACTGTCGCTCGAATCGCCATGGGCGCGCCCCACCACTTGTCGTCATCCACACAAGCTGCGGAGCGTTCGACTTTCGCTGCGATATTTTTGGGAACGCCCAGCCCTGCTCCCGACGCAATTTCGTTATTAAGCGCCTGCAAGCCGGCGATCATGCCCATCATCCATATGAACTCGTCATAGTCCTCGTCCAATTCCGGACAAGTCCCACCGGGCTCGCCATATTGGGCGACGAGATGTTGATACGCTTCGTAGTTACGCTTGGCCGCGAGCGTGTTGAAGCGTTTTTGCGCAATCAACGCATCCTCGGCTTCCGCAGCGTCCTGATCCCGAATCGCTCGCATATAGCGCAGCTCTTCATTGAGGGCGCGGGATTCTGCGCACATACCGGCGGAACCGTAGATCATGACGGCAAGAGAATGGGGTTCGTCGCGGACGCGACCAAAGGACATCAACATCGGCGCCAGGGCTTCCGACATACCGCAGTTCATGGAGACATCGTCCGTGCTGAGAACAAAGGGAGTCTGATGTTCCTGCGCAAAACCCACCATGACGTCGCCAGTGGTCTTATACATCACATTGCGTGTCGCGCCGCATCCAGCAAGCGCCAGAGTTGTGGCGAGAACCGCCACGAGCTTAATGGAAAACAGCTGTCGGACGGGTCTGACGCAATACAGTAACGCGGATGAAAACCTCAAGAAATGTGGGCTCACAAAAACCTCCCAGTTGCCTTTTGTCTTTATTCTTTGATGTCGCCGCAGTCGGGCGAGCATAGGGGTTTATGCTTAGGACGGGCCAGATTATGGACAAACTGGAAGGTTTTTTGTGAGATGAACGGCACAAAGCGCAATAAATTTGGCACAAAAAGACAAAAAACGATAAATACCGTTACCAAAGTCCCTTTCAAAAAAGGCCGAAATTACGCCGCCGCGCATTTGACAGGGCTCCGGGAGCCGCTATAACTAAAGGAGCGCTGGGCCTGAAGCAGGGTTTGTAGGACTTCGGCTCACAGCGTTCGCCACCAATAACAATACAAACCCGATAGGAGAAGAGTATGCGCAAACCTGAACTTGCCGCAGCGATTGCAGCACGCACGAATTTGTCGAAAAGCAAAGCTGCGGAGGTACTGAACGCGTTAACCGATGAAATAGCCGACGCGGTATCCCGCAATGAAACCGTCTCACTGATCGGATTCGGAACCTTCAGTCAGCGCAATAGGAGCGCACGTACAGGTAAAAACCCCAAAACTGGAGCCGCTATTAAAATTCCCGCCAGCAAAACCGTTGGGTTCAAGGCTGGCAAGCTCTTGAAGGATGCGGTCAATAAATAATATTAGCGGCGGAAGCCCCGCCCTGCCCGCTATCCGTCCGGACTGGCAGGAACTGGGCGTTTCCGCCGCAGAAGTCTAAGAAGCCCTGAAGGATCAGGAGGTTGTAAACAACGGACTTAAACCGTTATTTTTTCCGCCAGGTCCGCAAAGATATCTTCATTGATTCCCTGCACCAGTTTCAGGTCTTCCGGTTTGGAGAACGGCCTCGCTTCAGTTATCTTCTGAGCCGTAGCGCGGCCAATTTTGGGTAAGGTAGTCAACTGCTTGAGCGTGGCGTGGTTAATGTTAACCAGCTCATCCACATCGACCATGGCTTCGCTCTCCCGCTCGCCCTCGGATTGTCGCGCGCTCAGCAATTCGGTCAACTCATCCAGACGCTTCTCGACAGCGACGATTTCATACTGCAACGCCACCTGTTTATCCAATGCGTCCGCAGTATTGCGGGAGATGTTCGATAACTGATAAATAATAACCAATACCGCTATAAACAGGATGAAAGATCCCATTTTCCAACCTCCTTAAATCAACTCGTCATTGTCTCGTCAGAACTGACAACCGTCTCTGATAAGTGAACGTTGTATGCTACTCCATCATCAGCGAGCGATCATACACCACACGTCCTTCCACAATGGTTTTAAAAGCCAGTCCAACCACTTCCGTATCCAGCCATGGGCAATTCTTACCTTTGGACACCAGATCTGACTCGGTCACCAGCCACTTTGTAGTCGGATCGACCAGCGTCACATCCGCCGCGCTTCCAACCTGTAAACTCCCCATAGATAGCTCAAGCACCTGCGCCGGACCTGACGTCAGCGCCCGCATCGCCGCATCCAGACGCAACTCGCCAGACGTCGTCAGTGCAATGATCTGCGGCAGCACCAGCTCAATCACCGACATGCCCGAGCGGGTTTCCGCAAACGGCGCCAACTTGGCCGCGCTTTCATGGGGCTGATGATGAGAACAGATGGCGTCGATCACGCCGTCATTCACGCCATTCAGCAGCGCTTTGCGGTCTTCCTCCCGTCGCAATGGCGGACGCACGTGAAATGCAGGGTTAAAGTCTTTGATCACCGCATCGGTATAAATCAAATTCGCCAGCGCCACATCGCAGGTGACTTTCAAGCCGCGACGTTTGGCGTCTGCGACCAGCTCGACTGACTTCGCGCAGGATAATTGTCCAAGGTGTATCCGCGCCTCGGTCTCCTCCGCCAGAATCAACCACTGCGCCACCGCCATGGTTTCCGCAATAGCGGGAATACCGCTCAACCCCAGCAACCCGCTGGTGGCGCCTTCATGTACGCAGCCGTCTTTCGCCAATGCATAATCTTCCGGGCATACGAACACCGTGATGTCCTGAGAACAGGCGTATTCCAGACAGCGCTTCATGACCTGGTTGTCCCGGAAAGGATAGCGCAGATTGGAAACGCCAACGCAGCCCGCCTCGCGCAGCGCGTGCATTTCACTCAGTTGCTCACCGGCCAGCCCTTTAGTCAGGGCCCCAATAGGCAATATCTTCGCCTTACCTGCGGTCAGCGCCTGATCGTATATGAGATTGGTCACCGCTGCGGTATCGTTCACTGGCGATGTCGCAGGTGGACAGCATAGCGTCGTAAAACCGCCCTTCACCGCGGCCAGGGACTCGCTGGCGATGCTTGCTTTATGCTCATAGCCCGGCTCGCGCAGGTACGCACACAGATCCACCAACCCGGGCGTCACCCAGGAACCGGCGGCGTCAATCACCATATCTGCGTTGAAGTCGCCCGGCGCTGCGCCGATCGCGACCACTTCGCCGTTAGCAATATATAAGTCAGACAGGGTGTCCAGACTTTGAGACGGATCGATAATGCGACCGCCTTTTATGAGTATCCGCCCGCTCACGCAACCTCCTCATCCGCTGTCAATTCAGCTATCTGGCCGCTCATCGCCATGGACATGACCGCCATCCGCACCGCAATGCCATTGGTCACCTGATTCAATATGACGGATTGCGGACCGTCAGCGACTGCGGACTCTATCTCCACGCCGCGGTTAATCGGGCCCGGATGCATGACAATCGCATCAGGTTTGGCCAAGACCAGTTTGTCCTGCGACAATCCGTAGAGACGGAAGAATTCCTGCTCGCTAGGCAGCAGGGCGCCTTCCATTCGCTCTTTCTGCAAACGCAGCATGATCACCACGTCGACGTCCCGCATACCTTCTTTCATGGAGCTAAATACTTTGACGCCAAACTGATCGATATAGGGTGGCAGCAACGTATCCGGCGCAATGACCCGAACTTCTTCGGCGCCAAGCAGGTTTAGGGCCTGAATCTGCGAACGCGCCACCCGCGAGTGCAGGATGTCACCCACGATGGCGACCTTCAACCCTTCAAACTTATGCTTGTGCTGGCGAATAGTCAGCATATCCAGCATCGCCTGAGTCGGGTGCGCATGACGGCCATCGCCAGCGTTAATGACGGAGACTCTTGGCGTCACCGATTTAGCGATAAAATGCGGCGCGCCGCTCTGGGCGTGACGCACTACGAACATATCCACCGCCATCGCTTCCAAATTGCGCAGCATGTCGGACAATGATTCGCCTTTGCTGGTGGCTGAGGTGGTGATGTTGATATTCAGAACATCCGCCGATAAACGTTTGGCGGCCAGTTCAAAGGTAGTGCGGGTGCGGGTGCTGGCTTCGAAGAATAAATTGGCGACGGTTTTGCCGCGGAGTAAAGGAACTTTCTTGATTGATCTGGAGCCGACTTCAATAAAGGTATCCGCCGTGTCCAGGATGTCCGTGAGATGCTTCCGGCTCAGGCCTTCGATGGTCAGAAAATGTCGAAGTTGCTGAAACCGGTTCAACTGCAGGGGACTGAGTTCGTCGTCTATGCTAGGCATGGAAATCAATTCTCAGGTTGATGGATTTCGCCCATGTGTGAACTTGTCGCTAAGGTCTTTCAGCTGGAGCCTGTTTTCTCCCGCAGCTCCACCGCCAGAGGGTCCGGCCCCAGCAGTTTCACACGTTGATTTGACTGTAGCCGTCGGCTGGCGCCGACCACATCCGGCTGTATGGGAAGGTCGCGACCGCCCACATCCATGAGCGCGACGAGAAGGATACTTGCCGGCCGGCCAAAGTCAAAAAGTTCGTTCATGGCGGCCCGAATCGTTCTTCCGCTCATAATCACGTCATCCACCAGCACCACGTCCCGACCTTCTGTTTCGAAAGGCAAAGAAGAGGCTTTAACCTTAGGATTCAAGCCGATGCGAGTGAAGTCGTCGCGATAGAATGAGATATCCAGCTCGCCTACTGGACCATCCCAGCCCAACAGGCTTTGCAATCGTCGCGCAACCCACACGCCGCCTGTATGAATGCCGACGAGCGCAGGCTTGTCTATGTTGCGTTCCGCGCAGAGCTGTTTGAGTTTTTCGACCATGTCCCGCATGGCCGCATCAACATCAATCAATGATGTCATCAGATTTTCCTTGTTTACGAGGAGGATGAAGAAATGCGTCCAGATTGTCGGCGTGGGTTTCCAGCCAGCTTTCCACGATAAAGACCGCAGCAATAGAGTCCACGGCGTAACGTCCGAAGTTGCGCTGCCCGTAGCGTTCTCTCACCATGGATTTGGCTTCGCTGCTGGTGAGCCGCTCGTCCGCCATTTCGACGCGCAGATTATATCTTCCGTGCAAACGCCGGGCGAACTTCCTGGCGCGCAACGCCATTTCGCTGACGCTGCCGTCCATATTCAAAGGCTCACCCACAATCACCAACGCGGGCTTCCATTCTTCCAATAGCGCTTCGATTGCTTCCCATCGGGGAATACCGTCCTGAGCAGGGATTTCCTTGAGAGGAGAAGCCGTCATCGATACCGACTGTCCGACTGCCGCGCCAAAGCGCTTGAGCCCGAAGTCAAAGCCTACCACTGTCGCCATAATCTATGTGTCGAGCCTCCCGAACGTCCTCTGCGTCACAGCTTCAGGCATGCCCGGAAATCGACGAGAGACGGTGATAATCGATGCCCACCCGTCCCAATGCGGAAACGACTTTTTCACTGTCCGGCGTACGGAAAATGATAGCGGAGTCAGCAGGACAGGTGATCCAGAAATTGTTGGAGATTTCCTTCTCCAATTGGCCGGCGCCCCAGCCTGCGTAGCCAAGCGCCACTAAGGTACGATCAGGCCCAACGCCGCGAGCCATGGCTTCCAGGATGTCTTTGGACGTGGTGATGCAAATGTCTGGAGCGATCTCGATGGAGGATTGCCAGTCGCCTAAAGGCGAATGCAGAACGAAACCGCGCTCAATCTGCACGGGACCGCCGGAATACACCGGCATGGCGATGCCTTCTCCGCCCAGTTCAAGTTGCGCCAGCATATCGCTGAGCCGGATATCCAAAGGCCGATTAATGACAATCCCCATGGCGCCTTCATCATTGTGATCGCAAATATAGCTGATGGTCCCCTCAAAGTTAGGGTCCTTGAGGTGAGGCATGGCAATCAGAAATTGATTGCGTAATGTAGACATTGATGAACTCATGCAGTTGCGGCCTTTTTAACTGCCTGTATAGTTCTAAGCATAAACCAGTTAACCCCAATGCAGCAAAAATCCAAAGGAATTAACCGGAAAATTCTCACGAATCAGTGGCGTACATGCGCTCTCCAAAAGAGAAGGTGCGAATGATTTCCAACAGGTCTGATTCTTTACGCATCTCTTCGGTGAAGGGGGGAAATGGTTCAGCCAAACGAATGATACGGATCACCGCGTCATCCAGTATCTTAGCCCCTGACGAAGCCAGAATATTGATTTCCTGCACCTGACCATCCGGTTCAATGATCACCGCCACGCGAACTTTGCCTTCCAGTTTGCGCTTACGCGCTTCTTCTGGATAGTTGATGTTGCCGATGCGCTCCAGCTCCCGGCGCCACTCTTCCATGTAGTAAGCACTGGCGGTCTTTCTCGCCGATACGGCAGTCAAACGCGTCACACGGGGGCGCTTGGCGTACGCCTGTTGCTGTTCGGAGAGCTTCGCCTCCAAACTGGCGATCTCCAGACTGCGCTGCAACAACTGACTGCGCTCTTCTGGAGGCGCCTCTTCCGGGTTATCCTTCTTCGGCTTTTCGGACATGCTCATGTCGCGATCGGAAGTCTTGTTCGCAACCACCTGACGCTCGGCGGAGGCTTCCCTCGGCTTTACCGCCTCTGGCTGAAGCTGCGCCACTTCATGGGTTTCTATATCACGAAAGTCCGCCTGCTCAGTGGTGGTAAGCTCTTTCTTATCTTCTTCCGAGCCGCTGCCTTTTTGATTTGACTGCGCGAGAAAATCGGCGTCCTCCGGCTCTTCTTTATCATCAAATTGAGCCAGGGTGACCTCTACTGTCAGAGGGACAGGACGCTCTGGTTCGATAGTAAAGGTAATTCCCAACACAATCGCCGCATGCACGGCGATGGCGAAGAACATACAAAAACCCAGGCGATCAAAAGCGGTGACTCCCGCAGCCGGAGAAGAAAGCGACTTATCACTCATATCTATTTAAACAACAATATCCCGACGTGACTTTAATAAAGACGACAAATAATCCATTAATTGTCCTGCTATATCCAAATGATAAAGTTTATCCAACTCTCTAATACAGGTTGGACTAGTGACATTTATTTCTGTGAGGTAGTCGCCAATTACATCCAATCCGACAAAGTGCAGACCTTTTTCTCTTAATACCGATCCAACACGTGCGCAGATTTCTTTATCCCGCTCCGTCAACTCGCGACCTTCGCCACTACCTCCCACCGCCAGATTACCGCGGTTTTCGCCTTGCGCAGGAATACGCGCCAAAGCATATGGGACCGGCTCGCCGTTAATCATCAAAATACGCTTGTCGCCGTCTTTGATCTCCGGCAAGTAGCGCTGCGCCATAATCTGGCGGCGGCCATTGTCAGTCAGCGTTTCAAGAATAACGCCAAGGTTGAAGTCCCCGGTTTTCACCCGGAAGATAGACTTGCCGCCCATGCCGTCCAACGGCTTGAACACCACGTCTTCATGCTCTGCAAAAAAGCGGCGCAGGCGCATTGCGTCGCGACTGACCAATACAGGCGGACACAGATCCGGGAATTGGGTGGCGAATAACTTCTCGTTACAATCGCGCAGGCTCTGAGGTCGATTAACCACCAGCGCGCCCTCACGCTCAGCAGCCTCGAGGATATGGGTGGCGAACACAAATTCGCTATCCACTGGCGGATCTTTGCGCATCAGAATCAGGTCGAGCGACGCCAGCGCATCCACAAATTCATCCTGAATCTCGAACCAACTGGAAGGATCGTCCGCCACCTGCAGCGTGCGCATCCGCGCATAGGCCCGCCCCTGCTCCAGGTACAGATCGTCCTGTTCCATGTAATACACGGACCAACCGCGTTTTTGGGCCGCCAACAGCATCGCGAGCGTGCTGTCTTTTTTAACGTTGATGTCGGCGATGGGGTCCATCACCACACCCAACCTGATAGTCATATCCGCACCTACTTAAATGCGTTAAAAGACGGTTGCAAAAATTAACTGGGCGCCCGGCGAACGGGCGGGCATAATGATGCCACTTTCCGGGCCCAAAGCCCACTTCTGTACTATCTTATTTTCTGTACTAATCTGCTAATTAAAAGGTAGTCAGGTTCCAATTGTTAAGGTTGTTAGTGGTTTTGTGACATTTATACACAAAGATTTTCTTTGCCTTACTGGGCATCTGAACTATAAATAGTATTTACTTATAGATTGCGTTGTAATTCTATGTTAAAAAAGCCATTAACATGTCTGACGCCGCTTTCCGACGTAAATCAGCCAGCCGAATTAGTGACTCACACAACGAAAACATGACCTCATTACCAGGGCCATATTGAGATGGAAGATAACTTTGAAAACCTCAAAATTATGGTGATTGACGATAGTAAGACGATTCGTCGTACTGCCGAAACGCTTCTAAAAAAAGTCGGCTGCACTGTAATTACCGCGACAGACGGTTTCGACGCCTTGGCAAAAATCGCCGATTCTCACCCGGACATCATTTTTGTCGATATAATGATGCCCCGGCTCGACGGCTACCAGACCTGCGCGCTTATCAAAAACAACAGCGCATTCAAGAGCACTCCCGTTATCATGCTGTCAAGCAAAGACGGACTCTTCGACAAGGCCAAGGGACGCATTGTGGGGTCGGACCAGTATTTGACCAAACCTTTCAGCAAGGACGAACTACTGGGTACAATTCGAAATCATTTGCCGAAGAAATGATGTCAGTTTATTAAGCTACACTTTTTTTACAGGGTTACACATGAGTTTTCGGGGGAATTATGGCTCGCATACTTATCGTAGATGATTCGCCAACTGAGGTCCGCAAGATCTCAAGCATTCTGGAAAAGCATCAACACGAAATCTTAACCGCCGACAACGGCGCTGACGGCGTGGCGCTGGCCCGCTCGGAAAAACCTGACCTTGTCCTGATGGACGTCGTTATGCCCGGACTGAACGGTTTCCAGGCGACTCGTCAGCTGACTCGCGCAGAAGAGACCGCCAATATTCCGGTGGTCATCGTCACTACCAAAGACCAGGAAACTGACCGCGTATGGGGTACGCGTCAGGGCGCCAAGGGCTATCTGGTCAAACCTGTCAATGAAAGCGATCTGATCAATACGATCAACGAGCTCATCAGATAGGCGGAGCCACTTTTTATCATGTCAATTACTACGGACCCGTTTGCCGTACTTGCCGAGATTGAAGCCAAGAGCAAGGCCTTAGCAGAGGGTTTGCCTGCGCAGGAAGACGTCATTGAGTTATGGAACGGAATCGGTTTCTCTCTGGCGGGACTTAACTTCGTCGCAGCAATGGGAGAGGTGGTTGAAATCCTCCCGGTCCCCCGTTTCACGCAGATTCCGGGCGTTAAAACCTGGATGCAGGGCGTCGCCAACGTACGTGGGCGGCTTCTTCCTATAATGGACCTGACTTCTTTCTTCGAGCTGCCGCAACAAACTCGCAGCAGCACGAGAAACAGGCGCGTATTGGTCATTGAGCAGGGCGATGTTTTCAGCGGCCTGATAGTGGACGGCGTGCTTGGCATGCAGTACTTCCCGGTGGACAGCTTCCAAAAGGACGCGCCGGATATCCCGGAAGTGCTGAGACCTTATGTAAGCGGCTTTTACGCCCGTAGTAACGAACGCTGGATTGTATTCGATACGACCAGTCTGGTGGCAGATTCCAATTTCATAAACGTAGCGCAGTGAGAAATCGCTGCGCAGCTATTACAGCGTCTGCTACGCTGTTAGATGGTTAGAGTTGAAAAGGCTGGGGAGCCAAAGCAATGATATCAATATCTGGAAAAACTTCGTCCGGACAGGGTGCGAACCCTATTCAGCTAGCCATGTATGGCGTGGTGATTGTGGCGGTAATCGCCCTTCTCTACGTTATATTTACGGTAAACCTTAACGCGAGTCAGGATAAGACGTACATCAGTTACGCTTCCGAGCTGCGGGTACTTTCTCAGGAGATCGCAAAGAACTCCTCGGAGGCCGCGGACGGTAAATCGGAAGCTTTCGAAGAATTGCGCCGCTCCCGGGACGACTTCCAACGCTTGTGGGATTATCTGACCAAAGGCAACCCAGAGCGTAACCTGCCAGCAGTTGAAAACGTGCAGATGTCTAACGTAACCGGCCTGTGGGACGACGTACGTGAGGCGGCGGACCAGATCCTCGGCTCCAAAGACACCGTTCTGCAGTTACACCAGGTCGCCATCACACTCAACGACACCATTCCCCAGCTACAGGTTGAGTATGACGACGTTGTACAGATTCTTTTGGAAAACAATGCGCCCGCCGATCAGGTTGCGGTAGCCCAGCGTCAGTCGCTGCTGGCGGAACGTATTGTACGAAGCGTTAACAAAGTACTCGCCGGTGGCGAGGACGCGGTAACCGCAGCGGACCGTTTCGGCCGCGACGTAAACTTGTTCGGTCGCGTACTGAACGGGATGGTTGAAGGCAACCAGGTTATGGGCATCACCAAAGTGGCTGACGAAGACGCCACCTTCGGCCTGGAAGCTATCGCGGAACTGTTCGAATTCGTTAACGAAAACGTAGACACCATTCTTGAAACGTCCCCTGAACTGTTCCGGGTGCGTGAAGCTGCGAACAACATCTTTGAGAAATCTCAGGCGCTGTTGACCGAGACTTCTAAACTGAACGAAGTATTCCAGACTCAGGCTGAAGGCCGTCTGGTTAGTGACGAATTGGGTTACGCCCTGCTGTTCCTCATCATCGTTGCGATCTTGATCATCTTCTACATTGGTTCTCAGGAATCTAAAAAGCGTTACGAAAAAGAGGCTTCTCAGAACGAACAGAACCAGAACGCGATCCTGCGACTCCTGGACGAACTGGCCGACCTCGCGGACGGCGACCTGACTACAGAGGCGACGGTAACCGAGGACTTCACGGGCGCGATCGCCGACTCCATCAACTTCGCGATCGACCAGATGCGTCAGTTGGTAACCTCCATTAACGAAACCGCCGTACGGGTAGCAGGCGCAGCCCAGGAAACTCAGGCGACTGCGATGCATCTGGCCGACGCTTCCGAGCACCAGGCGCAGGAAATTGCTGGCGCATCCGCGGCGATCAACGAAATGGCCGTTTCTATCGACCAAGTATCTTCCAACGCCGCCGAATCAGCAGCGGTTGCGGAGCGGTCGGTTGCGATCGCGAAGAAAGGCGCAGAAATCGTACAGTCCACTATTCGCGGCATGGATAACATCCGTGAACAGATTCAGGAAACGTCCAAGCGGATCAAGCGTCTGGGTGAATCATCCCAGGAGATCGGAGATATCGTATCGTTGATTAACGACATTGCCGACCAAACCAACATTCTGTCTTTGAACGCTGCGATTCAGGCATCTATGGCCGGTGACGCAGGTCGAGGCTTCGCGGTTGTTGCGGACGAGGTACAGCGCCTTGCGGAACGTTCCTCTGCAGCGACCAAGCAGATTGAAGCACTGGTAAAAACCATCCAGACCGACACCAACGAGGCGGTAATCTCCATGGAACAAACCACCGCAGAGGTGGTGCGTGGAGCGCGCTTCGCACAAGACGCGGGTGTCGCCCTGGAAGAAATCGAGAACGTATCGAAAAACCTTGCGGACTTGATCCAGAACATCTCGAACGCCGCACGTCAGCAGTCGTCTTCAGCAGGCCATATTTCCAATACGATGAACGTTATCCAGGAAATTACCTCGCAGACCTCCGCAGGTACGAACGCGACAGCGAAGTCCATCGGTAAACTGGCGGAACTGGCCAACCAGCTGCGTAACTCCGTAGCAGGTTTCAAGCTGCCTGACCAGGTAGGTCACAGCAACGAGGAAGACTTGGACATCGACGCCGCCTAAACCTGTGTTGATGTTTCAATGACCTATCGTCCGACAACAGCAAGGACACGACTAAGGCGCCACTATGGCGATCAATGATGGCACTGAAGTTGAGGGATCATGGAGTTTAAAAACCCTGCCGCCAATGGAAGATCAGGAATTCTTCCGGTGGCAGGCGTTGCTGGAGAAACGCACTGGAATGAACTTGCCAATACAGCGCAAGACATTTCTGCAGACCAGCTTGGGCATTCGGATGCGGGAAATCGGCTGCCCCTCCTATCAGGAGTACTTTCACAAAATCGTTGACAGTCCATCCGGCGTCGTCGAATGGGCCATCCTGGTAGATCGGCTGACGGTTCAGGAAACCCGGTTTTACAGAGACGAAGATGCGTTTGGATTGGTCAAGGATTATCTGCTGACCCGGCCGGTTGAAGCACTGGCCAAGTCCACCATCGAAGCCTGGAGCGTTGGCTGCTCAACCGGAGAAGAGCCTTATACGCTGGCCATGATCATCGAAGAGTGTCTTGAAGCTCTGGGATTGGCCAAGTACTACGGCGTTACCGGCACGGACATATCCTCGCCGGTGCTGGAGAAGGCTCGAACCGCTGTTTACCCGGCACGCAAACTGGTCACCCTGAACGAAGAACGCAAAGAGAAATTTTTTGAAAAGCGTAACGGGAATCTCTACGCAGTAATCCCGCGCTTGAAAGAGAGAGTGTGTTTTGCAAGGGTTAACGTGCTTAACCTTAAAGACGCGCCGATGCATGGCATGAACATTATTTTCTGCCAGAACTTATTGATTTATTTCAGACGCTGGCGGCGTAAGGAAATCCTCAACCGCTTGGCTGAACGCCTGGTGCCAGGTGGCATACTGGTATTGGGACTGGGAGAAATCGTTGACTGGACCCACCCTCTTTTGCAGCGGGTCGGAAGTGACAAAACTCTCGCTTTTATCAGGCGAAACGAGCGCAACAGTTAATTGGAGAAGTTATGGCGGGCAACCATGACTATGTAGCTCTTGATTGGGTTAAGGGCGAAATCGACAGTACACTTAAGCAAGCGCAGTTAGCGCTTGAGGACTACGTCAACAACACTGAAGACAGCGCCAAATTACGCTTTTGTCTGAACTACATACATCAGGTTCATGGAACTCTGCAGATGGTCGAGTTCTATGGCGCCGCCTTATTGGCGGAAGAAATGGAGAAACTGGCGCAAGCAGTTCTGCAGGAAACCGTTCCGCACCCCGATGAAGCTATCGAAGTGCTGATGCGGGCGATTCTGCAACTGCCAAACTATCTCAACCGCCTGCAGTCCAGCCGGCGCGATCTCCCCGTTATTCTGCTGCCGATTCTGAATGATCTGCGCGCTTCGCGTGGCGAATCACTGCTTTCCGACACCTCTTTATTCACCCCTGACCTTTCCATGGCCCGCATCGCCGCGCCACCAGGAGTGAATCAGCGCCTGCACGACGACAAAGTCATCATGCAGTTGCGTAAGCTGCGGCAAATGTATCAGTTCGCCCTCGCCGGAGTGATCCGTGAAAGCGAACTGCCGGCTAACTTCAGCTATATGGGCAAGGTGTTCAAACGTCTTGAGTCCCTCTGTCGCGATACCGCCCAAGGGCAGATCTGGCGAGTCGCCCATGCTTTCATCGAAGCATTAGTGAATAACGGCATCGAACTGTCTTCCGCAATCAAGAATCTGCTGCGCGCACTGGATTACCGCATCAAGAAAGTCATTGATGAAAACATCGACATTCTGGTGCAGGCGCCGCCTGAAGATTTACTGAAGCACTTGCTTTACTACGTCGCCCGTTCCGACGCCCGCACTCCCGCCATAGAAGGCGTGCGTGAAGATTACCGCCTGGATCAGGCTCTCCCCAGCGACGAAGAAGTGGACATTGAGCGTCAGAAAATGTCCGGCCCGGACAAAGGCGCGATTGAATCTGTGGTGGAAGCGCTTAACGAAGAGCTGGCTCGAGTTAAAGACCAACTGGACCTGTTCGTCCGAGGCGAATTCAAAGACAGCAGCGACCTGGCGGAACTGTTGCCGGGGCTGCATCAAGTCGCCAACACCATGGCGGTTCTGGGTCTGGGCATTCCCCGGAAAGTGGTGCAAGAGCAGATCGACTTAATTGAAGCTCTCTCTTCCAGCACGGATACACCGGACGACAATGTCTTGATGGATATCGCCGGCGCCCTTCTCTATGTCGAAGCCACTCTTAGCGGCTTCAGCGACGACGCGGGTTCCCAGCGCTCCAGCAGCGGCGATAACGCCGGCGGCGCAGCAATTCCCAAAGAGCAGGTCGACAACGCCCACGAAGCCGTCATCCGTGAAGCCCGCAACGGTCTGGAGCAGGCGAAGACCGATATTGTCGAGTACATCGCCTCTCACTGGGATCGCTCCGAAATCGAAAGCGTGCCGAAGCTGCTGCAGAGCATTCGCGGCGGGCTGCGCATTATTCCGTTGGAACGCGCCGCCGACTTGTTGGACGCCTCCGCGCGCTATATTCAGGACCGGTTGCTTGACAGCGATCAGTCCCCTGACTGGAACCAGCTGGATACGTTGGCCGACGCCATCACCAGTATTGAGTATTACCTGGAGCGCCTGAGCGAAGGCAGCCAGGACAATGAGCTGATTCTGCAGGTCGCGGAAGAAAGCTTGGCGCAACTGGGTTATCCAGTGGGCGACGCCGTCGCCGTGGCCCCACAAACCGTGGCGGGAACTGCGCCGGCGATATCTACGCCGCCCGAGTCATCCCGCGACAAAGCCTCCGACAAAGAACTTATCGACGACGAAATCGTCGAAATCTTCGTCGAAGAAGCAGAAGAAGTTCTTGCGACCATTCATAACTATTTCCCCAACTTCCAGAGCAACCCTGACGATCAGGCTGCGCTGGCGGAAATTCGTCGCGCATTCCATACCCTTAAAGGCAGCGGCCGTTTGGTCGGCGCCACCACGCTGGGCGAGTTGGCGTGGAGTGTGGAGAACATGCTTAACCGTGTGATCGACGGCTCCATTACCGCCACGCTGGAAATGTTCGAACTGCTGGAAGGCGTTATCAACAAGCTGCCTGAGCTGATTGAGCGCTTTAAGACTGGTCAGGAAATCAACGATGTAGATCAGTTCGTCGCCAAAGCCGAAGCACTGGCGGCGGCCCGTCGCCTCTCCCGCGAGAAAGGCGCCGCTTCTGATATCGACCTGTCCGTACCTAAGGAAGAGCCCGCTCCTGCCCCAATTGAAGAGCCTGTAGCGGCTTCCGAACAGAAAGCGCCTGTCCTTGAAGAAACGCCTGAGCCCATAGAGCCTCCGTCTATCCCCGAGCCTGTCGCTGAAACCGTTGTGGTTCCAGAACTGGAGGAAGAAGACGAAGATGACATGATCGATGACGAGATCATCGAGATTTTCGTTGAAGAGGCGGCGGAAGTACTGGACACCATTGGTCAGTACCTGCCCTCTTATCTGGCCAGTTACGACAATCAGGAAGCGTTGATTGAAGTACGCCGCGCCTTCCACACCTTGAAAGGCAGCGGTCGCCTGGTCGGCGCTACGCTCGTAGGCGAGTTGGCCTGGTCCATTGAAAATCTGCTGAACCGTATCATCGACGGCACTATTTTCATGAGCCAGGATATTGGCGAGCTGATGCAGGCCGTGACCAAGATCCTTCCTGACCTTGTCGAAGACTTCAAACTGCGCCGTAAGCCCAGCCATAATACGCAGCCGTATATGGATCAGGCTCACGCCATCGCCAAGGGTGAGATTCCCAAGCCATTGAAGCTCGATCAGGACGCTTCCGCCACAGCGGCGGGCGAGCCGACCCTGGACATAGATCCTGCTCTAAAAGACATTTTCAAGGCGGAAACAGAAAGCCACCTTGAGACGCTGGCGACGTTCATCGCCAAAGCCGCCGCGAATAGCGAGCCTACGCCGATTACGGACGAAATCTCCCGCGCCATGCATACGCTCAAAGGCAGCGCCAATACCGCTGGTATTGAGCCTATCGCTACCGTCGTGGTGCCGCTTGAGAAGTTTGTAAAAGAAGCCCGCGCTCGCGGCGTCAGCGTAGACAGCGATATTCGCGAACTGTTGCAGGAAGGCGCAAGTTTTGTGCGTCGCGGCCTGGATCAAATTGAAAGCACGCCGCTGAAGCCGCTGGACGGCGCCAACGAATACCTGGAGAAGCTGGCTACTGTCAGCAATCGCATCCTGACTAACGCTGCTCAAAGCGACGTATTGCAGGCCACCAGCAAACCCGATCCACAACTGATCAATCTGTTCTTGACGGAAGGCGTGGATATTCTGCTGGACGCCGAGCGCATCCTGAACGAATGGAGTCAGAACCCGAACTCCAAAGAAGATCTGCACAAGCTGGTCACTGAGCTGACCACATTATCCCGCGGCGCAGAAGTGGCCGGTCTGGAAGATGTCGCAGAACTTTCCCGTGCGCTGGAAACCGCCTACGAACTGGCGGAAGCCGGCGGCGCCAACACGGACGATCGTTTCTTCACTATCGCGAAGCGCGGGCACGACGTGCTGATCAGCATGATGGATCAGGTTGCTGCGGGTCTCGCCACTCAGCCTGACGCCTCTCTGATCCAAGAGCTCTATGCTCTCGCCAAGCCAGTCGAGTCAGCGCCTGCTGATAACGTTCCTCCCGTCGAGGAAGTCGCCGAAGAAGAGAGCATAGAACTACCAGTCGTCCACTCAGCCGATGACGATATTCCTCTTTTGGACGACGTAATCATCGAAGAGGCGGAAGAAGACGAACTCGCCGAAGATATTAATTTTGATATCGGTTTACCGGAAGAGCCAGAGGTGATTGAACCTTCTGCAAGCTTCATGGAGGAGATCGAAGAAACGCCTGCGCCTGTCGCTTCCGGCGGCGTAGTGTACGAACTGGACCCAGAGCTGGCGGATGTGTTCCTGCAAGAAGCTCAGGACATCATTCAATCCTCCGCGGATGTGATGCAGCAGTGGTCGCAGGATCTTCATAACATGGCGTTAGTTCAGCAACTACAACGCGATCTGCACACCTTGAAAGGCGGCGCCAGACTGGCGGGCATTCCTCCTATCGGCGACCTCTCCCATGAACTGGAAAGCCTGTTCGAAGGCATCGTAGAACAGCGGGTCACGCCGGATGAAGAAGCCAGCAACTTGTCTTTGCTGGCGCACGACACCTTGGCGGGCATGGTCGATTCCGTCACCGCCACGCGCACCTGTAATGACGCTCAGGATCTGATTGACGCCCTGCATGCTTACCTGTCCGGCGAGCGTTCTTCTGAGGACGATGAGGATGAAGGCGACGAGGTTTCCTACGACGAAACCAGTCTGCCGACGATGGATTTGAGCGAAGAAGAAGAGATCCCTGTTCTTGAGGAAGTCGCTCCCCTTGATCCAGAAATGGTCGAAATCTTCCTGGAGGAAGCCCAGGACATTATCCAGCGCACCGGCGAGACTATGCACAACTGGTCTGAAGAGCTGGGCAATCTGGAATATTTAAAAGAACTACAGCGTGATCTGCATACGCTGAAAGGCGGCGCCAGAATGGCGGAGATCAAGTCCATCGGCGACTTGGCTCACGAGCTGGAAACGCTGTTTGAAAGAATGACCGAAGGCCGTCTGGCGCCGGAACCAGCCATGGTTGGCCTGGTGATGGAGTGTCACGACCGTCTGGCGGGTATGGTGGACGCCGTCGCTCAGAACCAAGTGGCTTCCCCTGCTCGCGATTTGATTGGCCGCGTTCACGACATGGCGCAAGGCGCCGGTCATCACTACGCGGATGGCGAAGACGACTATATTGTCGACGCGCATCCAGAAGTGGAAGCCGCTGTTGAAACGACGCCTGAGTCTCAAGTCGATGAGATGGCGGAAGGGCTGCAAGACCTTGCGGACGTCGAAGAAATCACTGCAGAGCCTGCGCCGGTTGAAGAAGCGCCTATCGAGAATCCAGTTTACGACATCAGTGATCTGGATCAGGAGCTGGTCTCCATATTCCTGGAAGAAGCCAATGAATTGGTGGACTCCACCGCCCGCAACCTGCAAAGCTGGTTGGGCGAGCTCGAAAATATCGAGCATGTGAAGGAACTGCAACGCGCGCTGCATACGTTGAAAGGCGGCGCACGCATGGCGGAAATCAAGCCTATCGGCGATTTGGCTCACGAACTGGAAACATTGTTCGAGGGCATTGTCGAAGGTCGTTTCCTGGCGGAGCCGTCACTGTCTGATTTGATGCTGGCCTGCCATGACCGCCTGGCGGAAATGGTGGATAGCGTCACCAGCAACAGCCCGGTGCGTGCGGCGAACGATCTCGCCCAGCAAGTCATTAAGTACTGCGCGCAACATGATCTGGCTGCGAAAGGCCCTCATGATCGCGGAGACACCATTGCGGAAATCGAGCGCGAACAACAGTCTCTGCAGGCATCCGCTCAGGAAACCAGCGACGAAGACCTGCGCAGCATCTTCCTGGACGAATCCAGGGACATCATGGACGCAGTAATTGACTGCTTCGATCGCTGGAAAGCCAATCCGGATAACATTACGCCGGCGAAAGAGCTGGTTCGGGATCTGCAAACCCTGAACGGCGGCGCCAAGCTGGCGAATATCGACAGCGTGCATGCTCTCACTGAAGCGCTGACCGAGCGCATGGAGAGCGTCGTCGACGGCAAGCATCAGGTCCCTGACGAACTGATCACGCTGGTGGACCGTTCCATCCGTTACATCGGCCGTCTATTGGATCAGATTGAGCAGCTGGAGCAACCGGAAGTTCCCAACGAGTTGATTCGCGAACTGAAAGAAGTCGGCAGCGGCGATGAATTACCAGCCTCTGAGTTCGCGTTGGATGTCGACCCGGAAATCCTGCAAGTCTTCGTAGAAGAAGCGAATGAACTGCAGGCGAGCCTGGAGCGTGAGTTCAACGACTGGACCCGCGAGCCCCGCAACAGCGTGCATGCGGACTCCATGTCCCGCGCCCTGCACACGCTGAAAGGCGGCGCGCGTCTCGCTACCCTGACTAACATCGGCGACCTGGCGCAGGAAATCGAGTCCATCGTTAAAGAAGCTTATGACCATAAGCATGAGCTGGACGACGCCCTGCGCAGCGAGATCGAAATTCTGTTCAATCGCCTGAAAAGCGAAATCGGACAGGTTAAAAACTATTACAGCAGTCAGCAGGAAGCCGAGGCGGAAGCAACCGCGGCGGAAGCGCAGAAAAGCGAACAAGAAATTCTGGCTGAGCGCATGGTGCAGATGCAGCGTGAGCAAGCCGTTCCTGCTGTCAGAAAGGAAGAACCGGCCAAAACCGAGATGCAGCCCGCACAACCTGCGGCGCAACGTCAGGCAGCCGCAGAAACCGTCAGGGTCTCCGCCAACCTGCTCGATAACTTGGTTAACCTCGCAGGTGAAACCAGTATTACCCGTGGTCTGCTTGAACAGCAGATCAGTGACTTCACCTACACTTTGGAAGAAATGCAGTCAACCATCGACCGTCTGCGCGAACAGTTGCGCCGGATGGATATGGAGACGGAAGCTCAGGTTCTGTTCCGCATGGAAAAAGAGAGCGGCGTCAAGTACGAAGACTTTGACCCGCTGGAAATGGACCGCTACTCCTCTATTCAGCAGTTGTCGCGAGCGTTAAGCGAGTCCTCTTCGGACTTGACCGACCTTCGTGAAACCATGATGGATAAGGCCCGTGACGCGGAAACCCTGCTGCTGCAACAATCCCGTATCAATACGGAGCTGCAGGAAGGGTTGATGAAGACCCGCATGGTTCCGTTCACCTCGATCGTTCCCAGGCTGCGCCGTATCATTCGGCAAGTAAGCTCCGAACTTGGCAAGAAAGCCGATTTCGAAGTGTACAACCCGGAAGGCGAGCTGGACCGTACCGTATTGGAACGCATGCTGGCGCCATTGGAGCACATGCTGCGTAACGCGATCGACCACGGGGTGGAAATGCCCGAGCAACGCCGCTCCAAAGGCAAATCGGAAACCGGACGCATTGAGCTGTCGGTAGGCCGTGAAGGCGGCGACGTTGTACTGATTCTTTCCGACGACGGCGCCGGCATCAACGTCGACGCAGTCAGACGTAAAGCCATCAAGAGCGGTTTGATCGACGAAGGCACGCACATTAGCGATCACGATATGCTGCAGTTTATCTTCCAGGCAGGCTTCAGCACCGCGGAAAAAGTCACCCAGATTTCCGGACGCGGCGTAGGTATGGACGTTGTGGCCAGCGAGATCAAACAGCTTGGCGGACGCGTCACCATTGACTCCAAGCCCGGACACGGCACGCGCTTTATCGTCCACCTGCCATTCACAGTTTCCGTGAACCGGGCGCTGATGGTGAACACTGGCGAGGACTATTACGCGATTCCGTTGAACACGATTGAAGGTATCGTGCGCGTCAGCACTTATGAGTTGGAAGAGTACTACAAACCCAACGCGCCGCTGTACGAGTACGCAGGCCAAAAATATCGCCTGCAGTACCTGGGCAACCTGTTGAAGAGCGAACACCATCCGAAACTGCAAGGCCAACCCCTGCCCTTGCCGGTCATTCTGGTGCGCGGCGGCGGCGATCAGCCTCTGGCTCTGCAGGTGGACAGCCTGATGGGCTCCCGCGAGATTGTTGTAAAAGGTCTCGGCACCCAGTTCTCCTCAGTACGCGGCGTCTCCGGCGCCACCATTCTGGGGGATGGCAGCGTGGTCGTGATTCTTGACTTGCCTGCGCTTATCCGCAGCGATATGACTCACTTCGGCCCCAGCATTACACCGACGCTCAAACCAGCGGCGGAGCCTGCGCGCGCAGCATCCGGCCCGACTACCGTTATGGTGGTGGACGACTCGGTTACAGTACGGAAGGTTACTTCCCGCCTGCTGGAACGGAACGGTATGGAAGTCATTACCGCGAAGGACGGTGTGGACGCGATCGCGCTATTGCAGGATCACAAACCGGACGTCATGCTGCTGGATATAGAGATGCCGCGTATGGACGGATTCGAGGTGGCGAGTCTGGTGCGTCACGACGAGCGCCTGAAAGATGTGCCGATCATTATGATCACCTCGCGTACCGGACAGAAACACCGCGAGCGTGCGCTTTCAATCGGCGTTAACGAATATCTCGGTAAACCCTTCCAGGAAAAAATTCTGCTTGAGACGATAGAACGACTAGTGGAATAACTGGATGTCAGTGCAGGCTGCAAAAGTTGGCATTATTTCAGACTGCCCTTTACAGCGGCATATCATGCAAAGCGCGGTGGAAGGATACGGTTTCTCGGTGATCGCCAGCTGTGATCCTTCCCGGCTGAGCACGGCGCTCCTTGAGCGCCACGCCGCTGCAGAGGTGTGGATCGTCATACTGGCCGACGAAGACCGTTGGGCGGACGCCATTGATACGCTGATTGATCATAGCGAAGCCCCCGTCTTGTTTGGATTAGGGGAAGCGCCCAATAAGCACAGCCTCGATTACGCCAAATGGGAGCGGCGCCTGTTCACCAAATTGGTGGAATTGCTGGGCGAACCGCCCACGCTTACCCAGGCCAGCGCCTCATTAACTGCACTGGAAGCCTCACCAGGCGGCCCTTCCGCACTGCCGTTGCCCCATCATATCCGGCCCGGCGGCGTTAACGATCCTGTGGAAAGGGTATGGATTCTGGGCGCATCCTTAGGCGGCCCGGCGGCGGTAAAGAGTTTTCTCGACTGCTTACCTTCAGGCCTGCCCGTGGCCTTCGTTTACGCTCAGCATATCGACCAGAACGCCGCTAATGTACTGGTGCGGGTGTTAGGCCGTCACTCGGCTTTCGACCTGAAAGAAGTACAGGACGGCGCGCGTCTGCATTACGGCGAAGTGGTAATCATGCCTGTCGACCACGAAGTGGTGTTCAGCGCGGAGGGGACGATGGAGGTCAGAGAAAACGCCTGGCCAGGCCCTTATGGGCCGTCCATTGATCAGGTTATGTTGAATGTTGGCGGCTATTATAGCGGCCGTTGTAATGCAATTATTTTTAGCGGCATGGGTAACGACGGCTCTCTCGCCGGCCCCCTGTTGCGTGCTTATGGAAGCCGTATCTGGTCTCAGACTTCGGACACCTGCGCCAATAGCTCAATGCCGGACTCCGTCGCCGCAACGGGGTGCGTGGAGTTTCGCGGCGCACCGCATCAGTTGGCGGAAAAGTTACTGAAAACCGTAGAGCTTGAGGAGCTGGCGAAGCGCAAGCGCGGCCTGGCCTGACGTTCCCTAACCCGGTCTGTTAAGCTAGACTCAGACTGAAGCTCTATCGGCTTGGACCTGCGGCTGGTCCAGAGATGATATTCGCGCCCGCCGTGAGACAGGCGCCGGTAAGACAAACGATTTCGAGGATAGATTCATGGTGGAGCAAACCTCCGGACAGATCTCCTGTTTACTGATTCCCGTACAGGGAAAGAACTTGCTATTACCCAACGCCAGCATCGCTGAAATCGTTGACTATCAGGCGCCGGAGCCCGTTGAAGACGGTGCGGACTGGTTTCTGGGCTACATTCGCTGGCGCGGCCTGCGTCTGCCTCTGGTGTCTTATGACAAGGCCAACAAATCCGCCACAGGCGCGCAATCCGCCCATACCCGGATCGCTGTCACCAACACGATTGGCGACAAACACAAACTACTGCCATTTATGGCGTTCGTGACCCAGGGTCTGCCTCGTTTGATGAAGGTGCGGAGCGAGGAAGTCAGCGCCCATGAAAAAGCCGAGCTGGGCCCTATGGATAAAATGATGGTGAAGGTTAGCGGCGAAGAGGCCATTATTCCCTCTCTGGAACAAATGGAGCTGCTCGCGCTACAGGCGGTTTCCGCACGCTGATCGATTTACCGGGGCGCTCATGCGCCCCAGTCGTTCGTATATCAAAGCTCAGCTTTCCTTATCTGAAAGATAGTGCCTCCGCCCCCAGCCTTTCAATTCATCCAGTTTCCGCAATCGATCCGCCATGTCGTTCAGTGTTGCGCTGATCGCCGCCTCCCCTTTCAACATCGCTGGCAGCTTATAAGTAAATAATCCCCAGAAGCGCTTCATTTCCGGCACATCCGGCATCAGCTCTCCTTTTTCAGCGGATACAAATGTGTGACGGATCAAAGGATCGGCGGAAAGCTCTTTCATTAGCTGAACATTGGCTACCGCGCCCAAGGGCTTGTCTGTATTCACTTTCTTTAGCCCCTCATAAGTCAGCAGATAGTCTTCCAGAAAGCGCTGGGCGGCTTCTTTGTTTCTTCCCGCGGAATTAATTCCCGCAGCCAGAACGCCAACAAAAGGACGCCCTGGGTGCTCCACCGTCAGCCCGGGAATGTAGTCCACACCAAAGTTGACTCCCGCATCGCGGATCTCACGCCACGACCAGGGACCATTGATGATCATCGCCACCTCGCTTTTCTTGAAACCACTCATCATCGAACCATAATCTGCAGTCTTTTCCAGTACGCCCTGATCCAGCAATTGCTTGATTGCTTGCACAGCGTCAACTGAACCGCGACTGTCAAAGCCGACGTCCGCCAGATTGTATACGCCATCTGCCTTGCCAAAGCTGTAGCCGCCAGCGCCAGCGATAAAAGGCCAACTGAAGTAAGTATTCTTATAGTCCCACTCAATGGCTTTTTTACCTTGCTTACGCAGGTCGCGATCCAGCGCTATGACATCCTGTAGCGTACGAGGCGGCGTTTTCACCAGCGCCTTGTTATAGATCAGACTCACCGCTTCTATGGCGATGGGAAAGCCGTATATATCATCGCCAACCGTCAGCGCCCGCCAAGTGAAAGGCGCTACGCTGTCGCGCATCTTTTGAGAGGGAGTAACCGGCTCCAGAAAGCCGTCATTGATCCAGGGACCAAAACGCTCATGGGCCCATATGACAATATCCGGACCTTGCGCCGTAGGGGCGAGGCGGTCGAATTGAACGGTGAGATCGTCCGGCGTCTCCACCTTCACTTTCATGCCAGTGGCGGCGGTGAATGCGGCGCCGGCTTCGGCGACGCCTTTTGAGCCTTTGTCGGCTCCTATCCAGACAATGAGAGAGTCTTTTTCAAACGCGCAGGCGAAAGCGCTGACCAAGCATAACGCCAGTGTGAAAAGGTTCTTTAGCGCTGACATTCTTATTTTACCTCTGAAGTCTCACGGGGTTCGAAGTCTCGACCCGAGGACTCAGCGCGACCTTCCTGGCAATCCGGCATGCGCCGGTTTCATTCCGCCCTGATTTATTTTTGTAATGCAGATGTCGACAAGCGCCTGCCAAACATCCAGCAAAGGATTATGGACCCTAACCGGCGGTTTTGCATACAAGTAACCTTATAAAAACGCGAAATTTTGCCGCTTTGGCGACCTGTTTCACGCCAGATGCCGCTATAAGCGCCGTTGACGGTTTCAGCGCAAGCTCAATTGTTATAACATTACATTTCTTACGCCTCCGCCGACAACGGCGCTAACGCCTGCATTGCAACTCTTGCGGAATCATTATGAACAGCCAACCTGACAACGCCGTGTTTCAGCAACATAATCACGCCTCCTGCATTCATGACGCGCTGATTACCGCCAAGAGACTCTGTAAAGAACGCGGTCTGAGACTGACTGACACACGTTTGCGGGTGCTGGAGCTGATCTGGCAATCTCACAAGCCCATCGGCGCCTACGACATCCTTGCTCAGTTTGGGCAGGAAGGCCGTAACTCCGCGCCGCCAACCGTATATCGGGCGCTGGAGTTCCTGCAGGAAAATGGCCTGGTGCATCGCATCGCGTCACTGAACGCCTTCATGGGCTGCGTTTGTCCCCAGGAAGGCCACCAGGGCGGCTTTTTGATTTGCAAACAGTGCAAGCGCGCCCAGGAAATTACTGAGGACGCGCTGCGCAAGCAGTTGTTGAGCCTGGCGCAGGAACAGGATTTTGAAGTGGAAAGTATGACGCTGGAAATCAGCGGCCTGTGTACTGCCTGCAGGACAGCCCAATGAACGCGCCGCCATTGATTCGCCTGCAAGACGTCACCGTCGAAATTCAGGGTCGCACGCTAATAGAGAACGTCACGTTCGATATTAATCCCGGCGAAATCATCACGGTCATCGGCCCCAATGGCGCCGGCAAGTCCACCCTGGCCAAAGCGCTCTTGGGCATACAGACGTTGAGCCGCGGGGAAGTGTTGCGCCGTCCCGGCCTGAGAATCGGGTATATGCCGCAACGCTTTCATATCGATGCTTCTTTGCCTCTTACCGTCAAACGGTTTCTACAGTTGGCGCACAACCCTCAGCGCTGGCGCGAAGCCCTGCAACGAGTGGAAATGGAGCATGTCGCCAAACAACCCATGCACACCTTATCTGGCGGCGAACTGCAACGGGTGTTGCTGGCGCGTGCGTTGCAGCGGGCGCCGGACTTATTGGTGCTGGATGAACCCGCGCAAGGAGTGGACGTTACCGGCCAGGCGGAGCTGTACCGCCTTATCCGCTCGCTTCGGGATGAACTGCACTGCGGCGCGCTGCTGGTTTCTCACGATCTGCACTTGGTGATGGCCTCTACCGATCAGGTGCTGTGCCTGAACCGGCATATCTGCTGCGCCGGACATCCAGAAAAAGTGTCCAACGAGCCCGCCTTCATTAACCTGTTCGGAACCCAGGCGGCGCGCTCGCTGGCGGTCTACCACCACCATCACGACCATCACCACCATGCCGACGGCACCGTCGCCGCAGGCAGCGAATGCTCTCACGGCGGCCAACATGCTTGATATCCTCATTCCCGCCCTGTTGGGGGGCATTGGCCTGGCTTTTATCACCGGCCCCCTGGGCTGCTTTGTAGTGTGGCGACGCATGTCCTATTTCGGCGACACCTTGTCCCACTCGGCCCTGATGGGCGTCGCTTTGGGATTAATGCTGGAGGTGAACGTCAGCCTCGCCATCACCGCCGGATGCGTATTGATGGGCCTGACGCTGGCCCTGATGCAGAGGCAAAAACACATCGCTACCGACACACTGCTGGGTATCCTGGCGCATAGCTCCTTGTCCTTGGGACTGGTGGCGCTGAGCTTTATGCGGGATCAGCAAGTGGACCTGATGAGTTACCTGTTCGGCGACCTGTTGGCGCTCAATTACCAGGATGTCATTTGGATTTTCGCCGGGGCGGTGGTCGCCATCATCATGCTCAAGCTGCTGTGGCGCTCCCTGCTGATGATGACATTGAACGAGGATCTCGCGGCAGTAGAGGGCTACAACGTACTGCGCACCCAGTTATTGTTGATGCTGATGATGTCCCTGGTCATCGCTCTCGCCATGAAAGTCGTCGGTGTACTGCTGGTGACTTCCTTGCTGATCATCCCGGCCGCTGCGGCCCGGCCTTTCAGCGATACGCCAGAAAAAATGGCGGCGCTCGCCATCGCCAGCGGCGTCTTCGCAGTCGTGGCAGGACTAAGCCTGTCCTGGTGGTGGGACACTCCCGCCGGGCCATCCGTCGTCGTCGCGGCATTCGTCCTGTTTCTAAGCAGCATGGGCGCGCATCGTCTACGCCCCGCTTGATCCAAGGCAAAAACCGGCGAACATTGCGTTTCGCCGGCCGCCTTTCACGGTTGCTTTCACTGCCTCAACTCCTTACTGTGATCATTCCACAAGCAGTCCCCGGATCCAACCAGGACGCGCTCCTGCGTTTCGCGTCGTGTTTTAACGTCTACTAAAACAAAGAGGCTAACGTGGACGACAGCTCTTTATTTGCGGAATCAAAGGCAATTGACCGCCTATTGCATGCGTTTATCGGGTACGGTACTGGCGGCAACTCTCCCGCCGCTTTCATTCAGGCATACACAGACTGGGTCAGTCACGCGGTGATGGCGCCCGGTAAGCAGGCCGAACTGGCGAAGAACATCTCCCGCAACCTGCTGCGTTATGGCGTCTATTGCTCCCGCGCCATCGCCAACCAGAACCCGGAACCGGTCATCGAACCCCTTCCTCAGGATATCCGCTTTCGCAACGAGGAATGGGGACACTTTCCCTTTAACCTGGCCTACCAATGGTTCCTGCTTTATGAACAGTGGTGGCACTACGCAACCACGGATATTCCCGGCGTGTCGCCCCGCAACGAAAATATCGTCTCGTTTTGCGCGCGCCAGTTATTGGATTTAATGTCTCCATCCAATATTCCCTGGTTGAATCCAGAGGTCATTAAGAAAACCCAGGAAACCGGCGGCAAAAATTTACTCGACGGCTTGGAGAACTGGCGCGAAGACGCCCAGCGTCTGCTCAATGGCGACCCGCCTGTCGGTTCGGAAAATTATAAGGTTGGCGAAAACCTCGCCATTACTCCGGGCAAAGTGATCTATCGCAATCGCCTGATAGAGCTGATTCAGTACTCGCCTACGACAGAGAGCACGTACAAAGAACCGGTGCTTATTGTTCCTGCGTGGATCATGAAGTACTACATTCTCGACCTGTCGCCGCATAACTCCCTGACTCGCTATCTGGTGGAGCAAGGCCATACGGTGTTTATGATTTCCTGGCTGAATCCAGATGGCAAAGATCGCAATCTCGGCATGCAGGATTATCTGCGTCTCGGCGTGATGGAGGCGCTGGACGCGATCTCCGCCATCGTTCCCGACGCCCCGCCAATGCATGGCGTCGGCTATTGTCTCGGCGGCACCCTGCTCAGCATCGCCGCCGCCGCGATGGCGAGAGATGAAGATAAACGGCTCGCCACCATCAGTCTTTTCGCTGCGCAAACAGACTTCAAAGAAGCCGGCGAACTGATGCTGTTCATCAATGAAAGTCAGCTCACCTTCCTGGAAGACCTGATGTGGGAGCAAGGCTATCTGGACGCCACGCAAATGTCCGGCGCCTTCATGATGCTGCGCTCCAAGGATCTGCTTTGGTCGCGCATCGTGCGCGAATACATGCTGGGCGAACGCAGCAGCATGAACGACCTGATGGCCTGGAACGCGGATACCACCCGCATGCCCTATCGCATGCATTCACAGTATCTGCGCAGTCTGTTTCTGAATAACGACCTCGCCGAAGGCCGTTTTGAAGTGGACGACAGTCCAATATTCTTGCGCGATATTCGCATTCCCATCTTCGCCGTCGGCGCCACCAAAGATCATGTCGCGCCCTGGAAATCCGTTTATAAAATCCGCCGCCTCACCAGTTCCGCGGAGATTACTTTTTTACTGACCAGCGGCGGCCACAACGCCGGCATCATCAGCGAACCTGGTCATCCAAGGCGCAGTTATCAAATCAACACCCGATACGGTCAGGACCGCAATTACAGTCCTGACGACTGGCTTAATATCGCAACTCGCCATGACGGCTCCTGGTGGCCGGCCTGGAGCCAGTGGCTGCGGGATCACAGCAGCACCGAGCAGACCTCCCCTCCGCCGCTTGGCGCGCCGGATTCCGATTATCCGCAACTTTGTGACGCACCGGGCACTTATGTATATCAAAGATAAAGGCTTTCAGGCTTCCGCTTGATGCGGATAATGGGGAACTCTATAGTTACCGACTGTCACGAATATGGAGTACGCTTTCAGCGGAAGTAGGTTGGTAACCGCCTGGGGGCGGCAATTATCCGGAGGATTCAATGCAGTCCCGCAATATGTACGGGTTTTTACTTTCTCTGCCATCACTCCTGGCGCTATTGGTGGGGTTGTCGCTAACGGCGGCGATGTCCTATTTTTCCAATAAGCAGCAAGAAAAAGACGCTCATGCGCGTTTTGTCCAGGAAGCGCAGTTCATTGCGCAAACGGTGCGCCGCACATTCGAACAGAATCGCGCCGCCGCGGAGTTATGGTTTACCATGTGTAGCGCTCGTCCCGAGTCGGAAGACGCGGCCACTGACGCCACACGAGTGTTTTTGCAGGGATTTCCCAACATCAGCACCATTGAGCACTTGGTTATCGCCAAATCCGCCGATGATGGCCGTCGTTTCAGCGTAACAGACATCAACAGCCTGCAATCTCTGACGCTCAACGACATCAAGCGCGTCACCGAATTGCCCGAACTTCAACCCGCCTTCGACGAAGCATGGCGCAGCGGGGAGACCATCGCTACGCCGGTGACCCGCATCAACTCCCAGAATCCCGCCTATCGCGGCGAAGTTCGTTATATCCGTCGGGTCGATGATATGCTCATCGCCATCAGCTTCGATCTGGAGCATAGTCTGAAAACCGCGGTCGCCGACTATAAACCGGAGGGCTTCACCCTATCCGTGTTTGACTTGATGCGCT
The DNA here is from genome assembly GCF_030719035.1 of Hahella sp. HNIBRBA332. Taxonomy (NCBI): domain Bacteria; kingdom Pseudomonadati; phylum Pseudomonadota; class Gammaproteobacteria; order Oceanospirillales; family Hahellaceae; genus Hahella; species Hahella aquimaris. The sequence goes on from NZ_CP132203.1 coordinate 5,238,456, forward strand.
ACGCCAGCGACCCGCTGGTGAAACTGGTGTTACCGTCGGACGGAGAGGAGAATATAAAGAAACGCAAATCCTGGCTGTACAGCGATACGTTGGATCTGCCAGAACGGCAATGGCTGTTGCGCATTACGCCCAATCAGGCCTTCCATGATCAAACCAATAACCGTTACACCGTCACCCTGTTCATCTCCGGCGCCATCATCAGCATTCTGTTGTCATTACTGCTCGCCCGTCCCACACGGAAGAGTGGCGAGACCAATAGCGAAGCGGAAGGGTTTTAGAAGGCTAAGTCTGATGACGCCAGCTATTGCTGACTGCGATAGCTGGCGGGACTTTCCCCGGTCCAGCGCTTAAACGCGCGGCTGAAAGCACTCAGCTCGGAAAACCCCAGTAGAAAGGCGATTTCACTGAGGGAATACTTGCCTTTTTGCAAATAGTCCAAGGCTTTATCCTTACGCACCTGCTCCACTAGCTCCTGAAAGGACACGCCTTCCTGTTTCAGCTTGCGGTACAGGGTATGGCGCGACATGTTCATTTTCTCCGCCACTTTTTCCGCTTCGATATCGCCACGGGACAGGCGTTTGGCCACAATCGCCTTCACTTTGTGCGACACCGTGCGGCGCAGAGACAGCTTTTGCAGCAGCGCCTCCACCTGGCGAGTCAGCGCCTGATGCAGGTAGGGATTACGCTGGGGCAGTTCAAAGGTAAGAAAGTCTTTATTGAAGGCGAGAGAGCAACAGGGCTGGCCGAAGCTCACCGGGCATTGAAAGATGCGCTCGTATTCAGAGACATACTCAGGCTCAGGGTGGGAAAAGCCCACTTTGGTCAGGTAGATCTTCTCGCTGACAAAACGCCGCGCCCTGGTCACCGACAAGGCCAGCATTCGATCCATACCCGCACGGTGATAATACTCAGGACGTTCACAGTGGTACTCAATTACCGCATCATCGCCCTGCAGGTGAAATTCGGTACGCACGCCTTCGTTCACTAGCGCAGACAGACGCACGTACTGCTTTAAGCCCTGCTCCAGGGTGCGGTTGTTGAAGATGATGTGTCCGATCACCCCCATGCGGCGCGAATCAACCCACTCTCCGACATGCAGACCAACGGCAGGATCTTGCAAGGTTTCTTCAGCACGCGACCACAACAGATTATAAGCCGGTAATGGGACACGATAGTCCTGATCCTCCAGCATGGAGAGATCCAGCTCAGCCTCAAGCGCCAACGCATTGATATCCATCCCACGCTCAGCAAGCCAAAAGCAAAGCGCTTTAACGGTGGAACCGGCGACAGTGGGCTGATCCATATCAACTAATCTCAACCAATTAAATGGGACTGTTAATTATTATTAGCGGCCAATATAACAATCATCCACGTATGGCGGTAAGAGTCGGGGGCGTTTTTTCCGCAACAATGCAGACGCTGTAGCAATTACAGAAGAAGCCGACCATAGCTGCGCAAAGTTGCAACAGAATGTCAAAACCTTAACACAGGCAGTCAAGCCGACATTGCTTCACCTTGATAATATAGATCCCGTAAACGTGAAGCAGTAGCCATCGTTTAACTGTGTTTTCAGGCCCTAGAGAACCGACTCAGGCCACTTGACTTAGGGAGAGACAAGTATGATGTATGATGAAAATTGGAAAGTCTGTGTTCCAAATACTGACCAAGAGCAAGCAAATTTTGCAGCGTTGGATGAGTATCTCAACAGCATCTACTACTGTTGACCCTTTGGACTCCAGCCTGATGAAAGTGCACAATTCCTGCCGCGAAATTTATTTCGCGGTTTTTTTTGTCCTGAATAAAGCACGTCCCTGATTTTCCGTCTTCCCCTTCGTAACTATCGCCCCCTCTTTCCAGGCTAGTTCGCCGCCCAATCTCCTTAACTAAATTTATCTTTAGCCCTTAGTATCATTTTGCTATGTTGCTGAGCAGCAACTACTTTTAGGATTAGGGAGAAAATCATGTCGATAAGCAGATTTCTTGTACTCAGCGTTCTGGCCATGCCGGCGTTCGCTGCAGAGCAAACCAATTACGATCGCATTCAACTCTCCACAGAAGCCAAGGGCGAACTGGAGAACGACATCATGCGCGTCGTACTACACTCCCAATCACAGCAGAAAACCGCGCAGCAAGCGGCGGATGATGTAAACAAAGCCATGCGTTGGGCGCTGGATGAAGTAAAATCCGCTAAAAGCGTGAAGTATCAGACTCAGGACTACCGCACGGATCCCCGCTACAAAGAGCAAAAAATCGTAGCCTGGAACGCGGAGCAGTCTCTGAAACTAGAAAGTAAAGACATTGAAGCTCTGTCTGGTCTCATTGGCGAGCTACAAGAGCGGTTAAAGGTGCAGAACGTGGAGTTCGACGCCTCAGACGCCCTGAAAGCAGCCAAAGAAAATGAGCTGATCGGCGAAGCGCTGAAATCATTTGGCGAGCGCGCCAAACTGATTACCTCCCAGTTGGGCGCCCAGAGCTACAAAATCGTAAACATGAATATTTCAAGCAGCGGCCCTGTTTACTATGCGCGCCAAGAAATGCGCAGCTTCGGCGCAGCTAAAATGGCCGAAATGGCTACGCCAGCCGTAGCAGCAGGCACGCAAACGGTCACCATGACCGTCAACGGCGAAATCGAACTGGTGCGATAACGCCAGGCGAACTTCGGACGCCGCCGCAGCTTGAAAACAGTCAGGATGTGCAACAATGGCGGTTAAGTCCAAACCTTTTGAGTTTCTCGGCGCGCAAGTCGCGCCGGGACATCGTCAACAATTCGAGCTCCCCGTCGGACAGCTCTACACCCAGACAGACGTCTCCATTCCTGTGGAAGTGGTGCATGGCAAATCCAAAGGTCCGCGCTTGCTGATTTGCGCCGCCATACATGGCGACGAACTCAACGGCGTGGAGATCGTGCGGCGCGTATTGCACGCCACTTGGTTGAAAAATCTGAAAGGCACCCTGATCGCCGTACCCATCGTTAACGTGCTGGGCACCATTCACCGATCCCGTTACTTACCTGACCGACGCGACCTCAATCGATGCTTTCCCGGCAGTGACAAAGGCTCACTGGCTGCGCGGATGGCGCACCTGTTCACCACCTGTGTACTGCAACAGGCGGATTACGCCATCGATCTGCATACAGGAGCGATCGATCGCAGCAACCTTCCACAAATTCGAGTACACCTGGATAACCAAAAAGCGGCGGAGTTAGCGCACATGTTTGGCGTGCCCGTCATTATCGATGCGGAAATCCGCGACGGCTCCTTTCGTGGCGCCGGAGACGATCTTGGCGTGCCGATCATCACCTATGAAGCGGGGGAAGCGCTGCGCTTCGATGAAAACTGCATCGCCGCCGGCGTTCGCGGGGTGCGCAGGGTAATGGAGGAGCTGGGGATGCTCAAGATGCGCGTCAAAGGCAGAGCCAAGGCCACGCCAGTGGTAGCGCGTTCCTCTCAATGGGTGCGGGCGCCAGTGGGCGGATTCCTGCGCGCGGTGAAACCCCTGGGAAGCCGTGTAAACAAAGGGGATTTGCTGGGTTATCTGAATGGCCCCCTGGACAGCCAGGGCGAACCCATTTTATCGCCGTGCTCCGGCATCATCATTGGACGCAGTAATTTGCCGCTGGCCCATGAAGGCGAGGCGATCTTTCACATTGCGCGCTTTAATCAGGTGGACTTGGCGGAACAGGTAGTGGAGACATTCCACTCGGATATGGAGGACCATATTTCCCGCAGCGAAGCGCCCATCACCTGACAAGCGCCTGTGCGGAGGCCGCCGCGGCATGCGGCGCCCCTGTCGGCAGCGTGTTTAAAGCGCCCGACGGCTATGCACCAGCGTGAGGAACTCACTGCGGGTGGAAGGGTTGTTGCGCATAGAGCCCAACATGACGGATGAACTCATGACAGAGTTCTGCTTCTCCACGCCGCGCATCATCATGCACATGTGGCGCGCTTCGATGATCACGCCAACACCATGGGCGTTGGTGACCTTGAGGACGGCTTCGGCGATCTGTCGGGTCAAATTCTCCTGAATCTGCATACGACGCGCGAACATATCCACAATGCGCGCAAACTTCGACAAGCCCAACACCTTGCCATTCGGGATATAGGCAATGTGGCAACGCCCGATAAAGGGCAGCAAATGGTGTTCACACAGGGAGTATAATTCGATGTCCTTAACCAGAACCATTTCGTCCGTATCCGACTCGAAAATCGCCCCGTTGGTGACTTCCTCTAACGACTGGTTATAGCCGCGACACAGAAACTGCATCGCTTTGGCGGCGCGCTTAGGCGTATCGCGCAGTCCCTCACGGTTAACATCCTCGCCGAGGGATTCAATAATTGCGCTGTACTGCGCGACCAGTTTGTCTAACATGTTGGTTCCTCTACATTACCTATGGATCATTATGATCAACGGATATGACGTCCGCCATCGAGCTTGATTTCCCGCCCGGTCATATACGAGCAGTCCAGGATAAAGGCGATTGCCTGCCAGACCACGTCGGGACCGGGCTCGATCCCAAGGGCGGACTTCCTTAAGGTTTTGGTTCGGTAGTCCGGATCGTCGCCGTCATTGAACATCAATAACGACGGAGCGATAGTGTTTACCTTGATATGCGGCGCGTAACGTTTGGCGAAAGATCGGGTCATGCTTTCCATTCCCCCTTTCGCGGCGGCGTACGCAATATGGTTGTCACTTCCTTTTTCAACCACGTAATCGGAAATATGAATGATATCGGACCATGGGTTACGTCCCTGCTCCAGCAAGTCGTAACAATGCATATTCAGCAGATAAGGCGCCGTCATGTGTATCGCCACCATATCCTGCATCACCGCCCGGTAGTCCGTATCCTCACTCCGGTCGGGAGCCCATGAGGACGCGTTATGTATCAACGCCCTAAGTGGGCCCACTTCCTCCTTTAACCGTCGTATCAGCCGTTCGACGGAGCCTTGTTCCGTAAAATCCACCTGCAGACAAATCGCCCCGCGCTCGCGCAGTTCGGCGATCTCCGGCCGCTCAGAGCGATAGGTCATGGCGACCCGCTCGCCTTTTTCAAGCAACTGCTGCAGACAATGGAGCCCAACCCTTTGGGCCGCTCCGGTTATCAATATTGTTCCTTGGCTAGTCCAATTCACCACACAAACCTGTATCCAATGAATTCATGTCCAGTAGGTTGCGGCGCCGGCCGCACACCCTTTGTGTCATCCTCAAGCGTCGGCGCTCCCAGGCCAGCTTGTCGCTGCGGAATTACTCCGCTATCAGCCAATCAGCGCTGCAGGAGGCTTTTGGATCGCCGCGAAGGGCTTCGCTGAGGCGCTCCCAACCCGCCTGCAGCTGCTCATCGAGCCGCCAGGGCGGATTGACCACAAGCATACCACTTCCGTACATTCCGCGCGCCACCGGCGTTAAGATCAACTCGCTGCGCAGCGTCTTGTTTAAAGGAAGCTGGCGCATCAGCTCCAGCATTTGTTCGTGACGTCTTTCCGCCAGAACGGGATACCAGATGGCGATAACCGCATTCGACCACTTCTTGGTCAGTTTGCTCACATAGGCAGGAATACGTTGGTAGTCTTCCTTTAGCTCATAGCTGGGGTCAATCATCACCAGCCCACGCTTTTCCGGAGGGGGCGAAAACGCCATCACGCCTTCGAAGCCATCTCGTTGATGGATATGGATTTGCTTGTTTCTGCCGAATTGACGCTTTAGCTCTGCGTATTCCTTAGGATGCAGCTCGCACAAAGCCAACCGATCCGTCTCACGCAGGAAGCTAGCGGCGATAGCCGGAGAGCCGGGATAGCGGGTCAATTTTCCAGCATCGGGATTCAACGCTCTCACCGCCGCCAAATAGGCGTCGAATTCCGGCGGACAGTTTCCCTCGGCCTGCATCAACGGCAAGATACCCGCCGTCCACTCTGAGGTTTTTTGCGCTTCTGCAGAAGTCAGGTCATAGTCACCGCGACCGGCATGAGTTTCCAGATAACGCCAGGGCGTGGATTTTTTACACAACGCCTGCAGTAATAATGACAGCACCCAATGCTTGTGCGCATCGGCGAAATTGCCCGCGTGATAGACATGTTGATAGCTCAGCATAAAGGGCGCTGACTCCTTCCCCTGAAAAAGCCGCCTATTTTATGTGGTCCGGCGTTGAATGTCGCCTTTTCAGCATTATATCTGACCTATGGCAATGCCCGCCCGACCTTGGGCTGGATATTCTAACGGCAATGAGACGCAGGGTCTGTGAAGGTTGGTAAAAATCTATGGAATTCAAAGACTATTACAAGATTCTCGGCGTCGCGGAAGCAGCGTCCGCCGATGACATCAAAAAAGCGTACCGCAAGCTCGCCCGTAAGTATCATCCGGATGTCAGCAAAGAAAAGGATGCAGAGGTCAAATTCAAAGAAGTCGGCGAAGCTTATGAGGTGCTGAAAGATCCGGAAAAGCGCGCGGAGTACGATCAGCTCAAGCGCATGGGCGCCTATGGCGAAGATGGCCGTTTTCGCCCGCCGCCGGATTGGGAATCCGCATCCCACTTTAATGGTGGCGGCTTCACCGAAGCGGACGCGCGTCATTTCAGCGACTTTTTCGAGTCGATCTTCGGCCGTGGCGGTTCTGCGCACCGCACCTACAAACAAGGTCATCAACAGAGCTTCCGCATGCGCGGCGAGGACGTGCACGCCAAAATCGCATTATTTCTGGAGGAAGCCTTCCACGGCTGTGAGAAACAAGTGCAGGTGCAAGTGCCGGAAATCGATGAGTATGGGCTGGTAGGTCACCGCAGCAAATCTCTCAACGTAAAAATTCCAGCCGGCATGGGACCAGGTCAACACGTCCGCCTGCGCGGCCAGGGCGCGGCAGGCTTTGGCGGAGCTGAAAACGGCGACTTGTTTCTGGAGGTGGAGCTGGCCCCCCATCCTGTGTATTCCGTCGACGGCAAAGATATTTACCTAACCCTGCCCATATCGCCATGGGAAGCGGCGCTGGGCGCGACCGTAACAGCCCCGACGCTGAACGGCAAGGTCAATGTGAAAGTTCCCAAAGGCGCCAGCAGTGGACAAAAGCTGAGACTGAAAGGCAGAGGGTTGCCTGGCAATCCCGCTGGAGACCAGATTATCGTACTGCAGGTAACCTTGCCCAAGTCTCACAGCGTGGACGCGGAGGCGCTTTATAAGGAGCTTGCGGAAAAAGAAAAATCCTATAATCCGCGCAGCAAGTTGGGGGTGTGAAAGATGACGCGTAAAACTATCGTCAGCACGGTGGAAGTGCTAAGTCAAAGCGATACCTACACTTTGCGCGAATTGTGCGAGCGCGGCGGCGTCAACGCCGAGTTCATCATTGAGCTGGTCAGCTACGGCGTCATCGCGCCGGTGGAGGAACGTCCCGCCCATCAATGGCAGTTCGATACTCTGGCGTTGGCGCGACTAAGCCGGGCGATGCGCTTGCAGCGGGACCTGCAACTCAATCTGCCCGGACTCGCCATGTCATTGGATTTGCTGGATGAAGTCAACGAACTCAGACGCGAAGTCGCACGACTAAACCAACAACTCAACCGCCTGATGTCGGATTAAGGAAGGGGAAAACACAACGAAAAAGGCCAGCGTTCAAGCTGGCCTCTTTACTATTAATCAGGCAGACAAATAGCTTCCTTCTATTTGTCTGCAACGACAGGGCCTGCACATGTCAAGCCCTGTCTCCCGCGGCTAGCCGCCGCACAGGCGCATCCATGAGCCTGAGTATTAACATGCCAATATCATTGCCATGTTAATATTCAGCGCCTTGAGTCAGATGCTGATGGTAGTTTTTGCGCTTCAGCTTTTTCTCAGCCTGGCGCTTCTTGATGGCCTTGGCCGCCTCAGAGCCGATATGCTCTTCGCCACGGGATTTAGCCAGTTCAATCTGCTGTTCACGCGCTGCGAAACGGCGAAGCTGGTCTTCAGAGACCTTGTCGTGACAATGAGGGCAGCTCACGCCTTTCTTGTAATGCTCGCTCTGCATATCTTCCGCGCTGATCGGCATACGACAGGCATGGCATTGGTCATAACTGCCTTTGTTGAGGCTGTGATCCACCGCCACCCGGTTATCGAAGACGAAGCACTCGCCTTCCCAGGTTGACTCTTCCTGCGGCACTTCCTCCAGGTACTTCAGAATACCGCCTTCCAGATGATACACATCCTCAAAGCCCAGCTCTTTCAAATAAGCGGTGGACTTCTCACAGCGGATGCCGCCGGTGCAATACATCGCCACTTTCTTGTGTTTGGCCGGATCAAGATTGCTTTTGACGTAATCCGGGAACTCGCGGAAAGTTTCCGTATTCGGGTTGATCGCATTCTTAAATTTACCGATTTGCACCTCGTAATCGTTACGAGTATCAATCAGCAACACCTCGGGATCGGTAATCAGCGCATTCCAATCCTGCGGTTTGACATAGGTGCCCACCACACGTTTCGGGTCAATGCCCTCCACGCCCATGGTGACGATCTCTTTCTTCAGTTTGACTTTGGTGCGATAGAACGGAATGTTCTCATCGTAGGATTCTTTGTAGCTCAAGTCCGCCAGGCGAGGATCAGACTTCAGCCAGGCCAGTAGCGCATCCATCCCCTCGCGGGCGCCGGAGACCGTGCCGTTTACGCCTTCGCGGGCCAGCAACAGAGTGCCTTTGATTTCATTTTTCTCCATGACTTCAAGCAATGGAGCGCGCAGCGCCTCAAAGTCGTCGAGGGCGACAAACTTGTACAGCGCACAGATAACATACTGTGACATTCAATTTTCCTATATTGCGTACTGGAACGTAAAACCAGAGCAAAAAATTTGCGGGCGACATTATACTCAAATTTTAACCAATCGCACGTCGGAAAACCGTAACCGATAAAAAGTCCTACATTAAGATACGCCATCTTTCTCATAGCCGGTTAGAATGGGAAGCCCGGCGCCAGGATCAGTCGGCGCCGTCTGGTTAGCTTGTATTTACCGGCCATGGCCGGCCTTAAGACCGCAAATAACCGACTCTGATCATCGCTGGAGGCGATACTATGTCCATATCCATGTACCAGACTTCTGTCCCTGTCTTCATTCGCATGCTCGGCAACCTTAATCAGATCCTGGAAAAAGCCGCCGCTCACGCGGAGAAAAAAGGCTTCAACTCACAAAATCTGGTTAATTACCGCCTGTATCCGGATATGCTGCCGCTTTCTTCTCAAATCCAAATCGCCACCGATACGGTGAAAGGCTGCGTCGCCCGCCTATCCGGCCAGCAGCCGCCAGTCTACGAAGACAACGAAGCAACGTTGGCGGAGTTATCCGCCCGAGTCACCAAGACCATTGATTACGTGAAGACATTCACGTCGGAGCATATTGACGGAACGGAAGAAAAGACTATCCAACTGAAGTTGGGCTCTTACACGCCGACCTTCACCGGTCAGCGATATCTATTGCACTTCGTGCTTCCCAATCTGTATTTCCACATCACCACCGCCTACGCCATCCTGCGCCATAACGGGGTGGAAATTGGCAAAGCCGATTATTTGGGCGCTGAATAATCCTCGCCTGAGTCTTCCTTCTCCGGCCTGACGGCCGGAGTTTCCGCATCCTCGCGTTGTTGAATGCGCCAAAGGTTGGCGTAAACGCCGTTGCGCGCCAGCAGTTCAGAGTGAGTCCCCTGCTCAGCGACTTTTCCTTCCTGCAGCACCACGATCAGGTCAGCGTCGACAATCGTAGACAACCGATGTGCAATCACCAGGCTGGTCTGCCCCCGGGAGACTTCCCTGATCGCCTGCAACACGCTTTGCTCAGACTTGCTGTCCAGCGAAGACGTCGCTTCGTCGAACACCAGAATAGGCGGGTTCTTCAGAATTGCGCGGGCAATGGCGACTCGTTGTTTTTCGCCGCCGCTCAGTTTCAATCCGCGCTCTCCCACCAACGTATTCGCGCCGTCCGGCAGGCGCTGGATAAAGGCGTCCAGATGCGCCATACGGATTGCGCGCCACACCTCTTCCTCCGTTGCCTCTATACGACCATAACGGATGTTTTCGTATATGGTGTCGTTAAACAGCACCGTATCCTGAGGCACAATGGCAATCGCGGAGCGCAGCGACTTCAACGTTACCTCCCGAATGTCCTGCCCATCCACCTTTATAGCGCCGCCATTGACGTCATAGAAACGGAACAGAAGTTTAACCAGCGTCGACTTTCCTGCGCCGCTGCCTCCCACCACCGCCACTTTGCGCTGCGGCTCAATGCGGAAGCTAACGCCTTGCAATATAGGGCGTTGCGTCGAGTAGCCGAAATGGACGTCAGAAAACTCAAGCATCCCCTGTTCAACCCGCAACTCCGGCGCGTCCACCTTGTCAGGCACTTGCGAGGTCCTGCGCAGCAGCACGAACAATTGCTCAATGTTGGCGAGTGAGCCTTTCATCTCGCGGTAGATAAAACCCAGGAAATTCAGCGGCATGAATAGCTGCATCATAAAAGCGTTGATGAGGGCGAAGTCGCCCAAGGTCATCTCTCCCGCCACGACATTTTGCGCAGCCAGAATCATCATCGACGTCATGGCCAGCGCCACAATAAGCGCTTGCCCGCCGTTCAATACGAATAACGACAGGCGGTTCTTGCGCCGCGCCTGCTCCCAGCGCGCCAAATCGGCGTCATAGCGCTGCGCCTCGTATTCTTCGTTGGTGAAATATTTCACTGTCTCGTAGTTGAGCAGACTGTCCACCACCCGGGTATTACTCTCAGAGTCGGCGCGATTGGCTTCCCGCACGTGCTCCGTACGCCAATCCGTGGCCACCACGGAATAAGCCACATACAACACCACGGCGACGAAGGTGATCACTGCGAACCACAGAGAGTAGTTCATCAACAGCAGGCCTATCACCATGAGAATTTCCAACAGCGTAGGCGCGATATTGAACACCATAAATCGCATCAGAAAGCTAATGCCGGACAGCCCCCGCTCGATATCCCGAGACAGGCCGCCGGTATTGCGGTTTAAATGGAAATCCAGATCCAAAGAGTGCAGGTGTTGAAAAGCCTGCAAGCCAATACGCCGCATGGCGCGCTCCGTCACTCTCCCAAACAACGCGTCACGCACCTCGCCGAACAGCACATTGCCAAGTCTTGCTGCGCCATAGGCCAACAACAAGGCTAACGGCAATCCCACCACAATGTTGGCGCGCCCCGAATCGAGGCCATCGATAATGTATTTAAGAATGAACGGCAGGCCGACACTGGCTCCCTTCGCCCCCATCAGACATAACAAAGCCAATAAAACCCGGCGTTTATGCTCAAGCAGATAAGGCCACAAAGAACGGAGAGTTTTGATCCCCGCTTCGTTGTCCGGCGCATCGGTGGCGGAACTGGAACGTCGCATAATGATATATATCAGTCGTCATCAGGGTCAGTGTTGGCATAGCGCTGGCGTGCGAAAGGCGCTGCGGATGTAGCCGCAGACAAGCGCTTCCCATGCTAGTGGTCAGAATCGGGAACCCACCACTATAACAAGTACTTATAGTTCATTCTCCACCAATTCTCTTATTGCGATTCAAGATCGCGACGATTGAAAGAGTTTATGAAGAGCGTCGAAGGAATCGGCAAAGCGACCCTTAGCTCAAACGCCACTGCGACGCTCCCCGACCCGCCCTAAAAGTGAGAAACAAGAAACTCAGACATCAATTGCATGGCGCGCTCCGCCGCTTCAATCTGAGCAAATGCATTTGGAAAGACATGCGGCATCGCCTCCCAGACATGCGCAGTGACAGAAGCGCCTGCGGCCTGCGTCCGCCTCGCGTATTCCAGGGAGTCGCTCAGCAGTATCTCGGCCGTCCCCACATGAATCTGCAAAGGAGGCAAGCCAGAATGGTGACCATACAGAGGCGAGGCTTTGGGATCATAGGCATCATGGCCGGCAAGGTAATATTCGGCGAATGCCGCCACCGCGTCCTGCGTCAGATAGAACTCCTCTTCGGCGCGTTCTTCATGGCTCGCACCAGTCAGAGCCAGATCGGTCCATGGCGACATAGTTACACAGCAAACCGGCGCAGGCCCATAGGCGCCCTCTTTGTCAGCGCCGATCTGCTCAGCCAACGAGAGAGCGAGTCCACCTCCTGCGGAATCTCCTAGGATAGCAATCTGTTGGCGTCCCGCTGCAATCAGTCCGGCGTATACCGCCTTCGTCTGGTTCAACGCTGACGGAAACGGATGCTCTGGCGCCAGTCCGTAATCCGCGATAAACACATCAATACCCGTCCGGGCGGCGAACTGCCCTGCGAAATGCCGGTAGGCATGCGCTGAACCGACCACATAACCACCGCCGTGCAAGTAGAGAATGACGGCGTCAGAAAGAGCGTTCTTAGCCCGCACCCAGACTCCCGGCACACCGCCCACGGCATCGGAGTGATACTCCACACCATCGGCCGCAGGCGTTTCCTCTATCATCTGATTATAACTATCGCGCGCCTGCGGCCCGTTGAGCATGCCTTTGAAAGGAGCGGATTGCTGGCGTATGGCGCCAACAACGGCGAGGTCAGCCGGGCTGACGGGATGGTTGATGAAGAGTTCGTTTTGTTCTCTGGACATCTTTTTATACCTTTAATAACTCGGACAACTTACAGCTGGCGCGACACAAGAACCGCTACATGGCGGGATTTAAGAGTCGTCTGCTTGCGCCCAGCGGATGGAACTCAGGTAGAATAGGCCATCCCACAAATGACATTAAACACCCAGTATTCCGACGGAGCGTTCCATAAATGAAACAGGCTATCGTCCTGGACGCCCTGGCGCACTTTGACCTCGTCGCACGCCATGGCGGGTTCAGTCGCGCGGAACAGGCTTCCGGCAAGCCCAAAGCCACGCTTTCCCGACAGGTTCGGGGATTGGAGGATCAGCTGGGCATTCGTCTTATCAACCGCGACAGCCGGGCTTTCGCCTTGTCTGAAGAAGGACAATGGCTGCACGAGCGAACCCGTGACCTGCTGGCCGACTTAAACGAAGCGGTGACTGCGTTGACCCACGACCACGCTCCTGCGCGCGGTCGCCTGCGCGTCAGTTGCCCGATGATGTTTGGTCATATAGTGATGGGACGACGCGCCGCAGAGTTCGCGCGGGCCTATCCGGAGATCCAATTGGAAGTGACAGTGGAAGAACGCGAGGTAGACCTGATAGAAGAGGGTTATGACGTCGTCATTCGCGTCAATCCCCGCCCGGATAGCCAGCTTGTCGGCCGCTGCATACTGCGTAACGTTCAACATCTCGTAGCCCCGGCCGGGCTGTCGCAACCCAGTGATGAGACAGTTCCCATACCCGCGGTCACTCGCTCCAGCACGCCGGACGAACGCACGCTACGCGTACTGGATGGCCAAAACGAACGGGCCTACCTGCTTCGCAGCGCGCTACGCCTGCCCTCCCCGCTGATGCAACGCGACGCCGTGCTTACCGGCGGTTTGGTCGCCGTCTTACCCTACGCATTAATAGCTCAGGATCTGGCCAAAGGAACCCTGGTCGACTGGGGACGTCTGCCCACCCCGCCAGTTGAAGTTTGGGCGCTACACGCCAGCCGCCGCCTCGCCAGCGCTAGAATAAAGGCCTTTATAGATTTTCTAAGCGACCGGGCGACGCTGTGGCCGACCAGTTGAATATCACCGCCTCCAGAAACGTAACATTCTGTTTACAAAGAAAATTCATTTTAATAAAGTCGCGTACACCTACCTAACGAAAAAGCAAAGGAGAGCTACGCCACCAAAAATATAAATTCGGGTCAATTTCTGAGGCTCCGGGTTAGCCACAATACGAAAAATGATGTTAGAACCCGCGTCGTCTCATACAAGCTAACAACAAATAGTACAAAGCAGAGGGAGCATTACTGCGACATTTTTACAGGGAGAATGCTGTGATTCGTTCCAACCAAAATAATCTCTTACGTCGTTCTATCGCACTTACTATCTTAACCAGCGCGCACGCCTTAGCCGGGCCTTTACCAACGCCCGTTGTCGATTCGGATTACTACGATAATGGCGATCCGGCTCCGGCTAAATATGAGTTGGGGCGCATGCTCTTCTTCGACAAAATTATGAGCGGCAACCGCAATATATCCTGCGCCACTTGTCATAACCCGCTACTCGCCACAACGGACGGCCTGTCATTGGGCATTGGCGAAGGCGGGCGCTTTATCGGGCCTTATCGCACCACAGGTTCCGGCGACGACGCCGTACCCGGCCGTATCGGCCGTCATGCGCCACACCTTTATAACCTGGGCGCGCGGGAATTCATTCACCTCAACTGGCAGGGCATTATGGAAGGCAATGCGGACAAGCCCAGCGAAATCAGCATTCCAGCCGGCCCGGAAAAACCAGGCGGACTGGATAATGTTCTGGCCGGACAGGCATTGTTCCCTATCGCCAATATCAATGAAATGATCGGGCAACGGGGCGAAAATGAAATCGCCGATTCCGTCCGCCCAGGTAATGGCCGCTTTCGCCCCATTTGGGAAGGCTATCTGAAACGCATCCGCGCCATTCCCGAATATGTCGAGTTATTCCAGGCTGCCTATCCCAACATCAGCCTGCCTGAAGATATCAAGATTGCTCATTATGCAAACGCCATCGCCGCCTTTGAAACCAGCGCCTTTCGCGCCGACAACAGCCGTTTTGATCAGTATCTGCGAGGCGATGTCGACGCACTCAGCCCCAAGGAAGTGGAAGGTATGAATTTATTCTACGGCGCGGCGGGTTGCGACAGTTGTCATAGCGGTAAATTCCAGACTGACCACAGCTTCCATAACATCGCCATGCCGCAGATCGGTCCGGGTCCTGAAGCGCGCATGCCGTTGGAAGACCGTGGCCGCTCGGAAGCGACGCGTGAACAAGGAGACTTCGCCAAGTTCAAGACCCCCTCCCTGCGTAATGTCGCTCATACCGCCCCTTACGGGCATGACGGCGCTTACGCGACCCTGGAGGGTATTGTCCGGCATCATCTGAACGCGGAGGAATCCCTGGACGACTATGACACCACACAAGCGCTGATGCCTTCGCGCAGCGATCTGGACGAGATTGACTTTCAGGGGTACGAGGATGTTTCGTTACGGGACAAGATCGCTCAGAACAACGCGCTTCGCCCCAATCCGTTATCCGATGCGGAGGTCAATGCATTAATCGCTTTCCTGCATACCCTGACGGACACGGACAGCCTTAATCTCCATAAACTGATTCCTAGTCGAGTTCCAAGCGGCATTGCAGTCAGCGACTGATATTGGGTTGTTCTAGGTGAGGGTATCCGCGGTTTGCTCCGCGGATACCACGCGATTACGCCCCGCCCCCTTTGCCGCATACAACGCTCGATCCGCCCTGGCTATCAAGGCTTCCATCGCCTCACCCTCTTCCAGCTCCGCAGCGCCAAGAGAAATCGTCACACGAAACTCCGGCGCCACCTCAGGGAAAGGAATATCCATGACCGCACGCCGCAGTCGCTCGGCAGTAATGAAAGCGCCGTCGAGGGGCGTTTGCGGGAGAATCAGCAGAAACTCCTCACCTCCATAGCGTCCCAAACAATCGATGGAGCGCACCAGAGATTGCATGGTTTCCGCCACTTTCTTCAGCACGGCGTCCCCCGCCTGATGACCATAAGAATCGTTGATACGCTTGAAATGATCGATATCCAGCAAACAGAGCGACAAAGCCCCTGTACTACGCCGACAACGATTGATCTCATTGGATAGCTGCTTCATTAGTTCGCGTCGGGTGCAGAGCCCGGTCAATTCATCCGTGCTGGCCATCACGCTGATTTTTTCCAGCGCTTCATTCAGTTGATGATTCTTTATCCTCAGACTTGCGCGTAATTTACTGATGAAGCCGCCGATCAAAGCCATCTGCGCCATTACCATGAAAAGCGCGGTCAACAATACAAATTCCGAGCTTGGCGTCACCAGGCGCGGCTTCAGCCATAGCAGCAGACCAAGCAACCCCAGATACCCGCCGAAATAAGCTGCAGCGACGCGAATATAGCGTTTGGTGTCGATGCCGAGGATACCGTATAACAGAGGAATAATAGCCACCATCGCCACCGCGCTGCGGGCCTGATTGTCATCCATGAAATACATGATATATAGCGGAGGAAACAGCGAGATGAGCATCTGCTCTTCCGTGAGGTTGGGATCTTTTCGACTTAGATTCCAATTACTCAGAAAACACAGGTAAAAACCGCCGTTGATGGCGACGCTCATGATGAGAAAATGCACCGCATATTGGAGTTCAAGCAAGTCCGACGCCCACCCCGCCATGGCGACGGCTAAGGTAAGGAGATAAGACCCAAACGTCATCAGCGTGCGGCGCTTGCGGATGTACTGATGACTCTTTATGCGTTCGTCCAGGCTGCTACTCACTTTCCTTCGCGCTCCTTTCCTTTCGATTCATATCTACGCTCTGGAGCCGCTCTGATCTCCAGACGCAAAGGAACGGAACCGCTTAATCCGTTATGCGGCGAATGCTAACCCCGCCTCCTGCCCATTACGCCATTTCACTTCCGCAAAACGCTCACCCCATAAAGGATGTCGAACGGTGACCCGGTTGTGCTCGCTGATGGCGCCAATCGCCTCCAGACGGGCGCCTGCGCCGGAATAATCCAGCACCCGACAACGCTCGCCAGTTCCGGTGAGAGTAGCGCTTTCGGTCGCATCATCCACAAGAATACGCTCACATTTGCGGGGATAAAACAGCGGCACATGGTCATTGAAGGCGGCGTACAAATTGCCTTTATTGAGTCCAGATCCTTTATTGTCCGACCTGACTTTTGCGCAGTAATGAATTTTTTCATTCACACCCGGCTCAAAGCCAAACTCTTCCCGCTGCTGCGGTCCAATCGGGCGACAGAACTCCCCCATCGCGGAGTAAATGCCTTTGAACTCATCATGTAAGTAACCCATTTCACGATGTTCCTCGGCGGTGGACATCACCATGGACGGGTCGGTATAGAGGCCGTGTGTCCTGGCTTGTTCACTCATGAACGCCAGAGTCAAATCAGACAATTCCGCTTCGCTGTAACCGCCCCCCACATCGGAATGATTACCCGGCAACCAAACCTGCAATATGCGCTGGTTATCCCGGTCTCGACGCAGCTCGGAGGCATCCGGATGATGGGTCCACAGATCAGGGGAGAACGGCTTGCGTAACTCATCAATCGCCAGTGCCTGTACAGCGAACTTCACCGTATCGGACAACTGAGTGTCATGGAATCCCACCCAACGTCTGGATAGCGTGCGCAATCCGGCGATGGGCGCCCCCAACGCGCCAACCGTGTCCCATACTCCCATAAATTCTATTTCCACGCGCCGATGCTGACTTTCCACCAAATCAATCAAGCGGCGTGCGGTATAGGCCTGCGTTAATTGCTCACGCTCTTCTGGCCGGGTGCGATAATAACGGTAGGCTAAAGGGAAGTTCTTCATCTCATATTTCGGCAATAGCCCAAATAAATGAATGAAACCGGCTAGAGACCTGATGGTGTAGGCGCCGCGGCTGAAGCCAAACAAATAAATGCGATCCCCTTCCGCCCAGTTGTTAGCCAGGAAGCGGTAAGCGTCCATGATATTATCGGATAGCCCCACTCCCAAGGCGCCTCCCACTAAACGGTCCCACAGGCCGTTCACGCCGACGCCCATATCGTAGAACACTACTTGGTGTATCCCTTGGTGACAGGGCGTTATAGAGCGCACCAGCTTAAGCACATTAGTAGGATGACAATTCACATCCTGTTCGGATTCTGGTCTATTCCAGGTACCATCGCAGCAGACAACTATCGACTTACCCATACATCCCTCCCCCGTATTGCATTGCGGGCTGGTCTTCGATCCTTCTTGGCGTGGGCGAATGAGGCGTCAATCGCGCGTGCTCCTGACGAATCGAGAGACATCAGCGACCAGGGAAGTTTCACCCATTGTTTCCCTTTACACATGTTTAAAAAATAGTCTACCGCAATAAAAATGCAATCCGCCCTGAAGGCCTTGTGCGCCAAGGCCACGCACCATGAAAGTTACCACGCATCGACGCCATTGACTCAAACACAGTGTCATACTCTTTTACACTCAGCCAGCATCAACAGATCATAAGTCTTTGTTTTTAAATGCATGGCATGCGTATTGCTATAGAGAGTCGAAATTTCTCTACAACCTCAAAACGCTCACTAACGGAGTAACGACATGTTCAAATTTATCGCAAAAAGCGTATTGGTCTCCGGGCTGACGGTTTCATCAGCATTCGCAAGCACTATCTCCTGGGATCTGAATGATGGCGTTGCTTACGGTTCCTACAACAATTCAATTTCATACTCTAAAGACGGCCTGAACCTGACTGTCACCGCTTGGAGCGACACCAAAGGTTCCTCCGACAACAAAATCGAAGACGCGCGTCTGGGACGTTGGGACGGTCTGGGCGTTTGTAATGACGACGAATACCGAGCTGACCGCTGCGCCTCTCCCGAGCACTCCACTGACAACGACAGTGGCTACGGCGCAGACTATGACATGATCATGCTGTCCTTTTCTGAAGCCGTTAATCTGAGTTCTTTCAAAAACGGCTGGTATTACTCCGACTCTGACGTTTCCATTCTGGCCTACACTGGCGGCGCTTCCGCTTACGACCTGAATGACAAAGAGTGGAACAGCCTGCTGGGCGACGGCTGGAGCGTGGCGGGCAACTACGCTGACACCAAGAAAAACGAAACTGCGACAGGCACTGATATCGCGTCCAAATTCTGGTTGATTGGCGCCTACAATCCGGCATTCGGCGGAAGCTGGTCTTCCTACAATGACCACTTCAAACTGAGACATGTCACCATTGAGACTGTCGATGTTCCAGAACCTGCGACAGTAGCGCTGATTGGCTTGGGTCTGGCTGGTTTCGGCTTGTCCCGTCGTCGTAAAGCAGCATAATTCACGCTTAAATAAAAAGCCGGCGACGCCGGCTTTTTTTATCTTTTAACTTTTTTCTTTACGCATCACTCTAACTACTCACGCGCAGACAACGCCTGACGCAGTTCTTCCAGTTGCTTCCGCAATGCTTTCGCCTCTTCCATCCCTAAACCAGAAATGCAAAGCACTTGCTCTGGAATGCTTTCTGCAGAGTCTCTTAATTTTTTCCCCGCTTCCGTTAAAAAGAGACGCACGACTCTCTCGTCTTCCCTTGAGCGTTTGCGTTGCAGCAGCCCCTCTTTTTCCAGACGCTTAACCACAGGACTCAGCGCACCAAGATCCTGGGTCAATTGCTTCGCCAACTCCGAAGAGGTCAACCCTTCCCGTTCCCAAAGCACCAGCATGATCAGATACTGTGGGTAGGTCAGCCCCAATTCACCCAATAACGGTTTATAGAGTTTGCTCATCGCCAATGAAGTGGAGTAAAGAGCGAAACAAAGCTGTTCGCCAAGTTTTGGGGCTTTTCCGGGAGTGGTCGTCATAGTCGTCATTCTCTTTTCTAGTCTCGCAGCACACTCAATGCGGGGAATACGGCTAAAATTTAAATTATCCGCAGCTGCCCGGAGCATTGTACGCCATCCATCCGTCGGGTCGAGACGGAGGAGCAGGCATGCGCGCTTCAAGGCGTGAAAAAATAGCAGTATGCGCTTATAGTCAAAATTTTAATCCTATTGGGAATATCCCATGCGAGGATTCGCCTTCCATCGTAATTCGCCAAATAATCGGGACCTCCCACCAGAGTTGCGAGACGAACTGGAACAACAGCGCAAACGGGACTTGGCCAACCGCCAGCGTCCCGGAATCCTGTTCTACCCCGCAACCTGGGTGTTCATCTCGGCGGCGATCATGTTCAGCTCTCCCACACCAGAGAAATCTCTTTGGCTGGCTTATGTCGCACTGCTGATCGTTGCCGTATCCAGCTACCGTTATTACGCGATGCACCAATTCATGCGTAAGCTTGAGATAGGGCGCGAGGCTTCTTATACGCCTCTATTATTTGGCGCCAGCTTCAGCGCAGGTTTATGGGGCGGCATCGCCGCGTTATCCGTGCTTCCTACGCCCTTTTCCCCGCACTTCCCTTTGTTTCTCACATGCACTCTCGGCTTGTGCGCCGGCGGAGCCGCATCCCTGGCGATTCTGGGACGCATGGTGAACCTGTTCATCATTTGCCTGCTAGCCCCGATGACACTGGCGCTATTTTCCCCTTACGCCACCCAACCCGGCGCCGTCGGCTTTCTACTGATGACATTCGGCCTGGGCATGAGCTGGATATCCACCCTGCCTCGCCACGAATACGAAGTCGCAGTGTTAAGTATCATAAAGCTGTCCCAACAGGCCAAATACCTGACAGAACTAACCATTCAAGATGGTCTGACCGGCGTCAAGAACCGCCGCTACTTCGACCAGATTTTGAATGCCGACTTGCGACGAGCCTCCCGGTTGAACTACCCCATATCACTCCTGCTTATCGACATCGATCACTTCAAGCGGGTCAATGATCGCTACGGCCACTTGGTCGGAGACGAATGTCTGGTGCAGACCGCACAAACCCTGATGCGACAATTACAACGCAATAGCGATGTTCTGGCGCGCTATGGCGGCGAGGAATTCGGCATCATTTTGCCAGGCGTCGATGCGGAAGAGGCCGCCGCGCTGGCGGAGAAATTACGCAGAGCGGTGGCGGCGTGCGCCGTGTGGAACCTATCGGATCCCGTATCCGTCACGATCAGCATTGGCGGGGTCAGCGGCGTTCCCAGAGAGACCATGACGCCCAAGCAACTCCTGGAGCTTGCGGACAAAGCGCTCTACCAAGCCAAGTCTTATGGTCGCAATTGCGTATTCTGGTCATCGCTGGATGGCGTTCTGACGCCCATAGATTCAGAGAAAGGAGCGCAATACTGACCCCTCATCTTTATGAATTTTAAATAGATTTGCGCAGGCGAAATTTACTGCCTGCGTCTACACTCAAGAATACTCCTTGACGCCATCCACTGGCGCAGGCCCGCGTCAATCGGGCGATGACAAAAATATGACCACAGGCGGATAAGAATATGTTCGGATTCGGCAAACCACGCGCAAATGACGACCAAACCATCATCGACAACTCGCGTTTGCGGGAGTTGGAGCGCAAAGCGGAATTGCTAGACAGGCTTATGGAGAAGAACCCTGCGGGCATGGCGAAATCCATCCAGGACAACGCCGTCAAGGTAAAAAAATCCACTGAAAAGCGCCTGTCTGAGATTCAGGACAGTTGTCATCAGTTAGAAGCCTTTATGGATCACTCTGCACAAATCAAAGGGGTGACGGAACAATCCGTGGAAGTAGCGGTGGGCACTGTCGACACGACTCAGCAAAGCGTGGCCGACATCAAGCAACTGTCCTCAAACATTGAGGCCTCATCGCGCTACATCAACGAATTTACCGATCTGCTGTCCTCTCTGGAAGAAAGCAACAAGACGATCAACCAGCTAGTCGAATCCATCAAGGCCATCGCAGACCAAACCAACCTGCTCGCCCTTAACGCCGCCATCGAGGCCGCCCGGGCGGGTGAGCACGGCAGAGGGTTCGCCGTTGTCGCGGACGAAGTGCGTCAATTAGCGACCACCGCCAACGAGTCGGCGGAAGAAATACAAAGTGAAATCAAGAAAATCACCGACATTTCAGGACGCGTCATCCAGAAGCAGCAGGAGGTGTCCGAAGTCATAGGCAGCAGCGTCACTATCGCCAGCGAAACCGTTCGCAACCTCAATCAATTAATGAGTTCCGCCACGGAAAGCGCGGAGGCCGCAAAAGGCGTCGCCCGGGATTTCGATCACCTTGCGCAAGAGCTCGATTCACTCAATCGTCGCACTCAGAATCTATTGGAAGACACTCATAAGTCGGTTGAAGGCGCTGATGAAAATATTCATCTCAGTGAAGAACTCCGTCAACATCTCAGCGTCAAGTAAGCCCTTCTTAATTACGGAAGTGCGATCAACCCATTGATTTATTAGCACTTCCGTACCACTTCATTTCCGCTTATATGTGCGTATAAACACATAGTCTTCATATTCATTTTCTATCGAAAACAATTTTTAACTTAAGTAATTTCCGAAATTTTTAAATTATTGTGCATTTTTTAACTGACTTATTAAAAACTTTGTCTAAACTACTAAATAAATAAGATTTTGCTCATTCCTCCCTTGGTTGAGCACAGTAAAAAATTATGTCGTAAGGTTGCAAATTCTTTTCTTATGGCAATAATTCACAACAATTTTCAATCAAGGGAATTATCTAGGTTCAGCGCTTTCTAAAGTATGAGAGCCTTTTAAAGTGAGACAGAGAAGTTAAAGTCCAAAGGCTGTAGTAAAGGGAGATAGGCAAGCATTTTGCTTATCTATAGATGAGAGTAAAACTGCCGATATAGTGAGCAAGGATCATGGCAAAAGTATTACAGACAGAAATTTTGGAGGTAACAGCAATGACCAGCCAAATTTCACACTATAACAAACGCTTAGAACGTTTATATAGTAGCAAGATGGAACAACTTAACCGTGCGATGACCGCAGGCAACAAATTTCGTTGTCTGGTATTGCAGGCGGAAGCTGACGCGATTTGTCAGGAACTTAAACAATTTGTCGGCGCTAAATAGTCTTCTATTTATCGCCGACGCCCCTCTCCTCCAGGGAGAGCTGTAGTCAGCGACATCGATAAAGCCTCTTATCCATTGAAATTATTAGCTTTTATTCTGTTTCTCTTACAGAGTCCCCTCCGTCGCCCCCTTCTGACGATCTTTATAATAATTTAGATCATATATATCTATTTTTATATTCATTTATGACTCAATAAACTTTACATGGGTTTTGTAAAGTATTTAACAAAAGTGGAAATATACGTCTGAAAATTTTACACCTTCATTTGTTGTAGCTTTTTCGTCTCCTGACGACTCAGATGATATTACACATATATTTTGTAACCCGTTGAATTTGTTCCCTGTATGAGCCTCCCATTCATTTTATTATCCTGTTTTTGATGCTACATTCATTGAGGGTATGGGCTCTAATGCTCTCCCCCTTGGGCATGGCGGCAATTAAAAGAAGATAGAACTCGCCGTCAAAAAGTGTCTGCCTGCGTCTGGATATCCGGACAGAATCTGCCGCCCAGCATGCTGAAAAACAACAAAAGGAGTGGAAAAATGAGGTACGCCGTCCTCGGCGCAGGAACTATAGGCTGTTTTTTGGGAGGAATGCTGCAGGCAGGCGGCAATCCCGTCTGGTTTGTAGGCCGCTCCGCACAAGCGCAACTCATTGCTCAGGAAGGCCTGCATCTACGCGTCCTTAAAGGCGGACGACGTTACTTCGACGGCGCACAGCTTCATTTCGGCGATGATCCCGCCGTTCTGGCCAACGCCGACTGCATATTAGTGACAGTCAAAAGCCAGGATACGGCCAGCGCAGCGGAGATTCTGCGTCGCCACGCCCCAGAATCCGCCATTATCGTGAGCTTCCAGAACGGAGTCCGCAATGCTGGACAGCTAAAAGCTCGCTTACCCCATAAGATTATCCCCGGAATGGTTCCATTCAACGTCATTCAGCCCCATCCAGGCGATCTGCGGCAAGTCTCCTCCGGTCACCTGGCTATACAGGCCTCTCCCTTTTCAGAGCAGATTCAGAAAGATTTCAAGGCGGGCGGATTGCCAGTGGATATTCACGAGCGGATGGAGCCGGTGCAGTGGAGCAAGTTGTTGCTCAACCTCAACAACGCCATTAATGCTTTATCGGGACTGCCTTTGCGCACCATGTTGCTCAACCCCGGTTATCGGAAAGCACTGGCGGCGGCGCAACGGGAAGCGTTGAGGGTGATTGAGCAGGCGGGCTTCCAAACCGTTCGGTTGGGCGCGATTGTGCCTGAATGGTCCCCTTATCTTCTGCATCTTCCGACGCCTCTGTTCCGCCTTATCGCCAATGCCGCGCTGGCCATTGATCCCGAGGCCGGCTCATCCATGCAGGATGACCTTCGCCTGGGTAAAAAAACGGAAGTGGAATATATCAATGGCGAAGTAACGCACTTGGCCGACAAGTTAGGCGCGCCCTGTCCAGTTAATCGGACACTGATGAACCTTATTAAACAAGCAGAAGCCGAAGGCAGGGACTACCGTAAGCTCAGTGCGGAAGACATCCTCAACGCCATTGCGACGGCTTGCGCAGCGGAAGAATAAAGCCCACTGCAATCACCTGAAGATCCAATGTTTCCCGTTAGCCGGCGCCGTAGATTTTCCGACTATACTGATTAGATAACATTGACTCAGCATCCCTTCTCACCGCTGCACCGATCATGTCGAGGGATGCGCCTGACGCAGTTTCAGACATGACACTGAAGTTTCACCGACGTATATCCTTCAAACTGGCGCGTGCAGGGGTGATTCTGGCTTTCATTCTTGGAGGTCTGCTCAGCTCCATACAGGTGTATTTCGATTATTTGAGTCACGAAAAGGATTTTCAGGATTTTATTGAGCGCGTGTTGCAAGCCGCCCGCCCTCCCGCCGTGCGCGCCGTACACACCTTAGACGCTCGTCTGGCGGAAGAAGTCGTCACCGGTCTCATGCAATATGATTATGTTCATCAGGTGCTGATCGTCGACGAACTGGGGCAAACCCTCGCGGAGGGGGCCAAGCCTGTCGCAGACTCCAACACTGGCTGGATCACGTCCAGCATCGGCGCAATTTATCGCACCTATCCCATCGCGCTGCAGATGGAGTCTTACCACCAGCTCCAGACTGGTCGTATGGAAGTGGTAGTGAACATGGACAAAGCCTTGGAGCCTTTCTTCAACCGCGCCTATTACGTGCTGATTATCGGCATCGTGCGCAACATGGTGCTGGTGTTACTGCTGTTTATCGCCTTCTACTACATGATTACTCGACCGCTGATTTCTCTCGCCGCCAGCTTTTCCGAGGTGAACCCGGAAGACCCCGGCGATCGTCGGTTACGCCTGCCTCGCAGTCATGATGGCGATGAACTGGGCTATCTGGCGCAGATTGGCAATCAGTTTCTCGATACGTTGCAAAAGCGCCTGGAAGAGCGGCGCCAGGCGGAAGACACTCTGCGCGACAGTGAACGCCAGACCCGGCAGATTATTGATACCGTTCCACACCTGATTTACGCCAAGGATCGCAATGGCGCTTTTGTCTTCGTCAATCAGGCGTTAGCGAGCTTCTATGATCGCAATATCACGGAAATCGAAGGCGCGGATCATCACTCGTTGCATCATTTGATCTCCAACCTGGAGTCCGTGCGCTTTGACAATGAAGACAGGGAAGTCATCGACAAACAGAAAGTCATGTTCATCCCCGAACACGGCCTCACGGATATTTACGGCCGCCGTCGCATCTTGCAAAGCAATAAAATCCCGTTCCGTTTTTTCGGCAAACCCTGCGCGTTGATCGTGTCCGTGGACATCACCGACAGAGTTGAGGCGCAATCCCGCGTGGAACAACTGGCCTTTCACGACCCTCTCACCGGCTTGCCCAATCGCAATCTGTTCTATGACCGGCTCACCATGGACATCGCCCGCTCCCGCAACCACGGAGCCTACGGCGCTTTATTGCTGATCGATCTGGACAACTTCAAGAACATCAATGACTCGCTGGGGCATTCAGTCGGCGATGAACTATTACGGAATGTGGCGAAAAATCTGCGTAGCTGTCTGGATGAAGAAATCACTGTCGGTCGCCTTGGCGGAGATGAATTTACCGTGATCATGCCGGAGCTGGGACGCACGCCGGAGGAGGCGGCGCAAAACGCCAATCTGATCGCAGCGAAAGTCCTCTCCGAACTGTCCACCCCGTTCTTTTTCAACACCCAGGAGTTCACCGTGACGGCCAGCATGGGCGTGGCTTTGTATCCAGATAAAGACGCCAACACGGAAGTCATCCTGCGTTACGCCGACACGGCGCTGTTCCAGGCCAAACATGAAGGTCGCAACAAAATGACCATCTTCAAAGCGGAGATGGCGGATGCAGTGAGCAAGCGGCTCAGTATTGAAAACGAATTGCGCACGGCGGTGAAGGATAAAGCGCTGATGTTCTACTACCAGCCCCAGGTCAGCGTCACCGATGGACGCATTATCGGCGCAGAGGCTTTAATACGCTGGAACCACCCGCAGCGAGGACTGATTACTCCCGATGAATTCGTCCCGGTGCTGGAAAACTCCAATCTGATTCTCACCGCCGGCCTGGATATGTTCACCCAGGCCTGTATGCAGGTGAAGGAGTGGCTGGACAAAGGGTGGTGGGAGGAAGACATGCGCGTCGCCATCAACGTCAGTCCCAAGCAGTTCTACCAGCCGGAGTTTGTTGAACAGATCATTGAGATACTGGAGGCCACCCGGCTGCCCGCGCACTGCATTGAACTGGAAGTCACCGAGTCCGTGGTCATCCAGAACGTCAAAGACACTATCAACAAGATGCTCAGCCTTAAGGGTTTGGGCGTTCGCTTTTCTCTGGACGACTTCGGCACCGGCTACTCCTCCCTCAGTTATCTGAAGAGACTGCCGGTAGACTCCCTCAAAATCGACCGCTCCTTCGTCACCGACATCAACAGCGATGTGAACGACGCCGCCATTGTCGCCACCATCCTGGCCATGGCCGCCCACCTGGACTTGGAAGTGGTAGCGGAGGGCGTGGAAACCGTTGAGCACCTGGAGTTCCTGAAAGAAAACGAATGCGATTACTACCAGGGCTATCTGTTTAGCAAACCCTTGCCCGCCGCAGAGATGGGAGAGTTGCTGAGATTGCAGCCGAAAAACCCCAAGTAGCCTGAGCGCAGTTGCAGGGGGCGGCGACGCTCCGCATAATGCTGACAGCTTATCAGCGGAGCCAACGACACCATGCCCTCAGCAGCCGAAATCAGCCGAATATTGAAAAGCGTACATACCATTGCAATGGTCGGCGCCAGCGATAAGCCGGGGCGTGACAGCCACCATGTCATGCTATTTCTGCAAAACAAGGGATACCGGGTCATTCCCGTCAACCCTGCGCTGGCAGGCGCCACCTTGCTGGGCGAGACCGTTTACGCCTGCTTACGCGACATTCCACTACCTGTAGATATGGTGGATATTTTTCGCCGCCCGGACGCGGTTCCCGACATCGTCGACAAGGCTATCGCCATTGGCGCCGGCGTCGTGTGGATGCAATTGGGCGTCATTCATGAACAAGCGGCGCAGAAAGCTTCGGACGCTGGGCTCAAAGTCGTTATGGACCGCTGTCCGAAAATTGAAATTACCCGACTGGGACTGTAATTCCTGACCTTTATGACAAAACTGAAGTTGTTATTGCGCAACGCCTTTATCGGCGGCGTTATCGTACTCTTGCCGCTGGCCATATTGGGTTTATTCTTCAATTGGCTTTTCCGCGCCGTCACAGACCTGATTCAACCTATCACCAATATCGTGATTCGCATGGTGTCGGCGCCGGAAGTGGTTGGCGACATGGTCGTCATCCTGGTGATCGCTGTCGCCTGCATCCTGGTCGGCAGCCTTACCGCCACCAGCATCGGCCGCTATCTGCATTCGCGGTTTGACGGACATTTACGCCGTATTGCGCCGGGCTATCAAATGGTGAAAGAGATCGTCACCCAGTTGCTAGGCGACAAGAAAAACTCGCCGTTCAGATCCGGCGCTGTGGCGGAAGTTAAAATATTCGGTCCTTCAACACCGACCACCGTCACCGCCATTGTCACCAGCACGCACGAAGACGGCCGCTACACGGTCTTTGTCCCGACCGGCCCCAACCCCACGACCGGTTTCGTTTTCCACGTCCCGGGCGAAGCGGTGACGCTAAGACCGGATATCAAAGTGGAGGCCGCCATCCGCACCATCATTTCATGCGGCGCCGGCAGCGCGGCCTTACTGGCGATCGCCGGCCCCGCCAGCGCTAAAACGGATCCCGCCGTCGCGACGACGAACGGTGAACCGGCTCCCTCCCATCCAGAACAACATAAGGACATCCAACTATGACAACGCTTTACGATTTCACCGTTAAAGATATTCATGGCGTCGACATGCCGCTGGAGCAATTCAAAGGTAGAACGCTGTTGTTGGTGAACGTCGCCAGTGAATGCGGTCTGACGCCCCAATACGAAGAGCTGCAGTCGCTATATGAAGAGCACAAGGACGACGGCTTAGTGGTGCTGGGACTGCCCTGCAACCAGTTCGGCGGGCAAGAGCCTGGCGACGAGGCCGCCATTCACGCATTCTGCTCCACGCGTTTTCAGGTGAGCTTCCCCATGACCTCCAAGATAGAGGTGAACGGCCCGGGACGGCACCCGCTTTACCAGTGGCTGATCGGTGATGGCGAGGACATTCATTGGAATTTCGAGAAGTTTCTGGTCAATGGCGAAGGCCGCTGCGTAGCGCGCTTCGATCCGCGTACGCCGCCCAGCGATGAGGAGTTGCTGGATAAAGTCGACGAGCAGCTCCATCTCAGCAAAGTCCTGCTGGGCTAGTAGCCCAGACCATTATCCTCCGGTCAGAAGAATGCTCCGCGCATCCGCGCGGAGCCTCAGAACGGCGAGGAGCTGGTGCGCAGCCAGCAGGCGATGCTCCAACGGGCGCGGTGAGTCAGCCTGACTTCATGGGGAAAGTCTTCGCTGAGAAAGATCACTGTTCGGCCCATCTCGGGAGTGATGTCCGCAATGAGACCGCCGTTACCGCCATCGTATAAACCCAGCTCGCCACCCTCACCTGGAAGCCAGTCCTGATTCAGGTAGTGCACCAGTGTCACTTTACGGGGGCTGCGCCCGCGAAAGTTGTCCACATGACGGCGATAATACGCCTGCGCTTCGTAAACAGCGTAGTGCGCTTCCACTTCCTGCAGCCCCAGAAATAAGGTGCGATTCAGAACCTGGCGCACATTTTCCAGAAAGAGCAGAAACTGTTGCTGTGTCTCGGTGCGTCCATCCAGCCAACAGGACCAGTCGCGCCGCACCGAATCATTTAATTGCCGGTCTTCCGCACGCCCAATATGGGCGGGGTTAAAGCCGCCTTCGGTATAGATGAACTCCGCTTCCTGTCGCAGATGCGAGGCCAGCTCAAGCGGAACCAAATCGTCAAATACGCCCCATCCTTGCTGCGCCAAAGCGTCAGCCATCCGCTCATGCCATTCCTGAGAAGGAAGCACGCAGGCCGAAGCGCCCGACTGGGCGATATCTTGATTCAAGGACATAGGTTGAAATTCCTTCCGCGCCAACGGCGAAAACAGTAGTAGGGCGTCAAGGTCAATGGCGGCTGCCGTGCTGACCGGGCGAAGAATTATAGAGCGGAAATTACCCAGCGCGAATTGTTTTTTTACTCAGATCCCGCAAGGCGAATTTTAAGCCGCCGCCGTCGCTCCCAAAGGGGTATGCGAGCGAATGAAACCGCCGATTTCATGAATGGCGCGCCCACCCTGCGGCAACAGACGGGAAGCAAAATGCCAGACGTGGAACATATGCGGCCACACCTGCAATTGCAGAGGCACTCCCTGCATTCGGGCGCGCCGGTGAAACTGCTTACACTCGGAGAGCAAAATCTCATCGCCGCCCACCTGTATCAACACCGGCGGCAGATCGTGCAAATCGCCAAAGAAAGGCGAGATGCCAGGCAGTTTGGGATCATGCTCTCCCGCATAATGACGCGCGAAAAAACGTATACGCTCCGGCGAAATAACGGGGTCATGAGGTAAGCGATGAGATTTGCTCGACAACTGGCAGGTCAGATCCAGCCAGGGCGAAATACATACCGCCGCCGCTGGCGTCGGCAGATCCAGATCACGAATGAATTGCAGCGCCGCCATGGTAAGCCCCCCACCGGCGGAATCTCCCGCAATGACGATATGCCTGGCCTTAACGCCCCGGTCCAGCAAATGTTTATAGACCGTCACCACATCATGCAACGCCGCTGGAAAGGGATGCTCCGGCGCCAGCCGATATTCCAACATCAAAGTCCGCGCCTTGGCGGCCTTACTGATGCGACAGGCCAGTTCAAGATGGGTGCGATTGGAGCCAATGACATATCCGCCGCCATGCAGATACAACACAACGCGGGATTCGCACTCAGTGCGATGACTCAACCATAACGCCTGTAACCCGTCGATTTCACAAGGCTCGCTGGAAAAGCCCGGCGGAGCGTGAATAAACCACGAGGTGTGAGAGGCGCACAGACGATAAGCCATCAAGTTATTGGGAATGAAATTCATCCCCAGGCGAATCATATCTTTCAGAATATTTATGCGAGTCATACGAGCAAACAGCCGTCCAAGTTACAACTGATGGACCTACTTTTGATTTATAGACCAACTTACACAGTTGTACAAAAAACATCCGCCGCTCACAGAAATAGACACAAGTCAAAAAGGTTACCGTTGGTAACATTTTTGTCGGGTTGTACCTATAGCAATTTTTTATCAAAAGTTCAAGATATGCCCAATACAGTTTTTTATCGTTGTTTTAACAACTTACCGATTTCTTAACTAAACTGACTTTTAAGGTTTAAATTTTAAAACTAATCTGGAGTACCCATGACTGACCACCTCAAGCACATCGGCGTCGCCGATCCCCAACGCATCGAAAAATACACGCTGCGCACCGAAGCTGAGAACGACATCCTCAAGATCTACTACAAAAAGGAAAAAGGCGACCTTTTCCACAGAAGCCTGAAAGTAAAATTCCCCCGTCTGCAGAAGCAGTTGCTGGTGGACTCAGGCGGCACCAAGCGTTATGAAAACACTTCTGAAATTGCGCCCAATCTGCTGCACGTTCTGGATGAGCTGGACAAAATCACCAGCAAAGAAACCGAACAGGTTGATGTTAAAGAGAAGATTCTGAAGGATCTGCGCCACCTGGAGCGCGTCGTGAACAACAAGATCAAGGAAATCGAGCGCGACCTGGAAAAGCTCTAAGTCATCGCGCCGATTCGTAACGATCGATCTCGGCCGGGCGGTCTTCCAACGTAGCCGCCTGGCCAACCTGACCGCCAGCGATTGAATATTTCCCTCTCGTCATACTGACCTCTCATTCATACGCTGCGGCAATCTCGCTTAAACTCCTCAACCAAGCCAATAGATTCCAGAGTCCGCCCATGTTTGAGTTGTTGCTGCAAAGCGCCGTTTTCGCCGCTGGTGTGGTGTTGCCGATATTCTTTCTCGTCATCCTTGGTTTTCTATTGCGACGCAGCAACATGATTGATGGCGCGTTCATAGAGACTGGCTCCCGTCTGGTATTCAAAATTGCGCTGCCTACTCTCATCTTTCTCAACGTCGCCGAACTGCAGTTAGGACAGGTGGTCAATCTAGCGCAACTGGGCTACGCCATCGTCTCCACGACGGTTGGCTTTATTGCAGTCTGGATCATCGCCAAACGCTATATTTCTGAACCCACACAACTGGGCGTATTCGTACAGGGCGCGTTTCGAGGCAATCTGGGCATCGTCGGCTTGGCGTTATGCGCCGGCGCCTATGGCGCACAGGGCGTTGCGGTGGGATCGGTGCTGCTGGGATTCGTCACCTTGCTTTACAACCTGCTGTCGGTCTGGGCGTTAACTGCCTCCCAGCACCAAAACGCCAAGCTACCCTGGGCTGGCGTGCTGAAAGAAATCGTCCGCAATCCCCTCATCATCAGCATCGTACTGGCGCTTGGGTTTGCGGCATTGCAGATTCCATTGCCCGAAATGGCGAAAAAAGCCGCCGGTTACTTCGCTGACCTGACCCTGCCTCTGGCGCTGCTCTGCGTCGGCGGCTCTATCAACGGCAAAGTATTGCGGGCGACTTCCCGGCTGGCGTTGCACGCCACGCAACTGAAATTGATCTGGTTGCCAGTGGCGCAGATCGTTATCGCGTTCGCCATCGGCATACGCGATATTTACCTGGGTTCTCTCTTTCTCATGTTCGCCAGCCCGACCGCCACCGTTAGTTTCGTCATGGCGAAAGCCATGGGTGGAGACAGTGAGCTGGCCGCCGCCATCGTCGCCTTATCCACTCTGGCGTCCTTCGTCTCTCTGGCGATCGGTATTACGGTGCTGAACACTATCGGCTGGATGTAAGGCGCACGGCGTCAGTCCAGCGCTTTGATCATACGCACTTCGCAGACCTGATGACCGGTATCTCCCATGGGTTCGGTCAACAGCTCGAAGCCCAGGCGTTCGTATAAGGCGATGGCTTCTTGCAACGCAGCTGTCGTTTCCAGATAGCACTGCTTAAACCCGTGATCCTTGGCGAACGCCTGCGCCATCAGCGCGATCTTATAACCAAGGCCTTGCCCACGGCAGACCGGCAGGAAATACATTTTCTGTAACTCCGCCACTGAACCGTCTGCTCCCGCCAACGGGGCCACACCACCGCCGCCAACGATGCGTCCTTCATACTCCACCACCCAATAGGCTGCGCCAGCCGTTGCATAGGTTTCATACATGGCGTCTACACTGGCGTCTCCGACAGCGAACCCTCGCTCAGGCGTGAGCCCGTATTCTGCGGAGACCTGACGGATGACCTCCGCCATTTGCGAGTTATCTGCAGCAGTGATGCGTCGTAGGCTAAACTGAGAGGCGTTTGAGGTCATTGGCGTCCTTTTGCGTTATATCAAGTCAATTACTCTATGAAAAACCGATGATTACCCCATTTTTGGCGTTACATCAACCAAGACGTCGCCACAAGGAAAGGATGACTGGTCTACTATGCGAATGAAATTGATCTGGATAATCCTGGCCGCAGGGCCGCTATGCCTGGAAACGCTGATACAGGCGCCCGCCGAGGCCCGTCATGGGCTCTCCATCCTCTGGATAGCCGCCGTGTTGTGGATGACCGAGTTGCTGCATGTCACCGTCACCGCCTTGTTGATTCCCATCATGGCGGTAACGTTGGGCTTACTGTCAGTCAAGGAAGGTTTTAGTGAATTCGCCAATCCCATTATCTTTCTGTTCCTCGGCGGTTTCGCTCTGGCTTCAGCACTGCATAAACAGCAAGTGGACAGCGCCATCGCCGCCAAAGTGCTGCGCCTCACTCGCGGCAAAATCAGTCACGCCCTGATTTTGCTATGCGCCCTCAGCGCGCTGCTCTCCATGTGGATCAGCAACACCGCTACTACCGCGATTATGATGCCCCTGGTTCTGGGGCTGCTGAGTCAGGAAAGTGATCGCCCGGATAATCCCCGTGTATTCGCGCTTCTGGCTGTGGCCTATTCCGCCAGCATCGGCGGCGTCGCCACCTTGGTGGGCAGTCCGCCCAACGCCATTGTCGCCGCTCAGTTGGATATGTCCTTCAGCGACTGGATTCAACTGGGCCTGCCCGTGACGCTCATGCTGTGGCCGGTCATGCTGTTTATTCTCCACAAGGCGCTGCGGCCGGATCTTAGCGGTCGCGCCCAGACCGTGACGCGCGCCGACTTTATCTGGACCCGCGAGCGTCTGATACTACTGGGCATATTCAGCGCCACCGTTGCGATGTGGCTATTCAGTAAACCTCTAGGCGAGCTGCTGGGAATAGAAAAAGACCTGGATAGTTGGATCGCCATACTGGCCCTGGTCGCGCTAACCATCAGCAAAGTCGTCTCCTGGAAAGACGTCAGCGCCACCACAGACTGGGGTGTGCTGCTGCTATTTGGAGGAGGCTTGACCCTAAGCGTAGTGCTGAAAAGTTCAGGAGCCAGTCAGTTGCTGGGTGAATCACTGGCGGCGCTAGTGTCCGCCTGGCCCGCTTATTTGTTGCTGCTGACCATCACCGCCTTTGTGATATTCCTGACCGAGCTGTCCAGCAATACCGCCACCGCCGCTTTATTGGTTCCGATCTTTCTGGCTTTGCCGACAGGTCAGCTGAGCCCTGAACAAACCGCGCTGACGATCGGCATCGCCGCATCCTGCGCCTTCATGTTGCCAGTGGCGACGCCGCCCAACGCCATCGTGCATGGAACCGGGCTTGTGCCTCAGAAAACGATGGTCAGGGTGGGCTTTTATTTAAACCTCGCCTGCGCTCTGCTGGTCAGTGCGTTTATTTTCTTCTTCGCTTAACGGAACAACCAACACTGGTGCGCTGATCGGCCGCAGCCAACGCAGCGCCTTACGCGGCAAATCAAAGTATAACGCCAACCCCAGCAGGATGAGGCAGCCGCCCAGCAGCACCGTGGGATGAATCGTCTCATCGTTCAGCGTAACGCCCAGCAGCAACGCCAGGACCGGCGTGACCAAAGTCGCCATGGCCACCGTGGACGGCTGCAGTTTCTGCAACACGTAATAGTAAGCAAAGAAACCCAATACGGAGCCCACCAGCGCCAGGTAAACCACCGCCCACAGACCACGATCGTTCAGGGTAATCTGGGGTATTTTGCCGTCCATCAGCGCCCAAAGAATAAAGTAACCGGGCAAGGCTAGCAGAATCGAGCCGAAGGTCAGCGCCAGCGGATGCGGCGTCGCTTTCTGTTTCTTCAACAGCACGCCACTGAGGCTAAACAACGCCACTGCGCCCAAAACCAGCAGCAAACCAAATGCGATGGCGCCTGAGGCATGCAGATCCTTGCCAAATACCGTCGCCAAGCCGCTAATAGCCAGCCCCAAGGCCAGCCATTGCCTTTTCTGAAAGCGCACGCCGTCCAGCAGATACACGCCAAGCAGGCCGGACATAATCGGCGACAGCCCATACATCACGGAAATTAATCCAGAGGGAACGGTTTTCGAAGCGAAATAGGTCAACATCATGGCGCCGAACACGCCCATAGTTCCGCACAGATAGCTATACAGCGAGTCTCTGTCCCAGTGCAGCGGAATGCGATACAGACGGATAACCACGCCGGTGACGATCGCTGCGATCGTCATGCGCAAACCCACCGCCACCGTTGGATGAAAAGACTGACTGCTCCAGACGACTCCCAGGGGCGTCGTGGACCAGACCAATATCACCATTGCATATGCAAGAATAACCACCGCCAACCTCCGCGCCTTTCCTTAAACACAGCCGCTCGTCGTCACAGATTTATCGCAGTCGGGGAACTTTAGATCGGGCCCTCAGGGCAAAAAAAAAGCCGCAGGGGAAGAACCGCTGCGGCGTCAAAAACTGTTACGATCCCGCTATTCCACCACCGCCGCATGCGCACATCGCAGAATGGACGCGCAAGACATTGCGGGCAAAGTGAAATAATGAAAACGCACTGTCGTATACATCCGCGTATGGTGGTCTTACAGCCCTATACCGGCAATACGCAATAACCACATAAGCGCCCGCCGTCAGGGCGTATACGGTGAATGGGCGCTGACTTTCCAAAGCGATATTTGCTAAAGTCTGATGTAACTGCGTCCAGGGAGCCCCGGCTCCATATAACCACAAATTCATGACCGGCGTATGAACCGGCCAATAATGGACGACATTAGCGCTGAAACATAATTAGGGTCGCCGATGACAACTACAATAAAGCCCGAGTCTTTAACCTTGATAAAAGCCAAGATAATGCCGCCGTCCAGGCCGGCCCGCCTGTTGGAGCGGGAGAAGTTCGACGACCTGCTGCATGAAATCGATCCGGTCAACCTGATCCTGGTGCAGGCGCCTGCGGGTTACGGCAAAACCACGATGATCGACGATCGCCTGAACGCACTGGGCGCCAACGCCGCCTGGTTTCGTCTGGACGCTCAGGACAATCTGAGTGAGCAGTTCGCCTTTTATGTCGCTCACTCGCTGAATGAAGCCACCCGAGGCGCCTGCCCGGAAACCCTGCGCACGTTAAACCAACAAGGTTATCCAACGTTGCAGACGTTTCTCACCGACCTGCTGTCTGAGTTACCTTTGGAAGGCGATCCGCTGCATATGGTGCTGGATGATTATCACCTGATCACCAATGCGGAGATCCACAGCGGCGTGACTTTCCTGCTGCGCCACCTGCCTCCCTACATTACGTTAGTGCTGCTATCCCGCACTACGCCGCCCATCGGTGTGGCGCAATTACGCATGCAGGGGCGGATGCTGGAAATCACCGCCAAGGACCTTTCCTTCAGCGCCGACGAAGCTCAGGCCTATTTTGAGCAGCGTTTGCGATTCGAAGTGTCCCGGGAAAGCATCGAGCGCGCCAACCGCCGGGTCGAAGGCTGGGTGTCGGCCTTGCAACTATTGGCGGCGACCGCCTCCACCGGGGTGGAGTTCAACGAATACGTCGAACAATTACACAGCGGCAATCACTATATATTCGATTACTTTGATGAACTGACCCGCACCAGCATTGATAACGAACAGCGGCTGTTCCTGCTACGCACCAGCGTACTGGAGCGCTTCAATGCGTTGATGGTGATGCGTCTGGCGCAACAACAGGACGGCCAGTTTCTATTGAACTCCCTGCTGAATCTTGGCTTGTTTATCGTGCCATTGGACAGCAGCGGCTTGTGGTTCCGTTACCATCCGCTGTTCGCCGCCTATCTACGCCACATGCAAACCTGCGTGCTGCCGGATGAAACCGCGCGACTCCACCAGCGCGCCAGCGACGCCTGGCGTGAAATGGGCTTTTTCGAAGACGCCGCCCGTCACGCAGTGCTGGCCAAAGACCAGCAACGCATCAAGGATATCCTGCTGAGTTGCGGCCGCGACTTTTTCACCGAAGGGCAGTTCAATCTGCTGCAACGCTGTTTCGACGCCCTGAATAAAGAAGTCATCGCCGATCACCCCATTCTCACCCTGCTGCGCGCCTGGGTGGCGCAAGGACAGTATCAGTGGTCTGAAGTGGAATCCTGGTTGAAAGCGGCGGAGCAACACTTGAAGACCCACTGCAGCGAAGAAGAGTGGGAAGCGATCACCGGCGAATTCAACGCGGTGCGCGCTCAGGTAGCCATGAACGTCGGGGACGCGGAACGGGCGCAGACCTTTGCAAAATCCGCGTTGGCCCATGATCCCGTGTACCTGCCCACCTCCCGCACCGCCGCCTCTTCGGTTATTGGCGAATCCTTGTTTGTGCAGGGCCACCTCAAGGAAGCCATGAACCGCATGCAGGACACAGAACAACTGGCGTTGGCGGAACATGCGCATCAGAACGTTATTTGGGCGTTGTGCCAGCAATCGGAAATCAGCGTCGCCCAGGGCTATCTGCAGAAAGCCTACAACATCCAAGAGAAGGCGCTGCAATATGCGGAGGACCACAGCCTGGAGCGTCTGCCCATTCTGGAGTTCCTGTACCGCATACGCAGCCAGATCATGTGGGAGTGGCACCATCTGGAAAGCGCGGAACGATGTGCGCTAAAAGGCATCGAGATTCTGGAAAGCCAGGGTGAGCGCTGGTTCATCCAAAGCTACGTGATGCTGGCGAAGATCGCCCAGGCGCGCGGTCGTCAGTCGTTATGCGCAGACTACGTGCAGAAGATTCACAAGATGCTGGCCTCCGGCGAATACCATATCGACTGGACCGCCAACGCGCACGCCGCCATGCTGTCCTATTGGGACGCGGTGCGCGACAAGGAGTCCATTCAACGCTGGCTGACCGCAGCGCCAGAGCCGGCGCCGGAGCAGGCCACCAACCACTTTACCCAGTGCAACATCCGCAACTGGGCGCGGGCCTACGTCAGTCTGGGAGATTTCGACAAGGCGCTGCCGCTGTTGGAAGGCATCCAAAGCATGGCGGAACAGTTTGGCCTGAAAACCGATATCAACCGCAACCATATCCATTTATCGCAGCTTTACTGGCTCAACGAGCAACGTGAAGACGCCCTGCGCCACATGGCCATCGCACTGAAACTCGCCAGCACCACCGGCGCTGTGGGCAGCTTTCTGCGCATCGGCAAAGTGCTGATCAATATTCTCAAAGCCTTGATCAGCGAAGAGCAGTTGGATGAGATGGAAAAACAACGGGCGGAACGCCTGATCCAGCTGGCGCAACAACAACGGGATTTCAGCCGCGCGATTCGTATCTCGCTGGACGAAGCCATCATCCAGGATATTATCGACCGCCCTGACGTACCGGAACTCATCCGCACCTCACCCCTCACCCGCCGGGAGTGGCAAGTGCTCAGCCTTATCCATGCAGGTCTGTCCAACGACCAGATCGCCGAGCACATGAAAGTGGCGCCCACCACCGTGAAAACACACATCCGCAGCCTCTACCAAAAACAGAACATCACCCACCGCTCCGAAGCCATCAATCTGGCGCGGGATCTATTGAGTAAGATACAGGGGGAGTGAGCGCAGCTCCCCCTCATACCCACCCTCCGCCTCCTCCTCCCCCCTCATCCCCACTACTACGCCAAGAAAAAAGAGGGAGGGAGGATGTTCGCCCGGTTCGCCGCAGGCACCATCTTCATAACTGTAAAAATAACAACGTCTTCCACTTATCTGTGGGTGCACGTGCGTTACCTGGTTTGGAGTTGTTAAGAGAGGCGACATGCAGGTTGATCGTGATTGGTGGCGCGGCGCAGTCATCTACCAAATTTATCCCCGTAGTTTTTTTGATTCCAACGGCGACGGCATCGGCGACCTGCCTGGCGTCACCGCAAAGCTGGACTATGTCGCCAGTCTGGGAGTGGACGCTATCTGGCTGTCTCCTTTCTTCACTTCCCCCATGAAGGATTTCGGTTACGACGTTTCCGACTATCGCAACGTCGATCCTATTTTCGGAACCCTGGAAGATTTCGACGTGATGGTGGCGGAAGCGCACAAGCGCGGCCTGAAAATCATCATTGATCAGGTGCTCAGCCACACCTCCGACCAGCACGCCTGGTTCAAGGAGAGCCGCAGCAGTCGCGACAATGCGAAGGCGGACTGGTATGTGTGGGCGGAAGCGAAACCCGACGGCACGCCGCCGAATAACTGGGTGTCTGTCTTTGGCGGTTCCGCCTGGGCGTGGGACAGCCGTCGTCGTCAGTATTATCTGCACAACTTCCTGACCAGCCAGCCGGACCTGAACTTCCACAATCCTGACGTGGTTGAACAAGTGCTCAGCGACGTCGAGTTCTGGCTGAAAAGAGGCGTGGACGGCTTCCGTCTCGACGCCATCAACTTCTGCTATCACGACAAGCTGCTGAGGGATAACCCCGCCAATACCGAAGTGGCGGAAGGCTCCATTGGCGTGCGTAAAGAAAACCCCTACGCCTATCAGCGTCACCTTTATGACAAGACACAGCCGGAGAACCTGCCATTCCTGCAACGGGTGCGCGCCCTGTTAGAAAAATACCCGGGTACAACCACCGTAGGTGAAATCGGCGACGACAACTCCCTGGACACCATGGCCGCTTACACCTCCGACGGCGACAAGCTGCACATGGCGTACTCCTTCGATTTCCTGACCGAACAGTGCGACGCCAAGTTTCTGCGCAAGACTGTGGAAACTATCGAGTCAAAACTGGTGGACGGCTGGCCCTGCTGGGCGATCGGCAACCACGATGTCGCCCGCGTCGCCACGCGCTGGTGCGGCCAGGAAGCGCCGCTGGCGTTGAACAAAGTTTTCATGACGATGCTGCTGACTCTGCGCGGCAGCGTCTGCCTCTATCAGGGTGAAGAACTCGGTCTGGTGGAAGCGGAGCTGGAATACGAAGATCTGGTCGATCCCTACGGCATCGCCTTCTGGCCGGAATACAAAGGCCGCGACGGCTGTCGTACGCCGATGCCCTGGGAAGCGGAGCAAGAGCATGCCGGCTTCACCACCGGCAAGCCCTGGCTGCCGGTCTATCCAGAGCATGTGGCCGCCGCCGTGGCGGAACAGCAGGACGCAGAAGATTCCCTGCTGCACATTTATCGGGAATTCCTGATCTGGCGCAAGACGCAACCGCTGCTGCAGAAAGGCGACATCCGCTTCCTGCCGAGCCCACAGGACACGCTTCTGTACGAGCGCAGCCTAAATGGCGAGCGCCTGTTAGTGGCGTTGAACCTGTCGGCGCAAAGCGTGGATATCGAATTGCCCGCCGGCGCCAAAACGGTGGTGAGCGATCTCAGCGTTCTCAATGCGGAATGGAGCGACGCCTGCGTTCATCTCCCCGCATACGGAATCGGTATTTGCCAACTGGCGTAAGCAACGCCGGCAATCAAGTTAAGAGGGTCCAGCCATGGCCAGCGTAACGCTAAGAAATGTCTGCAAAAGTTATGACACGGTAGAAATATCCAAAGACATCAACCTGGATATTGAAGACGGCGAATTCGTCGTCTTCGTCGGCCCGTCCGGCTGCGGTAAATCCACCTTGCTGCGTATGATCGCAGGCTTGGAGGAAATCACCTCCGGCGATCTGTTCATCGGCGAAGAGCGCATGAATGAAAAGGCGCCCATGCAGCGCGAAGTGGGCATGGTGTTCCAGTCCTACGCCCTTTATCCCCACATGAACGTGGCGGAAAACATGGCGTTCGGTTTGAAACTGGCGAAAACCGCCAAGGCAGAGATCGACAAGCGCGTGGAAAACGCCGCGCGCATTCTGCAACTGGAGCACCTGCTGCAACGCAAGCCGAAAGACCTGTCTGGCGGGCAACGTCAGCGGGTAGCCATTGGCCGGACCATGGTGCGCGAGCCCAAAGTGTTTCTGTTCGACGAGCCTTTGTCCAACCTCGACGCCGCACTGCGCGTGCAGATGCGCATTGAGATCTCCAAACTGCACAAGCGCTTGCAGAGCACCATGATTTACGTGACCCACGACCAAGTGGAAGCCATGACCATGGCGGACAAAATCGTCGCGCTCGATCACGGACGCATCGCCCAGGTTGGCAAGCCCTTAGAGCTATACCACTACCCGTCCAACAAATTCGTCGCCGGCTTCATCGGCTCTCCCAAGATGAACTTCGTCACCTGCACGGTGCTGGAAGCTGGCGCTCAGTCCGTCAAAGTGTCTCTGCCCGGCGCCATTGATCTGGTTGTTCCAGTCAATGGCGCGGCACTGAAAACCGGCGATAAGGCGACCCTGGGCATCCGCCCGGAGCATTTCGTCAGCGCAGAAGAAGGCGAAGTGATCCTCAACGGTGTGGTGAATGTGGTTGAACGTCTCGGCTATCAAACCCTGGTGCACGCCGACGTAGAAGGGTTCGACAGCACCCTGACCCTGCGCACGCCGGGCGCCAACCCGGTACGGGAAAACAACCCGATTGCTTTGGGTCTCAAAGCGCACAACTGTCATCTGTTCAAAGAAGACGGCAGCGCCTGTCCGCGTCTTTATGTGGAGCCCGGCGTAGAGCTGTAAGCACACGCCGGAACAGAAGCTGGCGATTCGCCTGCCGCCGGTATTAGTCCGGCGGCGTTAATGAATTACTGCGACCGCAGTGATGCGACGGATAAAGCGATTCCTGTGTCGCTCACTCCGTTTATGTAAGCACCTCGACCCTGAGTGTTTACTCAGCGCTTTGCCCGGCCTTCGCCGGGTTTTTTTCGTCTGCCGCTATTGTTTCCTGTTCATTCCCATCGCTTTCCTGCTGCGCCTTCTCGTCCTCTAACAAGTCGGCGGCTCCGGAAAAATCAAACCCTGTGTCTTCGTCCAACTGTTCTGGATCGAAACGTACGCCACATCCCGCTTTCACTAATTGGGCGGGCTTACTCTGTCCTGTCTTTCTCGACATATCGACTCCTCCACAGGTTAGGATTTTGGAATGCTATAAAGCAGAACCTGCTTCTGCTGGATTTCCAGGGTTTTATTGGCTTTCCCTCCCAGCTTCTCCGCCACCCGCCGTGAGCGGGCGTTCATGGGATGGATCAGGCTGACCAGCGATGATGCGCCGACATGGGAGTACGCCACGTCTCTGATCGTTTGCGCCGCCTCATAGGCGTACCCCTGCCCCCAGGAGGCGCGACGCAGTAACCAGCCAATCTCTATGCCCGGCCATCCCTGCGGATAGTATAGACCCGCGCGCCCCAGCAGACGCCCGCTTTGAATATCCTCCAGCGCCCACAAACCATAGCCGCGCAAGCGCCAGTGGCCAAGCATCAGCGCCAGACTTTTCCATGCCGCATCCAAGTCGTAGCCCTGTCCATTCGCCATATAACGCATGACTTCGTCGTCAGCCAGCATCTTGGCGTACTCCGGCAAATCCGCTTCCGTGAACTGGCGCAACTGCAAACGCGCGGTCGTCAGGGTAAGCGGCGCTTTAATCTCAGTGCTTTGCATAAGCTTCGCGTCTTTCCGTAGAGTCCGTGCAGATAATGGCTTTACTCAGCTTTCTACTACACTTGAATGAAGTTAATACATTATAGGCATCCGGGATTGAGTCAGCTATTTATTAAAAACATATCAACCAATTGATTAATAAATATATTTCCTAAAAGTAAGTAGCTGCGGGCAGATTTAACTAGACTTAAAAGTGGAACACCTGCAATTGGGACAGCAATGAACGCACTGGAACAAGAGTTCGGTTTTCAAGACATTGTGGAAAACGCCGCTGACGGCGTCTTAGTCACCAAAGCCTCGCCCTTGGACGACCCCGGTCCGGAAATCGTTTACGCCAACAGCGCCATGGAGGACTTGTCCGGTTACAGCAGAGATGAACTTCTCGGCGCCACTCCCAGAATGCTGCAAGGCCCACTAACCGATGCAAGCGCCTGCCGACGCATTCGTCGCGCCTTACAGGAAAAGTCACAAGTACGTTGCCGACTGCTGAACTATCGCAAAGACGGCAGCCAATACTGGATCGAAATCAGCATTATGCCGTTGTTGGACAAAAGCGGCGCGGTCAGCCATTTCGCCGCAATCCAACGGGACATTAGCGCCTACGTGAAACTGGAGGAGCACTTCTCCAAAGCCGCCGGCAAAGACGGGACCACTTTGCTCGCCAACAAAGACCATTTCCTTGATGGACTGGATAAAGAATGGCGGCGCGCCTACCGGCATCATTCACTGTTCTCGCTACTCACTTTTCAGGTAGACCAGTTCAACGCCTCCCATGCCCGGGATTCGGAGCAAAGCCAGCAAATGCTGGCGCTCATTGGCGCGACCTGCAAAGCGGTATTCCGTCGCGAGGACACGCTCGGACGCATCGGAGAAAACGAATTCGCCGTATTGATGCCGGAAACGGATCTGCGCCAGGCGGGACTTGCCGCAGAGCGGTTGCGTAGCAAACTGGCGGCGCTGGTGGACCGCCACCCCAGCATCCGGCCGCCGTTTACAGTCAGTATCGGCATTACCCAGAACCAGTTGTTGGATGAACGCCCGGAAAGCGTTCTCAACCGCGCCCGTCAGGGCCTGATTAAAGCCGGCGCGCAGGGCGACCGGGTCACGGTGGTGGAAACCTGAAAGGCGAGACAGGACGTAAGTTCAGAACAAACATTAGAGGCAAACGGATGAGCAAGACAGAAACCCCTTTGGAGCTGAGCGAAGAACAATGGCTGCACATCAACGAAACCATCACCATGCTCACGCTGGCGGTAGCGCAGATCGAAGCCTCCATCCTGGAAAGCGAAAAATCCTTCGGCCGTTTGACCCAGTCCTTCACGACTATCGTGGAAACCGTTAACTCTGCCCCTGACCCTTCTACACAGGCCCATGAACTGAAATTGCAATTGGACGGACTGAAGAAAGACGTCCATAACGCCGTGGTCGACTTCCAGTTTTTTGATCGCTTGGCGCAACGCCTTTGCCACGTCAAGGAGAGCCTCGGCGACCTCGGCGGGCTCCTGCGGGCGCGTGAGCGGCTGGACAAGCCGGAAGAATGGCGCAACCTGCAACAAGACCTCAAAGGTCGCTACACCATGGCCTGCGAGAGAGAGATGTTCGACATGATCCTCAATGGCGTCGCCATCGAAACCGCATTAGCCCACTTCAAAGCCAACTATCTGGATGAAATGGCCCAGCAAAACGAAGAAGATGGAGATATCGATCTGTTTTAAACAGACTAATTACCTCCCCCCTCTACAACGCTATTTTTACTTACTCCTTTCTCATGACTGACGTTAGTCCCAAAGGACGATTGATCAAAAAACAGACACAAATACAATAACGCCAGTATTATTTCTGTTTGTAACCCGGCCTCTTCTTACAGCAATTCAGGTTCCCCGACCCCAATTTACCTGAGCCTTCGTGCGTCCAGAAGCGGCCTGCAACATAGGATGTTTCCTGCATGCATTACCCCCGTCGCTTCCAAGTCAAACATCACTTGGATATCGTCGCTGATGAACTGACGCGCATTGAGTCGCCCACTACCGCCATCGGCTATATCGAAAAATGTCTGAACGACGGGGATGGACGCGGCAAGGATTTCGACGCCTTTATCGCCTCGCTGCAGGGAAGTCATTTCCAGTCCACCTCAAACAAGTTTCCCGGCCGCGGCGCGGCGGCGTTCAATACCTGGCGCAATACCCTGATTCGCGAAGCCCGCCATGGCAATGTGTTATTAGTGGTGGATGCAAGCGAAAAGCCTTTTCATCCGCTGATCATTGAGAAAGACAAAAAGCTGACGCCAGGGCAGTCCAACACCCATGCCGCCACCCAGTTGTTGAACCGTCTGAAGCCAGTGAAAACGCCCTCGCCCAAACGTCC
The DNA here is from genome assembly GCF_030719035.1 of Hahella sp. HNIBRBA332. Lineage (NCBI taxonomy): Bacteria > Pseudomonadati > Pseudomonadota > Gammaproteobacteria > Oceanospirillales > Hahellaceae > Hahella > Hahella aquimaris. Next base: position 5,282,797 of record NZ_CP132203.1, read on the forward strand.
GGCGGGGACCGCCGCAGGGGGAGCGGCCGCCTCCAATCCCATGGCGGAAAGCCATCCGTCGTTCAACGGCAATGTGGGCTGGGCCAGCGTCCAGAGCGAAAAAACCAGCTACGGCGCGCCGCCGCCTCCGGCCCCATCAGCGTCCAATCCCGAAGAGACGTCCGTCAGCGACGCCAGCGGCCACAACGACAACGGCGAAACTCAAACCGCCAACGACGAGGCCTGCGTCAGCGGCGACCCTGTGAGCATGATCACTGGCGAGGAGTTGCTGGATCTGGTGGATTTCACCTTGCCTGGTCCTATGCCTTTAGTGTGGAAGCGCACCTACAAGTCTTCCAACAACCACCAGCGCGGTTTGGGCGTCGGCTGGACGCATCTGCTGTGTCAGACCCTGGAAGAGGACAACGGGCGCATTACCTTCACCACCGACGAAGGCCGTTATATCGACTTCCCGCGTCCCCTGATCGAACAGTCCAGCCGCAACGCCGCGGAGCGCATGACTCTGCATCGTGTGGACGAGAACATCTACGCGCTGCAACAGCTGGGACAGCCGGACAAAGTCTTCGTCGGCGGCAACGGCGCCTACCGGCTGGAAGCTCTGGTGGACGCCTTGGGCAATCGCATCGACATTGCTTACTGGCAGGACGTGGACGGCTATGCGCGTCCCATCACACTCCTGCAAGCCAACTGGGGACCGCGCCTGCATATCCTGCACAACGCCCAGGGACTGATGTGCGAGATTCAGTCGATCCAGACCAACGGCGCCGTCGCGACCTTGGCGACTTACGACTATGACGAGCAGCAGGATCTGATCCGCGCCGCAGACCGAGCCGGCGCCAGCGAAAGCTACGCCTACCGCCATCACGTCATCACCCGTCGCACCCTGAAAACCGGCTTCAGCTTCTATTTCGAGTGGAGTCAGTACAGCCCCAGCGGCAAGTGTCTGCGCCAGTGGGGCGATCGCGGCATTTACGATTACCGTTTTGAATGGGATACCGCCAATAAAGTCTCCCACGCTTTCGACAGCAATGGCGGCAAAACTACTTATTACTACGACCACCGCGGCAAGATCATCAAGGAAATCGATCCCGAAGGCGGGGTCACGCGCATGGCCTACAACAAAAACGGCCAGCTGATCCAGCATATCGACCCGGAAGGCGGCGTCACCCGCTACGTCTACGACGAGCAGGGGTTACTGACGCAACTGACAGACGCCGCCGGCGCGTCCTACAAAATCCGTTACAACCACCGCGGCCAGCCGGTGGAGATGATCAATCCCCTGGGCCACAGCTGGCGTCGCGAGTACGACGGCAAAGGGCTGCTGACCTGCGTCACCGATCCGCTGGGCAACCAGACCCGCTACGCCTACAACGAACGCGGCCTGCCGCAGAGCATCACCGACGCCGCCGGCAATGAAAAAACCTTCGTCTGGAACGCCCTCGCGCAGTTAGTCAGCGAGAGCGTCAACGGCCGCCGCACCGAGTACCTGCTGAACGAAGACGGCGATATCGGCGCGGTTGTGGACGCCGACCAGCGCACCACCGAGTACGAATATGACCTGCTCGGCAACGTCACCCGCGTACAGCATCCCGACGGCTCCGCCGTGCAGTTGCGCTACAACGCCAACAGCCAGCTGACCCACTTTATCGACGCCGCCGGTCGCTGCACAGAATACGTGTACGACGGCCTGTCCCAGGTGCGCAAAAAGATCGACGCCAACGGACAGGTGTTTGAATACCTGTACGACAAAGAACGCAACCTGATTGGTCTGATCAACGAGAAGGGCGAGCGCTATAAGCTGGGCTACGACCGCAATGAACGCCTGATCCGGGAGATCGGCTTCGATGGGCGCATTCAGGAGTACCAGTACAACCGCGCCGGGCATTTGATCTCTCATCTGGAAGGCGTTCATATCGACCTGCCGTCGGAACAGGCCAACACCACCCGCTTCAGCCGCGATCCGCTGGGCCGACTGCGGGAAAAACACAGCCCGGACGGCGAAATCAGCCAGTTCCACTATGATGCAGCGGGACGGCTCACTGAGGCGAGCAATCCTCACCGACAGCTGCGCTTCGCCTACAACGCCCTGGGACAGCTAACCGAAGAGCGTCAGGACCAGCATGTGCTGCGTCATGATTACAATCCCCTGGGCCTGCGCACGCAAACCCAGTTAGCGGACGGAACCCGGTTGAACTTCGCCTACGATCAGCATGGCCTGTTCAGCGAAGCCCGCTACAACGACAACCTGCTGACGCAGATCACCCGCGATGCGCAGGGACGGGAAGTCGCCCGCCAGCAGGGCGCACTGCAATCCCAGTACGAATACGACCTGATGGGCCGCCTGAGCCGCCATCGCGTCGGCCATGAGGCCAACAAAACGCAACTGATCGACCGTCGCTACCAGTACGACCACCACGGCAATCTGGCGCTGATCGACGATCTGCAGAAAGGGACGACCCGCTACCATTACGACGCCCTGGACCGTCTCAAGCAGGTGGAAAGTTACTGCAACGAGCAGTTCGACTTCGACCCGGCGGGCAATATTCTGAGCGGAGAAAGCGATAGCGCGGTGAGAAAAGGCAACCGCCTGCAATTCCATGGCGACCGCCACTTTGACTATGACGACGCCGGCAACCTGATCCGCGAACGTCGCGGCAAAGGCGGCAAACTGGAAACCCGCTACCTCTACAACAAGCAGAACCAGCTGATTGCGGTGGAGAAAGACGGCCAGCGCACCGAGTATCGTTACGACGCCCTGGGCCGCCGCATCGCAAAACAGGACGCCTTCGGCCAGACCGAATTCCTGTGGAACGGCGACGTGCTGCTGTCCGAACAACGCCAGCACCTGCGCAAGCTCTACGTCTACGAACCCGACTCCTTCCGGCCGCTGGCGTTCATCCAGGACGAAAAAGTCTACCACTACCACCTGGATCACCTGGGCACGCCCCAGGAAATGACCGACGCAGAAGGAACCCTGGTCTGGTCCGCCCGCTACAAAGCCTACGGCGCCCTGGCCCTGCAAGACCTGGAAAACGTCCACAACCCGCTACGCTTCCAGGGGCAATACTTTGACGAAGAAACCGGCTTCCATTACAACCGCCACCGGTACTATGATCCCCAAAGCGGCCGCTTCATCAACCAAGACCCCATCGGCCTCCTGGGCGGCGCCAATGCCTACCAATATGCGCCAAATCCAGTGGGATGGGTTGATCCGTTTGGGTTGACGGCGAAGAAGGAAGATCCGTGGCGACAGGCTAAGGCTATTGCTGCTTCAAACATAACAGTGGGGCAATTTGACGATGCTATTGCTCTAGGTCTCCAGGGGAAAAATAGTAAAGGAGCGCTGTTACCTAAGCACGAAGCGAGGGATGTTAAGTTTGAGGCAGAAGTAGCTCAAGCACTACGCGATCACTTGGTATCATTTAGGCGAGAAGTACCACATCCTACTGAAGCGCGTAATGTTGGTGAAATTGATATTGAAACACCGAACTTCATTATTGAAGCTACTATGGGCAGGGCGAGCAAAGCTGATCAGGTTGGAACGCGGTTAACTAACGCAATCGTTAACCCTCATAATAAGCCAATAGTTGTTGTCGCTCCTAGATTAAAAAATAGTACGAAGGTTCAAAATACAATTGATGCAGGGGCATCTGCAGTGGTTCATTCTATTGATGAACTGCTAGAGTATTTAGCAAAAAATGGAGGGCCGTGATGTCCACCTCGATTTACTTGGTTAGTAGCAATAAAATTCACCCCGAAGATGCACTGGCATTTTTGGCAGACTTGAATGCTGTCAATATTGATAAAGAAAGGGCTAGTGGTTTGATCGCCGAGGGAAACGCTAATATCTGGATCAAATTCTTAGGAACTTCAGTGCTTGAGGAGAGTGACGAGGAAGAGCTTGACGCTTGGTCGAATTACTTAGGCAAAGATGCATGCTCATTTTTTGAACTAACAATAGGTAAAGGTGAAGGAGGTATGCAGCTTGCTGTAAAAGTAGCAAGAGAGAGTATGCAGCGATGGAGAGTAGTGGTGGATGATCTTTATGACTTTATTTATTGCGAAGAAAATTTAGATGAGATATTAAATTCATAATTTCAATTTTGACCCTGTAAATAATTCTGTGTATCTGCCTGGTTATTAAAGATACTCTGTTAAGCGATCTTCGAACTCGATCATAAATCGGTTCAGCGCTGACTTCCAATTCCTGATCGGCATCGTCCATTTCTTCGACGCATCCATGATTGCCAGATACACCACCTTCCTTGCGGAATCATCCGTGGGGAACAGCTTCCGTTTCTTGATCACCTTCCTAATGACGCTGTTAAGGGACTCTATGGCGTTGGTCGTGTAGATGGCCCTGCGAATGTCTTCCGGGTAGCGGAACAGAGTGTTGAGGTTCTCCCAGTGAAGCCGCCAGGATCGGCTGATCTGGGGATATTTCTCATCCCATCGTTCGGCAAACCTGTCCAGCTCTGAGAGGGCTTCCTCCTCGGTGGCCGATTGGTAGATCCGCTTCAGATCTGTTGTGACCGGCTTATAGTCTTTCCACGGCACATACTTCACCGCATTGCGCACCATGTGCACGATACAGAGCTGTATCTGGGTTTGGGGATACACGGTATTGATCGCTTCGGGGAAACCCTTCAGGCCGTCCACACAGGCGATCAGAATGTCCTTCACGCCCCGGTTCTGCAACTCGGTCAGCACATTCAGCCAGAACTTCGCCCCTTCGGTTTCCGAGAGCCACATCCCTAGCAATTCTTTGTGGCCTTCCAGGTTGCCCCCCAGGGCCAGATAGATCGCTTTGTTGATCACCTGCTTGTCCTGGCGGATCTTCACCACAATGCAGTCCAGGTACACGATGGGATAAACCGCATCCAGAGGACGAGACTGCCATTCCACCACCTGCTCAATCACGGCATCCGTCACTTTGGAGATTAAGGTGGGAGAAACATCCGCACCATACATTTCCTTGAAGGTAGCCACGATCTCTCGGGTGCTCATGCCTTTGGCGTAGAGGCTGAGAATCTTGTCATCCATGGTGGTGAAACGGGTCTGCTGCTTCTTGACCAGTAGAGGCTCAAAGCTGCCCTGACGATCTCTGGGAGTATTAACTTCAAACTGACCGTCCTCGGTACGGAGGGTCTTGCTGGAATAGCCGTTACGGCTATTGTCTGAATTTGAAGATTGATGTTTCTCGTACCCCAGATGCACATCCAGCTCTGCATTGAGCGCGGCTTCCACGGTCGCCTTGGTGAGCATCTGACGGAACTCGTTGAGATCCTTTTCTGTTTTCAGAGATTTGGCTGCCTCACGGGCAAATGCTTCTAATTCTTTCTGGTTCATTGTCTACCTATCCTTAACCCCGCTATAGGGTACTAGTGATAGGCAGATACACAAATTAAATTACAGTCTCTCAATTTTGGAAACTATGTGAGCTTTCCGGCCGTTCTAAACAAAAGATTTAACCCACTTAGCGCACATGAAAAAATTTCAGCCAATCTGCTTAAGCTCATGGTTTTCTATAGTCTTCCCACAACCAATCAAGTTGTCATAAATTATGAAAAATCTTAACAATAATATTTAAAAAATGGATTCAAAAAAGAGAAAAAATCGACACACACATTTAAATATTGATTACTAAAAAACTCAAACACTTAATAATAGATTTTTTTCCTACGCTACAAATAAGGCGAAAAATAGATCAAAAAACACTCTATTTTTTATACGGCCTCGAAGTGAAAGTGGATTTCGAGATCGAAAACCTCATAAGCTTTAATAACATTATAGATATATTTAAAACTTTGCCTATTTTTAAAATAGTATTTCCAAAATATAAATACTTAAGTATATCCTACCTATAAGAACCGAAAAAATATTTTCGAGATACGTAAAAACATCATTTTTATCAAATATTTATACACTAAATAATGAAATTTCGTTTGTTGTGAAAACCATAGTCGCACTCCATGAAGGGGTGAACGCCTTTCGAACAATTTCTGACACTGAAGAGCAGGCTTTTACGAGCAGCAACAGTCGAACCCTAAACATAACTGTCACTTTCAGTAACAAAGGAGAAACAAGCTACTTCCTGGACAAAAATCTTGCCTTCCATAATGGCATATACACAATTTCATGCTTGTCATTAAATGCAGAAGGAAAAGAGATAAAAAGAAGGATAAATATAAAAGTAAAGCCGTCTTCGTTTCCTGATGACTATATAGAAATCAGGCCTCATAGTTCATACAGAGGCAGCCTTGTTCTAAATGAGTACTTCAACCTACCTGACTCCGAAAGCATTTCGATACAGTACCAGGCTTCGGCCAGAAACCCTGTAACAGGGAATATTGACGTCATTAATTCAACCATAACAGAAATAGAAATTGGAGGCTAAAGTATCTCTGATGCAGCGAGTATTATCATTCAGTCACTAAGAGTGATCTGAAATACTCCGTATAAGCCATTCAAAAACTGCCCTCTGCACTACCTCTGCCTATGAAAATCCCAGATTTCCACCATTACGCTTACTGCCCCGAAATGCACGGCGACTCAAACGTTCGGACGATTGGCTGGCTGGGTGATTCTGTTCCGAGTACTGGACCCAATCCTGATTTCGTGTTGGAGATTCTGCAGCATTTCCGGCAATGTCATTTTGCCCATGATGGTGAGTTGGGCAAACATGCGTGTGAGATGTGTGATGCTGACGAGAGGTTCCATGGGGAGTTCTGGGTTGAGGTAGGCGACATTCGCTATGTTCTGCCTTTGGCGATTTTTCATTATATAAACGCCCATGACTATCAATTACCTCCTCAGTTTGTGGAGCATTTACTCCAGCACTGGCGCTCCGAGGCGTCGTTATCCTGCCGGAATGGAAGCTGCGCTGCGAAAAACCAGAACAGGAAGGGGTTCGAATGGCGTAGTGAGGTCAGTTGTATTCCCCGAGAGCCTGTGAAAAAGTGGTGGCGATTCTGGCGCAGATAGTTCTGTGATACGGATAGCACTCAGCAGCTCAGGGTATTGCCCGCCTTCCATTCACTGCCTATAGGGACACTGAATATGACATTTCCAAAAGCGTTTCTTCCCCTCGTCGCGCTGGTCGCCGCCTCTTCTCTATCGTTCGCGTCCGATGAGGCGCCGGGTTGGGTGACGGAGGGTCCTTACGTAGCGGAGAACGCATTCTCTTTCGAACTTCCCTTGGAGGTTCTGGCCAACAAGTTATTTGTTGAAGTCGAGGTTGGCGGCGCTCCCCGGCGTTTTGTCTTTGATACCGGTTCGCCGTCGATGATGAGCGCGCAGCTCGCGAAAGAGTTGGGGCTTAAGGCCATCGACAAACGCCAAGGGCGAGATTCTCACGGGGCGATCGTCGAGAGTGAGATTGTACAGGCGGATTTGAATGTGGGGGGAACAGTTTTCCATAAAACACCGCTCTTCGTGGCGGATTTTCCAAAGACGGCGCAGTGCTTGTTTGATGGCGTGCTCGGCTCTGAAGTGCTGCCGCTTTGCGCCTGGCAGATTGATTTATCCTCCTCTGTGCTGCGTTGTCACTCTGAGTTAGCGAAACTTGGCCACCTCGACAAAGCCAAAAAGCAGCCCCTGTATGATTTTGGTTACCCGCATGCGCCGATATTCGATATTCAGTTCGCGGACAAGGCCAAAAGCAAAGCAATGTTTGATACCGGTTCGCCTGAGTATCTGGCGGTTTCTCCCCCCGATTTCGAGGGCGCAAAGCGCAACGGCGGCGTTAGCGCCAGCCTCTCGGGCGCAGGCTCGCTCGGCGGTTCGCTGGGCGGCGCGGCGCCAGACAAAGAGCAGCTTCAGGTGCAGTTCAATAACCTGTCAATCGGCAATGTTGAGTTGGGACAGGTCGGCGCGCTGTTGCGGGAAGCGCCACCCAGTCTGATTGGCGCATCGGTACTGGAGCACTTCATTGTCACGCTTGATTCACGGTCTTCCTCTGCTTACTTTCTCCCGTATCGCAACGGGCCTTTCTCGCGCTCATCGTATGGATTTGGTCTGAACTTCGAAGAAACGCCGACGGTTTCCCTGGTTTGGGACGACTCCCCCGCCAAGGCCGCTGGCTTAAAGGTCGGTCTGCACATTACCTCCATTAACGGCGAGCCGGCCAACACCTCTTGCGTAGGCATTCGTAGCGCTATGCGCGCAATGTCGGAAGGCGACGTCATTGAACTCACGTGGGAGGGCGGTGCGGCCAAGCTGAAAAGGGAAAGAACGTTAACGGACTGATCCCCGCTAACGTTCGCATGCGGAAGCAATGCCGAGGCGCGACTTTCCGCACTCCGCTCAGTAATACAAAAACAGCTTTAAATCATCAAAGTACACGTCGTTGTCGTTACCGGCTTTGCGTACGCCTCCCATGCTCACGCGCAGGGTGCGGGCGCCGTTGGGGAGTTGGCCTGAGACTTGGCGGGCTTCCCAGGATTGCGAGCTGTTACTGGTAAGGACGTCATCTCCTACCCAGGCCAATTCGGCGCCGTTGGCGTCCAGGGCGGTCAGTTGCAGGCGGGGTTCATCCGCGCCGCTCCAGGTGGAAAGCATGGCGTTGAATTCCACGTAGGCGCTTCCAGCATCTATTTCAGTCGCATAAGCGGATACGTCAATGTCCTGTATTGCCTGCTCCTCGCAACAGTCGGAAGGCGCGCCTTTGCCGAAGCCGCGTCCGGCGAAATAGTAGGTTCCTGCAGCGGGACCAAAACCGCCGTTGTCGTTGGCGGTGATGGCGTTCATCATGCCTTTTTGCAGATTCCATCCGCTCATGTCCCCGGCCTCCGCATCGCCATTGACGATCAGGTTATCAGTGCGGGTTCCGGTGATATCGAAGCTGGCGACGTCACTCCAGGCGGACCAGTTCATCTGCGCATCCCGCACCCGGGCGCGCCAATGCCAGGTCGTCCCCGGACGCAATGTCAGTTCCGGACGGCTCTGGCCAGCGTAGGCGTCATAACTGGACGTATGGGTATTCTGCTCACTGTAGCGCTTGTTCCAGCGGTAGTAGTCATCGCCGCCGACGCGTACGGGAGCGGCGTTCAACATGTCACTCAGCTGCAGATTAAAAATGTCCGCATCCGCCTGCGTGTCGATAGCGACATAGCCGCTTTCATGATTGCCCTCGACCTCATCGGCGGGACCGTAGTACCAGTTCTGGCGGCGCGTGCGATTGCCCCAGATATCGTAGACCACGCCGTCAAAATCCGCGCTTTCCGACACCTGCCAATGCACTGCGCGCACCGCATCCGGCATGGCCACCTGCACACCCAACTCCACGGCGTTGGCGTCCTGCTCGCCGGTTCCCGCCGTCACCAGAGGTAGATTGACGTTGTCTTCAACAGCAAAGGTGAGACTGTCCACCACCGCGAATTCGGTGTCGCCGTCAAAGCCGCCTTTCTTCCGTTCCAACGTCATCGTCGGCGCGTCGCCAAAATGGAAGGTCAGCAGGTTGTAACCGAACTCGCTGCGACTGATCTCGAAGGTGTCGTAATCGCGGATCTGCTTGGCCTGATGATCCGCATCGTCCAGCGGTTCGATGTACCCGGAGGCGCTGGCGGCGTTGAGCCACAGATGGTTCACATCCCGGGACTGTCCTCGGGAATAGGCGTGAGTGTGGCCAAACAGATGCCCCGTCACGGCGCCAGTGCGAGCGCTGTATTGCTCCAGTTCCGCCACCATTTCGCAACTGCCGATACTCTCTCCGACGTTCCACATTTCCGACAGACAGCCATGGTGGAACATTCCCAGCACAAAGTGCTTGCCCTGCACTTCCGCATCGCTCAGCGTTTCTTTCAGCCACTGCCGTTGCACCGCCAGCGTATCCCGGTTGAACGCGCCATGGGCGCCGGAGATCGTGTAGCTGTCCAGCCCGACCAGACGCAGGTCCATGTAGTCCAGGTAGTACCACTTGTCTTCGTAACCGATAGAACCGTTTTCCGGCGGAGCCATATAGCTGCGATACAGACGTAATTCAGCGTCGCTGTAGTAATCGTGATTCCCGGGCACAGTCACCAGCGGCACATAGGGCGTGATGGCGGCGAGACTGCCGAACAACTGCTCGCGCCAGTTCTGGCGATTGCCGCCCACTTGCACCACATCGCCGGAAATCGTGATGGCGGCGATGTTTTCCGCGCAGGTCTGTGGTTTCGCCGCGTCACATTCATGTTGCAGAAAACCCTGGTTCACCACATTGGTGAGCACCTTGGCGTACTCATCCCGATCTAACTGGGTGTCGCTCAACGCGATGACGCGCGCCTGCTCCACGCCATCCCCCGCCTGGGGCCAGGTTTTGAAAGCGTAACGCGGCGTCGCCCGCTGTTCCCCCAACACCTTGGTGACCACGTAGTACTCATACAACGTATTGGAGCTGAGCTGATGTATCGGCGCTTTACGCACCAAGCCGTCGAGGGAATGAGACTCCGCGCTGACGCGGGTGAATTCGCCCTTGCCGTCGAAGGGGCGCACCCATACTTCCGCATTGCTTTCTCCCGTTTCGAACATCACCGTCATTTGGTCAGATGCGGGAGCCTGCAGATAGGGTTGCACGATAAAATCCGGCGCGGTGGCGCTGCTCGGCGGCTCGACATCAGAGCCAGGCGGGTCGGTGGGGTCCTGGTCGCCGGAACAGCCGGCCAGAGCGAAGGCGAGACCGCAGGCCAACCAAGCAAGTCGTTTATGAAGCATGAGATATTCCTTGTAGGTTATGAATCCGGCAGCCAAACAGCGTCCCTCTATTTGTCTGAAGCGACAGGGCCTGTATGTGTCAGGTCCTGCCTTCGCGGCTTGCCGCCTCGCAGGCGCATCCCGGCGCCCGGTTACCAACACGTCAATATCAGCGTCGTGTTAATAACTGGCGAATCATCTGGTTCGGACCAAGATAAAGTTGGAATATTTCATTGGAATTTCCATAAAATTTCATAAACAAGGCAGTTTTATGACCGCTGGTACGAACCAGACTGTCATATTTATGTCATGCCGATTCGCTGTAATGCGCCAAAGCCAACACCGGGCGCGGGTCCGCGCCGGAAAAGACGTAAGGAATGAATTGTGAATCAGGCAGCCGCTTATCTGTCTCTCGCCGCCAAACTGCAGCAGCGCATTCTCAACGGCGAATTGCCCGCCGGCAGCAAGCTTCCCTCGGAACGCGCCTTATGCGCCCTATTCGAAGTCTCCCGCGTCAGCGCCCGCGACGCCCTGCACGCGCTGGAGTCACAGGGATTGATCTATCGTCTGAATCGCATGGGCTGGTTCGTGGCGCCGCCAGTGTTTATCTACGATCCCACCCGCAGCAGCAGTATTCAGGAAGAGGCGATCAGTCAGCATCGGGCGCTGACGACGGAATTGCTCAGCGCCGTGCAGGAGACGCCTCCAATTCAGGTTAGCAAGGCGCTAAAACAGGCGCCGACGCAGAGCGCCTTTGTCGTCACCCGTCGCCGCGCAGTGGACCAGCGCTGGGTACTGCTGGAAGTCTGCTACTTTCGGGAATCGGCCTTCCCTGACCTGCTCTCCCACGATCTGGCTGGGTCTCTCACCGCACTGGTGCGGGAACAATACGGCTATCGGGCCAGAGAGCTGGACGTCAGTATTTCCTCCTCGCCTCTCAGCCACAGCCATGCGCAACATTTGCAGGTGCGGGAGGGCTGCCCTTCTCTGAAACTGGAGCGGCAGGTAAAAGTCGCTGGCGAACCTATCGCGCTGGAGCGAGAATTCTGGCTGCACGACGCTATTGAAATGCGAGTGAAAGGACAAGGTAGCTGAGGCATGCGCGAAGACGCCGACGTAAGATTTATCTCTCTCAAGACACACCAGCTCAGCGAGGCGTTCGCCGCTTATAAAGCGGGGCTCTATACGTCCATCGACACCGCGTTCGGATGGGATGAAGACTATCAAACCCAGCGCTTCCACAGCCGCTACGCGTTGGAGGATCTGTACTGGATCGTCAGCGCCGACAGACGGGTCGGCCTGCTCTGCTATCGGTTGCATGAGGACGCGCTGCATCTGCATTTGGCGCTGATTTTTAGAGAGGCGCAAAGTCAGGGACTGGGGTCGCAAGTGATGGCGCAATTACATCGTCTGGCGCAAGAGACGCAGCGCCGAATCACCCTTTCCAGCTTCAAAGACAACCATGGGGCGATTCGCTTCTACCGTCGCCATGGCTACCGGATTACCGGGGAAGATGCGCATTTTGTCGAGCTGGCGCGCGACGGCGATCAGCGCGCCTAGCCAGGGTTCTCCGCATACCAGCGCTTCACGGAGGCAGCGATTTTTTCCAGGGGTAAAACGTCATCGGCGGCGTTGAGTTTCACCGCCGCGCCGGGCATTCCCCACACCACGCTGGACGCTTCATCCTGGGCGATGGTGTAAGCGCCCGCTTCATGCAGACGCAACAGTCCAGCGGCGCCGTCTTTGCCCATGCCGGTCAGCAATACCGCCATGGCGTTGGCGCCGGCGGCTTTGACCACTGAGTCGAACAACACATCCACGCTGGGGCGATGACGATTCACCGGCGGGGTCTCACTGAGACGACACACATACTTGGCGCCAGTGCGCACCACTTCGAGATGATATTCGCCGGGGGCGATGTACACCCGTCCCATGGTAATGGGGGCGTTATCATAGGCCTCTTCCACCTTCATCGGCAGACGCCGGTCCAGACGCTCCGCAAAGGAGCGCGAGAAGGCGCCGGGAATATGCTGGGTGATGACGATGCCCGGCAGGTCCATGGTCAACCCGTCCAGCAGGTCGCGAATGGCGTCCAGTCCGCCAGTGGAAGCGCCGACGGCGATCAGCTTGTCCGTAGTGGCGAAAACCGGTTGCGGCCTCTCGCCGGCGGCGACTTTCTGGTGCTGCGTTTGCAGCCGTTGTTGCTTGAGAAGCAGTTTGTCGTGAGGGATGCGCGCAGCGGTGATGACCTTATCAATAATTTCCTGGGCTTTTTCTTCGATGCCTTCGCGCAAATCAATTTTGGGCTTGGCGATGAAGTCCACCGCGCCGCATTCCAGAGCGTCCAGGGTCACGGCGGCGCCCTGCTCGGTGAGACTGGAAATCATCACCACCGGCATGGGACGCAGACGCATCAGGTTGCGCAGGAAGGTGAGTCCGTCCATGCGCGGCATTTCCACATCCAGGGTGATGACGTCCGGATTAAGCGCCTTGATTTTCTCTCGCGCCTGATAAGGGTCGCCGGCGGTGTCCACCACTTGCAGATGCGGCGACTGATTGAGAATTTCCACCAGGATTTTGCGCATCAGCGCAGAATCATCCACGACCAGGACTTTGTATACCTTCCCCGCTCCGCTGCTCATATTGTTCCTCGTCATTATTCGTTCAAATGCGCCGGAAACCTCCATCTCGATCAGAACAGGTCCACATCTCCCGCTACCTTGGTATGGCTCAACTCGTCCATATAGTGTTCTTCACGTTGAATCACCGTATCGTTGTGCAGAGACTTCAGTCGCTTCATCATGACTTTGCCGTTGGTGGGGTCATACAGAATCTTGCGCGGATAATCGCCGCCTACATCCTCAGAGGAGATTTTGAAACCGTCCACCTCCAGATAGCGGCGCACAAAGTCGATATTCTTCTCTCCTACGCTGCTCATGCCGCGAATCACATTGGCGCCGCCGAATATCTTCACCTCCAGGGTGCTGCGCTTGCCGGTCAGCTTCATGACGTCATTGATCAAATGCTCCATGGCGTAGTTACCGTAGCGAAATGCATCGCTGAGGATATCCATGCGGCCGCCGCCTGCATTTTGCGGCAGCATAAAGTGATTCATGCCGCCCACGCCCGAAGCCGGGTCGCGCACGCAGGCGGAGATGCAAGAGCCGAGCACAGTGCCGATCAATTCCTGCTGGTTGGTGACGTAATATTCTCCGGGCATGATTTTGGCCATGAAGCGGCCCTGGTTCTGCACCCAGAAGCGGTTCACATTCTGGAACCATGGCAGACTCAGCGGCGGCGGTTGCGGTTTTTTCTGTGCGGAGTTCACGCTAGGTCACCTTCTGATAAATGGTTTGCCCCAGGGAGACAAACTGGCTGGACACGCCGTGCAGAGATTCGGAATGGCCCATAATCAGGTAGCCTTTGTCCACCAGGCTGTCCGCATAGCGGGCGATGAGTTTCTGTTTGGTTTCGCGATCAAAATAGATCACCACGTTACGACAAAAAATCACATGGTATTTGTGCTGAAAGGAGAACGGTTTGATCAGGTTAACCTGCATGAACTCAATATTCTTCTGCAGCTCAGACGACACTCGCGCCATACCCGCATTGGCCCCCTTTCCGCGCAGAAACCAGCGTTTCTTGACCGGCGCCGGAATCGATTCAACGCGCTCCAGGGGATAAACGCCGCGTTGGGCTTTGCCCAACACCTCAGTGTCGATATCTGACGCGGTGATCCGCCAGCTCATCTTGGTTCCTTCCGTAGCCTCCGCCAGGGTCATGGCGATGGAGTAGGTTTCTTCTCCGGTAGAGCAGCCCGCCGACCACACCCGAAATTCCTTGACGCCAGCCTTGGCGTATTCTGGAACCACTTTGTCCCGCAAAAACACAAAATGATGATTCTCCCGGAAAAAAGACGTGAGGTTGGTAGTCAGCGCGTTAATGAAATGAGTGAATTCTTCGTCCTTATGGCGCTCCAGATAGGCCACGTACTGGTCAAAGTTACTCAGCTTCAAAGCGCGCACGCGCTTGGCCAGGCGTGAGTAGAACATTTCATATTTGTTGCTTTGCACCACGATCCCGGTATGGTCGTAACTCATGGCGCTGAGTTTGGCGAAATGTTCCTGAGTGAAGTTGAATTCCCGCGCCCGTTCGCCGGTATGCAGCTTATCGTTCATAAGCCGCCTTCCTTCAATCCGCAAGCCCGGGGAATTGCGATTGCAGGGACAACATGCGCACCACCTGCTTCATGTAGTCCGACGCATCCAGCCAGTCGACGCCGCCGCCATGACTGGCCTGTCGCCTTTGCGCCGCCAGCAGCAGTTGCAGCGCCGCCGCATCCATAACTTCCACATCTGAACCATCGAATTTGATGCGTTGCGACGCAGGCGCGCCATTCACCTGCTCATATATTTTTTCCACCGAGCTGATGGAAAAAGTGCCGGGCAACTTAATGGCGCCGGACTCATAGCTTTCATGCTGTTCGCTCATTCCTTGCTCCAGGATTCCATCTGGGTGAATGTTTCCGGATCGAGCAGTTTGTCCACATCGATCAGCACCACCATGCCTTCGTTGCGATTGACGACGCCGGTGAGATAGCGGGTGTCTAGCTTGGAGCCCAGTTGCGGGCGCGCCTTGATATCCTTCTCCGCCACATCCATGACGTCGGCCACCCGATCCACCACCATGCCCATGGTGTGATGCTCAGCTCCCCCTTCTTTATCCAACTCCACGGAGACGATGATCACCACGGTCTCGCGATCGTAATCCGCTTTGGGCAGCGCGAAGCGCACCCGCAGGTCGACGATGGGCACGATGCCGCCGCGAAAGTCGATAACGCCCTTGATGTACTTGGGCACGTTGGGAATTTCCCGTGGTCTGTTCCAGCCACGAATCTCCCTCACACGCAGGATGTCGAGCCCGTAGGACTCGTCACCCAGCCAGAAAGTCAGAAATTGCAGGTTATTGTCTGCGCTCTGCTGCGCATTCTGTCGCTTATCCATCAGAACACTTCCCAGTCTTCGTCTGTTTGCGTTTTATCCGCTTGCGGTCGCGCTGCCGCTTTCGCGGCAGGTCTGGCTTGCGGGGCCTGCGCCTTAGACGATTTTGGCTTCACTGACTTCACCAGGGCGCTGCTGGCGCCTTGCACTTTGAAGAAAGACATCAGTTGCACCATCTGCTGAACGCTCTCCAACGAAGACTCCGCCGAGGACGCGGTCTCCTCCGCCAACGCAGCGTTCTGCTGGGTGATTTCGTCCAGCTCCATCACCGCCCGATTGACCTGCTCGATGCCGGAACTCTGTTCTTCGGTGGCGGAGGCGATGTCAGAAATCAGGTCGCTGACCTTCTTCACGTGCAGAATAATCTCATCCAGATTCTTGCCGGACTCATCCACCAGATGAGAGCCCGTCTGCACCTTCTTCACGCTGTCTTCAATCAGATCCTTGATTTCCCGCGCCGAGGTGGCGCTGCGCTGCGCCAAGTTACGCACTTCCGTCGCCACTACCGCGAAGCCACGGCCCTGATCGCCGGCTCGCGCCGCTTCCACCGACGCGTTCAACGCCAGCAGGTTGGTCTGGAAGGCGATGTCGTCGATCACGCCGATAATCTCAGCAATCTTGCGACTGGCCTCGTTGATTTCCCCCATGGAAGAAACCGTACGCTGAGTAACTTCTCCGCCTTTGGCGGCGGCGCTGCGCGCGAAGTTGGCGAGCTGATCCGCCTGCCGGGCGTTGTCCGCCGTGTTGCGCACGTTGCTGGACAGTTCTTCGATACTGGAAGCGGTTTCCTCCAGGCTGGAGCTTTGTTTTTCCGTCCGCTCCGACAGTTGGTTATTTCCGGTGGAGATCTCCTGATTGGAGGCGCGCACGCTTTCGCTGCTTTGATTCAATTGCGAAATAATGTTGTCCAGGCGCACCATACTGCCGTTTACCGCCTCCGCCAGATTGGCGTACTGGCCCTCATAATCATCCCGCATGCGCCCCTGCAAATCGCCTTCCGATAAGGACCCCATCACTGAACTGATATCCTCCAGCACTGAAGACATCACCTCTATCAGTTCATTCAGCCCTTGCGCCAGCGACTGGAAGAACCCGGTCTTGCCCTTCATGGCTACCCGTACCTTTAAGTCGCCTTTCCTGGCGCTTTCGACGATATGCTGCACTTCCCGTTCGGTAACGACCTGATTTGTGACGTCACGCCACTCCACCACGAAGCCAATGACCGCATCGTTCTCACCGCGAATGGTCCCGGCGGTGAGATCGAAATACGCGTCGCCTAGCTGTAGTTTGGCGTCATGGGGGCGACGCAGTCCTGTCAGTAAGGTGCGCTGATGGCTTGGATTCTGATGAAAGAAATCAATGCATTGACCATCCAGCTTGTCGGCGTCAAATTGAGGTAGACGTTTTTTGATTTCAGATTCCGCATCCTTCAACACCTTTCTCACGGCTGGGTTCATATAGACAATGTTGAACTTTTCGTCGGCGACCATAATGGCGGTGGAAGTGGTGTCTACGGCCTGTTTTAGACGACTGGTGACAATCAGCTGCTTGCGATCTCTTTCGATTTGCTCCTTCAGCTGATCCCGCATTAAGCGGAGCTGGCCGTACACTCCAGCACGCTCATCCAATTTTTGCTCCAATCGACCCGCAGCGATATTTTGCGCGATAGTATCCAGCTCCGCCGGTTCGCCTCCCAGACTGCCGGTAATCGAACGCACGATAAGGTAACCGCAACCCAGCAGCGCCAGAAGTATCACAGCGCCGAAGATACCGGCTAAATTACGTGCGAAAGCGGCTTCGGAAATCTCTGCTTCAATTGCTTTTTCCAGCCCACTCACCGCCATATCCCACAGCTCGAAAGAGTGGGAAAGCGCCGCCGTCGCATCAGTAAAAAACTGCTTGCCGCTGTCTCCGGGAATCGTCTCATTACGATCTATTGCGGCGGTCAACTGCCTGGCTTTCATCACCACGTCGCGGGAAGCAGCCAGCGACCTTTCCAACAAGGGGGGCAACTCACTGTATCGTTCCGCAACCAGACCGACATTGTGCTCAATGTCCGCCAATCGCTGCATAACGGAGTTACCCAGCCCCACTGCCTGAGTCAGAGCAGTCAAATCAGTATTCCTTGAATCCGCGTAGCGCGCCAACTGTCCTGCAAAGCCGCCGCGAAGTTTGCCCATATTTTCCATCAGGACCGGCATATTCACCGTGGTAACAGTAGTCAGAAACCGAATATCAACATCTCGACTTACCGCCATGCTGGAGTTTTCCGCCACCTGCTTGAAATACTCCGTCAGCCCCTGAATGATTTCCGTATGCTGTGCGAAGCTATCCGCCCCATTTAAAGCGCTATAACTGCTTTTCAGGCGGGTCCAGTCATTGTAAAGGGCTTGAACGGCCTGTAGAGCTCCCAACGCCTGATCCCGTTGACGCGCCGTGTCCTGCAACGCGCTCCAGGCCGCCTCCAGTTTCCCCTCATTGACCTGCAACGCAGCCATCACGCTATTGTCGCCATTTTTTAGCAAAGCTGTGGTTCCCCGGTGCTCCGCTATCAGCTTTTGCACTGGAATCACCAGGCGCACGATATCCAGTCCCTGCTCCCCAAGTCTTTGTTCATTTAGACGCTGTTGCGCATCAACGATGCTCTTCCCCAGTAAAAAAGCCAGAGGAAGGGAAAAAACCAATGCGAAACTCAGCAGTTGCTGCCAGACTTTTAGCTTCTTTAACATACGTCCTCCTGAATAATCACCGATGCCGCCCTTTGATCCGTTTTAGATTGATTTTTCACCCTGTCGTAAAAGAGGCGATGGTCAGAACACTTCCCAGTCCTCATCCTCTCCCGAACCAGTCTTGGTTGAAGTTTTGGCGGTCGGCTTGGATGCTTTTCTGGCTGAGGGGGCAGAGGTTCTCCTTGAACGAGGCGCGGCCGCTGATGCGTTTACGGCGCGCTCCTGGTCGCCTTCTACCTTAAAGAACGACATCAACTGCACCATCTGCTCGACACTATCCAGGGAAGATTCCGCCGACGACGCGGTTTCTTCCGCCAACGCGGCGTTTTGCTGCGTAATTTCGTCCAGCTCCATCACCGCCTTGTTGACTTGCGTTAGCCCGGAGCTTTGCTCCTCCGTCGCCGCAGCAATATCGGAAATCAAATCGCTGACCTTCTTCACATGCAGGATGATTTCATCCAGGTTCTTGCCGGACTCATCCACCAGCTTCGAACCGGCCTGCACTTTCTTCACGCTGTCTTCAATGAGATCCTTGATCTCCCGCGCCGAGGTGGCGCTACGTTGCGCCAGGTTGCGCACCTCCGTCGCCACCACCGCAAAGCCGCGCCCTTGTTCGCCCGCGCGGGCCGCCTCCACCGAGGCGTTGAGAGCAAGCAGATTGGTCTGAAAGGCGATGTCGTCGATCACGCTGATAATTTCCGCAATCTTGCGACTGGCTTCATTGATCTCGCCCATTGACGCTACAGTGCGCTTGGTGACTTCGCCGCCAGTGGCGGCGGCGTCCCTGGCCAGGTTGGACAACTGATCCGCCTGGCGGGCGTTATCCGCAGTGTTGCGCACATTACTGGATAGTTCTTCGATGCTGGAGGCGGTTTCCTCCAGGCTGGAGCTCTGTTTTTCCGTACGCTCTGAGAGCTGGTTATTGCCGCTGGAAATCTCCTGATTCGACGAACGCACGCTGTCACTGCTGTCTATGAGCTGACGCATAATGCTGTCCAGCCGCTCCATACTGGAGTTAGCGGCCTGCGCCAGTTCGTCATAACCTCCTTGGTAATCATCGCGCATGCGGCCTTGCAGTTCTCCTTCCGCCAGCCGCTGCATGAGCTCCCGAATATCCTCCAGAACCAGATCAACCACGCCGACCAGTTCATTCAGCCCTTCCGCCAGCGTGCGCACAAAGCCTTCTTTACCTTCCAGTCCAATACGCTTTTTCAGGTCCCCCAGTTTGGCCTTGTCGACCATTTCCTGCACTTCGCGCTCAATGGCGATCTGCGCACTGATGTCGCTCCACTGCACTACGAAACCCAAAATAGTCCCTTGTTCGTCGCGAATAGTCCCCGCCGTCAAATCAAAGAAGGCGTCGCCCAGTTGCAGTCTGGCGTCATGGGGGTGTTGAAGCTGAGTCAGCAAACGACGTTGATGACCGGGGTCCTTGTGAAACACATCAATGCATTCGCCGATCAACTTGTCGGCGTCAAACTGAGGCAAGCGTTTGCGAATCTCCGGCTCCGCATTCTTCAACGCCCGCATCACAGCGGGGTTCATGTAGGTGATTTTGAACTCTTCGTCGGCCACCATCAGCCCAACGCTGGCGGTCTCTATGGCCTGCCGCAGCCGCGACATGCGCACCATCTGGGTCTGATCCCGCGCTCTTTGCTCCCTTAACATGTTGCGCATTGCATGCAAGCGCCCGTACACCCCTGGTCGTTCCTCCATCTGTTCATCCAGACGTCCTTCAGATACGGAAGTGGCGATGTTTTGCAATTCCACAGGCTCACCGCCAAGCACGTTGAACAGCCATTTACGCAGACGCCAAATGCCGAAGGCGCCGCCCAGCAATCCCGTCAAAACCACTGCCAGCACAACCGTAAAAGTACGGTTCATTTCAATATGGTTCATCTCGCCAATGCTGGCCGTACTGCCTTCAATTATCTCGCTTAGCGCGCCCAGCTTTTGTTCCAACACTTCAAACGTCTCCTGGAACTTCTGCGCATTGGCTTCGACGCCAGGGAGCGATGCGCTGCCCAAGACCGCTCTCGCCCCATTGAAATAGCGCTCTATATCTGGTTTTGCGTTTTCCAAGGCGTCACGCACCGCCTTTGAGATATTCGATTTCACTATTACATCAACGTCACTGCGCATGGCCGCCTCATGTTCAGCAAAATCATTACGGGCCAGTTGCATATCTTCGTCTAGACCTTCCGACATGCCGTAGGCGTATTGATACACAACGCCTCGAATGCCGTCATGACGCATATCCAGATCCCCCGCCGCCCGCACAGCGACGACCACAGCCTCCATCTGATGTTGGTTAGAGCTGTTCGCCGACCTTTGCGCCACCAGGGCGGCGACGATCACAGCAAATACCAGAGTGAGGAGAATTAAAGCCAACCACAGCGTACGCTTTAGAGTCATGTTGGTTCTCCAAATAGCGTCGTTATCAAAGCGTTATCATTATTGGCGTTACCTGGGTCGCCTTTGCGCTGACTGAAGCGCTATGACCTTTAGAACACCTCCCAGTCTTCCTCTCCACCCTCCGTTTTCGGCTTGCCGGCAGGCTTGACCGACTTTCGCGGCGCCGACTCAGACACAGACGCCAGCTTGGGTTTGGACGCTTTCACCGGGGCGCGCCCCGCCTCTTCACGCACTTTGAAAAAAGACATCAACTGCGCCATTTGCTCCACGCTTTCCAGAGAGGATTCCGCCGAAGACGCGGTTTCTTCAGCCAGGGCGGCGTTTTGCTGGGTGATTTCGTCCAGCTCCATTACCGCCTGATTCACTTGATCCAAACCGGAGCTTTGCTCTTCCGTCGCCGCTGCGATATCAGAGATTAAATCCGCCACTTTTTTCACATTGCCGATAATTTCTTCCAACTTCTGTCCCGACTCGTCAACCAGGCTGGAGCCGGCTTGAACTTTCTTCACGCTATCTTCGATCAGATCTTTAATTTCTTTCGCCGAAGTGGCGCTACGCTGCGCCAGATTACGCACTTCCGTCGCCACTACCGCGAACCCCCGTCCCTGTTCGCCGGCGCGCGCCGCCTCTACCGATGCGTTGAGGGCGAGCAGATTGGTCTGGAAAGCGATGTCGTCGATCACACCGATAATCTCGGCGATCTTACGGCTGGCCTCATTGATTTCCCGCATCGACGTCACCGCACGCTGAGTGACTTCGCCGCCTTCCGTCGCGGTGTTGCGGGTAAGGTTCGACAATTGATCCGCCTGACGCGCATTGTCCGCTGTGTTGCTGACGTTACTGGACAATTCTTCAATGCTGGAGGCGGTCTCCTCCAGACTGGAGCTTTGCTTTTCCGTCCTTTCTGAGAGCTGGTTGTTGCCGGTGGAGATCTCCTGGTTGGACGCCTTCACGGAATCACTGCTCTGAATCAATTGGGTGATGATATTATCCAGGCGCACCATACTGCCGTTGACCGCCTCCGCCAATGCAGCAAAGCGTCCTTCATGGTCTTCCCGCATGCGCTCCTGAAGATCGCCCTCCGCCAAGGCTTCCATCACATCGCTAACGTCGCCGAGAACGTCATCCATCACTTCCACCAGAGCGTTCAGGCCCTCGCCCAATGACAGGAAAAAGCCTTGTTTGCCCTCCAACTCTACCTTCGCATTCAATTCGCCTTTGCGCGCGCACTCCACGATGCGTTGAACCTCTCTTTCTGTGTTCACTTGTGATGTCATATCACGCCACTCCACCACAAAGCCTAAAATCTCATCGGACTCGTTGCGGATAGCGCCAGCTGTCAGGTCAAAATAGGCGTCGCCCAGTTGCAAACTGGCGTCATAGGGTTGGCGCAGCCCCCTGAGCAAGCGATGTTGATGGGAAGGATCACGGTGGAAACTGTCTATGCAAACGCCTTCCAGCTTATCGGCGTTGAAGTTAGGCAGCTTCTTTTTGATTTGCGCCTCGGCATTCTTCAGCACCCTTTTCACGGCGGGGTTGGCGTAAACGATGTTGAAGCCTTCGTCCGCCACCATTAGAGCTGTGGTAGTGGTTTCTATGGCCTGTTTAAGCCGCGTGGTGACAACTAACTGCTGACGATCCCGATCAATGCGCTCTTTCAACTCATCGCGCATCTCCCGCAATTTGCCATAAACCCCGCCCGCCTGCGTCATCTGCGCGTCCATATCCCCAGCGCTGATGGCGACGGCGGCGCTCTCCAGCACAGCCGGCTCCTCGCCCAGAGTCGCCAGCAGATTGTGCCCGAAGCGCCAAAAACCGACGCCGATGATGACCAGGCCAACGATGACAATGCCCAACACCGCGGCGAACGTAGTGCTGATTTCCTGGCGATTGCCCTGCAGAATACGGTCGCGCTCAGACTTCAATAGCTCTTTCATCGCCATCGTGCGAGCTTCCAACTCATTAAACTCGCGGGCGAATACCGGCGTACTGGCATGCAAAGTCCCTATATCCCGACTCTGCATCACTTGGTTGGCGGCGGAGAGAAAGGCGTCGATGCTGGGAACCGCAGCTTCCATGGCGTCGGAGATTTTCTGCGACACCTGGGTGTTTTGCACCGTCTGCACATTTCTGCGAATCGCCGTTTCAAAATTCGCGTAATCCTTGCGCGCCTCTTCCTGCAATGCCTGATTGGAGGTTTCCATGCCATAGGCGTAATTGTAGGTGGCGCCGCGCACGCCTTCCCTTCGCATGTCCAGGTTGCCCATCACCCGGACCACTTCCGTCAGCCTTTCCATTTGCTCTTGGTTAGAAACCGTGGAACGGTTCTGTACTACCAGAACCACCACAATGACAGCGAAAATAGCGATAACCGCTACGCCTGCAAGCCATAAAGTGCGCTTTAACGTCATGTCCTTCCCCGATATCCTAAGGTTATTCTTGTTTCCGCCCTGTGTTTACGCGCTTTTCTCGACGTCCATTCCCAACGCCCGGATCAAATCCAACATCACGATCATGCGGCCGTCATACTCGACAACGCCTTGGGCGAACTGCGTCGCTTTGCGTTTGCGTAATTCCGGCGAGGGCTGGATTTTACGGGAGGGAAAGCGCACTACGTCGTTGAGCGCGTCGATGACGGCGCCGCGCACTCGCTCCCGCCCTCCGGCGTCAAAGGCGAACATCACCACAACGGTGTGTTTGTTGTATTCCAGCTTGGTCAGTCCGATGCGTTTGCGTAGATCGATGATCGGCACGATGGAGCCGCGCACGTTGATCAGGCCGCATTCCCAGGGTTCCGCGTAAGGCACCCGCGTCACCGGCTCCCAGGCGCGTATTTCTTTCACCAGCATGATCGGCGCGGCGTACTCTTCGTCCGCCAGGCTAAACGTCAGATATTCATCTTCCTGTTCCGCCTGATGCTCCGCATCCTGCTCTTCTTCAAATGATTGCTTAACCTGCATCTGCATAACTGACTTCCGAATCTTTTTGCAGTTGCGACAGGCCGCCGACATCCAGAATCAGCGCGACCCTGCCGTCTCCGAGAATGGTGGCCGCCGATACGCCAGGGATCAGACGGTAATTCTCTTCGAGGGATTTGATGACGATTTGCTGCTGGCTGAGCAGCTCATCCACAAACAAGCCAAAACGTCGGCTTTCATGCTCAACGATCACAATAATGCCTTCCGTAAGCGGCTTTGGATGGCCGCTTTCGTTTCGAGCTGCGTCCAGCGCTTCCGACAACCTCAAAACCGGCAGATAAGCGCCGCGCAGTTTAATGGTCTCATGGGTTCCCGCCACCCGATTGATCATGGAAGGATCCGGCTGCAGGGACTCAATGATGGTGACCAAGGGAATCACGTAAAGCTCTTCCCCTAGCGAAATGAGCTGGCCGTCCATGATAGCGAGCGTCAACGGCAACCGGATGGTGAAGCGGGTGCGTCGATGCAGTTCCGATTCCACCTGAATACTGCCGCCGAGGCTTTGCACGTTACGCTTCACTACATCCATACCAACGCCGCGGCCGGACAAATCGCTGGCCTCTTCCTTGGTGGAGAAACCCGGTAGGAAAATCAGTTCGAAAATCTGCGCTTCACTGAGGATAGCGTCTCCGGCGACCAGCCCCTTGCGCTTGGCTTTGGACAACAGTACCTGTGGATCCAGTCCCTTACCGTCGTCTTCCACTTCAATCACGATATTACCGACCTGATGGTAAGCGCGCAGGTACACAGAGCCATGTTCGGGCTTGCCCTTGGCGACGCGATCCGCCGGGTTTTCAATGCCATGGTCAACGCTGTTGCGCACCAGATGCACCAGAGGATCAGTAATCTTTTCAATGACGGTCTTGTCGACCTCTGTGTTTTCCCCGCTGAGCATTAGTTCAATGTCTTTGCCGAGCTGTCGACTCAGGTCCCGCACCATGCGTGGAAAGCGATTGAAGCAAAAGGAAATCGGCAGCATGCGGATCTGCATGACGCCTTCCTGCAACGCCCGGGTCTGGCGCTTCAACTGGGTAAGCCCCTGCAACAGCTTCTCCATACCCTGCAACGCTTCATCTTCACTCAGCATGTTCAACATGGATTGGGTGATCACCAATTCGCCCACCATATTGATCAGCGCGTCCACCTTGTCCAGGTCAACGCGGATGGATTGGCTTTCCGTCACCACCGCAGGCTTGGTTTGTTTGGCGGCGAGGGTTGCGCTTTTCTCCGCTGCTTGCGCCGGTTCGGCGGCGGGCGGCGCGGGCTCCGCGTGCTTTTTCTCCACGGGTTGCGTCGGCGTCAGTTGCGCCTTGGGAATGGGAACGATAGCCATATCGCATTCGTCTTCAACCCAGGCGAAAGCGTCGTCGATGGCGGCTTTCTCCACCGGTTGACGCAGCCTCACAGTCCAACCCAGGTAACTGTTCAGCGGTTCGAAATGTTCCCAGTCCGGCAGTGTGCTGATGTCGCATTCGATCTCTGCGTCGCCTTCCGCCAGGGACGCAATTTCTCTCGCCAGACGCAGAGGGTCGTTGCCCCGTTGCATCATTTCCTTGTGCGGCGTAAACACCACACGCCAACCGCTGACGCCATCATTCGCGTTATCCGCTTCGGCAACGGGAGCCGCCGTACTGTTGGAGGCCGGCGGGCTCGACGCCGTCAACGACGATTGATCTTTGGAAATAGCTTCCAGCTTGGATTTATGCTGGGCGAATTCTTCTTCGGGAATATCCTCGCTGGCTTTGGCGGAGGACAACAACAGGCGCAGCGCATCCACGGACTCCAGCAGCACGTCCACAATGGGTTGGGTCAAGCGGCGTTTGCCGGCGCGAACTTCGTCAAGCAGGTTTTCCATTACATGGGTGTAGGCCGCCACCTGGGAAAATCCGAAGGTGGCGCTCCCTCCCTTGATAGAGTGGGCGGCGCGGAAAATATTGTTGATCGCTTCAGGATCAGGCGCGTCAAGATCCACTTCCAAGAGGCTCGCCTCTATAGTGTTGACGGCTTCAAAGCTTTCTTCAAAAAAGACATCGTGAAAGCGAGAGAGGTCCATGCTCATGCGTCTCTCCTAAGCCGGCGCAGGGCCGGTTATCCCAAGACTTTTTTTACCGTGGCGACCAGTTGATCCGGGTTGAAGGGTTTGACGATCCACCCGGTCGCGCCCGCCGCTTTACCTTCCGCTTTTTTGTCCGCGCCGGACTCTGTGGTCAGCATTAACAACGGGGTGAATTTGTAGGCCCCTTCCGCACGAAGGTTTTTGATCAGGGAGATGCCGTCCATGACAGGCATATTGACGTCGGTGATCACCAGATCATATTTGCCGGACTTCGCTTTACTCAACGCTTCCTGGCCGTTGGCGGCTTCATCCACCTGGTACCCGGCTCCCTTGAGTGTGAACGTCACCATCTGGCGCATGGAGGCGGAATCATCCACTGCGAGTATCTTTGCCATATAGTCCCCAACACTTTTTTTGATTGTGCGCAATAAACCGGTCAGGTTTCCCGAACTAACCCAGATTACTGTCTTATACGGCTCAAACAGAATAACGGCTCAAAACTTAACCGGAACCTGAGATAAAAGCATAGCAGCATATTTAGAAATCACAGGGGCAAAGAACGCGGGACACATCGGTTCGCCTATAGGGTCGCGAGTGGCTTCACTGTGAGGCTCTGCAAGTTGTAAAAGCGAAAACTTCCGCTTTAATTGAAGAAAAGATCAGGAACGGACGATCCGCGATAATGGCTGAACTCAATGTGCTGAAACAGGAAGACATTGACGATCTTGTGCGTCAGTACGAGGGCCGCGCCATTCCCCGTTTCGTCGCCTCGGCGACCCTGGCCAGCGAACTGAAAAGTACGATTCACTACGCCAAACTCATCGCCATCTCCTCCAAAAACGCCCAAGCCATCACCGCCCGCGCCGGCGAGTGGGGACAAGGCTTCAGTGGCATCACCCAGTTCATAGAGGAAATCGCCGCCCGCAGCATGGTCTGCGCCGCGGATATCGGCGCCGCGTCCAGGGAGCTGTCCCGCAGCGCCGTCAAACTGATGAATCAGCAGAAATTCGCGGCGGCGCTGAACAGATCCATGCGCGTCAATGAGGCGAAATCGGAAGAATTGCGAGAGATTCTTCAGCGCAATCTGAAAGATCAGGCGCAACTGGAAGAGGAAACCAACGGGTACTACCGCAGTGTGCGCAAACTGCTGACCGAGATCAGGGACTGCACCCGCGCCCTCAAATCCATCGTCGCCAACTGTCGTATCGAGGCGTCCCGGGCGGGTCCCTTTCAGGAGTCCCTGTTCACTATTGCCGAGAATATAGAAAACGCAGCCGAACGCATCAGCGAACGCATTGCAATCGGTCTGCGCTTGATGGGCCTGCTGACCTGACGCCAACCAGCCTCGGAACGCAGCAGGCGTTGAACGACAACAACGGGGAAGCGCGCAGGGTCTGGCGTTTCCTGTAGCAGACAGGTGGAGAGCAGCGTCCATGCATTCCGAAGCGCTATGGCAGGGCAAACGTCATAAATGGATTATTTGCGGCCGAGACACAGGCAAACCTCAAAAAATCATCGACACGAATCAATACATGGTGCGCACCGACCGCCGCTTGCTGATATTGGAGCCTGGCGGCATTGAGCTGTTTTCCGCCATGCTGGCGTGCGCGCTGGACTGGGCGCCGATCCATGAGATTACCGATCTGTTCGCCTCCCATCAGGACCCCGACATCATTTCTTCGCTGGGGCTCTGGGATCAGGCGCTACCCAAGGCGCGCCTGCATGCGCCCTGGCTATGGGAAGGATTCATCCGCCATTTCGGCATGAGCCACATCGAATACGTCGCCCTGCCGGATGAAGGCGGCGTGCTTGAGCTGGACGGCGTTAATCTGCAGCTGATTCCCGCCCATTACATGCACTCTTCCGGCAATTTCAACGTCTACGATCCTGAACTCAAGATTTTGATGAGCGGCGACATCGGAGCCTCCCTGGAGCCGGGACAACCGCCACTGTTCGTGGAGAACTTCAAGGAGCACACCCGCTATATGGAGCTGTTCCACAAGCGCTGGATGCCTTCCAATACCGCCAAAAATGATTGGGTCAGCCGGGTGCGGCGTCTGGATATCAAATATATGGCGCCGCAACACGGACGCATTTTCAAAGGCGACGACGTGGGACGCTTTCTGGACTGGCTGGAACAGCTGGAAGTCGGCTCCGCGTTGCGCACCGCTAACCGTTGAGGCGACACGCCCGGCGCCCCAACGCGTTCAGTCCAGTTCGATCAACGCTTTGACGGTAGAGTTTTCTCCGTCTAACTCAAACTCGGAGCATAAGGCTTTGATGAGCGGCAAGCCGCGGCCGAAGGACTCGTCATTGCAGTCCAGATCCTCTACTTTGATGGAAAAGCCGGGTCCGCTGTCGCTGACTCTCATCATCATGCGCGACGGGCGGGTATGGGATAAATGCACCTGCATACTGACGTAACCATCTTGCAGTTTTTCCAGACGGGCGACACGCTCCTGATAGTAGCGGTCGAAGCCTTCTTCCTCGTCTTTCAGCGACGACGACAGTCCCAATACGCCATGCTCCAACGCATTGTTGAACAGCTCCGCCAACACCATAAACACCACTTCCTTGCTGTTGCGCACCACGGCATGGCTGCCCAGCCATTGGCGCAGAATCATCAGGGGATCGGAATCGCGCAGTTGATCCGGGCCCCAATGCAGCTCCAGATGAAATTCCGGTAGATTGGAATTGGGCGAGGCTTCATCCCCCTTCGCCTCTTCATCCGGCGCAATTGCAATTTCCGTCTCGGGCGGCGGCGCGCATTTCAACTCCACCAGGGACAGATCATCCTGTAAATCCGGGTCGTCATTGAACTCATGCACCGCCGCAATGAGGGCGTCGAACAAATTGTCCCCGCCGGATTCCAGCACCTTACGCAGTCGCTCTTCGCCAAACATCTCATTAGCGATATTGGGACACTCGGTGATGCCGTCGGTGTAGAGATAAAGACGGTCCTGGGGCGTGACGGAGATCATCTCCGTCCAGGACTCAAATTCTTCCATCTCCATGATCCCCAGGGGCATATGAGCGGAGTGAATCACCCGCCGGATCTTGTTGTCTACACCCACAATGAAGGCGTCCGGCAGTCCGCCGGCCCATACCTCTATTTTGCTGCGGGTGGGGTTAATCTCCAGCAGGCAGGCGGCGAAGAACATGGTGGGAGGCAGGAAGCGCTTAAGGATCTTGTTCAGTTCCAGAGAAATCTCGCTCACCGAGAGATTACGCTCGCACATGGTGCTGAACGCCTGCGCCACCGGGATGGAGCCCACCGATGCCGCTAAACCATGCCCAGTGAAATCCCCCACCAGCACATAAGCGCCGCCGTCTCGCTTCTCTTTCAGCAATACCAGATCGCCATTGAAGGTGGAGCGCGCGGTGCAGTGGTAGCGGATCCCGTACACATCCTTGGCGCTGAGCTTGAGCGCCGCGGTCATGATGTGTTGAGTCATCTCATGCTCGGCCTGCACCTTGGTGTGGAAATAGGCCAGCTCCCGGTTCTGCTCCACCACTTGCCGGTTTAGCGCCAGAGTGCGCGAATGGGCCCGTATTTTCGCCTGCAAGGTGACGAAATTGACCGGTTTACCGAGAAAATCGTCACCGATGGACAGACACTCCACCAGAGCCCGATCATCATCCAACGCAGTCAGAAAAACGATAGGGATATGATCCTGTCCCGCCTCCGCCTTGATGATGCGGGCGGCTTCATAGCCATTCATCCCCGGCATCAATACATCCATGAGCACCACATCCGCGCCCTGCTTACGCCAGATTTCCAGCGCCTGTTCGCCGGACTCCGCAAACTCGCACTTGTGGCCGCCTTCCTCCAATACGAATCCCATGAGCTGACGACTGTACATATCGTCGTCCACCACCAGAATATTCATAACCATCCCCCTCACAAAGCCGCGCGGGCTCAGCTTATGGCGAACTTCTTGTCAAACTTCGCTATCTCCAGAATTTTACGGATGCCGGGGGAGCAATTGACGATTTCTATCTTGACCGCATCGGGCCCCAGATAGCTGCGCATATTCAACAACATGCCCAACGCCGAACTGTCCATGTGCTCAGTTTGTCGCATGTCGATGTAAAAATGCGTCTTTTGCTTATGGGCCTCATAGGCCTCCCGGAACTGATTCACCACGCTGAAATCAAAACGTCCGCGAATGTAGATAGTGACGGCGGAACCGTCCGAGGCGACTTTGGTTTCTATACTCATAACACCCTGTTCCCTGAGGTTGATCTGACTGATTCACATGCGAAGATGCTGACATGCCAATAACCAGGCGCAACATGCGCCCGCGCGGCGACAAGCCGCGGATGACAGGGCTTGACGAGCGCAAGTCCTGTCGTTTTCAGACGAATAGATAGACGCTGTCTTTCCGCCGGATAATTCTTGTGCGCATTTGCTGGCTTTTTAGACCTTTCGCCTCAGAATCAGAGCCATCCATCAAGTTAAAACAGCTCTATATCGGAACCTGATTCCGCCGCCTTGGCGGAGCCATGCTTGCTGGTGTCGGCATACAAAGACTCCAAACGTTCTCTGATCTTGCCGACATCCGTATATCTGGCGCTTTTGCCGCAGACTTCCGACTGCAAATGCATGGCGTTATTCAGCGTCTCCAAACGCCTCATCATGCGACCGCTGGTCTGCATGGCGATGTCTCCAAACTGCAGACCGCGCACGCTGGAGTCCACGGACTGTTTGATTTCCTTGGTAAGCTGGGTCATGCGGCCCACGGCGTCGTTCACTTCATCATTGACTTCCCGCATGGTGTGCAGCATCTGGTCAATGTAGCTGCGCGCATTGAGCGCGTCTTTCATATCCAGCGAAGCCACATCCCCGACAATCGCCCGTACTTTGCTGATGGCGTCTTTGGTTTCGTTAGCCTTGTCCTTAATCTGCGTGTTGAGATCACTGGAAGTGCGCGACAGCCGCCGCACTTCATCCGCCACCACCGCGAAGCCGCGCCCGGCTTCGCCCGCCCGAGCAGCTTCAATGGCCGCGTTAAGCGCCAGCAGGTCGGTCTGATCAGCGATTTCCTGAATATTGCCCAGCAGGGAGAACATCTGGTCGATGTGAGTGACCATATCCTCAATGCGATGCACCGCATTGACGCTTTTCTCACTGACGTTGACCAACAGATCAACATAGGTTCCGATAACCTGATCCAATGATTTAGCAAAAAACTCGATGCTGATATTGTCATCGCCGATTTCATTTTTGCCGCCGTTCTTGGCGGCTTTCTTGGGGTCGTTCCTCTTGCCTTTCATCCGCTCGAAGATTTCTTTGGCCAACTCATTCTGATGATTGGCCAGTTCGCTCAATGAGACGAACGCCTGCCCCAATAATTCAATGTTGTTACTGATCGTGTCCGCCAGATCGCGATTATCGGAGCTGATGGAAGCCAATTGTCCGTTGGCGTACTTGTCGATTTCTTTAATCGCGTTCTGGAAGTCCCGCTCGCTGCTCTGTCGCTGTCGCTCCTCCTCTCCCTTGCTTTCATTCTGCTTACCGTCGGAAATCAGACAGGAAGCAAAAAACGACAGGCTGGAGGCGGTGAACAATCCGGCCGAAAGCAGCCCGGACGTCAGCCAGCCAGCGCAGAGCGTCGCTAGCCCTGTTCCCAGAGCAGCCAATACGATTGGATCTTTCGCCATAAAGTTCTGTGTCATTGAAAGCATAAGATTCCAGGAAAGCTGTTAAAAATGGATTTAATAACTATAGAACAACCTGCTGCAGCCGTTTAAAAAATAGACTCTGATCAAAATAAACCAGGGTTGCTAAATTCGGCGTTGGCGCTTCGAAACCTACCTGGAAAAATGCGCTATGCTTCAAAGATAACCATGCGAAAAAGCGGAATACGGATCATCGGCAAGGAGTTTCATATGGGTTTGAAATACGCAGGTCTAGTCATAGGCACGCTACCCGAGCCCCTGCAGACAGCCAGCCTGAGCCTACTGGAATTGCAACAAAGCGAACTGAATGACGCCATTGAAAAGATCAACGGCGGCCAATGGCATGCGATCATTCTCTGTGTGGAGCAACCCCTGAAAGAGGCGCAAATGACGCTCGGCATGTTGCGCCAGGATACCCAGATCGGCGACACCCCTCTGATATGCCTGACCTCGGACAACAGCGTCGAAGACACCATTGCGTTGTTCAATTCCGGCGCAGACGATGTCATTCCCACCAACACGCCATCGGAAGAGTTCATCGCCCGCATCAACAAGGCCATCATCAACCTGATCGCCAACCGCCAGCTCAAGTCGCAATTGCAGTTCACTCATGACGTCGCCATGTCCGCCATGACCGATAGCGGGGATATGGGCGTCAACATCAACTTCCTGCTGGATTCCGCCGAATGCAATAACTTCGACGAATTAGGCCAACGCCTGTTCCAGGCGCTGAATAATTACGACGTGCGCTGCAGCCTGCAGATTCGCGGGCGTTTCGAAGAGAAAAACATGGAGCCCAACGGCCTCTCCCGGGATCTGGAAAGCCGTCTGCTGCGACATTTCCAGGATGCAGGACGCCTGCACTCCGCTGGACGCCGCCTGTTCATCAACTTCGACCAAGTGTCGCTGCTGGTGAAAAACATGCCTCTGGGGGACGATAGACGTTGCGGACGTCTGCGGGACAACCTGTTCTATCTGGTGCAGGGCATGGACAGCCGGGTAAAGGCGCTGGACGACCGCCGCACCACTGAACTACAGGTGGAGATACTCAAGCAACTGACTTCCAAGGCGGAGACGGTGCTGAATGATATCGACAAGCGCTATGCGGACGTGGCGGACAAAATTATCAGCGCCACGGAAAACGCCGCCGAGCAGATGGTGTTCGCCTTGAATACCTTGGGGCTATCGGAAGACCAGGAACACTCCATCATGTCGATCATCGACAACGCCATCTTCACCACCAACGATATCTTCCATCAGGGTCTGCGGGTCAACCCGGGGGATCGTCAGCTGATCCAGAAGATATCCGAAATAATGAAGCTGCCTCCCGAAGAACTGAACCGCGCCTTGGAGCAGTTCAGCCTGGAGTAGTCAAAAGTAAGGCTGGGAAAATGGTTATTCAGACTTGCTGGCGCAACTGACGCACAGTTCTGCGAAAGGCAACACCTGCAGGCGGGACTCGGGAATTTCCTCCCCGCATGCGACACAGACGCCGTAATCTCCCTGCTGCAATCGTTGCAGGGCCTTTTTCACCTGATTGATTTCGATTTCCGTCTCGACTTTGAGCGCATTCAGCACGTCGTCGTTTTCCCGTTCCTGCGCCTGCTCAGCCGAATCCGCCGAATGCTCCGACGTGAGGTCGCGAGTAATGTCTTCCAGACGCGTAATAAGTTCGGACAGGTGTTCGGACAATCTGTTCTTGATATGGGACTGCTGCATAATCTCTCCTTCGCGATGCTTACGGTGATATCCCAGGCTGGTATTGCTCTCCCTGGCAAGAATGTCATTAAACAGAATATATGGCTTGATTCGCCGCAAACCAACAAGTTTTAATTGCGATTTTGTTTCAACAGAGAGATGTCTATGGAAGTCATCGTAGCCTCCGTCAATCCAGTCAAAGTCAATGCGGCGCGCAACGGCTTCAATCGTTGTTTTCCCGGTTCGCAGATACACTGCGTCAGCGCTAAAACTGAATCCGGCGTCGCGTCTCAACCCCTCACTGATGAGGAAACCCTGCAAGGCGCCCTGAACCGGGTGCAAGCGGCGCGGGAAGCGCATCCTTCCGCAGATTACTGGGTCAGCTTTGAAGGCGGCGTCGACCGGATTCGCTCCCAACTGTTCGCGGTCGCCTGGGTGGCGGTGGGACACGGAGACGATATCAGTTACGCGCGTTCAGCAGCGCTGCCGTTGCCGCAAGCCGTCGTCGAGATGATGGATCAGGGAATGGAGCTGGGAGAAGCCAACGACCGGTTATTCGGAACGCAAAACAGCAAGCAACAGACCGGCGCAATCGGACTGCTGACCCGAGAGTTGCTCAGCCGCGAAAGCCTGTACGCAGACACGCTGATCCTGGCGCTGACCCGCTTTACGCTTCCTGAGGTTCGGATTTAAACCGTCTCATCCGTCGACGCTGCCTTTCTCCGCTGACGCTGAACAAACGCCAGCCATCCGACGTTTCCACCGACACGAAGAAAACCACCAAAACCCGGCGTAAAGCCGGGTTTGGAAAAGCAAAGGCGCGCTTAGCGGCTCACTTTCCCGCTCAATAAGAACGGGGGCGGCTGCTACAAAGCATCGCTCAGCAAGGAATAAGAATCGCCGACCGGCTCAGCCGGTGAGCGGTTATTTTCCTTACAATGACAAATTAGTGGCGAGGTCTGAAATTACGCTTTGGCTTTTCTTCCCGGGGACGGGCCTCGTTAACTTTCATGTTACGGCCTTTCAGGTTGCTTTCATTAAGCTTCTGAATCGCCTCTTCCGCCTGTCCGTGATCGGACATTTCTACGAAACCGAATCCTTTGGATTGGCCGGTGTCTCTATCGCGGATGATATTGACGCTGCTGATATCGCCATAGGCTGCGAACACTTCCCGCAAATCGTCTTCTGTTACCTGGTAGGACAGGTTCCCAACATAAATATTCATCTCACCATCTCATTATTTGTCACGAGCGCCTGTAGCAATCACACTGACGAAAACCAAACGCTCCAATTAGCGTCAGTGACTAGCCAACCGCTGGCTAATTCGGTTGCAGGCCCGCTCTCGCGCCTGCGCACAATGCATACAAATCTGGAACAAAAGTGGCAAAACGTCAAATGATTTAACTATGGAACATTCCCATTTCCAATTGATGACATTTCGCCGTCCCTCGCTCCTTATTCACCCGTGACGAATGCGACAGCGTCAACTCGCGCCGCCCCCTTCGCCAGGGGCGTCCAGATCTTTCAGCAACTTGATCTTAAGTAAGCACTTCCTGACCTCAAAGGTCCGGGTATATCCAGGGAAGTTGGGCTCATCCACCGGCACCGAAACCGGACCCGCCGCCGTGGTAAGCGTGACAGTACGCCCGGATGCGCTTTGCTCCGGCACGTTATCGAACTGATATTCCTTGAAGCACAGGGTATTCTCGACATCAAACCCTTTGGCGCCCTGCTCTACCGATAATTCCGCGGCGCGCCGAATGGCCAGCTCTTCCACTTCGACCAGCTCGTACTTTTTATAGGTTTCGTAACTGACCTGATACCCCCCTTCCGGCAACGCAATCTCGGAATAACCGTGGGGCCGACCGTCTTCTTTCGCCATATAGTCCGGCAGTTTGGAAAAGGCGGAACAGCCGCCCAGTCCGGCGGTCAGGGATAAAGCTGCGATAATTAACGAAATTCGCGGGAACATGAGGGAATCTCCTTATCAGGAAATTCAATTTATCACAGCGGGAGAGGAATACTCAGACCCAGTTCGAAAAACTCGACTGGCGCACAAAAAAAGACCCGGCCATCTGGCCGGGTACGCGCAAGGAATAATTTGGAAGACGAGAGGATGATTGCGCGATTACCCTTTCACCCCACCTGCAGTGAGTCCACCCACAATCCATTTCTGGCAATAAAGAAAAATCAGCGTGATGGGAAGCCCCGACAGCACCGCCGCCGCCGCAAAATCTCCCCACAAGTAGTTCTGCTCATAGAGGTACTGCTGAGCGCCCACCGCCAAGGTCAGGTTGTTCACATCCAACAACAGGATGGAGGCGATCGGGTACTCCATGATGTTCATCACGAAGGCGAGGATAAACACCACCGCGAGAATGGGCACCGACAGCGGCAGCAGGATATATCGGAACGCCTGCCAGGTAGTAGCGCCGTCGACGATGGCGGCCTCCTCCAGCGAGCGGTCAATAGATTCGAAATAGCCTTTGATCGTCCAGATATGCAACGCCATGCCCCCCAGCGATGCCAGAATCACCGCACCGTGGGTATCGATGCCGAGCCAGCTCACATGGTTGCCGATCTGATCGAACAACGCGTACAACGCGACCAGCGACAGCACCGGCGGGAACATCTGGAAGATCAACATGGATTTCAGGACCACACCCTTGAACTTGAAGCGCAGACGGGCGAACGCATAAGCGCTGGTGGTGGACAGCAACAGGATCAACGCCGAGGAGATCACCGCGATCTTGATGGAGTTCCACAGCCACAACAACACCGGAAACGGCGGCTGCAGCACGGTCCCATCCGCCTGCGTGTAGGGAATGCCCAGCGCCAGCGCCCAATGCTCCAGCGATGGATTTTCCGGCAGCAGACTGCCGGTTGCGAAGTTGCCGGTGCGGAAGGAGATCGACACCACCATCAATAGGGGGAACAGGATGATCCCGATAAAGCACAGTAGTCCGAAGTGGGTCGCCCAGACCCGATAGCGCACTGAACGCGGCTGCACCATCGCCATAATAACCCTCCTATACCTTTATCTTGGACAACTTGAGGTTGATCAGCGACAGCGAACCCACCAGGATGAAGATCGCCGTAGCGATAGCCGCCGCCAGACCGAAGTTCTGCCCGGAATCCTGGAAAGCGATACGGTAGGTGTAGCTGACCAATAGATCAGTAGTGCCCGCTGGGGTGGTGGCGCCGATGATGTCCGGCGCGCCGCCGGTCAACAGAGCAATCAACACGAAGTTGTTGAAGTTGAATGCAAAGCTGGCGATCAACAAAGGCATCAAAGGCTTGATGATCTGCGGCAAAGTAATACGGAACAGGTTATCCAGCGGGGTGGCTCCGTCCATGGCGGAGGCTTCATACAGATCGCGGGGAATCGCCTGCAACAATCCCATGCACAGCAGCATCATATAGGGATAGCCCAGCCAGGTATTGACGATCAGGATCATGGTGCGCGCCAATGCCGGATCGCTAAACCAGTCCGGACGCACGCCAAACAGGTTCTCCAGCACCAGGTTGATCTCACCGAAGTTCTGGTTGAACAACCCTTTGAACACCAGGATAGAAATAAAGGCCGGTACTGCATAGGGCAGGATCAGCATCATGCGATAGAAGCCTTTGCCCTTGAGCTGATCCCATTGCAGGATATTCGCCAGCACCAGACCCACCGCCAGAGTGAACAAGACGGTCATGGTGGCGAAAGCCAGCGTCCACACGAAGATCTCAATGAAAGGGCCGCGGATACTGGAGTCGGTAACCACCTGCACATAGTTGTCCCAGCCGATGGTGACCGTCCAGCCCGGTGACAGCGTCTCGCCCTGAGGACCTTCGTAGAAACCGATGTCCTGATTCGGCGCATACACCACGCCAGTTTGTTGATTCACCAGGCTGCCGTCGTCACGCAGGCCGTACAGCGATTGCATAGGCGCGAAATTACGCAGCCCGGCGAGGCTTAACGAAGCGCCGCCCGCCAAATTGACGGACAGGCTTTTCAGCTCTTCTTTCAGCTTGATGACGTCTTTAATCGCCAGCGGTTGCGTATCCGGCGCAGCCTGCTCGACCGGGGCCACCGCCAATGCATTGTTCTGCAGTTCACTGAAGCTGAATGGGGCGGACGCCCAGCTTTGTCCCGCAGGGCTCTCCAGGCGCATGACAAATTTGTCGTCCGTTGGATAGAGTTTGAAATCGTATCTTTCTTCGCCAGTCTGAAAACGCTGGCTGAGCAACTGCTCAAGCACCCGTTCCTGAGACAGCAGGTTACTGGCGCTGTAATTAGTGAAACCTATGCCGACGGTGTACAACAGGGGGAAAATAATAAACGCCACCATGCCGGCGATGGAGGGATAAATATAGCGATGTGCATATGCTTTCGGACTGCTGAAGATATAAGCGGCCGATCCGATTATCACCAGAAACAACAGCGCGAAGGCGGTCTGGTTCTGGGCGTACAGTGCGACAGTCAAATATAGAGCCAATAACAGTACGGCTCCGACCGCCGCCCACTTGAAAACTGCTTTTGTCATGGGTCGCTTGTTATCTACAACAGGTGACGAAAGGGCGTGAGTTAGCATGTATATAGCCCCTATTGCTACGTCTGATCAATAATGGTCGTGCTGTTCCGGCGTCGCCGAAAAAAGGTCGCGACAGTGTCGGCAAGGCCGAATCAACTGCCGTCAGGCGCGGGCCCATCCATGAGCCCGATCAGCCGCATCAGCGAATGATGCGCTTCGCCGCCATGTCCAACGCCTCATCCACGCTCTGTCTGCCAGACGTGATGTTTTGCAGCGCAGGTCCCATGGAGGACCAGAAAGCGCCCATTTCAGGAACGTTCGGCATGGGTTCGCCCATTTCCGCGTTCTTGAAGGTGGCGGCGATATTCGGGTCTGCGGACAGCTCCTTCATGAAGGCCTTGTTGGCCACCGCGCCTAAAGGCACGTCGTCGTTCACCATCTTCAGACCTTTCAGGTTCAGCATGTAGTTCTCAATGAACTCTATCGCCAGTTCTTTGTTGGGGCTGGCGGAGTTAATCGCCGCCGCCAGGACGCCAGTGAAGGGTTTTCCGGGCTCGCCGTTGACGGAAGGAATCGTGGCCACGCCAAAGTTTATGCCGCTCTTCTTCAGGTTGCCCCAGGCCCAGGGACCATTGATCATCATGGCCACTTCGCCCTTGTTGAACTTGGACTCCATGACGCCGTAGTCAGCGCCTTTCGGCATCATGCCCTGATCGATCAACTGCTTGATCAGGTTCGCCGCGGACTTGGAGCCTGCGTTGTTCACGCCGGTGTCCTTGACGTCATAGCCTGCGCCGTTCTTTTTAAAGGGATAGCCGCCATTGGAGGCGAACAGAGGCCAGGAGAAGTAGGTGTTGTTGTAATCCCACAGAATGGCGTGCTTGCCGTCCGCCGCCAGTTTCTTGTCCAGCGCCATGACGTCGTCAAATGTAGCGGGGGGCGTGGGGACCAGATCTTTGTTGTAGATCAGACCTACCGCTTCCAGCGCGATAGGGTAACCATAGACTTTGCCGTTCCAGCTCACCGCGTCCCAAGTGAAATCGACAGTTTCGTCTTTGATTTTCTTGGAAGGATTCAGCGGAGAGATCAAACCGGACTTCGCCCACTCGCCAAAACGGTCGTGAGCCCAAATGAAAATATCAGGCCCGTTGCCGGTAGCGGCGGCCTGTTGGAATTTATCGGTGACATTATCAGGGTGGGCGACGCTCACCTCGATGCCGGTGTCTTTCGCAAACCAATCGCCGACTTGCTGTAGTCCGTTGTAACCTTTGTCGCCATTTATCCAGACAACCAGTTTCCCTTCTTCGATATCGGCATGCGCGCTCGAAACCGCTCCGGCCGACACTAGCAATGAGGCTGCGACTGAGCCGACAAGCTTTTGCCAAGCTTTCATTGTATTACCTCTCTGTGGGTTATTGTTGTTGTCCACAAGCCATGTGGGGGCATTATGTGTTTAGGGATACTCCGCCATATGAGTAAGATCCGCATCATCCCTATTTTTAATCCCATAGGCGTATAGGGGGGGAGTAGACTCATCCCCCTAATTCCACCTACTCTCCCGCCGCCTATTCTGCTTCCATTAGGGTCTGTTGATGACGTCTGAACGTCGCCTGGTCCGCCCATCCAAGAATAAAACAAGAGGTTTCCAACATGGCCAGACCCCGTGTGCTGTTACCCGCCCTGTATCTATCGACGCTCCTCACCGCTTGCGCCAACCAGCCGACAACCGGGTCTCAGGCAAGCTGGGTTTCTATAGACGGAGCGGCGCCGATAGCGTTGCATTTTGAAACGCCCAGCCCCGATCAGAAGCTGGCCTACGGCGAGTTCGAGCCTGGCCAATACCATTTACGCTTCGGCGACGCCAATTCACCAGCGGGCGCCATCAAGCTGTATCGCAAAGTGAACCTGGAGCCGGATCTGCATGGGGATTACATCCTGCAAATAGAATCCGCCGGCGTCTACCAGATTTTGCTGAATCAGGGGGATGAGCCGCATTTTCGCGTCAGCAAACGCGCCGCGCCCAAGCCGGCCGCTGTGCAAAAGACTAACGACAACGTTGCAGACGCCGGGTTTTGCGCTCCTGCAATTGAAGAACAAACCATTCAGGTCGCGCCAGTTTTCAAGGATGGAGAGTGGGTGCGTGACTTCTACTCCGGTCGACGCGCCCAGGTGGCGGATGGCAAAGTCCGCCTCACACCCGCAGAAAACAGCGAAGGCCTGATGCTACTGGAGGCGGACACGGCGACGCCGCAGCCCTTTACCTGGGACAACGCCACCGTCTATTTCGCTCTCACTGACCGCTTCGCCAATGGGCGTACGGATAACGATCACAGTTACGGACGCCAGGCGGACGGCGCGGAGGAAATCGGAACCTTCCATGGCGGCGACTTCGCCGGACTTATCGACAAACTCGACTACCTGCAATCCCTGGGCGTTAACGCACTTTGGGTGTCGCCGCCCTTCGAGCAGATCCACGGCTGGGTCGGCGGCGGCGATCGCGGCGATTTCCGCCACTATGGCTATCACGGCTACTACATCCTTGATTTCACCCGCCTGGACGCCAACATGGGTACGGAAGCGGAGCTGAAGTCATTGATTGCGCAGGCTCATAAACGAGGCATTCGGGTGTTGTTCGACGTGGTGATGAATCATCCCGGTTACGCCACCCTGCAGGATATGCAGGATTTCCGCTTCGGCGGTCTGTTCGACGGTTTTGAACAATACCTGCCGCCGCGTTGGGGCGACTGGAAGCCCAGCGGCAATGAAAACTTCCACGGCTATCACGCCAACATCAATTACGACCACGCCAAATGGTCGGACTGGTGGGGACGCGACTGGGTGCGTGCGGGTATCTATAACTACGACAGTCCGCCCAACGCCGGCGTCGACCCCGTCAAAGGTTCGCTGGCGTTCCTGCCGGATTTTAAAACCGAGTCCGACCAGACTGTCGCTCTTCCCGCCTTTTTGCGCAACAAAGCCGACACCGGCGCCCGCGATCTTCCCAACGCAAGGGTTCAGGACTATCTGGTCAGTTGGCTCACCCACTGGGTGCGTGAATATGGCCTTGATGGATTTCGGGTAGACACCGTCAAGCATGTAGAGCCAGCGTCCTGGCTGGCGTTAAAGCAGGAGGCGACGGCCGCTTTGGCTGAATACCGTAATCAGCGCGGCGCCCCCGAGGGATTTAACGCCCCTTTCTGGATGGTGGGCGAAGTGTTTCCTCATGACGTCAGCAAGAGCGCCTATTTCGACGCAGGCTTCGACGCAGTGATCAACTTCGACTTTCAACGTAAGTTCGCCCGTCAGGGAGCGGACTGCCTCTCCAATCTGGAGCCGGTATACCGCGATTACGCAGAGAAACTGAACAGCGATCCTGATTTCAATGTCATGACTTACATTTCCTCCCATGACACCCAGCTGTTCAGCACCCTGACCCAGCAGTCGCCTGTCTTGCAAAAGCGCGTCGCCGCCGCTTTGCTGTTAGCTCCAGGAGCCGTGCAGATCTATTACGGCGACGAGAGCCTGCGTCGTTTCGGTCCCACCGGATCCGACCCCAGCCAGGGAACCCGTTCCGACATGAACTGGGCGGATATCGACTCCGGCGCCGTGGACGCAATACTTGCGCATTGGCGCAAGCTTGGTCAGTTCCGTCAACGGCACGCCGCCATTGGCGCGGGCCAGCATCAGAAGCTCAGCGAAGCGCCTTATGCGTTCGCCCGCACGCGCGGCGCTGACCGCGTCATTATCGTCTCCGCAGAAAGCCGGCGTTAAGCGCCTCCCTGCCCATTCACCTCCGACGGAAACGCTTCTCCTCCGTCGGAGCGGCTAAAAAACCTTACAAATTGCCGCTGATTAATAACCAAGTCTTAATCCCTCAGAGGGTGTTTATGGTCTAGAATGACGATTACCCTCACCGATCCCCATTTACTTATCGGGCGTATTTGCAGTACCAACAGAGTCTAAGGAGCGCAGTTATGCAATTAAGCGATAAAACCCCTACCCGATTGGTCCAGGTTTCATTATTTTTCTCCGCTGCTCATTTCCTTTTTGGCGGCGTGACTTGGTCGAATATTCTCTTGTTCCTGGTTTTCACCGGAACGGTTTATATCTCCACCAAGTTGTTCATCATCCTTCAACAGCTGCAGATGGCGACCGTCACCGACCTCAGCGAACTAAAGCTGTATCTGATGGGCGCCGCCGTGCTGTTCATCGGCATCGCCACATTCGCCTACTCCTACATGTTTGGCGTGTTTTACCTGTTCATCACCGGCGTTTACTTCATCTCACCTTATGATCGCGCCTGGTTGGCGGGCAAATCACGCATGGTGGTTTACGACAACAAAGTGGAATACCGCGAAGTCTGATCCTGATAGGTCCGCCTATGGCCAAAGCGCTTTAAGCAGGCGGGCCTCATCCTCTTGCCAGGGAATGCCACTGGCGTTAGCGTGGTGACCCAACCGTTTATACATCATCAACATACGCCGACAAGGAAAAGACTATGAAAACCCTAGGCATTCTGGGCGGAATGAGCTGGGAGTCGACCCAGAGCTATTACCGCCTCATCAACCAGGGAATTAAAAACACCCTGGGCGGTCTGCACTCCGCCAAGCTCCTCCTGCACAGCTTTGATTTCGCCGATATTGAGCGCCTGCAGGCGCAACAGGACTGGGACAGTCTCGCCGACATGCTGGCGGAAGCCGCCGTAAGCTTGGAGCACGCTGGCGCGCAAGCCATATTGATCGCCACCAATACCATGCATAAAGTAGCGCCGGAAGTGGCGAGCCGTCTCACCATACCTCTGCTGCACATAGCCGATGCCGCCGCTGATGAGCTTCAGCGCAACGGCCATAAGAAAGTCGCGCTGCTGGGCACCCGCTACACAATGCAGTTAGATTTCTACAAAAAGCGCATTCATGACGCCACCGGCATTGAAGTAATCACACCGGAATTAGCGCAGCAGGAAGAAATCAACCGCATCATCTATGAAGAACTGTGCCAGGGCGAGCTGCTTTCTTCATCCAGAGACTTCTATTATCGGACCATTGACGAATTGGCCGGCCAGGGCGCGGAAGGCGTGATACTGGGCTGCACCGAAATCGGCTTGCTGGTCAGCCCGGAAAACTGCACCATTCCCCTCTATGACACCACAGACCTGCATTGCGCCATGGCGGTGAAATGGGCCGCCGCATAAAACCTCTGCTCGCGCTAACGCTGACCTTAACCTTGGGCGGCTGCGCCGCATTACGTGATGATCCCAGTGACTGGCTTGGCAAAGACAAGATTGCTCACTTTACCGCCTCCGCCGCCATCGCCGCTGCGGCGGCCGATCAATTGGACAGCGGCTCGCGCAGCGACTGTGGAAATGCGGCGTTAAGCGTAGGGGTGGCCATGTCATTCGGCGCGGGAAAAGAGTATTACGATGAAAATTATGCGGGGAAATACTGGAGTTACAAAGACATGGCGGTCAACTTGCTAGGCGCCTTGACGGGCGCGCTGGCCGCATCAAGGTGCCTGTAAGCCTCGCGTCAGGTTGACGCAAGGCGCTGGATCATGCGACGCAGTGGCCGCGAGCCGCTTCCAGCAACGCATACCAATCGGTTCGGGGCATCTCATGGCCGCCCCCAGCCAAAGCGTCATTAATGCGGGATTCACGCAAAGAGCCCAATACCGGCAATGGTCGTCCGGGGATGCGTTTCAGCCAAGATAAGGCCAACCCCGTCTCCGATACGCCAGTTTGCGCCGACATGGCGGCCAAGGCGTCACCCAACGCTGGAACCCGCGATAATCCGCCGCCGCCTAATGGAGACCACGCCATCGCCTGCACCTGATCCCGCCGCAGAGCGTCCATCGTTCCATCAAACAAAGGCTGGTTGGCCAATAGGGAAAGCTCTATCTGGTTACACAACAAAGGCGCATTCAGGTGATCCGCCAACAGACGCCAGTGTTCAGGCAGAAAGTTAGACACCCCGATGGACTTGATCTTGCCGGCCATCAGCAGGTCTTCCAGCGCTCGCGCCGTATTTTCCACCGGCATCAACGGGTCTGGCCGGTGCAGCAGAAAGCAATCGATGCTGTCCACTTGCAGGCGACGCAGGGAATCATCCACGCACGCCATCACATAGGCGGCTTCCGTGTTGTAATGCTTCACGAAATCAGACGAGCCGTCCTCAGCGGGAGGAACGATATCGCACTTGGAAATCAGGCGCACATGGTCCTTCAACGCGGGAGCGGCTTGCAACGCCAAGCCGAATAAGCGCTCGCATTCGCCGCCGCCATAAATATTGGCGTGGTCGAACACCTTCAGCCCCTGATCCAAACGCGCCTCGATCCACGCCGCCAACGCCGGCGCGGGACAAAGTTCCGGGTAATCCAACAGGCGCATCATTCCTAACGCCAGCGGGGCCTCCTGCAGCTCGGCCCGAATTCGATCCATTACTAATGCACCTCTTGGTTTTTCAATGCTTCCGCAGCGCCGAGCAAACCCGTGTAGGTCTCCGTCACAACATAGACCGGTATCCCGCCCAGATAGTCGCGCATCCGCCCTTTGTCTTCAAAACACTGGCGGAAATCGCTGTCGCGGAAAAACTCTATGAAACGGGGAATAATGCCGCCACAGACGTACACGCCGCCCAGGGCGCCCAGCGTCAGCGCCGCATTGCCCGCTACGCGTCCGAAAATGGCGCAGAACAATTTTAAGGTCTTTTGAGCGATCAGGTCGCTGTTCGCCAGCGCGGCTTCCGATACCTGTGAAGGCTGCGTATACGCCGGCTCCACGCCGTCGATCTCGCACAGGCTGCGGTACAGGTTCAACAGCCCTTCACCACACAGAATCCGCTCGACGGAAACCCGCCCGAAGCGCTCTTTCAGAATTCGCAGCACGCTGATTTCGAGTTCATTCGTCGGTGCGAAGTCAACATGACCGCCTTCCGTGGACAATGGCGCCCAATCGGTCATGGTGCGCACCAGCCCGGATACGCCCAAGCCGGTGCCGGGTCCAATCACCAGTCTTGCTGCGCCGTCTTTGCCCTCACCGCCGCCAACTTTCTGCAAGCGCTCGTCAGCCACGTGCAGAGTGCCAAGCGCCATAGCGGTGAAATCGTTGACGTACTTGAAGGTATCAAACCCAAGACGGGCCTGCATATCGGCCTTGTTGAAGGTCCAGTGATTGTTGGTCATTTTGATCGTGTCGCCATGCACCGGGCAGGCGAACGCCATACAGGCTTCATGGACCTCGGCT
Source organism: Hahella sp. HNIBRBA332 (assembly GCF_030719035.1). NCBI lineage: Bacteria > Pseudomonadati > Pseudomonadota > Gammaproteobacteria > Oceanospirillales > Hahellaceae > Hahella > Hahella aquimaris. The sequence continues at coordinate 5,327,783 of NZ_CP132203.1, forward strand.
TCCGGATGGCCGGCCAGATAATCCCGCACCGCTTCATCCAGATTGGCGTAATCATTACAAGGAAGCACCTGGATGTGCTCCAGCTCGAAACTATCCCGGGCCACCAGCGCGAAACGCGCATTGGTGCCGCCAATATCGCCCACCAGGGCGTATTGCGCTTTACTCATCGACGCTACTCCAGAAACTAGACGCGCCAGCTTCCGCATGGCTGGCTTGACGGCGCATCATACCGAACAACTCGCGGCCATAGTCAAGTTCATTCGCGCTCAGATTCGCCGTCGCCAACGGACGGGCGTCGAACTCTTCCGCAGGCGTCAATATTTCCAGCACGCCATTGCCCGCGTCCAAGCGAATCAGGTCGCCATCGCGCACTTTCGCCAAAGGCCCGCCGTTAGCGGCTTCCGGGTATACGTGAATGGCCGCTGGCACCTTGCCGGAAGCGCCCGACATGCGTCCGTCCGTCACCAGCGCCACTTTGAAGCCACGGTCCTGCAACACACCCAGGTAAGGCGTCAGCTTGTGCAGCTCCGGCATACCATTGGCCTTGGGCCCCTGGAAGCGCACCACCACGATGCAGTCTTTATTCAGCTTGCCGCTGCTGAAAGCGTCGCCCAGATCGTTTTGATCATCAAACACCACTGCCGGCGCTTCAACCACCCAATGCTCTTCCGCAACCGCGGACACTTTGATAACGCCGCGTCCCAGATTGCCGGACAGCACTTTCAAACCGCCATTGGGAGAGAATGGCTCGGCCGCCGAACTTAGCACGGCGGGGTTGAGGGTTTCCGCCGGCGCGTCTTTCCACACCAGTTCGTGGTTCTGCAACGTCGGCCCTTGCGCATAACGGCTCAGACCCTTGCCCACGACGGTTTCAACATCGTCATGCAACAGACCCGCGCTCAACAGTTCCTTAATAAGGAAAGGCGTACCGCCGGCCTCATGAAATGCATTCACGTCCGCCTGACCATTCGGGTAGATACGAGTCAGCGAGGGAACGACGTCGGACAGTTCCGAGAAATCGTCCCAGTTGATAATCACGCCGGCCGCGCGAGCAATCGCCACCCAGTGCATGGTGTGGTTGGTGGAGCCGCCAGTAGCCAGCAAGGCCACCAATGCGTTGACGATAGTTTTCTCATCCACCATATCCGCCATACCCAGAGTCCCGCCATTGGGCGCGGACAACCGCACCGCCTGCTGCGCCGCTTCTTTGGTCAACGCTTCCCGCAGCGGGGTATTGGGATGAGTGAAGGCCGCGCCAGGTAAGTGCAGGCCCATGACCTCAACCAGCAACTGGTTGCTGTTGGCGGTCCCATAGAAAGTACAGGTGCCCGGGCTGTGGTAGGACTGGCTTTCCGATTCCAGCAGTTCGTCTTTGCCCACTTTGCCTTCGGCGTAGAGCTGACGAATGCGCTGCTTCTCTTTATTAGGCAGGCCTGACGGCATCGGGCCGGCGGGGATCAATATAGAAGGAAGGTAACCGAAACTCAGCGCGCCGATCAGCAGACCTGGAACAATCTTGTCGCAAATTCCTAATAAAAGGACGGAGTCGAACATATTATGGCTAAGAGCAATCGCCGTACTCATGGCGATGGTGTCGCGGGAGAACAGACTCAGCTCCATGCCTGGTTGCCCCTGCGTCACGCCGTCGCACATGGCGGGTACGCCGCCGGCGAACTGCGCCACGGAGCCCATTTCCCGCACCGCATTGCGAATCACTTCAGGATAGGTTTCGTACGGCTGATGCGCGGAGAGCATGTCGTTGTAGGCGGAAACAATTGCGACGTTGGCCTGATTCATCAAACGCAGCACATCTTTATCCAACTGCGTACAGGCCGCAAAACCATGCGCCAGATTGCCGCAAGCCAGAGTTTTACGCTGCGGCTTGTTGTTTTTCAGGTTCTCCATGCGCTGCAAGTAGGCTGCTCGGGTGGCTTTGCTGCGCTCGATAATGCGTCGGGTAACTCTGTCTACAGTCGGGTGCATAGCTGATCGCTCTTTTATATGTTCGTCTGTTTGTCCCAATTGAACGCCGGGCGCCTGCGCTGATACGCGGGTAACTCCAAGCCCGACGAGGAAAAAACCATTTATTTGGTAATATTACAAGATTAATTGATCAAAATCACGACATGACCGTACCATTCCAGAATTTATTTTGTTATATTTACTACATGTGAAAACAAAAAATTCCCCACCTGGAGGATTGGCATGACGATTCGAGTTGCTATTAATGGTTTTGGCCGCATTGGACGCAACGTTCTCCGCGCCCTTTATGAAAACAACTATCGCAAAGACATTCAGGTAGTCGCTATCAACGATTTGGGCGACTCCGCCATCAACGCTCACCTGTTCAAGTATGACACAGTTCATGGGCGGTTCTCCGGTGAAGTCAGCCATGACGAAGAGTCCATGACCGTCAATGGCGACCGCATCTCCATCAGCGCGCAAAGGGACCCCAAGCTGCTGCCCTGGAAAGCCCTGAACGTAGACGTGGTCTACGAGTGCACCGGCTTCTTCACCAGCAAGCCCAAGGCCATGGCTCATATTGAAGCCGGCGCCAAGAAAGTCATTATCTCCGCTCCTGCGACTGAAGTAGACGCCACCGTGGTCTTCGGCGTTAACGAAAATATCCTCAGCGCGGACCATCAGGTCATTTCCAACGCCTCGTGCACCACCAACTGTCTGGCGCCGGTCGCTCAGGCTCTGCAGGCTACGGTAGGCATTGAAAGCGGTTTGATGACCACGATTCATTCTTATACTAACGATCAAAAACTCACTGACGTATACCACTCGGACCTGTACCGCGCACGTTCCGCCACTCAATCCATGATCCCCACCAAGACCGGCGCCGCCGCGGCGATTGGCCTGGTGTTGCCTGAACTGGACGGCAAACTGGACGGCATGGCGGTCAGGGTTCCAACCATCAATGTTTCTCTGGTGGACTTTTCTTTCATCGCAGGCAAAGACACCAGCAAAGAAGAAATCAACCAAATCCTGCGGGAAGCTGCTGCGAAATCAGCAATTCTCGACTATAACGAAGAGAAACTGGTATCGGCCGACTTCAACCATTCGGCGTTCTCCAGCATCTTTGACGCGGGCCAAACCAAAGTTAAAGGCCGCCATGTAAAAGTCATGGCTTGGTACGACAACGAGTGGGGCTTCTCCAACCGTATGCTGGACAACACGCTGGCTCTGATGAAGGTCGCCAGATAATCCGGTTCATACGAGAGGTAGAGATATGTTACGTCGCACCAAAATAATCGCCACACTGGGTCCAGCCACCAGTTCACCTGAAGCGCTGGAGTCCATCATCAAGGCGGGAGTCGATGTTGTCCGGCTCAACTTTTCCCACGGCGAGGCCGCTGAGCATATCGCCCGTGCGGATCTGGTGCGCGAACTCGCGCGCAAGCAAAATCGTTTTGTCGCCATTCTTGCCGACCTGCAAGGTCCTAAGCTGCGCATCTCACGATTTGTCGACGGCAAAGTCACTCTGACTCCTGGCCAGCGTTTCGTATTGGACGCGCGCCTGGACAAAGAAGCCGGTGATATTGATCGCGTTGGCATCGACTATGAGCAGTTGGTGAATGACGTCGCCGCCGGAGACACGCTACTGCTTGACGATGGCCGTCTGGAGCTACAGGTCGAAGAGGTTGTTGGTTTGGAAATTATCTGCCGCGTGATTATTGGCGGCAAACTTTCCAACAACAAAGGCCTGAACAAGAAAGGCGGCGGACTTTCCGCCAAAGCGCTGACGGATAAAGACAAAGCAGACATCAAAACCGCCGCCAAGCTGGGCGCGGACTATGTCGCCGTCTCATTCGCACGCACTCCGGAAGACATGCATGAAGCGCGCGCGCTGCTTAAGGCGGAAGGCTCCAACGCCAGCCTGATGGCCAAAATCGAACGCGCAGACCTGGTTCATAATCCCGAGCAATTGGACGCAGTTATTCTGGCGTCCGACGCGGTCATGGTAGCTCGTGGCGACCTGGCGGTGGAAATCGGCGACGCAGAACTGGTCGGCGTACAGAAACACATTATCGCCCGGGCCAGAACCCTGAATCGGGTGGTGATCACTGCGACTCAAATGATGGAGTCCATGATCAGCAGTCCCATGCCAACTCGCGCGGAAGTGTCCGACATCGCCAACGCGGTGCTGGATTACACCGACGCAGTCATGCTGTCCGCCGAGTCAGCCGTGGGTCAGTATCCGGCGCAGGCGGTGGAAGCCATGGCGCGGATCTGCGTTGGCGCGGAGAAACATCCGTCCACGCATCAATCCAAACACCGTATTCATGAGGGGATGGCCCGCATCGACGAATCCATTGCTTTGTCAGCGATGTATGCGGCCAACCATCTCCAGGGCGTTAAAGCGATCATTTGTATGACGGAAACCGGCGCTACGCCGCTGTTGATGTCGCGCATCAAGTCGCCTTTGCCGATTTACGCGTTCTCACGCCACCATGAGACTCAGCACAAAGTCGTTCTATACCGCGGCGTGCAAACGATCCCCTTCGATTCGGATCAGCATCCGAACGAAGAGATCAACCAATTGGTGGTGAACGAGCTGGTGAAACGCAATGTAGTGACCGACGGTGACTTGGTAATCCTTACCAAGGGCGACTACGTCAACGCACAGGGCGGCACCAATACGATGAAAATCGTACGCGTAGGTGGTTCTATTCAGTAAGGATGAAGGGTCCCAAACGCTTTTTATCCACTTTAGCGGGAGGCCGCGTCTAACCCGGCCTCCTCATTTTCGATCACACTCTCGCACTCGCAATCTGAGTGATTTAGCAGGGTTCCGGAGTCCCCATTCCACCCTGCTCTTTTTTTGCCTGCGATTTGGGGGCAATCTCAGCAACATACGCCAAATTTCGACCGCTCCTACCTGCTTGTCACCAAGCGCAACTGTATATCCTCGTCGCCAAACCGCTTGAGCGCTTGCCGGACAACACATGTCGAACTCATAAACGGGCAAACGAAATCTGCAGGTAAACGACCTAACAGCAACTTTTCCCGTATCGCTTTATGCGCCGTACATATATGCATGCGCTTATCGAACACATCCAAATAAATCTCATGATTCACCAAGTACTCATAGAACTCCCGGTTTGGGTAGTGGGGCTCCAGCTCCTCTACTTGTTCACTTTCCTCATGTGATTTGCTGGCGACCAGGTATTCCCTGACATTGGCGATAGCTGCCTGCAAAGGCGAGTCTGCATCCCCCTGCCAAAAGGCGATAATTTCGTCTTGTAAGGAGTGACCCAAGCCAACCCACCAGTCCTCCACTTCCCCATGTCTCTCCTGCGCCACGCCTTCAAGAAAAAATGCGGGCGCAGACGTACTACTTTTCATTAACTCAATCTCCTCCACAACCGCCTCCGCATCCTCCGTCGCCGCCATCGCTGTCTCCGCCACCTGCGCAGCCGGAGCTGCAGCCAATATGGCTGGCGCAATAGCCCACGCCGCCCGGCCCTTTGCAGTTAAGGCTGTATATAAAACCATCAGGAATCTGTAAGTCATGATCCATCGAAAAAATCATCGGCAAGCGACTTGGGTTGCGACGATCAATGCCTTCCTTGTGACAGGCCAACCGCCAAGCGGTTTTGATGCCGTTCTGGGCCTGAGTGGGGCTTTGCATGGCTTCCGCCGGCGTGTGATGTAAAAACCGGCCGAAACACCTCTGGCAAAACTGCTCGTAAGCGCGAGTGAACAATATGAACTCATGCCATGCCACGTCCACCGCCTGGGAAGGCATTGCCACCATACGACGTCCACCGAGCTGGCAGAGCGCAAAATACTCCTTCAGCCCTGTCATAACCATCTCTAGCTGCGAGTCATTCAGATGCTGGTATTTGCTGCGAACCTTGTTCTTTATGCCGCCAGGAAATTGAAATGCCTCCAGCGCTTGTCGTCGCGCCCGATTAAGCAGCACGCGATAGAGTGCAAATGCAACGATCGCTCCCGCCACCAACCACACCATGACGCTTACCTCTTGCGTTGAGGATAGGACGAAGCCTCCTGCGTCGCGCCTTCCAGTATTAATGGATTACAGGAAAAGTATGGATTACAAGAAAAGTTTAGACGTGGTTTTCTCATCTTGTGCAGCGACTTTCAGCCATGGCCCGCAGAGCAATCATTCTAACAATGCGTGTTCCCCTTGCCGCAGCATACCAGGCTCTATCACCTGTGCGTATACACCGAAATTAAACTGCATATGTTCGCCAATCGTCCTGGTAATCATAAGATCATCGGGCAAATCAGACTGCCGCATCCCCGTCATGACACATCTTTCAGTCAGTCCAGTAATTTGCAGACGTAGCCCGCCGGAAAAGGAAAGGGTTTTGCCCACCCAGTCGTGCTCCACCACACCCACACCAGGGGTCGACAATAAGATATTAGGGCGAAAGCGGCGCTCGTCGATAAAAGACTCAGGCAGCAATCCTCGCAACCAATTCAGCGCAGAAGTGGAAATCAGATGTACAGGCCCCGCATCAAGGTGCGATACGTCCGCTTCTCGCGCCAGCGTTACCTCCTGATCCAATACAGAAGAAAGAGCTTGATTCAGGTCAGGATGGTCATTTGACATGGTTCGCCCATCAGGTAACCGCAACGATACCAAGCCGGCGTCCCAACTCGCGCTCATAGCCAAAAGCCCTTCCATTCTGGCGAAACGTCTTGTGTTCTTGCCGCTGCCAAATTTACCCGCCGCGTTGCGTACAGCATATGTCCGGTCGCCTACTACGCCACGTCCGTCAAACTCCAGAGCGTCGAGCTTTTCCCCAAAAAGTGATTTAACCGGGTAGCGCCACAGAGAAGACGCAGTTCCAATTGACTGCATGCCAAGGTTCCTTATTTGAGAATGAGTCGGAATGTAAGACTGATGCGCTCCCCCACACCCGGCATTTTGGGAATCGCATGCATCCAGCGATCCTGTACGCCTTTGTCCATATACAGCAACGCGCCATGTTCGAGCATATAGGTCACAACATGCGCCTTATCCGCTTTACTACGATATGAAATGCGCCGCTCGGCGCCTAAAGAAATGATCGCCACACCCGTTCCCAGCGCCAACTCTTCCGCGGAGTCGGAATGATAGCCCATGGACGATTCGCCATCGAGGTAGTAGTTCAAAAGGCAATTATTGGGGTAGAAACCTAGCTTCTGTTCAATATCACGACATACTCGCGCCAGATTTTCCGGTAGCTCCGTTTGCGGATAGCTCATGCCCGAATAATCATATGAGACGCCGAAGCTCGCCGTTTTCCTGGCTTTGAGACGTTCATCCCAAGCCACGTTACTTTTCAGCTCGCGAAACAGCGCATCTGGGCTTTCCACAAAAGCCGTTTGCAAGATGATGTCGGGAGTCACTTCGCAACCGACCTAGCCATGCCGCGCCGCGGCGGTTAGCGCGCCAGCGCCAACGAGCAGGGAGCCGCCCACGCGATTGAAGCGCTTCAGGGCCTTGGGATTGCGTAGCATAGAGCGCAGTTTACCGGCGAACACCGCATACATGGCGGCGTTGAGTACGCCTAACACCAGAAAAGTGGCGCCGAGTATGACAAATTGTGGAGCCAGCGCCGTCTCAGTAGAGACAAATTGCGGCACGAAGGCGATAAAGAAGATGATGCTCTTGGGGTTAAGCGCCGTGGTGATGAACGCGCTGATAAACTGACTGCGCCCGCTGACGCCAGTAACCCCTCCATCGTCAGCGCTCAGCGAAGTGGAGGAGCGAAACATTTTCACCCCCAAATAGGCCAGATATAACGCGCCGATCCACTTCAACACAGTAAACGTAATGGCGGAAGCCGCCAGAATAGCGCCCAGCCCGAGAAAGGATAAGGTCATGGCGACCAGATCTCCCAATCCCACGCCCGCCGCCAAGGGCGCGACAGAGCTTTTACCCGACGACAACGCCTGGCTGACCACCAGCATGACGGAGGGTCCAGGGATCATCACCACGACCAGAGAGGCCACCACAAACACCAAATAAGTATCCAGACTCATACGCCACCGCCATAACGCTGTATATCAAATATCGCTTCAGGCAATGTACCCCGCTCACGCACAGGGGGTCAATGAAGTAGAAGATAGTAGGGATAGGGGGAATATCTGAGGGCCATCGCCCCGCATGTATGAGCGGCGGCGATGGCTGAGGTAAGTCTGACTTTGCGCGCTTGTCGACATAAGGGTCGCAAGCGCCTGCTTAGCGGAAATAGTCGTCTCTGTTTACGCCGTCGAAAGCAACCTGATTTAAGGCAACATTGCTTGAAACAACCTCCGTGAGCCACAGGGACAGGGATCATTTCTCCCCAGCTTCTCATGCAGATCTTTGTCTCCATGAACGACTCTGTAGCCGCGCTTCACCTGAGTTTCAGATGGATAGCCTTTCCTGCGCTTACTGGTGACCTCGAAAGCACAGCATTTCTTCGTATTTGGTACGCATGACACACCTCCATTGATGTTTCTGTCATTGTTGTTCCCCTCGCCTAACGGCGGGGAGGCGGCATCATAGCATCAGAAACGCTGGCGATAAAATAGCGCCAGCATAACCAGGATGGCGAACAGGGACATGTCAGGAATAGATAACGGTATTGCTTACTAAAGATGGGGGGAGAGGGTATTCGGAGAGGTCGCAGGGCCTGTTGATCACAGAGCCCTGCTTAAAACGCGCTGTACTACAGACGACGATGGATACGCGCGGTTTCCTTGGTGCGCTGATCCAGACGCGCCATGATCTCGCGCATTTCTTTCGCTTCTTCTGAAGTCTGGTTACGCTTCTGCGCTTCCATTTCCGCTTTCTCAGCCGCAATCGCTTCGCGAATGCGTTTTTCCTTCGCTGCAGAACCAGTACGGCCTTCAGACAGCTTGGGACGGTTCACTGGAGCGGGAGCGGTTGCGCCAGTCGCAGACTTGGCTGCTTTCGCCAGACCTGCAGCGCCAGCTTTCTTCGCCGCCTTTTGCCCCGCTTTGGTCCCACCGCGACGGCGGGCCTCGATACCGGCAATCAATGCGCGCATCTCTTCCGCCTCACGGGTGGAAGCAGTGTGACGCAGTGGTTTCGGTTCCGCTTTAGGGGCGGGCTTTGGAGCTTCCGGCTTAACCACAGCCTCTTTTTTCTTGGGCGAATAGTCGGGATCGTCAGAGCCGTCCGACATTTCCTGTTTCAGTGCTTCCAACTCTTTCATCAGATCCATTGATGGTTTGGATTTGTTCTCTGGTCGAGTCAGTGTGACTTTGATCGCTTTGGCGCCCAGCGCTTCCATCGCTTCAGCCAACATTTCCCGAAGTTCTTTAGGATTATCAGAGTAACCCCACTCTTCCATTTTGAAAGAGTCCGCGCCGCTGGACCGCAGAGTTTCAAAGAACTCACCCATCGCGCCTTCGGATTCCTGGACTAACAAATGCCCCCAATGATCCTCCAATGACCTGCGGGTGCTGCCCGCAAAAACTTTCCCCGTAACTTGATCGGTAGCAGTAAAAACTATCACCAAAAACCTCAAATTCGTTGCCGCACACTCTTCTTTTTCCTGCTCGAAGACACACCTCCGAGAGGGCCGAACATTATAAAGAGATAACCGAAAATTATAAGGGCTGACAAACAGTCTCAAATGTGCATGGCGAGAAAATTTTTGTGAAATCAGAGGTCGATTTCGGGCTCTCCGGCGCAGTCAAAGGTCAGTTCGAACGCATCCGTCGTAACGATAATCTTTTGTTGCGCGCCTTTCTGCGCGCTCTGCACGCCAATAACAGTGGGCATATAATCAGCGTCGCCGACGGCGTCAAAATAGTCCGCCTTGCAGGTAGTGACCCCGGAAAAAATCGCTCTTCTGGTAACGACGCCAGACTCCGGCTCCGGTGTGAGATCCAGACACAATTTTGCGGTCAAAGGAGAGTAATCGATTCTGACGACCCAAAATGGATCCACGCCGATCAGCTTCCTTTCAAGAAGATTCGTCATTTTCATAGTCAGTCCCACACAAGGGTTCAATATTGAATGGGACCATCATAAAGGAAAGACACCTGTCTAGACTGGCGTTAGTTGATTAAAAATTGGTTAATTCCAATAGAGAGGCGACAGATGTCTGCAGTATCTCAACCAACTCTGGGTCCATGCATTGATACTCATCTGGAATATCAAGAACATGCACCTGCTTACGCTGCAGTAAATGGCCGAATTCCGACATTAAACGATGCTTATGCTTATCTTCCATGACCATAATAATGTCAGCCCAGCGAAGATCCGCCGGGCCGATAGTTTTGCGGGAGTTGGAGCTGGTCCCCGCCGAGCGCACGCTCAGCTCCGGATGTCTGCGCCAAACCTGCTCCGCAGTGGGACTACGCCATTGATTACGGCTGCATACAAACAGAATATTTCTCAAAAAGCATTTCACCTGATTAAACCGTGGACAGTTCATTATCCACATGTTGATGAGCGAGGGTCTGGTATAAGCAAATTAGAGTTGGCAACTCTCCGCAGGCGGCTGAAGACTTACTACTTTACCCGCCGCGCCTGCCAAAAGTGGTCGGCCCAATAACCGTTATGCAGATAGGCCAATTCCACTCCGTTACTGGTAGATGCATGCAGGAAGCGGTTATTTTCCACGTAGATGCCGACATGTAGCCCTTTCCAGCCGCTGGGTTTAAAAAACACCAAATCACCGGGTTGCAGTTCTTTGCGGCTCACCTGACGCCCTTTTTGCGCCAGCCCTTTGGTGGTTCTGGGCAATTTGGCGTCGAAACGCTCCTGAAAAGTGAGGTACACCAGGCCTGAGCAGTCCACGCCGGACTTATCAAGGCCCCCATAGCGGTAGTCTACGCCGCGCCACTCGTCGTACTGGTCATACAACGCTGCGGCGACAGGGCTGGAGATCTTTTCGGCAGAGGGAATCGCCGTCGGCGGATGATTCACCCGCACCGAGCTACACCCGGAGGCGAACGCCATCAAAATGGTGATTAATATGAACCCGGATATACGCATCGGCCGATCCTCTAAACTTGCACTGACAGGCGAAACGATAAACCGACTTACATTAACCCATGCTTAATGGCGTACTTGGTTAATTCCGCCGTAGAGCTAAGTCCCAGTTTCGCCTTGATATTCTGCCTGTGAGTTTCCACTGTACGCACGCTGATGGCAAGCTCTTCCGCAATCGCCTTATTACTCTTGCCTTCCGCCACTTTCTTCAGCACCGACGCCTCCCGGTGAGTCAGACTGGCGGACGTCTCGCCGCGCAACTGCGGCTGCGAAAACAGGGCCGCGGAAGCGCCGCTGCTGATGTAAGTGCCGCCTTCATACACAGTGCGAATGGCGCGAATCATTTCATCCACAGACACATCTTTAAGAATATATCCCTTGGCCCCTTTGTGCAGAATCTGCGACACATACTCTTTATTGTTGTGCATGCTGAGAATCAGCACGCGGGTATCGGGAAAGTGTTGCGCCATGTATTCGGTGGCGTCGATGCCGTTCATACGCGGCATGCTAACGTCCATCATCACCACATCCGGTTGATGAGTCGCCACCGCCTCAATCGCCTGCTGACCGTCCGTGGCCTGGGCCACCACATCGATATCCGGCTCCTGTTCCAGCCGGGCGCGGATGCCTTCCAGCACCAGAATATGATCGTCAACCAATACCAGTCTTATCATTCTTGTCTCTTTATCCCATGAAGGTCACCTGAATGCAGGTCCCTTTGCCTTCTTCCGAATGTACACTGAAATTTCCGCCAAGAAACTCCACTCGCTCGCGCATATTGCGAATTCCAATGCCTCTGCCGTGGCCGAGACGCCGCAACGAAAATCCTGCGCCATCGTCCTTCACTTCCAGAAACAGCCCTTCCGCATCCTGCTCCAGGCGCAACGTCACCTGTTTGGCGCTGGCATGTTTTTCCACGTTATATAACGCTTCCTGGGCGATGCGGTACAGGGTCGTGGCGATATCTTCATCCAACTTGGTTTCCGATACCTGCAGATACACCGATACGTCGATGCCGGAGCGCTCCTCAAAGTCTTCTCCCAGATGCTCCAGCGCCGCCACCAGACCCAGGTCATCCAGAATGCTGGGGCGTAAATCATGACTGATGCGGCGCGCTTCCTGGATTGCCTGCTTCAGGGTTTCACGTCCTTTCAGTAGCGGTTCGCGCAATGTTTCCTGGCTTTCCTTCAGCAGGCCCAGCACTGTCTCGATACGATATTTCACCGACACCAGCAATTGATTAATGCCATCGTGCAGTTCCCGCGACACTCGCCGCCGCTCTTCTTCCTGCAGCTGCACCGTTTTATGACTAAGCTCCTTCAGGCTTTGATCCGCCAGGCGATGCTCATGCACGTTGAACCAGATAGAAGCGACCAATACTCCCATCACCGCCAGCAGCGCAATAATGACGAAAGTCAGGAGCGCGTCCGCCACGTTCTCGTCCACGCCGTCTTTGATCAGCTCCATTTCCTGTTGAATATCATCGAGATAAAGCCCTGTACCGAACATCCAGTTCCAGGGCGGCAATGATTCCACATAGCTGATCTTGTCCACGTTCACCCGGGAGGTCGGCTTCTGCCAGAGATAGTTGTGGAAACCGCCGCCTTCCGATGCGCGGGCCAGCAGATTGCGAATGACGTAGTTACTGTTGTTGTCCTTAATATTCAGCAGGTCCATACCCACCAGTCCGGGTTGGGTGGCGTGCACCAGATTCACGCCGCTGGGGGTGTAGGCGAAGAAGTAGCCGTCCTCACTGAAATGCATGCGCTGCATCAGCTCCTGAATGCTGCGCTTCGCCTCTTCGTCGGACTCCGCTTTCTCAATCAGATAACCGGAGGTGATGCGCATAATGCTGACATAACTTTTCAGCGCCGTTTCCTTGGAGCGCACCAGGTTAGTCTCAAAGGTCTCCAGCTCACGTTGCGCCAGCTCATCCGCCAGATTCACCATCGCCAGCGCAAACGCGATGGAGATCAGCAACAATGGCGCTAACGCCAACAGAACGACTTTAGTGCGCAGCGTCATGACGCAAGCCTCCAGCAGATAAACAGGATCTGGCGGAGCGCCTCCCTGCGCGTCGCCTCAATCAGACTTCAAAGCCAAACAACCCTGGCGCAACCAGCAACAATATCAGCACCAGCGCCTGCAGGATGATGAATGGCGTAACGCCCCGGTAGATGTCCATCGTAGTCACCTCTTTCGGTGCGACCCCTTTAAGATAGAACAAACTAAACCCAAACGGCGGCGTCAGGAAACTGGTCTGCAGGTTCATGGCGATGAGCACCGCAAACCAGACCATACTGATGCCCAGCGATTCCGCCACCGGCGCAAGGATAGGCACAATAATAAAAGAGATTTCCACGAAATCGATGAAAAATCCCAGCACCAGAATAACCAGCATGGTGAGGATCAGGAAGCCCCATTTCTCACCCGGCAATTGCGTCATCCAGTGCTCCACCAGCGTATCCCCTCCCGTATAGGTGAAGGTCATGGAAAACGCCGTCGCGCCCAGTAGAATCGCAAACACCATGGCGGTGACCGTTACCGTTTCGCGGCTACACTCCCACACCATTTTCCAGGAAAACTGGCGATAGCACACCGCCAGCAATAACGCGCCCACGCCTCCCAGGGCGGAGGACTCCGTCGGCGTCGCGACGCCGGTGAAGATGGATCCCAATACCACCAGAATCAACGCCAAGGGCGGCAGGATGGAGAACAAGGCGATTTTCACCTGTTGCGCCCGATTCTCGCCGTCATCCGGCAATGCAGGCGCCATCTTTGGATTCATCCAGGCGATAATCAGAATGTAAGCGATATAGGCGCCGATCAGCACGACGCCGGGAACCACCGCCGCCTGGAACAGATCGCCCACGGGGATGCCCATCACATCGCCCAGAATAATCAGAATAATAGAGGGAGGTATAATCTGCCCCAAAGTGCCGGACGCGCAGATAGTCCCGGTGCTCAAGCCTTTGTGGTAACCGTACTTGAGCATAACCGGCAACGAAATCAGCCCCATGGCCACCACGCTGGCGCCCACGACACCAGTAGAGGCCGCCAGCAAGGCGCCGACCAATACGGTGGAAATGGCGAGACCGCCGCGCACCCCGCCAAAAAGACGCCCCATGGCCTCCAGCAACTGCTCCGCCAGTCGGGTCTTCTGCAACACCAATCCCATGAAAATGAACATGGGAATCGCCATCATCACGGTATTTTCCATGATGCTTTGAATGCGGTATGGCATGAAAGCGAACAGCTCCGGCCCCTGAGCGATCAAGCCGAATACCAACGCCACGCCGCCAAAAGTGAATGCGACAGGGAAGCCGAACATCAACATCAGCAACGCCACCGCGAACATAATAATGCCGATCACGCCAAGCCCTCCTTCGCATGAGATTCCGCGTACTTCTCTCCCAGCAACAGCACTCTCAGCGCCTGAGTGATCATGCCCAGCCCGGATAGCAGAATCAGCAGAGAAGACAAAGGAATCAATGATTTAATAATCCAGCGATAGGGCAAGCCGCCCGGATCGCCGCTGCCTTCCATCAGGTTGAAAGCATCTATGGTGAAGCCGAAACCGAAGTACATCACCAGCAGCGAGAATGGCGTGACGAATGCAATCGCGCCCACCATATTGACGATGGCTTTCACCCGGTCCGACCAGCCTTCGTACAGCACATCCACACGCACATGGCCGTCCGTACGCAGTGCATAAGGAACGCCTAACAAAAAAACGGCGGCGAACAGATGCCACTCCAATTCCTGCATGCCGATAGACACCTGATTGAACAGGTATCGCATCACTACGTCGTAAAACACATTGACCAGCATCAACAGGAAACAGCCTGCAGCGATAAGGCCGCAGAAGTGAGACGCCCGCTCAAACAGACGATCGAAGAACTTAATCCACTGCATATTCCACTCCGGCCCGGGCGCAGGACAGCCCTCCAGCGGATTGCTTCAGCACGTAGCGCTCCAAGCCCGCCAGAAACTGGCTGACCTTTTGTAAACGCCAGTGAATGATCCGCCGGAGGCGCGCTCTGTCTGAGCGGCCCCGGGTTTATCTGCGATTAGCCTTGAGGTTGGCTGTTGAGGTAGGCGAGATCGGAAATCTCGGTCCAACGACGCGCTTTCAGCATGTAATCGTGCTGGGACTTGAGGATTTCCGCCGCCATGGGATCGGTCGCGGCCTTTTCCGCCAGTAGCTCGTCGTTCGCCTTACGCATGGCGGCGATGACTTCCTTGGGGAAAGTACGCAGTTTGACGTTGGGGAATTCCGTTTGAATGGTCGCCCAATTCACAGCGCTTTCATGAGTGGACTGGATATACATGTCATATGCGGCTGTGCGCATGGATACCCGTAGAATCTCCTGCAAGTCCGCAGGCAGCTTCTCCCAGGATTTTTGATTGATCATGAACTGCAACTCTGTCGACGGTTCATGCCAACCGGTGTAGTAAAAGGGCGCGATTTTGTGGAAGCCCATACGCAGATCCAGAGAGGGACCGACCCACTCCAGAGCGTCGATGGTGCCGCGCTCTAACGCAGTATACAGCTCGCCGGACGGGATATTGGTGGGGCTCACGCCAATTTTGGCCAGTACTTCGCCAGCGAACCCGGGAATACGCATTTTCAGACCCTGCAGATCCTGCAACGAGTTGATTTCTTTCTGGAACCAGCCACCCATCTGGTTGCCGGTATTACCGCCAGGGAACGAGAGTATGTTGTGCTTGGCGTAGACTTTCTCCATCAGATCCATGCCGCCGCCGTAGTAAAACCACGCGTATTGCTCTGGCGCGATCATGCCGAAAGGCATGGTTGTGAAATAAAGCGTCTCAGGCACTTTGCCCTTCCAGTAGTAGGAAGCGGAGTGGCCCATGTCATACTGGCCAGTCTTGACCATATCGAACACGCCGAAGGGCGCTTTATGCTTGTTGGCGGAATCAATGGTGATCTTCAGCCGGCCATTGGACATTTTTTCCGCCATCGCCGCCATATTGCGCGGCGCATCGCCGAATATCGGGAAGTTGGGCTGCCAGGTTTCCGCCAGTCTCAGGGTATACACTTGTTCCGGCGTTTTGGCTTCTGGAGAGGCGGCCTGCGCACTGGCGGCCGGACTGGATTCGTTGCATCCGGAGATTCCGAAAGCCAACAAAACAGATACGGGAAGGATTCTCAGGAATCGCTTAAGAGTCATATTGTGTACCTTTCTTATATTTATTTTCGCGTAATAACCGCCGTCGCCGTTGAACGGCAACAGGCTCGCGTCGCACTCGTACTCGGGCGCTTCACAAAATGCTCTCTTTTTGACTGATCAAATTCTATCCGTATTAGCGCCGTTAGGCAGTGGGCGAATACGCCCGCATAAATACGGATCTCCTCTAAGTAATATTACGTAGACGAGAAGGTTGGATTTATTGGGATAAGGCGCGCGCATGTTCTATCACCCAGTGTCGCTGGGCGTCCGTATCCGGCACTTCCACACCGCGCTTCAAGCTGATCTCTGCAAAAGCCTGCTCTGGGCTCCAGCCATGACGCACCAGCAATGAGGCGGCGATCGTGCCGGTGCGGCCGATGCCGGCGCGGCAGTGAATAACCAGATGCTCCCCCGCCAACACGGCGGGATAAATAGCGTCCAACAGTTTGGCGACATCACGCACGGACCTGGGCAGCCCGAAATCGGGAATGGGGAAATGGTCAAACGCCATGCCGAAACGGCGACACAGCTCCGGCGCCTGGGTCAATCCCAGCTCGCGAATCTCCTGAGCCTCCAATAGAGACAGCATCCTGGTGACGCCGCTGCGGGCGATGCCCGCGAATTCATCTTCTATCCACTCCCCAGCGACCGGCTTGGCCATGACGGAAAAGCGACCGCTTCCAATGAGTTGGACGGGGTAAATAGTACTGGCGAGCACGTTATGACTCCTTAACTGGCGAATAACCGAAAAGGGCTATTTTTACTCAGCCCCCACATACTCGTAAAACAATTCGCAGTAATCCACGTCTTTGTCAGCGCCGGCGCGCAGGCGTTGTTTCAATTTCTGAGTCGTGGCGTGGTTGGCGGCGTAGTCTTTGAGTTCGCCCTGAAACTCATAGTTCATCGCTTCCACCAGCTCGCAGAGCAGCCGGTGATCGCAGTGGTCGATAAAACCAAGTGACTTGTCCAGTGCGCGCTTGAAATCCTTGGTCAGAAGGGAGCCCAGCGCGGAGGCCTTCAGCCATTCATCCGCCTGTTCGTCGTCCAGTATGTGCTCGCTCAGTTCTGTAGTTTGCGGATGATTGCGGATGGCGAGTTCAACAAGGGCGGAGTTGGCGCAGGAGGGTTCGGATTGATAATCCCGGACTAATTCTATCAGGGTATTTTCCTGAAGCGCCGTCCAGTCCTGCTCATGGGGAAAAATCTTCTGGATATCGTGGAAGTCGGTCATTCCTGCTTTCTCGCTGATTATTATTCCTTTCGCGCCCACTCCAACGCGCCTGCATCAGAGCGGACGACTTGTCACATCAGCAGCTTACCAGTCTCGCCACTCGCTGGCGATACCCTCTCCGTCGCCATAATTTTCCGGATCGACGCCCGCCGCCACCGCGATGGCGTCAAACAGATCGCACAGCTCTTCCCTTTCCGCAGTTTCGATCAAGTCCCCGCCCACAGTGTCGTTAAGGTAGTTAAGCGCCTCCACGGCCACTTCAAACTGTTTGACCTTCACCTTTTCCGTCGCGCCTTCACCCAGCTCCAGCAGAGCTTGCAGCAGATTGTCCAAAATCCGTCTGGCGGCGTCGTTATTCTCGTCCGTATATTGCTCCAACCCATCCTGGAAGCGCTCCGCCCAAAGATCGAAAGGATACTCTTTCTGGGTGCGCCGCAATCGCTGTTCATATGACAAATCAATGTCCTCCTGTCGACAGAGTGGGTGAACATGGCGTGAGAAAAGAGCGTGAAAGCTTAACCCTGAGCGTCTCAGCTCCCTTCTCTCACGTAGACGCAAATTGTAATCACCGAAACGACAGAACTGCGCTCGCCACGCCCTGATCCGTCTCGTTCACGACCAATTCATGACAATTTGACTCGTTTTGCGCAGATATACTGTAAAAAAGTCAAATGGCGTCACTTTTAAAAAGAGTGTAAAAAGACGGACGCTGGGAACGCGCCTGAATTGAAATAGACCAGGGCCGGACTTACTTTAAGTTGGTGAAAATTTGCCCAGCGCGAGCTCGTGCGACGATGCTCTCCTAAACAAGCATTCGTCACGCAGCGCCGGGCCTCACGATAATTCTTGATTTGGTTTCGAGCATACGGGTAGGTCCTATTGAGTACCGTTTTTTTACGTAGATTGGCGTCTTGGTTACTGGTCAGCGCGGGCCTATGGGCAACCGCCGCCGCTGCCGACAGTTCCATCAATCTGGCGTGCAATTACTTCCCTCCTCAAAAAATCGACACTCCCGAGAACACGGACCGACCGGGTTATGATATCGAGCTGTTACAGGCCGCATTTCAACAAGTCGGCATTGCGGTCACTTTTCGTTATTTCCCCTGGAATCGCGCGCTGGAGCTGGCTAGAACCGGAGCCTACGACGGCCTCTGCAGTTGCTCTTACCTACCAGAAAGAGAAAGCTTTCTATATTTCTCCGACGAACTGGGCGCGCTGGAGAAAGGCTTTTTCACGTTAAACGGACGCAAAATTAATAAAATCGGCGCCCTCAGTGATATGAAGCCCTACAAGCTGGCTGTTGTGCGCGGTTATAACCTGGAGACAGAGCTGGAAAAAGCAGGGCTGGAAAACATCGAAACCGTGGGCACGGACAAGCTGCTGCTCAATATGCTGATCTTTCAACGCGTGGACGCCATCTATTCCTTCGCCGACACGATTCAGTACGAGGCGCAACAGATGGAGAACCCTCCCGAGTTGAGCTACATCAACATGACCAACGCGCCCTACTACACCTGCTTCAGCAAACGACACCCAATGAGTCTGGACACAATGCTGAAATTCAACCAAGGACTACGCATGATTCGCGAGTCCGGCGAGTACGACCGCATTCGCCAGAAGTATCTGGGCGTCCCCAAGTCATCCTGACGCGGCGCCACATCGCTATCGCTCCCTCGATCTGGCGCCACAGGGAGCGCCCCTCTTTCCTTCTCCGTTAGTTGCAACATTGCCGCAATAATTCAGTGGGACACTCCCTGCTCCGATAACAACGCACTTCAACACTCGAACTCACTGTGGAGCATGTCTTATGGCGCCTTTTCCTTTCACGCGCACGGGCGCAGTATTGTGCGCGTCAATCGCACTCGCCGCCTGTAGCGACAGCAACAACACCCCAAGCAATGACGACGCCGGGTTCAGCCTGAGCATCCTGCACATCAACGATCATCACTCCCATCTCGCCGCGTCCACCTTCAGTTACGACGTGAGCGCGCTGGGCCTGCAAACCAAGGCTGATAATGGCTCTGAAATCAGTTCGGTGACCGTCTCATACGGCGGTTTTCCCATGTTGACCAGCCTTGCCGACACCCTGGTGGACGAAAAACGCAATGTCCTGAAACTGCACTCTGGAGACGCGGTCACCGGCACGCTGTATTTCACTCTGTTCGGCGGCGAAGCGGATGCGGAGATGATGAACCGGATCTGTTTTGACGCCTTCGCCCTGGGCAACCATGAGTTCGACAACGGCGATACCGGGCTGGCGTCATTCCTGAACTATCTGGCGGCGGACGATTGCGGAACCGACGTCCTGGCGGCCAACGTCGCTCCCGGCGACGCTTCGCCTATCGCCCAAGGGTTCATCAAACCTTATGTCATCAAAGAAGTGGGTGGCCAGAAAATCGGCCTTATCGGCATAGATATCGCTCAGAAGACTCAGGAATCCAGTCGCCCTGACGCCGGCACCACACTCCTGGACGAAACCGTCACTGCGCAGAAGTACATCGATGAGATCAGCGCCCAGGGCGTCAACAAAATCATCCTGATGACGCACTACACCTACGCCAACGATCAGACCCTGGCGGCGAACCTGACCGGGGTGGACGTCATTGTCGGCGGTGATTCCCACACTTTGATGGGCGGAGAGACGTTCACCCAATTGGGCTTCAACGTCGTCAGCGACTATCCGAAGCAAGCCACAGACAAAGCCGGAGATGCGGTTTGTATCGTACACGCCTGGGAATATGCGCACCTGCTGGGGGCCCTGGACGTCACCTTCGACGCCAGCGGAAAGGTCACCGCCTGTAGCGGAAATCCGTACATGCCGATAGCTAAGTCGTTCACCTACACTGCGGCGGAGAAAGTGACCAAAACCCTGCCTGCCGCTGACGCCGACCGGGTGACGCAAGCACTGACCAGCCACAAGGAGATCGTATCCACCACGGCGGACGCCATCTCAGAACGCCTGCTGGCGATTTATGACGATGAAGTGGATACTCTGAAACAGACCGTGATCGGCACGGTATCTGACAATCTCTGTCTGGTGCGTTGGCCCGGCGAATCACGTTCCACTCTGTGCGACGTCTCGGAGAACTATGTCAACGGCAGCGATATCTCCAATATCGTCGCCAAAGCCTTTCTGACCGTGACGCCCACCGCCGATATCGCCATCCAGAATGGCGGCGGCGTGCGTACGGATATCCCCATGGGCGATGTCACTGTAGCGGACGCCTATACGCTGCTGCCCTTCTCCAACACTCTGGTGACGCTGCAAATGACCGGACAGCAAATCGTCGACGTGCTGGAAGATGCGCTGTCCAACACCCTGGATAACAATGGCTCTTCCGGTTCTTATCCCTACGCCGCCGGCCTGCGCTTCAACGTGGACGCCTCACAGGCCAAAGGCGCGCGTCTGTCGAATGTGGAGGTGAACTCACGCGTGGCGGGGAACTGGAGCGCCATCGACCTGAACGCGACCTACACCGTGGTCACCAACGACTTCATCGCCTCTGGACAGGATGGCTACAACACTTTCGCCACGCCTTATAACGCCGGCCTGTATGTCGATACCTTCACCGAGTATGCGCAGGGGTTCGTGGATTATGTGGACGCGCTCACCGAAGGCGGCAAGACCGTGGACAAACTACCGATCGCCGAATACAGCACCCAGCAATACATTGGTCGCGACGGCTGCAATCACAGCCTGTCGACGGACTGCGAGAACTATTAGTCAGACAGGCAACAGGCCAATATCATTGCCATGTTAATACTATAAATCAGTCGTAACGGTTCACCCGCCCGCGGGCGGATTTGACCTGAGCGCGCTTGGTCTTGCCGTCCAGGCGCCGGGTTTGCGAGCCTTTGGTAGGCTTGGTGGCGATGCGTTTTTTGTGCGTCGCCATCGCTCCCACGATGACTTCCTTCAACCGCATCAGCGCATCTTCGCGATTTTGTTCCTGGGTTCGGTATTGCTGGGCTTTGATGACGATGACACCGTCTTTGGTGATGCGTTGATCGCTTAGCTCCAGTAGCCTTTCCTTGTAAATCTCCGGCAACGACGACGCTTTGATATCGAAGCGCAGATGCACAGCGGAAGACACTTTGTTGACGTTCTGCCCCCCGGCGCCTTGGGCGCGAATGGCCTGCATGTCAATTTCGTGGTCGGGAATGCTGACTTTATTGGAAATCTCCAGCACGATTACAAAGCCTCCGAGTCCGTGTATGTGGTCAACCGGTTTTTCCATCCCGGCAGCCATTTTTCCTTTTCGATAGGGTTTGCGGCGTTATGCGCCCGTCTTTCCAGCACGAAGATCGCCGCCATGCGGAACGCCAATAAAGACGTCCGCCCCTGCTCAAAGCGATCCATCTCCTCCAGCACCTGCTTCAGGCCCCAACCCTCGCCTTTGTAGCGCTCCGATTCCGACAGGCCATCGCCTTTGAAATTAACGTAATCAATCAGCGCATAGGCGCCGCCGCGGGTTTCGCTCAAACGCATGACCCGCAGACGGATGGTTTCATGGCTGCCGACGGGCGCGGACTCAATGATCGCCTCCAGCGACGAGGACGCCCGCTGAAACATAAAAGCGACCTGTTGCGCTTTGGTGCGCTCCAGAAAGCTGCGCAGCTCCTCGACTTGCGGACTGTTCTGAACAGCCAGAAACGCCTGCCGGGATGGCCAGGGGGCGTCGAACGGGTCCAGCTCCAGTATCCAGGATGGCGCGACCACGCCTTGCGTCAGCATATATTGAAACAGCAGAGGAAAGCTTTCCTTGAACTTCTCCTCCACGCCAGCGGGATACCAGATGAAATGGCCGATTCCCAGAGAGGGAAACGCCTCTCCCTGATTCCAGGTCACCAGACATTCGCGCTTGCCCGCGCATTCATTTTGAAAAATTTTGCGCCCCACCCAATCCAGATCCGCATCGCCAAGATGCAGTTGCGGACTGGATGCAGTCTCTGCGCAAGCGAAAAGGAACACAGTCACGGCTAAAATCAGCGGCCGCAAACACCCGCCCAAAACTCTACTCAGCATAAAACGTACGATCAATAACCTGCCTTAAATACTCACTTTACTGGTAAGCGGCGGGAAATGGTATCGGGTAAAGGTCGGGTGGCGTTCAGCTTCAGCCCTTCAGCACAGGTTCAATCTCCTCCGTTTCAATGGCGGGCAACACAAACGCCTTGATCGCGGGAATTAATTTGTCCTCCCATGCGGGCTCTTTGATGATCGTCAGAACGTCATGGTCGATGCGCCCCAGGCTATCGCCGTCCTCCAGCGGTTTCACCCGCTCGCCGCGCAGGAATTTTTTCCAGTAATGCAGCCCTCTCTCGCCAAGCTGATCCGGGTGATCGTTGACGTATTCCATCGCGAACAGCGCAACCATCATGGGATAGGCGAGAGGTCGCCGCTGTTCGCTCAGACCGGGCGCTTCATCCTCCGTCTGCAGCCAGTCCTCCCGCAAGTAGGCGCGCAGCAGGTTATAGCCGTTATACAGCCGTTTTATTTGCCTGGGATTACTTAGCTCGAAATGCTCCAGCCAGTAGAAAAACGCTTGTTTTTGCTGGGAGGACATACCTTCCGCATTGACGCGAGCCGGGGAATCGGGCAGCAGTTTATGGATCGCCATGTGAGGCGCTTCCTGTTGCGGGTCAGCCTGGACGCCGCAAACACTTCCCAAATAGCGGGACACGGCGGCGGCGTCCGGCTCGCTGAGCGTAATGGGTAAATGCATGACTTTCGCCAGATAATCCCGCGCAATCGCCTGCGGATTCTGCCACTTGTGCTGCGGAGCCAGCTTTTCGTAATGCATCGCCAGCGCAGTCAGGGCGATTTGCTGATTGATGGCGATCATCACGGTGACGCGGGGAATATTCATCACCAGACGAAGGGTCTCAAAGGTTTTTACGATGTTCTCATAACTGCAGCGATCCAAGTCCTCCACCACCAGCAGAAAGCGGCTTTCCGGCCCTTTTTTGGGATTCAACCGCAGCTCGCAGAGCGACTGCAAATGATTGTGCATAACGGGAGCGGTTCCCAGGTAATGCCCATAAGTGGGCAGGCGCAGATAGGTGTTCAATTCCGGCGCCATGGGGCTCGCCCAAACTGTCTGGAAGTACTTGTAGGAGCCCGCCAGCAGCAAAGCGGGAATATGCGCGGCGATTTTGCCGATGCCCGAGGAGAATACGGAAGTGTCGTCCGTGTATTGCACGCACCAGAATACAATCTGCAACCCCAATACGGCGGCGAAGATACAAATGCGCTCTGACTTCAGTTTCCATCCAAACTTGAAAGTCAGCAGCAGTTTTTGCCGGTTAAGATACCCCAGGTACAGCAAATACAGGATGGAGGAGGACGCCAATACGGCGCTGGCGGACATCAGCCAGGACACCACACCGTCGCCGATTAAATTCGTCGCCCAGGTGTTGAGTCCGGCGTACGCTTTTAAAAAGTGCAGCGCTGCGAGAATGAGAATAAGCGTCGCAGCCAGCGAAAAGAGCCCCTTCCCCACCATTCCAGGCGTCATGGAAGGAGATTTCCCGCTCACTGTCGGTGTAGTAAACGCAGATAACGCCTTAATCGTCTCCTGCGCCAGACCGGCCTGCGGGCTCTCCGTATACTCGTATTTCCAGGCGTTATACTCACCGAAGATAAAGGGCTGCTCCTCACCGTGCTTTTCCCGCAGCGCCTTCTTCAACTGCTGTATAAACGAGGTCTTGCCGACGCCCCAATCTCCCATGAGACCGATGGTTTGATGATCCTTGTTGACGGGAGCCGCCAGAAAGCTGGCGAGGGTATCCGCCAGAGGCGACCGGTTGAGCAGATCCTCATCGCTGCTGGTCTCTGAGGCGATTTTACTGGAAGGGCTATAAGTGGGCGGAGGCGCTTTATTCACCATCGACGCGCCTCCGACCGCTTGCAACTGCGCCTCGGAAATACTCCCGCTCATATCCATGTCCCTGCTCTAAAAGGCTGATGTTCACAGTGTAGCAGAGGGTAAGGAGCCGTTCGGCTATTGATGACGGAACAGGTGACTGAAGAAAACAGCCTCTGGCGCTCGCCGCCCGCCCTTTTTCAGCGCTTGAGCTGACAACTTTCAGGGATACAAAGCCCGCGCCAGGCGTACAAAAAACCATCAACTTGCTCACTTAATTTACCGAAATACATGGAAAAAACTGCTCACTTGTAATACAACTGTCAGAGTAAATGTATTTCATATAGCACTGGAACGTGCCTAATTGACGAAAGATCAGAGGTGTCCATGTATCCCATGGTACTCAAGATAACGCCGTCAGGACTTCCTCAGTGTTGGCTGGATGTTTACGCCGCCGTGACTGAGATCGTATGCGATAGGGCGTTATATACATTTGGAGAAATATGCTCCACCCTGCATGGCGGGTATAACTCGCAAGGAGTTCAGTCCACCATTGACGTGCCGCAGATCATCGTCGGCCGCAAGGACCCCAAAGAACTACGCAGCATCCCTCCCCTCCTCAACCGCTACCTTTTTTCCCGAGACAGCTTCCGCTGCATGTACTGCGGCGAAAAATTTCATCATAGCCTGCTGAGTCGCGACCACATTGTGCCTTTGAGCCGTGGCGGTCGTAACGTGTGGACCAACGTGGTGACTGCCTGCAAACGCTGCAACGGACATAAAGGCGCGCGACTGCTGAGCGAGTGCAGCATGGAGCTGCTGGCGGTGCCTTATACGCCGAATCGCTATGAGTATCTGTATCTGGCCAATCGGCGCATTCTGGCGGATCAGATGGAGTATTTGAAAAAAGGCTTCCGCAACCTGGTGGCGTAACCAGCGGAAGCGCCCCTCAATTTGCTTCAGGTCCCAGAGCACCTGTGGCTTTGATCGCCCAAAAGATGCCTGCGCAGCGCCATGGGTGCAGCGAAGGATGAGCCTTTCAACGGAGGCCAGGGTTTTGCCGGATAATCCTTACGCTCTGGAGAATAGCCAGTGAGACAGGTTATCGGCACATCCGCGCAATCATCGCCGTCCACATCGTAACCTACCGGAGCGCCGGTGACGTCCAGCACCAGTCGGAAGAAATACGCTGCTTGCTCGTGGGTATCCACCAATTCGTTATCGGCGATGAAGTCGCCCAGTTCCTCCTCCACCGCGCCCACTGTCACCACGCCATCCGCAAAGGAATAGGTGTTGACCATGCCGCGCCCGCCATTGCCGGCGATGGTGTAGACCTGCACACCGCTTTCCGCCAGATCCTCCATCAGACGAATGATGCGATAGCTGAGACTCCAGACTGGATCATGCTCCGCCCAGCTGCGCACGACCGCTTTGTAGCTTTCCACATTTTCCAAACGCAGGGGCTTTTCAAAAGCGCTGACCAGGGTGGACGACTCCCAGGACAACACCACCGCATCGATGGGCTCGCCCCAGAAGACATGTTTGCGCACTTCCGCTAACTGGCGCAGGATTTCTTCCTGCGCAGGCTGGCCGGGCGTCAAAGGATAGGGCGTCACCTCCACTTGCGGGGCGGAGGCCAGAAGACTGACGATGTCGCCATGATAAAGCGGCTCTCTCTTGTGGTCGCGATCCAGATCGACCATACCATTGAGCCAACCGTCCATGTCCTTGTCTTCTTCGGAAGCGAAGGACTCATCGCCAGGGTAAAAACGGTCAATCACCGCCACCCTGTATAAAGGCTGCGTAGGCTCTGGGGGCTCCATACTGCACGAAGCGCTCAACACCGCCGCAACCATGAAATATGAGAATCCCATGAATCGGCTCCCGAATATTTCAGTCCTGTCACAATTAATTTAACTATAGCCCATGTCCTGAAGGGACAACGGCGGGATCAGAGATTCCAACCGGGCTGTCTATCGCGTCATTTTCTTCACGAAAACGACAACAAAGAGCGCCAGGGTGAAACTGCCGACAAAGGCTTCTGTCGCGGCGAACGCGCGGGTGAGGCCAACCGGAGCGAGGTCTCCGTAGCCCAGAGTGGTGAAGGTGACGACGCTGAAATACAGACAGCTTAGAAAATACTGCAATTCCGACCACAGATTGGCGCCGCCGCCAGCGTATAGGGCCTGCTCTCCTTCGCGGATGCCCAGGGTGAAATAAATCAGCGAGAAGGCCAGCACTATGAGACAGGAAAAAATGATGACGCGGTCGGGGCGTTCCCCATATCCGCAGAATAAATCCACCAGCTTGGAGACGAAACGCGCGCCAGAGAAAGGCGGTAACTGAAAGCGACGCATCAGCATCTCTTTCTGGAAAAAATGGCCGGCGGTTTCGAAAAGACCCTGCTGCTCCGCAACTTTGCGTAAATGCCGATAGATTTCCTCCGCCTGCTGATACAAATCCAGTTTCTGCTCCCGACTGGCGGCCTTTTCCGCCAGCTTCTCCTGCAACAGCTTCTCACCCCACTGTATGTGTTCAATCTTGGTCTGCTCGAACACCGCGCCCAACAGATTGCAGTCCTGCAGGTTGGCGCAGTGTAAATTCGCCTTGCTGAGGTTGGCTTTCATCAGGGAGGAGCCCCGTAAATCCAGATGAAAACAATGGGCGCCTTCCAGGTTGGCGCGATAGAGATCGGACTCCACCAGTTGATACCCGCTCCTGGAGTTGCGCCGCACCAGATCCACTCCGGACAGTTCCGCACGGCTCAACTTGAATCCGCGCATGGGTTCGCCCGTACGGGCGCGTTGCTCCAGTTGAAACTTCAACTCATCGCTTTCTTCGCGATCGGCGTCGCGCCAATAACTGTCGTCAGGGGGTTGGGTGTCAGCGGTCATAGCCTGGTTCTCCACCGCAATCAGCCTGTGCGTCACATTTATGTATAAGCAAAAGACGCGTTGATTTACAGATCATTCTCAGTGTAGATCAGTGTGAGGAATTCGGCCGCGCCGCCGCTCAGATTCAAGGCTAGACCGTTGCCTCGGCGGCTCCTGATTTGATTAAATGTCCACTTACAGCGGCCCTTAGATTCATCGTCCAGCGATGCTCACAGGGCCCCGTCTGTCAGTATGGATTTACAGGAAACAGCATGCGCATGTCTCATTCCGCTCAGATTCTCCGGGCCGGGTTTCTCATCGCTGCGCTGACCCTGCTGTCAGCGTGTTCCGAGATCAAATACGGCCTGTACGATCTCGCTATGGACTTCGAACGCACCCAGGCGGGCGTCACTCCCAAAAGCCTGGAGACTCAGGGGCGTCGTTTCGCCTACCTGGAGAATCAGGCGCCGCCGGACGCCGAAACAATCCTGTTGCTGCATGGCTTCGGCGCCAGCAAAGAAAACTGGCTGCGTTTCATGCGTCACCTCCCTTCGCGCTATCACATCGTCGCCCTTGACCTGCTGGGGCACGGCGACAGCAGCAAGGACCCCAGCATTCCCTATGATATCGACGATCAGGTCGGCTACGTGCGCGCCTTTACTGAAGCCGCCGGTTTGACCCGTTTTCACTTGATGGGGAATTCCATGGGCGGCGCGATTTCCTCCATGTACGCCGCCGAGTATCCAGATAGCGTCGTCTCACTAGTGTTGATGGACCCCGCTGGCGTGTATGACTTTTCCAGCGAGCTGGAAACGCGCCTGCAAAAGGGAGAAAACCCGTTGATAGTGAGAAAGCCGGAGGATTTTGACGCCCTCATGGATTTCGCCATGGAGGACAAACCCTTCATTCCCTGGCCCATTACCTCTGTACTCACGGAAAAAGCCATCGCCAACACCGGCATTTACGATCACATATTCGCGGAATTGGTGAGAGACCAGCACGCGTATGACTTCAAGCAAGTATTGCTGGGCATTAAATGCCCAACCCTGGTGCTGTGGGGAAGAGAAGACCGGGTGATCAACTACCGCAATGCGGAGGTATTCACCCGGCAGATCACCAATTCACGCAAGATGATCCTCGACGGCGTAGGGCATGCGCCGATGATTGAAGCGCCGGAGAAAACCGCAGAGATCACCCTGATTTTCATGCGCCTGCTGCAAGCGGAAAAAGGCTGATCGCTTAATCCTGCCAGCCCGGCCCCATAGCCTTACCGAAACGGGGCAACCAGCGAGGCGCGCGCTCACAATAACGCTCATAGGCTTGTCCATATGCGCGTCGCAGAGCGGCCTCCTCCAGACGCGTTTGCATGGCGATCATCCCTGCGCCGATGATCAGGCACGCCAATGTGAACAACGACGGCAGCGCCAGAAACAGACCAATCTGTCCGATATAAACACCGGCGAACAGCGGATTACGGCAATAGCGGAAAGGCCCCTGGGTCAACAGTTGCGTCTTGCCGTCAGTATCAATGCCCGAACGCCAGTCCGTGTGCATGTAGGAATGCACATAATCAATTAGTCCAAAAGAGCACAACAGCAAGCCGACTCCCGTCCACAACACCACTGGCGTGTACATTGCGGGAAATACGCCGAGATAAGCGTCCATATCGGGATGGAACACCCGCGCCACGGTCACCGCCAGTATCAATAAGCGAAACAGATTGAATACCCACCGCACAAACCAGCTCTTGCTGGCGGCGGAGCCATAATGAATGTGACTGACGCCCGTACGCTTACGCAGCCCCAGACTACGGCAGGTGTAATGCACGCCAATCATGGTGAAAAAAATAGCCAGAAAGTGGCTGACGATTACGTCCGTGGACATCGTGTTGTTCTCCCATCTCACTTGGTGAAGGTCGCATCAGGAACGCGGGACCTGTCGTCACAGGCCGAAGCAACTACGATTCAACTCCCGAAAAGCGTTATCCAATACATTTTCTTCTATCAGGCGCAGTTTGCCACTGCGTTTTAGTTTTTTAATCTCAGTTTCCCGGCGGCTTGCGCTGGCGCGATCGTGTCCCACCTCCGCATACAGCAGACGCACAGGCTTACGCCCGCGAAAATACTTCGCTCCATTCCCCTGCAGATGATCCCGAAAACGTTTCGCAGGGTTATTGGTGATGCCGGTGTAAAGCGAGTTATCGCTGACCAGCAACATATACACGCACCAACTCATCGCGGCGACTTCATTTTCCGACACCGTTCGGACCACCTGTAGTTCTATTGGTTTGCCGCCGTCTTGGCTTTGAAGATGACGAATTGAGGATTTTACCCCAGGCCACTGGGATTTGTTGACTAAACATCTCGCCATAATCGGTGTTTTTCAGGATGCGCATTTTTTGACCTTTACGTCAGAAAATGCACCTTTGTTGATCATATGGTCAAATAATAAACAGAAATTGTCTCTATCCCGGATTAGTCCTTCCACCTTCGAAAAACTCCAGATAGCGCCTCATAAGCGTTTGATTTGCCGCTTATTATATTCGTTTCAGTGTCATTCAATTGAATTGCTTGAGGAGTAGGTACTTTTATTTATTGTAACCAGATCACATTACGCTCTTCCCCCGCCTTGATCGTGGCATAACGCTTGCTCTAAGCTCTCGTCCGGTTATATCTGGCTGGAGTCAGAGCAGTATTGGCCGGACGCACTTTATACAATCCTGGTTGTAACTCGGAAATAATTAAAATGAAATATCCTGAAAACAGCAGACGCCGCGCCCTCATGGCGGCGATGATCACCGCGTTCCCACTCTCCGCTCAGGCGGACCTCATTATTTCGGAATACGTGGAAGGTTCTTCCAACAATAAAGCCCTGGAGTTCTACAATACCGGCAGCGACGCCGTAGAACTCAGCGCCTATGAGATCGCCCGTTTCAAGGACGGCGCAGAAACCCCTAACGCTCCTATGGCCCTGCCCTCATTTTCCCTGGCGGCCGGCGCGGTATATGTGCACGCGAACAGCGGCGCTGCCGATGAGTTGAAAGCGCTGGCCAACAGCACCTCGACTGACGACGCCATCGGCTTTAATGGCGGCGATTCCGTCGTGTTGCGTCTGATTGGCGGCGATATTGTCGACCGCGTGGGAACCCTTAAGGAAGGCGCAAGCTCTTACCTGAAAGATGTCACCCTGTCCCGCACCGACACCAGCGCCAACCCTGACTTCAACCAGGACCAGTGGCAAACACTGGCGAACAATACCTTCGACGGACTGGGCAAAGCCCCTGGCGCCGACGGCGGAGACAGTGGAGACGGCGGCGATCCAGCGCCGACCTTGGGCGCCTGCGGCGAAGCCGCCACGTTGATCAGCGCCGTACAAGGCAGTGCTGACGTAGTAGCGATGAAAGACCAGACCGTTATCGTTGAGGGCATTATCACCGGTTTCCGCAACAATGGATTCTTTGTTCAGGAAGAGCCTTCTGACGAAGACGGCAATCCCCAGACCTCTGAAGGCATTTTCGCATTCAGCAATGGCGGCGGCTCTCTGACCCTCGGCAATCTGGTGCGTATAAAAGGCGTCGTTTCCGATTATCACGGCAACAGCCAGATCGGCGTGTCCGAGCTGGCGGATTGCGGGACCACCGACGCCGTCGCCACGGTGACGCCCATTACCCTGCCGTTTGCCGCGGACCTTAATCTGGAGGCGCTGGAAGGCATGGTCGTCAGCGTATCCAACGCCGTGGTCGCCAATACTTACGGCCTGGGCCGCTATGGTGAAATCACCATCAGCGACAAGCTGAAATGGACGCCCACTGACGTCGCTATTCCGGGCAGCGCGGAATACGACGCCGTCATTGCGGAAAACAAAGCCAACCTGCTTTATATCGAAGACAATTCCTCCAGCCAGAACACCGCCAGCGTCAGCTTCTATCCTGATTTTGGCTACGACAATCCCATTCTGCTGGGCGATCTGGTGTCCGCCACCGGTCCGCTGAATTTCTCTTACGATGTATACCGCATCAACCCGATGACCCCGATCAGCGTCACCTCCCCCGGCCGCACCGCGGCGCCGGAAGCCACGCTGGGCAATCTGGCGGTGGCCAGCTTCAACGTCCTGAACTATTTCAACGGCGTGAAAAAAGGCGACGGTTCCATCGACTACTCCGCCAACCCTCGGGGCGCTAAGACAGAAGAAGAGTTCCTGTTGCAACAGGCGCGCATCGTCAAAGCGTTGAAAACCCTGGACGCCGATGTCGTGGGCCTGATGGAGCTGGAGAACGACGGTTTCGGCGATGATTCCGCCATCAACACGCTGGTGACGGCGCTGAACAATGAAATCGGCGAAGACGCCTATACTTACGTGTCAACGAAGGACGGCGGTAAGCCTGGGACGGATCAAATCACCGTCGCCCTGATTTATCGCGCCGCCAACGTCACCCCCAAAGGCGACGCCATTGTGATCGACATGCCCGAACAGACTCTCGGCGCAGAAACCGCGGCCATGCGTCCTTCTTTAGTGCAGGCGTTCACTCACAAAGCCACCGGCCAGAGCTTCGCCGTCTCCATCAACCATTTCAAATCCAAGCGTTCCAGCAGCGCCTGTGATAACAGCGCTCCAACGGATATCGACCAGATGCAGGGCAACTGCAACCCATTGCGCGTTTCAGCGGCGGTCACTCTGGGCGAAGCCCTGGCGACGCAGGGTCTGCCTGAGCGCATTCTGATCCTGGGGGATCTGAACGCCTACTCCAAAGAAGATCCCATCTCCGTGCTGACCGACTACAACCCGGCCACCCACGGCTACACCATCAAAACCGCCGCCAACACCGGTATGGACGCCGGAGCCGCAGTGGAAGTAAGCAAAAACTATGGCTATGCTTTGGTAGCGCAAACCCATGATGCGGAAGGGTTCTCTTATACCTACGACGGCGCGCAAGGCAGCCTTGACCATATACTGGCCAGCAGCGCCGCCATGGAGGATATCGTGGATCTCGATCACTGGAACGTTAACTCCATCGAAGCCTACGCCTTGCAGGCGGACGGCCTGTTCAAATACTACAAAGACTCCACCGGATACTTCGGCGTCGGCCCCTATCGCAGCTCCGACCACGACCCGGTTGTGGTGACCTTGAACCTGGAAGCCGTCGACGATAGCGACGGGAATGGCGGATCCGATGGCGGAAATGACGGAACCGACGGAGGCAGCAGTGGAGGCGACACCAACAAAGGCAAGGATGACGGAGGCGGCAGCCTGGGTCTGCTGAGCATTCTGGCTCTGCTGACCACATGGTTCGCACGCCGCCGCCCGATGTAAGTAGTTCAGGGGGCAGAACTTCGGTTCTGCCCCCTTTTTGCAGTTCGCTCCGATAAAACGACCAACTATACAGGAGTCAAAATGCGCTTAATCATCTCGGTCATCACTTTCATTTCCCTTTCCCTGGCGGGCTACGCCAGATCCGAACAGCTCATCTTCAACTCTGCGGAATTCAGTCCCTTCGTTTACGAGGAAAACGGCAAGATGGGGGGCCCCGTCACCGACGTCATTCTACTCACCTGCAAAAAGATCAGTGTGGAATGCAGCATCAAGCAGGAATCTTTCAGTAAGTCGGAAGAGCAGGTAAAAGCCGGCGTCGTCAATGGCGTTTATCTGGTGAGCTGGAGCGAAAGCCGCGCGGAATGGATGTACTACACCCTGCCTGTGCTGCGCACCAGTTGGGGTTTTTTCGTGCCTGCGACGGACAAGAAGGACTACCTGACCCTGTCCAGCTTCAGCGGCCATCGGGTGGGCGTGTTTGGTCCGTCCAGCAGCTCCAAGACCCTGGACCGCATCAATTCAGTGGTGAACATGGACATACAACTGTCCAAGGACGATCTGGGCAACCTGAAAAAGCTGATTCAGGGGCAACTCGACTCTGTTTATATCAATCGCGACGTGGGCATCGATCTGATGAGGCAAAGCGGACTGGCGGACAAAGTCCGTTTCGCCTGGACCCACACGGAACGCAACTATCACATTGGATTCAGCAAAAAAACCGGGCGCAAGCTGGTGAACCAGTTCAACAAGGCCTTGCGTAAAACCTATGAAACCGGCGAAGCGCGGGAGATTCTCGCCCAGCGCGGCCTGGAATCCGTCATGTAATCTCCTTCCGCCGGACGGCGCAGGCGTCGCTCCGGCTTTTCCTTTACGGCGAACTGTCCAATAATGGGCCAGATTCCTAGGGAGCCTCTGAAAAACGTCGGCGAGGCCGTCAGTGCAAGGAAAAAGTCGGCGAAAAAGCGCAGTTTATCGTGAATAAATGAGCATTTTGAGCCGACTTTTGACGCCGTAATGGCGCCGCAGGTAGTTTTTCAGAGGTTCCCTGGTTTCATTGAAACATGCATTGGGCCCGAGTATGACAGCGCTGCGCGCGGAGTTTATCGACAGCATTGAAGCCGTCTCCCCCGTTCAATGGAATCAGTTGAGCGGCGTGGACAACCCCTTTATCCGTTACGAGTTTCTGCACGCCCTGGAGACGACTGGCTGCGTCGCCGAAGCAACCGGCTGGCGACCTCAACATATTCTGATCCGCGACGCGCATGGCCTCTTAGTCGGCGCTGCGCCCTGTTATCTGAAAACCCATTCCTACGGCGAATATGTATTCGATTGGGCCTGGGCGGACGCCTATCATCGTCATGGTCTGGAATATTACCCAAAGCTGCTCACCGCCGTCCCCTTCACGCCTTCCGTCGGACCGCGCCTGTTAGTCTCCGCCAACGCTGACCGGGAGCGCATCTCGCTGGCGGTCAGTCACGCCATGGGCGAACGCGTGCATCAAATCGGCGCCTCTTCCTGGCACCTGCTGTTTCCAGACGAGTCCACGCGGAAAAGTCTGAGTGAAGACAAGTCCCTGCTGTTGCGCCACGGAACTCAGTTCCATTGGCTTAATGAAGGCTACGCTTCCTTTGATGACTTTTTGCAGGCGTTAGCCTCACGCAAACGCAAGAACATCCGTAAAGAACGCCAGGCAGTGCTCAGCCAGGGCATTGCATTCAAGCTGATAGAAGGAACAGATGTGGGCGAGCCTGAACTGGAGGCTTTTTATGACTTCTACCAGTTAACTTATCTGAAACGAGGACAGCGCCCCTATCTCAGCCACGCCTTTTTCCAGCGCCTGATCAGGGTCATGCCGGAGCAAGTGTTTCTCATCCTGGCGCAAAGAGAGCAACGTTTCGTCGCCGGCGCACTGTTTCTGAAGAATCAGTCAACGCTTTTCGGTCGCTATTGGGGCTGTACTGAAGAGTTCAATCACCTGCATTTCGAGACCTGCTATTACCAGGGCATCGATTATTGCATCGCGCATAAACTGCTGCGCTTTGACGCAGGCGCCCAGGGGGAGCACAAGTTGCTGCGGGGGTTTCGGCCTACGCCCACCTATTCCCTGCATAGAATCGAGCATCCCGCTTTCCGTCAGGCCATCGCCAACTTCCTGAATGAAGAACGCGAAGGCGTCAGTGAATATATGCGCGACGCCAACGCCCACCTTCCCTTCAAACAGGCGGAATAAAACGCCGCCGCCAACCGCTTTTTTCACCCTGCAGTTTCGCACCCCGAAAAGTTAGCCTACTTTAATTAAAAAGTGAGCTGCATGAGCGGTTGCTGGAGAACTCGCGAATATGGGGCGACATATCGATAAAGCGCAGTTCAGCGCTCAGGAATACGCGGACTTCCAACGACGGTTGCAGGAAAATCTGGCGACGTTGCGCAGGTTGCTCGATGACCCCGCCTTTGGCGTCGGGCCGCCGTCCTTCGGAGCGGAGTTGGAACTATACATCATCGACAAGCACGGCCGGCCCACCGCTAAAAATCAGGAAATCCTGGCGACCGTCAACGACCCCAATCTGACGCTGGAGCTCAATCGCTTCAATCTTGAGTACAATCTGGAACCGACCCCCGCTGCCGGAACTCCTTTCCGCGCCCTGCAACAACAAATCGACGGCGTCTTGCAAACGCTGGAAACTCACGCTGCGGCGCAGGGCGCCTCACTCCTGCCCATTGGCATTCTGCCGACGCTGACTTCTGAAGATATGGGCCCGGAGGCGATCACGGAGAGTCCCCGCTATCAGGCGTTGGCGCGCCAGTTACGGGATAAACGCGGCGAAGATTTTCACATCAGCATCAAAGGCCGCGACACCCTTGATCTGTATTGGCAGGATGTATCGCTGGAGGGCGCCAACACGTCTTTCCAGTTTCATTATCGGGTGAATCCTGCAGATTTCGCCGACGCCTTTAACGCTGCGCAACTGGCCACGCCTCTTGCCGTCGCGCTGGCGGCTAATTCTCCTTTGTTTCTGGGACGCCGGCTCTGGCATGAAACCCGTATCGCCCTGTTCAAGCAGGCGACGGACTGTCGTATGGAAACGCCCTTGCGCTTCAGGCTGCCCGCAAGGGTGCTATTCGGCAACGGCTGGGTGCGAAAAGATGCGCATGAGATTTTCTGCGAAGGCGTGTCGCTGTTTGACCCGCTACTGCCCATTTGCGGCGATAGCGGCGCACCCCGTCCCGGTCAGGCGCCGCCATTGGAAGAGCTGCGCTTGCATCAGGGCAGTATCTGGGCATGGAATCGCCCTATCTATGATCCCGCGGATGGGGGTCATATCCGCATTGAAATTCGCGCGTTGCCTGCCGGCCCAAGTACTACGGACATGCTCGCCAACGCCGCCTTGATGATTGGCCTGATCGAAGGATTACGTCCCTCCGTGCAGGATATGCTTCCCGCCATTCCTTTCCGTTACTGCGAATACAACTTTTACCGCGCCGCCAAATACGGACTTCGCGCCAAGCTGTTCTGGCCGGGACAAGGCGGCGAAGGCTTGCAGGAGCGGCCGGTATTGGACATTCTGGACGATATGCTGCTGGTGGCGGAACGAGGCTTGAACGCGTTGCCCATCGACCCGGAAGACATTCGTCACTATCTGGGAGTATGCGCTCAGAATCTGGCGCAACCGGTCAACGGCGCGCTCTGGCAATTACGCATGCTTGAGAAGCTGCGTCTCCAGCGCAACGATGAAGAGGCTTTAAGAGAACTGGTGATTCGCTATCAGGATAATTATCGTAGTGGAGAGCCGGTGCACCGGTGGGCATATTGAACCTTATGCGCCCGTCGGCTCAGAGGATATCCAAGGAGGCTGTCTATTATGCCGCTCAAGGTAATTGAAGGAATTCGCAGCTTAGCGCTCGAAGATGACCTCACCAGCTTCCTGCAACGCCTGGGCGGCCCCACACTGATTCGTCTGCTGGGCCGCGACCGTTCGCGCCGCCGCGCTTTCTGCACCCTGCTGCACGGCAATGAGCCGTCCGGCGCCCGCGCTTTATACGCGTATCTGCGCTCCGGCGAGACGCCGGCGGTGGATCTGGATGTCATCATCGCTTCCATTCCCGCAGCCTTGGCCCCCCCGATGTTCAGCCAGCGCATGCTGCCTGGCCAGCGTGATCTCAACCGCTGTTTTCGACCTCCATTCGATGATGATCAAGGGAAGTTAGCCGAAGCGATTCTGCGCTTCCTGCACGACAGCAAACCGGAGTGCCTTATTGATCTGCACAATACGTCAGGCAGCGGCCCCGCCTTCGGCGTAGCCATACGCTGCGACGCCGATCATCGCGCCCTGACCTCACTCTGGACCAATGACCTGATCGTGACGGACCTGCGCCTGGGAGCGCTGATGGAAATCAGCGAGTTGGACGTACCGACAGTGACGATAGAGTGTGGCGGCGCGCAGGACCAAACCTCTCTGTTGATTGCGCGGGAAGGCATGCAGCGTTATTTCGGCAGCGAGCAGGTGCTTGCCGCCGCCGGGCATGATTACGGCGTGAACCGGTTTCGCAATCCTATCCGCATGGAACTGAAGCCGGGCCAACGAGTGCATTATGGCGATGCCGCCGATCCCGGTGCGGCGCTGACGCTGCCATTGGACGCGCCTCGTTTCAACTATGGTTCAGTGCCCGCCGGCGAGCGCCTGGCGATTCTCGGCGCTGCGGGTCTGGAGGCCTTGACCGCCAAAGACCACCTGGGACGAGAGCGTCTGCATGACCACTTCGCCGATATCAACGGCAGGCTATCCCCCAAACATCCGTTGAAGTTGTTCATGGTGACCACCAACCCCGTCATCGCCACCACCGACTGTCTGTTTTACTTTATTGACTGCGCCAATGCATGACCCCAGATAGGCCCCGTTTGAATAGCTCTGCTCAGAAATAAAAAAACCCGCCAGGCGACGGGTAAAAATATATTGCTAATGCAATGAGGGAGGGTCGTAGCTATCGATAAAGAGAGTTTCCAGTCGCCGTCAAATAGCGGCCAGACTCTCTTCAGCAATAGTCCGGATCTGCCGCCAATCGCCCGCGGAAATGGCGTCTTTGGGGGTTAACCAAGAGCCGCCTACCGCCAGTACGTTCGGCAGAGCAAGATAATCTTTCGCTTTTTCCCGGGTGATGCCGCCAGTCGGGCAGAACTTCACATTGGGGAAAGGACCGGAGAAAGCCTTCAGCGCAGACACGCCGCCCGCCACTTCCGCCGGGAAGAACTTAAATGCGCGATATCCCAGGCGATAACCTTCCATCACTTCAGACAGTGAAGATACACCCGGCAACATCGGAATTTTCGCCGTCAGGCCATATTCCAGCAGTTCTTTGGTGGAGCCCGGCGTGATGACGAACTGAGCGCCGGCGTCTTCCGCCGCTTGGAACTGTTCAACCGTCGCCACCGTGCCTACGCCAACCCATACTTCGGGGAGCGCGGCCCGCAAATCCGTGATTGCCTGCAGGGCGTGCGGCGTGCGCAAGGTAATTTCCAGAATACGGATGCCGCCTTCCACCAGGGCTTTCCCGAGCGGCAACGCGTCTTCCGGACGATCGATAGTGATGACCGGCACCAACGGGCAACTGGTTACAATAGCGTCCAGTTGTTTTTGCAACGCTTCAGGATAGGTCTGGGATGTCATAGGTTTCTATTCTCTCTATTACTCTTGAGGTTCCTTCTCAAGGACTCCAAAAAACATTGAGGCCTGGGCGGATAAATCCGCGCACGGGCATCTCCGCCACTGCGTCCAGCTTAGCCAGCACCTTGTTAAGGGTGGTCAGCTTGTCTTCGCCAGTGATATGCAGCGCCTGATGCCTGGCCGCCGCCAAAACCTTGTAGGACAGAGTCATACGCGGATGCAGTGCGGTGACCGGATGCATCGGGGCGCACTTGTCCGTCGTGCTGAGTCCATGAGCCAGCTCTTTTGCGCCTGGAAACAAGGAGGCCGTGTGTCCATCGGCGCCCATTCCCAAAATCAGAACGTCAATCGGCCAAGATAATTCCGCCAGCCTGGCTTCCAGTTGTTCGCACCCCTCTTCAGGGGTAGCGGCTGCATTTTTCAGCGGCAGGAAATTCGCTTCCGCCGCCGGGCCTTGCAACAAAAATTCTTTCACCAGCGCGGCGTTACTGTCGTCATGGGTTTCATCCACCCAGCGTTCATCCGCCAGAGTGACGTCCACCTTACTCCAAGGCAGCTCCTGCTGCGCCAGTAACTTGAAGAAAGCCACCGGTGTACGGCCGCCGGAAATCACCAGCAAGGCGCGATCCTTTTCCTGCAGCGCGGCGCGCAGCCACTCCGCTGTCTGCAACGCCAGCTTATGCGCCAGCGCTTCACGTTCTTCTTCCAATTGCAGGGTGACGCCCTGCGGCCAGGATAGTTCAAGCATCTTCGTACCAGCTCCTTCCGTCCCGGGTGATCATGGCGATGGAAGCCACGGGGCCCCAACTTCCTGCAGGATATTTCTTGGGCGGCAGTCCCAACTCAGCCCAGCCTTCAATGACCTGATCAATCCAGCGCCATGCGTACTCCACTTCATCGCGACGCACGAACAGGTACTGGTTGCCTTTGATGACTTCCCACAGCAATCGCTCGTAGGCGTCGGGCACCCGACCGGTGTTGAAAGCTTCGGAGAAGCTCAGTTGCAACGGCCCCTGACGCAGACGCATGCCTTTATCCAGGCCCTGGTCTTTAGTCAGCACCTGCAGGGAAATGCCTTCATCCGGTTGCAGACGGATAATCAGTTTGTTGTTGGCCAGATGTTTCTGGTCCGGATCAAATATGTAGTGCGGCGCCGGCTTGAAATGAATAATGATTTCCGACAGCTTCTGCGGCATACGCTTACCGGTGCGCATGTAGAACGGCACGCCCGCCCAGCGCCAGTTGCAAATTTCCGCCTTGATGGCGACGAAACTTTCCGTGGAGCTGCCCTCGTTGGCGCCCTCTTCGTCCAGATATCCTGGAACCGGTTTGCCGTCGATGTTGCCAGCAGTGTACTGTCCGCGCACCATGTGGGTTTCCATCAGATCCGGCGTAATCGGCTTCAGCGCTTTCAGCACTTTCACTTTTTCATCACGGATACTGCCGGCAGACAGATCGGAAGGCGGATCCATGGCGATCAGACACAACAATTGCAGCAGGTGGTTCTGCACCATGTCACGCAACTGTCCCGCCTTGTCAAAATATCCCCAGCGTCCTTCGATGCCGACTTTCTCCGCCACCGTGATTTCCACGTGAGAGATGTAACGCTGATTCCACTGGGTCGCGAATAAATTATTGGCGAAGCGCAGCGCTATCAGATTCTGTACGGTCTCTTTCCCCAGATAATGGTCGATGCGGTACAGCTGGGATTCATCAAAGAACTCCGCCAAACGGTCATTAATCTCGAAGGAGGACTCCAGGTTATGACCAATGGGTTTTTCCACCACGACGCGGGTGGACGGCTGAATGCAGTCGGCCCCTTTCAGATTTTCCCCGATCATGCCGTAAATCGCGGGAGGGGTCGCCATGTAGACGATCAGAGGGACTTCAGAATCCCCGCGCCATTGATTGATGTTGCGATAGCCTTCGGCGTCGCCGAAATCGAGCTGCTGGAAGCGGACTTTACCGAAAAAGCGTTTCAGTGCGGCGTCGTCCAAGTCGTTCTTGGACAGTAACGCCTTGAAACGCTCCAGGGTCTGCGCCTTGAACGATTCTTCGTCAACGTCCTGTCTGGCCAGCGCGAGAATGCGAGTCTGCGGATGTAGCAGTTTCGCCCGTTCCAGTTGAAATAGCGCCGGGAACAACTTGCGTTGCGCCAGATCGCCCAGCGCGCCGAAGAGCGCCAAGTCACATTGTGTAGATGCTGCTCGATTCATAGTTTTCATATTTGGTAGTAATTATTCGTAATTTTGAGACAAAAAATTGGCATTTTCAACCTGAAACGGCAAATATCGTGATAATTTTACTACATTTCCCGTATTCATCTGATTTCCCTTCCACTTATTGACTAGTAGCCGACCGACCGTTCGGCTGGCGACCCAGGGTGCGCAGAGTTATATTAGAGGCGATAACAAAATGTGTAGTAATTTCACTACAACAATAAATAAATCGCTCCCGGAATCCATACAGATAATGAATGAAACCATAACCCACCAGAATCTGCTGGAGGTGATCCGGCAGAGGCTCGACGATTTGAATAAATCCGAGCGCAAAGTCGCCGAAGTTATCCTGCGCGACCCCAAAGCCGCTACTCGCTACAGTATAGCCGCACTGGCGCGCGCCTCCGACGTCAGTGAACCAACCGTCAACCGCTTTTGTCGTAATTTCGCAGCCAGCGGATTTCCCGATTTCAAGCTCCAGTTAGCGCAAAGCCTCGCCAGCGGCACGCCTTACGTGAGCCAGAGCGTGGAGTCGAACGATACTGTTGAAGAGTACAGCGACAAAATATTCCTCAGCACCATCGCCGATCTGGATAAAGCCAGGCAGTCTCTGAACACTTCAGGCATTTCCAAGGCGGTGGACTATCTTATCCAGGCCAAGCAAATTTCATTTTTCGGCATGGGCGCCTCAGCCGCCGTGGCCATCGACGCCCAGCATAAGTTTTTCCGCTTCAATATTCCGGTCACTGCCTACGACGACTTTCTCATGCAACGTATGGTCGCCGCCGCCGCTCATACGGGCGACGCCATCGTCGCCATTTCGTACACCGGGCGAACGCGGGAGATGGTGGAAGTCGCCAAAATTGCGCGGGAACGGGGCGCCATCGTGATCGGCATCACGGCTCCGAACTCGCCACTGGCGAAGGAATGCACCGTGGCGCTGGACGTCATCGCGCCGGAAGATACGGACGTATACATGCCAATGACGTCGCGAATCGTGCATTTGGCGGTGATCGATATTCTCGCCACCGGCGTCACCCTCAAGCGCGGCGCGGATTTCCATTCGCATCTGAAGCGCATCAAGGACAGCCTCCGCGACACCCGTTACCCTCACGATGACGGCGCTGACAGCGTCTGATTCTCCGCGCGGATTCTTCCTTTCTACTTTTTATATAAACATAAACCCGGAGCGTGACAGCAACTCTCCGGGCGCTCTCGTTCTGCTCCCTTCATCGCCGGAATAGCGCTCGCTATCAGCTTGGCGCTCGCCATTACTACCTTTCTCCTCCCCCCTCCCCCTGACTCCTCCCCCCCCAAAACTTTCCTAACGGAGGATGTGCCATATCAGACGTTCACTGAGTATGAGACCCAGCAAATAACAATTTGTCCCATCGACAAAGCGCCTCCGTTATCCGGGCGTACGCAAAGGTCCGGCCTGGCGAGTCCTTTAACAACAAGAGCAGGAAAAAACGATGACAGACAAGAACAACAAGCGCCTCTTCAAAGTAGCCCCTCTGGCGACAGCCATCGCGGCTTCTTTGTTCACCGTGAACGCCAGCGCCGTTGAGTGGCATGGCTACGCGCGTTCAGGCATCGGCATGAGCGACAACGGCGACCAGCAGTGCATCAACAAGCAGGCGGTTGGCCGTTTGGGCAACGAATGCGAAACCTATGCGGAGCTGGATCTTCAGCAAGAGCTTTTCAACCGCGACGGCAGAACGTTCAAAGTTGAAACCATGCTCAGTTACAAATCCAACCAGGACGGAGACTACGAGGCTCTGAACAGCGAAGACGATGAAATCGCGCTTCGCCAGATGAACGTTCAGGCCAAAGGGGTGCTGGGATTCGCCCCCGAAGCGACGCTATGGGCTGGCAAGCGCTACTATCAGCGCCACGATATTCACCATCTGGATCTTTTCTACTGGGACGTGTCTGGTCCTGGCGCCGGTATTGAAGGCATCGACGCAGGCGCTGGCAAGTTCTCCGCCGCCTGGACCAGAGGCTACGGCAACATAAACATCCTCGACTTCCGTTATTCCGGCATTCAAGTCGGCGCCAGCTCACTGGAAGTTGGCCTGGACCTAGCCAAACCAAGACTGACAGACGCACAGAAAGACGCCGGCGCAGCAGATGATCTGAGCACTTTGCTCACCGCTGAGTTATCCACGCCGATTATGGACGGCTTCAATAAAATCGTATTCCAGTACGGAACAGAAGGCTACGCCTCGCCAATGCGCAACTTCGGCGGCGGTCAGTGGAACGGAACGCTGGATAAAGGCGGCAAAGGCTTTCGCCTGATCGACTGGGGCGTAGTAAAACCCAGCGCCAATATCGAACTCAGCTACGCAGCCATGTATGGCGTCTTCGAAGACGACACCATGAATGACGACTCTTCTTTCTACAGCATCTCCGCGCGTCCAGCATATAAGTGGTCTGATTACATGCGCACTTATCTGGAAGTAGGCTACTTCGCTGCAGACGACGATGGCGTCGACTCCCAGTTGGACAAAATCACTATCGCACAAGCCTGGTCCGCCGGCCCCAGCTTCTGGGCGCGTCCGGAAATCCGGGTTTTCGCCAGCTACATTAACGATGGCGAAGGCGCGCCATTTGAAGGCGGCGAAGACAGTGTGCTGAACTTTGGCGTCCAAATGGAAGCCTGGTGGTAATCCACCCCCCATTCCCCAATCTCAACCCAAGTGTTCGGGCCGGTTAACCGGCCCTTTTTTTGCCCGTCAGACTTTACTGCCCACACCAGACGCCTTCGCTCTTTGTCGATCACGGCAGCGCCTGCTATTTTTTATTGATAAGTCTCACAATCCTCAGGGTGTATTTTGTCCGCTAGAGCGTCTTATCACTTGCTGTTATCGCTACTCGTCTTTTGCCTGGGTTTTACAATGACGCTGTCCCTATGGTCGCGCATTGATATCGAAACCAGCGAAAGACGGCAATACGCCCTGGATTACCAAGCCGAGTTTCTCAGCAAACGCATTACCCGCCAGTTTCTGGAGCAAGTGCGCGCGCTTAAGCGTCTTGCCGCCTACTGGGACAATAATGGCGGCTTCAGTAAGGACACCTGGCGTAAAAACGCTGAAACGTTGCATAAGGATTTCCCTAATTTCAAAGCCATTGAATGGACTGACAAAAACTACGTTATCCAGTGGATCGAGCCGATGGCTGGCAATGAACAGGCTCTCGGCTTCAACGTGGCCTTCAACGAGAGCCGGCGTCGGGCCCTGGACGCCGCCCGCGCGCAAGGCGACATCAACTCCACGCCAGTGATTACCCTGCAACAAGGCGGCCAAGGTGTGGTCGTATACGCTCCCATTAGCAAAGGGGAAGACTTTCAAGGGTTTATCGTCGGCGTTTTTCTGGTGGAGCAGTTGCTGGGCAGCCTCATCTCGCCACAGGAAGAAAATCACTTTCATGTACGCGTGTATGAGGAAGACAAACTGATATTCAGCAACAGCTCAGCTGACGTCAGTCCCGACATCAGCGCATCGGCCGACTGGAGGCCCCTGCAGCTTTCCTGGCGTCTGAGCGTACAACCAAAATCCGACTGGCTGCACAATTACTCATCCCCCCTTCCCGCCTTCGTCATGAGCGCAGGGTCTATTTCCTCAGCGCTGCTGGCCTGGGTATGCTTTCTAGCCATGTCTCTGGGCCGTCAACGCCGTTCGTTACTCAGCGCCAACGAGTCCCTGCAAAGTGAAATCGCCAATCGACAGGAAGTGGAGCAAACCCTGTCCCACGTCATCACCCATGACGCATTAACTGGATTACCCAATCGATCGTTTTTTCAGGAAGACCTGGCTCAAGCCCTACTTCGCGCCCAACGCGCCAACCGATATCTCGCCGTCATGCTGGTCGATCTGGATCAGTTCAAGAAAATCAATGATACCCTCACTCACAATGCCGGCGACCAACTCGTAGTAGCGCTGACCAAGCGCTTCAACACATTGCTGGAAAGTGAGATCAGCATCGCCCGCGCCGGCGGCGATGAATTCATGATGCTGCTGGAGAACCCCGAATCCGTGGATGAGGTGATCGCAATCGCCAATCGCATTATGGCCTGTATGAAACAGCCCTTTACGCTAAACGATGAAGAGGTCTTTATCACCTGCAGTATCGGCATCGCCGTCTACCCAGAAGGCGGCGTCAGCGCCGAAGATTTGATCCGCAACGCCGACGCCGCGCTCTACCGGGCGAAAGCGGCGGGACGCAACGGCTATCACTTCTACACTACGGGCATGCATGCGGAAGCGCTTAAAAGACTGGAACTGGACCGCTGGTTACGCGAAGCGATAGAGCGCAACGAACTCAGTCTCGCGTATCAACCGAAAGTGAACCTGAAGACACGCGACTACACTGGAGCCGAAGCACTGCTGCGCTGGTATCGTCCGGAACAGGGTTTTATCTCACCGGCGGAATTTATTCCTCTGGCTGAAGAAACCGGCTTAATCAAGGAA
The DNA here is from genome assembly GCF_030719035.1 of Hahella sp. HNIBRBA332. Classification (NCBI taxonomy): domain Bacteria; kingdom Pseudomonadati; phylum Pseudomonadota; class Gammaproteobacteria; order Oceanospirillales; family Hahellaceae; genus Hahella; species Hahella aquimaris. The sequence continues at coordinate 5,372,581 of NZ_CP132203.1, forward strand.
TTGGGTATGTGGGTAGTGCGCCGAGCCTGTCAGCAGTTATCGGAATGGCGAGGCACCCCGTTGGGTCATATCCGGCTCGCAATCAATTTATCCGCCATCCAATTGGAAGACAAAGATCTGGTCCACAAGATCGACGACCTCCTGCGGGAATTCGACGTCCCACCGAGGCAATTGGAGTTCGAACTGACAGAGGAGGTTTTCATCCAGAATATCGAGTCCAACATGGCCCACCTCAACGAGCTGATCAAGATGGGCTTCCGACTATCCATCGACGACTTTGGCGTTGGTTACTCCTCCCTCGCCTACCTCAAGCACTTCCCCATCTCTTGCATCAAAATCGACCGTAGCTTTGTGTCGCAACTGGAAACAAATGCGGATGATCGGGTCATCATTAACGCAGTCATCGCCATGGCGCACAACCTTAATCTGAGCGTCGTGGCGGAAGGCGTGGAAACAGAAGCGCAAGCCGCCTATCTGCAAAAACAGGGTTGCGATGAAGCTCAGGGATACCTGTTCGCCAAACCCTTGCCCCCGGATCAGCTGTACAAACTGGCCACGTCGCTGAGAAACGGGACCAGCCTGCAGCAGGGATAGCGGCTTTATTTAGCCGGCTCTACGTAAACCACCGGCTGTTCACCGCTGTTATCCAAGTAAAAGCTGTACACACCAGTTTCAGGCGGATTGAATTTGAAGTTTTCAAATACGGACGAGCAATTGGCCTTGGACTTCTTACCAAACTCCAGCATTTGGTCTTCCTGGGACAGGAAGCCGCAGTTGGTTCCTGCGCTCCAGGCTGCGTCGCCAAATTTCAGTTCATAGGGTTGCCCGTCCGCCTTCAGTTCCACACTGGCGACATAAAGATCCGGTCCGGCTTTTTTAACCTTGTATTCATCCAGCGCATCCCACCATGCAAACTGCCCTCGCAGGTACAGGGACTGGCTGAGATCACGCTTGCCGCCAGTAGAGGCGCAACCGGCCAGTAATAGGGTCGCGGCCAAAGCAGAAATAAGGATTGGCTTTTGCATTCTTGTTCTCCTGCAAAGTTGTTATTGGAAGAGTCGCAGTCAGGACTAAAATGCTCGGCGAAACAGGGCTAAGACGCATCATCTATAACGCCACATGAAGGGGCGTAGCGTCAGGAAGGAGAGGGAGTAGATTGAAGAAGCGCGCGAGGGTCTAGAGAAAGGGGCTGTGATCGATGCAGACGCCGCTTATAGCGGCGTCGCGGAAGCGTCCAGGGTTGTGGTCTTGTCGCCATCATCATTGACGACAACCACTGTGACCGTTTGTTCAGCGAAGGAAAACCCTTGGTCATTCAGCTCTGGATTGTCTTTGGGATTACAGCTGTACGCCAGGCGGTAGGCCCCGTTGTCCGGATTCCAGATAACCGCCTTATACATGCCATTTTCCGGATTCGCAGCGCTGGACAGCACGGCTGTCGCCACTGGATCCTTATCGTCACCGTCAATATCGTCCAGAACCGCATGGGCGCCGGCGAACATATATATCGCGCCAGCATACTGGCCGGAGTCGTCACAGTTGGCCGCCAGCAATTCAGGCGCAACATTCACGGTCAAAGAGCGTACGCTGTTCAAATCCACTGTTTTCAATACTGGCTTAAGTTTGAACTGACGGTTGTTCTCGATGATGGAGCGTCTCAAATCCAAATCAATCAGAAAACCTTTGGGCTGTCCGGCGCTTATCAAGAACTCTCGGTCAATTTTCAGGCCATCCAGATTATCTTCGGGAATGGCCAGCTCATAGCGAGAGCCATCCGCTAACTCAATGTAGGAGTCGAAAATACCGTCCAGACGAGCATTCACCATCAGTCGCAGCCATGAGTATGCGCCAATGCCCAGCTCACCCTGCAACAGGGAAATACGATTTCCCGCCAGGGATTCTGACAACAAATCTATACTGCGCGGCTCTGCATATTCGTAGACGGAACGACCGTTTGATTGAGACTGGATCTCCACGCCGGTAAATTCAATGACCACCTTGGTCGCTCCATCCACCGGCGCATCGGTGATTTCGAGAGAAAACGGAGCCTTGTCCGCAGCGCTTTCATCCTGTCCGCAACCGAACAGACTTAGCGCGCCGACAAGAAGCAAAAATTTAAGCACGAGTTTCAACATCGTCATTCTCCCCGCTCACACTCCGGAGAAACGAAACCGGCCCGATTTCTGGGTTCTTCCATAGAATCTATCTAACCTTTTCTGCAAAACATTCGCGTTTGCGGCGGAAAAAGCGCCGGATACCCTGGCGACCAATACTCAAACCTATCCTGCTTACACGCGAATCATCCAACAAGCGGCGTATTTAACCCCATGATTGATGAAATTACGACCATCCATATGGACTATTTGGACGATCGTACCGCCTACACTCTCCGGATGAGCATTAATAATGGCTTTTATTATCATGAGGTTATAAAAGTGGCGCGCTATAAATTCGTAATAAAGTCGCAGACTTCAACGCCATTCCGCAAAGCAACAATGACCTTGCAGATACATATTCATTTATATGTATATCGTTATTACATTTCGAGTGCAGGACGCACTTATTCCATTAAGACAAGGAAAATCAATAATGAAGGAAGGGCTATTTTTCACAGAGAGCGATAGCAACCGTCGCCTGGTTCGCTATCGCTTAGTAAAGTCCAACGCGACTATTGTTTCATAAACAGATAATGACCAACCTGCCACTCCGCTCCAGTGCGATAATTGAACAGCTCCGCACAGGCCATGAAGAACATGCGCCAGCGCTGGGTCCATAGGTCGGCTTGCTCTTCTCCATAGGCGTCAGTGAAGACTTTCCTTACTTTGACTTCGTTAGCGTCCAGGTTGGTTAGCCAGGCTTCCGCTGTCGCGCCATAGTGGCGACCGTCCAGCATCCATTGCTGCATCAGGCGCAGGTTCTGCTGGAAGTGCCCAAACGTGCCCGCCGCAGGCATCAGCCCTCCTGTGAAGAAATATCTGCCCATCCAATTATTGACGCCTTCCGTTTCAAAGGGATAGAGCAGGTTGCGATGACAGAATATATGCGCAAAGAACAAGCCCGCCGGCGTCAACCACTGGCTGATACGCTCAAATAACGCCTGGTAGTTACGCACATGCTCCAGCATTTCCACCGAGACGATGCGATCAAACGTTGTGGAAGGGCTAAATACATTCACATCGCAAGTCAGAATTTTAAGATTGCGTAAACCACGCAGCGCCGCCTGCTCCTCAATATAGCTACGCTGCGATGAAGAGTTGGACACACCAGTAATCTCCGCCTTGGGGAAGTTCTCCGCCAGCCACAGACTCAATGAGCCCCAACCGCACCCCAAATCCAGAATACGTTGTCCATCAGCCAACTGAGCCCGCTCCGCGTATAACGCCAGCATTGCCTCCTCCGCCGCGGCCAGGTCGCCAACCTCTTTCCCCCACCAGCATGCGCTGTATTTCAAGCGGGACCCCAGAACCAGGCGATAGAACTCAGCAGGCACTTCATAATGTTGTTCGTTCGCAGCCCGTGTCTCGATGGCGATAGGGCCGTTGAGAAAGCGGGCGATTCTCTCAAGCTCGCCGCCGCCCCGCTTGCGTTCCAGTACCAGACGTTCGCGACACAGTCGGCGAATACCGAAGCGAATCAGGGTGTCAGGCAACCAACCTTTTTCCGCCAGTTCGATCATACTCATGATTTTGGCCTCCAGGGTATAAACATGGGAGTACGGCGTTGATAATCCCGATAGTCCTCCCCCCGCGAACGCAACGCCTGTCGTTCGGTAAAAGGGATGCCGGTGACGAAATACAAGAAAACAAACATGAGCGCCGGCGCGCCCCAAAGCCAGAATCCCCAGGGAGATGCGAAGCCCAATAAGGGATAAGCGAACCAATGCAGCCATTCAAAAAAGTAATTGGGATGTCGCGAATAGCGCCATAAACCTTGCCGGCAGGTTTTACCCTGATTTTGCGGATCAGCTTTAAACGCCGCTAGCTGCCGATCCGCCAGGGTTTCACCAAACCAGGCGACGATGATCAGGAGGAGCGCCGCCGTATACAACGCCGCAGGCGGTTCCTGGGCCTGACTGATCACCCAGGCCGGCAGCGCGAACAACCATACCCAGAACGCCTGCATCATATACATCCCCAGAAATACACTCCGCCAGCGCTCCCCCGCCCACGCACGCAGCGCGGCGTAACGACCATCTTCCTCTGCTCCTGCGACCCTACCCGCCAGGTGCACCGATAACCGTCCGAACCAGACCAGATAAATCAACGCCACAGTCAGGCGTAGCGACGGATCGCCAGTTCCCACCAGGGCATGCAAGGCGCCGGTGACGCCCACGCCAACCGCCCACCAGACATCTACCCAGCCGGCATTGCGGCTCTGGGTTTGCCACAAATATCCCACTAAGAACACAGCCGCCAGACAGACTGGCGACCACCACAGCAGTATCAGATTCACAGCCATTGCTCGCGCCGACTGCCCGGTTTGGCGAACAGCATCTGCACGTTGGAGATCGCCCGCTCGCGGAAACCTCCCTCGCAATAGCAAAGATAAAACTCCCACATGCGAATGAAGCGTTCGTCAAACCCCTGCTCGCGGACTTGCGGAAGATTTCGCAAGAAGCGACTGCGCCATTCCTGCAAAGTAAGGGCGTAGCTTTCCCCGATATCCTCCAGATTAAACAGGCGCATGCCGGCATTGGCGGCGCTCTGTGTCAGCACTGACACACAAGGGATAAAGCTGCCGGGGAAGATGTAGCGCTTGATGAAGTCCACATGTCGTAGCGCTTTCTCGTAGCGGTTGTCGTCAATGGTGATGGCTTGAATCAGCCCCAGTCCATCATCCTTCAACAGACTACTGACTTGCCGGAAGTAGCCGTCCAGAAACTGATGGCCCACCGCTTCCACCATCTCAATGGAAACCAGCTTGTCGTAGCGGCCTTCTAATTTACGGTAATCCTGCAGCAGCACGGTCACCCGATCCTGCAGCCCGGCTTGCCGCACCTGCTCCGCTACAGCGGCGTGCTGCTCGACGGAAATGGTCGCCGTCGTCACCTTGCAGCCATATTCCCGGGCGGCGTACAAGGCCATGCCTCCCCAACCTGAGCCGATTTCAAGTAAGTGATCGCTCGGCGTTAACGCCAGCTTGCGGCAAATTCGCTCCAACTTGGCCATCGAGGCCTGCTCCAGCGTTTCCTCGCCGGTGACATATACCGCTGAGGAATACATCATGCTTTCATCCAGAAACAGGCGGAAGAAATCGTTACCGAGATCATAGTGCGCCGCAATATTTTTACGGGAGCCCTGCAGTGTATTACGGTTAAAGCTGTGCCAAAGCTTGCTCAAGGCGCCCGGCAAACGCGCCACGCCGGACTCCAACTGCTCCAATCGCGCACGATTGCGTAACAACAGGCGCACCAGCGCGGTCAGGTCTGGAGATGTCCAGGCGCCCGCCATCCAGGCTTCCGCCAGGCCGTTGACGCCCCCCGTCAAAGCGATGCGATAAAAATCGGGGTTTGCGACGTCAATTCTGGCGTGCATAGCGTCCGGCCCTGGCGCGCCGAAAACGCGACTTTCTCCATCGCCACGCAGCTCCAGTTGCCCGCCTTGTATACCTGAACACAAACGGTATAAGGCTTGTTTCCAGAAACGTTCAGGCAACAGTAAGGGTTTGCTGATCGCACTCGCCCACATAGTCATGTCTCCAGCTTTTTGAACCATCGAGGCTTAACGCCGTTTTAAACTGTTTCTTGATCCATCCGCTTTCTTTCCCCCTGCTCCTTTTTATTGGGATGAGGATAGAAAGGAACGCCTTTACGCCAAAGCGAGAACGCCTGCCGATAAATCGCCGCCGCCACCGTTAGACACATAAATGGAAATTTAAGCGGCGCGCGCCAGGCGCTGGCGGCAGTCAGGGGTTTCTTGACCAGGCCAAGACTGGCGTCAAACACCACCTCGCCGTTGTCCAATAAACGCATGTGCGTCCACACCCGCTGTTCGTCCAGACGAAATCGCCATTCATACTGCAGCGTCATCGGCATGAACGGCGATACATGAAACGCCTTATCAAAGCTGAAGGTGAGCGCCTGCCCCTGCAACCGTTGCGGCGTCAGCGGCAATACGTAGGAATGCCGTTCGTTCCAGGGCGTGTTGTTGATCTCCGCGACGATTGCGTACAACTCTTCCAGTTGGTTGAAACAGAAATAAAACGATACCGGGTTGAAGCAGAATCCCCATGAACGTAAATGAGTAAGCAGGCGAATAGCGCCAGACTGCAGCGTCACGCCGGCTTCCTGCAGACGTTCATACACCGCCTGCTTTAAGTCGGGAACTTCTCGACGCAGGTAGTCCGAACGCCGGTATTGCATCAAATTGAAGCCCCGACTGGACCAGAAAGGCAGAGTGTTAATTTCCTCTAACTCATCCAAATCCAGCCAAGTCATGCTGATGCGATACTCAAATCTATGAGCCGCTGGCGCATAGCGGCGATGCCGCACTTTACCTTCGCAGATTGCGCTATGCCGCAACGCCATATCGCCTCCGCTGGATCAGGGACACAACATCCAACGCGCTGCGCACGCCGTCTTCATGAAACCCCCAGCCCCAATAGGCCCCACAGAAATACGTATTACGACGGCCGTTGATTTCCTCGCGTCGCGCTTGGGCCGTCAGTGTTTCATGGGTGTAGACGGGGTGTGCATAGGTGCGGCGGGCGTATACTTTTTCTGGAGCGATCGGGAAGGTCGGATTCAAAGTCACAATCATGGGCGTCTCGCAAGTAAGGCCTTGCAGGGAGTTCATCCAATAGCTGACCGAGCAATGTTGCGTCGCCTGCCTCGGAATAAAAGCGTTCCAGCTCGCCCAGGCGGCGCGTTTCGACGGCATGGCGCGCGCGTCGGAATGCACCACCGCCAGATTCTCCTGATAGGGAATCGCGCCCAATACCTCACGCTCCGTGCGATCAGCATCTTTGAGTAAAGTCAGCGCTTGATCGCTGTGACAGGCGAAGACAACGGCGTCATATTTTTCAGCGCCATATCGCTCCGAGTGCACCATGACGGAGTCACCGCAACGGGACACCACAGCCACCGGACAAGAAAGGCGTACGCGTGGCCCAAGCACAGCCTGAATACGCTTCACATATTGCTGTGCCCCGCCCTGCACCACTTTCCACTGCGGCCGCCCGCGCAATTGCAGCATACGGTGGTTGTCCATGAAAGAGATGAAAAAACGAAACGGAAAAGACTCAATCATGCGCGCGGACGCAGACCACAAAGCGCAAGCCATGGGCACAATGTGGTTGTCAATGAACGCGCGACTGTATCCATCCTGACGCAGGAATTCGCCCAATGTCAGGTCCGCCTCCACTTCCAACGCACGCTCAGGCGCTTCTTTGTAGAAGCGCGCCAAATCTTTGAGCATCAAATAAAAATCCGGGCGCAACAGATTACGTTTCTGCGCCAGCAGCCGGCTCAGCCCCGCGGCCCCATACTCCATTCCCGTCGCTTCATTCACCGCGCTGAAACTCATGTCGCTGTCGCGCCACTGCACGCCTAACTCTCGCAACATGTCGCAGAATCTGGGGTAATTGCGTTCGTTAAACACAATGAAACCGGAGTCGACCGCCACATCCTGGCCATCCAGTCGCAGAGAGTGGGTATCGGTGTGGCCGCCGGGTCGAGCATTCGCCTCATACAGCGTCACATCATGATTTTTATGCAGGTAATAAGCCGCAGTAAGACCGGAAACGCCAGCGCCGATGATTGCAATATTCATCTGCGGCCTCCGTTCAACGACATGCCCGCCACTTCAGGTTTATGCGCCCACTTTTTATGCTCAGGGACATCTCTGAGATCCCAGATCAAGCCTAACGCAGCCATCAGTCGCAACAGGTAATAACTCAGATCAAACTCCCACCAAAAGAACCCCTGGCGCGCGCTGCCGGAGTAGTGATGATGGTTGTTATGCCAACCTTCCCCCAGGGTCAGCAGCGCCAGAATAAAATTATTGCGGGAATCGTCTCCCGTCTCATAGCGCCGCGCCCCCCAACGATGGGCGAGAGAGTTGATGGCCAGAGTCGCGTGAATCAGCGCTACAGTGGAAATAAAGTATCCCCACACCAACATTTGCCAGCCATTGGTCTGCAGATGCGGAGCCATGTGGGCAAGCCCCTCGCCCAAGCACCACATACCGACGCCAAAGGCCAAAGGCACGCACATATCAAATCGATCAAGCCAGCGTAATTCGGGATATTGACTGAAATCCTTCATCAAATTCAGCGGCGCCTTGAAGTGTTTCCCCCCAAGAAACCAGCCTGCATGACTGCGCCAAAAGCCGTGTCGGGGCGAATGCGGGTCCGCTTCAGTGTCAGAGGTGCGATGATGATGCCGATGGTGCGCCGCCCACCAGAGCGGCCCACGTTGGGTTGCGGAAGCTCCCAGAACAGCGAAGATAAATTGCACGGGCCGACTGGTGCGAAAGGACTTGTGAGCAAAATAACGATGATAAAACGCCGTGATGGCGAACATGCGCACCAGATAAGCCGCAACCGCCACCCACACCGCCACAGGGCTCCAGCCCACCCAAAGCGCCGCAAGGCAGGCCAAGTGAATGCCAACGAACGGCCAAACCCTGCGCCAGTCCACAGCGTCCCGACCCACATCTACCGACATTCCTTTGCGGTCATTATCAATCCAGCTCAATAACCTGCCCAAGCCTTGCATATTATAAACAGTCCTCAGTTGAGAGAGTCGCCGCCGTCATCGCCAATATCTTACGAACGAAGAAGCGGTTTGGTTTGCAGGCGGGATTTTATAACTGTCTTGGTCAGGCTCGGCGAGGCTTCAACTTCATCATCGCCGGCCATGGCAAAACTGAATCTCGTCCAGCGTCGTAAAGCTTAGCATCAAGTAAATGGAAACCTTTCAGGAAACGACGTTATGGCAATTCTTCGAAACAGCTTGTCCGCCGCCTTCGCAGGTTTACTGAGCGCCTGCTCCAGTTCAGGTCCGTTGACGCCCCATCAGGATTATTTGAAAGCTGCAGGCCCCGAAACCTTCTCTTCCACTGAGCAGGAACCGCGACTACAAGGCTTCGTAGCGCTCATGAATAATTTTACGCCAGACAATATCCCCACCGCCGTCAAGTGTGCATATGCGAAGTCGTTTTATTTCAATGATACCTTCCACAGCTTGCAGGAGCGGGAGGAACTTACACGCTACTTCGTTGCGATGGCGGAGAAAGCTTCCACATCAGTGCAATTTCTTGACTTTACATCGACAGGCGACGACATCCTGCTGCGCTGGACCATGACCTTAAAATTCAAGGTCTGGTGGAAGCAGGTCGAAGTCACCTCCATCGGCGTCTCTCATCTACGGTTCAATGCTCAAGGAGAGATCGTTCTGCATCAGGATTACTGGGACAGTGCAGAAGGTTTTTACTACCACCTTCCTCTGCTGGGAGGCGTCCTGCAGAAGATTCGCAGCGGCGTGGGGGCAAATCAGTGAAAATCTGTCTGCTGCTCATTCTGACGCTAACCGTCCCAAAGATATGGGCTTCAAACACGAATAGATTTCCTGCAACACAGCAGGTTGCTGACGCGACTTTACAACGCTGCGGCGTCGCCGAGTTAAAAGCCTATCGACTGTTCACGGTTGGCTCCGCCGCTCTCTACCGCGAAAACTGCGCTAAATCCTGGCGACAGGACACACAGGAAAGTCGCGTGATGCTGTTTCGCTATGAACGAAACATCCCCGCCCATGCCTTTACTGAAAGCGCGGAAACCTTGTTGCGCCGCAATCGCTCCTTGCCTGAAAACGACCGCGCCCTGCGCCAATTCCATTCCAGCTATCGCGATGTGAGTGATGGCGACCAGTATCGCCTGGAATATCAAGCCAACGATGGCCTGCGCCTGTTGCTCAACGACCTGGAACTGGCGCGGCTGCGGGAGGAACCGCTGGCGCATGCCTATTTCAATATCTGGCTAGGCCGACGCCCCTTTGATGAGGCGCTGAAACAGCGTTTACTCGGACTGGACTAACTTAACTACTTCCTCGGCGTATTCCGGACGCACCTGTCGCGTAGGAAACAGTGTTTCCAGGGACGTGGAAAAACTGCTGTCGTTAATAATGTGAGCATGATAGCGACGCAGTTCCCTGGGTTCGCGCACGCCGCAGGAGTGGGCGATGACGCCCACTTCATAGGCCATCTTCTTGGCGTAATTGGCGACGCGTACGGCTTTGTTGGCGGGGTCGAGGCCTTTCTGCAGCTCTGGATCATGGGTGGTGACCCCGGTCGGACAAGTATTCTTATTGCATTGCAACGCCTGAATGCACCCCAGGGCGAACATGTACCCTCGCGCGGAAACGATAAAGTCCGCCCCCATGCACAAGGCCCAGGCGACGCCGGAAGGCGTAATAAGCTTGCCGGAGCAAATGACTTTAATGCGATGCCGCAAGCCGTATTCCATCAGTTTATCCACCACCAGAGGCAGACTTTCTTTGATGGTCAGCCCTACATAGTCAATCAGGCTCTGCGGCGCGGCGCCGGTGCCTCCGTCTGCGCTATCAATGGTGATAAAATCCGGCGCATATTCAAGCCCGCGTTCATGAATACGTTTGAACAAGGTGTCGAGAAAGCCGTATGCGCCAATCACCGCTTTGAACCCCACAGGTTTCCCGGTGACTTCACGAATGTGGTGAATCATGTCCATCAGATCATCCACATTGCGGATTTCCGGATGGCCGTTGGGGCTGATAGAGGCTTTGCCCTCAGGAATACCCCGGATAGCAGCAATCTCTTCCGTCACTTTGCCGCCGGGAAGAATGCCGCCTTTACCAGGTTTGGCGCCCTGGCTCATCTTGACCTCAAACATTCTTACCTGTTCGTGTGACGCGATCTGCAACAGCTTCTCGTCGCTCAGCGCGCCGTCTTCGGTGCGGGCGCCATATTTAGCCGTGCCGATTTGAAACACCAGGTCGCAGCCGCCTTCCAAATGGTATTTGGTGAGACCGCCTTCGCCGGTATTCATCCACACGCCCGCTTCTTTGGCGCCATGTGACAACGCCAGGACCGCTGGACGGGAGATTGCCCCATAGCTCATGCCGGAGATATTGAAAATGGAGCTGGTGCTGTAGGGCGTGCGCGCGAAGCCCTCTCCCAAAGTGATCTCCTTTGGCGGCACCGCGTCTTCCTCCAGCGTAGGGAAAGGGCAGTTCAAGAATATTACTTCGCCTGCATGGGTAAGATTGCGGGTGGAGCCGAACGCCACCGTGTTATCCACATTTTTGGCGGAACGATAAACCCAGGCCCGCTCCGCGCGATTGAAAGGCAACTCTTCCCGGTCCATGGCGAAAAAATACTGCCGAAAGAACTCGCCAAGGTGCTCGAAAAAATAACGGAAACGTCCAATCACCGGAAAGTTGCGGCGGATCGCGTGCTTCTTCTGGGTGATATCGATGACGTAGGCGATCAACACCCAAACCACCAGTATGGCGACCACCGCCGCACCGAAAAAGGTGGCGATTTCAACCAAGGTAAAAGTCAGATTTCGGATTGCGTCGGGCATCGCAGCAGTCTCCCTATTTGGCGGGTTGCATAATTGCGCCTGATTTTAGCAGCAAGCGGGAACCGGTTACGGTTATTGGACAAATTATGCAACGCTCCAGTTCCTCTCGCCACCGCATCACACCCTGTATGAGCCCATGGTGAATCCGAGCTTGCCAGTCAGGCTTTTCATCAGCATAGTAGCCAGTCCCTACCTTTGCCTCTGCAGGAACCCATGAGCGCATCGTCCACACAACCGTCTTCGTCCACCGGCGCCTTCGCCGCGTTGGGAGCCTTCCTCCTTTGGGGGTTCATGCCCATTTATTTCAAGCAACTGAGCCACATGCCCGCCCTGGAAATCCTGGGGCATCGCATCGTCTGGTCCAGCGTGTTGACTGTATTGCTGTGCGCCTTCAGCGGACGCCTGATGGCGGTGCGCGCGGGTCTGCTCGAATGGCGCAAATTGCGATGGCTGGCATTGTCGGCGTTATTGGTGGGCGGCAACTGGCTGCTGTTCATCTGGGCCGTGAACAACAATCATATGACGGAAGCCAGTCTCGGTTATTACATCAACCCGCTGGTCAACATGCTGTTGGGTTATCTGTTCCTGGGTGAACGACTGACCTTCCTGCAACGCATCGCCGCCGCCCTTGCTGTGGGAGGGGTATTACTGGAAATCGTCGCCTTCGGCTCCCTGCCTTGGATCGCAGTTGTGCTGGCGCTCTCCTTCGGCTTCTACGGCTTATTGCGCAAGCAGGTGGCGGTGGACGCCGTCAGCGGACTGTGTGTGGAGACGTGCCTGCTGGCGCCGGCTGCGCTGATTTATATGTGGACCTCAGCCTCCTCCGCCAGCAACATGTTCACCAACGACACTTACCACAACCTGTTGCTGCTCGCAGCGGGGCCAGCGACGACTCTGCCGCTGTTGCTGTTCATTATCGCCAGCCGCAGGCTGACGCTGACAATCCTCGGCTTCTTCCAATACCTTGGCCCCAGCATCATGTTCATTCTGGCGATCACGCTCTACCAGGAGCCTGTGCCACAGGGGAAATGGATCACTTTCGTCATTATCTGGTGCGCCTTGGCGCTGGTGTCCTGGGATGCAGTGATGCGCTATCGCTCACGACGACTGGCGCCAGTGGCGTAACGTTTTCTACGCATAATGAAAAGTGATGATCGAAGAGGAAAATACAACGCAGCGGGCGGGGCTTCACCCGCTGCGAGACTGGGGGGTCTTAGTTAATCCGCACCAGGGAATCGCGCTCGATATCTGAAAGCTGATCGATGGATACGATAGTCAGGTCGCCGTTATTTGGCGCGGAGGCGTACTTCTGCTCCAATACTGTCGCCTGACCTTCAGGCAGTTTCCACATCGCGCCAGTGACCGGGTCGACGATAAGCATGCCAATCACGCCGCCCAGCAGAATATTACCGAAGTACCAACCATCCAGCTTGCTTTCCAACAACACGGCTTTATCTTCATAACCGTCTTTATGGAATTTCACTCTATATTTCGCTTTTTGAAAGTAACTTTCGCCAGCGCTCAGGGTTACCGTCGCAGGCGTGCGGCCTGCATGAATCTCGTTGCCATTTAAATCTTCAACCACGAACTGCGCGTCAGAGGGAGAGCTGCTTATCGCGACCGGATAGCTGCTATCGCTGACAATACTCGCGCAACCAGTGGAAAGAAGAAATGAAGTTAGAACAGACGCTACCACTACCTTTTTCATAGATATTCCTGAGATGACTTATGTACGAATGACATTTGATAATCCGCCATACAACCGATCACGCCAGCGGTGAAAACCACCCGTTATCATCAAAAGCTGCAGGCTACCGTTAGATGCGTTCCTCACCTCGATCAAACCAGATGAAGCAACAACACGTAGGCCATTATGTACATGCAAGCTGAATTGAAACTGAATGAAGTATTTTTATCAGGAGTCGATCAATTTCTGTGATATGCGATCGATTAAATTCATAAAAAATGAGAGAAGAATAATTTCTATTTTTTACCACATTGGAATGGCCCAAAGTGTTTACCACTCACTGGTAGCTGACATTCCAAAAGAGCAGAATGGCCTTCAATAAAGAAATATTCGAAAACAATACTAATATGAGTATCCTCGACAGTCACTTTTTCCACAAAAGCTCCGCTTGAATCCCTCAGACTTAGCGTTTCAGGGCCATACGGCAGCTCCCCAACGGTCAACGCCTGTATAGGCTCAAAGTCAGGGCGTGATAATATTTCGAATTGAATGATGGGATTGATCTCCATATTGTACTGAACAATCCTAACAATCTGGCCATTCACAATTTCGGTCTGAACCTGACTTACTGAAGCAGGGACACCGGTAGTCTCAGCCAAGGCTGAGCGAACAATAAAAGTCAGAAGAAAAAAGCATAATGATCTGGTCATACCCTATAAACCTGAGTTTATTTAGCAAAAATACAATCCGATACAATTTCCGCGTTATATTTTTAACACCACATAATGTTTAGTACTTTCACTATCAACATTTCACACCCTATTCTTTATCATTCATAAAAAAGTATTTTGGCCGTAGGTCAAGCATACTTTATAGAAGTTTAGACACTCCGTTAAAAATACCATCCACAACCATCGCCATCCGTTCATAGTCCAGCGTATCCCAGGTATCCTGGTCCGTATGGTAGGCGCGATTGCGGTAGAATGCGGTGTCGGTCACCATGACCGCAGGGTAGTCGTGAAACCAGTAGTTAATGTGATCGGAGAAGTCGACACCCGCCAGGAAAGCGGGCCCGAGCATGGACTCCACGGGCAGAGGCGTGGCTTGCAGCATGCCGGTTTTCAATTCGCGGACGTCGCTGTGTCCGCCCAGGTTGGAGACAACTGCGATAAAATTCGCCTTGTCCGGGTAGAGCGCATTCAATCTGGCTAAAGGGTATCGTTGACTGCCGGCCTGCTCAGAGAAATAACCGATCATTTCCAGACAGATCATCAATCTGACTTCCGTTCCCTTCTCCCTCAGAGATTGAGCGTGATGAAAGCTCCCCATATCGTCAGTGCGAAAGTACGGAGGCTCTTCCAAGGCGTATGCGACCAGTTCTACCTGGATTGGCGGCGATTGAGCGGCGAATAATCTGGCCAGCTCAAGCAGTCCGGCGACGCCGCTGGCGTTATCGTCTGCGCCGGGCAAGCCTTTGAACGTGTCATAATGAGCGCCAATGACGATGACTGGAGCATTGTCGTCGTCAGGACCGAACTTCGCCGATATATTTTGGTATTCGATTCCCCACACGCCATAGGGTTGCGCTTCAACTCTATCCGTATGCTGTTGAAACTGCGCCTGGATATACCGCGCGGACGCCGCCAGTTCGTCAGCGTCCTCAGAACGGGGCGGTAAATCTTCGGAAAGCGTTCTCACATGCCATCGCAGCGTATCAGCGCTGGCCAGCGGCTGGTAGCTCTCGGGCGACGAAACAAAGAAGACGGGAACTGAGATGAAATACCAGAGCGCAAACAGCGAAGCAGCCAGCGCGAACACGAAACACAGCAGACGTTTCATAAACGAAATAACTTCATATCTTGAAGAGAAAATATAAGAATGCGAGCCCTACTCCGACTCGCGAAAATCCTGGCGGCTGATGCCGTATTTTTTCATCTTGTCGTACAGGGTTTTCCGCGGCAGGCCAAGCGCGACTAGCGTATCCTTGATGCTGCCGTGATGGACGGCCAAGGCTTCGCGTATCAGGGTCTGTTCGTAAAGCTCAACCTTTTCCGTCAGCGTGCGGCGACTCTGAATCTCCGGTTCACCCAGCATATGCTCCATATCGAAGGAACACTCCTCCCCCATAATCACGTAACGCTCCGCCAAATTGCGCAGCTCCCGCACATTGCCCGGCCAGTTATGAGTCAGCAGGCGATGTCGTTGCTCAGGTTTTAATGGCACGATTTCCTGTTGATAGCGGGCGGCGGCGACTAACGCAAAGTGCTCGAACAGCAGCGGCACATCTTCAAGCCGATCCTGCAGAGAGGGAATTTCCACCGCCACCGTATTCAGCCGATAATATAAATCGCTCCGGAATTCGCCCTTGTCCGCCATTTCCTTCAGGCTGATTTTAGTGGCGGCGACCACGCGCAAATCCAGTGGAATCAGCGTATTGGAGCCAAGCCTCTCCACCTTGCGCTCCTCAAGCACCCGCAGAATTTTGACTTGCAGAGACAGCGGCATGCTTTCTATTTCATCCAGAAACAGCGTGCCGCCGTTGGCATGCTCAAATTTGCCGATTCGACGCTTATCTGCGCCAGTGAAGGCCCCCGCTTCATGGCCAAACAATTCGCTTTCAATGAGATTCTCAGGCACCGCGCCACAGTT
Source organism: Hahella sp. HNIBRBA332 (assembly GCF_030719035.1). NCBI lineage: Bacteria > Pseudomonadati > Pseudomonadota > Gammaproteobacteria > Oceanospirillales > Hahellaceae > Hahella > Hahella aquimaris. The sequence goes on from NZ_CP132203.1 coordinate 5,388,476, forward strand.
GATGGCGACGAAGTTGTGCTCGCGCCGGTTGCTATGCTCGTGCAGATAACGCGCCACCAGCTCTTTGCCAACGCCGGTTTCACCGAATAACAAAATATCCGCCGGGGTGTTCATCACTTGTTGCAATACGCGCCGCAATCGCTGAATCGCCGGCGTGCGTCCCAGAATACGCGGCCCAGGCGCATTCTGTTCCTGCAGTTCTCTGCGCAGATCGCGGTTCTCCAGCGTCAGGCGACGCTTGTCCATGGCGCGTCGAATCGTATCCAGCAGGCGTTCGTTACTGAAGGGCTTTTCAATAAAGTCATAGGCGCCCTCGCGCATGGCGGAAACGGCCGTTGAGATATCGCCATGTCCGGTCACCAGAATCACTGGCAACTCGGAATCCACTTTCTGCAACGCCTGCATCAGCTGCAACCCGTCCATTCCCGGCATATTGATATCGCTGACCAGCACGCCGGGCCAGTCGGTCTGCAGATTACGCAGCGCCTCTTCCGCACTGAGAAAGGTTTCCACCTGCAGGCCTTCCAGCTCCAACGTCTGGCCAACGGACTGCAGGATATGGCGGTCATCGTCGATGAAGTACACCATCAGTTCGGCGCCTGATGCGCCCGCGTTCTCTGACTGCAAAGTCTTACTCCTCATTATCGCCGCCGGCCGGCTGCAGGGCGGCTTGCGAGTCGATGACATTGGAGGCCTCGGCCTGAGCCAGCGGCAGCTCGACTATAAACAGCGCGCCCCCTTCCTCATTATTGGCGGCGCGCAATTCGCCCTTCATCGACTCGATGATTCTGTATGAAATAGAAAGACCCAATCCCAGGCCTTGCCCTCTGTTTTTGGTTGTATAAAACGGTTCGAAAATGTGCTGCATTACATGCTCAGGGATGCCCGAGCCAGTATCGCGAACCTGAATGCGCACTTTGTCCCCCAGATCGGCGCACTGAATGCGCAATTGCTTTTCCTCGCTGCCGGACATTGCGTGCAGAGCGTTGGTGATCAGGTTGATCAGCACCTGCTCCAGGCGCACCATATCTCCCTGGACATAAATATCGTCCGCCGCAGCGTCTACGCGCCAGTTTACATGGGCCCGGCGTAATTCCGGCTCGGTAATTTTCAAGGCCGCGTCGACACAGCTGTTCACATGCACCGGTCCAGACACATTGGCCTCTTTGCGGGCGAAAATTTTCAGTTGCCCGATGATGGAAGCCATGTGATCGGTCAGGCCAACAATTTCCCGTAAATTCAACTGCGCCTTTTCCGACATATTACGCTCAATAAACGCCTGCGCATTCTGCGCGTAGGTGCGCAGCGCCGTCAGCGGCTGATTAAGCTCATGATTGATGCCTGCGGATAGTTGCCCCAGCAAAGCTAATTTAGCGGCTTGAATCAGCTCATCCTGAGTCAGTTTAAGCTCTTTCTCCGCCCGCTCCCGTTCTTCCACTTCCTCAAGTAAACGCGCATTGGCTTCGGAAAGATCGCGAGTGCGGTGCTGCACGCGCGCCTCCAGCAGATCACGGGCGGCGCGCAGCGCCCGTTCCCGCCGCGCGCGCTCCACCAACAGCAACGCCAACAGCACAATGATAAAAATCATCGACAGACTGAGCAGCAGAACGTTGCTGATTTCTTTCTTCACCCGCTCCATCGGCAGGAGAACCTGCACCCGCCATCCGGCCTGAGGCATATCAGCGGACTTGGTCAGATAAGTCTGCGCGCTTTCGTCATGCAATCCTGCGCGGACAAATTGCGTGGAGGAATCCAGCAGTTGCTCCGATGTTTGCGTCTGCGCCAGCAACATCGGCTTCAACAATTCCGGATCATAGCGCTGTTCCTTTTCTATTTCGCGGGCCTCCGCCGCCCTTAGCGGACGCGTCAACCGGAAACGCCATTCTGCGCGAGTGGAAATAAACACCACGCCATAATTATCCGTCACCAGCACTTCGTAAGCGTTTTTCCCCCAAGGGCTGCCCCAGCGTTGTTCCACGGCGGAGAGGTCAATTTTAACCACGATGACGCCCAGGATGACGTCATCATCTGATACCGGAAAAGAGAAATAGAATCCACGCACGCCAGAGGTCGTTCCCAAAGCGAAATACTGCCCGGAGCGCCCCTGCATTGCGTCTGAATAATAAGGTCGATAAGAAAAGTTGTGCCCGATAAAGGTCCGCGGCAAACGCCAGTTACTGGCGGCAATGGTGTCACCACGCGCATTCAGCAGATACACATCCGCCGCGCCGCCAATGAAGTTGATGGATTCCAGATAGGCATTGGTGCGGCTGGTTAGTTCAGCGTTCGTCGGATCCTGCAACAAAGCCAGCAAGCGGGGGTCCACGGCGAGGATATGGGGCAGAGACTCATATTTACTCAACAACGCCTGCAGGCTGGAAACGGAACGCTGCAGCTCATTGGCGGCATCCTGCTCCAGCTCCCGGACAGCAGAGGTCCTGGCCCAGTCTTCAGTGACATAAATCATACCGCTGAAAAGCAAACATAAAACCAAAACAAAAATACCGCTGCGCAAATAACGCATGCCTCCGGCGCCAGAGCCGGGCGTCATCGCCTGCTTGGATACTTGTCGCTTAATCCCATTTTTAAATATGACCATTTATTAATAAATCTGATTAAGCATATTTAGTCGGCACACCCTTAATTATCGTTCGTTTCACGAAAACAGGGGAATATTATGCAGCGATTAAGGGAGCGTCCACTGAAACGCCCTGTTATAGGGCATAAATAAATTGATATTTGAGCAGAACTTACTAATTAATTATTCCGATTAGCATTTATACTTAATGGCTTTAAAACCCGATGCAGTCTAATTAAACTAACCCGGCGCTTTGAACCTCCGGTTCAAAGTCACAACAGATTATCATTACCCATAAAAAAGGGGGAAACCTCAATGAAAAAACTTCTAGTTTCAGGGATCGTTATGTCTTCGTTGCTTGCCGGTGGTTGCGCCAGCTTGACTGAGCAAGACCGTCAAGCCCTCGACGCCGCCACGACTACTGCGAACAACGCAGAGCAAGCTGTTTCCGGTGCGCAAAACACTGCCGACACAGCTCTGTCCCGCGCTAACGAAGCTTACGCCAAAGCTGAAGAAGCTTTAGCTGCAGCTCTGGCTGCTCAAAAAGCGGCTAACGAAGCAAACGAACGCGCGCGTCGCATGCTGGAAAGAGCCAGCATGAAGTAATCCGGTTCTTTACGAACCGGATGACATGCTTGCGGCCAGGGACGGCTGCAGCTCTCCAATCGGCGAAGGAAGGCCAGTCAATTCCACCAGTGCTTTCGTCACCTTCTCTTCGTCCACCATCACACTGACGCCAGTCGACTGTAGCTTAAGCAGTTGATAGGTATACTCTTCCCGCAGCTTTTGTTCGGTAACGTCAGCCTCTGCATGCACTTCCATCCAGAGTTTGCCATCGTCCACCGCCAGCTTGACAGACTGGTTGATGATTTTGACCGGGGTATTGTCCGGCACCAGCGACATCATCTGCTTGATATCCCAGTTATACAGACGGATACAGCCATGGCTGACGCGCATTCCGATACCCACGCCTTTATTGGTGCCATGAATCAGATAACTGTCCGCATCCAACTTAAACGCATAGTCGCCCAATGGGTTATCCGGTCCGGCGGGGATGGCTCTGGGCAATTGCTCGCCGTACTCTTCCAACTGTCTCTGACGGATGGACTCTGGCGGATACCAGGTTGGATTTTTCATACGAGTGACGATCTTGGTGTCCATGATCGGCGTGGGGAAATCAACAGTGCCGATACCGATAGGCACGGTGTAGAGACGCTTCTTATCAGGTTGGAAATAGTAGAGGCGGTACTCCGCCAGGTTTATCAAGATGCCATTGCGTAATCCCGGCGGAAGGATAAAGCGCCCGGGAATAACAATCTCATCGCCTTCCGCAGGCAGCCAGGCATCTACACTGGGATTGGCGCTAACCAGTTCATTAAATCCAAAATTGTACTGCTCGCCGAGATCGACGAAAGTGTACTCTCTTTTAGCCACCAGCCGATGTTCTCTACCGACGATATCCTGCTTGGGATTCCAAGTCAGCTCCAGCGCCCCGGCCGAACCGCTTAACGCCTGGATGCTCACTGCGCCAACTAATCCAATCAGGGCTGCTTTCAGCTTCATTTTTTCGAATTCCTGTAACGAGACTAAATGTGTTCGCTCTTTTGAAGTTGTAATCTGAGCGGCATTTTAAGCACTACCCCCTGATAATCCCAGAGCGGTGTGTACCTATCCAGCAAGGTGTGTACCTATCCATCATGGTGTGCACCTATCCATCATGGTGTGCGCCTATCCATCAAGGTTCACCCCGTCTATTAAGACATTTATCTGTCCATGACTTAGACACATTCCATGTATTGGGTTCATCGCTCTATCTTTACGGTTTTCGCATCGCCGCCTAACTTATGCGCTATATACAATAATCTATTTATTCTCAATTAAAAATCCACCCGCAATTCACCGCTACGTCAAGTCTTTTCTATTAAAACGCAAACAAATAAACGTCTCCGCCGCACTGAAACTGACGCCTCGAAAAGGTATACTTGCCCACATTAAATAACGTTTAAATAACTCAAAAGAATAATACTCACCTGCAGTGAGGCCGTCTTTAGAGGTTGTTCACAGGAGGTATTTCCCCCATGAAGATCGTCCAGATAAGTGAATTTGGCGACCCGTCCACTTTACGACTGACCGAAGCGAAAATCCCGACGCCCGCCCCCAATCAAGCGCTGATCAAAGTGCGCGCCTGCGGCGTCAATCCCATTGATTATAAAACACGCAGAGGCTTGGGATTCGTGGCCGAGAAGGTCAAAACCCGTATGCCCTGGACGCCCGGATACGATATCGCAGGGGACATTGTTGAAGTGAACGGCGCAGGCCTGTCCTTTGAGCCCGGCGACCGGGTTTGCGGCCTGCTTAACTTCCCTCTGCCAGCCGGCGGTTACAGTGAATATATCGCCTTATCCACTGACAATCTGGTCAAAATTCCCGCTGAGCTTTCCTATGTACAAGCCGCCGCGCTGCCTCTGGCCGGATTGACCGCCTGGCAGGGGTTGTTCGAAGTCGGCGCGCTGTGCGCAGGACAAAAAGTCGTTATTCTGGCCGCCGCAGGGGGCGTTGGACATCTCGCCGCGCAATTGGCGAAGAGCAAGAGTGCTCATGTCTGGGGTACCGCATCCAAACCCCATCACGATTTTCTGAGCAGCATGGGCATCACCCCCGTGGACTACCACAATCCGCACGAGCTGGAAAAATTGCGCAATATGGATTTCGTTTTTGACGCCGTGGGCGGAGAAACGGGCCTGGCGGCATTGGATTTTCTCTCCCCCAAAGGCGCTTTGGTGACCTTGCCGACCATCAGCGCAACGTCTATTTGCGACGCGGCCAAGGTCCAGGGGAAACAGGCCAGCGGCTATACCGTACATCCCGATCCACGTCGCCTACAGGCGTTATTGACCTCAACCGCCAAGGAAAAGTTGCACGTGGAAGTGCAAGCGACTTTCCCGCTGGCGCAAGCGGCGGAGGCCCATCGACTATTGGAAGGCGGACACGTGCGCGGCAAGATCGTACTGACGATGGACTAAAGCGCGCCATTCAGGTGTATGCGCCTAATATGCGCAGCACCTGCCCGGAATAACCCCCTCCAAACAAATTGAGGTGGTTTAATAAATGATAAAGATTGTAGATGTCGACTCTGTCGCGCCAGCCTTCTTCCAGCGGATACGCCGCTTCATAGGCGGCGTAAAATTCTTCTCCAAATCCGCCAAACAACATAGTCATACCCAGCTCCGCCTCGCGCCAGCCGTAATAGCAGGCGGGATCGATTAATACGGGAGCGCCGTTTTCATCCTGATGCGCATTGCCGGACCATAAATCGCCATGCAGCAACGATGGCGGCTGCTGTGGAACCAATTCCGAAAGCTTGCGACACAAGGCTTCCAAACGCCACATAGCGCCACTGTCCAGCCTGCCGCTGTCATAGGCGAGCTGCCCCTGAAACAGCAAACGCTGCTGTGCGAAGAACACATGTCCGTCTGTGTAATTATCATTGGGCTGTAAGGTCGTTCCGCAGTAAGTGGCGAATCCAAAACCATATTCCGGCGCGATGGATTGATGCTGCCTGGCCAACCCTTCGCCAAAGCGAGCCCAATAATCCGGCGCCCTCTCATGGGGCTCCACCCACTCCAACAGCAGATAGTTCTCCGCGTTGGCGATAACCACAGGCACGCGCACGCCTTTGGCGTCACGCAATATATCTAATGAGCGCGCCTCCACCGAAAACATGCCCACCGGCGGAGCGCCATGATATTTCAGAAAAAACCGCTCTTTATGACTGGTGTGAATCTCCAGCGTTTGATTAATGCAGCCTCCAGCGACGGCCTGAGACGACTCAAGCTCGCCATATCCGTTCTCCGACAGCCACGCGCTAACCTCCTGAGTGAAGTTCATAGTCATTTCCATGTAAGCTGGGCGCCGTCGCCTGCGCCATGTTTTCAATATGGGATTGCATGACAGCGTGAATCTGCCAGGCCTCCTGCCAGAGCTGGCGCATCCTGATCGACGCGTCGTCGCTGAGATCTTTTTCCAACAGGCGAGGATGATAAAGTCGGAACATCACATTCAGATTACTGAGCTTACGCGGGAAGCGGGGAATGCTGAGCATTCGCGAATCCCGCAGCCGCTGCTCCATGTTTCTAGGCAACACTCTTCCCACGCCCAATAGCCATGGAGGAATGCGCACGGATCTGGCCCAGGATTCCGCGCCCTGATGCAGGCACAGTAACAATGGCGCTCGCGACCGTAAGGAAAGCTCAATAAAACGTGGACTCAGGAAAGGTTGCACGTTCAGACCATCTCCGAAGCTGCAATTCTCACCTTCCGGCATGATAAGGCAGTCCGTGTAGCGACTGGCTCGCATCAGTCGCAATACATCATTGAACGACAAGGCGCGGTCAACCTGTGTCAGCATCGTAAAGAGCTGTTTCAGCACCGGAGCCTGATAATAGCCTCGCCAGGTCAACGCGAAAGGCACGCGCTCTTCGCCGCCGCTACGTAAATACGCATGCATCAGAGCAATTGCCGCGGCCAGAGCGCCAAGCGCCGGGCCATGATTCATCGCCACCACTAATTTAGGGTGTTGTTCGAGAATGGCGGATAAATCCTCCGAGTCAGGGTGCAACGTGAGTTGCTTCACGTACGCCCATTTCATCAATTCATTCGTCAGCGCAAGTTCTTCAATCGTACGCACGGCCGGAATCTCCTCTACGCTTTGGAGCGCCAGCTTAATTATTTATTTTTAATGGGTTTCTCCGATACCTTAGAGCATAGCCAAGCCGCTCCGCTCTGTCACTGCGACAGTATTTTTCCCGGACCTGACAGCGGGTTTATTAAGCGGCCAGGTCGTTTTATACTCAAACGAGGTTATGACCCGACTTTGATGCGGGATATAACTCCTAACGCGGACGCTTAGCTTCTTACAGCAAAGCGCATCCGCCCAAAATAAAAAAGCGCGTTTCCTCTGTTAACGCGAGGTTATCACCTTTCACGGCTCCAGCATGGCGCGGCGACCACAAGTCTCCTTCCCCCTTAGCTGCAACGTGAGTTTTTAAGAGGAGTGCAGTCATGTTTGATCTGCTCGACAAATATCGAGTCAACGAATTGCATGTCAGAGACGATGCAGACAGTGGGCTCAAAGCGATTATCGCTATTCACAATACCCGATTCGGTCCCGCCCTGGGCGGATGCCGTTTTATCTCTTACGATTCCACGGAGGCGGCCCTGCTGGACGCCGTTAGGCTGGCCAGAGGCATGAGCTACAAAGCTGTGCTGGCGGGCGTGGAACAGGGCGGCGGCAAGTCCGTCATCATGAAACCCAAAGGCGCTTACGATCCAGAAACGCTTTTTCGCACTTTCGGACGCTTCATCGAATCTCTAAACGGCCGCTACATCACCGCGATCGACTCCGGCACCAGCGCCAGGGAGATGGATTACATCCGCAGCGAGACCCATCACGTCACCAGCACCAGCGACGAGGACAACCCTTCTCTATACACCGCCCGTGGCGTATTCGAAGGTATTAAAGCCGCCGTCGCCTACAAGCTCAAGCGTGATCTGGGCGGAGTGAAGGTCGCCGTACAAGGGGTCGGCAATGTCGGCTATCTCCTATGCAAGTTTCTGTATCAGGCCGGCGCCAAACTGGTCGTCACAGATATTGATTCCGCACGTATCAAACGCGTAAAGGAAGAGTTCAATGCGGAAGCGGTAAGCCCGGCTGATATCTATCGCACGCCTTGCGACGTCTTTGCGCCCTGCGGCCTTGGCGGCGTTATCAATGACAACACTTTGAAGCAACTTCATTGCGCTATTGTCGCCGGTTCAGCGAACAACCAACTGGGCGAAACCCGCCACGGCGACGCCCTCCACCAACGCGGAGTGCTGTACGCGCCGGACTACGTCATTAACGCCGGCGGGCTGATTTATGCGTCACTGCACCATAGCGGTAATAAACAGTTACTCATTGACGACAAAACAGCGCGAATCGCCAACACCCTGACGGAAATCTTTACTCAATCAGAACAACAGCGCGCACCGACCAGTGAAATTGCTGACCAATTGGCGGAAATTCGGCTTTATCAAGGACTTTCCGAAGCTGCTTAATATGAAATGGAGCTGCGCCAGGACGCAAATTCGCAAAAAACGGGAAAAATACGGAGTCAATTCCCCGTCCGCCCGCGAATGACGGGGCGAACAGGGAATTTCCCAGATGGTAAATGACCGGGAACGGTCTACACTGGTTTATAAGGACGCCCCCGATTGAGCGTCAGACACTGGCGATTGCTCTCGTTCGTGTGTAGTCGACGTGTAAGGGAACGTTCTTTATCTGCTGCGCTTGCGGAGCCGGATGCGGCTCCGCTTTTTTTTTTGCCTGAGGCACTTATAGGAACGCACAGTCTGCTTCAGGGTTATCGGCGCCGCTCCATATAACTTTAAGTTATTTATTGAGAACGCTTTGTTATTCGCTAAAACCGTAATCCACCCGCAGGTTGCGGCTTCTGCGGTTTTCTTCAAGCAATTTCTATGCAACCATTAGCGCCCTGTAACCCTATCCCATCTTTCGTTCGCCCGCATCGGGGTAAAAATGACGTTCAAACCCAAGGAGACCCTGACCGAGCAGGTCGCCCAGCATTTGGAAGATCTCATCGTGCTCGGCCAGTTGCAGTCCGGCCAAAGAATCTTCGAGAACGCCATGTCAAAAGAGCTGGAAGTCAGCCATGGCTCCATCCGAGAGGCTCTTTTGTTGCTGGAAAAGCGCTATCTTGTGACCAACGTGCCCCGCAAAGGCGCATTTGTCACTGAGTTGAACGAGCATTTCGTCGATAGCCTTTATGAGACTTTGCTGCTGATATTGAGCCACACTGGCGTCAAACTGGTGCGTAGCTGGCGTCCTCATGATATGGAGCGCCTGGAATCGCTTTATACACAGATGAAGACCTGCTTTGAAAAAGGCGATCTATTGAATTTCCATAAGATCGGCGTCGAATACACGCAAGCCTCATTGGTCTATGCGGACAACTATTTCATTATCAACATGGTCAACGACCTTTGGCCCTCCGCCAAGCGCTGCAGCTTTATGGCCTTGCGTCAGGGCCCCAGAATCATTGAAGACAACCTGTCTTACATGCGCAGCTCGTTGGACGCCATCCATCAACGTGACGAACAAAGCCTGCAATCCATCCTGGCCTCCTATGCGGAAAGCCAGCGGCGGCAAGTTATTGAGTGTGTGAGAGCGCAGACACGGCGGTGAGAGCAGAGCAGATAATCGGTCGTTTAGCCCGGCCTTATTCTTCCGGTTATGGTAAAGTGTTGCCGCTTATGCTCGGATTCGCACTACTGGCTGGCTGTGCCGGAAAAACCACGCAACCCGACGCACCCGAACCGCAACCGGAAGCGCCGGCCGTCGAAGATGTGCAACCCACTCCTGAACCTGAGACGCCAGACCCCAAACCGCCGGCTCGAAGGAGCAAACCAAAGCAGAAGGAAACCTGCGTCTTCCGTCCGCTGAAAGGCGTAGCGGAAGTCCTGGAGATCTATCCCCGCCAGTGGCTAATGAGCTTTTATCCTGGAGACCTGGAGTTTATCTATCCCACGCCGCCAGGAACGCCGAGCCCGCAGCAGGGAGAGGAGTTTCGGGCGATTCGCTATAAAAAATACAGCGGCCCCTGCCCAGAAGAGTTCTACGAGCTGATGGGGCCTTTGCACTAAGCGGGACGCTTATAGGCATGGAGTCCTATTTGCGGGGTTCTTCAAGCTTGAGGTGGCTGGTGTCCGGAGCCGGCGGCGGCGGATCTTTTTTCTTCTGCCCAAGATCGCTGCCAGTAGGGGCCAGTTGCAGATGCGACAAATCCGGCTCAGGGAGAGGCGGGGTCTCGTGATGTTCCGCCATCACTGATCCGACCGGGGCGATATCCCAGTCCACATCTGACAAAATTTCATCCACCTTCTCGCCGGCGACAGGCAGACCGCCTGCTGGCGCAGAAGATTTAACCGGCTTGACTGACGCAGTCGCCTGCGGCGCGGGTTCACGCACAACAGGTTGAGCAGGCGCGGACGGTGGCGCGGTTGGCGCAGGCTCCTGGATCTCCGGCGCCCCCATTTCACGAATCAGGCAAACGGCGCCATTCTTATGCAGCACTGCTTTATATTTCTGGGCGGTGACGTCATCCAGGCGATTGCGCAGCACCACCGCCTTACCAGAGAACATCTGATCCACCTGCGCGGGCGACGCCTTAAATAACTTAGCGACATTTTCCTTGACCTGGTCCAGGGGAAAACCGTCCACCAAGCCGCCAGTAAACACCAATTCGTATTGCGCCACTCATATCTCCTTCAGTTTCTTTTTAATGGTAAACTCTACCCGTCAGCCTTGCCAGTCAATACGCTAAATTCCCCCAGGAAAACAAAGAAGGAGACTACAATGGCCCTGACCTCTTCCACCATGCTCGCACTGGGCTCCCGCGCGCCGAACTTTAATCTTAGCGATACTCAGGGACGCCACTGGTCGCTGGCGGATTTCAGCGACGATCCTGCGTTACTGGTGATGTTCATCTGCAATCACTGCCCCTATGTCATTCATCTGAAAACAGCGCTGGCGGATTTTGCCCGCGACTACGCCGCCAAAGGCCTTGGCGTCATCGCCATCAACGCCAACGACGCCAGCGCCTACCCAGCAGACTCCCCGGAAAACATGGCTTTGGAAGTGGCGCGCTACAAATATGTGTTCCCTTACGTATACGACGAGACGCAGGAAGTCGCCAAAGCCTATCATGCCGCCTGCACACCTGACTTTTTCCTGTTCGACGCCCAACGTCGCCTGGTTTATCGGGGGCAGTTCGATGACAGCCGCCCCGGCGCCGACAAGCCCATCACAGGAAAAGATTTGCGCCAAGCGGTGGATGCGTTGTTAAACGGCGGCGAAATTGCCTCCGATCAACGCCCGAGTATGGGCTGCAATATAAAGTGGCGCGACGCTTAACGGTTGTATCGCCGAATCCTCGACAAACCAGCGGAGGCGACAGATTAGACAATGTGGCGGGTCATTTTTTCCCACGGTCGCGACAGCGGTCCTTGGGGCGGAAAAATTCAGTACTTGTCGGACATCGCAGGACGCATGGGCTTTTCCATCACCAGCGTCGATTACCGCGGCATGCCTGACCCTGACGAGCGAGCGGAGCACTTGTTAAAGCAACTGCCCGGCGACGAGCGTTTGATTCTGGTGGGCTCCAGTATGGGCGCTTATGTCTCACTGAAAGTTTCCCGGGATCACCCCGTCGAAGGCCTGTTTTTGTTGGCCCCTGCGATCGGCCTGCCCGGCTATGCAGACCCCTGGCTGGAACCGTCAGCGCCGCATACGGAAGTCGTGCATGGCTGGCGGGATCACCTGATTGAGCCGCAAAATGTACTCAAATGGGGTAGCCAGCATCGTTGCACCCTGCACTTTGTCGATGACAACCATCGTTTATTAATCAGCCTGCCGCACATCGGCGGCTGGTTCGAGGATTTTCTGGCGGCGCGACTGCATGACGTCGGAAACAGGCTGCAAGCGACCTGTTATAGCGCCGCCAAAGCATACTATTAATCAGGCAGACAAATAGCTTCCTTCTATTTGTCTGAAACGACAGAGCCTGCACATGTCAGGCCCTGTCTCCCGCGGCTAACTGCCGCGCAGGCGCATCCATGCGCCTGATTATTAACATGCCAATATCATTGCCATATTAATAACCATCGGAACTTGAAGCTATGACCCTTTCCACCCAAGACGTAGCCGGCATTATTCAACACATGAACGACGACCACGCAGAGACGCTCTGTAATTACGTTCGCTACTATGGCGGCGTCCATGACGTGGTGTCCGCAGAGTTGACGGAGATCACCAGCCACGAGCTTTATTTGCAAGTGATCGCTCACAGCCTCTCCTGTAAACTGTCCGTCCCCCTGATTCGCTCGATTCATTCAACGGATGAGGCGCGACAAGTCTTGGTGGAAATGGCCAAACAAGCCAAAGCCGGACTCGCCAGTGAGAAGAGTTACTAGAGGCCGGACTCCATAGAAACGCGCCATCTCAAATCGGGTTTTTCATCTGCTTTTATCAGAGTCTCCTCGTGGACATCCTGATATTGCAGGCGGCCAAGGTTGTCACCACAGTGGCGACAGTAATGGGCTTGGCCTGGATCGCAGAGAGAGTAAGCACTCGCACCGCCGGCTTGCTGTCCGGCTTTCCCTTGGGCACCGCTATCGCACTGGCGTTCATCGGGATTGAACAGGGTCCAGAGTTCGCCGCCGCCAGCGCGTCCCACGCCTTACTTGGTTTCCTGGCGGCGCTGGCGATGACGACTGCCTATTTGGGCTGCCTTAAACTACCTTACTCCGCCATGTGGGCGCCCCTGGCGGGCATTTTCGCCTTCGTCGCGGCGAATGGCGCACTCAGCCTGATCAGTGAGGGGTTGTGGCGTAACCTGGCAGTTGCCGGTGTTGGCGTCACGTTGATCGCCTTCGCCTACAAAAATATTCCTTCAGTGAATATCGCCGTATCAGTGCGTTTGACCTACCCGGTGCTATTTCTGCGTGGCTTTATGTCTTCAGCCCTGGTGCTGGCGATCACAGCCTTAGCCTATCTGGGCGAACCCTTATTGGCGGGCCTGTTTGCAGCGTTTCCGGTGACCTTTCTTCCTCTCCTACTCATTGTTCACCTGAGCTATGGACCGGAGCCAGCCCGCACACTCATCAAGTTCTATCCCATCGGGCTCGGTTCTTTACTCGCTTACACCCTGACGGTGGCTTTGACGTACGCCAGTCTGGGCGTCCTCACGGGCACACTTGCCGGCTTCGCCGCCGCGACCCTTTACTTAATGCTGCTGGGGCTCATACGTCAGCGGTTGGAGCAAAACGCGTGATAAAACCGAATGCGCTTGCCTAAGCGCAATTTTTGATCTATCACTTAAATACTTATCTGTATTTGCCCGAGAAAGTAGAAATGTTGCGTTACTGTGAGGTTTCCTGCCCTTATTGCGGAGAAACCCAGACTGTCGCTGTCGACTGCTCCACCGAGATTCAGGACTATTACGAAGATTGCCGTATCTGCTGCCGCTCAATGTCCGTACACGTAACCTGCAGTTATGAAGGGGATGTGCTGGACTTATGCGTCAGAAGCGAGGATGAAGCGTAGCCGACGCTAATGCGCCGGCTGACGTTAATCAGAGACAATCGAACTGGTCGGCTTCGTCGAAGGCCACTGACACCATCTCGTATCCCATTGAGGACAAGTCCTTCAGCAGTACGGGATTATCAAGCACCCTGCGGCAGATTCGCCGCACTTGGGCGTCGGTATCTTTGTGCGCCAGTTGTTCCGTAAACCGAAAATCCAGCACCATGTATTTCCTTACACCGTACTGATCGGGCTGACTGAGCTCCACGCTCTGATAACCAATGAAATACATATCCGAGCTGATTCTCTCCATGTCAGCAAGAGCCAAGTGCAGCTGTCGGGTAGGCGACTCTGCGAAAACGGCTGGGGCGCAACCGATGGAAACCATCAAAACAAAGAACCATTGACGTACCATTGACCTTCTCCCCTGAAGCGTTCAAATGAACACTGCATAATTATTAGCCAAACTTGTTCATAGCATCGCCGCAAACCAGCGTGTTTTTCATTGGTTTACAAAGTCGACGCAAACTTGACTGCAAGAGAAGAAAAACTACGTCAATCTCCCGTCAGTTAGGGTGCTTACAACAGGTTATGCGGTATTTTTGACTCCATCTTCCGCTTCCGACACCAGCTTCTCCACCTCCTGAGGATAAGCCGCCAACTGCGCCTGCAATCCCTGCAGATCAAACTGAGACGCCAGGGTCGACAACGAACGGGCGTACTCCTCCAATCCTTCATGGGCATAGGTCTCAGCCATGGCGCTGAGACGACTGGCGAACTCCTGCACGCGCTGCAGGTCGCCACTGTCTTTCAAGTCTTCCCAATCAGTCCATAGCTCCTGCTTCAGCTCCGACGCCAATTTTTGCTGCGCCATAGAGTTCATTTGCGCTTCCGTCGCTGGCTTCACTTTGGCTTCCGGTTTCGCGCGCTCACGCGCCGGTGGACTTTCTGTCTTCGTTTTCTTGGTTTTCACCACAGCCAAATAATGGGTCAGCACGTTAAACAGTAACGCGCGTTCAATCGGTTTGCGCAGAGCGTCCGCAAAACCAAGCTGGTCGATGCGCACAAACTCATCCGCCAGTGTAGAGCCTGTCAAAGCGATGACGGGAATCTTGGCGGTAAGCGGATGTTGCTTGAGCAGACGAGTCGCCTCATAACCGTCCATGCGCGGCATACGCAAGTCCATCAGAATCAGATCCGGCTTCTCCTGACGCGCCAGCGTCAGCGCCTCGCGCCCGTCGCAGGCTTCCGTAATGATCAGCTCCGTACCGCTGAAGAATTCCTTAATCAACTTGCGGTTCGTCTCCACATCATCCACCAGTAATATTTTCGCCGGCCGGAATCGCGGAGCCTTGGCGGAACGCAACTCGTACTTGTTCTCTTCCTTACGCTGGCTAACGGAGACGTGGTGCAGGCGAATTTCGAAGCGGGAGCCTTTACCTAACTCACTTTTGAGGCCGATCTCTCCGTTCATCATCTCCACCAGTTTTTTGCTGATGGCCAAACCAAGTCCCGTGCCGCCGTATTGACGGTTACTCTGCCCTTCGTGCTGCTCGAAAGCATTAAATATCCGCGCCTGCTGATCCTGCGCAATGCCAATACCGCTGTCCTCGACTGCAATTTCCAGCTCAATGTGGTCGTCATCGCCAGGAATGGAGGACGCCTTCGCGCTCAGGGAAATGTAACCATCATGGGTGAATTTTATTGCGTTGCCCACCAGATTGAATATCACCTGCCGCAGACGCACCTCATCCAACACCAGCGAGTGCGGTAACTGATCATCCAGCACAATGCGCAAATCCAGTTTTTTCTGAGAAATGCGGGCGGAAAATATCTGCGCCACATCCTGCAACAGACGGTGCGGATCCAGAGGCGCGTATTCGATGCGCAACTTGCCGGACTCCACCTTGGACAGGTCAAGAATATCGTTGATGATGGTCAGCAGAGCCCGGCTGCCCTTCTTGATAGCATCCAGATAGGATTTCTGCTTGGCGTCATGGATCAGCCCTTCCAGCAGCTCGGTATAGCCGATAACGGCGTTCATCGGCGTGCGGATCTCATGAGACATATTGGCGAGGAATTCGCTCTTCGCCTTGTTGGCGGAATCCGCCGCCTTCGCCAGATGCTCAGCGTGTTTCATCGCCGCCCGCAGACGCTCTTCGCTCTTACGCAGCGCCTCTTCAGAACGAATCCGCTCCGCCACTTCCCGCGATAATTTACGGTTCCAATACAGAAAGATGATAATCACCACCACCGCTACGGTAGTGATACGCCAGACCAGCGCATAATCGATTTTTTCCTCGTAGCTGAAGGTGATCCATTTCTTGTAGATCGCCTCCTGCTCCTCGGTAGTAATAGTGTTAAGGCCCTTGTCCAGAATCCGCGTCAAAATCGGCCAGTCTGACCGCACGCCAATCGCGATGTCATAAGTATATGGGGTGATGCCAGTCAGCTTGATATTGCTGACGCCAAGATGGTTGACCAAATAACTGATGCTGGGAATATTGCTGATCAGAACATCAATATCTCCATTGGAGACGCCCAGCAACCCCTCTTCCAGCGTGTCCACAAACACCAGATTCAGGTTGGGGTGGTTGATCAGAAGAAAGTCCTGGCTGGCATAATCCTTAACGACGGCGACGCGCTCCCGGTCAAGTTCTTCCAGGGAACCGATAAAGCGCATCTCATCACGGACCGCCATCACAATGGGATAAGAAAGGTAGTGCTCAGAGAACAGCATACGCCCTTCTCTACGGGGCGTCACCGCTACGGCGGCGATAACATCCAGTTCCCGAGTCTGCATGGCGCCAAGGGTGGCGGTCCAGTTTTCGCGTCGGGTGCGCTCAAAACGATAATTCAGGCGTTGCTCCAGCAACTGAATATAATCCGCCACAATGCCCTGGTAATTGCCTTCCTCGTCGATCATCTCAAAAGGAGGCCAGTGAGGGTCGCCAGCGATGCGAATATTGGGATGCGCCTGGAGCCAGGAGCGCTCGAACGGGGTCAGTATATCCGCAGCGCCTTCATCTGCGCTCGCCGGCGCCAGACATCCCCATAGCAGAAACAAAAACGCCACGCCCAGACGCGTCGACCAAAGCTGTTGACGAACGACGCATCGTTTCGCCCTCATGCCGATAAGCCCGTGCAGAACAATAGATTTGAATTAAAACGGATCGTCACCCGCCCTGTCCCCTTGTGATCGGTGTCCGGCTCAGAATATGACGGCGAAGCCCTGCGGCCGGAGCGGGTAACATTATGGCATGATTGAGCATTATTGACAGCCGCCCGCAATTGGCCGCTGCGCTTGAACTTCGCCTATACTTTGGGTGTTGCTGCGGACGGATTGAGACGCTGATCACAAGCTCGACACAAACTTTGAGAGGAGACGTCTGATGGATACATCGACTCATAACATGAACACGCTCTTCGCCCAACTTGGTCTGGAAAACGACCCAGCCCAGGTAAAACAATGGATTAGCAGTCACAGCCCACTAAACAGCGCAGTTCACCTGGCTGAAGCGCCATTCTGGAATGAAGCGCAACGCGAATTCATCATGCAAGCCTGGGAAGAGGACTCTGATTGGTGCGAAGCTATCGACGAACTCGACGCACTGCTTCGTCACTAGGTAGAAGCTTGCTCAGAAAGGATTTTTTATCAGTTTACATAGCGCCAGTCTGATAGGACGTTTCATTTTCAAAATAGTCGCCTAGGCCGCGCCAGACGGGCCTAGTCCAAACGGGTTGGGAGATTAATTCTTGCCGACAGACGTAGTATCATGCGCAATTCGCCGGCTTTGTTTGTAATCGGCCGCGGTTATCCCGCACACATCTTCAGCGCCTTGATCGACTGTCACGGCGAGCGTTTTGAGGCAGCGCCTCCATAATAGTTTTGCGCTACAGAAGTTGACCGGATTACACAATGCCACACCCATTTCACAGCTCAGCGCGGCGTCAGGATGAATCTCAATAATCAGCAATACATTTCGCATCGGCTAAGGCGCAGAACCCTGTTGGCCTATCTGTTGTTCGGCATGTTACTGGCCTGTGTCATGCTTGCGTTGAGCTGGCTGACACTGGAGCAGAAATGGCGTAGCGCCATGAACAACAGCGTCTCCATCATGCAGGAAGACCTGACTACGGCGTTGGCCGCTAAAAACGAATCCCAGGCTATCGCCACCTTACAGACCCTGAACAAACTGCTGCCGCTGCGGGAAGCCATTTTGCGGGAAAAACAGGGCGCGGTGTTGTTGCGCTACGAAATAGAGAGAAAAGAGGGCAGGCCCTGGCACGCCATATTTAGCTTCTTACCCGTAATCGGCGCGCAACTCTTTGAATTGCCAACCGCCGCCACGGCGCCTCAAAACGCAGCAAAAGGCGAACTCTGGGTAGAGCTGCAGCCCGCGGTATTGATGGAGGAACTCGCTCAGCAAACACTGCCTCTTTGGAGCACCGGACTGGCCTGCCTCATCATCCTTTACTTGTTCCACAGCATTCAGCTAAGCCAGGCCATTGAACGTCCGTTGCACGGCATCCTGCAGCGTTTGGCGCAGATTAACTACAATCGCCCCGCCAGACATTTGCTGCCTTTACGCGGAGCCCTGCGCATTCAGGATGAACTGGACGTACTGGCGTCGCACATTAACCAAATGTTGCTGGGTATCGATTCACAACTGCGACGTCGCAAAGAAATCGAAGACGAAATAAAAACCCACCGCCGTCATCTGGAAAAGCTGGTGCATGAGCGCACCTCCGAACTGGTGGAGTTAAACAAAAAGTTCGTGCAACAGCAGTTCGACGCCAAAGCCTCTGCTCTGGCGGCCAAACAGGCGCGCTGGGAGGCTGAGAAAGCCAATCAGGATAAAACCCGTTTTCTGGCGGCGGCCAGCCACGATTTACGCCAGCCGCTACACGCCATGAGCTTGTTTATCGAAGCCCTGCAGCCACAGCTGACCACCAGACAAGCGCAGGAAATCCATCGCAATCTGGCGCGCTCACTGGAAACCATGAAAGAGTTGTTCAACTCGCTTCTGGATATCTCCAAGCTCGAAGCCGGCGTACTCAAGCCGAAGAAGGAACACTTCCCGTTACAGCGTATTTATGACCGCCTGGAAGTAGTATTCCGTCAGCAGGCGATGGATAAAGGCCTGGACTTGCGTATTGTTCCCAGCCGCTCATTCATCTATTCCGACCCTCATTTGCTTGAGCAGGTGTTAGTGAATCTGGTTTCCAACGCCATTAAATACACAGAAAGCGGATTTATCTTTATTGGCTGCAAACGGGAAGGCAAGCGAGCCCGTCTGCTGGTTTGGGATAGCGGCCCCGGCATTCCGCCGGATGATCAAGGTTCCGTGTTTAAAGAGTTCGTACAGTTGAGCAATCCAGAGCGAGACCGCAGTAAAGGCTTGGGACTTGGCTTATCTATCGTCAAGCGCACCTGTCAGTTGCTGAATCATCCAATTCGCTTCTCTTCGCAGTTGGAGCAAGGCACCCGTTTTGAGATCATCGCGCCACTTGGACTGAACAAATCACAACGCCCCGCGCCCCCCAAGGCGACTGTTGCGCCACTGCGCTATGAAAGAGTGCTGGTAATCGACGACGACGCTTCCATCCTGCTGGGAATGAAAGCGCTGCTGGAATCATGGCAGTTGCAGCCCATACTCGCGAAGTCCATCGAAGAGGCGCTGGATCTTTGTAAGTCCTATAAGCAAAAGCCGGATCTGATTATCAGCGATCTGCGTCTACAGGCCGGTGTGACCGGGCTTGACGCGATTCAACGCATGCATCAGCACTTCCGCTCCAATATTCCTTCCCTGCTGATAACAGGGGATACGGCGCCGGACAGGGTGAAGCTGGCTTACGACTCCCCCTACCCACTGCTGCACAAACCAATCAAACCTGCGCAATTACGCTCGGTTTGCATGTCCGTCCTGAAAATGGGCGCGCCTCAGACCTCGTGATAGCGCTCTGGATCAGGAAGTACTTTTAAGGCTTCCTGATTCCCAGCCATCCTCCGCGATACATTTATCTTCCTGTTCGAGTAACCTGAATCGATAGCTGTGGCTGTGGCTGTGGCTGTGGCTGTGGCTGTGGCTGTGGCTGTGGCTGTGGCTGTGGCTGTGGCTGTGGCTGTGGCTGTGGCTGTGGCTGTGGCTGTGGCTGTGGCTGTGGCTGTGGCTGTGGCTGTGGCTGTGGCTGTGGCTGTGGAAGGCGATTATAGAAAGGGAGAAAGTGGTATAAGTAGGAGCTACCCGCAGCTCTGCGAGGGGGCAAAGACTACGGGAAGCATTTAGCTCAGAGACGCTTTTAAAGTAGTTTCAGTTCTCTGGCGCGATGAACCGCCTGGGTACGGTTGGCGGCGTTCAGTTCTCTGAAAATAGCGGCGATATGCGCCTTGATGGTGCCTGGCGCAATGCTTAACTTGGTGCCGATTTGCTTGTTCGACATCCCTTCCGCCAGCAGTCCCAACACCTCATGTTGGCGTGGAGTCAGGCAGATGTCGCCTGTGGGCATGCCTTCATCGTGTCCGGTGCGCAGCAATTCGTGCGGGATATAGACGCCACCGGAAAGCATTAGCTGGATCGCGCTGGCGATAACCGCATTTGAAGACGACTTGGGTACATAACCCAGCGCGCCCAATTGAATTGCGCCCTGAATCAAAGCCGCTTCCTCACTGGCGGAAATAACAGCGAAGGGCGTCATGACAAATTCCTGCTTGAGTTTGCGTAACAACTCAAGCCCCTGGCTATCCGGCATGCTGAGATCCAGCAACACCAAATCCACGTCAGTGTTGGCGTTTAGCAACCGAAACACTTCCGATCCCGAGGCGGCTTCCAGGATTTCTGCATCAGGATACAGACCACTAATGATCAGTTTTAAACCACTGCGAAAAATGCCGTGGTCATCAGTAATTACGAATCTGTTATTCATGGTTACTTGGCGTTGAATTAAGGGTTCAGACAAACAGCAGTATGCTTGCTTATGCGAGTATTGCCTATGCGTATCGGACACATACCTAAACTATAGCAAACTCCCGTTTGTGACTAATAATTAATCTATCGTTTTTTTGACCTGTTCGATGTCTTAAGCGGCATCTAACTCGTCCTTGGCCGCCACTTTGGACAGCTTGTCCAGTAGTCTCGACTCCCAGTTCCCACGCTCCTTGCCGGTCTGAGAACTATCGGGCGCCATTTCCAGTCCCACTAGCACTGGCGCATCATAGAGCGAGTCGAATTCGCTAACGACCTCGATACATTTATCCTCGTCCTGTATCTGTACGAGCCAACTGGTTACTTCCTTGGAGCCGTTTAATAACAGACAGCACTCCCTGGCGTCCGGCGAGCAACTTACCGGTACGTGATAGCCTTTGCGACTAAGAAAGCGTCGTAACACCAAACGCTGCTCATCGTCATCGACCACCAATCCCAGTACGCCACGCACCGCCGGTTTGGCGACATTCGCCGAAAGCCGACAGTATTTGCTTAACATATCCTGCAAGCCATATAAGTTGAACGGCTTGAGCAGAAAGTCGTTGATCTCCAGCCAGGGATGAGAGACGTGCTCTAATTCCCTATCGTCTTCCGCCATCAACACGATGGGGGATTCAGTAAGCTGTTCGTTACGGCGAATCCAAGTCGCCAAGCGCGCCCACTCCATATCTGGGAGGGCGGCGTCAACCAGAATCAAAGCGGGCTTGATCGTATTTATAAGGCGCTGCGCTTCAGCGCCGCTGCGTGCGGATACCAAACGCACGCCCATGTGTTCGAATAATTTGTCGAGCGTCGCATGCAGGTTGTCGGAAGCATCCACCACCATTACAGACTGCGCGTCCGGCTTCACGGCTTGTTTGGCCGGCGACATTACCGGTTGCGACGTCGGCATATCGGAATGAGCGGCCGGTTTCAATGTCTCGCTTTGCGAAGAAACCAGTTTACTTGTGGCTGCAGGTGAAGCGTAGCCGAGCGTACTCACCCGCAACGCCTCCATGGCGCTCATTTCCCAATTGAGTTCATAATTGATTTGGGCTCCATCCCGACCGCCAGAACGGCCATTCGCTAATCCAAGCTTTGACAAGAGTCTTTTAAACAGACCTGCGTCTTGATGTTTGGAGGACTCGCGTGACATGGGTAAACCCTATATGCAACATTAGATTAATGCTAACTATCCACTTAGCTAATCACAAAATGTTACATAAGTTTACGACCCAAACAATAAGCCCGAAGGATGATTCATCCCGTTTAACCTAACCCGAAAGGACTAGCCCATTAGCAGAACCGTGATGGAGTATGCATTAAAAACTAACGCCTATAACTAACCGGCTATTGCAAATAGGCAAAATGCCTACGCTTCACACCCCCGCAATTTGCACCTGATTACGACCGCTTCGCTTGGCTTTGTAAAGCGCCTGATCCGCTTTTTCAAATACCCCCTGCACCGTTGCGTCGCCGTGAAATTCACAAACGCCGAAGGACATGGTAATGCGGACTTTTTCATTACGAAAATGAAAGGGTAGCCGGGAAATCATCTCACGGGTCTTATCCATCACTTCCGCAGCAATACTGGCCGGTGTCTCAGGCAACAGGACGACAAACTCTTCACCGCCATAGCGGGCGATAAAATCCGTTTTGCGTATTCGGCGCGAGACCTCCTTGCCGATCAGTTGAATAACTTTGTCTCCCGCCAAGTGCCCGAACTTGTCATTCACCTCTTTGAAGCGATCGATATCCGCCACCACCAGCGTCAGCGGATTGCCATAGCGTCGCCAGCGCTCAAACTCATCGCGCACGCGATTTTCATAGGCCTCCCTGTTCGGAAGCGCGGTAAGAGCGTCTGTGAGCGCTCTGGCGCGTTCTATTTCCAAACGTTCGCGCACTTCGCCGGACTCACTCTCCAATTCCCGCAGGCGATGGTGCAGCAATTCAACTTCTTCGCTGAGCCGAGCCTCTCGATCAGCCTCTTTATGCATGAAGCGGTCGATGGAGGAAATCAGAGTATCCAGGTTGTGCTGTACAGAGCATTTCAACGAGTCTATGTCTGTCGCTCCACGCACGTTCTCCTGCATGGAAGTCACTTGCTCCCGCACACTTTTTTCCAGCTCCGCATTATTGTCTCGCGACTCCTGAACATTAGCCTGACTTCCCTGAAGAAAATTCTGAATGCTGGCCAAGCGCTCATCCAGCGCCTTCAAGAAACTCTCAAACTCACGTTGCCCCCGGCCAACCGCTGCAATCGCCAGCGCAGCCACATCGTCCAGAGTTGGGGCCAGCTCATACCAGTTCAGGCCCCCGCTGATTTTGTTCTTTAGTTTTTCAGAATCCCCCAGCATGTTCGGCGGCAATACCAACTGATCAATCAAATGATTCAAAGACGTGCACACATGATCGGCGATCGCAGAAAAGCCGGGTTCGAAGTTTTCCCCGTCCAGTGTCGTCGTCGCTGCGTCCTGCCCCACTTCCAGCGCATAGCGACTCTCTTCAGGATCCTGAGCCTGCAGCGGCGGAGCCTCAATATCGTCCTCCTGCTCCTCTTGAGCGACGCTCTCTCCGCCGTCGCGATTGGCGAATAAACGACTTAAAAAGCCTTCTTTCTTTTCCTTACGTCCATCTGACTCCGTAAACAGCTCCTGCAGCGCCGCCGCTTGTAACTGCGAGAACTCCTTCAATAACTGCGGATAATGTCGTAGATCTTCCACCCGCTCCTTGAGTTGTTTGCCATATTTCTTTAGCTGCTTACGGGCCTCCCGCGAAACACTCTGTTGCAACAGCTGTTCTATTAATTCACCCAAGGCCTCCAACACGCCGCTGGAGATCGCCTGCTTGTGCTGATCCAGCGCCAGTACGCGTTTCTCTATGGTTTCCAACTGCTGGTTCAGCTCACGGGAGCTTCCGTTTTCTCTTCTCAGAATATTGCGTAGCGCTTCCAGTTCCCGATCCAGATCTTTGTCCACTCCTTCCGCCGCCAGACTGACGCGGACAACAATACGCTCAAGTACATGGATGCGTTCTTTAAGACCAGACTCCAACTGCTCGAATTCATCCAGCTTGTCGAAATACTTTTTTTTCCAACGATCGTTTTCAGAAGCCATGAAGAAAGGATTAATTTTTCAGGATGTTAGCAGTGCATTCAGCATTCCTTGGACACCTGAACACTGAACGTAAAGTAAAACCGGCGTCGGACAGGCAGTCATCATTGCTTACCCGGTTCACTATGAGTATAGGCGGTTTCTAAAACATTGAACGCAAACCAAGAGAAGGTCGCAAATGCAGACGCCAGGGTCGTTTTTGCAGGGCAAACAGTCTCTGCGTGAAAACTAATCGGACTTACGCTTGCGAGCGCGAGGGTGGGCTTTGTCGTAGACTTCCGCCAAATGCTGGAAGTTCAAATGGGTATAGATCTGCGTAGTGGATATATCTGCGTGCCCAAGCAACTCCTGCACGGCCCGCAGATCGCCGCTGGACTCCAATAGATGGCTGGCGCAAGAGTGGCGGAATAAGTGAGGGTACAAGCGGCCGCTGAAGCCTTTCTTTTGCGCCCATTGGCGCAGTCGGGTTTGTATGCTGCGACGGGACAAACGCGCGCCTCGCAGACTGACGAAGACCGCCGGCTCTCCCGCTCCCGCCAGCGACGCGCGCGCCTGCAGCCAATCCTGCAGCGCCTTACGAGCCTGACCGCCAACGGGCACCAGACGCTCTTTGCCGCCTTTCCCCAACACCCTGGCCAGGCCCTCGCTCAAGTCCAGATGCGCCAAGTCCAACCCCGCCAACTCGCTCAGGCGCATGCCGGATGTATAGAATAATTCGGCGATCGCCTGATCGCGTATGTCCAGTTCTTCGTCTTCTACCGGTGAATCCAGTAACTGCTTGGCCTGATCGACATCCATGGTCGCTGGCAAACGTTTGGTCATTTTCGGGGCGCGTACGCCATTGGCGGGGTTTTCGTATACGACACGCTCTCGCAAGAGGTATTCATAAAAACGCCTGACTGTAGACAACAAACGGTGCAATGAGCGACTGCCGAGCCCACGGCGATGAAACTCGCTGAGAGCCTGGCGCAGCTGCGGCGTATGCAGGTCTTTCCAGGTAGCGACGCCATTAGCGTCACAGTACGCGACAACACGTCGTAAATCGCGAGTGTAGTTACTGACGGTATGCACGGAATAGCGGCGTTCGCTATGCAGATACGCAATAAACGCCTCTACTTGTGTGGACAAGCTCATGGAAAACTCTCCGACCGCAGGACCCGCAACCAGTGACTAATCCGGGAAATGCTCGTCTCCCCGCCCCTCTTTCGCCAATAAAGGCGGCAGCATACGGCTAAGAGACTCACTGATGTAAGACAGGAATAACGATCCCATGCTGGTATTGAAATAACGCTCATTGCGACTGCCGATGCTCAGCATTCCCAACAAGTCGCCGTATCTAAGTGGAATGACCGCGCAGGACGCAATGTCAGAGTGGTTGTGAGGAAATAAAACCTGCAGCTGTCTGGGCTCCAGATTGCCGCAAACCGCCTTGACGCTGTTAAGCAGCTCTTCGCCCAACGCATCAGAGGATTCCGTCAGCGAAGCGGTAGAAACATTACTGATCGGGAAGTCTTTATGCTCAGCGAACAGCACCAAGCTACAGAAGTCCACCTGAAAGTCGCCGGTGAAACTGTCTTCCAGCACAATCACCACTTCATCCAGTGAACGTGCTTCCAGCAAGTTCATCAACAAGCGTTTGCTCTTTTCAAAAAAGCGGTCGTTCTGACGCGCCGTATCGATCAAATCGTACAGTTGCCGCTCATAATGATCGCGTTGTTCCCGAAACAGGCTGATTTGTCGCTCAACCAGGGAAATCGCCGCGCCGGACCGGTGCGGCAGCCGTATTTCATTGAGCAGTTCTTCATGCTCAACAAAAAAGTTGGGGTGCTCACGCAGGTAAGCCACCACAGCTTCTGCTGTCAGCGCCGGATTTTCGTCACTGCGCTTTGCCTGATTATTCATTCACCACTCCACTGCCGGAACTCTGTTTAGCGCCTATCAGGGCTTGCGAGTTCCGGTTGTATGCCTGACGTTTGTATTAATAGTCCGTCTACTTTATTCCTGTCAGTGTCCCTGCCGAGCTATATCCTTACTTGACCATCAAAAACACGCACCGCCGGACCGGTCATCATGACCGGATGGCCCTCGCCTTCCCAGCTTATCTTGAGGTTACCGCCCGGCAGCTTGATTTCCACCTTGCGATCCAACAGGCCGCGCAGCCTGCCCGCCACCACCGCCGCACAAGCGCCAGTGCCACAGGCCAGCGTCTCTCCGGCGCCTCTCTCGAACACTCTAAGCTTAGCAAAGCGGCGGTGAACCACCTGTAAAAATCCAATATTGGCGCGTTCGGGAAAGCGAGAATGATTTTCCAACGCTTTGCCCAGTTTATGCACCGGGGCTTTATTGACGTCGTCCACCACCAATACACCATGCGGATTGCCCATGGAAACCGCGCTGATCTCATACATCACGCCGTTGACTTCAATCGGGTAGATGGTCTCCTGCGTCTCGGCGAGAAAAGGAATTTCCGCCGGAGTCAGTCTGGGCGCGCCCATATCCACGGTCACTAGGCCATCCTTGTTCACAATCAGCTCGATAATTCCCTTTTTGGTCTCCACACGGATATTTTTTTTGTTGGTCAGACGGCTTTCTTTAACAAAGCGCGCAAAACAACGAGCGCCATTGCCGCATTGTTCCACTTCTGAGCCATCGGCATTGAAAATACGGTATCTGAAATCCACATCTGGGCGTCCAGGCGGCTCAACGATCAACAGCTGGTCGAAGCCTACGCCGAAGTTGCGATCGGCCAGTCTACGCACTTGCTCCGGACGGAAGTGCGCATGCTGGGAGATGAGATCGACAACCATGAAGTCGTTGCCCAAACCATGCATTTTGGTGAACTTTATTAACATTTCAGCTCACTTTTATGCAGGTTTTACCGAAGCGCTCTCCGGCAGCGCGCACTCTCCCGCGAACAACTCCTCGATAGTTTCGCGACGACGCACAAGGTAGTGCTTGTCGCCATCCACCATCACCTCGGCGGCGCGGCCGCGAGAGTTGTAGTTTGAACTCATAACGAAGCCATAAGCTCCTGCTGAACGTACCGCCAGCAGATCTCCCGGTTTCAGGTTCAAGAGACGTTCTTTGCCAATAAAGTCGCCGGTTTCGCATACCGGACCGACAATATCATAACGCGCTTCTTTACCTTCGCTGTGCTGCCGCACCGGCACGATATTCTGCCAGGCGCCATAGAGAGACGGGCGGATCAGGTCATTCATCGCCGCATCGACAATAGCGAAGTCTTTGTGGCCGTTATGCTTCAGATATTCTACGCGAGTGACCATCAACCCGGCGTTGGCGGCGATGGAACGCCCGGGCTCCAGCACCAGCGTCAGACCGCTGCCCTTTAGGCGCTCCATGACGGCGCGGGCGTATTCGTTGGGATGCGGCGGCGTTTCCTGGTTGTAGGTAACGCCCAGGCCGCCGCCCAAATCCAGATGCTTGAGTTGAATGCCTTCGTTGCGCAATGTCTCAATGATATTCAACACTCGCTCCAGCGCATCCAAGAACGGGCTGATCTGAGTAAGTTGCGAACCAATGTGGCAGTCAATGCCGATGACGTCCAAGTGCGGCGACGCGGCCGCGGAGCGATACAAATCCAGCGCTTCATCAATGCTGACGCCAAACTTGTTTTCTTTGAGCCCGGTGGAGATGTAGGGATGCGTTTGCGGGTCCACATCGGGATTGACGCGGATGGAGATTGGCGCTTTTTTGCCCATACTCGCGGCGACCTGTTGTAGCCTTTCCAGCTCAGGTGCGGACTCCACGTTAAAGCAATGCACGCCGACTTCCAGGGCGCGGCGCATCTCATGTTCCAGCTTACCGACGCCGGAGAAGACAATTCGCTCCGGCTTGCCGCCCGCCGCCAGCACTCTCTCCATTTCGCCCACGGAAACGATGTCGAAACCCGCACCCAGTCGCGCCAGTACATTCAACACCGCGAGATTGGAGTTCGCTTTGACGGCGTAGCAAATCATATGGGGATAGCCGTCCATCGCAGTCTGATAGGCTTTCAGATGCCTTTCCAGCGTGGCCCGGGAGTAGATATAGCAAGGTGTGCCGTAATGCTCGGCGATTTCCTGAACGGAAAGGTCTTCAGCGAAGAGCTGATGATTGCGATATTCAAAGTGGTCCATAGGTCAACTCAAGCTGCGGAACGGGTGTCGCTCTGGCCTCTGACGACGCAGTGGCCGGACCTGATCCTGGCCGAGGTCAATACCCCGACGGCGCCTTCAACTCAATGCGGACGTCCCCGCTCCGCCATGTCTGCTGATCAGGTAGTTGCAAAGGACCTTTCTGACCGCAGGACATTAACCAAGTAGAAGCGTATACCAACAAGATCACGCCGATTGCGCGCATAACCCATCCCGGAATTAATCAAATTCCGCCAGTATAACGGCGCAGTAACACAATAGAAACAGTCCTGAACACAATAGAACCGCCGCCGGGCGACGGCGTTGCGAGGAAAGTAAACGATGTGGGGGAAAATCCCGTTGGGGCCGCTTATCTGGCTGCGGCGGGATTCATATCCGGCGCCGCCACCGCGCCGCCGTCAGTGCGGGCCCCGCGGATCTCACGCTCAAGCACCACTTTATATTGCAGATACTGAGTGGTCTGCAGATGGCTTTGGTATTCCTCGCGCTCCAGATCGTGAGGCAAGCTGAGGTCTATGATGTAACCGGGTAATGCGGCGCTGTTACGGAAACGGCTGCTTAAATAATGCGCCAGCGCCGCCGCTACCCGGCCACCATGCTCCAACACGGTGAATTCTTTATGCTCACAGTAGAGATTGAAATCCAGTTCGCGGCCATTCTCGTAGGCCCCGATCGCCTGTATCTCCACATAGTCGCCAAAGCCTTTATGCAGACTGATCTCCCGTTTTTCAATCCGGTATTCCGGTTTCCCCGGCTGTAGTTGGTAGAACTCCACTTCAAGGAAACCTGCGCCGTCATCCGCCAGGGAGTCATGCATCTGTTTGCGCTCCTGCACTCCCAGCAAAAATTGCTTTAACGACCCCAACAACACATTAAGATCGGAACCCGTCTCCCGATACACCAGCAGCGATCCTTTCTCGTCAATCACATAAATATCGGTAATGCGACCCTGACTCAGATAAAACACCTGCACGACATGCGGACGCATGCGGGCGAATACGGCGCGCAGCACATCTTCGCTCAATGCATAATCATCCACGACAATCGAGCTGTAGTGTTTTTGCGGCTGCGCCAGAAACTCACATAACCCGACGTAATCGTCCAACGCCGTAAATCGGGGTTGGTCGTCGACAAACTGCAGTACGAAGTAACGATCTTCCATCTGCAGAATATAGCGGCTGCGCGCACGCTCTTTGGCGCTGAAATAACAGGACACCACTTGCTGAAACAGCTGACTGACCCGCTGCGCAATCGCTCCCGCCCGGGTGGGGCAGTAGCAAAGCACGGACAGTTGCGGCAGCCCTTCGCCAAACTGTTCGCTCTCCGCCAGCGCGGCAAGGTAATTTTTCAGACACTGCACCAAGGTGTCGCCGGACTCATAACGTTGCACCATCACCTCATTCCAGCTATTGATGATGACCTGATCCAGCGTCGCCACCAAATTGGCCCGCTCAGAGGCGTAGCCCAGCGCATCGTTGCGATTGCTGAGTTTGTGCAGGCCGCGGCGGCTCAGATCCGCCATAGGATCGACGCCTACGTTTACATAGACCAGAGTCGCGCGTAACTTGGCTTTAGCGCGGTAGTCCTGTTGCGTCACCGCCGGCAGCGGCAAGCTTATCAGCGAGCGCAAACTGGAGATGATCTGTTGTAATTCATACTGGCTGGCGTGACTCTCTCCCGAGGCAAGACTAACGCTGGTGCTGCGGTCCAACAGGCCATTGCAATACGCCCAGACCAGCAACTCGATGAGGCTGTTTGAACGTTTGACTGCAGGATTGAATGCCGCATCCATGGGGTTGGACAGATTTCGATACAACAGCCAACCATTGCCAGCTGCGCCGATGGCCTGACTGCTGAGATGATGAAACGCCAGATTATCCTCCGACAGATTTGGAGCGATGCCCGGATTGATCATCTCGACTTTGCCGGCCTTACGCTGGAAAGCCGCATAGAGTTTGCGACCCAGCAAGTTAATATCGCGAGCGCTGATCGCCGCCGCCAACCCCTTCTCCCGCGCATAGGAGGACAGGAATCGATAACAGCCGGTGAGTTCATTCACCACTGCGCGTTTTTCCTGAATCACCTGATCCACTTTCCAGGCGCCGCGGCCGTCCAGATAACGCAATTCCCGCTCTGACCACTCCCATTCATGAGTCAGTTTTTCCATGACTTTGCGACGCCATGACTTTTCTCTTTCTGGAACGAAAACCGACAGGCGTTCGCCGATCTTCAGGTAAAAGCTGCGCCGCACCAGATCTAGACGCCCTTGCTCACGCTGGGATTGCAACGATTGCTCCAGACGTCGATAGACCATGACGTAGGGGTCCAGCTCATCGGGGTCAAGCGTATCCGCGAAGATGGCCTGTTTGTACGCCAGGCTCAGGTTGGGCAGGGTGTCCTCATCTTTTGCATAGGATTCCACCAACATCAGTTTGAGTACCGACTTATAAGGAGAGTCGATGCCTTTATAAAGCTGCCACATGCCGGCGCCAACAAACTCGTTGGGAGGAATCCGGGCGCAGCCGCCAAAGTCGATGTAATCCTTGGGCTTGATGAAACGCTTCTCCAGCAGCAGATCCGCCAACTCGGCGTAATTCGCCTCCTGATCTGGCGGAATCAGCCACCATAAAGGATAAGCGCCGCCCAACCAGATGCCGGTGCGGTAAAATTCATCCAATAACAAATAGTGCTGAGCGGTGCCGCAATCTTCAGAGTCGGCGGCGGCCTCCTGGCGGCCGCTGCGAAACGCCTCCGCATCCATTAGGAATATGTGCATTTCCGAGCCCATCTCCATCGCCCACTGGCATATCAGGTCCGCTTTGCGTTGCAGCTCCAATAGCGCCTTTGCGTCTAGATCCGAGCGATGACAAAGCCAGACATCAAAGTCGCTGCCCCCGGAATGGGCAATCGAACCGGTGCTGCCCATTAGATAGAGGCTGGTGATATCCCCATGATGGCGAGCCGGCTCGCGGTAATTAAAGGAGCGGCTCAGGCGCTGCGCCTGCGCGACGATACTCTTGTCCGGCTCATAGTTAACTAAACGGTGGGGCGTAGTGCGGGAAACATAGCCCGGCAACAGGGGATGATTGACATGAAACAGAAGCGGCAATAGCTCCAACACAACCTGCTGCCTTGGCGTCAGCGCCAGGCGGGTGCGTTGTAAACGATGCTCCACCAAAGTGATGAAACGCTGACATAGCGTTTTCAGGACTTTGCGGTCCACGCCTTCGGTGTAATCGGGATTTAAGCTGCGCCGGTAACTCATGCATAGAGTATAGCGGGGGCGGCGCGTTGCGTTTGCGACGGTCGGTATTTATTAGGCAAAGGAATGTAAAGGCCCGGGTCGGTTAAACCGCCCGGGCGAACCCGCGATCAAACGCAGGGAGTTTACATCTCAGTGTTGCGTTTGAGCCATTCACGGGTGCGGGTCACCGCGGCGCGCACCTGCGCCGGCGCTGTGCCGCCAATGTGATTACGGGCGTTAACGGAGCCTTCCAGGGTCAGTACATCGAACACATCCGCCTCGATGTCCGCACTGAACTCACGCAACTCCTCCAGGCTCATTTCGCTCAGGTCTCTGCCGCTGGAGACGCCTAGCGCCACCGCCTTGCCGACCACTTCATGGGCGTCACGGAAAGGCAAACCTTTGCGCACGAGATAATCCGCCAGATCCGTCGCAGTGGAGAAACCGCGACGCGCCGACTCAGCCATAGCGTCACGATTGACCGACACCGCCGGCATCATATCGCCATACGCTTTCAGGCAGCCTTTGACCGTATCGATAGCGTCGAACAGAGGTTCTTTGTCTTCCTGGTTGTCTTTGTTGTAGGCCAGCGGCTGACTTTTCATCAACATCAGCAGGCTGATAAGGTGACCGCTCACACGACCGCTCTTGCCGCGGATCAGCTCAGGCACGTCCGGGTTTTTCTTCTGCGGCATGATGGAAGAGCCCGTGCAGAAGCGATCCGGCAAGTTAATGAAGTTGAATTGAGCGGAAGTCCACAGCACCAGTTCCTCAGAGAAACGGGACAGGTGCATCATCAGCAAACTGGCGAAGCTGCAGAACTCAATGGCGAAATCCCGGTCGCTGACCGCATCCAGGGAATTCTCCGCCGGTCCGTTGAAGCCCAGCAGCTCGCTGGTGTACTGACGATCAATAGGATAAGTGGCGCCCGCCAAAGCGGCTGCGCCCAGTGGCGATACGTTGAAACGCTCCCTGCAGTCCGATAGGCGGCTGAAGTCGCGTTTCAGCATCTCCGCCCAGGCCAGCATGTGGTGGCCAAATGTCACCGGCTGCGCTGTCTGCAAGTGGGTGAACCCGGGCATGATGGCGTCCGCTTCACGCTCAGCCAGATCCGCCAGAGCGGCGATCAAACGCAGCAGATCAGCGGCGATGACATCGACCTCATCACGCAGATACAGACGAATATCCGTCGCCACCTGGTCATTACGCGAACGACCGGTATGCAGCTTTTTACCGGTGACGCCGATTTTCTGAGTAAGACGCGCTTCAATATTCATGTGCACGTCTTCCAGCTTAACCGACCATTCAAATGCGCCGGCTTCAATCTCCGCTTCGATTTCACGCAACCCGTTGATAATCTGATCGCGCTCTTCTTCAGTCAAAACGCCGACTTTAGCCAGCATGGTGGCGTGAGCAATGGAGCCGCAAATGTCGTGATGATACATGCGCCTGTCAAAATCCACGGAGGCCGTGAAACGTTCTACGAAGGCGTCGGTGGCTTCTGTGAAGCGGCCGCCCCAGAGCTTATCGGTAGTGTCCTGCTTTGTCATGATGGTCAAGTTGCCTCATACTGGAAATGAATCGAAGCGCACGGAACCCATGCCCAACCTGTGGCATGATAGGTAAAGGCCCGCGATTATAACAGTTTCCCGCGCTCTGTAGACATGCAAGGCGACGGGTCGGGGCGTTTGTATTCGCCAACCAGCTTTGATGGCATAAAAATGGAGCAGTCCCCCAAGTCCTCGCACCCGCCAGGGGTGTTTCTACCAGAGCTTTGCAACGTTCAAGCGGTCCTCCTGATGGTGATCGCCACGGGGCTTTGCGCGCTGCTGTTTACGCTTATTTACGCCGGCCCCGGTCATTTCGATTGGGACTATTTCGCGCTCACCTCTTTATTCATGTTGTGGGTGGTGCTGACCAGCGCGCTGATTCTGTGTCGTCTGCGCATACTTGGCGCAGGCTGGAGCATGTCGCGGCAGGCGCTGGTCGCTTACCTGATAGCCCCTTCTATTACGCTTATCTACGCCATACTCGCTAACGCCCTGTTCCGCAAAGGCGCATTGGAAGAACCCGGATCGGGCTTTTGGTTTGTGGTGCAGGCGGTGGCGATCAGCGCGATCTTAACCGGAATTATCCTGCGTTATTTCTATCTCCAGCACCTCTGGCACCTGCAGCAGAAGTCAGAGTTGGAGTCTCGAGTACAGGCGCTGCAGGCGCGAATCCGCCCCCACTTTCTGTTTAACAGCATGAATTCCATCGCCGGACTGATACCGATAAATCCCAACGAGGCGGAAGAGGCCGTGTTGGATTTGGCCGAGCTGTTTCGGGCCGCGTTAAAAGAGTCTTCATCCCTGGCGCCGCTAAAAGAAGAACTGGCTCTGTGCGAGCGCTATCTGCGCATTGAACAGCTCCGTCTCGGCGAGCGACTCACCGTAAAGTGGGACATGCATAATTTATCCGACGCCGCCCGAGTGCCGCCATTGAGCATCCAGCCGTTAGTGGAAAACGCGGTCTATCATGGGGTGCAGCCCTCAGCGGAAGGTGGACTCATCACCATCACCGCCTACGAACAAGGGTCCTGGCTATATGTACTGATCAGCAATCCCGTGCACAACGGCGATCCAAGTCAGGGCCATAAAGGCAATCGCATCGCCATGCAAAACATACGCAGCCGTCTACAGGCGTTTTTCGGCGATCAGGCGGTGCTGAAAACCAGTCAGATGGACGGCCGCTTCACCGCCACCATGCGCGCGCCTTTACATAAAAAAGGCTGAGCGGTTATAACATGCAACATTTTGAACCCATGAATGCGCCATGACGAAAGTGATCATCGTCGACGACGAGCCCCTGGCCAGAGAGCGCCTGAAGCGATTACTGCTGGACACCCATTATGAGGTCTGCGCGGAAGCGGCCGGCGGGGATGAAGCCCTTGAACGCATCCGTCTCCACTCGCCGGATATTGTCCTGCTTGATATCCGCATGCCCGGAAAAGACGGCTTGGAAGTGGCGGCGGAGCTGGCGCAACATCCCCAACCGCCCGCTGTGATCTTCACCACCGCCTACGATGAATACGCCATCCAGGCGTTCCGGGTGCGCGCGCAGGACTATTTGCTCAAGCCCATTCGGCGTGAGGACCTGATGCGCGCCCTGCAAAACGTCACGCAAGTGAATCGCGCTCAGTTGCAAAGCCTGAAGCAAGAAATCAACGGACAGGACGAGGCGCCGGCGGTGGTGTGCCGCAGCAGTCGCGGCATGGAGCGCATTAAAATCAGCGACGTGCTCTATTTGCAAGCGGAACACAAGTATGTGACGGTATTTCATACACAAGGCGAGACCCTCAGTGATCAACCGTTGAAAGAGCTGGAGCAAGCCCTGCATCCCCATTTTTTGCGCATCCATCGCAATACGCTGATCAACCGCCACTATATAGAAATCCTGCAACGCCGCCACGACGGCCATTACGAAGTACGCCTGCGGGGCGTGAGAGAAGCGCTTCCCGTCAGCCGGCGCCTGGTGACCGAGGTCAAACAATTTCTAGCGCAGCCGACCTGATCGACCTCCAGCAAAGACAAGCGACGGGAAAATGAGTATGCTAGCGCCTGCGGTTGGATTTATGAGTAATTTCAACCGACTTTTTCGCCGGATACGACACAATTAGCGCAATTTTAAACTATGCCGAAACAGCACCTTGTGATCGCCACACGTCAAAGCGCGCTCGCGCTATGGCAGGCGGAGCACGTCAAACAACGCCTTGAAGCGTTACACCCCGGATTGACCGTCGAATTGCTCGGATTAACCACCAAAGGCGACATTATTCTGGATACGCCGCTCGCCAAAGTCGGCGGCAAAGGGCTCTTCGTCAAGGAGCTGGAGACAGCCTTGCTGGAAGGTCGCGCCGATATCGCCGTCCATTCCATGAAAGACGTTCCCATGGAGTTTCCACCCGGCCTGGGCCTTGGAGCGATTCTGGAGCGGGAAACTCCCACCGACGCTTTTGTCAGTAATCAGTACGCCAGTCTGGATGAGTTGCCTGAGGGCGCTGTCGTGGGCACCTCCAGTCTGCGCCGCCAGTGCCAGTTATCCGAGCGGCGACCAGACCTGAAAATCGTTTCCCTGCGCGGCAACGTCAATACGCGACTGGCCAAGCTCGACGCCGGCGAATTCGACGCCATTATCCTTGCCGCGTCCGGACTGAAGCGATTGGGCTTCGCCGATCGCATCCGTGAAGAGCTGACGCCGGAAGTCAGTTTGCCCGCTGTCGGACAGGGCGCGCTTGGCATTGAATGTCGCCTCGACGACGCTGAGTCCATGGCGCTTATCGCACCCTTGCAGGATGCGGAAACCACCGCGCGGGTGTCGGCGGAAAGAGCCATGAATCACCGTCTGCAAGGAGGGTGTCAGGTACCTATCGCCGGCTATGCGGAAATCACCGGCGACCAAATGAGATTACGCGGCTTAGTAGGCAGCCCGGACGGCGTGCAAGTACTCCGGGACGAAGTGAAAGGGCCTGTCGCCGCAGCGGAAACCCTCGGCACGGAGCTGGCCGAGCGTCTATTGCAACAAGGAGCAGGAAAAATTCTGGAAGCCGTGTATGGAAACCACTCTTAATCAGGAGCTTAGCGGCCTCAGAGTGCTGTTGACCCGCCCTCAGGGAGAAAGCGATTCCTTGCGCGCGCTGCTGGAGCAAAGCGGCGCGGAAGTTCGAGTGTTGCCGGCCATCGCCATTGAGCCGCTACCCGAAACACAAGCCATAAAAGACTGCATCCTCGATCTGGATCGCTATACTCATGTGATCTGCGTGAGTAAACATGCATCGCGTCTACTGCTGGAATTGATAGACGCTTACTGGCCGCAAGCGCCACAGGGCGTGCGCTGGTTCGCCATCGGCGAGAGCAGCGCCGCGCCGCTACGCAGCTATGGACTGACAGTCAACACGCCTGAGCAAGGCTGCGCTTCCGAGCAATTACTGGAACACCCCGGTTTGCAGGCGCGCAACGAAGACGAGCCCCCCATGCGAGTGTTGATTGTGAAGGGCTGCGGCGGACGCGAATTGTTGGCGGAAACCATGCAGGAGCGCGGCGCGCATGTCGCCACCCTGGAGTTATATGAGCGTAAAGCGCTGGAGTATGACCCCAATGAATTAAACGAAGCCCTCAAGCAATGGCGTCCAGAGGTCATCGTCACGTTATCCGGCGAGACTCTGCTGCACCTTTGCCAACTGGGCCAGAATATCGGTTACGCCTGGGGCGACACGCTGTTCGTCATCCCCAGCGCCAGAGTCGCCACCCTGGCGCAGGAAAACCGTCTGAATTACAAAATCGCGCCGGAGTTATCCGACGAGGCCTTACTGGCTCTCCTCAAAACGGCATGTTAACCCTTCTCTAGTACCGGAGGGCCGCCGTTGCGTGCAGGCGCGTTGATTACTTAGATTACTGGGTAGGAACGAGTGTGACGGAAGAAGCAAAACCAAACAAACCAGAACAGCCGGAGCAGGATAAGTCCGCTCTGGAACAGGAGCCCTCGACTTCTCCTGAACCCGGAATGGAACCCGCCAGCGCCAGGGAAAGCGACACAGAGACCAAGTCTGACGCAGGCTTGTCCGCCTCATTTACTTTGTCTCGGCCGGAAGCCAGCTCAGAAAAAGATAGTGTGGAAGCGCCTAAAACCGAATCCACCGCATCAGAACCAGAGCAACCAACCATCAAGGCGGAAGACACAGTCAAAGAGCCTGTGTCCAAACCAACGCCGCCGCCATTATCTCCCCCGCCACCCGCATCACCACCAGTAGCGGCGAAGGAGCCTAAGACCTGGCCTTTATGGCTGGCGATTCTAGTTCTCTTGGTAGTCATGGGCGTTGGCGCCGGTTGGTTTTGGACTTATATGCAGACTTGGCAAGCCAAACTCGACCGCGCCATGGACCAAAGCCAGGCAGGAAAACAGCTTGCGGACGAAGTGGGCCTGCGTTATCGGGATCGCCTGGACAAACTGGACGCCGCTGTCGCCAAACAGCGTGAGAGCCAGGCCCAGTTGCAACAGATGATGGACCAAACCGCGAGAAACCTGTTGAGCAAAGGCGAAACCGGACGAGTCGACTGGCTGTTCGCCGAAGCCGAATATCTGCTCCGTCTCGCCAATCAGCGTCTGCATATGGAAAAAGACTACGTCGGCTCACTCGCCATTCTACAAGCCGCCGACCAGGTGCTGGCGGAGACCAAAGAAGTCGCCGCCTATCCCGTACGCAAAGCTTTGGCGGAGGAAATCGTCAGCCTGCAGGCTATTGCGGACATTGATCGTCAAGGCATCTATCTGCGTTTGGAAGCCCTGATCAATCAGGTGGAAAATCTGGATCAGCGCCTGTTCCTGAAAGATACCGCCATGCTCAACGATAATCCGGTTCCCGAGGAAGCGCCTACGCCTGGCGGTGAAAGCCACTGGTACGACAGCGCGCTGGCTTCTATGGGTAAACTGGAGAAGTACTTCTCTATCCGTCGTCTGGATGCGCCAGTGGAGCCGCTGCTGGCGCCCGAACAAATTTACTATCTGCGCCAGAATCTTCGCATGATGCTGGAACAGGCGGAACTCTCACTGCTGGAGAAAAACCAGGATGTTTACGTTCATAGCCTGGAGAAAGCGGAAAAGTGGGTGGCGGATTATTTCGTCATCAACAACGCCTCCGCCAAAGCCCTGCTGGAAAACCTGCAACAGCTGAAGAAAGAACCCATCGACCCGGAATTACCGGATATTTCCACCTCCCTGCGTATGTTGAAGAATCTGATGGAGTCCCTGTACAAGCGCGGCGGTAAACCTACTACCGGCGCGCTCACCCTGGACGACGAGGAGTTGGCCTCATGAACTTCTATGCGCTGGTGCTGCTGATAGCCCTCGCCATCGGCGTGGCGCTGGGCTTTTTAGTGCAGTTGGACGCAGGCTATGTGCGCGTCTCCTGGCTTAACTGGCTGGTGGAGACCAACGTCTGGATCGCTTTCGCCCTATTGATAGGGTTTTACTTCGCCCTGCACTATTTGTTCAGAACCCTGTCGACCACTCTTGCAGTCAGAGCCGGCTGGCGGCAATGGCGCAAGAAGCGTAAATACAGCCGGGCGCAGCAGAATACTATTCGCGGCTTACTGCACTACGCAGAGGGCAACTGGAAACAGGCGCAGAAATATTTGTCCGGCAGCGCGGAACAATCCGACACGCCTCTGATCAACTACCTCGCCTCGGCGCAGGCCGCCAACGAACTGGGCAATGAAAAAGAAAGCGACTTAT
Organism: Hahella sp. HNIBRBA332; assembly: GCF_030719035.1. Classification (NCBI taxonomy): domain Bacteria; kingdom Pseudomonadati; phylum Pseudomonadota; class Gammaproteobacteria; order Oceanospirillales; family Hahellaceae; genus Hahella; species Hahella aquimaris. Next base: position 5,426,939 of record NZ_CP132203.1, read on the forward strand.
TTTTGAAGAAAGCTTTCGACAACACGCCTGGCGGCGACGTCGCCATCGGCGTGACTCAGGCGCAACTGCAACTGGCGCGCGGGCAATTGGAGCAATGCCTGTCCACCTTGTTGAATCTGCGGAAGAAGACGCCTCACCATCCATTCGTGCTGAAGTTGTTGCAGCAGGTTTACACCCGTCTGAACGACTGGCAGAAGATGAGCGAGATCTTGCCGGAATTGCGCAAATACAAAGTGCTGAAAGACGACGAGGTGGAAAAGCTGGAGTTGGAAACCTGGCTCAACCTACTGCGTCAAGCCTGCGACGAAGCCCTGCGGACGCGTAAAGGCGATTTCAACAGCGAACCTCTGAACGCAATCTGGGACCGCATGCCCGCCAACCTGCGTAAGAATCCTCACGTCATCTACGCCTATGCATCGCAACTGATGCGGCTTGGCGCCGGCGGTCAGGCGGAAACTCTTCTGCGCAAAGCGTTGAAACAGCATTGGAGCGATATTCTGATTGATCTGTATGGGCAAATCGCCGGTGGCAATGTAGCGGAGCAATTACTGGCGGCGGAACACTGGCTGAAAGAGCGTCCCAACGACGCCAGCCTGTTGCTTGCACTGGGACGTCTGAGCTTGAGAAATGAACGCTGGAGCAAAGCCAAAGAGTATTTTGAAGCGAGCCTGAAACTGAAACGTCGCCGAGAAACATACTATGAACTGGCGCGATTGTTGGCCGCCATGGACCAACCTCAAGCCAGCAATGAATACTTTATTCAGGCTCTACAGGACAGCGCCAAACTGCCTGACCTGCCGTCGCCGAAGTCGCAACGACGCAGCGCCTGATCCGCACTCATCCAGGGGCGTCAGCCCCTGGGCGCATACTCCAACACATCCGAAAAGAACTGCTCATTGGGTAGCCCCAATGGAGCCAGCGCATCCATCGCGGTATACACCATCGTCGGCGAGCCGCTCACATAAACCAGACTGTTGTCCCAATGCCTTCGCTCGGCCAGCACCGCACGCACCAGTTCCGCATGATGACCCTGCCATTCGTTATCGCGGTTGTCCGCCATCACTGGCGTGAAAGAGATATTCTCATAGCGTTCAGCCCAGGCTTCGGGTAAAGCGCGGGCATACATTTCCTGCGACTGTCTTACGCCCCAATATATAGACAGCTTACGGTCAAACCCTTGCGCCAGCAGATATTCAACGATGGACTTGATCTGCGCAAACCCCGTGCCTGCGGCGATCAAGGCGACATCCATATCGGGAACGCCGGAGATAAAACACTTCCCCAACGGTAAACGGGCGCGCACCACGGATTCAGAGGTCAGGTATTGATAGATCGACAGAGCGCTGCGACTCTCCTGGTGAACCTGGATGTGCAGTTCCACTTCCCTGGTTCCTGGCGCATTCGCAATGGAAAAGAAAGCCGCCTCGACGCCCGGAGCCAGCAACTCCAGGTATTGTCCGGCGAAGAACTCCGGCAATGCGCCGGCAGGCGCCAGCAATTGCACTTGATACACATCGTCAGACAGCGCAGTGACCGCCTTGATTTGAAACGCCAGTGTTTTTGTTTCCAATTCGTTTGGTCCCCAAATCCGTCTTAATTCAAACTCACAATCGCCCGCAGGCGTCGCTTTGCATAATAAAACTTCATCCGCGCCCAGGCGCCGACATCCCGATTCTCCAGCGCCGCCCGCAACCTCCCCTTTAATCAATCTGGCCACGCAAATATGGCAGACGCCATTATCACACGCATGGGGAATCTTGTATCCTTGTCGCAACGCCGCCGCCAAAACCGCTTCGCCATCGCCCGCGTCAAACTCATGGCCGGAAGGTTGAAAGCGCAGGCGATGACGCATCAGCAAGCCCTCAATCAATACCCAACTGCGACCAGAGGTCATCGACACGCGCCTTGACGTCCGCATCCATCTGAATGGTGCGTCCCCATTCCCTCTGCGTCTCTCCGGGCCATTTATTAGTGGCGTCCAGTCCCATTTTGGAGCCCAGCCCAGATACGGGAGATGCGAAATCCAGATAATCAATGGGCGTATTCTCCACCATGACGGTATCCCGGGCTGGATCCATCCGCGTGGTAATGGCCCAGATGACGTCTTTCCAGTCACGGGCGTTGACGTCATCGTCAGTGACGATCACAAACTTGGTGTACATGAATTGACGTAAAAATGACCAGACGCCCATCATCACCCGTTTGGCGTGACCAGGATACTGCTTCTTCATGGTCACCACCGCCATGCGATAGGAACAGCCCTCTGGAGGCAGGTAGAAGTCGACGATTTCCGGAAACTGCTTCTGCAAGATTGGCACAAACACTTCGTTCAGAGCGACGCCCAGCACGGCGGGCTCATCCGGCGGCCGCCCGGTGTAAGTGCTGTGATAAATCGGCTTCTTCCGCTGCGTAATGCGCTCAACGGTGAACACCGGGAAACGATCGACTTCATTGTAGTAACCCGTATGATCGCCAAAGGGGCCTTCCGGGGCCATTTCTCCCGGATGAATCACGCCCTCAAGAACGATTTCCGCGCTGGCGGGCGCCTGTAAGTCGCTGCCGATGCAACGCACCACCTCTGTTTTATTGCCGCGCAACAACCCTGCAAAGGCGTATTCCGACAGCGTGTCCGGCACCGGCGTCACCGCGCCTAAAATAGTCGCAGGATCCGCCCCCAGGGCCACTGCAACCGGAAACGGCTCCATGGGATGCGCTTCCCGCCACTCGCGATAGTCGAGAGCGCCGCCCCGGTGCGACAACCAGCGCATAATCAGTTTGTTGCGGCCAATCAATTGCTGTCGGTATATCCCCAGGTTCTGGCGCGCCTTGTTGGGACCGCGCGTGATCACCAACGGCCAGGTCACCAGCGGACCGGCGTCTCCCGGCCAGCAGGTTTGAATCGGATACTGGTAAAGGTCGACGTCATCGCCTTCAATAATCACTTCCTGACAAGGCGCAGAGCTGACTTCTTTCGGCCCCATATTCATCACTTGCTTGAAGATCGGCAGCTTGCTCCAAGCATCCCGTAGCCCCTTGGGCGGCTCCGGCTCTTTCAGAAAGGCCAATAGTTTGCCAATTTCCCGCAAACTCTCGACGCTTTCCGCGCCCATGCCCAAAGCCACCCGTTCTGGCGTACCAAACAGGTTGCCAAGAACAGGAATTGAGTAGCCGCGGGGATTTTCAAATAACAAAGCAGGACCTTCACGCCGCAGCGTACGGTCGCAGATTTCGGTCATTTCCAGATGGGGGTCGACTTCCGCAGTGATGCGTTTCAGCTCGCCGCGTTGTTCCAATATACGGATGAAGTCTCGCAGATCTCGGTATTGCAGACTCATAAGATTCGATATAGACAGGCTGGGGTCGATGGATTCATAGGCGCACAATATAGGCGCAGCGGATAAAAGAAAACCCCTGCGCCGGCTGGCGACAGGGGCTTAAAACTCATCTCAGGTCAGCCATGCGCCTAGCGCTTTTTCATGGCCTGGAAGAATTCGTCGTTGGTCTTGGTGTCCTTCAACTTATCAAGCAGGAACTCCACCGCGGCGATATCGTCTTCCATAGAGTGCAGCAGCTTACGCAGGATCCACACTCTTTGCAGCTCTTCCTCGGACATCAGCAATTCTTCACGGCGAGTGCCGGAGCGACGGATGTTAATCGCAGGGAAGACGCGCTTTTCAGAAATTCTGCGATCCAAATGCACTTCCAGGTTACCGGTGCCCTTGAATTCTTCATAAATCACTTCGTCCATTTTGGAGCCGGTGTCGATCAACGCCGTAGCGACGATAGTCAGGCTGCCGCCTTCTTCGACATTCCGCGCAGCGCCAAAAAAGCGCTTGGGACGCTCCAGTGCATGGGCGTCCACACCACCGGTCAGTACTTTGCCGGAGGACGGGATAATGGTGTTGTAAGCACGCGCCAGACGAGTGATGGAGTCCAACAGGATCACTACGTCTTTTTTATGCTCAACCAGACGCTTGGCTTTCTCGATAACCATCTCAGCAACCTGAACGTGACGGGCCGGCGGCTCGTCGAAGGTGCTCGCAACCACTTCACCACGCACGGTGCGCTGCATCTCGGTCACCTCTTCAGGGCGTTCATCGATCAGCAGAACCATTAAATGGGTTTCGGGATTGTTGCGGGTGATGGATTGGGCGATGTTCTGCATGAGGAGGGTTTTACCGGCTTTCGGCGGCGATACGATCAAACCGCGCTGCCCTTTACCGATAGGCGCGACCAAATCCAGGATACGCGCTGATAAATCTTCCGTACTGCCGTTGCCGGCTTCCAGACGCAGTCTTTCCTGTGGGAACAGAGGCGTCAGGTTTTCAAACAGGATTTTGTTGCGGGCGTTTTCAGGTTTGTCGAAGTTGATCTCATTGACCTTCAACAGTGCGAAATAACGCTCGCCGTCTTTCGGCGGTCGAATCTTACCGGCGATTGTATCGCCCGTTCTGAGGTTAAAACGGCGGATTTGACTGGGTGAGACGTAAATGTCGTCAGGGCCGGCCAGGTAGGAACTGTCCGCGGAACGCAAGAAGCCGAAGCCATCCTGCAGGATTTCCAGAACGCCATCGCCGTAGATGTCTTCGCCGCTTTTGGCGTGCTTTTTCAAAATACTGAAAATCACATCCTGCTTGCGGGAGCGAGCCATATTTTCCAGGCCCATTTCTTCGGCGATGGTTAATAGCTCAGGAACGGGTTTCTTTTTTAATTCAGTAAGATTCATAGGATCGAAAAACAGTTGACCTGATTGGAGAGGGTTAGGTTATAGATGGAAGAGTTTATCGTTTTACTTATTAATCAGCGAAAGGAGGACTATCGCCAAAAAGTTGAAAGCAAAATCAGTATAGGTTGAATTATAGCCTTCGTCCAGAAAATTACGCGCATTTTGAGCAGGGGTCAGACCCCCGCTCACAGAAGGCGTATATTAAAGGTTGCTGTCCAGGAAAGCTGTCAGCTGGGACTTGGATAACGCGCCTACTTTGGTCGCATCTACAGCGCCGTTTTTGAACAACATCAGCGTTGGAATACCACGAATGCTGAACTTGGGTGGAGTCTTTTCATTTTCGTCGATGTTCAGTTTGCAGATTTTCAGACGATCGCCATATTCTTCCGCGATCTCTTCCAGCACCGGAGCAATCATCTTACAGGGACCGCACCACTCAGCCCAGTAATCCACCAGCACGGGGCCATCGGCCTTCAAGACTTCGCTTTCAAAAGAGTCATCAGTTACGTTAACAATTCGGCTGCTCATTATTTAATCCTGGCTAAGAGGTGAATGCTTTTACCGACTACTATATAAGGTGGGCCTGGTAAAAATAACCTTAAAATCCGGTTAGGAAAATGACTTTGACGTCCTGTGAAAGAAGTGGTTCCATTCTCCGCCGGCTTATTTCGGTCGGCTGACCTTAATATTGGAGCAATCAGTACAACTGAAAATTGACCGCTTAGGTCGACTAATTCAGCAAGCAAGTTGACAATCTAAAACGAGATTTCCTAAATATAAGGTTTAGCGCAAGGATTTCAAGAGAGTTCATGACAATATCATCCACCACCCCGGCGGACGCCGTCTCTCCGGCGCCTTCTTCTCCGGAGCTGATCGCCGCCATCGATATGGGCTCGAACAGTTTCCATATGGTCGTCGCCCAGCTGGTTCACAATGAAATCCGGCCGCTGGAGAAACTAGGCGAAAAGGTCCAGCTCGCAGCCGGTCTGGACGCACGCAATTTTCTCGACGAAGCTTCCCAGCATCGGGCGTTAGCCTGTCTGGAGCGTTTCGCGCAGCGCATCAGCGGCATGCCCCGCGGCGCAGTACAGATTGTAGGCACCAATGCATTACGGGTAGCGAAAAACGCCCGCGCCTTCATACGCAGAGCGGAGAAACTCATCGGCCACCCCATCTCAGTGATAAGCGGACGGGAAGAAGCGCGACTTATTTACCTCGGCGTCGCCCACTCTCTTTCCGACGACGCCGACAACCGGCTGGTCATCGATATCGGCGGCGGCAGTACAGAATTCATCATCGGCCAGCGCTTTGAAACCAAAGAACTGGAAAGTTTGCACATGGGGTGCGTGTCCTACCGGGACCGCTTTTTCGGCGACGGTAAAATCACTCAACTGCAATTCGCCCGCGCCTTTGTAGAGGCCTCCCGTGAGCTGCTCAACATACGCAATCGCTACCGCAGCGTCGGCTGGCACCATTGCGTTGGCTCCTCGGGATCCATCAAAGCCATCGAACAAGTGCTCACGCACAACCAGTGGGGAATGCACAAAATCACCCCGGAAGGCTTGGTTAAACTCAAAGACGAAGTCGTGCGGCTGGGTAAAATCAGCCAGCTTACCAAGCTTGGCGTACGCAAAGACCGACTATCGATTTTCCCGGCGGGTCTGGCGATATTGATGGCGGCGTTCGATGTGCTGCAAATCGAAGAAATGGAGTTCTGCGACGGGGCCCTGCGCGAGGGCTTGCTGTACGACATGATCGGCCGCATCCACCATGAGGACGTGCGCGAGCGCACCATCAACAGCCTGCAGGAGCGTTATCATATCGACCGGGAGCATGCCGCCGCCGTCGAGGGAACCGCCGTAGCGCTTTGGAAACAGCTCGCGGAGCAGTGGAAATTGCCGAACGAGGAGCTGACCGAGCTACTGCGTTGGGCCTCACGCCTGCATGAAGTCGGCCTGGCGATCTCTCATACTCAATTCCACAAACACGGCGCCTATTTGATTCGCTATTCCGATTTGGCGGGATTTACACGACAGACGCAGCAGTCGCTAGCGATGCTGATTCGCGTTCACCGCCGGAAAATCCTGGATACCGTTTTCGACGAATACGCGCTGGAAGATGCTGATCCATTGAAGCAATTAGCCGTGGCGTTGCGACTTGCGGTGGTTCTGCAACACTCGCGTAACTGCGAAGTGCTGGACTCCGTTAAAGTGAAAGCGACCAAAAGGTCGTTAACGCTGATATTTCCAAAAGACTGGCTGCAATCCCGTCCGCTGACCTGCGCTGATCTGGAAGCGGAAAAAGGTCTGCTCACCAAGTTCGGACTTGATATGGAGTTCAAGGAAGAGGACAGCTGAGCCCCCGGCTCTTCAGCCGGCGAGTACTCAGGGTTTAACAGAAACGCTTGCTGATGGATTAAGAAGCAGGAAATAGAGAGTAGAAAAGAGGGGAGCCGAATGGCCGCCCCTCTTATTTAATGCATTACAGCGGCGTTGAAGTGCCGTCCTGATGCCAAGTAAACAAACCGAACTCGAAGCCTTCGAGGTCACCTTTGTCATCCCAGGTCAGAGGCCCCATGGATGTATTGATGGTGTTCTCGCGCAGGTAATCAGCAACTTTCTCAGTATCGCCGTCGCCCACTTTGTTCATCGCTTCAACCAATGACTGCACGGCCGCCACGCTGGTCCACACGAAGGGCCCAGTAGGATCCTGTCCTTTGGACTTCATCAGCGCCACGACATCCGCGTTACTCTCGTTCAGGTCGTATCTGGCGGGCAAGGTCACAATCAAGCCTTCGGAAGCAGGACCTGCGATTGAGGAAATCTCTTTGTTGCCGACCGCTTCCGGTCCCATGAACTGAGGCTTGAAGCCCGCGTCGTTGCTTTGCCTCAGAATCAGGCCCAGCTCTGGGTGATAACCACCGTAGTAAACCAGATCCACGTTCTCTTTTTTCAGCTTCGCTATCAAAGAGGAGAAGTCTTTATCGCCAGCGGTGACGCCTTCAAACGCGACGACATTGACGCCCATGCTTTCCAGCGTGCTTTTTACAGAGCTGGCGATGCCCTCGCCATACTGTTGTTTGTCGTGAATCACCGCCACGCGCTTGGGCTTGAGATGTTCAGCGATATATTTACCGGCGGTAGGCCCTTGTGCAGAGTCCAAACCGATGGTGCGGAATATGTAGCGGAAACCGCGTTCGGTAATTGAGGGGTTGGTGGAGCAGGTCACCGCCAGAATGCCTTCGTCTTCATAAACGTCGGTGGCGGGCTGGGTGGAACCGGAGCACAAGTGTCCAACCACATACCGCACGCCATCGTTGACGACTTTGTTGGCGACCGCCACAGCCTGCTTGGGTTCGCAAGCGTCGTCATATTCAACTGCTTCCAGCATTTTGCCCTTGACGCCTCCTGCTTTGTTGATCAGGTCAATGGCGGCGTGCACGCCGTTAAACTGCATTTCGCCATATTGGGCGACTGACCCGGATTGGGGTCCTGCGATACCGATTTTGATGGTTTCAGCGGCTTGAAGAGCGGAGGAGAGACACAGGCCGACTGCCAGCCCGGTCAGGGTGCGTTTCCACAGTTTCATGGGAATACTCCTTGCGAATATATTGTGATTATCGTGGTTGCAAGGACTCTAACTAAACTCCGTAGCGGCGAAGCGGTCTATAGGCATATATACGCATAGAGAGATAGGCCGATCAGAGCAGTCCTTCCAACTCCTCATTTAGCTCCAGCCAGTTTTCTTCCGCCTCAGTCAGACTTTGGCGGTTCACCCGCTGGGATTCCAGAAGCGCTTTCAGTTGTTCCTTGTTTTGGTCCTCGTAAAGGTCTCCTTCTCCTAGTTGCGCTTCGATTTCCTGCAGTTTGCCCTGCAACTTTTCTATCTCAGCTTCCAGTGTAGCTATTTTTTTTCGCAGCGGGCTTAAACGCTGCCTTTTTTCCGCTTCTTCCCGCTTACGGCGCTTGCGATCCTCGGCGCTTTCCTGCGCTTCCTCCTCGGCGGAAGCATCGCTTTTCACCGCTTCCGGTTGATTCGCCCGCAGACGGCTTAACAATTCTTTTTCGTAGTCTTCCAGGGAGCCGTTATAGGGCTCCATGCGGCCGCCATGCACCCAGACGAACTGATCCGCCATCGCCCGCAACAGGTGTCTATCGTGAGACACGACAATGACCGCGCCAGGATATTCCTGCAGCGCCATGTTCAGAGCGTGACGCATATCCAGGTCCAGGTGGTTGGTGGGTTCGTCGAGCAATAACAGGTTGGGCTTGTTCCAGGCGATCAACGCCAACGCCAGACGCGCCCGCTCGCCGCCGGAAAAGTTTTTGATGTCTCCAGCGGCTTGTTCACCCGGAAAGCCAAATCCTCCCAGGAAATTGCGAATTTCCTGCTCCGACGCCTGCGGCCTGGCTTTTTGTAAATGCTGCATCGGCGTTGCTTCAGGGTCCAGGGCTTCCAACTGGTGCTGAGCAAAGTATCCAACCCGCAAGTGCTCGCCCCCTACCCGTCGACCGGAGATCAACGGCAATTGCCCCGCCAGCGTTTTGATCAGGGTCGATTTACCTTCGCCGTTAGCGCCGAGCACGCCCAATCTGGCCCCGGGCAACAGAGTCAGATTTACGTGCTGCAAAACGGGCTCGGCGCCATACCCCAAGCCTCCGTCATCCACCACCAGCAACGGGCTGGAAATCTTATCGCTGCACGGTAGAGAAAAGCTGAACGGCGAATCCACGTGCGCCGCTGCGATCAGCTCCATACGCTCCAATTCTTTCAATCGACTCTGCGCTTGCTTCGCCTTGGTTGCTTTAGCGCCAAAGCGCCGCACAAAAGACTGGATCTCGGCGATACGGGCCTGCTGCTTCACATACAGCGCTTGCTGTTGCGCCAGCCGCATTGCTCGCGCTTCTTCGAACTGACTATAGCCTCCAGCGTAAAGCATCAATGAGCGCTGATCATAGTGCAACACGTGGGTCGCCAGATGATCAATGAAGTCACGGTCGTGGGAAATAAACAGCAGCGTACCCTGATAACGCAGCAGCCAGTTCTCCAGCCAGACCAGAGCATCCAAGTCCAAGTGGTTGGTGGGCTCGTCCAGCAACAACAATTCGGATGGACACATCAGCGCCTGCGCCAGGTTGAGTCGAATTCGCCAGCCGCCGGAAAACTCTCCAACCGTACGCGCATGCCAGTGCGTGGGGAAGCCCAGACCTTCCAGCAGACGACGTGCGCGTACTTCGGCGCTATATCCGTCGATCAGGTCAAGCTCATGGTGCAACCGCGCGGTGGCGACGCCGTCGTCCGCCTGCTCCGCCAGCGCCAGCTCGGCCTGTAATTGACGCAACCGCTTATCGCCGTCGAGAACAAAGTCCAGCGCGGAGCAATTCAGCGCGGGCGTCTCCTGAGCCATGTGGGAGATACGGGTTCCGCCTGGAAAGGAAATGTCCCCCGAGTCAGAGCCGATTTCACCCAAAATAAGGCTGAACAAAGTGGATTTACCACAACCGTTAGGGCCGACAATAGCGACGCGGCTGCGCGCCGTAACGGTGACAGTGGCGTTTTCCAGCAGATACTGGCCGGAACGTTGGATCGATAGCTGATTTAGACTTAACATGGCGGCGGATTTTAGCACGCTTGCCATCGATTCATTAAAGAGTTTTCTATGAGCGAAAACGCCTCTGACAGACCGCGGTCCGGAGCTTCCGAAAAGCCGGCTCAAGGCGACCCGCCTCCTCTGGACAACCCACTTTGGGATTATGCTCTGGCGCGCTATGCAAACCCGCAAACTCAGAAAATCTGTCTGCAATGGCAAAACCAGTTTGACGCCGACGTGAACCTGCTGCTCGCCTGCGGCTGGCTCGCCTTGCGTCAACGTCGCTTTAACCCCGCCAGCGATTTCAGCGCCATTGATTCCTGGCGCACAAAAATTGTTCTACCGCTGCGAACCGCACGCAACGCGCTGAATAAACAAAACTGCCGCCAAAACGCGCTCAGGCAGCGCATTCTCCAGTTGGAACTGGCGGCTGAACGCTACGAAATATCGCTTATATATGCTTTACTATCAGGTACGGGGAAAGAGGATTTATCAGCGCCGCAGGAAGCGGTGGAAACGGTTGCTCTTTGCCGTCGCAATCTGCTTGATTACTTCTCCCGTCTCAATGACGCGCAGGAAGTGAATCAGGCGCAATTGAATTTAGTGGCCGCCAGTCTGGTTATGGAGATGTAAACCTTTGAAGTGGATTTTTCGATTTCTGACATTGGCCTCGCTTGGGGTCGCTCTCGCCCTGCCCTTTTTTATTAAAGATAAGACAGGTTCGCCCATGTGGCGACTGCCCTTACCGGAAGGAACCGAAACGCCAACGCTGATGACCATGGACAAAAAGCTGCCAGAGCAGGAAGTGGTGCGTCAGGTATACAAATGGCGCGACGCTGAAGGCGTGCTGCAATACAGCGACGCCCCACCCCCCGAAGGCGTCAACGTGGACGTCATAACTGTAAGCAACAAAACCAACGTTATTCAGTCCGTCCCCACGGAGAAGAAGGAAGAGCGCCAAGTCGCCACCGGTTCTCCTCGCGACGCGCTGCCTCCCGATACTCGCAAGACTCTGGAGGAAGCGGAAAACAAAGATACCCTCAGTTTCGAGCGCGCGCTGAACATCATGGATGAAGCCAAGGCGGTGCGCGACCTCATGAATGAACGCAACAAACAGTTGCAGCAAGTCAACGGCGGTTAGAACTGTGAACCAGGCCCGGGATCCGGCTGGATCCCGGCGTTGACATCCCCTAGCGCGGTGCGCCAAAAAGCTGTACCTTAAAGCGCTTTATACTGCCAATCCATCTAATTTTTTTGAGGAATAATTATGAAAAAAGCGTTAGCCAGCATGAGCGGTCTGCTATGCGCTGTGGCGTTATCTTTGCCTGTCGCAGTCCATGCGGAAACGGAAAAGCTCACTAACGACGCGCAAAAAACCGGCTACAGCTTTGGTCAAATGTTCGGTCGTCGTCTGGCGGACTCCATGCCTGAGCTGGATATCGAAAGCTTCACCAAAGGCGTTGCCGACGCATACGCAGGCAAGCCTTCTCTGATGACCGACGAGGAGATCTCCGCGCAGGTTCAGCAATATCAGCAGGCCATGCAGAAAAAGCAAATGGAGCAGTTCGAGAAGCTGGCTGAGGAAAACGCCAAGAAAGGCGATACCTTCCTGGCCGACAACGCCAAGAAAGAAGGCATCGTCACCACTGACAGCGGTCTGCAGTACAAAGTGTTGAAGGCTGGTGAAGGCGACAGCCCCAAAGCGCAAGACACCGTTGAAGTTCATTACACCGGCAGCCTGATCAATGGCGAAGTATTCGACAGCTCCGTACAACGCGGCGAGCCTGTATCCTTCCCGGTTAACGGCGTTATTCCTGGCTGGACTGAAGCGCTGCAGTTAATGAAGCCCGGCGCCAAGTGGCAGCTTTTCATCCCCGCCAAGCTGGCTTACGGTCCTGGCGGCAACGGTCGCATCGGCCCGAACGAAACACTGTTGTTCGAAGTTGAGCTGCTGTCAGTCAAAGCTGAAAAATCCGACGGCTAATCCGCCGCTATTGTTTGCCCGCAACAATGCTATGCTTTATAGCATTGTTCAGGCAGACCGTCAGAGGGGCCAAACGCCCGCATCAGCCGCCGGAACTTGCATTCCGTTCGGCTGAGACTAACGCATTGACGACTGCGAACAGGACTTTCGCTGCAGGATTCGCTCCTGTGTTTTGAAGGAATAAAAACCGAGCATAAGCTGAACGCTTAAGCATTCAATGTGAGTTATCTTGAACACCTTTCACCGCCTGTTTACGTTGTTGCTTTCGGGAATCCTGGCATGGATCTCATCGCCCATCTCCGCCAACGTTGATGTTCACGATCTGCTCGCGGAAAATAAAGAAGTCGTCATCGGCTACATCGAATTCCCGCCTGTTTTCTTCACCAATGAGGAGGGGAAACCGGAAGGTTACCTGATCGATCTCGCGCGCATGCTCATGGAAAAAAGACACTATTCCTGGCGCGCCGTCTCCCGCCCTACCCGACGCATGGCCATTGAATTAGCGGACGGTAAGATTGATCTTTGGATCGGGCTCTCCACCTTGCCGGAATTCACCGGAACCACTCTGGTCGGCGATTCCATCGTCGCCCGGATCGAGCTCAACGCCTATTGGCAAGGCGATAAGAAGACCATCAACCACATTGAAGACTTGGTAGGAGAAAGCGTGGTCCTGCTACACGGATTCAGTTACGGCGGCGCCATCCGTTTTCTCCGCGACCCGGTCAACCGGATCCGTGATTGCTCCGCATTCAACCATGCTCAAGCCATTGGCATGCTCAAAGTGAAACGTTGCGATTATCTACTAAACTATGATGGACCTATGCGGCTGGAGTTGAAGAAACAGCCGGTCCAGGACCTGCGTCGCAAACGTTTGTCCTCTCTGGACGCGCGTTTCGTGGTGAGCAAGAAGCGTGATCACGCAGCCAAGTTGCTCAATGATCTGGAAAGTGCGCTGAATGAGCTGGTCGCAGAGGGAAAATGGTTTCTGCCGCCGCCGTGATGTGATTTGCACATCGGGCAGTCAGGGCGGAAACCGACTGTATCGCTCAGTCAGAAAGGGAGCTCGTCATGCTGCTGAGTTATCGCTCTTCGCTTGGTCATACTGAAACCGCCCCAACCACCGCCACGCCTTTCGTTCTCGCCACCCATCCTGAATTTACCTTCAATTCGCCGGTCGGTCTGGCGGTGGATCGCCACCGACGCGTATGGATCGCGGACACCGGAAACAATCGTCTGGTGATCATGAATCCTTACCTCAGCGAGGTGCTGGCGGTATTCGGAGGGCCGGGCAGGACACCCGGCCGTTTCAACATGCCCTTCCGCCTCTGCCCACATCCCACGAAAGCGCTCATGTATGTGTCGGACCTCGCCAATCGTCGTATCCAGGTCATCGCATATCGCAAGGATCTGCAGCTGGATGTGGTCAATGTATTTGGAGACAAGCAGAAAGAGCCCTTAGTGGGGCCGAACGGGCTGACTTTTATTAACGGCCATCTCTGTGTAGCCGATGAATTTTACGCCAATAGCGAGGGCGACAGCCGTATCGCCATTTTCACTGAAAGCGGCGAGTTCAGCCACGATATCCAACATATCGACTGCGGCGGAGAGCAACTGACCCTGCTTTGGCCGCAAGGCCTCAGCACCGATAACGAAGGCCGCCTGTACATCGCCAATACTGGCCACGCCAACGTACTGCGTTGCGACCTGCAGGGTAAAGGCGTCCCCTTCGCCGCCACAGGACGCAGCGAGTTGACCGGACTTGGCGTCGCCCGGGATGTGACGGTGGCCCACAACCGCCTGTATATTCCCGGCAGCGGCGAATACCAGATTGGCGTCTTTGACCGCGAGGGGCGGCCCTTGGACTCCATGCATGGCTTTTTCGCTCCCATTCAAGTCACCGCCGTCCCGGGCAAAGCCAACCGACTGCTGGTGTCCGACCCTATTCTGGCGACGGTCTATCTGCTCGACCCCAAGGACCTGATTCCCGGTCTGGATACCCCCACCTTCATCGCCCAGGCCGGTAACCCGCGTAGCAATCCCGGTCAGTTTTACTACGTAACCTCCGTGGCGATGGTAGACAAGCCCCGGATAACGTCGCCTCAGATTGACGCCTCGTCTCCGTTCTGGCCGGCGCAGATGTCCGCACAATGGTGGTTCCATTACTGGGACGCCTGTCAGATGTGGTGGCGCTCCGCGCTCAATGTGCGGGAAGACCCGGATGTGGGCGTTTGGATGATGAACGCAGTGCCGCGCACGGTGCTGCATTCCGACCTCAATGAACAAGTGGAAATTCCCGAGCAGATCAGTTACGCCATGTTCGCCGGCATGCTGGGCGTAGATATTTACCAGCCTTCACAACCCCTGCCCGGGCAAATCGACGCCGACGCTCCCCTGCTGCTGCTGGGCAACTACCTGAGTGGTTTCATCTCTGTCCTGCAATATAACCCTTTCATCAACGACCTGACGCTGTATACCTTTTTTGGCGGTCCCGGCGACGATCCCTGGGAGTTATCGAAGCCAATGGGTATGGCGGTATCGCCGCAGGGAGACATTTATATCGCGGATTCCGGCAATCATCGGATTTCGCAATGGCGCATCGACCGCCACGGCATTGTCGGTCATGTTCGCACTTTCGGCCGCTTTGGCGCCGGACCAGGAGAGTTTCATTCCCCCAGCGACGTGACGCTGGATGAACAAGGGCGCGTCTATGTCAGCGATCAGTTCAACAACCGCATTCAGATTTTCGAGGCGGACGGGACCTACATCGGCGCTTTTGGCCAGGCGGGATATGGCGATACCGGCGATCATTTCCTGCTGCCCACCGGCGTGCATTACGTCAACGGCCACTTGGTGGTGAATGATCTGGTCAACCGCGCCCTCAAGGTGTTTACCCCGGACGGGAAATTTATCTGCAGCTATGCGGGTCTGGGAGCCGAACCGGGCACTGGACAGTTATGGATGCCTTTTCTTCTCCATGGCGCCGGCAACTTTATCGCCGTGCCCGATTGCGCGCTGAATGTGGTGCACCTGTATGAATTGGACGCCCGCAAACCCGCGCCAGCCCTCAATGGCGAGCGCCAGGTGCGACTGCGGCGCGCGCCGGCGCCGCATTTACATGAAATGCACCCTGAAACCAAGGCGACCGCAGAAGAGATCAAGGAGCACCTGTTGGTGCTGGCCAGTCAGTCGGATCAGCAAAATCAGCCGGAGTTGCGGGAGATGCATCTGGACCGCTTGCAGGAGGCCCACGCTCGCCTGCGCGCAAAGCATCCTCCGCCAACGATGTTCCTTTGATGCTGTGAAATAACGAACTTTCGCGCAGGCTCTATACTTAAGTTTATGCAAATAAACTTGGTCGCCTGCACTCGGCGTCAATTCGCACACGGATCAAAGACTTAACCTAGTCACACCGTTAACGAACAGCGCCAGGGGCAGCCGCCGCAATAAGGCCATGCGAAGGGGTTACATATGATACGGGTCGGCATCAACGGTTTCGGTCGCATCGGACGCAATGTATTACGCGCCATCTATGAATCCGGATATCGGGACATGATCCAGGTGGTGGCGATCAACGATCTGGCGGACCGGGAGACCTGCACTCATCTGCTGCGCTACGACTCCGTTCATGGCAAGTTCAGTCAGGAAGTCCGGCTCAGTGGCGAACTATTGCGAGTCGCCGGCGACGACATCGCCATGTTGCAGCATAGCGACCCACTGGAGTTGCCCTGGGCGGTGGCCAATGTGGACCTGGTGCTGGAATGCACCGGCAGATTCACCAAACGGGAAAAGGCTGAAGCTCATATCATGGCCGGCGCATCGAAAGTGCTGATCTCAGCCCCAGCCGAGGACGCCGACGCCACAGTGGTGTACGGCGTCAACGAGCATGTTCTTGAAGCCCGTCACACCATCGTCTCCAACGCCTCCTGCACCACCAACTGCCTGGCCCCGGTAGCGATGGTGCTGCATGAAAACCTGGGGATCGAACAAGGCGTGCTGACTACCATTCACAGCTACACCAACGACCAGCATCTGCTGGATCTGGCGCATAAAAAAGATCTGTTCCGCGCCAGAGCCGCCGGCCTGTCCATGATCCCCACCCGCACCGGAGCCGCACGCGCCATTGGCAAGGTGCTGCCTGGGCTGGAGGGGCGTTTGACCGGTATGGCGGTGCGGGTGCCCACCGCCAATGTGTCCCTGCTGGATTTGTCTTTAAAAGTAGCGCGCCATGTCAGCGCCGAGGAGATCAACGCCATGATGCTGGCGGCCAGCCGGGAGACGCCGGTGCTCGAGTACAACGATAAGCCGCTGGTGTCCATCGACTTCACTCATTCCACCGCCTCCGCCATCTTCGACGCCAACCATACCCAGTCTCACGAAGGCATGGTGAAGGTGCTCGCCTGGTATGACAACGAATGGGGGTTTTCTCATCGTATGCTGGACACCGCGCTAACCATGATGAGCGCCTGATTTAAACGAAGGCGCGAGCGTGACAGAGATCAGACGTCTTCGCGGAAATACTGCGCGGGGTGGAATGCATGCATCCATTCGGTGAAAGCGTCTCGGGGGATGGGTTTGCAAAAGTAAAATCCCTGCGCCTGCTCGCAACCCATCGCGGCCAGACGATGCAACGAGGCCGCGTCCTCCACGCCCTCCGCCACCACCTGCATGCCGAAAATATGCGCCAGACGAATCATCAGACCCACCATATCGCCGTCCGCAGGATGATCCAGCATGCGAAAGACGAACGCCTTATCGATCTTTAATTGATTAGCGGGCAGATCTTTAAAATATTCCAGCGAAGAGTAGCCGGTGCCGAAATCGTCAATCGCTACGGATACGCCCGTCACCCTCAGCGCCTCCAGGTTATCGATGCTGCGATTGCGCTCCCACAGCAACACAGTTTCCGTTAACTCCAGCACCAGGTTTTCCGGCTCGGCGTCCCATATGCCCAGCGCTCCCAGCACCAGATTGCTCAGTTCAGGATTGGAGACAAACTCCGGCGAGATATTCACCGCCAGGGCAAAGTCGGGATAGCGGTCCAGCCAGTCGCGTCCCAGGCGCAAGGCGGTATTGAGCACCCACTTCTGCAGTTCATAGGAAAGACCGGCGTTTTCGATATAGGGAATGAACAGTTCCGGCGACACATATCCTCGGGTCGGGCTGCGCCATCTCAATAGCGCCTCAGCGCCTGCGACGGTTTGCGAGGGAATGTGAATTTTAGGTTGGAAGTACAGTTCCAGAGAGTTCTGCTCAATCGCCTGGATCACTTCCCTTTCAATATTCCAGTCTCCCAGCCGACGGTTTTCCGGCATGTCGCTGTAGTCCATATAGCGCACGCGCAAATATTTAGCTCCTGAGAGAGCCTGCTCTGCACAGGTCAACAAGGTCTCAGGTTTAGAGGTATGCGCGGGGTAACTGGCGCCGCCACAGGTGAGATGCACGCTGAGTCGGTGGCTATCGATATCCAGGGGTTGCTCCAGCACTTTCAGCATCTGCTGCGCCGCCAGCTGCAATATCGCCGCGCTGACCGCCTGCACCGTGATAGCGAAGCGTCCGTCGCCCACGCAAAAGACGGGACCTTTTCCTTCTCTGAGTTTATGCAGGCGCTCGCCGACGGCCTGAAACAGGTGATCGCCGACCGCGTCGCCATATATTTCGTTGGTCCTCAGCAAACGCCGCAGATCGAAGACAATGACTCCCAGCGCACGTCCTTCCGGCAACACTGTCGCAGCACGCCGCAGTTCCTGTAGAAATTCACTGCGCTGCGGCGTCGTCGTGTTGGGCGCGTCGCTCATAATGACTCCATCTAGATATAGAGCGTTTCAGGATCAATGTCGTACGAGCCCGGCTCCAGACTGCGTTCGATATGCAGCGGCTGACCTGCGCTGGACTCCAGGCAATCCAGCAAATCAAGCTCTTTGGGAACGTCGTACAGGTTTTTCTCGCTGTCCAGCAACATCAGCAAACGGGGTCGCAGGCGTCTGGAGCGGTATTCTCCGATAACGATGCCCACTTGTCCGTCGGTCAACTCGACCAAAGTGCCGGCGGGGTAGATGCCCACCGCCTGGATAAACTCTTCTACAAGTTCCGCCTGAAATTCCACGTTGCGCCATTCATACAGTTTGCGCACCGCCTCAGAGGGCGGCAGGGGATGAGCGTATGGGCGTTGGCTGGTGATGGCGTCATAGCAATCCGCCAGAGAAGCGATGCGGGCGTAGATGGGAATCGCATTCGCCGCCATGCCCCGTGGATAACCGGAGCCATTGTGGCGCTCATGGTGGTTCTCCACCATGGCCAATATCGTGCGGCTGACGCCCTCGATGTTCTTCACTGTCTCCAGTCCGCGCGCCACATGGCTTTTCATCAGCTCAAACTCATGATCCTCAAGACGGCGCGCCTGCATCAACAGTTCCGACGGCAATTGCAGCTTGCCGACATCCAGCAACAGTCCGCCGACCGCCAGTTCCTCCAGGTCTTTCTGCGACAGGCCCAATTGCCGCCCCATAATGACGCACCAGACGGAAACGCTCATGGAGTGTTTATAAGCGTAGGAGTCCTGATTCTTCATTCGGGCCATCAAGGCGCAGGCATCCGGGTTGCGGATAACGCTTTCCACCATGGGCGCAACCAGGGCCTGAAATTTCTTGAGCTGAAAGGACGCGCCGCGGCTCATTTCATCCATCAGATAAGCGACGTTGGCGCTGAAATCTTTGTACAACGCTTTAGCCACCGGCATCTCTTCTTCCAACGGCGCGACGTCCACATAATTGTGCAGCTTGACGCCAGGCAACAGTTTTCGACGACGATGCAGGGAGTCTTTGATGTTGACTGACAGAGGCGACACGCCGCCCTTGGGTCTACGGCCTTTCACCGTATCGATATAGACGTAATCGCAAAACTGTTGCAGGAGTTCGATATCACGCCGGGTGCGCAGCAGAAAGCCCTGTAACGGAAATGGCGTGTCCAGCCAGGGACGATCCAACTGGCTGACGAACATACCCACCTCAAGCTTGCCGCAGGGAAGTTCGATCGTCTTTATTTCGTGTTTCATGCGTACCCGATTCAGTTAAGCGCAGATGGAGATTATCGCCGTTTCCATCAACGCTGGTTCGGTTCGTGCGCCATGGGCGCCTTGCCGGCGGGATGTTTCGTGAGTTTCAGCTATGCGTTTACTGTTAACGATTCATATAAGCTTTTCGTCGCGCGCGCCGCAGGCGCCTTTTCCGTATGGCTGATTCATTAATCCGTTTCTTATAGCTTAATTTATATATGGATTACATGCAGAAATTTGTAGCCGATTGTGTGTATTCCTCTCAGCAGATGGCCCACGCCGGGGTTTCCCATCCTGTTGCGCCGGCCCGTCCGGAAGCGTAAAAGAAAAAAGGGAGCAGGTATTCTTGCGTTCAACGCACCAAAATAAGGCGCCTTGGCGCTTACGCCCAATCGGCGCCCGCTTTTTGGGCGCATTCGACACAGTAACCGGGAGTTTCTGCATCGTCAGGCCATGCCAGATCAGATCGAACAGGGAACGAAAGGGAGAAACATCCCTGTCGCGGGGAAGCTGGTATCGGATTTGCAGAAACACCATCACAACGACATCAACCGGACGATAGTCCCAGTGGGAACGATATGAGCCAGTTAATCATTTACACCGACCTGGACGGAACCTTGCTCGATCACCACACCTACGCTGCGGATTCAGCATTACCCACGTTGGCCAAGTTAAAGCAATGGCGCATTCCCTGCGTCTGGAACACCAGTAAAACTTACGCCGAACTACGCGCATTGCGCCAAAGGCTGCATCACCAGGACCCATTCATTGTTGAGAATGGCGCCGCGGTGTATCTGCCGAAATCCCAGTTTCAGGAGCCATTCTGCGGCGCGCGGGTCAGCGAAGAGTTTTACGCCAAGAGCTTCGGTCCCAGTCGGCAACATATTCTGGACGTGCTGCAGGAGTTTAAAGGCGCCTACGGCTTCAAAAGTTTTTACGAAATGGACGCCGAAGCAGTGGCGTCGCTCACCGGTTTGTCCAAGGCCGACGCGGCCCTGGCCAAGCAGCGCGAATTCACGGAGCCGCTGGTTTGGGAGGACAGTCCAGCGGCGTTAAAACAATTCACCGCCGAACTTAATGACACAGGTTTGCAAATTTTACGCGGCGGCCGCTTCTTGCATGTGATGGGGCAATTCAACAAGGCCACCGCCATGCAATGGCTGACGGAGCTTTACGCCGAACGTTGCGGCGAGACGCCGGTCAGCATGGCCCTGGGCGATAGCCATAATGACATCGCCATGCTCAACGCCGCGGATATTGCGGTGGTAGTGCGTTCTCCCTCACATCTGCCGCCTTCCCTGGAGCGCAAGGAGCGCATCCTGACCAGGAAGTTCGGCCCGGAGGGCTGGGCCGAAGCCGTAGAACAGGTGCTTGCGTCGCAACAGTCGCTGAACGCGCCATCCATGCGTACGTAACCTGCGCCGGAATGCTGCGGCGTTCCGGCTTCATTCAGGGGACGCACGCCGACAATAAAGAGGATCAAGCATGGGCGATTTTTATCAAAACGGCATAGTAACCACCCTGCATAACCTGTCCCGTCGTCCCCTGGAGGATATCGAACGGGAGTTGGTCGCCTTTTCTCAACGCAGACCTTTGGCGCTGGTGCTTCCCTGCCTGTATTCAGAGCTGCAGGGCGAAGCCATGCCGCGCATCCTGGAGCACTTATGCAAAGTGCCTTATCTGGAGGAAATCATCATTGGTCTGGACCGGGCGGATGAAGGGCAATACCGGGAAGCTCTGCAATTCTTCTCCGCATTGCCGCAACGCCATCGGGTGCTGTGGAACGACGGCCCCCGACTGCGCGCCATCGACGCGGAACTGAAGCAGGAATCGCTGTCGCCGCGGGAACCGGGCAAGGGTCGCAACGTCTGGTTCTGTCTTGGCTATGTGCTGGCCTCCGGGGCCTGCGAATCCGTCGCGCTGCATGACTGCGACATTGTCACTTATGACCGCGAGCTACTGGCGCGCCTGATTTACCCCGTGGCCAATCCCAACTTCAACTATGAATTCTGCAAAGGCTATTACGCCCGCGTCGCCAACGGCAAAATCAACGGTCGCGTAAGCCGCCTGCTGGTGACGCCGCTGTTGCGGGCGCTGAAGAAAGTGCTCGGCCATCTGGATTTCCTCGACTATCTGGACAGTTACCGCTATCCCCTGGCCGGCGAGTTCTCGTTTCGCAAAGACGTGATCAACGATATTCGCATCCCCAGCGACTGGGGTCTGGAAATCGGCGTCCTGAGCGAAATGAAGCGCAACTACTCCACCAACCGCCTGTGTCAGGTAGATATCGCCGACGTGTACGACCACAAGCACCAGGACCTGTCCGCCGACAACGACGACACCGGGCTGTCGAAAATGTCCATCGACATCACCAAAGCCCTGTTCCGCAAACTGGCCACCCAGGGCATCGTCTTCAATCAGGAAACTTTCCGCACGATCAAGGCCTGCTACTTCCGCATTGCGCTGGATTTTGTGGAGACCTACCGCAACGACGCGGAAATCAATGGACTGGCCCTCGACGTGCATCATGAAGAGCAGGCCGTAGAGCTGTTCGCCAAGAATATCATGAAGGCTGGCGAGTACTTCCTGGAACACCCGATGGAAGCGCCGTTCATCCCGTCCTGGAACCGGGTCATCAGCGCTTTCCCCAGCGTGCTGACGCGCCTTTATGACGCCGTTGACGCCGACATGCGGGAGTTCGCCGATCATTAGTCTGTTGCGACTGCGGCAACGTCGCAGCTGGCCCCGATGTTTATCAGGAGAAACAGCGACGACGTCCGCACTGCGCGGTCAAAGCGCTATGCTGTAGGTGACGTCTTGGGATAAACCGCTTTTCCAACCAGGAGAACTGCAGAATTATGGAGCACGCCTCGCTCACTCAATTGGAGCAGCGCCTGATGGAGCACATCAAAACGCTGTATCCGGACGTCAACGCGCTTAATTTCGTCAAAGAATGCCTGGCCACATTCGGACTGGAGCCCAACGCGCCGCCTCCGCAACCTCACCGTAACCCCTGGTCCCAGGAAGACGCCGTACTGATCACTTACGGCGATACTTTACGCAGCGATAACGAGCCGCCATTACACAGCCTGCATGAATTTTTACGCAGTCAGCTGCGGCATTGCATCAGCATCGTACATATTCTGCCGTTTTTTCCTTATAGCTCCGACGACGGTTTCAGCGTCATGGATTACACCACCGTGAATCCCGCCCTCGGCGACTGGGAGGATATCGCCGCCTTCACCCGGGAGTTCAAAGTGATGGGGGATCTGGTCATCAACCATTGCTCCAGCCGCTCCCTCTGGTTCGAAAACTACAAGGCGGGACAGACGCCCGGCGTTGATTACTTTGTGGAGGCCTCTCCCGATACGGATTTAACCCAGGTGGTGCGGCCGCGCACCTCGCCGTTGCTGCGGGAAGTCGCCACGGCTGGCGGCGTCCGCCATGTCTGGTGCACCTTCAGTCATGATCAGATCGACCTGAATTTCCGCAATCCGCAGGTGCTACTGGAGTTTTTGCGCATATTGCGTCTGTATCTGGACAAAGGCGTGCGCTGGTTCCGGCTGGATGCAGTGGCGTTTCTCTGGAAAGTACCCGGGACCTCCTGCATCAACCTGCCCGAAACCCATGAGATGATCCGCCTGTTGCGCCTGCTGATCGAGCATCGCGCCCATGACGCGGTCATCATTACCGAGACCAATATTCCCAACCACGAAAACCTGACCTATTTCGGCAACGCCAACGAAGCCCATCTGATCTACAACTTCTCCTTGCCGCCATTGTTGATCAACAGTCTGGTCACCGGCAGTTGCGAATACCTGAAGAAGTGGCTGATGAGCATGCCGCCGGCGCAACAGGGAACCACTTACCTGAACTTCATCGCCTCCCATGACGGCGTGGGATTGCGCCCCACCGAGGGCTTGCTGAGCGAGTGGGAGCTGGATGCGCTGGTGTCCACCATGCAGAAGTTCGGCGGCAAGGCCAGCGCACGCACCGGTCCCGATGGCCAGCCTAAGTTCTATGAAATCAATATCAGTCTGTGGAACGCGCTCAGCGGCACCGTGCAACATGGCCCCGACCACTTCGGCTTCGCCCGTTTTCTCTGCGCCCACGCTATTATGTTGGCGCTGGAAGGCGTCCCCGCGTTTTACATTCACAGTCTGGTCGGAACGGAAAATGATTATGAGCGGGTGGAGCACACTGGTCAGTTCCGCTCCATCAATCGCCACATCTGGCGTCAGCAGGACCTGGAGCAGGCGCTGCAAGGGGAGGGGCATCATCCAAAAGTGTTCGCCGCCATGCAGAAACTGATCGCCATCCGTAAACGCCAAAAGGCCTTCCATCCCAACGCCACGCAATACACCCTGCACACCGGGGATGCGCTTTTCTCATTCTGGCGCCAAAGCCAGGATCGCATGCAAAGCATTTTCGCCATCCATAACGTTTCGGATCAGCCGCAGTCCATTAATCTGGCGGAGCTGAATCTGATCTCCACCGACCAATGGTTCGATTTGATTTCCGAGCAGGCGTTCGAGGACCGGGTGGGACAGATTATCCTGCGCCCCTACCAGTACATCTGGCTAACCAATGTGAGGCTGTAGGGGGAGAACAAAGCAGTATGCCGGTTTGCGGCGCGATAGGGTAAAATCGGGAGCGCATTAACCATTTACTTCGAGCAGCGCCCTCACCGTGTCAGACGCTACCGCCACAGATCAACTTGAGCAGGATATTGAGCAAACGCTCCTGCGCCACTTTACGGAAGCCCATGCCCGCGTTCCCCGGGTATACGCGGAGCATATGTCCTCCACCAAAGCCATTCTGCGGCGCCACTGGACCCATCGTCGCGATATCCCAGCGGACCTGATGAGTCTGCCGCGGGGACTGGTTCGCGTCGCCGGCAAGCTGATACGCCGCAATAAAGCGACGGCGCAGACGGAGTTGTCCGGCAAGGAACAGGCGATGCTGCGCATCATCACGGAAGAGCTGCTGCAACTGCCCGCTCTGCAAAACCAGATTCAACGCTTGATGGAGCGCCATATTCCGGAACTGCAGGAGTGCGGCGAGCTGATGCGTCAGCCGCATATGCAGGGTCATCAGCAGGAGATCCAGTCGTTTTTGAGTCAGCGTATGCAGTCGCTGAGCGGTCCACGGGAAGGCGGACGCGATCTACTGGTGTTCCTGTTGGTCGGCGCGCTGGGCAAAAGCCTCGGCGGACAAGCCACTTTCGGTAGCGCCATCGCCACTGGCAGCGCCATGGCGAGCAGCCTGTATCTGGCGCAGCAGTCCTGGTGGGGGGCGCTCTGGGTGCAATGGGCCGGCGCCCCCGCCTGGGTGACCTGGAGCGGAGCCGCCGCCGGCGTAGTCGCCGCCATCGCCATCGCGCCCCTGTTGGCGCCGGTATCGGAAATCGCAGTGAACCGACTACGCGGAGAACGCTATCTGCATCGTCTGGTGGATCAGGTGCAGGAGAATGCGCTGGCCAGCAAAGCCGACGCCCTGGACGCCGCCGGCTTGTTGGCCAGCTATGCGCAATTGGCGCCGGACCTGCTGGCGCTGTTGCGCAGCATCAGACCCTAAGGGTCCAAAGTCCGTTCGCTATTGCTCGGTGACCAGAAAAATATCCTTGTAAGCGGCGTAGATCGAGCCAATCAGCGTCGGCCCCAACACCAGCATTCCCAGACCTAACGGAATCACCGCCGGGATCATGAGTATGAAAGAAATGATTCCGTACAGCAGGAACGGAATGATATTCACCAGACAGCCTTTAAAACTCGTAGTAAACGCGTCCCAGGGGCCCAGGTCGTGAAATACGATCAACGCCGGCGCGAACCAGGCGCCCATCATCAGCGGTATAAATAATCCCAGATAAATCAGAACCGCCAGCAGGAACTTGGTATCCGGCGCGCCGCCGAACTGCGCCGCATCCATGGAGTCCGCCACCGAAGAAAAAAACAATGCGCCGCAGATGATCATAATCACTGCGCTGAATCCCAAAATGATAAGCCCGAACAGAATCAACGGCGTCGATTTTTCCTGTACGGCGACGAACATATCGGCAAACTCAATGCGCCCCGAGGTCGCCCCCCTGCGACTGGCGATCATAAAGCCCGCCATCAACAGAGGCGCCAGAATATTCACCAGAACGATGGAGATCAAAGGCAAAATCCCCACTACAAGCATGATCAGAACATACACGATCATCATCCCAATCCAGGGCCCCGGGCCTGCGCGAAAGATCGCGAAGCCCTCTGCAATCCAGCTCCAGCCGCTGCCAGCGGGCATGCTTTGCGGCGGACCCAATGTGACGGGCGAATTGGATTCATCCATCACTTCTGATGACGGCGGTTGATAGGGATTAGGGTCGGACACGGGACAGGCTCCTATATATTAATCAGGCAGACAAATAGCTTCCTTCTAATTGTCTGCAACGACAGGGCCTGCACATGTCAGGCCCTGCCTCCCGCGGCTAGCCGCCGCGCAGGCGCATCCTTGCGCCCCTTTATTAACACGCCATTAACATACGAATATCATTGCTACGCGAATAAATGCTTGGACAGATGAAAGCATAGCAGAGCCCACCCCGAAGCGCGTAAAGGGGGCTATAGGTAGCCCGCCCGCTTGATGGAGAAGTAGCTGTTGATAACCTGCGCGGTGAGCTTGCTGGGAGCGCAATCCACGAAGAACAGACCTTGTGCGCGCAGTTTTTCCTGTAGCTTGTCCCGCTGGCGCAGATAGTCCACCACACCGGCGTAGACCACAGCCTGATCGAAATTGCGAACGTCCTCCGCCAGCGTCCGGTCCAGGGTTTCCTCGCGCAAATTCGCCACCAGCACCAAATGACGCTTTTGCAGCAGGCGACAGGCGTTGATGATGTCTTCGCTGTCCTCTTCTCTCAAGTTGGTGGTGAGCACCACCAGGGAACGTTTGCGGTAGCGCTGCATCAACTCGCGGGCCGCCTCCAGATAATCCGGCGCGGATTTATCCGGATAGAAGTCGTAAAACTGGTTGATCAGGCGGTTGATATTGGTGGCGCCCTTGATCGGCGACGCATGCTTTACTGAAGCGCCGAAACTCATCATGCCCACCGCGTCGCCCTGGCGTAAGGCCACGTACGACAACATCAGCAAACAGTTCAGGCAGTGGTCGAAGTGCGTACTGACGCCATCCTGCGTCAACATACGACGGCCGCCGTCCAGCAGCAGTATGACCTGCTGATCTCGCTCGTCCTGATACTCCCGGGAAATCAGTTTCTGGCGGCGAGAGGTGGCTTTCCAGTCGATCTGCCGCTGTGAATCCCCCTGCCGATATTCCCGCAACTGGTGGAAATCCATGCCTTCGCCGCGACGCGGCTTGCGGCGGATGCCCATCTGGCTGGTGTGATTGTCCGTGGCCAACAACTGGTAGCCTTCAATGGAAGCGAAATCCGGAAACACCTTGGCGGAAGTTTCCACGACATGGGTCTGACGCAACAGCCAGAATCCCGCCACCGAACGCACGCGGACTTCCGCCCGGGTTAACTCCAAGGGGCCGCGGCGACGGGGCCGCAGTCGATACTCCACTGTCGTGCGGTGACCCGGCTCCATTGGCACAACCAAAGGCAATCCTTCGAACTCGCAATCCACCGGAAGATGGTCATGCACTTCCAGCGTAGCCGCGTAAGGAAAGTCATGGGTAATGGTGAGTTTGACGGGAATCCACTGGTCCAACGCCAGATTGTGGCGAATCTCGCGGTGAATCTGCGCCGATGGCAGACGCCAGGACACGAACAGGTCCGCCGCCAGCAGCAACACCGCCACCGTCGCAAGCCCCATCAGCACATAGAAAAAGCCTTCGCCGACCTCACTACCTGGCGCCGGCAGCCAATCGCCGTCGCCCGTCCACAACTCATAGCCCTGCCAGCACAGCAGAGCGAGCGTGACGACGAGTCCGCAGTAGAGTAACTGCGGACTGGGTTGCACCCCTCTGCGTCTCATTTACGGGGGGCCTCAATCTCTTCCAACATACCGGCGAGGAGTTTATCGACGCTGACGCCTTCGATCTCCATGTCTGCGGACATCAGTAAGCGATGACGCAGCACCGCCGGGGCCAGTAACTTGACGTCATCAGGCAGAATATAGGGACGCCCTTCCATCAACGCCCGCGCTTTCGCGGCGCGAATCAGGTTGATGCTGCCGCGCGGACCCGCGCCGCGGGCGACGCCCGGCCACTCGCGAGTAGCGCGGGTAATGCGCACCGCGTAATCCACCACCGCGTCATCCGCCAGGATTTGCCAGGCCGCCGCCTGCCAGGAGCCGACTTCTTCCGGCGTGGTCAGGGCGCTGACCCGGGCCAGATAATCCACCTTGGCGCCGCGGCTGTCATTGACCTGACGTACGATGGAGGCTTCGTTCTCCGCGCTGGGGAATTCGATCAGCAGCTTCATGATGAAACGGTCCAGCTCCGCTTCCGGTAGCGGATAAGTGCCTTCCTGCTCGATCGGGTTTTGCGTCGCCAGCACCATAAATGGCGTAGGCACCGGGAAAGAGGTTCCGTCGATGGTGACCTGGTATTCCTGCATCACTTCCAGCAGCGCCGCCTGGGTTTTAGCGGGTGCGCGGTTGATCTCGTCGGCCAGCAGCAGGTTGGTGAACGCCGGCCCTTTGCGGATTTTGAAGCTTTGCGTTTCCATGTGATACATGGAGTGGCCGGTCACGTCGCTGGGCATCAGGTCGGGAGTGAACTGAATGCGACCGAATTTACCCTGGAAGGTTTTCGCCAGCGCCCGCACCAGCAGCGTCTTGCCCAGACCGGGAACGCCTTCAATCAGCACGTGTCCGCCGGCCACCAGGGCGATCAGGGTATGTTCGATAATATCGGACTGCCCCACTATCGCCTTTTCCAGCTCAGACTTCAGAGTCTGTAGTTGCTGGCTGATGGATTGCAGTTGGGATTCTTCGATGTGGGCTTCACTCATAACTTATCCTTTATTCGCTTCAACGCTCGAATAATATTGACAAAACTTACCGGATCATTGGGTATCGGGCCGAACAGGGCCGCTTCCACCGCTTGTTCATTCATTTGAAAATGCTTGGCCAACTGGGCGATCTGAACGGATTGCTCCAGCCGCGTGATATGCTGCAGTCGCTTGGAAATCGCCTGCCAGGTTTCCGCTCTGACGCTTTCCACCAAGGCCTGCCCTTTATCCATACGCCACAGGAAACGAGCGCTGGCGGCGATGTGCTCAAGAATCTGACGCTGGGTTCCCGGCTCTTCATCCCGCAAGGGGCCGAAGCGCATGCCCCGATACCACAGCCATAAAAACAGCGTCAGCGCCCCTACCGCGATCGCCGCATAGAAGTGACGCCAGAGCACGGACCCCAGACTGGGAAAGTCCCGGTTGTAATAGAAATGCATGGCCCCGCTGTCTCCCGGCGCCATTTGCCACAGCATGTAGGCATGGTCCTGGCAGCCGATGGCGAAGTTCTTCCACATATCCAGGCTGACCATGTATGTCACCATGCCGTCGCCGTATTCGTACTGCAGCATGCGCGAGGCGCCGTCCGGGCCAACGGAGGCGTATAGATAATCGTCCTGGCCATAGAGCGTATCGTTGGAAAGGAAGTGCACGCCAATGGTGTTTTCATCGCCCTCAAACGAGAATTCCGCCTGGGGATACAGCATGGGGCACAGGTCCTCTTGCGTGATGCCGACGTATCCGCCAATGGTGCTTATGGCTCCCCACAGCTCCTCGTCGAAATCGCCCTGGCCGTTGCGCTCCACTTCCACCCCAAACTCTTCGAAAATCGGGTCCTGGATTTTGTCCATGCCCTTGAGGTAGGGGTTCTTCGCCGTCACCATCAAGTGACCGCCTCGCTCCACCCACTCCAGCAAGGTTTGCGCCCGCTTCTGTGACAGAGAGCCGTATGCATCCACCAGCACAATGGCGTCGTCCGTAGGGGTTTTCAGCGCAAAATCCGGGTTGTCGAAGTCACGGAAGCTGGGATTGCTCTCCAGCTTATAGCCGCGTTTTTCAATAAATATCTGCGCCGCCAGGAAAGGCTCCCGCCGGGCTTTCTCATTCGGTCCCAGATCGCGCTCGTACTCGATCCACTCCAGTCCCTGATACCAATAGACGCCCAAAGCCACCAGCACCAAAACAGCGATGGCGATACCCATAGCGGCGAAGGAATTACTGCGCTGCATGGTCGCCTCCTTCCCGCTCCACATCAAACACGTCGCTCCAGCCCCGGCACAGCTCCTGAAAACGCTCGGCAGTGGGCAGTTCGTGGGCGTAGGCCAGATGCTGCCAGACCCGGGTCAAAACTGCGAAATAGTCGCTGAGTGCGCCACCCTGACGCCGCTTCACCATCGCCACGCAATCCCCTTCCGTGGCGCCGCGATTCAGACGCAAACCGTGGCGATGCACCAAACGGGACAAACCGCCGCGGTATAACAGACCCAAGGCGTCGCGATGACGCCCTTGCTCCCACAGCGTCCAGGCTTCGTCGGCCAACTGTGGCGGCAGTGACTCTTCACGGATATCGAGATCAAACACATGGGTCGGCTTGCTCTTCTCCTTGCGCTCGATGCGAGGCATCCATGACAGCGCCAGGATAGAGTCCCGATAGCGATACAACAGGTATAAAATCAGGCCAATCAACGTCGCCCAGATCAGCAGTTTGAAGATCTGAGCGAAGTATTCGCCAAAGGAAAAGTCAGCGCTTTTGAAGTCGTCCAGTTGCTTGTCGCGTTTTTCTTCCTGACGGTCTTCCCATTCTTTCCAGAATTTGGGCGCCTCTTTCTTGACGATATTACGGAAGTCCGAACCTTTCAGAATCTTCTCGATATCTTCTTTCGCCTTGTCCGGGGTCAGCGCGGATCTTTCCGTGTCCCAGCTTTGACTGTCCGCCGTTTCAGCCTGCTCTGTCGCCGTCTCCGCACGCACAGAACCAGAGGGTGGAAGCGCCAGGGCGCCCAACGCCAATACCAGGCACAACGCCTGAGTCACTCGACGCGCAGCGCCGCCCTCACCAGAAGGAAACGCCCCTTGACGCTCTTCCAGACGTTGTCCCAGCTGACGGAAAATCAGCTCCAGGTCCCAGCCTTCCAGCGTGATGCGACGATTCAGGTACAAAGCGAAGCCGCTGGCGGCGTATATAGGTCCCACCAAAGCCATGCCGACGAAGTAACATGCCGTGTACAGCGGCGCAGCCTCAAAAAGGGTCTCCCACTCCAGTTGCACGCCTTGCGGGATGAACATGACAACCAGTCCCACAGCGGCGAGCATCAAAAAGTTCTCCAGATGCACGCCAACGATAGTGACCCAGAAGCTAACAGACGCAGCATTATCGCGATGCAGCACCGTCATACGCTGCTGACGGTTTTTGCCTTTCAGGCCTTCCAACTGAATGACAGGCAAATCGAACGAACGGGTCGGGCTGAAGCGCCGCCAGGTCAGCGTGGCGAAACATTGCAGAAACATCAGCTTCGGCGTTTGCCGCAGAGTTTCCTTTATCGTCGGAGGCGCGCCAAACACGGCGCGACTCAGAAAATACAGTTGCCCGCGTTCGAAGAGCGGCTTCACCCACCACACGGCGATACTGACGTAGTTAATGTCATCAATCAGTAACCAGCACAACGCCACCACCGGCGTCATCGTCAACAGCCACACCACGTAAAGCTGTTTCCACCAGCGACGCACAAACTGACAACCCAGATCCACCGCTTCGTAGTGGTCCCGGGGACGTAAACGGAAATTGATATTAGCGGGGTTCACGCACCCTCCCGCTGAAAACGAAATAACAGGTCACCAACGCCCACATCACTGCGCCAACGCTATATTTCACTGCCGCCGGCATGGTGTGATCCGACGACCAGAACGCTTCAATAAAGGCGGCGATCAATAACATGCCCACCATGCCAAACAGAATGGGCGTACACGCCTTCGCCGACCGCTTCAGGGATTCCATTCGCGAGAGATTGCCAGGAGACAGCAGAGAAAAACCCAGCTTAATGCCCGCCGCCCCGGAAAACACAATCGCCGTGAGCTCAAAGGCGCCGTGGGCGATAACGAAGGTCCAGAACGGCTCGGTGTATCCAATCTCCGTCAAGTGTCCAGCGACGGCGCCCATATGAATGCCGTTGTAAATCAAAAAGAACAGACTGCCCAGGGTATAAAGAATACCAGTGGCGAAAGTGCGGAAAGCAATACCGATATTGTTATAGATGTAAAACCCGAACATCTGCACGTCAGTAGAGGCCTCTCGCGGTCGCCCCAAACGTTCCGAGGTGGGATCGTACATCGCTTCGTAGGAAGCGACGTCGTGCGGGTCCAGCACCAGATTCACCAAATCCGGCTGCAGTTTGATAGCGACGATCAGTAAGATGAACGGCAGATACAACAGGGCGCTGGCCAACCAGACATAGTGCTGATTGGCGCGCACCGCCTGGGGGAAGTCATAACGGATAAACCCCAGAAAACTCAGCCAGAAATGACTGGGGCGACGATACAGCATCTGATGTCCGCGCAGCATCAAGTCATTCAGATAGGAAACCAGATGCGGCGAATAACTGCGATGACGCGCGACGGACAAATGCTGACACAGTCGCCGGTAGGAGCTGGCGAAATTGCGATAGCCTGTTGTGTCGCCTGTCTCCAGCTTTTGCAGCAGTACTGCGTACTCGCTCCAGAAGTGCTGCTGTTGGCGCTCAAATACGTCCTGCTTCACTGCCGCTCCTCAGGTGGTTGCGCGATGGATGATGACGACTCCGGCGCGAAAGGCTCCTGCACAGGTTCGGGACCCGGCGTTTTACCCAGCAGATAGTTCGCCATCTGATTGAGATTAACGACCGCCATCTCGTCTTTTTCGTGATGCAACGGCTCCAGAATGTTGGCCAGTTCCTGACGACGCGCCTGGGACAGCACGCCAGCCCGTTGCGCAAATTGCACAATGGCCTTCTGTTCTTCCGGCTTGAGAGGAACGCTCGGCGCCCGCACGCCCGGCTCCGCCAGCGCCGTCAGCGCCTCTGCGCGACGCGCTCTGACTACGACCGTGCCGGCGGCGATATCGCCCAGACGCTTGAATTGCTTGTTGCACATCATGGACACCAGTCCCAACGCGTAAAACACTGGCAGTATGTCCGCCGCTCGCAGAAGATTGCGCAATAATGAGGAAGAAAAGGTAATGGGCGCGCCGTCATCGTGTACGACGATAAGATTCATCCACTTCTTGCCCGGCGTTGCGCCCCGGTATACCTCAAACAGCACCGGGTAAAACCACTCCAGCACAAAGTAAATAATCAGTGCGATGCCGTAACCGGCTTCTCCAAGGATAGACAGGACAATCATACAGGCCAGGACAACTCCCAGCCGAATGAAGAAGTCGGCCATGTACGCCAGCGCGCGGGAAAGCGGCCCGGCGGGAGTGAGATCGAAGTCCACGCCTTCCGGCGTTTCTATTGCGATGGAAGTATCCAGCATCCCGGCTTAATCACCTTACTGAGGAGTACATCAAAAAAGGCCCCGTATTTTACAGTAGTTGGCGGACTTGCATAGCCCAACAGGCGTCTTATACAGTCCAACAGGCGTTTTTAAGTGTTGCGTTCAGGCCGGAAGGCCTGTTCAGGAACCCGCCGCGCCGGAATCCAGCAACTCTCGCTCACGGGTGCGGCCCCTGTTGAAATTCAGCTGCGAAACTATCATGCCGGCCAGCATAAGACCACATCCGTAAATGGCTTTTTCGTCCAGAACTTCCTGCAGCATCAGCCATCCGCCCAGCACCGCGAAAACCGTCTCCAGGCTGATGATGATGGCGACCCGGGTGGCCGGCGCGTGCTGCTGGCCGATCACCTGCAAAGTATAGGCGATTCCCACGGACATGAAGCCCGCGTAGGCGATTGACCAGGACGCGCCCCACAGCCCACTCCAGGTGGGCGTTTCTATGGCGAACGCCACGGCCCAGCTCACTATTCCGCAGACCAGAAACTGCAAGATGGAAATATGCAAGGGATTAAAACGGGGAGACAGCCATCCGATCATCAACACATGTCCCGCCCAGAAACCGGCGCCGATCAGTTGCAGGGAGTCGCCATAGGAGACGGTAAAGTCTTCGCGCACGCTGAGATAAAACAAACCGATGACGCATAATACCGCGCCAAACCATATTTTGGCTTCGGCGCGCTGTCCCCAGCATAATGCGAACATTGGCACCAGGATGATATATAGCCCGGTTATGAAACCCGCCTTACCGGCGGTAGTGTACTGCAGCCCCACTTGTTGCAGCGAGGCGCCGGCGAACAGAAAGAAGCCCGCCAGACAGCTTCCCAGCAGCAAACCTTTGGCCTTGGGTTTGGCCGGAGCCACCCGCTGCAGGCGCGGCAATATGATGAGCAGGGGAATCAAGGACAGACCGCCGAGCACAAAGCGGGCGGCGTTGAAAGTGAAGGGACCGACGTGCTCCATACCCGCCACCTGGGCGACAAAGGCGAACCCCCAAATCGCCGCCGCGACAATCAACATCGCTTCCGAACGATACGCGCCGACTCTCATCAACTACCTCCGTAATCCCCAGGGAATATTTAAAAAGTCCAAAGGCTGCAAACAAACCGCCGATTGTATCACAACCGCCTTAAATGGCAGACTTGCCGTTAACAGGCTGAGGCCAAATAACAAGGGATTTCCATGCAACTTTTTTCCAACGATGCCAAAAAACCCAGAGTGCTGGTCACCGGCGCCAGCGGCTTTTTAGGCGCGCACATCTGCCGGGCGCTGAATCAGGATTACGACGTGCTGGCGCAGAGCCATCATTTGACGCTGCCGGAAGATCTGGCGCCGTTTCGAGTGCGGCAGGATCTGTGCGACGCAGCGCTGACGCAGGCCATGTTCCGCAATCTGAGGCCGGACGCCGTGATCCATGCCGCCGCGCTGTCCGATCCCAATACCTGCCAGCAGCAACCGGAACGCTCTCTGCAAGTGAACGTGGAGGCGACGCGCCTGCTCGCCGCCCTGTGCGCGGAAAGAAATATTCCGCTGCTGTTCACCTCCACCGACCTGGTGTTCGACGGTCGTCAGGGCGTATACCGGGAAAGCGATCCGGTGAACCCCATCAATCGCTATGGCGAGCACAAGGCATTGGCGGAGGTGTCGATCCGCGAACTGCATCCCCTCGCCACCATCGTGCGCCTGCCCTGGATGTTCGGTCTGGGTCTGCTCAAGCCAAGCAGCGTGTCGCAATGGCTGGAGCGACTGCGTCAGGGTGACGCGCTCACCGGCTTTATTGATGAATATCGCTCCGCGGTGGACTACGTCACCGCCGCCCAGGGCATCGTGCGCTTTTTCCAGATGCAGCAGGGCCTCACCCTGCATTTGGGCGGCATTGAGACCGTCTCGCGCCATCACTTTCTAAAGGCGCTGGCGCGGACTTTTGGGCTTGATGAAGACCTGATTCAGGAGCAAAAACAAAGGGATGTCATCATGCCGGCCAAGCGCCCCCGCGACGTGAGCCTGGACAGTCGCCGCGCCAGGGGACTGGGCTACAAGACCCCGTTCATGGATGAAATGTTGGCGGAGTTGCGCAACATTTAGTCACTTATAAACGCAAATCTGCACAGATTTCACACCTTCCGTACAAGTCCAGTTGCAAAACCGTTACGGAATTCCCCTGTTGCGCCGGTCATACTGGGCGACAGGGGGGACCTTTAATGATCGCCAAAAATTGCCAAGCCTGGGTCGACTTTCTGAGCCGAGTCGAATTGCCCGTACTTTCTGAAACCATGCGGGAAATCAACGAGCTCACCGCTACCGGCGACTGTTCCGTACAGCAGCTGGCGGACGTCGTTTTGAAAGACGCCGACCTGACTTCGCAAGTCATTCGTCAGTCCAACACCGCCTTTTATAATCCATCCTGTCAGCCGGTGAGCACCATCAGTCGCTCCATTATGCTGTTGGGCTTCGAAACCGTACGCTCAATCGCCGTTTCCTCTCTGGTGATTGACGCGCTGTTAAGCAAATCGCCGCGCATCCATTTACAGAAAAGTCTGGCCCGAGCGCTGCATGCGGCGGTGCAGGCCAAGCGTCTGCTGGGCAAGTTTACGCCCTCGCGCAGTGAAGAGATTTTTATCGCCGCTTTGCTCAGCAATATCGGCGAACTGGCGTTCTGGTCCTGTCGCACGCCGCAGGCGGACGCCCTTGACGAGCTGCTGGTGCGGGAAGAGCCGGTCACCGCCCAGAAACAGGTTCTCGGGGCCACCTTCCCCGCCATCACCCGCGGTCTGGTGGACTGTTGGAAACTGGGGCCGCTGCTGCAGGCGGTGGTCAGCGGCGGCAAGGCGGACAACCAGATGGTGACGCTGATCCGCAGTATCGTTGGACTGGTGGAAGAGGCCGAACAGGGCTGGAATTCCCCCACATTGCGGCAATCCATCAACCATGTCGCCTCGCAGTTGAACGAACAGCCGGACAACCTGGAGCAGCGTCTGAAAACCAATGCTCAGGAGGCGGCAAAAATCGCCGCCGCCATCGGCATGAAACAGATCGTCAATCATATCCCCGGACATAACGCCCGCTACGCAGGCGAGCAGACGCCGCCGCAACCCGCGGATCCAACGTTACAGTTGCAGATTCTGCGCGATCTGTCGGTGATGCTGACGGAAAAACCCGACATCAACTTGATACTGATGACCGTAGTGGAAGGCCTGCACCGCGCCGTCGGCCTGACCCGCGTGGCGCTGCTGATGACCGACCGCAGCCAGAAACAGCTGGTTGCGAAGAAGGTGCTGGGGCCGCATACGGATCACTGGAAAGAAAATTTCTGCGTCAATCTGGACTCGGATAGCCTGCTCGCCGCCATGGCGAAAGCGCTGCAAAGCGGCTGCTTCACCAATGCGGACGATCCCGCCTGGCGGATTCTGCGGGGACCGGACTTCGACCGCCTGATCGGACGCACGCCGAGCATGTTCACGCCGTTACGCGTGGGCCCGCGCATTGTCGGGATGATTTACGCCGATAACGCGGACTGCCGCACGCGTCCGTCCCCAGAGCAGTTTTTTTCCTTCTGCCACTTTACCCAGCAGGCTCAACTTGGCTTGTTGCAGTTATCCGAGCAGTCGCAAAGCTCTAGTTCTTAAAACGGGTCACCAGTTCATACAGGTTGGCGGCCACGCCCCGCAGCTGCTCGATGCTGGCGGTGGACTCTCCCGCCGCCGTAGAGCTGGACTCCGCCAGATCAGAGATATTCACCACCTGTCGGTTAACCTCCTCCGCCGCCTGCGCCTGCTGTTCCGCCGTCGCCGCCATTTGAATCGCCATACCGGCGATAGCGCTGACGGCGTCAGCGATGCCGCTCAACATGGTTTCCGCTTCAATCATCTTCTCCAGACCCGAGCCCGCGCTGGCCTTACCCCTCTCCGCCACTGCGACGGAACGCTGCGCCAACGCAGTGAGCGTTTCAATGATCTGGTGGATCTCTTTAGTCGATTCCTGCGTGCGCTGGGCCAGATGCCGTACTTCGTCGGCCACCACGGAAAAGCCGCGACCTTGCTCTCCCGCCCGCGCCGCCTCAATGGCCGCATTTAACGCCAGGAGATTGGTCTGCTCCGCCACCTGATTGATCATCTGCGCCACCTGGGCGATTTGCTTCGACTGCGACGCCAGCTCCAGCACCGCGCCGCCGATTTCCTCCACGACGCCGTGCAATCCTTCAATCGCCCGACGCGTACCCACCGCCACTTCACGGCCATTCCTGGCCAGTTCGGAAGACTCTTCCGCTTTGTCCGCGGTTTCCTGTACGTGCTCCGACACGGAGCTTATGGCGCTGGTCATTTGCTGCATGGCCGCCGCCACTTCCTGGGTTTCCCGCTGTTGATCACGCAGGCGTTCTCTCGCCATTTCCGCCATATGCAGCCCCTCTCCCGAGCGTTCGAACAAGCGGGCGGATTCCGCCTCAATACGGGTCAATACCGCGTCCAGGCGCGCTTTCAGGCTCATGATCGACACCGCCAGCGCCCCCTCTTCCGGGTCGCCGTCGGTATAAGACAGCACCGCCAGTGGATGACTGAATGAGCGCTCCAGCAGCTTTTGCAGCGTAGCGACCAGATGCTTGCGCCGGTATGCGGCCATACCGGCGCAGAGCAACATAAGCGCCAGCAGGGCCGGCCCCACCCAACCGGACACGGCGCCCATCATCCAGACGATCAAATAAGCCAGGGTCGCAGCCACAGGCAACACATATTCCAATGGCGGCGGACGCCAACTCCGCGCTTTGCCTCCTTGATTGATCTTGCGGTACAAGGCTTCCGCCCGTTCAACATCTTTGCGGGCGGGACAAGTGCGCACCGACTCATAACCGACCACCCGGTTATTCTCCGTCACCGGGGTGACGTAGGCGTTCACCCAGTAATAATCACCGCTCTTGGCCCGATTTTTCACCAGCCCCATCCAGGGCTTTCCCGCTTGCAGACATTCCCACATCACCTTGAACGCCGCGGGCGGCATATCCGGGTGGCGGATCAGGTTATGCGGTTTGCCGATCAGCTCCTCTTTGGAATATCCGCTGATCGTTACAAACACATCATTGCAATGGGTAATGACGCCTTTCAGGTCCGTGGCGGACACCAGCTTTTGCTCCGGCGTCAGTTTGATCTCTTTCATTGTGACAGGAAGGTTCTTTCGCATAGTCGCACCTTCAGTTGCATTCATTTCTCAAACGTTTTGCAAGGTATAACTGTTTTTCAAAATACAACTATAGCAACTGACTTCAATCAGGCGGGTTGGAAGCGCGCGCGATACTCTGTCATGGTCAGGCCGGTGGCGAGTTTGAACAGCTTGCGAAAGGAACTGGGGTCTTCGTAACCGACATCCCAGATAATCCGCTCTACAGGCGTTACGCTGGTTTCCAGCATTTCTCTGGCGCGCTGGATGCGAAGTTGTTGCACGTACTGCAGCGGCGACATCCCCAGGGCTTTACGGAAACGCCGTTGCAGGGTGCGCTCGCTGACCCGCGCCACAGCTGCCATGTCTTCGAGGGCGACCTCCTCCGCCATGTGCTCCTGCAGCCACAACTGTAATTTGCGCACTGCGCCATCGCCATGGGAGAAATCCGGGGCGAACAATTGATAATACTGCTGGCGACGGGGGCCGGTATCCACCAGAAAGAACTTGCCCAGATTCATGGTCAGGGAGGCGGACGTCACCCGTTGAATCATGCGCAGGCCCAGATCCATCCAGGCGCTGACGCCGCCTGCGGTGACGATGTCGCCCTGATCCACCAGCAACTCGTCCTCCACCAGCTCAACCTGCGGGAACATGGCCTGAAAATCCCTCGCCAACCGCCAATGGGTCGTGGCCTTGCGGCCATCCAGCAAACCGGCGCCCGCCAGGGCGAAGCTGCCGGCGCAGGCGGACGTCATGATAGTTCCATGCGCATGCAACGCCTGCAATCCGGCGGTCAGCGCCGGTTCGCGCCAATCCACCGCCAGGGCGTCAAAGCAAGGCGGTACGATCAGCACATCCGGCGCCGCCTGCAACGCCTCATGCAAAGGACGGGAGGCCAAACCCGGCTGGCTGGCGTCTTCTCCTGTGCGCCAGAAACTGATCCGCAACGCTGGCCAATGGGGCGACGCCGCCTCACGCCGATATTCTTCCGCGACGGCCAACAAGTCTTTCAGTCCAAATACCGCCGACTGCATGGAGGTGGGATAAAGCAGCACGCCCACCTCGTAGCGTTTGATGCCTGATTGGGTTTGCGTCATGTCGTAATCCACCCCGCATTTGTCGTTTACGACATCAGCATAGCGCGCCCCCTGTCCCTAAGATAGTCCTCAACCTGATCAGCCAGAGCCAAATCTCCGGCGATGCAGGCCCACTGACCCGATACCCAATTAGCCCCAAAACCAACTGGCGCCATAGACTGTAAAAGGAAACCAACATGACTACGAACAAGCTGCCCGCGATCAACCTACCCAATACGGCATTGCTGTTGATCGACATTCAGAACGACTACTTCCCCGGCGGCACCATGGAGCTGCATCAATCTGAGCAGGCCGCCGCGAAGGCCGCCAACGTATTGCAGGGATTCCGACGCGCCGGCTTGCCGGTGATTCACATCCAACATGAAATGATTGGCGACCGCGGTTTCTTTCTCCCCGGCTCGGAAGGGCAAAAGATCCATGCCTCCGTCACCCCTGAAGCGGATGAAACCGTCGTCGTAAAAAACTATCCCAGCAGCTTTCTCCGCACCGAACTGGACCAGCTGTTGCAGAACC
Organism: Hahella sp. HNIBRBA332; assembly: GCF_030719035.1. NCBI lineage: Bacteria > Pseudomonadati > Pseudomonadota > Gammaproteobacteria > Oceanospirillales > Hahellaceae > Hahella > Hahella aquimaris. Next base: position 5,466,528 of record NZ_CP132203.1, read on the forward strand.
AGGAAATCAAACATCTGGCGATCGTCGGCATGATGACGCACATGTGCGTCAACACCACCGTGCGCGCCGCTGTGGAGCATGGCTACGGCGTCACCCTGATCGGCGACGCCACCGCCACCCGCAACCTTGTCCTTGACGGAGAAAGCATCCCCGCGGAGCAAGTGCAACGGGCCATGCTCGCCAGCGTTATCGGCTTCTTCGCCGAGGTCACGACGGCGGATGGCTTCCTGCAACAACATAACCTGATCTAACTCCCTGCCCTGTAAGAAAAAACATAAAACCGGGCTGTCTGTCACATTCAGACGGCCCGGCCGCATTTTCCGATTGCAATGCCGCCGCTTTTCGTTACCTTTGCCGCCGTGATGGAGATAGACGCCGCCTATGGCGGGCGTTTTTCGGTATGGACAGTTCACGGGTCGCCTGCAGATTACTTTCCCGAATGAAATTTCCCAAAAGCCGTAAGTCTTTTACCCGTTTCCCCTTTAGCGTGGGGAGGTAGCCGCAGCAAGCGCGCAAACTTGGCCGGGCCGACTCTTTTCCTGTTGGAGCGTCGGCGGCGGGTAAGGACGCCGGCCCGAATTGCAGCCTTGCAGTTTGTCCGGAATGCAGGGAGGCAGGCGGGGAAAAACGCCAGGGCTCGCCGGAGTGCGGGCGTTGCACGTTAAACGATTAAGAGGCCGGGCCGAAAGGCTGCGGCGTTTGGCGTCGTTTCGGAAATCAGCAGCGTGGCTCAATTGAACTGCAGTTTAAGTTCGCACGAGGAGAAAACCCATGAATAAGAAAACGATCCTTCTCTCATTAGCGCTGTGCTGGCAAAGCCAGGCCGTTTCCGCCGGCGAGGTCGAGGTATTGCATTATTGGACCTCCGGGGGAGAGGCCGCCGCCATCGACGTACTGAAGGATCTGGTGAAAAAACGCGGACACGCCTGGCGCGACTTCGTGGTGCCAGGAGGCGGCGGCGAGAGCGCTAACGCCGAACTGAAAAAACGCGTGATCCAGGGCGATCCGCCCGCCTCCGCCATGGTCAAAGGCCCGGATATCGAACGCTGGGCCAGATTGGGTTTTCTGCAGAATCTGGACGAGCTGGCGCAAAAGCAGCATTGGGATGAAAAGCTTCCCCCCGTAATCGCGGACGTCGCTAAATTTCGCGGCCATTACGTCTCTACCCCGGTGAACGTGCATCGGGTCAACTGGATGTGGATCAACAAACGCATCCTCGATGACGTCGGCGTCGCCGTTCCCACCACCTGGGAAGAATTCGAAGCCGCGGCGAAAAAGATTCAGGCCAAAGGCTATCCGGTCATCGCCCATGGCGATCAATCCTGGCAGGACGCCACCGTATTCGAGTCCGTCGCGCTGGCGGTGGGCGGCGAAGAGTTCTACCGTCTGGCCTTCGTAGAGAACGACTACGGCGTCATTAAAAGCGACACCATGACCAAAGTGCTGGCGCAATTCCGCCGCTTGCAGCCCTATTTCAAAACCGACTTGAAAAGCCAGGATTGGAACGTCGCCACCCAGGCGGTCATCAACGGTCAGGCCGCGTTCCAGTTTATGGGCGACTGGGCCAAAGGCGAGTTTGAAAAAGCGGGCCAGAAAGCCGGTAAAGATTTCGTCTGCGCACCCATGCCGGGCACGTCCAACCAGTTTCTCTACAACATCGACACACTGGTGATGTTCCAGCTCAAATCCGCAGACGCTCAAGCCGCACAGCAGGACTTGGCGGACGCGATCATGAGCGAGACCTTCCAGAATGTGTTCAATCTGAAGAAGGGCTCCATCCCTGCGCGCATGGATGTCAGCCTGGACCAGTTCGACGACTGCGCCCGCCTGAGCCGGAAAGACTTTCTGGCGGCGGAGAAAAGCGGCGGCTTGCTGCCCAGCATCGCCCACGGTATGGCCACCACCGCGCGGGTGCAGGAAGAGTTTTACGCCGTGTTGCATGAGTTCCTGCACGATCCAGCGATGACGCCGGAAAAAGCCACCGTCACATTGGCCAAGCGCATGCGCTACGGCTCCTACGCCATCAACTGACGCCCACGACGGCGACGCTGCCTCTCAGCGCCCCCAGGGGATGACCCTGGGGGCGTATTTTTAACTTTTTCACGCCGACCTGCGCCCCCAGCAAGGAGGATAAGAGCGCGCCATCTCCTCCAGGGGGGATTTTAGGGGGGAATTTCGCCACCTGGATTTAAACGCCCACCGTATAAACTACGTAACCCATTGATTAACAAATACAATATGACGCCAGCGCGGCTTGGACGACTGCTTGGTGGGCGTCGCGCATTGCCTATAGCATAGCTCCACCACACGCACTCAAAGCAACAACAAATATAATCAGAAAGGCGTACCTCTATGAAACGTTGTTTTACATGGAACTGCAGGCAAGGCGTCAACGCCTTGCTGGCGTTAACACTTCTGGCCCTGTTCGGCTGCTCCAACGGGGGCGGCGACAAGGGCGACGGCTCCTCGAACGGCGACGACGGCCTCTACACCCCCACCGCCTCCCAGGCCGTTATTTACTACAAACGCGAAGACAACAACTATGAAGGCTGGGGACTGCACCTGTGGAACGCCTCCGGCGCCGCTTTCAGCCCCGGCGACTATATCAGCGGCGGCGAAACCAGCTGGTCCAAGCCGCTGCCCGCCACCGGCGTGAGCACAAAATACGGCACCTATTACGTGGTGGATTTCGACAACGCCGCCTGGTCCTCCTTCAATCTGATCATGCACAAAGGCGACGACAAGGATCTTGGCGGCCAGGATCATACCTACAGCAAAGCGACCCTGGGCGACGACGCATTTTCTTTCAGCGGCGTGGCCGTGCTCTACCCTGACCCGCTGGAGAACCCTCCCGTCGCATTGGAAGGCGCAAAAGCCCATTGGCTGGACGCCAATCTCATCGCCTATAACGGCTCCGGCAGCGTGCGTCTGTATCACTCCGCCAGCGCCGCGATTACCGTGAACGCCACCACTGGCGAGCTGAGCGGCGGCGAAGCGATTGAACTGACGTCGGCCAGCCTGAGTGATCAGGTCAAGGCCCGCTTCCCGCATCTCGCCTCTTACAGCGCCTGGGCTTTGCCCGACTCCGCCGACGCCAAAGCGTTGCTGAAAGAACAACTGGTCGTGGCGCAATTCAGCGCCGGCGGCGAATTGCGCGGGGCCACGCAAGTGCAGACCCGTGGCGCGCTGGACGCGTTGTATGCGGACGCCGCAGCGGATGCGCAACTGGGCGCGGTCACCGCCGGAAACACCACCTACAAACTCTGGGCGCCCACCGCGCAAAGCGTCAAAGTGAAACGCTACGACGCGGATAAAAACCTGCTTGCCGCCGACGCCATGACCGCAGACCCCGCCAGCGGCGTCTGGACCTTCGCCAGCGATCAGAACGACAACGGCCGTTACTACCGCTATGAAGTGAAGGTCTACCACTACCAGACCGGCGCTGTGGAAACATTCGATGTTACCGACCCCTATTCGCTCAGCCTCTCCACCAACAGCGAATACAGCCAAGTGGCGGATTTGAGCGACGTCGCCCTGCAGCCAAGCGGCTGGAGCGCCGACGCCGATACCTCCGCTTACGCCGTGTCAGCGCCGGAAGACATCATCATTTACGAAACCCATGTGCGCGATTTCAGCGGCGCGGATAAGAACGGCACGGCCGCCTATAACGGCAAGTTCCTGGCCTATACCGAACCCGGCCGTGAAAGCATGACGCACTTGCAGGCCTTGAAAGACGCCGGCTTGACCCATGTACACCTGCTGCCGGTCTTCGACATCGCCACCGTTGACGAGCGCAGCGGCTCCCGCGCCGATCTGGACAGCACCAAGGCGGAGTTTTGCGCCCTTAACAGTGCGGCCGCTCTGTGCGGTGACGGAACCGTAGCGGACTCCGCTACGTTGCGCAGCGTACTGGAAGCCTGCGATCCCGCCACCGGCTGCGCCCAGGCCTTGATGAACGATCTGCGCGCGCTGGACAGCTTCAACTGGGGCTACGATCCCTACCATTACACCGCGCCGGAAGGCGGCTACGCCAATGACCCGGAAGGAGCGTCGCGCATTCTGGAGTTCCGTCGCATGGTGAAAGCGCTGCATGACATGGGACTGAATGTCGTCATGGATGTGGTGTACAACCACACCAACGCCGCCGGCGCGGCGGAAAAGTCAGTGCTGGATAAAATCGTTCCCGGTTATTATCAGCGTCTGAATCCGGAATCCGGCGCGGTGGAGAACTCCACCTGCTGCTCCAATACCGCCACCGAGGCCGCCATGTTCCAAAAGCTGATGGAAGACTCGCTGGTGGTGTGGGCGCGGGACTATCACATCGACTCTTTCCGCTTCGACCTGATGGGTCACCATCCCAAAGCCGGCATTGAATCCGCCCTCGCCAAAGTGCGCGCCGTGCGCAGTAACGTCTACTTCTATGGCGAAGGCTGGAACTTTGGCGAAGTGCAGAACGACGCCCGCTTCGTCCAGGCCACGCAGCTCAATATGAGCGGCAGTCAGATCGGCACCTTCACCGACCGTCTGCGTGACGCAGTCCGCGGCGGCGGCCCCTTCGATTCCGCCGACAGCCTGCGCGCCAACCAGGGCTTCGCCAACGGGCTGTATACCCTGCCCAACGAGTTCAACAGCGGCTCCGACACGGAAAAAGCCACCCTACTGGGCCTGACCGATAATATTCGCGTCGGCATGGCGGGCAACCTGACGGACTTCGTGCTGGTGGACGCCTCCGGGGCCACCAATGTCGGCTCCAACCTGGATTACAATGGCCAGCCCACCGCCTACGCAAAAGATCCGGCGGACACCATCAACTACGTTTCCAAGCACGACAACCAGACCCTGTGGGATAACAACCAATACAAGGCCGCTACGGACGTCAGCGCCCAGGATCGCGTACGCATGCAAATGCTCGCGCTCAGCATTCCTTTGCTCAGTCAGGGCGTGCCGTTCCTGCACATGGGATCGGACATCCTGCGTTCCAAATCCATGCAGCGCGATAGTTACGACTCCGGCGACTGGTTCAATAAAGTGGACTTCAGCTACGCCGACAACAATTGGAACGTCGGTCTGCCCAGAGAAGACAAAGACGGCGCCAACTGGCCGCTGATCCAGAATGTGATCGCCAACGTCAATGCGCAGACGTCCACCGCACAGATCACTGACGCCGCCGCCGTATTCCGCGACTTCCTGCGCGTCCGCAGCGGCAGCAAGCTGTTCCGTCTGGAGAACGCCGCCGATATCAAAGCGCGAGTAGACTTCCATAATGTGGGTTCAAGCCAGATTCCCGGTCTGATCGCCATGTCCATCGACGATGGAACCGGCCTGGCCGACCTGGACCCCAACCATGACGCCATCGTGATCATCATCAACGCCAGCGGCGCGCAGCAAACCATCGCCGTCCCCGGCGCCAGCGGTTTCCAACTGATCGACGCGCAGGCGTCCGGCGCCGATCCTGTGGCGGCGGGCGCAACAAGCAGCGGCGACAGCTTCACCATCCCCGCCCTCACCAGCGCGGTCTTCGTCAAACCCCAGGGCGCGTCGCAAGGCGCCGGCCTGCCGGTGAATTACGGCAACAAAGACCCCTCTGCGATTCCACCGTATGGCGCGACCACGGTATACCTGCGCGGCGACATGAACGGCTGGGGGACTGAAACACCCCTGACGTTCAGCAGCAATGGCGACTATATCGCCACCCTGACCCTGGCGGCGGGCAGCTACGGCCTGAAAATCGCCGATGCGGACTGGGCGGCCATCAACTTCGGCGGCGGCCTGACGCTAACGCCAGGGGAAACCGCCGCGCTCACTGCAGGCGGCGATAACCTCAGCCTGACCTTGACGGAAGAGGCCCAGGTCACCTTCCGCTTTAACGCATCCGACAAAGATGCGACCACACTGACCGTGACCACTGCCACTGTGGCTGATATGAAGTAACCTCTTCAGACAAGCCATTCATTCCATCCGACGCTTGACGCCAGCAATGGCTCAAGCGTCGGTTTGCTTTTTGAGCCAGCCAGCCACTTCGTTTCCTCAAGCTTTTTTCCTCGCCCCTTATTCGTTTACTTGACGCTATGCCTTTTAGTCCATTGAAGGCGACGGCTTTCTCCTAAATACTGCGAGTCACCCTGTCTCGATAGTCAAAGCCAATGAATAAGTTACCTATCTGCCTCTTGCTGATCTCCATGTCGCTTGTCGCCGCCTGTGGAGAAAAAGCGGCTTCGCCAGAACCCGAAATCTATCTATTGCCTGATAATTTTGTAGGTAAGTTTTATATCCTGTTTAACACGCCTGCAGGAGAGCCTGTCAGATATGAGAAAAAGAGTCGGGTTTATGAAATTCCCCCATCAGGCGTTTTGCTAACCCAAGGGGAACTTAACGAAGGTTGGATAGCCACAGAAGACGTAAAATATTACTACGTCGGGGAAGACGGCCAGCGCGTAGAAATTAAAGGCAGATGGACAACGAGCCTGCATGATACGCCAGAAAACAGAAACGACCCTGAGCTTACGATTTTTGGCGGCGGCGTTGGGGTTATTTCAGACCCAAGCATTCCCTGCAGCGTGACATACCAGTCTTACTATGTCGGGTTAAAAGCAGACGTGCTGGAGGGAAAAAATCAGTTTGGATTAGAAGAGTATTTGGATAAACACCCATTCCAGTGCCCATAGTATTTTCTTCTTTCAATGCGATCGGGGAAACCAGGGTCTTAGAAAAACGTAGGTTGGATAAGCAACGCGCCATCCAACGCCCCGTTTTTCACAACCGCCAACTTAATACTGACTTGGGAGCGAATCACTGGCTGGTCAGCCGCGTTGGAAGGCGCTTCGCTTTTCCAACCTACATTTTTTCGAGCTGCTTCTTTTTCCCGACCTACTTAAGAAAGCACCGCCCCTTTAGCCGACCTCTTCAGGAAGTCGTTTCATCTTGTCTCACCCCTTCGCAAAAGTAACAAGCTGTCTTGCAACCCATTGAATATTAGTAAAATTTAACAAAAGCTTTATATTTATACTTTATTTAATCCAGGTCATTTTCTGGTACAGTAACCGCCTTTTGCAGTACCCATCCCGAGTTACGTTCCGAAACCAGGGATTAATTTATACATTCACAGCGAGGTGAAAACGTGAAAGCAAAATGGTTATTGGCGGGCTTGTGTTGCATCAGCAGCTCTGTATTTGCGAACTGGCAGCTGAACAACGAAGAGTCTAAGTTAAGCTTTATTTCCATCAAGGCCACCGACGTAGCGGAAGTGCACCACTTCGGTCAATTGAGCGGCAGCATCAGCGACGCAGGCGAAGCCGTATTGGAAATCGACCTGAACAGCGTGGCCACCAACATCGATATCCGTAATGAGCGGATGAAGAAAGAGCTTTTCCAGACCGGACAATTCCCGAAAGCGACCTACAGCGTAAAACTCGATCCAGAGCTGCTGAAAAAAGCCACTCCAGGCGCCTCCATCGTGACCAGCCTTGACGGTTCTCTGGAACTGCACGATGTGAAGAAAGAAGTGAAAGCGGAAGTCGTGATCAATCGCGTTTCCGACAAGCAGGTCGTGGTTTCCACTCTACAGCCGCTGGTTATCAACGCTGCGGATTTCGCTCTGAAAGACGGCGTCATGAAGCTCAAGGATATCGCCAAGCTGCCTTCCATCAGCATTTCCGTTCCCGTCACCTTCAATTTGACGTTTGACGCCAAATAAGGCGGCCGCATCCCCCGCCCAGGCGGGGGATCACGCTTTCTGCGTTGATTCGGCGACGCCGTAACACGCCACTCTAATTCAGATTCTTAAAATCGATTTTGATTTTATCGTCATCAGCGCCTCCGCAGCCGTCGGAAAAGTACCAGACGTCGCCTTTGCGCCGGTTCATTTCCTCGGTCACCAGTTCAAAGCAACCGCCTCCCTGCACTTTAACGAAACGGCGCCCGGCGTTGTCCTGAAAACTCTCCACGGCGTCAGGCGGGTATTCGCCCTCCTGGTTATAGATTTTCGCGTCCGTGAGCGCCTGATCCAGACGACGGTCAAAACGTTTTGGCGCCGACTCATCGTCATCAGCCATCGCATTGTCGCGGGCGTATCCCAGTGCGCTATCCAGCAACCTTTTCTTTGGTGGTTTAACGGCGGGGGCGTCCTGCACCCTTATGGTCGTCACTGCAGGCTTCTTTTCCGGTATCGGCGTCTCGGTTTCAGTGGGCGCCGTTGGCGCGTTGGCGACGCTCCGCTTAGGTTCGGTCGGCTTCGTTTGCTGCGGTTTGGGGGCTGGCGGAGGCGCAGAAATTGGCGGCGTGGGCTCGGATTCAACTATCGGCGTATCGTTCGCAGAAGCCTCCGGCTCAGCTAAGGGCTCTACAGGGAGCTGAGAGTGATTCGAGGAGAAATCCAACTGAACGCTGATAGTGGAGATTTGCGCTCGCGGAGCGGGAGATTTCTCCATCGAAGGCATCAACAAAAATACCAAATGCGCCAGCGCGGAGCTTAACGTCGCCGCCCAAAACAGCCTGTTGCGCCGGTTTTCTGATCGATTAGGGCATGCTTCCGCATCCGCGTTGTTGAAGTTTGCAATTTCCACTTAAGCGCCGCGATCTCACCTGATATCCTTCCGCCGCGCATTTAAGCACTTTTTCGGGGCGCGACTCAATTGCGCGCAGCGCCCTTTTATTCCCGACCGAAGGATAAGTTGGAACCAACGCATTTTATGATCACGAATAATCCTAAAATCAAAGCCTTGCTGAATATCGGCCCTCCCAAAGATTTCGACTGGCCGGACTACGTGGCGCAGTACGGTTTTAACCAGGATGACATCCCCGAACTTATCCAGGTTTTGACGGATGAGACTCTTAATCTCGAAGACGAAAATAACAGCCTGTCATGGGCGTCGTTGCACGCCTGTCGCACGCTGGGGCAATTACAGGCGGAACGGGCCGTTATGCCTTTGCTGCACAGTTTCGACTTTCTCTATATCCAGGACTGGGCCCTGGCGGAAATTCACCGCACCTTCGCCATGATCGGTCCGGTGGCCATCGCGCCGCTGGCGAGAAAGCTGCAGGAACCCGCCGAGGATGAGCTGATTCCCGCTCTGGCGGTCAAGGCGCTGGCGGCTATCGCCGTCGCTCACCCGGCGCACAAAGATCAGGTGGTGGAGATTTTCTGTGCATACATGGAGTTTCCGAACCGATCCGCCAAGGTCCTCAACGGCATATTAGTGGCGCGCCTGCTGGAGCTGAACGCCGCTCAGGCCATTGACGGCATCCGCCGCTTATACGCATTCAACTGCGTGGACCTGATCTGCGGCGGCGATCTGGAGGATGCGGAAATCAGCCTGGGATTCCGCAAAGAACGCTCCACGCCCCGCCTCAGCATTGAGGAACTACTGGATCTGGAAGAATATGGCGCACAACGCCAACAGGAAGAGCCCGAACCACCACCGCTTCCCATCAATCGCAAAATCGGCCGTAACGATCCCTGTGTGTGCGGCAGCGGCCATAAATACAAAAAGTGTTGTGGGATGAGTTGAGCAACTCGCTTGCCATCCACTCGGCCTGGCTGATCAAGAAGTCAGGCCGTCATACGCTCCGCCACGCACAGCTCCATGATGCGCCACTGTACTTTCTCGATCCGCTCATAGATTTCCGCTATTTCTGTTTCTGACAAGGCTTGCAGATTAAACAGCTGCGCAGTCCTGCCCTGAGGAAATCCAAGCAGGTTATAGACACCGCTCTCATGAATTACCGTCGCAATATATCTGGATAACCGCTGGCGGTCCCAGTCTTCACAGTCCTCTTCCAACTCCAGATGCTCCGTCGCCTCCTCGCATTCATAGAGAAAATCATCCCAAAACCTGACGCCCTCCTCGCTCATCACGGGCTTCATCAACGTCAGCTTCTCCTGCAGCAGCGCTTTATTACTGGGGACGGACGCCAAATCACAGGCGTTCATAGCGTTTATTTCCGCCGTGGTTGTTAAAAAAACATCTTTGTCGTTCATCACTTTACCTCTCTGCAATACACTCAGATAAGCGCCAGCCAGAACTTAAAGGGTTATCTTAAGTGCTCCTCCGGCCATTGTGACTCTAAACCAACCTCAAGCACTTTGCTCGGCGCGCAAGTGTTAAACGCCAGCACAACATACAAGCTTGCGCCGCATGATGCACAAGTGCTGTAACAACATTCGAGATTCTGATGGTCATCCCCTGTGGTGGTGCGTTCGGCATTCCATTCACTAAATCTGGGGTCAGAGGCGGGCCACCATGCCATGCTTTGCCCAACTTGATAGGTCCGATCGCAAAAGCGCCCTGACTCGTCCCCATCAAAGTCGGAGCACATGCGGGTTTGAGCAAGAATGTTCGTTACCTGCTGGCAAGCGGGACAGCGCTCTTGCAGCTCTATCCAGTTAAAAGCACCCATAGACACCCAAGTTAATTGATCACTATTAAATTTATTTAACGCTTATTTTTCATAAACTTATGAACTTCCCCTGAAAACCCAAGTCGAAGTTTTGCGCGCGGAGTGACGCCTCCAGGCTGACTCCACGCGCATCGTCTTTTTTTGAGTAGTAGAGGTAGTCATGATTATCAGAAGGATAGCGGAGTTTGACCAGACGGTGGCCATGTTGGGACTGACGGGACGATCTCAAGCCGCTTCAGAGGGCGCTTGCCATAACTTCACCATCAACTGGCTGAGCCTGATGTTTCACGACAACGGCGACATCAGGCGCGCCAAACAGCGAATGGCGAAGTTAGGAGTGCGTTCCGGCGCCGGTAACCCGGTACTGCAGAAGGCCTTTGGGGATCGCTGGGAAGAAGGCGGCAATGCCTACAAGATGGCGGACAAACTGATGATACAGATACGCGGCCTAAAAGAAGTCGCGCTCCTCAAAGACTACTCTCACTTCAGCCAGCGCTGGCTGGAAAGCGAGTTGCTGACGCCGCAATACGCCGGTTACATCTATTCTTTCTGGTTTCCGATGAAAGTGGTCGGCGCCGACGGCGCGCATACAATCGGCTTCTTCCGCTCCGTATCAGGCCGTCAGGGACAGCTCGTTCCCAATAACGCCACCATCGTCGTGTTCGATCCCAATTATGGCGAGTTTCACGTGCCGGAAGCAGAGTTCCATAAATGGTTCCGTAAATTCAGAACCTACTACGGCGGAACCGTCACCTCGCATATGGTGAAGTGCGTGGCGCCCATTTGATTTACTCGTCAACGATCGGATCGTCGTCTTCCCGGCGGCGTCCATCCGACCTCTTACCAGCCCAACGTCCGACGACGAGCCGGGTTCCTCCCTGCACCAGCTTCCCTCCCCATTTCAGCGAACCGTATACGACGCCGGCGACGCCCTTGTGGGTTTCATCCACCACTCTCGCCACCGGCCTCACCAACGGAATCCTGGTCAGCACCTCCTGAGGGTCGCGGGCGATGGCCCGATGCATGGACTCCACCGCGCCCACCGTTTGCAGATAGCCATCCGCCAACAGATCCACCATTCCCGCCGCCAACCGTCCATCTCGCCATACCGCCGTCTCAGTAGAGGCAACCGGCGTCAGTGAAATGGTTTGACGCAACGGCTGCGCACTTCCCAGGGACGCGTCCTCTTCACACCATTGCCGAATCTGGCGATACACACGATTACAGTGCGCCAAGGGAATATGCGGCACGCCCTCGAAATGAGCGAAGCGGCTGTCCGCCGGCGCTGCGCGGGGATGAGCGCTGGTCTGGGTGACCAGACTGTCGCCGACCAGTTTGTTGATGAGGCTGTCGTTTTTGGAAGACAGCGATCCACTAATAAAGCAGTGCCTGGCGCCAGGATAAAAGCCGCGACCCGGGGTCACCGACGGCGCCGGGTCCAGCCCCTCGCGCAGGTCGCGGATGCCCTCGCTGCGGCCGTCGATCCAATCCGCCCACTGACTGATGTAATCCCGGGGAAACTCGCGCACCAATGCGCTGAAGCGATGGCCCATTTGTTCAAATGGAGATCCTTCGTGGGGGCTGCCGATGTAGAAACAACGTTTGAGTTTCGGCAACCAGGGAGCGTCGGACAGGTCCGCCGATTTCTGCGCGCTGCGCATCACCAGTCCGCCCATGCTGAAACCAATCAGGATGATTTCGTCAATTTCCATAGGATAAGCGGCGAGTAAACCCGTCATTAACTGGCAAAAGCGCAGTCCGTTCTCCCGCACCGGCAGTCCACTGTTGTAACGCAGAAACAGTGGGGTGTACCCGAAGTCCCGTTGCAGTCTAAGGCCGTAATTATCCGGTTTGGGCTCCATAACTGCATCGGTTTGCCTGGGTTTGATGTCCCAAACGCTTTCCAGGTTGGTGAGTCCGTGCAGCAAGACGACGACTTTATTGGAAAGCACCAGCCCGGAACGCAGCGCCAGCGTCTCATCCAACGGCAACGGCCGTCGCTGATGATAAAAGGCCATCTCAATCGCTAACGGATTGCCCCGTCGCGCCAGATAATCACCGAAGACGCCGTTCAGGGCCGCCTGCCCAAGGCCGCCCCAACGTCGCCAATTCAGGGGTTTTGTCTCGCTGTCCGCCATCGCTCTCTCCCGCCCTTCGGCATTGCGACCGCACATGTCGGTCAAAGTCGCTCGTCCCTCACTGTCGCCGCCTTTGGCGACCAATGCGCGAAATAATCGCGCACCGCCGCCGCATCTCCGCGAAAACAAATACGCTCCGCACGCTTGTTCAGTTGATAGGCGTACATAGGATCATAGTAGTCTTCCAGTAAACGTCTGATCCAATCCCGGTGCGAGGCGGGGTCTCCCCGCCGATGCCGCGCCAGCGCCGCCTCCAGCATCTCGCTCAGTTGTTGATAGCGCAGCCCGCCCAGACGCGTGCGGATGTTGAATATCGATTGGCGCAGGTCGTCGGCAAAGCGCTCAAAACCTTCTTCCTCGCCCTGGCTGCGTCGCCACTCGTCTAATTTATGCAGAATATAGTTACGAAAACTGTGTTCCACTCGTTGTTCCAGCGCGACCTCAACCACCACCAGCGGCGCCTGCGCCATGGCCTGCCGCAGGCACTGCGGCAATGCGCAGCGTCCAATCAGATGACTTTCATCCTCCAGCAAGAGCGGCGCGCCTGCGAATCCATGGCGCTGGCGCAACAACGCCACCGCCAGAGCGTTCTCAAAGTCGATTTGCGAGGGCTGAGCGTCAGCGCGCCGGCCAAAGGCGCTGCCGCGATGATGGGCCAGCTCCTCCAGATCCACCGCCCCCGGAATATGTGACAGCAAGTCGGTCTTTCCGCCGCCAGTATGCCCCGCCAGCAGAACAAAACGGGCTTCCTGGCAAATCCTTTCCATGGACTCTATCAGGAAGCGCCGCATGGCCTTATATCCACCCAGAATACGCGGGTACGCCACACCGCTTTCCGCCAGCCACTGCTGACAAATGCTGGAGCGCAGGCCACCGCGAAAGCAGTACAAATATCCGTGCGGATGCCGCTGCGCGAACTCCCGCCAGCCTTGCACCCGCGCGTCTTTCACCTCGCCATGCACCAATCGATGCCCCAGCTCTATCGCCGCCTGTTGACCGTGGCGCTTATAACAACTCCCTACCTGCGCCCGTTCGTCATCCGTCATCAGCGGCAGATTAACGGCGTCGGGAAACGCGCCTTTGTGAAACTCCACAGGTGCGCGCGTATCCAGCAACGGCGCGCCGGACAAGAACACATTGAGGTAATCGTCCGTATCCTGTCTGTCCTCTGATCCGCTCATTCACGCCACCTCTATGCGCGGCCCATCGCGATAGGTCTGCAAGGTTCCTATCAACGCAGGCGCTATGCTGGCGTCCTCCAGCACCCGCTCCAAGGCCTGCCGGCCCTCAGGGGAGACAGCGATAAGCAGTCCTCCGCTGGTCTGGGGATCGCAAAGCAGCAGACGCTGTTCCTCCGTCATTGCCCCCAGACGCGCACCATAACTATCGAAATTACGCCGCGCGCCACCGGGAACGCAGCCTTGCTGGATATAATCCAACACCGGCGCCAGGCGGGGAATAGCTTCGTAACTCAATTGCGCCTTCAATCCGGAGCCTTCGCACATCTCCAGCAGATGTCCCATCAGTCCGAACCCCGTCACGTCGGTCATCGCGCAGACTTCCGCCAAACGCGCCGCCTCCGCGCCAACCCGGTTCAACGCGCACATTTGCTCCAAAGCCAAGTGGGCGTGTTGCGGCTGTAATTTCTTTTGCTTCTGCGCGGTGGTCAGTACGCCGACGCCCAGTGGCTTGGTGAGATAGAGCAGGCTGCCGGCGACAGCGGCGTCGTTGCGCTTGAGATTTGCATGGGTGGTGGAGCCGGTCACCGCCAGCCCGAAAATCGGCTCCGGCGCATCAATGCTGTGTCCGCCCGCCAGCATGATTCCCGCTTCATGACAGGTGTGGCGACCGCCTTCCACCACGCGCTGGGCGATCTCCGCCGGCAGAGTATTGACCGGCCAACCGAGGATGGCCACCGCCATCAAAGGTTCGCCGCCCATGGCGTAAATATCGCTGATGGCGTTGGCGGCGGCGATGCGTCCAAAGTCGAACGGGTCGTCGACGATGGGCATGAAAAAATCCGTGGTGCTGAGAATGATGCGACCGTCGCCCAGATCATAGGCGGCGGCGTCGTCTTTCGACGCGTTGCCCACCAGCAGCCGGGGATCGTTGATGGGCGGCAATTGGGAAAGAAGAATGCGGTCGAGAATTGCAGGAGAAATCTTACAGCCGCAGCCAGCGCCGTGACTAAATTCCGTGAGCTTGATCGATGCGTCTTGCATACGCCCCTCCGTTGACGATGGAAGGACGTATGATAGGTCTTCGCAGGCGCCTTGTCACAGCGCTGAACGCTGCTATGCCGACTGCGTCGCGACTTCCCTGGAGACCGCACGGGAAAGCAGGAGCACTCCACACCACAAGGGCGTAATGACCAGGGCGGTGGAGAAGATATCAGCAACGCTGTGATACTCCTGATACAGCATCAGCAATGCGTATCCCAGCAACCCGATCAACGCAGGTATTCGCAAACGCGGCGCAGCGGCGATCAGGCTGAGGGTGATGACCATCGCCACGGCGGAGTGCGTACTGTAATCCATGCCCAGCGCCGGCCATATATCCAGGGAGTGATCAAGCCACTGCACCGTGTAGGCGATAGCCAGGCCGCCAAATAACGTCTGCGACAATCGGCCTGCCGCCGCCCAGCGACGACGCCACAGGGTGTAAGCCAACAGCATCAGCGTCACCAGACCAAGCAACGGGTTATAACTGTCGGCGATAGCGTCGAGAATTTCATACACGAGAAGATCACTCCTTGAAGACGGAAGAGCAAAGGGCCTGACATGTTCAGGTCCTGTCGTTGCAGACAGATAGAAGGAAGCTATTTGTCTGCCTGATGAATAAGGTATCACAGCTGCGTATCGGGAGAGTATGCTCTGATGTCAGCGCAGGCGTATTTGCGTCAAATTTTTCCTGGTTAGTCAAAAGTCTGTATTGATCAAACAGTTACAACAAGCGATGCTGATCACAGTCGATCGCCGTCGCCGTTCTTTCCAGAGGCGGCGCCTATTCCAGTTCAAGGAGCAGAACAATGGATTACGGATATTTTGCAGCACTGGCGGCACTACTGGCGCTGACAGGCTGCGACTCCGCCGCAAGCGAGCACTGGCAAGGATATATCGAAGGCGATTCGATATTCATCGCAGCCCCCTCCGCTGGCACACTCACAGAGGTTGCGGTGGAGGAAGGCGACCAAGTCAGCGCCGACACCCACCTGTTCAGCATTGACGATGAGCCCCAGCGCGCCGCGGAACAACAAGCCGAGGCGCAATTGCTGCGCGCCCGCGCCGAGCTGGCGGACTTGGAGAAGGGCAAACGACCGCAGGAGCTGGCGGTGATCGAAGCCCAATACGAACAAGCCCAGGCCGCCGCCGAACTCTCTTCCAAACAGCTACTGCGCGCTCGCGATCTATACGCCAACAGTCTCGCCAGCCGTTCCAGCCTGGACGAAGCGGAGACGGCGCACACACGTAATCTTCGCCAGATCCAGGAAATTGAAGCGCAACTGAGTTCCGCCCGACTCGCCGCACGTTCCGACCAGTTGGACGCGGCCAAGGCGCTGGTGGCGGCGGCGCAAGCTACCTTGCGAGAAGCGCGCTGGAGCCTGCGACAGAAACAACAGTCGGCGCCGACGCAGGCGCTGGTGCGACAGGTGCTATATCGACCAGGTGAATTTGTGCCCGCCGGACAGCCGGTGGTGGAGCTATTGCCGCCGGAGCGCATCAATGTGCGCTTTTTCGTGCCGGAGACTGCGTTGCACGCGATTAAAACCGGGGATCAGGTCAGCGTCCACTGCGACGGCTGCGGCGCACCGTTTATGGCCACCGTGCGCTATATCAGCCCCAACGCGGAATTCACGCCCCCCTATATCTACAGCAAAGACAGCCGGGACAAGTTTGTGTATCTGGTGAAGGCCTGGCCCGCTGCTGACAGATCGCCGCAACTGCATCCAGGGCAACCCGTGGATGTTGCGCCGCCCGGGTTGGACGCCCATGAATAACCGCGAAGAGATCATCAAGGTCAAGGACATGTCGAAGTCCTTCGGCGACAAGGTGGCGGTGGATAAAGTCAGCCTCAGCGTATACAAGGGCGATATTTTCGGCTTTCTGGGCCCCAACGGCAGCGGCAAGACCACTACCATTCGCCTGCTGTGCGGGCTGCTCACGCCGGATGAAGGAGAAGGGCGCTGTCTGGGCTACGACATCATCAAGGAAGCCCGCCATATCAAGCGCCAGGTCGGCTACATGACCCAACGCTTCAGCTTTTATGAAGACCTCAGCGTGCGGGAGAATCTGGAGTTCGTCGCCCGCATGTACTATCTGCCAGAGCGCCGGAAAGCGGTGGACGAAGCGCTGGATAACCTGGGGATGAAAAGCCGCCAGACGCAACTGGCGGGGGAGTTGTCCGGCGGCTGGAAACAACGCTTGGCGCTGACCGCATGCATGCTGCACAAGCCCAAGCTGTTGCTGCTGGACGAGCCCACGTCAGGGGTTGACCCGGAAGCGCGACGGGATTTCTGGGAGGAGATCCATCGCCTGGCGGATGAAGGGGTCACCGTGCTGGTGTCCACGCACTACATGGACGAAGCCGAGCGCTGCAATCGTCTCGCCTATATCGCTTACGGCCACTTGGTGGGCGAAGGGTCGCCCCGTTCTCTGATCGCCGACTCCGGGCTGGCCACCTGGCGCATAGAAAGCGCTGACATTCATCAGGTGGCGGAAAAGCTCAGGCGCATCGACGCGGTGAAGCAGGTGGCGCCGTTTGGAACCCGTTTGTTTGTGTCCGGCACGGACGCCCAGCAATTGGAGAAGGATCTGAGCGCGTTCGCGGAGCAGGAAGGCGTCAATCCTGAGCGCACCCAGCCGCGGCTGGAAGACGTGTTTATTCAGCTGATGCGCAGCTCGGAGGAAAAAAGATGGTGACGCTCTTTTCTCCCATCCGTTTGTGGGCGGTGGTCGCCAAGGAGTTCATTCAGTTGCGCCGCGACCGGCTGACTTTCGCCATGATCATTGGCATTCCCCTGATTCAGCTGGCGCTGTTCGGCTTCGCCATCAACTCGGACCCCAAGGAATTGCCCATGGCGGTGCGCAGTGCGGAAAGCAGCGCCTATACCCGCAGCATCATCCAGGCCATCGTCAACACCCGTTACTTCAATGTCACCGAGATTACCGACTCTGAGCAAACCGCCAACGAGATACTGGCCCGCGGCGCCGCCCAGTTCGTTATCAACATTCCCGCCGACTTTACCCGTCGCCTGTTGCGCGGAGAACGCCCAAGCCTGCTGCTGGAAGCGGACGCCACCGACCCCGCCGCCACTTCCAACGCCCTGGCGGCGATCAAACAGATTCCCAACACTGCGCTGGCTCACGACCTCAATGGCCCGCTGGCCTCCTTACAGGGCAAAGGCGCGCCGTTTTCCATTGATATCCATCGCCGCTACAATCCCGAGGGCATCACCCAGTACAACATCGTGCCCGGCCTGATGGGCGTGATTCTGACCATGACGATGATCATGATGACCTCCCTGGCCATCACCCGCGAACACGAACGCGGCACCATGGAAAATCTGCTGGCCATGCCGGTGCAGCCGCTGGAGGTCATGGTCGGTAAAATAACGCCTTATATTCTGATCGGTTACATTCAGGTGCTCGTTATTCTCGCCGCGGCTCTGTGGGTATTTCATGTGCCGATGCTGGGATCGGCCTTGCTGCTGATGCTCGGCGTGTTGCTGTTTATCCTCGCCAACCTCACCGTCGGCATCACTATCTCCAGCATTGCGCGTAATCAGGCCCAGGCCATGCAGATGTCGTTCTTCTTTTTCATGCCGTCCATTCTGCTGTCCGGTTTTATGTTTCCGTTTCGCGGCATGCCGCAATGGGCCCAAATCATTGGCGAAGCGCTGCCGCTGACGCATTTCCTGCGATTTATCCGTGGCTTATTGTTGAAAGGCAATGAATGGACGGTCGCCTGGGAGCACTTATGGCCACTGCTGGCCTTCACCGCAGTGATGATGGCGGTTGGATTACGCCAGTACCGGCGCACTCTGGATTAGCGATGGCGGATGCTTTCACATACACCCTACCCGGAATTGCATTTTCGTCAGGGTGGATTATGATCGTCGGGCTCGCACCAGACCTTCAGCCCAACCAGCGCGTGGAATTCACATGTCCGAAGTAGTTTTAACCAACCTCAATCTGTTCATTGTCTTGTTCGTAATCTTTTTCGCCAGCGCGAGTTTCATGTTCATGCAGATCTTTTTTCATGACGCCAAAATGGGGCTGGTGTTCCTCGCGGGACTGGTGGTCGCCGGCACCGCTTCCGTCATGTTCAAGCCGTTGGCGATTCCCGCTCTGTCTCTGGCCCTGGTCGCCTTCGCTGCGCTGATTCTTATCAACCTGTACAAGCACTATAAAAAGCCGCAGTTTTACGCTCCCGCGCTGGGCATGGTGATCAGCCTGGCGGTTGGCGGCGGTGTGATTTTGGCTTTGCAGCAATAAGCCAGCAGAGTTGATCCGTCAGCGCACTAAGCCAAAGCGTAAAACGATTGTCGAGGTAATTTTTAACGCAGCCGCTGCGACATATTCCCACGCACGATCTCCCTTTCAAGTCTAAGCTTGCTGTGTTCCGGCGCCATGCGCCGGAGCCCGCCCGGCGGCCGGCCACGCCGCCTTATAAAAACGGAGACAGCAAATATGGAACGAGTCAGCGGCCCCCACAGCCATTTACTTCAGTGGCTACGCCCATCTCAAAAACTGACGACTTTGTTGCAAGCCAGCGCTTTCACACTCGCGACCGGTTTTGTGGGCGCGGCCTGGGCGGCTTCGCCGTGGACGGCGGTCGGCTCCACCGGAGTCGTCGATGAGGCGGATGCGACAGAGGTTAACTTCTCCAGCGGCGTCGCCCAGATCAGTGGCGCAGCGCCGGCATCCAGCAGCGTTACTCTACGGTATAACGTCACCGCCATCGCCGACCTCGATAACGGCGGCGTCAACAAACGCCTGAGCGCCCGTTTCCGCGATAATGGAAGCGACGCCAGAGTCGTGCTGTCGCTACGCCAGTACAACTACAACACCGGCGTCACCACCACACTGTTGACGCTGGACAGCAACACCCGCCCCGCCAACGCGGCCTACCAGACCCATAGCGTCAGCGACGGCTGCTGGACCACCAGCTTCGACTTCACGCAAAACGCTTATTACATCGAAGCCGTCCTCACCCGCGCCAGCACCACCGGCAGCCCCGGCCTGGCGATTCTAAGAGTGGAGGATGTGGATATTTGTTGAGGTACAGGGAAAATTACGGGACTAAAAGCGATGAGTCTCGCCAAGGAGGGCGGGATTCAATATGACAAGAGTAAAGGATCTTATGTTTACTATTTCCCAACTTTCCCTTCAAATATCAGCGGTGGTGAAAACAAGCGCCACCGGACTGACAATACACCTACTCCAGAGCAAAATTCAGAACATACAGATATTTCTGACTTTCAAATACGATCACAGAATAGAAGATAAATATCAATGACTTAACCACATATTCAACATTCTCATTTTTAAAATATTCGCCTTTTAACAACAACATCACAGTTACCGCCATTAGGGCATACACAAACATATCATGGCTAAGCGCGTACCCCACTATGGCAGTGATTAAGCTATATTGGCCCGCTACCCTATCAAGCTGATCAGGGGAGTACGCAGTTTCAAACCCGGGCTTTACGCCTGAGATAAAAAATGGAACAAATACACATAAAAAGTACAGAAGAACCCAGGCTATCCCTAACATGCCCGATAGCTTCTTATAATCTACATAAAATACCTTGTTCAAAATAAAAACTATCGAGAAGCTAATCAGTCCAACTATTGCAAAGCTTATTAAGAAGCAAGATACATCAGAGACAGTCACTGCAACTCCTTCCATATACCCATCAACCACATTGATTTTGAAGGCGAAGTATACCCTTTAAAGCATCGTCAAAAAGCAATCTTGCGCTATACAGATAACTCTCAGGACTGAGAGTATTGAGGCTACACCTCTATCTGTGTTCCCAGCACTCGCAGGACTTCATAGGTGGTGGTGAGGCCTTTGTGGACGCGGGATTTGGCGTCGGCGACGAGGGTGACCAGGCCATTGGCGACGGCGATGTCGTAGAGTTCTTTACTGGATGCGCCGCCGGCGATGTGGTGGCGCAGTTCATCTGTGATGGTGAGGACTTCATATAATCCGATACGGCCCTTATAGCCGTGATTGCACTTTTGGCAGCCGCGACCATGGTAGGTTTTCAGGTGCGGATCGTCGAAGAGCGGGCCGAGCAGGTATATCTCCTCTTCATTGGGCGTGACTTCTTCACGGCAGTGGTCACAGATGCGCCGCACCAATCGCTGCGCGATGATGCATTCCAACGCCTGAGCCGCGACAAAAGGTTTGATGCCCAGGTCCAACAGACGGGCGACGGTGCCGATGGAAGAATTGGTGTGCAGGGTGGAGAACACCAGATGCCCGGTCAGCGCCGCATGCAACGCGACTTCGGCGGTCTCGAAGTCGCGGATCTCTCCCAGCAGGATGATGTCCGGGTCCTGCCGCAGAATGGCGCGCAGTATGGAGGCAAAGCTCAAGCCGATTTTCTCCCGCACCGACACTTGTCCGGCCATATCCAGATAAAACTCCACCGGGTCTTCAATCGTGACGTAATTCTTCTCCGTGGTCGCGTTGTGTTGCAACAGCGCATATAGCGTCGTGCTTTTACCGCTGCCGGTGGGCCCCGTGGCG
This sequence comes from Hahella sp. HNIBRBA332, assembly GCF_030719035.1. Lineage (NCBI taxonomy): Bacteria > Pseudomonadati > Pseudomonadota > Gammaproteobacteria > Oceanospirillales > Hahellaceae > Hahella > Hahella aquimaris. The sequence goes on from NZ_CP132203.1 coordinate 5,487,824, forward strand.
AGGATCATGCCCTGGGGTTTATTGATGGCGGCTTCCATGCGTTTGGCGTTGAGTTCCGACAGTCCCAAATGGGTCAGGTTTTTCACGGAGGAATTACGCTCCAGCACCCGCATCACCACTTTTTCCCCGTTCAATGTGGGCAGAGTGGAAATGCGCAAATCCACCACCCGCATCGGCGTTTTCACCGTAATGCGCCCGTCCTGGGGACGACGGCGTTCAGTGATATCCAGCTCAGACATCACCTTGATGCGCGAGACCAGGGACATATGCATGTTGTGCGGAATACGAATCTTATCCTCCAACACGCCGTCTATGCGATATCGAACGATGACCTGATTAGTGCGGGGATGGATATGGATATCGCTGGCGCCCAGACGCAACGCCTCAATGATGATCGCATTGACCAGGCGCACCGCGGGCGGCTGTTCCGTCTGGCTGAGCAGGTCTTCCAGAGAGTCGTCGTCGTCATCTTCGATCACCACTTCGATGCCTTCGAAGGGGTCGACCCCCATCACCACGCTTTCCAACTCTTTGATGGACGTTTCCTCTTCCTCGAACAACCCGGCGAGTTTCATCTCCATGGCGCTGACCGTAGCGACCACCGGATCGATCTGCATGCCCGTGGTGAAACCCAGCTCATCTATCAATTCCACGTTAAGCGGGTCCGCCATGGCCAATAACAAGCGCTTGCCGCTGATCCTGAGAGGAATAATGAGCTGCTTCTGACACAGAGACTTGGGAATCAACGACAGTGTCGCCGGCTCCACCTGGAATTCCGCCAGCGACACCTCCTCAAAGAACATTTCCTTCTTCAGGAGCTGCACCAGCTTGCGTTCCTCAATCCATTGTTTTTCCAGCAACAGCTTGATTACCGTCTCCTTGCGGCTTTGCTGCAGCTTGAAAACCTCCTGCACCTGCTGTTTGTTCAGCAGATTATGCTTGTGCAGCATGATCGCCAGCTGGCTGCGGTTTTGTTGCGCCAGCTTGCTGAACGCCTGCAGGTCTTTTTGCTGTTTGGCGTTGGTCTTCTCAAGCTCCTTGTTCTTTTGAATGAGGTCATACTGTTCCAGCGCCAGGGCGACGGTGATGCGTAAATCGTCGTCATTCCAGGGCTTGAGAATAAAGCGATACACCGCGCCCTCGTTGATGGCGGCCATCACCGCCGTGGTGTCCGCCTGTCCGGTGAGCATAATGCGGATGGTATCGGGAGACTCTTCCTTCACTTTGCGCAACAGATCCGCGCCGGTCATCCCCGGCATCATGTAGTCTGATATCAATAAATGAATACGGCGCTGATTGATGATTTCCAGGGCTTCCATCGCATTCTTGGCGGTGAGAATGTTGTAGCTCTCCTTACGAAAAACCCGACTCAACGCACTCAAAACGGCAGGCTCGTCATCCACCAGCAAGACGCTGTAGGACACTTTCGGTTTACCTTTGTCCTCGTCCTGATCGGAAGCTGAGTTATTGACGAACAGAGAAGCGAATTTCGACATAAATGAATTATCCGGGGGTCTCCTCCGTCACCGGCAGCTCAATACAAAAGCGGCTGCCCTTGCCTGGTTCGCTGGCGACCTGAATCTCGCCGCCATGGGCGCGGATGATATCCCGGCATAGAGTCATGCCCAGTCCGGTGCCGGAACCTACCGGTTTGGTGGTGAAAAACGGTTCGAAAATGCGCTTCAGGGTCTCCGCGTCCATGCCGCAACCAGTGTCTTCAATCACGATCCGCACCCCGCTTGCGCCGGGGCCGCATTGCACCAGCACCTCACCGCGTTCGCCAATGGCCTGCACCGCATTCAGCATGATGGCGTACACCGCCTGGCAAAACGCCGAATAATCCACCCAAACCGGCGGCGTCGGCTCATATTCCTTACGCAAACGAATATGCCCCCCCATCAGCGGTTTGGCGAGGTTGCAGACGCTCTCCATCAGCTCCTCCATGGCCACTTTCTGCCTGGAGCCGCCATCCGTGCCGGCGAAGCCTTTCAGGTCCTTGACGATCTTGGCGACCCGCGCCACGCCGTCCAGCGTGTCGCCCATCAGGATATGCAGGTCCTTAATGACAAAGTCCAATTCATAGCGACTGAAAATCGCCTTCACATCGTGGCCGCGCGACATTTCCGTCAGCGCGTCGCTGATATCCTGCAGATAGCCTTTACCTGAGTTCAGGTTAGACTGGATAAAGCCCAGGGGATTATTGATCTCATGCGCGACGCCGGCGCCAAGCTGCCCCAATGCGCTCAGTTTCTCCGCTTCGTAAACCTGCTTGCGGCGCAGCTCGATCTGCGCCACCTGCTCCTCCACCCTGCGTTCAAGCTGCGCCGCCAATTCCCGATACCTGGCCTCCGATTCCTGCAGCGCCTGATGCTTAAGCTGTAGTTCTTCGTAATCCTGTTCCACGACATGATGATGCAGGGAAGCCGCCAGCCGATAGCGGGCGGCCTGATGCAGGATGGCTTCCACCAATTTGCAGGCGGCTTCGGCTTTTTCTTTGGGAGCGGATGCGACTAAGTAGGCGACCGTGCGAATCTGATAGCGGATAGGCCAAGCGTCAGCGTCCGGCTTATCCTGCACCGGGACGATACTGGCGGACGTCTCCAACAGCGGCGGCAATCGACTTTGCAGCGACTCGATGTCTTTCGGCGTCAATAGATCGGCAAGCGTGAATTCCGGATCAATGTCATTCACGACGATGGAGCCCCCCTGCTTCCGTTATTTCCCCAACAAGCCGGCGACAAACGCCTCCCGGCTCAAATGATGCGCGGAGCCCAGCTTGTATTCTTCATCCAGCTCTGGATATACCCGCTGCAGCAACAGCTCCAGCGTTTCCAACACGCCCTGATTCTGCAAGGCGCTGGCGAACACCACCGGCCACCAGGGGCTGGGCTCCCAGCGCTCGCGAATTTCTTGCTCGCTCAGGATATTTTTCAAATCACGCTTATTAAACTGCACCACCAGCGGCAGGCGCTCGAAGTCGATGCCTACGCGGCCGGCATTGGCGGCGAGATTCTCAAACGCCTCAAGGTTGGTATGGCTTTGGTTATGCTGGGAATCGGCGATAAAGGCGACGCCATCAGCGCGGGATAAAACGGCTTTGCGGGTGCTGTCATGTTGCACCTGTCCCGGGACGGTGTAGAGCTTGAGTTGAATCAACAGGCCGCTGGGGGCTTCAAAACCCAGCGGAAACAGATCAAAAAACAGAGTACGGTCTTTCTGCGTCTCCAGCACCATCATCTCGCCTTTCAATTCCGGCGAGGACAACTCATGCAGCGCGCCGAGGTTCGTGGTTTTCCCACTCAGCGCCGGGCCATAGTAGACCAGCTTCAAAGTCAGTCGATTCGTCTGTTCATCCAGCTCCGCCATAATGCTCCTTCCCGGCAAGACTTCTCCGGCTGGGATATACCCTATCCCCTCAGTATAGAAGACTTCCTCAGAGGCGCCGCATTTAATAGCTGAAGCCAAACAGACGCGTCAGTCCGTCTCCATCAGGTACAGACGCATACCGCGAGCCTGATAGTTCGCAAGCGCGCCAGGGTGATCCAACGTACAGGTGTGCACCCACACCCGCTCCGCTCCCCAGTTCCACGCTTCGCGAATGCATTGCGTAAGCAGATAGCCGCCAAGCCCTTGACCAATGAACTTGGGGGCCAGTCCGAAGTAGGAAATTTCCACCTGCCGTTCAGGCTGTTTCTGCAGTTCAAAGTAACCCGCCGGCGAGCCTTTGACATACGCCACCCAGGTGCGCAGGTTCTCGTTCTCCGCATAGTCCCGCCACTGCTCGTCGCTCCAGGATAACTTATCCGTCCATCCCCAGGCGCCGCCCACCAGCGTGTAGAGAAAGCGGCTGTACTCGAACTGCCGGATTGCGCATTCCATGATCTGCAACTCTCCCACCGGGCTTTTCGCCCGTAGATCGGAAGGAGAGGTCATTTCCAAATAGTAAGTGGAGACTGTCTGCATTGTTCCCTTTCCTGAAGTCATCTTCCTGCCTGAAAAAGGAGACGAATCCCAAGACGTCGCTGCGTCTTCAGGTCGTTCGGATTCGTCTCCGAAATCCAGCGCCGCGTAATGCGGCGCATAGACGGCGACTAGATTTTGTAGGTCAGGTTGAAGTAATGGCCAACGCCAGTGGTGTCCTGTTTCGGGCCCGCAAATCCCGGCGCACCGTCTTCAAACTGAGTCATATTGTGGTATACCTTGGCGCCGTATCCCACCGCCCATTGCTTGGAATGGTACCAGATGCCCAAGTAGGACTGGAATGAGTCAGAGGAGCGGGTCGGATCATCGTCACCCAGATCAGAGGCGAACTCATAATCTGCGTAGCCCTGGAAAGCAACAAAGTCATCGCCATTATGGTAGAAGGGTTTGAACCAGTTGATATGGGCGACATAGCCGTCCCAACTGCCTTCATTCTTGGCGCCATAGTTCTCACCCACATAACGAGCGTAGACAGCAATGCCAGTCTTGCCCAACCAGGGCAGCTCCGTATCTGTGCCGATACCCGACCACAATACCTGCAGGCCTCCAAATTCGCCTGCATCGGCCATTAATAGGTCAAAGGCGAAATACCACTCTTTAACCGGACCTACGGACAGATCCGTGCCGGTCAGGTAGTCGATGGAAAGACGGGGCTCGATATCGGCGAAGAAGTTATCGCCGCGATTTTTATCGGAATTGCCTGAGTCGCCTAAAATATCCAGAAAATCCACGTAGCCGAAAAAGTCCAGAGCGCCGGAACGGCCGCCGAACTCAATTTCGAAATAGGTGTCGTCGAACTTGTAAGGTCCGCCACGTTGATCAATCCCTCGATACAGATGCCAATTCATCCAATGATAGTCCGCGGCGTGAATATCTTCCGGAACTTCTACAGCACTCGCAGCTGAAGAAAAAAGCAGACCGGCGACCAACGCGCCGCTTGCTGCGGCCAGGGCCGACTGTTTCTTGAGAGTCATGGATACTCCTACTTCTGTGTTTGCTTTGTTTTGATTGTTTTCCTGCAAATACATCACAGCGCGGGGAAGCGAGCGCCCCCTGCGACAGGACCGGAGATAGTTCCGCCTGATCGCCCCACATACGCAGTCGTCTCCCCGCGCTGTGTGTATTTATCGACAGGGAGCTGAAGAGCAATATGCGAACCAACGACAATGATGACCGGCAAATATTGACCTTTTAGTCAACAATTTGCAATTTAAATGCACAATTTGAATGATTTACGCACAGACGAATGTCACATTCATGCCTGAAAACGGGGCGCGAAAACTAACTTGGCCCCAAATCGGCGCAGCGCGCAAAAGGCGGCGAAGGATATAGACGAAAGTCGGGGTCTGCAAGAAAGTGAAAAGAAAAAAGGGCGTCCGCGAATGCGGGCGCCCCTCTCATAGAGTGGAATTATCCGAGATTACAGACCGAAGTAACTCATTGAACGCTCAATCAGCTTAACGCGGTTTTCGTAACCATCGACGCCTTCCAGACCGAAGCCCATATAAATGGTGTCTTCATCACGGATGACGGGACCATCAACGAAGCCTGCGCCTTCGATGTTTTCCCAGTTATTGATGTTGAACGCGCCATCAGGAGCGCCAGGCTGCCATTGACCGAAGCCGTCTTCGAAATCTTCTGCGTCATTTTCCCCGACTTTCACGTCGTCGACGAAAACGCCCAGTCCCTGCGTGCCCCAGTCGGATGCGTAGGAAATGTAGATTTCAACGGTTTTGCCAGCGTAAGCGGACAGGTCAAACAACATGGTGCGGAAACCAGCGCTGCTGCCGCTCATAGCGTTCCACTGGCCAGTGGTTCCAGTCGGATTACAACTTGCGTCCATGTAGTGAGCCAATGTTGGATGCAGGTCAACCCAGCCGGAGGTGCAGCTTTCGCCGGTATTCTGACTGGTCAAACCATTGGCTTCCGGTAGAGTGGTCCAGTTATCGCTGCCCTGCTCGGCGATTTCCACGAAGACGAAATCCCAGTCTGCTTCAGTTTCATGGGCCATATTGAAGGTGATGTAGGGCGCATCCGCCGGCACTTCGATGGTTCCGCCCAGACGCTTGAAGCTCTGGTCCGCTTGCTGGCTGTACACATAGTGCGTGCCGGAAGTGGGGTTGAAGCCGCCTCCAGGGCGATCATAGGTCGCCGCCAGGGTCTGATGATAAGCGTCCACGAAGCTGCTGGTGACCAGGAAGCTGTCAGGCGTGTGCTGGTTATTGGCGCTGTCGCCGCCGTTCAGGGAGAAACGCAGACCCGCCATGATGGGATCGTCATCCTGCCCTACCACGTCCAGCGCATTGCCTTCTTTGCCCAGACCAGATGTCTCCAGATGCAGGAAAGCGCCCATGTAGTACTGGAAGAAGTCATCGTTGAACTGTGCGTAAACGGTGGAAGCTTCGGACAAGCCCTGGCCGGTGGCCATCACTTTGCCGTCCCAGTAGTTGATGTATTCACGCGCCTGCAGCTTCATCTGTTCATGCGCCTGGAAACCTTCCAGAACGGTCGACACAAAGTCGTCGCCGGTATACCAGATCACCGCGTCGTAGTGGCTCATGACTTCACGAGCCGGCGGCACCGCGCCTCTGGCGTCCACATCCCACACGTCATAGGAGTAGCCGGCGCCGTCCAGCGCGTCGGTGTAGAAAGAGAGATAATTCGGCGCGGTATTGTTCTCATACACCGGATATTCGCCAGTGTAATCCTCCGCCGCAACCACCAGCACTTTAGCGCCGCTGGCCTTTTCTACGGTGTAGCTGTAAGGACCGAACTCCTCGCCTTTGACGGTTTTGACCCAATAGGTGACGGTGCTGCCGGCGGCCTGTCCGCGAATCTTCGCCTCATAGCGGTTGAAGTAAGTTCCCTGCTCCGTGTTGTAACGGTCGCCGAACTTTCTGCGGAAGCGAGTCAGCTTGGGCGAACCGCCGTCCACTTGATACACCAGGAAGCTGCGGTCGCCAATGCGACGCTTAGCCAGGATATCTATAGACTGAGATGCGCCCCAGGAAGTGGTCAGCGGCTCATGATAGACATCCTCGGTTTCGATACCCACAGCGGAAACAGGACTATCCGGTCTTCTTGCGCTCTCTGCGAGAGTCAGCGCGAATTCCAGGTTGTCGTTAAAAACCGCCTGCAGCATCTTTTCGTCATCCGGGAATTCAAAGCCGTAAGCGTTGCCGTCTTTGTCCTGGCCGGAAGTCAGCTCCACTGTATAGGAAGGAATGCCCAACGCGCCGTAAGACCAATCGGTGAAATCACCATTGGTGGTGTACAGGTCTGCGCTCACGCCGGGATCATACCCCGCTTCGATAATGCTGTCGTAGATCGCGGGATTGTCGTCAGTGCCCGCCTGCGCCACGAAGATAGGATTGTCGAAGCTGGGCGTCTGCACCTGCCATCCAAAGGGATACAGGATCAGGTTGCTGTAGGTGTGGTATGACAACGTAAAACGGAAGTCATGGGCTTGAATGAAGCTGGTCAGCGCCACGGTTTCCGGCTCACTTTCCGCTTCCGGTCCACGATAGGTCTGATCGGACATCACCGCGCTGGAGCCCTCGTCGTCCAGGCCCCAGTGCTCGGCGAAGTTACGGTTCAGGTCAACCCCGTCCTGCAGCGTGATCTGGCCGTCGCCATCGTTATCGCGCAGGTTTTTCCGCCACAGACGTTCGTTGGTGAAGGTGTACTCATAACCGTCCGGGTTGGCCACCGGCATGATCCACAGCTCATTATGATTCAGCAGTTTGGTGATGCGCTCAATCTTGCCGTAGTTCTCGGTCAGATAATCCAGGTAACGCATGGCCATTTGCGTCGCCACCCATTCGCGGGCGTGATGCGTGGCCACGTAAAATACCTCAGGCTTTTTGCGACCGGGAGGCTGATGGCTGACGCCATAGCCCTCCTTCAGATCGCCGCCGCGATCGAACCAACGGTCCCACCAGGTTTTACGGGAAACTTTTACGACTATCAAAGGACGTCCCTGATGGGACTCGCCGATTTTATACAGCGTCACCAGAGCGGGATATTTTTCCGCCAAGGCGTACAGCCGATCCTCGATACCCAGTTCAGGTTCGTCAAAGCTGTGATAGGCGGTTTCACCGCTGGCGGAGAAAGCGGAGCGGAACTGCGAAGGCATTTGCATCGGCTCCCACTTAATCCCTGCTTTGTTCAGCTTTTCCTTATCCAGAGGAGACAACACCGCTTCCACCGTAAAGGATTCCCCTTTGACGCCCGCGGTCAGATTTTTCAGTTTATGGTAGTGGACGATGTCGAGGCCAAGCTTCTTGGCCGATTTCAATTCATCACCGCTGTTGAGGGTAATTCGCGCCATGCTAAGTTGCCCGGCCAGCGCGACCCCCGGCAGTATCGTGCAAATCAAGGCTAGCCATCTAACTAATTTCATGATGTTTTCCTTATTCATGGTTATCGTTAACGGAAAGTTAGTTCGGACTACTGCTAGACTACGGCCAAGGGGGTGAGGGGGAGCCCTAAGCACTCGATCCATGTGCCGTTACAGGCCTTTCGCGGATAGGTTTCCGGCTGGGTTAAGGTCGTTTGGCCAGTCAAATGGGGTAACCGGCGAAAACAACGCTTATAGGAAAACCTAACAGCAGGCGCTAACGGACTGCATTTACCTCTATATGTGATAGGAACTCAGCTTGATATAGCGGTTTTCCACTATATCCTTATAACTTTTTTAAATATAAGGGAAGCCGCCTAACGATGATGCTCAGACGGCGTACGCCGCGGGTTTGACCGATTGACCAGGAAAATGATTTATCCATGCAGCCATCCTTGGATTTCCTTATACTCCTAGCGAAAATGATAAATAGCTCACACACACTTTCACCGTCACCGTTTACGCCTCCTTCATGCTGAAAATCTACTACAGCAACCGCCAGGAACAGCTGCTCGCACTGCTCGCCGACGCCCTGGCGCGTCCCAAGGCGAACCCTTTGCAAAGCGACATACTGATCGTGCAAAGCCAGGGCATGAGCCGTTGGCTGAGCCAGCAACTGGCGGAACTCAACGGCGTCGCCGCCAATCTGGAGTTTCAACTGCCGGCGCAGTTGGTCTGGCGGCTGGCGCGACTGTGCCGGGACGACTTGCCGGAGCTGCATCCCTTTGACAAATCCATCCTGACCTGGCGCTTGATGCAACTGGCCCCCGCGCTTCCGGACAGCGGCGAATTCGACGCCCTGCATCGCTACCTTCACACCGGCCCGGATCGCAAATCGCCGGACCTGCTGCGTAATTATCAGCTGAGCCAACGCATTGCCGATGTCTTTGACCACTATCTAATGTATCGCCCGGATTGGTTATCCGAATGGGAGCAAGGCCTCCCGACTGAGGCCAGCGGCAGCGAACATGCCTGGCAGATTGAACTGTGGCGTGGTCTGACCCGTGACAGCGACGCGCCCCACCGCGCCCGCGTGCTGCAGGAGTTGGCGGAACAACTGCCGCAGCATGTGGATAAGCTGCCGCCGCGCCTGTTTGTCTTTGGCGTTCCCTATATGGCTCCGGCGTATCTGGACGTGCTGCAGAACGCCGCCCGCCATATAGAAGTGCATATGTATCAATGGAACCCCACGGAGCATTACTGGGGCGACATCGCCTCCCGCAAGGACATCAGCCGCATTCGCACCCGCGACGGCGCGGAAGTCTCCGGACTGTACGACGAAGGCCATCGACTGTTGGCGTCTTGGGGCAAGCCGCTGCGGGACTATCTGGATGTGCTGCAGGACGTTTCCGTCACAGAAGCCGACTGCTATGTCCCGCCCGCGCCGCCGCATACCTTGCTGCAACACCTGCAGGCGGACGTTTTCAACCTGCGCCAGGAGCCATGGCCAGAAAGCCCTGCTGACGATCGCTCTCTGCAAGTGCATCTGTGCCACAGCGCCTTGCGCGAAGTGGAGGTGCTGTACGACCAACTGATGGATCTGCTGCAAACCGATCACAGCCTGTCTCCCCGGGATATCGTGGTGATGACGCCGGATATCGGCCAGTACGCGCCGTTGGTTGAAGCCGTATTCGGCGCACAGGAAGGTCCGCGCCGCATTCCCTGGTCTCTCGCCGACCTGAGCCGCTACAGCGACTTCAATCTGGTGCAGTCGGTATTGCAATTGTTCGACTTATTGCCCGGCCGTTTTACCGCCTCGGAAGTGCTCGGCCTGCTGGAAATTCCCGCGGTGGGACGCCGCTTCGGCCTGGATGAAGAATTGTTATCGCGCCTGCGTCAATGGCTGCTTGAGGCGTCCATTCGCTGGGGACTGGATGCAGAGTCGCAACAGGCCTACGGCGTCGACTGCGCCGATCAGTTCAGTTGGAAGGCCGGGATCAAACGCTTGCTGCTGGGCTTCGCCCTCCCCGATGCGATGCAGATGTATCAGGACGTCGCCCCCTATCCTCATATTCAGGGCGGCGATGCCGACAGCCTGGGCGCGCTGTCGCAACTGATCGACACCCTGGCGCGCTGGCGCGCGCAGATCTCCCGCGGCCAGACGCCCCAACAATGGGCGGACCTCCTGCACAGCTGGATGAACGATCTGTTCGACCCTGACCGGGATGAAGAGCAGGCGCTGCAGGTCGCCCGCGAAGCGGTGCAGGAATGGCTGCAGGAAACCCAGACCGCGGGCTTCGACCAACCCTTGCCGCTGGCGGTGGTGAAGCAGGATCTGCGTCGACGCCTGGACAGCCCGTTACGGCGACAGAGTTTCCTCACCGGAGCGGTGACCTTCTGCGCCATGGTGCCCATGCGCAGCATTCCCTTTCGGGTAGTCGCCGTCCTGGGCCTGAATCACGATCAGTTTCCACGCCGCCAGACGCAGCCGGGCTTCGATCTGATCGCCGCGTATCCTCGCAAAGGCGACCGCGCCCGTCGCGAGGAGGACCGCTTCTTGTTCCTGGAGGCCTTACTGGCCGCCCGCGACGTGTTTTATCTGAGTTACGTCGGACGCAGTATCCGCGACAACAGCGAATGCGCGCCCTCGGTCATTCTCAGCGAACTGCTGGATACGATCCAGGAACAAGGCGGCGAGGCGGCTATGGGACGCATTCTCACCGAACACCCACTACAACCCTTCAGCCCCCATTACTTCACCGCCGACGGCGGCCACTTCAGCTACCAGTCAGAATGGCTGCCCGCCTTGCACGGCCGCCACAGCAAGCAGGAATATCAAGCGTTCTGCCCGGAATCTTTGCCCTCCCGGGAGCATGAGCCGTTTTCCGCTGACCACCCTGTAGAGCTGGACAGCCTGCGGCGTTTTCTACGCAATCCCACCCGCTACTTCGTGCAGCAACGGCTCAACATATTGTTGGACGCCAGTGATCTGACTCAGGACAGGGAACCTTTCGACCTGGGCGGTCTGCACGGCTTCCAGGTGAAAGAGCTATGGCTGCAGGAACTGATGAACGCGGCGACGGATGAAGAAGCGGAAAGCTATCTAGAGGCCAAGGGGCTGCTGCCCGGCGGCGCGGTCGGCGCTATCAGCCGCAAGCAGACGCGACAGCAATTGGAAGCGCTGCGCGAGCAGGCCCGTGAACTATATGGCAAGGATCGTATTGAAATTACCCCGGAAAAATCAGGACTGCCGTTGCGCGGCGCGGTGGCGGGCATCGGCCCGCGCGGTCTGCTGCATCTGACCACCGCCGGCTGTAACGCGTCCCGCATGCTGTTGTTATGGCTGGAGCATCTGGCGCTATGCAGCGTCACCGCAGACGCCCTCGCCCGTCCCAGTTTTCTGGTGTGTCGTCAGGGCGTTGGTCACTACCGTCCGGTGGCTCAAGAGCAGGCCAGAAAGTTACTGGCGGAACTTATAGATCTGCTGTCCCAGAGTGAGAATGAGCCAGTGCGTTTCTTCCCGAAGACCTCTTTAAAGTACGTGGAAACCAAGAATAATCCGCGCAGTCGCAGCGAGCCCATCAACGCCGCGCAGCAATGCTGGCTGGGCAACGAATGGCAACCGGGCGAACTGGCGGACGCGCATCATTTTCTAGTGTGGCGTTTTGAGGCGGAGACCTTGAACGAACGCTTTGTGGCGCTGGCGGAGGGCATCTGGGAGCCCGCACTGGAGCATTGGGAGGCGCCGGCATGAAGCCGCTGGACCCGATCGCCATTCCCCTGCAGGGCGTGCAGCTCATTGAAGCCAGCGCCGGCACGGGGAAAACCTACACCATCACCACCTTGTATCTGCGCCTGCTGCTGGAGCGCCAGCTCGACGTCAGGCAGATTCTGGTGGTCACCTTCACTCGCGCCGCCACGGAAGAGCTGCACACACGGATTCGTCAGCGCATTCGTGAGGTCATGCAGACCTTGCAGGCGCCGCCAGAAACGGACATCCCGGAATGGCTCGCGCTCTGGCGCGATCCGGAACGCAACGAGGATGCTCTCGCCCTGTTGCAGCAGGCGCTGTTGAATATGGACGAGGCGTCTATCTTCACCATTCACGGTTTCTGCCAGCGCGCTCTGCAGGACAACGCATTTGAAAGCGGACTCTTGTTTGATCTGCGTCTGCAGGAGGACTTAGGTCCGTTGCTGCAACAAGCGGCGGAGGACACTTGGCGCAAGCAGTTCTACCCAGACCGGCTGCTGGCGGAGCTGGCGCAGGCCAAGTGGGGCGAGCCGGCGGAAATGCTGAATGGCCTGCGCAGTTATCTGGCGCAAGGCGATCTGGAGTTGATTCCCCCTGATGTGGATCCGCAGACCCTCAGTCATCTGGCCGGCGTGCTGAAAGCCCAATGGCGCCAATTGGGCGACGAACTCACCGCCGCCGTGCGGGAGGCGGCGGAGAACAAAATTCTGGGGCGCGCGGAGAAAACTTACCGGGAAGACAAACTGAACGACGCCATTCTCAGCCTGACTATCTGGAGCCGCACGGAAGAGCAGATGACGCTGCCCCCCGCCGCGGCCCTGTTCAGTCAGCGCGTTCTTGACGCATCCGTGCTGAAAAAGGCGGCGGACAAAGGTCTTGGCGCGCCACAGCATGCTTTTTTCAGCGCCCTGGAGCAGTTTCTGACCCAACAGTCACAGTTGGACGCATGGCTGGTGGGCGCCACGCTGACCACCTTCAGAGACGTATTGCGACGCCTGAAAACCCAGGCGGAAATTCTGGGCTTCGATGACCTGATCGGCAGTCTCAAAGACGCCCTCGAAGCCGCCACCGGGCCCCAGTTACGCCTGGCGCTGCAACGCCGCTATCCGGTCGCTCTAATTGACGAATTCCAGGATACCGACCCGTCCCAGTATCGTATCTTTTCCTCCTTATATGACGCCGCTGACAGCAACGCCACACTGTTTATGATCGGCGACCCCAAGCAGGCGATTTACAGCTTCCGGGGCGCGGATATTTACGCCTACCTGCAAGCCAAGCAGCGCACGCCCCAGGACAATCGCTACACCATGGACACCAACTGGCGCTCCCGCAAAGAGCTGGTGGCCGCGGTCAATGGATTGTTCGAACAGTGCGCCAACCCCTTCCTGTTCGCCGGCGACATCGAGTTCATTCCCGTACAGGCCGCCGGCGCCGCTGACGCTTCCGTCCTGACCCTGGACGGCGTCCCGGTGACGCCATTGCAGGCCTGGTTGCTTGGTCGTGAAGACAGCGGCAAAAACATAAGTAAAGAACAAGCGCGGCCGCAGTTGGCGCAAATCACCGCCAGTGAAATCGCCAACTGGCTCAACCTGGGAGAGGACGGCCGCGCTCGCCTGGGCGACCGCCCACTCAGCGCCGGCGATATCGCTGTACTGGTGCGGGATAATAATCAGGCCCGCATCATGTCGGAAAAGCTCTCCGCCGTCGGCGTCAGCAGCGTGTTTCTGACGCGGGAAAGCGTCTATCAAAGTGAAGAGGCCACCGATCTGCTGCGCCTGTTGCGCGCCTTGCTGGAGCCCAATGACGAACGCCGCCTGCGCGCGGCGTTGGTGACCCTGAGCTGGGGTTGGACCGCCCCGGAGCTGGAAACGCTGGCCCGGGATGAACAGCGCTGGGAGAGTATGCTGACGTCATTGCATCAGTTACGGGAAGAATGGCAAGACGCCGGTTTCATGCCCATGTTTCAGAAATGGCTGCAGAACTTCAGCATCGCCGCCAGACTACTGGGCCTGCCAGAAGGCGAGCGCCGTCTCACCAACCTGTTACAGTTGGCGGAACTACTGCAACAGGCCGGGCGCGACTACCCCACGCCAGAGCGACTGCTGGCCTGGTATCAAGGACAATTGGAGCAGGCGGACGGACGCGGCGATGAGCATCAGTTACGCCTGGAAAGCGACGAGGCGCTGGTGAAAATCGTCACCATTCACAGTTCCAAAGGCCTCGAATATCCCTTGGTGTTTCTACCTTTTCTGGGATTTGGCCGCAGCGGCAAAGACGATTATTTAATGTGCCATGACCCTGAACGGGAGCACCGTCTGGTGCTCGATCTTAGCGGCGGCGACCGCTTACAGGAGCAGGCGGAACGGGAGCGTTTGGCGGAAGATCTGCGTCTGCTTTACGTCGCGCTGACCCGGGCCAAACAACTGTGCGTCTGGGCCTGGGGCGCCGTAAATGAGTTCCAGTACGCCGCCATGGCGTGGCTGCTTTATGGCGGCGCGACGGACAATCTGACCGACTGGCTGACGTCCCTGAAAAATCTGGACGATACGCAACTTGCGGAGCCCCTGACCCGCCTTGCAGCGCAGACCGACTTTTGCTGGAGCCTGGCTCCTGAGCCGGTGCATCAGCGCCGTCATCCCGGCGAAGGCGCCGGCCAGTGGCGGGCGCGCTCCGCCCAGCGCACCGTGGAGCAAAACTGGCGTTTATCCAGTTACTCGCAACTGGCCTCCGGAGGCGGCGGTCGCCATCACGAAGAGCCCTTGGATGAGGCCGCGCCGGTACAGGAAGTACAGCCTCGCCTGCAGCCGGACGTCAGCGATATTTTTCAGTTTCCCAAAGGCGCCTGGGCGGGTCAGTGTTTCCACCATATTCTGGAGAATATGCCATTGCAGGCGGAAAACGCCGAGGTGTTGCATGAGCTCACCAGCCACAGCCTGCAACAACACGGCTTCGGCGATGAATGGGTGGCCTGCGTTTCGGAACAATTATGGCAAGTGGTGAACACGCCGCTAATGGAGAACGGCGGCGCGCCTTTTTCACTGTCGCAACTGGACAAGGCCAATATGCAGGTGGAAATGGAGTTTCTCTTCCCCGTGACGCTGATTCAGCAAGCGCGGCTGGCGCGTTTCCTGGCGGACTACTCCGGCTCTGAAACGCCGGTTAATCTGAACGTGGCTGCTCATGAGGGCCTGATGCACGGCTTTATCGATCTCACCTTCCAGCATGAGGGACGCTTCTATATCGTCGATTACAAAGGCAGTTGGCTGGGAGAAAAACGCGAGAGCTACGCCCAGGAAAATCTGCGCAACGAAATCCTTGCGCACCGCTATGACCTGCAGTACCTGATCTATACGCTGGCGTTGCATCGCTACCTGCAACGCAGCTTGCCCGACTACGATTACGACGCCCACTTCGGCGGCGTGTACTATTTGTTTTTGCGGGGCATGCACAGTCAACGCCAGCCCGAATTGGGCGTATTTTTCGATCGTCCCTCCCAGGCGGCGGTGGCCGCGTTTGCTGAGATTCTGCAGGGAGAACCGGCATGAGCATCGCCCATCTGATTGACGCCGCCCGCCAAAGTAACTTGCTGCGGCCACTGGATTATTATCTTGGCCATCAGTTCGCCGAAATGGCGATGTCAGCGACAGAAGAGCAACGGGAACTACTGGCGCTGACTGTGGCGCTGACGTCCAACGCCCTGGCCAATGGCCACACCTGCCTGGACCTGTCGCAATACGCAGGCCGCTCGCTGTGGCCGGACTCTGCGGAAGAAGACATGCGGGCCTTTATTGCCCCGTCTCTCAAATTATGGCGCGAAGCGCTGCTCGCCAGCGGCCTGACCCAGGCGGACTCAGACGTGGGCGAGGCGGGCCCGGTCAGTCCATGCGTGCTGGATGACCGTAACTGTTTCTACCTGGCCCGTTACTTCGAATATGAACGTCAGCTTGCCGGATTACTGCAACAGCGCATCGCCAACCACGCGGCTTTCCCGCCAGAGCAGGTCCGTCAGGCGCTGCTGCGCTTTTTCCCCTCCGTCGAGTCGGAGGATCGTCAGGCGATCGCCGCCGCAGTGGCCTGTCGTCAGGGCTTCACCGCCATTGTCGGCGGCCCCGGCACCGGTAAGACCACCACCGTAGCCAGGCTGCTGGGCATGTTGGGAGAACTCGCCGACCCGCCTCTGCGCATCGCTCTGGCGGCGCCCACCGGCAAAGCCGCCGCGCGCCTGATGGAGTCCATCCGCAACGCCAAATTGCAGCTGGGGGAGCGTCTGCCGCATCCCGAACGCATTCCGGATACCGCTTACACCTTGCATCGCCTGCTGAAAGTGCGGGGGGATGGCAAGGGCTTCGTGCATCACGCCGGCCATCCGCTGCCCGTGGATTTACTCCTGATAGACGAGGTGTCGATGGTGGATCTGGCGATGATGCTGCGCACCGTAGAGGCGCTGCCTCCTCACGCCCGTCTGATGTTGCTGGGCGATAGCGAACAACTCGCGTCAGTAGAAGCCGGCAGCGTCATTGGCGACATCTGTTCGCAACGAAGCGCCGCCGGCGTCAGCCCGGAAATGGGGGACTATTTACGCCAGCTTGGCCTGACGCCTCCCTACCCGGTTGAAGCAGAGGCCGCGCCTGTCTCGGACTGCGTCATCCGCCTGGAGGTAAGTCATCGCTTTCACGCCCGCAGCGGCATCGGTCGTCTGGCGCAGGCGATCAACGCCGGCGATCCGGAAGCGGCCCTGCAGGTATTCAAGCAGCCGGAGTTCGAGGACGCGGATTGGGAAAATCTGCCGCCATCGCAGCTTCAGTCATTCATCCAGCAAACCGCGGCCAACGCCTACGAGCCCTGCTTCAAAGCCGATTCGGTGGAAACCGCCCTGGACGCCATGAATCGCTTCCGCATCCTCTGCGCCGTAAAAGAAGGCCATGGCGGCGTGCAGGAGATCAATCAGTGGGTGGAAACCGCGCTGCAACGTAAAGGCCTGACGCCGCGTTATCAACTGCACTATCACGGCCGACCTATTATGGTGACCCGCAACGACTATAGCCTGGGCTTGTTCAACGGCGATGTGGGCCTGATCTGGCGTGATCCGGCATCGGGACAACTACGCGCCTGGTTCCCGGACGCTGACGGCCCCCTGCGCAGCATTCCTTTGTACCGCCTGCCCGCTCATGAAACGGTCTACGCCATGACCATACACAAAAGTCAGGGATCTGAATTTGACCATTGCGTGGTGGCGTTGCCCGAAACTGATCAACCAGTGCTGACGCGGGAGTTGATATACACGGGCGTCACCCGCGCCAAAAAGCGGATCAGCGTGTGGGGGCCGCGTCACCTGTTGATCAAGTCTATTAAACGCCCCACCCAGAGGATGTCCGGGCTCGCCCGCAGAATCTGGGGCGAGTCCGCACCGAGCGAACCCAGCGTTGATAATCCACCGGATGCAGCGTCCGGCGATGGCGTGCAATTGGATTTATGGTAGGCCTCGCAGACGGCGGTCAGAACTCCCCCGTCACGCCAATGCCGAAGGTATTGAAACGCACTTCATTATGCTCGAAGTGCGTTACCTCCGTTTTCAGGTAGATCCCTTTCTTAATGCGGAAATCTACGCCACCGCCATAAGCGAAGCCGCTGTGCGTTTCATGGTTTTTCTCACAACCGCCGCCCAGAACATGGCAGCTCTGTACACTGACGCTGGCGCCTTGCCAACCCAGCAGCACATAGGGCTTTATTGCATTACTAAGCGGCAGAGTGAAGCGGTTGTATCCCGCCACGTAGGCGTCCATAAACGCGCCGGAGTCATCCAGAGGGTCTTCATCGAATATCAGAGAGAAGAAATCAACGCCCAAGCGCCCTTCCAGCCCCCAAAAGTCAGTAAGGCTCCAACCTAATGTTGCATTCAGCATCAGATTGTCATGCAGATTTTCTGAAGAGGCGTGCATATAATCCAGCCCCAGTGCGCCATAGCCTTCTGCTGATGCGTCGACAGCCATGGCCAAAGTCAGGCAGATTCCTAAACCCAGTCTTTTCATTACAACCCTCACTCTGTAATTAGGGAATATTCTTTAAACAATTTTTGGGCTATCTCCATAGCGCGCCGAAGCATACACTAGGGGTTGTCTGTGTAACAGCGTCAGCGCCGCAACGCTCTACACGCCGAGGCTGGCTATACTTCCTGGAATAACGTTGAAATATCGCCAGCCCCTGGGTAGCGGCGGGTTTGACTCGCATCAAGCCATACCGACGCCGGTTCCATTACCTTAAAGCTTACGCAATTGGAGGTAAGCATGATCCTGATGAAAGATGTAATGAGCCACCCCGTGCATACGTTGAGCACTGAGAACAGCTTGGCCGATGCCCGTAAAATGATGCAGGAACAGGGCGTCCGCCATATTCCGGTCGTCAACGCCAAAAACAAACTGGAAGGGCTCGTCACCCAGCGCGACGTCTTCGCCGCCATGGACTCCTCCGTGTATGACCTGCCCCCGGAATTGATGGAGGCTCACGAGTCCGAAATTCCCGTCACTCAGGTGATGCGGACCAAAGTCGCCACCGCCAGCCTGGATACGCCGATCCGCAAAGCAGCGGAATTTCTGCAAACCAAGAAATACGGTTGTCTGCCCGTGGTGGAAAATGGCCATGTCGTGGGCATTTTGACGGGAGGCGACTTTATCAAGATCGCCATTAATCTGCTGGATCTGGTGGAAGTGGAGCCGGAGGAAGAGCCCAGCTGATCGAGAAACGCAACAGGCGCGAAACCAATGAGGTGACGTCGCCTGTCGTCGGGCGCCAGTAACGGCGCCTGCGAGATCATTGTCTGTTTCAGGCGGGTTTGGCCAGATGCGCCAGCGCCGCTTCCAGGAACTTCCAGAAATTCGCCACGCTTGGCTCGTGCACCGCCTCGTCCGGCGAGTGCGCGCCACGAATGGTCGGCCCAAATGAAATCATGTCCCAGTGGGGATAGTTCGCGCCCAGGATGCCGCATTCCAGACCCGCATGAATTACCTGGATCTTGGGCGTGACGCCCACGACTTTCTCGTGCAGACGGGTCAGATTATCCAGCAGACGAGAGCGCTTGTCCGGCGCCCATCCGGGGTAGCAGTTGCCCACAGAGGTTTCCGCACCCGCCAGTTCAAATACGCTCGCCAGGGATTGCGCCGCGTCATCCCGCAACGAGTCCACCAGACTGCGCGCCAGACAGTGCACTTCGATATGACCGTTATCCATCACTACCCGCGCCAGGTTGTTGGAGGTTTCCGTCACGCCGGGGAAGTCAGCGCTCATACGGAACACACCGTGAGTACAAGCGAAAATCACACGCTGTAAGCGGTCCACCATCTCCTCCGGCAACAAGTCGGCGGCGTCAGTTTCGTTGATGGTCAGATGCAAATGCGGCTCGGCGGATTTCAGCTCCTGCATGAACAGTTGCTGCAGTTCGCTAATGCGGCGGGCGATCGCCTCGCCCTGCTCCGCCGGCGCCGCCACGACGGCGAAGGCCTCGCGCGGAATCGCGTTACGCAGGGTGCCGCCGGTCAAAGACGCCACTCGCAAGGCGGGAAACTGTTTGCGTAATTGATCCAGGGCGCGATTCACCAGCTTCAGCGCATTGCCGCGTCCGGAATGGATATCCAGCCCGGAGTGGCCGCCGCGCAACCCTTTCAGCGCAATGCGCCAGTACTGACGACGATCGTCCCGGGGCTCCGCCTGATAGGTGAAACGTCCGCCGATATCCACGCCGCCGGCGCAACCGATATACAGTTCATTCTCTTCTTCCGTATCCAGGTTCAATAGCAAAGAACCCTGCAAAACGCCGCCCTGCAAGCCTTTGGCGCCGCTCATCCCGGCTTCTTCATCCACCGTTAACAGACCTTCCAACGGCCCATGAATCATGTCTTTGGAAGTCAGTACGGAAAGAATGGCCGCTACGCCGATGCCATTATCCGCGCCCAATGTGGTGCCGCGGGCGCGCACCCAGTCGCCGTCGATATAGGGTTGAATGGGATCTTTGCTGAAATCGTGGGTAGAACCTTCGTTCTTCTGCGGCACCATATCCAGATGGCTTTGCATCACCACGCCGGGAGCGTCTTCGTAGCCAGGCGTCGCGGGTTTGCGGATTATCAGATTGCCGACCTGATCCTCAATGATTTCCAGCTCATATTCACTCAGGGCTTCTCTGATGCGGGACTTGAGCAGCTGCTCTTGTTTGGAAGGCCGCGGGGTGTCGCACAATAGCTGGAAAAAACGCCACAAGGGCTGCGGGGTCAGATCGCTTAAACTCATAATGTCGCCAAATTGTTGTTGATTGTTCTGGAGTTCCCCAAGGCGCTGCGCCAAGAGGCCTATTCAGGAAATCTGGTCCATTCACGTCCCCGTCGCAATAGCTGATTTCCCAGATAAAGCGTGGCGGGACCTTGTCTGTCCATATCGCCGTAGACCAGATACAGCGGGACTTCTCTATCGCCGCCTTCCTGCAGCGGCAGCGCCTTCAAGGCGCCGCTTTGAATATCCGCATCCACCCAGGAAACCGGCAGCCAGGTGAACCCTAGCCCGCGTTTCACCATATTCACCGAGGTGCTCATGTGCGTCACCGTCCAGCGCTGCTCCGCGCCCAGCCAACCGGAATTGCGGCGCACGCTGCCAGAGTCGCGGATGACGATTTGTCGATGTCGGGCCAGGTCGTCTTTATTCAGGGTGCGATTAAGCTGATGCAGCGGATGTTGCGGATTCGCCACCGGCGTAAACGGAATATTGGTAATCAGATCGCCGATAAACCCCTGCGGTACGAATGGGGTTATGACCAAGTCGCATACGCCCTGCTTGAGCAGGTCTTCAGCGCCGGACAACACCGTTTCGATTATTTCGATGCGAGTATTGGGGTATTGCTCGGAAAACTCCGATAGCGCGCAATACAGGGCTTCCTGGGGATAAATGATCTCTACCGCGATCTGTATATGCGCTTCAATACCCTGCGCCAGACCAGACGCCACGGACTCCAGCTGCTCCGCCTGCTGCAGCAGGTTTTCCGACCGCCTCAGCAAAAGCTTTCCCGCCTCGGTCAGCGTCGCCTTGCGCCCCTGCACCTGCAGAATCTGTACGCCCAGCATTTCCTCAAGCTTATGGACGGCGTGATGCACCGTGGACTGGCTTTTGTGCACCATCTCCGCCGCCTGGGCGAAGCCGCCATGGGCGACCACGGCGTGCAGCATACGCCATTGTTCCAGTGTCGATTTAGGCATGAATTCTAATTTATCGAAATTTAGACACGAATTATTGCAATTTATTTTCGAATTTTACGATGCATAATGCAACAATGAGAAGACTGCTTGCAGGATATGCAAATCATGCAATGGAGTGGGAGGACACCACCATGGCTGTACGAGAACTCAAGCGCATCATTAACGCCAGCCCGGCGACCGACGGCGCGGGAGTCAGGATTTCCCGGATCGCAGGTTTTTCCGCTACCGATCTGGAACCTTTCTTAATGCTCGATGAAATCCGTTCCGACGAACGGGACGATTTTATCGCCGGCTTTCCCGAACACCCTCACCGCGGCCTGGAAACCCTGACCTATATGAAAGAAGGCGGATTCGAGCACCGCGACCATATGGGTAACCTGGGGGCCATCAAAAGCGGCGGCGCGCAGTGGATGTCCGCCGGCAAAGGCGTCATACATTCGGAAATGCCGATACCTGAAGCTGCGCGCATGCACGGCTTTCAGATCTGGATCAACCTGCCCCGCACACAGAAGATGAAGGAGCCGGAGTGGCGCGACGCACAGCCGGAAGAACTGCCTTCTATTATTCTGAGTTGCGGCGAGATTCGGGTTATCGCCGGCTCCTGGCGCATTCAGGATAATTTCAGCACTTCGCCGCTGAACCGTCTGGCGCAATCCGCCGGCCTGCTCGATATATCCCTGCTGCCCAACGGCAAGCTGGATCTGCCACTGGAGCAGGACCGGCAGGCGGCGATCTATGTCTATAACGGCCGCGTGCACATGGGCTCGGTGCTGCAGGCAGGCCAGCTTGGCATCCTTGGCGCAGGCGACCGCCTGCAACTGAGCGCGGATAAAGGCGGTGCGGACTTCCTGCTACTTGCGGGAGAAGCCTTGCATGAGCCTGTGGCGCATTATGGTCCTTTCGTCATGAACACCCACGACGAAATTCTCACTGCAGTGAAGGATTATCAGGAAGGGAAGCTGACGGCATAACAAAACGGCCTCCAATGAGGCCGTTTTCGTGTGCGCTGCGCCGTCAAAACAACGTATAAATGAAGGGCGCCACCGCCGAGCCTTGGGTGATGACAATCAGGCCGCCCAACATTACCAGGGTCAATATCAGCGGAAACAGCCACACTTTTTTCCTTTGTCGCATAAACGCCCAAAGGTCTTTCAAAAATTCCCACATCAGAAAGGTCGCTCCAAGGACTCAGGGGTAATGGGGTCGTTACGTACTGTCCGATAGGTAGTCGCTTGCGGATCAATGCGTTTTTGCAGTTGCAGCTTGTGCATGAGCCGCAGCGCCCATCCCAACGGCGCCACCAGAACAACGAAAACAGCGCCTAGAATAATAGCGCTGTTTATCTTGCCCAGCCTTAAAGCAAAATGCATCCACAGAACATACACCTGGCGTAGCAGTCCCGGTTGCACCAGCGCCAAAGCGGCGAACACGGCCGCAACCGGATAGGGCCATATAGGCAGGCTCAGTGCAAACACCCAAGGCACAAACAATCCAAACACCAGAATCAAAAAGACGGCCATGACAAGGCCGAACTTTCTCAGTTCTCCTTCCGGGGCGGAAGCAAAGTCGTGCTGCGCTGATTTAGTCAAGTTCAAACTCCCGGGACCAATCTTTCTTTACTAACGCTTCTGGTTGCATAGCCTTGCGCAGTACGCAGCGCCCCAGGACCAGAACATCCATCTCCGTCGCCATAAAACACCGAAACGCGTCGTCCGGGGAGCAAACCGGCGGTTCGCCCCGAACGTTAAAGGATGTGTTGATTAACACCGGATGGCCGCTACGCTTGGCGAACTCCTTTATTAGACGATGAAACTCAGGATTAGTTTCCTGATGCACCGTCTGCACCCGCGCCGAATAATCGACATGGGTGATAGCGGGCAAATCAGAGCGAATCTGCCGCAGACGCTCCAACCCCTGAAGCCCCGGTTCGGCGGATTTACGCCATTGCTCTTTAACATCCGCCACCAGCAGCATGTAAGGACTGGGTTTCTCCAATTCGAAATAATCGCCGCACTGCTCCGCCGCCACCGCAGGGGCGAAGGGGCGAAAGGATTCGCGGAATTTGATTTTAAGATTCATTTTGGTCTGCATGACCGGATCCATCGGGTTACCCAGAATGGATCTCGCTCCCAGAGCGCGTGGCCCAAATTCCATACGTCCCTGAAACCAGCCCACCACTTGGCCGTCAGCCAGATCACCAGCGATATCGGCATACAGCGCGTCATCCTCCAGCACCACAAACGACGCGCCGGCGTCTGTCAAATAGCGCTGTATGTCCTCGTCGCTGTATTGCGGTCCCAGGTAGGCGCCCTGCATAGCGTCCAATTGTCCTGAAGCCAGGGGACGCGTTCTGGGCTCGCCTTGATAATGATGCCAGGCCAGCAAGGCAGCGCCGAGAGAACCGCCAGCGTCGCCGGAGGCCGGCTGAATCCAGATATCGTCAAATGGGCCTTCTCGCAGCAGGCGGCCGTTGGCGACGCAATTCAGCGCCACCCCGCCCGCCAGACATAAATGACGTTGCCCTGTCTCCTCGGCGATCGTACGCCCGAGGCGCAACACGATTTCTTCCGTCACCGCCTGAACCGAGCGCGCCAGATCCATATACGCCTGCGTCAGCGGCGCTTCCGGTTCCCGCCGGGGCAGATCGAACAACTCGGCGAAGCGCTGGTTGGTCATACGCAGACCAGTCATGAAATCAAAGTAACGCAAATGCAAACGGAAAGTGCCGTCAGGTTTGACATCTATGAGATGCTGCATGATCAAGTCGACGTATTTTGGCTCCCCGTAGGGCGCCAGTCCCATCAACTTGTATTCGCCGGCATTGACCTTGAAGCCGCAAAAGTAGGTAAAAGCGGAGTACAGCAAACCCAGAGAATGGGGAAACTCAATTTCCCACAACGGACGCAAAGAAGCGCCCTCGCCCACCCACACCGAACTGGTCGCCCATTCGCCCACTCCATCCAGACACAGAACGGCGGCATTGGCGAACGGACTGGGATAGAAAGCGGAGGCCGCATGGGATTGATGATGCTCCGCGAACAACAGCCGCGGCAGAACGGCTTTGGGGTCGCGCAACAGTCCCCTCAACGCCTTCTTCAACTCACTTTTCAGGAATAGCTTATCCTTGAGCCACACCGGCATCGCCGTGGCGAAAGAACGAAAACCCCGTGGCGCGAACGCCAGATAGGTCTCCAGCAGCCGCTCAAACTTCAACAGCGGCTTATCATAAAAAACTACCGCATCCACCTCATCCAGGGCGACGCCGCCGGCGTCGAGCACATATTCAATAGCGTGGCGGGGGAACCCCGCATCATGTTTTTTGCGGGTAAAGCGCTCTTCCTGGGCGGCGGCCAGAATCACGCCGTCCTTTACCAGCGTCGCTGCAGCGTCATGGTAATAAGCGGAAATGCCTAAAATAGTGGTCATTGAAAGGGAAGCCATTCCGTTATGCGTAGTATGGGGTGTGACCTGACGGGAAGGTGTCATCGTCGCTATCGCTACAGTTTTCTTAAGACTACTGATGCCATAAAATGCGCGCAACCATTTTTTCCGGAGACACCCATATGCCGCGGGCCAGCGAGATTAAAAAAGGCGAAGTCGTTGATTTAAACGGGCAATTACTGATTGTTAAAGACATTGAGGTGCACAGCCCCAGCGCCAGAGGCGCCGCCACCCTGTACAAAATGCGCTTCAGCAATGTACGCACCGGACTCAAATATGAAGAAAGCTTCAAAGGCGACGACATGCTGAGCACCACTCAGCTGGAGCGTCGTCAGGTGTCTTTCTCCTATATTGACGCCGACGACTATGTCTTCATGGACAACGAAGACTTCTCTCAATACATGTTGAAAAAGAACGACATCGAAGATCAGTTGCTGTTCCTGACTGAGGAAATCCAGGGATTGCAGGTGTTAATGGTGGATGGCCAGGTCATCGCATTGGAACTGCCGCAAACCGTGGAAATGGAAGTGATCGAAACCACTCCCGCCATGAAAGCGGCTTCCGCCAGCGCCCGCACTAAACCCGCCAAATTCGCCACCGGCCTGACGATTCAGGTTCCCGAATATCTGGAACAGGGCGAGCGCGTCAAAATTCATACCGCCGAAAAACGTTTCATGGGCCGCGCAGACTAAAATGCGCCGCCCTTGATCGCCGTTGCAGCGACGCGCCGCCGTCGCTGCGCGCCCCCTGACGCCTCTCTCCGCGCTAAAAGCGCATCCCCGGATTTACGGCTACACTGAGTGAATGAATTCTAACTCGGTCCGGCCGGAAACGATGCTATATAAGTTGTCCTGCAAAGGCGCGCTTTGGCTGCTATTTTGGTTGCTGGCGTCCCCGCTGACGTACGCCGCGCCGGCCCCATCCATGGCGCCGGCGATGCATGTGGTGTTTTTCAATCCACAAAGCAGCGACGATACCTTCTGGTCTGAGGTGATTCGATTCGCCCGCGCCGCCGCGGAAGATCTCAATATCCGCCTGGACGTATTCAGCGCCAATCACGACCGGCTGCTCATGCGCCAGCAGATCAAGCATATTCTCGCCAGCGACCCACCGGACTTCATCATGTACAAAAATTTCAAAGGAAACGCTCCAGAGTTACTGGCGCTGGCGGAAGAAGCCAAAGTGCGCTCCTTCATTTTCAATTCCGGCCTCAATGTGGAGCAGGAACGGCGTTACGGAAACCCCCGGGAACGTTTCAAGCAATGGATCGGGCAAATGCTGCCTAACGATGAAAACGCTGGTTACGCCCTCGCCAATATGCTGTTCGCCTCCGCCACCTCTCGCGAACTGCTGCGCGGCGGTCAAGTGCTGCCCATTCTCGCCATCGGCGGCACGCCCACGGACAACGCAGCGATTGAGCGGGAAATGGGTTTACACCGTGCGCTGTCGGAACATCCGGAAGTGGAGTTGCAGCAGCTGGTGTCCGCCCGTTGGGATGAAGAACTGGCTTATAAGCAGGCGGTCGGACTGTTGAAACGCTATCCCCGCACGCGAGTGATCTGGGCCGCCAACGACTCCATCGCCATCGGCTCCCTGCGGGGAGCGCAAAGCCTCGGGTACAAGCCTGGGGAAAATATTCTCATCGCCGGGATCGACTGGAGCCCATCAGCCTTGGAATACATCAAGGAAGGCAAGCTGGCGGGTTCATTCGGCGGCCACTTCATGCAGGGCGCCTGGAGCCTCGTGCTAATGTACGACTACCACCATGGCCGGGATTTCGCGGACGACGTAGGTGCGTCCATTCACTCCAACATGGGGCTGCTCACGCCAGAAAACGTCGACAGATATTTACAGTTCATTGTCGGCGTGAATTGGAGCGACATTGATTTCACTCGCTTTTCAAAAGCGTTGAATCCTCAACTCAAGCAGTATGACTTTTCATTAGATCGGCTGCTCCGGCAGCAATGAACTCATTTTGGCGAGACGCGACGACATAATGCTTCCAGATCAGTCCATCAACGAAGAGTTCCCCAAGGACCGGAAACAAAAACGTCAACCGCACAGCGCCTATCTGCGTCGCAGGTTAATGACGCTGACTTCCATCATCATTGTCTCTATGTTCGCGCTGGAAGCGGCGGTAACCGCCTGGTACGACTACCGGGCGCAACTCGCCAATCTGGAGAAGGACGCCTATCTGCTGGCGGATGCGCAACGTTCCGTGCTGGCAGCCGCCGTCTGGAACTTTGACTTCGACATTATCAACAACGCCGTCAACAACCTGTTCTCTATGCCGGAGATCATGCAGGTCGCCATTCGCTATCCTGACGGCGAAGTTATCGCCTCCGCCGGCAAACTGTCGGACGGCGCCGCGCAGATGCGCATCACCCGGCCGCTGCTCTGGGATCAGGGCGGGGAAAAAGAGATCGGCACGCTCAACATTGTGATCGACATCAGCCAGGTGGAAAGCTCCATGCTGGTCAAGCTGACGGAGCGCTCCGTCACCCTCAGCGCCACGCTGTTTATCTGTCTGGCCGCCATCTACCTCGCCTGCCGCTGGATGACGCAACCGCTGGAGGAATTGACCGCCGCCATCACCCGGCTGGCGGACGGCGATCTGGAGCAACGAATTCCCCACACCCAGCGCAACGATGAAATCGGCAACGTGGCCCGGGCGCTGGTGAAGTTCTCGGAAAACAGTCGACTTCTATACGACCTGCAGAACTCCCTCACTTTCAATGTGGCGGAAAAAACCCGTCAGCTAAAACAGGTGCGGGAAGACACAGCTCACGACAATACCGTGCGCGCTCGCTTGCTCGCCATGGTGTCGCAGGAAATTCGATCTCCCATGACCGCTATTCAGGGAGCGGTCATGCTGTGCAAAAACGGACTGACCGGAGAAATACAGGAAAAGACCCTGCATATGCTGCACGTCGCCGAGCGCAACTGCGAACGTATGCAAAAGTTGATTGAGGTGTTGTTCGATATTTATCAGATACAAAATCACTCTCTGGCGCTGGACTCAAGCCCCGTCAACCTGCTCAAACTGGCGCGGACACAAACGGAGATCTGGCGCAACAGAGCCTACCAAACCAGTAAAAATCTGCACTTCGAAAGCGGCATAGCGGAAGCCTGGGTGCGCGGCGATGAAAAGCGCCTGCAGCAGGTCATTGATATTCTGCTCAGCAACGCCGTCAGACATTCCGGCAAAGGCGGCGAGATCAGCGTACATCTGCGCCGCGAGGGCGCTTTGGTCAGCCTGTCTGTCAGCGATAACGGGCCCGGCATTCCCAAAAAAATCCGGCCCTACCTGTTCGAAGGGCTGGCCCGCGGCGACGAGGCCAGCAGCGACTCCCTGGGCTCCGGCTTCAGCCTGACTTTGGCGAAAGGGTTGGTGGAGTTACAGGGCGGGCAGATTTACTTCGAATCCATCGCCAAGGAAATTTCCAGCAATTCCACCCTGCCGACCGGCGCCACCTTCTATCTGGAGTTGCCCTATATACCTGCGCCCAATGCGGGGGATTAATGCATGGAGTGTCGCGGGAAATAGCGCGCGCCGTCGTAACGGTCAAAATAAGCGCCCAAGAGAGGATGGTCGATCTGGGTCGTATCCAGACTGACTCGCAGATTGCGTTCCGCCACGTAGGTCATGTGGTCGCTCTCATGCACCAGCACATGATACCAAGGCTGATCTTTGGGCGGGCGCGACTTGGCGACGCTCTCATACCAGGCGTCGGTATGGTTGAACGTCGGATCAACGCCGATCACTACGCCGCGATAACCAAATAAATTATGTTCAACCAACTGGCCGACAAAAAAGTGTGCTTGCGCCATATCCCCTCCTGTCCCTAATTATAGCCGGGCTTGGCGGGACGCGCTGACGCAGTGTCGAGTCGCGGGACAGTCGCTTAGACCCGCCGCGACTTACGGTAATCGCAGGGGGACTGGCTAAAGCTGCGGGCAAATACTTCGTAAAAACGGGTGATGGAGGAAAATCCGCTTTCAAATGCGATCTGACTGGCGCGCAGGGATGTCGTGGTCAACAAGCGGGCCGCGTGATTCACTCGCAGCTGGGTCAGGTATTCCAGAATGGTCATGTCCAGCACTTGTTTGAACAATCCCATGGCGAAGTTTTTGTGCAGTCGCACATGCGCGGCGACGTCCGCGACGGAGATGGACTCGCAATAGCGCTCGTTCATGTACTCCACCATCTTGTGCACATGACGACAGGAACCCGTGGGTTCAGCCGCAGGCCTGGCGACGCAGGCGTCCGGCCCCAAGGCGTCTTTGAACAGACGCCGCAGCAACAAGGCTATTTCGTCCCAGACCAGATCTTTCAAATAGTCATCCTGACAGGCCAGCTCTTCCGCCCAACGCGCGACGGTTTCCGATTCCAGCGCCTTGGCGGCGTCCGCCACGCAAATCTCGCCGTGCAGCAGCTTCTGTTTCACCCGGTGCGGGATGCAGAGCTCCGCCAGAAAGGACAAGGGCAACCACAAACGTAATCCCCAGGCTTCCGCATCGCTGTGCAGTTGCTTGACGCCGTGCAGCGAAGAAAAACACACCAGACTGAATGGTTGCAGCACCAGACGCCGGCGGGCGTCCCACAGCACTGCGCCGCCAGCGCAACAAATGGCGACTTCAAAATGAGCGGCGTCCGTCAGACTGGGAGAGTCCGCCAGCGCGCCGAAATAATGGTGCGGAGAGCCGCCCCTGGGAGCGGCCGCCGCCGATGCATTTGCTGTTTTCATGAGATGACGTTTGTTGTTGTTTTAATCTCTGACTTAACGTCAGGCTGAGCGGCGCAACGAAGCGTCCACTGGCTTACCTTGAGCATCGAACAGATGAAGATGTTGCGAGGGCGCATGCAAGTACAGCTCACACCCCGGCTCCAGCTCCATTTCCCCCACAATGCGCGCCGTCATTTCACCAACGCCTGCGACGTCGACATACACGTAGGTGTCGCTGCCCAGATGCTCCGCCATGCGCAACACGCCTTTCCAGTCGCCGGCTT
Organism: Hahella sp. HNIBRBA332; assembly: GCF_030719035.1. Lineage (NCBI taxonomy): Bacteria > Pseudomonadati > Pseudomonadota > Gammaproteobacteria > Oceanospirillales > Hahellaceae > Hahella > Hahella aquimaris. The sequence goes on from NZ_CP132203.1 coordinate 5,517,580, forward strand.
CGCCCTGAATGCGCACCTGCAGATGTTCTGGACGAATGCCCAGGGTGGCGGCGCCGAAATCTTCTGCCGCCTTGCCCTTGAGCATATTCATGCGAGGCGAGCCGATAAAAGTGGCTACGAACTCAGACGCAGGCTGGTTGTACAGTTCCAGCGGCGTGCCTACCTGCTCTATGCGTCCCTGATTCATCACTACGATTTTGTCCGCCAGGGTCATGGCCTCAACCTGATCGTGAGTGACGTAAATCATGGTGGAGCCGAGACGCTCATGCAGCTTGGCGATCTCCAAACGGGTCTGCACTCGCAAGGACGCATCCAGGTTGGACAGCGGCTCATCGAACAGAAACACCTTGGGCTCGCGCACGATAGCGCGGCCAATGGCCACCCGCTGACGCTGACCGCCGGACAACGCCGCCGGCTTACGCTTGAGCAACGCGCCCAATTGCAGGGTTTGCGCCACCGCCTCCACCTTGCTGCGAATTTCATCCGGCCCCGCGCCGTCGAGCTTCAATCCGAACGCCATGTTTTCATACACCGTCATGTGCGGGTACAGCGCATAGGACTGGAACACCATACCTACCCCACGCTTGGCCGGCGCTACATCGTTGACCAGCGCGCCGCCGATATAGAGCTCGCCGGAAGTGATATCCTCCAGGCCGGCGATGGTGCGCAGCAAAGTGGACTTACCGCAGCCGGAGGGGCCGACAAATACGACAAATTCGCCGTCTGCGATTTGCAGATTGATGTCGTGCAGCACATGCGTCTGCTGAAAAACTTTGTTGACGTTGCGTAATCTAAGCTCAGCCATAACATCTCGTCTCTTGTATTTGTTGTGCCGAAAGGCGCGTCCTCGCGCCTTGTATTTCAGCTATTTGTCTCAGCTACTTCAGCTCGCCGAAAAACGCCTGATACGGCGGCAATACGATATCCTCGCCTTCCAGCACGCCGCTGTATCCATGCCCGCTCATCGCAGACACATTGGCCATGCGACAGGGAATGCGGATGGTTTCCGCGGTCATGTTCAGGGCGACGACGATACGCTGCTCTTCATCGCTGCGTTCGAACAGCAAGCCGCCTTCCGGCGCGTCCAGCATGCGAATCGCGCCGGCTTTCAACGCAGACTGCTGCTTACGCCAGTGAATAAAGCCACGATAGAAGTTGAGTACGGAGTTCGGGTCTTTCTCCTGCACGTCCGGGGCCAGCCCCAGGTGCTCCTCGGATACCGGCAGCCAGGGATCGATGGAAGAGAAGCCGCCGTAAGGCTTGTCGCTTTCCCACACCATCGGCGTACGGCAGCCGTCGCGGCCTTTGTACTCCGGCCAGAACGGCAGGGCGTAAGGGTCCTGCAAACGCTCGTAGGGAACATCCGCTTCCGGCAGCCCCAGCTCTTCGCCCTGATAGATACAGGCGCTACCGCGTAGAGACAGCAGCAGCCCCAGCAACAGCTTGGCGAAAGGCGCGCGATCGCGGCCGTTGGCCCAACGCGTGACGCAACGCACCACATCGTGGTTGGACAGCGCCCAGCAGGCCCAGCCGTCGCCGATCTGATTCTCCAGACGCTCCACCACCTGACGGATATAAGTGGGCTCATGGAACACATTCAGCAGATCGAAGGTGTACGCCATATGCAGCTTGTCGCTGCCGGCGGTGTAGTCCGCCATGATTTTCAGCGGCTCGTCGGCGCCGATCTCACCTACCGTGGTGATGCCCTCATACTCGTCCAACAGCGCGCGCAGACGCTTCAGGAAACCGATATTGTCCGGGCGGCTGATGTCGTAGACATGCAGCTGCAACGAATACGGGTTCTGTTCCGGCGCGCCGAGGGTTTTCTTGGCGTCTTTCGGCAGTGGCGGATTGTCGCGCAGCTGCTTGTCGTGGAAGTAGTAGTTGACGGTGTCCAGTCGGAAGCCGTCTACGCCCAGATCCAACCAGAAGCGCACTTCCTCCAGCATCTGATCCTGCACTTCCGCATTGTGGTAGTTAAGGTCCGGCTGGCTGGTCAGGAAGTTGTGCATATAGTACTGACGGCGCTTGGCGCACCATGCCCAGGCGGAGCCGCCGAACATGGCCAGCCAGTTATTCGGCGGCGTACCGTCCGGCTTGGGATCGGCCCACACGTACCAGTCCGCTTTCGGGTTGGTGCGGTCCTGCGAGCTTTCCTGGAACCAGGGATGCTGATCCGAGGTGTGGCTCATCACCAGATCGATCATGACTTTCATGCCCAGAGCATGAGATTTCTCCACCAGGCGCTTGAAGTCGTCCAGATCGCCGAAAATAGGGTCGACGCTGCGATAGTCGGACACGTCATAGCCAAAATCTTTCATCGGTGATGTAAAGAATGGGGACAACCAGATCGCGTCTACACCGAGACCGGCTATGTAATCCAGCTTGCTGACGATACCCGGCAAATCGCCGATGCCGTCCTGGTTGGAATCCAGATAGCTACGCGGATAGATCTGATAAATGGTGCAACCGCGCCACCAATCCCGCTCAACCTTCGACATGTAAGAAACTCCTAAAACAATCAATAACTGCAGACGCCGCCGGGCGGCGCCCGTTTAACCTTTGACTGCGCCAGCGGTGAGGCCGGACACAATGCGACGTTGAAACACTAATACCAGCGCCACCAGCGGCACGGTCACGATGACCGACGCGGCCATGATCACGCCCCAGGGCAACTCATGCTGGCTGCTGCCGCTGATCAACGCGACGGCGACTGGCACCGTGCGCTGCCCGTCAGTGAGCGTGAACGTCAGGGCGAACAGAAACTCATTCCAGGCGGCGATGAACGCCAGCAGTCCGGTAGTGACCAGCGCTGGCCACATCATCGGCAGAAAGACCCGGAAGATAATGGTCAGGTTGGAGGCGCCATCCAGAATCGCCGCTTCTTCCACTTCCTTCGGCATCTGCTTCATGAAAGTGGTGAGCACCCACACCGTGAACGGCAGCGTGAAAATCAGATACGCCAGCACCAAGCCCAACAAGTTGTTGTACAAACCCAGGCCGCGAATCACTTCGAACAGGCCGGACAGCACCGCCACTTGCGGAAACATGGACACCGACAGAATCGCAATCAGCATCAGTCCGCGACCACGAAAATCGATCCGCGCCAGGGCGAAGGCGGCGGTCAGCCCCAGCATCAGCGACACCAGCACCACCGCGCTCGACACCATGACCGAGTTGAGGATGTTTTCCCCAAAAGCGGTGCCTTTGAACACGGAGATATAATTCGCCCACTGCACCGAGGTCGGCCAGTAGTCCACCACGAACAATTCACTGCCGGACTTGAATGACGTCAGAATCGCGTAATAGAAGGGGAACACGGAGAACACCACGATGGCCGCCACCAGCAGGTAAAAAGCGGTTTTACGCAGCAACTGTTTTGCATCGACAGTCTGTCTCATGTCAGTCCCCCACGCGCATATGTTTGCGCCCCAGATACAGATAGGCCAACGTCAGCAACGCGATCACCAGGAACAACGCCGTCGACGCGGCGGAGCCGTATCCCACATCCTGGAAGTCCACCAGTTGCTGGCGGGCGAAAACGGACATGGACATGGTGTCTTCACTGTTGGAAGTCAGCACGTAAATCAAATCGAAGATCCGCAGCGCGTCCAAAGCCCTGAACACCACCGCCACCAGGACGGCCGGCATGATCAACGGCAGCGTCACTCTGAAGAACACTCTTACTGGATGGATGCCATCCACTTTCGCCGCCTCATAGCAGTCCTTGGGCAGCATCTGCAATGCGGCGAGCATCAACAACGCCATAAAGGGCGTGGTTTTCCAGACATCCACCATAATCACCGCCACCATCGACAGATCCGCATCCGCGGTCCAGGCCAGCGGCGCCGAGATCAGGCCGACTCCCATCAGCATGTCGTTGAGAATCCCGAACTGGTCGTGCAGCATCCAACTCCACATCTTGGCCGAGACAATGGTGGGAATCGCCCAAGGAATCAGCACCGCTGCGCGCACCAGACCGCGACCTGCAAAGTTCACGTTCAGGGCCAGCGCCACGATCATGCCCAGCACCAGTTCCAGCGACACGGAGATCAGTGTGAACGTCAAGGTATTCCACACTGACTTCCACCATACGGCGTCGGCCAGGAGGCCGTACCACTCGCCATCTTCCTTGTATAAATAGTTCCCCCAGCCGATGAACTCGGCTGCGTTGAGATCTGACAGACTGGCGTCAGTGAAACTGAACCAGATCGTGCGTAGTAGCGGCCAACCGGCGACCAACAGCAGCGTACAGATCATCGGGGCCAGGAACAGCCAGGCGCTGCGGGCGCGCTGGCGTTGTCGGGACGACTGGGACATCTTGTCGCTTACCTCAGGCCGGGGAGGCGCTGCGGATGCAGCGCCTGATTGAGAGAGTTTCATTTCCATTTTCCGTTACGGGCGAATCGACGCAGTTGACCTTCCAACTGAGCCAGACTGGCTTCGGCTTTTTCCTTGCCGGATACAACGCTGTGAACGGCGTTGAAAAAGGCGGTGCTGACCTGGTTGTACTTGCTCTTGGTCACACTGGAGGGACGCGGCACGCCGCTGACGAAGGTTTCGTACAGGCTGCCAAAGAAAGGCGTCGCCGCCAGCACTTCTTTATCCTTATACAACGCGTTGATAGTGGGGTTATAAGACGCTTTGATGGCCCGGCGCTTCTGCTCTTCATAGCTGGTCAGATACATAACCAGATCTGCGGACAGCTTCGGATTTTTAGCGTATTTGGAAACCGCCAGCTGCCAGCCTCCCAGTGTGGCGCTGTGGCGACCGTCTTCACCGCCTTTCGGCAGAGCGACTACGCCCACTTTGCCTTTGATGGCGCTGTCTTCCGCCTGAGAAAGCGACCAGGCGTATGGCCAGTTACGCATGAACACGGCGTTGCCGGACTGAAACACACCGCGGGATTCTTCTTCCGCATAGTTGGTCACGCCCTGAGGACTGATGGTTCCCACCCAACCGGCGGCGGTATTGAGCGCCTTGGCGGCCTGCGGGTTGTTGATAGTGATCTTGCCGTTCTCGTCCACCACGGTGCCGCCGTTGAAGCTGGCGACCCACTCCGTGGCGTTACAGGTCAAACCTTCATAGGCGCGCCCCTGCCAGACGAAGCCCCACATTTTGTCATTGCCGGCCTTCCGCTCGCCTTCCTGCACCAGCTTCGCGGAGGCTTCCAGTTGCTCCCAGGTTTCCGGGGGCTGCTGGTTATACTTCTCCAGCAGATCTTTACGGTAATAAAGCACGCCGGCGTCAGTAAACCAGGGCATGGCCACCAGTTTGCCGTCGACGGTGTTGTTGTTGACGATGGATTCGAAATGGTCTTTCTCAGCGCCATTGCTGAAAGGTTTGAGGTCGACGAAGTATTGGCCCAGCATACCCGGCCACACCACGTCGATTTGGAATATGTCGATGTCCTGGCTGCCCGCAGCCAGCAATTGCTGGTAGAGCGCCAGACGTTCGGATGAGGAATTGGGAGTGGACACCACCTTCACCTCATTGCCGGTTTTCTCCGCCCAGGCCTTGACGCCTTCCTTGCACAACTCCAGTTCCGCGCCGACGGCGCCGCAGGAGATGGTCAGCGTTTCCGCATGCGCTTGCAGACTGAAAGCGGCGGACAAAAATACACCCGTACCAATAGCGTTAATTATGGTTTTTTTCATCATGGATTCCTCCGAGTTATTGTTATATGGAGCACATTACGTGGATTGCGAGAATGAAAATAAAGATACACCGTATGCGGAGCGACCGTGAGGACGCCGCCGGCATCAAACCCGCGTCAGATCAAAGACCAGGCGCTGGGAGATACGACTACGGAATGGATTGAACCCTCGCGACGCCCCGCATGGCCGGCGACGCCGGAGCCAATACTGCGTCGTGCGATGCGCCAACTGTATGGCACCGCATGAGCGAAAGATTCTGCGAACAGGGAAATGTGCTTGCCGAAAGGATTTACGACTACGCTGGCGCGATTCGTTGTTTGAGGTTTCTGCGGCTGCGGACGCGCTGAGGAGAGATCTTTGGCGCGGTTTAGAACATCAAACCAGGAACGGAATCCATGTTCCACAGCAACAAGATCCAACGCCTGGGCGTGGGAGATTCCTTGGCTGCGTTTGATTTTCTTGGCGTCACGCTTGAAATTCTTCAGCGTGGTTTCTGATACGTGTCTGCAGGTCGCATGATTCATAGCAATGTCTCGCTACAACGGCAATGACGCGGCCCACTCACATCTTGTCTCATGAGTCACTAAACCTATAACACTCATAGATTTGTAGATAATGTCGTACTCGACTTTGCCTGTGTGGGCGGCAGGCGTATATCAACACCTGTGAGGATCGAAGTTAACAAAAACTTTTCTGCAACACAAGCGTCGGCTTTCACATAGCCCAAAATTCCATGCCGCGGGGTTACGTGGACAAGCCTCTGTCGCGCACGTACACTGGGCGCTACGGGCGTCAGACAAATAATCCGAACAGCAAAATTCGGCGCCAGGAAACCGGCAACGCGAGCGCTTTATGAAATCATCCGATCCGCAACTCCAGGGAACGCGGAACAATCAGCGGCCACAGACGCAACGACCTGCAGACACTCAGGATGACTGGTGGAAATACGGCGTTATTTATCAGGTCAATGTGCGCAGCTTTTTCGACGCCAATAATGACGGCGTCGGCGATATCAAAGGCCTGACCGCAAAACTGGACTATTTCGTCGAACTGGGCGTCGCCGCCATTGCGCTGACGCCGGTGTTCACATCGCCCATGAGCGACTTCGGCTTCGATGTCAGCGATTACTACAGCCTTGATCCCGCTTTCGGCGATCTGGACGATTTCGACACGCTGATCCTCGAGGCGAATAAACGCGGCCTCAGAGTGCTGCTCGACATCGTCATCAGCCATACTTCCGTGCAGCATCCCTGGTTCCTGGAAAGCAAACAGGATCGCAGTAATCCGAAAGCGGACTGGTATGTATGGGCGGACGCGCAGGCGGACGGCACGGTTCCCAATAACTGGCAGACCACTTTCGGCCACCCAGCCTGGTCATGGAGCTCCACCCGCGGCCAATACTACCTGCATAACGCCACCAGCCGGCAGGCGGACCTCAACTTTCACAACAGCGAAGTTATCGCCGAGGTGCTCAATATTCTGCGGTTCTGGCTGGAGCGCGGCGTCGCCGGCTTCCGTCTGGACTGCCCGAACCTGTATACCCATGACAAAAAACTGCGCAATAACCCGGCGCGGCGCAATATGGCGGCGATTCCCGAAGAAGCGCTGATCAACCCGTTCGAATACCAGTTGCAGATTTATAACCAGAATCGCCCCGAAACCCTGCCGACGCTGGCTCGTATCCGCCGCCTGTGCGACCGATATGAAGCCGCCTTGCTGGGCAGCGTCACCAGCAGCGCCACCTTTGAAATGCTGAACATTTACAGCGGTTCCCAGGAAGGCCTGCAGATGGCCAATATTTACGAAGCGCTGCCCAGCGTCTGCAACCTGCCTAGTCTGGTCGACGTGGTGCGAACCTTCGAGGAGAATTGCGATCAGGTCTGGCCTTACTGGATGCTGAACAATCATGACGTCGCCCGTCTGGTGTCACGCTGGGAAGGCGACCATGATGCGCCCCGTCTGGCCGCCATTGTGCTGGCTCTGCATCTGTCCCTGCGGGGAACGCCGGTCCTGTTTCAGGGAGACGAGCTGGGTCTGGAGGAAGCCTATATTCCTTTCGATAATCTGTGCGACCCTTACGGCAAACTATCCTGGCCGCAGTACATGGGGCGCGACGGCTGTCGTACGCCGCTGCCCTGGGATGACAACCTGCCCCACGCGGGTTTCTCCACCCATAAGCCCTGGCTGCCCATCGATCCGCGCCATCTGTCCCATGCCATCAACGTGCAGCAAATGGACCCTGAATCCGTTTTGCGCCGAGTGCAACGATTCATCCAGTGGCGGGGCGAACAGCCGGAGATACTGTTGGGCTCCATGTCGATCATTCACGCCGATGCGTCAGTGCTGCTGCTGTTGCGTAAACATAAAGGAGGGCGTTTGCTGGCCGCCTTTAATGTCTCCTATGAGCCAGCGGAGATAGAGCTTAACCTGCCGCAACCGCCAGAGGTTTTGAGCGGTCATGGCTTCGCCGGCGAGCTGCGGGACAATCGGATTTATCTCCCTCCTTACGAGGCGTTCTTTGGCCGTTTGCCCTGAGCAAACGGCGCGTACGGCTCAGAACCCGGATCCAGGCTGCTTTAAAAACGTCAGTTCTTCCGGCGTGGACTCACGCCCAAGAATCCCGTTGCGATGGGGATATCGGCCATAACGTTTAATAATCGCCAGGTGTCTGTGTTCAAAATCCAGGTTGTTCTCCAGCCCGGGCTGGCAAAACAAGCGTACGGCCTCTTTATGGACCACGGCAGATTCGCTATGCATATATGGCATATACAGAAAGCTCTTCTCCTCTACCCCCAGCTCCTTGTCCGCGCCCGCCCTCACGGCTTCCTGAGCCAACGCCAACGCCATGTTGTCCGCCGCGAAAGACTCAGCCTGATCGCGATAGATATTGCGGGAAAACTGGTCCAGAACAATTACTTCCGCCAGCCTGCCGCGAGGCTCGTCGCGCCAGTGCGCCAGCTCACCTGACCTGGCAGCCGACAATAGGGCGCCGAAGCGTTCGGCGATGCGTCGGTCCAGCTCATCGCTTTTGCGAAACCAGTCCGCCGGGCTCAATTCTTCAAACCAGAATCGCAGCACGTCATCGGCGGTCAGCGACGGCGCATTTTGCAAACCTGACTCTTTCGTCATGTCCATCCCTCTGTAGTTTGTCTAAAATTAATAACATAAGGCAGTTTACACGCTGACCGTCATCGCCACTAATCAGACGCCTGTAACGTAACTCGTCAGGGCGTCCTGCAAGCAAAGGTGTCTCATGCCCTCCGACTCCCAGGATCTCACCAACTCCCGCGATCTTCAGCGCCGCCTCAAAAAGCTGAGTAAAAGCGAGCTGACTCAATTATTGCTGGAGTTGCACGGCAGACATGAAGAAGTGGACGCCTTCATTGATTTGTTCCTGCTCCGGCGTTCCCCCACCGCCCTGTCCGCCAATCTGAGTGAACGCATTCAGGCGATTGGGCAAAGCCGACAGTTCATCCGCTATGGCGAAACCTTTGGGTATGCGGCGCAGTTACAGCAACTGTTGCAGGATATCGACGCGAGTCTGGTGGATGAATATCCGCTACAAGCCTGCGACATACTGGCGGAATTCATCACTACTCACGAAAAAGTATTCGTGCGTAGCGACGACTCCGCCGGCGCCATCAGCGATGTTTATCGCGAGGCGGTCGCCATGATGGCCAGGGCCATTGCGTCAGCGCGACGGCGTCAGCGCTTTCCCGAGGGCTATTGGTTAAGCCGTTTCGCCGAATGGCGCAACAAGGACGCCGGCAATCTTTTGCTTGGTTTATTGGCCTCAGATAAATCCTGCTTTACTGACAGCGAATTGAGCCAGTTGGCCTGGCGTTATGAGCGTCAGCTACGTCAGGCGGTGAAAAAAGGCCTGGCGCCCCAGGACGATTACTTTCGCGAGGCCTTGGCCGGCTTGCAGGGAACGGCCCAAGCGTTGAACGATCCGGATCTGTACGCCCAGGCGGTCAAGCTGGCGTATCCCGAACTGAGCGTTTTTTTGAAGATCGAGCTGGCGGAAAACTATCTGAAAGCGTCCGAGCCCGACAAAGCGCTGGCCTGTCTGGACACGCCTGAGGCAGAGAATCCAGATCTGCTGAAAATACGTCTGCAGGCTTATGAACAGCTAGGCGATCGCACCAGCAAGCGCGAAGCTCTGCAACGCCTGTTCAACCTGGAGCCGACCCCGGAACATTTGCAGGCGCTACTGCAACTGGCTCCGCGCGAAGAGCGCGAGGCTATTATCGACGACGCCATCCAAAGCGCTGAGCAAGCTGGCGACGGGGCGTTGGCGGCCAGCTTGTTGCTGGAACTGCAACAGCCGCAAAGAGCGCTGGCGTTGCTGCAACAACAAGGCGCAGCGTTACAGCAGTACTATCATGGCGACCTGCTGGCGTTGGCGGAGCGGTTCAAAGAGCATCGCATTGGTTTGGGCGCCATTCTGTGCTATCGCGCCCTGCTGGAGGATATCCTCAATCGCAGTTACGCCAAGGCTTACGCCTATGCCGCCGATTACATGAAAGAGCTGGCGGAGCTGGACGCCGCTGGGCCAGACTATAATGAATCGCCTGACCACGGCGCCTTTCTGGCGGAACTGCGCCGCGCGCACCCGGATAAAGCAGGGTTCTGGAGTCGAGTGGATGGCTCTGTATTGCTGCGCAGCGTCTGATTGCAGCTTGCACATGCTGTTTTCAAAGTGCGTGGCGCAATGCGCGACACGCCCGACGCGAAAGCATAACCATCTGTTTTAGAAGGGGCTTATTAATGGCCTGAGTCTTGCCCATTATCGATAAAGCTTTAATGGAGCAAACCTTTATGACTCATGCCCGACATACAGCGCTTACTTTGACGCTGACGATTTCATCCTTGCTTATTCAGGGATGTGGAGGCGGGGGCGGCGCCAGCGGCTCGTCTGCGGTCGACAGCGCCCCTGCGCCCCAGACTACAGATTCCAGTGCTGTCTCCACCCTTTCAGCGATCTACAACGACAACGGGACCAAGCTGGACGCTTACGTTAGCAAACTGGCGATCGTCACCATTCCCGACTCGCTGCTCATCGAACCCCGCCTGTTTCTGAAGCTCTATGATGACCCCGGCGCGCCACTTTTTCTGGGAGAAATTATCCCGGTACAGAATGGACTGCTCTACGAGTACCGCAGGGAAGTCAGCCTGCTGCAAGGCCAGAATCAGCTTCATTACGACCTCTTTGGCGTCAGCGGAGACGTTCCCACTGTGACAGGAGATATTGCGCTATGAGATGTTGCAACCGCATTCTGTTGTGCCTGTCGCTGTTGGCGATTCACGCGTCGGTTTCCGCCGCCATTGTATCCAAACGCCTTAACGATGTGATTGAGTCACGCGGCGAAGGCAATATCAACGTCATGGACATCGCTGGCAGCCAGCCTGACCTGACAGGCGCCGAACTGGAGGCTTTCCGCCAGGACAACGGCGGCCGCCTGGCCTTCGCCATAGACGTCAATGAAGCCGCCAACGGCACGGAAAAAGCATCCTCACAGGGGGTCGCCATTGCAAGCCTGGAACTGATTGTCGAATCAGCAGGCGTCACCCATGTCTTCACCGACTTCTGGACCCAAAGCCAAAGCATGCTGGCGTCCAAAGGCGAGCAGCAGCGGCAGTTGCGCTACACTCTGATTGGCGACACCGGGTCCAGCCGCATCACGCCCAATACGGACAGCGATATTTACGGCTCAGACTTCGACGCCACCGTCTACGTCCCGGTCGATCTTGATCTGACCGGGGCCGCCTCCGTCACACTCAATATCCGGTTCATGGATACACAGATACAACTGGGAGATCCAGAAGCCTTTTATGACTATTCCAATGGCTACGAAGACATCGCCATCATCTCCGCCGAAGACGCCGCGTTTTTGGACCAATTGCAGGCGGGCTGGCTGGAAGCTCCATTAGTGATCAGGCCGGGCGATTCCGATCTGACGATGGCGGGCGCGCAATACTTTCCCAGCGCCAACCAGTACTACATCGTCGCCTTTGAGGATTGTTATCCAGACCGGGGCGACTACGACTTCAATGATCTGGTGGTCGCTTACCGCGTCAATGCCGGTTTCAACAAATACGGTAAAGCAGTGCAGATATTTGGCGAAGGTTTTCTGATCGCCAAAGGCGCGGAGTATGACCTGGATTGGGGACTATCTTTCAATCTGGGGGCTGTCAGCGGCGCCGCCACGACGCAGGTGCTATCTCCTGATACAGGCGCAGCCATAGAGGAAGAGAGCCATGCAACAATCGTGTCCGGCCAGACTGACCTGCCGTTGTTCACAGCAATAAAGCGTTTATGGAGCCCTGTCGCCGGCGCGCAATTTATCAACACCGAGCCGGCGCACCCCGTCATTCAAGGGCCAGGCTTCATATTCACGATTGCATTGGATACGCCACTGGAGACATTCTCTCCCGACGCATTCCGCCCCTATCTCTATGTGCGCCCTAACTTTCAAACCGTCTATGCCGGCATGGATTTCGTGAACGATCAAGGCTACCCCTTCGGCCTGATCCTACCGGACACTTGGTCGCCCCCTACGGAGCGCACCGACATGGGGCTGGCCTATGCGAATCTGATTGACTATATCGAATCCGATGGCGCCGCCGCTCTGGACTGGCACGCCAACAAAAATCCCACTCAGGTGATGACTATTCCGCGTTCAAGCTGGCAATGGCGGTAATTCCGCTATGGCGAGACGGGGCTTTTGCCCGACCCATTGAGAAATCGCCTGGGGTTTCTCAGGGTCCACGCCCTCAAAATAATGCACTTCATCCCAGGCGCCGAACTCACGTCGCAACTCGCCAGGCTGCAATAAAAAGTCAGGATTGGAGGGGCGACCGTACTGCGGCTGCTCCCATGTGAAGGTTTCATAGAAGAGGTAGCCGCCTGGAGCCAGGGCGCGTCTCAACAGGGGAAACAACGGACGATGCAGGTAGCGGAATACCAGAATCGCGGAAAAACTATCGTTATCCAGGTCCGGCAGACGCGTCTCCAGGTCAATACACCAGATACGTCCCGGCAGCCCTTCTTGCGACAACACCTCGGCGATGCCGTCCAACGCCTCGGCGTCCCGGTCGGCGAAGACAACGTCCCGCCCCCGGCGCGCCAACCACAACCCATTACGGCCATGTCCGCAGGCAAGATCAAGCACCGGCGCTACCGGCGCGTCGCGAAACGCATCTTGCCAACTGACCAGTAAAGGCGACGGTTCTTCATCATGACAATACATCTGTCATCCTTTCATATCCGAGAGTGAACGCATCACGCGCCGATGTAATAAAGAATAGTATCTAATTGAGCCAGGGGCATGGGAAATTACCACGGAAGCCGCAATGATCGCCGTCGCCAGCCAGCGATCCGCGGAGGGATACACGCCCAGCATAGAGAACAGAACGAACTTGGAGAGAATCACTACGCCGCGGACCTGCACCAGCCATAACCAGTTGGAGAGCAAATCGAGGAGCAGCATCGCCATGCCGCTGGCCAGGGCGAACATCCAGAAACCACGCCATTCTTCCTGTCCGTGGCCGAACCAGATTCCGCCGCACACACCGGCGACGCTGAGAATATGCAGCGTACGCAGCGCTATCTTCAACCAGCGTTTGCCGGGAAAATCGCCGATTACGCCTGAGGAAGGAGCGTCACTCATTGGGATTGGGCAGGTCTGTTCTGGAATGTTCCTGAAAGTATTCGTTATACATCGAGGTTACACGATCCAGGTAATGATCTAAACATTTGTCTTTTTGGGTCTCGAACGTCTCCTGCGCGGCTCTGAGCTCCAACAGACGGTCCAGCCGGAACTCGCGATATTCCCTCCGCAGACGACACCAGGCGACCAGGGTCCAGGTGCGCCCCCAGAAAAACATGCCCAAAGGCTCCAGCCAGCGCTCACTTTCGACGCCGTCGACTCGTTTGTAACGCACCCATATCAAGGTTTTTTGCCGAATTGCAGCGCGTAACTCCTCGCCAAACTGGGCGGCTTTGGCGTCCACAAAAAACTGAGGAGAATATATCTGGGTCTGTTCGCCCATGCGTTTCAGGTGCGAGGGCAGTTCCGCCAGAATCTTCTGCAAGGCGTGAGTGGCGGCGCGGCCCATAGCGCGGTCGCTCCAGGCCTGCACCATGCGCATTCCCAGCAGCAGCGCTTCCAGTTCGTCTTCTTGAAAGTTGAGCGGCGGCAAGGTGAAGCCCCTCATCAACCGATACCCCACGCCGGCTTCGCTCTCGATAGGCACGCCGGACACCATCAGCGCCTGGATATCGCGATAGATAGTGCGCTCCGACACCTCTAGCTGCTCCGCGATAATTTTGGCGGTGGTGGCCCCACGCCGGCTGCGCAGAATGGTCACGATTTGGAAAAGACGATCAGCTCTGCGCATCCGGGAATGGATTCCTCACGACATGGGAAATATCGGTTCTCAGGCGGTCGTTGAACAACCAGAGTCGTTGGCCACCTGCAGATGCCGCATTGTAACGGAAGTCGGATCAATATAGCTCATAAAGCCACGCGTCAGCTCGGAGGTCATGAACATCTCCCCCGCTTGCTTGGCGGCATCCATGTCCTGCCAATATACAATGTCCGTCCAGGTATTTTCCTGAGGATTTTCACACAGGCTGCGATAAAGGAAGCCCTCGCGATTTCTAACGAACGCGTTGACGCCCTCGCTGGCCTCGGCGAAAGCGCCTTTGTCGGCTTCAGGCAATAGCTTAAAGGTTACAAGTTCTACGATCTGGCTCATGCTCAGTCTCCTTGGTTGACGTGATGTTAAGAACACGGAGACAGCATAAAAAAGAGCTCCTGACAGCATACTGTCAGGAGAAATGGGGGTTGAGGATAAAACATTGCGCGACGCGATGGTCGCGCTGAGTCAGACCGGAACGTCGCTGAGGTTGGAAGCGATCATCGGCATAATGGAGGCTACCAGGAGAAACGACATAGTCAGGTTAAAGACACGCTGTTGTTTCGGCTGGGTCAGCACTTTTTGCAAAATAGCGCCGCACAGCATCCACACGCCGACACAGGGAAAGCTCACGGAGAAAAACGCCAGGGCGATCACCGCCACCTGCGCGCTCATATCGCCGCTGACCGTAGTGAAAGCCGCCACCGCGCCAATCGCCATAATCCAGGCCTTGGGATTCACCCATTGAAACACCGCCGCTTGCCAGAATGTCATGGGTTTGACGTCTTTGTTCGCGCGGATAGACGTATCCGTCATGGCGATTTTCCAGGCCAGATACAACATATAAGTCACGCCCACCGCTTTAACGATCACATGCAGCGCCGGCGCCTGGGCGAATACGGTTCCCAGACCCAACCCCACTGCGGCGACCATGGAGGGGAAACCCAGACAGATGCCCAGGAAATGCGGCAGAGTGCGACGCACGCCAAAGTTGACGCCGGAGGCCATCACCATGATGTTATTCGGTCCTGGGGTGACAGTGGTGGAAACAGCAAACAACAGTACGGCGAAAAACAATTCCATGATGACGACTCCCCGCCGAAGCGGAATAACAGCAACTACCGGAATGCGCGAATTCAGGGTAAAGCCTGAAGCGCGTAGGGATTTGCAAAGTTGTAAAGGGTTAAAAAAGCCTCCGGACACGTTGTCCGGAGGCAAAAAATACGAGGGTAAACTCGTATGGGAAGACAAAAATGTTAAACGATCCCGCCTCAGTGCGACCTTAGTCGCGCCAGAAGGGTTTTCTGGCTTCCGCCTCCGCCGCTTCGCGGGTCAGACCGATATCATCCAGCATGCTGTCCGACATCAATGACAGCTGATGCCGGGTATCGATATTGCGGCGCCATTTGCCAATCAAATCTCTCAAACCGTGTCTCGTGGCGTCATGCGCGCCATGACTGTCGGAAGGCGTCGCATTCCGACCGAATTTTCCAAAATGTGCTACGGCCATGCTTCATCTCCTCTGCTCGGACGCGATCCGGACAAATCTGTACTGCTGGTCGCGTCTTAATTTTCGCCACCAATCTAGGATGCATACTTTATCGCCCTTTTTTGAGCCGTTACAGATTCAAAAACCAAACATGTTGACCATAACAGATTTCCTAATTACCCTTCTGTTATGGTGTTAACCGGCTAAATCTGTACTGCTTATGGAAATGAATCTTTATGCGCGTCTGGCCGACCAGTTGGCGGATCAGATCCGCGAAGGCGTGTTCCGCGTCGGCGACAAACTCCCTTCCGTACGTCAAATGGCGAAGAAACAACAAGTCAGCATCTCCACCGTCAACACTGCTTACGGCGTCCTGGAGGATCGCGGCTGGATAGAAGCGCGCCCCAAGTCAGGCTACTACGTGCGCAAGCGCAAGGAGGACCGCCTCTCGACGCCGACGCAGACTCGCCACACGCCCAAGCCGCGTCCGGCGAATACCTCACAGTTGGTAATGGAAGTGCAGCGCGACGCCGCCGCCCGCAAAGGGGTGAGCATGAGCGCGGCGATTCCCGCCCTGGACTTCCCTATTCTCAAGCAAGTACAGCGCACCTTTGCGCAAATGGCGCGCAGCAAAACGTTTCTGGGTATTGGTTACGATTCACCGGAAGGAGTGCGTGAGTTTCGCCATCAGATAGCACGCCGCGCCGTGGACGCCGGCGTTTTTATCTCACCGGAATGCATCATCACCAGCGCCGGCTGCCAGAACGCCATGGCGTTATGCCTGCGGGTGTTGACCCAGCCCGGCGATATCGTGGCGGTGGAATCCCCCTGCTATTACGGTTTACTGCAGATGATCGAGACCTTCGGTCTCAAGGCGCTGGAGATCCCCGCCCATCCGCAAACCGGTCTGAGCCTGGAGGCGTTGCAACTGGCGCTGGAGAAATGGCCGATCAAAGTCGTGCTGACCGTCGCTACCTTCTCCAACCCCATTGGTTCGCTGATGCCCGACGAGCGCAAGGCGGAGCTGGTGAAAATTCTCGGTCGTTACGATATTCCGCTCATCGAGGACGATGTCTACGGCGACCTCTATTTCGGCGATCACCGCCCCAAGGCGGTCAAAGCCTTTGACCCGGACGGACGGGTGCTGCTGTGTTCTTCGCTATCGAAGACTATCGATCCGCAGTTACGCCTCGGCTGGGTGATGCCAGGCCGCTATTTCGAAGCGGTCAGCCATCGCAAATTCATCAACAGCATCGCACTGCCGACCTTGCCGCAGATGGTGATGGCGGAAGTGCTCTCCCAAGGCATGTACGACCGCCACCTGCGACAGGCGCGGGAATGCTATCGGCAGCGCTTCGCGCGATTGCTGGATCTGGTCAACGAACACTTTCCCGAGGGTACTCGCATCTCCCGTCCTCAAGGCGGACTGGTGGCCTGGTTCGAGCTGCCGCGCAAGATCGACACCACGCAACTGTATCACCGCGCTCATGCTGAGGGCGTCATGCTGGCGCCCGGCGAACTGTTCTCTATTTCGGGCCAGTATCGGCACTGCTTCCGCCTGAATTACGCCCAGGGCTGGTCACCGGAACGGGAGCTGGCTGTGCGAAAAATCGGCCAGTGGGTTAAGGAAGAGCTACAGTCGTCCTGACCGTACCCCCTGCGCAAGTCTCAGAGACGGGAGCGTCCGCAGGATTTATACTGGAAGCTCTCAAGACCACTCTGCAGCAGGGTATCGCCGCCATGAACGACGCCACAGACGACCGCCATAGTGAAGAAACCGCCGAATGGAAACCCCAGTTCGGTCTGCGCAACCGGCACGTTCAGTCGCTGTTCGCTTCGGTGAAACTACGTCGCCCCATGATGGCGAAACGCGCTCAAGAGGTATTGGAGCGCGCCCGCCCTTATATCTTCGACTGCGCCGAAGGCGGCAAAATTCACGGCCTGCTCAGTTGTCGGGGAGACAAGCCGCGCAAGCTGGCCGTATTGATTCATGGCTGGGAAGGCTGCGCCGATTCACTGTATATCCTCTCCCTCGCCGCGCATCTGTATAACGCCGGTTACGATATCTTCCGACTGCATCTGCGGGACCACGGCCCCACCCATCATTTGACTGAGGAGCTGTTCCACGCCAACCGCCTGAACGAAATCTGCGAAGCCCTCAATAAGATGCAGACACAACTGGAGCCGGAACAGTGGTATCTGGCCGGCTTTTCTCTGGGGGGTAATTTCGCTCTGAGAGTAGCGACGAAAGTTCAGGAGTTTGAGCTTAAAGTAAGCAAGGTGGCGGCGATCTCCCCTGTTCTGGAGCCGATGCATACCTTATGGGCTCTGGAGCATGGTCTGCCGATCTATCGCAGCTATTTCCGCAAGAAGTGGCTGCGCTCTTTGCGCAAAAAAGCGGACAATCATCCCGGGCTGATTGACTACGACGCATTTTATGACCGTAAAAGTCTGACGGAAATGAGCGACTACTTTGTCGGCGCCCATACGCCCTACCCCAACTCCGAAGTATACTTCAAAGGCTACGCCGTCACCGGCGAGCGTCTGCGCCGGATTCAAGTGGAAACCCGTCTGGTGCTGGCCGAAGACGATCCGGTGATTCCCGCACGGGACCTGGATCATCTCAACGGCAACCCGCTGTTGAAAATAGTGCGCTCCCCCTACGGCGGCCACTGCGGATTTATCGAAAATTTCAAAATGGAAAGCTGGGTGGACCGTTATATCGCCGACTTTCTGGGGGAAGATGCGCAACGCTGATCTCTCGCTGAATACATGATTTTGAACAGGCACGAATTATCTATGTCGAAGAAAAGCGCAAAAAACTCCGGTCTGGTTTACTCCACAGAGTTTGGTCGGATGTGTCCGGATTGCGGCAAACCCGCGGACGCCTGCGTTTGCGGTCAAGCCGCCGCCCCCCAGGGCGATGGCGTGGTGCGGGTCAGCCGCGAAACCGCCGGTAGGAAAGGCAAGGGCGTTACCGTAGTGAAAGGCGTTCTGCTGGCGGGCGAAGAGCTAAAGAATCTGGCCAAGCATTTGAAACAGAAATGCGGCGTTGGCGGCACGGTCAAAGACGGAGTGATTGAAATTCAAGGCGATCATCGCGATCTGATCGTGGAAGAGCTGAAAAAGAAAGGGTTTACCGCCAAGAAAGCAGGAGGCTGACGGGCCCAAGGCATGGCTGCGTACGACTATCCAGGCAGACAAATAGCTTCCTTCTATTTTGTCTGCAACCACAGAGCCTGCACAGGTCAGGCCCTGTCTCCCGCGGCTAACCACCGCGCAGGCGCATCCATGCGCCAGATTATTAACATGCCAATGTCATGGCTATGTTCATAATCACACCTTGATCGCATTTTGCGATTACGTCTATAATTTGTTCATTATCGACACTCAAGTTGTTGGAGCCCGCCATGCCCCAGTCCGTCCGAATTGACGACCTTCTCATTGACAGCGCCAGACGTGAAGCCAAAGGCGCGCAACGCTCCGTTCAGGGCCAGATTGAACATTGGGCCAAGATTGGCCAGATGGTGGAGCGTTCCGGTGTTTTATCCTATGAACGCATCCGAAGCTTTCTGTCCGGCGAGATGCCGATAGACAACCTGAACAACGACGAGCGGCTGATGGCGTCCCGCACGCTGTTCGATCAGTTCATCGACGACGATTTCAGCTCGGTGACGGACGAACTGAAAGCACGCGATGACAGTTATTATGGCAGCGAGGACGGCGAATCAATCAAACGTTATGAGCCCTGACTGACCCAAAAGTCATTCATCATACGGAAACACAACAGTAAGGACGGAGAGTGAGACGTAAACCGGTTTTATGGGTCCTCGTCGGCGGCAACGGCGCAGGCAAAAGCACTTTTTACAAGCACAAACTCGCACACCTGGACATTCCTTTCGTCAACGCGGATGAAATCGCCAAAGGTTACGCCCAGACTATTGATGACGAAGTCACGTTACGGGCGGCGCAAGAAGCGCAAGCACTGCGCGAACAACTCCTGCGCGAGCGGCGCTCCTTCTGCATGGAAACCGTATTTTCCCACCCATCCAAAGTCGATCTTTTGCTGTCAGCCAAGCGCCATGGCTATGAAATCACGCTGGTTTACATTCATTTGCAGTTGGAAGACCTGCACGTCAACAGAGTCTCCCAACGGGTGCGCGCAGGCGGTCACGACGTTCCTGAAGAACGCCTGCGCCGCCGGCTGCCAAGGCTACGGGAAAACGTCAGCGCCGCCCTCAATTTCGTCGACTTCGCGTATTTCTTCGATAACACCAGCGCAGAAACGCCTTATCAGTTTATCGTCAAATTGGAGCATGGCCGTCCGGTCCAGTGGGGAGACACCACGCCAGACTGGGCGCTGCGCATGATTGCGGATTAGCGCCAGCGCTCCGACGTCACTCTATGTCTTGCAAAGGCGCATCCGGTTTAGCATAGCTCAGCCGCGCCAGACGCTGGCTGCGGTGATAACTGTCGAGACCGGACAGCGCCACCGTTTCCGCTTTTTCGATATCCACAAAGCCATCCTGCATCAGACACTCTGACGGCAATTGCACCTGCAGGATTTCGCCAATCACCAGTTCGGTTCCATTGATACTGAGATAGTGGTGCTCCCTCAACGCCATCCCCAGGGAAATTTTGCTTTCTTTCACATAAGGCGCAGCGAAATCATTCCGCCATTCCTCAGTCAGCCCGACGGCGGCGAATTCCGAAACCTCTTTGGGGTAGCGAGCGGAAGTCTGGTGAGAAGGCCGATAAATGCCTGCATGCACCTGATTCAGCGTGTAATGCCCTGTTGCAAGGATGTTTTCCAAAGTATGCCGTTCTACAGAGTGGGGTCGAATGATCATGGCCACCAAAGGCGGATGCGCCCCAATATGCGTACAGGAACTGACGATAGAGAGGTTGGTGCGCCCCTCCTGATCCACACTCCCCACAAGATTGGCGCTCTTAAACCCGGACAGGGAGTTGATAAAGGCCACCCGATACAAGTGCGGCATCGATTCGATATCTTCACGGTTGATCAGCATACGACTCCCATTCTGCGAATAATGACGGCGAACCAGACACTATACGCGCATTTTTCGCTTCAGGTTCATTTCAACCCACTGTCGCAGGAGTCTTCTGGCTTACCTACTCTCATAGACATCAGGACATCTAGCGCCACTATCATCGGGTGTTATTGAATAATGAAATAATAGTAACTATTATCATTTACATTATTAGTATTATTCACCAATAGGAACCGATCCCATGATGCGCCCTTGCAAACTCGCCGCAGCTCTCGCTGTTCCGCTGTTTATGTCCGCCTGCGCCGGGCAGCAGACTTCAAGCGCCAGCCAAGTTGTTGAACCGAAACAAGTTGTCGATCACTTCGCTAACATGGCTCACGCCATGTATGAAGATTCTCTGCTGGCGGCGACGCAGTTGAACAAGTCCATCGACGCATTCTTGGCCAATCCCACCCAGGCCAACCTGGATGCAGCCAAAGCCGCCTACGCTCAGGCGCGGGTTCCTTATCAGCAAAGCGAGGTTCTACGTTTTGACGTGGAGAACGGCCATGTAACGGAAGGTCTGGACGCGGACGGCGGTCTCGCCAGCATCGACGCATGGGAAGGTCAGGTCAACGCATGGCCGCTGGATGAAGCTCTGATCGATTACGTCTCCGGCTCCTACGAAGGCGAATACAACTCACCCAAGAACATCATCAACACCACAGGCGTTTTTACCGTAGGCGGCCAGAGCGTTGACATCACCACCATCACCCCTGAGCTGATCGCCGGAATGAATGAAATCGGCGGCGCAGAAGCCAACGTCACCAGCGGCGTGCATGCGATTGAATTCCTGCTGTGGGGGCAGGATCTTAACGGTACTGGACCTGGCGCCGGCGCACGTCCCGTCAGCGACTACTACACCCAGTCCAGCCAGGGCGCCTGCACCAGCGGCGATAAAAAATCCGACTACAAAATCTGTCAGCGTCGCGCGCAATACCTGAAAGCCGCAGCAGACCTGCTGGTCAGCGATTTACAGGCAATGGAGGCGGAGTGGACGCCCGCCGCCGGCGCACAAAAAGGCACTCTGCGTAACGATTTCCTGACCCGCGGCGACGGCCTTCAGCGCATTCTGGACTCCATGGGCGATCTGGCTATCGGAGAACTGGCCAGCGAACGCATGAAAGTCGCTATTTTGTTCGGCAGCACTGAAGACGAACACGACTGCTTCAGCGACCTGACCCATGTCGCCATCTACAACAATGCGATGGGCGTCGTGGACGCGTACCGCGGCAGCTACACTCGCCTTGACGGCAGCGTCGTCAGCGGACCCAGTCTGGCGGATCTGGTGGCCTATCAAAACCCTGCGCTCAAACAGCAAATGGATGAGCACATGAACTTGATCGAGAGCCGCATGCGCGCCATCGTCGACAAAGCGGAAGCGAAATCCGGCGGCAAGAAGTTCGACCAGTTGGTCGGCGGCAGCGCGGAAGACAAAAAACTGGTGCTGGACGCCGCTGCGGCGCTGGTCAGCCTGGAAGAACCCCTGAGCGAAGGCGTGTCCAAAGTGCTGGCTCTGAGCCTGCAGGAATTCGACGCCGGCACCTGCCCGACTGAGAACGTGGGCGACTGCGAATCCTGATATAAATCACGGCGGTCGGACGAAAATCGGATAAAATCCTTGGCCGATCGCCGTAATCATCTGAATAATTAGCTGTGATGAAATAATGAAAAAAACGGGACCCACCCCCTTTTACCTACATCCATTATCCAAACTCCCCGGGAAGCGCCAAGGCGCTTTTTTTGCGTTTATACAGGGCGCTTTTTTGATCGCTGCGCCCTCTTACGCCGCAGCGGTGGATTATGATCTCGCCACCCAGAAGCAATCCGGCGGAGATACGACCGTACAGGCGACGCACTCTGGCGCTTTCAGCTTGAATTCCGCAAATATGAGCTCCCGCCGCAAAGGCGACTTCCTGATCGGCAACGATTTTTTTGAAGACCCCTGGGTCATCGCGCCGGCGACCACGGATCTGCGCGACGGTTTAGGGCCTCTGTTCAATGTCAGCGCCTGTCAAAGCTGTCACTTCAATGATGGTCGCGGCCATGCTCCAGCCGACGCGACGGATGACGCCGACAGTCTGCTGATCCGTTTGAGCAGGCCTGCGCGTAACACTGAAGAGCAAGCGTTATTGAGCAGACCCGACGTAGCCAATCTGGGCGACCCAGTCTACGGCGGCCAATTGCAGGACCGCGCCATTCCCGGCGTGTCGCCGGAGGCCCGAATTGAAGTCAGCTACAACGAAGAGACCGTAAGCTTCGCTGACGGCTTCAAGGTCAGCCTGCGGCGGCCGCAGTGGCGTCTGCGCAATTGGGCCTATGGCGATCCTGCGGATGACCTGACCATGTCTTTACGTGTGGCGCCGCCGGTAATCGGCCTTGGCCTGCTGGAAGCCATTCCCCAGGCGGATATCGAAGCCCTGGCGGACCCACAGGACAGCAACCATGACGGCGTATCCGGACGCCCTAACCGGGTTTGGGACGTAGAGCAAAAGACGCCAACGCTTGGCCGCTTCGGTTGGAAAGCCGGACAGCCCACCGTCAGGCAGCAGACGGCTGGCGCCTTCAACGGCGATATGGGCCTTACTTCCTCCCTGTTTACCGCAGACCATTGCACGGACGCCCAAAGCGCGTGCAAAAAGGCGCCCAACGGCGCGGATGAAAACGGCATTGAAATTCGCGACGACATCCTCGACTTTGTCGCCTTTTACAGCCGCAATCTGGCGGTTCCCGCACGTCGCAATATCGAGGACAGCGTCGTGCAAAAAGGTCATCGTCTGTTCCAAGAGGCCGGCTGCAGCGCCTGCCACAATGAGTCTTTCGTCACCGCAAAACTGGACAAAGACCAAATCGAACAATCCGAGCAGATTATTTTTCCCTACACCGACATGCTGCTCCACGATATGGGCCCTGATCTGGCGGACCTGAAACTGAACGGTTCCCCCGCGCCAGCGCATGAAGTAGTGGAGCACGACGCCACCGCAACAGAATGGCGCACGTCGCCCCTTTGGGGCATAGGGTTGAGCCAGGTTGTCAATCCGCAGGCGACTTATCTGCATGACGGACGTGCGCGCACCTTGCTGGAAGCGGTACTTTGGCACGGCGGCGAGGCGCAGCAATCACGGGATAAAGTGCTGACGTTTAAGGCGGATGAACGTGACGCGCTGGTGAAGTTTTTGGAATCTCTGTAGAGGAGCCCGCTTTTGAATTCTAAATCGACAAGTCTGCTCAGACTGTTCAGCGCTGGCGTCCTGGCGGCGTCCGCGCTGTCGCTGTCCACGGGCGCGGCGGGAGAAAGCGCTGAGAGGGAATACCTGCAGATTCTACAGCAGGCCAGAAGCAACATGATCGTTCCCGCTCATGAGCAACTCAGCGCCAAAGTCCAAACCCTCAAGGCCAAAACGTCCACTCTGTGCGAGGCGCCGAACGCGCAGTCTCTTGAACAAGCGCAGCAGGCTTGGCGCGACGCCATGCAAACCTGGATGAGCGTATCGCTCATCCAGTTCGGCCCATTACAGGAGCAAGACCGCCGCCTGCGTATGCAAAGCTGGCCAATCCGGGAAAAACTGCTGGAGCGCGCCGTTGAGGCGCTGGCTGCGAGATCGGACTCGCTGCAGGACGCAATCAGCAACGGCAGTATCGCTATCCAGGGATTGCCCGCTGTCGAGTACCTGCTCTTCGGTAAAGACGCCCTCAGTAAATTGCAGGCCGCCGATCACGGCGCACGCCGCTGTCAGGCTCTGACGGCGATTGCCGACCACAGCGTTGGGCTGGCGACGGAGCTGGAAAAGGATTGGAAAGGCGGCTTCGGCGACAACTTCGAGAATCCCTTTGAAGCAGATGGCGATCTTAGCGTGCCTCAGGAAGGCGTTGATGAGTACCTGAACGGGCTCATGACCGGCATCCAGCAAATCACCGCCAACAAAGTGGCGACGCCCATGGGGCTGGAAGGCCGCTCCGCCAAGCTGAAAGCGCTCGAGTCCTTCCATAGTCGCAATTCCATCGTCAATATCCGCCACAATCTCAGCGCACTGAGACGCTTCTATATGGGGGGCGATGGTTACGGCTTCGACGACTTCCTGCTCTCCAGTGAAAGCGGCGCCCTGCATAAAAAAATCACCGGGCTGCTGGACGATGTCGATGCGCAACTGGCGCAAATCGATTTCGCCCTGGAAGACGCTGTGAATGACGCGGAAAAAACCGCCAAGGTTAAAAAGCTGCATGAAACCTTGCGCCAACTGCAGGCGACCGTAGAAAAAGAACTGTTTCCCGCTATCGGCGTCACCCGTGACTTCAACAGCGAGGACGGGGACTGATATGCGCACCAAACCCAATCACCACACCCAACTTACCTTAACCCGCCGGCAACTGGCTCGCGGACTGGCGCTTGGAGGACTGGCTCTGGCCGTCCCTGGCTGGGCGTTCGCCGCCAAGCAAACGACAAGCGGCGCCGCCGCAGGGGCGCTGTTCTCATCCGTGAATCGCGCTGACGGCGACTCCCACCTGATATTGTGGAGTCTACAAGGCGACATACTGATGGAGCGCACCCTGCCTGGACGCGGGCATGGTGTAGCGCGTCACCCGTCTGGCGAAGAGTTTGTCCTGGTCGGCCGCCGCCCCGCCCGCTTCGCGGCCGTGGTTCGCCGCCAGACCGATGGCGACCTCAGCTATGAAGAAATCGCCAGCGCAGATGGCAGACACTTCTTCGGCCACGGCTGTTATTCCCTCGATGGCCGCTATCTGTACACCACGGAAAACGATTACGCCAGCGGTCGCGGCGTCATTGGCGTTCGCGATGCTCAGAGCGGTTACCGTCAGGTGGGCGAATGGTCCAGTGGCGGCATTGGGCCGCATGAACTGCGTTTATCTGCGGGCGGCAAAGCGCTGGTGGTGGCCAACGGAGGCATCCTGACTCACCCGGATAATCCACGGGAAAAACTGAATCCTGACGCCATGGAGCCCTCACTGGCTTATATCGACATCGCCAGCGGAGCGCTATTGGAGCGCTGGGAGCTGGAGGATAAAAAGCTCAGCATTCGCCATCTGGATGTAGCCGATGACGGCACAGTCTGCTTCGGCTGTCAGTACGAAGGTCCTCCCACAGATACGCCGCCGTTGGTCTATACGCACAAATCCGGTTCGCCAATTCAGGCCGCATCGGCTGAATACAGCCTGTGGCGCAGCCTGAAGAACTACACCGGCAGCGTGGTGATCAATTCACACCTGCGCGTGGCGGGCGTCACCTCTCCCAGAGGGGACTCCATCACCTTATGGAGCCTGGACACGCAGAAGTGCGTTGGAAAGATCAGCCTGACGGACGTCTGCGGGCTCTCGTTGACGCCTGATGGCAAAAAATTTCTGGCCAGCAGCGGCGAAGGAGCAGTGATCCGCGTCGACCCGACGACGATGAAAGTTGAACAGCATTGGTCTGTCGCCGGCACGCGCTGGGATAACCACATGACGTTGGCGGGCTAACCCGGCAAGCGCTCAGCGCCTTACTTCTGTCAGGGTCAGTATGGCCCTGACGGGCTGCTAAAAGGAGTTCACCTCCCTTCTCTCTCGACGTCACCCTGTGACAGGGCTATTATTTGGGTCCGCTGTCTCCCCGGAAGGATTGTTATGCCGCAAACCATCGCTTTGATCGACACTCTCAAACGCACCCTCAAAGCCCAAGGGAAAACCTACGCCGACGTCGCCACCGCTTTGGAGTTATCCGAAGCCAGCGTTAAGCGCTTGTTCTCCGAACGCAGCTTCTCGCTGCAGCGGCTGGACCGGGTTTGCGAGTTTCTCGGTATTGAAATCTCCGATCTGGTGCGCAGTATGGAAAACAGTTCTGGAGAAATCACGGAGCTGACGGAAGAGCAGGAAAAGGATCTCGCTGGCGATATCAACTTGTTGCTCACGGCTCAACTGTTACTGAACAAATGGACCTTCAAGGAAATCATCAGCACCTATCAAATCGAGGAGTTGGAAGGCGTACGGCTACTGGCCAAGCTCGACCGTATGAAGCTGATTGAATTATTGCCGGGAAACCGGGTGAAATTGAAAATCTCCCGACATTTCTCCTGGCGTCCTCATGGCCCCATACAACAATTCTTTGAGCAACAGGTGCAAAACGAATTTCTGCAATCTCGTTTCAATAAGAATGGAGAAAGCCGCCTTTTTCTGAGCGGAATGCTCTCAAGACGTTCGAATGCGGAAATTCAGCGTCGCATGCAACGCCTGGCGGCGGAGTTTCACGCCTTGGTGGCGGAGGATGAAGCCATCCCTTTGAATGATAAATTTGGCACCGCCTTCGTCATGGCGATCCGGCCTTGGGAGCCGCAGTCTTTCACTCGACTGCGCCGCGAGCCTTCTACCAAAAAGTTCTAGGCGCCGCCCCTTCAAAGCACAGCAGGGACCAACTTTTCAGCCGGTCCCTGCCAATCATTCATGGGCAACCATCCCTGCACACCTAAACCAGGAGGTTACAGGCGCCTCGCAGGCGTTAGTCGTTGCTTCCAAATTTCTCCCATTTAATATCCCGCGCTGACGCGTCATCGTCCATCATGGTGCGATCGCTGCGCATGGTTTTACTATCTTTCATCACACCGGGACCCGCTGCAGTGGGTTCACCGTATTCAAGATAAAAATCTGTCACCAGCTGTTCCAGATTTTTGTGCTCAACATTTTCCGCTTTTTGATTTGCAATACCCAAATCACCCGCGAACGATAGGGAGCTGGACAACGCTAACGCTATACCAGCAACTAGCCCTACTGAATGTTTAGTACACATACGTCACCTCCTCAGTTTTTGGGAGTTTTATTGTTCCTGCTGCGCCAAAAATTACGGTCTCTTTTTCAGTTTGGACCATAAATTCCGCTTGTTGGCGCCCACAAACTGGTTAATTTTTGTTCACAAAAAAGCGGCGGCCTGCGTACGTATTTGTAACAATGTGTGGCATAGCCGATGCATAGACGCGCAGGCCAAATACCGTTCAATTTGTGACCTGCCAAGCATTTCCCGCCCGTAGCATTGGAAGAAAATAGAACACTTTGTAACCTTATCTTTGTATCCGCCCGGTAAAAGCCTGTATCTGGGCTGTAACCTGGGCCGGATAAAAAAGCCCCTGGCAAAATAACGATAAGATAGGGATACCTCTCATGAAAAAACTCGCATACGCTGCCGTCATTGCGGCGGTCGCGTCTTCGGTCTGCGCCAACGAGATTGAAGACTTCCGCAATAGCTGGACTTACCGCGCGCTAACCCATCAACGCACCCTGGACCTGGGAGAACCACTGGGCCGCGCCAACTTTCCTTATACGCATAACAGTTATAACTCCTCCGCCTACGCCAACCTGGGCAGCTACTGGGACCCCAACCACATTTACAGTCTGGTGGACCAGCTGGATATGGGCATCCGCGCTCTGGAGCTGGACGTTCATTACACCTACGGCGACCTGAAACTATGCCATGGAACCAACGATCACACGGGATGCTCCGCTTTCGACCGCCGTTTCGAGGACGGCCTGAAAGAAGTCGCCACCTGGCTGCGACAGGACGGCAATCGCGGTGAAGTATTGATCATCTATCTCGAAGAACATGTGGACGGCCGCTACGATGACGCCGTGGCTGCGCTAAACCGGCAGATGGGGGATTTGATATACAAGCCGGGTAATTGCGCCACGCTGCCCATGAACATCAGCAAAGCGGACATTCTCAACAGCGGCAGGCAGGTGCTGCTGATCGGCGGCGACTGCGGTTCGGACGCATGGGCGCAGACAGTCTACAATTACGGCTTTCCTACTGATAATGACCATTTCCATCCCTATCCGGAATGTCGCACGGACAAATACGATGTGAATTTCGTCCAGAATAATCTGGTTCGCATCTTTGAGGACAGCACCCGCCTGTCCGACGTATTCGGCGATCCACCGCAGCCGATCACTCCTGAGCTGATGGCGCAGGCCGCGCGTTGCAGCCTGGGCATCGTCGGCCTGGATCAGCTGAAAGCTTTTGACGAGCGCATGACCGCCGCAATATGGAGTTGGGACCAGAATGAGCCCAACAACGCCAATAACAACGAGCATTGCGCCGAGCAATGGGGCAACGGCCGCTTTAATGACGCCGCCTGCAGCAACGTGCGTCCTTTCGCCTGCTACAGCAGAACCAACGACGCCTGGGCGGTCACGCAGAGCAGCGCAATCTGGGAACAAGGGGAGTTTTTCTGCCAACAGGAGTTCGGTAGTGATTACCGCTTCGCCACCCCGAAAAACGGCTATCAGAACCAAATGCTGCAGAACGCCAAGGCCGGACTGGGCTACGCCAATGTGTGGCTGAACTATTCTGATTTGGCGCAAGAAGGAATTTGGGCGCCTGGCGATCAGCCTGCCGTCACCCTGCCGGGAGATGATGGGGCCGTGGTTTGGCGCAAGCTGCGCAATGACAAAGGCAAATGCCTGGACCTCGAGGGTCGCGAGACCCATAACGGCGTGGAGATCCATCAATGGTCCTGTCACGGCGCCGATAGTCAGTTATGGTGGCGGGATCAATACGGCATGATCCACGCCAAATCGGCCCCGGACAAATGCATTGACGTATCTGGAGCCGGTACGGAGAAAGGAACCCGCATTGTTCTGTGGAATTGTCATGGCGGATCCAATCAGGTTTGGCTGCAAGGACCCAGCAACAGCTTCCGCATCTCCAATGCGACAAACATGGCGCTGGACATCAAAGACCCGTTCTGGGGCGATGGCCAGCGTGCGCATTTGTGGGAGTATCACGGCGGTAAGTCACAGCGCTGGAGCTGGGACTGACCTCAGGCCTCCTCCAGATCCCGCTCAGGGGCGTAACGCCGGGCATTGATCCCGGTGGCGTCCCTGACGTCGATATTGATCACCAGTACCCCCACCTCCGCGTAAGGCTGATAGGCCACACAAGCGCCGTCGGGCGCAATTAACGTGGTGGCGGATCCCTGATAGTCCATGGCGTAGTTGACGCTGGCGAAAAAAACCGTATTTTCGATGGCGCGACATTGCATTGCACGCTCGTAGAACGGGTTTTCCAACTTTCCCCATTGCGTCAGCTTTACTCCTTTGAAATGACTGCCTGCAAAATGGGGGTGAAAGACGATCTTGGCGCCGCGACTGGCCGCCCATCGCACCGTTTCCGGACAACGCCACCCCTCATGACTGATCACAATGCCGAACTTCACGCCATCCGCATCGAACAGCTGGCGGCGGGCCCCCGGGATGAAGTAAGCCTCTTCCCCCTGCTCAAGGTGATTCTTCGTCTGCCGTCCCAACAGCACGCCGCGACGATCTACGACAAAGGCGACGTTACGACGCCCTTCTGGGGTTGGCCACTCCATGGGAAGTATGATGTTAGTAGAGGTTTTACGCGCCAGATCGCAAACTCGATCCAGCGCTGACTGCATTTTCCTTGGCGAGCAGTTTTCAACTTTGAAGTCCATGCCTCGAATTCCCGGCACATAGGCTTCTGGAAAACATATCAGATCCACCTTCGACAGGGTCGCCTCCGTGACCAGGCGGTCGACCCACTGCAACGCGTTATCGACAGACTTCGGGATCGGCGGAGATGCCAATGCAATTTTCATATATCAATCCTTTTGTATGCGTACGTCCTTTTTTATAAACCCGTCGACGCGCATCCACGCACGTCACGAGCTGTGTACAGCTTGGCGGTGTAAATCAACTGCGAAGGTTACTGCAACGGCTTTAAAACCACATTAAAAACACCGACCTGAATCCCTTTCCGATCGAGCGAGAAGTCCAACCAGCGACAGCGGTCTGGATCACGGTCAACAGCATCCGTTAACGACTGTGCGCCGCCCTGATCCTCTCGCCAATAACTTTGCGTCGTCAGCGTGCGATATCCCGGCGCACTGAACTTCCAATGGATATGCCTGCGGCGTCCCCCATAGGTTCCCGGAATGATACTGTGGAACGCATAGCCGCCCATGGCGTCGGTATAACCCACGCCACGCAGGTTCACGGCATCCATAGAATACTCACTGACGTCGCCATCGCCCGCGGGGTGGTAGCGGCCATCGCCATCGGCGTGCCAGATCTCGACGCGCGCTTCCGGCAAAGGAAGATCGCCCAGAAGGCCTCCAAGCACTTTTCCTTCCACCTTCATCAAGCGACCAGGAAGATTGCGGTAATTGATATAAGCGGTTTCTCTCGCGTTACGCACGTAAAAAGGGCCTTCCGGCGCCGCCTGCGTGACGCCGCAGGAACCGCTATAAAGATCATCCGCGCGCGCTCCACGCCAGGGCCACAAGGACGCTCCCAGCAAAAGCTTGAGAAAGACGCGTCTGTACAGCACAGTCCCGGCGTTCATGAGACGTCCTCCATGGCCGTGGGTGAAAGGCAGGTTGGATAAAGGTCGCCTTATCCGCTCAACCAGCAGTTAATCCAAGTATAGTTCGCGTCGACGCGCAAATGTGAAAGGAGAGTTAAAACAAATCGCCGTCAGGCGGCGGCTTCGTGGTTCTTGGAGGCGGCGACGCGATTGCGGCCGCCCTTGATGGCCCGATACAAGGCGTGGGTGGCCCGTTTGATGGTGTCATGAAGGTCTTCATTGCGGATGAGCTGGGCGCAGCCGATACTGACGCTGTAGCGTACGTCGTAGCTGGTGGGTTTGCATTGCTCAAACAGTTGCCGGATGCGCTCAGCGACCACTACCGCGCCGTTGAGGTCTGTGGAAGGCAGTCCAATCACGAACTTTTCGCCGCCGTACCGTCCCAGAATATCCACCTCGCGAATCACGTTCTTGATGGTTTCCGCCAGGAATATTAACGCTTCATCCCCCGCTTCCGGCCCGAAATTATCGTTGATCCAGATAAAGTGGTCGCCGTCCAACACCAGAAAACTGAACTCCTCCTTGTAGCGGCGACAATGCTTCACCATCTGGGTGCAGCGCTCCTCCGCGAATCGCCAGTTCAACACTTTGGTGACCGGGTCATACATAATCAGCTCTTTCACCCGTTCTGCAAAAATACGGGTTTTCCAGATGTAATAACCAAGCACGACGAGGCTAATCAGTAACAACAATACCGGGATAGTGCGTAGAATCGCCGTCAATGTGAAGATGGACGCGGGACTGCGACGAGCCAGCCAGAGTTGGCCGCCCGGCAAGGGAGTGACATAGACCACATCGCCATCGAGTGTGCGGTGTTGCGGCTCGACTGTGAATATATCCGGCGGCAACCCCTGTGGCTGAGAAGGAGAGACCAGTGTCTGCGCATCTGGGGCGGGATTCAGTCCCAGCCATTCAACTTCCGCTGAGCGTCGATGATACCAATACGCCAGTATGGTCAGAATCGTCAACGCCAGGACGACGCCTCCCACTGCGAGCTTGTTGAGTTGCCTCTTGTTATTGCTATCTGTTTGCACCCACC
This sequence comes from Hahella sp. HNIBRBA332, assembly GCF_030719035.1. Lineage (NCBI taxonomy): Bacteria > Pseudomonadati > Pseudomonadota > Gammaproteobacteria > Oceanospirillales > Hahellaceae > Hahella > Hahella aquimaris. Next base: position 5,549,603 of record NZ_CP132203.1, read on the forward strand.
GTTTCTCAACTGCTAAATGGCTCAGATTTAAAGAGAATTCTGATGAAAGTATAGCCGAAATGCGAGCTGCGCCAATGCTTCGCTGTAACAGAGCAGTGCGTGAAGGGAAGGGCCGGAAAACTCCGGCCCTGATTACAGTGGCTAAGCGGCGTTTAACATTTGCATGAAAAATCGATCCATGGTCTCCAGATCAAGTTTCTCCACAGGTTCAAAATGCACTGTCTCCAGCGCCTCAAACTGAGTGTCCACAAAGCGGTCTAACACTGTGACAGGTTTGATGACTTGCTTTTCATTCCCCATCGCTTTCCGTTCCAGCAATGCGTCGACTTCCGACACGATCGGGCCGCCGCCCAGCATACGCGCCTTCAATTCATAAAAGCGCACCGGCGGGGGTGTCCGATGCTCCGCCACCCACATCGCCGCCAGCAACGTCCGCAGCATATAGGCATAGCGCTTGGCGTTGACCTCGCCCGCCGCCAGCCTCTCACGCTCCTTACGCGCCATGGAGAAGTAGTGATGAAACAACGTAACGGGACGCGTGGAAAGCGACGCCAGATACTTCATTTGCGCGAGAAATACTACGTCCCGGCTATACACAATTGGCGAGTTAAGCCATTCCTGCAGCGTCGCTGAACCGCTGCGTAGTAACGTCAGGGCCTTGCTGATATCCCAACCGTTGACGTCCAACTCATCGACTATCGGAAGTTCAATCACATCCCGACGTTTACCTAACGATAAATAGTGGGACAGTGAGCGCTGATAGATAAATCTAACGTCATAATCACTATCCCGGGAGGCGAATCCCCAGGCCCTGCTGCCTGATTCGCACGCGTAAAGCACCTTTACATCGTGCTCCCACTCGATCCGCTCCAGAGTTTCCTGTATCCGCTTTTCCATTGTCGCCACTCCTATTGTTACTTCTAATATGGTGGACACGGTGGGATTCGAACCCACAATAACCAAAACTTCAGGCATTACTCCGAAGCGGTATCGACCTGTAACGCGCGCCAGTCGCGAACCCCGCAACGAGCCCGGACCTGCATCCTCAAATTTCGTCAATACGCCAAATGGTCTCGGTATTACCCTTCACCGGCTGCCTTAATCGTTTGCCGGCGGCTCGCCTTTTCGCCTTCGCGCCCTTTCTTATCGCCATTCACAGAACAAAGATCGCGCCAATATTTTTTAGAGCGACGAAAAATTTTTTATGTTTATGTTTTAAAAGTATTTATCTGAATTTCATTACAGGCGAAACATGTAAGAGATCAATCCCAAAGTGAGAATATTTTATCAAAGAGAATAGCTAGTTATCTTTTTTGATCAGACCATTTATTGCACGATTCGGTGACCTAAACGCCAAATTCTCCATGCACAACTATGGGAATTACTTATGCAGATTTATATACGGTTGTTATTTAATGGCGCAGCCTGCGCGTCCAGCGAGCCGCGCAGCGAAGTCAAAGCAGAGACAACAAGGACAATAAATGCGTGTAATTATCCTGGGCAGCGGCGTCATCGGCGTTTCCACCGCATATCATCTGGCTCAGCAGGGTCATGAAGTAACTGTTGTCGACCGTCAAACCGGTCCTGCGCTGGAAACCAGTTACGGCAACGCCGGCGAGATATCCCCCGGCTGCTCTGCGCCCTGGGCGACTCCAGGAATTGCGTTAAAGGCGATCAAGTGGCTGTGCATGAAACACCGTCCACTGGTGGTTCGTCCCAGCCTGAACCCCGACCTTTGGCGCTGGACAGCGCAATTCCTGTCTAACGCAAACTCTCACCGCTACCATCAGAATAAATCACGCATGTTGCGACTGGCCGAATACAGTCGTGACGTACTCAAACAGCTGCGCGCCGACACCGGCGTCAGTTACGACGAACGCAGTCGCGGCACCATTCAATTATTCCGCAAGCAACAGCAGGTTGACGCCGCTTTGGCGGACACCCGGATTCTGGAATCCTTTGGCGTTCCTTATGAGTTGCTGGATCGCGACGGCTGCATCAAATATGAACCGGGGCTCGCCTCCGTCAGAAATAAAATCAGCGGCGGACTGCGTCTGCCCGGGGACGAGACCGGAGACTGCTTCAAGTTCACGCAAGCTTTGGCCGCATTGGCGGTCGAAAAGAGCGTCGTTTTTAAACAAGGCGTCCTCATTCAGGGGCTGGAAAAAAAAGGCGACGCCATTACATGCGTTCACACGGATCAAGGCCCGCTGCAGGCGGACGCCTATATCGTCGCGCTCGGCAGCTACACCCCCCTGCTATTGAAGCCTTTGGGGCTTAGAGCGCCGATCATTCCGGTAAAAGGCTACTCCATTACCCTGCCAGTGAAGAACCCAGACCGGGCGCCGGAATCGACGTTATTGGATGAGACCTACAAAGTGGCCGTCACCCGCCTGGGCGACCGCATCCGGGTTGGCGGAACAGCGGAGTTGGCGGGTTACGATCTGCGCCTGCATCAAACCAGAAAGAACACATTGGAGTTTGTGGCGGACGACCTGTTCGGAACCGGTTACGCCAATGGCGAAGCTGAATTCTGGACAGGACTGCGCCCCATGACTCCGGACGGCACCCCCATCGTTGGGGCGACCCCCATCAACAAACTTTATGTCGCCAGCGGCCACGGCACTTTAGGCTGGACCATGGCGGCGGGAACGGGACGCGTCATGGCGGATATCGTATCTGGACGCCAACCTGAGATTGACACTGAGGGACTGGGAATAGACCGCTACTGATAACCACTGCTATTTGAGGGACCGTCGCTGGCGGATGGAACTCCGCTTCGCCGCCGTTCTCAATGAGGACGGCGAACCATTGGACGCACGCTTGATCCATATCCTGTGTCTGGCGCGCGCCGGGAGCTGTGACCCGGCGCTACGCCGCGTCTTTCAAAAAACGTATGGGAAGCAGCGCAGCGCCCTCCACAGCGCCGCCTGACAAATAAAGAGAGGAGAAAATCCCTTGGAAACTATTCATAACCTGGTATCCGACCTGAATGATTTCGTATGGGGCCCCCCCATGCTCATTCTTATTCTGGGCGTAGGGCTGTTTTTGCAATGCCGTTTGAAGTTCATGCCCTTATTTACGCTCAAACTGGGCCTGCAACTGGTATGGAGAGGTCGCAAGCCTGATACTCGGGACCCTGGGGAGATCAGTCCTTTCGCCGCACTGATGACAGCACTGGCTGCGACAGTGGGCACCGGAAACATCGCTGGCGTCGCCACGGCGCTGGCTCTCGGCGGTCCAGGCGCTCTGTTCTGGATGTGGGCCACCGCTCTGGTGGGCATGGCGACCAAATATGCAGAAGTTGTGCTGGCGGTGCGTTTCCGTGAAAAAGACGAAAACGGCGAATACGTTGGCGGCCCCATGTACGCCATCAAAAACGGCCTGGGCCCCAAATGGGCCTGGCTGGGCGGCGCCTTCGCCTTGTTCGGCGGTCTGGCGGGGTTCGGCGCCGGCAACATGGTGCAATCCAACAGCATCGCGGAAGTAATGAACACCTCCTTCGGCATCCCCGCCGCCGCCTCCGGCGTCGTAATGACCGTACTGATCGGCTTCGTATTGCTCGGCGGCATCAAGCGTATTGGCGCAGTGGCGCAGGCGCTGGTTCCCACCATGTGTATCTCCTATATTCTCTGCGCCTTCTATATTCTGTTCACCTTCTCTGACCGCATCCCCCACGCCTTCGACCTGATCTTCACCCACGCCTTCTCTCCCACCGCCGCCACCGGCGGATTCGCCGGCGCCGCGGTTATGATGGCGATTCGCTACGGCGTCGCCCGAGGCATTTTCTCCAACGAAGCCGGCCTTGGCACCGCAGGCATCGCGCAAGCGGCGGGAAAAACATCCGACCCGGTAACATCCGGTCTTATCGGCATGATGGGTACTTTTATCGATACCATTATTGTCTGCACGCTGACCGGTCTGGCGCTGATCACCAGCGGCGTCTGGGAAAGCGGCGTGTCCGGCGCTGCGCTGACCGCCAGCGCGTTCGCGGCGGCGATGCCGGGGTTCGGTGAGTACCTGCTGGCGATCCAGTTGATCGTTTTCGCCTTCACCACCATTCTTGGCTGGGCCTACTACGGCGAGAAATGCTGGGAGTACTTGATGGGCTCCGCCGCGATTATTCCTTACCGCCTGTTGAGCACCCTGTGCGTCATGATTGGCGCGCTGGCGCAGCTGGAATTCGTCTGGTTGGTCGGCGACGTCTTTAACGCTTTCATGGCCATCCCCAACCTGCTGTCGCTACTGCTGTTGTCGCCTATTCTGGTCAAATTGACCAATGAGCACTTCGCCACCGTTAAACTGGCGGCGGTCAGATCTTAACGATCACTATAAACCCCTGTGGCCGCCTTTGTGCGGCCTTTTTTTATACTTTGACCCAACCTGGATAGAGTTGACCCGTTCCAGCCCTCTTCCCCCTTAAGCCCTACAAACATACACTCCAGCTATCAGGTTGCCTTCCTTTCAGCCTTCGGAGAATATGATCGCTATCCGTATCCATTTATCGAAAAAGATCATATGAAAAACGTAGTCATCGGCCTGCTGGGCACCACCATGGATAAACGCGGCAAGGGGCCCGCTCGCTGGGACGTGTGGCGCCCGACCGTCGGCATCTTCATGCAACAGGACCTGCTGATTGATCGCATAGAGCTGCTGCATGACGCCAGAGACTCCCGTCTGGCCAATAATGTGGGCGCAGATATCGAAACCGTTTCGCCAGACACGGAAGTGAGCCTGCGACAAATCAGTTTCAGCGATCCCTGGGACTTCGAACAGGTTTACAGCACGCTGCTGGATTTCGCCGAAAACTATCCTTTCAAGCCAGATGAAGAGCGTTATCTACTGCATATCACCACCGGCACCCATGTTGCGCAGATTTGCTGGTTCCTGTTGTGTGAAGCGAATTACATTCCTGCGCAGATTTTGCAGACCTCTCCAGACCGGGGCGAGCGCGTCGCCGCAGGAAAATATCATCTGATCGATCTCGACCTCTCCAAATACGACGCCATCAGCTCGCGCTTCAAGCGCCAGCAGTTGGAAGGAACGGAGTTTCTCAAGTCAGGCATCGCCACCCGCAACGCCCGCTTCAACGCCATGATCCAGCAGATCGAACGGGTGGCGATTCGCTCTCAGGCGCCGATTCTGATCACCGGCCCTACTGGAGCAGGCAAATCCCAGCTCGCCGGCAAGATTTTTGAGCTGAAGAAAATCCGCGGCTCCGTCAAAGGCGAATTTGTGTCGGTCAACTGCGCCACGCTACGTGGGGACAGCGCCATGTCTGCCCTGTTCGGTCATAACAAGGGCGCATTCACCGGCGCGCAAACCGCCCGCAAGGGCCTGCTCGCCAAAGCCGATCAGGGACTGCTGTTCCTGGATGAAATCGGCGAGCTAGGCCTGGATGAGCAGGCGATGTTGCTGCACGCCATTGAGGAGAAGCGCTTCTATCCCGTCGGGTCGGACAACCCAGCGCACAGCGACTTCCAGCTTATTGCCGGCACCAATCGCGACTTGCAAAAGCAAGTCGACAACGGCAGCTTTCGGGAGGACCTGCTGGCCCGTATCAATTTGTGGAGCTATGAATTGCCTGGGCTGAAAGACCGTCGCGAAGACATAGAACCCAACCTGGACTACGAGCTACAAAAAGCCGAGCAGCAGTTAGGTCATAAAGTCAGCTTCAATAAAGCCGCACGAGCGAGATTTCTACAGTTCGCCCAACAGCCGGATTCCTTATGGCAGGGTAATTTCCGCGACCTGAACGCTTGCGTACAGCGTATGGCCACACTCTCTGAAGGCGGCCGCATCAACGAAACGCTGGTGGATGAAGAGTGCGACCGTCTACGGCGATTCTGGCGACGCAGCAGCGCCCAGGAGTCTCTGCCGTCATTGGAAGACTACCTGTCCCCTGAACAGGTGGCGGAAATTGACGCCTTCGACCAATATCAGTTACGCAGTGTGATTGCGCTCTGTCGTGACAGCCGCTCTTTGTCTGAGGCGGGGCGCCAGCTCTTCAACCGTTCAAGATTGCGTAAAAGCTCCAGTAACGACTCTCATCGTCTACGGCAGTATCTGAGTAAGTTCGATCTGGAATTCGATAATCTAAAAACATAAATTTCTATCTAAATAGATATATCTCTTCAACGACATATTTCGACAATATTCTATATATTCTTATTTTTCATACATTTAAGTATATGAGAAAAGTTGGCCCAGCTTTTGTAATAGTAATGGTATCGAGATGAACCTGCTGCAAGGCGATTCATCCAAATACAGTTGCTCCGGGACAAGCGAGTCCCACCAAAAAGGTTTGAGAATGATGCAAAGCACAAAACCCAAAATGCCATATGAAGTTACTAACGTAGAAAAAGGCGTTCCGATCAAAAGCTGGACCAACGGCGTTCCATTCGAGCCAGAAGCGCGCAAGCAATTGAAAAACATTGCGTCCCTGCCGTTCATTCATAAATGGGTTGCGGCGATGCCGGACGTACATCTGGGTAAGGGCGCGACTATCGGCTCTGTTATTCCTACTTCCGGCGCCATTATTCCCGCTGCAGTGGGAGTGGATATCGGCTGCGGCATGATGGCGGTGAAAACCGACGTGCATGCAACGCAGTTGCCGGACTCCCTGGGGCCGCTGCGTAGCGCGATAGAAGCGGCGATACCTCATGGTCGTCAACCAGGACGACGTGATCGGGGTTCCTGGCATGATATCCCGGAAGATGTCGGCGCCCGTTGGAATCACGAGTTGGCGGATCGTTTCAAAATCCTGTGTGAAAAGCACCCGGTTTTGAAAAACACCAACAACGTGAACCACCTGGGAACCCTGGGAACCGGTAACCACTTCATCGAAGTGTGTCTGGATGAGAACAACGACGTATGGATTATGCTGCATTCCGGTTCCCGCGGCGTTGGGAATCGTATCGGCGAGCATTTCATCAAGCTGGCGAAGAAGGAAATGGAGCGCTTCTTCGTAAACCTGCCGGATAAAGATCTGGCGTATCTGGCGGAAGGAACCGATTACTTCAACGACTATGTGCATGCCGTTGGCTGGGCGCAGGATTTCGCGCGCATTAACCGTCAGGCGATGATGCAACGGGCGCTGAACGCCCTGGCGGTTACGTTGAACAAGCCGGTAATCGCCGAGCTGGAAGCGGTGAACTGTCACCATAACTATGTGCAGAAGGAAAACCACTACGGAAAAAACGTGTGGTTAACCCGTAAAGGCGCAGTAAGCGCACAGGAAGGTCAGCTGGGAATTATCCCAGGCAGCATGGGAGCCCGCTCCTACATCGTGCGCGGAAAAGGCAACGCGGAAAGCTTCTGTAGCTGTAGCCACGGCGCAGGAAGAGTGATGTCCCGCACCGAGGCGAAAAAGCGCGTATCCGTAGAGGAGCACGCTCGCGCCACGGCGCATGTGGAATGCCGAAAAGATGCGGCGGTAGTGGACGAAACGCCTTCCGCTTACAAAGACATCGACGCCGTGATGGCGGCGCAGTCCGACCTGGTTGAAGTCGTGCATACGCTGAGACAGGTTGTGTGCGTAAAAGGTTGAAGATAGGCGGCGTCACGCCGCCAACACGATTAGTTGTACGGTATTTATAATGGATAAAGTAATAATAGACGGACGCATGGGCGAAGGCGGAGGACAGATTCTCAGATCCTCCCTGACCTTGGCCATGCTGTACGGCAAAGAAATAGAAATCAACCATATCCGCGGTAAACGCCCCAAACCGGGTCTAATGCGTCAACATCTGACTTGCGTTAAGGCCGCCCAGGCGATATGCAACGCAAAAGTGGACGGGGCGGAGCTGGGCTCCTCACGGCTGACGTTCAAACCTGGCCAGATAAAAGGCGGCGACTACAAATTCGATGTGGGCAGCGCAGGCAGCACGGCGCTAGTGTTCCAAACCGTACTACTGCCTCTGTTACAGGCGGAAGGAGCCTCCACTGTTGAGTTCGGCGGCGGCACCCATAACCCTTTCGCCCCTCCTTTAACAGAGATTGAACGCTCCTTCCTGCCGCTATTGCGGGACATGGGGGCTAAAATCGAAGTGGAAACAGAACGCTGGGGCTTCATGCCCGCCGGCGGCGGTAAATGGCGCATTCGCATACAGCCGGAGACTTTGCGCCCGATTGAGCGGCTTGAGCGCGGTGAGCTGAACCACAGCCGCCTGACCGCCTATTGCTATAACATTCCCGGCAAAGTGGGCGAGCGGGAAGTACAGGCGTACTTATCGCTGCGCGAACACCCGGTGCATGAGTCACGGCAGCGCAAACCGGAAGCGGGCTGCGCCGGCAACCTGCTGGCGGTGGACCTGCAGTTCGACGGCCATCGTATCTGTCTTTCCGAACTGGGTCAGGTGCGAAGACGGGCGGAGCTGGTGTCCAAGCTGCTGAGCCAGAAGGTGAAGTCCTATCTGGACAGCAACGCGGTATTGGATGAGCATCTGACGGATCAGATGATGCTGCCCATGCTGGTGGCGGGAGGCGGCCGGTTCTCCATTGCCGAGTGGTCTTTGCATGCACAGACCAATGCGGAAGTCATCGAACTGTTCACGTCACGCAAAATCGAGTGTGACGGCGCTATCATGTGGATGGACTGATGACGCGATTAAGTAATGGGAGTGCTAATGGAGAGGAGCCCCGCCTCTCCTTACTTTGATTGCAGCTTACTCTTGATAAGACCCTTCTTGGTATTGCTCTCGGGAAGCCTGCTTCCATTCATCAAGAAAGCCCGCTTTGGTTAGATAGCCATAAACGTGATTGAACAGCCTATACATCCAGAACTGCAGATCGTCGATGCCGACGACAGTGCGCTCTGCGTCATAGTCCTCAACCGCCAGATCGGTCATCTCCCAAAAGCAGGCCGCCACCCGTAACGCTTCTTCAGAGGTGGCGATCTCCCTCTGCGAAGACATGACCGCCACCACATAATCGTCCCCCAGTCTACGCGCATAATGCAGCGCCAGAACTTGTGCGTTCCGATTATGTTCTGAAAACTCAATCACGCGAATCTATCAACCCGTATATTCCTGCTTGGCCAGCTTTAGCCACTTTTTGTGGTAGGAGTGATAGTGCCTGCCGGAGATTTTCGCTTTTTCCAGAATTTTCTTGAACTGCTCCTGCGATTCTCTTTCCCTGCCCTGGGCTTTCAGGAACATCCCAAACCAATAACTGGCTTCAGGACCGGGGAAGTAGGCTTCCAACGCTTCAAACTCGTGCTGTGCTGCGGAAGTCTCATTGAGTTCCGTTAACGCTCGGGCGTATAGAAGATGCGCTTCCGCATTTTTGAAGTCAGGGTTGTGGCGGATCAGATCGTCCATCACCGAACGAACCGCGCCAAAGTTGTTCAGGCCGAATTCCGCCTTAGCGAGACCATACATGATGTGAGGGTCAGTCTGGTGAATACCCTTCAGGGACTTTTCATACATCGCCTTGGCTTCCCCGTACATCCCTTTCGCCAACCATTCTTCCGCCAGCCGCATAGACGTTTCCACGCTATCGGTTATGGAATAGTTAAAGGCCGCCTGTTTGACCGCCTTGTCGGGGTTGACGATAGACTGCATTTTACGCTGCGCGTTTCTACCTGTCCGGCTTCCCGCCAGCTCTGGTAGAACTTCCACCAGCAAATACGCCACAGAACCGGCGAAGGGCAACATGACCACGATCCAGATCCAGGTCGTACTACGCCCCGTCTTCACTATGTGCATGACCAGAGCGACTTGAAAAATAATGGAAATTGCGAAAATAGGCATTTCTAACTTCTTACTCTATAACTTCAGGTAAATAGAAGTGCTCAGTTTTGCGGCTCCGAATAAACGAGAGCTTAGACCGGCGCTTGCATCATCAAATGCAGGGGATACATGGCGTAAACCAAGCCGCCCGCAAATAACAGGGAAACTCCCGCCGCCATACCCAGCAGACTTTGCGCCCGCCTGTTACTTATGGCCAAGATCAATAACAGCGCGCAAGCCAAAGGAGGCCACCAGGAGTTCTGCTTAAAGCTGAACGCCCATTCCGACCAGGCTGGCGCGTAACCGTAAAGAGAGATGAAAAAGTCTAAGAACTGCTGAGGCGCTTCCGTATTCGTCCAATACCAGGACACAAAAACCTGCACGAGAATGCCGGCGCAAGCCAGAAACACAAACAGAAATGAAGTGAGTTTTTGCATAAACCAACGCTACGATATCTAAATCCTATAAACGCCGTTAGCAAGAAATGCGATTGACCGGCGCTCTCCCTGAAAATGAAGGGCGAAAAAATTTCCGCGCATTCTAACCGATATTTAATAAAAGAGTGCGTAATTACTTCAAAATTACAGTGTGCGGAGTGTGACGTCGTTCATTAATAGTGAAGATGCATGAAAATGTGGAGTGAGGCGTATCGAACGGAGAGAAAGGATAATCCAGGAAAGGCGTGATTCAGGCGCCGAAAGAAAGGCGAGACTACATAGATTAGCGCCGCAACCCGATCGGCTGCGGCGCGGTGGTCTATATCTTCGTCAATTCAGGTATCGGAAGAGGCGTCTCCGCCTTTTCACGGGCGGGACGCTTACGTTCGATCAGTATTTCAGGCTTATCTCTCAACTGAACGCCTTTTCCGCTGATTCGCTCCAACCCGATATCTCTCAGCAAATGATCGTTCATGCCATAGAAGCCATCAATGCGTGGCGCTCCAACAAAAATGCGACGCGCAACTGCGTTTAAACGAACGAAAAACTTTTTCATTGTGCATTCCTCGGTATACGCCGGGAACACATCGGGAAGGAAGGGTATTTATGGGTACTTCAGGCACATCCAACCAGCCGCGATGGGTTCCGCGGCTGATAGATTGTATTTAGTGGTTCGTCAGCACACGGAAAGCTAAGGAGACAGAGCAACCTTTAGTAGATCGCAGATCCTTGGCTCTTCTTTGATGAGTTGATTGAGTCATCATGTGGCTCCCCCTTGCATTTCTTGCATGTGCTGAGCGGCTATCAGACTCCATTTTATCGCGCCATGTCAACCACTTATCTCCGTAGTTTCGGTTTTCGCATACGGGATCTCACAAACTATCAATCCCATTCTTCATTGCCTGGCCAAGGTTGAATCAAGACGCGCCTTGGGGGACACTGCTGCCTCCCGGCAGGAAAAGTGGGCGCATCAAACGAATAAGATCCTCATGCCGCTTCCCTGATTGAACTACCGACCTGACCGACAGGAGACATATCGTGAATCGCAAGAGCAGACTTGGACGACTTGCCGCCGCCCTTGTACTGGGCCTGTCCATCGCCACTCACGTCGCGGCCAAAGACAAGATCGTCGTCGCTTCCAAAATCGACACGGAAGGCTCCGTGCTCGGCAATATGATTCTGCTGCGGCTGGAAAAAGCCGGCTATGAAGTAGAAGATCGCATCCAACTGGGCGCCACCAAAATCGTCCGCACCGCGTTGATCAACGGCCAGATAGACGTTTATCCGGAATACACGGGTAATGCGGCGTTTTTCTTCGATATGGCGGACAGTCCTGTCTGGAAAGACCCCGCTAAAGCCTACGCCACCGCAAAAGAAAAAGATCTCGCCGCCAACAATCTAGTCTGGCTACATCCCGCTGACGCCAACAACACTTGGGCGATTAGCGTGCGCGGCGATTTGGCGCGAGAGCAAAAACTGGCGACTTTGGATGACCTTTCACGCTTTCTGAAAGATGGCGGAGAGATAAAGCTCGCCGCCAGCGCAGAATTTGTGGAGTCAGAATTCGCCCTGCCCGCCTTTCAGAAAGCTTACGGCTTTGAATTGAACGCCGATCAGCTGCTGGTATTATCCGGCGGCAACACCGCTGCGACCATTCGCGCCGCCGCCTTACGCACTAATGGCGTCAATGCGGCGATGGCGTATGGTACTGACGGCGGCCTCAGCGCGCTCGACATGGTGGTGCTGCAGGACCCGCGCAACGTACAACCGGTCTATGAGCCCGCAGCGGTAATACGCGGCGAAGTACTGAAAGCGAATCCAGAACTAGGACCGATGATTGACGCAATATTCCAAAAGCTCGACTTGACCACGCTGCAGCGTCTCAACGCCGATGTCGCCGTTAACGGTCTGGATCCCAAAGAAGTGGCCCGGGAGTTCCTAAAATCCGCTGGACTGCTCTAACCCCGACATTTCCGGTGGGAGACAGCAGCGTGTTGAAACGCGCAAACCGCGTGACGCTTTCCATGTCCGCCCTGGCCATCGCGGCGCTGTTGTTTCTGGATTTTGCGTCCTTCCAACCGAACCGCATACTTCCTGGTGAAGGCGTTCCGTTACTGGACGCTCTCTCCCTTCAATGGAGCCTGCCGGTTTTCGGCGGCGCGCTCATTATCGCCTTGTTATCCTGGCGTCCCAACCGCCACGCCTATCACGCCATATTGCTGATGGCGACCGCAATAGTCGCGTTATTACCTTTGCTGGCGGGCGTATTCGGCCTGGAACGCGCAACCGAAGGCATGCGCCATGGCCGGGCGGCGCTGGGGAGCGGCTTTTGGCTCGCGGGCTTCTTTACGGCGCTGATCATGATCGAAGCCTGCCACAAGCTACAGGCCGGAATCTGGCTGAAGCTCGCCGGCGTCACCGCCGTCGTCGCGGGCATCGCAATCGCCTACTCCTTTGGCGTACTGGAGAAGTTATCCCTGGCGCAAGAATTTCATGTCCGACAACGCCAGTTCGTGACGGAGATGGGCGCGCATTTCAACTTGGTTTTCTGGTCAATGCTGCCCAGCGCGCTGATGGGCATGGCGCTCGCCATCTGGGCGACGCGCTCAGAAAAAGCCCGGCGCGGGCTGTTTGGAGTGCTCAATGTGCTGCAGACCATCCCCAGCCTGGCGCTGTTCGGCCTATTGATCGCGCCTCTGAGTTACCTCGCCAATGAGTTTGAGTGGCTGCGCGCTATCGGCGTTCAGGGGATCGGCTTCACCCCGGCGTTGATCGCACTGATTGGCTACAGTTTATTACCCATGACCCGTAACGCTTACGTCGCTCTCACCGGAACCCCTGAGCCGGTTCTTGACGCCGCTCGCGGCATGGGAATGAGTGAAAGCCAGGTATTCCTGCAGGTACGCCTGCCATTGGCGGCTCCCGTGATTCTGGAAGGCCTGCGCATCATGACCGTACAAACCATCGGCCTTACCGCTGTCGCCGCGTTAATCGGCGCCGGAGGTATGGGAACCTTCATTTTTCAGGGCCTGGGTCAGGCGGCAATGGATTTGGTGCTTTTGGGCGCCATTCCCACGATCCTGTTCGCGCTTGCCGCAGACGCCCTGTTCGCATTCTTGACCGCCACAGCCCGAGGCGCCCCATGATCCGACTGGATAACGTATCCATGAAATACGGCGAGCACTACGCCGTACGCAACCTCTCTTTGGACATCGCCAGCGGCGACTTTTGCGTGCTGGTAGGCACCTCCGGCTGCGGCAAATCCACCACATTGAAAATGATCAATCGACTGGTGGAGCACAACGAGGGGCGCATTCTGATTAATAACCAGGAAATCGCCAGCTTTGAGATTAACGCGCTACGCCGGCGAATCGGCTACGCCATTCAAAACATCGGCTTGTTTCCTCACTGGAGCGTGGCGAAAAATATCGCCGTGGTTCCTCGTCTGCTCAAATGGGAGCCGCAACGCATACAAAATCGGGTCAATGAATTACTGGAGCTGTTCGCGCTCGACCCCGCAATTTTCGCAGACAAAATGCCCCATGAATTATCCGGTGGGCAGGCGCAGCGCGTTGGCGTGGCGCGTGCGTTAGCGGCGGATCCGGATATTCTGCTCATGGACGAACCCTTCGGCGCCCTAGACCCTATTACCCGGGAAAGCCTGCAAGAGGAGATGCTGCGGATTCAAACGCAGATTAAAAAGACCATCGTCTTCGTCACCCACGATATTGAAGAAGCCCTGAAGCTCGCCACCCATATGGTGGTGATGGACGCTGGCCAGATTATCCAGTACGACACGCCGGAAAACATTCTGCACCACCCCGCGAACCACTTCGTCGAGAATATTATCGGCAGCCAGGACCGGGGCTTAAAAGCAGCGTCCTGCCAACAAGTGCGCGACATCATGCGTCCCGATCCACCTCGAATACAGGGCGCTGCGCCGCCATGTCAGGGCGCGGGAAGACTGTGGGCCGTTGATGGAACGAATACGCCAGTGCGATTACTGCAGGCAACCGTGGACGGCGACGCCAGCTATTGTTGGCGCGAAATTGAGGTCACGCCGGACATGGGTCTGCAGGCGGAAGACAGCGTCAAGCTGGCGATCTCCAAAATGCTGTGGCGCAAAGTCGCTGCATTGCCGGTTTTGTCTTCTGACGGAGCCTTATTGGCGGAAGTGCGCATGGCGGATCTGGTGGGAGGTTGCGCCTGATGTGGCGGGCTTCAATCCGTCGCACGCCCTGGAGGGCATTGACGCCCGCACTGCTGTTAATACTGTGCGCCAGCTTGTTTCCCCACATGGAAGCGCTCTTTCGCTGGCTGCAGCCTGATGCCTCACAGGTGGTTTATGACCGCGACAGCTTTTGGCGCCTAGTGCTGAGCCACGCAGGTCTGGTGTTGCTGTCAGGGCTTATCGCCACGGTAGTCGGCGTTGTTTCCGGCATATTGGTGACTAGGGAGTCCGGACGGGATTTCCTTCCCCTGGTGAATAACGTCTCCTCCATTGGTCAAACTTTTCCTCCCGTCGCCGTGCTCGCGCTGGCGGTTCCCATGACGGGCTTTGGCGGCGCGCCTACGGTGGTCGCCCTGACTTTATACGGCCTGCTGCCGGTGGTGCGTAATACTATCGCTGGTTTGGAAGGTGTCTCCAGCGCAGTGCTGGAGGCGGCGCGCGGTATGGGAATGTCGCCGTCGCAGGTGTTATGGAAGGTGGAGCTGCCTCTCGCCTTCAAAGTGATCATGGCCGGCGTACGCACTTCTGTGACTATAAACATCGCCACCGCCGCCATCGGCTCCACCATTGGCGCCAAAACCCTCGGCGACCCCATCGTGGCGGGCTTGATCAACGGCAATACCGCCTACGTGCTACAGGGCGCCATCCTGGTGGCCTTGCTCGCTGTCGCCGCAGACGCCATTTTCGAACGCATAGAAAACGCCTCCGCCTGAGACTCTCAGGCGTTGCGAACAATCTCCATGAAGTCTTCGCCGTAACGCTCCAACTTGCTCTTACCGACGCCGTTGAGAGCCAGAAACTCCATGTCGTTCTGAGGACGATGGCGCAAGATTTCCATCAGCGTGGCGTCATGGAAAATCATATAAGGCGCCACGCCCTGTTCTTCCGCCAATTCCTTGCGACGGATGCGCAACGCATCCCATAAAGGTTGATCTTCTTCACGTAACGATTCGCCACTGCGTCGCGGCGCTTTCGACATCACTTCTTTTACGTCTCGCCGTAACCGAACTTCCTGTTCGCCGCGCAAAATGGGCCGGCAGGATTCCGTCAGCTTCAAGGCGCCGAAGCCGTCCAGATCCACATTCAACAGCCCCCTCGCAGTTAGCTGGCGCAATACCGAGCGCCATTGCGCCACATCCAGATCTTCGCCAACACCAAAAGTGGGAAGACGTTCATGACCAAACTGTTTCACCTTGTCGGTCAGTTCGCCTCGCACCACATCAATAAGATGATTGACGCCAAAGCGCTGACCCGTGCGATAAATACAGGACAGAACCTTCTGCGCCGGCACGGTCGCATCCCAGGTCTCCGCAGGATTCAGGCAGGCGTCGCAGTTATCGCACCGCTCCGGCGCATTCTCGCCAAAGTAGCGCAGCAATGCGCGACGGCGACAGCTGACGATTTCACACAATCCCAGCATGGCGTCGAGCTTCTGCCTCTCCACCCGTTTGAATTGCTCCGCGCCAGGAGAGCCTTCCATCATCTGCCGCAGCTTGATTACGTCCTGCAGCCCGTAGGCCATCCAAGCGGTGGACGACTGTCCGTCACGTCCCGCACGGCCGGTTTCCTGGTAATAGGATTCAATGCTCTTGGGGAGGTCGAGGTGAGCGACAAAGCGGACGTCTGGCTTATCAATACCCATACCGAAAGCAATGGTCGCCACCACTATAACGCCATCTTCCCGCAAAAACCGTTGCTGGTGCTCCTGGCGCACATCCGCCGGTAAGCCTGCGTGATACGGCAATGCGTTGAAGCCTTCTTTGCACAGCCATTCCGCCACTTGCTCGACTTTATTACGGGATAAGCAGTAAACAATGCCTGCGTCGTTGGCGTGTTCAGCGCGTAAAAAGCGCAACAACTGCTGCCGCGCGTTCTGTTTCTGGGTGATGCGATATTGAATATTGGGACGATCAAAACCGCTGATGAAATGCTGCGCTTCCGTCAGCCCCAGGCGTTCGGCGATTTCCTTCCTGGTGCGTTCGTCGGCGGTGGCGGTCAACGCCACCCTGGGCACATGAGGGAATCGCTCCTGCAACAAGTTAAGCTGTAGATAATCGGCGCGGAAATCGTGGCCCCATTGCGACACACAATGGGCTTCATCAATAGCGAACAGGGAGATAGGCGTGCGTTGCAGCAGCTCCAGCGTGCGCTCTTGCGTCAGACGCTCCGGCGCGATATAGAGCATGTCCAGCTCCTGGTCCAGCAGCGCGCGCTCCATATCCCGCAACTCGGCCAGACTGAGACTGGAATTCAGAAAACCTGCGTTGACTCCAACCTGTCTCAAGGCGTCCACCTGATCCTGCATCAATGCGATCAAAGGGGATATCACCACCCCCACGCCATTACGCAAGATAGCGGGAATTTGATAACACAGCGATTTGCCGCCGCCGGTAGGCATCAAGACCAAGGCGTCCCGGCCAGCCATCAGTTCCCCGATGACGGCTTCCTGCGGGCCGCGAAATGCGTCGTACCCGAATAAGGTCTGCAAAGCCTGCAGTGGCGATTGAAGAGAAGATGATATGCGTTTCATAGCCGCGCATTATACAGGTTGCAGCCTGGGCTCACAGTAGAGATAACCCTGGCGGATTATCCCCTTTTCTCATCCATAGAGCATTGACGCAAGAGCTGAGCGGTCAAAGAGCAGAGTCAGGAAAAGTGAATCAATAAAGTCTCACTCGCCCCACAACCAGAGTTGATTGGCGCCGTCATGGAACATCCATTGACCTACCACCGCGCCTTCCTCAGAGCCGTATGCATCGACGACGATCGCCGCATCCGACGTCGTTCTGATAGCGCCGTCAGCGAAATCGAACGTCTGATTCGAGGACGTGGAACAGGTCTCCACGAATAAGGTTGCGCCGTTATAGTTCTCGCCATGGTGGCTCAGACAGTCTCCCGCCGCGTTATAGAGCGTTCGCGCCACGCTGTCATAAAACCAGTGTTGTTGGGAGGCGTTTCCGCATGTCTGCAGCTCAGGGGACGAGCTCCCTGTCTGTACACCCAGACACAATCCACTGCGGGCGCTTTTTAGCGGACGGAAATGAGAGGCGGCCACCCCGTTGACGCGCTCTTCCTGCCCCCACTGAGCGAACTGTTTATCGGTATTTTCTTTCAGGCTTTTCAACTGGGCGTAGTCGAGCCAGTTGAAGATATCTTTTTCATAGGTGACGAACAGGGACTCACTGCGTTTGTTGCGCATACGGCCATCTTCAAAGGCCCACTCCTGATTGTCGCCGCCATGACATCCCCAAAGCGCCAGATTGACGCCTGGCGTGACGCCGAGGCCATCGATGCACAGTTTGGCGTTGGCTTTGGGATGCACTGCGCCGTTGGTGTCCCACCACCATTTCTGCTTATCGCCGCCATCGCAGGCAACCGGACGAATCATCGCAAGATGGCCGACGTAATCCGGCTGCAGGCAACGCCCAGCGATTTTCAGTTCGCGCCAGCGGGGACGAGCGTTGGCTTCCGCCACTGTGTAACCGCCATCTGAATCATCTTCGTTTGCGGCGAGTCCTTTCAATAAGTCCACAAGCTCCCCTGACAGATTGTCGCGAATAATATCATCTCCGCTGACCAGTTTGCCTTGCATGGCGTCGCCAATAACGCCAATCACTCTGCCAGTACCCGGCGGCGCCAGACCGTCATACTCAGAGGAAGCGATCAAGCCTTCATAGCCGATCAGATTGGATTCGTGAATCTTGAACAGCGTCTTATCAAACACTTCCACCCGGAAGGACGCCCCGGCTTGAGCGCCCGCCCACAACTCATAGTTGGATTTGGCGGGATTGAGGGCGTCTACATCGGCATTCATGCGGGAAAAAACGTAAATATTGGCGCCAGGACCAGCGACGCCGTAGAACATGAACTCCATTTCCGGACCCGCGTAAACGCGGGCGTTGGCGGCGCCGTCGCCCTGCGGCAAAGGCGTATCGAATTTCTGTTGGCTTTCGTTGACGGTGGACCAGCGATTATCCGCGTACAGCAAGCCCACCTGAGCGCTTAACTCGTGACTGGCGCTGATGTCCACATTGACGTCGACTTTACCGTCCACTCCCATGACCAACACAATTTCCGGCACGATCACTACGGGTATCGGCCCAATCTGGAAATTAATCGGATCCACATCAAAACGCGCCAATTCAGTTTTCTGATTAATGCTGGCCAGCTCGACATCAGACTTCAACGCCAGGGCGCTGCCGATTTTGCTGTCCACGACAAACTCTGCGCGCGTCGCCTGGAAATGCTCGATTTCCAGATCAAAAATGAAGTTGCTGCTGAATCCCACACACCCGGTGACGGTGACATAGGGGGCTGCCTCAGTGGCCTCGAAAGCGACACGGAAATCTTTATCCGCACAGGCGTCAGGTAAATCCGCCGATTCGCCAGGAGAATATACGGTGATGCCTCGCGCCGATAGATCCAGCCCCTTGGCGGCTAAACGCGGCGTTGGAGACGCACTGGGATTTAACGCGCCGCTCAGAGAAACGTCGGCTTCCTCCACCACATCCGTAAGTTGCGCGTCTTCTACTGATAAGACTGTAGCGCCATCCTCTTCCGTCTTACTCTTGACTCGCTTTAGAAAGCCATAAGGCGCATTGTCCGAGGCGCCGGATACAATCACTGAACCGGGCTTCACGTCAGCGACAGCCTGCTCCGACTCGAACACCATCTCAGAGGAGCCCACGGTTTCCGGTCGCAACGCGCCAGCGTCTTCGATCACCTTGGCGTCCTGAGACACCTTAGGGCCGTCACTACAGGCGGCGAGCAGTGTTGTAAGCAGAGTTAGCGTAAGCGTCCTTCTGAGCGTGGTCATCGCGGTCGTCCCGGAATTAAGTATTTGGCAAGTATGAAAAAACCTTAATTTTAGGTGAAGAAACAACCTCGCGAAACGACAATAGGGCCTAGTCTCTTAAGACTCGGGCTAACAAATACGGCCTGTTTATGGGGCCTGGCGTCAGCGGCGGCGTCATCATTCCTTAACATAATTCCGTCTTAATGCTCCCCCGGTAGCCTGACGTAATGAGTTGTCCATAATGGGTCTTTTTCAGATTGAATCGCTGAAAAATTGATCTGGATAAAAAAGATGCTATTTATATGCTGCAACAATGTTCTCCCTTGAATTTTCTGCAAGCGACGCTATTTCATCCGCCGCTTGTTCTCTGCGGAAGCAACGAATGCTAAAACTCCAGTTGGAGTTATTTTCCGGGTCGCTCTAAGCGGCCCTTTTTTTGGTTAAAAGGGCCCTTTTTGAGCTGAAATTTGGGCTAATTTTTTTGATTTTTTTCTTTATATTCAATACTTTATAGAGAACATCAAACTTTTTTAATAAAAACCTGAATAAAATGCATACAACCTTAAAGATTACTGCTAGACTGCTTTCTGTTAGCTTAATCAGCTGATGGCGACTCCGCGAATTTGTGCGTTTGCTTGCGGCGTCACTTTATTTGTGGAAAACGCATAAATCACACGAGATCGATATGAATATTTACGTTGGAAATCTGGCCTACGGCGTCACTGAAGAAGAATTGAGAGAAGCTTTTTCCTCTTTTGGAGAAGTTACCAGCGCTAACCTGATCATTGACCGTAATACCGGCCAGTCCAAAGGTTTCGCGTTTGTCGAAATGTCGAACAACTCTGAAGCGGACGCCGCTATCAAGGGTCTGAACGACACAGCGTTGAAAGGCCGCAATATCAAAGTAAACCAAGCTAAGCCACGTGAAGAGCGTCCAGCTCGCAGACCACGTTACTAAGCAGTTTACTGCGGTCTGCGCAGTTTCGGCAGACTGACAAGGCGGGCGCTTCGGCGCCCGTTTTGTTTGTAGAGTCCTAAGCTCCCCCTCTCTCCCACTTTTTCATCATCCTTACCTTCTCACTATTTAACGCTCTTGCTCTTGCTCTTGCTCTTGCTCTTGCTCTTGCTCTTGCTCTTGCTTCGAGCCTGTTAGCATCTGACTATCTCCGCCACATCCTTTTATAGCAATTAACAATCGAATTGATATTTTTTTATAAATTTATTCAATCATAAATCTCTGCGACACTACCTCCGTCTTAAAAATTAACCGCTTAGCCACGGGCTCAAGTGAATTTGCAACGAAATACTGAGGATCAATGAATGTTACAGAGTAGAGAAGGACAAACCGTACCCAGCGTTACTTTCAATCTGCGTGAAGGAGAAAAATGGGTTCAGGTGACCACTAACGATCTGTTCAAAGGTAAAAACGTCATCGTATTCGCCCTACCGGGCGCATTCACGCCTACTTGCTCAAGCACGCATTTGCCGCGTTACAACGAGCTGGCCCCCGTATTCAAGCAAAACGGCATAGACGCGATTATCTGTCTGTCTGTTAACGACACCTTCGTCATGAACTCCTGGAAGGCGGACCAGAAAGCGGAAAATATCTACTTCCTCGCAGACGGCAACGGTGAGTTTTCCGAAGGCATGGGCATGTTGGTGGAAAAAAGCGAGCTGGGTTTCGGCAGGCGCTCCTGGCGTTACAGCATGCTGGTGCGGGATGGCGTGATTGAGAAAATGTTCATCGAGCCGGAATTGCCGGGCGACCCTTTCAAAGTGAGCGACGCCGACACCATGCTCAACTACATTAATAAAGAGGCGGTATTGCCCAGCCGGGTCACTGTATTCAGCAAACCAGGGTGTCCACACTGCGCCCGGGCGCACAAGCTGCTGAACGATCGCGGCATCAGCTTTGAGAACATCGTTCTGGGCGCCAACGGTCTTAGCTACAGCACGCTACAGGCGGTCACAGGCCAGGGCACTACGCCGCAAATATACATTGACGGACAGCGCATCGGCGGAGCCGATGATCTGGAAGCCCACTTCGCCAAGTAATACGCGTAAGCCATCGTCGGTCCGGCGCAAGCACAGCCGGACCGACTGTCTCAGAGTTCAGGAATACAGTAAGCAGGGGAGATAACCCAGTGCAAATACGCAAAGTGGACGTAGCTATTATTGGAGCCGGTACGGCAGGCTTGGGCGCCTATCGCGCCGCGCGCGAGCACACGCAAAATGTGCTTTTGATCGAAGGCGGGCCCTACGGCACCACTTGCGCCCGCGTAGGATGCATGCCCAGTAAGCTGTTAATCGCCGCAGCGGAAGCCGCCCATCACCATCGCCACTCTGATCTGTTTGGCGTCGCTTCCAACAATCCTCATATCGATGGACGCAAAGTCATGGAACGGGTGCGCAGTGAACGTGATCGCTTCGCCGGATTCGTGGTGGATTCGGTGGAAGGATTTCCTGCGGAACATAAGGTCCGCGGCAAAGCGAAGTTTCTTTCTCCCCATCGATTACAAGTGGACGACAACCTGATCGTTGACGCGCAGCGCATTGTCATCGCCACCGGCTCACGACCCAATGTGCCGCCCTTTTTGAAAAACGCGGGCGACCGTCTGATCATCAACGATGACCTGTTTGAATGGCGCGATCTGCCCTCCAGCGTCGCAGTGTTCGGCCCTGGCGTCATTGGTCTGGAGTTGGGTCAGGCCCTGAGCCGGCTCGGCGTACGCGTACGCATATTCGGCGTCGGCGGAGGCATTGGCCCAATTCAGGACCCGGATATTCGCGCCTATGCGGAGAAAGTCTTTAATCGCGAGTTTCCTCTGGATCCCGACGCCAAAGTTACCGGCGTAAAACGCACAGAACAGGGCGTGGCGATCACTTTCCTGGACAAAGAACAGAGTGAGATAACGGAAACCTTCGAGTACGTTCTCGCCGCCACCGGGCGCCGTCCCAACGTCGATAATCTGGATATCGAAAAGGCGGAACTGCAAATGGACGCCAAGGGCATGCCGGTATTCGACCGTTACACGATGCAATGCGGCGATAGCTCTATTTTCATCGCCGGCGACGCCAACAATGACCTGCCGCTGCTACATGAAGCTGCAGATGAAGGCCGCATCGCCGGAGACAACGCCGGCCGCTACCCTGATATTCGCGCCGGCAAGCGACGCACGCCCATTGGCGTGGTGTTCAGCGATCCGCAAATTGCGTTTTTGGGGCTGAATATTAATCAGGTGAAAGAACGCTGCCGCAGTTGCTATGCTGAAGGTGTAGTGTCTTTTGAAGATCAGGGACGCAGCCGGGTAATGGGTAAAAATCTGGGCCTGCTGAAAGTGTATGGAGAGCAAGGCACGGGCTTGTTTCTGGGCGCGGAAATGTTCGGCCCGGCGGCGGAGCACATCGCTCACCTGCTGAGCTGGTGCGTGCAGCAACGCCTGACGGTCAGCCAGATTCTGGAGATGCCCTTTTATCATCCGGTGATAGAGGAAGGCGTGCGCACAGCGCTACGGGATCTGAACAGCAAGCTCCATTTAGGGCCAGACGTGATCGAACGTTGTCTCGATTGTGGTCCCGGCGCCTAAGCCAGTCAATTGCAGGAGGTAAGCTATGAACGCAGACATCAAAATCAGCGACTTTATGGACACGCACCCCGCGTTCGTCGCCGCCGACGCCTCAATCATCGAGGCGGTGGATATCCTTCTGAAAAAAGGGATATCCGGCGCGCCGGTGGTGAATGAACATATGCACGTCATCGGCTTCATATCCGAGAAGGACTGCATCAAGAAACTGCTGCTGAGCAGCTATCACTGCGACGCGCCCGCCACCGTCGGCGAAGTCATGCATAAGGCCACCGTGACGGTGGACCCGGAGGCGAGCATCGTCGATCTGGCCAACTATATGGACGACCATCGCCCCAAAGTTTACCCGGTGGTGGACGACGGCAAACTCGTGGGCGTCATCAGCCGCACTCACGTACTGGTGGCGCTCAAGCAAAAGCAGTTACTGTGCAGTCAGCACTCCTGACGCATCCCTGCGTCACCGGTCAATCCGACGCTGGCGTGAGGCCATGGGCTTCCATGGCTTTACGATGCGCGTCTACAAACTCCTTCGGCATGCGCGTCGGTTTACCGCTCTTCATATCGATGCAAGCGTAATAACTATTAGCGCGAACAATGGTTTTGCCGTCCGCGGGGCGGAAAATCTGAAAATGACGGCTGGACTGTAAACGTCCGTCGCACGCCGTAATCCAGGTGCCGATAAACAATTCATCATCAGCATGAGAAGCAGCAAGATAATCCACTTCCGTACGGGTGATCGCCATGGCTTTGCCCAGTTTTTCGTGGGCGGCCCAACTCATCCCGAGCGGGTCGATATGGCGCCAGCTGACTTCCTCCATCCAATTGAGGTAGGTCGTGTTGTTGGTGTGTCCCAGCCGGTCTGTGTGCGGCTCAAGAACTTTGATGGGCATGATGAAGGGGTTAAGCATGTCCCAACTGATTGCATCGACATAGGTCATTTCACGTTTTTTCCGTTTCTTGTTGGTTTGCAGGCTGTCGCCACCGGGTATGGGGAACCGGTAGCAGCCCTTTTAGATTAACGCAAACCAGATTTATGTGAACTCATCCAACAAGATTACGTTTTTCAGATTTTTGAAGCAAAAACACAACGGAAATAGGGACTTGCCGCTGTCTACACTGCATAGTGACTCAGGATCTTTGGCGTCCTGATGTGACATCAACCCGAGTTTATTTGCAGAATCGCTCCCGGCGGCTAAGGGAGTCCGGGACAGTAAAGAACTCAACTGCGGGCGCTGAGCCGCCCGATACAAGGAGCGGGCAATGTTATACACCAACGAAATGTTTAATATTCTGAAGACCCTGCGTCGCCGTTTCAAAGAAGAAAACCTGGGAACCTTGCGTCTCACCGATCCCGATGTTCTGCAGAACGTCGTCGAATTCGCCAAACTTTCCGACGTCAGCATGACCAAGGATATGGCGCACACATTATTGAAAATGACGGGAACCCCTGTCAGCCGGGTGGAGTTGGAAGGGCGTGACAATCATCCCGCCGCGCACCTGCCTGCGCATTTTCACGGTGAGTCCATTCGCGGCCGCGTGGAGGCCAGTCGAGAAGCCCATTTGAAAGTCCTGCCGGGGCGCGCCACTGCGTGAGCCTTATCTCCGTCCGCCGGGTGACAATAGGAATTGTCCCTTCAGCGCAAGTTTGCAGCTGGCCCGGCAGAGCATAATCCCATCCGTTCCCCAGCCTCGTCGCTCCCGACCGCCTGATCCTGAAATCAGCCCTTCTTGTCGCTCAAAGTCGCGATAAAAGACTCCGCTTCGGCGATGGATTTCTCCATATCCGCAACCAGTCTGGACACATTGCTCTCCACTGAGCGCAGCTCCCCTTTCAGACCATCGATGGCGGACGCATTCAGGTTGTGCTTAAGATACAGCACTTGATCGCGCAGTGCGTTAAGCACCGGCTGCATACGGTTTTCCGCCGCCCGCATGGCGGTGATGAGTCGCTGATATTTTTTCCTGGTGGCGGCCAATTTGGCGGCGCTGTCCTGTTTCAGCTTGGGACTGGTGTAAAGCTCCAGCTCCTCTTCCCATTCTTCGAACAAGGCTTCGGACACGTCCTCCACTGCATCAATGCGCTTGCTCACCTCTTCCGCCGCATCTTCGCTGTCTTCAAACGCTGCGCTGAGCTGATCGTATTGCTTCTGCAACGTGGAATCCTTTTTGCCGAACATGTTTTGGAACCGGTCCAGCGCGGACTTGAACTCCTCTTTGGCCTCCTCCTGAGCGTCACGGGCGGCGCCAACGCGATCCACCATGATGTCGCGCTTATGCACGCCGACTTTTTCCATGGCGCTGTAATAGGCGCTCTGACACGCAGACAGTCCCAGCAAAAGACATATCAGCAGCGGTAGACGGAATAACAGAGAAGACATGGCAAGTTCCTTATCCTGATTTCATAACAATGCGCCGGGGGATTGTAGGCGCTGGTTTCCAGCGCTGCAAATCAGCCGCTGACGGCGGAAATCCATGATTCGCAACCTAAAACTATTTATACCCACCCTGACGGGGAAAACGATATTATGTCGCTTCGGAGTAAAGCCCGCGCGTTAACGCGCGACACCAAGAAGATCGGCCACGCACTTATAACCATAACCAGGCCGGCGACAGTTTCTACAACAACCTCAACCATACATAATGGAGATAATCCGTGAAAATTCGTCATTTAGTTTCCGTATCCTTGCTTGGCCTGAGCAGCGTCGCAATGGCCGCAGGCCTGCCCAAGACCGCCAACCCTGAAAACGCCAAAGCCTATATCATCTCCCCAACTGACGGCGAAACTGTGTCCAGCAAGTTCGTAGTGCGCTTCGGTTTGGAAGGCATGGGCGTAGCGCCGGCTGGCGTTGAGCGCGAAAATACCGGACATCATCACCTGCTCATCGACGGCGAAAAGATGCCGGACATGAATATGCCCCTGGGCGCGGACGTCAAACACTTTGGCGGCGGCCAGACTGAAACCACACTGGAACTGCCGCCTGGACAGCACACCCTGCAATTGATCCTGGGCGATCATTTGCACCAGCCCCACGCGCATCCTGTGGTGTCTGACAAAATCACCATCACCGTAAAGTAAGGGCGTCACCGCTATTTAGAAAACGAAGCGATGGTCCTGCGGCTATCATCTTTTCTTAATAATGCGTCTCTATAACTGGAGACGACGCCCCTTAGAAACGAACGCCGGCCTGTCATTCGAGCTGTAAACAGGCCCGGCGGCTCTTTGACATTGGTTGTCTTCCCGCAACGGCTCGATTCCAACCCCGCTCTAATCTGGCAAAGCCAGAGTGCGACGCGCCGTTTGCATTTCGTACATGTCAAATATTGCTGGATAAAGAGGATTATCATGAATGCGTCCAAACTGCTTGGGACAGCAGCCCGCTTATTATTGGGCGGCGCACTGGCGGCCCATCCCTTCCTGGCATCCGCAGATTCTCACTGGCGTGACCGCCATGCCCCAGAGACGGTGAGATTCGCCACATTCAATGCATCGCTGAACCGGTCGGCGCAGGGAGAACTCATCGCGGATCTGAACAGCGGCGACAACGCCCAGATACAGGCGGTGGCGGAAATTATTCAGCGCACCCAGCCGGACGTGCTGCTGATCAATGAATTTGACTACGACGCCGCGGGAGAAGCCGCTCGTCTGTTCCAGCAGAATTACCTGTCGGTCAGCCAGAATGGCGCTGCGCCGGCGATCTACCCTTACGTTTATTCCGCGCCTTCCAACACCGGCGTAGCGTCCGGTTTTGACCTCAATAACGATGGCGTCATCGGCGAGTCCGGGTTCGAGCTGGCCAACGATGCTTTCGGCTTTGGCGTCTTCGAAGGCCAGTACGGCATGCTGCTGTTATCCAAATACCCCATCCAGGAGCAACGGACACGCACTTTTCAGCATTTTCTCTGGCGGGACATGCCCAACGCCTTGCTGCCGGATAATCCCGACACAGACGCGCCTGCGGACTGGTTCAGTCCCGAGGAGCTGGAAGTGGTGCGACTGTCTTCCAAGAGTCATTGGGACGCGCCCATCAATATTCGTGGACGCCGCATTCATGCCCTGGTCAGCCACCCCACACCGCCGGTTTTCGATGGTCCTGAGGACCGTAACGGAACCCGCAATCATGATGAAATTCGTTTCTGGGCGGACTACATTTCCGGTCGTCGCGTCAGCCGTTACATTGTGGATGACGCAGGTCGACGCGGCGGACTGGGCGATAGAGAAAGCTTCGTGATCATGGGCGACGAAAACGCAGACCCCTTTGACGGCGACGCCACACAAAATCCCATGGCGCAATTGTTGGAGCACCCTCGCGTAAATGTTAAACATACACCAATGAGCGCCGGTTCGGCGGACGCCGCGTTCAGGCAGGGAGAGGCCAACGCCTTGCAAATCGGCAATCGCGCGCAGGACACCGGAGACTTTACCGACGCCAACCCGGGCAACCTGCGCACCGACTATGTATTGCCCTCTACCGATCTGACAATTGTTAACTCCGGCGTGTTCTGGCCCAGCGCTGACGACGAACTGTATCGACTGGTTGGCGAAGGCGGCGCCGTCAGCTCCGATCACCGCCTGGTGTGGGTGGATATCCGTCTACGCTGAGCAAGCGCCCTCTCCTGATTTCTCTCTGATTTTCTTCTGCAAAACGCAGTTACACTCAGTAACTGCGTTTGACATTGTTTTACCTACATTTAAATAACTAACGCGTACAATTGCCGACAGTTTTATAACGTGACTTTCTAACTGCTTTTGTAAAGGTAACGCATGTCAAAGTTGTACGCCGCTCTCTGTTCGCTTCTGCTGACCGCTTTCCTGAGCAGCGCCGCTCAGGCTACGCCTGTGGTTTTAAACGCTTACGACTCAGGTTGGTACAAGTCCAACGGCTATCACTCGCCGAGCAACACCAACTACTACGCCGGCAAGAAACACAACAACTTCTTCGCCTTTGACATGAGCGATGTGGAAGGCTCCATCGTTTCCGCCACGTTGAGCATCTTCAACCCCTGCAACGGTTACGAATCCAACGATTATTCCGAGTGGTTCGCTCTGTTTGACGTCAACACCGACATCAGCACCTTACTGTCCGGCTTTGGCGGCGTTAACGCATACAATGATCTGGGTTCCGGCGAACTGTTCGGCGCCACCCGCGTGTCCTGGAGCAGCAACTACAGCTATATCGATATCGTGCTGAACAGCGCTGCGCTGACCGCGTTGAACGCAGCCAATGACCTGTTCGCTCTGGGCGGCAGTCTGATCACCGCCAATGACGGCATCGACTTCCTGTTCGGCTACTCTGACAAGGGCTATAACGGCGGCAATATCAAACTAAAGCTGGAAACCGAGTCCGTACCGGTAAGCGAACCTGGCGTACCCGCGCTGCTGGCGATTGCTTTCTGCGCCTTCATCCTGAACCGCAAAACCTCCGCCGGCAAAGCCTGATATCCGTCACGGCGTACGAAAACCGGAGCTTCGTCTCCGGTTTTTTTTCGTCTTGAATATGCCCCTCAACATCGAACGCCATCTACTTGTCTTCATTAGAATAATTACCACTTGCATTTACACCGTCAAAGGATAGGCTGATGAGTCTGTCGCGCCGCGCGCGGCGCGTCCCTTCCAGTCTGTACACAAGGAATCCTATGGCCTCGCAATCCCAGTCCAGCTTTCAGGCGCTGCTGAGCCTGCTGCGCTACGCTCGTGGCTACCGGCGACGCATCATCGCCGCCGGTTCGTGTTCTATCATCAATAAGCTTTTCGACATCGCTCCGGAAATTCTCATCGGCATCGCCATCGACGTTGTGGTGAATAAAGAGCAGAGCTTCGTCGCCGCGATGGGGTTCGACACCCCACAGCAGCAGATCCTCGCGTTAGGGGTTTTGACGTTTTTCATTTGGGCCGGCGAGTCCATTTTCGAATACCTCCACTTGATCATGTGGCGCAATCTGGGCCAGGTATTGCAGGCTGACCTCCGTCAGGACGCCTATGATCACGTCCAGCGTCTGGATATGGCCTTCTTCGAATCGCGCAGTTCCGGGCAGCTCGTCTCCATCATCAATGATGATGTCAACCAGTTGGAGCGTTTTCTCGACGGCGGCGCTAATAACCTGATTCAGGTGTTCGTCACTGTGATCGCCGTCGGCGGCGTCTTCCTGGCGATCTCCCCCTTTATCGCCATGCTGGCCTTTACCCCGATTCCCATCATCATTTGGGGCGCGTTCTTCTTCCTGAAACGGGCCAATCCTCTGTACGCGGACGTGCGTGAAAAAGTGGGCGGGCTGGCGTCGCGTCTGGCCAATAACATCGGCGGCATCGCCACGATCAAGAGCTTCACGGCGGAAGCTCAGGAATCCGAGCGTCTGCGCGAAGCCAGCGACGCCTATGTTCAGGCCAACCGCAGGGCGATCGCGGTCAGCTCCGCCTTCATTCCGGTTATTCGGATGGCGATTCTGGCGGGCTTTCTCGCCACCTTCACCGTGGGCGGTATGCAGGCCTTGTCCGGCGAGCTCAACGCCGGCGCCTACGGCGTACTGGTGTTCCTGACCCAGCGTCTGCTATGGCCGTTGACCAATCTGGCGCAAACCGTGGATCTGTTCGAACGCGCCATGGCCAGCACCCGCCGCATCCTGGGCGTGATAGAAACCCCCATCGACGTGCGCGACGAAGGCTCGCGCTCCTTACCACAGCCCATACGCGGTGAAGTGGACTTCCAAAACGTCAGCTTCGAATACTCTGCAGGCGCCGGCGGTGTGGAAAACGTCAATTTGCAGGTCAAAGCCGGCTCCACGCTGGCGCTGGTCGGCGCCACCGGGTCCGGTAAGTCGACGCTGATCAAGTTGTTGCTGCGCTTTTACAGGCCCAAGCAGGGCGCGATACTGGTGGACGGCGCGCCCATCGAACAGCTGCCTCTCAAGGAACTGCGCGGCGCCATTGGTCTGGTCAGTCAGGATGTGTTCCTGTTCGAAGGCAGTATTCGCGACAACATCGCCTATGGCCGTCCCACCGCCAGTGAAGAGGAGATCGTCTCCGCAGCCAAAACGGCGGAAGCCTGGGAATTTATCGCACGTCTGCCGGAAGGCCTGGATACGCCTGTCGGCGAGCGCGGCGTCAAGCTGTCCGGCGGCCAACGCCAGCGCTTGTCTTTAGCCCGCGCGCTATTAAAAGATCCGCCGATTCTGGTGCTCGACGAGGCCACCAGCGCCGTCGACAACGAAACCGAGGCTGCGATTCAGCGCTCACTGAAACACATCGCCCACGGCCGCACCGTGGTGATGATCGCTCACCGTCTTTCGACGATTGTCCATGCGGACAATATTGTTGTGGTCGATCACGGCAAGGTGGTGGAGCAGGGCGACCATCGCCAGTTGCTGGAGCGCAAGGGCATGTACTGGTCGCAATGGCAGGTGCAAACTGGCGGCGAAGCGGAAGTGGAAACGGTGTTTTCCTGAAGTAAGCTCCGGAAACCTTAAGGCGTCCATACTGAGACGCCTTAACCTCCCGCCAGATAGCGGTCAACGATGGCGGCGAATTCGCCGCTCTGTCGCATATCCTTAAGCGCTTGGTTCAGGTTATCCATGGTTTTTGGCGATATGGACGCCTTACTTCCCATGATATAAAAAGTGGAAGTAACAAGATCCAGAGGGTGTACCGCAATATCGTCCTTCCTGCCGATATCTCTGGCCAGACTGTAAATCACGATAGGGTCGGCGAAAATGCCGTCCACACGTTTGGCCAGAAGCTTCATCAAGTTCAGTTCATCAGACACCACGTCTTCGACATGTAACTTTCCACCGCCTTTCTCGATGTATTCGTTGACGTTCTCGCCATAGAAATAACCCCGCGTCACACCCAGTCTGAAACGGCTCTGAGTCATTTCCTTGAAGGATTTGAAGTGGTAACGGTCGGCGTCTTCACGGCGAATGATCAGGTTGGAGGCCGAGGTGCGATAGGTCTGTGAAAACCATGCATATTCTTCACGTTCAGGCGTCTTCTGCACCGAGGTGGCGAGATCAATTTTACCCTGGCGTAATTGCAACAGATGTCGCTTGAAAGGCGTCTCAGAAAACTCCAGCTGACACCCCATCCGGTCCGCCACCGCCTGAATCAGTTCTATATCCAGACCACTCAGGCGCCCTTCCTCGTTCTTGTACATGTAGGGACGCCAGGACTCCCAGCCTACGGACAGCGGACGCTCACAATCAGCAGACGCCGCGCTGGTCAGCGCTAACCATAGCAACAGGCCCAAAACGCCGGTTCTTCGGGCATATTCGCCTCTAGAAAGAGTCATTGCATTGATCCCGAATGTCGTGATTTTCCATTTCAGGAATTTTCAGTATTGACCCTGAGCACAAATTGTTCAATTTCTCTCCCGACCACCCCTGCATTTTCACAGTGGCGTATGCTCCGTGGTGGCGATCAGACGGGAGTCAGCCAAAGCGGCGGTGCGGTGAATAACGCAGGCTTGATAGTCGGGCATGGACAACATGCGGTGAAATGCCTGGATAGAGGGATAACGCACCAACAGAACCTCATCCCATTTCTCGCCCGCTGGCGCTATCACCGACGCCTGGGCCCGCCCCATCCAGAGCAACTCGCCGCCGACTTCACGTACCGTCTGCAGCGCAGTCTGCGAGTAAGTTGCGTAGGCTTCTCTACCGCTGCAGCGGACAGAGGCGTCCGCATAAGCGGCGATGTCATGAAACTTCAACAGATTCAGCATGACAACGGGCTGATCCGGTGGCATCCGGGTTAACAATCCGGCAAGTTCTTCCCAGTCAGGATTAATCGAGGCCATCGTTTTTTCTCCATTAAATCATAGGCTTCCATCGACCTGCGTCGCACTGGGTCAGCATAATGCCGCGTTATTCCGCTCCTTTCAAAAGTTTGCGGTTCAGGTTTGCCACGGCTTCACGAAAATCCTGCGCCTGTGTAATTGCAGACACCACTGCTACAGAGCTGACGCCGGTGTTCAGGACCGCTTCGATGTT
The DNA here is from genome assembly GCF_030719035.1 of Hahella sp. HNIBRBA332. NCBI lineage: Bacteria > Pseudomonadati > Pseudomonadota > Gammaproteobacteria > Oceanospirillales > Hahellaceae > Hahella > Hahella aquimaris. Next base: position 5,581,360 of record NZ_CP132203.1, read on the forward strand.
ATCAAGATTAATGCCGCCGATGGCGGTGAGTGGGTAGTGACCGTCGAGTAACGCAACCCAGCGGGCCAGTTTCTCCAGACCGACTATGCGCACTTCCTTGGTCTGTGTCGGAAAGATCGCGCCAATGGCGATATAGCTGGGCTTTACCGCCGCCGCACGGGCCCATTCGTAGTCGCCATGAGTACTTACGCCCAGGCGCAAACCGGCGTCACGGATGGCGTCCAGGTCTGCGTCGGCAATATCCTCCTGGCCCAGGTGTACGCCATAAGCGCCATGCTTGATCGCGAGTCGCCAGTGGTCGTTGATAAACAGGCGGCAGCCGTATTGCCGGCCTAATTCCGCCGCTTCTTTAATGGCCGCCTCCAACAAGGTCAGGTCATCACTTTTGATGCGCAACTGACAGGTGTCAATCCCTAGCGGTAATAACTTACGCAGCCACGCCACCGAGTCCACCACCGGATACAATCCCAACGGCGATTCGCCGCAATCGGGAAAAGCAGAATAATCCAGCCAATCCAGGCGATCGACAATTCTGGGAAAATCCGTCATCTGCACAGGCCAGCCCTGGCGCGCAATGGGGCCGGGTCCGGGGCCAATCGCGTATCCCTGACGCAATCCCTGTCTCACATAGGCGCTGGCCAACGCCGCCGCATCCGCCAGGGCTTCTCTCCGAGCGACAAAAGCCGCCAATGCGCTGGCGAGCGTGCAGCCCGTGCCGCGGCTATGACGCACGGATAATCGCGGTTGCGCAAACCAGCAGGGCTGCTCCGACAGCCACACTAAGTCCAGACAAGGACCGTCTTGCGCCGAATGACCGCCTTTGAGCCAGACGGCTTTGGCGCCAAGCTCACGCAATCGACTGGCGGCGGACAGCATATCCGGCGGTCCGCTAATGCGCATGTCCACCAGCTGCTCGGCCTCTGGAATGTTCGGCGTCACCACATCCACATAAGGAAGCAGTGTTTTCAAGGCCGCCACCGCAAGGCCGAAATCGGCGCCAGTCGTGCTGCCCAACACCGGGTCAAGCACCACCACCCCAGAGAAGCCGCACAGAAATTCCCGGAGAACCTCGACCTGCTCGGCATCGGCCAGCAGACCCATCTTAATCGCCGCCGCATCGCCGTCCGCACGCAGGGCCCGCAACTGGTCCTGTAACGCTGACGCGGAAACGGGGTTGATGCTGACGACCTCCTGCGAATTTTGTGCAGTAACGGCGGTAATCGCAGTACCGCCATGGACATCCAACCCATGCAGGGTGGCGAGATCCGCTTGTACTCCAGAAGCGCCGGCGCTGTCTGAGGCGGCGATGATCCATACTTTTGGTTTCAGGTCAGTCATAGCGCGGGGTATCTCTCAAAACGTCCGCAAAAAATAAGCGTAAGTTGAAGCTCATTGCGACTGCCGCCGCCAGAACGGCATACCGATGGTGGGCGTGCTGGGGCTGGCGGTTTGCCGTGTCAGCATCAGGCCTGCGTTATATCCGGCGCGACCGGCTTCCACCGCCAGTTTGAACGCGCCGCCCATGCCAACTGGATCATGGGCCTTGGCGACCGCCGTGTTCAACAGCACGGCGTCAAAGCCCATCTCCATCGCTTCCGCCGCGTGGGAGGGCGCGCCCAGACCGGCGTCGATGATCATCGGCGTGTCCGGCAAACGCTCCCGCAGCATGCGCAGATTGTATTTGTTCAGCAATCCCTGGCCCGTACCGATCGGCGCCCCCCAGGGCATCAACGCCTCACAGCCTGCATCCAGCAACCGGCGACACAACACCAGATCTTCCGTGCAGTAGGGCAACACTTTGAAGCCCCGTTTGTTCAATTCCTTCGCGGCGTCCACCAGTCCGTAGGGGTCTGGCTGCAGGCTGTAATCGTCGCCAATGACCTCCAGTTTCAGCCAGTCCGTCTGGAAAATTTCCCGGGACATTTCCGCTAATGTCACTGCCTCTTTCGCCGACTTACAACCTGCGGTATTAGGCAGCAGCTTGCAGCCGCTGGAGCGGATGTAATCCCAAATGACTTTGCCGTCCTGGTGCGCCGGATTCTGCCGCCGCAGGGACAACGTAATGATCTCTGCGCCGCTGGCTCGCACCGCTTCCAGCATAATGGCCGGCGACGGATACAGCGCCGAACCGATCAGCAGACGACTCGCAAAAGTTTCTCCATACAGAGACAGCTTATCCACGATTTACCTCCGGTGGCGATAGCCACCTGTACTTGTTTCAAGGCGCGTCAGCCACCCGCCACCGGGGCCACCACATCCACCAGATCGCCTGGGCTCACTTTGGTTTGCGCATAGGCGGAGCGCGGCACGAACTCGCCATTGATGGCGACGGCGAAACCGACGCCGGTGTAACCACTGGCCTGCAACACCTCGGATAGCGCGTCATCGCGAACCTGGGTGGGTTCGCCATTCAACGTAATTTCGATTTCAGGCGGCATATTGTTTCTCGCTGTGCAATTGATCCAGCACCTGCCCGACCACCACAGGCCCCAGCAGATAGCCATGGCGGTACAGTCCATTGGCGCAGATCAGCCCCGGCTCCCGCGTCACCCTGGGCAGGTTATCCGGCAGCGCCGGACGACAGTTGACGCTGGTTTCCACCACCCTCGCCTCCGCGAACGCCGGATTCAACGCGTACAGGGCGCTGCTCAGCTCCAGTGTGGATTGCAAACTGATAGGCGACATATCCGCGCTCTCAATTTCCGTGGCGCCGATAATGATCTGACCGTTCAAGCGCGGGACCGCATATAACTTGTAGCGGGGATGCATCAGACGGACGGGGCGATTCAAACTGACTTCGGAGGTTTCAATAATCATGACCTCTCCGCGCACGCCGCGCAGTCCCGTCATATTGCGACTGGCGCCCAGGCCGCGCACGTCGATGACCCAGTCAAAACGCTCGCTGCCGCTGCTCCAATGCATACGGTGGGCGGAGCACTCCACCTGCGTGTCGGAAACCAGGCGAACGCCGCCTTGTCGCAGCGCGGCGAGCAGTGCGTTGAGCAAGAGGCGACTGTTGACGTCCGCTTCCGAGGGCAGATACAGACCCTGCTCAAAATGATCCGCCAGCCCCGGCTCCAACCTGGCGACGCCCTCTCGATCCAGCCATTGCAAGGCTTCGTCGGCGGGAAGTTTGGCGTTGAGATCACGCTGAAACTGCGCCAGCTCCGCCTTATCCAGCGAGTGCGCCACCACAACGGAACCTGCCTGGCGATAGCTGGCCGACATGTCGGTTTGACGCTCCAGTTCGGCGATCCATCGGGGCCAGATATCCAGGCTGCGCATGCCCATGCGGTAAACCTCAGGCTCTGCGGACACCAGCTCGCTCAATGGAGAAATCATGCCCGCCGCGGTCCAGCAGGCGCCGCCGGGCCGCTCGAAGTCTCCAGCGTCAAACAGAGTGACCTCATGCTTGCGCAGCGCCAACCGCCAAGCGCACAGGCGCCCAAGCAAACCGCCGCCGGCGATGCCGATACGCAGCTTAGACTTCATGATACAGACGCCGCCCCGCGTCTTTGTATTTCTGCGACATTTCCTGCATACCCTGCTCCGCTTCCTGCTGCGACGCGCCCTCTGCCTGCGCCTTCTCCGCCTCCAGCCTGGCGGAATAGTCGCGCACGTCCTGGGTGATTTTCATCGAGCAGAACTTGGGTCCGCACATGGAGCAGAAATGCGCCAGCTTGTGCCCTTCTTTGGGCAGGGTTTCGTCGTGATACGCACGGGCGGTGTCCGGGTCCAGGGCGATATTGAACTGGTCTTCCCAACGGAACTCGAAACGCGCCTTGGACATGGCGTTATCCCGCATTTGGGCGGCGGGATGGCCTTTCGCCAGGTCCGCCGCATGGGCGGCGATCTTATATGCAATCAGACCTTGTTTGACGTCATCCTTGTTGGGTAAGCCCAAGTGCTCTTTGGGGGTGACGTAACACAGCATGGCGCAACCGTACCAGCCGATCATGGCGGCGCCGATGCCGGAGCTGAAATGATCGTAGCCTGGGGAAATATCCGTGATCAGCGGCCCCAAAGTGTAAAACGGCGCTTCTTTGCAGTGCTTGAGCTGCTCTTCCATGTTTTCCTTGATCATGTGCATGGGCACATGGCCAGGGCCTTCGATAATAGTCTGCACGTCGTGTTTCCAGGCGATCTCGGTGAGTTCGCCCAGAGTGCGCAGCTCACTGAATTGCGCCTCGTCATTGGCGTCGGCGATGCAGCCGGGACGCAGTCCGTCTCCCAGCGAAAAGCTGACGTCATAGGCTTTCATGATCTCGCAGATTTCCTCAAAGTGGGTGTAGAGGAAGTTTTCTTTGTGATGGGCCAGACACCATTTCGCCATAATGGAGCCGCCGCGCGAGACGATGCCGGTAAGGCGTTTGGCGGTCATGGGCACATAGCGCAGCAGCACGCCAGCGTGAATGGTGAAATAATCCACGCCCTGCTCCGCCTGCTCAATCAGAGTATCGCGGAACACTTCCCAATTGAGGTCTTCCGCGACGCCATCGACTTTCTCCAAGGCCTGGTATATCGGCACCGTACCGATAGGAACCGGGCTGTTGCGGATGATCCATTCGCGGGTTTCATGAATATTTTTACCCGTGGATAAATCCATCACCGTATCCGCGCCCCAACGGGTCGCCCACACCAGCTTTTCCACCTCCTCTTCGATGGACGAGGTCACAGCGGAATTACCGATATTGGCGTTCACTTTCACATGGAAATTGCGGCCGATGATCATCGGCTCCGCTTCCGGGTGATTGATGTTACAGGGTATCACTGCCCGTCCCGCCGCCACTTCCTGACGCACGAACTCCGGGGTGATGTAACGGGGCGTGTTGGCGCCGAAGTTCATGCCGGGATGCTGGCTGCGCATGGCGTTCTCGATTTCCGCCTGCTCCAGAGCCAGATTTTCACGGATGGCGATGTATTCCATCTCCGGCGTAATAATGCCTTTACGGGCGTAATGCAGCTGGCTGACATTGCCGCCGGCGCGCGCCTTACGCGGAGCGTGACGATGCTCAAAGCGCAGGTTATCCAGGGACAGATTCTGCTCGCGACTTTGCGCGTAAAACGAAGACGAACCGTGAAGATGTTCGGTGTCGCCACGCTCGTTGATCCAAGCTTCGCGCATACGCGGTAAACCGCGTCGCACGTCGATCGCGACAGCGGGGTCCGTGTAGGGACCAGACGTATCATATACCCGCAGCGGTGGGTTCTGTTCCGTAGCGCCATCCTGCAAAGGCGTCGGCGTCAGCGTGATCTCGCGCATCGCCACCCGGATGTCGGGACGACTGCCTTCGGCATAAATTTTCTTGGAAGCGGGAAACGGTTGCGTGGACAGCGCATCCACCTGCGCCGACTCACTGAGTTTGCTGATTTTATTGATATCGATTGTGCCGCCCACAGTACTCTCCTAGTTGGTTGTATGGGGTAGCACCAGGGAGGAGAGAGGGCATCAACGTCTTGGTCTGCAATCGGACCCGCATCACAAGGATGGAGCGCCGCTAAGAACTGTTTGATGAACTACTTGTTTCCTACGCTGGTACTAACCAGATCAGGTTCTACGGGCCCCACTGTTGTGGTCTCAGCCTGTTACTCCAGGCACCCCGACAAGATGTGCCGATTAGTTTAGGCTTGGTGGCGGGTGGATGGCAAGTGCATGAAAAAAGCAATATTTAATGTATTTCACTGCAAATTGATTAATACACCTTTTAACTTTCTCATTCATTACGATCCCCCATCAGATGAAGAATATAGCCAACGAAAAGTCGATATTTTCTCGAATATAAAAGCTTTTCCCTACAGTTATTCTATTTTTAATTACTAATCCAACTCTTGACCTCTCCTTCTAAATTACCAAGCCAGCTTTTCGGCATTTCCGGTTAGTCGCTTTTTCTTAAACCAAAACACCGATTCTCTTGTGCTTCAGCCTGCTCTATTTTCTTAAAAGCAATGTTTATTGCCAATAAAAATTGAATTTAACGCGCTTTTGAGGAAACATGAGATGAATCCGACGCGGGCTGAGTTGAAGATTACTGTCGCCAAGTTGATTGAAACGGCTTATTCGACGGACAAGGGACTGACGGCGAAGATTGTGCGTAGTAAGGGACCGTTCAAGCTGGCGGTGGATCAGGACGGTAAAGCGACGCTGTCAGGTTCAGCGGGGGTGTTGACCTTCAGCGGCGATCCGGCGTTGAAGGCGATTGGGGCACGGGTGAAGTGGGTGAGTATTACGTTCGCTAACGGCGAAGGCAATCTAATCAAATACAGCGCCACGTTCTCCATCGGGCTTATCAGTCTTAGTGTGGGCGGCAGTTTTGATATTGAGGAGTTAATTACTTCCTGCTCCGGCCTGTTGTGCCGCGCCGCCAAAGCCATGCAGCAACGCAATCACGCCTACGACGAACAACTACGGAACATCATGGGGAACTAAGCATGAAAATCTGGGGACTGATTCTATGTCTGCTTGCAACAGGATGCGCATCCGTTGGCGCGCTCGATCCCTTGTATCCAAATTACCGTCTGTACGCGGAAGCCGTTGACGCCAACGCACTGAGCGCAGACTATCCGCTGTACTTTTCCCGGCGGGTCGTGGACCAGGTCGCGGATGATCAGGCGGCGCTCGCACAGTTAGGGTTCAAAGCCTACATGCTGCGGGAGCACTCCCATTCCGCCGCAGTTGGAGAAGATAATGGCTGTCTGACGGTCAATGGCTACGGCATCGGCGGTGAGCCGCTAACGTTTTATCTGGCTTACGTACAGGAAGGCGCCGAATGGCTGATTGATGATGTGAATGTGGTGTTTCTGGAGCCGGATCAGGCATTCAGCGCCGCCGCTAAATGCCCGGAGGAAACGCGAGTTAATGCGAATAGCTAGCTTGGTTACTATCACTGGATGCGGGCCTTCCCTGTTTTTAGGACGGAGAGGCCAGTCCAAGTTCCGTGTTCTATTCAGAGCGCATTGGCGAAAAAGACATCACCGTACCGCCAATATGAATTGATTTATAACGCGGCAGCTCCAGACGGTACTCGCCTCTTTTGAGTACGCCAAGTAAATCTTCATCGTAATAATAGGAGGAGCTGGGCATGATCAACCGACCCACTTGATTCCATGCGCCTGCTTCGTCCGTAGCATAAACTTTGAGGTCGTAAACGTACTCAGGGCTATCGGCGATCAAAACCTCTTTCTCACCATCGTCGTCCAGGTCCACAGATAAGGCGAAGCACAATTGTTCCCGGCACAATTCCGGTTCGATGCTACTTTCAAACGCCGCCTTATCGGCTACGCCTTCATTAAGCCATTCCACACCAGCCGGCTTCGAGTAAAGTTCCGCCAGGCGCTGTTTTTGCTCCCAGTCATAGTAATACTTGGCGCTCTCAAGCACGTCTAACCGTTGCGCCAAGACTGTCGCTTCAGCTTTAGACAACGCGCCCTCCTCTTCCGTCAACGCTTTAATTAGCGTCAGCTTCTCTTCGCCTGATCGGCCTAGCTGATAGCGAAACAACCCAAGATCAATATCTTCCGCCGAGATTTCACCGGCTTTCAGTCTGGCGAACTGATTGCTGGCGCTCACTTCCTGAGGATTCAGCCAGGGCGTCAGCGTGAGCAACGCCACTCCCGCAGCGGAGAGAATGATCGGGGTATTGACCGAGTTCAACATCGCCCGCCAGGAGGTGCGTTTCGCTAAAAAGATAACGCTATAGCTTAGCGTCAGGGCCAAAGCAAATACCACGAACAGAGCGGAATAGTAACGATCCGGAGTCAAACCATATTGTTCGATACGCTGGTAGAGCGAGTACCCGGCCAACAGCGCGAATATCGGCAACAAGCCCACCAATACATATATCCCCGCCCGTAACCATTGCGGGTACGGATTACGGTCGCCATCACAGAGCGCCGCCCCATTCAATGACACCACAGCCACCAGGATCATCGCCAGCAGCATGGGGGTGGAGCGGCCGGTGCTCCAGATCATTTCCAGGCCCACAATGGGCAGAGTGACGGCGAAGGCGATCATGAACGCCGCCACCGGCGGCAGAATCGCGCGACACACTGTGGCGATCAGGCCGCTCAGCATATTCAATAAATTGGGATAACGGCAGCCCAGACTGATGCCCAAGGCGAAAATGACCGCCGAGGCGGTCCATCCTACTGGCGGGGATTCTACGAACCGACCCGGTCCTCTGATCCCCAGAATATCGAACAAAGAAACGCCCAGCATCGCGACCAACCAGTAGATGCCCACCAGTAGCCCCGCAAAAGCCAGAATAAACAGGTTTTCCCAATACTTGCGATACAACTCCACATTGGGAATATCGCTCATAAAACTCTGATTTTTTTGGAAGTCGCACTGAACAAAAGGCAGCAGCGCAAATAACAGCGGCACGATTGTCACCCACCATGAGGTAACCAGACCTGAAGAGCCCTCGTAGCTGCCGCCCTCAGGTTTGAAGGTGTTGGCGATTAGCCAGACCGCAGACAAGCCAATTACGACGGCGATGCCCGCCGCCAGCACCCAGTTCGCAGCGCTCCTGCGCGTTCTGGCGGTAAATAGAAACGCGCCGGCGAAGACAAAAACCAAGGTTATCGCGACAGCCGCGGCCTTCTGAGCCATGAGACCTTCCGGCCAGTGCTCCATACCCAGCCATGCGGCGGTTCCCGTCGCTATGCCTGCCAGCAACGTGGAGAAAAAGGGAAAACGGGTTTCTTGAGGGGTCATAGTGTCCACTGCTAAATAAAATCAGAATCAGGATAAAACGCCAGCATACACAGCAATACTGACTTTCGAGAGGTGGGATTATGGCGAATTATGGCGCCGCAACTTCATCCTCAGAGAGACGAATCTGAATACAACGCCATGTTAAAGTTTAAGGCATAAAGGCGCGCAGCATAGCGGGCTTCATTTCTTCCTTAAAGCGCTTATTAAGCTTCAAATCCGATGTGATAATCCGCATGAAACGTCCATATTTGTCTTCCACTTTCGCACCGTAATAAAACACGACCAAGGGCGCGCCATCCGCATCATTGTATGCATTATAGTAGGAATAGATCGTGTCTCTATCGTTACCCCATTCTCCTTCCATAATAGGCTTACCCAAATAAGCAAAATTCTGACTGACCGCCTCTTTGAACCAATCTTCTATCACAGCGCCTTCTAGCTCCACCATGGGCGAGAAGACCACTCTGAAGATTTCACCCTCTTTTAGCTCCTTCGGAACGTAGTAACGCTCTTCGTTGAGGCTGATTCTCGTACCCCATTCATAGGGTAACTTCTCCGCCGGGCCTGATTTACGCATCGGAAACAGCGTTCCCCCCAAGAAGGGCTGCGTGCGGTCGTCATAACAGAAGCCGAAAAGTTTTCTATCCGTTTCGCCATTATCGTAGGTCAGCTCCATGGCGTACCCGTTCAAACGGTATCGACCACGGTTATTGGAACCATCATTGCGTTTTTTCTGAGAAGTGACGCCAACGCCAGGAGAGTTACCGCTGACAATAGAACTATCCCCGGTGTCGTCACTATATGATGCGGCGTAAACACTGGTTCCTGCCGTCATGGAAGACATCATCCCGCTTGAGAACAGACTGGAGTAACCTTTCGAGAAGCGGCCGGCGCCGAGAAAAGTCCAACTGTTGGTGTAGGAGCTACCTCCCCCAATCATGCCCATATTCACCATCGTGGTTTTCGAAATATAGCGATTCAGACGTTCGCCCATTCGCGCCGGCGCCAAATGTCGACCTTTATACAGCGAACTCCACTCCTTCTCGCTGGCGGGGATTTTCACTTTATAGCTCTCTTCGTCCTCCTCCTCCCAAACCCCCCAGCGATTGGGGTATTCCTCGCGAGACTTGGCGACATCCAGATCTTCCGGTGGTACGGTCAACCCTTTATAGGCCGCGCCATCTTTGAACAACAGAATCACGTAGTCGTCGTAGGTGTCATCAATTCTGTTTTCAGTAAAGTCGCATACCAGCGCCTCATATTTGTCAGGTAGCGAATACTCTGGCGCGGCGGCGTTATCGATGCGTTTCAATTCTGGCGGGGCGGCTTTGGTAGTGATTTTGGCGGGAGGGGCGACAGGTGTTGCTTCAGACGTTGTTGTTTCAACCGGCGTGTTAGACACAGCCTGGGAGATCGCAACGCCCTTCAGGCGTTCCGGCATCGTCTCTTTAATAACTCTCTGCATACCACTGGCGTAGCGGGACACCAGCGTCGTCACATCTGAAGAAAGAATGCGCAGGTACACCGCTTTGCCTTGTCCATAGAACCCCATGTAATGCGCGTAACGGGGGACGCCGTCCTGCCTTTGCAACGCGTAAGTCGCCGTCATCACGCCGCCATTATTCTGCCTGGGCTCCGGCGCCGCCAATACTTCGCCCCACTTGCCGGCGTCCAGATCAATGCGCTTTTTGAACCACTGCGGATATTCGCTTTGTGGGAGCGTTTCCGCCAGGGCGACAAACAGCCGGTATTCTTCCTCGCTGGCCAAATCACCGGGGATAAATATCTCTTCCCCATTTTCGACCAGAACAGACCAGCCATCTGGAGCGGCAAGGACCACTGATGTATAAAGCACAAAAGGTAATGAGGCGATAAATACCAGTTGTCTGCGCACAGTTTTGACCAAGCATGACAATTGCAATTTTCTAACCTCTGGCGACTATTGGCGGAAAGCTTCTTTGAAAGCTGGCTGCAGTTCCTTGGTATAACGGTCCGCCATGGCGGCGTCAGAGACTACGAGGCGGACGAAACGCCCGAATCGACCGCGAGTCTTCATGCCGTAATACAACACATAAAGATCTCGGCCATTTTCCCTAAACGCGTTGTAGTACTGATACAGCCCCTGTTGGCTTTTCCAATTAGATGCGAGCAGCGGATCACCGAGATACGACAGGTTTTCCGTCACGGTCTCCTTGAACCAGTCCTCCATCGAGCGCCCGTTTAATTCCACTTTCGGAGAAATCACCAGACGGAAAACTTCTCCTTCCTTGAGATCGCCGGGGACATAAAATTGGTCCTCATTTTCAGTGATCACCATTTTCCAGTCGACTGGCAAATCACGCTCGGCCTCGGACTCTTTCATCCAATACATCGTCCCCCCCAGGAATGGATCGGTACGGTCGCCGTGGCAAAATCCAAATAGCATGCGTTGTTTTTCGCCGTTATCGAAACTCAGATTCATGGCGTAGCCGTTCAGTTGATATGCGCCCCGGTTTTTAGCGCCATCTTTGTTCTCTCTGGTGGTGGAGGTCACCACACCGGGCGCCATCCCGCCCGCCACCGAGCTATCTCCGTGCTCATCGCTTTTGCTGGAGGCGTATACGCTGGTGCCGGTCAGGGCCGACGCCGCGCCTCCCGAGCCATGCAGGCTGGATGAACCTTTGGTGAAGCGCCCTGAGCCGTGAAAGGTCCAACTGTTGGTGTAAACGCTACTGGTGGCTGAGATACCCGCCATACCATGCGCGTTCATGATGTAGATGTAACGGTTCAGTCGTTCCCCGATCCGCGCCGGCTCCAGAAGGGCGCTGCGCTTAAGCTCACGCCAGCCGCCGCCAACCTTAACCTTGTAACCATCGCCGCTCTTCTTCCATACGCCCCAGTTTTTCGGATCTTCCTTGCGCGCTTTGGCGACATTGAAATCCTCAGGGGGAACCTTCAAACGCTTGTATGCGCTGCCGTCTTTAAATAACAGATAAACAAAGTTATCCACTTTGTAGTTGGAGTTGGAGATGCCCGTCGTGTAATCACACACCAGCGCCTCGTAGGTATTGGGCAAAGAGTAGCGAGGCAACGCGCCGTTATCGACTTTTTGGATATCCGTTTTTTTGGTTATACCCGTATTTGGGGTTGAGGCAGGGAGGCTCTGCGCAGATTTCTGCGTCGTTTCAGGCTGAGGAGCCGGAGTCGCGGAGCCTGACTGGCTGGCGACGCCCTTGAGTCGTAGCGGCAGGTTTTCCTTCATTACCTGCTGCATGCCTGCGCTGTAGCGGGAAACTAATTTAGCGCCGTCTGAAGCGAAAATGCGCATGTAGACGGCCTTCCCCTTACCGTAAAACGCCATATAGTGGACGAATCGCGCCTTACCCTCGGTCTGCATCATCACTGTGGAGCTAAGCACCCCGTTCTTATTTTCTTTGACCGCCAACGTGTCGATAACCTCGCCCAGCCTGCCGCCGTCTTCTTTCAGCACACGTTCAAACCAACCCCGATATTCACTTTGCGGCACGTCTTCCGCCACGGAAAGAAACATGCGGTATTCTTCGTCCGCTTTCAGGTCGCCAGGAATAAACAGCTCTTCGCCGTTTTCCACTAACACTTTCCATCCATCCGGCGCCGCCAGGGCGGAAAAGGAGAGCAGGAATGCGAGCACTACGGCGATGCGCAATATCCATCGCGGAAGGAGTCGAGGTTTCATCAGATGGGGGTCCTCAGTAGCGGTTATTGAGTTCTTTATTGAAGCATAATAAGTACTTACAAACGTCTGGGGGAAACCCTTGGTGGCGGGGCGTGAAGGGCGTCGCAGTGGGTTTGTCCGCTGCAGGGTGCTATGATCCTGCAACATCGCGTGACAGTTTTATAAGGACCCAGCAGATATGAAGACCGTTCTGAGCGTAAACCTCAACAAGATCGCCCTGATCCGCAATTCCAGAGGGCGCGATTATCCCAGCGTGAAGGCGTTCGGACGCCGCGCGTTGCAGGCGGGCGCTGGTGGGGTCACCATTCATCCACGACCGGATCAACGTCATGCCCGTTACACTGATATCGCTGACCTGAGTGAGCTGGTGAAGGAGTTCGGAGAAGCCGAACTGAACATCGAAGGTTACCCGGAAGAAGAGCTGATTGAGTATGTGCTGCGGCACAAGCCGCATCAATTTACCTTGGTCCCGGACAAGCCTGACCAGATCACTTCCGATCACGGCTGGGATCTGCGCCAGGACAATGAGTTTGTTACGGATATTGTCAGCAGAGTGCAGGCGGCCGGCGTACGCGTCAGCCTCTTTATGGACCCTGACGAAGACCAGATCAAACTGGCCCACGCCACCGGCGCCAAGCGCATCGAGTTATACACCGAAGAATACGCCCACGCTTATGGCTCGCCGCAATTCGAGGCCGTCGCCGCCAAGTATCTGGCCTGCGCTCAGTACGCCGTGTCACTGGGGCTGACGGTTAACGCCGGACATGACCTTAATCTGGAAAATCTGGCGCCGCTGGTGGCGCAAGGCACGATCGCGGAAGTGTCCATCGGCCATGCGTTAACCGTGGAAGCCCTGGAAATGGGCTTTGATCAGGTTATTCAGAAATACGTCGACATTCTTTCTTAACCCAACAGGTCTGGCGTCCATGGATAAAGCTTTGAAGTCGAAAAGCAAATTCCTCAGTTTGGTGTTGCGGCATCAGCCGCAGCTCATCAACCTGTCCCTGGACGCCAGCGGCTGGGCTGATATGAACGCCCTGCTGGCGGGAGCCGCCCGACAGGGCGTAAGCATCAGCCTGGAGGACGTGCTGGAGATCGTCGCCACCAACGACAAACAGCGCTTCACCCTGTCCGAAGACAAACGACGCATTCGCGCCAGTCAGGGGCATTCCATCGACGTGGATTTGCAGTTGACGCCCGTGGCGCCGCCGGAGGTGTTGTATCACGGCTCCGCCACGCGATTCGCGGACGCTATCCTGGCGACGGGATTACAGCCCGGCCAGCGTCGTCATGTGCATTTGAGCGCGGACGTGGAGACCGCCCATAAGGTAGGAAGCCGACACGGCAAACCCGTGATTTTTCGCATCGACGCCAGAGCGCTGTCTCAAGCGGGACATGCGTTCTACCTCTCCGCCAACCAAGTCTGGCTCACCGACGCTGTACCGCCGCAGTATCTGAGCCTGCTCAACACCTCGCAGCAAGGCTAATCCGGCTCTTTACCCGCCTGCTCCAACACCCTGTCAAACAGCTCTGACATATAGGGGTCGAACCACTCGCGGATGTCTTCCAGATTGTCTTCGATGATGATGGGAATCACGGTGCTGAACAGATCCAGCAGAATCACGGCGTTCACGGAAGAGTCCGCTTCCGACGCCGCGCGCAGGCGCTTGGATATGCATAGATTCAGTTGGTGCAGATTACGGTAAATCGTCTTCAGCCCGCGCAGAGTCAAATCGACGTCCCGACCTTCCGCAGACCGGAAATATTGCGCCAGCAGATACATGCCGGCGGCGCGAAACACGGTGTCATGCTCCGTCGCCATCGGCAGATGCAAGCGCGCCATGGGTCGGAAAAAATCCAGATGCGGACAGCCGCTGGTGGACATCAGCAAGCCAATCAGGGCGCTCAAGGCTTTCTGCGCCGAGGTGTGCTGACTGATTTTCTTGTCCCCTATCGACACCTCAAGATCCACCTGCTCGAAGGACATAATATCCTGGCAACGCTGCACCACCTCCACTAGGCTTAAAGCCGCCGGGCAGTGAGGATGGTACATGGAGTCGAGCGGACAATGGGGGCATTTATGACAATCCAGTTGAGTCCACTCTGGAAAGTCTTTTATATTTCGATCAAGAACTTCTACATTGTTCTCATCGAGCGTGATCTCAAAATTTTCGCTGCGCGACTTATCGAGCTTGAACCGATATCCGATTTTAATGGGTTCCATTTCCGGCCGCCTTTAATTGCCGTCAGACCCTCTCAGTATAGTTGCCCTGCCGAGGTGAGCATGACAACGGTGCGGAAAAAACGAAGCAGCTACAGATAAACCCCGACGCGCTATAGACAACAAGGAGAATAAAGCATGACGGAATACCTGATATTCCTGGCCATTGTCGCCACCGCTATCGCCAGCCCGGGACCGGCGGTATTTCTGGCGGTGAAAAACGGCGCCAAATACGGCCTCAAAGGCGCCAGCGTCAGCATCGCCGGCAACGTCGCCGCCGTATTGCTGCTGGCGGCGGTCTCCGCATTGGGGTTAGGGTCCGCGATACTGGCTTCCGCCACCTTGTTCACCATCATCAAGGTTCTCGGCGGACTCTATCTGATCTACCTTGGCGTAAAAGCCTGGCGCAGCAAAGGCGCATTGCCCATCGACGCGGATGGCGAGGTCTCAACGTTCACCTACAGCCGTTGGGAGTTGTATCGGGAAGGCTTTTTGACAGGCATCAGCAATCCCAAGGCCATCGCTTTTTTCACCGCCTTGTTTCCCCAGTTCATTGACGTATCCAAGCCCTTTATCCAGCAGTTCCCGCCCCTGGCGCTGACTTTCGCCGTGTGTTCATTCGGTTTCCTGTCTTTTTACGCCGCCTTATCCACCCGGCTGCGCGTCTATTTGCGCAAAGAAAAAATCATGAACCGCTTCAATAAAGTCACCGGTGGCGTATTCATCAGTTTCGGTCTGGTGATGGCCGGCTCCAGCCGCTGACGCCAGCCACCCCCTATCACTTTTAAGAGGTAACCGACGATGGAATTTGGTTTGCAGGATAAGACCGTCATGGTGGCCGCCGCCAGCTCCGGCCTGGGCTTCGCTATCGCCATGGAATGCGCGCGTCAGGGCGCCCGCTTATCCATGATGAGCCGATCACAGGAAGGCATTGACGCGGCGGCGGAAAAAATCCGCGCCGCTACCGGCGCCAAGGTATTAGCGATGTCCGTGGACGCCAGGGATGCCGCCGCCATCAGCGCCTGGGCGCAACGCACCGCCGATGAGCTGGGCGCTCCACAAGGATTGGTGGTAAACGCCGGCGGCCCGCCAGCGGGGCAATTCGACGATTTTGACGACGCCGCCTGGAGCGACGCCTTTGAACTGACTCTGATGAGCAGCGTGCGCATGGTGCGCGCGGTCCTGCCCGCCATGCGCGGACAGGGCAAAGGCAGCATTCTCAGCATCACTTCTTCCTCAGTGAAAGAGCCCATCGACATGCTGTTGTTGTCCAACGTCATGCGCTCCGGAGTCACCAGCCTGATGAAGAGTTTATCCCGAAGCCTCGCGAGCGAAGGCATTCGCGTCAATAATCTGATTCCCGGTCGCATCGATACGCCTCGGGTGCAATCTTTGGACGCTACCGCCGCAGCGAAAAAAGGCGTTTCCGTGGAGCAACAGCGCGACGCCTCCGCCTCCAGTATTCCCTTGGGCCGCTATGGCAGCCCGGAGGAGTTCGCCAATGCGGCGGTATTTCTGCTGTCCGACGCCGCCAGCTACATCACCGGGGCGTCATTGGTGGTGGACGGTGGAACCATGAAGACGCTGTTCTAGCGTCAACCTCAAAGCGGCGACTAGTACTGCACGTTCATCGCGCCGCACAAAAACTCCACCAAAGGTCCCGCCGCCGCAAAACCGGCGGCGACCTGTTTATGGAAGTCCTTCTCCATGGCTGCATCCACGGGGCATTGCGTCATGGCGAAAAAGCTCTTGCGCTTGATGTCCTCAATATGGGGAGCGTCAGCGTCAAAGCCCTTGGGCGGCCGCGTCAACCCATCTCCGGTGACGCCGCCATGCACTTTCTTCAGTTTCTTATCCGCCAACACCTTCTCCCAGGCGCTCGGCTTATCGCGAATGCGCTCGCGAATCTTCAACAGCTCTTGCGACTCCGGCATCCAGATACCGCCGCCGAAGAAAATCTCATCCGTCGCCAGATGCACATAGAAACCGGGCGTATGCACGTTCTTGTACTGTTGATGCCGGAATTGCGCGGCGGCGTGAGTTTTATAGGGCGTCTTGTCTTTGGAGAAACGGGTGTCCCGGTAGATGCGAAAGATCGAGCCGCCGTTCAGTCGCGGGTCCGCTACAAAATAGGGAGAGACTTTCATCAACTCCGGCGCCATGGCCTCAATAAAACGCACTAGCGGCTGCTGCACATCCTGCTTGAACCGCGCTTTGTTCTCTTCAAACCATTCCTTGTTGTTATTTGCCTGCAACTGCTGGAAAAATTCAAAAAAGTCCGGGGAAAATCCAGAAAATTCCGCCATGGTAACGCCGCCTCCCTCATCGCGAGTGCTCGCCTGAATTCGAAGTACAAATGCATAAACCCACGTTTATAGCAGGAAATAACCCGCTTCGACTATGACGAATATAGCGAATAGATAAACCGCCGCGATCCCCACAACCGCGGCGCGCCTTTGCATTTTAGATAAGCGTTACTGGCAAGAAGCCGCGTAGATTTCCTGCGCCCATCCCGGGTTATCAATGAACGGATTGCGGTTGCCCTGGCGTTCATAAATACGCTGGTTACGGCGTTTCTCCCAAGCGTCCACCGGGTCCTGGTTATGCCACTGCAACAGCTGGCATAGCTTGCCCAATTTGGGGTCGTTGGTCCCCGTCCCGGCATAATTGACGAGCTGCAGATTCGGCGTGCCGCTGTTATCGCCGCCTTCATAGCGCACGTCCATGTAGAAAATCATGCGCGCCACATCGCCTTTTACTGCATTTCTGGGCTCAAAGCTGTCTGCGTCGGTCTTGTTCTCCGGGGCTTCGCCAATCGCGCCGCCTCCCAGGTCGAAATCTTTATTGCCGCGTTCGCTGTTTATTGAAACATCCGCTGGCCGCAGGTGATGGATGTCCGTGTGAGCATGCTGACTACTGCTGCTGAAGCCGTGACTCTTGGGCCATACGTGCTCCCGATTCCAGGCGTCGCCGGAATTGGATTGGCCAGCATTGTCGTCCTTGTCGATGGAACGGCCGGAGTACAACAGCATGACATGACTGCTGTCGTCAGGGTCCTCATCGGTATACTTGAGCGCATCCCAGACCTGGGAATAACTCAAAGCAGTGTGGCCGCGCAGAATGCTGTTGAGCTCGGATTTCAACGCCGCCCCGGTTTTCCCCATGGCGGAAGAGTAATAACCGTCAACGTCGTCGTATCCATCATCGCCTCCGCTATCGGCGCTGTAGCTCATGCGCAGACTGACTCCGCTGTAGTCGCTGTAGCCTCTCACCATGGCGTGATAGTCCCCTGCAGCGGGGCCTTTGAATTCGCAGGATTCGTCATTGCCCCCCGCATAGGGGCGACAGTCATAAACGGAGGAGGTCGGCGCTGCGCCGAAACGTACGAACAAATCCGCATCGCCTTTACCGCCATACTGCTCGAACTTGAGGCTGACGGCGCCGGCGGGAACGCTGCCCACATAGAACGTCTGCGAGCCCGCCGCGCCCGCCAGCCCTGTCTTGGCCACGCCATTGACGAGCGTTCCCGTCGCGGAAGAATCATCGCCGGGGCCTTGATCAGGCCCGCCGCAGCCAGCGTAAAGATCGCCCACGCCCGGGGCGCCCGCTGTGGCGGCGGCGACCCAGTCCTGCTGGGTGTCCGTGTCATCGCTGGCGAAACGCATCAGCGACACATTCTGCGCATTCAAATACCACTGGGACACCGCCCCTTCCCACGCCACCATGTCCACTTCCTGGGAGCCTTTCATCAGTTTGACGAAGTCTCCGGAATTACCCAGGCTCAGAGACATCCCGGAAAGCGTCGGATTCATCCCGAACAGGCCCTGGAATCCAGCGGCGTTCTTCGCCACCGAGACATAGGCGCCGGCGCCGATCACACCGCTCAACGGGTACGCGCCGCCGTTGTCCTGCAAACTGTAGTCCGCCAGATTCACGTTCTGGCAGGACGGATTGAATATCTCCACCCACTCTTGCGACGCATCATTATCAGGCGCGTCATACAACACTTCACTGATCAACAATTCCCCATGAGAAGATGGGCAGACCATTTGCCCCATCGCCCCCAGCAGGATCATCCATACGTTCTTATTCATTTAACTGGCTCCAGGTTAGTAATGCCGGGCGTACAACTGGAATACCCTACGTGGCCGCTATGACAGCTTGTGGTTATTTTTGTGACGATATTGATAGCCGGTTTCCGGACAGCAAAGAATAGGCCGTACAGGTGAAATGGTAGACGTTATATGGACTAAGACCGTTAAATCAGCGAGTTACGGATGACCAACGCGCACGCAAAAAGCGCGCAGGAGTGCACAAAGTCAGAAAAAAAAGAGAAAAGACAGATATAAAGGAAAGAGAGAATCAGGCTGAAGCGGCTTTACGGATGATCTCTGGATAACCGATGACCAAGGCCTCGGGTTTGTCCTGATAAAAGCCGCGCTCAAGCAGCATTTGATGCATGCGCGGCAGATGATAGCCGGGAACGGTAGGTAAAGCGTGATGTTCGCAGTGATAGTTCACATAATGCGGCGCAAACAACAAACGCTCCCACCAACGCGCCAGAGTGGTGCGCGTCGTGTCGCGCACGTCATCGGAGGATAACGCCGGCATGGCGCCATGCTCGGCGACCTGACGCACGCGAATAATAAAGGGATAGGTGAAGATATAGGCGACCCACCACAGCAGATAGACTTCCCAGTGGCCCAAGGCGATGCACAGCCCCAGGAAGCCGCCATGCACCAATAGCAGATGACTGAAATTACGCAGGGTCGTGCGCCGCACCTCAGCCCCATCCGCCTGTCGCGTCTGTACGCCCATGGATACCGCGTTGCCGGGTCTGCCAGTATTCACATACAGCAACAGCGCCAACGCATTCTTCAGCCCGGACTGCCCGGTAAAGTCACGGAAAACCTTGCGCCGCATACTGGTTTTAGTGACCGGATAGCTACGAATATTACCCACGTCCGGGTCTTCATCCGTACCAGTCTTAACATGGTGGATAAAGTGATATTTGCGATAGAAAGGCAGCGGAACCAGCACCGGCATCCCCGCCAGCCAATGACCCATCTGATCATTCAGCCATTGGTTGCGAAACCAGGAGCGATGTGAGCAGTCATGCAGCAAAATACCCAGCGCTAACTGCCGATTGGCGAGAACCACGAGTGCGAGAATCAAAGTGAGAACATTAGGATAGAGAGCAAAAAGCGCGCTCACACCGATGATCAGCCCCCAAGTAGTCACGAAACCCATCATGCCCCGAAAATTGGAGCCCTGTCTTAATTCTTGTTGTTCTTGTCTGGTGAGATAGCTGTCGAGTTTCATTGCCGTCATCTAAAGTGTGAACGCAGATTCATACTATTAAGATTGCCGACGCCGGAGAATGGCGTAATCTTCCAAACCATTGGCGAAAACGCTCAACAAATACTCATCCATTAAAAAAGCCGGAGCTGCTTCCAGTCTCCGGCTTCCCTTGTGATCAGGCGATCCTGACGGCGAATTAACTGCCTATGCGGCCCCCGCCGGACTTATTAATCGCCACCACGGATGGGCGCGGCGGAAGGTCGTTACGGAAATCCGGCCAGCGGGTAGTGGGCTGATCGTATGTACCCTCTTCACCTGGGTGCTGCACCGAGCAGAAGAAAGACTGATTGTCCGGAGTGAAAAACGGCCCACACAGCTCCGCCTGTAAGGGCGTGCGCAGGAAATGCTTGGTCAATGCGCGGGCTTCGCCGGACACCGCACAGGCCCATACGCCGTCCGCGACGCCGTCTTTGTAGGCGCCGTCAGTGGCGATCCAGAGGTTGCCGTGATTGTCGAAAGCGCAGTTGTCCGGGTCGGCGAACCAGCCGTTGGCGGAAATATCCGGGTGATATTTCGCGCCTTCCGTCTGCGGATTGCCGGCGACAATGAACATATCCCACATAAAGCGATCGGCGGTATGGTCGCCATCCGGCGGCGTCATCTCGATAATATGGCCGGACTGGTTTTTGGCGCGCGGATTGGCGGCGTTGGTGTCGCCTTCCTTACGCTTGCTATTGTTGGTCAACATGACAAATACGGAGCCGGTGCGCGGATTCACTTCCACATCTTCGGGGCGATCCATGCGCGTGGCGCCGAGCAGGTCCGCCGCCTTACGCACATCAATCATCACATCGCCCTGATTGCGAAATCCGTTGGCCGCCGTCAGCGGGCCCTGACCGAAAACCAGCGGACGCCAGGTCACCAGACCGCCATCAGTGAACTCCGCCACGTAAAGGGTTCCTTCCTCCAGCAGACGCATATTAGCGGCGCGATTGTTCGGATCGTACTTGTTCTTGCTCACAAACTTGTAGACATATTCGAAGCGTTGATCGTCGCCTGTATACGCCACCACTCGGTTGTCCTTGTTCACATAGACATTGCAGCCTTCATGCTTGCAACGGCCCAAGGCGGTGCGTTTTTGCGGCTTGGAATCAGGATCGAACGGATCGATCTCCACCACCCAGCCCACATGCAGCGGTTCGTTGGGGCTTTTCGCCAGGTTCCAGCGATCATAATAATTGGCCCAAGCGTATTCATGTTCGCCGGACAAGCCGAAGCGCTTATAGTTTTCTGCTTCTTTGGTTTTGGCGGGATCGCCTTTGAAGTAGTTCTGCACGTTTTCTTCAGCGGTCAATACCGTGCCCCAAGGCGTCACGCCGCCAGCGCAGTTGCCGTAGGTGCCCAGGGTTCTCACCCCGTCCTGAGAGATCGCGGTGCGCAAACGGTCGCTGCCGGCGACGGGACCTGTCATACGCATCTCCGTTACCGGAGTAATGCGACGATTGTATTTTGAGCCTTGCACCACCGCCCACTTGCCGTCGGTTTTCTTGATTTCGATGATGCTGAGGCCATGCGCCATCATGTCGATATCCGCCTGCGCCTTGCTCATCTGGTCTGTCTTCGGCGAACCAGGGAACATCAGCTCGGAGATAGTGTATTCATGATTCACAGCCAGCAGGCCATGATCTGAATTGTCGGAGCCCAACGGCAATGACAGGAAACCAACGAAATCGTTGTTATAACCAAACTGTTTGGACTGCGCCTGCGCGCTCTGGTTACGGGGATCAAACGCCGGCGCATCCGCTAAAACTTTATCGCCCCAGCTGATCAGAACGTCGTGTTCGTAACCGGGCGCCACATGGAATGTTTCGTCCTGGCCGTGAGGCAGCTCGGTGAAAGTCAGTTCACCCTTGTCCGAGCCAGCCATGATTGCGCTGCAGCCAGTCAGAGAAACGCCTGAAGCCGCCGCGCCCGCGGCGAAACCGCGCAATACGCTGCGCCGGGAAGTCCGCGCCTGCAAGATGTCAAAGAAGTTCCGGCCCTGCTCAGGACTGGAGGGAATGTCGTCAGAGTCTTTTATTTCCCAACCATATTGAGGATGTTGTACAGTCATTTTTTTAAACCTTAACAGCGTTGATCCGACAGCACTTTTACTGCAAGTAAATGACAGTTTCGTGAACCGCGCCTGTTTCGGCTAAAGATTTTCGTTAGGAAAGCAGTATCCAAAAACAAGCATGCGCCTGCGCGGCGACAAGTCGCGGATCAATAGCGGATCAACAAGAGAAGGAGCTTTCCATGGAACAAAAGTTCATCCGGCTTTACGACGAATACACGCACTCCACCATGAGCCGCAGAACCTTCATTGACCGTCTGACCAGACTGGCTGGCGGGACTACTGCGGCCATGGCGCTTCTGCCCCTGCTGGAAAACAACTACGCACAAGCGGAAACCATCGCCAAAGACGACGCGCGCGTCAGCAGCGAATATGTCGAATACCCAGGCGGCGACAGCGCAATTCGCGCCTATCTCGCCAAACCCAAAACCCCATCCGGGCCGCTGCCCGGCGTAGTGATCATCCATGAGAATAAGGGTCTGCATCCGCATATCGAAGATGTAGCCAGACGCGCGGCGCTGGCGGGTTTCGTCGCCCTGGCGCCGGACGCCTTAACCCCACTGGGCGGCACGCCGGATGATCAGGACAAAGCCCGCGGTATGATCGCGCAACTGGACGGAGAAAAAACCCGCTTGGATTTTGAGGCGGCGGTAACTTATGTGAAAAAGCGCAAGGACTGCAACGCCAAAGTGGGCTGCGTCGGTTTCTGCTGGGGCGGCGCCATGGCCAACCAGTTGGCGGCGCACTCACAGGATCTCGGCGCCGCCGTGGCCTTTTACGGCAGGCAGGTGAGCGCCGCTGACGCCGCCAGGATCAAAGTCCCGCTGCAACTGCATTATGCGGGTCTGGATGATCGCATTAACCAGGGTATCCCCGACTACCGCGAAGCCTTGGACGCTGCTGGCGCGCGCTATGAACTGCACATGTACGAGGGCGTCAATCACGCCTTTCATAATGACGCCAACGCCGCCCGCTATGACGCCAAGGCCGCTCAGTTAGCCTGGGAACGCACCATCACCTTCCTGAAACAGGCCTTGACCTGAGGCTCACTCCACTCCATTTCCCGCTTCCGACGCAGGCGCTTTCTCAGCGCCCTCCCGGGGCGGAACCGGAGCGAAATAACCCACCAGCAGCAACACTACGCCGACGCTGATAAAGGCGACGATACGGGCCACGGTGCCCGTGCCGGAAAGATCGAACAGGAACAGTTTGGCCACCACCGCCACCATCAATCCACCGCCGACCATCCACACCGAACGATGCGCCCTGCGCGCACCGACCAGCATGCACAGCATGCCCGCAATGCTCCACAGCAGACTCATGCCGCTCTGCACCACGATGGACGACACCATGTCGTCGAAGCGATAAGGTATCGCCAGACTGAAATGGAAAGCACGGAACAGGGCCGCGTTGAGCCACAGGAAGCAAAATGCCGCCACCACGCCATAAGCCGCCACTCTCTGTTGCAGCGCTTCCAGCGCGCCATGACGGCGCACTTCCGACCAGAGCACCCATAACGCCAGCAGGTTCACCAGATCAAGCGGATTGAACAACGCCAGTCCCTTGTCCGCCGGCGCAACCATATTGCTCCACAACAGCCACAAGCCAACACTCGCCAGCAAGGCGCGTGGCAGCCACTGCAACAACTCACGCGGATAGCGGATGAAGGGCCAGATAGCAGTCAGTGCGCGCCGCAAGAGCAACAACGCAAGAGCTGGAATCAATCCCCATACCGCCTGCCCGGCCATCGTTTCACTGTCATATTTGCCGGTGATTTCAAAATGAACCTGCCAAGTGACCGCGAACACCAGAGCGAATAGCATCACACAGTGAAACAGGCCAATTGGCGCGCGGATACGGTCCTGCATCAGGCGCAGATATCCGAAATGCGCCGCCCACGCCACAGGGAACGCCAGCCAACCGACATTGACATACAGCGCCCGGTATTCCACCACGTAAACCAACAAAACAAACAGTATCGCCGGCGCCAGCAGTAACGCCGGGTACGCCGCCATCGGCCATTGGAAGCGCATATATGCAAGCGCAAAGACGCCGATGAAAACTGTATAGAACAGCAGAAACGCCGCCGCCTCCATCGCTGACGGATATTGCTCAATGGCTTCAGTTCCGCCCGCCAGCGAGCCTAACGCCACCGCCACGCCCAGCACCAGCGCATTGACCATGTCCGCCGGTGCAAAATACCGGCTCTGCTCGCCGCGCCAGACGAATATCCCCGCCCATAACGCATACGCCACCAATGCCATGGACGCCAGGAAGTCCGCATTCAGCCACGCGATAGCGCGGGCGTCTACCTGATAGTTCGTAAAGAGGTGAACCACTCCAATGACAAAACTCGCCATCGCCAACCAAGGCAAGTGCGGCGAGCGCCATCTTCCCGCAAAAAACTGGCAGGCCATCGCCGTCAGCACCGTGAACAGACTGCCGGCTATCGGCAGGTGCGTATCGGCGATGTGACGATGAATCTCAAATAAACCGCCCGCCATCCACCATGCATAAGCCCACAGTGACAGGATAATGGGCGCCCATTGCACTTCCTGGCGCAACAGCCGTTCCTGATAACGCGTCGCTATGCGGGCGGCGAGACCGCCTGCGATGGCCACCAGCAAGGTTCCAATAAAGTCTGCGTTCAGCACAAACCATTGCGGTTCCTGGGATGGCGGCTCAGTAAGATACATACCGCCGCCGAACAGCATCAATCCCAGCCCGGAAAAGCGCGGCAGCAACCGCTGTTGACGCGCCCCCACCCAAAACAGCGCGACGCCTTCCACCGCCCACAGCGCAGAAGTAACGCGACCGTCAAAGGCGAGAGGAATCGCCAGAGTGAGAAACGCAATCGCCAGCGCCAGATAGCATTCGTACAACAAGCGCATCTGAGGACGCGCGCGCACCAGCAAACTCAAGGTCAGATAGAAAATTCCAACGCCTGCGCTGCTCCAGGCCATGGCGTACTGAGTGTCTTTGACCATCAGTGATTGCAAAGCGATAAAGACCGTTGGCGTCCCAAACACCAGGGTTCCATCCACCAATCCCTTCAAATTGGGAGGCTGACGCAAAGCGAACAACAGAGCGATCATGCTATACATCACCGCAAAAGCGATCAGGAAAGGCTCGGTGGAATGGAAAAACGCAGGAGTGTAGTACTGGGCGCCCCAAATCATGCCTATGCCGAAGGTGAAAACAAATCCCAGCCAGTTCAGCGTACGCCAGGACTTAAACCAGGCTATGCCGGTAACGCCGAGATTGAGAATCAAATAGTAAGTAAACAGCTCCACATGCGAGCCCTGCCCGGTGGAAGCGAGAATGGGCGCAGCGAAACCGCCAATGACGCTCACCGCCGCCAGCGCCTGAGCGTTTTGCAGGACGGCGATTAATACGCCGCAACAGACCACCGCCACCATCAATGAGAAGCTGGTCAGCGAAGACAGCAAACCATGCAGGCGGAAAGCGGCGAAGATAGTGATGTACAGAAGACCAATGGCGCCGCCCTGCATAATGAGGCCGTAGCCCTGATTTTTACTGCGCAAGCGCCAACCGATGGAGAACATTAAGGCGGCTCCCGCCGCGACGCCCAGGTAACGCAGCTCCAGGGGAATATCCACTTTTTGCGAAGCGTATTTCAATAAAAACGCCACGCCGAAAAACAGAATAATTACGCCCACCCGCACGACAATATTGCCGCTGGTGAAATAGTTGGTCACCCAGGCCATTAGCTTGTCGGCCATATTGGGAGACGGAGGCTCAGCAGGCGTGGGGCGTAGGGGTTCAGGCTGAACAGCCTCAACAGGCGACGTCTGCGCTGCGACGGGTTCTTCCGGCGTCGATTCAGTCTCAGTGATCGGTGGTGGTGTAACGGGCGTTTGCTCCATTGCGGCAGCCGGCGCTGGAGAGGGTTCTATATCCAGTTGCAGATCGCTGATATCAAGGGAAGCGTCCTCCTCTTCCTCTTTGACCTCATCCAGTGTCTTCGTGATTTCCACCACCGTAGTCGACGCCGTCGCCATAGGCTGCGATAACGGCGCAGCTTCCGTGCTTGTGGTAAGAGGGGCTTCCACCGTTGGGGGCGGTGCGGCGACAGGCGCAGAGCGCGCCTTTTCAAATGCGCTGACTTTTTTCTCCAGCGTTTGCACTTTCATCTGCAGGCGATGAAAGCTGGCCGCCAAAGCGCCCAACGCAGCGCCCATCAGCGCGCCGCCGAAGGACTGCAAAGCGGCTCCGCCGACCACCGCGCCGACTATCAGAAGAATAAGAATGTCCATGCTGACCACGCACCTTGAATAGTTTTACGACCACAGCTGAATCGCCGAATTGAACTTATCGTCCGCCCGCCGCATCTACGCCGGCAAATAGCGCAAAGCAACGTTTTTTTCTTTTACATCAATTATTAACGGTAGAGCTGATTTCAGCCATCTCTCAACATGTAGGAGCGTTGAAAAAAGCGGAAGCTGAAACCGGAAAGTGTCGGAATCCGCCATGCCAGGTATCGGGTTTCAATACCTACATGGCGATACAATCTGACTGGCTCGCGTTTTAGCGAACCTGATAGGAAGGAAGTCGTAAAGGCTCTTCGTTCAGCGCTGCAAGTTGCTCACGCAGCTCCAGTATATGATCCCCCCAATACCGCGCGGAGTTGAACCAGGGAAAGTTACGCGGAAACGCAGGATCACTCCAGCGGCTGGCCAGCCAGGCGCAATAGTTCAACATCCGCAGCGTCCGCAGCGCTTCAACCAGCCTTAGTTCAGAAGGACGGAAGTCATAGAACTCGTTATACCCTTCAGTGATTTCCACCAGCTGCGCAGTCCGGTTGGCGCGGTCGCCGGAAAGCAACATCCACAAATCCTGTATAGCCGGCGCCATGCGAGTGTCGTCGAAATCCACGAAATGAGCGGCGTCATCGCGCCACAACATGTTACCTACGTGGCAGTCGCCATGAGTACGGATATAAACATAGTCGCCGCCATCGCCAATGATTTCCTCAAGCGCCTGTAGCAAATCGCGAGTCAAAGAATCATAGGAAGCGCGTAGTTCGCTGGGAACGAATCGTTCCCCCACCAACGCCACTGCGTCGCGGCCGTAGCTTTGCGTGTCGATACGCGGGCGATGTTGGAAGGGCTTGACCGCCCCCACCGCATGAATACGGGCAAGAAGACGGCCCAATGTCAGCAGGCTGTCGAAATTATCCAGTTCCGGCGCATGACCGCCTTTGCGGGGAAATAAAGAGAAGTGGAACTCTCCTGCTTGCGGCAGCGTTTCACCATCGTTCAGGCGTAGCGGCGCCACGACAGGCAGCTCCGCCTCCACTAATTCATAACAGAACTCATGTTCTTCCAGGATTTGCTCCCGACTCCAGCGATTCGGCCGGTAGAACTTAGCGATCAGAGGATCGGCGCCTTCAACGCCCACCTGATAAACGCGGTTTTCGTAGCTATTAAGGGCGAAAATACGTCCGTCGCATAAATAGCCCTGGCTCTCGACGGCGTCCATAATAAATTCGGGGGTTAAGGCATCGAAGGGATGTGTGTTCGGCGCAGTCATGTTGAGATCCTGTATCCAAGTGCGCCCAACATATCAGATCTGAACCGGTTCAGCGATAGTGAACCTTACCCACATGAAAACGCGTTAACGCCTCTAGCGCATGGGTCCGGAAGTGAGCCGGAGGTGATGCGCCAGACGCTTTTCCGCGATATAAGGGAAGCCATTGTTAAAGTCTACGGACCAAGCCAGCGTCCTCGCCTTTTCTACTTCCGTCGAAGTCCAGTAATTACCGGAGATGGTGTTGGGAAAGAAGTCCGTATCAATATCAGGATAATAACGGGTGGGATGCTCCAAAGTCCGCAGTTCCGCCGCTTCAGGCAGACGCCAATCGGAAGCGCCGCACAGACTTATTTCCCTCACTTCCCGCACGTAGGCCGCAGTATCGCATTCAGAATACAGACACAGGCCTCGGTTATAGACGCTGCCACCCGGCGGCGACGCGTCCGGCTCCGCATCGGCGTCCGGCAGGTCGCCCTCCCGCGCCCACGAGTAGGTATGCTCCGCGTCCTGCAAACCACCATCCGTCCGTTTAACTTCCCACAATAGTCCAGTACTGCGGTCAAGTACGCAGGACCAATCCTCCGCCTCCGGCGACAACTCTGCGCCGCCGGCGTCAATTTTTACGAATCGGGGACCGTCCTCCGCGCCCACAGGAGCCTGCTCCTGTTCGCCCAAGCCGCTTACGATATTGGGTAGTTCCGGTCTCTCCTGATCAGGCGCCAACGTCTCTTCCCGAAATGAAGCTTCGGGGGTATTGAAGATATACAACAACGCGGCGATCAACGCCGCCAGCAGCAGAATCGCGCACACCACTTCCAGGAACGTGGCCCAAGCAACAGATCGACGCATATCAGGCTCAACTCCTAATCAGAAAGCAGAAAGCAGAAAGCAGAAAGCAGAAGATTCGTCCCTGAGCGTAACCCATACCCAAATGAGTATGAACTATCAGAAAAACAGCGTTTGTTATCTATCATATTTTATTCACTTATCTGAACTATACTTCCTCTCACTCTCATGGCGAAGCTGAAACAACAAGGCTTCCAACGTGGAACCTTTTGTTACAGTTCTGTCATATTTCTGTCATAAATAATTAATAGTATCTACGCTCCTTTCCAACCTGACACACTGTTCTTTTCAAATGAGAGATATAAAAATTGTGCGCGCACGTCGGTTCACCGCTCTGATAAGCCTGGCGCTAATCTTCGCCAGCCTGCGTGCTTATGCCTTAACCCCATTCAGTCAGGAAGACGTTCCCACACAAGGATATTTATTCGAAGTTCATGGTTCCAACACCATTGGCGCCGACCTGGCCCCAGCTCTGGTAAAACGCTACTTAGAGGAGCGCGGGGCGCAGAACGTCACGGTGAAAAGCGCCGGCAAAGAAAATGAAGCCGTCGTCAGCGGAACCGTGCAAGGCGAATCCATCGCTGTCAAAGTCGCCGCTCACGGTTCCAGCACCGGTTATCAGTCTTTAAAATCTGGAGAGGCGAATGTCTGGGCGTCATCCCGTCCCGTCAGAGACTCCGAAGCTAAGGAACATAAATCACGCGCCGATCTGAAAGCGTTGGAGTCAGAGCATGTCATCGCCGTTGATGGTCTGGCCATACTGGTGCATCCGCGCAATCCAGTGAAGTCCCTCACCACCACTCAGGTAGCAGAACTGTTCTCCGGCAAAATCAACAACTGGAAACAGGTCGGAGGCCCGGATGTAGCGGTTACCGTTTACGCCCGGGACGAAAGTTCAGGCACCTGGGACACCTTCTCCAGCCTGGTGCTCGGCGACGCCTACAAGCTGGTGAAAACCGCCAAACGCTATGAATCCAACGATCAATTATCCGACGATGTCAGCAAAGATCGCGGCGCCATTGGTTTCAGCGGCTTCGCTTCCGTTCACAGCAGCAAAGCCTTGGCCATCGCCGAGTCGGACGGCCCCGCCATTGCGCCGGATCAACTCAGCCTGGCGACGGAAGATTACCCCCTGGCGCGTCGTTTGTTCTTCTACACCAGCGGACGCCCGGATAGATCCGCTATAGATGAGTTTATCCACTTCACTCACTCCGCCACGGGCCAGGACATTGTCGCAGCCAGCGGCTTTGTTTCTCAGAATATAGTGGAAGTCGACCCCAAGCTGGATAACAGCGCCCCGGAGTCCTTTCGCCAGTTAACCCGTAATTACAATCGGTTGACGGTGAACTTCCGCTTCGCCGCTGGACGCAGCAAGCTCGATAACAAAGCCCATCGCGATCTGGAGCGTTTATTGGAGTATTTGCGCGAAAGCGGTCGCTCGCCAACAGATCTGATGCTGATTGGTTTCGCTGACAAAAGCGGAGATGAGTTGCGTGCGCAAATGGTGTCCGAACTACGCGCGACAGCCGTCAATCGGGCGTTGAAAGAGCGCGGCGCAGAGGTTAAAGCGGTGACCGGTTATGGCCAGTACATGACTGTAGGGGCCACCGGCGGCGAGCATGGCGCGAGCCGTAATGGACGAGTGGAAGTCTGGGTGCGCAAAGACGCGCAGTAATAATCAATCGCCGCCGGGTCCACTAGCGGCGATCTTGTCTTTTAGATTCTTTCTAGATGGATTTGCGCGCCTTAGAGATAAACTGGGTGCGTTCTGATTCGTCTGGAATGCTGTTGGCCAAATCCTTGAATAGCGTTTCCATATCCGATGAGTTTTTCACCGATTTACGCACCAGCCGCGAAGCCAGTGGGCCGACATGATGCGCCAATAACTGGGTCAGCTTTTGTAATGTTTCCCCGCTCAGCGTCAGCGGACCAGCCTGCCCCGGCTTGATGGACGAGCGCGAGCCAATGGTGGTGATGCGTGACGCGCCACTGCCGGTAGTTTCACTGGGCATGGAGCGGATACCAGTGCGATTCAACGTATTGAGGAAATTACGCCGCTCGACTTCGTTGGGAATATGGCGAGAAAGTTTCTCGATCATCTCCTGCAGGGTCGTGGAGGATGCGGCGGCATTGCGAATCATGTGATGCGCCACCGGTCCCAGAAACGGCGCCAGCGTCTGGCTCAATATCAGAGACACTTCCGGCGACAGCGCAATCTGGGAACTTGACGCAGAGCTGAAGGTGGAAGGTTGGTCCGCCTGACGACCAGCAAAAGTCACCTTACTCTGGATTACCGTCGCGGCAAGATCATTGAGATCCGGCACATACACCTGATTAGGCGCCAGCAGCGTCTTCAAGGCGATAGCGAATTCCTGCCCGGTTTCATAACGATCATTTGGATCTGCGGTCAATGCTTTCGCCAACAGATCAGAGAAAGCGCGATCCAATTGCACCGGCAGCGTGGGGCTGTCGGCGATGAATTGCAGAATTTCCTTTTCCGTCCAGGGCAAACCGCCCTTTTGCGGACGTTTACCGGCGATCAATTCCAGCAATACGATGCCAGCGGAAAACAGGTCGCTGCGCCCATCCACGCGATCGCCGCGCAGCGCTTCCGGGGACATGTAACTGGGCGTGCCGATCACGTCGCCGACATTCGTCAGCTCAGAGGTATCCAGTTTTGCGACGCCAAAATCCGTCACTTTCACATGACCGGACTCCAGTAAAAGGATGTTGGCGGGTTTAACGTCGCGGTGCACCACCCCTTTCAGGTGAGCGTAATCCAGAGCTTCCAGCACCTGAATGACCAAATCGCCGATCTGACGCACGGAAAGCTGCATGTTTTCCCGCAGGAAAGAGCGCAGATCAATGCCATCGACGAACTCCATCACCATATAGGGAGAATTCTTGAAGACGCCGAAATCAAAGACGGTAACGATATTCGTGTGCAGGCAACGGGCCGCCGCCTGCGCTTCCTGGCGGAAACGGGCCAGCAGGCCTCCGTCGGATTGATCCACCATCAGGTGGGCGTGCAGCATTTTGATCGCGACCGGGCGATCAATGTCCGGGTCGTGGCCTTTGTACACCACGCCCATTGCGCCCTGGCCGATGGTGGACTCAACGCTATATTTTCCGATTACGTCAAATGGTGGTTTCGTCGACATAGTTCTTACGTACTGAGCAAAGCAAACCGCCACGCCGCTAATGAGCGGGCGCCGACAGCCGTCTTCCGTGTAACATCCGATTTAACCCGCCTGCGCACAGAGCAGTGCGGCGTATCCCCAAAAGTCCTTCAGTATAGGTAAGCTTACTCTACGCTTACTTGAACCATACAAACCAATTCGTTGATTTTTGTAAGTTTGAGAAGAGGTCCCGGACTTGACTTACAATGCGGCCAATATAGCGCGAACCTTCACGTCATCGCCATAGCGGCCACTTAAAAGGTTGTAATCAACACACGCCTGACACTGGCGTCAGGCGCGTCGGCGGTTTGCCTTAGCTGACTACTTTATGCTCAAGGCTCGCCAGTTTCGTCCAACAATCTGACAGCGTTAGCCAGACTGCGGTGCATGCGGTTAAAGGACTGAGTCAGAGAGGAAATCTCGTCGTTGCCTTTCACCGGCATTTCCTCCGCTTCCAGCGCGCCCAGGCTGACTTCGTTGGCTTTATCAGACAATTTCTTGACTGGGCGGATAACCACAAAGTCCAGCATGACGTTAAGCAGCACCGCAATCACCAGGAACACACCCACCAGCAAGCCGATGAACAGCTTGAAGGTTTCATCCGCCCGTTGCAGCGGCAGCGACATGGGCACCGATACGATCTGGGCGCCAACCACTTCATCCTGCTTCCAACCAAAACCATTGGAGCTGCCGTACATGTCAATCATGGTCTGCGGCGCCGCGCTGGGGGTGCTGTGACAGGCCAGACACTTCGGGTCGGTGATCTTGATCGGGCGGCTCATGTACAGTGAGGGGCCTGTCGGCGTTGGCCGGGTGCCGACCAGTTCCGTCGCGCCATCGTTGTTGCGGAAGTGATTAATGATATCCGCTTCCCAATCCGAAGCGCGGTCCGCCGGGTTGGTTGGGTTTAATGTGGCTTCCCGGTAGCTGTACTCAGGATATTCCTTCTGCAGCTTGCCGATATAACGGTGCGCAGCGTATGCCGGCACGGTCTGCGGTAAAAACTGGCGTTTCTGCTGCAGCGCCAGCAGTGGGCGAACTTCGTCAACGGTATAGCCACGAACGGCGAATGCGCTCTGCATCATGATCCGGGCGCTATCGAGCACCTCTTCCCGCGCATTTTCCTGCAACAGTTTATAGACCAGGAAAGCCGCCAGAGCGATGCCGGCGCAAGAAGCCAAACCTAATACAAGGTTAAATTTAAGTCTTAAGGTCATCCCCGAAACATCCTTCAGCTATGGTTTACTTTATTGTCAGGCTGGACGGTCGCTACAATTACCTTTGACGCCGCCGCCATCCGTCCCGTGCCTAATGCGCGAATTACAGGTTTTTGCAGTTAAGAAAAACCGGTATCGCCTGCTTCAACACCGTCGCCGGTATCACCGCCTGCTGGGTCTGGGTTTGCGGCCAGCTGGGCCAGAAACCTAATTTAACCGTCAGTTTGTTGGCGTTTTGCAGCGCACGGGTATGGTCTCCTTTTATCCGCGCGTTTGTTTCCTTAAACACTTCACTGAAGTCCAGAACGGTTTGCTCCGCTAATTGCAGGCCAACGCCGGGGTAGGTCAGATCCACATTCGATCTGGTGTATACATTGACTTCTTTGGCCAACACCTCAATCCATACGCTGGAATTTTCATAGCCGTCGAATATCGGATGACGCTCCGAGCGCAGCCGACACACGCCGATGTGCGCGCTATCCCAATCCTTCTCCAGCATCCAGCCGCCAAAATCATAAGGCAGCATGCTGCCGGTAATCTGTAGTCCTGATGTTTCTTTTGGTTGCGACAGCATAGCGGTCTCAACGACAGGTTTTGTCTCTGCGCTGGTATCCGCTGTCTCTTTTTTCGCAGTTTCTTTCTTTACGCTTTCTTTCGTCGCCGTCTTGGTTTGCGGCTTCTCCGCTTCTTTCTTTTTCGCGGAAGCGCCATTTGAGGAGCTGGCGGTTTTCTTGGTCGCCGTTTTTTCCTTTACGGTTTTTTTAGCGGCGGGCGTAGTGGTTTTCTGTTTTGCAGTCGATGTGGTTTTCTGCGTCGTCTTGCCAGTGTTTGACGAATCAGCGCTGTCGGCGCTTTCCATCGTCGCAGATCCCGCTTCCGATGTTGCGTCCGTCATGCCTGGCGTGGTTGACGTCGCCGTTTCTTGCGAAGTCGTCGCATTTGTCGTTTCAGGAGTAGAGGAGGTGGCGTACTGCTTGTCTTCCGTCTTGGAGCCGGAGTCCGTCGAGGGTTTGATTGAAGACATGTTACAGCCGCTGAGAGCAACCGCCCCCGCCAGCAGCAGATTACGCGGTATAGAGAAGCACAAGTCCTTCGCAGACAACTTATTTTTCATTTCTAGCCCTAGCACATTCATCCAGATAGTTGTTCGAGATTCCATAATTGGCGCATCCGACCGCGATAAGCGGCGCAGGCCGAGCTGCTAATCATGGCAATTGCCCGCGTTGGCTTCAATGCCTATTTTGTATAGTCATGAGAGTTTGTTGCGAAACGCCCTCCTCATTTCACCCACTCCCAAATGAAAGGACTCTCCCTGATAGAACACGCGGCGCGCATCCCCCTAGGTTGCAGGGACGCGCGAAAGGTTAAGGAGCGACAGTATAGCGCGGCGGGATTGTGAATGCTTTCAAGTAATTATCAGCACAATCCACAGGTTCAGACAGCGTAGGCGACGTTCAAATACTTGAGAATTTCCGCGGATTCAAACAAGCCTGCGCCTTCACCGCGATTTGGGTCGAGCAGAAACGGCGCCTGTACGCGTCCGTGCTCCTTGAGAAAAGCCTCTCTTTTACTTCCCGGCAAAGGTTTATATGCGCCAAAATGCAGCCGCTTCACCGCCGGCCCCAAATCCGCCAACTGCTGTTTACTCAGATTGACCAGAAGATAGGGTAACTCCAGTTCGCATAAGCGTTCACGCACCAGTCGCGAGTAGGGACTGGACTCAAAACTGTACAGCGCCAACGGTTTCTTCGGCGCATGGGACGGCGACGCCTTCATGCCTTTCCCGCCTCGCACCAAAGTCGCCAGCCTGGAGCCCGTCAGATTGATGAAGGATTCCCTCAGCGCCGCAGGCGGCTGTTTGGCGCGATACTGACGAAACAGGTAAGTCACGATAGCCTGCGCACCCGCGATTTTTTCATCCGTGTTTGGATCGTACAGAAATGGGACCGTATCGCCGCCGGAAAGTTCCTGCAAACGCTGACGGTGCCTGACGCCGCCTTGCGGAACCGGATAAATCATGGCGTCGAGGTTCAACTCCGTCAGCGCTTCCCGCACCAGACGACAATGCGGACAGCCTTCGCGATCAAAAAGTTCTGGCGCTTTCTCAGGTTGCGCCGTTTTGCTGCTGCCCATCGTGCCCCGCCAACGTCGCAGAGTGGACGCCAGCGTGGAGCCAAGCACATCAAAATTGTGGGAGTTGAACATGGCTAATGCCTCATAATGACCAAAGGTCAATTATTCTAGGCCTGCTTTTTTTACAGGTTCAAGTGGCGCGCGCAATCAACCCGCCATCTATAGTAAGACTGACTCCGTAATTATTGGCGACGGCTACGCCGCGCTCCCGGTCATCATAGACTTTCGCCAGCGCCCTGCCGCACAATCAGTCAATACTGACTAACAAGGAAAACGGTCATGCCCAGATTAATCAAAACAGCCTTATTGAGTCTTTTACTATGTCAAAGCGCGTCAGCGCTGGCGGCTTGCCCCGCATTGCTGGACGGCGACGTCAAGAAGCTGCATTCCAGTCAATCCATCAATTTATGCGAACGCTTCGCCGGCAAGCCGCTGGTGATCGTCAATACGGCGAGCTACTGCGGCTTTACCCCTCAGTTCAAAGGGCTGGAGGCGATGTATAAGCGCTATCGGGAACAGGGCCTGGAAGTCATCGGCATGCCCTCGGACGACTTCAATCAGGAGGACGACGACGCCAGGAAAACCGCTGAAGTATGCTTCGTCAACTACGGCGTCACGTTCACCATGACCGACGCGCACCCCGTCAAGGGACCGAACGCGCATCCCTTGTTCCGAAATCTGGCGGAGCAGACCGGGCAGCCTCCGCAATGGAACTTTCATAAATATGTGGTAGACAAGGAAGGTCGCGTGGTCGCCGCATTTCCCAGTCGCACTACGCCGGAAGACCCGGACTTCATCGCTGCAGTGGAAAGCGTTCTCTAGGCCCGGTCCGTCCGAGCTTTACCCCGGCCCCGCGCCGGGCTATGTTTAGCCCTGTTGGGCCGCTTAATGTCAGCGGCCCTGTCCAGGCCGGCATATGCCGGCGAACGCACAGCTATTCATACACTGAGGAAAGTTCGTGGCTCATATCGTCGTGCTCAGCGGCGCTGGCATAAGCGCCGAAAGCGGCCTGCCTACGTTCCGGGACGTGGGCGGACTATGGAAACAATACAGCGTACATGATCTGGCGTCTCCCGGCGGCTGGGAGCGCAACCCGCAACTGGTGCTGGAGTTTTACAACACCCGTCGTCAACAGGCGCGGGAGGCCCAACCCAACGCTGCGCACATGGCCCTCGCCGAGCTGGAGACGCAGCATCGCGTCACCGTCATCACCCAGAATATCGACAATCTGCACGAACGCGCAGGCTCTACGCATGTCGTGCATCTTCACGGTGAGATCATGAAAGCGCGCAGCAGTGTCGATGAAGGTTATCTGGTTGATCTGGACGACCGGGACATCGCCCTGGGCGATCTCTGCCCCCAAGGCAAACAGATGCGCCCGCATGTGGTCTGGTTTGGGGAAATGGTGCCCATGTTGGAAGCCGCCGCGGATATTCTCGCCACAGCGGACGCTTTGCTGGTGGTCGGCACCTCCCTGCAGGTGTATCCCGCCGCGGGTCTGGTGGATTGTGCGCCAGCAAGCTGTTCAATAACGGTAATCGATCCCGGCGAGCACGTAAAAGTCAAAGGCGCCACGATTATCCGTAAAACCGCCTGCGCCGGCGTACCTGAATGGATCGCATCCCTTAAGCTATGATTTATCAGGGGAAAACAGACGCAAGTCAAATTACCTTCCCTGACTGACGATACTATGGAATATGCTGGGCGGCGTTGCGACCTGCGTTCGCCGTTCAGCGTCATCAACCCAATCGGAAAACCTCGCACGCGCCGACGGGACGAAGCATGGATAACGATAACGCAACACTCATCAAGCAAGCCTGCGCCGACTATGGCAATGATCCGCGCCGGATGATGGACATCCTGTGGCAAGTGCAGGACAGGCTGCGCTGCATCGATGGCGAAGCGATGTCGCTGATCGCCTCTCTTACCGGGACCTACCGGGTGGAAGTGGAAGGCGTCGTCAGTTTCTACGCTTTTTTCTCCGACAAACGCAAAGGCGATATCACGATTCGCTTGTGTGATGACATCGTCGACCGTCAT
The DNA here is from genome assembly GCF_030719035.1 of Hahella sp. HNIBRBA332. Lineage (NCBI taxonomy): Bacteria > Pseudomonadati > Pseudomonadota > Gammaproteobacteria > Oceanospirillales > Hahellaceae > Hahella > Hahella aquimaris. Next base: position 5,618,370 of record NZ_CP132203.1, read on the forward strand.
GCAGGCGCGCAAGCCGTCGCTGAGGCGTTTTCCGACGCTCTCGGAATCCAGCCGGGCGAAACCAGCGCCGACGGCGGTTTTTCCCTGGAGTTTACGCCCTGCATCGGCATGTGCGATCAGGCGCCTGCGGCATTAATCAACGATGTGGTCGTCACCCGTCTGACGCCAGCCAAAGTCAAAAGCATCCTGCGAACCCTGCGCAAGACCAAAGACCCGCAAGCGCTGATCGGCCAAACCGGCGATGGCGCCAACAGCCACCCTTTGGTCAAGGCCATGGTGCGCAACAATATTCGCCAGCCTGGACCGGTTCTTTTGACCGACGCCAATCCAGAACAAGGCCTGCAAGCCGCTTTGCAATTATCGCCGCAGGAAGTGATCACCCAGATTGAGGAATCGCTTCTGCGCGGACGCGGCGGCGCAGGGTTCCCTACTGGCAGAAAATGGCGACTGGCGGCGAATACTCCCGCCGAAGAGCGTTACGTCATCTGCAACGCCGATGAAGGCGAACCCGGCACTTTCAAGGACCGCGTTCTGCTGACCGAGAAACCCGATATGTTGTTCGCCGGCATGACGATCGCCGCCTATGCGGTGGGGGCCCGTCACGGCATTCTGTATCTGCGCGGCGAATACCGTTATCTGCGCGCCTATCTGGAAGCAAAACTGCAACAGCGCCGGGAACAAAATTTACTGGGCGCAGGCATTCTGGGACGAGACGATTTTACTTTCGATATTCGTATCCAGATGGGCGCCGGGGCTTATATTTGCGGGGAAGAAAGCTCTCTGATCAGCTCTTGCGAAGGCAAGCGCGGCGAACCTAAAAACCGTCCGCCGTTTCCTGTGCAATCGGGATATCTGGGCTATCCCACCGTGGTCAATAACGTGGAAACCCTGAGCTGTGTTTCGCGCATCATGGAGCAAAGCGCGCACTGGTTCCGCGCCATGGGAACCACGGGCAGCTCCGGAACCAAGTTGCTCAGCATCAGCGGAGACTGCGCTCGCCCCGGCATCTATGAAGTCGTCTTCGGCGTTACCCTCGCGGAAATTCTGCAGCAGGCTGGCGCACAGGACGCCGCCGCTATCGTTGTAGGCGGCGCCAGCGGCCAGATAGTGGGGCGCACCGAATTCCACCGCCGCCTGTGTTTTGAAGATCTCGCCTCCGCCGGCGCCATAGTTTGCTTCAATAGCTCCCGCAACATTCTAGAAGCCGCGGCCTATTACATGGACTTTTTTATTGAGGAAAGCTGTGGCTACTGCACGCCTTGTCGCGTAGGCAATGTCTTCCTGAAAAAAGGGCTGGAAAAAATCATGCTTGGAGAGGGCGAACCGGAGGATCTGGATTATCTGCGCAACCTGAGCGACACCATTATCGCCACCAGTCGCTGTGGACTCGGGCACACCTCCCCCAACCCCATACTCTCTACCATGAAATATTTCCCCCTGGTGTATTCCGCCATGGTGAAGGAGCGACCCGGAGGCATGCAGGCGGGTTTCAATATTCAAAAGGCGCTGGACGAGGCCAGAATCATCGCCAAGCGGCGCTCGCTCATCTATGACCCGGCCTATGGAGACAAGGAATGAGCACAGAGTTCGAATTTACGATTGATGGCGAAACGGTGGTCGCCAAGCCCGGCCAAACCCTCATGGACGCCTGCGACGACGCTGGCGTGTACATTCCCCGTCTGTGCGACGTGGAAGGACTGGTCCCACAAGGCAGCTGTCGTGTCTGTACGGTCAAGGTCAACGGTCGCACTGTGGCGGCCTGCACGCAGCCCGCCGAGCCAGGCGTCGTGGTGGAAAACGATACGCCGCAGGTCCAGGGTTACCGTCGCGATCTGGTGCGTATGCTGTTTCACGAAGGCAACCATCTGTGTCCGATCTGCGAGGCCAGCGGTCGCTGCGAGCTGCAAGCCATGGCCTATCGCCTGGGCATTTCCCAGGACAGCCTGTATCCCTATCTGCAGCCGGTGCGCCCGGTGGACGCCTCCCACCCGGATATCGCCCTGGACACCAATCGCTGCATCTTATGCGGGCGCTGTATTCGCGCCTCCCGGGATGTGGACGGCAAGAATATCTTTGAATATGTGGGACGCGGCATCCACAAACGTATTGGCGTCAATGCGGAGAATCTGGCCGCCACCGACGCCTCCATTGACGACTACGCCATGTCTCTGGAAGTCTGTCCGGTCGGTTGCATCATCCGTAAAAGAGAAGGTTTTTTCGCCCCGATAGGACAACGCCAGTTCGACAACAAGCCCATCGGCTGGGAAATCGAGGCCCGCCATAAAAACCGTATCGCCGTGCATCAAATTGATCCGTCCGAGGAACAGTCATGAAACGTAAAAAGCGCATCGCAACGGTTTCTCTGGCGGGCTGTTTCGGGTGCCATATGTCCTTGTTGGACATGGACGAGCACATCCTGGAATTGATGGAGCTGGCGGAGTTTGACCGTTCCCCACTGACCGACTTCAAAACGTTTTCCCGCCGTTGCGATATCGGCGTCATCGAGGGCGGCTGCTGTAATGAAGAAAACGTCCACACCCTGCAGGAGTTCCGTAGGCACTGCGACGTGCTGGTGGCGGTGGGACAATGCGCCATCATGGGCGGCCTGCCGGTGATGCGTAACGCCATCATGCATTCGGAAGACCCATTGCGGGAGTGCCTGGAAGAAGCCTATTCCAGCAGCGCCAAGGTATATAACCCCAGTAATCAGATTCCCAATGACGCAGCGCTGCCGTTGTTGCTGGACAAGGTATACACCTGTGCGGAAGTGGTCAAAATCGACTACCAGATTCCCGGTTGCCCGCCTTCAGGTGAAGTGCTGTGGGCTACGCTGGCGGCGCTGATCAAAGGTGAGCCGGCGCCTTTGGAATACCACATGATCAAATACGACTAGGACTGGCGCAGATGAATCTTGATAAGCCCAAAACCCGCATTGTGGAAATCGAACCGGTCACCCGCGTGGAAGGTCACGGCAAGGTCACCATTCACCTGGATGACGATAATAATGTGGCGGAGGCCCGCCTGCATATTGTGGAGTTTCGCGGCTTTGAGCGTTTCATTCGCGGGCGCCTGCTATGGGAGGCGCCAGTGATCGTACAGCGCCTGTGCGGCATTTGCCCGGTCAGCCACCACATCGCCGCCGCCAAGGCGATGGATATGATCGTCGGCGCTGACGTACTGCCGCCGACAGCGGAGAAAATGCGTCGTCTGATGCACTACGGTCAGGTCATGCAAAGCAACGTGCTGCATTTCTTTCACCTGAGTTCGCCGGATCTGTTATTTGGTTTCGATGCGCCTCGCGGCAAGCGTAATATTTTCAACGTTATCAAAGAGTTTCCCGATCTGGCCAAACAGGGCGTGCTGATGCGCAAATACGGCCAGGAGGTGATTCTGCATACCGCCGGCAAGAAAATTCACGGCACCGGCGCCATCCCCGGCGGCATAAACAAGAATCTGTCTCTGCAGGAAAGAGATCTGCTATTGCAGGACATTGAGCAGATGAAAGTCTGGGCCAAAGGCGCGGTGGACGTCGCCAAGGGTTACACGCTTGAACACCTGACTCAGGTGGAGAAATTCGCCAACTTCAACTCCAGCCATTTGTCCCTGGTGCGCGAAGACGGAGCGCTGGATCTGTATCACGGCGGCCTGCGCGCCACTGACGCCGCCGGCAATATTATTTTCGATCACGTCGATTATCAGGACTTCAATGACTACATCATGGAAGAAGTGCGGCCCTGGTCGTACATGAAATTTCCCTTCATAAAAAGTCGCGGCGCGCTGGATGGCTGGTATCGCGTCGGCCCCTTGTCCCGCTTGAACAACGTCGCCTTTATCGATACGCCCCTGGCGAACGCCGAGCATAAGGAATTCCGAGCGTTGACCCACGATAAGCCCAACCATATGAGCCTGGCCTATCACTGGGCGCGAATGATTGAAGTACTGCATTGCGTGGAAAAGATTCACGAGCTGCTGCTGGACCCGGATCTGCAAGGCGCCGATCTGCGGGTCACCGGAGAACGGCGGGAAGAGGGCGTCGGCGTTATCGAAGCGCCGCGCGGCTCTTTATTCCACCACTACAAAGTCGACAAAAACGATCAGATCACATACTGCAACCTGATCGTCTCCACCACTCACAACAATAACGGCATGAACCGGGCTGTCACGGATGTGGCGAAAAAATATCTGGGGGGTAAAAAGCGCATCACAGAAGGCATGCTGAACCATGTGGAAGTCGCCGTACGCGCCTATGACCCCTGCCTGTCCTGCGCCACTCACGCCCTGGGACAGATGCCGCTGACGGTGGAGCTATTCGACGCCGATGGCGCGCTTATACACAGCAATAGCCAGCACATGGGACAAGATGTCCCGTCAGACTAAGGCCTCAGGAACCCTGTTATGAACAAGGAAATAAACTTATCCACTCTGATCATCGGTTACGGCAATCCCGGCCGCCAGGACGACGGACTCGGTCCCGCCTGCGCGGATCGCATTGCGGAACTCAATCTGGCTGGCGTCACCGTGGAAACCAATTACCAGCTCACGGTGGAAGACGCCCTGGAACTAAGTCGTTTTCAGCAGGTCGTGTTTATCGACGCCAGCCTGCGCGGCGGCAAACCTTTTTTTCTTCAGCAAATCGAAGCGGACGACGAGTGTCCCATGAGCAGCCATGTGCTGTCGCCGCAAGCGGTTGTGACCCTGTCCCGCACCTTGTTTAGCGCCAACACGGAAGCCTTCCTGATGGGCATTCGCGGTTATGCTTTCGATCACTTCGAAGAAGCGCTATCGCCCGAAGCGCAACATAACCTCAATCAGGCTTTCGACTATCTGGCGAGCTGGTTGCAGAGCAGAGAGAAAATTCACGGTCATGCATGAGTTGTCGATCATGGAGAACGTCGTGCAACTGATTGAGGACAGCGCGGCAAAGGAAGGTTTTCAACGAGTGGTCAAAATCGTACTGGAGATCGGCGAACTGTCACATGTCGAAACCAGCGCCATGGACTTCTGCTTCAGCGCCGTCGCCAAAGGCACGGTTGTTGAAAACGCCACGCTGGAATATCTCTCCATACCCGGCGCAGGCCAATGCCCACACTGCCGCCAGGCCACCCCACTCCACCAACTCTACGATCCCTGCGCTCATTGCGGTGGGTTTGGCGTACAAGTCACCGCCGGCATGGAAGTGCGCGTGCGCGGCGTAGAGGTGGAATAAACCTAACTCCAGCGAAGTATCAGCAAGCTCATGGAGCGTTGTTGCGACGCTGGGCGTGAGTTTCTGGATTAAAGTTCGTCGACAGGTACTCCAGAATCAGGTTGCGTAATTCCGCATTGAGTTCCGGCATGCCCTGTTCTTCCTGCATCCAGGTAAGCACTTCATCCCAGCTTTCTTTGCTCAGCCCCTGCTGTTTCACCAGCGCGAGAGAATGACAGGCGCCGCACAACGCGCCGGCTTCCTGCGATCCAGGGCCTTCCGGCCAGTCGGCGCCGAATGGAGACTCCGCGCCGCTTGCATAAGTCGTCAGGCTCAATGCGCTGGCGAAGAAGAGAGGAGTCAGCGTTTTTATTGTCATGGTTTTTCCTCTTTTTGAGGAGGATTAAAGACGTAAATATCTGGGTTAACCAGGGTTACATAAGCACGCCGCTGGCTCTTCTTTCCAATGAGAGAAAAGCCAGGGCGCTTATGTCAGCATCCAAACATCATTGGACGCTAACCACTATCCCGGATCAAACGTCCACGATCACCGCAATACGGTGCATGCTGTTGTTCAGGTACCCTTTCGGATTCCAGTTCACAGCGAAAGGCTGCATGTTACCTTTGTCATCCGTGGCTCTGGCCCAGATTTCGTAGTAGCCGCGGGTTGGGAAAGTCACTTCCGCATACCACTCCTGCCAAGAGAAGGGATTGGGTGGCGCTTTCAGGTCCGCCTGCACCCAGGTAACGCCGAAGTCATAAGAGATGTCCATGCGCTTGACCACATTATCCCCCGCCCAGGCATGACCGTGCACTTTCAGGGTGCGCGTCTTGATGGTCTGGCTGGTCTGCGGCGTGGTGATCAGGGATTTGACCGGCATGGACTCAATGATTTGGTAGTCCTCGTCCGCGACATGCGTTCCTGGCGCCACAGGGAATTTTGGCACGCGATAGGAAGATCCAGTCATTTTGGGGCCGTCATGCACCACATCCCGCAACTGGATTCGGCTCAACCATTTTTGCGAGGTGGAGCCCGGCCAGCCCGGACAGATCGTACGCACAGGGAAGCCATGTAACGCCGGCAGAGGCTCGCCGTTCATCGCATAGGCGATGATGGAGTGAGGGTCCATCGCCTTGGAAATGGGCACGCCTCTGGAGATCGGGGTTTTGCTGGGATCGCCGGACAGATGCCCGTCCAGACTATGATGCGCAGTGTAAATTGCTGACGGCTTAACACCCGCCGCCTTCAACAGATCCGCATAACGCACCCCAGTCCACTCTGCGTTGCCGATAGCGCCCACTGTCCATTGATTGCCTTTCGCCGGAGGATTGAACGCCGCGCGTCCATTGCCGCCGCACTCCAGTTGCAGCTTCAACGTGACCGGCTTGAACTTGGACTTGAGTTCGTCCAACGTCAATTCCAGCACTTTCTCCACTTCACCGTCGATAGTCAGTTTCCAGTCAGACGCGTCCATACGACGTGCGATATCCGGCACAACGCCATTATTACGGACAAAATGTCGGCTGGTGGGAGTGACAGCGTCATCAAGCAGGTGAGCAGGGGTTTCAGCGTTGATTGGGCGGTCATTCAACAGAGTCAGTCCGTCTTTACCGCTGAACAGACCAATTTCCGTATCTTCCGCCATGGCGGCGGGTATCAGCCCAGAGGGAAAGTTACGATGAAAAGGAATCGCCATTCCCAGCATCGCCCCCATAGCGCCCAGGCCGGCGCCTTTCAGAAAACCGCGTCGATCAGAGTGAGCGCGTCGCCCAAACACCAGATAATCCGCGCGCTCTGGATCGTCCGCGTACAACTCATACAGCCCCCGTTCTTTCTTATCATCCGTCATGGTGGTTCCTCACTTTTTTATGTCCCTTGCCTAGGGTGGTTTTATTAATTGGAAGCGACGCTCATTTACGCTCAAGCGGCGCGGAAAACGCCAGGAAGGCTTTTCCGCACGGCCGGTCTGGTCCGCCTAGAGCGTTTTATAGTATTCGTCGATTCCTCCGGCCATGAAGTAGTAGGAAGACACGTTCTGCTTCTCCAGATAGTACTGCAGCCACCGGATCTGCTTGCCCGCTTGATCGTAGATCAACAGCGGCACGTTACGTTTCTTCGCCTGATTAATGTAACGGTCGATCAAATCCGGACGGTCCAAAGGCGCGCGCTTTTCACGCATGAAAAAGATGGCGATGCCTTCTCTTTGCTGCTTGTCGCGTACATCCAGGACAATGCCATCGGTTTTAATGATTTTATCTTCAAACTCCGCCACGGTGATCGTGTGCGCCTTGAGTTTGTCCTTGCCGATAAGCCGTCCAGGATCGCCCAGGATTTCGCCAAACAGGTTGGTGTCTTGCGGATACGCTTTGGCGTAATCAAACACTCCAGCGTCGTAGACGATGACGTTCTCAATGCCGTATTTGCGGCATTTACTGGCGGCTTTATAGGATTTGAGACAGGTTTTACCGTTGCAATATAACGCCAGCTTCTTGCCGGGATGCTGCTTCTGCAGCGCCTGCATTTCTTCGGCGAAGTTGTGGGATGTGTATGAGACGTTGAAAGCGCCCTTTATGTGCAGCGTGTTGTACTCATAGTCCGTGCGTACGTCGACGGCGACGATTTCGCCAGCAGCCAACTGCTGATAGAACTCCTGGAGTTCAATGAAGTCTACGGCCGGATATTGGCGACGACCGGGAAACTCGTCTTCTTCCGCATGGGCCGAGAGAGTGAAAAGAAGAAATACAATATATGCCAGATTGCGTGGCGAACATGTAAACATCTTATGACGTCCTTTGTTATAAAGCTGTTTATACCGAACTTATGTTTGCAAACATCAAGCGCGAACAGGCGAATCGTCAGGCTTGCTTTCCTCAAAGCGTTGGAGCGGCGCATTTTGCGTAGCAATACCCGCACAGACTCTGCGTCTGCGCAGCGAAAACGCCGGAGAATTATCCGAACCGCAGTGAGTCCAAGATAGCCTTACGGGCTAAATGGTCAATCTGGAGAAGCTTGAGTGAGCGAAACAGGTCAGGGACAAGGTCGAGAGTATTCTGTCCATGGGCAAGTCCATCTATATCCTCGTTTTCCATTAATAAAAAGCGCGCCGCTCACAGAGCTGCACGCATCCGTTATGATTGCAGAGAAGCGAAGCCACGTCATCTAACGTGATACTTCGTGGCGAACATTAATAAAACAATTGATGCGTGCAGATCAACAGAAATAACCGAATTTATTGAGATTAACACTGTTAAGTAACATTTAAATCAATTCTGAAACATTTCTTTACACTACTACCTGTTTTTCATCGATTTCCCACGTTATTCCCAACATTGAAAAAGCGCCTCTGACGCAGGCTAAACACCAACATCAGAGGCGCTTTTGTTTATGTATGGCTAACGCCAAGCTTGATGGCCGACAAAACACAAGTCAGCCCGCCATACTTTTTCAGATTAAACAACTCAAGCTGTATAGTGCGCGTTTAGTTGTTCGTGGTTTCTTTTTCGTAAAACCTAATATTACTGAATAAACTATAGCCTGTTGGTGACGCTACGTCGTTATCACGGATAAAGGTTAGATACCGGTATTCACCACTAAGGTATTCGCCGACAGGTATTTCATAGTGCTTTACCTTCTTATCGTTAGGGTAGTTATCGAAGTCACGAATACCGGCTTCAGCATTTTGAGTGCCAGAGAGTTTAAATGTTGCATTTTTATTATAGTAGTTTGTATTAGCAAAGCCGATTGCTTCAATCTCAGCTTCCACATCACCGACATAATCAAACTCCAAGACTGTGTCAGGTGTGATAGTGTATGGCGCTTCAATTTTCTTCCAAGCATTTCCTGTTAGTTTAATGCCTAAATCATCATATCTATCTTCAGCCACCCCCTTGTCTTGAGCGAGATCATAGCTTGTATATTTCTCTTGCGGGAGTTTAAATAGAGTTGTATTTTTGTATATGTAATCGTAAACGTCTATTCTCAGGTTATCCAAATAGAATACTGTTTCTTCGGAAAATCCACTATTTGACCACCCGAGAAGATAACCTTTGTCTATATAATTTCCGAATCCAGAATAATTATTCAAGCCTGATACAGCATAGTAAACACTACCATTTTTCCACCAAGTTATTTCTCCATTACTTTTCCCTTCTTCTGAAAACTTAACATGAACCTTATAGTTAACCCATTGCCCTGCATCAGATAAATCTATGATATGGTCTGTAGTTGGCCACTTATGATTATCATCATACTTTCCTGGCCCAAGGTGGTAATCCAGTTTAGAAGCGCCTTCCTGCAGTAGTGATGGGTGATACTCGAAAGCTGCAGAGTTATTAGACTCATAAGAGCTGTATATACCAGACCACAATACTAAAAATTTATTATTATCTTGCCTTTTATTCGCATCAGCCACGTGATCTTGTGTTCGATGATAGAAGTTTTCTGGGATAAATAGATCATACTGAATCGTCAATTCAGAGGTTCCAGCAGGTATTTCAAAGCGCTGCTCTGAGCTTGAATCTACAGCATCAGGAGTACTCTTATACTCAAACTTCATTGAATAGTTCCCGTCCTTCGGCCTTTCATTGCTCACTGAAGGATTACTGGGATTTCCCCACCAGCGAAAAACCGTCACGCCATCAATAACGATAGGGTCATAAGTCCTCATGCCTAATTCAAAATCCTGTTCAATAACGAAATGATGAGGTGTCGGCGCAGGCGCCGCCATAGCAGGCGCAGCAACAAATGTGGAAAGTGCGGCTGCAGCCAGGTAAGCGAACGGTTTCTTGGGATTCGTCGATATCATATAAACTCCATATTTCCTTGATAATTGCATAGCGAAATAGTGCCTTCGCCATAGATCTGCAGAGATGAATGGGTTGTGACGGACTGCGAGAAAGCAGTCTCTGGAAGGACGCCAGATCCGGCGTATCACATTGTTTTTTATATAACTTATCTCTGCAGCGCTTAATTTACACGTTAAAACGACAGGCTATAACCTGGGGCGAACCCTATGCCGCACACAAGGAAGATGGCAGGAATATTGACCCTGTTCATGACAGTTCAGGAGCAAGGCATTAAACTAGGCGGGTCTGACCACATTTGGATATTTCCTGCATGTCTCCCATTTTTATTGGCATCACCGGAGCCTCCGCATCCGGCAAGAGCCTTTTATCCGTCACAATCTATGACGAACTGAAAGAAGAAGTCGGCGCCCACCACATCGGCATTATCAAAGAAGATTCTTACTACAAGGACCAAACCCACCTTTCCATGGAGGAAAGGCTGAAGACCAATTACGATCATCCGTCCGCATTCGACCACGGCCTGTTAGTGCGCCACATGGACCAGCTCAAGGAAAAGCGCGCCATTGATGTGCCGGTCTATGACTACAAAGAGCACAACCGAGCTAAAGACTCGATCTCCATGGAGCCGCGTCGGGTCATCATCATTGAAGGCATTCTGCTGCTGTCGGATAAAAATATCCGCAGTCGCCTGGACACCAGTATTTTCGTCGACACGCCTCTGGATATCTGCCTGCTGCGACGTTTGCAGCGCGATATAGAAGAGCGTGGCAGGACCATGGAGTCGGTCATCAAACAGTACAAATCCACTGTCCGCCCCATGTTTCTTGAGTTTGTAGAACCCACTAAGCAATACGCTGACATTATCGTCCCCAAAGGCGGCAAAAACCGCGTCGCCATTGAGATGCTGAAAGCCCGCATCAAGCAGCTACTCGCTTGATTTTGAAGGATCCGTTGTCGTGTCGGCGACGCCAACGGGTCCTAACGCCAACTTTATCTTCCTCTCGCCAGTCTCAAACGTGAGTATTTCACAATTCCTTTGCGCCGCATTGCGCTGCCCGCATATCGCTCCGGGTTTAAGCTCTGTCTTCAGGGGTTGTTAAGCGGGAGTCTCCGCTTTACGTCCGCCCCCGCCTGACAATACAACCGCAAAGGAGAGACACGATGTCCGACACAACGAACGATGTATCCGCAAGCACTCGTCCACAAGCCAGCGAAAGCGATCGCCGCACCTTCCTTCGCAATGCCGCGTTGGTGACCGGCGCAGCCTCTATCACTAGTTTTTCAGGCGTCGCTTCCGCCGCGGACGACAGCGGCGTATCCCGCGACCGCAAAACTGTCAGCGCCTCATTCGATCCGCAGTACGAAGTCAGCATTTGGGACTTGCAGAATATTCTGGAGCAGATTTTGAACCAGTCAGGCTGTCCTACCTGCGGGTTAGTCGGCCTGGATCTGCGTCTGGGATTGGATCCTGTTGTAAAAATTCAATCCAAGATTCCTGTCAACGTCACTCTGTATGGCGGATAAGCGCCAATTACTTCGGCCGGTCCGGGACTGCCGGGCCGGCGGGACAGCAGCCGGAGCCTTTGCCATGAAAGCTTTATCCTCTTTGCCCAAGTTGGGCGTCGGCATTAACTATCAGCCGGAGTTTATTCCTCTTCTACGCGGCTGTGAGGACATGATCGACTTTATTGAAGTCAGTCCGGACATCCTGTGCCAGGAGTATTGGGACGGAGCCCAACGACGCACCGGCTTTAGCCCTGATCGGCTCAGCGCAGTCATCGAATGGTGTCGACTGTATCCCGTAGTGGTGCATGGCCTCGGCCTGTCGATAGGCTCAGCCAGCGGTTGGAATCAAGACTACATCCGTATTCTGGATGACTTTGCGGACGTGCAGCCATTTCCCTGGCACAGCGAACACCTGGGATTTCTGCAAATACGCACAGCGGATGGCGTCGATTTGCACGCTGGCGTGCAATTGCCCGTACCGTTTACGGAAGAGGCATTGGACATCATCTGTCCGCGAATAAAGGCGATCCAGCAGCGTTACCAAACTCCATTTCTATTGGAGAACACCACTTATTATCTCCCCAATATGCCAAACGACGCAGGCATAGACGAGATCGAATTTCTCAACCGCATCACTGAGCGGACCTCCTGCGGCCTTTTGCTGGACCTCTATAACCTTTACTGCAATGCCGCCAATTTCGGATTTGATATTTATGAAGCACTGGGGCGTCTTGACCTGAGTAAGGTGGTGGAGATTCATGTGGCGGGCGGGGCAATCCACGAAGGCCTGCAGCTGGACGTGCACAGCGACGAAACGCCGCAGCCAGTGTGGGAGTTATTGGACTGGACCCTGCAGCGCGCGCCTAACGCCAACGCCATTATTTATGAATTGCTGGAGCAGGCGCTGGATATCGTCGGCGAGCGGGGCGTTCAGCAACAACTGCAAACAGCTCGGGAAATCTGGCTGCGTCATCGCCAGCCAGTAAAAGAGGAACGCCGCTATGCCGTTACATGATCTGCAAATAGCAATGGTGGAAATGATTCACTCCCACACTTCCGCTTGTCCCGAGAAACTGGACTGCAAGCGTTTGGATCTAAATGAAGCAGAACGCGCCTGGTTGCATGAACTCAGTGAGTCCAAGGGATTTCAAGTCACCTGTGACGTGCAGAAATGGTGGCGTAAAGCCAGGTTGCAAATCGCCGCGCCACTGACCTTACGCCTGCTTGAGCGGCTACAGTTACAAGCGTTGGTGGAGGAGTACATTTGCGCCACGCCTTGCCGTTCACTTTATTTCGTACCTGAGGCGATGGCGTTCAAAACTTTTATCTGCGAGCACACGGCGGACCCTCTGCTACAGGCTCTAACCGTGTTCGAATGCGCTCTGAAGGCGATTCACGAATATCGGCTTTCTCCCGTCAGCCCCATGGAAACGAACAGCAACCGTTGTCGCAACTTTTCTGTCGTCATCGCCCCCATGTCACAATTGGTCGAGTTCCCGGCTGCGCCTGAAAAGCTGCTCTGCGCCCTGATATTGAATCAACCTCTGCCCACCGTCGACGGCGCCCACCCGGTTCTGGTGGGGCCTGGCGTTAAGAAATACTGGCGCGCCGCCACCGCAATGGAAAAAGGCGTACTACATCAATGCGCGACACCGCAGTCTCTGGACAGTCTGCTGGAGAAAGGACCGCATAATATTCGTGTGGTGGAAAGATTGGTCTCCGAACGGGCTTTACGATTGGTTTAAACGAAAACGCCGGCGCTAGGCCGGCGTTTATTGAAGGTAACAAACCTTGGGATTACATAGGCGTAGGTTCCGTCAAGAACGAGAATTTTGCCCTCACCAATCTACGCCAGTTACTACCATCTTCTGAGCGCCACGTATCGCCGAGAGGAACCATTTCCGTTGGACTGGATCTTCCGCCAAATACCCATAGCCGCCCACCGAAGACGACCGCCTGATGGGAAAATCTTGCAGTAACGGCGGGAGCATCTATAGACGTCCACGTTTTACCATCTACGGATGTCCAAATGTCGTTGAACACGGCGAACTCATAACCCTGACCGGCGATAATCCATAGCTTCCCATCGTGCGCAAATAAAGTGTGGTTTGTCCTACCGCTGAAGGGGGCCTCACCCACCGCCAGGATTGGCGTCCAGTTAACGCCATCGGTAGAGGCCCACACATCGTTTTGCAGCAATCTGCCTCCTACAGCATCCGCCACCAGCCATAGCTGATCATTATTTACAGCCATTTGGTAGTCGCTGCGCAAGCTCACACCTTCGATGTCACCTTGCAATATCCACTCAAATCCATCGATGCTTCTCCACATAGAGGGGAAGTCATCCCCGGAAGCATAGCCGATAGACCACAATGCCCCCTGAAACACTGCAAATCCTTGCGCTTCCCTGACTCCAAACGCAGGCGTAAGGGAGTGCTTTTGCCAAGTTACGCCATCAGAGGAGTACCAAATCACACCTTCGTTATAAACAAACAGCTTACCGTCGAAAACAACGGCCTTGTGCTTGCTCATCCCTCCTGACTCAATAATCGCTCTCCGGGTCCAAAATACGCCATCGGTAGAATTCCAAACCTCAGCATTGGCTACAGTGACTTCACCGTCATACGCCATTCCGCCAATCATCCACAGAGACCCATTGAACTCAACAGTCTGATGATCATAGCGACGCGGAAGAGCGGCGCGCACAGTCTCCCCTTCACTCCCTGAGTCCCCGATTCCTGGTTCAATAGTGGCTGACGAACCACTTCTTTCGCCATGCAACAACCAGTAATAGGCGGTTCTGTCGAGCAAAGCCGCATTCTCCGTCACGGTATCGCTATTAATCAGCGTCATAGCGCCATTTTCACACAGACTGTAATTGGCGATGTCGCACCCTGCGTCGGTAGAACTGATTAGCGACAGGTCGCTGACAGAACTGTCTGCGCCATAAGTCAGCTGTACCTGCGTATTTGTTGCACCCACAAAAGCGGCGGCGCCTACGCCAGTCTCTATCGCAGAGATTCTGTATTCAAGCGACACAGGATTATGATTTGCATCTCCGGCTTTGGTCGCAGTTACTACAGCGTCGCCAATCCCAACGATGTTGAATACGCCGTCACCTGCGGCGGCGATAGCCACATCTGCATTATCAACGCTGTATGTGATAACGCCCACTCCGCCCTCGACGGTGGAAGCGGGGTTATTGACGGCGTCTTCTACGTATGCGTATACCGGCCCCGCATCCAAGAAAGCAATCACCTGGTCCTTCTTGGCCACTGTAATCGTATAGCTGGCGGTGGCGGCTTCATAGGTCGCGTCCGCTTCCTTAGTAGCGGTGATCGTCGCCGTTCCGACCCCCACAAATTGCACTACAGCGGTTTCGCTATTGACCGTTGCAACGCTGGTATTGCTGGAAGCGTAAAGAACTGCGCCGGTTCCTGGCGCGCCGTCTTTGATGGCATTAGTCAGAGAACCGCCATAAACGCCATCCAGAGGGCCTGGCTGCGTGAAGGAGATGGTTTGCGTTTTCTTGCTGACATTCAGCGAATATTTGGCGCTGGCGGCGTTGTGATTCGTATCCCCCGCCTGTGTCGCCATAATAGATGTGCTTCCAACACCCAGCGCCGTTACCAGACCGCTTTCCGCATCGACTGACGCAATGGCGGAATCACCAACGCTATAGGTCACTGCACCAGTAGACGTACTGGTGGCTGCATTGGTCAGGGTCTCTCCAATAGTCAGGCTCAATGGACCTGCGCTGCCGAAAGTAAGGGCAGGCGTCTTCTTCGCCACATTGATGGTGTAGCTGGCTTCCGCGCTCTCATAGTTGGCGTCCGCCGCCTTGGTGGCGGTAATCACCACGCTGCCGACACCGACCATTGTCACTTCGCCTGTAGCGCTATTTATCGTCGCAATGCTTTCGTTACTGGAAGCATATGTAATAGCGCCTGAACCTGGAGCCCCGCCGGTAATCACGTTAGTGTAGGTGTCGCCATAGATGGACTCTACGGGGCCCGGCGTCGTAAAGGCGATGCTCTGCACGCCTTTGCCAACAATAACCTTATAGCTCACGGAAGCCGCATTATAGTTGGCGTCGCCAGCTTTGGTGACGGTGATCTGGGCTTCGCCTACGCTGACGGCGTGCACTTCACCGGTTTCCCTGTCCAGTTCGATCGCCGTTTCCGCATCAGCGCTGTACGACAACGCGCCAGTGCCACCCTCAACCACAGTCACGCCATTGGTCACGATGTTGCCAACATTGGTTTCGATAGGCCCTGGGTTTCTTAACGAAAGCGTCTGAGCCTTCTTGTTGACAGTCAGGGTGTACTTGGCGATTGCGCTGCTATAGACGGCGTCGCCCGCCTTTTCCGCCGTAATCACAGCAGAGCCGGCGCCAACAAGTTGTACAACGCCGCTTTCGCTGTTAACGGAAGCCACAGAGCTATTGCTGGAAGAGTATGTTACGGCGCCGCTGCCAGGAGCGCCTTCTGCGACTGGATTATTAACGGTTTCCCCATAGACTCCTTCTACTGGCCCGGGATTTACGAACGCAATACTCTGGATTTTTCTACCCACCGAAACCGAGTAAGTGGTCGTCGTCGCTTTATAGAGATCATCATCCGCTCTGACTACCGAAATATGCGCATTGCCCTCGCCAACGAACGACACAAGGCCTGTTTCAGCATTCACGGTGGCGACCTCGGTATTGTCGCTGGAATAAGTCAGCGCTCCAGAGCCTTTATTACCCAACAACGTATTGGTATAAGTTCCGCCAATCACGCCCGCCACGGGGCCAACGTCTTTGAAAGACAGATCCAGTTTTTTTCTGTCCGCTTCTATAGCGTAGGTGGCGGTCGCCTCCAGATAGACATCATCCGCCAACTGCGTGGAGGTAATGACGGCGCTTCCCACTCCCACAATCGTCACGACGCCGCCTGAAGTGACGCTGGCGACGGACGTATTGCTGGATGCGTAGCGCACTTCGCCAGAGCCAATGCCTGTTGCGATGTTAGTGAAGGTATCCTCATAAGCGACAGCGTATGGCCCAGGGGTTGCGAAAGTAACCGCGCCAGGCCGCTTTTCAGCGACAACGGTATACGTCGCCTGCGCCGCTTTGTATTCAGAATCCGCCGCCTTGACGGCGGTAATCACGGTAGAGCCTGCGGACTTCAGTTGCACTACGCCGGAGGAAATATCCACGGTTGCGATACTTTCGTCAGCGGTCGCATAAGTGACTGCGCCGCTGCCTGGCGCCGACTCCTCGTCGATCACATTAGTGAGGCTGGCGCCGATCAAACCGGTTAAAGGGCCGGCGGAAACAAAGGCGATATTCTGTTCTTTCAGTTCCGGCGCGGTATCCATTCCATTACGAATGACCACCGTGCCCACTGCCGAAGCGACCACGCCATTTTCCGTGGCGGTAATACGAACGGTAAAGGGCTCGTCCGCTTCTTCATCTTCGTCATCAATGATTTCAATGGCGATCGCCTTCTCGGTCTCTCCGGGCTCGAAGGTGACAGAGCCGGAAGCGGCGACATAATCCACGCCACTGGCGGCGGCGCCATCCTGGGTCATGTATTGCACCGTGACCGGCTCATTAGAGGCTCTGTTCAGGATCAGTTTCAAAGTCGCCTGACCCGCCGCCTCATCAACGCTGGAGCCGGTCACCCGCACGAAACTGGCGAGAGGTTCCACCACAATACTGGCGATATCCGAACTTTCTTTGCCCTTGGTGTCCTTTGCCGTCAGTTTAAAACTCAAAGTCTGGGTTTTAGTGACGTCAGGAGCCAGAATCATATTGCTCAGGCTGTTAGGCGTGGACAGATAAACCGTCGGCCCGGACACCTGAGTCCAGGTAGTGCTTACAATTTCAGCGCCTTCCAACGCTTCCGCCGTTCCTGCGAGAGACAGCACGACATTGGGGTCGGCATACTGATTGCCGCCGGCGCTGACTTTAGGCGCTGCGCCAGAGTCGCCGCCCGGCGTGGGCGAGCCAGGATCCGTAGGGTCTGTAGGTTCCGTCGGCGTCGCGCCGCCATCCGTCGCCGGCGCGTCGTCCGTCGAGCTGGAAGAGCCGCCGCAGGCGGACAGCGACAGCAGTAATATCAATAATGAGAAAAAGGATAGGCATTTCTTAAGCATGACTGACTCCCTGTTATAGCTCGTATCTCACGCCGGTCTGCACCTGATAGGCAGTGAGATGCTCGTATCCGAATATCTGCTGATATTCCAAAAACACTGACAGGCCATGAGGCAACACAGCCGTGGCTCCTACACCGGCCTGATAGAACAGCGACTCTTCGGAGTCCGCTTGCAGATTAAAGCGATTGTTCGGATCAGGGTCGTAGGAAAAGCGTCCCGTCACCGCATCGCGGTCAGAATGAATCTCACTCAGAGCGCTAAGCTGGAAGGAAGGAATCAATACACCCCAGTCGCGACTGATGGCATAGGTTCCCTGCACACCCGCCGCCAGCGTCAACTGATCAATACGTTGCTCGCTAAGGGTCATATTCAGACCGCCTGCGCCATTCTCGCCGTAACCGTCGATGTTGCTGTTCAGATAATCTAAACGCACATAGGGGCTCAGTGTCAGCGCATTGTGCGACCACTGCCATTCCGCACGGGTATTGAAAAGGAATTGGTCGCCGCTGGTATTACCGACAGCAGTGACGTCGACATCGCCAGTGGGATCGGAGTAGGCGATGCGACGTTTGGAGTCAAAACGGGTCGCGCCGTACCCCATCTGCACGTCAAAACTGAAATCGCCCACGAAATAGCTGGCGTAACCGAGGAAAGTATAAATATCCGTATCCAGTTCTCCGCCCTGGTTGGCGTAATCAACGCCCGTATGAGTCCAACCGAAGGCGCCGCCGACAAACAAATCCCGACGCAACGCGTAATCTGCGCCCAGGGTCAGCACTACGCCGGAATAGTCATAGCCGTTTTCCAGGCCAGTTTTATCGTATTCACCGCCTTCTCTTTGAATATTGGCGAACACGCCTACTCGCGACCAGGGGCTGGATTCTTCACCCGCTGCACCGCCGCTGGCGGCACCATTCCAGGCCACGCCATTTAAAGAGAAGCCCGTTGCGCCATTCTGCAACAGTTTCTGACGCTGGCTGACTGCGCTGCTTTGCGAGCGGCTGGAGGAGGCGGAATTACGCATCTGCGAAGAGGTTTCTTCCGGCGCGATCTTATTCAGCGCTTCCGCCACCAATTCAGGGTTATTGATGCCTAACTGGGAAAGCCCTTCGCATCGGGCCAACAGCAGACTGCCGCCGGCGGAAATTTCATCATCCGTCTGGGAGTTCAAGCTGCTACAGGCGCCCTCAAAGGCTTGCGCGACCTTGCGATCGTTGTCTCCATCAGCCAAAGGCGTCACGGAGCTGTCGACGACGGTGACGGTGACCGTGGCGGTAGAGCGGGTAGCGGGTTCCGCGTCGTCTTCAATGACATATGTAAAAGTATCAGTGCCGATAAAGCCTGAATTGGGGATATAGCGCACGCTGCCGTCCGCATTGGCGGTGGTGGAGCCGTTATCTGGCGAACCAACGCTAACCAGTCTGATAGCGTCGCCATCGGAGTCAAAGTCATTCGCCAGTACATTGATGGTGAGCCTGCTGTCAGAGGCCATAGTGCGCGAATCATCCACTGCGCTGGGAGGAGTCGCCCACAATGACTGCGACACAATACATGAGCCCACGAGAATGGCGCTTCTGGAAGTCAAACCGGCATGCAATACACGAGATACGAATCTGATCATCTGACACCCTGATCTAAAACTATTTGTGGTGGCGGCGCGCGCCCGCAGAAAAACCCGCCCTAATTGGCGCAGCCTCATCGTGCAGGGTGGAAAGTGAGTGTGAACTGAAATTGTGATTATTTTGAGGGCGATAAAGTGATTAACCCTTCAACTTCCGTATTGTCACCACACTCCGTAACCGATTGCTTAAACCGGCTATAGCAACCGCCACTTTTAAATTAGTGGCTTTATCAATCACCTATAGCGAGGGATTGTATGCAAAGGCGTCATAAAAGTTAACGAAAATTTACATTAACTCTACAGAAGCGGGATTAAAAATGACAGGAATGGGAAGCGGTTCTCTCAAGGCCGATGAATACGAGCCTGACGGAGGGTTAAAACGTGACAGAAAAAGGCGCCCGAGCCGGGCTGAAATAAAAAGCGCGGCTTCCATGCCGCGCTTCCGCATCAGATGCATCCCTTGCCGTTCCTTATGGCTCGTTATTCATCCTTGTTGCTTCCCTGCATCGTGTCCTTACGTCTCATGTGTGTCCCTACGCTTTCTATATTAGTCAGCCGCCCCGAGTCGCAACAGGCTACATATCCGCTATCTGTTGTAAGACATTCTCTCATTGTCTTGAGACATGTCTCACCCTCGCCGGGCCATTTCTTACAGCGCGATCGTAAGCCTCTGTTTTTCATCTATAACGCAGCCGTCTGAGGGGCGGGCTCCAGATAGTACAACTTCCTCAGCGGGCCGCCTACCGGGCCGTCAAAGGGGTAGCAGGTCGTCAGCACCAGACGCGGCGACATAAAGGAAGATGCGGAGTCCGTTCCGGGCAACGCCAGCATCACTTCATCGGCATTCACCACCTCGGAACCGGTAACGCTGAACTCCAACCATTGGCCGGCTGGCGTCTGCCAGCGCACGACATCGCCCTCACGCAGATCGCGCAGCGCCAGAAAATGAGTGTCGCGGTGACCGCTGACCACGGCCATGCCTGGTTCGCCCACTACCGCGCTGGCCTCCATATGAGCCGGGCCAAACGCCAGATTGCGTCCACTGGCGCCTTCCAGCACCACCCAACGCGCCGCCAAACGCGGCGCCTCCATGAGCCCCACCGGATAAGTATCCGCCCAGGGCCAGGGTTTGTAAGCCACAGCTTCATCACTTGAGAAAGCGCGGGCCGCCAGAGTATCCCGCCACGCCTGCTCCAGAAGTATTTGAGCGAGCCAGGCCTTGGCCTGGATATATCCGCCGCCGCCCAGACTCACGGCGCCGACAAGTAGAAATATCAACGCGGCAGCGCGCTTCGACAAAGTCATACGCGCCTCCCGAAGCGATGCTTACGATGTCTCAGCTCCCGTAAATCCCTCCAGCCCAACAAGCCCGCCACCGTCAGGCAGAATACGCCCACATGAATCATCAGCGGCGAAGCGGTCGCTGTTCTGGGCATACGCGCCATGTTCGGAGACAGGCCCTGCGGCGCCAAATTGGGAATCGCATCACTCTCCAGCTCACTGTTTCTAGGACGCGCCGGCGTCTCCTCCACCGCGACAAAGCTGGTGTAGGGGCTCATCAAAGCGAAATCCAAGGCCAGCGGCAGCACGGTGTCTCGCACACTTTCTTCAGACTCCCCCATGCTTTTGCGATCCAGCCAGTGGTCAATCTTGTGACGCGCCCAAGCCCGCGCCACCCCTTGACTCGGCGCCGCCTGTTGCAGGTCCAGACTGCGTAACCACAGTGGCTGTTCGTCCTGCAGCAATCCCACGCCGTATCCCTGGATCGAGGCGGGTAGCTCCGACATCCCGGCGCCGTCTTCTACTTTAAACAGCAGTTGCACCGGCTCGCCGCGATACAGATCAGGAATCGCCACAGGATAGACTTCAGCGTTCGGCGTCACTGGGGTCTCCAGGCGCACATCCCGCAACGCCGGTTGCCGCAAGGCGTCGCTCAACTCCGCAATCTTGAGGCTGACTTCCGATGTATCGTTGATGTGGCTATACGCGCCCCGGCCGAATTGCGCCGCCTTACGCATGAAAAAGCGATTGGGCGATGGTCCGATGCCTACGGTGAACAAGCGCGAGTCACCCAGCTGCTGATCAATCTGCTTGAACAGCGCCATTTCATTGCCAACGCTACCGTCAGTCAAAAACACAACCTGACGCACATAGCCTTCCGGAGCCGCATCGCTCAGAGCGCGATCCAGAGCCTCAGCGATTTCAGTGCCGCCATCAGCCTTGAGATCCCTCACAAAGCGCCGCGCCTGTTGCAGTGCGCGTTCCTGAGCGGGCACTGCTTGTGGAAACAGTTTGCGGGCGCTGGAGTTGAACTCAATCACATTGAAGCGGTCTCGCGGCGTTAACGTATCCAGCGCTTGCAGCAACGCCTCACGCGCCTGCTGAATAGATACGCCCTCCATGGATCCAGATGTATCAATCACCCAGACCAACTCTCGTGGCAGACTCAAGCCTTCATCAGAAAACTGCGGCGGCATCAACAACAACTGCGCGTATACATCATCGCCCACCACCTCTTTGAATAGCGCCGCCTCCGGCTCCGCCCCCTGGCGCACCCGCCAGGTCAGCGTGAAGTCCCGATCCATGGGAATGTTTTTATTCGACTCCAGAGACACTTCGTAACCATTGGTTTGTTGCACCCATTGAATGCGGTGCGTAGCGCTCTCAATTGACTCCAAAGGCAGGCCGGGGTTCAGATGCACGCGGATACGCGTTTGATGGGAAGGCGTGGCCAAATCCTCCGCCATAATTGTCGGCGGCGTGATTTCCGGGGCATCCGCCACCTGATCCGTCGCCGGCGCCCAGCCGCTGTCGTTAATCAGCGTGCGCTCATGAGAGCGCAACTCGTTGCGCAGACGGGTTTTATCTTCTTCGGACCAGGCAGGCGCCGCTGACGATCCCGGTATGTAACGCGGCGTCACCGTCAACGGCAAAGCCAAAGAGAATGCGCCAGAGCGATAGCTGATATTCTGCTGATAACGCAGCGTCAGGGTGATCATCTCGCCAGGGCCAATGTTCGCCAACTTATGGGTGAACAGGTTCGGTCGCTGCTGATGCACAACCGCCGCCCTTTTTCCGTCAGCTTTCGCCTGTTGATACACTTTTTCGGCTTTCTGCTTTTCTTCGATCTTGCCGATAATCCGCCGGTCTCCCACCTGCATCTCCATGCTGAATACCGCAGCGTCCTCCGGTAATGGGAACACGTACACCGCCTCCCGCCATTGCTGAGAGTCATTACGGAATGTTTGCGTCATCTCCGTCGTGGCGATCAGGCCCGCCACATTAGCGTCGTAGCTGGTGGACAAAGTGACGGCGGGAAGATAGTTCGGTGAGGAGGCGTCGTTTTCCAGGAAGAACAATTCCCCAGAGCCGACATCAGACCAGTCGCCATTCACCGCACGGGCGAGGCTGGTCCAACAAAGCGTCGATAAGAGCAAGGCGAAAACCATCCATCTTCTATACAAGGAGGCATGGACATAGGTTGCGTTTAGCATGCAGGCGTTCCTTTTTTTCTTTTAGAGCGAAGCGTGCGTGCAGTATGTGGCTCACAAAAGGCGGCCACCGGGCCAATTAAGGCATGGGAAAGGATGAATTATGACGAATTGTGGCGAGGGGAATAATGGCCTGGAGAAAACTTCAAGTTCATGTTTTTGAACGTAAAAGAAAAGGCGCAGCTCCTTGCCGCGCCTTTTGATTTTGATGCCTTCCTGATCCTTTCCTTTTGACTAAGATCGTCCTTGTCGCCTCCTTGCTGCGTTTCCTTACTTTGGCATCCGTGTCCCTACGCTTTCTATACTAGTCATCTCGCCGTTTGGGAGATAGCCGACTTGTCTGCAAAGCGTGTGAGATATCTCTCAAGCGCCACCCATAAAACCTAACCCAAAGTGTCTATTGCGGGATTGGGGACCTGGGTCTAGGATTTTTACTGTTAAAGCCCTTCGATTCGGGCATTTTTTTGAAATCAATTTGAAAACGTTTTCAAAAAGACAAGTGTCTAGACTAAACATCCTGCGTAGCTTAGGAAATTAGTCAGATACCACTGTAATACCAATATATTTCATGACTCAGGAAAGACTGCGGAAGAGACGGAAAAAGATGCGTTACGCGCAGGGAATTCATGAGATGTGTTGAAAACATTTTCATATTCACCGCTCCTCTCGATATTTCCATTGATCAAGGGCGACCAGGTGATAAGGAATCTTTTATGAAAGGAAAGCTATTAAAAAGACTAACCCGCTGCAAACCGCGCCGGTTACTGCTGGGCTGTCTGGCGGCGACGCTGGCGTCACCGGGCGCTTACGCCGGTTTCCACGTGCACGAAGGACAGTTGTTGGATGGCTTCAACAAGCCTTTCGTTATACGCGGGATCAACCACCCTCATGTCTGGTACGCCTATCGCACGGAGCAAGCGTTAAACGACATCGCCGCCGCAGGCGCCAACGCTGTACGCATCGTCCTGGGCTCCGGCCACCAATGGCCCAGCACTTCCGCCGAGGAAGTCGCGCGCATCATCGCCAAATGCAAAGCCAGAAAAATGATCGCCGTACTGGAGGTGCATGACGTCACCGGTTATGGCGAAAAGCCGGAAGCGGCGCCATTGTCCGCCGCCGTGGATTACTGGCTGAGCATTCAAGACACCCTCATGGGCCAGGAAGATTACGTCATCATCAATATCGGTAATGAGCCCCTGGGCAACAATGTCCCCACCACCGCCTGGGCGCAGATTCACAAAGAAGCGATCCAGCGTCTGCGCGATGCGGGCTTCACCCACACGCTGATGGTCGACGCTCCCACCTGGGGTCAGGACTGGCGGGAAACCATGCTACAGCAAGCGCCGGACGTCTTCGCCGCAGATCCGCTACAAAACCTGGTGTTCAGCGTGCATATGTATCAGGTGTACGCAGAGCGCAGCAAAATCGACAATTATCTGTCCACCTTCGTCAATGTTCACAAGTTGCCATTGGTGGTGGGAGAGTTTGGCGCCGATCATCAAGGGGAAGCAGTGGATGAAGCCGCCATCATGGAGCTGGCGGATTTTTATCGCATCGGTTACCTGGGCTGGTCCTGGTCGGGCAACAGCGGCGGTACGGAATCACTGGACATTACCCATGATTTTGACGCCAGCCGCCTGACTCCCTGGGGAGATTTCCTCATCAACAGCGCCTACGGCATCCGCGCCACCGCCAGGCCAGCCAGTGTTTTCACCGGCGGAGAAACCGGGCCACAGCCCCCTAAAACGCTTCCTCAGTCCCTGCAAGTCACACAAGGACATTCTCTCGACATAGCGCTTTTCGGCAATGATGCGGACGGGGCTGTCTCCTCCTTTCAAATCGACGCCCAGCCCCGCCACGGCATGCTCGTCGGCGCCGACCGTTTCTGGACTTACACTCCCGCGCCCGGCTTTGTCGGCGAGGATAGCTTCACCTACGTCGCTTTTGACGAAGACGGCTTAAGTTCGACTCCCGCGCGCGTGGACATACGCGTGGAAGCATCCCCTGACGCCAAAGCCAGTTGCGACTACAGACTCGTCAATGAGAGGGGCGCCGAGTGGGGCGCCGGTTTTATCGCATCCATGCGCATCACCAATACAGGCGCAACGCCCTTGCATGGCTGGGAAGCGGGCTGGGCCTACGAGGACGAAACCCGCATCGTCAACGTGTGGAACGGCAAGTTATCCGGCGAGAACCCTTATCACGTCTCCAATTTGAGTTGGAACGCGGTGATTCCTCCTGGGGCCAGCGTGGAGTTTGGCATGCAGGGCGTCAAAGGCGACGCCGCCAGCGTACCTCGCGTCATCCAGTGCGGATCGAGCTAAGGCATGCGGCATTTTTGCTGGTTTCAATTTGTGGCGGCGAGTTCAGCGGTATTGCCGCCGCCCATAGCGCCCAATGGCGCTTTTCTGGCGCACCGCGCCCTTAACGACAAAGCGAAAAGCTTGAATATCGGACTGACTTAATTCTCCTAAAAGGGAACGCCAATGACACTTTCAATGAAATCGGGATACGGCCTTGCCGCCGCTCTTTCCCTGGGATTCGCCGCCGTGCAGAGTCCCCTCGCACAGGCCGCCAAGTGCGAGTATGTGGTGCAGAATGAATGGAACAGCGGCTTCGTGGCGCTGATCAAGATCACCAACACAGGCCCTGACGAAATCGATGGCTGGGACGTCGCCTGGCGTTATGACGACGACTCGCTGCTGAGCAATTCCTGGAGCGCCCAGTTATCCGGCTACAATCCCTATCGGGCCGCCAATATGAGCTGGAACGGACGTATCGCCCCTGGCCAGACCATTGAGTTCGGCATGCAGGGCAGCAAAGGCGGCGCAACTGCGCCAGTTCCCGTCGTCACCGGAGATATCTGCGATGATGACGGCGCGCCGGGTAACCATCCTCCTGTCGCCGCTTTCACCGCCTCCGTCAGCGCCGGCGACGCGCCGCTGCCAGTGACGTTCGACGCATCCACTTCCAGCGATCCGGACAATGACGCGCTCAGTTATCAATGGGACTTTGGCGACGGCTCCAGCGCGACGGGCGTCAAGGTTTCCCACAGCTATGCTACTCCTGGCGACTACAACGTCACCCTGACCGTCAGCGATGGCTCAGCGTCCGTCACTGCTTCCCAGAGCATTCGCGTGAAACAGCCGGATACGGCGGACCCGGTCGAAGCCAGCTTCACCAGCAGCGTGGTGGATAAAACCGTCAGCGTCAACGCCGCCGCATCGACGGGCGAGAGTCTTACCTATGTTTGGGATTTCGGTGACGGAACCACTGCCTCCGGCGTCAGCGCCACTCATACTTATGAAGAAGCGGGAACCTACAGCATCAAGCTCACCGTCAGCGATGGCGAACAAAGCGATAGCGCCGTCAAGAACGTCACCGTGGAAGAAGGAAATACAGATCCCGGCGACGCCCATGAACACGTCAACAATCCCTTCGCCGGCGCCACAGCCTACATCAACCCGGATTACGCGAAACAGGTGGACGCCTCCATGGCCAAGGTGGATGCCTCCATGGCCGCGAAAATGACGATATTGAAAGACACGCCCACTGCGGTTTGGCTGGACCGTATCGACGCTATCTACGGCGGCGACGTCAACGGCGGCCGTCTGAGCCTTGAACAGCATCTGGAAGCGGCGCTGGCGCAAAAAGACGGCGATGAGCCCATCACCGCCACCTTTGTGGTGTACAACCTGCCGGATCGGGATTGCGCCGCCTTGGCCTCCAACGGCACGCTGCATTCAGATCAGAATGGCCTGGCGATTTACAAGTCTGACTACATTGACGTGATCTATGACGTCATGTCCGACCCTCGCTTCCGCGATATCCGTATCGTCACGGTGATCGAACCGGACTCGCTGCCGAACCTGGTCACCAACCGCGATATTCCCGAGTGCGCCAAGGTGGCTCAAAACGGCGTTTACGTCGACGGGGTGCAGTACGCCATCAGCCGCCTGTCGCAATTGCCTAATGTCTATCTCTATCTGGATATCGCCCATTCCGGCTGGCTGGGCTGGGAGAGTAACTTCGGCCCCGCCGTGCAGTTATTTA
The DNA here is from genome assembly GCF_030719035.1 of Hahella sp. HNIBRBA332. NCBI lineage: Bacteria > Pseudomonadati > Pseudomonadota > Gammaproteobacteria > Oceanospirillales > Hahellaceae > Hahella > Hahella aquimaris. The sequence goes on from NZ_CP132203.1 coordinate 5,645,173, forward strand.
CGCAAGTGGTCAAAGGCGCTGCCGGCGGCGATTTGAGCGTCATTGACGGATTCGTTTCCAACGTCGCCAACTACACGCCAACAGAGGAAGTCTATCTGCCTGATCCGAGCCTGCGCATCAACGGGCAGGAAGTTCGCTCTTCCAAGTTCTATGAGTGGAACCCTCAATTCGACGAAAAAGGCTTTGCCGACAACCTGCATCAAGCCTTCGTCAACGCCGGCTTCTCCAGCGATCTCGGCCTGCTGATCGACACCAGCCGCAACGGCTGGGGTGGAGACGAGCGCCCCACGGGGCCGGACGCCTCCGCCAGCACTGTGGACAACTATGTCGCCGCCGCCCGTCTGGATCGTCGCTTCCATCGCGGCAACTGGTGTAACGCTGACGGCGCCGGGGTGGGCGAACGTCCCCGCGCCACGCCATTCGGCGCCGATGCGCCGGTGGACGCTTTCGTTTGGATCAAGCCCCCCGGCGAATCAGACGGAACCAGCGATCCATCGCAAACCACGCCGGATGACGAAGGCAAGAGCTTCGACCCCATGTGCAGCCCCGATTACATCGGCAAGTCCGGCTACCCTACCGGCGCTAAAGCAGGCGCGCCAGCGGCGGGACACTGGTTCCATGAGCAGTTCCGCATGCTGGTGGAGAATGCCTATCCGCCGATTGAATAAATCGAATAACACGTCAGACCGGTTATCCGGTTCGCTGACACATACCTAAAAAACAGGGCGATCAAGGAGGATCGCCTGAGGACCAACAAAGAACCCGAAAAGGAGACGCTGATTATGCGCACGCCAATGTTTTTATTAAGTTCCATAAGTCTGGCCCTGGCCGCCATGACGCCGGTCCAGGCTTATGCCGCCGACGGCAACCCCCGCGTCAACCAACGCGGCTATCTGCCGGAGGCGCCCAAAGTCGCCGTGTACGCCACCGCAAACGACACAGCGCAGACCTGGGAGTTATGGCGCAATGGCGCCCTGGTGGCTTCTGACAGGACCACACCCAAAGGCGCCGACGCCGCTTCCGGCGAGCGTCTGCACCAGATCGATTTTTCCAATGTGGATATCGAAGGAGAAGGCTATGAACTGAAGGTCGGCGGCGACCGCAGTTATCCCTTCGCCATTGACGAACAGGTATTTTCCGGCCCTTTGTACGACGCCATCCGCTACTACTATCACAATCGCAGCGGCATTGAGATCGAACCCCAGTTTACCGGCGGCGGACGCAGCAGCTATGCGCCGGACGCCAAACTGGCGCGCCCGGCGGGACATATCGGCGTAGCGCCCAATCTGGGGGATTACAACGTCCCCTGCTGGCCGGGAACCTGCAATTACTCGCTGGATGTTTCCAAGGGCTGGTACGACGCCGGCGATCACGGCAAATACGTCGTCAATGGCGGCATTTCCGTGTGGAAGCTGTTGAGCGCCTATGAACGCAATCAATACTTCGGCAAGCATAAGGACGCTTTCGCAGACGGAACCTTGAACATTCCCGAAAGCGGCAACGGCGTCCCCGACCTGCTGGATGAAGCCCGCTGGCAGATGGAGTTCCTGCTGGCGATGCAGGTTCCTGAAGGCGAAGCCCTGGCCGGTATGGTTCACCACAAAATGCATGATGAAAACTGGACCGGCCTGCCGCTGGCGCCTCACGAAGATCCGCGTCAGCGTTATCTGGTTCCCCCCTCCACCGCCGCCACCCTGAATCTGGCCGCCACGGCGGCGCAAAGCGCGCGGATTTGGAAAGACATCGATCCGGATTTTGCCGCCCGCTGTCTGACAGCGGCGCAACGGGCCTGGCAGGCCGCCAAGCAGCATCCCGATGTCATCTACAAAGACGACTTCAACAATGGCGGCGGCGGATATGGCGATCAGGACGTTAGCGATGAATTCGTCTGGGCGGCGGCGGAGTTGTTCGTCACCACCGGCGACGCCAGCTACAGGACCGACATTCAGTGGGATGAAGATCTGGCGCCGGACTGGGCCTGGCCGCAAACCCGCATTCCCGCCCTGATGTCCCTGGCCATGGTTCCCGGCGATCACAGCGCGACCTTGCGCGAGCAGGCCCGAGGAACGCTGGTGTCGCTGGCGGACAAGCTGGTCGCTGTCATTGATTCACAAGGGTATCTGTTGCCACTGGGGGACGAGGAGTATTACTGGGGCTCCAATAACGCCCTCGCCAACAAGCTGGCCATCACTGCGCTGGCTTATGATTTCACCGGCGAAGACAAATACGCCCAGGCCACACTGAAATCCGTGGATTACCTGTTCGGTCGCAACGCCTTGTCCCTGTCCTATGTCACCGGACATGGCGCTCAGGCTGTTAAACAGCCTCATCATCGTTTTTGGGCCGGCGTTCTGAATAGCAGTTATCCCTGGGCGCCCCCCGGCGCGCTGGCGGGAGGACCCAACCCGGGATTGGAGGATGACGTGGCGAAAGCGGCGTTATCCGGCTGCGAAAGCAAGCCGCAAACCTGTTTCATTGACGACATCGGCTCCTGGTCCACCAATGAAATCACCATCAACTGGAACGGCGCGCTGGTGTGGGCCCTCGCATTCGTCAATGATCTGGCGGAAGGCGGCGATGGCCCCGATCCGGATACCAATCATGATCCCGTGGCGGCATTCTCAATCAGCGCCTCCGGCCTGACCCTGAGTCTTGACGCCAGCGCCTCCAGCGACCCCGATGGCGACTCGCTCACCTATCAATGGGACTTCGGCGACGGCGCCGTCGGCTCGGGTAAGACGGCCAGCCATGATTACGCGGAACCGGGGGTCTATAACGTCACTCTCAAGATCACCGACGGTCGCGGCGGCGCAAGCAGTGCGACGCAACAGGCGACATTGGCGGACGTCCCCTCGCAAGGGGCTTGCGAATACATTGTGCAGAACGAATGGAACAGCGGCTTCGTCGCGCTGATCCGCATTCATAATCAGGGATCGGCGCCGGTTGAAGGATGGGAGGTCAGCTGGAAATACAGCGACGGAACCCAGATCAACAATCAGTGGAACGCCAATTTATCCGGGCAAAATCCCTACAAGGCGAGTCATCTGAGTTGGAATAAAACCATCCAGCCCGGGGCTTACGTAGAGTTCGGCATGGTCGGTCAGAAAGGGTCCGCTGCGGCGCAAACGCCAACCGTGAGAGGCGACGTCTGCCGTTAGCAAAGACGCCTCCGCCACCTCGACATGCAGAGGCGGCGGAGCGCGGTGACTACGAAATAACTAAGTCGACTACAGTTTAAACCCGGCGACGATACCGTTGAGGTCCTGGGCGAGATCCGCCAGTTCATGGCTCGCCGCCGACGTTTTCTGCGCGCCTTCCGCGGTGTGGTCCGCCACATCGCGGATATTCACCAGATTACGATCCACTTCCCGGGCCACATGCGCCTGTTCTTCCGACGCGCTGGCGATGCTCAGATTCATCTCATTGATGCGTCCCACCATACGCATGATTTCTTCCAGGGCGCCATCCGCCGCTTCCGCCAGCGACAGGGTTTTATGCGTGTGCTCATTGCTGGCGGTCATGGAGTTCACTGCGTTACGGGTGACGCTTTGAATATTGTCGATCATCTGGGTGATTTCACGGGTGGATTCCTGCGTGCGATGGGCCAATGCGCGCACTTCGTCCGCCACCACCGAGAAGCCGCGGCCCTGTTCCCCCGCCCGCGCCGCTTCAATGGCGGCGTTAAGCGCCAGCAGGTTAGTCTGGTCGGCGATGGAGCCGATCACGTCAAGCACCCGGCTAATCTCACCCACCTGTGTGGCCAACGCCTGAATCTCTTCCCCGGTGCTGGTGACGGAATTGGTCAACTCTTCCAGAGACTGCTTGGTTTCGCCCACCTGCTTACGCCCGCTGGTGGACGCCGATTCCGCCGCTTGCGAGGCCTCTGACGCATCGTTGGCGTGCTTGGCCACATCGTCCACCGCGGTGGACATTTCCGTGACGGCGGTGGCGGCCATCTGGATCTCACTGTTTTGCATATTCAGCGCGTTGGTGGCGTCCTCCGTCAGCGAGTTCAGGTTCTCCGAGGCGGAAGCCACCTGAGCGGCGGCGGAGGTCACTTTCTGCAGGGTTTTGCGCAAACGATCCTGCATTTCCGCCAGCGCTTTCTGCAGGTCGGAAATCTCATCCTGGCCTTCCACTTCGATCGTCTGGGTAAGGTCGTTGCGGGCGATGCGTCGCGCGGCGGACAACACGGATTTCAGCGGCTTGTTGATACTGCGGGTCAGCACCAGCGCGAAGGTGAAAGTAATCACCGCCGCCAGCGCGATAGCGATAATCATCAGTTCCTTGGTCGCGGCGTACAGTTCGCTGGCGCGGCTTTTGGCGGAGTCGGCGCCGGACGCCACGTAGTCAGACAGGTCCACATAGACCTTGCGTAGCTGCTCCAGTCTTTCATTGCTGGGCCCGGTCATCATCTCGCGGGCCTCTTCCTTGAATTTCACCCGGGATAAACCAATCATTTCGTCGTGGGTTTCCAGATAGCTCTTCCAGGAGGCGGTGAGGGTTTCAAAGAGGTTTTTCTCCTGCTCGGACTCCAGAATTTTTTTGTAGTCCGCCATCAACCCTTCCAGCTTATTCTGCGCCGCTTTCATGCGTTCATCGGCGTCGATAATTTCCTGATTGAACTCCGCCATCACATGCAACAGTTCCTGGGTGCGGAAAAAATTCAGCGAGGATTGGATCTCTCCGAGCACCCGCTGGCGCGGCAACCAGTCCTCCGCAATTTCAGCGGAAGATTGCGCGATCGCCGACATCTGCTTCAATGAAAACAAGCCCAGACCAAGAATAAAGGCGAGGGCGACCACAAACCCGGCGGCGGTGCGATGACCGATTTTGAAACGTCTGAAGTGCATGTTCACAACCCCGGAAAAAAATATGAGCGTTTTCTCTAAGTCTAGACAGGGATTTGGTTTCTTAAAGCCGAATTTGCTGGAAAAACAAATATCTCTTGCGAAAAAGCGCATCGACGCGGGAGGTTCCGCCCGGCGCGCCCATCGTCCCGTAGTGGAGTGGAGACCCAACGCCGGTTTCTGCTAGTATCCGCTAACGCTCTCATGCGCGGGCGTAAGAAAACCTCAACAAACCTCAGAAAAAACGCTCTGCAACCGCCTATTGGAATAAGCGCAACAACGTGAATCTACCTCTGCAATCTCATCCCGCACTATACGCCGCTTTTGATGTTTACCCTTCCGCCAAAGGCGCCGCCACACACATTCAACAGGCTGCGCAAACTTTGTTCGACGCCGCGGGCGGAGGGCTACTCTATGTGCTGGGAAATGAGCGTTTACCTCGCTTTCAACGGGAAGGCGCGGTGGAAATCCTGCGCTTCGGACGTTTGCTGGACAACTATCTGCATCGCGCGCTGGCGTACAGCGCCGAGCTGCAAGCCGTGCTGGAAGACGGGTTGCAGGATAGTCTGCAGATCGCCCAGTTCCGCGACCCATGGAGCGGTATTCCACTGGTGCGCCGCGCCACAGGACGCTATCGCACCATTTACGAGGTCAACGGCCTGCCTTCCGTGGAATTACCCATGGCCTACCCAAAAATAGGGGCCGCCACTTTGGGGAAAATCCGCGCGCTGGAGGACGAGTGCCTGACCCGTGCGGATCGCATCGTGGTCCCCTCCGGCGTCATCCGCGACAACCTGGCGCGACGCGGCGTGGCGCCGGAGCGCGTCAGCGTGATTCCTAATGGAACGGAGCTTAACCATGGCCATGCGCGCCCCGAAGACGCGCCAAAGCGCTATATTTTATATTTTGGGGCGGTGCAGCCTTGGCAGGGACTGGATGTTTTGTTACGGGCGCTGCAAAGACTACAGGATATCCCGGACCTGCATCTGGTGATCTGTTGTTCAGTGAAATCCCGACGCGCCAAGGGATATCAAAAACTGGCGGAAAAACTGGGCGTGGCGGAGCGGATCACCTGGCTGCATCGTCTGAACAAAGAAGAACTGGCGCCCTGGGTCAGCAACGCCTACATCAGCGTGGCGCCGCTCACAGAGTGCGCCCGCAATATCGATCAAGGATGTTGCCCGCTGAAGATTCTTGAATCCATGGGGGCGGGAGTGCCGGTAATCGCTTCCGACCTCCCCGTGGTGCGGGAGTTGGTGGAGCACCGTGAGAACGGTTATCTGGTGGCGCCGGAACGGCCAGCGGAATTGGCTCGCGGACTGCGGGTGCTGTTGGATTATCCGGACACCGTGGCGCAAATGGGCGCGGCGGCGCAGCGCAAAATCGCGGAGGGACTGCAGTGGTCCCACGCCAATGCGGCGCTGCAACAAATTCATGTGGAACTGATATCGGGGAAGTAGATGGCTAAAGCAAAGCAACAAGGGGCGCCAGCGCCCACCCCAGAGTTGAAAAAATACCTTCGTGAAGCCATGCGCACGAAAAAACTCGAAGGGGAGTTTGGCATCGACGAATGGCTCAAGCGCATACGCTTTATGGCCGCCCGCGACAAAAGCGGGGATAACGTCAGGAAATGGATAGGCATTTCTATCGCCCTGTGGGTGGTGGGCTTTATCGGCTCCCTCGTCGCCGAGTTTCCTCCCGCCGCCGCCGGTTTTGCGGTCGCCTTCGTCTTCAGTCTCATCGCTTTCTTTACATTAAAAAGCAAGGATATTCCCAATCGACTGCGCGATTCCGTGCTGCCTTTGCTGACGATTCTGCGCCAGGACGCCAATCCGGAAACCCCCTTGAAACTGAAAGTGGATCTGCTGGGCCCGGAATTGCTGTCAAAGCGCGTTAACTTTGTCAAAGCCGGGAATAAATATCCCAAAGTGGAGGAATCCATGTTCAGCGATCCCTGGTTTCAAGGCAGCCTCAGCCTCGCCGATGGCAGCGTACTGAACTGGGAAGTGCTGGATATGGTGCGCCGCCGCAATATTCGCAAGCGCAACCCGCGCGGCAAAATCAAAATGAAAACCAAGTACAAGATCAAGACCCGCATGGACGTCAGCCTGAGTTACAAGAATGATCGCTATCAGGCTCAAGTCAGCCGCGGCGCAGCAGCGCCGCAGGTCAAGAAAGAAGGTGAGCGCAGAAGCGTGCTCAGATGTCGCCGCCAGGCGCCGGGCGGTTCCCGCCCAGGCGAGAAAATGCCTCTTAAAGAGTTTCTGGTCGGTGTGTCCGCGATTTATAAAAGCCTAAAACCGGTAGGGTGATGCCATGACAAAATGTGAAGTGAAAGCCGGGTTTTTCGTACTGCGCCCATGTGAAGCCCCCTCCGCCATGCAATGCTCCATCTGTGAGCGTCCCATGTGCCTCCGGCATTCCATGCCTGTGGAAGGCGAAATGCTGTGCACTGAGTGCGGCGCGGTACAGGGCGACAGCGACACCGGCGATGAGGAGTATTACATGGATGACGACGGCGCTATCGCCACACGCTGGTTTTACAGTTATCGCCAGCATTATTACACCGAAACCGGCGACGCCGATATGCTGACGGAGCAGGGCTTCGGCGCCGACGAGGCGGCCGCTTTCGCCGGCGCCGCAGACATGCTGGATATGCAGGACAACATGGGCGGCGACGATGATTCCGCCGACCTGTTCGACAGCTGAAGGCGACGCTATGACCGGAACCTTACTCTGGCTGACCCAGAACCACTTCCCGCAACAGGGCGGCATGGCGCAAAGCTGCGATCGTATCGTATCGGGATTGCGTCGGCGGGGCTGGCGCATTGATCTGGTCCACTTCAGCAGCAAATGGAGCGACCTGGACGCTCACCGCAAGCTGGGCGGAGTCAACATCCGCTGCCCACTGGAAGCGGACGTCAGCCATACCCTGAATCGACTTTGGTGCGCCCTGCCTCACTTAGGCGCAGACAGTTACGACGGCGTGGTCGCTTTCGGCGGCTATGTACCGATGCTGGCGGGTCCGGTGTACTCCGCCTGGCTGCAGAAGCCGTTGTCGGTGCTGATTCGCGGCAACGATTTTGACGCCGCGGTCTTCGATCCCAAGCGCTCCGCCGTACTGGATAAGGCGATTCGCGCTTGCGCCCGGGTGGCGGCGGTAAGCCGTGATAAAGTCATCAAGATTCAGCATCTATGGCCAGGCGCCGCGGTGGAATGGGTCGCCAACGGCATTGATCTCGCCTCCTGGAGCCCGATTCAATCCGACTTCGAGCAGGCGCAGGCGTTGCGTCAGGAGCGCATCGGCGGCGAGGCGCGTTTGACCTTGGGCATGTTCGGCCACATCAAGCGCAAAAAAGGCGGCGACTATTTCATCGACGCGCTGCTGCGCTCAGGTCTGGCGGACAAGGCGCACTTGCTGGTGGTGGGCGATATGGAGCCGATGCTGCAAGAGCAGCTCGAAAACGCTCCGGAGCTGGATTACAGCCATATTCCTTTCGCAGACCGTTACGCGCTGTTGCCTTACTACCTCGCCTGCGATTACGTGTGCATCCCGTCCTACTACGACGGTATGCCCAACGTCATGCTGGAGGCGGCCGCCCTTGGCGTTCCCATGCTGGCGTCCCGCGCCGGCGGCATGGCGGACGTGCTGGAGGATAACCAGCACGGATTTTTGTTTGAACCCGGTCAGACCGACGCCTGCGTCGCCGCTATCAAGCGCGCTTTCGCCGCCGCGCCGGCGCATCGGCAAGAGATGGCCAAGGCCTGCCGCGAGCTGGCCACGCAACGCCTGAATCTGGAGGCGGAAATCAGCCGTTATGAAACCCTGTTCCGCGAGGTCATCGCCCTGGAACAGAAAGTCAGTCATCTGCACAGTCTTTGAGGAATACCCGTATGTCTCATCCGCTTTTCCAACCCTGGCGCATGCTTTGGCTGGTGTTGCTCACCGCCCTCTGGGCCCATCAGGCGGCCGCACAGTCGCTCACGGTCGAAGATGACCGCGGCGATCTGGTGGTGGAGTTCACGTTGTCCTATGACGACCTCGCCATCCGCTATCGGGATCACGGCGTCATGACACGCCTCAGTTCCAGACTGAAGGACGACAAACGTAAATATTACGGCGCGAACGGCGCGCTGGTGGCGGAAGTCAAAAGCAAGGGCGACGACTTCAAGCTGCGGGCGGATGGCCTCAATGGCGAGATCAAAGTCAAAGGGGATATCGAAAAACTGAAAGTCGTCGTCAACGGCGATGAAAAGCGCCCGGTAAAGATCAAGGCGAAGGGCGACAAGCTCAAGGTGTATCGCGTATCAGGAGAGACGGAGATTTTTATCGGTCAGGCGCAACTGAGTCAGGACAAGAAAGAGATCAAAGTCAAAGACGCGGACAAGGACGAACGCTATCGCATCAACGACTTCCGCCTGTCGTCCGCCTACGGCCTGCTGCTGGATGAGCGCATCCTGCCTGAGTATCGCTATATCCTGATGGCGGAAATCCTGATGCGGCAATAGCCATGATCTTCTTCTACGCGCTGGGGGGCGGTCTGGGTCATATCACCCGCGCCCAGGCGCTGATTCATACCCTTGGGCTGGATGATCCCGTCACTCTCGCGATGAGCTCCTCCTGGAACCAGACGGAGCCGCCTCTATCTCCCCAATTTCACCCGCTGCGGGCGCCCCGGGAAATCAGCAAAGATCCCGCAGGGGTGCGCCGTTGGCTGTCCGCCGCATTGGCGCAAAACTCCTATCGCCAAATTATCATCGACGCATTCCCCGGCGGTCTGTTGGGTGAATTGTGCGATTTCTCTTTTCCCGCAGGCGCGGAGCTGATCCATTGCGCCCGACTGCTGCATTGGGATCGCTACAGCGCGCTGCTAAGTGGAAGCTTGCCCCGATATCAACAGGGCTTCCGCCTGGAGCCGCTCCGCGACGATCATATGGCGGCGTTAAGCGCCTGCTGCGCCCGCATCGACTCTCTGCGATTGAACGATCCGCCTATTGATCCTGCGCCGTATTCGTCACACGCCATGTCATCGGAACCGCCGCTGTGGCTGATAGTACACGCAGGCTCGACAGAGGAAATTCTGGAGCTGACGGCCTTGGCCCAGGACAGCGCCGCCATGGAAAAAGTGTCCCCCAAGCTGGTGCTGCTGTCGCCTCAGCGCCCGGATGCGCTGCCCGCCGAGATCGATCATCGCTGCGTGTATCCCGCCACGCCCTGGTTCGCCAAAGCGCAGCGCATCTTCAGCGCCTGTGGCTTCAATACAGTGCGCCAATTGCAGCCATACCGGCATAAACACCGCTTCCTGCCCTTTCCCCGCCGCTTCGATGACCAGTTCGCCCGGGCCGCCGCCCTGCGTGCGGGAAGCGGGGATCCGTCCTGAAAAAACCTTCGACTGTACTAAACTGACAACAGGTCGCGACTAACACCAAGGGAGGCTTTCGGGGGATGAAGGCGCAGCATAATTTTAAACCATTGAGCTGTTCGGAGTGCATGCATGGAGCAGGTTTGAACTTCGATTTTTCCATGGCGTTCCAGCCCATCGTCAGTCTTCATGAGCGCAACGTGTACGCCCACGAAGCCCTGGTGCGAGGCGTCAACAATGAAAGCGCCGGGACCATACTGGGACAGATCGATTACAACAATCGCTACCGCTTCGATCAGGCCTGCCGGGTCAAAGCCATCGAATTGACCGCCAAACTGAACCTGAATACGCGGGTCAGCATCAATTTCATGCCCAACGCGGTGTACCGCGCCGAGCTCTGCCTTCGCACCACCCTGGAGTGCGCCAGGGTTCACAATATCCCCACATCGCGCATCATTTTCGAGTTCACTGAAGGCGAACAAATCAAGGACTTGCCTCATGTCAGCGAGATCGTTAAGGAATACAAAAAACAGGGGTTTCTGGTCGCCATCGATGATTTCGGCTCCGGCTATTCCGGTTTGAATCTGCTGGCGGAACTGGAGACCGACATCATCAAACTGGATATGCAACTGGTGCGCGAGCTGCATCATCACAAGCCGCGCCAGGCTATTATCAAAGCCATCACGGAAGTGTGCCGGGAGCTGGACATCACCGTCATCGCCGAAGGCGTGGAGACCCTGGATGAAGCCAGGGCGCTGCTGGATCTGGGGATTCATCTGCAACAGGGCTATTACTTTTCCAGGCCACAGTTTCAATCACTGTTTCATCCGCAAGCGGATATCTTCGACGGCCTCTGAATTCAGCCGTCATGGGCGAGGCGCTTGACCTGAGGCAAGATGCGGCCAGATGCAAGTCCAAAATTTCTTCATAGCGGGTACAATGTGACGCCAACCGCCCAGTAAAGGGCTATCGAGAGGGAGACCAACATGTGCGGCGTTTGCGGATGCGGCGATGACAACACCAGCCTCAACGGCCGTCCTCTGGCGCCGGCTCACAGTCATGCGCCGGGAATGAGTCAGACACGCATGGTGCTGATCGAGCAGGACGTCATGAACAAGAACAACCAGTTCGCCATGGCCAATCGCGACCGCCTGGGCGCCCACCAGATCCTGGCGCTCAATCTGGTGTCCAGCCCTGGCGCCGGTAAAACAACCCTGCTGACCCGCACTATCGCCGAGCTTGAGGACGCGCTTCATATCGCCGTCATTGAAGGCGATCAGCAGACGGAGTTCGACGCCGAGCGCATCCGCGCCACCGGCGTTGAAGCCATACAAATCAACACCGGCAAAGGCTGTCACCTGGACGCGCATATGGTGGGCCACGCTCTGGAGCGTCTGCCGCTGCCGGATCTGGACCTGCTGTTTATCGAGAACGTCGGCAACCTCGTCTGTCCCGCCGGTTTCGATTTGGGAGAGGCCGCCAAGGTGGCTATTTTGTCCGTCACCGAGGGAGAGGACAAACCTCTCAAATACCCGGATATTTTCCACGCTTCCCAACTCATGCTGATCAACAAAATCGATCTGGCGCCTTACGTCGACTTCGATGTGGAAAAAGCGCAGGCGTTTGCGCGGCGGGTCAATCCCGAGATCGAGATCATTCTTCTGTCCGCTAAAACCGGCGCCGGAATGGAGCAGTGGCGACAATGGCTGCAACAGCGTCTGCCCGGGAAATCCTGACCCTCAGCGGTGTGGTGCAGGGCGTTGGATTTCGCCCTCACGCACATCGTCTCGCCACAACGCTTGGCGTCGTCGGCAAAGTGTGGAATCAGGGCGGAGATCTGCTGATCGACATTCAGGGGTCGCCAAGCCAGTTGCAGGCCTACAAAACGCAGCTGTTGGCGACCAAACCCACGCAGGCGCAGGTCCGCGCCTTCCATGCTCAGCCAGCGGCAGTGATTGACCATCAGAATGTCTTCGCCATCGTCGATTCCCAACCCGGCGGCATACATGGCGCGCTCCCCACTGACCTGCGTTTGTGCGCTCAATGTCTCGCGGAATTATTTGATGTCCAGAACCGTCGCCACCGATATGCCTTTATTACCTGCGCGGAATGCGGACCTCGTTATAGCCTGATGCGACAGCCGCCGTTCGATCGCGTCCGCACCAGCATGCGCGCTTTCCAGCAGTGTCCGGATTGCCTGCAGGAATATGGCGATCCGGCGCACCGTCGCTATCACGCGCAAACCAACAGTTGCGCCGCCTGCGGCCCAGCCTTGCAGTGGCATGACGCCAACGGGGTGTTACGCCCAAACGTCGACCCCATCGCCGAAGCCTGGCGAGGCTTGCGTCAGGGCCAGATCATCGCCGTCAAAGGCGTAGGCGGTATTCATCTGTTGTGCGACGCAGGTTCCGCCCAAGTAGTGGCGACCTTACGCCAGCGTAAACAGCGGCCGCATAAGCCGTTCGCAATAATGGCCTTGAATCGCGCCTCACTGGCGGGCCTTGCCGCCATGGATGATCACACGGAACACTTGCTACGGGGCCCTGATGCGCCTATCGCGTTGACGCCCAAAGGCCCTGATTGCGACAGCCGTTTACCTGGTCTCGCGCCGCAATGCGCGGAGGTGGGAGTCATGTACCCTTATGCGCCGGCGCACTATCTGCTGTTTCATGAAGCCCTGAACCGCCCTGCGGACGCGGGCTGGCTGGAACAGGCGCACCCTCTGACCTTGGTGGTCACCAGCGCCAATCTCAGCGGCGAGCCGCTGATCACCGACAATGCGCAATGCCTGCGGGATTTGCGAGGGGTCGCTGACGGCTTTCTGCTGCACAACAGAGATATCCTTGCGCGCAGCGACGATTCTGTCCTCCAGAACTCACAACCCGGCGTTTATATCAGACGGGGTCGCGGGCTGGCGCCCCATGTCATTGAACTGACCCACAAAGGCCCTTCGGTGCTGGCGTTCGGCGCATTTCTGAAGAACACCCTTTGCCTCAGCCAGGGCGATCGCGCTTATGTTTCGCCTTATATCGGCGACCTGGATCGCGCCGCCGCCTGCCGCGATCTTGATCTCGCCGTGGAGCGCTTACTGGACACTCTGGCTATTCAACCCGACGTGATCGCCTGCGACCTGCATCCTGATTTTTACAGCACCCAGGCCGCCCGTCGTTTTAGCGAGCGCCTGGGGGTTCCGCTGTTGCAGGTGCAGCATCACCACGCCCATTGTCTGGCGACGATGGCGGAGGCGGGATTGCGGGGACCCACGCTGGGACTGGCGCTGGACGGATTGGGCCTGGGCGACGATGGCGGACTCTGGGGCGGCGAATTATTGCTGATGGAAGGCGCTGACTATCAGCGACTCGGCGGCCTGCGTCCGCTGCCGCTTCCCGGCGGCGACAGCGCCGTACGCGAACCCTGGCGTCTTGGCGTCGCCGTCTTGCTGTCACAGGGCCGAGAGAGGGACGCAGAGCGTCTGTTCGGCGCGCATCCGGGTTACGCCACCATCCATCAGATGCTGGCGAAGCACCTCAATTGTCCTCTCACCAGCAGCGCCGGCCGCTACTTTGACGCCGCCGCCGCGATCCTGGGCGTGCGCCATCACGCGGACTACGAAGCTCAGGCGGCGATGGCGTTGGAAGCGCTGTGCCGACAAACGCAGCCAGCGCCAAACGCGCCGCCCTTGTTTGAGATCACCCCGCAAGGCGCTCTGGACCTCTATCCACTGTTGGACGCTCTGATTGACTGCGAACCCCACGCCGGCGCGCGCCTGTTTCACGACGTACTGGTTCGCGGGCTGCTGGCCTGGGTGGACAACGCTCGCGACAAGACTGGCGTAAACACCATTGTGCTGGGCGGCGGCTGTTTCCTTAATCGTGTCTTACGTGAATCGCTAATGACCGAATTACCCGCGCGAGGTATGCAGGTTCACGCTCCTCGCCAATTGCCGCCCAACGACAGCGGGATCAGCCTGGGGCAGGTCTGGTATGCTTATCTCAGCGCGCCAGCGCCCAACCCACTCTCTTTTCTTCAGACAACAACGGACCCATCCCCATGTGTCTAGCCATACCGGTGCAGGTGGAAAGCCTGCTGGACAACGACGAAGCCCTGGTGGACATCGGCGGCCTGAAAAAACGCATCTCCCTGGCGCTGGTGGACGACGTATGCGTCGGCGATTACGTCATCCTGCATGTGGGTTACGCGCTCAGTAAAATCGACGAGGACGAAGCCCAACGCACCCTGGCGCTTTTTGATGAGATGCAGGCGCTGCAAGAGGAGCTGGGCGCAAGTCTGGAGCCCGACGAGGGTGACCGCCAATGAAATATATCGACGAATTCCGTAACGGCGACTACGCCACCGAGGTGGCGCGCCGCATCCACGCAGAAGCCGATCCAGGAAGGCGCTATCGCTTCATGGAGTTTTGCGGCGGCCACACTCACACGCTGTTCCGTTATGGCATACCGGACCTGCTGCCCGACAATGTGAACATGATTCACGGACCCGGCTGTCCGGTTTGCGTGCTCCCCATGGCGCGCATCGACGCCGCCATTGAGCTGGCGGTGCGTCATCAGGTCATTCTGTGCAGTTACGGAGACATGCTGCGAGTTCCCGGCGCCCATCGCACCAGCCTGTTGAAGGCGAAAGCCCAAGGCGCCGACGTGCGTATGTTGTACTCTCCTGCGGACGCATTGCGCATCGCCCAGGAAAATCCGCAGCGGCAAGTGGTGTTTTTCGCTATCGGTTTTGAAACCACTACGCCGCCCACCGCCGCGGTGCTGCTGAAAGCGCGGCAACTGGCGCTGAAGAACTTTTCCGTCTTCTGCAACCATGTCCTGACGCCTCCGGCGATTACCGGCATCCTGGAGCCGGCGCAACAAGCGGGTGAGCGTATCATCGAAGGGTTGGTCGGCCCCGGCCACGTCAGCGTCATCACCGGCGGCGAGGCTTATGAATCACTGGCGCAACGCTACCACACGCCGATTGTTATCGCCGGTTTCGAGCCGCTCGACCTCCTCCACGCGATCCTGTTGCTGGTGCGCCAATGCAACCAAAACCGCCATGACGTGGAAAACCAGTATTCACGGGCGGTCACCCCATGCGGCAACGCCAAAGCTCAATCCATGGTGGCGCAGACCATGACGTTGCGCGACCGTTTCGAATGGCGCGGACTGGGCTGGATGCCGCACAGCGCCTTGCGAATCAGGCCGGAATTCGCGGATTTCGACGCCGAAGTGCGATTCGAGCTGAGCCCCAGCGACGCCAGGGAAAACAAAGCCTGCGAATGTCCGGCGGTGCTGCGCGGCGCCAAGTCGCCGACGGAGTGCAAACTGTTCGCAACCCGGTGCACCCCCGACAATCCCATCGGCGCCTGCATGGTGTCTTCTGAAGGCGCTTGCGCCGCCCATTACAGCTACGGACATACCCGCTGATGAGTCTGAATAACGACTTCGCCCACGACTGCGTGGAAATGATCCACGGCGGAGGCGGTCGCGCCATGCGCCGTCTGATTGACGATCTGTTCCTGCAGGCCTTCGATAATCCTTTGCTGCGCGCTGGCGATGATCAGGCCTGTTTTCAGGTCGCTCCAGGCCGCATGGTCATGAGCACCGACAGCCATGTAATATCGCCTTTGTTCTTCCCCGGCGGCGATATCGGGGCCCTGGCGGTGCACGGTACAGTAAACGACGTTTGCATGGCCGGCGCGGTTCCTCTGTATCTGTCCGCCGCGTTCATATTGGAAGAAGGCTTTCCTCTTAGTGATTTGCGCCGCCTTGTGTTATCCATGGCGGAAGCCGCCCGGGAGGCGGGCGTAGTCATCGTGACCGGCGACACCAAAGTGGTGGAGCGAGGTAAAGGCGATGGCGTCTTCATCACCACCACCGGCGTCGGGCGCCTGCCGGACCATGTTCATTGCAGCGCAGCGCGCGTGGCGGTGGGGGACAAGATTCTGGTTAACGGTTTCCTGGGCGATCATGGCGTAGCGATTCTGTCGCAGCGGGAGAATCTGACGTTTGAAGCCAATCTGCGCTCCGACAGCCAAAGCCTGCATGACCTGGTGGCGGCGATGATCGCCGTCGAACCGGATTTGCATTGCATGCGCGATCCCACCCGCGGCGGTCTGGCGGCGACCCTCAACGAAATATCGCAACAGGCGAATGTGGGCATGCGTTTACACGAGAAAACCATTCCCGTTCGGCAGGAAGTGCGCGCCGCCTGTGAATTCCTGGGGCTGGACCCTCTCTATGTCGCCAATGAGGGCAAGTTGGTCGCCTTCTGCGCGCCGGAGCGGGCTGACGCCCTGCTGCTGGCGATGCGGTCGCACCCGAAAGGCCGCGACGCCGCCATCATCGGCGAAGTCATCGAGGACGAGCGCCGCATGGTGCGTCTGCGCACGGGGTTCGGTGGAGAAAGAGTGGTGGACTGGCGCAGTGGCGACCCGCTGCCGCGCATTTGTTAGAGCCCGGCGGCGTCACGGCGACAAACTAATAATGTTTCTGCCGCGCTCGCTCCAGCGCCGCCTGGGTGCGATCTATATCCCGCGCCACCATAAATTCGGTGAAAATTCTTACCGCTTCATCCGCCATCGCTTTAGGGGAGTCACGATCAAAAAATTGTGAGATGCCCGCAGCGGATTGCAGTAATTCCGCACCTGCGCGAATGAAATAATCGTCGCCATGGGTAGCGCGCAGATTGGTGGAAATTTTGCCGACCTTAACATTCAAAGCCCCCTGCACATCCGCCCTGCCGATAAACGCCAGAAATTTCTTCGCCGGTTCTTTATTGGCGGAATTAACCGGCAACAGAAAGACATCCGTCGGCGCCTCTTCGTAACGGGGCAGGTCGGGATTAATGACCGGGAAAGGCGCAAAACGGAAATCCTCCGCCAGATCTCCCGGCAGCGTGCTGCTGAAAAAGTTGCCCATCAACAACATGCCCGCGTGTCCGCGATAGAGCTGTGGCAGCGACTGTTTCCAGTCCCACTCCCGGTGCAGTTTGTGGTCGATAAAACAGTCTTTGTCCAACAGGGTTTTCCAATGCTCGAAAACGTCGCGTACGCGTGGATCCATGTAGGAGACAAGTCCGCTGGTCAGCTCCCGGTGAAAGGCCAACCCGTTGATGCGCAGGTTGAGATAATCGAACCAGGCGGCGGCGGTCCAGTGATAATGGGTTCCAATCGTGAAGGGAGCGACGCCGGCTTTGCGCATGTCCTCGCACATTTTCAACAAGCCGTTCCAGTCTTGCGGCGGTTGCAGACCCAGACGGCGAAACAGGGACTGTCGGTAATAAAGTCCCCATTGATAGTAAGAATATGGAACCGCGTAAATACGGCCCCGCCAGGAGACCGTGTCTTTAATCGCGTCGGTGTAATCCGCGTCGAAATTTTGCGCCCGCCACAGATCGTCGATGGGCTCTACAAAACCTTGACGCACATATTGCAGTAGCCGCTCTCCCGCCTGCCAATACAGCACGTCGGCGGGTTCGTTTTTGCTCAGCCAACGCTCAATGCCGCCCTTATAAGCGTCCTCATCATAGGCCAGCCAACGCACGCTGATGTCCGGATTTTCCTTCTCGAACTGACGGGACAATTCATTGAACGCCGCCCGCTGGTCGCCGCTGAACACCATCAGCGCCACTTTGAGTTCCTGCGCTTGCGTAGTATGGATCTGAATCAACATTCCAAACGCCAATCCCAGGAACGCGAATAACCACTTTCTATCCTTACCGCCTAACATAGCGCCGTTTCGCCCTCCAGGCGGCGCAGTGGATGAGTGCGCCGCACCGTAATATTTCAGGTAACCGCTAATAGCCTAGACCCTGTCGGCGCATCCAGCCACCCGAGGACTTACGCCATCACCCTCACCGGTCCGCGATCATGAGGTCCGTTCAGCACACACTCCGGTCCCACAGGAACAATGCGCGTGGGATTGATGGTGACGTGGCTGTAGTAGTAATGGCGCTTGATATGCGCCAGATTGACGGTCTCCGCCACTTGCTCATGCTGATACAGCTGACGCATGTACTGGCTGAGATTGGGAAAGTCGGCGATCCGACGCAGGTTACATTTGAAATGGCCGTAGTAAACCGTGTCGAAACGGATCAAAGTAGTGAATAAACGCCAGTCCGCCTCTGTCAGATACTCTCCCGCCAGGAAAGGCTGCTGCGCCAGAATCGCCTCCACTCTGTCGAGAGCGGCGAAAAGTTCGCTGAACGCTTCTTCGTAGGCTTCCTGGGTGGTGGCGAAGCCGCAGCGATATACGCCATTGTTGATCTGGGCGTACACCCATTCGTTCACAGCGTCGATGCGTTCCCGCATGGGCTCAGGATAAAAGTCAGCGTGATTGCCGGTCAGATCGTTAAATGCGTCATTGAACATGCGGATAATCTCCGCAGACTCGTTGTTGACGATCGTCTGCGTCTGCTTGTCCCATAACACCGGCACAGTGACGCGCCCGCTGTATTGCGCATGCGCCTTCAGGTAAAGCTGGTACATGAAATCAGCGCCATACAGGTGATCCGGCAGCCCCTTTTTCGCGTCAAACTCCCAGCCGTTATCCATCATGTCCGGCGACACGACGGAAACGCTGATGTGAGACTCCAGTCCTTTCAACTTGCGGAAGATCAGAGTGCGATGAGCCCAGGGGCAGGCCAGACTGACATACAGGTGATAACGTCCCGACTCCGCCGGAAATCCATCGTCCCCCGCAATGCTGACGCGACGACGAAAACGGGACGCCTCACGCTCGAACCTGCCTCCGCTCTTGGCCGTATCGTACCATTGATCACGCCAGACTCCGTCGACCAGCAATCCCATAATCCCCGTCCTCCCAATGCATCTGTCAAAAGCTCACCTTAGAAGCTATATCATTGAATAAAAAGCTTAAAAATTGCGTTAAAAGGTTCGAATAAAGGGAAAGGATCTGAGGGTGGACAGAGGCCTCAACCACGGCTTTTGCGGAAAGCGTCCGGACTGACGCCGAAACGCTGACGGAACATTTTGCAGAGATGACTGACATCCTGCGCGCCAATTTCGTCAGCGAGCGCAGCCAGACTATGGTGAGAGTTCAGCAAGCGCCAACGCACATGTTGCAGGCGCATTTCCCGCCAGTAAGCTCGCGCCGTGCAGTCGAACTCGGCCATAAAGAGGCGATCCAGTTGGCGACGACTGACCCCAATGGCGGCGGCGATATCGTCCACATTGAAGGCGTCTCCCAACCACTGACGCATCAGGCTGGTCGCCCGCCCAACGCTGCGGCCGGGTCCACTTTCGCGGGACAGCGATTTCAGCGGATGGGTTTCACTGCGCGCCTCATCCACCAGCATATCCGCCAGGCCTTTCAGGGCCCGGGTTCTCCCGCAATGACGCGCCAACAACTCCACCGCCAGATCCACGGCGGCGACGCCTCCCGCACAGCTTATGCGCTTACCGTCGAAGCAGTACAACTGCCCGGTGCGGACCTCAATACGGGGAAAAGCGACCTGAAACTCCTGCACATGGCGCCAGTGCATCGCCACTTTGGCGCCCTGCAGCAGACCCGCAGCGGCCAGCAGAAAACAGGCGTTATCGATACTGACCAGCGATAATCCCTGTGCGGCGGCCTTGCGCAGCAGAGGCCCGTATTCGCTGGCCAGCTCCATGCTGCGACGGGCGGTGCGGCCTCCAAAAACCACCAGATAGTCAAAATCGGTAAGGCGCGTCTGCGCCGCTGTTTCTTGCACTTCAATGGCGACCCCGCTACTGGAGACAATCGTCCCCGGCTCCAGGCCCAGCACGCGCCAGGCGCAATAACGCTGCGCGCTGTAATCCTCTTCGTCAGCACTGAAACGCAACTTATCCAGAAATCCACCGAAAGGCAGCATGGTGAACTCTGGCAACGGCAGCAATAGAAAGCGCACGTCCGGGGTAGATGGTGCAGGTTGAGTCATTTTCAGGCGCGGAGTTTCCTTGAGTCCCAATGACCAAAATCTACCTTAATACGGCCAATAATTACCATTGAAATCCGCGCTTGCGCCTTAGACTGCTCACATCACCCATTCACCACGGCGTTAACAATGACTCTGCAAACCTGGCTTCTGTTTCTGGCCGCCACCGCCGGTCTGTCCTGCTCTCCCGGTCCTAACGGTCTGCTTGCGCTGACCCATGGCGCTCTTTATGGACGCGTCCGCGCGGTCTTTACCATTGCCGGTGGTGTACTGGGATTTCTTCTGCTGATGCTATTGTCCATGTTCGGCGTCGGCGCCTTGTTGCAGTCCTCGGAGACCGCTCTGACCGTGCTGCAATGGCTGGGTGGGGCTTATTTGATCGGATTGGGGATACAGCAATGGCGCGCGCCGGGGCTGCATTTGCAGTTACAGGACGAAGCCGCCCGCAAGAACAATGCGCGCCTGTTTCGTCAGGGCGCGCTGGCCGCCCTATCCAACCCCAAGGTGCTGATTTTCTTCGCCGCCTTTCTACCGCAGTTTGTTGATCCGCAGCAGGCGTTACCCGGCCAGTTCGCCATCATGGCGTTGACTTTCGCCATGATCGAATTCACGGTTGAGGTGCTGTTGGCGCAGGCTGCGCATCGTATCGGGCCGAAGCTGGAGAAACATGGCAAGCGCTTCAATCAGATTTGCGGCGGCCTCTTTATTCTCATCGGTCTCGCCTTGCCGCTCTCTCGCTGAAGCGGCAATAAAAAAGGGCGCTCCGCTCAGCGGGCGCCCCTTTGACGACGGGTATTGGCGAGTAAGATCACTCGCCTTTACCAATCTCCCGGTCGTAAGCCAGACGCTTGGCGGCGTCCAGCGTCAGCATTTGCATAAAGGCGGTGACTTCCGTATCGGAGCCCTGCGGGGCGCCAGCGCCAGCTCCGCCACCAAAGACATTGGTCGGCACGGAACGGCGAGCAAAAGCGTCCGCCCACAGTTTGTGAATTTCGATTTCCGCATCCAGTTTTTGCGCCAACGCGTTATCCGCTTTCAGGATCACTTCTTTCTGGTAGGCTTCCGCTTCCGCCAGCGTGCGCTTGGTTTCCGCCTCAATGCGAGCTTTTTCCAGGTTGATCTCGGCGGTTTCCTTCTCGATGCGGGCCTGCTCTTTCATCTTGGTCGCGGCGGTCACCGCTAACTGCTTATCGGTTTCCGCTTCAGTGGTTTTCTGAATCTGATCCACTTTGGCTTTGGCCTGACGCTCCGCTACTTCGCGCTCGCCGCGAGCGATCGCCAACAGGCGCTGCTCTTCTTCCTGAATCCGCTGCTCACGGGCAATAGCGCGGTCAGCGCTGGCCTTCTGCTTCAATTGCATACGCTCGACAAAGCGATTGTTGGGCGTCATATCAGTGATACGCGCATCCACCACGCTAATGCCAAACTGGGTGAACTTCTGATCCTTGCGTCGAGGGGCTCCGTTGGCGTCCGTGACTTTACGCACTACGAACACCGCTTTGGCTTCGTCGCCGTACTCTTCCTGAGAGGCTCCCAGCGAAACGTTGGCGGAACCGGAAATTTTACGCTGCGAGCTGATCAGCATTTCCTCGCGCTTGACGATGTAAATGCCATTGGACATCTGGTTTTCGAATTCCGTGTTGAACTCGGTGCGTCCGCCGCTGTAGTAATCCTCCGCGCTCATCAGCGATGCAGTGGCCTGCAGGGTTTCCTTGAACGCAGGAATCAACGCCGTGCGCAGCAGGTTGGCGGGAGTGCGGTATTCATGGGCCAGGCGGGTGAAGCCTTCCTGATCGGTGGGAATGCTGAAGCGAACGGTGGCTTCCGCCGCGGCGTCCACCTGATCCAAAAACATGATTTTCAGCGGCGGCAACGCGGCGCTGGTTTCAGAATTTTCCACTTCAACGTAGGAAACGGTGCTGTCCCCGCCTTTCACCGCTTGCACGGTCAGGGCGCGTTTCCAGGCGTTCCAGCGTCCCCATAGATAAAACTGATAGCCCACGTCGGACACCACGTGCTCATCGCCCAAAATCGTTCTGACGTGATACACATAGCCGGGCTCGGCGTAAAAGATACTGTTCCAGGTAACGACAACAGTCAGGACAAGGCCTGTCAGGATGGATATCAATCCAATTGATAAATTGCGCATGGGGATTCCACAAGGTAGGTAAAAAAACCGGCGTATCTTAGAGAAAAATTAATTTTTGGTAAATAACGCCAAACTTCAGGTTTATGACCGCCTTCACACTCCCGCCACATGCAGGCGAATGTGGAAAAACTTAGGAAATGACGCCCTCAGAACGCTCCTGAGCTTAACGGCGTCGGGAAAAGCCGCTAGATTACTTGGTGAAGCGACCTATCCTGACCAAGCCAAGCGGAAACCGACGTGCGCATTCAATCCAAACTAATTCTGGCGCTGTTGATCGCCACCACGGCCATGTTCGCCGCCATGTATTCTCTGATGCAGTGGAGCTTTGACCGCGGTTTCCTAGATTACGTCAATCGTCGCGATCTGCAGCGGCAGGAGACGCTGATCAACAATCTCCAGCGTTTCTATCGGCATACCGGCAGTTGGGAGCCCCTGCGCCACGATCATAATTTGTGGCGGCGAATGTTGGAGGCGGACGAAGACGACCAGCAACCCTGGCGGCCGCCTCGCCGCAACGAAGATGACCGTCCCGACCGACCGCATCCGCCGCGTCCGCCATCATTGTTGGACGCGGACAAGCAGGTGGTGACGGGCCGCTTTCGCAGGGATTTCATCATGGCCCCGATCACGTTGGGCGATCAGACTATCGGGTGGCTGGCGCTGCCGCCGCGCGTGCGGGTGACGGAGCAAAATGACCTGGCGTTCAGTCAGAGCCAGGATAAGGCGTTCCTGGTCATCAGTACGCTGATGGTGGCCATCGCCCTGCTTATTGCGTTACCCCTGGCGCGCCAGTTCGTCACCCCCATCAAACGCCTCGCCGCCGCCACCCGGCAGCTGGCGCAGGGCGCGTATGACGTGGAGCTGAAAGTCTCTGGCAAAGACGAGCTGGGGCAACTGGCGCGGGATTTCCATCAACTGGCGCAAACGCTCCAGTCCAATGAAACCGCGCGACGACGCTGGATTGCGGATATTTCCCACGAACTGCGCACGCCCCTGGCCATCGCCAAGGGCGAGCTGGAGGCGCTGGTGGACGGCGTACGCCCCACCAATCGCGATAATCTACTGTCCATTCAGCAGGAGATCGAACACCTGCAAAAGCTGATCAACGACCTGTACGAGTTGACCAACGCTGAGGTGGGCGCGCTGCGTTATCAAAAAGACGAAGAGGACTTGCGTCTAATTCTGCAGCACGCGCTGGACAGGCATAACGCTAATTTTACCGCCGCCGGCTTTCAACTGATTCACGATTTAGCCCCCAGCCCCGCTATGGTGTGGGCGGACGCTACGCGATTAAGCCAGTTGCTGGACAACCTGTTGAGCAATACCTGTAAATACGCCGACCCCAGCGCCCAGGTGCGCGTCTCTCTCAATGTCGACCATGATCATGTGCGACTGCGCATCGAGGACTCCGGACCCGGCGCGCCGGACGAAGCCCTGCCCAAGCTGTTCGATCATCTTTACCGGGTGGAGAACTCACGCAATCGCAATACCGGCGGTTCCGGTCTGGGACTGGCGATTTGCCGCAAAATCGTCGAAGCTCATGAAGGCGATATCAGCGCCTCCCGTTCAACTCTAGGCGGACTGGCAATCGACGTGATCCTGCCGGCCTATCACGAGTGACGCCGGCCGACCTTATCTGAATACAGCGGAGACAACGCACATGCCTCAGAACAGCATACTCATCGTGGAAGATGAGCCGAAGCTCGCCAGTTTGCTGAAGGATTATCTGCAACAGGAAGGCTATCAATGCGACATCATTGGCGATGGCCAGCAGGCGTTGGAAAAAATCCGCGCCGGCGCGCCTGACCTGATTCTGCTTGATCTCATGCTGCCGGGTCTGGACGGCTTATCGGTGTGTCGGGAAGCGCGTCGTTTCACCGATACGCCCATCATCATGGTGACCGCCCGGGTGGAGGAAATCGACCGTCTGCTCGGGCTGGAGCTGGGCGCGGACGACTACGTCTGCAAGCCCTTCAGTCCGCGTGAGGTGGTGGCTAGGGTCAAGGCCATCCTGCGGCGTGTGCGCGGCGCGCCCGCGGGGGAGGAACAGGCCCTGGCGCTGGACCCATCGCGCTATCGAGCGGTGCTGCGGGGAAAGCCGCTGGAGTTGACCGCCATTGAGTTTCAATTACTGAAAATGCTGGCGGATGAGCCCGGACGCATTTTCTCCCGCAGTCAGCTCATGGACGGCATCTATCAGGATCACCGCATCGTCAGCGACCGCACTGTCGACAGCCACATCAAAAAGCTGCGCAAGAAAATCGCCGAACTTTCTCCCGACCATGACTACATCCATTCGGTCTACGGTCTGGGCTATAAATACGAAGGATGACAACGCTGTAATCCCTGTTCCTTAATGCCTCCACATTTCCTGCACATTTCGGGCTTAGATTGATAATCACACAAAGCCAAACAGGAAATTGAGGAAAACTGTTATGAAAAAATTCGCTGCATTCACCCTGACATGTTTAATCGCCGCCAGCGGATTCGCACTGGCCAAGGGCGGCCCCCACCAAGGCCCGAACATTGACCGTCTGGCGGAAAAGCTGGCGCTGACGGATGAACAGAAAACACAGTTCGAAACCATTATGGAAGAGAGCCGCGAGCAACGGCACACCCTGATGGAGCAATACAAACCGCAACGCGAGGAAATGCACACGGCGATGGAAAATCTGCGCACCCAAACCGACGCCAAACTGGGCGCCGTACTGAACGCGGAGCAGATGGAAAAGCTGAAAGAAATGCACGAGATGCGCGGCCAGCACAAAGAGCGTCGCCGTCACCCTGAAAACTGCGATAAAGGAGACGACGAAGAGGCATAACGCCGCGACCGTTGCAGGCTCCCCTTCTTCGCCGGCCGCCCCCAGGGCGCGCCGGCTTTTTTACGTCGGTGGAGCGCTCAGTCCAGTTTGATGGAACGCAAGTGAGCGGCGCGCACGCGGGCGGTTTCCATGGGATCGAGACGCTCCTCCAGATGCGCTTTCAAGCGCTGGCTGGCGGTTAGCGTGGCGTCTTCGTTATTGATGATGGGCATGGGGTAATCCTGCCCGATCACACAGCCTGACATGATCTGTTCCGCATGGGGCATTTTCCAGGGCGCATGCAGATAAGCGTCGCTCACTTCCCGCAACGCCGGACATTCCGCCCGGATAAATTTACCGGCGGGATCGAGTCGGTGCGACTCGGTGACCGGGTTGTAAATCTTCTGCTCGAACATGCCTGTGGTGCCAGCGAACTGCTGCGTCAGCGGAAAGTGCACCGCCGGATCATAGTCGGTGGACAGCCGCGCCAGGTGCAGCGCCGGTTCGCGCCAGTGCAGCCATAATTGGTTGGCGGCGAAGGACATCAGCAACCCACGCAGCTGGTAGTTGATCCAGCCGTACTGAATCAGCGCCTTCATGGCGGCGTCGATAAGAGGAAAGCCGGTCTCGCCGTTCTTCCAGGCGTCGAATTTGGCTTCTTCAAACTGATGCTCGCGCAAACCGTTGAAGCTTTTATGCAGATTGAGAGACTCCATGCCCGGCTCGTCCTCCATCTGCTGCATGTAATGACTGCGCAGATATAGTCGGGACAGAAATTCATTTATGGACTTTACCCAGTCCGCAGAGCGGCGGGTATGATAGGTCTGCAATGCGCGACGGGACTGCTGCACAGTCTCCCGTAAACTGATCACGCCGTGCGCCAGATAGGGGCTGAGGCGCGAACCGCCGTCAAACGCACTGGCGGGGTAATGAGTGTCACGGAAATAGTGCTTGCCGCGGGCCTGCAGAAAACTCTTCAGCTCCTGTGCCGCGGCGGCGCGTCCGCCCGCTTGTCGCAACATGCAGGGGGTCGGATCGGCGCCGATGGTCTCAGGCCAGACTTCCGGTTTGAGTGGCGACGAGCCCACCATCGGCAGAGTTTTGGGGCTGGGATACCGGGGCTGCGCCATGAAATCTTTCCATGCGGCCTGCCAGCGCTCCGCGCCGGTGGCGCGCCGCAACACGCCGCAGACCGGCCATTCCCGCCACAGCACGCCATTGCGACGACACCATTCCCGCACAATCTGATTGCGCCGGTTACACCATTGCACGCCGGTTTCCTGGTGGGAGTACAGCTCAAAGACGCCGAAGCGGCTTTTCAGATATTCCAGCACGTTGATCATGCTGTCATGCATGAACCACAGAGGCTGCCCCAGCTTACTCAACGTCTGGTCGAGTTCCAGCAGCGTTTCCCGCACAAAGCCCCAACGCCGTTCGCCAGCGTCAGGCTGCGCCCAATACTCCGGCTCCGCCACATACAGCGGCGCCACCGGACCTTGTCGGGCGGCGTGATAAAGCGGCCCATGATCGGTGACCCTGAGGTCACGTTTAAACCAGACAACCCTTACCGTCACTGACTCCACACCTGATCAGACTCACACCATCAAAACGCTTAGACTCCCCGTTAAAATGTCCCGACCCGCCATCCATTTTATGTGCGGAGTCGGGGTGTTCCTTCGCCTTACGCAGTCTTTTACCGCGTTTAAGCGTTCACAGCCAAATAAATAGTTGTAATTTAAGTGTCGGCAAAGCCGCCTAAAGTTGCAACAAATTGCCAATTTTGCGATGTGGCAGCGGTTTTTCGCCGCATACCTTGGCGATCTGATCGCCCGGCCGCACCAACCGTCGATGGGTGCGCGCCATCAGATAACCCGCCGTGCGGGCCCTCACCGGCGTCCGTTGGTTCGGCTCGCCACCGTCCAGACTGACGATCTCAGCGAAAACATCGCCTTGCTCCAACCAGGCGTCCAACGGCTTCTGAAACACCAGCAAGCCGGCGGCTTCCGCTTTCATGGAATCCACAGACTCCAGCGGACTGACGTGGATGTCGTCCAGTTGCGGCGCCTGCGCGTCGCCCCGAATCAGATTTTCGCTGACCAGATAGTTGAACAGATTGGCGGCGTCGACAGCGGCCAGTTCATCGGACACGTCGTATTGGCCGCGATACTCCACCGTCACCGCTAACTTCGGCATTTCCATGGGGTTATCGGGAAAGTCTTTCTGCAGCCAGTGCCAGGGCTGCAAATGGGAGCCATCAAACGCAACGACCCCGTCCAGATCCTCCGTCAACAGATAACGGGCGCCAATATGGCGGCACAGGTCCTGCGCTTTCTCCGCCTGACGTTTGACGGAATATACGTGGGCGCTGGAGTGATCGTCGCAATGCAGGTCGAAGACATAATCAGCGTCGATGGACAACGCCAACAGGGTTTTCTTCAAGGCTGTGGTTTCATCCTCCGCCAGCTCGGCCGCCACGGCCGCGCGCAAGGCGTCGCGCACCAGTTCGTTGTTGGTCTCCAGGTCAGAGCCAAGACGGCCTTCCACGCCGCTGCGGGCGTCCAGGTACAGGTCCGCAAAGTTGCGGTTGAAATTGCCGGTGCCGGTCAGGTCGAAGCGACCCGCCACATAGCCGAACACATTCTGAGACAGCCCAACGGGATTGGCGTAGGGGACCACGATAATCTCGCCCTGAATCGCGTTCTGGCGCTCCGCCTCCTGCAACATCGTCAGCAGATGTTGCAGCACTAGCAGACCGGGCCACTCATCCGCATGCAGGCCGGCTTGAAAATACACTTTCGGGCGCGCATCCGCTTGTCCCAGCCGATGGACAAGCAATTCCCGACGGGTGCCGGGGGAGGGGCTCATCAATTGAATACGCTCGGTTCGCATCATTCACCTCTGAATAATTTCCATGCCTTCAATAGCGCAGTCGTCAAGTGCGCACTATAGCATTAAAGTATTAGCTAAACGCGATGCCAAAGTGGACCCTCATGCAACCGCAGCGAATCGCCTGGTGCAATTTTTTACTGCCTATGCTGGTGGCCCACGCCGCCTGGCTGTGGAGTAGTCTGATCGGCGCAATCGATGGGTGTCTGCCGTACTGGGACGGTTGCGTATCCATCAGCAAGGCGGCGCGTTCCAGCGACGCTCTGTATCTGTTTCGCGCCGGCATGATCATACACGCAGTCTTACTGCTCGTCTTTTGGTTGCAGGCAGGCGCTTTCCTCAAGCTTCATCATGCTGCGACGAGCGCAGGGATCACCATGCAGTGTCTGGGAGCCATCGGCGCATTGTTTCTGGTGTTATACGCAGACTTCCTCGGCGTGGACGGACGTATTTACCGATTATTGCGGCAGTACGGCGTCACCATTTATTTCTCTTTCACCGTGCTGGCGCAAATGCTGTTATTGCGCAGCCTCCTGACTCTGTCGCATTCATCCGAATGGCGCCGCATGGCCAGCGTACAGACGTGGCTGCGGGCGAAATCCTGGCTATGCTGGTGGATGCTGGCGCTGGGTCTGGCCAGCGTCGCCAACAGCCTATTACTGCAAAATCCCGCCAAGGACCGTTGGGAAAATGTCATCGAATGGTTTTTCGCGTCCAGCATGACCACGTATTTCGCCTGCACCGCCATGATCTGGCGTCGCCTGGGCTATCGCCAGCATCCACAACTGGACGCCTCCCGCTAAAACCTGTCCAAAGAGACAGAATGCACCGTAATGGAGCGACCAGGATTAGATTAGGGCATGAAAACTTCCCGTCGATCTCCGTAAATTCTACCCAATATCAAATAAAGTTATTTAATATCAATCAGTTAAACAAACATAACGAGTTTGGCACAGTCTGTGCGATAAACAGGGTGAAGAGATTTCGCTAAGTTGTTACAGGCTTAACGTTTCTTCATCAATAGTCAGGGTACTTCTTTTGTACAACGACTGTTACCTCTACGCTCGTGCCTTAAGCCTCGCGATGGGACCAGGATGGACTTTTTAAAAGGGACACCCCGGAAGCGAGGCATTTTTTTATCTGCGCGTCAGACACCGCCACGCGCCTTTCACCCTTTGTAAGCATTTGTTAAGCCTATCAACGAATTTCCGCCTGCTCCCCGCTAGATTGACTCGCTCATAAAAACAAAAAAGGACAGGGAACACATGCGAATCCACTGTGGCGTAATGCTTATCGTCAGCCTGCTGACGCCGCTTTTGAGCGCCTGCGGCGGCGAGAAATCCGATGTATCCACTTTGCGCGAACCTCGTGAACCAGAGCAACCGCCGCCGCCCAACGCCAACTTTCATGGCGTGGTGCTGGACGGCTATCTGCGTCAGGCCAAAGTCTGGCTGGATTTAAATGGAGATTACCTCGCCGGCGATGACGAACCGGCGGTGATGAGCGGCGCCGGTGGAGAATTTGAGTTCACAGCGGAGCAACTGGCCGGCGTGGACGACCCCAAGCTGTATCCGCTCATGGCCTATGCGCTTCCCTGCGTGACTCAAGATGAAGACCTGATAAACGCCGCCGTCCCTGCCGCCACGGATTGCGCCTCCAGCGAGCCGGGTCTGGTGGATAAAGCCTATTTCCTGATGGCGCCGCCCGGAAGCCCGGTCATTTCTCCGCTGACCACCCTGGTGCGCATGCAATACGACCTGATGCGAGAGGAGAACCCGGAAACCACCGTCGAGCAGGCTCATCAGCGCGCCCGAGAGCGAGTAGGCTTCAACAATAATTATCTGTTCGATTACGTCAAAAGCGGACAGTATCGCCACCACGTCTACGCCAAGGCTTTCGCCATGGCGTTACAGAACATGATGACAGAGGAAGCGCAAAGTATTGACGCTGCCCAGCGTCTCGACAATCTGGACGCCACCAAAGTGAAAGTCATGGGCGCCAGTCTGCTGCACAACGCACCGAAAATCAGCTATGCGGCGGCGGGCGTCATGAAGGATATCCGCTCCACGGAAGACCTCGCGGCCTATGACTTCTCTCCCTGGAAAATATCGCTGCAGTACGAAAATGCCCTTAACGATCCCCTTTCGATCAAGCAAATAAACTGGTACGTACATCCAGACACCGAAAGCGCGGCGATTGAAGGGCGCAATGACAACCAAGTGAAACTGATCGCCCTCGCCGGCGTGCAAGACCCACAACGTAAACACGTCGGCCGCGCCGGACTGACCTACGATTCCAAAGGCGCGGTGGCGGCAGTGCGTCTGGATGGCGGTGTGGATATGAGCCGTCGCGCCCTGTCCCTGGACGCCTATGTCTCCTCTCTGAATCTGGATCCGCTGTATACGGAAATTTCACTCGCGGATGGCGAATGGGACGTCGTCAACGCTCTGGCGCTGGATCGCGGTCGTTGGGTGGAAACTTTCAGCAGGGTCGGCGACGCCGTGTTGAGTCAGCGCACCCGGGAAACGGTTACCGGCCAGATGAGACCGCAAAAAGACGCCGGCGCGGGACTCGTGCGCATCAATTCCTACTCCACTGACAGCACGACCCACAATCAGGTGCTGGTCAAACGCTCTTTCGTCTTTGACGCAGACGGACGTTTGTCCCATGACACCTACGATAACGACCTCGAAAAGCTGACTACGCAATACGCCTACGCCAGCAACGGCAGTCTGAACGGCGTGCGCACCTTTACGGACAGGCCGGAGAGCTCCTGCGTTACTGAACCGGGATGTGAAATGGCGACGTCCAACTTTACCTACGACGCCGACGGACGCAGGCTGACCCGACGCTATACCGACATTCATGATCCCCATTTCGAATGGTGCGAGCATTACGTGTACCGGGAGGATGGCCTGCTGGATTACGTTTATCTGGAACGCTACTCCGTAGACGCCGAACCCCAAGGTGAAGACGGCGACGTCATTGTGCTGGTCACTTATGAGTATGACGCATTACATCGCCTGATGGAGTAACCTATCCGCTCCATTAAACGGACAGGAACCGACACAGAATAATGAAAGCCTCTCTCAGACTACTGGCGGTTGTGGGGGTCATCTTACTGACCTACTTTTTGTTCTCGCCTGCGGTCATTGATCCGGAAGCTTACGACGCCCCATCGGCGCCGGATCTGGAGGGCCCCTACGCCCCGAATCAAAAGCTGTTGGACGCGGAGTTGATCGGTCTGGGACGGCTGGAGGGTCCTGAAGATGTGGATCAGGACGCAGACGGCGCCGTTTACGCCGGACTCGCCAACGGCGACATCATCCGCCTCAACAAGGATGGGGAGCTCGAAGTCCTCGCCAATACCGGCGGCCGTCCGTTGGGCCTTGAGTTCAATCCGGCCGGCGATTTGATCGTGGCTGACGCGACAAAAGGATTATTACAGCTCGATAAAGCAGGCAAGCTCACCGTATTGACCAGCAAGGCGGACAACCTGCCCTTCGGCGTCGCGGACGATGTGGATGTCGCCAGAAACGGCGTCATTTATTTCAGCGACGCCAGTTGGCGCTGGGGCGTGCATGAACATCGCTTCGACCTCATCGAGAGCCGTCCTCATGGACGCCTGCTTCGTTACGATCCCGCCACAGGCGTCACCACGGTTCTGTTGGAGGATCTGTACTTCGCCAACGGCGTGGCGCTATCGCAAAACGAGGATTTTGTGTTGGTGTGCGAAACCGGTCGCTACCGAGTGCGCCGTTACTGGCTGCAAGGACCCAAACAGGGGACCAGCGAGATGTTTATCGAGAACCTGCCCGGATTCCCAGATGGCGTCTCCAGCAACGGAGCGGGAGAGTTCTGGATCGCGCTTATTGCGCCGCGTAACGGCTTACTGGATTTCATGCACTCATTTCCCTGGCTGAAAAGCCGCATGTCCAAGCTGCCGGAAGCGTTACAACCGCAAGCGGAACGATATGGATTCGTGCTGGGAATCAATGAGCAGGGGGAGATTTTGCATAATCTGCAGGACCCGGAGGGCGAACACCTGCACACCATTACATCCGTGGAGCAAGTCGGCGACACCCTGTTATTCGGCACGCTGACCGGAGATCGAATCGGCCGTTTATCTTTAACCCGCGATGTGAGCGAAAGTCCGGCGCTTTGATCCGGACCCGCAGACAGAATTAAGCGACGCCATCCGCCAGCTTGGCGATACTGGTCGCTCTGTCGGTGATCCAATGGGACGACTGACTGAGGTGGGTGTCAATCATGCGGATCAGCTCGCGGTTGCGCACCAGCAGATCGCTGTAGAAATTCACCATTGTTTTATTCGGGTTCGGGGTGCGTAGTAATTCTTCAAGTTCTTTTTCCGCCAACGCTAACTCTTCCTGCAAGCGACAACGCTGAGCCTCAAGGGTGTTCATGGCTTACGACTTCCTGTTGTTGTTTGGTCTCCCGTAGCGCCCGCCGCCGGGATAGGTAAAAACCAGTATATCCACATTCCTTCCACAATTGGAGAAATAGTTCAAAATTTAACCGTAATACACATTTTTAACCTTAATACACAACTTCAACCGTAATACACACAATCAGTTACATAACGCTAACCCTCGCCAAAACTAACGTTACAGACCTTTCCGAGGGCAAGACAGAGTGGGAGAGTCCAGTTTTCAGGCGCCTGCGCCAGTTTTTGCTATGCTGAATGTAGAACGTTCAAAGCTTATCCGTAAATTTGAGGCGCACATGACACCCGCAAAAATATCCGATGCCTGCACCGAGTTCCTCAGCTTGATCGAAGTGTTGGACGATGCCTATTGGGAAGCATCCACCATCACTAACAAGGATACGATTTATGATGTGCTGAGCGTGTTCCAGCAGGAAGTGGCGGAGCTGAATAAACTCAGTATCCAGGACCACCATTACCCCTATGAGATGATCACCGAAGGCATTCGACAGGTCAGCCCCAAACTACATCGTTTGCAGGCGTCCGTCTCTCAGGTGGTGGAACGCACCCAGACCCAGGTGAGACTGCGTCAGTTATTGAAGAACGTCATGTTGATCATCGAACAACAGGCCAACCGCTGGTCCAGTCACGAGTAATTCCACACCCCCGAATGCGCGTGTCGCTTCGACTAGAGTGCGAGCGGCGCGCACTGCAGATTGATTTGCCGGATCAAAGCCGCCAATCGCGGCAGATGGTGCGCCAGCAAAGCTAGGCCCGATGTCAGCAACGCCACGGAAATTTCCCGATCCGGATCCGCCCAGCAGAACTTATTGATCAGCCCGATATGGCCGAAGGCGCGCTCCGTACGCGGTCCCCATAGGCCCACCGGATCTCCGCCCAGCATAAAGCCGGCGCTGTAGCGCATGGGGATCATCATGGTGCGATCGAAAGTGCAGCCGCCAAATTCCTGCGTCGCCCGTTTTACGGTGACGGGTTGCAGAATCCGCCGCCCGCGCCACTCGCCGCCATTCAACAGCATCTGGAAAAAGCGCGAGGTTTCCTCCGCTGTCGCGTAGAGGTTGGCGGCGGGGATAATAGCGTCCATCCAACGTCGTTCATTGGAAACATTCGCCGCCGCCGACATATCCGCGCCCAGGGCGCGCTTGAGGGCCCAGGACACAGGAAACGGCGCCTCGGGACCGGTGGCGTAGTTACGCGCGACGGCGTGCTTACCCGCCTCCTCCAGACCAAACGTGAAGTACTTCATCTCCAGAGGCGCGCGCAACGTCTGCTCCAGGTATTCCGTGATGCCCGCGCCGGTCACTTTCTCTAACACCTTTTGCAATACAAAGCCGCCGGTGATGGCGTGATAAGCCAGCTTGCCGCCGTCCACTGCGATAGGTTTGGCGGCGCACAACAGTTTCCACACTTGCTCCTGATCGTAAAGCGTGTCGAGGGATTCATGGGTAGGAAGTCCGGGAATGCCGCCCCGGTGCGAGAGAATCTGGTGAATGGTGATATTGCGTTTGCCGCGCTGGCCGAACTCCGGCAAGTAGAAACTGACTGGGTCCAGCAGATTAATCAGCCCCTCTTCCGCCAGTTTATGCATCAATACCGCCGTCACCGCCTTGGAAGCGGAAAACAGGCAGACCGGCGTAGCGGTGGTCATGGGGTGGCGGAATTCATCCGGCGCGTCCCCAGGACCGCCGCCGCTGGCGTAGCCAATCGCGCGATTGAGAATGACGCGGCCTTTGCGGCGCACGCACAAACTGATCGCCGGCTGGGTGCCGGTGGCGTATAAGCGCTCCACCGCCCGCCAGATCTGTTGCACGCCTTCCGGCGCCACATCTACCCGTTCCGGACAGACTTCCAGACCTTCATCGATCACGCTCACCTGCGCCGGATCAGCGGCGACCTCCGCCAGGCGCAGAGGATTTCGCAGTAGACTCAACATAACAGCACTTCCACGTTGGCGGAAAAAAACGTCCCACGTAGCTGTTAAATTCTAGACGCTTTTACGCAGATGCCCAGAACGTGACAGCGTCTTTCTCCGGATATCCGCGATTGGCCTGCTATGACAAGGTCACCGGAATATAGTGATCCGCCAGCAGCGCCACGAATAACAGCATCAGATAAGTGATGGAGTAGCGGAAAGTCTTGATGGCCGCATGCTTGCGCGAATCCCGCCACATCGCCCAGGCCCAGTCCAGGAAGCGCAGCCCCAGCGCCAAGGCGGCGACAAAGTAGATCCAGCCGCACATGCCGGTGATAAAAGGCAGCATGCTGGCGGCGAATAGCATGAAGGTGTACAGCAGAATGTGCAGCTTGGTGTAGCGGTCGCCATGGGTCACCGGCAGCATGGGCACGCCGGCTTTGGCGTACTCGTCTTTGCGATGTACCGCCAACGCCCAGAAATGCGGCGGTGTCCAGGCGAAAATGATCAGCACCAGCAACAACGCATGAGGGTCCACGGTTCCCGTCACCGAGGTCCAGCCCAGCAGGGGCGGCGCGGCGCCCGCCAAACCGCCCAACACAATATTTTGCGGCGTGGCTCGTTTCAGGAACAAGGTGTAAACCACCGCGTAACCAATCAGCGACGCCAGGGTCAGCCAGGCGGTCAGCGGATTTACGCCCCAGGCCAGAATCGCCATGCCCATGACCGCCAGAGAGAAGGCGAACGTCAAAGCGTGAATGTTATCCACGCGTCCCTGCACAATCGGTCGCTTTTGCGTACGCGCCATCACCGCATCGATTTTCTGATCGACGATATGGTTGATCGCCGCCGCGGAAGAAGCCAGCAAAGCGATGCCGAGGTTACCCAGAATCAGCGCATTCCAGGGCAAACCCTGGTCGCTGGCGAGCAGCATGCCGACCACCGCGGTCAGCATCATCAGAGCCACCACCCGGGGCTTGCACAGTTCGTAGTAATCGCGCCAGCCAGCGGCGGCCGTAGTGGAAGCGGTATTTTTCATGAGCGCACCTCTTTGGCAGTCCATAAACGGTATGTCACCCATACCAGGGAAATCAGCAGCAACACCGCCACGCCGTTGTGGGCCACCGCCACAGGCAGCGGTACGAGCGCCACTACATTGGTCACGCCCAGCGCGATCTGCAGAAGCAGCAACGCCCCGGTCAGGCCCAGGGTGCGCCTGAGGGGCGATCCCTGAGAGCATCGCCAGGCGGCGAGCAAGAAGCCGCCCAACACCAACAGCACAGCCACGGCGCCCAGGCGATGCGTCATATGAATTGCTACTCTGGCCTCGTTGTGCATCAGCCCGCCGAGATAGTTGGGACCGATGGTCTGGGTGAGATTAAAACCGTGCTGAAAATCCATCTCCGGCCACAGTTTTTCCTGACAGGTTGGGAAATCGGGACAGGCCACCGCAGCGTAGTTCGACGTCACCCAGGCGCCCAGAAAAATCTGGACAGACAATATCGCCACGGCGAACAACGCCAGCGGCCTGAGTCGACGCCAGCGCCGCAGCGTCTCCGCCGAGACAATCAGGGGGCGGTCCAGTAGCCGCATGGCCGTTATCGCCAGCAGGGTGAGAGTGCAAAAGCCGCCGAGCAGGTGCGCGCTGACGACTTGCGGCCAGAGCTTGAGGGTAACGGTCCACATGCCGAACAGCCCCTGCAGAATCACCAAAGCGCACAGAAACAAAGTCAGTTTACGAGGGGGCCGATGCGCACCGGGGACAGACTTGGGGGAAATATCGCGCCAGGACAGCGCGGCGATAGCGAATATCAGCAAGCCCAAAGCGCTGGCGAAATAGCGGTGCACCATCTCCGGCCAGCCCTTATGCGCCTCCACCGGCGCGTGAGGGAAGCGGGCTTCGGCAATTTCTATCTCATGCGCCTCGTTCGGCACCGTAAGAAAGCCGTAGCAGCCAGGCCAGTCCGGGCATCCCAGACCGGCGTCCACCAGACGAGTGTAGGCGCCGAGCAGAATTACGCAGAAGGCCCAGACGGAGGTCAGGATGACCAGGCGACGCAGCCACTGCAGACGCGGGTTTACGACAGCCGACGTCACTAGCGCCGGCGGGGCGACATAGTCCATTTTCCAAACGCCTCTTGTTATTGTTGTTACTGCATTCGGAAGACGTTGATTTTACTGCCGGCTCAACGGCTCCCTGAGGAAGTCTTCAGACTCACTCTAACCAATCTTGGATACTTTGAGAAGCCGCTTAAGATCCTCCAGGATCGCCTTGCCGTCGTGCTTCTCTGAGTAATGCATCATGATGTTGCCCAGCGGGTCCATCAACAGCATATCGTACGGTTGCAATTGAATATTGTGCTCGTTCAGCTTCGTGCGCAGCCCCTCCATATCGGCGCGGGAAAAAGGCGCTGGCAGCATACGGGGATAATCGTTCAGTACTTGCTGTAACGCTGCGTCGCCAGTTCCCGCCAGCAACGCCCGTCCCACTCGATCTGACTCTTTTCCCAGCGCAATATTAATTTGACGGGACAGGTACAACGCCTGCGAACAGCGCTCCCCGCACGCGTCTCCAGCGACGGTGAGCATCAGCCATTGCCGTTTGCCGTCTGCCTGGGTGATTTCCTCAAGTCGCGCCTCCGGCAGGCTCACGCCGATTTCTGTGGCGTCCAGGGGAGGAATGATCAGGTCGCCATAGTTGGTGGTGCCGGAAGGAATGCCAATGCGACCGAAATACATCACCATCGCTGCAATAAGCGGCGTTGCAGCTACCAGGATGATGCCCCAGAGTTTGAGTCGCCCACGTGACGGGGACGCGTTTTCAACCATGGCCAGTTGTTCCAATGTCTGTCTCTCCTGCTGCTTGTAATTGCTTATCATCGCCGTCGCCGCGACGCCATTTCCAGATCGTCAGCGCCACCAGCGCCAACGCCATGGCGAACCATTGCACGGCGTAGCCATAATGTTTTTCCGGGCCCATCACCACGGGCTCCCAGACGGTCGTCAGCGCACCGGGCTGATCCGGGTTCAGTCGCAACACCCAGTTCGCCAATCTGCCGGGCAAGCGCTCACGCACTTCCTCCAGTTTGAGCGTCTGCACCCGGTAGGGCGCGGACATCGACGTTTCATTCGCGCCCATGGAGTAGCCGTCCGTGAGCCTGTCCGCATGCCCCTCCAAGATCAGCCTTCCCGGCGCGGAGGGAATCCTGGGCAGCACGCTCCGGTCCAGATCACCCTGTATCCAGCCTCTCTCCACCAGCACGCAAGCGTTATCGCGGAGGCAAAAAGGCGTAAATACCCGATATCCAAAGCGGCCCTCCCGTATCTGATTATCCAGAAGCCAGTCGCTTTCCTGTATATAGTCGCCGGACACCGCGACGCGCGCATAGCGGGGCGGCGCTTCCAGGCTGTCATGGGGCTGTGGCGCTTTACTCTGCATGGCCTGATAGGCCTGCAGCCATTGTGCTTTTTCCTGCGCCCGCAGCAATTGCCAACATCCCAGCCCCAGCAAAACCGGCAGCATCAACATGCTGAACAGCAGGATTTTCCAGTTCACTCACTTCCATCCCGACACAATGACGAAATGCCCGCGGACATTTTCGCCAGGGGCGTTTTTACGCGCAGGCGGAGTGCGTAGTTTGTCTGCAGTGTCTTTGTTATAGTGAGCTGAAAAAATAAGAGGGAACCCATGAAAATCCTTGTTTTGTTACTACTTACAGGCGCAGTCGTCAGTCTTTTCAGCGGTTTGTTTTTTCTGGTCAAGGATGACAGCACCAGTAAACGCACCGCTAAAGCGCTCACCTATCGCGTGGGCTTTTCCGTCGCCCTCATCGTTGTGCTGCTCGCCCTGTTGTTCAGCGGGCATTTGCAGTTGAATCCGACGCCCCACTAATCGCTGGGACGCCGCCGGAGTCAAGGCTCCGGCGAAGTCAAAAGACCCGAACGCAAGTATCGGGTCGGTCATCAGACTACATGATGTAAACCAGCACAAAC
The DNA here is from genome assembly GCF_030719035.1 of Hahella sp. HNIBRBA332. Classification (NCBI taxonomy): domain Bacteria; kingdom Pseudomonadati; phylum Pseudomonadota; class Gammaproteobacteria; order Oceanospirillales; family Hahellaceae; genus Hahella; species Hahella aquimaris. The sequence goes on from NZ_CP132203.1 coordinate 5,683,510, forward strand.
AGGCACACCCACACCACGTCCACGAAGTGCCAATACCAGGCGGCGGCTTCAAAACCAAAATGTTGCTTGGCGGAGAAATGGCCTTTCATATAGCGCAGCAAAATAACGGTCAGGATAATCGCCCCAAGCGTCACGTGCATGCCATGAAACCCCGTCAACATAAAGAACGTGGTGCCGTAAATGCCGGACGCCAGCGTCAGGTTCAGCTCGTGATAGGCTTCAATGTATTCATAAACCTGAAAGCCCAGGAAAATGGCGCCTAACAGAATGGTCAGTCCCAGCCACATTTTCACTTTATCCCGCTCGTCCTTCTTGATAGCGTGATGGGCGAAGGTGATGGTCACACTGGAAGTCAGCAGCAACACAGTGTTGAGCAGCGGAATGCTCCAGGGATTAATGACCGCGTCCGGCCCCGGAAACGCTTTCGGGTCGGGGTTACTCATCAAAGGCCATGCCCCCTCGAAATCCGACCAGAGTAATGTATTCATAGCGCCATCGCCTTCCCCCGCCAACCAGGGCACCGCGAGGAAGCGCACGTAAAACAGCGCGCCGAAGAAGGCGGAAAAGAACATCACTTCGCTGAAGATAAACCAGGACATACCCCAGCGGAATGAGCGGTCCATTTGAGCGCTGTACAATCCAGCCATGCTTTCCTTGGCTACATTGCCGAACCAGCCAAACAGCATGTAGACCATCACTAAGGAGCCGATGCTGAACATCCACCAACCGGTGCTGGTGTCGCCATCACTCTTGTTCACCATCACTGTCGCCAAACCGGACAGGGTTAAAAACAACCCCACCGTCGCGATGATGGGCCACTTACTCTGTTCCGGTACGTAATAACTTTGTTGCGTCGCCATAGGTCCTCCTGTGGCAGTTATCTTGTTCTTGTTATCTCAATACCCATGCGCGCGCCTACTTCACAGTAGGCGGCTCAGAGAAACTGTGATAGGGAGCCGGCGACGGCAGCGTCCACTCAAGTCCGTCCGCGCCTTCCCAAACCTGGGCGGTGGCTTTCTTACCACCCCGGATGCATTTGATAACAATAAACAGGAACAGCAGTTGCGTGGTTCCGAATATGAACGCGCCGACGCTGGATATCTGGTTAAAATCGGCGAACTGCAAGGCATAGTCAGGAATCCGCCGCGGCATACCGGCGAGCCCAACGAAGTGCATCGGGAAGAAGGTCAGGTTCAAACCAATGAACGACATCCAGAAATGCACTTTGCCCAGGGTTTCGTCGTACATGTTGCCGCACCATTTCGGCAACCAGTAATAAGTGGCGGCGAAGATGGAGAAAATCGCGCCCGGCACCAGCACGTAGTGGAAATGCGCCACCACGAAATAGGTATCGTGATACTGGAAGTCCGCCGGAGCAATCGCCAGCATTAAGCCGGAGAAGCCGCCGATGGTGAACAGAATCACAAAGGCGATGGCGAACAGCATGGGCGTCTCAAACGTCAGAGAGCCGCGGAACATGGTGCTGACCCAGTTGAACACTTTCACCCCGGTGGGGACGGCGATCAGCATGGTGGCGTACATGAAGAACAGCTCTCCAGCCAGCGGAATGCCGACGGTGAACATGTGGTGCGCCCATACCACGAAAGACAGGATCGCAATCGACGCCGTGGCGTATACCATGGAGGGATAACCGAACAGCGGCTTGCGGCTGAAAGTGGGAATGATCTGCGACGCCACGCCAAAGGCGGGCAGGATCATGATGTACACTTCCGGATGACCGAAGAACCAGAATACGTGCTGGAACAGCACCGGATCGCCGCCGCCTTCCGCTTTGAAGAAGCTGGTGCCGAAATTGATGTCCATCAGCATCATAGTGACTACGCCCGCCAATACCGGCATGACCGCAATCAGCAGGAACGCAGTGATCAACCAGGTCCACACGAACAGGGGCATTTTCATCAGAGTCATGCCCGGCGCCCGCATATTCAGAATGGTGGCGATCACGTTAATGGCCCCCATGATCGAAGAGATCCCCATCATGTGCACCGCAAAGATGAAATAATTCACACTGTCTGGCGCGTAGGTGGTGGATAGCGGCGCGTAAAAGGTCCAACCGAAGTTGGGGCCGCCGCCTTCCATGAACAACGTAGCCAGCAACATGGCGAATGCGAAGGGTAGAATCCAGAAACTCCAGTTGTTCATTCTCGGAAGCGCCATATCCGGCGCCCCGACCATCATGGGAATCAGCCAGTTGGCGAGCCCCACGAAGGCGGGCATGACCGCCCCGAACACCATGATCAGACCGTGCATGGTGGTCATCTGATTGAAAAATTCCGGATGGACGATCTGCATGCCCGGTTCGAACAATTCCGCCCGAATCACCAGGGCCATGGTGCCCCCGATGAGAAACATGGCGAAGCTGAACCACAGGTACATGGAGCCAATGTCTTTATGGTTGGTGGTTAAGAGCCACCGCTTGAAGCCTTTAGCCGGACCGTGATGGTGATGCGCGTCAGCGCCTAGTACCGCACTCATGGTCAAACTCCTCTTAAATTGGTTGTGTGTCGCTGAGAACTACTTGTTCTTTAACTCTGCAACTTGTTGCGGAGTAATCATGTCGCCCATATTGTTACCCCAGGCATTACGCTCGTAGGTCACGATAGCGGCGATATCGACTTCACTCAGCTGCGCTCCGAACGCCTGCATGGCGGTGCCGGGCACTCCGTGCAACACGATTTCGGCGTGTTTCTCGATCGGCCCCTTGACTACACTGCTGCCAATAAGAGAAGGGAATGTCGGCGGCAGACCGGCGCCATTGGCCTGATGGCACACTGCGCAACTGGACGCGTAGGTTTTTTCCCCGCGTGCAACCAATTCTTCCATCGTCCATTCTTTGTTCTTCAACTCGTATTCCTGACGAGCCAGTTCCTGTTTGGCCAGAAGCCATTCCTGATATTCTTCCTCAGGCACGGCTTTCACCACGACGGGCATAAAGCCATGATCCTTGCCGCACAGTTCAGCGCACTGTCCGCGGTAAATACCGGGCTCATTGATGATGGTCCAGGCTTCGCGAACGTAGCCGGGGATGGCGTCGCGCTTGACCGCGAGACTGGGCACCCACCAGGAGTGGATGACGTCGGCGGAGGTAACCAGAAAACGAATCTTCTTGTTTATCGGCAACACCAGAGGCTCGTCCACTTCCAACAGGTAGTGTTCGCCCTTGTCGTCGCGATTGTAGATTTGGTCCTGGGAAGTCGCCAGATTACTGAAGAAGTTGACGTCCTGATTCAGGTACTCGTATCGCCATTTCCATTGGTAACCGGTGATCTTGATATCCATATCCGCTTCACTGGCGTCATACATTTTGACCAGGGTGCCGGTCGCGGGTATGGCCATGCCAATGAGAATAAGGAAGGGAATAACAGTCCAGATAATCTCGACTGTTGTACTTTCATGGAATTGGGCGGGTTTCGCCCCTTTACTTTTGCGGTGATTGAAGATCGACCAGAACATTACTCCAAACACCACTATCCCTATGATCACGCAGATCCAGAAAATAGTCATGTGGAGGCTGTATACTGACTGACTCACTTCAGACACCCCAGGAGTCATGTTCAATTCCCAGGCGGCCGAAGCGGACGCAGATACAAACGGAACGGGCGAAGCCACCGCTATTGAGCGTCTTCGTGACATCATATTATTGTGTCTCCACAGCTTAGTTTTTATTGTTACTGCCGGACACTTCCTGCAAGACGGCCCGCCTACAACGGTCCGTCGACTACTTTTGTAGGAAGTCAAATGCAAGGTACAGCGCCAGTATAGACAAACTTGGATCGGGCTGGCAATTGTTCAGTCGTGGTTTAGGTAAAAAAGCTATCCGGCTGATTTTATGCACAAATCTGGTCACTAATGGGTTGTGGCCACCGCATTTTCAGGAGTTTCATGAGCAATCCCCCGGAGACGCTTCACTTGCGCTTATGGGCCCTCGCCTGGCCGTTAATTCTGAGCAATATCACCACGCCGTTGCTGGGTCTGGTGGACGCCGCCGTACTGGGTCATCTGGACTCTCCGGTCTATCTCGGGGCCGTGGCGTTGGCTGGCAATCTGTTCACATTTCTGTTCTGGGCGTTCGGTTTTTTGCGTATGGGCGCTACCGGGCTGGCGGCGCAGTCCTGGGGCGCTGGCGATCAGGAAGGACTGATCCGCGAGTTTTTACGAGCGGCCGCCATCGCGCTTGGCATCGGATTATTCATGATCCTCAATCGCGCCTGGATACTGCCCCAGGGTCTGGAGTGGATGCAGGCCACTGGAGAAATCTGGACGCAAGCGCACAACTATGCGGAAATTCGCATCTTCAGCGCTCCTGCCGTGCTGATTCAATATTGTGTGGTGGGTTGGCTGATAGGCTGTCAACGCACCCGCAGCGCCTTGATTCTTGCGATCAGCGCCAACATCGTAAATATCGTGCTGGACCTGCTGTTCGTAGTGGGCTTCGGCATGCGCGCCGACGGCGTGGCCTGGGCGTCGCTCATCGCCGAGTATTACAGCCTGATACTGGGGCTCTATTTTGTAGTGCGCGGCGATGCGCCCAATTTCCTCGCGCAGATGCGCAGTCCGGAACTGTGGACGCGCAACGCTTTCGCCAAGCTGCTCAAACTCAATGGCGACCTTTTCATCCGCACAATCCTGCTGCTATTTACCTTCGCTTTCTTCACGGCGCAGGGCGCACAGCTGGGAACCAACATTCTGGCGGCGAACGCCGTATTGTTGACCTTTCTGATGATCATCTCCAACGCCCTCGACGGTTTCGCCAATGGCGTAGAAGCCCTGTGCGGAGAAGCCGTGGGCAAGCGTGACCAGGCCATACTGCGCCGCACCGCCAGGGTAGGGGGCGTGTGGTCGCTGTTGACCGCCCTGTTACTGACGCTGTCTTTCTGGCTGGGAGGCGACTGGCTGATCAACCGGCTGACCGACCTTGAAGTCATTCGCACCGAAGCGAGCCGCTATCTGATCTGGCTGATCCTATGCCCGCTGATTGGCGTGTGGAGTTATCTGTTCGATGGCGTTTTTGTCGGCGCTACCCAAGGCAAGGCGATGCGGGATACAATCATCGTCGCCACCCTGCTGGTGTTTTTACCCAGCTGGTGGCTCACTCAGAGTTGGGGCAATCACGGACTCTGGTTTTCACTTTGTTTGTTTCTGGCGGCGAGAGGCGCCTATCAGGCGTGGCTGTACAAAACATTTTGTCAGCATGAAAAGTGGTTCATTACAAATTAGTATTACGCACTTTGCCATGCCTTGACTACACTGAAGTCATGCGTCTGGATTGAAACAATTTTTTATAGTTGTCACTTAGGGAAATCGTTATAGATGAGCCTCGCTGCAGTATACGAGATCATCAATCAGGCTAAGGCCGCAGAGCTTAAAACTCAAAATTACGCCAAGTGGCTTCGCCAGCAACTGGATTCTCTGCACCGAGTCATTGAACTGAACGGATCACAGCCGGTTGAGGACCTCATTCATTTCGTCATCGATTACATCGAGCTCGCCCCGCGTTTAGTGGAGTGCGTGGCGTATTGCGCTGCAGCGAGTCGGACGGAAAAGCTGTTCGCGCCCTTCGTCGAGAAAACCATCCATTATTTTGCGCACCCATCAGTGCTGGTGCTGCGCCATACTGGTTTGGACTGCCTGTTGATCATGGCCTATCAAAGCCATCGTTTGGTGGAGGAGGTTTATGAAAACAACCGCAGTCTGCGCAATAGTCCGATCTGCGATCTGCAGGCCACTCAGGCCAATCTGCTGGCCCATCATCTGATCGGCGAACCCTTCGCCAATGAACTGGATCAGGCGACCCATCTGACAGTGCGCCAGATGGTAAGCTTACCGGACTTCTACCATTTGGATCTGTCGCCCTTTCTGGCGAAGACCAACACCAAACGCTGGCGTCCTCTGAACGAGGATTGGCTGAATCTGTTGGACAAGCATCACATCCGCATGAGCTTTCAGCCTCGTTGCTGACAGGTGTCCAACAACAAGACCTCAGGCTCACATCATCGTTATTGCTCTTTCTTCGGACGGGGATAGAACTTGATCGTCTGCACTTGCGCCTCCGCCTGTTTCGGGCGGGTGACGCGGGTTTGCAGCTCCGCCGGCCCGTCAGCTTCGCGCAGCCTTTCAAAGAAGCCGCAAGCAACGCATTCACGCACTTGCCGCTGCTCTTCGTCGGCGTAACTGACAATCTTGTCCATCTCTCCGCAACGGGGACACACCGCCCCTGCGATAAAACGCTTCACCATATGCACTACCAGGTAAATACGATTGCTGAATGTCGACAGGGCCTGGGTTTCAGGCCTTGTTATTTCTCTCAGGCGGCGATGCCGCTTTGACGCAACAGCGCCTCCACTTCTGGCGGACGCCCGCGGAATTCAATGAATAAATCCATCGGCTCGCGGCTGCCGCCTTTTTCCAAAATCGAATGCAGGAAGCGCCGGCCCGTCTCTGGATCGAACACGCCGTTCTCTTCGAATAATGAGAACGCATCCGCCGCCAGCACTTCCGCCCACTTATAGCTGTAATAGCCTGCCGCATATCCACCAGCGAAAATATGGCTGAAGCTGTGCTGGAAACGATTGAAAGCGGGCGGTTTGATCACCGCGACTTTATCTCGCACTTCGTCCAGCACCTGCTGAACGGCAAAGTCCGCTGACCCGTCGTATTCATGATGCAGACGGAAATCGAACAAGGCGAACTCAAGCTGACGCACCATCAGCATGCCGGACTGGAAATTCTTCGCCGCCAGCATTTTCTCCAGCAATTCTTTCGGCAGCGGCTCGCCGCTTTGGTAATGGCCGGAAATCAGCGCCAGGGCTTCTTCCTCCCAGCACCAGTTTTCCAGGAACTGACTGGGTAATTCCACCGCATCCCAAGGCACGCCATTGATGCCGGATACATCATTGCAATCCACTGTAGTCAGCATGTGATGCAGAGCATGGCCGAATTCGTGGAACAGCGTGGTTACTTCATCATGCGTCAGCAACGCGGGATGCTCTTCCGTCGCTGGCGCAAAGTTGCAAGTGATGAACGCCACGGGCTTCTGCACGGAGCCATCGTCTAAACGACGACGTACGGCGTAATCCGCCATCCAGGCGCCGCCACGCTTGTTTTCCCGCGCAAACAAATCCATGTAGATAGAGGCGATTTCCTCGCCATCACGGCGCACTTTGAAATAGCGCACGTCCGCGTGATAGCTATCAAACTCAGAGACTTCGTCGAGAGTGACGCCGAACAGTTTCTGCACCACGGCGAACATACCGTTAATCACCTTGGAAGCGGGAAAGTAGGGCTTCAGCTCTTCCTGAGACACAGAGTAGCGATGACGGCGCAACTTCTCTGAATAAAAGCTGACATCCCAAGATTGTAATTCCGCCTGCCCCTGCTCCTTGGCGAAGGCTTGCAGTTCTTCAAATTCCTGACGCGCCACCGCCACGGACTTTTCCGCCAACTCATTCAGGAAGCCCAGCACTTCGTCCGGCGTACGCGCCATTTTGGTGGCCAGGGAGTATTCAGCGTATGAGTTAAAGCCTAGCAGGCGCGACTCCTCCAGTCGCAGCGCCAGGATCTCCTGCATCACGTCCGAATTGTCCCAGCGACCGGCGTAAGGGCCCTGTTCCGAGGCGCGGGTGTTATAGGCCTCGTACATCTCCTGGCGTAATTCGCGATTTTCGCAGTAAGTCATCACCGCATAGAAACTGGGGAAATCCAGCGTCAGCACATAGCCTTCTTTGTCACGAGACTTGGCGGCCTGACGCGCGCCGGCCAATGCGGAGTCCGGCATGCCTTTGAGCAGATCGACATCCGTAACATGTTTGGTCCAGGCCTGGGTGGCGTCCAGTACGTTGTCGCTGAACTTGCTGCCCAATTCCGCCAGACGCTGAGAAATTTCCATGTAGCGCGCTTTCTTGTCTTCCGGAAGATCAACGCCGGCCAGATGGAAATCGCGCAGGGTATTGTCGATGGATTTGCGTTGGGCTTCGCTGAGAGAACTAAATTCTTCAGATTCTTTAATGGCGTGATAGGCGTCGTACAGCGCCTTGTTCTGGCCGATCTCCGTACCGTAGCGGGACAATTCGGGGATACAGGCATTGTAAGTCTCGCGCAGCGCTTCGCTGTTTAGCACGCTGTTCAGATGGCTGACCGGTGACCACACATGGTTCAGCCTGTCCGACATGTTATCCATTTGCTGCGCCAGATTGTCCCAGTTGAAGCTGGGCTGGGCCGCCAGGTCGACGATGCGCTGTCTGTTCTCGGCAAGCAGTTTGTCCATCGCCTCTTTGACATGTTCGGCGCGAATCTGTGAGAACGGGGGTAACGCCGTATCGGCGAGCAATGGATTGGTCATTGAAATATTCCTGAATTGTCGAGTCTTCCGGGGTTGCTGATTGCAACGCCCCCGAGCAAACAAAGTGTGGGCGTGCGGGGCTGCTTTCAAGTAATGCGCCGCTGAATCCTGCTTTAGAATAGTCCGATCGATGCTAAAGTAACAATCCGCCATTCGGGCCCTTGAGTCCGTCTACGGCGCTTCAGATTTTTGATGCTTGGAGTCTTCATCATGCCTGTGCGCACTTATCAGGGAATTACCCCGACGCAAGGAGAGCGCGTCTTTATCGACCCCACCGCCGTCGTCATCGGCGACGTCCATTTGGGCGACGATTGTTCTGTTTGGCCGACCGCCGTGATACGAGGCGACATGCACCGCATCCGTATCGGCGCGCGCACCAGCGTGCAGGACGGCTCCGTATTGCATATCACGCATGCCGGCCCTTTTAATCCCGACGGCTACCCGCTGTTGATCGGCGAGGACGTCACCATTGGCCACAAGGCCATCTTACACGGCTGCACGCTTGAGAATCGCATCCTTGTCGGGATGGGAGCCATCATCATGGATGGCGCTCATGTAGAAAGTGACGTGGTGATCGCCGCGGGTACATTGGTTCCTCCCGGCAAGCGTCTGGAAAGTGGCTACTTATACGTTGGCGCGCCTGCGAAACAAGCGCGTCCGCTCAATGACAAAGAAAAAAACTTTTTCCGGTATACCGCCGCCAATTACGTCAAATTGAAAGACCAGCATGTGCAGGAAAACTGGAGCGATTAGCCGCATTTCAGGGGCGGAGTGGAAATTGACGTAAATCAGAATATGATTTTTTTGTTATCAGGGCGCCCCTTGAAAACATTTTTAACGCCATTATTTCTATTATCACGATACGCAGCGTAACCGGGGCAAGACGTCACCCCAATCAGCAGTTTCAGGTGTAAATGATTACAGAGGCCCTGTCCCATCAGGCCAAACGAATTTGTACTTAAACTCTTTTTGGAGATAGAACTATGGCGATTACCCGTTGGAACCCGTTTTCTGAATTCGAAGATATTCTCGACCGTTATAACCGCTCTCTCCAGGGCCAATCCCGGGTCAGCGAAAACGGCAAAGAAGTGATCCGCAAGGCCGACTGGGCTCCCGCAGTGGATATTACAGAAACCAAAGAAGCGTTCTTAATCAAGGCGGAGTTGCCTGGTGTGGATAAAAGTCAGGTCAAAGTGTCCGTCCACGAAGGCGTGCTGTCCATTCAGGGCGAGCGCAAGCTGGAGAAGGAAGAGGGCGACAAGAAACATCATCGCGTAGAACGCTTTTACGGCGCCTTCGCACGCTCCTTCACGCTGCCGGATAATGTGGATGAAAACAACATCCGCGCGGAATACCGGGACGGTATCCTCACTTTGCACCTGAGCAAGGTGGAAAAAGCGCAGCCAAAAGCGATTGAGATCAACGTGCAGTAAGTCGAACGACTTACCTCAACCGAAAAACACCTGGGGCGACACATGGTTCGCCCCTTTTTATAATCCTGCTTGTTACAACTCAGCCGCTTTTTTGCCGCCGGCGTCACGCAGGATATGCGCATATTCTGCGCCACGAGCGTGCTCTTCAACGCGATCCAGCATGGTTTCGCCTTCTGGACTCAACGCATTGATATTACGGCCAGCTTCCGCGAAATAAGCCACAAAACGCGCATAATCGCGGGCAAGCATGTATTCATAGGCCTGCCGCAAAACATGATAGTCGGGATCGGTTGCATCCCGGGGTTTCAGTTCCAGAAAGTCCTGAACCCGTTCATCGCTCCACTCCTCATCCACCACCTTCGGTTGTGAAGGACCGCTCATATCGTATTCACCTGTCTATCATAGTTATTTACCGGGCCGAACATTCTACCCCGATCCTGCGTGGATATTGAAGGCTGCGCATACTCAGCTCAGCTTGCATTCGGCGTTTTCGATATGAATTTCCACGCGCCGGTTTTGCGCCCGATGCTCATCACTGTCGTTGGGAACCAGGGGACGAGTCTCCGCCTGCCCGATGGCGCTCACGCGACTGGCGTCGAGACGTCCATCCAGCACCAGACGATGCACCACGCTCACCGCTCTGGCTGCGGATAAATCCCAGTTGGAACGAAATCTCGCTGACTCGATAGGGCGATCATCAGTATGGCCGGTCACCAGAATGTCTCCCTTGCAATCAGACAGCACTTCAGTGACTTTCATCAGCACCGGCAGCATGTATAACTTCAACTCTTCGCTGCCGGACGCAAACGTGGCGCGCTCGGTAAAGCTGAGCACCACCCCCTGGTCGTCGAACTTAATGTCCACCGCCTGATCTTCTATTTCATTCTCCAGCAAACTGATCATGCGCGAGGCCAGGCGGTCGTTCTCCATATACGCCGCCTCGCTGACCACCTCCTGGCTAATATCCAGGCTGGGCTCTACGCTGGATTGCGGCGCCGGTTGCTCCATGTCGCCCTTATCGCGGATTACTGGCTCCATGGGTACGGTAGGCGTGATGTCGCCCCCCAGGGGATACATATCCGGAGCGCCCTGAGACGAGGGAACCCAGGCCACGCCGAAGGCTTTACTCATGGAGTAGGCGATGGCGCGATACTTTTCCGCGTCCAGACTGGAAAAGCTCAACAGAAGAATGAAAAAGGTCAGCAGCAGTGTCATAAGATCAGCGAAAGTGACAATCCAGGCTGGCGCGCCGACAGGCAGCAAACCACCGGATTGCTTGCGCGGCTTGATCATGTCTCTTCCTGCGCGGACGCCGATTCATGGATGTCCTCCATGGCGTCCAGCTCAGGCAGATAAGACGCCAACACGTCTTTGATAATGCGCGGATTCAGTCCTTTCACCATACTCAGAATACCGCTGATCACGATCATGCGGTTACGGACTTCATCCTGGGTTTTAAGCTGCAGCTTGTCCGCCAGGGGCAATACGATAAGCTGGGCGATAAACGCGCCATAAAACGTGGTGAGCAAGGCGATCGCCATGGCAGGCCCGATAGAAGAGGGGTCCTGCATGTTATTCAGCATCTGCACCAGTCCCACCAAGGTGCCCAACATGCCCAACGCCGGCGCCGACTCCCCCAGACCGCGAAACACCTTTTCCGCTGTCTGCAGACGCTCGACAAACTGGTGCGTGTCCTCAAGCAGGACTTCTTCTATAAATTCCGGGGGATGCCCGTCAACAGCCAGGCCGACGGCTTTACGTAGAAACGGATGGGTAATTTCTACCCGATCCAGTCCCAGCAGTCCCTGCTTGCGTACGACATCCGCCAGCTGCCGCGCTTCACGATACAGGTCCCATGGATCCTGGGTTTTCTCAAGAAAAGTGGTGGAGAAGGCAAGCCGCACGCTGCCGAAAAAGTTACGCCAGCGGTATTTCACCAAGGTGACGGCGAAAGAGCCGAAGACCACTATCATCAACCCGGGAACATTGACGAAGTCCCAAAGCTCGGAGCCGGAAGCCACCGCTCCCAGCACCACGCCCATTCCGAACAAAAGCCCCACCCAGGTGAGTATATCCATGTTGACCGTCCATACTTCACGATGCTCAAGTAACTGGCCAAGATCCGCCCAAAGCGGGCCTAAGCGCTTAAAATCATTAGCTTAAGCATAGTCAAAGTTGACGGTGGCGCTAATCTCCCTGTCGCAGCGCCGCCAGCACTGGAGCAGTATCCGGACGTACGCCGCGCCACAGATAAAAGGCGGCGGCGGCTTGCTCCACTAACATGCCGAGCCCATCACAGCATTGCCCTGCGCCGCGCGCTTTGGCCCAGGCGACGAATGCCGTGTCGCGCAGGCTGTACATCATGTCGTAGGTAAAGGTGTGAGACGCGATAACAGCATCTGGTAGAGGAGGAGTATCACCCGCCAGACTCGCGGAAGTGCCGTTAATGACCACGTCGAAAGGGCCTTCCAAATCCGCGAACGCACTGGCGCTGACCGATCCATTGCGACCAAAGATGCGCGCCAGGTCCTCCGCCTTGGATAAAGTGCGGTTGGCGACCACAATGGAGGCGGGACCTTCATCCAACAGCGGCGCCATGACGCCTTTAACCGCCCCGCCGGCTCCAACCAGCAGAATCTTCTTACCGCTTAACGCGACGCCCTGATTGACGCAGATATCGCGAACTAAGCCTTCGCCGTCGGTATTGTCGCCGAACAAACGCCCATCCCGTTGCAACAAGGTATTGACGGCGCCGGCAAGCTCCGCCCGATGCGAGCGCTCACTGACAATATTCCACGCCTGCTCCTTAAAGGGCACAGTAACGTTCACCCCCTTGCCGCCGCCGATAAAAAACGACTCCACGGTTTCCCTGAAGCCGTCCAGGGGAGCCTGGATCGCCGTGTATTCCAAACTTTCACCAGTCTGCTGCGCGAACATCCCGTGAATTTTAGGGGACTTGCTATGGCTGACCGGATTGCCGACCACCGCGTACATATCCATGCTATACCTGCCTTTATTTGCGCTGTTTTGGGTTTTGGCGTTGCGGGATTACACCCAGTCCCTGTGCTTCAAATAATACTCGGTCAAACGGGCTTCATCCGAGCCCGGTTCCGGCGTCCAGGCATACTCCCAGCGCACCAGCGGAGGCAGAGACATCAGGATGGACTCCGTTCTGCCGCCGGACTGCAAACCGAACAAGGTGCCCCGATCATAGACCAGGTTGAACTCGACATAACGACCGCGCCGATAAAGCTGGAAAGAACGCTCCCGCTCGCCATAAGCCGCATCTTTACGGCGTTCCACAATGGGTAGATAGGCAGGCAAATAGCTGTTCCCAACCGCACGCATAAAGTCGAACGAGCGCTCAAACCCCCAGGCGTTGAGATCATCAAAAAATAATCCTCCGACGCCGCGGGCTTCATCGCGATGTTTCAGATAAAAGTAGTCGTCACACCACTTTTTGTATTTGGGGTAAGTCTCTGCGCCAAAGGGCTTGCATGCCTGCGCCGCCGTGCGATGCCAATGGGCGCAGTCTTCATCGAAGCCGTAATAAGGCGTCAGATCATAACCGCCGCCGAACCACCATACTGGGTCTTCACCCTCTTTTTCCGCTACAAAAAAGCGTACGTTGGCGTGGGAAGTCGGCGCATAGGGATTGCGCGGATGCACCACCAGTGAGACGCCCATGGCCTGAAAACTGCGCCCCGCCAGCTCCGGCCGGGCAGCGCTGGCGGAGGCGGGCAGACGCGCGCCGCTGACATGAGAAAAGTTGACGCCCGCTTTCTCAAACACGCCGCCTTCGCTGAGCACCCGTGTGCGTCCGCCGCCTCCTTCGTCTCTTTTCCAGGCGTCTTCTATAAATCCTTCACCGCCATCAATAGCAGCCAGCCCATTGCAGATCCCATCCTGCAATCCCAGAAGATAGTCTTTAACCTGTGTAATCTGTTGCTGCATAAAGTCGCCTTTATTGTCTGAGAATGGCGCCGGTGGCGGCGTCGCGGATTTGACTGGGTTTATTCAGCCCGCTCAGCTTTCCGGGCAGATAGTGGTCGACGCCGGACTTAAAATAGCGACGGCAATCGAAAAGAGTGCGCGCCGGCTCCCGCGTCGCAGGATTGGCGGAAGTGGAAACGATAGGTCCGCCAAATGCTTTGGTCAGTTCCGCCACCAGGGGATGCGCGGTAACGCGAATCGCAATGGCATCGTGGGCGCCGCGCACCAATGGCGCATAAATGCCGGGATCAGGGACAACCCAGGTAACAGGTCCAGGCCAGGTCGCCTGCATCTGATCTTTCTGCTGCTGCGGCAGTCTGTCTAACAACTGGGAAAAATGTTCAATTTGGCCTGATACCAGGATCAAGCCTTTGCGCCATGGCCGGCGTTTAAGCTGCAGGATGCGACTCACCGCGTCTTCACACGAGGGATCACAGCCCAGACCCCATACTGCTTCAGTGGGATAAGCGAGCACGCCGCCGCGGCTGAGAACGGACACCGCTTTCTGAATAAACCATGCTGACAAGTTTTGCCCCTCCAGATACCAATCTGGCGCAAAGTAACCGAAGGCGACCGTGGGGGCAAGCTCTAAGGGTGTCTATGGGAGGTGGATAGCTAGCGGGCATTGCGAATGAAGCCTCCCGCAACTTCCTGAACCCAGCCTTCCAGTTCCAATTCAATCAATACGCTTCTGATTTCAGCGATAGACAGGCCAGTTCTCTCCACCAATGCATCTGGCTGCGTACAATCGTAGCCCATCCCTTTGAGCACCACCTCTGCTTGCTCAGACAGGAGGCCCAGCGACGCCGGCTCCGGCTGGCTCTGTTGGCCTGGGAATTCTTCCGCAGCGAACACAGTGGTCCAGGGCTCATTTAGAGAGCGGTACAACCCCATCAACGCGGGCAATTCGGCGAGTATATCGTCGGTACACTCCACCAGCTTCGCTCCCTGTTTGATCAGGTGATGGCAACCACGCGCCTGTGGATTGTGGATAGAACCGGGTATGGCGAAGACTTCCCTGTGTTGCTCCAAGGCATTGCGCGCAGTAATCAACGAGCCGCTGCGCAAACTGGCCTCCACCACCAGCGTTCCAAGCGACAAGCCGCTGATAATGCGATTCCGCTTGGGAAAGTGCTGCGACCTGGGTTGCGTGTCCGGCGGAAACTCACTGACCAGCAAACCGTTCTCCATCATTTTTTGGGCAAGGTCACGATGCTTGGCGGGATAGATGACATGCAAACCCGACCCCAGCACGCCAATTGTCGATCCCAATGTTCCCAGTGCTCCTGCATGAGCAGAGCCATCTATGCCCGCCGCCAAACCGCTGGTAATGGTAAAACCGCTCTCTCCCAAAGAGCGGGCGAACTGACGCGCCGTTTCCTGACCATGCACACTTGGGTTGCGAGATCCCACCATGGCGATCTGCGGCTGGTGAATCAGCTCATGCCGACCCCGTGCGTATAGCACCGCAGGAGGATCAGGCAATAAGCGCAGCAAACTGGGGTAATCAGCGTCAGGTAATAAAAACAGACGGCTCCCCGCCTGCTCGCTCCATCTCAGAGTACTCGCCACCTGAGCATTGATTGGGCGGTCGCCATATGCAATCACTTTCTCTATGGCGCGCCACAGTTCAGTAGAAAATGACAGGCTGGAGGAGACGCCTAATTGAAAGTCATCAGGCTGTGACGATTCTTCAAAATGTTGCGCAAGCAGGGCAAGACGACTATCACCCAAAGTAGGAACTGTAGTGAGGTTTAACCAGACAATAGGAGTCAGAGTAGACATTGGATCATCCTTGATCGGTTGAGACGCCACAGCTCGCGGCGTCTCAGAGAATTAACACATTATGGATTACGAACTTCGTCCATTATAGCAAGCGGACGCTCGGCTTTTAAGATCAGTCCATAGCTGACTTTCTCAAATGTGCGGAACACCATCAGTAAACCTGCGCGATCAGCCGGCAACAGGAGTATTTCCTTGGTGTAAGGGTCACGAACTTGTTCGCCCGCTTTGTATACAGCCAACACATTGCCCACTTTCAAACCTTCGCGCTCGCCTTTATTAATCACAACCACATCGTACTGACCAATCTGGCTCACCCCATCGATAACCGAAATCATCTTTCCATGGATATCGCCATCAGGATTGCTGGGGTAGAACGTAGAGTTAATCTCTCGATCTTCTTCTTGCAACAAGCGGTCGCCCTGACGAATTTCTTCTTTTGACCGACGAATCTGCACAGTCTGTACATCATCCTGCTGAGCTACAATTTTACCAACCGCAATTGAGCGCGCCTGAATACCCAAAAACTCTTTAGTATCAGGGTCAACGTACACTTCATCGCGACGATAAATACCATATGATGCTTCCAGCACAGCATCGCCTCTGGCGTAAACCTGATCGCCGGAACCTACAATCAGGTTTCCTTTTTTACCCAACAGCACATAAGGCGCATTGTTTAACTCTTCTTCAGTCACGATGCGACTGTCAGTGAGAAAAGGATTGATGGCTTCAAGCGGAATAGCGGGAATGGCGCTTTCCAACGGCGTAATGCGTTTTTTCGGGGATAATTTCACCGTACGGCCAATATCGCCGCGCTGCGCGATGGTGACATGTGGTTTGCCGTCGATATACACCAAAGCCAACACGTCGCCGGGGAAAATCAAATGGGGGTTTTCTATTTGCGGATTAACATGCCAGATCTCCGGCCAATACCAGGGATTCCGCAAAAAGCGCGAAGATATATCCCACAAAGTATCACCTTTGACGACGGTGTAGCGATCTGGATGGTCATCGCGTAGCTCAGGCGCGGCCAGCGCAAACTGGCTCAACGTTAGCATCACTACGAACACAAAGGACAGCAGTTTCCTCATGATACATTCCCTTAGGTCATAACCGGGCAGTTTGGGATGAAATCAGGCTATAATGACGATTAGCCTATTCAATTTTGTTTAGTTTGTACTCATTCTTACACTAATAGATAATACTAGCAGGCGTTATCCAATCTGTAATGGAAATTTTTTCACAAATTTAATTATGAGTAAGCTCCAAATTCTTGAATTTCCTGACCCTAGGCTGCGAACAGTAGCCAAGCCAGTGCAAACCTTTGACGCGGCTTTGGGTCAGTTAATCGACGACATGTTTGAGACCATGTATGAGGCCCCCGGAATAGGGTTGGCCGCCACCCAGGTGGACGTCCACAAGCGCATCGTAGTAATTGATGTGTCCGAGGACAAATCCGAACCTATGGTGTTTATCAACCCCGACATCGAAGTATTGGACGGCGAACCCGAAGAAATGCAGGAAGGATGCTTGTCCGTCCCGGGCTTCTACGAGTCGGTCACACGGATTCCCCACGTCAAGATCAGAGCACAGGATCGTAACGGCGAATCCTACGAGATGGAAGCCCGCGGCCTGCTCGCGGTATGCCTCCAGCATGAGGTTGATCATCTCAACGGCAAACTGTACGTCGACTACCTGAGTAATGTTAAACGGACTCGAATCCGGAAGAAACTGGAAAAGCAGCATAAAATGCGCGCATAAGTCCACATTTCCGAAAGATTTTTAACCGCCCACCCAGGCGGTTTTTGTTTTTAAGGCCTGAAACTTCATGTCATCACCCCTGAAAGTTATTTTCGCCGGCACCCCAGACTTCGCCGCCTCCGCACTGCAAGCGCTACTGGACGCCAACTATCAGATTGTCGCCGTATATACTCAGCCTGACCGTCCCGCCGGCCGTGGCAACAAGCTTCTTCCTGGTCCTGTGAAACAGCTTGCGCTTAAACACGATATTCCAGTGGAGCAGCCGTTGAACTTCAAAAATGAAGAAGATCGTCAACGCCTGCGCGATTATGACGCTGACGTGATGGTCGTGGCCGCCTATGGAATCATCCTGCCCCAATCGGTGCTGGACGCTCCCAAGCATGGCTGTCTCAATATCCACGCCTCACTGTTGCCGCGCTGGCGTGGCGCCGCGCCAATTCAGCGCGCAATTATCGCTGGAGATAAAGAATCCGGCATCACGATCATGCAAATGGAAGCGGGTCTGGATACAGGACCGATGCTGCTCAAAACCGTCACGCCAATCACTGTTGACGACACAGGCCGCACCCTGCACGACCGCTTGGCGCAAATGGGCGGAGCAGCCATTGTGGAAGCGCTGTCGCTGTTGCAGGAAGGCAAACTACAAGGTGAAAGGCAACAAGACGATCTGGCCACCTATGCCCACAAGCTGCAAAAAGAAGAAGCCCGTATCGATTGGTCAGAGTCTGCAGCGCTGATTCAACGCAAAATCGCCGCTTTCAATCCCTGGCCGGTGTGTTTTACCGAAGATAACGGACAAACTATCCGCATTTGGGCGGCAAGCGCCTCCGCCGAAGATAGCAATGCGCAACCGGGGACGATTCTTGAACGCACGGCGGAAGCGGTCAAAGTGGCTTGCGGCGAAGGCGTGCTGTCCATCACCAGTCTGCAGCTGCCCGGCGGCAAGCCCATCAGTTGCCAGGACCTGATCAACGGCGGCAAGCCCTTGATGCAATTAGGCCAGATCCTGGAGTTAAACGGCTGATATGAAGCGACGCAAAACTCTCAGCGCCCGCGCAGCGGCAGCTAAAACCCTGCGCGCAGTGGCGGAAGAAGGACGCTCTCTGTCCGCCGCGATGGCGCCCGCTCTGGAACAGGTCGAGGAAAATGACCGTAGCTTTCTGCAAGCGCTGTGCTATGGCGCTTGCAGACATTACCTGACCTTGGAGCATTGGCTGGGGCTGCTATTGCGTCAGCCCATCAAGGCCAAAGAACGGGATATACATTTCCTTCTGCTCAGCGGCCTGCATCAACTGGCGTTTATGGATAAACCCGCTCACGTCAGCATCAATGAAACCGTTAATGTCACCAAGGAGCTCAACAAGCTCTGGGCCACCAAATTGGTCAACGGCGTACTCCGCAGTTTTCAACGCCGCAAGGACGAACTGCTGGCGCACATCGACGCGGACCCAAGTCTCCGCTACGCGATGCCGCGCTGGTTACTGGACAAATTAGCCGCCGATTATCCTCAACAGCTTGACGAGTTGCTGGCCGCCAGTAACGCCCAGGCCCCGCTGACGTTACGAGTCAATTTGCAGAAAGTTCAGCGGGAAGACTATCTGCAGCAATTGCGTCAGGCGGAAGTGGAAGCCCACCTCTGCGAATGGGTGGAAACCGGCATCCAGTGTGAACAGGCAGTGGATGTAAACTGTCTGCCGGGATTCTTCGACGCCGGCTTGTGCTCTGTTCAGGATGAAGCGGCGCAACTCAGCGCCGCCCTGATGGACCCGCAGCCCAATGAGCGGGTGCTTGACGCCTGCTGCGCGCCAGGAGGCAAAACCGCTGCGCTATTGGAGCGTTGTCCGGATATCTCCGTGACCGCCGTAGATGTCGATCCTGAGCGCCAACTTCGCACTCGCGATACGCTGCAGCGTCTGCAATTGAACGCAGATGTGCGCACCGCGGATGTCGGCGACCTGCAACAATGGTGGGACGGGACGCCATTCGACCGCATTCTGCTCGACGCGCCATGCAGCGCGACCGGCGTGATACGTCGTCACCCCGACATCAAGCTGCTGCGCCGCAGCGAAGATATTCCCCAGCTCGCGGAGCTGCAATTGAAGCTGCTGCGAACGTTATGGACTACCCTGAAACCTGGGGGCCTATTAGTCTATGCGACCTGTTCTATTCTTAAAGAAGAGAATGGGCATATAATTGAACGCTTTATCGCCGACGCTACGGACGCGGAGGTCTTACCGATTGAAGGGAAATATGGAATTCAGTCGTCTTTCGGAGTGCAGCTTTTGCCGGTGACTGGCGGCCATGACGGCTTTTTCTACGCCAGATTGCGGAAACAACCAACACCGAAAGTCTCAGCTGTGGACGCTTAGCATGAAAATCATAATTCTTGGCGCCGGCCAAGTTGGGGGAACCCTCGCGGAAAACCTGGCCAGCGAGGCGAATGACATCACCGTGGTGGACTCCAATCCCCAGCGCCTGCGCTCTTTGCAGGACCGGCTGGATATCCGCACCGTGCAGGGACAGGCTTCCTATCCCAACATCCTGAAACAGGCGGGGGCGGACGACGCGGATATGCTGATCGCCGTCACCAACAGCGATGAAGTCAATATGGTGGCCTGTCAGGTCGCCTTCACGTTGTTCAAGACGCCAACCAAAATCAGCCGGGTGCGTACCTCCGCTTACCTCACCAAGAAAGGCCTGTTCAATACTGAAGCCTTTCCCATTGACGTCATTATCAGCCCGGAGCAGGTAGTAACCGAGCACATCACCCGCCTGATTGAGAATCCCGGCGCCTTGCAGGTGCTGGATTTCTCCAAAGGGCTAGTGCGGCTGGTTGGCATCAAAGCCACCAAAGGCGGTCCCTTGATCGGCCACGAACTGGCCTACCTGCGTCAGCATCTACCGCATATCGATACCCGCGTCGCGGCCATATATCGCAAGGACAGAGCCATTATCCCTCAAGGCGACACGGTCATTGAGGAAAATGACGAGGTCTTCTTCATCGCCGCGCGGGATAATATCCGCAAGGTCATGAGCGAGCTACAGCCGCTGGAGAAACCGTACCGTCGCATCATGATCGCCGGCGGCGGCAATATTGGGGCGCGGCTGGCGGAAACGCTGGAAGGGCGCTATCAAGTCAAACTGATTGAACACAATCAGGACCGTTGCATCCAGCTCTCTGAAGAACTGAACAAGACCATCGTGTTACACGGCAATGCGGCCTACAAAGAGCTGTTGCTGGAAGAAAACATCGAAGACACAGATGTTTTCTGCGCCGTCACCAACGACGACGAGGCCAATATTATGGCTTCCATGCTGGCCAAGCGGCTTGGCGTGCGTAAGGTGATGACCTTGATCAACAACCCGGATTACGTCGATCTGATACAGGGCGGCGAAATCGATGTCGCTATTTCGCCACAGCAAACCACCATCGGCAGCTTGCTCACGCATGTAAGGAGAGGCGATGTAGTGAGCGCACACTCACTTCGACGCGGAGCAGCGGAAACCATTGAGGCGATCGCTCACGGCGACCATCGCTCCTCCAAAGTGGTAGGCAAACGTCTGGATGAGATTTCGCTGCCCGCGGGCTCGACAATCGGCGCGATTGTAAGACGGGGCGAGGTGTTGATCGCTCACGACCACCTGCGTATTCAACCGGATGATCACGTCATTCTGTTCGTGGTGGATAAACGCAGAATCGCCGAAGTTGAACGCCTGTTCCAGGTGGGACTCGCATTCTTTTAACGCATTTACAAAAAATAAGCGTACGACAAATCAATGCATTATTCGGCGATAGCTAAAATTCTGGGCGTCCTGCTGATGTTGTTCAGCACCACCATGATCCCTCCCATCGTGGTGTCGCTGATCTACGAAGACGGCCATATGCAGCCTTTCCTTACCGCCATGTGCGGTATTTTTCTGACCGGCCTCCTGGTGTGGCTGCCCGTATTTCGTCAGACCAGTGAACTACGCATACGCGACGGCTTCATCGTTACAGTGCTGTTTTGGGTAGTGCTGAGTCTGAGTGGAGCGGTTCCTCTTTATCTGAGCGAGCATCCTCACCTGAGTCTGGTTGACGCCATCTTCGAGTCCGTCTCCGGGCTGACCACCACCGGCGCCACAGTGATGACCGGCATCGACATTCTGCCCAAGTCCATCCTATGGTATCGCCAACAATTGCAATGGCTGGGCGGTATGGGAATCATCGTGCTGGCGGTGGCGATTCTGCCGATGCTGGGTATCGGCGGCATGCAGTTATATCGGGCGGAAGCGCCGGGTCCGGTAAAGGACAACAAACTCACGCCAAGAATTACCGAAACCGCAAAAGCGCTTTGGTATATCTATGTCTCACTCACTGCACTGTGCGCACTGCTGTATTGGTGGGCGGGCATGGATGCGTTCGACGCTATCGGCCACAGCTTCGCCACCATCGCGATCGGCGGTTTCTCCACCCATGACGCCTCCATTGGCTACTTCAACAGCCCGTTGATTGAGTTCATCTGCATCATTTTTATGTTCCTGGCCGGGATCAACTTCGCCATGCACTTTTTCGCCTGGCGCCGCCGCTCCGTGCTGGTATACCTGAAAGATCCAGAGTTTGTTTTTTATTCACTTATCCTGATAACTGTTTCGGTCATTACCGTCGGCGTATTAATCGGCACCGGCACTTACGACCCCTTTACCGCCATTATTCGTGGCGTGTTTGAAGTCGTCAGCATCGCCACCACAACAGGCTTCGCCACAGCGGATTTCGCCCATTGGCCACACCTGTTGCCATTCCTGCTGTTCGTTGTCGCTTTCATCGGCGGCTGCGCCGGCTCCACTGGCGGGGGCATGAAAGTTATCCGGGTGTTGTTGATCTTTAAGCAAGGCATGCGCGAAGTGAAGCGTATTGTGCATCCCAACGCCGTGATTCAGGTGAAATTGGGACGTAAGCCGGTGCCGGACCGGGTGCTGGAGGCGGTGTGGGGGTTCTTCTCCGTTTACATGTTCATGTTCGTGTTCATGTTGATGGGCTTACTCGCCACCGGACTGGATCAGGTCACCGCCTGGTCCGCCGTCGGCGCCTGCATCAATAACCTGGGCCCAGGTTTAGGCGGCGTGGCGCTGCATTACGGCGAGCTGAACGAGCCCGCCAAATGGATCCTTTGCTTCGCCATGTTGCTGGGCCGTCTAGAAGTATTCACGCTGCTGATTCTGTTTACGCCTGCTTTCTGGCGTCGCTAGCCTCAGACATCACCAGATGACGCCGTATGGCGGACATCAGTTCACGCTGAAAGTCCGCCTCCAGCGGAAACATATGACCAGCGTCAGTGATCATACGCAAATCCGCCAATGGCAGGTTATCCGCCAGATGTTGAGCGAAACGCCAGGGAACGAAACGGTCTTTCACGCCCTGATAAATATGGGTCGGCAAACGAATTTCCGATAAAGAAAACCCCCAGTGTCGATATTGCGCCAGTAAGTCCAACATCACGCCTTGTACGCCCTGGTTAAAGGCTTCATGTTGATTGTCCATGAAGCGCTCCAAAATGCCTGCGTCTCGCAATAAGACCAGATCCTGCTCCGTGCTCGAGCTTTCAATAAACTTCAGATACAGCTTGGGACTGCATCGTTCCGTGAGCCTTAGCAGGGATAACAAAGTGCGAAACAGCCCCGTACTGACTTCAGCGATCTTCGGACCGCGCTGCTCATTACGCCAAAGCAGATCTTTGGCCGCGCTCATTTCCCCAAAATTGGTATAGCTGGCCATGACCGCCACAAAGGCGATGCGCTTGGGGATTTCAAAGGCGCAGGTCAACGCATAGGCGCCGCCGCTGGACCAACCCGCCACCGCGAACTGATCAATCCCCAAGGCGTCGGCGACGGCGCTGACGTCTCTGGGATAATCCAGCAATGTGTAATTGTCCGCCAGGGAGGAAGCGCCCATGCCCGGTCGATCAACGACAATCCAGCGTAAACCGGCGGCGCACGCCGCTTCATGAAAAAACGCGCCTTCCAGACGCGAGCCTGGCGCGCCGTGGGCGTAAAAAACCGGCGCTCCGGCAGGGTCGCCCCACTCGCCATAGGCAAGGGTTCGCTGGCCGGGGAGTTGCAACAGGTTGAGCGCGCCTGTCGCGGGAAGGGGGGATACATTCCTTCGCCAAGGCATGTTCATGGATGCCTTACCTCTCTACTTCTTCCAACTACTTAAGCAACAGCGCCCGGGATCGCCGGCCGCTTCCAAATCCTGAATGCGGATCGCATCACAAAATATAGCAAAGGGCCTCATATTGTCTAACCAGCAGGCTCCCAGGGCCATGGGCAACTCGCCAGAACCAAGGCTGGTTCAAATTTTCGCGGCGAAAATTACTGTAAATTTATGTGTTTGTTAGTCATTTCACGTTATCAAACCAATAAAAATAGTGGCGTCAGGCGAGGCAGGTATGGATAAACTCCAGCGCAATATTCTGTTGTCTTTGTGCTTAAGCTCCCTCGCGTTGGGGGGCTGTGAGGATGGCGAAAAGAAAGACGACTCCAGTCCGCCGGTAGTGGTTGAACCGCCGGATGTCATCGTGGAAGAGCCTCAGGAACCCTTTCCCGTCACCAAAAACCTGTTTTTCTCGGGACTGCAAAACCCTGGGGAAGACACGGAGAAAAACTTCGCGTTTCGCTATGACATCGCCGCCGGCAGCGTGTACCGGCAAAGCCCCAGTCAGCCGACTTCCACGCTTGCGCCGGTGATTCCCTTGGGGAAAAGCCGCGCCAGCGCAGGCTATATGTTAATGATCGAGTCTGGAAAACTATTCCTGGGACGACCTCATCAGTCCTCCCTGACCCAGATCAGTACGCTCGCCTCCACCGTCTGCGCCGCCGCCGCTCTCCCAGAAGGCCTGGGATACGGCAAGACCAAAATCACTGTGCGCACGCCGGGCGCAGACGCCATTTGCGCTAATGAGGACGACGCCTACTTCAAAATTCCACTCAACGCGGCGGTCACTGACGCGCCCGGTAATGGCTCTGCTAACGATCTCAGCCTGACGCCATTCTGGAAACCCAACTGGGGGTTGGCGGGTTACCTGCGGCCAACGGCCGATTCCTTGGAGATACTGGACGCTCAGGGCGCTCTGGCGCGCAGTATCGAGGGACTAACCAACGCTGACTTCAACTATGGCTTCACTACAGCCGAGCTGGATATGTTACTGACCACGAATGGCCAAGTCTTCGCCAACAGCGGCGCAGAGTTACTAGATACCGGCATGGCGCTGACGGCGCTGACCACTATCGACGCCAATGTCATGGACCCAGAGAAAACGGTTGTGGACGGCGACAAGGTGTACCTGATTGACGGCGCATTGCTGCGCAAAATCTCTCTGGACGGCGGCGCCAATGAGGTCTTACATGACTTCACCAGTGAGGGCGCTATTACTGGTCGCCTGGCGCAAACGACGGATTACCTGGTAATCGCTCTGGACACCGTGCGTTTGTATCTGGTGGACAAAGTGACGGGGGAGTCGCGGGAAATCATTAATCCGATCAGCGGCGACTACCTGACCGGCGCTTCTCGCATCTATGCTCACTATGAAGACGCCAGCGACGCCCGCGCCTATCTGGTGAACCTGGATATGGCTGCAACCGCCTGCCCGGGTGATCACTGCGCCGTCACGGAAAACGCCCATTGGCTGCATTTCCAGACCTTCAAGGAGGTAGGGATCGGCTACACGCCAGTGTTGATGACGGGAGAAGAGACGCCAGACCCGAATCCAGACGACTCCGTCGACAGTTATGTGCCCGCCTTCGAGAACGGCTATTACAACCGTCCGGTTTTTAATTCGTACAACCTGAATGAAGGCTTGCCTGTGCTCAATCTTGGTCGTTTGAACGGACAGAACAAACTAATCCAGACAGGCGTTGTGGAGCAGACTCACGGGCTGTTCACCATGGAGAACAACCCAGACAACGGCGATGAACTCGCTGACGTTATTTACTTTAATCTGTCTCTGGCCAGCTCGCTGAAGAATATCAGCCGCTCCGGCTCGATTGACGAAAAAGTACTGCGGGAGAGCGACTTAACCCAGCGCTCGCCACTGCGGACCGGCAATCGCTTTTAAGGGCCTCCGGCTGACCGTGACATTCAGTCGTAGAAATGGCGTTCGCCGTCTGGACGCCTTTTAAACCGCTTATACTCCCATTGATACTGCTCCGGCGTCTCCCGCACGCAGGTCTCCACCGTGGCGTTCAACGCGGCGGCGGAGGTTGCCAGATCTTCGGAGTAGATATCCGCAGCCACTGGCCGCACCGTCATCACAAAGCCTTCTCCTTCCGGTAAACGCTTGGCGTAAACGCAAAGCACTTTGGCGTCGGTGCGTTCAATCAATTTGGAAACCAGCTTGATGGTATTGGCGGGAATGCCGAAGAAAGGCGCGAAGACGCCGCCGCTGAGCTCCGGTTCCTGGTCGGGAAGAATCCCGATGACGCCTTGCTCCCGCAAAATATGGAATAGACGCATGACGCCGCGCTTATTAGCGGGAACCAGCTCTGAGCCATTACGCTCGCGCACGGCGCGCATATACTCGTCCAGCTCTTCAATTTTGGGCGGCTGATACAGCGCAGCCATGGAGTAACGCGCAGCGAAAAACAAACCCGCCACTTCCCAGTTGCCCAGATGCGGCGCCAGCAAAATCAACCCTTTGCCGGCTTCTTCCGCCTCTTTAATAAGATGCTCGCCATCAATGGATTTGATCAAAGACAGCGTCTTCTCGGCGGGCCACTCCCACACTGCGCCAGTTTCAAACGCCACCTTACCGGTTTCGCGCATACTGGCGGCGCCCAGCGCATTGATTTCAGCGTCGCTTTTTTCCGGGAAACAACGTTGCAGGTTGGTGCGCGTCACCCGCGCCGGACCGGCGTTGCAGCGCCAGGTCAAGGCGCCCAGCCAACCGCCCAATCGCTGCGCCCAGCGCAGGGACAGTTTGGATACCAGGCGAATCAGAAAGATGATCAGCGTGGCGATGAGTTTGGATTTGTTCAAGAGATACCTGTGAATTCGGGGCGTACGTCACCTTAAACTGGCGTCAGATAGCGTCTTTTTTCCGCAGAAACGGCAATTTTCGCGTAATTTCGCGGCTATATCCTATGGCTATCTGCAATCGGCGCGCACACGTAGTATAATTTGCCGCTTTATTCTACAGGCCGGCGACGTCCTGACAAGTAAGCGCCTGCGGCTAAAGAACCAAACATGCACAGCAAGTGGTGTAAACCGTGACTGATACAAACAAGCCAGATGTAAAAACCTTTCAGGGATTAATCCGAACTCTCCAAGACTATTGGGCTCGTCAGGGCTGCGTCATTTTGCAGCCGCTGGACATGGAGGTAGGGGCAGGCACCTTTCACCCGGCCACGTTTTTACGCGCTATCGGTCCGGAAACCTGGAACGCCGCCTATGTTCAGCCCAGCCGTCGTCCCACTGACGGCCGTTACGGCGAAAACCCCAACCGTCTGCAGCACTACTACCAATATCAGGTGGTGCTGAAGCCTTCTCCCGATAATATCCAAGAGCTTTATCTGGGCTCTCTGCGGGAAATGGGCATCGATCCCCTGGTGCACGACATCCGTTTCGTGGAGGATAACTGGGAATCCCCGACACTCGGCGCCTGGGGACTGGGTTGGGAAGTCTGGCTGAACGGCATGGAAGTAACCCAGTTCACTTACTTCCAGCAGGTGGGCGGTCTGGAATGTTATCCCGTGACCGGCGAAATCACCTATGGTCTGGAGCGGATCGCCATGTATCTGCAGGGCGTCGACAGCGTATACGACCTGATCTGGACCCATGGCCCGCAAGGCCCGGTCACTTACGGCGATGTGTTTCACCAAAACGAAGTGGAGATGTCCACTTACAACTTTGAAGAAGCGGACACCACCGAACTGTTCCGTCACTTCGACACTTACGAGCGCGAGAGCAAGCGTCTGATCGAAAAAGGTCTGCCGCTGCCCGCTTATGAAATGGTGTTGAAGGCGTCGCATACATTTAACCTGCTGGACGCACGGCACGCGATCTCAGTCACTGAGAGACAGCGTTTCATCCTGCGCGTGCGCGGCCTCGCCAAAGATGTGGCGCAAGCCTACTTTGACCGCCGCAAACAATTGGGCTTCCCATTGGCCGAAGCCTCTATCCGTGACGAAGTGCTAGCCAGCGAAGGGGAGAAGTAAGTCAATGAACCACCAGGATTTTTTAGTAGAAATCGGCGCTGAAGAACTGCCGCCGAAAGCCTTGCGTCAATTGGCGGACGCCTTCGCACAAGGCATTCGCCAGCGTCTGGAAAAAGCGCAACTGTCCTTCTCTGACCTGACATGGTACGCCGCCCCCAGACGTCTGGCGGTGCATGTTTCAGGACTGGCGGAAAAGCAGCCGGATCTGGAAGTGGAAAAACGCGGCCCCGCTCTGCAAGCGGCATTCGACGCCGCCGGCGCGCCCACCAAGGCCTGTGAAGGTTTCGCCCGTTCCTGCGGAACCACGCCGGACAAACTGGAGAAACTGGAAACGGACAAAGGCGTATGGCTGGTGTTTCGCAGCAAGCAGTCCGGCGCGCCAACCACCGGCCTGTTGCCGGCCATCGTTGAAGAATCACTGGCGGCGCTGCCAATTCCCAAGCGCATGCGTTGGGGCGCGCGCCGCACGGAATTCGTGCGTCCCGTGCATTGGATCATCATGCTGTTCGGCGAAAAAGTCATCGACTGCGAAATTCTGGGTCTGAAAGCGGGCAAGACCACTTTGGGCCACCGCTTCCACCATCCTGCGCCCATCGAGATCGCCGCGCCCGCCAACTACAAAGACGCGTTGAAAAACACCGGTTATGTCATGGCGGACTTTGAAGAGCGTAAAGCACTGATCAGACAACAAGTGGAAGCCATCGCCAAGCAAACTTCCGGCGTCGCCGTCATCGACGAAGAACTGTTGGAAGAAGTCGCCAGCTTGAACGAATGGCCAACCGCATTAATGGGACGCTTTGAGGACCGCTTCCTGGAAGTCCCGGCGGAGGCTTTGATCTCCACCATGAAAGGCAACCAGAAATACTTCCATGTGGTGGATGCGGACGGCCGCATGCTGCCTTACTTCATCACCGTGGCCAACATTGAAAGCAAGGACCCGCAACAGGTCATCGACGGTAACGAGCGAGTCATCCGTCCCCGTCTCAGTGACGCGGCGTTTTTCTTCTCCACCGATAAGAAGCGCACCCTGGCCAGCCGTCTGGAAGACCTGAAGCCCATCGTTTTCCAGCAGCAGTTGGGAACGGTGTACGACAAGGCCATTCGCGTCGGCAAGCTGGCGGCGAAAATCGCAGCGAAGATCGACAGCAACCCGGAGTGGGCCCAGCGCGCAGGTGAACTCAGCAAGACCGATCTGGCCACTGAAATGGTCATGGAGTTCCCCGAGCTACAGGGGACCATGGGCCGTTATTACGCCGCTATCGACGGCGAACCGGAAGAAGTCTCCCTGGCGCAGGAAGAACAATACCTGCCGCGTTTCGCCGGCGATCAGTTGCCGACGACTTTGACCGGCTGTGCGGTCTCTCTGGCGGATAAACTGGACACTATCGTCGGCATCTTCGGCATCAATCAACCGCCAACAGGCGCCAAAGACCCGTTCGGTCTGCGTCGCGCCGCCTTGGGCGTACTGCGGATTCTGGTGGAGAAAAAACTGGACCTGGATCTTGCCGAGTGCGTGCAATGGACGCAGGAACTGCACGGCGATCTGCCGGCGGAAAACCTGGAGACAGCGGTAGTCGACTACATGCTGGATCGTTTCCGCGCCTGGTACGAAGAAGCGGGCGTGCCTACCGAGGTATTCCTGAGCGTGCTGGCTCGTCGTCCCACCAAACCGGTGGAATTCGATCAACGCGTCCTGGCGGTGGCGGAATTCCTGAAACTCGACGCAGCGCAGGCGCTGGCGGCGGCGAATAAGCGGGTCTCCAATATCCTCAGCAAGGAGCAGGTGGAAATCTCCGCAGAGTCGGCGAATCCAGAGCTGTTCACCGAGGAAGCGGAAAAGAACCTTTTCCGCGCTTTGCAGGAGAAGTCCGAATCCACGCGTCCGTTTATCGAGCAACGCAATTTCACTCAGGCGCTGCAGCAGTTGGCGGAGTTGAAAGACGTCATCGACCTGTTCTTCGACAAGGTCATGGTGATGGTGGATGACCCAGCTATCCGCAGCAACCGCATGACGCTGCTGGCCAGCCTGCGTCACGTGTTCCTGCAGGTGGCGGATATCTCCTTACTGCAAAACAAAGCGTAAACCACACAGGAAAGAGCGGGTGAGCATCAACACACTGCTGATATTGGACCGGGACGGCGTCATCAACGAAGACTCCGACGATTACATCAAGTCGGAACAGGAATGGCAGCCGATTCCGGGCAGTATTGAAGCCATCGCGGCCTTATCCGCCGCCGGCTTCACCGTCGCCGTCGCCACCAACCAAAGCGGTCTGGGGCGCGGCTATTTCGATGAAGCCGAGCTGGGCAGGATGCACGCCAAATTGCTCGATCTGGTTGCGAAGCATGGCGGCGCCATCGCCGCCATTGCCTTCTGCCCCCATGTGCCGGACGATCAATGCGACTGTCGCAAACCCAAACCCGGTCTGGTGCGCAGAATTGAAGAAGAAACCGGCATGTCCGCCACTGACGCTTGGTTCGTCGGCGACAACGTCGGCGATATCGGCGCCGCCCGCGCCGCAGGCTGCCAGCCTGTGCTGGTGAAAACCGGCAAAGGCGAGCGCACCCTGGTCAAACTAGCCCCTGAAGAACTGGACGGCGTCCCCGTTTTTACGGACTTGGCGGACTTCGCCAACCATGCCATCGCAAGACTCAAAGAGAGCCATTCAGAGCGCTAAACGGAGCTTGATTTTAGTCGCCGCATTATCTATGTTATGCGGCACGGTTTACGGCGTGTAGCGCAGCCTGGTAGCGCACTTCGTTCGGGACGAAGGGGTCGGAGGTTCGAATCCTCTCACGCCGACCATGTCCACATCCCAACCTCTCGTTTACACCTACTTTATCCAAGAAAAACCCAGCGGGGTCGGACCCGGAAGCCCGGCGCGTTCAATCCTCTCACGCCGACCATGTCCACATCCCAACCAATCGCTTACTTCCCATCCCTAACATAATCCCCGTTCGCCCTGAGCCTGTCGAAGGGCCTTCCAGAGCCTTCACAGAACCCAGATAACCCCCTCATAATCGGCCAAATTCCATACTGATTCCCCTGGTGGTATGCGTTACGCTTAGTCATAGCGCCGGAGGAGGAATGCATGATGCTGCGTGTTCTATTTATCTCTGCTTTAGTTGTGGTTATGTCGGGATGCGGATCTGGAGAAGGACCGGACCAAGGCGCAGACACGCCCGTCGGCATATCGGAACGACCGGATAACACGACTTGTCTGGCCTTCGACAACAGCGGCTCCAGCGCTATCAAGCTGACCCCCATCGCGCAGGATATGGACTTCTCCAGCCCCATTCTGATGCTGCCCCATCCCAGCCTGAATCATATTTTTTACGTCGTGCAGCAACGGGGACGGGTTTACCGGGTGAACCTCAACGACAACACCCGCACCACGCTGATTGATCTCTCCGAGCACTACAATCTCAGTACTTGCGGCGAGTGTGGATTACTGGGGATGGCATTCCATCCAAACTTCGCCGAAAACGGCTATATCTATTTTTCCTTCACGGAAAACGTCTCTGGCATGACCTCTTATGTGGCCCGGTTCGAAAGCGCGGACAACGGCCTGTCCCTGCGTTCCGATAGCGGCGGCGATTTGCTGCGGGACAATATGATTGAAGTCAGTCAACCCTATTCCAACCACAACGGCGGACACATCGCTTTCGGCCCGGACAATTTGCTGTATTACGGTCTTGGCGACGGCGGTTCCGGCGACGATCCTGACAATAATGGCCAAACCGTCTCCACACTACTGGGCTCCATGTTGCGCCTGAATGACGATGGATCTCCCGCCTCTGGTAATAACGTGCCCGGCGCGTTACCAGAAATCTACGCCTATGGCCTGCGTAATCCCTGGCGTTGGAGTTTTGATCGGGACACCGGCGACTTATGGCTGGGCGATGTCGGACAAGGTCAGTATGAAGAAGTCGACATCATCACCGCTGGCGGCAATTACGGCTGGCGTTGTTATGAAGGCATGCATCGCACCGGCGCCAGCTGCACAAGCACCGGCCCTTACATAACGCCAGTGGCGGAATACGACCATTCAGAGGGCATTTCCATCACTGGGGGTTATGTCTATCGCGGCGACGCTATTCCCGGCCTCAAAGGCGTCTATGTTTTCGCCGATTTCGGCTCGGGGACTCTTTGGGGACTGAGAGCCAACGGCAGCGGCGGCTACGACCGGGAGACCCTGCTGGAAAGCGGCCGTAACGTCTCGTCTTTTGCGGAGGGACCGGACGGCGAACTCTACGTCGTCACCTTTTCCGGGCTTTTCCGTATCGACCCGGATATTTCGGATACCGACCCAGACTCTGTCCCGGAGCTGCTATCGCAAACCGGCTGCGTCAATCCCGATAATCCCACCCAGCCTGCATCCGGACTCATCCCCTATACTGTCATCGAGCCATTCTGGTCCGACGGCGCCGACAAACAACGCTTCTTTGCACTCCCCAACAATACCCGCATCGACGTTAACGCCGCGGGGGACTTCCAGTTCCCTGTGGGTTCCGTGCTGGTCAAACACTTCCACCTCAACGGCGCTATCATCGAAACCCGTCTCTTTATGCAACAGGCGGAAAACGACTGGCGCGGCTACAGTTATCAATGGAACGAGGCGAAAACAGACGCAACGCTGGTCGCGGAAGGGAAAGACGTGGAGTACAACGGACAAACCTGGCGCTTTCCTGGTTCAGGCGAATGCGCTCAATGCCACACGAGCGCCGCGGGTTTCAGCCTGGGTCTGGAGACAATGCAGTTGAATCGGGAGCTGATCTATCCGCAAAGCCGCATACGCGCCAACCAATTGCAAACGCTGGCGCATATCGATGTCTTCTCAGCGCCACTGAGCGACGCGCATCTGGCCAATGCGCTTCCCGCCAGCAGCAATGACAACGCCTCGCTGGAGCATCGGGCCCGCGCCTATCTGCACAGTAATTGCGCCAACTGTCATCAGCCCGGCGGCACGTCGCAGAGCACGATGGACTTGCGCTTCTCGACAGCGCTGTCTTCAACCCAAGCCTGTGATCAGGAGCCGTTGAACAGCGATATCGGCGTCGACAATGCGAAGTTGATATCGCCGGGAGATGCATCCATGTCCTTGATTTATCTGCGTATGACCCACCCTGGCGAATACCGGATGCCGCCGTTGGCGAGTCATCAAATCGACACGGAAGGCGGCGCCTTGATTCAGGACTGGATCAACAGCCTGACTTCATGCGACTGAACTTTATGGCCATCTATATTGATTAACAAACAGGCGGACACTGCTTGTCCGCCGCATAAATAAAACACGTAGTAGGGGAGAAAGAAGGAATGCTCGCGCATTTTTTGGGAGGCGTCGGCCTGTTTCTGTTGGGAATGACCTTGTTGACGGATGGCCTCAAACTCGCCGCCGGTCCCGCGTTGGAAGTCATGCTCAGCCGCTGGACATCAACGCGCCCGCGAGCCTTGGCCAGCGGCGTGGCCATCACGGCCCTGGTACAGTCCTCCAGCGCCGTCACGGTCGCGACCTTGGGGTTCGTCAACGCCGGTCTCTTGATGTTTGAACACGCCACCTGGGTCATTTTCGGCAGTAACGTCGGCACCACATTGACGGCCTGGCTGGTGGCGCTACTGGGCTTCAGCATCAAAATCGACGCTTACGCTTTACCGTTAATCGGCATCGGCGCCTTCATCCATCTGGGCGGTCGCAGCCCCCGTCTAAAAGCCGCAGGGACCGCCATCGCCGGCTTCGGCTTGCTCTTCCTGGGCATCGACGCCATGAAGTCCGCTTTTGAAGGCGTGGGCGCCAATTTTACGGATAACCTCAACTTTGGAGACAACCTCTCTCTGCTATGGATGGTCGTTGTCGGCGCTATATTGACCGTGCTAATGCAATCCTCCAGCGCCGCTATCGCCATCATTCTGACCGCCATCGCAGGAAAAATGCTGCCTCTGGAAGCGGGAGCGGCGGCGGTAATTGGGGCGAATATCGGCACGACTTCCACCGCCATTCTGGCCTCCTTCGGCGCCACCGCCAATGCTAAACGCCTGTCGCTGGCGCATGTGTTATTCAACCTCATCACCGGCGCTGCCGCCCTGGCGATGCTGCCTTTGTTTCTGTGGGCCCTGGGAGCGCTCAGCGGCATGCGCCAGGACCTGAATAACCCTGCGGTTTTGCTGGCGGCCTTCCATACTATTTTCAACCTGCTGGGCGTCGCCCTGATGTGGCCGTTGGGAACGCCAATGACCGCATGGCTGAAAACCCGCTTTCAGAAGGGCGGCAAAGTACTCTCACTGCAACATCTGGATAAGAGCGCCACTGTCGTACCGGACGTCGCTTTTCACGCTGTCGTCATGGAACTCGAACGTTTTCAGGGTCTGCTGTCCGCCCATATCCAAAACTCACTGCTCAATCCCGGCGACAACCGTACGCTGGAAACGCGCCGCGAGCTGAAAGCGTTGCTGGATGAACTGAACCAGCACATCACTCATATTCTGCATCAGCCGCTGCGCCTGCCGCTGACGCAGCAACTCCCCCAATGTCTGCAAGTGATTCAATACGCCTATAATCTTTTGGAGACGCTGAATGAGGTAGAGCAGGAACCGTTGCTGGATCGCTCTCTGACAGCGCCTATGAGCGATTGGCTGAGTCAGTACTGCCATCCATTAATCGTGACGGAAACAGTGCAGGAAGGCGCTGACAGCGCGGCTCAGGCAGAACTCTCATATCGTGAGGCCAAACAGAAGCTGCTTGACGACGCACTGGAGAAAACCATCAAGTTAACTACGATGAATCAGGCTCTACAGCGATTGAGCCTGTATAAGCGGATGCAGGAGCAGATGTTGAAAGCCGCCCGCTTAGTGGCCGGCTTAAAGCCCGCACCTTAATGGACGTCCTGGCTTGACAGTCCGCTTCGGCTCAGAGTTAAATGATAATCATTATCAATTAATGAACTTAACATCCGATCCATGACAGGGACCCTTCACGGCTTCGATACACAAGAGCCGGCTATTCGCGAACTACGCCGCAAGATTCGCTACGCTACGGAAGCGGACAACCCGCAGTTACTGTCCTTGTGGCTGTCGATGGAAGAAACCCTGGCTCCTGCCTGCGCAACCAGTCGCTGGCGGTTGTACGCTGCGGAGTTCCGGCTCTTGTTGGACACTCTCGCGGACGACCTGATTCCCAACCACTGGCGCACGTTGTGCATGGATCAGATTTATCGCCCCCTGGCGGCGCTGAGCCGCATCGCTGATGGCGAGCCTCGTCGCCGCCAACTAAATGAGCTCCTCTACGAACTCAGAACCACCAGCCATTTTTTTCAAGCCAGCCTGACCGGCTGAAACACTCAGGAGAGACAGTGTGAAAACCCGTATCGAAAAAGACAGCATGGGCGAATTACAAGTGCCGGCGGAGGCCTTGTACGCCGCGCAAACCCAACGCGCCGTCAACAACTTTCCCGTCAGCGGCGAGCGCCTTCCCAAGGCTTTCATTCGCGCCCTGTTGCTGGCGAAATCCGCCGCGGCGCGCGCCAACGTCAAGTTGGAGCTGATTCCCGCCAAAATGGGCGACGCTATCTGCGAAGCGGCGCAGCAGTTGCTGTCCGCCGACGACATGATGACTCACTTCCCGGTGGATGTATTCCAGACTGGCTCCGGCACCAGCACCAACATGAACGCCAACGAAGTGTTGGCGAGCCTCGCCAGCCGCCTTCTGGATGAAAAAGTCAGCCCTAACGACCATATCAATTACGGACAAAGCAGCAACGATATCATCCCCAGCAGCATCCACATCAGCGCGGCGCTGGAACTGGACAAGCAGCTGCTGCCGGCGTTGCGCCACCTGTTAAATACCATTCAAGACAAAGCCGCGCAGACCGATGGCTACATTAAGACTGGCCGCACCCACTTAATGGACGCCATGCCAGTGCGTCTGAGCCAGAGCCTGCTGGGTTGGGGCGCGCAGATTGAGCAGAGCATCGCCGCACTGGAAGCGACGCAACCGGCGTTGCACACTCTGGCTCAAGGCGGCACGGCGGTGGGCACCGGCATCAACGCGCATCCGGATTTCGCCGCGGAATTCAATCGCCAGCTCAGTGAGATGACGGGTCTGAGCTTCAAACCCGCCGCTAATTTCTTCTCTCACATTGGCTCGCAGGACATCGCTGTCTCTCTGTCCGGCCAATTGAAGACTGTCGCCGTCGCCATCATGAAGATCGCCAACGATTTGCGCTGGATGAATTCCGGTCCGCTGGCGGGACTGGGCGAAATTGAACTGGAGGCGCTGCAACCCGGCTCGTCCATCATGCCCGGCAAGGTCAACCCGGTCATACCCGAGGCGGCGGCCATGGCGGCGGCGCAGGTTATCGGCAACGACGCCGCTATCACTATTGGCGGCCAGTCCGGTAATTTTGAGCTGAACGTTATGTTGCCGCTGATCGCCCGCAACCTGCTGCAGAGTATTGAGCTGCTGTCCAACGTCAGCCAATTACTGGCGGACAAAGCCATCGCCACCTTCAAAGTCAACGAAGCCAAATTGCAGGAAGCGCTGTCTCGCAACCCCATACTGGTCACGGCGCTGAATCCGATCATCGGTTACCTGAAAGCGGCGGAAATCGCCAAGCAGGCGTACAAAGAAGGTCGCCCGGTCATCGATGTGGCGGAGGAGAAAACCGATCTGCCCCGACAAGAACTGGAGAAGTTACTGGACCCGGCCAAACTGACCCACGGCGGCCTGTAAGCGTCGCCTTACAGCTTAAGAAAAGTCTCGTGGCGCCGATGCGTCACGACTTTTCCACTATTGCCGAAAGGGCGTCCTGTTCGCCTTCGGACTCTTCCTGCGCCGGTTCACACAAAGCGTCGCTATCTGCGCGCTCCTCTTGGATAAAACGA
Organism: Hahella sp. HNIBRBA332; assembly: GCF_030719035.1. NCBI lineage: Bacteria > Pseudomonadati > Pseudomonadota > Gammaproteobacteria > Oceanospirillales > Hahellaceae > Hahella > Hahella aquimaris. The sequence goes on from NZ_CP132203.1 coordinate 5,719,904, forward strand.
TTAAGTGAGCAAACTTCGGAAAGAAAGCTCATCAGTGCGCTAGCGACATTTTCCTCTACCAAAGAGTAAGTGACATAAAGTCCCTTTTTTTCCTCCTGCACCAGCCCTGACGCCAATAATATGGAAAGATGTTTGGAGATGGCCGGCTTGGAGATATCGAATCGATCGGCGATTTCTCCCGCGGTCAGCGGCGACTTGGAGAGGTACGCCAGAATTCTTCTACGGGGGGTGGAGGACAGAGCCTTAAACACATTATCCGTACTCATAATAGTCCCTACTACGCTTATCAGTTCTAATTGTTTTTAACGACAAGGTTCATATAGAACCATCCGGGGGGGTAAATCAATGGTTAACGCACGCCCCCGCACTTCCTTCTTACAGACCATCATTAGGGCTTCAAGTTCCACTGGCGGGAAAACCTGGGGTTTCTCCCAGATGACCTGCGCCGAGAATATGCTGTAATCATCGCCTGATTTAATCATTGCGACGCCGCTGTCCTCCTCATAGGCGTTATCCTGGTGCAAGGAGAAAAACTGAACATGTCGTTCGCCACTTATCGCACTATCGCCATCTCCGCTCTGGTTTTACTGGTTTACTTTTCCTTGGGAGACAGCGATGAAGAAGAGGAGCTTCCCTTTCAAGAGTCCGGCTCCCAGGCAGGACCGGTTAACAATGCAGAGCTTCCGGTTTATGAACTCCCTGATGATTACGAAGCTCTGCTATGTGAGTCGACGTCAGGCATAGTCGCTTCCAATTACCAGGTGGATTATAAAATTCTCCTGCTGATGGAAGATGGCTCCGCGTATGGGTCATTGGGAGAGCCGCCGGAGGATTTCAACGCGGAAGAGTCCCGGGAGAAACAGCCTGCGCGCTGGGGAATCTGGGAAAGGGATGACGATGGCTACCGCGTCAGAATTCCAGAAGATGCGAATGAGTGGCGCACCTTCTCAAAGACCAGCCGCCTGTTTCCCGCCCGCAAAGGCGAACGCCTGCACAGAAGGATCTATCACAGGGTCGCTTATGGCATGGCGGGGATATCCATGAGTAGCACGGTCAACACCCGTCGTTGGACATTTAGGGGCGACGGGAGCTTCTCCAAAGGGCATTCCAGTCTAGCGGGTAGCGGCGGCGCTTATTCCTCTATGACTGGAACATCCGTTTATGCGCAGTCGAGCAGCGACGAGTCAGGGGACCAATCACTGGCGGCGGGATCAGGTCCCGGCGTTTTCAGCAGTTCCCAGAGAAAAGGCGGCGATGGCTCTAATAATCGAGGGGAATACCAAATTTCTGGATATACGTTGACGCTAAACTTCGATAATGGCGAACAGGTGCGGAAATTGTTTGGTTTCTGCTCTGATGATCGCACCAGACCCTTTTTGGATGGCCGCGTTTTTTGGATGGATGAGACTGATCTGGAGGAAGACCTTCCCCGGAACTTTGAGTTGGTGATGAACGTCAACGAGGACCGCTTCTATAGACCGAAGAATCTGCAAGACAATGAAGTGCTTAGACTGGCGTTCAGCGATAGCCTGAAACGTAACAAAGATTCTTTTCAGCAGCAATTTGAGAATTATGTGCGCGCCGACCTAGCTTCCTTGGGGAAGGAGTTGGACGACGAAGAATGGAAACTGGACAACCGCACCGCCATTTTCACCGCCTTGGTTGAGGACGCAAATCCCATGCCCTTATATGTGTCCTACCTAGCCGTGCCGGAGGGTGAGAAGTACTGGAAATATCTGCGTATCCTGATGTCAGACGAAGATATTCTTTCGCGTTATAACGAAAAACTCACTCCCGTAATGAAGCGCTTTTTTACGGGAAAATAAAGTGAAGGAAATTTGTAATTACACACTGATCTAGTGTGTTAACGAGCCCCCTATAAAGGGTATATGCACATGCAGTTTTTCGTGAATGGAGTAATTCGAATTTCCAGAAGCTTACACTGGATTTAGTGAACTGGATTGAGTGCCTTCGAAGACTTGAAATTGATAAACACGCATGCGCGTTATACAAATGTTATGAGTAAGTCGAGCCTGTGAAACCCAATATTCTCATCATAGTATTTATCAGTTCAATTTTATTTTTTTGTGTGGGTGTGTTTCTCGGAGATTTAGCTGGTATAGGGGGTTATGATGGTATTGCGCCAAGGTTTCTATATGAAAAGCTGAACTTACAGCCAGGAAATGAGAGGCTGTTTCATATGGCAGAAACAGGTTCAATAGCCTTGCTATGGATAGGGATAATTTTATTTTTAATATTTTTAGTCGGCCTAATTATTTTTCTTATCCAAAAAGTTAAAGCTCATAAGTAGCTATATAAAAATTTCCCAATAAAATAAGCTACTTAAAAACATCGATCTGGTTAAATCCCGCACAGTGAAGTACGTTATTATTAACATGGCAATGATATTGGCATGTTAATACTCAGGCGCATGGATGCGCTTGCGCGGCGGCTAGCTGCGGGAGACAGGGTCTGACATGTGCAGGTCCTGTCGTTTCAGACAAATAGAAGGAAGCTATTTGTCTGCCTGATTAATAGTGCGGCATAGATATAGGCATGCTATGCCGCATTAATATAAGCTCTGCTGGTATTCAAGAAACTGCTAATTAGTCGCTTGACTGAGGCTTCCAGACTGGTAGGGTAAATCCTAAGTCCTGCTCGATGGACATCCAATTGCGTCCAGAATGTTACAGGTAAAAATACTAACCTGTTTAAATTTTCCATCGGTCGCAAAAGTGTACCAAATTTAGATAAGTCTGGTTTACTGGAAGTAAAATTACACGCTAACAAACTGATTCAAAAGGACAATTTTATGAGAGAGTATTATTTAATACCTCTCGCACAAGGAGGGAATCATGGAACGGCTGTCGGGCGTGCTGCGCATCCTCGTTTGCTGCCTCTCACTCATCGCATTAGCTTCACCCAGCGTGGCGCAGACGCCCGCCAATGTTTTAGTGGTCGGCCAGATCGCCGAACCCAAGTCCCTCGACCCCCATGCCGTCACTGCTCTCAATGACTTTCGCATACTGATCAATCTCTATGACGGACTGGTGCGCTTCAAAGACGGGACCTTGGAAGTGGAGCCGGCGTTGGCGGAGTCCTGGACCATCAGTGACGACGGTAAGACTTACACCTTCACTCTGCGCAAAGGCGTACAGTTTCATGACGGATCGCCTCTCACCGCAGGAGCGGTAAAGTTCAATTTCGAACGCATGCTAGACGAAAAGCATCCTTATCATGACACCGGCCCTTTTCCATTAGCGTTTTTCTTCAGTCCGATAGAGAAGGTGGAAGCGATTGACGATCTCCACATTCGATTTGAATTAAATGCGCCTTACGCTCCGTTTCTTTCCAACCTGGCCTACCCAACCGGTCTGATCATCTCCCCCGAATCAGTGAAAAAGTATGGCAAGGATTATGGTCGTCATCCGGCGGGAACCGGACCCTTCCACTTTGCCGAGTGGGTTAGCAACGCCAAGGTCGTCATTGTCCGCAACGACAACTACTGGGACGGCGCATCGCCTCTGGAAGCGGTAGTGTTCCGGCCGATTACCGACGCCAACACACGTATGGCGGAGATGCTCTCAGGCGGCGTAGACCTCATGGTGGAAACCCCGCCGGATAATCTGGCTGTGTTCGAGAAAGATCCTGGATTCCAGGTTTATCAGCAGGCTGGACCGCATTTATGGTTTTTAATTCTCAACAACAGGAAAGGCCCTTTGGCGGATCGCCGTATGCGTCAGGCGATCAACTACGCGATTGATAAGAAGGCGTTAGTGGAAAACGTGTTACAAGGCACCGCAGAAGTCGCCAAAGGACCCATCCCGCCCGCCTTCGCCTGGGCGTATAACCCAAACCTGGACGCTTACGCTTATAACCCCGACAAGGCGCGCGCGCTAATCAAAGCGGCGGGACACGAAGGCGCGCAGCTTACTTTTTATGTGACGGAAGGGGGCTCAGGAATGCTGGAGCCCGTCGCGATGGGCGCGGCGATTCAGGCGGACCTCGCCAAAGTGGGTCTTCAGGTAAAGATAGAGACTTATGAGTGGAACACCTTTCTCAGCAAAGTGAATCCAGGATTGCCGGAGGACGTCGATATGGCGGAGATGGCCTGGATGACCAACGACCCTGATACCTTGCCTTATCTCGCATTACGCAGCGACGCCTGGCCGGATAAAGGCGGCTTCAACTCCGGTTACTACGCCAATCCCAAGGTGGACGACCTGCTTGAACGAGCGCGTCGCACTACGGACCAGAACCAAAGAGCCGTGCTTTATAAAGAAATGCAGGCCATCGTCCAAGAAGACGCTCCCTGGGCGTTTATCGCAAACTGGAGGCAAAACGCCGTCAGCCAGTCACGCGTTAAAAACTTCAGATTGCAGCCTTCATTTTTTCTGGATTTAAGAGAGGTGGATAAACCATGAAATTTATCCGGATTTTCTAACCGGCATACTTTTAAAAACTCATATTGGTCACAGCTTCACAGCGAAAATGGCATTTCCTTGATGATGTTCGTAGTCATTACGTTTCAGAGAAATAAACGGAATAAAAACATAAAGTTATAAATGTTATTTTAAATTATGAAAAAATTTGCCAGTTACCTTTTCAGTTATTTTTTATATCAAAATATTTAACGCTAATTTAAATCGGCAATATTTTACCTTGAGGAAAATTTTCAGTAATTAACCCCATAAAATATGTCCAAAAAACGAGCGTAAAAAGCACTTTTCGCCGTTATAAAAATGAAGAAATAACGACCTGAAACCAAGTTATCGCACCTCAAATCAGGATTTCAAAAGGACCCTTTCAATGAACAATGGTAAAGAGGCCTCTCCAAACCCCATTTTTGACCAAAATTCCTCTTCAAACTCTCCGAGCACTCACAAGATTTCTTGCAAGGAAAATCACAGCAGGAAAAAGGACATTTTGTCACATAACCTTTTCCATTTTCCCATCGTCAAAGAACTACTCTGACCGCCATGTGGGGCTATATCGCCAAACGTCTCCTTTTCGTCATTCCAGTTCTGTTCGGAATGACGGCGATCGTCTTTTTGATCATGGCCATGATTCCCGGAGATCCCGCCACCGCAATCCTGGGCGCCTATGCAACGCCTGAAAATATCGCAAGAATTAACCGTCAGTTAGGGTTAAATCATAGCCCATTTGAACAATATTTAATCTGGTTGGGACACATTCTGCAAGGAGATTTAGGCCGATCTTACAGCTTGAATCGTCCCGTTCTGGATGAGGTTTTAGAACGCTTCAGCGCCACATTGACGCTCGCAGGCGCCTCTTTTTTGCTCTGTTCTCTGTTCGGACTATTGGCGGGAATCGTCTCTGCAGCACGCCAGTTCAGTTGGGCTGACAGAGTGATCACATTGCTGGTTTTGATCGGCATTTCAACACCCTCATTCTGGCTGGGACTGCTGCTGATACTGGTTTTCGCCGTCGAGTTGCAATGGCTGCCGGCCAGCGGTATGTACGCGATTTACGGTGGCGGCGATATTCTGGACCTACTCTCACATCTCGCATTACCGGCCATTACGCTGGCGGTCATCGCAACAGGCGTAATCGCCCGCCTAACCCGAGGCGCCATGTTGGAAGTACTGCGACAGGATTACATACGCACGGCGCGCGCCAAGGGACTGAGTGAACGCCGCGTCATCTACCGCCACGCTTTTAAGGCTGCTCTGGTCGCCATTATCCCTGTATTGGGAATTCAGGCTGGCTTCGTACTTGGCGGCGCAGTCTATATCGAAACAGTGTTCCAATGGCCTGGAATAGGCCGCATGTTAGTGCAGGCGATCGCCACTCGGGACATTTTGCTTGCGCAAGGGGGAGTTTTGGTGGTCGCCACCTCATATGTCCTGTTTAATCTGGCCGCGGATGTGGCGCAGCATCGACTCGATCCAAGACTGACCACATGAATCGCTCATCTCGCCCCAGCGCCTGGAAGTTATTCCGGCATAACCACATCGCATTTTTTGGACTTTGCCTGTTCTTGCTTGTGACAGCCATCGCTCTAGCGGCTCCCGTACTTCTGTTGTCTGCCCCTAATGACACTGCGCCGGCTGAGCGCTTACTACGCCCATTAAGCGAAGGACATTTATTGGGAACAGATCATCTGGGAAGAGATCTCCTGTCTCGTTTGATATGGGGAGCGCGCGTCAGTATCGCTGTAGGTTTATCCGCCACGCTGATCGCTTCCGTCATCGGTTCTGCATTGGGTTTGATCGCAGGCTTCGCTGGCGGGCGAACGGATAATGTGTTGATGCGTGGCGTCGATATGCTAATGGCATTCCCATATATCTTACTGGCGCTGGCGATTGTCGCAGCATTGGGGCCAGGATTATCAAACGCTCTCTACGCCATCGCCCTGGTGAATATTCCATTCTTCGCCCGTAATATCCGAGGCGTCACCCTGAGTCTGACAAGACGCGATTTTATCGATGCAGCAAGGCTTTCCGGCAAAGGTCCTGTGCGCATCCTGCTAACGGAAATACTGCCTAATGTAGCTCCCATCATCGTCATCACCATGTCGACGACACTGGGCTGGATGATATTGGAAACCGCAGGACTCAGCTTTCTCGGTTTGGGCGCGCAACCGCCGCAAGCGGATCTGGGCTCCATGCTGGGGGAGGGACGCAAATTACTGTTCACAGCGCCACATGTATCGGTTATTCCGGGACTGATGATTTTCGCGCTGGTCATGAGCGTCAATTTGATTGGCGATGGCGTCAGAGATGTGCTCGATCCCAAGTTGAAATCCGGCGCTTTAGCTCGTCCCGCCGCTATGACCGCGGTGAAAAAAGCAAGGGATCAAAGTTTCCCCGACGCCGACGCATCAGAAGTCGCTCTGGCGGTCCGCAATTTACAAACAGAGTTCCAGGTTGGAAGTGAAGTATACAAGGCGGTGGGCGGCGTGAGTTTCGAGCTGGGTGAGGGCGAATGTCTGGGACTGGTAGGCGAGTCCGGTTCCGGCAAATCCGTCACGGCGATGTCCCTGCTCAGATTGACGTCCACACCGCCAGGACGCATCGTAAGCGGCCAAGTCTGGCGGAGCGGGGAAGATCTACTCTCTTCTCCACAGCATCGCATACAGACGCTCAGAGGCGGGGAAATCGCCTACATATTTCAGGATCCTCTCTCCAGCCTACACCCGCTCTTCACGGTTGGCGCACAGGTGGCTGAAGCCATTCAGGCGCACCAGCCGTATTCTTATACAGAGGCATGGCGCGCCGCAGTCAGACTGTTTGAGCAAGTGCGTCTTCCCAACGCCGCGTCCCAAGCCCACAGCTATCCCCATGAGCTTTCCGGAGGCATGCGACAACGGGTTTGCATCGCCATGGCTCTCGCCAATCATCCTCAGATCATCGTGGCGGACGAGCCCACTACCGCCTTGGACGTCACGGTACAGGCTCAAGTGTTGAAGTTGATGAACCAGCAACGCACACAGAGTGGTGCGGCGCTTTTGTTCATTACCCATGATTTTGGCGTCGTTTCCGAAATCTGTGACCGTGTGGCGGTCATGTACGCCGGGCGCATCGTGGAAGTCGGCGCCGCTTGGGAGGTGTTGAACAATCCCGCCCATCCCTATACCCGCCTTTTGATCGATTGCGTCCCCATTCCAGGTCGAAGCCAGAATCGTCTGCCCGCTATTCCCGGTTCTCCTCCTGCAGTTAACAACCTGCCCGCAGGATGCGCGTTCGCGGATAGATGCCCTTTTGCGGCAGATGACTGTCGGAGCGGCGATATCAGCCTACGACCACTGGGCAAAGACCGTTTCGCCCGCTGCATCAAACCCCTATGGAAGACCGATTCATGAGCGAAACTCTCCTGACCGCCAGCAACCTCACCCGTCACTATGGCGGCGGACGCGGTTGGCTTGGTCGACGCAAGCCGCTAGTACAGGCCGTACAAGGCGTGGATCTATGTATTCAACCCGGCGCCACCCTGGGCATTGTAGGCGAGTCCGGCTGCGGCAAATCCACCCTGGCGCGCATGCTGGTGGGCCTTGATCAACCCAGCGCAGGCCATTTGACCCTAGAGGGGAAATCATGGCCAGATCAGAGCCTTAGCAAACGTAAGCGTCTGCATAGCCAGATCCAGTATGTCTTCCAGGATTCTCTTAGCGCTCTCAACCCACGTAAGGCGATCAGAACGACTTTAGAGGCGCCGATGGCGCTTCTCTTGGGGATGGAGAAAAACGCGCGCTACAGGCGTCTACAGGAGCTAATGGAGGCCGTTGGATTACGTCCAGAGCTATTGGAGCGTTACCCCCATGAATTGTCCGGCGGTCAGGCGCAACGCATCGGCATAGCACGGGCGTTGGCGGCGCAACCACAGATCCTGGTTCTGGATGAACCGGTTTCTGCGCTGGATGTCTCCATACAGGCCCAGGTGCTGAATCTGCTGCAGGATCTCCAGCAACGCTACCACCTCGCTTACGTGTTTATCAGTCATGATCTGGCTGTCGTGGAAGCAGTCAGCGACGTCGTCGCAGTCATGTATTTCGGGCGCATCGTAGAACAGGCGCCAGCCGGTGAACTGTTCAGGTCTCCGAAACACCCTTACACCCGTTTGCTACTCGATTCTATTCCGCTTCCCGGTAAGAAAGGTTTGCGAGGAGAGAGCGAAGCCATAGAACTCCCCGATTCCGCCTCACCGCCCCCGGGCTGCCCATTCGCTCCCCGGTGCATCAACGCGGGGGACAAATGTCGCCATGAGCATCCCAGACTTCGTTCAATGGAAGGAGAAGGACGCATAGCCGCGTGTCATTTTCCTGTGGGGGGAGATCCAGTAACCCCCTAAGTCATTGCTTCTAGTATATTTGCCGTTATCAGAGTCCACGTAAGTTTAACAACGGCCTCACTCTTTTCTATTTTCTCCTCCTCTGACATGTCAGCCTTTGTCTTTTCAATCACCTAAAATCTATGCGTCATGGGAATAAGTCTGAATTTATAAGGAGATAATTTATGACATTATCCGAAGCCATCATTGCGTGTTGCCTCTCAGTCATGACAAGTCAGACATATGCTATTGAGCGCCTTATTCTGACCAGCCAAAATCCTGAACTGGCGTTAGAGCATACTGAGATCATCGATATCAACGACAATCCATTCCGCCCTCGATGCAGTGCGCCTCCCGCCAGCGCAAATGTTGTCTATATTGATCCAGGCTTTCATGAGCCTTCATTGTTCTCCAAGGAGCCCGAAGGAACTACGTTTGTATTGAAGGCTGGCGTGCATCGTATTCGCGACGCAATCAAGCCTCACAAAGGAATGCAGTTTTATGGCGAGTTCGATGAAGACTGTCACCCATTGACTATTTTGCGTGGTTCTCAAGCTCTAACAGATTGGCGACCACAGGGAGATCTCTTCTTCGCCGAAGTGCAAAACCCTCCCGCCTTGGATCGCATCATTTACAAAACCCCCGAGCAGGTTTGTGAGAAAGACGCTCAAACCGGGGCCTTTATCAATCCCCGCTGCAATTACCCGGAAGATCTGTTCAAGAACAACCAATGGATGATTCATGTAGCCAGTCGAGACGATGTCGTTCCCGGCGCTTGGTATTTTGATTATGAAAACGGTGTGGTCTATGTGCATAAAGACGACATGCCAACCAATCAGGCCATGGAGCTTTCTTTGGCGGGCGCTGCATTCCAGTGGCGCTATTTCGATAGAGGAGTCTACAAACCCAAACCTCTCAACGCCTGGGAAGTGGAGAATACAGATGTGGGCATATACGGCCTGATCGTAGAAAACTTCGCAACCCATATCCAACACGGCGCAATTGGCGGTCAGTGGCCCGCCGCTGGCTGGCGCGTGGAGAACAATATTGTCAGGCGTTCACATAGTATTGGCATCAGGGCGGGAGCGGAAACCATCATGCGCTACAACCAATCCTACGAGAACGGAGATCTCGGTATCGGCGCCTTGTACGCCATGCATTCGTTAATCGACGGCAATGTCATATATGACAACAACAAAGCGTACATAAACTGGGAATTTGAAGGCGGTGGCGGTAAGTTCCTCAACTCTTACGGACTTCGAATCACCCGTAACTGCGTCTTTAATAATAAAGGCCCAGGGCTATGGAGCGACGTCAGTAACGAGCAAACGATCTATCAGTGGAATATAGTTTTCGACAACCTCTCCGCCGGCCTTTTTCATGAGATCAGTTTCGATGCGAAAATGCTGAACAATCTTGTGGGACGCAACGGCGCTGTTTATGGCGGCCAGTTGTTCTTATCAAACTCTCAGAATGTGGAAGTAAGAGGCAACATTATTGAAGAGCATCCAGATAAAGAGGGCGGAAGCGTAGCTTTAAGTTGGAGTGATCGAGGGGTAGGCAAACGCTTCGACACACGCCTGGTCGACGAAAGGGGAGTGCTGTTGCCTCGTATCGAAGCCCCATGGGAAACACGTCAGAACAAAATCATTGGTAATCGTTTTTATAATTACGGAGAAAGTTACCATGATCTGTTCATCCACATGGACGCCAAGAAGAACGGAGAGCGGGAGTCCATCATGGAAGAGGAAACACTGATCGACCAGAACCAGTATTTTTCCAATAATCCCTCGCCCTATGTATGGAAAATAAACCGCCATTCAAGCGTTACCGGTTCATTTCCACGCTTATCATTCGCCGGACTACAGGAGCTGGGTTTCGAGACTCTGGGACAATTCCAACTGTCTCCACAGGAAGAAATATCCTGGGGCTGTCAGATGATGACCTCTCTTACCAATGGCGAAGACCCTCACGACAGTTGGTAGCTAAACTCAGTTAACCCCCATATGCAAAGCGGCTTGATGTGCCGCTTTTTATTACCCTGACCTGTGTTAACTGTGAATATTTTCGGCATTATAAAAAACCCCGCCACAGCACCTATACGTTTAGTCAGAGAACTTTATAATGTCGCCCCCGCGTTGCTTCACCCCTGTTTAAGCTTTTCTGAATATAAGGAGTGAAGATGAGAATTAACGTAATTGGAACCAGTGGCAGTGGGAAGTCTACCTTCAGTAAAAGGCTGTCAGAAAAGCTCGACATTCCTTATATAGAAATGGACGCCCTGTATTGGGGGCCCGACTGGCGAAATCATCCAGAAGAGATCTTCAGCGCCCGGGTTGCGCAGGCGCTGCAGCAGGAAGACTGGATATTAGACGGTAATTACAACAGCAGAACGCAGCTAAAATGGGAGAGAGTGCAGATAGTCGTTTGGATAGACTACTCTTTCCCGCGCACACTCTTTCAGGCAGTTAAAAGAGCACTGGCCCGTATCATCACAAAAAAGGAACTTTGGGCGGGCACAGGCAATAAAGAATCACTACGCAAGCTGTTCAGCAGGGACTCCATCGTCCTCTGGACCATGACTACCTATAAGAAAAATCGCGAAAGATACCTGTCGATAATGAAAGATCCGCAATATGCTCACATCCGCTTTATTCGGATTCGTTCTCCGAAGGAGATGGAGAGCTGCCTGCTTTCATGGGACGCCTAACAAACGATGGTGAAAAAAGGGCTGCGATTGCAGCCCTTTTTATTACGGAGAGGGGGAGTAGTTTACACGTCCAGGTTCATAACAGACAGAGCGTTGGTCTGAATGAAATCACGACGTGGTTCTACATCATCGCCCATCAAAGTGTTAAAGATCTGATCCGCAGCGATCGCATCTTCGATGGTAACTTTCATCATGCGACGCACAGCAGGGTCCATGGTGGTTTCCCACAACTGCTCAGGGTTCATTTCACCCAGTCCTTTATAGCGCTGGATGTTCAAGCCACGTTGGGCTTCCTTCATCAACCAGACTAATGAGTCGTCAAAGGTCTCGATAGCCTGCGTCTTTTCACCCCGCTTCACATAAGCGCCAGCCTCAACCAGACCGTCCAGTTTTTCGGCCATATCGGCAATGTTGGTGTAAGAGCTGGAGCCAAAGAAGTCCTGGTTGAAGGTGTATTTATAGTCCACACCATGCTGAACCAATTCCACCTGAGGCAAGAACAGGCTTCTTTCCGCATCTTCCACAACACTGATGACGTAGTTGTTGCCAGTGCTGTTGTCATAGCCCAGCTTCTCGTTAAGCAAAGCGACCCAGGCTTCAACGGCGCCTTTATCTTTGAGTTGCTCCTGCGTCAAACGAGGTACATAGAGAAGCTGGTTCAGCACGCCCCTGGGATAGGCTCTGGACATACGTTCAATGACGCCTGTCGCCGTACGGTAATCCGTCACCAGAGTCTCCAGCGCAGTCCCGATAATGGGGGGAGCTTCTGGATTTACAAACAATTGAGTGTTCTCAAGCGCGCTCTGGGTCAGGTACTGCTGAAGCGCTTTCTCATCTTTAACGTACTGCTCCTGCTTGCCTCTTTTCACCTTGTACAGAGGAGGCATTGCAATATAAACGTGGCCGTTCTCAATAATTTCGCGCATCTGTCTGAAGAAGAAGGTCAGCAGCAAAGTACGAATGTGGGAGCCGTCCACGTCCGCATCCGTCATGATGATGATGCTGTGATAGCGCAGCTTGTTCACATCAAACTCTTCACGACCGATTCCGCAACCCAGAGCCGTAATCAGAGTGCCGACTTCAGCGGAAGACAGCATCTTGTCGAAACGGGCCTTTTCCACGTTCAGGATCTTACCTTTCAGTGGCAGAATAGCCTGAGTTTTACGGTCGCGCCCTTGCTTGGCGGAACCACCCGCCGAGTCACCCTCCACTATGTACAGTTCAGACAGAGCAGGATCTTTCTCTTGGCAGTCAGCCAGTTTACCTGGCAATCCGGCGATATCGAGTGCGCCTTTACGACGGGTCATTTCACGGGCTTTTCTGGCCGCTTCCCTAGCGCGAGCCGCGTCGATCATTTTGTTGACTACGTTCTTCGCGTCCTGGGGATTTTCCGCCAGGAAGTCTGCGAAGTGAGTATTCATTTCCTGCTCGACAGCAGTCTTAACTTCAGAGGAAACCAGCTTATCTTTGGTCTGAGAGGAGAACTTAGGATCTGGAACCTTAACGGAAATAATCGCAGTCAAACCTTCGCGAGCATCATCGCCGGAGGTAGCCACCTTAGTCTTTTTCAGCATGCTCTCTTTTTCGATGTAGCTGTTAAGAGAGCGGGTAAGGGCGGCTCTAAAACCAGCCAAGTGGGTGCCGCCGTCACGCTGAGGAATATTGTTGGTAAAGCAGAAAATGTTTTCCTGGAAGGAGTCATTCCACTGCAGTGACACTTCTACAGTGATGCCATCTTCTCTTTCTTTCAGAAAGTGGAAAACTTTGTTAATTGGGTTTTTGGTCTGGTTGAGATACTCAACGAAAGCTCTTAATCCACCCTCATATTCGAAGGTTTCTGTTTTCGCAGAACGCTCATCGTGCAACGTGATCTTAACGCCAGAATTCAAGAAGGCGAGTTCGCGCAGGCGCTTGGCCAGAATATCGTAGTGAAACTCGATATTGTTAAACGTTTCTGCGGAAGGGAAGAAGTGGACTTCCGTACCTGAGCGGTCTGTTTCGCCAACTACAGATAAAGGCGCTTGCGGTACGCCGTGCTTATATACCTGCTCATGAACTTTGTTGTCGCGGCGAATAGTCAGGCGTAGTTCTTTTGAAAGCGCGTTGACTACCGATACACCTACACCGTGCAGACCGCCGGATACTTTGTAGCTGTTGTCGTCGAACTTACCGCCAGCATGCAGCATAGTCATGATAACTTCTGCGGCGGAAACGCCCATTTCTTCGTGGATATCGACGGGGATGCCACGGCCGTCATCGCTAACCGTGATTGATTCATCGGCATGAATCGTGATCTTCACTTCTTTACAGTATCCGGCCAAGGCTTCGTCGATAGAGTTATCAACTACCTCGAACACCATGTGGTGAAGACCGGTGCCATCGTCAGTGTCGCCAATGTACATACCTGGACGCTTTCTTACCGCATCCAGGCCTTTTAACACTTTGATGCTTGAGGAATCATAATTTCCCGATGAGGACATATATCTCTCCTAACCGTCACACGCTAATTGTGGACTTTGGTGACAGCACCCTGTTCCACGTGAAACATTTGCGTGTCGTATTCTTGATTAAAATGGCCGAACAAATATTCTGACTGCTGTTTGTCCAGGACCGTCACAAACACCTGGGCCCCTTTCTCCAACATTCTCGTTAACAGTGTTACCTGATTTCCGGTATCCAGCTCCGCTCCAACATCATCAATCAGCACAATGGGCCTTTGATTTGTCCGCCGCCGTAATATTTCCAATTGTGATAAGTACAGGTGAGTTATCAGAGTCTTCTGTTGACCTCTCGATAACACTTCCTTCGCGTGAACCCCACCGACCTTTACTTTAATATCCGCCCGGTGCGGGCCTAGAGTCGTAAATCCTTTTTTTACGTCGCTTTCGACTGACGAAGCCAATTGCTCCATGTGATTGACATCATTCTGATACCAGCCGTTGCTAAGCGTAATCGTCAGCTTGTCGCCAATATCCCTGGTTTGTTCACTGGACTCTTTCAGAGATTCGATGAGAATTTCTTTCAACTCAGCGAAATAAGCGTCTCTATAGCGGCTTATCTCGTCTGAATACGCTACGTATTGATTGTCCCATGCACTTAACTCAGAACGGCTAATATTACCACTTTTCAGCAATTTATTCCTTTGCAATAGCAATTTGCGCCAGTTCTGCCAAACCACTTTGAATTGGTGTTCCACGTGAAACACTCCCCAGTCGACAAAGCGCCTTCGCTCTCCAGGACCTCCGTTAATAAACCCAAAGGTATCGGGAGTGACAATCAATATAGGAAGGGCCGCCGCCAGCTCGGACAAGGTCCTGGCGCTCTCGCCATTGATCCTGACCCTTGTCAGCTTGCCTGTCTTCTGGCGGCTAACACCAATGCGGAATGACTTGCCTGCATCTTCATTAACGGCCTCGCCAAAACAGACCATTTCATCGGACAGATGTGAAACAGCGTAATCCAGTTCTTTAGTGCGAAATGACGCACCCCGTCCCAGCAGGTAAACGCCTTCCAAAAGACTACTTTTTCCACTTCCGTTATTCCCGTGAAATAACAGTAATCTCGCAGAGGTATCCAACTTTAGACTGGAGATATTACGCAAGTTGGTGAATGCAATACGGCTAAGACCCATACAAACAGTCCAGCGTCAGGATACGTGGGTCAATTTAGTCAATAGAGGCTGTAAACCAGTCAGGAACATCTCCACCGAAACCGCGATCAACAGCATCCCCATCAGACGCTCTATGGCGATGATGCCTCGCTTACGGAGTACCTTATACAAAAAGGTGGAACTCATCAGTGTGACCGCAGTGACAGACCAGGCTAGTAATACCACGATCGACCAATCCATCATTCTTTCCGGTTCCCGGGTGGAAATCAGAATCAGCGTCGCCAACGCCGAAGGGCCCGCCACAAAGGGGATTGCCAAAGGCACGATAAAAGGCTCGCCATCGGGAAGATCTTCAAGCCATTCCCTTTTGGCGGGAAAAATCATGCGCAATGCGATGATAAACAACACAATAGCGCCTGCGATGCCCACAGACTCCTTGCTCAGGCTGAATATCTTGAGCAAATACTGTCCACAGTATAAAAACACCAACAGAATCGCCAAAGCGATCAACAACTCTCTGAACAATACTTTCTTTCTTCTCTTGACGTCTACACGCTCAAGAATACTCAAGAACAAAGGAATATTTCCCAATGGGTCCATGACCACGATTAACAAGGTCAACGCGGATACGATATCCATCAACTTCCCCTTAAACAAAAAAAACCTAACACAACAATGTGCTAGGTTCTTTAACTACGCAAGTGAACCACCGTTATTGGATCAGGCTGAGCCTTTCGTCCATAAACATATCCAGTTCTGGCGCCAGTACATGTACATAACGGTCAAAATATAAAAATTGTTTTAGCAACAATGCAAACTCTCTGGGAAAGTGCAAACCGTGCTGCTCCCCAATTTTCACCAGATCCATCAGAATATTGTTAACTTCATCATCGCCAGTCTGCTGGTCGTAATATGTCGGCGGCATATCTGGCGTCATCGCATCCATCTTCTTGTAAACGTTTGCGATATCCGCCGCCAGATCATCCACGCTTAATTGAGTCTTCGTGATGCCAATTCGCGACATGGCGTCAGCCATGCCGTGGAAATTCCCCATCATTATCGCCGTGATGAAGTCAGACACCGCCTGCCAGGTTCCGGCGCCAATGCGGCCCACAATGCCGAAGTCGATAAATCCGATGCGGCCATCTTCCAGCACCATCAGGTTGCCAGCGTGAACATCCGCATGAAAGAAGTCGCACTGGGTCAAACTGGCGAACCAGGTATTCATCGCTGTGATCAGCGTCTTTTCCGGATCCGGGCAATATTTGCGAATCGTTTCCAGATCTGTCAGAGGCACGCCATAAAAACGCTCCATGGTTAAAACCCGCATGGTGCTGGCTTGCTCATATACCGTGGGCACAACCGCTTGATCATTGCCGCTATTCGCCAGAAACTCTCTAAACTCCTTGAGATTGACTGCCTCCTGATAGAAGTCACATTCCTCCATCATGGTTCGCTGAATCTCTTCCACAATGCCCGATAGTGAGGTCCAAGACAGCTTTGGCGCCAAATATTCAACCACACGCGCCGCAACATACAAAAAATTCAAATCCGTCAGCAGGACATTGCGAACGCCGGGCTTCTGCACCTTAATGACCACATCTTCTCCCGTCACCAGACGGGCGGCGTGAACCTGAGCGATGGATGCGGAAGCCAACGGTTTAGTATCGATATGCGAATATATCGACTGCAGCGGCCGCTTGAATTCTTCCTTCAGGATTTTCTCAATTTGCGAGTAGGGCAGCGGCTTGGTTTTATCCAAACACAGTTGAAACTCTTCAACATAATCTGCTGGGAAAAACGTTGGTGAGCTGGCGATAAATTGGCCCAGCTTAATATAAGTAGCGCCCAGCTCTTCAAAAGTCTGTCGCAAAAGCCTTGGCGCAGGTGCGCGATTTCCCTTCAGCCAGCCAAGGCCAACCTTGGATATGACTGCCGCCGTTTGACCAATCCTGGCGGCTCCCTTTACTGCGTTAACAATTTTTCCCATAAGCTTTTCCACTCTCTCTGAGATTCAAACTCTGTCTGCATTCAGGGGCGATTCATCCTTGCCGAACGTCATACTCAAGTGGGCGACGCGCCGCGACCTTTCGAACTCAAACAGGTTCACGGCGCTGTCAGTTTGCCTGACTATAGCCTCATAGGCATGACGACATACACAGCATCTCTGGTATCAACGCCTTCCACCAACGCGCTGCTATTCGCATTGGAAAGCGTCACTTTGACCTGCTCATCGTCCAGTGCGTTAAGCACGTCAATCAGGTAGCCCACGTTGAAGCCAATTTGCAAAGCTTCATGCGGGTATTCCACTTCCAGGCTATCCTCCGCCTCTTCCTGATCCGGGTTATTCGCAAATACTTTCAACAGGCCGTCTTCGAACTGCAGGCGAACGCCCCGAATACTTTCGTGTGACAAAATACTCGCGCGCGACAAAACGCCTTTCAACAGGACCCTGTCTGCGATCATCACCTTATCCCCAGATCTTGGGATAACTCTTTGATAATCAGGGAATTTTCCATCGATTAACTTAGAGGTGAAAGTAAAATGCCCTACGCTGGCCCGCACATGATTATCGCCGAATACCAGGGTACAGGACTCATCTGTATCACTAAGAAGACGGCCCAGCTCTAAAATCCCCTTACGAGGCACGATAGGTTGTCGCTTTTCACTAACGCCGGTTTGCAGGGACACATTGGCGAGGGCGAGACGATGGCCATCGGTTGCGACAGCGCGCAGGCCCTGCTCATCCAATTCCATCAACATGCCATTTAAATAATAACGAACATCCTGCTGGGCCATGGCGAAGGAGGTTGCATCAATCAATCGCTTAAGCTCTCTTTGCGGCAACGTGACTTTCACGCTTTCAGGTTCTTCCTCCACATTGGGGAAGTGCTCCGCAGGCAATGTAGACAATATGAAATGACTGCTGCCATAGCGTACGTTCAAACGCCCGTCTTTCAGCTCAATACCAATCGCTGCGCCTTCGGGTAGGGCGCGGCAGATATCTGTGAACTTCTTTGCGGGAACGGTGATTCTGGATTCATGCTCAATGTTTACGTCGCTAATTTCCGCGACCAGCTCCACTTCCATATTTGTGCCGGTGATAACCAGCTTTCCGTCTCTGGCGTCAAGCAATACGTTGGCGAGCACAGGCATCGTCTGGCGTTTTTCAACCACCCCAGAAATCATTTGCAATGACGTGACAAGCGCCTCTCTGGTTATAGTGAGCTTCATGTAATATCCCGTTTCTATAAACTCTTAAATCACTGAAAATATCGCTATTTTAAACTAAATTTTTTTGTCGCCATCAATCTGGCGGCGCATGCCTCAACCTAACTAGCTGGTTAACATGCGCATAAAATTCTGATAATCGTCCCGCAGAGTGGGATCGCTTTGCTGAAGTTCAATCATTACCTTACAGGCATGCAAAACGGTAGTGTGGTCCCGCCCCCCAAACGCTTCGCCGATTTCAGGCAAACTGTGATTGGTCAATTCCTTAGCCAGCGCCATAGCCATCTGTCTTGGACGGGTAATTGAGCGGGTGCGACGTTTTGACAAAATATCCGCAACGCGGATTTTGTAATATTCAGCCACCGTTCTCTGGATATTATCAATACTGACCTGCTTCTCATGCAGCGCCAGCAGATCCTTCAAACATTCGCGAATAAACGCCGGCGTGATCTCCTGCCCAGTGAAGTGCGCATTGGCAATCACCAACTTCAATGCGCCTTCCAATTCTCGAACGTTAGAGCGGATTTTTTGCGCAATGAAGAAAGCGGATTCACTGCTCAGGTGAACATTCGCCTGCTCCGCCTTTTTCATCAAAATCGCCACCCGGGTCTCCAACTCAGGCGGCTCGACCATCACCGTCAGCCCCCAACCGAAGCGAGACTTCAGACGTTCTTCCATATGGTCGATCTCTTTTGGATAGCGGTCACAGGTCAGAATCATCTGCTGACCACCTTCCAACAAGGCATTAAAGGTATGGAAAAACTCTTCCTGGGAACGTTCTTTACGTGCGAAGAACTGAATATCATCAATCAGCAGCGCATCAACAGATCGATACAGGCGCTTGAAGTCGTTGAAAGCATTCAGCTGTAATGCTTTCACCATATCCGCAACGAACCTCTCGGAGTGCAGATACAGAATCTTCGCATTGGGATTCTTCTTAAAAATGGCGTTACCCACCGCCTGCATCAAGTGCGTTTTCCCTAAACCCACGCCCCCATATAAAAATAGAGGGTTGTACGCGCTGCCCGGATTATCCGCCACTTGCATGGCCGCCGCCCGCGCCAACTGGTTTGACTTACCTTCAACAAAGGTTTCAAAGGTAAACGTAGGATTCAGATAACTCTCATGTTTGATAGCCCCTTCCACCGTAACGTTTCTTTCCCCGGACGGGGCCACATCAGCGATGACAGGCTTGGACGGAGCCGTAGTCCTTATGGAGCCAGTCGCCGTGTCCTTACTTGGCGTCCCTTTGTTATTGCCGGCGATACTGCCAATCTTCAAAGAAATACGCGGAGCCTTCTGAGAAGTCAGTTCACTGAGAATTTCATTGATCCTGCCAATGTACTTTTCATTAACCCAATCCAGTACAAACCGGTTTGGCGCAAACAAAAGCAGTTCCTCCTCAGAACCTTTCGCCTGTAAAGGGCGTAACCAAGTGTTGAACTGTTGTGCTGGCAACTCGTCCTCTAAATAACCCAGACATTGATGCCACAGCTCAGATGTCACTTCCAAACCTCCAGAATTCGTACATGCTCGCTCTTTTTTTGCGCAAATTAAAGACGGCGGCTTTCTATATATGGAAAACCGAAATTTGATGTTTTTCAGAGAAAACAAAACCCTGTGGCCAAAACCCCACATCAGGCGGCTAATAAAGACGCTTTATTTCTTCGTCACTCCCCACATAAGCAACGAAAACAGACTGAACCTCAACAGGTAGGGGAAAATTCTAGCTGGAATGACTTCCCTTTACCACCTCGAAAATAAATCTTATTAGAAGCCCTGTGGATTATTTTTTATTTTAATTTCATTAAGTTACCGAGTTACTAACAAGCTTGTTAACATTTTTGGACGTAAAAAAATTTTTAGAACCTTTGCTCATATCCAAAACCCTCGTGATTCCCTGTGGATAACTTGTTGCGGACCTGGAGACAAATCCAGCCTGTGGAAAACTATCCATTTCCTCCCCATGTTCTCAGCAGCTTTTCAAAGGTTAATCCCTAGCTTGCCAAGCACTTTTGCATTCAGTAAATAGATGATACATAAAAATTTTCCACACTTATCCACAGAAATGAGGCTAACTAATCATAATTCTTCATAACCATCCTTTCTTAAAAACCTAAGATTTAATAACAAGCGAGCAAACCCTTCTTGTTTTCAGGAAATATCGGTCTATGAATGAATTTCGCACCAAAATCTTTTCCACACGAATTAACAATTCCCGGTAGAAAAGTTACTCACACTGATCCACAGACACCAATCCAGCTCAGGCTAATCAAACCGTTTTGAAAATTTCCGCAACTCTCGTTTGCTATTTACTTCTAAATTCCATACAATTCCGCTCCCTGTTTTCTAGAACGAATTTCAACCAGTTATTTGCTAAAGAGTCGGATATGAAACGCACATTCCAACCTAGCGTCCTTAAGCGTAAACGCACTCACGGTTTCCGTGCCCGCATGGCTACCGCAAACGGCCGTAAAGTTCTGGCCAGCCGTCGCGCTAAAGGTCGTAAGCGTATTTCAGCTTAATTGTCGTCTGTTGTTTAAAAGCAACCTATAGATGGCTGGTTACGAATTCCCCCGATCACTTCGACTTTTGAAGCCGGGGGATTTCCGTAACGTATTTAATGATGCTCGCTTCAAAGCAAGCCATCCCGGTTTGCTCCTTCTTGCTATCCCTAATCAATTGCCTCACCCTCGAGTAGGACTTGTCATCGCCAAGAAAAATATTAAGTTGGCGACGGGAAGAAACAGAGTCAGAAGGCTCATCAGGGAGGCATTTCGTCTTCAGCAAGCAAACATACCAAGCGTCGATATTGTCGTTCTGGCCCGCAAAGCTGTTGCAGACATGAACAATGAAGAAATTTTTCAGTGTCTAACCAAATTGTACGCACGAATTGGTCAGCAACATGCCAATGCCCTCGCTAAAGCAGACTCTTCCTCAGCTACCTAAATACTTCCTTTTAGGTTTGATAAAAGCGTACAAATACGCAATCAGTCCAATGTTAGGACAGCACTGTCGCTTTTACCCTAGTTGTTCAAGTTACGGGTACGAAGCAATTTCCAAGTATGGATTCCTGCGAGGGAGTTATCTTACCGCCCGACGTCTGCTAAGATGCCACCCTTGGTCAACGGGGGGTATTGATCCAGTGCCAGAAAGCCTGTCTCACAAACGCTGCCCTCATTCATCATCCGAATAAAAGTTTGAATAGTTTATGGACTTTTTAAGAACCTCTCTCATAGTCGGTTTATTGGTTGTTTCCTACCTATTGGTATTGGAATGGAATGAGGAGATGACCCCCCAGCAGCAGCCAGTCGCCCAAACTACCTCTGTCACTATAGACAGTAATGGGACCGACTCCTCAGCTCTCTTGAACTCCCCTAACACAGGCGAGCTGGATACTCCTGAAACTGCATCAAAACCGGCTACTACAGAGGATTCAAATGTTTCCTCTACAGTATCCAGCGGTAAGGTAATTACTGTTATCACCGATGTTCTTCGCGTAGAAATTGACTTAAATGGCGGAAATGTCGTTGAAGCGTCATTGCTTCAGTATCCCATTTCCTTAAAAAATCCCACGCCATTGGATCTTATGCAGAAGAACAATGGCGTGTATTACGTTGCTGCAAGCAGTTTGATTGGCGCTAACGGCTTTGATAATTCAAAAAATGGGGGAAATCCTGTTTATGTTGCTGAAAAGAACTCCTACTCATTACAAGAAGGTCAGGATAAATTAAGCGTAGATCTCAGAACCGAACGTGACGGCGTAACAATCGTTAAGCGTTATGAGTTTGAAAAGTCCAGTTATTCCATTAATGTCAATTTCCAAATCAACAACCAGTCAGACGCCCCATGGAAAGCGAATTTTTCTGCAAAATTGGTTCGTGATAAGTCTCCAGATCCCACATCCTCTGGCGGATTTGGCGCGGCGTCTTTCTTAGGCGCTGTAGTTTCAACGCCAGAGAAACCTTACGAGAAAATTGACTTTTCGGACATGGAAGAAAGCGGGCCTTCCGGCGTTAAAGTTAACTCCTCCAATGGTTGGATAGCTTTTATACAACATTACTTCGTCAGCGCATGGATTCCCTTATCCAATGACACTCATACCTATCAAACTCGTTTGAGAAACGGTCTGTACCTGATGGGCTTTGTCGATCCTGAGTTCACTGTCGAACCAGGCCAGACCCATAATGTAGGCGCCAAACTTTATGCTGGCCCTAAAATCATGGAAACCCTCAAAGAAGTAGCCCCCAATCTGGACCTGACCGTTGATTTCGGTTGGTTATGGTTAATAGCAAAACCGCTTTATTTGGTGCTTGAATTTATCCACGATTATGTCGGCAACTGGGGTATCGCTATTATTCTGCTGACAGTTCTGATCAAGGCTCTGTTTTTCCACTTGTCCGCAACCAGCTATCGCTCCATGGCGAACATGCGTAGAGTGACCCCTGAAATGCAGAGAATTCGGGAGCAACATGGCGATGACAGACAACGCATGTCACAAGCCATGATGGAGTTGTACAAGAAAGAGAAAATCAATCCACTTGGCGGATGTTTACCTATGTTGGTGCAAATGCCAGTGTTCATTTCTCTCTACTGGGTGTTATTGGAAAGCGTGCAATTGCGCCAAGCCCCGTTCTTCTTCTGGATTCAGGATTTGTCCATTAAAGACCCGTATTTTGTATTACCTTTGCTGATGGGCGCTGCGATGTTCCTGCAAACATCTTTGAACCCAACGCCTCCAGATCCTATTCAGGCGCGCGTCATGAAGATGATGCCGATTATCTTTACAGTTTTTTTCCTCTGGTTCCCAGCAGGTCTGGTACTGTACTGGTTGGTCAACAACATTCTTTCCATCGCCCAACAGTGGTATATCACCAATAAGATCGAAAACGGGGCCTTGGCCGCCAAAAAATAGCCACTTGGATAGGTTTGTCAGTCAGTGGTAGCCTGAGCTACTTTTAAACAAAAGCCCGTTTTAACAACGGGCTTTTTTATGGCAAAGCGAGAATTTTCATGTACGCTGAGAATGACACTATAGTCGCAATCGCAACCCCTCCAGGGAAAGGCGGCGTTGGCGTCGTCAGAGTTTCCGGTCCTCAAGCAAAAGCACTTGCACGTCTGGTTCTTGGCTATGACCCTAAGCCCAGACATGCGCATTACGGCCCATTTTTCGCTGAAGAAGGCGATGTCCTCGATAGCGGCATCGCATTACTTTTTACCGCTCCCAATAGTTTTACCGGTGAAGATGTCATTGAATTCCAAGGTCACGGCGGCCCTGTTGTTCTCGATTTGCTGGTTAAACATTTAGTCGCCGCTGGCGCCAGACTGGCGCGCCCTGGCGAATTCTCTGAAAGAGCATTCATGAATGACAAGCTTGATCTGGTACAGGCGGAAGCTATTGCGGATCTGATCGAAGCAACGTCAGAACAAGCCGCGCATAGCGCAATGAGGTCCCTGCAAGGGCAGTTTTCCAAAGAAATCGAAAAGCTGATCGAGAGCCTTATTCAACTACGTATCTATGTCGAAGCAGCGATCGATTTTCCAGAGGAGGAAATTGACTTTCTCTCTGACGGCAAAGTATTAAACGACTTGGACACCCTTCTCAATCAGACACAGTCTGTCTTCGCCAGCGCCAAGCAAGGCGCCTTGATGCGTGAAGGAATGACGGTGGTGATTGCGGGTCGACCCAATGCTGGTAAATCCAGTTTGTTAAATGCTTTAGCAGGGAAAGAGAGCGCCATCGTGACGGAAATTGAAGGCACTACTCGGGACGTACTTAGAGAGCATATTCACATTGATGGAATGCCTCTTCATATCGTTGATACGGCAGGATTGCGGGATAGCGATGACGTTGTAGAAAAAATCGGCATCGAACGCGCCTGGAAGGAGATTGATCGGGCTGATCGTATATTGTTCCTGGTTGATGCAATGCAGACAAAGGAAGTATCTCCCGAGCGGATCTGGCCGGAATTCTACGCGCGGATAGAACACCATGACCATATCACTGTCGTTCGCAATAAAATCGATTTGAGCGACGAACCTCAAGGCATAGACTTGTCGCTTCCCCACCCCGTCATTCGTTTATCAGCCAAAGGTGGACAGGGTATTGATCATTTACGCGAGCATTTAAAGGCCTGTGTAGGTTTTGAAAGCCATACAGAAGGGAGCTTTATGGCGAGACGGCGTCACTTGGAAGCCCTTACCAACGCAGAAAAACACATCCAACTCGCCAAAAACCAGCTGCTAAGTGCGAATGCCGGGGAATTGGTGGCGGAGGATCTGCGGGTCGCACAGAATGCATTGTCGGAAATTACAGGCGCCTTTACTTCTGATGACTTATTGGGGCGTATATTTTCCTCATTCTGCATCGGGAAGTAGCATTCATGAAGCCAATTTGGTCAACCTACGCAGCTTTGGCCGCCGCTATTTTGTTGGAGGTGATTGGCACCACTTTTCTACAAAAGTCGGAACAGTTCAGTAAACTGACGCCAACTATCCTCATGGCGCTGTGTTATTTGGGAGCCTTTTACTTTCTTTCTTACAGCCTTAAAACAATTCCTGTCGGCTTGGCGTACGCTATTTGGAGCGGTCTTGGCATTGTACTGATTTCGGCCATCGGCTATCTCCTGTTTCGACAGACTTTGGATCTTCCAGCGATGATTGGCCTAGGCTTTATCATCATTGGAGTCATTATCGTCAACGTATTTTCTAACTCCATTAACCACTAGCCTACTGCAACGCTCTACGCCCCTATCTACTAAACTGACTACTCAGGCTCACGCGTTTCTTTTCTCCTTCGGAACAGAGCGCGCGAATTTAAGCAGATAGAAAGGTGTCTGAGTGCTTAAAAATAAACTGATACACAGTGTCTTTATTGTTTTTTTGCTCTGCCGAGTGATTGATGCTGTGGCGCAGGAAGAAATAATGGTCGCTATCGGCGAGTGGGCTCCTTTCATGAGCGAGTCCTATCCTGATTACGGTGTTGTTCCTCATATTATTTCGGAGATCTATCAAAAAGCAGGAGTTAGGGTGGTTTATGGCTTTTTCCCTTGGAAACGCTCCTACATTTTGGTGCAAAGAGGAGAATGGCATGCCTCGGCAATTTGGGGAAAGACGCCGGAAAGAGAAGCAGACTGCTATTTCTCTGATGCGGTCTATACAGGAGAAATTGTTCTCTTTTATCTGAAAAATAAACCCGTTGTCTGGACTGGTGCAAAAGAAGATCTTCAAGGTCTCACTATTGGCCTCCCCCTTGGGAGCGCCAAGGCCAAACCACTGGAGGAAGCTGAAAGAGAAGGTTTGGTCAGTTACGATGTGGGAGTTGATCATATCCTCGTCTTCAGAAAACTACTCGCTGGACGTTTTGACGCCTTGGATGAGAATAAGGCAGTAGGGTTGTTCAATTTGCAGACGCAATTCACCCCTCAGGAAAGGGAAAAAATAGGCTATACAACTCCCGTGGAAAGCTGGCCTTATCATATGATTTTCTCCCGCAAATCCCACATCAGTCCCCGCCTTGTGGAGATTTTCAACGCTGGCCTGAGTGAGCTGGAGCAGAGCGGACGACTTGATGAAATATGGGAAGCCTTTTATCGCGGAGAATTTACCGCTCCTTAAGTTTCCCGTTGTGGCTTTAAAGTATTAAAAAGCTTCGGTGTTGGAGCGTTTCAATATTGGTGATGGTAAAGAGACTGCGCGTCCCGAGTAAATCACATTGAAATCGGACATATTTTCTTCATAAAGCTACAAAAAATCTCCTTACTATTTCGCCTTCTGAATTGCTCTTGGCGTGTTCTTTTATCCCTTGTTTTGAGCGGAGTTATCCACTGTCAATAACTTCGACGCACTGTGGATAACTTTATGGGCTCTGTGTCAACCTGTTTGCGGTTGATTTTTTTTGTATATATAAAACAATGGGTTATAAGTTGATAATTTTAGTCAGGCAATGCTTTTGCTTGTGGATAACTTTATTAATAACTTGTCTAAAATAATTTTGCTAACTCTCTGAAAAGGTTAGGCTATTTTTTAATCTGTGTGACAGAGGCATGCCATAAGACGCTCGAGACAGGATGTTTTGAACGTTTTTTAAACATTTTTCATGTGGCGCTCTTATTTTTGCCCTGTCCGCATAGTAAAATACGCGGTTCGTTTCAGGTCCGTTACCGATGAGGGTGTAAAAGTCTATGGACTTTCCAAAAAGTTTTGACGTCATAGTTATAGGCGGTGGGCATGCCGGAACCGAGGCTGCATTGGCGGCAGCGCGTATGGGGCGCCAGACTCTGCTGCTGACTCATAACATAGAAACCCTTGGACAGATGTCCTGTAACCCCGCGATTGGAGGCATCGGTAAAAGCCACTTGGTGAAAGAAGTGGATGCGCTTGGCGGCGCCATGGCGTTGGCGACGGATCAGGCGGGTATTCAGTTTCGTGTGCTCAACTCCAGAAAAGGTCCAGCCGTGCGCGCAACCCGCGCCCAGGCGGATAGAGCGCTTTATAAAGCGGCGATCCGGGAGATTTTAGAAAATCAGCCTAACCTCACCATTTTTCAGCAGGCTGCCGATGATCTCATTATGCAGGGCGATCGTGTCGCTGGCGTCGTGACCCAAATGGGGCTGCGTTTTCATAGTAAGACAGTCGTGCTGACGACTGGCACTTTCCTTGGCGGCGTTATCCATATTGGATTGGAAAATCACTCTGGTGGCCGCGCAGGCGATCCCCCTTCCATTGCTTTGGCGAAACGGCTGCGGGAAATGCCGTTCCGTGTTGGCCGCCTGAAGACGGGAACGCCTCCGCGAATTGATGCGCGTTCTGTGGATTTTTCGGTAATGGAGGCGCAGCCCGGAGACACACCAATTCCAGTAATGTCGTTCATGGGCTCGGCGGATCTACATCCACGTCAGGTCAATTGCTTTATTACTCGCACTAATGAACGCACTCACGAAATTATTCGTGGAGGGATGGATCGCTCGCCTATGTATACGGGAGTGATTGAGGGGGTAGGGCCCCGTTATTGCCCTTCTATTGAAGACAAGGTGAATCGGTTTTCTGACAAGGATTCACATCAGGTATTTATTGAGCCCGAGGGGCTGAGCACTCACGAGCTGTACCCCAATGGCATTTCCACCAGTCTGCCTTTTGACGTGCAGCTGGAATTGGTGCATTCGATCCAGGGCATGGAAAACGCGCATATCACCAGACCCGGCTACGCCATTGAGTACGACTTCTTTAATCCCCAGGACCTGAAGCACTCTCTGGAAACCAAGTTTGTCGGCAACCTGTTTTTCGCTGGCCAGATTAACGGCACAACAGGCTATGAAGAAGCGGCGGCGCAAGGTCTGTTGGCGGGTATGAACGCAGCCCTGCGCGCGCAGGAGAAAGAAGCGTGGAGTCCGCGCCGGGATGAAGCTTATATCGGCGTATTAGTGGACGACCTGATCACGATGGGCACGCGAGAGCCATACCGTATGTTCACCAGCCGCGCTGAGTACAGACTGCTTCTGCGAGAAGACAATGCGGATTTGCGGTTGACTGAAAAAGGCCGCGAGCTTGGCATGATAGATGATGAGCGCTGGCGTGTTTTCTGTGAGAAACGGGAAGCTATAGCTCGCGAGCAGCAACGTTTGAAGTCCATCTGGATTCAGCCTGCAACGGAAAAAGCCCGGAAAGCGGCGGAATTGTTGGAAACGGAATTGACGCGAGAGTATTCATTGCATGATCTGCTGAAGCGTCCGGAAATGACCTGGGAAAAGCTGTCTTTGCTGGACGCGGAAGTGGCGACGACGCCGTTTGAAGTGGCTGAGCAGTTGGAGATTCAAGTTAAATACGCTGGATATATTGATCGTCAGCAGGAAGAAATTGAGCGTTTGCGGCGCAATGAGAATATGGCTTTGCCTGCGGATCTCGACTATAGCGGAATTCAGGGTTTGTCCAACGAGATCAAGCAAAAGCTGACTGAAGTGAAGCCGGAAACCTTGGCGCAGGCCTCCCGGATTCCTGGCGTCACTCCGGCGGCGGTTTCTTTATTGATGGTGCATCTGAAGAAGCGCGGTTCAATTCAACGGAAGAGCGCTTGAGTATGGCGTTGGTTTTGAATCAAACGGAGCAGCTGGCGTCTGGCTTAAAGGCGATGGGAGTGAGTTTGACGGAGGCGCAGCAAGGTAAAATTCTGCGTTATCTGGAACTGCTGCATAAGTGGAACAAGGCGTACAACCTCACGGCTGTGCGGGATCCTGCATTGCATGTCAGCCGTCATATACTTGATTCTCTGGCGGCGCTTCCTTATTTAAAAGGCGTCCAGTTTCTGGATGTGGGCGCTGGCGCAGGGTTGCCGGGAATTCCTCTTTCCATTGCATTGCCGGATTCTCACTGGACATTGTTGGATAGCAATGGCAAAAAAACCCGGTTCATGGATCAATGCCGGATGGATATGGAGTTGGTGAATCTTCGGGTTGAGCACACCCGTATTGAAGCATTCACTCCTGACGCCAAATTTGACGGAATAATATCCAGAGCTTTCGCGACAATTGGCGATATGATTGCTGGATGTCGCGAACTAATTCTTCCCGAGACGCGCATTTATGCGTTGAAAGGCCTTTACCCTCATGACGAAATTGAAGCCATACCGGCGGACTTTGAAGTTGTGGAATGGCATAAGCTGGAGGTTCCCGGTTGTGATGGGGAACGTCATTTGCTTATTATTGCGCGTAGTGGAAATACCGGAGGCTCATAAATGGCGCGAATATTGGCTGTAACCAACCAAAAAGGCGGTGTCGGCAAAACCACGACCTGCGTCAATCTGGCAGCCTCTCTAGCCGCTACCCGGCGCAAAGTGTTGCTGGTGGATATTGATCCACAGGGCAACGCGACTATGGGAAGCGGTATCGATAAAAACACGATAGAACATACTGTTTACGATGTCCTCACTAAAAAGGCGGACGCTGCCCAGGTTGTGAAGACGTCTGAAGCGGCGGGATACGATGTAATGCCCGCCAATGGCGATGTCACAGCGGCTGAAGTCGAGTTGATGAATGAGATTGGTCGAGAGTACCGTCTGCGCAACGCGATTAAAGAAGTAGCCGCAAACTATGACTATGTGCTGCTTGACTGTCCCCCGGCGTTGAACTTATTGACTGTGAACGCGTTGGTGGCGGCCAATGGCGTCTTGATCCCCATGCAGTGTGAGTACTATGCGCTTGAGGGATTGGCGGCGCTGATGAACACCATTGAACAAATCCGCGAAACGGTCAATCCGAGTCTGGAAATAGAAGGTCTGCTGCGCACCATGTACGATCCCCGCAACAGTCTGACATTGGACGTATCGCGCCAAATTACGGATTACTTTGGCGATAAAGTTTATCGCTCAATTATTCCGCGTAACGTAAGGCTGGCGGAAGCGCCCTCCTATGGCGTGCCAGCGCTTAAATACGATAAAAGCTCAAGAGGCGCCATTGCTTACCTGGCATTGGCGGGAGAAATTATTCGCAAAGACAGGAAGGCGGCGAAAGAAGCCGTTCCAGCCTGAACAGGCGATTTAGGGGAACTACCTGAATAATGAAAAAACGAGGTCTAGGCGATCGCGGACTGAACGCACTGTTGGCTGGGTCGCGCACACGCACTAATGAGGAAGAGGAAAACGTCAAACAAGATGGCGTTTTAAAAATGCTTCCAGTCGAGCTGATCCAGCGTGGGCAATATCAACCTCGTCGGGACATGGACCCCGAGTCGCTGGAGGAACTGGCGCAATCTATCCGTCAACAAGGCGTCATGCAGCCTATCGTCGTTCGTGAAATTGCACAGAACCGCTATGAAATTATCGCCGGCGAGCGCCGTTGGCGCGCCACTCAGATCGCTGGAAAAGACAAGATTCCCGTTATAATCCGCGATGTTCCCGATGAAGCTGCGATTGCAATGGCGCTGATTGAGAACATTCAAAGGGAAAACCTTAACCCCATAGAAGAAGCCATGGCGTTACAGCGCCTGCAGGATGAGTTTGGCCTGAATCAATCCCAGGTGGCGGAAGCTGTTGGCAAGTCCCGCCCTGCGATAGCAAATCTGTTACGCCTTCTTGCTCTTCATGTCGACGTCAAAACCATGTTAGAGCGCGGCGATATGGAAATGGGGCACGCCAGAGCACTGTTGCCCTTGGATGAACCGACGCAGCTGGCTGCTGCGAACGCTATTGTCGAGAAAGGTCTGTCAGTCAGACAAACAGAAGCGCTGGTGAGAAAGCTATTGCAGGAAAAGGAAAATCCGAAAGAAAAAATAAAGAAAGCTCTGGATGCGGATGTCCGCAAACTACAGGAAAGTCTGGCGGAAAAGCTGGGTTCACCGGTCACTATCGACTACAACAGCAAAGGCAAGGGCAAGCTAGTCATTAAATACAGCTCGTTGGACGAGCTGGACGGTATTCTTGCTCATATTCAATAAGGCCTTTTTCTGTCTTTACGCCGATATGTCCGAGTAAAAGCCGTATCGGCGCTTCTCTCCCCTTGATTCAATTTATTTGGCCTGAGTCATTAATAACTACATAACGTATGCAGCGTATAGAAATAATCCAACCACTATATTTGGCGCCTTCAATTTGAATAAAGCATATTTGGCACCAAATATTGATTTCGTTAAAATTTTTTAATGTCTTTATGTGTATGGAAATTATACAGTTTCGCTTTCATGGCGGTTGAATGCGTTACATCGACACAATATAATCACCTGCGCCTAAAGCTACGGGTCTCTGTAGTGCGAGGGCGGGGGTAACAAGAATTAGGCAGAAACGTGATTTGAATAGTGCAGCTCGCTCGCTTATTAAGCGGCCGCCGGTCTTTAGGATTGTGGGATTACAATTAATAGCCACGGTCCTCATATCTTTAATCGCGTGGAGATGGAGCAGCGTGCATGCGTACTCGGCTTTGGTCGGGGGACTGATTTGCGCTGTCCCAAACATGTATTTCGCCCACCGCGCCTTTCTCTATCAAGGGGCTCAAGCAGCCAGGCAAATCGTACAATCTATTTATAAAGCAGAGGCGGTTAAGCTCGGATTAACGGCCATTTTTTTTGGCCTGGCTTTTAAGTTTATCCAGCCTTTGGAGCCGGCAAGTTTATTTCTGGCTTTTCTAGGTGTGCAGTCAGTGCATTGGTTCGCGCCGCTGATTGTCGGAAGGCGGCAGCGTAAATAACAATTGCAACAATCGATTAAGAGTGAAACATGGCAGGCGAAAATCCTACAGCGTCGGAGTACATTCAGCACCATCTTCAAAACCTGACCTTTGGTAACCACCCAGAGCATGGCTGGAGTTTTGCGCACACTGCGCAGGAAGCCAAAGAAATGGGGTTCTGGGCCGTCCATGTTGACAGTCTGGGTTGGTCTATCGCCTTGGGCGCTTTATTTGTCTGGTTATTCCGCAAAGCCGCGGTGAAAGCAACCAGTGGCGTGCCGAGCGGACTGCAGAACTTTGTTGAAATTATGGTCGACTTTGTCGACAAGAGCGTAAAGGAAACCTTCCACGGCAAAAACGCTGTCATCGCTCCTTTAGCGTTGACTATTTTCTGCTGGATCTTCCTGATGAACCTGATGGACTTGGTTCCTGTAGACTTTCTGCCAAGACTGTTCCAAGTCATAACCGGCAATGATCATGCTTACTTTAAAGTCGTTCCCACCACTGACGTCAATGTGACTTTGGGAATGTCGTTGTCCGTTTTCTTCCTGATCATTTATTACAGTATAAAAGTCAAAGGCGTGGGCGGCTTCCTAGGCGAACTGACCCTGCAGCCATTCGGTAAGTGGATGCTGCCATTCAACCTGCTCCTGGAAGGCGTGGGCTTGATCGCCAAACCTATTTCTCTTGCGCTGCGTCTATTCGGTAACCTGTACGCAGGCGAGCTGCTCTTCATCCTGATAGCGTTGATGCCATTGTGGGCGCAATGGGTGCTGTCGGTGCCCTGGGCGATTTTCCACATTTTGGTTATTGTGCTGCAGGCGTTCATATTCATGATGCTGACCATCGTGTATCTGAGCATGGCGCATGAAGATCATTAAGAAGTAGAAATTTCCATCAAAACTAAAAACTTTCTATCCACTAACTAACTGATAAATTTAGGAGAGACAATGGAAACTGTAGTTGGTATGACCGCGATTGCTGTAGCTCTTTTGATCGGCATGGGCGCGTTAGGTACTGCGATTGGTTTCGGATTGCTGGGCGGTAAATTTTTGGAAGGCGCTGCGCGTCAACCTGAAATGGTGCCCATGCTGCAGGTTAAAATGTTCATCGTGGCCGGTCTGCTTGACGCCGTAACCATGATCGGCGTTGGTATCGCTCTGTTCTTCACTTTCGCTAACCCGTTCATTGCTTTGGTTCAGTAATTACACCTTTTAGGCAAACGAGTCATTTTATTCGACTGATAAGCGAGGGGTGTCAACGTGAACATCAACCTGACAATGATAGGGCAGGCGATTGCTTTCTTTATCTTTGTCGTATTCTGCATGAAGTATGTATGGCCGCCGGTCATACAGGCTCTGCGGGAACGCGAGAAAAAGATTGCCGATGGTTTGCAGGCTGCTGAGCACGCGCAAAAGGATCTTGAGCTAGCCCAAGAAAAAGTTGCCAAGCAGTTGCGTGAAGCCAAACAGCAAGCGGCTGAAATTATTGAACAAGCCAACAAGCGCGCCAATCAAATGCTGGAAGAAGCAAAAGATCAGGCGCGTACTGAAGGCGAACGTTTGATCACCGCAGCCAAAGCTGAAATCGACCAGGAAAAGAACCGTGCTAAGGAATCGCTGCGTGCTGAAGTCGCTGCGCTGGCGTTGGCGGGTGCTGAGAAGATCCTGGAAACCTCTGTGGACGCAGGTGCGCACAGCAACATGCTAGATAAACTAGCTGCGGAACTTTAAGAGGTTTGCATTATGGCGGAAAGCACTACACTCGCCCGGCCATATGCGAAAGCGGCCTTTGAATTAGCTCGGGACGCGGGTCAATTGTCGGAATGGTCAGCGTTATTAGCGCTGACCGCCGCTGTTGCTGAAGACAGCAATATGCACAAGGTGTTAAAACACCCAGCATTGACCAGCGCTCAGAAAGGCCAGACGTTCCTTGACGTTTGCGAAGGCAAACTCAATGAAGCGGGAGCTAACTTTGTTAGAGTTCTCGCTGAAAACAATCGTCTGGTCCTGCTGCCGGAAATCGCGGCACTGTTCGAGCAGTTAAAGGCGCAGCAAGAAGCCACAATCGAAGTCACTATTGAGAGCGCATTCGAAATGAATGGCGAGCAGGAAAACAAGCTTGCTCAGGCTCTGCAAAAGAAACTATCTCGCAACGTCAATTTGCGCTCCCAGCTTAATAAAGAGCTGATCGGGGGCATCGTCGTGCGCGCGGGTGACTTGGTGATTGACGCGTCCGTACGCGGTCGCTTGGCTAAGCTGGCCGAGGCAGTGAATTCCTGAACTGGCGCCTGCGGCTGAATTTCCGCAGAAAGGTAACTGAAGGGTTTTTGAGGATAAAGGCATGCAGCAACTGAATCCATCTGAGATCAGTGAAATCATCAAGAAGCGCATTGAGAAGCTGGATATTTCTTCTGAAGCGAAAACAGAAGGCACTATCGTAAGCGTTTCTGATGGTATCGTACTGATCCATGGTCTTGCCGACGTAATGTACGGTGAGATGATTGAATTTGAAGGCGGCGTATACGGTCTGGCTCTTAACTTAGAGCGCGATTCCGTGGGCGCCGTTGTATTGGGCGACTACAAAGATTTAGCGGAAGGTCAAAAGGTAAGAGTAACCGGCCGTATCTTGGAAGTACCCGTAGGCGAACAACTGCTTGGTCGCGTCGTTGACGGACTGGGTAATCCGATTGACGGTAAAGGCGCTCTGGAAACGACTCTGACTGAGCCAGTCGAAAAAGTCGCTCCAGGCGTTATCGCCCGTAAATCCGTTGGTCAGCCGATGCAGACCGGTTATAAGTCCGTGGACACCATGGTGCCTATCGGTCGTGGTCAGCGTGAGTTGGTTATCGGTGACCGTCAGACAGGTAAGACTGCTCTGGCGATCGATGCGATCATCAACCAGAAAGGCACTGGCATTAAGTGTATCTATGTAGCGATCGGTCAGAAGCAATCTTCTATCGCTAACGTAGTGCGCAAGCTGGAAGAGCACGGCGCAATGGATCACACCATCGTTGTAGCCGCCGGCGCTGCGGATCCTGCTTCCATGCAGTTCCTGGCGCCATACTCCGGCTGCACCATGGGTGAATACTTCCGCGATCGCGGCGAAGACGCACTGATCATTTATGACGACTTGACCAAGCAAGCCTGGGCGTATCGTCAGATCTCCCTGTTGCTGCGTCGTCCGCCCGGACGTGAAGCATACCCCGGTGACGTATTCTACCTGCACTCCCGTTTGTTGGAGCGTGCGTCCCGCGTTAACGAGGAATACGTTGAAAAGTACACCAACGGCGAAGTGAAAGGCAAAACCGGTTCTTTGACCGCTCTGCCTATCATCGAAACTCAAGCCGGTGACGTATCTGCGTTCGTTCCTACTAACGTAATTTCTATTACTGACGGCCAGATCTTCCTTGAGACAAGCCTGTTCAATGCGGGTATCCGTCCTGCGATGAACGCCGGTATCTCTGTATCCCGGGTAGGTGGCGCCGCACAGACCAAGATCATGAAAAAGCTGGGTGGCGGTATCCGTCTGGCTCTGGCTCAGTATCGTGAACTGGCTGCGTTCGCACAGTTCGCTTCCGACCTTGACGAAGCGACTCGTAAGCAGCTGGAGCACGGTCAGCGTGTTACCGAACTGATGAAGCAAAAGCAGTTCGCTCCGATGACCGTTGCAGAAATGGGCTTGGTTCTGTTCGCTGCAAACGAAGGTTTCCTGGACGATGTCGACGCCAAGAAAGTAGTTCCCTTCGAAGCGGCTCTGCTTTCTTACGCCAAGAGCGAATTCGGCGATCTTCTGGCGAAGATCAACGAAGCAGGCGATTACAACGACGAAATCGCCGCCGGCCTGAAATCTTGTATCGAGAAGTTCAAATCCACTCAAACCTGGTAATGAACTTCTAACCGTCGCCGCTTTTGCGGCGACTGGTTGTTCAACAGGTTCAGGATTAACGAAAGGCAGGTAAATATGGCCGTCGGAAAAGAGATTAAAACCCAAATCGCAAGTATCAAGAGCACGCAGAAAATTACCAGCGCGATGCAGCTCGTCGCCGCTAGTAAGATGCGTAAGGCTCAACAGCGAATGGCGGCGGGTCGGCCTTATGCTGATCGCATACGCAGCGTCATAAGCCATATCGCTACTGCGAATCCAGAATATCGACATCTGTATCTGCAAGAACGCGAAGCTAAAAGAATCGGCTATATCGTGGTCTCAACTGACCGCGGACTCTGTGGCGGTTTGAACGTTAACGCTTTCCGCGAAATGATGCGCTCCATGAAAGAATGGCGCGATAAAGGCGCGGAAGTCGATTTGTGCGCAGTGGGGCAAAAAGCAATCAGCTTTTTCCGCAACTACGGCGGTAACGTTGTCGCTGCATTGAGCCACTTGGGGGATGAACCATCCCTTACCAAGATCGTGGGCTCCGTAAAGGTCATGCTGGACGCATATGCTGAAGGCAAGATCGACCGTTTGTACCTGGTCCATAACCGCTTCGTAAACACCATGACGCAGAAGCCTACCGTGGCGCAGCTGTTGCCTCTTCCCCCTGCGGAAGATGATGAAATGATACGTCGCCATTGGGATTACATTTACGAGCCTGACGCTAAAGGCTTGTTGGACGGGTTGCTAACCCGTTTCATTGAGTCTCAGGTATACCAAGCTGTTGTGGAGAATAACGCCTGTGAGCAGGCCGCGCGGATGATCGCAATGAAGAGCGCGACCGACAACGCTGGCGGAATCATCAACGAGCTGGAGTTGGCGTACAACAAAGCTCGTCAGGCGGCGATCACTCAAGAGATCTCTGAGATTGTGAGTGGCGCAGCGGCGGTATAGGTTTCTTGGTATTTGGACGCGCCGCTTGAAAGGCGGCGGAGTCAGGCAGAACAGATTTAAGATTCAGTGAGGAACTGACAATGAGTAGCGGACAAATAGTGCAGATTATCGGGGCGGTTATCGACGTCGAATTTCCGCGCGATACAGTGCCCAAAGTCTATGATGCTTTAAAAGTTGAAGGCGGAGCCACAACACTGGAAGTTCAGCAGCAGCTGGGTGACGGTATCGTGCGCACCATCGCCATGGGAAGCACCGAGGGTCTACGCCGCGGTCTTCAAGTGGAAAACACCAACGCTCCTATCTCAGTACCAGTCGGAACCCAGACTCTGGGCCGTATCATGGATGTACTGGGTAACCCGATTGACGAAAAAGGTCCTATCGGTGAAGAAGAGCGTATGCCCATTCACCGTACTGCTCCTGGTTATGCGGATCAGTCTTCCTCTCGCGACCTGTTGGAAACCGGCATCAAGGTTATCGACTTGGTATGTCCTTTCGCGAAGGGCGGTAAAGTCGGCCTGTTCGGCGGCGCGGGCGTAGGTAAGACCGTAAACATGATGGAGCTGATCAACAACATCGCGAAAGAGCACTCTGGTCTTTCTGTATTCGCAGGTGTTGGTGAGCGGACTCGTGAAGGTAACGACTTCTACTACGAGATGGAAGAGTCCAAAGTACTGGACAAAGTAGCAATGGTTTACGGGCAGATGAATGAGCCGCCAGGAAACCGTCTGCGTGTTGCTTTGACTGGTCTGACCATGGCGGAGAAGTTCCGTGACGAAGGTCGTGACGTTCTGTTGTTCGTTGACAACATTTATCGTTACACCCTGGCGGGAACAGAAGTATCGGCTCTGCTGGGTCGTATGCCTTCCGCGGTAGGTTATCAGCCGACTCTGGCTGAGGAAATGGGCGTTCTGCAGGAGCGTATCACTTCCACTAAAGTTGGCTCCATTACGTCCGTTCAGGCCGTATACGTACCTGCGGATGACTTGACTGACCCCTCTCCAGCAACCACGTTCTCCCACTTGGATGCGACAGTTGTATTGAGCCGGGATATCGCCGCAAAAGGTATCTACCCTGCGATTGACCCGCTGGACTCCACCAGTCGTCAGCTGGACCCGCTGGTTATCGGTCAGGAGCATTACGACGTGGCGCGCGGCGTACAGACCGTACTGCAGCGTTACAAAGAGCTGAAAGACATTATTGCGATTCTGGGTATGGACGAGCTGTCTGAAGAAGACAAGCAGATTGTATCCCGTGCGCGTAAAATCGAGCGTTTCTTGTCTCAGCCTTTCCACGTTGCGGAAGTATTTACCGGCTCTCCGGGCAAATACGTGTCTCTGAAAGACACTATCCGCGGCTTTAAGGGTATTCTTGATGGCGAATTCGACCACCTTCCAGAACAGGCGTTCTACATGGTAGGCGGTATCGATGAGGCAGTTGAGAAAGCCAAGAAGACTAAATAATATCCGAATAGGATAGAGGCCTAACCAAATGGGTATAAGTGTGCATTGCGATATCGTTAGTGCGGAACAGGAGATCTTTTCTGGCTTGGTGGAGATGGTTATCGCCGCCGGCAGTGAAGGCGACCTGGGCATCACGCCGGGTCACACCCCCCTGCTAACTGCGCTAAACCCCGGTCCGGTTAGGATCATCAAGCAAGGCGGTGAAGAGGAAGTATTTTTCGTTACTGGCGGATTCCTCGAAGTACAGCCGAACATGGTGACCATCCTATCGGATAGCGCGCAACGTGCGGGCGATATGGACGAAGCCGCTGCTCTGGAAGCGAAGAAAGAAGCTGAGAAGGCCCTGGCCAATCGCGGCGGAGACTTCGAATACTCCAGAGCCGCATCGCAGCTGGCCGAAGCCGCTGCAAGGCTCCGCACCATTCAGCAAATGCGTAATAAGTTGAAGCGCTAACAGCAAAGATTGCAAGATCGAACAAGGGGAAGCACAGTCTTCCCCTTTTTTTGTATTTGAAGCCCGCTTAAGGGCTAAAACTTGGCGCCTGTGCGCAACTTTACTAGTCTATCTGGACGGCAGGAAATTTTTCTCCTAATCCCTTAAAGTGTCGATTAATACAATTTCAATTAACAGCCAAGCTGTTACCGGTTTAATTACTTTATCCATTCTTCGGAGACCGATATGAGTCTGCACATCATCATTCTCGCAGCCGGCCAAGGTACGCGAATGAAATCCGAGTTGCCGAAAGTGATGCATTGCGTCGCTGGCAAGCCCCTGGTTCAGCACGTCATCGACACTGCTCGTCGCTTGGAGCCGGAAAACATTACTGTCGTATATGGCCACAAAGGCGATGTGGTTCAGGCCGGAGTGTCTGGACCCGGTCTGTTATGGGCGCACCAGGCGGAGCAGCTAGGCACGGGACATGCGGTAGCTCAGGGATTGCAGAACTTGTCTGATGATGGTCAGGCGTTGATTCTATATGGCGATGTGCCGCTCACTTCCGCCGCTACATTGAAAAACTTTCTCGCCGTCAGCCACGGTAAATTGGGCGTTTTGACCGTGACACTGGACAACCCCGCTGGTTATGGCCGTATCGTCCGCAATGAGGCTGGGTCGGTGGTCGCCATTGTTGAGCAGAAAGATGCGACTGAAGAGCAGAAGGCAATCAATGAAATTAACACTGGCATCATGGCTGTGCCGGCCAGTCGATTGAAAGAGTGGTTACCCAAGCTTTCCAATAGTAACGCTCAAGGTGAATATTATCTGACGGACATCGTCGCGCTAGCGGTTGAAAGCGGCGTAGACATCGTCACTGCGCAGCCAGGCTTCCTCCATGAAGTTGAAGGCGTTAATAACAGGATTCAGTTGGCCGCACTGGAGCGAGCATACCAACAACAGGTAGCCGAAGAGTTGATGCTGGCCGGTGCGACCTTGCGCGATCCCGCCCGTGTTGACGTGCGCGGCGTGCTTAATGTCGGCCGTGACGTGGAAATTGACGTGAATGCCGTCTTCGAAGGCGACGTCACTCTGGGAGACAGGGTTAAAATCGGTCCGAATTGCGTGATACGAAATGCGGTCATCGCTAATGACGTAACGATTGAAGCTAGCAGTATTATAGAAGACGCTCGTATTGACGCTTTCGCCACGGTTGGACCGTTTGCGCGACTGCGCCCAGGCTCTCATTTGTTTGAGAAGGCCAAAGTCGGCAACTTTGTAGAGATCAAGAAAGCGGATATCGGTCCTGGCAGCAAGGTGAATCACCTCAGCTATGTCGGCGATGCTACGGTAGGCTCCAACGTCAACATTGGCGCTGGAACCATCACCTGTAACTATGACGGCGCCAATAA
Organism: Hahella sp. HNIBRBA332; assembly: GCF_030719035.1. NCBI lineage: Bacteria > Pseudomonadati > Pseudomonadota > Gammaproteobacteria > Oceanospirillales > Hahellaceae > Hahella > Hahella aquimaris. Next base: position 5,759,528 of record NZ_CP132203.1, read on the forward strand.
GTTTAAGACGCTTATAGAGGACGATGTTTTCGTTGGCTCCAATACCGCTCTGGTTGCGCCAGTGACATTGGGTAAAGGGGCGACGATTGGAGCTGGTTCTACCGTCACCAAGGATGTATCCGACAAGCAGCTCGCCGTCGCCCGCGCGCAGCAGCGCAATATCGATGGCTGGACGCGGCCGGTGAAGAAGTAGCCCGAGCACAAATAACGTTAAGCGAGGCGTTGTAGCCTCGTTTTCTAAAAAAACATAAAACGTACTAAGATTCGTTTATTGAGTTAATCCAATCCGAAACAAGGAAAACATATGTGTGGCATAGTTGGGGCGATTGCCCAGCGGGATGTCTCCGCGATCCTGCTAGAAGGCCTGAAACGTCTTGAATACCGCGGATATGATTCCGCAGGTATGGCCGTTGTAGAAGCGGCGAATAAAATCCAGCGTCAGCGTGAAGTGGGTAAAGTCGCCGCGCTGGAAGAAGCCATCACCAAATATCCTTTGCCAGGACGCACGGGTATTGCGCATACCCGTTGGGCGACTCACGGCAAGCCCAGCGTCACCAACGCTCACCCACACATGTCAGGTGAAAATCTCGCCATCGTTCATAACGGCATCATTGAGAACTATGAAGCCCTGCGCCAGGACCTGCGCGATAAAGGCTATGAGTTCACCTCCGAGACGGATACGGAAGTCGTCGCCCACCTGATCGACAGCATGTATCAGGAAACTGGCGATATGCTGCAGGCGTTCAGAAAGACGATTGCGCAACTGCACGGCGCCTATGCGTTGGCGGTGGTGCACTCCTCAGAACCCAATCGTATCCTGGCGGCTCGCGAAGGCAGTCCTCTGGTGGTTGGAGTGGGTATCGGCGAAAGCTTCCTGGCTTCCGACGCTCTGGCGTTGTTGCAAGTGACGGATCGCTTTATTTATCTCGAAGAAGGCGATATCACCGAAGTTACCCTGGAAAAGATCACTATCTGGGACGGCTCAAGCGCCAAGGTAGAGCGCCCGGTTGTGCGTTTTGAGCACGGCGGACTTGATAGCGTGGAAAAAGGCGAATACCGCCACTACATGCTGAAAGAAATCTACGAGCAACCCAAAGTAATCAAAGCCACTCTGGAAGGCCGCATCAGCGGAGACCACATTCTTGAGCAGGTATTGGGCGCGGACGCCGCTAATGTTTTCGATGGCGTAGGCTCTGTACAGATCGTTGCGTGCGGCACCAGCTATCACTCAGGCCTTGTCGCCAGATACTGGATCGAAGAACTGGTCGGCATTCCCTGCCAGGTTGAAGTCGCCAGTGAGTATCGTTATCGCAAACATGTCGTGCAGCCGGACATGCTGTTTGTCACCATCTCTCAGTCTGGTGAAACTGCTGACACGCTGGCTGCGTTACGTCAGGCTAAAAAGGCTGGCTTCAAATCTGCGCTGGCGATTTGTAACGTGCCCGGCAGCTCCCTGGTGCGCGAATCCGACCTGACCGTAATGACCCAGGCTGGCCCTGAAATTGGCGTCGCTTCAACCAAGGCGTTCACCACTCAGCTGGTTGCTCTGTTGATTCTTACGATCGCCCTGGGCAGACGTCATGGTCTGACTAAAGAGAAAGAAGCGGAGTTGGTGGAAGGCCTCAAAGCACTGCCAGATCTGATTCAGAAAGTGCTGGATCTGGACGACGTCATCAACAAAACCTCAGAAGCTTTCGCAGAGAAACACCATTCCTTGTTCCTAGGCCGCGGCTCCATGTATCCCGTCGCAATGGAAGGGGCTCTGAAGCTGAAGGAGATCTCTTATATCCACGCCGAAGCCTATCCTGCGGGTGAGCTGAAACACGGTCCTTTGGCGCTTGTGGACAAAGATATGCCGGTTATCACCGTCGCTCCTAACAACGAGCTGCTGGAGAAATTGAAGTCTAACCTGCAGGAAGTTCGCGCCCGTGGCGGTGAACTATATGTCTTTGCGGATGCGGAAGTGGCGCTGGAAGAAGAACCCGGCGTGCATGTCATCCCCATCCCCGCCGTTCACGACATCCTGGCGCCCATCGTCTACACCGTACCGTTGCAGTTGCTGTCCTACCACGTCGCCGTACTCAAAGGCACCGACGTAGACCAGCCGCGAAATCTGGCGAAGAGCGTCACGGTGGAGTAGTAATACTTTCGCGCCTTTAAAAAGCTGTTGTATTAAAATAAAGTACTATTTTTGAACATATAGTTTCACCCTAAGCCAATGTGCGCTAGCTTGAAGGTATCAACTAGGACGTTGGCTTTTTATATGGGTGAAATATTCAAGTGCTTGGCTCAGGCTCAGATCGATAAAAGGCTTAAGGAAGGGCGCGGTCAAGCCCAGCGTTCTGACAACAGGCCTTCATCTATACCAGATATGTCTCTTTTTTGAGGCACTCTCACCGCTTACTCGGTAATAAATGCCGAAGTGTGCTTCACATTCTATATGACATAAAGTTAATCGTATTTCCCTCTCTGAACTGGTCTCCAAAGTTAATCAATATCTTTCCTTTCGGACTGAGGACACTATCTGTATTGCTGAGGCTTGAGGACTCCTAAGCGGCAAGTTTCAGGAAGTTCCTCAGGTGGTTAGTTACGGCTCCTTGGTAAATATGGATAATCCGACGCACCCGACGATAGCACCCCAAGGAAAATACAGTACAGACTAAAAGAAAACTTAAGTCATAAAGCGACTAGTGCTAAGGCGAAACCACTACAACTAGTACTCCAGATGCTGCTTGAAGGTAAAACATGAGGACGAAGACACGCCTTGCTGGTACTTGATGGCCCGATTCAGGTTGGAGTATTGCAGGGAGCGATTGTACACCCGAATCTCGATCTTACGGACAGAAACAATCGCTAGAGATAGCGTCAATAGGATTCTAAAAGTGGTGTTGAAGTTCTCTCTGAGGTGGCCAGTCCCCATGGAAAACGTCTCAGAGTCCTTCTATACATCACCCAAAATAAAGCCCGACTTGTCAACATCAGGCAGGAGTTGATGTCTGGATATGGAGGCTGGGGTAGGGTTATAGATGGGACTTGGCGATGTGCAACGGCTGTAATATGTTCAGATTTAGTTAATCACTAGATATTTATAGAGGACTAAATCTCGGCATGAATATACTTGCATTCATCAGAGCAGTGTAAACGAAATCGAGAAAATGTATGATGATTACACTACTTACTTACAATTAAAAAATCTAATCTAATACATCAATACTGGTCAAGTTCAGGCAAAGGACGATGAATTTGTTGGCAAATGGAAATCTACACTTTGATGTCAGTACTGGCCTAAAACGCGTGCTAGGTCGGGAGCTCATCACTGATGACGAAGTCGCGATATTCGAACTCGTCAAAAACTCATTCGATGCTGGTGCAGACACGGTGCAGCTGTATTTCGGCGATGACAATATTGTTATCGCCGATAACGGCTCTGGCATGTCTTATGAAGATCTTACGAACAAGTGGCTGTTCGTTGCCTACTCGTCAAAACGTAGCGATCGGCCTGTTGATGACTTCCGTAACATTGCCTCCGAGCGTCGGCACTATGCAGGCAGTAAAGGGATTGGCCGCTTTTCGTCTGATCGGTTGGGCGAGGAAGTTGTCATACAAAGCCGCCCACGAGGTAAGGCTAAAACGGTCCATCACCTGACTGTCGATTGGGAGCTATTCGAGAAGGATGCCAAGGAGCATTTCGAGAACGTCCCAGTCCGGTACAACGAGCAGAGTGTTTTTGAGCTGCCGGCTGAGCTGGATGAGTTCAAGTCGACCCTTAAACATGGCACTTCGGTCACTATCCAGCGACTGAGGCGGACATGGTCGCGACAGCGCATCCTGGAGCTTAAGGCGTCGCTGGCAAAACTAATCAATCCTTTTGGTGAAGAGACTGACGGCTTCGGTATATATATTACTGCACCGTCTGAGGAGGCAGAGGATGAGCGGCTTATTGCCTCTCATGCCGAGGAGGTTCTACCAAAAGATCTGGTCAATGGCCAGATTGGCAATTTCATCTTTGCTACATTGCAAGATAAGACGACATTCATTCGGGTAACCATTAATGGTGATGAGTTGTGCACGGCGCTTACGGATCGTGGTGAGGTTATCTATAGAATTGCTGAGCCTAATCCGTATCAGTATCTCTCATCAGCGGGTTTCAGGTGCGAGATCTACTACCTTAATCAGTCAGCGAAGGTTACATTCGCTCGACGTGTTGGCTTGCCGTCAGTTCAGTTCGGGTCGGTTTTTCTCTTTAGAAACGGTTTTCGCGTCTATCCGATCGGCGAAGACGGAGACGATTGGTTCGGCTTCAGTCGCCGCAAGCAGCAAGGCTATGCTCGCTTTTTGGGTACGCGAGAAGTCATTGGGCGGGTCGACGTTTCTGGGTCCGATGATGACTTCCAAGAAGTATCGAGCCGTAACCAGGGTCTAATCGAAACACCTGCTGTAGTGCAGTTGCAAAAGGCGGTCATGGATCACTGCCTGAAGCGTTTGGAAAAATACGTTGTCCCGGTATCTTGGGTCGACAAGCCTGATGCCCTCACTGACGACCTTTCTAGATTAATGACAGATCCTGGGCGTGCGCGCGTAACAGCAGCGGTCGCCAATCTCGTCGACAATGAGAAGGTACGGCTAATCGAGTACAGCAAGCGGCTTGTCGACTTGATTAACGAACGTTCCAGCGATTTCGAGAAATCTCTGGTCAGTCTGCGTGCGATCGCCGAAAAAACGGACGATACAGAGATGCTTGATCGGCTCGACGCAGCCGAGCGCCGCTTTGACGACTTGAAGAAGTCTGAGGCCGACGCACGCCAAGTCGCCGACAAGGCGCTGGCCGCAGCCGCAGCTGCAAACCGCCGTGCAGAAACGGCCGAGGCGGAGATAGAGACTGAGCGGCGGCGTGCGCATTTTCTAGAGTCATTCGTCAACGTAGATTCCGCCACAATCCTGAACCTGCATCATCAGGTGACAATTTATGCCGTGGACATTGCACAGCAGATAGAAAATTTTTTGACCGAGACTGCCGACAAAACATCGATACCGCGCGACACGGTTCTCAAAACGTTGGAGCAGATGGCCTTCCTCAATAGGAAAGTAATGTCAGTAACGAAGTTCGCGGCGAAAGCGAATTTCAAGCTCGATTCTGAGAAGATTGAGACTGACCTTGCTGCGTTCATCTATGACTACATCGAACAGATTGCCCGCACTACGGGCAGTGCTCGGTTGCAGATTGAAGCCGAAAACGCTCACCCCGGTATGAAATTACGCTTCAATCCAATCGATGCGTCGATCATTGTTGACAACCTAATCAGTAACGCGAGGAAGGCCAGGGCGTCTCAGATTAAATTTGTTCTTACACAAGAGAACAAGAGCGGTCTTACGATCCATGTGAGTGATAACGGGCGTGGTCTGGCTTCAGGCACGAACCGCTCGCGCATTTTCGAGATGGGTTATACGACTACGCTGGGATCAGGCCTCGGTCTCTATCATGTCCGACAAGCCCTTGGCGAAATGGGGGGCAGTATCGAGCTCGATGAAAGCGTAGAAAAGGGTCTGGGTCTTGTTATCAAGATCGCCATGAAAGGGAGAAAAGCGTGAGACTAGACTTCAATGTGCTGTGGGTGGATGACCAGCCTGATAGTGTGACTCATCAGATCAAGAGCATTGCGTTGCAGATGGCTAACGAGGGGTTTGAGTTCAAGCCTCGTCAGTGCACGACTATCGCTCAAATGGAAGAGGCCATTTCCAATAATGTATTCACGGATGAAGTTGACCTCATCCTAGTAGATTGGGATCTTGGCAACAATGAGCACGGGGAGGATGCAATCGAGCGTATTCGTCATATCGTTCAGTACAAAGACGTGGTCTTCTATTCCGGACAGGCAGCGGTTGTAGAGTTACGGCAAAAAGCCTATGAAAAGCAACTAGAAGGGGTCTACTGCGCGGGTCGCGCGGACCTTATCGACGAAGTGATAGGCGTATTTGAGTCATTGATCAAGAAGGTCCTCGATCTTGATCATACCCGTGGTATTGTAATGGGGGCCACGAGTGACATCGACCATATGGTTAACACTTGCTTAACTTTGGCGCATGACAAGCTCGATGACGCAGGCAGAGAGCAATTTATTAGGGAAGCGATGAAGCGCGTGGATGCGCAAGTCGCGAATATCGTAAAGCAAGGCAATAAGATTAAGACCGCTCCTAGCGTTGAAGCTCTTTTCAAGGCCCACATGCTTTTTACCTCGGACCATCGCCTTCGCATGCTGGCACAAATTCTGGGCATGGACGAATTTACTGAGTATGCAGCTGGAGTGGCGACAGTTACAGGATATCGTGATGGTGTCGTGGGTGAGCGCAATATCCTCGGACATGCGATTCTGGTGCCCCAGGGAAAACCCAGCACGGTCACTGGTAGTGCTGGCAAGGTCATCGATATAGAGCAGATGCGAGAGCTGCGCAAGTTGATTCTGAACTTACGCGCTGACTTCCGCGCTCTGCTGGACGCTATGCAGACTTGAATTGACCTTTTGGTAGCTTCTTACATTCGCCTTTATGGATTGGCTTCCGAACAGATCCGCTAATGTCTCTCCAATCGCGCGCGCGGCCAGCGGTGGTACGGCATTGGCTACTTGTGTGAAGCGAGGCACTTCTTGTTTTCGGCGGTGGCCGCCTGACGTGTATTTGCCTTGAAACGAGTACCAGTCAGGGAAGCTTTGTAGCCGTGCGTTCTCCCTAACAGTTAACGTGCGCGGCTCTGAGTAGTGCAGTAAATCATCAGGCATGCTTGTTATCGTTGGCGATGGGCTATCGGGATCAAGTACACGCAAAGCCATTTTCTTGAGGCCAAAGCGTTCACGTATTTCGGCCCCAACACTCTTATTTAAGCGGCCTTCGGCATGGCTCAGCTCGATGATCTGTTTGAAGCGGCTGACAATATCCTCGCGGTGGCGAGCTAAACGCAAATCGGTAGGAGTTTGTCCCCCTGTATTCATTAGCTTTTGGAAGTGGGTAAGCGGGCTTATATAACAGATTTCTTCAAAGCCATTGCTCTCAAGTGATGGTTGTTTTCCATTTCGAGCAACTTCAAGATCAGAAATAGCGGCAGCTGATGAGACTGGTGCCGTCAAACGCAGTGAACGCAAAAATGTGGGAAGTCGATTTTTAAGGTGTAAGAATGGATTCGGCACATTCAGCTCAGAACGGAAAGCTATGACAAAGTAGCGTGTACGTGCCTGTGGCACGCCAAAGATTGATAGGTCAAGTAGTTGCTCATAAACCATATAGCCATCAGACAGCCGATCCTTGAGGAGCTGGGAAAAATTCTTTATCTCGTCACCAGCATTGAAATCAACGGTAAACCCACGCACATTTTCGATCAACACGGCCTTAGGCTTAATTATATCGACCAGCTTCAAATAAGAATCAAATAATTGGTTACGCGGATCATCATGCTGCCGACGTCCCGCAGCAGAGAAACCCTGGCATGGAGGGCCGCCAACCAGTAAATCGACGCTCCCCGAGATTTTCTCAAGTTGCTCTTGGTAACTACTAAGCAATTCGTCGATACCAATCGGCTTCTTAGGGAGCCAACGCGGCCACCTGTACATATGGGGAGCCCCCCCAGCTAACAGGTTAGTCTTTAGTGTGGAGAAGGCGGAGGTGTCATGTTCAATTGCAAAGCGGCCAACCAATCCTGCCTGCATCAAACCGAGAGAAAGACCACCACAACCTGCGAAAGCGTCGATGAATGTCAGTGGTTTAGTGGAGGATCGTGGCATCGTGTCTACTTCTCTGGACTATTGTTAGGTTATAGGTTAATTATGCCCGGCCCTACATCAGATAGCCAGGCACCATTGTGATTATCACGGTTTGCGGGGTTGAAGGCGCTGCATCCCCAGTTCGGCATTAAGCCGCAATTTCCCTAGTCCTAAGCACAGCTATTGCGTGAATCGCTCTGGGTATTATAGATATTCTATTGTTGACCATTGAACTGCTTTTAAAACTCTACCGTCGATAGTCTACCATTGAAAACATGGAGCCTATCCAGATTGAAAAATATGTCAATATAATCAAATACGTCGCCGTGAATCTCGTCTCTTCTCGAGTAAGCCTTCCTTGGTATATTTGAACACATGGATTTCGGGAAGGAGGTAGATGACGGTGAGTTGAGGCTGAGCTTTCAGGATAATCATCTTTCTACCAGCCAAACTCAGTACGGTAGTTCTCTGCCCATCAGCCCTTTGATGATAGTGGGGAAGTCGGCCCAGATGTTGTCCTATCGATCAGAGTTGAAATTGGTCTCGGTGGCTCGGTTTGCTAAGAGGATATAATTATACTGTATTTTCATCTCTGACCCGTCCTGAATAGAGTAGGAACGTTCCAGCCCTAACTTTAGGAGAAGACGTGGAGACAATCCGCTTCAACAGGGAAAAGCACTGTAATACCTTGAATTTCCACTCAATTGACTGCATTTAGCCGCAATATCCCCGGTCTTTTACAAAACTTTACATATAAAGCTGACGGCGCTTTGATCAGGTCGGCGCTTACCTGATTCGTCGGGTAGTTCGCCCGTTAGTTTTCACTTTCATCGGAAATGGACGTTCCGGCTTTTTATTTATCTGATGAGAGAGTCCCAATGTCCTTTACTTCCTGGAAGACCATTTCCGCGCTTAAAGAGTTTCGTGTTGCTAAATTCAAACAGCGTCGTCAGATTATGACGCGCCCGCTTTTGCAGCAGATGAAGAATATTCAAGTTGGCGGTTGCACTGGCTTATCGTTCGCTTGGGTGCAGCGCCATCAACGGCAGCGCGGTGAAACTCCCGCTGATCGCATTACGTATCTGAATACGGATATCGCCTGGAAAAATACGGATTACTTCGCTGGTTACTTCAATAACACCAAGCATCACTCGTATGCAGATCGTATCGCTTCTGTGGCGCCGACATCCTTGGGAATGCGTCATGGCGGGGTCGTTATCGAAAAGAACTACGATACCTACGGCTCGGCGCTTCAGCATCTGAGCAATAACCCTGGCCATCACATTGTCATGATGGTTTTGAGCGGCAAGGGTATTTCCACCAACCACGTTTGCGGGCTCTACGTGGACGCTGACGGCATGAAGTTCTTCGATCCCAACTCAGGCGAGTATCGTTGTACGACAGGCAAGCGTCTCGACTTCTTCAAGCAATTGACGGCTCAGTATCACACCTATGTGTCCGCCTCAGGCGCGGCTATCGATATCACATTCAAAGAAGTACAGTTTCACCACGTAGGTTGAAACAAGCGGCGTGATTTCGCCGCTTAATTTACCCGATATTGAATTTCTTCCGTGATGACAGATTGGGCTCCGTCCGTGAAGGCGATTTCCGCTCTGGTGGCAAAATCGCCCTTGGACAGTTTCCAGTTATAGGTGGGTTTATCAGTGGTGGCGACCAGCTGGCCATTGATGAACCACTTAACGCTTTTAATGTTGTCGGCTTCGGTCAGTGCGAATTCGAAATATTCGGATTCATCTGGAATCCGGGGGTCCATCGCCATCAGCAGGCCCTTGCTGGGTTTGCGAATCCTCACTTCGCCTGTGTCTTTATTGACCTCCCCCGGCGTGGTTCCAGGTAGAAACCACTCGTCTCGGGACTCGCAGCCATTGTCGGCGAGTTCTCCAGTGTTGATGCAGACGGATAGCTTCTGCAGGTTGCTGCTGAGATAAAGCGGCTTCACTTCCCGATTTTTATTCAACTCGTTGAAGACCGAGCGCAGCACATACGCTGGACCCATGGAGCCGGTGACTTTGTTCATCTCCGCATAGTCCAGGTTGCCCATCCATACGCCCACGGTGTACTTGTCATTGAAGCCCACCGACCAGGCGTCCCGATAATCGCTGGAGGTGCCGGTTTTGACGGCGGTCTGATGTGGGAAGTTCAGCACGGAATCCCAGCCAAACTCTTTCTCTCTCGCCGCCGGGTCGGACATGATGTCGGCCACCAGGCTGGAGATATCCTCAGACAGGACGCGATGGCCTTGGTAACCCTGGCTGCCCTCGGTGAAAGACAAGGGCCTGAAGTCGCCCATACGAGCCAGAACGGAGTACGCCTGCACCAATTCGAAAAGCGTCATCTCGCCATTACCCAGAGCCAAGCCATCGCCATAGACGTTGGGATGGCCGGACAGGCTGTCTACGCCGAGATCGTGCAGAAAGTTCAGAAACTCACCCGGTCCTACGTACTGGATAGCCAGGACGGCGGGAATATTGAGAGAGTTGCCCAGGGCTTCCCGCAGTGAAATGCGGCCGTAGTAGCCTCGGCTGTAATTGTGATAGGTGTGCATACCCAAGCCGACGCTTTCCTGCAACGGCGAATCATCCAGCATGGTGGCCGCAGTCCAGCCTTTACGGATGGCGTTGGCGTACAACAGAGGCTTTAGGGTTGAACCGGGTTGGCGGGGCGTAGTAATCGCATCGATGCGATTGAAGGGCTTGTCGTCGCGACCGGCGTAGCCCACCACCCAGGACAATATCTCGTTGCTCTCATGGTCAATCACCAGAACGGCGCCATTCTGAACACGGTATGAGGTGAGATTATCCAGACGATTGTCCAGGGTTTGCTGGATTTTGGTCTGCAGTTCCGTATCGATGGTGGTGTAGACGGCGCCGTTTTCCAGGTTCTGCGCGCTCAGTCGGTTCTCTGCGAAGCGAATGAAGTGAGACAAGTCATAGTGGATGTCCGTCTTTTGCAGTTCCAAAGATTGTGCGGCAATGGCGGCGCGTTCATCGTCATCAAGCTCCAGCCGGTCCAGCAGGTTGTCGATGGCCCGGTTCAGGTTGCGGAGCTGGCGTTGCGGATCCAGCCAGCGTGGCGACCGCACCAATACCGCCAGCGCCAGCATTTCCTTGTAGTTCAGCGTTGAGAGATCGCGGCCGAAGTAATACTGCGCCGCCTGCATCACGCCGCGGCGGCGGGCGGAGTAAGGAACCTGATTCAGATAGAACTCAAGGATTTCGACCTTGGAGAATTGCGCCTCCAGGTTGGCGGCCTCAAACCCTTCGATCCAGCGCGACCAGGGCGTGCGTGGCCGGGGATGCAGCATGCGCACGACCTGTTCGCTGATAGTGCTGGCGCCGCGCACCACGCCGCCGGACATGACGTTCTGGCGCGTAGCGTTGAGTCGCGCCAGCCAGTCCACGCCGCCATGGGAGAAGAAACGCTTGTCCTCCGACAGGACAAACGCCCGCCGCAGGAATTCGGGAATATTATGGAAATCGTTGACGTCGTAGATATTCCACTCGTTCTCGTAGGTGATGTTCAAGCGCTTGCCGCGCCGGTCCAGATAGGTGTTCTTACTGGCGCTGGCGATCACTGCGGAGAGATCGTCCGGCAACGGCGTGATGGCGAAGTAAGTGGCCCCGGCCAGGGCGGCGCAGGACAGCGTGACTGTCACTGCGACGCCGGCCGCCAGCTTTTTCCTGGCGCGCATCAGTTTTCTCAACATAGGCCCCAACTACTCCCCCACATTCAACGTGGCCGGCAGCCCTTTGCCGTAGACGTCAGGGTCGTACATCTCCTCGGCGTGCACGGGCATGACGCTGAATTCGCCTTCAGCAATGGCCTGCGCCGTGTAGGAGAGGAAATAGTTGCCCGCCGGCAGGTAATCCGCGTAGAAGCGGGCCGAGTCGTGGCGCAGCTCTTTATGATAGAAGCTCCAGAAATAACGCCCGTAGTAGGACCAGTCCGAGAAAGTGTAGAACCAGGAGCCATCTGCGGCTTTGAACTCGCCTTTATCCGCATCCACCTGTGACGCGGTGGCCAGATCGGCGTTAACCGGCTCCAGGCCTCCGGGGATAGGGTCGTTCACCACCACGAAATGGCGGGCGGTGGGAATGGATACGAACAGATCCACTTTCACCAGCTCGCCCCGACGGATTTGCATCGGGCTCGTCAGCAGCTCGAACTTGCCGTTGCGCTCAACGGAATATTCACGGCGAATTTCGATGCCGGAGTTGATGCGCGCAGCGTTGTCTTCCTTCAGGTCGTAAGCGATTCGGGCGGAGTAGTACAGCCTGCCTTCGCCTTCTTTCTGAATATTCAGGGTAGCGGCTTTGCCTGGATCTTCGGCGGTCAGAGGACGGCTAATCGTCGTCATCGGGTCCGATTTCTTATTGAAGGAGGCGGCGCCCAGGTTCTTGCCGTCAAAACTGACGGACACTTTCATGGCGGGGTCTTCCTTCTCATAAATAGACGCGTAATTGACCAGGGCGTTCAGACAGAACACGTTTTCCTGCGTGTTTTCCCAGTGGTCTCTGGAGCCGCGGCTCTGAGTAATGCTTCTGACCAGTTTGAACGGTATATCGCCAATGGTTGCGCCCATGCCGCCTTCGGTCTGCGCGCCGAGCAGGCTGCTCAGGACTGCGCAATTGGAGCGCAGCGGCGTCGCCAGGATATAGCTGTAGCTGTCGTCCCAGGGCTCGTTGAACTGGAATTTGCCGCCGCTTTGGCTGGCGTGACTCAGAATATCGTCCATGGACTTGCTCACCACACTTTGCGGAACCTGCTCAGTGCGTACAGCCGCCTGCAGGAAGTGGGCTTTGCCGAACAGGTCCATTTCCGGCAGGTGGCGCTCGTAGCGACTGACGTCGCTCTGATCGATTTTGCCGGCTTCCGCCAACGCCGCCAGGGCGACTGCCCGCACGGAAGAGGACATGCCTTTGCTGTAGAAGGTGGGGAAACTGTCCTGACGCAGCAAGGTCAGCAGATACTCATGCAGGCGTTGCTCCACGCCGACGGGAACCTCATGACCGCTGGCGCGCATCCAGTTGAACGCCATGGCGGTGTAGGCGGACAGATAAGGACTGACGTAAGCGTTGGACGCCACCCAGTAAGCCATGCCGCCATTCGGGGCCTGGAAGTTGGCGGCGGCGTTCATCGCGCTGTCGATATCTTTCTGCGCCTCCGGCCATTGCGTGTCCTCGGCCAGATATTCTTTCAGCTCCAGATAGGAACGCGCCATCGCGGCTTTGGTCAGACGCTGTTCCCAACACATATACGGGTAGTCTCTGATATAGGTGAACGCGCCATCGAGATTGCCGATGACGGAAGGCGACAAGACGGCGCCGATATAGCCGACGTCTTCAAAAATGCCTTCTGGAACCTGGACATTTTCACTAACGCTGGCCGCCGTGGTCGTGCCATAGGTGGCCGCTGTTTCCAGTGAACGCCGCTTGTTGACGATGGTTTTGTGCTCCAGCGCGTCAGTGTCTAACTGATCGCCGCCTTTGGCGATGAAGACCAGTTCGCCATCGCCCTTGGTGTCGATCGGCAGCCAGATGTTTTCCCGCTTGTACGGGCCGATTTTCAGCTCGCGGGTGAACGCGTGTTCAGCGCCTTCCGCCAGAGGACCTTTGACGCGAACATCCATCTTGATGGTGCGTTCTTTGTCGGTCCGGTTCATCACGTTGAAGCCGGCTTTGAAACGGTCGCCCTGAATCACCTGATTAGGCATGACCGGACGGATCTCCGTTGGACGATTCACTTTAAAGGTGACGTCGCCCAGTCCCATGCGATCCTCCGGCGTCACTGCGAAGGCGAAGATGCGCCAGCCAGTCAGGTTATCCGGCACTTTGAACTCGATTTCCGCTTCGCCCTTGTCGTTGGGTTCGATGGACGGATTCCAATAACTCACGAACTTGAATTCGTTACGCAGTTGCGCAGAAGCTGCGCCGCCGCCGCCAGGGTTGGCGCCTTTTTTCTCGAACTTCTGACGGCCCACCAGTCGGCTGATCAGGTTGTAGTTATACACATCAGGCTGATCAAGACGGTTAAATCCGGCGTAGGGGTCGTAATAGTTGTCGCCGCTACGGTTGAGCGCGAGAACGGATTCGTCGATAACCGCTACTGCTATTTCGTAGCCCTCAGAGGGATCGGTTTTCTTGCGGTTGATGCGGATCTTCGCCTTCACCTGCTCGCGAGGCTTATACACCTCTTTGTCAGTGGCGACGCTGATATCCAGCTCTTTCAATGGGTCCACGACTTTGGCGGCGACATAGCCCATGCGGTAGCTGGGTTTGCCCAGATCCACGTGACCGGGTCCCAGCGGTTTCTCCACCCGTGGCGACACCACGACGACGGACAGGTAGAAACCTGGCAGATAGTCCGCTTTCACCGGCACTTCTATGACCGGCGTGCTGGAATCCAGAGTTTGCACCCAGCTATCGAGAATCCCGTAACGCTCTATTGATATGAGCGCTTTGGCGCCAGGGAAAGGGTTTTTGATCAGGTAACGGGCGGTATCGCCGATTTTGAACTTGGTCTGCTCAGGGACGATCTGCAACGTGGCGTCGTTGCTCTGATCCCACACGACGGAGCCGCTGCCGGTCACCCAGCCGTATAAAGTGGTGCTGTGGTCCCGGTTCTCTGTGTCCTTGACGGTGGCGACGAACTGATAATACCCCGGCTTCTGCGGTTTGAATTCGCAGGTGGCGGCGGTTGTATCGCTCTTCAGCTCGCATTGGGTTTCTTCCACCCACTCCATGATGTTCTGCGTCAGATAGGCGTTGCCGGGACCTTTCACCCGTGACGCCTTGTACTCGCGATGATTAATGGCTATGCGCACAGGCGCGCCGGCGACCGGAGCGCCGCTTTGATCCACCACTAAGGTCTCCAGGCGCGCAGGCTCGTCTTTTTTATACAACCACTGAGTATTGCGCAGACCGACATAGCGGGTTCTGCCGGCGTAATCCGCGGTGGTGGAAGAAGCCACGAACTTGCCGCGCTCATCCTTCACCGCCGCTTCCACCATCAGGCGGCCGTAGAATACGCCGCTGTCCGGCAGGGTAAAGGCTTCCACGTACTGACCGGCGTCATCCAGTTTGCGGCGAATATCGAGCAAGTTGCTCTCGCCGCCGGAGTCATTGTCGCCGCCGAATGTAAAGCCTTTGGCGACGGGGTTGCTGCTGGAAAACTCTTTTGGGGTCAGCTTGGCGGTCAGACGCACTTCCGCCTCTGTATAGGGGCCGCCGGAGTGCAACGTGGCCAGAGAGGTGACTTGCACCGAATCGTTGGCGCGGAACAGATTCCCGTTCAGTTCGGTCTTCACTTTGAATGGTGAAGGCGTAAAGTCGCTGACCAATACAGTCACAGGCGTCCAGGACGTTTCCTGCACTTCGCTGCCGGAAGGCGCGTTCAGGGTCAGTTGGAACTGGTGCCAGCCAACGGCGCCCTGTTCCGGCAAGGTAAACTCGCCATCAAAGGCGCCGAACTTGTTCAGGCTGATGTTATTGCGCTCGTAGACGACTTTGTTCTGTGGGTCGAATACTTTCAGCGAGTAATTCGACTCGTAGGGCTCAACCCAGTGCTTGTTGCTTTGCTCGCGCACATAGATTTTGAACTGCACCTTGTCGCCCAGTTTGTAAACGCCCTGGGCCGTGGTTCCCCAGGCGTGGGCGTGACCGCCCTTGCGCTCCAGGCTGGGATACAGATCCCGATCCCACACGGAAAAGTTGCTATTCAGAGGCACGATGGCGATATCGCCCGCTTGCTCCACTTTCACGAAGAAGCCTTCCCGGTCTGCGCTTCTGCCGCCGTAGATGCTTTCCAGTTGCGGGTCAATCTTCTCCAAACCAGGCATTGACGCCATACCGTTGGCGTCGGTTTTGGCGGTGATGTTCAGATTGCGCAGGCCGGGCAGGTTTTCATACGAACCGAACCATAGAGAGACGTTGGCGTTAGCCACTGGCTCGCCGCTGCTGAACGAGGTCACCCAGGCCATGGAGTTGAAGTGGCCGAGTTTGAAGTGCACCTGATAAGGCGTGACTTCCGCAAAGATCTTGGGATCGTAGTACCAGTCCGGTGGGGTCGGGTTCGGGGTGAGCGAACCGAACAGCACGCCGCTGGCGTCGCCCAGAAGGTCCCTGACGCCCATGGGGGTGGCGTAGGAAATGTCTTCCGCCGGGGCGACGGGGATTACTTTTCTCTGATTGCGTCCAGACTGGTTAGCGCCCAGGGAATTGTAGGCAATGTCGATTTTGTTCAGGTTGGTGACGTACAAAGGCACGTCGCTTTCCACGCCTTTTTCCAATACCGCCACGTCATGGGCCACTTCCAGTCTGGGTTCCCGGTGGCCGGTGAAAAAGTTGAAGCTGACTTTGTTGTTCAGTTTGCGTCCGAACTCGTCGGTCAGGTCGTCGATATTCAAATTAATGGCGTACTTTTGATCCGCTTTCAGTAGTTCCGGCAACCAGACCTGGTAAAAACGTCCGTTACGATGGGGAGAGGTCAGATGAGTCCAGTCCTGGGTATTTTCCCAGGGATCATAATCTTTACGACCCCCGTTCAGAGGCGGCTCGAAAGTCACTTGGTCCCGCACCATGGAATTGGTCACTGGCGAGGTGAACAGCAGCGCCACTGAGCGCAGTGGCGCGCACTGGATAAACTCCTCATAGCCTTCTCGCATGGTGAGCAAGAGATCCAGTTCTATGTCCATGGCTTCGTTCGCGCCCGTGGGGGTGCAGCGAATGCCGACGAAACGGAAGTCCGGATAGGTGTCGAACCGTTCCAGTATCCGGTTTTCCGCACCCGGCTCAGAACCTTCGCTGGAAACCAGGCCAGGCTTGATCTGCAAGGTGATGTTCTGATCCAGCGGCAATTCTTTTTTCGGCTCGATGACCCAGACGGAGCGGGCTTCGTCGCCATCTAACTGGGTCAGTTGGTCGTTGACCTTGGGCTGCTCTTCGTCGTTGGCGATCGCCATCCACCAGGGTTGTTGGCGGGGAAGATTGTCTGGATAGGCGATGACGTTAACTGGCGGCAGGCCGGTGCTTTCTGCGCTCATGGACAAGGTTTTTTCCACGGACGACTTGGTGACAGGCTGGTTGAACGTTATCTGAATCATCGGCGCGCCGGGCGACAGCCAGTTGACGAACCGCTCGTAGGTGACTTTGGGACGAGCTGTGGTGAAGCTGTGCTCCACAGGCTGTTTCAGTTGCGCGCCGGTAACAGTCTTGATGCCGGGACGCATGGTGATTTCGTAATAGGTCGCCTGCTGCATTTTGTCTTCATTGCGCAGTTGGCAGGCCAGCGCGCTGGTATTGAGCCAACGCCATTCGCACTTGAGCGCAGGGGTGATGGTGACAGGAATATCTTTGCTGTCCCGTTCCATGCGACCGATGGGAACCACAGGACGGTCGAACTGAAACACCACTTGTTGCGCTGCGGGGACATCTGCGCCGCTGGGCGTGATGCGCATGATGCGGAGTTCGCCGTCAGCAGGCTGGCTGGACGAATCAAAAGCCAGCATCGCCGACAACTCTGCGTTGCGCTGACGATAGCGGCCAAGCAGGCAGGACTCGCCGGCGTCGCCGTTCAGGTCGCAATCCCGGTTGCGGTTTCTTAGCCACTCCCTTTGTTCGGACTTCAGTTTGTCCTTGGCGCTTCCGTCCAGGCCTTTCATGACGCTGCCATAAAGCTTGGCGAGCTTGGCGTCTTGGGCGGCCAGGGCCTCCGAGTCGCAGATAATATGTTCCACCTGCTGTGACGCCTTGGCGCAGTCGAAGCTGGGTTGACCGGCCCAGGTCAGGCCGCTGGCGCTAATAGCGAGTAGAAATAGAAAACCGGATCTTGCGCTTGTCATGTCCTTGTAAAACCCCCGGAAGACGCGTGAGCGACAATGTTAGGTGTGTGCCGTGCCTCCCAGCCCTTCAGTCGTATTGAGGCTAGACGATGTGATAGCGTACTACGGATGAAGCGCCGGAATATTTGCTGCAGGCGTTAAGTGACTCTATGAACTATTAATCAGGCAGACAAATAGCTTCCTTCTATTTGTCTGCAACGACAGGTCCCGCCTATGTCAGGCCCTGTTTCCCGCGGCTAGCCCCCGCGCAGGCGCATCCATGCGTCTGATTATTAACGGGCCAATATCATTGCCATGTTAATAATGAGTATAACCCGCATTTTAAAATGAAAGGGGGCGCATTATGGCAGAAAAATGATGAATTATGGCGTGGAAATTTGTTGTTTTTTTTGCTGCAAATCCAAATGCTTATCTCTATTCCAGAGTCGCCGGATCATACCAGCCGCAGTGCTCGAAACCCGCGTCGCAACAGGCTTCGCCGCAAGCCAGTATGCGTCCGTCCGCAAAATAGAATATGCCGCTGTAGTCAAAGCTGAAGGGAGTGGAAACGCCATCGAGTTTCAGAGCACCCGTTATGGAACAGCCGGAGATAGAGTATTCATCATGTATTTGACGGTGGCTGACGAATTCCCCGGTTTGCAATATGTGCTGTAAATCCTTGGGATTAACCGGGCCGCACTGCAAGCCATTCAGGTCGGTGATTGCCGGCTGTAGGCGCAGGTCGGAAAAAGTCGGGTTCTCTTGGCGGTTAAGCACAGGCTCGGCGACGCAGGCTGAGAGCCCCAGCAACATGGGCGATAACACAGAAAGCAGGCGTGGAGACATGAGGTCGCTCCTAAAAATCCGCAGGATACACGAACAGGCTGATATGAATGATATTCACCAGGAAGTGCAGCAGCACCGCCAGCCAGAAATTTTGCGTTTTGTAGTAAACCCAGGCGTAGCAGTAGCCCGCCAGGGTAATCAGCGCCATACGTAACGTTGCGTCTGGGCCTGTATGGAAATGTGCCAGCCCAAACAGCGTTCCCGCCACCCATACGCCCCACAGTCCCACTTTGTTCAGGTTGGGAAAGCAGGAGACAAAACTGCGTTGCACTAACAGCCTGAAAAAGGTTTCTTCGGCGATGCAGGTCACCAAAAGATTAAAGAATGCAAAGACCAGCATATAACTTCCGGTCTTGGGGTCCAGATCGACGCCCAGTAATGCGCCGACCCCAAAAATAACTCCCAGGGAAGCGGCAAGCAGAGGCCAATGGCGACGCAGGTCTGCGCCGGTTTGTCGTAATGTGGGGAGATAGGGAAGAAAAAGAGCGACCAGCAGCAGTCCGGCCAGCGCTTTGTCCAGTTTGGCGCTCAGCGCAAACGGCAAAGTGGCGGCGCCGAGATGAAGAGTGGGAATCACCGTCTGATGCGCGAATCCCGGCGCCAGATGCAGCGCTAACGCCAAAGACAGCACTGCCGTCGCCAGCCATGAGAGGGCCTTTTTCCAGCCGGACAGCTTCAGCATAGCCAGTCCGGCGGCCCATAACGCGGCCAAGGGCAATAATGCGATCCAGGCGGCGAGACCGAAATAAAACGCGGACCCCAGCGATGCGGCGGCGGGAAACGTCCAGGCATAGGTGGGAAGCCAGCTGGAGCGCGCTGCAATCAAACTGGCCAGCGACAGGGCGTAAAGGCTGAATACCCAGATAACTGCTGGCGTCAGAGTGAACGAAACCATGTCAGAGTTGATCTCCGTAGTAGAGCGGGGCGCGAGAAACGCAGGTTACCGGTTGCCTGAGTTTGATGCTATTTTTAATTCTGTAGACAACACTGATTCACCTATTAAGTTGAGTAGTCCCCATGTCGCTACACGCCAGTATGAACATCACCGATCAGTTGATGTCCAGGTACTCCCCGTTAAGTCAGTTATCCAAGAAATACCTGAATCAAGTGATCAAGCGCAGCAAAGTCATGACCTTTGGCGGTGGAGAGGTCGTTTTCGATAAATCCGCCAAGCGTACCGATACTTACTACCTGCTCAAGGGCGCATTGAAAATAAAGAAGAATATTCTTTCCTCCACCACCATCGACAGCACCGACCCGGATTGCCTGTTTCCCTTGAACGGCAAGATGCCAGAGGGCGTGACGGTAACCGCGCAGGAGCCGGGCCACATGCTGGCGGTGGACGGCGTATTCCTGGATCGCGCCCTGGCCTGGACGGAAGCGGAAGCCAGGCAGGATCAGGAGGAAAAGGCCGCCAAGGTGGAGAAAGCTCAGCAACAGCCGCTGCAAGTGGAACAAGAGGAAGACGTGGCGGTAGTCGTTGAAGAGGCCGGTGCGGACTTTGATGAAGCCTACTTCGACTGGATGGCCAGCCTGCTGGAATTCCCTTTGTTTTTTAACCTGCCTCCCGCCAATGTGGAGAAAGTGTTCGCTCGCTTCGAACGTATCGAAGTGAAGAAGAATCAGACCATTATTCAGGAAGGGGATGAGGGCGATTACTTTTACTTGCTGATCGAAGGCAGCGCGCGAGTGCTGATTGGCGGCGATGAAAGCAAGCCAATACGCGTCAGCAAGGGCTCGTATTTCGGAGAGGAAGCCCTGGTGTCCGATACAGTACGCTCCGCCACGATTATCATGAGCGAGGACGGGGTGCTGGCGCGCCTGGATAAGAAGTCCTTCCAAAGTCTGCTGCATGACCCGCTGGTAAATTATGTGTCTCTGGCGGAATTTCGCAAACGGGCGGCGGAAGATTCCAAGTCCACCCTGCTGGATATTCGCTCCACGGCAGAGTTTGAACATTCGCCCCTGCCCAAGTGCCTGCATGTGCCTCTGGCGGATTTGCGCGACAAAATAGCCGGCCTGGACAAGTCCGCCACCTATTATTTGTCGCAGGAAGGCGGTCGTCGTAACGACGTCGCCGCGCATATTCTCTATCAAAACGGAATCCAGGCTTTCGTTATTCGGGACGAGTAACGCAAACAGGCTGGTTTCCCTCTCTGCGCTGGGGTAGATTGCCGGTTCCCTGAACCAATGCAGTCTATCCCATGAAAGTTGTACTCTCCCTGCTGCTGGGCGTGCTCCTCTACGCCGGCGCCGCCTTTGGCGCGACTCCTGATTTTGCGGATTTTGAAAAGGAAGTAACGCGTCTTTATCAGAAAGAGGTGGCGTCTTTATCAAGTCTTGATACTTCTACGTTTAAGCGCGCAGAGGACTTGATTGTGCTTTGCCAGTTCATAGAAAACGCGACCTACCTTGAAGACCTCTACATTGAGCCCGCGGAGGAAGATTATTCGAAGTGCCTGGATGAACTATCGTCCCGATACTCTTCGGAGCCCGTCACTCAGTTGTATCTATTGGAAAGCGAGTATGGCGAATCTCTATTGGATAAGTCTGTGGAGCTAAACAGAATTGCGCTTGAAGATTGGAATACTACAGATATAACCAAGCTGTATGAGCAACTGGCGTACTCCCTTAGTTATAACAAGGACTATAAGGCTCAATCAGTTGTTTATGCTGTGTCCGCCTTTCAAATAAAGCCCACTGTACGGCTGGCGGGGGTGATCGTTGATTATTATGCAAAGAACAATGAAGTAGAGCATGCAAAACTTTTTGCGGAAAAAATCATACCGATGAGCTTTTCTGAAGAAGAAAGGGCATTGGCGATTAAAATTTTCGTTAAAGCCGACTTGCTCGAAGAAGCCGCGAAAATATTCTCTGTTCTTGATGAAGAAAAGCGAGGAAATCTACACACCTTATCGCACGCCAGATTGTTGGCGCACCTCAAGGAAAGTGGCGCGTTACGTGAGTTGATGCAAGTGAAACTCGATAGCGCCTACCACAGTAAGAGCCCCGAACTTAGCGCTTTTTGGCTCGAGTATGAGCTTGAATCCGGCGATGAAGAGAATGCTGTCAAAGCCTATCGCGCCTTTGCTGTCAGTCATTACACGAGAGACCCCTTTTTGCTGTATTGGTTCGACCTGGCGACAAAGT
Organism: Hahella sp. HNIBRBA332; assembly: GCF_030719035.1. NCBI lineage: Bacteria > Pseudomonadati > Pseudomonadota > Gammaproteobacteria > Oceanospirillales > Hahellaceae > Hahella > Hahella aquimaris. The sequence goes on from NZ_CP132203.1 coordinate 5,781,110, forward strand.
ATCCCGGGGCGGCCGTACAATTATTCGTCGAAAATCCTCAAGTACTTTTATATGGCCTTTTTCGTTATATGGCTCTGGCTTTAGCGCCGTTGTGCATATTTTTACCAGTGCACTACATAGGGCTATGGCGGATGCGCAGGAACAAGTTCCTAAACTCACCGAATGAGCCAATATTTAGTGGGTGGGGCTTGGCTCAGGCGTGGCTTTTACTGGGACTGGTATTAGTGGTTTCCAGCGTTTTATATGAGTACTTCTATCCCGGAGCGACCAGCCAAAAGAATGTGATGCAAGCGCCCAGCGGCAATGGTCCGAATTATATGGTGATCTTTGTTCTGGTTATGTTTGTCAGCGTCATTTGTGTGACGGGGAGAACTTTACGCAGAGGAGTATTCCATAGCTATCGCCACGTTTTACTTGGAATTGTGACCCCCTTAGCGTTAGCGGTAGGGCTGTTGTTTATGACGCCGATACTGTGTCTTCCTGATCTGAAATTAATCGTGATCGCAGATGTCGACGACTATATCAAGTCCACTTATGAGACCTATGGATTAGTCGTCAGCCTGCTGCTGTTCGGAGTCATGGTTCCAATATATGAAGAAATTCTATGTCGGGGAGTGATCCTCAACGCTACCCAGCGCTATGTCGGCTTTTGGTTCGCCAACATAATCCAGGCCGCGATTTTTATGTCTTTGCATAGTAACCAAAGCCTCTACCCGTATTACTTTGTTTTAGGGTTTATCGCCGCGATCTTGTATCGCTACATTGGAGGTCTCTATGCGCCAATTCTGATGCATATGGCTATTAATTGTACTGCCGTGACCGCTTTGGTTTTTAGCATAGTTGTTGATAATGGCGTCAAATCTCAGGCGCTGCTGGAATGTGAACAAGGCGTGCAGAATGCGCAGCATGAAAAGGCGTTTTTAAGCTGTTTCCCTGTCGCGTTGCAAGGTGACGCCCAAGCGCAAGGCTACGTTGCGGACTTATATCTCACGGAAAAATTTGTTGTTAGAAATCTTCAAGAGTCCTATTCGTGGTATGAACGCGCGCTAGAAGGAGGGGATGAGCGTATTCGAAATAATTTTGCGTGGTTGTTGGCGACGTCGAGTAATTCATCCATCCGGGATGGAAAGCGGGCGATCGCCATAGCGGAAGGTATTCCAAGTGAAATGCGAAATAGTTCGGTGCTTGATACGTTAGCCGCAGCCTATGCCAGTGATGGACGTTATGAATCGGCGGTATCTTTGCAGAAATCGGCCATAGAAAAGCTTAAGGAAGACAGCCCGGATGCTAAAGATGTCCTCGAAAATATGGAAAAGCAGTTACAGCTTTATCGTGAAGGAAAACCAATCGTTCATGAGGTAACGCTCTAACCCCCACGCCGCTCCCGCCAGTCCCCCTTGTGTTTCAACAGGCAACTTTTTAACGCTTGCGCGCCGGTGGTTTTCCATCGGCCTTTGCGTTCGATGATGTAGTAGGAGATTTTGGGTAAGTCCTGAATGGGGATGGCGGTCAGGGCGGACGGAATATTACAGCAACCGTTGACGATGCTGACGCCCACGCCCAGCTTTACGAAGTGCAGCATCAACTCCCATCCGCGCGCCTCTACGGAAGGCGTCCAGGCGACGCCGTTGCTCATCAGCGCCTGCTCTACCGCCATACGTTGCGGCATGCCTGGTGGCGGCAGAATCAGTTTCTCGCCGTTCAGGTCTTTGAGGCTGAGGTGCCGTCGTTTCGCCAGCCGGTGAGATGTGGGAACCGCTAGTGTCTGCTCGACTTCCGTCAGCAAGGTCAGGTCCAGCCCCTCTGGCTTTGCGCTCAACGCAGCGACGCCGAGATGCGCCGAACCGTCTTCCACGGCGCTGATGGTCGCCGCTTTATCCGAGGTGATTAGCCGTAGTGGGTGCTCACTTATATTCTTGAAGTCCTGAATCGCCATACCCAGCAAATACAGAAACGCGCCTTCCCCGGCGGCGAGCACAACGGGCTGTGCTGAACCGCCATGGCGAAGCTCTTCAAAAAAGGTACTGGAGCGGTCGCGCATTTCTCTGGCGAAGGTCTGTACTTTTTTACCTTCCTCCGTCAGCACCAGTTCTTTGCCGGACTTGCGATAGAGCGGCGTCTGCAGTTGTTCGGACAACTTCTTTATTTTCACGTGCAATGCAGGCTGAGAGATGTGCAGGCGTTCGGCGGCGTGAGTGAAGTTCATGCACTCACTAAACACTAAAAAAGACTCAATCCAGTCGCTTTTCATAGTTCCATTTTATTCAGGGCGCTGCTCATTAATGTGGCTGGCGTTAGGGTTTGGAATAAATGGCAAACTATAACTTATTTATATAGTCGCTATATAAACAATAGTTCTTGTCTAGAGTCTGCGCCGATATGATTTCCACATGAATACGAGAATAGAACATATACACAAATTAGGGGTCGATATCGGCCGAGTAATTATCTCTCCAGTGAAAGATGGGAAGTCCGACACGGCGTTTTTATCGGGAGGCATTGAGCAGGCGTTGCAGACGCCGCCGGCGCAGGGGGCCATCGAAAGCCTGGCTCGCTTGGTCGACCTGTTCGAAGGGCGGGTCTGGCTTGTATCCAAGGCGGGGAAGAACACTCAGCACAAAACGCGTCTGTGGCTGGCGCATCAGCGGTTCTTTGAACGGACCGGCATGCCAGCTCATCACTTGCGGTTTTGCTTTAAACGACACGAAAAAGCAGGGCATTGCGCTGAGTTGGGTCTGACCCATTTTGTCGATGATCGACTGGATGTCTTGCGACATCTGCAAGGGCTGGCGCCGCATCTGTACTTGTTCGGCGAGCAACCTGAATCCCAACCAGTGCCCGACTGGGTTAAGCCCACGTTGAACTGGGACGAAACCTTTACCGCGATTTGTCGGTCGCTGGATTGAAAGAACAAGAGCAACAGCATGAGGAGTCATCACATGTTTACCGCATTTAATACTCCCGCGTTTCAGCGGGACTACGCACAGCTGACCAAGGTAACGCTTAACCCGGAAAGGCATACGGCGGAGAATGCATTGATCCACTGTGAAATGGTGGCGTCCCGGGCGCTGCAACTGGCGGATCAGAATGGGTGTACGGAGCAAGAGAAACGGACGCTGGATGCGTTGGCCAAAGTGCACGATATTGGCAAGATCAACGGCTCCGCCAATCCGGAGGAATCGCTTAAAAATTTATCGTTATACGGCGAGTTTGAGGAAAGCTTTATTAATCTGGTGAAGTACCACGACATTAATTTGCCCTGGTATATCTCCAAAACCAAAGGGCAACCACCCAGCGACAAAGCCTGGCGGAAGATGGCGTCGAAAGTGGATGTGCGACTACTGTGTCTGTTCATGATCGCCGACCGCGTCGATTGTCCCGGCGGCTGGACCGCCAACAAAGCGCTGATGTGGTTTTTAGAGGAAGCCGCGGAGCGGGGATATTATGCGCCAGTGCTGACGCAGTGAGGCGGTGTCCGCCGCCAGTAATTCTCGCCCTGGTTCAGCCGCCCTGCGCCGGTCACAATGTTCAACGCGTTGTTGTCTATTAACAAGCACGAACATGGAGCGCCAGGGAGTTTGGCCTGATATGAAACATTACCGCATCACTGTCTTTACTGAGCTAGCGTATGCCGCCGTTTGTTATTTGGCCGCCGTTGGGGCGATGTTTTATTTCATCGCCTTCATCAACGGGCTGCCGGTTCCGAAAGCAATCAACGATGGTCCTGTAATTGATACGGCCATTGCGCTTTTCATCGACTTGGGCTTGATTGCATTGTTTGGGGTTCAACATAGTCTGATGGCGCGCCAGTCCTTCAAACGCTGGCTGACGCGGCGTATTTCTCCCACGATCGAGCGCGCGACTTATTGTCTTGCTACGACATTGGTTTTTGCGGTGGTTTTTTATTTCTGGGCGCCGCTGCCCACGGTGGTCTGGTCGATAGACGGAGAGTCGGCCAGAATATTTTTTCTGACGCTGGCCTTCGCTGGATGGGGCGTAATGTTTCTCGCCACTTTTATGCTCGATCATTTTGAACTGTTTGGCCTGCGTCAGCCCTGGCGTAAATTCCGGGGACAATCGGCGCCGGCGTCTGAATTTCGCGTCATTCAGTTCTATCGCGTCGTACGTCACCCTATTCAAAGCGGCATTCTGGTGGGCATGTGGTCCACCTCGGTCGCTACTGTGGGGCACTGTGTTTTCGCCGGCGCTATGACGCTCTATATCCTGATCGGGCTGTATTTTGAAGAACGGGATCTGGTCCGCGAATTTGGGCGGACCTATCTGGATTACAGGCGGCGCGTCGGTATGTTGTTCCCCTTACCGAAGCGGGAGAAAACCGACGCGCGCTGACAGAGGGCGTATTCGCCAGCGAAAGGACTGTTAAGCCTGAAGTTCGGCGAACGCCTCGCGAGTCAGGTTGCGGCTGCGTCCCTCCTGCACCACCACATTGTCTTCGATGCGAATGCCGCCATAGGGTTTTAGGGTGGCGATCAGGTCCATATCACAACCGTGACCGGCGATATTTTTCACCATGTTATCGAGCAACATGGGAATGAAATACAGCCCCGGCTCAATGGTGATCACCATGTCTTTTTCCAATGTGCGGGTCAGACGCAGGAAGGGCGCGGAGTCGTCCGGTTTACGCAGGGTTCCGCTTTTATCCTGTTGATGGCCGCCTACGTCATGCACCTGCAGCCCCAGTAAATGACCCAGACCATGCGGGAAAAATACCTGCGGGATGCGCTTGTCCAGCTGCGCCTCTACGCCGTGTGAGCAAATACCGGTGTCATGCAGAATACTGGCGACGCCCGCCAGCGTGGCCTGATGCAATTCACTGAAGGCTTTGCCATGCACGGCTTGAGCGGCGATGGACAACTGCAGCGTATTGACCTGTTCGATCAGTTCCGCAAACAGGCCCTGGTCCGCCGTGTAAGTGCGGGTGATGTCGCTGGCGTATCCTCCGAAGGCTGCCCCAGCGTCAATCAGCAGCGTGCGCACAGCCTCGGGTTGTATAGGATTTTTCTTTTCATAATGCAGCACCGCCGCATTTTCATTCAGCGCCACAATGCCGGGATAGGGCTCCTGGTTGGATAGCTGGCCGCTGGCGGCGAGAAAGTCCCGGTAGACGTCGCATTCGCTTTTACCCGCCAGGAACGCGGCTTGGGCGGCTTTATGCCCCGCGGCCCCAGCCTGGTTGGCGCGCCACAAACAATCAATTTCGAACTCGGTTTTATAGGCGCGCTGATAATTCAGCCTGTGCAGCAGCGCTTCCGGGTTGACGCTCAAATTCGGGTTGAGCCCCGGCGCTTCGTTATATTCCGGGCCGACCCAGGCGGTTTTCCCGCTGATCTGCGGCAGCCATTCCTGTAGGGAACTCACTGGCTCTATGCGCCATTGATCGCTCCAGCCGCCCTCTGGAACAGCGTGCACCACGTGCCAGAAATCCTGTTTCGCCGGCCATAACAGGCGCGGCGTTTCGCCACGTTGAAGGTGGATAAACACATCCGGCATCAGATCGAATGGCGCCCACTGTTGCGCCATGGCGTAGGGATGAAAAGGGTGGGAGTGGTCGTCGCCAAAATAATAGGTTAATCGACCTGACGCCAGGATGACGCCATCGAAATCCGTCTCAAGCAGAGCCTGATCAAAGCGTTTACGCAGGATGGATAAATGGTTTTGATATGCCGAATCACTCATTGAAAAAGCCTCTGCCTGATCCCGAAAAGGAACAAGTCTACTCCTGTTAACGTAGTGCGTGAAAGTGGGGCGTCCAACTCGCAAAGACGTGTTTTTCTATCTGGAATAAAGAAGCCTGTCACAGTAATAGTTAGAAGATTTTTTGCGCAACGCATACAATGCTGGGCGCAATCACGCATTGCGCTGCAAAAGCACATCACCTTTTCGATTTTTAGTATCCCGCCGTTTGTGCTGTTCGCCGGGAATGAAGCAGGCACGCTTAATTTTTATGTCTAAATTTTCTGTACCTATCAAACGTATACGCCAAATTGAGCCGCACCCGAATGCGGACGCCATTGAGTTCGCCGTGATCGACGGCTATCGCTCCATCGTCAAGAAAGGCGAGTTCCAAGCCGGGGACCTGATCGCCTACATCCCAGAGGCTTCGCTGTTGCCGCAGTGGCTATTGAAGAAATTGAATTTCTGGAACGCCGAGAAGGGCGTTGGACGTTTGAACGGCAAAGACGGCAATCGTATTACCGCGATCAAACTGCGCGGTGAACTGAGCCAGGGTGTTTGCTATCCCGTGCATATAGACGGCGATACCGCCGTGATTGAACACAGCGACGGGGATTCTGAGTTGATGCGCTTGAGCCCGGTGGAAGAGGGCCAGTGCGTTGCAGAGCTGTTGGGCGTGCAAAAATATGAGCCGCCGATTCCTACTTCCATGGCGGGTGACATTTTCAACGCCGGACAGCGCTTAACGGTCCATTTTGATGTGGAAAACTGGAAGTCCTATCCAGATATTCTGCAGGACGATGAAGAAGTGGTTTTCACCGAAAAACTGCACGGCACATTCACTGGCGTCGCCATTCTGCCGGAAAAAGACGCTCGCCAAGAGGCGTTTGGCGTTAAGCGCAACGTGCTGATCTTTTCCAAAGGTCTGGGCGCTAAAGGCCTGGTCCTCGCCAATACCGACGGCAACAGCGCCAATGTCTACGTACGCGCCACCACCGGCATGGTGGCGGTGATCGACGCCTTGCTGGCAAGCGGTGAATTGCAGGTGGAGAATGAGCCTTTGTTCATCCTGGGTGAAACATTCGGTCCGGGCGTTCAGGATCTGGCGTATGGCAAGGAACTCGGCTTCCGCCTATTCGCCCTCGCCAGCGGCTACCGTGGCGCCCAGCGCTACCACGACTTCGACGAACTGCAGGCGATGGCGGAGCAACTCGGCGTACCAACCGTCCCCGTTCTCTACCGCGGCCCCTTCTCACAGGAAGTCATGAGAGCATTCACCGACGGCGCCACCGAACTCGACGCCGATCACATCCGCGAAGGCATCGTCATGACCCCAACCAAAGAAAGACGCGACCCAGAACTCGGTCGTGTCTGTTTGAAGTCCGTGAGCGCCGCGTATTTGTGCCGGAAGGGTGGGACGGAGTTTAGTTGATGTATTGAATATGGTGCGAATTGAGCGCCGTACAGGCGGTGAGGCAGATCGGGAGACTGCCGCCTCCGCTCTGTTAAGCTTGAAAGTAAACGGAGTTAGGGAATGTACGTTGACATTAAAGGATGTTTCCCTACCGCCCAACCTAAAAATTGTATCGTCTCTGAATCTGTCTTTTGCAGGCGCTGACCGTTCACAGCTAACTGAAGACCAGTCATTACGGGAGCAAACCGCACCCTGAACTCAGGCGCTTGCTCCGACAAATGCGATTGCATCCAGGATACGTGGTCATGATGCTCTTCAGGTGGCAGCTGTGTTAGGAAAAAAATCATTTGTCGCCACGCATAAGCGCTTTTTTTCATTATGTTCAGTCCAGCATGGTTACTATCCATTTTTAACTGCTGGCGTCTACATACCCACTTAAAGCAGTCTTTCACCATAAGTGAGAGATTTTCTCCCAACTTAGTCTTTAGCCCCAATGCCTGAAACAGTACCGCCAGGTTTTGCGTGGTTAAGATCTGTTGTTGCTCGATAACGACGGCGTTGCTGGCTACACTCCAACCCTTCCCAGGAGCGCCAGCGCGTTTTGAACATAGGTTGGAAAAGTTTTTAGCAGTCATGCTTCTGCCGCCAAACAACGTATTCTTAAGAAAAGATGAGTAGTCCACGTTGTAGTACCTTGCATATAGTGTGTCCTGAAGCAGCTCGGCGGCGTATTCACAGGCATTCGCATACTTCTGAGTGAACTCGCCCATGAAAATATCGGCGGCTATTTCATCGACAATAGGAACTTTGAGCTTTGCCTGGTCAGCCAAGCTTCTAATTTCCTGAAGCAACTTATTTGGAAGAGTAGAATAAGGAAAGTTTACAAGGGCCAAGATCACTATATCCGACAGAATAGTTATCGCTAACTCTTGGTTTCTTGGTTTGGTATTACGGTACTTCTCTACATTTGAAATCCACGGAAGCTCAGTCAGCTGAACTTGGTTTTGTAAGTTAATGAGCAGCAAAGAGCGGCGTTGCCGAAAAGCCTGATAAATACTTGAGTAAATATTCTTCAGCCCAGAATCGTCAAAGCAGGAAGCTCTTATATTTGCAGACAATTGCGGTAATACGTTAGCGATAGTATCCGCAGAGGTGATATAGCCTTGCTGTATAAGCTGGTAGATAGTGGCGATTTGGGTGCGTTCCACTTTCTTGGCTAAATATCGGGGGATCAATGATCCAGCAGGAGCGTTGTGCGTCGATTCATCTGAAGCGATGGGGGCAATGGCGCGCCTGACACATTCAAGTCCTTTATCCTGGGGAAGAGGTAGTAATCGCTGTACCAGGATTTTTGCAATTTCATGGTATTTTTCTGGTCTACACTGCTGAGACTGCCTGAGTCGTGACACAAGTTGCTTTTCCTCTCCAGGCGCGCCTCGTTTGGCGATATAGCGCGCCAGGTGTAAACGAACATATCCGCGATCCCGTTCATGCAGTGTTGTTGGGCTATCAATACATTGTCTAAGAAAAGCCAACATTCGCGCATGGGCTGAACCGGCTTTCAATCTTCGACTGCCTAAAATATGTTGCGAAGCCATTTGTTCATGGCGCCCGGATAATGATGTGGCGCGTTCAGTCCAGCCCGCAGGAAATGTCTTACCAGGAAACCCACCTTTTAGGTCATAGTGGCCGAGGTGGTCTCGTACTGGCTTTCCTGCATCATCCACCCTGACTGAAGGCAATTCACTTTCCACGGTTTCAATGAGCAGTCCGACGAGTTGGTCATATAAAGGAATCCAAATTCGGATTGCTTCTTCTTGTGCGGTGATGCGCTTATTCGCTTCGACTTTATTAAGCTTTTCTATGGCTGATCTGACAGGTTGTAGAAATACAAATCCATTACTTGCAGTAAACTGACCGGAAAGATTGGGATAGAACTTTAGTTCGGAGAAAAAAGGAAGTATTTCTGCAAGAATCGATTTAGCGCCAGACACATCTCCGTGTTCAAGCAGCCAAGCAACAATTGCCAAGGCTCCTTCCTCTGGAACGCTGATGGAAAACCGGCCCTCAGAGATATGTTGATTTAGGAGCTTTACGCCCTCTTCGCTTAAAAAGTAACTGTTCAGGGCGGCCCGTGTTTCTGTATTTATTGGAAGCGATAGCTTTTTCGCAAAGGCAATCTCGTTCTCCGTTAACGGCGCTCCGGCTAAGAAATTCCCAGTCGCAAATCCGCCAGTCGCGACTTCCAATGTCACCCATGCAGGCGTATTGGAGACGGGAGTGCGAGAACCTATATTCAACTCGCCAGAATACATGCTCGCGAGAATTTTCTCCCATCGCGCCACTTTCTGCCCTGAGCTTTGGGACGGATTGCTAAGATTATTTTGCAGAGCCTTTGATAGCTGAAATTCAGGGTAAGCAGCATCAATGGTTATTGTGTCTTTTTCAGGCTTTTTGTTACTTGGCATATCCAGTCTTATGGATGGGTCCGGGGGCTGGATTTGCACCAGCGCCCTCTCGGAAATCAGCCGAGCGCTCTACATACTGAGCTACCCCGGAACAGTTCTTCATTGCGTCCGTGTCATTGAGGCTAGAGTATAACGATTACTTCTATTCATTTTATAGCGCGTAATTAACTCATTACCAATCTGGTAAAGGTAGAGCCCCAGCATTGAGAGAATTGGCTTGCAGCCGTAGGGCCTGCACTTAGAGTTTCGGTAAGCAATAACCCGCCTTACATTTCCCTCCATCCTTGGTTACTCTGATTTGTCTCTGGCTTTACGCCGCACATTCGGGCGCCGTGCTTGCGCCGATCGCTCTTTGTTGTTCATTGCTTTGCACACTCTAACCCTGTTGTTTGATCCGATGGATGTGGATTGTTTCTATGCTGAGTTTGTTTGAAAAGTTTATTAAGCCCTTTCCGCCAGAGGAACCGGAGCAGCCGCCTACCGGCTTGTTCGCTTTTTGCCGTTATTACACGCGGGGAATGGAGGTTCCGTTAGTCCTGATGTCCCTGACCTCCGCATTTCTGGCGTTTTTGGAGGTGTCCCTGTTTGGGTTCATGGGGCAGTTGGTGGATTGGCTGGTGGACAAGAATCCTGAGACGCTGCTTCAGGAGGAGGGCGGCCGCTTGCTGATCATGACGTTGGTGGTGCTGGTGGGCTTGCCCGTTGGGGTCTTATTCCGGGCGTTGTTGATTCATCAGACATTGCTGGCCAATTATCCCATGCAGATTCGCTGGAAGGCGCATCGCTATTTGCTTAAGCAGAGCTTGTCTTTCTATCAGAATGACTTCGCCGGCCGCATCGCCACCAAGGTGTTGCAAACCTCTCTGGCGGTGCGGGAAACCGTGATGAAGCTGTTGGATATCATGGTGTATGTACTGGTGTATTTCAGCACCATGCTGGTGATGATTGGCAGTGCGGATATGCGCTTGTTGATTCCTATGATGGTGTGGTTGGGCGCTTATGTTTGCCTGCAGCTTTATTTTGTCCCCAAGCTCAAGCGTAACTCCATGAAAAACGCGGACGCTCGCGCTGCGATGACGGGTCGCATCGTTGATAGTTACACCAATATCACTACTGTAAAACTGTTTTCCCACACCCAGAGGGAAGCGGATTACGCACAGGAAAGCATGCAGGGATTTCTTACCACCGTACGACGGCAGATGCGCCTGGTGACGGGGATCAATGTCAGCGTGCATACCCTGAATTATATGCTGACATTCGTCATAACCGCGTTGGCGATCTGGCTGTGGACGCAGGCTGCGATCACTGTGGGCGCCATTGCGATTGCGGTGAGTCTGACGCTGCGCCTAAACGGCATGGCGCAATGGATCATGTGGGAAGTCAGTGCGTTATTCGAAAATATCGGCACGGTGGCGGATGGCATCACCACCTTGTCCAAGCCGCAGGAAGTGACGGATCGACCCGATGCGAGCAAGCTGCAGGCCACCAAGGGACATATCCGGTTCGATAAAATCGGTTTTCACTACGGCAAAGGCGAGGGCGTCATTGAGAAACTGTCTCTGGATATCAAGCCTGGCGAGAAAGTTGGACTGGTGGGGCGTTCCGGCGCGGGCAAATCTACCCTGGTGAACCTGCTATTGCGCTTTTACGACTTGGAGCAAGGGCGCATTCTCATAGATGGACAGGATATCCGTGAAGTCAGTCAGGAGAGCTTGCGTGAGCATATCGGTATGGTGACCCAGGATACCTCGCTGCTGCATCGGTCGGTGCGGGACAACATCCTCTATGGTCGCCCTGACGCAACGGAAGAAGAAATGATCGCCGCCGCCAGAAAAGCCGAGGCCCACGACTTTATACTTTCCTTGTCGGACCCGCAGGGAAGGAGAGGCTACGATGCTCAAGTCGGCGAACGTGGGGTGAAGCTGTCCGGTGGGCAGCGTCAGCGTATCGCCATCGCCCGCGTTCTGTTGAAAGACGCGCCGATTCTGATTCTGGATGAAGCCACTTCCGCGCTGGATTCCGAGGCGGAAGCAGCAATACAGCGAAGTCTGTATGAACTGATGGAAGGTAAAACCGTTATCGCCATTGCGCATCGTCTCTCCACAATAGCCGCTATGGATCGCCTCATTGTGCTCGATGACGGCGCCATCATCGAACAGGGTTCACATCAGGATTTGATCAGTAGCGGCGGTATTTACGCCCAGTTATGGGCGCATCAGACCGGCGGGTTTTTGGGGATTGAAGAGGGTGAGCTCGTTACCTGAGCTTATGCGTCTGACTCAATGCATCCAGCGATAAACGGGATGCATTGATTGGACTTATTTGGCCGCTATCAATCCTCCACTACGTACTCCACCCAATGTGCTTCGCTCGGCAACGGGATTTCCCAGCGATATAACAGGCGGTCGATCACTTTGTCAGTCACCGTGCTATCCCGTTTGCGATTGCGGGCGCGCAAGGTCTTCTCTCCGGCTTCCAGATAGACGATGCGGATTTTCGCGTGGTAGGCGTACAACAGGTCCAGAGCATTACTGCGCATTTCCTGCGACAGGTGCGTGGCGTTCCACACAAAGGGCTGCTTGCGCCGTAAATGCTCTTTGGCCATATCGATGGCGTGATGAGCCACCTTACCTTCATTCTGGCCGTATTTGAGGCCCATCTCCTCACGGGCGTCGTCGTAGGAGACGGTGGGCCAGTCAGGTCGATGCCGGCTCGCCCAGGTATTCTTGCCTGAGGCGGGAAGTCCGCATAACACCACCACCTCGGAGCCTTCCGGTTGCTGGTATCCATAATCCGCCGCCGTGGCGCCGTCGGAGCGAAAGTATTGCTGACGCACTGTTTCGTCGGGAAAAACGCGGGGTTGTTCCCAGCAGGACTCTTGCAGGGCCAGCTCTCGAAACAATGCGATGTCTGCGATACTGTCCGCTTTTTTCTCATAGGTTCTGCCGCTCATATCCGCCAGCGCCACCGCATAAAGCTCCTGCAGGCTCACCTCCCAGGACATGCGATGCGCCAGAAACTCGGGACGTCGCTGCGCCCGGTCGTCGAAGATGAAAAACGGAACCTGATGCTGAGCGATAATGCGACAAATGCGTTCCCGCAAAGCAAAAGGAACGCCGGCGCGCCATAGCAGTATTCGGGCGTCCACCGCGCCGCGTCGGGAATGTCGGGGGCTGCCGACGCCGCCATCCGGGCGCACGATAGTGGTGGCCGGTTTGGCGATGTCATGCAACAGGGCGGCGTAGAACAACACAAAGCGCTGTTCCGCATTCGCCTGTTGGTAAGTCTCCCCCGCCAACAGCTCATTCACCACCATTTTGGTGTGCGTCCACACGTCCCCTTCCGCATGGTAATACGGGTCCTGGGGCGTGATCGCCAAAGACTGCAGATCAGGCAGACCTTCCCACAAAGCTCGCCAATCCGGTTCGGCGCTCTCGCTCGGCATCCAATTTTGGAGTTGCTGATAACTGATCATGAGCATGTCTCCTCTGTGGCGCCTGGCTCCTGTGAATCCGGCTCAGAGTGGCCGAGATCCTCCCATTTCAAGGTTAGCTGCGGGGCGTACATATCCACACCCTGCGCCAACTGATTGGGGAAAATAGGCCGGTTCAGATGGTGGCTGCCGCTGTCCAGAATGGCCTGAATGAAATCATGGCGCACCCACTTCAGACGGCCGACCGTACGACCGTTTTCTTCTATCTTGATATACAGGCCTTCAGACAAATCCGAGTCATCGGTCTGTCGTTTGACCAGCTCAAAATCCAGCGCTTCCTGATGTGCAACCTGTTCCAGACTGTTGCGCCAATGCTTGGTTTTCGCCAGCGACGGGCGCACTAGTTTTTGTAATTCCGCCAAGCGCTTGGGCGCCAAGCCGGCATATAAAACCGGTACGGAAAGCACGGGTGAATCCTTTAACATGCGTCGACGCGCTGACGTAGAGAGAAACTCTCCTGTCTCGGTGTCGAGAATATCGAACTCGGCGAATAGATGCGGCAAGCGGTCATAAAATACTGTGTGCTTCGACGCCATCCATTCCCCGTACAGGGTGTAACGGGTCCCCAGAATTTCGAACAAACGCTCCTGATGCACCGTAGCCCAGGACTTAAACTGCGCGAACTGCGACTCGCGTCCGCCGCCGGTCAACACATGCCCGCGACTTTGCAGGCGCAATGCGCCGGACGCGTCGAAACTGACGCCAGCATTGGCGCCGTCGAGTTTTTCTTCGATGACCAGATAACGCCCGGCCAGTTGCGCATAGGGAACCTGATCCGATGCGCTGTCCCCCGGTTGCAGCCGTGACCCTTGCAGGTGGGGCGTACGGGGATATTTGCGGATAAACATACCGCCTCCTCAAAAACAAAATCCGTATTGATTCCTCCGCAAGAAAACGTCCTGCGAAGATTCAAAAGAGTCAGCTTGCTATGCGCAGAAGACGAGGCGAAACAATACCGTCGTCAGTTAAGACGCCGTAGCAAAAGCTGATATTGAGGGTGCGATCGCCATTACATGACCGTATCCGATGTGAACTGGGTAAACCTGAAGCGGAAAACGCGAAAGTCTAGCGGCGTTGAGTCAAAGGTTCCAGTAGGGATTGACGCATGCGTCCGACTCTAAGCCGGAAGCAATGCGTTTTCCAAAAGCGTCTGACTGATGAAAGCCGTGACTTCCTGCTCGCTGCTGCGGATGAAAAAGTGGTCGCCGGGGAAGGTGCGCAATTGAAATCGACCGCTGGTGTAATCTTCCCACTCGTGCATGCGTGCGGCCGCGTCGATGGGGTCGTCCTGCCCGCTTAGAGCGGTGATGGGAACCCGTAATGTCTGTGACTTGTCGCCGCTCCAACACTCGGAAAGCTTAAAGTCCGCACGCAACACGGGCTCTAACAACGCCATCAGTTGCTGGTCCTGTAGCGCTGCTTCGGGGGCTCCATTCATTTGGCGGATTCTTTCTATCAACTCTTCCATTGGCAGCTGGTGTATGAACGGCTCGCGACTGTTGAGGTGGGGACAGCGACAACCGGAAATAAACACATGCTTCGGCAATGGCCCGCCATAGGATTGCAGGCGTCGGGTCAACTCGAAGATAACGCGGCCGCCGAAACTGTGTCCGAAAAAGGCGAAGGGCTGGTTCAGGTAAGGGACGATTGCTTGCAATACGGCCTCCACCAGTGGCGGCCATTCGCTGAAAGGCGTTTCGCTGATGCGGTTTTCCCGGCCGGGCAGACGCACTACGACGACATCAACGTCGTCTGGAAAGCGTTTTACCCAGCTTCGAAATGCATTGGGACTGCCGCCGGCGTAGGGAAAGCAGAAGAGTCTGATCGACTTGCCTGCCTGAGGCGTGGGCATGAACCAGCGATCCTGCGTACGATGTGGCATTCTAAACTCCTTGTATAGGCATCGGACTTACGCCTGCGGCTCTTTCGTCGGCTGCGCTGCGTGCAACTGCTCCGCCATGGCGGCGATGTCGTCGCGCATATGCAATTTGTCCAACCAGTCCTGGCGAATACCGCTGACGCCGTAATAGGCGCCGGCGATCTGGCCGACAATGGCGGCAGTGGTGTCTGCGTCGTCGCCAAGATTGGCCGCTTTCAGCACTGCGTCCTGAAAGTTGTCCGTATGGGCGAAACACCACAGGGCGGCTTCGAGAGCGTCAATCACGTAGCCAGTGCCGCGCACTTCGCTTTCGCTTTTATTCAGGTAACCGCCCATGCATATCTGCGCGACTTTGTCGGTGTAGGGCACATATATGGGATCTTCCAGCACATCCTCTTTGGCGTCGCCAGTCAACAGTTGATGCAGGATGACTCCCATCAAACGGCAGGCGTCCACACATTCGTCAGCACCGTGAGTGGTGCGTGAGCTTTCGCCGCAGTATTGCACGACCTGTTCGATACGAGGGCTGTAATACATGGCGACTGGCGCCAGACGCATAATGGAGCCGTTGCCGGCGCTATGCGCGTCCAGCGAGCCGGAGTAGGGTTCGCCGCTGTCCAGAAAGCGCTGGAGAGCGCCGCGCACCGTATTGCCGATATCAAAGCAGTTTCCGGTGCTGCTGAAATAGCCCCACTGCCACCAGTTGCAATAGCGGGTCATTTGATCCGCGGCGTCAAAACCCTGTTTGGTCAGCAGAGATTCCGCCAGGCATAACGCCATGGAGGTGTCGTCAGTCCATTGTCCCGGTTGTAATCCAAAAGGGCCGCCGCCCACCATGTCGTCGATAGGCTCAAAAGAACCGCGCGGACGAAACTCCAACGTAGTGCCCACGGCGTCGCCCACCGCAAGACCCAGCAGGCAGCCTTGGTATTTGTCGAGATTGTTTCTATCTGGTTGTCCAGTCATGTACTTTTACCCTATTCAACCGGGGCGAATAACTTACGCAGTTCTTCTTCATCGAAGGTGAACTTTTCAGCCTTGTCCGCAAGTAGATTATCCGCCAGCGCTTGTTTCTGCTTTTGTAATTCGACGATTTTTTCTTCCACGGTTCCTTCTGTGATCAACTTGTAAACGAACACCGGCTTATCCTGGCCGATGCGGTAGGCGCGGTCGGTCGCTTGGCTTTCAACGGCGGGATTCCACCAGGGGTCATAATGGATGACGGTATCCGCTGCGGTTAGATTTAAACCCACGCCGCCTGCTTTAAGGCTAATTAAAAACAAAGAGACCTCTCCGTTTTGAAATCGACTGACAGGCGTATCTCTGTCTTTCGTCGCGCCTGTCAGTTTTACGTACTCTATACCGGCTTTGTCTAATTGCGCCTCAATCAATCCAAGCATAGAAGTGAACTGGGAAAACAACAGTATTTTGCGGCCTTCCTCAAGCAGGCTGGGCAACATGGACATCAGCGTATCCAGCTTGGCGCTGCTTTTCACTTTACGCGCACTGTCCAATTTAAGCAGCGATGGATCGCAACACACTTGGCGCAGCTTCAGTAATGCGTCCAGAATTTCTATATGAGAACGTTTAACGCCTTTCTTCGCGATAGCGTCACGAATCTTCTTATCCATGGCGACGCGAATACTTTCATAAAGATCCCGCTGCTTTCCTTCCAGCAAAACAGTGCGTTGTATTTCTGTTTTCTCCGGCAGCTCCGTCGCGACCTCCTGTTTGGTGCGGCGCAGCATAAACGGCTTGATGCGCTTTGATAACAAGCGTTGTCGTTCAATATCGCCCTTCTTTTCGATAGGAGTGCGGAACAGGGTGTTGAACTTTCTATCGTCCCCGAGCAGGCCCGGCGTAAGGAAATTAAACAACGACCACAGCTCGCCCAGATGATTTTCCATGGGCGTTCCAGTCAGACACAGCCGATGTCGGGCCTCAAGCCTGTGTACTAGCTGGGTGGCCTGCGCCTTTGGATTCTTGATGGTTTGCGCTTCATCCAAAATAAGATAATGGTAGTTCTGCTGCAGCAGATATTCGCTGTCTCGCGACAGTAGCGGATATGTCGTCAAAACCAGGTCGTTGTCGGCTATGTGTTCGAAACGCCCGGCGCGTTGAGGACCGTGCAGAACGAGCACTTTTAGCTCTGGCGCGAACTTTTCCGCTTCCTTACGCCAATTGCTCATTAAGCTGGTGGGCGCGACGATCAGGCAGGGCCGGTCCATCCGCCCCTGGGCTTTTTCCACTGAGAGCAGGGCGAGGGTTTGTATGGTTTTCCCCAACCCCATGTCGTCAGCCAGGATGCCGCCCATTTCGATTTCTCTAAGGAAACCAAGCCAGTTCAGACCCTCTTGTTGGTAGTCTCTGAGGGTGGCGTTGAACCAGTCGGGGGGGCAGACATGGCTCATTTTCTCCTGATGCTTCAGTTGATCAATTAAGCGCGTCAGTTTATCAGCGCCCAGCCAGCGCAGACCGACTGAAGTCATGGCGTCGTTGATAGCCAGAAGCTGGCCAACCTGTCCCCGATCCAGGCGGAATTTATCGTTCACCAGAGGATCATGGTCGTACAGCTCAATGAGACTGCCTAACAGGCTCCTGACTCTCTCGACATCCAGCTTGATCCACTTGCCAGGGGCGACCTGGAGCAGAACATCGCTATCTCCGGGATAATCGGCCAGTGTCTGAAGCTCCCACTCTTCCGGCGCGTCTTTAATCAGGTTGTACAGGACGGGTAGCAAGTTGATGCGCTCACCGCCGATTTCCACGCCGAGGTCGAAATCAAACCAGTCGCTGTCGCTTTCCTCCAGACTGGAATACCAGGAGAGATCTTCAACCTCTGTATTGAGGTACTGGAAGGGAAAGTCCTCTTCAATGGTAATAATCCATCCTTGTTTCTCTAGCAGGGCGATGCCGTACTGGGCGAACCCGTGCCACTCTCCGACGCTCTGAAAGCTCAGGTCCATTTGATGCGCCTCATCGACGGGCGGATAGCTTTCGATCGTATTGAGCGGGCGCATATCCAGAATTCTTAGTTTACACAGGGCCGTCTCTTCAGCATGAAAATCCCGGGGAATGATGAGGTGGGTACTGTCTTTGTGCGTAATCACTTGCTCAATATCGGAGTGATAAGATACGCGGACATCGCGATAGGAAAACTCCAGCCTGGCGCAGGGAATATCGGTGTGATTGGTTCTAAATGGAAAATAGCCAGCTTGAGAAGGGCTTGCCGCCCCAAGGGTGAGATGCACCTGCGGCCTGACTTTTATGTCCTTCTCGATGGCTATCTCGATGGGCATGGGAAGTCGTGCGCTGGGGAGTCGTTGCTCCAGAAGCGAGCGTACTTTTCCCGCCTGATCCGGGGATAACCTGGGCGCGCGATTAAGCGTCGCCAGCACGGATGGCGGCAGCTCACTAAGCAGCTGACCGCATTCTCCAGTGCTGGTATTGATACAGTAGATCGGATCAGTAGCGACCATCATTAGGTGCGATGGGACCATTTCCAGTGTTTGTCCGCCCTCCTTATCCACTCGCCATTGAAACTCCGCCCGCGCTGGAGCGCCTTCGAATAATTTCGGCCCTTGTGGGGATTCCCAATACGCGCGCCCCGTCGCCAATATGCGTTGAAGGGCGTCTGCTCCGGTTTCTTCCGTTAACGGTAGGACAGAATCCCATCGCGACCATAACAGGCGTTTAAAGATCGCCAAATCGGCTTTGGTCAGGAAGGCGGCTGGCTTGCTCTGATTAAAGGCGGCGTTGATATTGTAACGCTGAGTTTTTTTGGAGTATTCGCCGGACTTAAGAGTGCGCGCCTGGATAACATTGACGCAGACATTCCCGTTCATATGGTTGTGTTGCAACAAATAGAGCACGCTAACCTGATTGGCGCTCTCACGAGTTGTTTCCTCTGTTGCGGTGTCAACCAATTGGGCAAGCCAACGCCGGACGTCAAAGTCCAGTGTTTCTTCTGGGCTGTGAACGGAGTAATGGCCTGAGTTTGTATCTTGCTGGGCTGGAGCTTGGCTTCTTTCGTTTACGGCGAGTAGTGTCGCTGCAACGTGCTTACAGTTGTAGCCGATAGGACATGAACACTCCCCTTCTATACTCTGACCATAGGCGTCATTTTCAAGCCGCACCAAGACCCGGTAAATGCTGTTACCAGAACCCTGCACGCTCGCTGCGGCGTGATCCTTGCCATATTCCACCAGAGTGACGCGTTGTTGTTTGAAATATTTTACGCCTCGCTCAAAATAGGTGTGGCCAAGCTCTTTAGCTATCTGGCTTTCCTTTACCAACATGTGAATTCACTACCTTTATCAAGCACTAATATGAAATGACGGACCTACAAGAGCGCCCGTAGTGGATTCGCATGATAGGTTTTTTGTCTATTCGTCTCTATAAGTGGCGATGACTTCAATATCGCCGACTATGTGATCATTGAACTCTTCCAACCGCTCCGCTGGAATCCAGTATTCCGCGTGCTTTTTACCGCCGACAATTTCCACATTAAATTGACTCAGGTATTCCGCATCCACGTCGAAGCGTGTGACATAGCCTACGCCGGAGTCTTTGACGTTCCAATCCCGGGCGATTTGACGGGCGTAGTCCTCGTTGCAAACCGGGTAGAAAATGGGTTGCTCCGGCAGGCGTGGCGGCCAGCGTTTGAAACCGCTGGCTTCAACCAGCGCCAGCTCATTCGGTCCGGTGGGTCTATATAAAGTGACCGTTTTCATATTTGCTTTTACCTTGTCGAATTGCTTCGCGCACTTCCATCAAAATCTTACCCAGCATATTCAGACCGCTACCGTCGCCGCCGTTCGCCCAATAGCGATCATTGGCGGTGTGCTCGACTAATTCGGCGTCGCCGGTTTCCAACAGTATAGAAGTGAGTTTTTCATGCTGAACGAATTTGGCCATGACCGCTTCGCGCATGATGTCGTCTTTGACTTCCTCCCAATCCGGCCGCAAGGGACGTGTGCGCTCACGACCCATATTAGCGGCTTCCATGGGCTTTGACGCCATGCGAACGGCTTCTTCGTGCTCAGTGCCTGCGAATTTCTGCGCCTGAAAATAATGTTCGGACGTAGGCCAGCGCTTGTCTTTCAGATATACCGGATCGCGGGAGAAATTGGAAAAGCATCCGTATTCGCCGTTGGCCAGGTAAAAGTTAATCGTTTTTTTCTCAGTCATTACATCTCTCCGACATTAACTGCGCGGTCCTTCGATGGTTCTGGGGAAGAAATGATTCTCCACGCCGCGCTTGAGTCGATATAGTTTTGCAGGTCGGTTGCTGCCGGTGCGCATGGCGCCGCTTTCCTCCAGAATATCCGCATCCAGGATGCGGCGACGGAAGGATTTTTTCTCCACCTCGTTACCCAGAATCACTTCGAATACTTTTTGCAGCTCCGTCAGCGTAAATTCTTCTGGTAATAGGTGAATCGGTAACGCGGTATATTGCACTTTGCTGGTCAGTCGTTCGCGACACAGACGCAGAATCTCGTTGTGATCAAACGCCAGTTTATAGTCGCGTAAGGCCTCGGTTACCGGAACCCAGCGTGTTTCCTCTTTGCCGGCGTTGGGGTCGACATCGATCTCTTCATGGGCGACCAAGGCGAAGTACACAACCGTCACTGACCAGCCGCGGGGGTCTCTTTGCTTACCGCCGAAGGTAGCGACCTGCTCCAGATAGGGGCTTTTTACCCCGGTTTTTTCCACTAACTTCCGATGAGCGGTGTCTTCGAGAAGATTGTCTTTCTTCAGGTCGATAAATCCGCCCGGCAGCGCCCATTGATCCTTGGCCGGATACTGCGAGCGCTTCACCAGCAGCACTTCGAGTTGCTGTTCCCTGAGCTTGAATATCGCCATGTCCACGGAAGCCAGAGGCACTTCGTAATCGTGGATGTTGTAAGCGGCGAGAAAGTCTTTTTCTGAGGCGTAATCTTGCATAACCTGAAAAACATACTAATATTAGTGGCATTAGGCCACTAATATTAGCGGCCCTTGGCGATGGTGTCAAAACAGACGCTTCGGCTTCAACAATAAAAGCATATCCAAACTCCAGAGTAATACCATGGACATACAATCCTTTTTGGTCGGCTTCTTCGGCGGCTCCACGATAGAAATCATCGCATCCCTGGCGGGCTTTATCTGCGTGTTCCTGATCATCCGACGCAATATCTGGTGCTGGCCCATCGGGCTGGTGCAGGTGGCGCTGTACATGATTGTGTTTTACGACGCCAAACTCTATTCCGACTTCATTCTTCACGGCATCTATGTGGTGATGCAGTTTTACGGTTGGTGGTATTGGCTGCAGGGAAGGGGACAGGATGACGATCTGGTGGTGTTGCCCACTGCCTTGCCGATGACGTTGTTGTGGGTGGCCGTCGCCATTCTCGGCAGCTTCGGACTGGGTTACGTGATGTCTACCTACACTGACGCGTCGTTGCCATACCCTGACGCCTTCACGACGGTGGCCAGCCTGGTGGCGCAATGGTTGTTGTCCAGACGCCAGCTGATCAACTGGGGATTCTGGATTGCCGTAGATATAGTCGCCATTGGCGTGTATTGGCAGAAAGGTCTGTATCCGACGACGGTTCTTTATGCGACGTTCCTTGTTATGGCGAGCGCTGGCCTTATGGTCTGGTTGCGTCGTTATCAAACACAAATGCTGGAGATGAAAGCGGAATATGCGAAGGCCTGAGTTCGAAGCGGGGCGTAAGGTTGGCCTGACGTTAGGGAAGTTCGCGCCGCTGCACAAAGGGCATCAGTATCTGATTGAACAGGCTTTGGAGCAGGTGGATCACCTGCTGGTGATGATTTACGGCTGTCCTGAGGTGATTGATGTTCCGTTGGAGCGGCGAGCGTCCTGGATTAAAACGCTGTACCCGCAAGCGGAGGTCATTCTGGCGCCGGATGGACCGCAGGAAGTGGGCGATACGCCGGAGATTTGTCGGAAGCAGGAGGAATACATCGGGCAGTGTCTGGCGGGGAGGCGGGTGACCCATTTTTTTTGCAGTGAATTCTACGGCGATCATGTCAGCCGTTATCTCAACGCGCAGGACTGTCGAGTGGATGAAGCTAGAAAGATCGTACCCATCTCCGCTACTCAGGTGCGCAAAAATCCTTTCGCCGCCAGAGACTGGCTGCATCCGTTGGTGTACCGGGACTTGGTGAAGAAAGTGGTGTTTCTGGGGGCGCCTTCTACCGGGAAAACCACGTTGGCGGAGGCGATGGCGGCGCGCTTTAATACGCAGTGGATGCCGGAGTATGGACGGGAGTATTGGGAGGGAAATCAGGTTGAGCGACGTCTGACCCCCGAGCAATTAGTGGAAATCGCAGAAGGTCATCTGCAGCGGGAAGATAACCTGCTGCTGGATAGCGATAGTTATTTGTTTGTAGACACCAATGCCCTGACGACGCGCCATTTCGCTCATTATTATCACGGGTTCGCGTTGCCCGAGCTGGACCGCCTGGCGGATGCCGCGGCGCAGCGATACGACCGTGTGTTTTTGTGCGCTGACGATATCCCCTACGAAGATACCTGGGATCGCTCAGGGGAAGTAAACCGCGCGGATTTCCAGCAGGAGATCATCGTGGAGCTGGAGCGCAGAAACATAGAGTATGTGTTGCTAAGGGGCGATGTTGAGGCGCGTATCAGGCAGGTTAAGAATGTTTTAGAAGGAGGCTGAAAATAGCGCTTGACCACATAGTGTCATTATGCCACTATGTGTCCATCGACAGGGTTCATGGGACTCATGAATCCACGGAGAAAAAGATTTAAGCGGACCTGGAAAGACCGGGTTCCCGTCAACCACAGCAAGGAGATTGCTGGTATGCAAAATTTCGAATACGACTTTTTAGTATTTATCGGACGTTTCCAACCCTTTCATCGCGGCCACCTGGCGGTGATTGAACAGGGACTGCGTAAAGCGCGTCAAATGATCGTCTTATGCGGATCGGCGCATCAGCCCCGCTCCACACGCAACCCCTGGAGCGTCAGCGAACGCGAAGACATGGTGCGCAGCGCCCTCAGCAAAGAAGATAGCCAACGCGTACATATCGCGCCGCTGATGGACATTGTCTACAACGATGAGATCTGGGTCAGAAACGTACAGTCCACGGTTCAGGGACTGGTGACCGCTCATCACGGCATGCCGCACAAATCCGCCAAGGTGGGCTTGATTGGCCACAGCAAGGACCACAGCTCTTTCTACCTGAAGTTGTTCCCTCAATGGGGGAATGTTGAAGTAGAAAACGTGGATGGCATCAGCGCCACGCCGGTGAGAGAAGCGATTTTCGGCGTTAACCAGACGGATCGTCGCGGTGGTTTGAATTACCTGGATAGCGACGAAGCAGCGCAGGTGTTGCCGACAGCGGTGCGGGAGAAACTGGCGAAGTTCTGTCTCAGCGAAGACTATGAGGAAATCAAATACGAGCATGATTTCATCGCCAAGTACAAACGCGCCTGGAGCGCCGCGCCTTATGCGCCCACTTTCGTAACGGTCGACGCCGTTATTGTGCAAAGCGGACATGTGCTGCTGGTGGAGCGCAAAGCGCGTCCCGGTAAAGGGTTGTTAGCGTTGCCGGGAGGCTTTGTAGATCAGAATGAGAAATTACTGGATGCATGCCTGAGAGAGTTGCGGGAGGAAACCCGACTGAAAGTGCCAGCGCCGGTATTGAGGGGCTCAATCAAAGCGCAGCAAGTGTTCGATGATCCTCATCGTTCAGCCCGAGGGCGCACTATCACGCATGCATTTCACATTGAGCTGGAGCCAAGCAGCGAGCTGCCGAAAGTGAAAGGCGGCGATGACGCCAGACAGGCCATGTGGGTGCCCCTGGCGGAACTGGACCCAGGCAAGTTGTATGAAGATCACTACTTCATCATTCAGGAAATGACCGGCATCTAACCGGAGAATTATTAAGACAAACGAGGGGCGCGGATAGACCGCAACACCCTTTACCCAAACATTGATCGGAGGATTTCCGTCATGAAAAACAGCATTATCTTAAACGTAGACTCTTACAAAACCTCTCACTACCTGCAGTATCCGGCTGGCGCCACGCAGGTTTCCAGCTACATCGAATCACGCGGCGGCGCATTTGAAAAAGCGGTGTTCTTCGGCCTGCAGATGTTTATCAAGGAGTACCTGACCAAGCCGATCACCGCGGACGATATTGAAGAAGCCAAGCTGGTGTATCAAGCCCACGGCGTACCCTTCAATGAGGAAGGCTGGCGCTATATTCTGGACAAACACGAGGGTTATCTGCCGATAGAAATTCAGTCTGCGCCGGAAGGAACTGTCATGGATGTGAAAAACGTGATGGTGCAGGTAATCAACACGGACCGCAACTGCGCCTGGTTGACCAGCTATGTGGAAACGGCATTGTTGAGAGCGGTGTGGTATCCAACCACGGTCGCCACCGTATCCTGGAGCTGCCGCAACATCATCAAACGCTATCTGGAAGAGACGGCGGACACCATCGACGGATTGCCGTTCAAACTGCACGATTTCGGCGCTCGCGGCGCGAGCTCTGAAGAAACCGCAGCGATTGGCGGCGCCGCGCACTTGGTGAACTTTATGGGCACTGACACCGTTAGCGGCATCATGGCGGCGAGACGTTACTACGGCGCCGACATGGCGGGTTTCTCAATCCCTGCGGCGGAGCACAGCACCATTACCAGCTGGGGCAAGGAAGCGGAAGTGGACGCTTACGCCAACATGCTGGATCAGTTCGCCGAACCTGGCAAACTGGTGGCGGTGGTCAGCGACTCTTATGACTTGTGGAACGCTATCGACAACCTCTGGGGCGAAGCCCTGAAAACCAAGATCGAGCGCAGCGGCGGCACTTTGGTGGTGCGTCCTGACAGTGGCGATCCTGTAGCGATCGTGACCGAGACCATCGAACGGCTGATGCGGAAATTCGGCTTCACTGTTAACAGCAAAGGCTATCGGGTATTGCCGGCTTGTATCCGGGTGATTCAAGGCGATGGTATCTCTTTACACACGATCGAAGCCATTCTGGCGGCAATGAAAGCCCGCATGCAAAGCGCTGAAAATATTGCTTTCGGTATGGGTGGAGAACTGCTGCAGAAAGTAAACCGGGATACGTTGAAATTCGCTATGAAGGCCTCTGCGATATGCGTAAAGGGCATCTGGAGAGATGTCTACAAAGACCCCATCACTGATCAGGGCAAGCGGTCTAAAAAAGGACTTCTGGCGCTGGTGAAAAACCTGGATGGCGGCTTTCAGACAGTACGCCGGCAGGATCTGGGCAATCGGGAAGATCAGCTGGTCACTGTCTTCCGCAACGGCGACCTGATGAAGGAATGGACCTTCGACGAAGTCAGAGCCAACGCAGCGCAATAAGCCTGGCGCCAGAGCGGAGTCGGTTTTCCGGCTCCGCTTTTTGCGTTCGTATATATAGCAACTTTCTCGAAAAAGGCTGATTGAATACTAAACAAAGGCTTGCTAATATCCGCGCCCACTAAACGAATTTACCTGAAGAGCAAGGTTATGACATTCACCACTACCAACATCAGCGGCCGCGTCGGAACGATCTCCATCGTTCGCGACAGCGCGTGCATTTTGGTATTGAAGTCATAGCCTTCGCTATAGCTGGCGGGGGCGTATAGGCCTCCGGTTGCAATGTGAAAAGACCCCGGTAGGCCATCGCCTCCCGGGGTTTTTTCGTTTTCGGTTCCGAAAAAGTTCGGACGTTTATTCAACATCGCCAAGACATGGTTTCGTTATGAGAACTTACGACAAGTACATCGCAGCAATAGTCCCAGCCCAAGGGCCGGAGTTCTCGCGCCTATCCCTTGGTGCTTCCACTTTTTCCACGCTTGTTCGTCCTGTTTTTGTTATGGGTAAGCGCGGAACGCCAAAAGACCGGGAAACAACTTAACGCTCCCATGACGCCTCTTGCGCCCTGGGAGTAAATACTTCCGGGCGTAGTCAGAAAGACCTGCCCGGAAGAGGAATTTCAGGTTTTCAGAGGTTTGTTATGAAACTTCAAAAGTTAAGAAATATCGGCATCATCGCTCACGTTGACGCAGGCAAAACCACACTGACCGAAAGGCTGCTGCACTTCACTGGCGCCCTGCACAGTATGGGCGAAGTGCATCATGGCGGGACCGTCACCGATCACATGGTTCAGGAACGCCAACGAGGCATTACCATCGCCAGCGCGGCGGTTACGGTGGCTTGGCGGGATCATCGTATCAATATCATTGATACGCCTGGTCACATTGACTTCAACATCGAAGTGAATCGTTCGTTGCGCGTGTTGGACGGCGCAGTCGTGGTTTTCGACTCCGTGGCCGGCGTCGAGCCGCAATCTGAAACCAACTGGCGACTGGCGGATCAATACGGCGTACCGCGCATATGTCTGGTTAATAAAATGGATCGCATCGGCGCTGATTATTTGCGCGTGGTGAATATGATTCGTGAGCGACTTGGCGCCAGACCGCTGGTGGTTCACTTGCCGGTGTTCGTCGAAGAAAGCTATTCCGGCCTGATCGATTTGACGACCATGACCCTGCATCGCTGGAACAGTGATGACGGTTGGAACTATTCATCCGAAGACATTGCCCCTGAATATCAGGAACAGGCTACGCAGTATCGGGCGCAACTGGAAGAAACGCTGGTTGAGCTGGATGACGAACTCCTGGAAGGCTGGCTCAATGGAGCCGCCTTGCAGACTGAAGATCTGCAGCGACTGATTCGTCAGGGCGTTGTCAGTGGCGCATTCGTTCCTGTGTTGTGTGCGTCTGCATTCAAGAATAAAGGCGTGCAGATGGTGCTGGACGCGGTGGTCGACTATCTGCCTTCGCCACAGGATGTGAAAGGAGTGGAAACTGTCGATGGCGCTCAGGTTGTGGATGCGGACATCGAAGGCGCATTCGCTGCATTGGCCTTTAAAGTGGTGAACGATAAACACGGCGCTTTGACTTATGTTCGGGTTTATCGGGGTTCGCTTGCAGCAGGCTCGCGGGTGTTGAACGCCAATGTCGGTCAATATGAACGCATTGGCCGCATATACGAGATGCACGCGGACCGTAAGGTGGCGCGAGACCGTATCGGCGCTGGCGACATCGTGGCTCTGGTTGGCATGAAGCATACGCAGACCGGCGATACGCTGTGCGACCCGGAAGCGCCTCTGGTGCTGGAGCGCATTAGCGCGCCGGAACCGGTTATGGACATCGTGATTGAGCCGAAATCCCGGCAGGATCAGGATCGACTGGGTGAAGCACTGCGCGCGATCGTCGGCGAAGATCCCAGCCTGCGTCTGAGTACGGGCGCCGCCGGAGAAACGCTGGTGTCAGGCATGGGCGAACTACACTTGGAAATTGTGGTGGACCGACTGCAAACGGATTACGACATCGCCGTGGCGATTGGTCGACCACAAGTGGCGTATCGAGAGACGATCACGCAACCGGCTGCTGTGGACTATGTCTACAAGAAGCAAAAAGGCGGACCCGGTCAGTTCGCAGAAGTGCGCATGCGCTTTGAACCTATCGCCGGCGACGGTATTGAGTTTGAAAGCCAAATCGTCGGCGCCGCCATTCCGCGGGAATATATTCCCGCAGTGGAAGATGGCGTCAGACAGGCTGCGCGCTCTGGCGTACTGGGCGGTTATCCCAGTGGCGGCTTCAAGGCGGTGTTGCTGGACGGTTCCTATCATGCGCAGGATTCGTCGCAACTGGCGTTCAGCGTGGCCGGACGGGAAGCCTTCAAGGAAGCCATGGCGCAAGCGGCGCCCAGACTGCTGGAGCCAGTGATGGCGGTTGAGATTGTGACGCCTCGCGATCACGTCGGCGACTGCATTGGCGACCTCATGCGCCGTCGCGGTTCGATCCTCAATCAGGTGGACCGAGGCGACGCCTGCGTCATCAACGCGGAAGCGCCGCTGGCGGAAATGTTCGGCTATATCGGCGACCTGCGCACTATGACGGCAGGGCGAGCCAGTTTCTCCATGACGTTCTCGCACTACGCGGAAACGCCACAGGGAGTCGCCGACTCGGTACTTAACGCCGATTGATCCTAATCACCCAGTGCGAACTGTGTTGCACACTCAAAAGGAGCCCGGAATCATTCCGGACTCCTTTTTTCTTCCCTTCTGTTTGTGAGTTGCCGCGATTTATAGTCAAGACTGGCAATGACTCAGTCTGGGACCTAGCATAAGTTAAGCGTCAGGCACTGCGTACATCCGCGCATTGTCTGGGCTGGCGACGGCGCCTATATTTTTCGGCCCGGTACATTAACCAGACATTGCTGAGTCCATGAAGTTACAGAAGTCCGAACTCCCTGCATTGCTTGAGCGTATTTATTCTGAGGTGACGCCTTTGTATGGCGTGGGTAAGACGGCGGATTACATTCCTCCGCTGTCGAGGGTGAATCCGCGTCAGTTCGGCATGGCGATTCGCTTTGTCGATGGTGATGAGTTCACGGTGGGTCAGGCCTCGACGCCTTTCTCTATTCAGAGTATCTCCAAATTGTTCGCCCTGATGCTGGCCCTGGATATTGTGGGCGATGATTTGTGGAAGCGGGTGGGGCGCGAACCTTCCGGTATGCGCTTCAACTCGTTGTTGCAGTTGGAAAATGAAAACGGCATTCCGCGCAATCCTTTTATCAACGCTGGCGCCATTGTGGTGGCGGACACTATCGTTAATCACAGTGCGTCGCCAGTGAAACGTCTGGAGCAATTCATGGCGTCGCTTTCCGGCAATGTATTCAACCGGTACGACCCGGAAGTCTATGTTGCGGAAGCGCGCACCGGTTATCGCAACGCCGCCATTGCTAACTTGCTCAAGGCGTTGGGCAATTTGGAAGGGGAAGTGGATGTGGTGCTCGACAGCTACTACAAGCAGTGCTCGATGACCATGAGTTGCCTGGATCTGGCGCGGGCCACCGAGAGTCTGGCCAATAAAGGTAAATCCAGTTTTCGTACTCAGTTTCATGGCGAGCGCATGGACAAACGGGTTAACGCCCTGATGCTGACTTGCGGGCTCTACGACGCTGCCGGTAACTTCGCGTATCAGGTAGGATTGCCGGCCAAGAGCGGCGTGGGAGGAGGTATCGTGGCGGTGCTGCCTGGCTATTTCTCTGTCGCGGTATGGTCGCCGGAACTCGACAGTTATGGTAACTCGGTGCTGGGCCAGAAGGCGCTGGAGTTACTCACTCACTACACCAGCAGTTCTATCTTCTGACGTCGCTAAGATATCTGCAAAATGGCAGGGGCGTCAGCGTGGCGCTCCAGCCATTTAGTCTTTCACCCCGCCTATCCAGGTTCCCTCGACTTCTAATTGGTCATTCAACAATACCAGATCGGCGCGATAACCCGGCGCGATACGGCCGTACTCGTCATCAATACCCAGGAATTGCGCAGGATACAGCGACGCCATACGTAGCGCTTCTTCCATATCCAGACCAATCGCGCTGACGCTATTGCGCACTGCGGTAGCCATGTCCAGGTCTGAGCCCGCCAGCACGCCTTGTTCCGTCGTCAGTCGACCGTTACAGCGCACCAGTTTTTCGCCCAGCAACTCGAACTCTTCACCCGGCATGCCGACGGAGTGCATGGCGTCGGTGACCAGCATGATTTTCCCCTGGGCTTTGGCGCGCAGGGCGATGCGCATGGTGGCGGGATGCACATGATGATTGTCCGCGATCAGACCACACCAGCTGTCGGCGTCATCCAGCGCAGCGCCAACGACGCCAGGGTCGCGATTACGCAGAGGCGTCATGGCGTTGAACAGGTGAGTAAAACCTGTCGCCCCTTCCGCCAGCGCCTGATGTACCTGCTCGTAACTGGCGGCGGTATGCCCCAGGCAAACATGGACGCCGCGCTCTCGCAGTTTGCGGACAAAGCCTTCCGGCACTTTCTCCGGCGCCAGGGTGACGATGGTTGCGCCGATGTCGCCGAGGCTGCTGAGCAGTTGCAGGGCGTCGGCCTCCGGTTCGCGAATGACGGATTCCCGGTGAACGCCTTTGCGGGCGACATTCAGATAAGGGCCTTCCAAATGAATGCCGAGCACCCCCGGCGCGCCCTCGCGTAATGCGGCCTCTACCGCGCTCACGGCGGCTTCCATTTTGTCGCGGGTGTCAGTGATCAGCGTAGGCATGAAGGCGGTCGTGCCATAGCGCCGGTGGGCGGCGCCCATTTCCCGCAGTACCGCTGGGCTGGGGTTGTCATTGAACAACGCGCCGCCGCCGCCGTTAACCTGGACATCAATATAGCCAGGGGCCACCAGCATTCCATTCAGAGATATGCGAACCGCATCAGCAGGAATTTGATGCTCGGGCGCGATGCTGTGAATGCGTCCGCCTTCGATGATTAACGCTTGTTGCGAGAGTAGGGTCTCGCCGGTAAAAATCCGGCCATCAGTTAAGGCTGTTAGCATTCGCTTGTCTCGGACTTCTGTTTGATCAGTAAGATGGCGCCGTCCAGCGCGTCCCCCAAAGGAGAGGTCAGGTAAGGCGTAATGTCCTGCGGCAACCAGGGGACAATGGCTTCGCTCAGGCCGCCCATGATGCAGACGGCGGGCGCGCCCAGATTGATCAGGCCGCGAATCATCAGCGCCGCTTCATCGGCGGTTTGCGCCAATAATTGCGTAGCGACAGGGTCATCCAGGCGGGCGTGCTCGAACACCAAAGGAACGAAAGCGGCGTAATCCCTGGGTTTGGCTTGATCCATCCAGGCCACGACGTTTTCCTGGTTGTTGTCGAAACGTTGCATGACGGCGTCGGTGAGAACCGAAGCCGGCTGCAGTCTCTCGAACGCCAGCAGGGAGTGACGCAGCGTATTCAGGCCGAGCCAGGCGCCGCTGCCGCAATCGGATACCGGGAAACCCCAGCCGCCCAGCAAATGAAATTCATGATTTACTGTGGCCACTGCGCAGGAGCCAGTGCCCATAATCAATATGCCTCCGTCGCCACCCTTGAAGGCGCCCAGACAGGCGGTATGGGCGTCGGTATGCAAGGCCAGATCCGCAAACGGGTGAGGATGGTTCAATACCAGTTCCCGTTCTTTTTTCTGCGCGACGCCCGCCAGACCAAAGCCGGCGTGGATACAAGGCAGCGCGCCGTCGTCCAGATTCGCCGCCGCCAACGCCTGACGGGTGGCCAGCATAATGTTGGCGTAGGCGAAGTCAAGGCCCAGGCGCGGATTGGCGCCGCCTGCAAACCCTTCGCCGAGAATGCGGCCATCGGCGGAGCAGAGACGGGCGCGACAGGAGGTGCCGCCGCCGTCGACGCCGAGATACATAGGTTGCTGCGTCACAAATAGGCCCCCTGTACGCGTAAAGTTTCGCTCTGCACCCAACGATAATAGTCGATCAACTCCAGTTTGGAGGCGGCTTCCGTGTCCACGATCACCAACGCGGACGGATGCATCTGCAAGGCGGAAGCCGGGTGCATGGCGCTGACAGGTCCTTCCACCATTGCTTTGACCGCGTCGGCTTTGGCGGCGCCCGCCGCCAGCAGCATGACTTTGCGCGCATCGAGAATCGTACCAATGCCCATGGTGATAGCCAGATGCGGCTGCTCTTCGTCAGCGGAAAAAAAGCGGCTGTTATCGCGAATGGTTTCCTGGGTCAGGGTTTTCGCCCGGGTGCGGGAACTCAGGCTGGAAGTGGGCTCATTAAAACCGATATGACCATTGCGGCCAAGCCCCAGTATCTGCAGATCAATACCGCCGGCGCTGCGGATTTTATCTTCATAGGCGCGGGACTCCGCGACGGGATCCCCCATGCCGCTAGGGATATGAGTGTTCTCGGGAAGAATATCAATGTGGTCGAATAACTGCTTCTGCATGAAGCTACGGTAGCTCTGTGGATGTTGCGGGGCAATACCAATGTATTCGTCCAGATTAAAGGTGCGTACCTGACGGAAGCTCACCTCTCCCTGCTGGCGCCGCTGAATCAAGTGTGCATACAATGCGATGGGCGTGCTGCCAGTGGCGAGACCCAAGACCGCAGCTGGTTTGTCCTGTAATAAACGAATGCACTGTTCGGCGCCCATCCGGGCCACTGCTTCCGGGGAATCTGCGATGATGACGCGCATAAGATCTCCTGCTGATTCAACGCCCTCTGAAGCAAGTATCCGGGACGTTCGATCGAGACAATACCTTTTTAATACCATTAATATAATAAGCGCACATGCGGACGAATAACAGCCCCAAATTTAGATAAAGGCGCCATTTTTGGACAAAGGTATTAAATTTCAGCTCCAGGAAGGCTTGATTACCACTTTGCAATGGGTTTATATTGGTATTGTCAAATAAAAATACCAATTATTCTCCGGTATTGAGTACGAGCTGTTGAATCACTAACAACCTCTATGGGAGAAACAAGCGATGAGCTTTTTAACAATAAAGGGTGCGTTTCGCCATGCGGCGAAGATCGGGTTGGGCGTTTTCGCCCTGACGACATTAACTGCGGAGGCCGGCGACAAACTGGTCATCGAAAGCTGGCGCAACGACGACGCCAAAGTCTGGAACGACGTTATCATTCCCGCCTTCAACAAAAGTCACCCCGATATCAAAGTCACTTTTACCCCCACACCTCCCGCAGATTACAACTCGGCTCTACAGGCTAAGCTTCAGGCGGGCACGGCTGGCGATCTGATCACCTGCCGTCCGTTTGACGTGTCCCTGGCTCTTTACCAAAAGGGCAATCTGGAGAAGTTGAACGATCTTGAAGGCATGAAGAACTTCCCCGATGTCGCCAAAACCGCATGGTCCACTGACGACGGTAAAGATGTATTCTGCCTGCCAATGGCCTCGGTCATTCACGGTTATATCTACAATAAGGAAATTTTCAAAGAACTTGGCTTGTCCGTACCGAAAACGGAATCCGATTTTTTCAAAGTGCTAGAGAAGATTAAGGATGAATCCCGCTATACACCGCTGGTCATGGGCACGGCGGACCAGTGGGAAGCCGCCACCATGGGCTTCCAGAATGTCGGTCCCAACTACTGGAAAGGGGAAGAGGGACGCAAGGCCCTGATCGACGGCAAAGAAAAGCTGACCGACCCTGAGTATGTGAAAGTCTGGGAGCATCTGGCGAAATGGAAACCTTTCCTGGGCCGAGGCTATCAAGCGCAGAAATATGCGGATTCGCAGAACCTGTTCACCTTGGGGCGCGGTGCTATCTATCCAGCCGGTTCCTGGGATATCACCACCTTCAATGAGCAGGCCGACTTTGAATTCGGCGCCTTTCCCCCGCCTGTGCCGGATGGCCAGAAAACCTGCTACATCAGCGATCACACTGATATCGGCATGGGCCTGAACGCCGCGTCCGCCAACAAGAAGGAAGCCCGTATTTTCCTATCCTGGATGGCGGGTCCGGAGTTCGCAGAGCTGTATGCCAACCAGTTGCCAGGCTTCTTCCCGCTGGGTAACCACAAGATTTCCATCAAAGATCCTGTGGCGAGCGAATTCCTGAGCTGGCGCGGTCAGTGCGAACAGACCATTCGCAACTCCTACCAGATTCTGTCTCGCGGCACGCCCAATATGGAAAACCAGCTTTGGAACGTGACGGTGCAAGTGCTGAACGGCTCCATGGCGCCCAAAGCGGCGGCGGAAGAAGTCGAAAAAGGCCTGAAGACCTGGTATCAGCCGCACATGTAATCTTCCATTAGTGAAGATCCCGTCCCGGCGCTCCGACCTAAGGAGCGCCGGGCGCATAATAAACACAGCCGCAGACGCATTTTCGCCTGTGCAAAGGCAAACCGGGGCGGGCTTTCCGTCTCTAACCGGCTTGGTGTAGCTATGATGACTCACTCTGATATACGCAAACCTTTTCCCTGGCATATCCTGGTCTTTCTGGGCCCCGGACTGCTGATTTATCTGACCGTCAGCGTATACCCGTTGTTGGATACGCTAAGGCTGGGCTTTTTTAGTGAAGACGAAAGCGGCGCCACCTTTTTTGTCGGCATGCAGAATTACGCCAACCTCCTGTTTAGCGAGGTCTGGTCGGAACCTTTCTGGAACGCTCTGAAAAACAACTTAATGTTCTTCGTTATCCACATGCTGCTGCAGAACCCAATTGGTCTGTTGCTCGCCTTGTTGTTGAGCTCGCCGCGCCTGCGCTTGAGCGGAACCTATCGCACTTTGCTGTTCATGCCGACCATGTTGTCGGTGGTGATTGTCGGCTTCGTGTGGCAGTTATTGCTGAGCCCGCTTTGGGGGATTTCCGAAGACTTCATGTACAACATCGGGCTGGGCGACTATTTCGACGCTTGGCTGGGGAAAGAAGGCACGGCGTTAGTGACGCTGTCGTTGATTTCCGTGTGGCAGTTCGTCGGCATACCTATGATGCTGATTTACGCCGCATTGCTGAATATTCCCGAGGATCTTAATGACGCCGGCGTGGTGGACGGCGCCAATAGCTGGCAGATCTTCTGGAATATCAAACTGCCCTTGTTGCTGCCCACTATCAGCATGGTGTCGATACTGACCTTCGTCGCCAACTTCAACGCCTTTGAACTGATATATGCCGTGAAAGGCGCGCTGGCGGGCCCTAATTTCTCCACGGACATCATGGGCACCTTGTTCTACCGCACCTTCTTCGGCTTCCAGCTGCAGCAGGGCAGCCCCACCATGGGCGCGGCGGTGGCGACGCTGATGTTTCTGATCATCCTTATCGGTGTGGCGATTTACCTGTTCTTCGTACAACGGCGCATCCAGCGCTTCCAACTGTAACGGGGAGGCGAACTATGCTAAACAAGATGACGCTGACAATGCCCTGGAGCGGTATGAATAAACTGACGTTAAAGCCGGATCTCGGTAAAAAGTTGATGGTGCACGCCGTATTGCTGACGTACACCGTTATTGCCTTGTTTCCGATTCTGGTGATCCTGATCAACTCATTCAAATCCCGTAAGGCGATTTTCAACGATCCGCTGGGGCTGCCGGATGCGAGCAGTTTTACCTTGGTGGGTTTCGAAGAGGTGCTGGCGCGTTCTTCATTCGACGTGTTTTTCTTTAACAGTCTGATCGTGACTGTGTTGTCGCTGTTCTTTGTTCTGCTGTTCGGCGCCATGGCGGCCTGGGCGTTGACGGAGTACCGCTTTCGCGGCGCGCTGTTTATCGCGGCGCTATTCGCCATGGGCATCATGATTCCTATTCGTCTGGGTACCGTGAGTATTCTGCAATTGATGGTGGATCTGGATCTGGTGAATACGCGAACCTCTCTCGTACTGGTGTATATTGCGCAAGGGTTGCCGTTGGCGGTGTACATTCTGTCGGAGTTCATCCGCACCATTCCGAAAGAACTGAAAGAAGCGGCCCGCTGCGATAATGTCAGCGAATACAAAATCTTCTTTCAGATCGTGCTGCCCTTGATTCGTCCGGCGATGGCGACGGTGGCGGTATTCACCATGATCCCGATCTGGAACGATCTGTGGTTCCCTCTGATTCTGGCGCCAGGTGAAAGCACGCAGACCATTACCCTGGGCGTGCAACAGTTCATCGGGCAGTTCGTGACGGACTGGAACGCGGTATTGTCTTCCCTGACGCTGGCGATTGCGCCGGTGCTGGTTCTGTATCTCATATTTTCACGCCAATTGATTCGCGGCCTGACGGCGGGAGCGGTGAAATGAGCGGCGCAATCTTTATTCGTGGCCTGCGTTCCGGCGCACCGGCGGGGCTATGTCGGACAAGAGGTGAGTAATGGCTGACGTACAACTTAAACAGATTAAGAAGAGTTACGGCCAGGTCAATGTCCTGCACGGCATAGATCTGGACATCAAGCACGGCGAGTTCGTGGTGCTGGTGGGCGCATCCGGATGCGGCAAATCCACATTGCTGCGCCTGATCGCCGGTTTAGAGGACATTACCGGCGGCGAACTGCTGATTGACAACAAGGTGGTGAATCATCAGCCGCCCGCCAAGCGCGGCATCGCCATGGTGTTTCAGTCATACGCTCTGTACCCGCATATGTCGGTGTTCAAGAACATGGCTTTTGGCCTGAAGATCTCTGGCAAAGATAAGAACTACGTGCGGGAAAAAGTGGAGCACGCCGCCAAGATTCTGCAGATCGATCATCTGCTGGAACGCTTGCCCCGGGAATTGTCCGGCGGTCAGCGTCAGCGGGTGGCGATAGGGCGCGCGATCGTGCGCGATCCCAATGTGTTTTTGTTCGACGAGCCCCTTTCCAACCTGGACGCCGCCTTGCGGGTGCAAACCCGGGTGGAGATTGGCAAGCTGCATAAAGACCTGGGCGCAACCATCATCTACGTTACCCATGATCAGGTCGAGGCCATGACCCTGGGGGATAAGATCGTGGTGATGAACAAGGGCAGGGTGGAGCAATGCGGTTCGCCTCTGGAACTGTATCGTCATCCGCGCACGCAGTTTGTCGCGGGTTTCATTGGCTCGCCGAAAATGAACTTCATGAAAGGAAAAGTCTCGGTGAAAGCGGAGGGCTCCATTTTTGTGAAGCTGGCTGACGGCGTCGAAGTGGAAGCCCGCGTGGAAAGCGGCGCCATTGCGGTTGGCGAAGATGTGACGGTCGGCGTGCGACCCGAACATTTACAGGAAAGTCTTCACGGCGAAGGCCGGTTAAAAGGAAAAATTAACCTGGTCGAGCATTTGGGTGAAGTCAGTTATATATACATGACATTAACGGACGGATCTGAAGTTGTCGTGCGCGGAGACGGCGAAACGGAAGTGAAAGTGGGCGACGAGATATACGCTGACTACCAGCTGCAGAATGTTCATGTATTCAATGCGCAGGGACTGGCTTTCAAACGATTAACGGCAGCGGAAGCCGATGCGCCGGCGGCCGCCATGATTAGGCAGGCAGCCGGTGGAAATACCTGACTTTATTCAAGTTTCTGCTATGCTAGCGTCTTCTCGCAGCTCAAAAAGCAAATCTACTGCTAAGAACCTACGTCAAGACGCTATGAGCAAACCAGACAGTCTGATTACCAAAATCTTCGGAATTCCGGAGCAAATCTCGCGGCACTCAGCGCCGTTGTATCTGCAATTGCAGACCAAGATCCGCGAGGCGGTGGACGCTGGCGTACTGCGCGCCGGCGATGTGGTGCCCGCGGAGCGTGAAATCGCCGCCGCCATGAAAGTTTCACGCGTCACGGTGAGACGCGCCATCGACGATCTGGTGGAAGAAGGCTTACTGACCCAGCGCCAGGGCGCAGGCACATTTGTGACTGAGCGTGTGGAACAGCCGCTGAACTATCTCAAGAGCTTCTCTGAGATCATGCAGGAACGCGGCAAGAAGCCGGGTTCCCGCTGGTTGGACCGCTCCGTCGGCGTGCCCCACGAGGATGAACGCGTGGCGCTGAAACTGGCGGCGGATAGCGAAGTCGTGCGCTTTCATCGTCTGCGTTTGGCGGACGATAAACCCATGGGGTTGGAAGTGGCGACGATACCGCGGCAGTTTCTGGACAATCCGTTTGAAGTCACCGGTTCGCTGTATGAAGCGCTGGCGGAAAAGGGGTTGCGTCCGGTCAAAGCGCTGCAGCGTCTGCGCGCTATCTCCATTGATGAAACCCGCGCCAAGCTGCTGGACATTCCGGTGGACAGCGCCGTTCTCTATATCGAACGTTTAGGCTTGTTGGAAGATGGCGTTCCCATCGAATTCACGCGTTCTTATTTCCCC
This sequence comes from Hahella sp. HNIBRBA332, assembly GCF_030719035.1. Lineage (NCBI taxonomy): Bacteria > Pseudomonadati > Pseudomonadota > Gammaproteobacteria > Oceanospirillales > Hahellaceae > Hahella > Hahella aquimaris. The sequence goes on from NZ_CP132203.1 coordinate 5,818,682, forward strand.
GGCGACGCTTATGACTTCGTCGCGGAGATTCGCAATGTGTCTCACTATGCGCCAATGGGTTTTCACAAGTCAGATGGCGTTGAGGAAGACGACGAGGACTGAGCGCGCTGCGTCGTGTCTCTTTCGGGCGTGTATTTATTTTTGGACAGTATTGAATAAGGTGGACGGCGTGAGCCGGCTCCACCTTATTTTTTAGTCTGGCAAATCAGTTCAACTGAAATCGAATCGGCACCGCCATTTTCCAATAGGTGCGCTCAAGCTCATCCGGAATAGGCTGAAACTGGGCCAGAGTGACCAACGCTTTGACGGCGGCTTCGTCCAGACGGGAAATGCCGGAGCTGTCGCGCAAGCGCACTTCCGCTATATCGCCACTTTTTGTAATGGTGAACTCCACCGTGCTGGTGCCTTCCTGGCGGCGGCGTTTGGCGCTCAGCGGGTACCTCTTGTTCTTCTCCAAGGCCAATTGCAGCGCATTGATATAGGCCTGTTCAATACTGACGATCTGCGCTGAGCTTAGCTGCGGTTGCTCCGCAATGGCCGGCGCCGTAGAGATGTCCGTGTGCGGGTCTGGTGAAGGAACGGGATTTTCCGCTACGTCCTTGTTGGGCTCAGGATCGACTTTGGCGACTTCCTCTTTCTTGGTCGGCTGCGGCGTCTTCACCTTTTCGACGACCTTTTTCGGCTCAGGCTTTTTCTTGACGGGCTGCTTGGGCTCTACCGGCTTTTCCACCTTGGCGACCTCCGGCTTGGGCTCGGGAGGCGTCTCTACCGGTTTAGGCGTTTCCTCTACGATTTCAGGTTCGGGCTCTTCAATGACCGGCTGTTCGGTTTCCACCACCTCTTCGACTTCTGGCGCAGGCTCCGCTTCCGGTTGTTTCGCCTCGATCTGTTGCTCGACAATGCGCATTTGCGACAGCACCAGGGACACTGGCGCGGCGGCGATGGGAGCCGGCGCTGGCGAAGAGACGCCGGAAATCAGCCAGGCCGCGAGCGATACATGCAGGCACAGGGCGACGGTGATTCCGATGATATGGCGTTTCATTGGTTACGACTGGCGAGTACGGAGAAATTGGTCAGTGAATATTTCTGCAGCAGGTCGGCGACCGCTACAAAACTTTTGAAATCCGCCTGACTGTCGACCTTGAGAGTGATCGGGCTGGATTTCCCCAGCGCTTTCAGGCGACTTTCCAATTGTTCCAGAGACGCGGCTTCATCCTGGTAGTAGTAAAGGTTTTCCTTGTCGATAACGATATTGACCGCGTGTTCCGGCGCGGATTTGTTGGAGACGTTTTCCGCGCTGGGCAATTCGATGGGGATTTTACCCTGCACCACGAAGGTGGCGGTGGTCAGCACAATGGCCAGGAGCACCAGCATGATGTCGATAAACGGAATGACGTTGATCTGATCAAACTTTTTCATAGTGGGCCTAGCTTCCCTGGCGGGTCTCTCTATCGGCGCGCCATAGCGCCTGTGTGACTTCCACTTTGCGGGTCAGCGCGTTGTAAATCATCAGGGTGGGGATCGCCACCAGCAGGCCGAGGGCGGTGGCTTTCAGCGCCAGCGCCAAACCGCCCATGATGGCGCCTACTTCCACATTGCCGCTTTGGCCGATCTGATAAAAGGTCAGCAGAATGCCAGCGACGGTGCCCAACAGACCAACATAAGGGGCGTTGGCGCCGATGCTGGAAATGGTGGTGAGGTGCTTGGTCAGGTCGACGGTGAGCCGATCGAAATTCTGGTAGTCCGGCAGCGACAGGGCGCGCATGAACAGCCAGCGTTCGATGGACAGCCAGACGACGATGAAGCTCATCAGGCCCAGGATGCCGAAAATGGTGAGATCAAGGTATTCAGAAAGAAGTTCCACTACGCCTCCCTTTGCGTCCGGCGCTGAAACGCTGTTGCGATTGAGTGGATCGCCGGGCTGCAAGACTAATTTGGGGATCAATGACGAAAAACAATAATCATACACAAATGAAAATGATTATCAATAAATAGCTGGGGCGACAACATCGCTGAAATGACTTCTTGGCGGGTCCAGCCAGGGTCGACGCGGGAATGGGATTTATCGACTACTATTTAAGTAAATCATCAAGGCTTTATCTGGGAAACTATGGGCGCACCACCTCGTTTTCACTGCTATAGCCGCACGCCTCGTCGCCTTGCCGGTCTGGCGTTAGCGCTGTTGTTGTCCGCCACCTCAGCCTCCGCCGCTTCCGTGGGGGTGTGCGATACGCTGAATGTGACCGGCAATCCCGAGTATCCGCCATTTCTCTGGCGGGACCGCGACAACCCGGATCAGCTCATTGGAGTGGCGGTGCGGCTGTTGGAGATCGCACTGGAGCCGGAAAACATCGCTGTTGAATCGCACTATGTCGGACCTTGGTCGCGGGCCCAGGTAGAAGCGCAATTGGGGCGGGTGGATATGCTCACAGGCGCATTTATCACGGAAGAGCGGCAGACTTATATGGACTATATCAAGCCACCCATGATGATCATGCCCAACGTCATTTTTGTGAGAAAAGGCAAAGCCTTTCCGATGACCAGCTGGCTGGATCTCAAGGACCGACACGGCGACACCCTTATCAACAACAGCTTCGGCCAGGAGTTTGATGAGTTCGCCAAGCGCCAGTTGGATATCGAAGAAGTGCGTTCGATTGAGTTTGCGTTTGAGCGTCTGTTGCTGGGGCGCACTGACTATGTGATCTATGAGTTATACCAGGGCTACGCCATTGGCGAAGTCAGAGGCTTCAAAGGCGATATCGAGCATTTACCGACCCCTATCAGTTCGGAAGGGCTTTACTACACCGTGTCGAAAAAGTCTCCCTGCCACAATCAGGAATTGATAGATTTCCTGAACAAGCGAGTGCGTGAACTGGTGGATAAGAAAGCGCCGGAGAGTCTGGTGGAGCGCTACATGACGCTATGGCGCAAACAGGCCACCGCCATCGATATTTCAGAAGTGTCTTCTCTCAGGATAAAAAAAGCCGCTTCTCAAAATGAGAAGCGGCAAACTCCCAGGATATTGAAACGCTGAGGGCAGGTTTCAATTACTTGCGTGCGTCCTCCCAGGACTTGATCAGAGCGTCATAGCTGACGGTCTCGCCTTTGGGTTTCTCGTTAGCCAGTTTGGCTTTCGGAGAACCAGGCTGACTCAGCCAGTAGCTCGGGTCCTTCTTCTCGTTCAGCTTGGGACCGCACTCGCCCTGTACATTGGCGCGTTCGAGGCGCTGCAGTACTCGGTCTTGTGCTTCCGCCAAACCGTCCAAGGCTTGCTGCGGAGTTTTCTCGCCGTTGGCGGCCTCCGCGATGAACTGCCACCACAACTGGGCCAGTTTCGGATAGTCAGGTACGTTGGTGCCGGTAGGCGTCCACTGAGTACGGGCCGGGCTGCGATAGAACTCGACCAGGCCGCCCAGTTTCGGAGCGACAGTCGTCATGTCTTCAGACAGGATGTCGGACTCGCGGATAGGAGTCAGACCTACCAGGGTTTTCTTCAGAGAAACGGTTTTGGCTACGGTGAACTGTGCGTACAACCATGCCGCCAGACGACGATCATCCGGCGTGGACTTCAGGAAAGTCCAGGAACCGGTGTCCTGATAGCCCAGCTTCATGCCGTCTTCCCAGTAAGGTCCTCTGGGAGAGGGCGCCATCCGCCACTTTGGCGTGCCGTCTGCGTTGACCACTGGCAGACCTGGTTTGGTCATGTCCGCGGTAAATGCGGTGTACCAGAAGATCTGCTGTGCGACGTTGCCTTGCGCAGGAACCGGACCGGCTTCAGAGAAGGTCATGCCCTGTGCTTCAGGCGGCGCATACTTACGCAGCCAGTCCACGTATTTTGTGGTGGCGTATACCGCCGCCGGGCCGTTGGTGGCGCCGCCGCGCTCTACGCTGGAGCCCACTGGGCGACAACCGTCGACGCGAATACCCCATTCGTCAACAGGTACGCCGTTAGGCAGTCCTTTGTCGCCCGCACCCGCCATGGAGAACCAGGCGTCAGTGAAACGCCAGCCCAGGGAGGGGTCTTTCTTGCCATAATCCATGTGGCCGTAAACGCGCTGACCGTCGATGTTTTTGACCTTGTCGGTAAAGAACTCAGCGATGTCCTCATAGGCCGACCAGTTCTTGGGAACCCCCAGCTCATAGCCGTAGATTTCCTTGAACTTTTTCTTCAGGTCGTCGCGCTGGAACCAGTCATAGCGGAACCAGTACAAGTTGGCGAACTGCTGGTCTGGAAGCTGATAGATTTTACCGTCTGGCCCAGTGGTGAAGGACAGGCCGATGAAGTCCTGCAGATCCAGGGTCGGCAGAGTCAGGTCTTTGCCGTCGCCTTCCATCATGTCGGAGATGGGGACTACTTTTCCGTAGCGGAAGTGAGTGCCGATCAAGTCGGAATCGTTGATGTAACCATCATAGATGTTGCGGCCGGACTGCATCTGAGTCTGCAGTTTTTCGACCACGTCGCCTTCCTGAATCAGGTCGTGGTTAATCTTGATGCCGGTGATTTCATAAAATGCTTTCGCAAGTACTTTGGATTCGTACTCGTGCGTGGTGATGGTTTCGGAAGCAACGTTGATTTCCATACCGCGGAAACGTTTCGCCGCCTCGGTGAACCACGCCATTTCTTTCATCTGTTCTTCTTTCGACAGCGTTGAAGCGGTGAACTCGCTATCCACCCATTTCTTCGCTGCGTCACTATACTGGTCCGCCCAGCTCGCACTACTTGAGACCATCGCCACTGCCGCAGCTAAGCTGGCCAGCCGTAGCTTCATTGGTCCGGTGGGCAGTTTAACCTTATTATTTTTTTTCATGTCTACCTCTCTAATTGTTAGTTGGTTGGCTTCCCTGCAAAGTCCATTTGAATCCTTATGACGCAGGGGGCGGTTTACCCCCACCTCATTACAATTCCCATCCAAAGAAGGGAAATGATCGTCGCTATCCACACCGCCATACTGGTGAAGCCTACAAAGGCCAGGTGGATATAGGCGCTGCCGAGCAAACCGATGAAGAGGCGGTCGCCACGGGTGGTCAGAAGCGGCAGAAAACCTTTACGCTCAATACTTGGAGACTTCAGCTCCCAAACCGTCATCGCAATCAGGATGAGCACGATAGTGGTAAAGAAACTTGCAGTCGGTACAGTCCACGCCATCCAGTTCATACAAAACCCCCTTACACACGACCCAGAGCAAAGCCTTTGGCGACATGGTTACGCACGAACCAGATCACCAATACGCCAGGAACAATAGTGAGAACGCCTGCGGCTGCGAGCACGCCCCAGTCGATGCCGGATGCGGAGACGGTCCGCGTCATGACGGCTGCGATGGGTTTGGCGTCCACGGATGTCAGCGTCCGCGCCAAAAGCAGCTCCACCCATGAGAACATGAAGCAGAAGAATGCAGTGACGCCAATGCCGGAACGGATCATGGGGATGAAGATTTTGATGAAGAATTTCGGAAAACTGTACCCATCAATATAGGCGGTTTCGTCGATTTCGCGAGGCACCCCGCTCATAAAGCCTTCCAGAATCCACACAGCCAGAGGCACGTTGAACAAACAGTGCGCCAACGCGACGGCAAGGTGAGTGTCGAAAAGGCCGACTGAGGAATACAACTGGAAGAAAGGCAGCAGGAATACTGCCGGCGGCGCCATCCGGTTGGAGAGCAGCCAGAAGAACATGTGCTTGTCGCCGATGAACTTGTAGCGGCTGAAGGCGTAGGCCGCCGGCAGCGCGATCAACAGGCTCATGATCATGTTCAGAGAGACGTAGTAGATGGAGTTCACGTAGCCCATGTACCAGCTGGGATCCGTAAAAATCTTGATGTAGTTGTCAAAAGTGATGTCCTGCGGAAAAAGGCTCAATCCGCCCAGAATCTCCGCATTAGTCTTCAGAGACATATTGAGTAGCCAGTAGATCGGTAGCAGCACGAAGGCGATATAAGCCACCAATCCGAATTTGCTGCGACTGAACATAGACATTACCCCTTTGTTTGCTTTGGCGGAGTCCCTGGCGCCTGTTTCGGCGGCCACGTTGGCCGCCAGGTTTACGTTTTGTTGACTCATTACCTACTCCTCATTAGCGGTCGTCGCGGCTGATGTGCATGATGGTGGTGTAGAACAACCAGCAAACCAGCAGGATGATGAGGAAGTAGATCAGGGAGAACGCCGCCGCGGGTCCCAGGTCAAATTGTCCTACCGCCATTTTGGTCAACGACTGACTCAGGAAGGTGGTGGAGTTGCCAGGGCCGCCGCCGGTTAATACGAACGGCTCGGTGTAGATCATGAAAGAGTCCATGAACCGCAACAGCACGCCGATGATCAGTACGTTGGTGAGCTTCGGCAACTGGATGAAGCGGAACACCGCCCAGCGTGAAGCGCGGTCGATGCGCGCAGCCTGGTAATACACTTCAGGGATGGCGCGCAGGCCGGAGTAGCACAGCAGCGCCACCAGCGGAGTCCAGTGCCAGACGTCCATTAACAATACTGTCAGCCATGCGTCCACCGGGTCGCCGGCGTAGTTATAGTCGATGCCCATGGCGTTGACGCCCCAGCCGAACAGACCGATGTCGGCGCGTCCGAAAATCTGCCAGATGGTGCCTACCACGTTCCAGGGAATCAGCAGGGGCAGGGCGATGAGAATCAGGCTCAGGGAAGCGGCCTTACCTTTGGTCGGCATCAGCAGCGCCACGCCTACGCCTAAGGGAATCTCAATCAGCAGTACGGCGAAGGAAAACAGGAACTGACGCACCAAGGCGTCATGCAGACGGGCGTCGTTAAGCATTTGCTTGAACCACTCGACGCCGACGAAATAAGCGGTGTTCTGGTCAAAAATGTCCTGCACGGAATAGTTGACCACCGTCATCAGAGGAATGATGGCGGAGAAAGCTACAATCAGGAATACCGGTAATACCAGAAACCAGGCCTTATTGTTTTCTACCTTGTTCATTGGTCGCCCTCCAGCAGGAATTCATCCACATAGACCTTGAGCCACTGATCCGGGAAGCTGATGAAAGCGACGCCTTGCGGTACTTTCTGGTCTTCCTGCAGGCGCGCTTTCATTTCCACGCCGCCGAGGTAAAAGGTCATGATTTTGTAGGTGCCCAGATCTTCCACAAACCTGACGTTGACCTGCATGGCTTCGTCGTTGGCTTCATCCCAGACATGGACGAACTCGGGGCGGATGCCGATTTTGATGTTGGTGCTGCGGATCTGTTTCAGGCGCTCCATCAGCTTCGGCCGCAAGGGCAGTTCGACGCCGCCGAACGTGGCGCCGTTTTCCGTCAGCTCTACGCTGACCAGGTTCATGCCTGGGCTGCCGATAAAAAAGCCGACAAAGGTGTGGTTAGGCGCCTCAAACAGGTCACGGGGCGTGCCGAACTGCACGATCTGGCCTTCATACATCACCGCGATTTTGTCGGCGAAAGTGGACGCCTCCAACTGATCGTGGGTGACGTACACCATGGTGATATTGAACTGCTCGTGAATCTGCTTCAGCTTACGGCGCAGCTTCCACTTCAAGTGCGGGTCAATAACCGTCAAGGGTTCGTCGAACAGGATGGCGGATACATCGTCCCGCACCAGCCCGCGTCCCATGGAGACTTTCTGTTTCTCGTCCGCGGTCAGGCCCTTGGCTTTTTTATCCAGCAATGGGGTCAGATCCAGAATGGACGCGATCTCATGAACTTTGCTTTTGACCTTGTGTTCCGGCGTTTTCACGTTGCGTAGGGGAAACGCCAGGTTATCGAACACGGTCATGGTGTCGTAAATCACCGGGAACTGGAAAACCTGGGCGATGTTACGGGCTTCCGGCGGCAGCGTGTTAACGCGTTTGCCGTCGAACAGCACGTCGCCATCGGAAGGCGCCAGCAGTCCGGAAATAATGTTCAACAGGGTGCTCTTGCCGCAGCCGGAAGGGCCTAACAGCGCGAAAGCGCCCCCTTGCTCCCAGACGTGGTCCATCTTGCGGATGGCGTAGTCGTCGTCGCTTTGGGGAACTGGCGCATAGGAGTGCGCCAACTGAGATAGTCTGATTTCTGCCATGGCTTAAACTCCAACGCGTCTTACCGGCGCTTGCACCAGATGTCCGCTCATATCGAACGCATACAATTTATGAGTGGGGAAATAGATATTGATGCTCTCATCCACGTCGTATGCGTGTACGCCGGACAGGTGCATCACCAGGCTCATATGATCGTTGCGAACATGCAGGAAGGTCTCAGATCCACTGATTTCAGCCAGATCGACATTGACGGATAACTCCAGGTCATCGTCGTTCTGCGGCACCAGCCCGATATGGGAGGCTCTGACGCCGAATTTGTAGCGCCCTGGTTTCAGGGTGCGCAAATCCTGATTCAGCGGGAAATGAACCGTTTCGTCGAAGGTGACTTCTTCGTCGGTCACCAAGCCTTCCACCACGTTGATAGGCGGCTCGCTGAACATTTCGGCAGTGAGAATATCCTGCGGACGATGGTAAACTTCCGCGGTCGGACCGTGTTGGAGAACACGCCCTTCATGAATAACTGTCGTCGTGCCGCCCAGAGCCAGGGCTTCGTTGGGCTCAGTGGTGGCGTAGACAGCGATGGTGTTGCGCTCTTTGAACAGCTCCCGCAATTCCTGACGCAGCTCTTCACGCAGCTTGTAGTCCAGGTTCACCAGCGGCTCGTCAAACAGAACCATGGTGGCGTCCTTAACCAGGGCGCGGGCCATCGCCGTGCGCTGCTGCTGACCGCCGGAAAGCGCCAGAGGCAGCCGGTCCAGGTAGGGCTCAATGTGCAACATCGACGCCGTCTCACGCACCCGCTCCTTGATTTTCGCTTCGCTCATATTGGCGAGACGCAAAGGAGACGCGATGTTTTCGTAGACGGTCAGGTTGGGGTAGTTGATGAACTGCTGGTAGACCATGGAGATATTGCGGTCTTTTACCGGCACGCCGGTAACGTCTACGCCGTTCATGAGGATTTTGCCGCTGCTGGGTTTATCCAACCCCGCCATCAAACGCATGAGGGTGGTTTTACCGGCGAGGGTGCGGCCTAGGAGTACGTTGAAGGAACCGGGTTTCAATGTGAGGTTCACATCGTTAATCCAGGTTTCGCCGTCAACAATACGACTGACATTTCTAAGCTCAAGGGACATCTTGCTAATCCCACCTTTGTTCTTGTTTGAATATGTTCGTAAATGTTCTTTTGAACAATTTGTTTTTTTCGAGTAGGTATATATACAAACATCGGGCCAACTTTTTTGCAAATCGGCCGTTTGTCGCTGGCTGAACAAAATTGATAGGAATAACAATGAGTTGTAGAGGCAAACGCCGCCGCTGAGAAAGAAAGGTAACGCTTGGACAACAATTTTCCATTTCGAAAAGTGTTGACAACTGTTCACACTTAACAACAATGATTGAACAGGTTGACTGTTTTGTGAACAGTTGAACACTGTCCTGAACACCGATTTGAACACTCATGCGAGCTCATCATTCAGAAAGACGAGGGTCCTATGGACTCAGATGAAAATAAAAACGCATCAGTCTTCGCCGCTGAGGTGACGACGCGCAGTCATAAGGAATTGATCGAAGATTCCTGGCGCCGTTGCAAGGAGTACGGGCTGACTCATAACAGCGTTCCTCAATATGGCGTGCTGGGACGAGGGGGCGTCTCAGCGCTGTTGGAAGAACATCAGTTATTGGTGAACACCACACAGAAAGAGGTGTTGCCTTACTACGACCATATTCTGTCCAACTCCAACTGTTTGATTGTACTGGCGGATCGCCGCGGCCATGTGTTGAACACCTGGGGCGAACAGCGCTTTACGCCATTGGAGTGCGCGCATGGTCTGGTGGTGGGTAATCGCTGGACGGAGATGGGGGCGGGCACTAACGCCATTGGCACCGCGATCGCCACGGGCGCGGCGGTGCAGGTGGGCAGGGATGAACATTTTCTTCGCGCCAATCGTTTCATGGTCGGCTCCGCGGCGCCGATATTCAACACCCAGAAAGAAATGGTGGGCGTGTTGGACATTTCCTCTGACGCTTATCTGCCTCAAGACCATACCCTGGGGATGGTCAAGCTGATGACCCTGAGTGTGGAGAATCGGTTGATTCACAACGCCTTCCAGCGCGAACACCTGTTGATCACCTTCAATACGAATATCGCTGCGTTGGAAAGCCCGTGGTCAGGTTTGGTCGTGATCGATGAAGACGGTCGCATTATTTCCGCCAACCGTCGTGCAGAAGTGATGCTGGCGCATGATCTGGCCCTGGCGAACATCGAAGACATCTTCAATTGCAAGCTGAGGGAACTGCGGCATCATCCAGAGGGAATGCCGATGGAGGTATCCGCGTTGGGCAAGTATCGCATGCACCTGATGATCAAACGTCCTCCACAGGCGGCGATTATCGCTCCGGATTATCGTAAGAAGGAAAAGCCCGCGCCGGTAATAGTGGAAGAAGAACTGCCGGACGACGTCATTCCCTTCCAGGAACTGGAACATGGCGATGAACGGGTGGCGCGGATGGCGAAACAGGCCAACCGCATCATGGAAAAAGACATTCCCATTCTGATCCATGGCGAGACCGGCAGCGGCAAAGAAATTTTTGTACGTTCACTGCATTACCACAGCTCCCGCAAGGCGTTTCCGCTGGTGGCGGTGAACTGCGCGGCCATTCCGGCGGAGCTGGTGGAGTCTGAATTGTTCGGATATGAAAAAGGCGCATTTACCGGCGCCAGCAACAAGGGCTCCATTGGATTGATCCGCAAGGCGCACCGAGGCACATTGTTTTTGGATGAAATTGGCGAAATGCCCCTCAAAGTGCAAGCCCGTCTGCTACGAGTGTTGCAGGAACGCTGTGTTACGCCGCTGGGCTCCACAGAAACCTTTCCAGTGGACATCAAGTTGATTTCCGCCACCAATCGAGTGCTGAAAGAAGAAGTCAAACGGGGCGCGTTTAGGGAAGACCTGTATTATCGTATTTCCGGCCTTAATCTGGAGTTGCCGCCATTACGGGAGCGCGCGGATAAAGCCAAGCTCATCGAGTACGTGCATGGCAGGCTGACTCGCAGCGCGGGAGAAACCTATCATCCATTGAGCGCTGACGTGCTCGCTATGCTGGCGGATCATCCCTGGCCCGGCAACGTGCGCCAGTTGATAAGCATTTTAAGCGTGGCGCTGGCCATGGCGGATGGCGATCCGATCGAAGACTGGCATATTCCTGATGATTTTTATGATGACCTCAATGGCATCGGACTGGCGGAGCCCAATGGAGATAGTCTGGGCGAAGACGCGGATGGTTTTGGTGACGGACCGGCGATACGCAATCCGAAAGAAGAATTGGAAGCGAAAATCGTAAGGTTATATCGAGAATACGGCGGCAACGTCAGCCAGACCGCCAAAGCGGCGGGCGTCAGTCGCAACACCGTGTATAAATACATCCGCTAGGCTGCGCCCGGCGGATGTTGTCACAGGAAGTTATTTCTTGTGCGCGGCCTTGGCCATATTGCGCACGCCTTCCACGGAGTTAAGCCAGCCTTTATAAAGGCGATCGGCAACCGCTTCTTCCATGTTTGGCGGGAACGTCTTTTCGCATTGCCAGAGCTCCTGCACCTCCTCCAGTGACGAGTAAACGCCAGCCTTCAGGCCAGCCAGAAACGCCGCGCCCAAGGCGGTTGTCTCGGTGACGAAGGGACGATCTACGCGTACGTCCAAAATATCCGCGAGGAACTGCATAGCCCAGTCGTTCACCACCATTCCGCCGTCCACGCGTAATGCAGCCAGATTTTCCACGCCATCCGACTTCATCGCTTCAAGCAAGTCGCGAGTCTGATAAGCCACGGACTGTAGGCCCGCCGTGACAATCTCGGCGATGCCGGTGTCCCGGGTCAGGCCGACGATGGCGCCGCGAGCATTGGGCTCCCAATAGGGGGCGCCGAGGCCAGTAAATGCAGGAACCAGATATACGGAATGGTCCGGTCCGACTTGTTCCGCATGTCCCAAACTTTCACCAGCGCTTTTCAACAGACTGATGCCATCGCGTAGCCATTGCATGGTGGCGCCGGCCATAAAGATGCTGCCCTCAATGGCGTAAGTGGGTTTTCCATTAAGCCGGTAACCTACAGTGGTGAGCAGCTTATTATTGGACTCCAGAGGCGCATCGCCGGTGTTCATGATCATGAAACAACCGGTGCCGTATGTGCTTTTGCACATGCCCGGCGCGAAGCAGGCCTGGCCAAACAAGGCCGCCTGTTGGTCGCCGGCGACGCCAGTGATGGGGACTTCCGACCCGAGGAAACGATGCTCCGTCATACCGAAATCGTCAGAGCTGTCTTTCACCACCGGCAGCATGTTGCTGGGCACATTAAGCATATCCAGCAGCTCATCATCCCATTGTTGGCTGTGTATATTGAAAAGAAGCGTGCGGGAAGCATTGGTGGCGTCAGTGGCGTGTACAGAGCCTCCGGTCATCTTCCAGATAAGGAAGGTATCGACAGTGCCGAACAAAAGATCGCCCCGTTCGGCTTTCTCCCGCGCACCCTCCACATTGTCGAGAATCCAACGGATCTTGGTGCCGGAAAAATAAGGATCGAGCAACAGTCCGGTTTTCTCGCGCACCATGGGCTCTCGACCGTTTTCATACAACTCTGCGCAGAAAGCGGAGGTGCGGCGGTCCTGCCAGACGATGGCGTTATAAATGGGCTCGCCGGTATGACGGTCCCACACCACCGTGGTTTCCCGTTGGTTGGTGATGCCGATGCAGGTAATGTCGCGGCCGGAGATGCCGGCCTCTTTCATCACGGCGCTGCAAACGCGTTTGACGGTGTCCCACAAATCATGCGGGTTGTGTTCCACCCAGCCGTCATTTGGGAAATGCTGGGCGAATTCTTGTTGCACGCTGAATGCGGGCAGGCCTTCACGGGTAAACAGAATGGCGCGGCTGCTTGTCGTGCCTTGATCGATTGCTAATATGTACTTGCTCACAGTCGTCGTTCTCATGTTTGGCTACGGCGACGCAAGCCAGTCTGGAAATCAACACCCGGTCGCCGCAGTCTGCTTATTATTGTTCAATACCCTTTCGGTCGCTTGCGTTACTTTCCGTCAGTTCCGTTTATCCGCTCTGTTTGACCTCCCGCTCATGCGCTCGCTTGCATGGGCTGATAAGGTTCAGCGGCTCGGGGGCGGCTGCCCGCGAGGTATTCCGCCAGGGCGGCCTGTTGATCTTCATTGAGGAACAGACCCATCTTGGTGCGGCGCCACAGGATATCGTCAGCGTTCATCGCAAACTCATACTCTAGCAGATAGTCCACCTCTTTTTGGAAAAAGCCTTCCCCGAACTTCTGGCCCATATCCGTTTCTGATTGCGCGTCTTTCAGGAACAATTCACAGCGGCTGCCATAAGTTGTGGCGAAGCGTTTTGCCGTGCGGGCGGTGAGGAACGGATAGCGATTCTGCAGCCCCTGGCTGTAGTTAGTCACTGTGCCGGGGAGGTCGCCGCCAGGCAATACGCTGTCTGCAGTCCACGGCGCGCCCATTTGTGGGTAGAACGGCTTGAGCGTTCTCAGGGCCGACTCCGCCAGTTTACGATACGTGGTCAGCTTGCCGCCGAAAATAGAGAGCAGCGGCAGTTCGCCTTCGGTTTCCAACTCGACTGTATAATCGCGAGTGATCGCCTGGGCGGAATCGGACTCGTCATCGCACAGGGGACGGACGCCCGCATAGGTCCACACTACGTCGGCCGGGGAAATCTGTTTTTTGAAGTGAGCGTTCACTACGTCGCAAAGGTAATCAATTTCTTCGTTTGAAATGGCGACAGTTTCCGGGGCGTCTTTATGCTCCACATCCGTGGTGCCGACAATGGAAAACTCATCCAGATAAGGAATCACGAACACGATGCGCCCGTCTTCGTTCTGCAGAATGTAGGCTTCATCTTCATTGTGCAGCTTTGGAACCACCATATGGCTGCCTTTGATCAGACGAATTCCGCGTGGACTGCTGCGGTGCATTTCTTTGGTCAGCAGTGTTTTAACCCAGGGGCCGGCGGCGTTTACCAGACCTTTGGCTTTCAGGGTGTATTCTTCACCGGTGACTTCATTACGCAATTGAACATGCCACAGGCCTTTTTCCTGGGATACGCCCACGCATTTGGTCTGCACGAAAACATCTCCGCCCAGTGAACGGAATTGCATGGCGTTCAACACCACCAGGCGCGCGTCGTCCACCCAGCAGTCAGAATACTCAAAGCCTTTGGTGATTTCCTGCTTCAAGGCTGCGCCAGGTTGATTGAAACGAATGAATTTGCTGCCTGGAAGAATGTCGCGTTTGCCCAGCATGTCATACAGGAAAAGTCCGATTCGAATCATCCAGGCGGGACGCAGGTGAGGGCGATGAGGCAGGCGGAACCGCATGGGTTTCACGATATGGGGCGCCTTACGGTAGACCGTTTCGCGTTCGTTCAGCGCTTCCTTAACTAAGCGGAACTCGTAATGCTCCAGGTAGCGTAGGCCACCATGAATCAATTTGCTGCTGGCGGAAGAGGTGGCCCATGCGAGATCGCGCATTTCCACCAAAGCGGTTTGCAATCCGCGGCCCTGGGCGTCTACGGCGACGCCGACGCCATTGATGCCTCCGCCGATCACGAGAAGATCGTAAATTTTCTCACTCATTATTCGGAACCTTTCCATGCGGTTAAAAATTGACTAAAGTTTAAACGAAAGAAAAAAGAAAATAAAAGGAAAATTTACGAATTATTTTGTGAGAGTTTCTAAATATTTTCTGCTTTATTGAGCGGCATGATGAAGCGAAATGAAAATAAATTATTAAATTCAGCAAGTTAGTTGTAACCTGGAAGACTGACTATGGATTGCTTCAAGGAAGAGAAAACAAAATGTCAGGTGGATAGCTGGAAGTGGAGTTATAGCGCATTAGCGGCGGGCTGGGAGCAATGCGGAGAGAAAAGAAAAAAAACGAAGATAGATCTGTGAGAGACAAGGTCAGTGACGGTAAGCGGGCGTTCCCTTGCCCATTTCAGGATGCTGCTAGGGCGTGCAGATATGCAGGCGTACGTCGTGGTTCTTCATCATGGCCTCTATTTCTTCACTGGGACGCTGGTCGGTGAAGAACATATTGGCCTGGGTGATGCTGCCAAGGCGCACCATAGCTCTGCGACCGAACTTGGAATGGTCCGCCGCCAGAAACACATGTCGGCTTTGTTGGATGATCGCCTGGGCGACGCGGACCTCACGGTAGTCGTAGTCCAGCAAGGCGCCGTCTTCGTCAATGGCGCTGATGCCGATGATGCCGAAGTCCAGGCGAAACTGTTGTACGAAGTCCATGGTGGCTTCACCCACAATTCCGCCGTCCCGCGCCCGGACCTCGCCAGAGGTGACGATCACGCGAAAATCCTCTTTTTGGCTCATCATGCTGGCGACATGCAGATTGTTGGTTACTACCTGCAATCCCTTGTGATTCATCAAGGCCTTGGCGATGGTTTCGGTGGTGGTGCCGATATTAATGAACATACTGCTGTGATCAGGAACATGCAGCGCAATTTCCCGGGCGATGGCTTCCTTTTCCTCCAGATTGCGGATTTGGCGGTCCTGATAGGACAGGTTTTCCGTAGACGTAATGGAGGTGGCGCCGCCGTGGAAGCGTTGGATCAGGTTGTAATCCGCCAGCAGGTTAAGATCCCGCCGCAGGGTTTGCGGCGTGACGTCGAAGGCCTCCACCAGTTCGTCTATGGTGGCGACGCCGTTTTTTTCGATGAGCTTGAGAATCGCGGTTTGCCGCGCATTTAAAGGCTTGTCAGCGGACATGTTCGTTTTATTTTCGTGCGCAAATGATAAAACGAAATGTTAGTAGAAAAATACCCAGGGTGAAACCAGTAATAGTACTTCCCTTAAAAGGGCGGGATTTCTTATCCGGACAATAGGTTAAGGACAAATCTCGCCTGCGCGTTGGCCTGGGCGCGGATGGCGATCTGAGCTTGCGTGAGTATTTTTTGTGTCGCCAGATTAGCGCTTTCTGCGGCGATATCCGTATCTGCGATGCGACTGCGCGCCTCTGTCGCATTAAGATGTGCGGTTTCCAGTTCGCGTATGCCAGCCTCGAAACGGTTCGACAAGGCGCCGAATTGCGCCGCCCGATCGACTGTCGCTTGCAGGCTGTCGTCAATGACGGACACTGCGCTGATAGCGCCCTGCTGGCTGGAGATATCCAGGCTGTCCAAACCGAAGTTGTTCAACTCCTGCACCAGATTTCGGCCTTCCAGAACGATCTGTTCACCGCCTTCCGCGCCAGCCTGGAAGCGGTGTTCGTCACTCGAATCGAATAGTTTGACGCCGTTGAAGCTGGACTGCTTCAGCAACTGACGCGTACTTTCCAGAATCTGCGCGGCTTCCTGCTGCAAGGCGGCGCGGTCGCTGTCGTTGTATACCCCGTTGCTGGCTTGAAGGGCGAGTTGACGGATGCGCTGTAGATTTTCGGTCACCTGGCCCAATGAACCCTGAGCTGTCTGGGAGAGGGAAATGCCATCGCCGGCGTTGCGAATAGCGGCGGAAAAGCCGTTGATTCGGCTGCTAATGCGGGTGGCGATGGACAGACCGGCGGGGTCGTCAGCCGCGCTGTTAATACGCGAACCGGAACTGATGCGGGCGAAGCTCCGCTGAATTTGCGCGTCGTTCGGCGAAGGTAGCGCCGGACCGTTAATCGTGATCGCCATGAAGTACCTCTATAATCCATAGCCTTAGGCCATTTTAGATCAATAAATAATCAATTGCGATCAACTTATATCGCTACGAACCGCGCCTCCATGCGCGCGCAGCTTTCTTTTCCGTTTCTGCGCGTCATCGCTTAGACTTTGTGCTTTAAGGTTTTAATGAAGAGAAATAGCCATGCGTATATGGGTAGACGCCGATGCATGCCCGAACGTCATCAAAGAGATTCTGTTCCGGGCGGCGGAAAGGGTGAAAGTTCCCCTGATCCTGGTGGCCAATCAGCCCCTTAAGACGCCGCCGTCGCAATATATCCGCAGTTTGCAGGTGGCGCCGGGATTTGACGTGGCGGATAACCATATCGTGCAGAATGTCGAGCAG
Organism: Hahella sp. HNIBRBA332; assembly: GCF_030719035.1. Classification (NCBI taxonomy): domain Bacteria; kingdom Pseudomonadati; phylum Pseudomonadota; class Gammaproteobacteria; order Oceanospirillales; family Hahellaceae; genus Hahella; species Hahella aquimaris. The sequence continues at coordinate 5,835,748 of NZ_CP132203.1, forward strand.
GGTGAACTGGTGATCACCGCCGACATTCCCCTGGCGGCGGAAGTGATAGACAAAGGCGCCCATGCGCTGAACCCCAGGGGCGAGTTTTATAGTAAGGAAAACATTCGCCAGCGTCTGATGATGCGAGACTTCATGGAAACCATGCGCAGCAGCGGCGAGCATACAGGCGGTCCCGCCGCGTTCAATCATGGCGACCGCATGGAGTTCGCCAATCAACTGGATCGCTTTCTGGCGAAAGCGAGTAAGTCCTGACCAGGCGACGGATTACGCCGTCGCCTCAGTTCCGCCCGCCGCCTCACATAGCTCGGCCATGCGCTCCGCAGCGGCGTCACTGCCAAGTTTTCCTTGCCATTCTATATAGCGGGAACAAACCGCCGCTACCTCCACTCGTCCTCGTAACTGGCGCAAATCCTCTGCGCTGCGCACGCCGAAACCGACTGCGAGAGGCAGATCTGTATAGCGCTTGAGCCGCGCTATATAGTCGTCGAACTCGGCGTCCCAGCGGGTCTGCGAGCCAGTGACGCCGGTGCGCGCCACGACATACACCATGCCTCGGGCGGCGGCGCTGATTCGTTGCAGGCGCTCGGGGGGCGTCACGGGCGTCACCATCATGATCGGCGCCAAATTAAGCTTATCTAGCAGCGGCAGGTGCGGCTCCAGGGCTTCCACAGGCAGATCGGGGATAATCAACCCTTTTACGCCGGCTTCGGCCGCATCGGTGAATAAGCGGTCAAGTCCATAGCGGTAGAGAGGGTTGAGGTAGCTCATCAATAGAAAGCTCACCTGTGGATGACGTCGTGAGACTTGCGCCGCCAACGCCAGCGCCTGCTTGACGCCGCCGCCGTTCTTGAGTGCGACATGGCAGGCGTGAGCCAGCGTCGGGCCGTCCGCCACCGGGTCGCTGAACGGAATTTGCAGCTCGATCATTTTCACCCCTGCGGCGACCAATGCGTCAATCGCAGGCAGATTGGCCTCAAGCGAGGGATAACCCACCACCGCATGGGACATGACTAACAGCTCTTCTGAATTTTTTTCAGGCAACATTGTTGGCGTTCTCCCCTTGCGTTGTTTGAGTTGTGAAATCCGGTTGGCGAGCCAGCTCGCGTTGCAGGAAGGCGGACCAATCTGGATGAGGGAAAGCGCGGGCCACATTGAAAATATCTTTGTCGCCGCGCCCGCTTAAATTAATCACCACATGTTCGTTGGGCGACATCTGAGCCGCGCGTCGGAACCCGCCCGCCAATGCATGGGAGGATTCCAGCGCCGGGATGATGCCTTCGTGGCGCAGTAATGTCTCAAACGCCGTCAGGGCTTCTTCGTCGGTTGCGGAATCCGGCGTTAATCGCCCGCGTTGGGCGAGGTCCGCCAGAATTGGCGATACGCCGACATAGTCTAGTCCCGCCGCCACGCTGTGCGTGTGCCCAAGTTGCCCGTCGGCGTTCTGTAAGAAGAGCGTTTTGAAGCCCTGGGCAATGCCGTCTTCGCCGGTTCCTTCCTGAAGACGAATGGAGTGCTGGCCCTCTTCGCGGCTGCGTCCGCCGGCTTCCACGCCTATCAACTCAACGTCACTTTGGTCGATATAGGGCGCGAACGCGCCGAGGGCGTTACTGCCGCCGCCGACGCAGGCAACGACGCTGTCAGGATTACGACCGATTTGGGCTAAAGCCTGCTGCTGTAATTCTTTGCCGATAATACTCTGGAAATACGCGACCAACTCCGGGAAAGGCGCGGGTCCACAGGCGGTGCCGAGCACGTAGTGGGTGTCTTCGAAACTGGCGGCCCAGTCCCGCAACGCTTCGTCCATGGCTTCTTTCAGGGTGCGAGCGCCAGTGGAGACGGGAACCACCTCTGCGCCCAGGCGACGCATCCAGAACACATTGCCATATTGACGCTCAATGTCGTCCGCCCCCATATAAATACGGCATTCCAGGCCCAGCCGTGCAGCCATGATCGCCGTGGCCAATCCATGCTGACCGGCCCCGGTTTCTGCGATCACCCTGCGTTTGCCCATGCGCCGGACCAAGAGGCCTTGGCCCAGTACGTTATTCACTTTGTGGGCGCCGGAGTGATTGAGGTCTTCCCGTTTTAACCAGATCTGCGCGCCGCCAATCGCCTGAGACAGGCGTTCGCAGGGAGTGAGAGGCGTGGGCCTGCCGCTGAAGTGTTGCGCCAGAGTCTGATATTCTCGCCAGAAGTCAGGATCGTCGCGCAAACTGAAAAATAGGCGTTCCAGCTCCATCAGAGCGGGCGTCAGTATTTCCGGGGCGTAGCGGCCGCCGAAGCTGCCGAACATACCGTTGTTGCTGCGGATCATGGCGATTTTCTCCTGTATTATTCGGGCCCATGAGGCATAATGGAAACAACTCAAATTAAACTAAACTGTTTAGTTAAAATAAAGTGAAATTCTAAGCATGGCAAGAGCATCGAAGCGAGATTTTATTGTTGAGACGGCGACAGGGATTTTTCTGGAGCAGGGTTTCAAGGGGACATCGATCGATATGGTGGTCAATGCCTGCAAAGTATCAAAGCCAACGGTATACAACCATTTTCCCGACAAATCCCAGCTCATTGACGCCGTTATCGACGATTGGCTCAGAGCGCAAAAACCCGTTATGCGTTCATGTGGCGGCGAGTTGGACCTATGGCGTGCGTTAACCGAAAACTGGTGGCGTGAGGAAACGATCGCCATGTACCGGTTGGTCATCGGCGAAGGCTGGCGCTTTGAGGCGGCTGCACAGCGATTTTGGCGTGAATATGATGCTAAATGGCGCGAATATGTAGAAAAATGCGGGAATAAGCTAGATCTATCTCCGGACGAAATTACCTTGCTGCAGGCCAGAGTCAGCCATGAGCTGTGGACGCGGCTCAGCGAGGGAGGAAAGCGGTCATGAAGATATTGCTGACCGGCGCCGGCGGTTTCATCGCCAGCGTCGTTCTGGAAAAACTGCTGGAACAGGGATGCCAGGTGGTGGCGGTGGCGCGGCGGCGCGCGAATATTCCCGTAACCGAGGCCGTCAGTTTTATCCAGGCGGATTTGCAGAATCTCACCCGAATGGAAGACTGGTCCCCCATGCTGCGCGGCGTGGACGCTGTCATTAACTGTGCAGGCATCCTGCGGGAGATGCGCAAAGGCGACTTCGATTTAGTGCACTTCGAAGCGCCGAAAGCCTTGGCGGAAGCCTGCATACAGAACGGTGTGGAGCGATTTGTGCAGATCTCCGCCTTGGGAACGGAGCAGGATGGCGGCTTTATCACCTCCAAGCACAAGTTTGATGAATATCTGTTGCGGGCGCTGCCGACGGCGGTGGTGCTGCGGCCATCCGTGGTGTTGTCAGAGAGAGGTTCATACGGCGGCACCTCTTTGTTGCGGGCCTTGGCGGCTCTACCTGGGGTGCTGTTCGTTCCTGGCGATGGCGACCAGAAGATTCAGCCGATCCTGCTGGAGGATCTGGCGTGTTTGGTCGCACAGGCGGCGACTGGCGCCAGCGATGCGCAGAGTCTGGAGCAAACCAGCGGTGTGGCGTACACCGTCGGGCCGGAAGTCGTTACGCTGAAAGAGTATCTTACTTTGATGAGGCGATGGCTGAAGTTTCCCGACGCGCAGATAGTTTCGGCGCCTCTTTCGTTGGTGGGTGCGGCGGTATGGATTGGACGTCGACTGGGGGCCGGGCCGCTTAACGATACAGTGTGGGGCATGTTGCAGCGAGGCAACTATGCCGAGTCGGGAGCCTATGAACGCTCCTGTGAAAAATTCGACTATGCGCCGCGCTCCGTAAAGGGATATCTACAAACGTCGGCCAGTTTTGTGCAGGATCGTTGGCATGCCAGACTTTACCTGTTGCGGGAGCCAATATGGCTGACGCTGGTCGTCGTGTGGTTGCTGTCAGGCATTGCGGGGTTCGCCGCTCAACCCGAGACATTCTCGCCTATATTGAAGACGATGGGCTTACCCGAATTCCTATGGCTTCCTATGGTCTGGTTCACCAGCGCAGTGGACCTCGCGCTGGGGGCGTTTTTGCTGAGCCGTCGTCATATGGCGTTGGCGGGAAAACTGATGTTGGCGTGCACGCTGGGATATACGCTGGCTCTGGGACTGCTGGCGCCGTCCGTATGGCTGGAGCCTCTGGGCGGTTTGTTGAAGAATTTGCCGCTACTGTGCCTGCTGAGCGTATTTCTGGCGGTGGAAAAGCTGCGTTGAAAGAGGCGTTGTCGTATGGAGTGGTATCCCCTGGTCAAACTGATTCATATCCTTTCCTCCACCTTGCTGTTTGGTACGGGACTGGGAACGGCGTTTTACATGTGGCGAGCGGATTGTACCGGCGATGTGCGGGTCATCGCCGTAGTGGCTCGAAACGTGGTGCTGGCGGACTGGTTGTTCACCACTCCGGCGGTGATTATCCAGCCGCTCACCGGCTTCTTGATGCTGCATTGGCTTAATATTCCCTACAGCACCCCCTGGATATGGATGAGTCTGGCGTTGTTCGTCCTGGTGGGCCTGTGTTGGCTACCTGTGGTCTGGCTGCAGATAAAGGTCGCCCGTGGAGCGGAAACGGCGGTGCGAGAGGGGACCAGTTTCAATTATCCCCACCGCGTTTACATGCGTATCTGGTATGCGCTGGGTTGGCCGGCGTTTATCGCCGTTATGGGGATTTTCTATCTGATGGTGACCAAACAAGGCTGGTGACAAGGCGTTTGCAGGTTCGGACGTAATAAAAATAAAAAGGGAGCATTTGCGGTCATCCGCGTGGGTAAATAATACGGAACCTCCGGATATCGGTCTGATCTTTGCTAAGCTTTTGAAAAGAGTGGAATTATCATTTTACCCCGTTACAATTGCGATGAGGCTGGGGACATCTTCCAATAGTTGAGGATGGCGCGAAGGAACGGTTCCAGCAGTCAGCTTCTTGTTAATAGTGAGGCGCATGGATGCGCCTGCGCGGCGCTTAGCCGCGGGAGACAGAACCTGACATGTGCAGGTCCTGTCGTTGCAGACAAATAGAAGGAGGCTATTTGTCTGCCTGGTTAATGAAACATGATGTCGGTCAGATGGGGACGCGAACGGCGACGGCCCGGAGACCGGGGAGAAAGGAAATCTCTCCCTGTGGGATGCGCACGCATTATTGTGACCGCCCACTGAGCAGTGACGAATGAGTTGTTAACGCAGTAATGGATGCGACGACCCGGTCCAGGTTAGTAGTTCGCAGTCTGCGGTTTACGTTCCCTTTGTAGATGGTTGGATATCTCCAACGCGTCTTACCGATGATGTCATATCACAACAAGAAGGGAATGATTTATGAACATGGATCAGGAGAAGTCAGGTGAACGTCTGGCTTTGAGGAAGGTTGTCGGCGCTTTTTTTATCACCGCCATGATATCCGCACCGGCGCTCGCCGCAGACCTTGTCTGCGCTTATGGCGACGGCCAGACTTTTCTCAAATGGAATGAAATCAACGATCCCAGCGTCCGCTATCAGGTATATCGGGGAACGCAGCCGTTTCAGGTGGATCAAGCTTCACAGACCGTATTGGTGGGAGACGCCGAGCTGCTCGGCGATGCCGCATTCGCTTCAGGGTTGAATAAGCGAAGGTCGGGACGACCGTTCCTGACGCCGTTCTTTCCGATGACCAAAGGCGAAGGCCTGTATGTGCACACGATCAGGCAGGATACCGCCACCGCTTACTATGCCGTATTTCCCAATCGCGGCGGTCAGCGTCTGGAGTCCGTAGAGGAGGTCTCTTTCGGTTGCGCGGTCAGCAATGAAAGAGTGGCGAAAACCGTCCCTTTTCTGCAGGAGAACGCAGGCGGCGTGCAATATTTCACTCATTGGGGCGCGCATTATGACACCGCCGCGCAGAAAGCCTTCTCCAACACGCCCAGTTATCCGTTCACTTTTGGCATAGAAGGCGATCTCAGCAAGCCAGACCAACCCTTGTTTGTCGGCTTTCACCCTCGACGTGCGGACCCGGCCAAGACCCCTGAGTTTGAGGTGAAACCTGGCGCTTTTGACAACCCTGCTGAAGACGAGATCGTTTATTATCCGGAGAACTTCAACACCAATCTTCTCGACGCCTGTGGCGGAGACGCAACTCAGCCTTCCTGCGAAAGAGGGCCGGTGGAGTTTGTGAATGACTTTTGGTATGGCTATCCGGATCGTCTGGGCATACGTAATTGCAGCGCCAAAGAGTTGCCCCGCAATAGCAACGGACAAGTGATTATCCGCGATTACAGCCGACAACGGGTGCTGCATATCATCAGCTGGCTGAAGGGACGGCTGATCAAAGTAGGTGAGGAGTTGAAGCCGGTCATTGATCCCAATCGGGTGTATGCCGGAGGTTATTCCATGGGCGGCATCGGCGCATTGTTCACTGCGGTGGCGTCGCCGGAAATCTTCGCGGCGGTTATGGCCAGCGCGCCTAAATTTAACTTCGCCGCATCTTACAGTGAACAGAGCGATCAGTGGGACATAGGCGAAACTGAGCGCTGCTACGGCGATCATTTATGGGGCGATATACCGTCCAGTACGGTGTTTGTAGACACAGAAGGCGTATGGATCTACGACCGCCTGAACCTGAGCTATCTGGTGGATCACGCCCGGGCTGACTTACCGATTATGTATGTCATCAACGGTAAGAACGACAATGTCGTCAGCTGGGATGAAAAACCGGAGTTCTACCATACGATGGAAACCAACAAGCAGTTGGGCTATTTCTTTTGGGACCAGCGCGTTAAGGGCGGTAAAGCCCATACGCCAGTGGGCGGCGAGTGGGACCCCATGATCGATTTCTCCACGATATACGCCTATCGCAAGAATCAAAGTTATCCGGTGTTCACTAATGTACAGGGCGCGGATGATCCTGGCTCCGGTTCGCCAATGGACGGCGACGCAGTGGGCGTTCTCAATGGGTATTTGACGTGGGAGACGCATACGATCGTCGACACGCCAGTGCGTTTTCGCATGACGCTAAAGCTGCGTAGTCTGCGTAAGTGCGTACGTTTCAACCCGGAGAGGGAGTGCCTGCAGATGGGCAGAGCCCATGCGCCCTCAGATGTTGTGACGGCGGATGTCAGCCTGCGTGGTTTGCAGAGCTTTGTCGCGGAACCGAAAGGCGTTTATCTGTATAAAGCCACTAATCCGGACAATCCCTCTGAAATTTATCAGAGCGGGCTGGCGAAAGCGGATCCAAATGGCTTGATTACCATCGAAGGGCTGCAGATTCGCGACGCCGGCGTCACTCTGTTCCTTGGTAAGGCTGAAGAGGCCGTCGCCCGGTCTTAGGTCTTAACTACCCCCCTCTCTTAACGTCGCCGTATTGCGGCGGCGTTAACTCCGACGCTTTCTATTTTCAGTTGCACCTGGTCTGAGGACTTTGTAAGGTCGGCGCTGTAATTCTGCTTCGCGACTTGGCTATCGCTAGTGAAGCCCTCCATATGTAATCAGGAACGACTTGTGAAAAAGAAACGTGCGCTGTTAATTCTATTGGGACTGTCCATTGTCTGGATGGCGGCGCCGGAGTCTCCGACCATACCGGTGCAGGGAGCGACCAGCAAAGACTGGAACGCCAATACATTTTGGTATGAACCCTGGGGGAGATCTGGGGTGCACAAAGGAATAGATATCTTCGCCGATGCGGGAACGCCAGTGGTGTCTCCTACTTATGGCGTCGTGGTGTTTCGCGGCGAGCTCGGCATAGGCGGGAAAGTCGTGGCGGTGCTGGGGCCGAAATGGCGCATACACTACTTCGCGCATCTCAAGGATCAGGCGGTATATCCCGGCTATCTGGTGCGAACGGGAACGCCGGTAGGAACTGTGGGAGATACCGGCAACGCAAAAGGCAAGCCGCCGCATTTGCACTACTCGGCCGTGACGCTGCTTCCTTACCCATGGCGAGCGGACGACGCCACCCAAGGCTGGAAGAAAATGTTTTTCCTTGATCCCAATGAAGTCTTGGATGTGAAGTGAGGCTGTCGCCTACGAGAGAGGAAAGAGAGAAAGCGCCTGGGAGGCAGGCGCTTTGAAGGACGGGATTACAATACCCAGTTCAACTGTACGGAGTACAGGTTGGCGTCGCCTTCGGAAGAGCCGTTGAACTCACCCAAAGTGGACTCTTCAGACAGGTAAACCTTGTCGCCATTCAGGTGAGTGTAACCTGCGTCTACGCTGATATTGGCGTTAACTTTATAGGTGGCGCCGATGCTGTACCACATACGGTCCGCGTCAGGAATGCTCAGGCTGCGATTCTCTTCCGCTACGGGCGTTTCGTCCAGCGCCAGACCTGCTCTCAAGGTCAGGTTATTGTCGACATTGTAAGTTGCGCCAATCGCATAGCGGATAGAGTCGTCCCAGTTTTCTTGTTTCAGTACCTGATCAAGACCGCTGTTCAGTTTAACTTCCAGTTTGTCGAAGTGTTCCCAACCCATATAAGTAACGCTGGCATGCACAGCCAGTTGGTCATTAATGCGTTGGAATAAGGACAACTCGGTGATGTCGGGCAGATCCACCGTTAATGAGCCGCTGTCGTTAAATGCGGCGATAGTGTCTGATTTGATATCGCCTTCCAGCTTAATGGAAAGTTTGGAGCGATATGACAGTCCCAAGCGGGTGTCCTGGCTTAGGTTCCATAGTACGCCTGCGTTCCAGCCCCAGGTGTCGCCATCGCCGGAAAGGTCGACGTTCTTGGCTCTAGCCAGAGGGCCAGTGCTATCAGGCATTGTGGATAAAAGCTCCGCCTCAGCTCTTACGTAGTTAATACCCAAGCCCAAGCTGAATTGGTCGTTAAGTTTATAAGCGACACTGGGGTTGATATTGACGGTTGTAATGCTGGTTTTGTTGGCGATGTCGCTTGCCCCGTAGTCATTGCCGTAGTCAGTTTCCAGACCAAAGTTGGAAAATGCGCCAATGCCGACGGTTACCTGATCATTTAAGGGGTGTACATAATAAACAGCGGGAACCAGCGCGCTTGGGGCGGCGCTGTCTTTACCCGCATCCAGATTGGGCAAGGGACCTATATTGCGAGTGCCATCAACCTCGACGTTAGGATCGATAAAACTCAATGCGCCGCTGAACGTGCTTTTTTCGATCAGCGACATTGCCGCCGGATTGGCCGCCAGGACGCTGGCGTCATCGGCGATTGCTGCTTCGCCGGCGTAGGCCCGGCCCATACCTGACGCGCTGTGCTCCACAAGTTGGAAACCTGCCGCCAGGGCGGAATTACTCAGCGCCAGCGCTGCGCCAGTCACTAGAGATCTTACTACTTTATCTTGAAAGTGCTTCATCAATTTCCACGCTTTTTTTAGATTTTTTACGATGTCGTGTAACGGGCGATATACCCGTCTCTTGAAAAGAGAGGATACAGGGTAGGCGTGAGGCTCGCTTCCGCCAATTGGCGTAAATTACTGTCGTTGTTTGTTTTTTAGACTTTCTGCCTGAAAAGGCGCGTGGTTGCTGGTTTTTGCTAAAACATTAATTTTGTTAATTTTTATTAACTACGCCTTTTGAACTACCCGAAACGTGACGACGCAGGGGCGGACGACTACAGTCTTCCCGCAAACTTGCGTATTGGAACAGGGGATTAATATGAGGGATAGAGGGAGAAGGCGGCGCCAGGGCGCCGCCTGAGAGAGTTTACTGAGAGGACCACTCCAGAGTGACGCCGCTGAAATCGGTATAACCGCGCAGGCTCATGAACCATTCGCCGGCTGAAGGGTTAGGAATGACGCAGGACTCGTTGTTGCCGTCTTTATAAGGACGACACTGGAAACGACTGCCGCTGGGTTGTCTGCCCTTACGCACGTAAAGGTCTGCGTCGCCGCTGCCGCCGGAGATCTTAACGGTCAGTGTGGATACGCCCTCTGGAATGACGTCGCTGAAATGCAGCCACTCGCCAGAACCGCCGCTCAGACCGCTTTCAACGCCATTGCCTTCGCCGCTGTCGCCATCGTCGCCGCCGTCATCATTACCGCCGCTGAATGAACCGGTCAGGCTCAGACCGTTATAGGCGCTGTAGCCCTGCAACATAACGTAGTATTTGCCTGGCTTAACCGGCAGGTCGGAGCAGGTTTCATTATTGCCGTTTTTGTAGGGGCGGCAGTCATAGCTGGAGGAAGTCGGCTTCTCGCCCGCCTTCACATAGAGGTCGGCGTCGCCGGAGCCGCCTTCAATCTTGAAGGAAATGTCGCTGGCGCCAGTGGGCACATCCAGCACATAGTATTTCGAGCTGCCGGCGGATCCACTCAGGTCGGTCAGGGCTTTGCCGTTGCTCAGGCTGATGGCGTCGCCGTTGTCTCCGCCATCATCGCCGCCGTCGTCGCCACCGTCATCCCCGCCGGTATGAGAGTTGATCCAGCTGGTGAAACTGGGCACCGCTGTGTAGACGCCGTACTTGTTCGGCCTCGCGCATCCGTCGCCCCAACTGACGACGCCCAATTGACGGAATTCGCCCGCCTGGTTGATGAACAATGGGCCGCCGGAGTCGCCCTGACAGGAATCCTTGCCGCCCTGCTTGAGGCCGGCGCAGACGTTATGATCATGAATATTGCTGCTGCCGTAGGCGCTGCGACATTCATCCAGAGACACGACCGGCACGTCCACTTTCTGCAGGGCATTGGGAGAATTGCCGCCTTCGGACGTATCCCCCCAGCCGATGACCGTGGTCATGAGGCCGTCATAGATATCGTTGGGCGCGCCCAGTGTGATGCGGGTATATTTCTCATCGATTTTCTGCGCGACTTTCAACAATGCAATATCGTTTTGCATAGTGTTGGAGTTGTAGCCCGGATGGTTGATGACTTCCGTCACCTGAATGACCTGGGCGTCGCTCATGTCGTTCTGGCGATGCAGACCGACAACCGCCTTGAAGCTGCTGGCGGAGCGTCCGGATGTACAGTGTGCGGCGGTGAGCACGTAGTAGTCGCTGACTACGGATGCGCCACACCATTGTCCGCCGTTGTACTGCAGGTACACCATGAACGGAAATTCGCCTTCAGAGGCTTCTTCTCCGCCCACGATTTTCGCGGTAATGCTGCGGTAGGATTCAATATTGTCGGGACCGCTGGCGTAGACATTGGCGGCGGCGAAGGTCAGTCCGGTCATCATCCCTACAAGCAGGGGTTTTTTGCACAGTTTCATTGTAGATTCCATTGCATGAGATTGTTTTATTAAAGAGAGCTTTTTCTTAGTTGTACTGATTGCTCCCCGTCGGCTGTGCACCAAGGCGAGAGGGGACTGCGCTCTCGCGGCTCCTTTTATATTTATTGGTGTTCAGATAATAAACCATACATCCACCTCCGCATGCCTTCAATTCGGTCGAATGTCTTAGGTTCAGGGGTCTATGCCAGGGTCTTATCGGCTGTGCCGGTAAACCAATATAGCGGTGAATTTGAGACTATGTATCCCCTGTATAGCCTAGGCGCCGCGTACTCAGGTCTCGTAGTTTTGTCGTGAGGCCCGGAAGCGCACGCGCAGCTTGCCGCGACGCACCTCTACGTTCTTCACCAGCGCGCGCGCCAGTCGGTGGCGCAGGCTGTCCATGCGGAACTGGAAGACAGGGGCGCCGGCGACATAACGGGATAGTGCAATACGCACGGCGGCGCGGGCCGGTTTCAGGTAGCGGCCGGGGATGGGATGGAGTTGTAGATCGGTGATTTGCGGGTCGAAGAGATAAAACGCTCCTTCCTGCTGAGAATAGGAGAGAACGCCCTCCATTTCCACGATGCCGGTGGAGATAAAGCCGCCGGGAAGCTGCAACTCCACCCTGGCTCCGACGGCGATGCGATTGCGGGCGTCGTCCAGGCGCACCCAGGGATCATGCAGCCGGACCCCCAACAGGTATTTTCTGGTTTCAATAGGAAAGTGCGCAGTGAGATAGCGCTGTAAATCCAGTTCGGACAAGGCCAGCCTGTAAGCCAGCGCTCTGACGATGCTGCGACTGATTTTATAAGTCCACGCGAGCCTTAAATTTTGCATACCGCTGCTGATTATGTTGTTTTAAGCGCCATGTTCAATTCCCGCGGGAGACGTTTGATCATGGTAACCAGTAATGAGTCTGAACTGATAATAAGAACTTTCCAGATGAAAGATGAAGACGAGGTCGTCGTTTTGTGGGAACAATGCGGCCTGGTGCGTCCCTGGAACGATCCGCGCAAGGACATTCATCGCAAACTTAAAGTCGATCCTGGTCTGTTTCTGGTGGGAGAGTGGCGGGGACGTCCGGCGGCGACCGTAATGGGCGGCTATGAGGGGCATCGTGGCTGGGTGAACTATTTGGCGGTGGATCCTCAACATCAGGGTTCGGGCTGGGGGCGCGCATTGATGGACGAGCTGCAGAGGCGTTTGCTGGCGATGGGGTGTCCGAAGATAAACTTACAGATTCGTAAGGATAATCTGGCCGCCATCGGGTTTTATACTGCCCTGGGCTATTTGGAAGATCAGTCCATCAGCATGGGCAAGCGCCTGATCCCGGACTGATTTCCTCCCTGCGGACGACGTGGTTATACGCTATTGCCCCCCGCGTCGGCATATTGCAGGATGGACGACAAAGAACTCTGGAAATGATCCACATGAAAAAACTGTTTTTACCGATTTTGGTTTTGATGTCTCTATTGAGTGGTTGTGCGGCGCTGTCGCCTTTCAGCATCAGCGAGGCCACACTGGAGAGTTACATGCAGGAGCAGGTGAGTCGCTATGACCGCCAGCAACTGGAATCCGGGTCGCCACTGTCATTGGCGCTCGACAAAGTGGATGTCACCCTGGGGCCGGAAGGCCGCGATGTAGCGGTGTTGGAGCTGAACGGCGAAGTCGCGGTCAACGCGCTGATGGCGAAACTGCCGGTGGGCGTTTTCCTGAAAGTGGAGGGCGCGCCCTATTACAACAGCCAGGAGAAGGCGGTGTATATCCGTCGTTTGCGGTTGCTGGACAGCCGTATCGATTCCCCTTACTTCAAAGGCGATTTCAAGCCCGTGACGGACAACGCCATGCGCTTTCTGGCGCAGATGCTGGAAACCATGCCAGTGTATCGTCTGGATGACGCCAATCTGGCGGGACAGTTCATGTCTCTGACCAATATGGATTTGAAAGTGGCGCCGGGCAAACTGGTGTTCGTGCCTTCCGATAAGTAATCCCGCCGGACTGGCCGCCTTTGGCGGTCAGTCCATGGTGGCTTCTTCCCCTTCCTCTGTTACATCCTCCCATGGATGTAAATGACACACCTGCGGACAACAGCTTGGCAGGTATTTCAGCCACTCGGCAATCGTGAAAAACTTGATCTTCTCTCTCAGCCATAACACGCCGGGATCGCGATCATGGCGGGCGTGCCAGATCATGGAGACAGGGGTGGGGCGTATTTCCAGTGGCGGCTTGGTGACATGCAGCGAACCGCATTTGGCGCCCTTGGCGATCACCATATTGGGCACGATGGAGATCAGGTCGCTGCCTTCCAGCAACGCCGGCACGGAAGCGAAATGATTCACCGTCATCGCCACACGACGACTCAACCCTTGCTGGCTGAGCGTAATATCAACGAAGCCGGTGGCTTCTCCAGTGAGGGACACCAGCAAATGGTCCGCCTTTAGATATTTCTCCAGCGTCAGCGGCTCCGCGGCCAATGGATGGTCTTTCCGCATGGCGCAAACATAATCGCTTTCGAACAGAAAGTCGTTGCGGAACGAGGTGCGGAACTCCTGCATCACTCCCACGATAATATCCACTTCGCCGTTGGTCAGGATGCTTTCCGAGTTATTGCCATTGGCGGGGACCGCATGCAGATCGATGTTAGGCGCTTCCGTCTCCACCATTCTGCGCATGGGCAGCCAGATCAGGTCTGTCGTGATATCGCTCATGCCCACGCGGAAGCGTCTGCGGGTCGACGATGGGTCGAAATCCTGCGGGTTGACCGCGTCCTTCAGTTGAATCAGCGGGCCGCTGACCTGGTGCCACAGGCTGAGCGCGTGGGTGGTGGGCTGGATACCACGTCCGTTTTTCACGAACAAGGGATCGTTCCAGACCTGACGCATGCGCGCCACCGCATTGGACACCGCCGGCTGGGTCATGGAAAGCCGCTCCGCCGCGCCGCTAATGGAGTTTTCGGTCATGATGGCGTCGAAAATAACGAGCAAATTCAAATCTATATTACGCATATCGAGCCTTCATATAAAAATTAATGATGTGTCGAATATCAAATATAAATTAGACGATATCAATGATTATGAACAAAATGCAAGCATCGCAAAAAAACCTGAGGCGCTAACGGAGCTACTGACAGCAGGTTGTCAGTAGGGAGCAGTTATTGTGCGCCTGTCAGTCAAAGGAGCTTGTCATGAAATTTTCCAGATCTCTCATTCTATACGGAGCGGCAGTGTCGGCGGCAGTCCTGTTGAGCGCCTGCCAACCCGCTGAACCTCCGCAACAGCAAGGCCACGCTATGGCGCCGCCAATGGTGGACGTCGCGACTGTGCTAAGCGAGCCCGTTACGGAATGGGACGAATTCACCGGTCGCCTGGAGGCGACGCAAACCGTCGAATTACGCCCGCGCGTTTCAGGTTACATCGATAAAGTGACCTTCGAAGAAGGCGCTCGGGTCAACAAAGGCGATCTGTTGTTTGAAATCGATCCCCGCTCTTTTCAGGCGGAAGTGAATCGCTTGAATGCGGATCTGACCAGCGCTGAGGCGCGTTTAGATCTTGCTGAGCGCGACATGAAGCGGGCGCAAAGCCTGAAAAAGCAGAACGCGATTTCCGTGGAGCAGGTGGACAGCCGCGAGAGCCAGTTGAGTCAGGCGCGCGCACAAGTGCAGTCCACTCGGGCGGCCCTTGAGTCCGCCAAGTTAAGTCTGAGTTTCACCAAAGTGACGGCGCCGATTTCCGGTCGCGTCTCCCGCGCCATCATCACTGAAGGCAACTATGTCCAGGCCGGCCAGAGCCTGCTGACGACATTGGTGTCTACAGACAAGGTCTACGCCTATTTCGACGCCGATGAGCGCACCTATCTGAAGTATCGCGAGCAGACGGCGCGGGGCGATCGTCCCAGCGCCCGCGACGGCGATAATCCTGCATTGATGAGCTTGGCTGACGAGCAGGACTATGCGCACACCGGCTATATCGACTTTCTGGATAACCGGGTGAATCCGGAGACCGGCACCATACGGGGTCGTGCGGTGTTCGATAACCAGCACGAAGAGTTCACTCCCGGTCTGTTCGCCCGCGTCAGAATCATCGCCAGCGGCCGCCATGAAGGGATACTGGTTAACGACCGCGCCATCAATACGGATTTAAGCAACAAGTTCGTGTTGGTGCTCGGCGAAGACAACAAGGTGAACTATCGTCCAGTGGAGCTGGGCCCGAAAGTGGATGGTCTGCGTCTGATTCGCAAGGGGCTGCAACCCGGCGAGAAGATCGTGGTGAATGGCCTGCAACGAGTGCGTCCCGGCGCTGAAGTGACGCCCCAGGAAACCGCCATGGTGGAACCGGCTGCGCTGGAGCGTTTCTACGCGCAACAACGGATCGTGGAAAAGTATTTGACGGAGCAGGCCCGTCTGGAGGCGGCGCAGGCCGCTGCGCCAGCGAAAGCCTCTCCCAACGCCGCATTGGAACAGCCTCGCGGCTAGAGGTAAGCAGTTATGAATCTGTCGCAATATTTCATTCATCGGCCCATATTGGCCGGCGTGCTGTCGATAATGATATTTATCGCCGGCGCATTGGCGGTGTTCGAGCTGCCTATTACGGAATACCCCGAGGTGGTTCCGCCTACGGTGGTGGTGAACGCCACCTATCCCGGCGCCAACCCCAAGGTTATCGCTGAAACTGTCGCCTCGCCGTTGGAGCAAGAGATCAACGGCGTGGAGAACATGCTCTATATGTCTTCCCAGGCCTCTTCCGACGGCCGCATGGCGTTGACGGTGACCTTCGCCCTGGGAACGGATCTCGACGAAGCTCAGGTGGACGTGCAGAACCGCGTCAGCCGCGCTTTGCCGCGCCTGCCCAATGAAGTACAGCGATTAGGCGTTACGACGGAGAAATCCTCGCCGGACCTGACCATGGTTGTG
Organism: Hahella sp. HNIBRBA332; assembly: GCF_030719035.1. NCBI lineage: Bacteria > Pseudomonadati > Pseudomonadota > Gammaproteobacteria > Oceanospirillales > Hahellaceae > Hahella > Hahella aquimaris. The sequence continues at coordinate 5,851,782 of NZ_CP132203.1, forward strand.
CACATGGTGTCGCCGGATAACCGTTACGACACGCTCTATCTGGCGAACTACGCCACCTTGAACGTGAAAGACGCGTTGTCGCGGATTGAAGGCGTAGGCGCAGTACGTGTGTTCGGCGCCGGGGATTACTCTTTGCGCATCTGGCTGGACCCGGAAAAAGTGGCCGCGCTGAATCTGACCACCAGCGACGTGCTGCAAGCTATTCGTGAACAGAACCGCGCGGTGGCGGCGGGTACTTTGGCGGCGCCGCCGTCTCCCAGCGCCAGCGATTTCCAGCTGCTGATCAACGTGAAAGGCCGTTTGGAATCCATCGAAGAGTTTGAAAACATCATTGTCCGTGTTGGTCCGAATGGGGAAATGACCCGTCTGAAAGACGTCGGTCGCGTGGAACTGGGCTCCAGCACTTATGCATTGCGTTCTTTGCTGAACAACAAGCCTGCGGCGGCGTTGCCGATCTTCCAGCGTCCCGGCTCCAACGCCATTGAAATTTCCGACAACGTGCGCGCCACCATGGCGGAACTGAAGAAGACGTTCCCGGAAGGCGTGGACTACTCCATTGTTTACGACCCTACGGTTTTCGTAAAAGGCTCTATCAAAGCGGTGGTGCAAACACTGCTGGAGGCCATTCTGCTGGTAGTTATCGTCGTGGTGTTGTTCCTGCAGACCTGGCGCGCTTCGATTATCCCATTGGTGGCGGTGCCGGTATCCCTGGTGGGCACCTTTGCGGTGATGTATCTGTTCGGCTTCTCGCTGAACGCGCTGTCGCTGTTTGGACTGGTGCTGGCTATCGGCATCGTGGTGGATGACGCCATTGTGGTGGTGGAAAACGTCGAACGTAATATCGAGCTGGGCATGACGCCGGTGGAGGCCACCAAGCAGGCCATGAAAGAAGTGACCGGCCCGATTATCGCGACCTCTCTGGTGCTGAGCGCGGTGTTTATTCCTACCGCGTTTATTTCTGGCCTGACCGGCCAGTTTTATAAACAGTTCGCGTTGACTATTGCGATCTCCACGATCATTTCGACTATCAACTCCCTGACCCTGAGTCCGGCTCTGTCCGCTGTGCTGTTGAAACCGCACAGCGCCAAGAAAGATCTGTTGAGCCGCATTATCGATGGTCTGTTCGGTCGCTGGTTGTTCGCGCCTTTCAACAAGTTCTTTGCGAAGGCTTCCAATGCCTATACCTGGGGCGTGAAACGCATCATTCGCGGCGGCCTGGTGATTCTGGTGGTGTACGGCGGCCTGATCGGTCTGACCTATCATCAGTTCCAGACCACGCCGGTGGGCTTCGTGCCGCAGCAGGACAAGCAGTATCTGGTGTCCTTCGCGCAGTTGCCGGACGCGGCCTCGCTGGATCGTACGGAAGACGTGATTCGGGAAATGTCCGCCATCGCGTTGAAGCACCCCGGCGTGGAATCGGCTGTCGCGTTCCCTGGTTTGTCCGTGAACGGCTTTGTGAACGCCCCTAACAGCGGCATCGTGTTCGTGACTTTGAAGCCCTTCGAGGAACGTAAAGACCCCTCTCTGTCCGCAGGCGCTATCGCAGGACAGTTGAACGGCGAATACAGCGCCATTAAGGAAGCCTTTGTGGCGATCTTTCCACCGCCTCCGGTCATGGGATTGGGCACCATCGGCGGTTTCCGCCTGCAGGTCGAAGATCGCGCCAGCATGGGCTACAACGAGCTGTATGCGCAAACCCAGAATATCGTGCAGAAAGCCTGGGCGACCCCTGGACTGACCGGCCTGTTCAGCAGCTTCCAGGTCAACGTGCCGCAGATCGATGTGGACGTGGATCGCGAGAAGGCCAAGTCTCACAACGTGTCTCTGAACGACGTGTTCGAAACCATGCAGGTCTACATGGGCTCGCTGTATGTGAACGACTACAACCAGTTCGGTCGCACCTATCAGGTGAATGTGCAGGCGGAGGATGACTTCCGTCAGGAGGCGGACCAGATCAGTCGCTTGAAAGTGCGTAACGGCCAGGGCGACATGATCCCCATCGGTTCCTTTGTGAACGTGACTCATACGGCGGGGCCGGATCGGGTTATGCACTACAACGGTTACCCAACCGCGGAAATCAACGGCGCGCCAGCCCCGGGCTACAGCTCAGGCCAGGCCCAGGCGGCGATTGAGAAGCTGCTCAAAGACGAGCTGCCCAACGGCATGACCTTTGAGTGGACCGAGCTGACCTATCAGCAGATTCTGGCGGGCAACACAGCGGTATTCGTCTTCCCGCTGGTTGTTCTGCTGGTCTTCCTGGTGCTGGCGGCGCAATACGAAAGCTGGTCGTTGCCATTGGCGATTATTCTGATCGTACCGATGACGCTGTTGTCAGCCATGACCGGGGTGATTCTGTCCGGCGGTGACAACAATATCTTCACCCAGATTGGACTGATCGTACTGGTGGGATTGGCGACCAAAAACGCGATTCTGATCGTGGAGTTCGCCAAGGAGCGTCAGGACGCGGGTCTCAGTCTGATGGACGCCATCCTGGAAGCCTGTCGCCTGCGTTTGCGTCCGATTCTGATGACGTCCCTGGCGTTCATCATGGGCGTGGCGCCATTGGTGTACTCCAGCGGCGCCGGCGCGGAAATGCGTCACGCCATGGGCGTCGCGGTGTTCTCCGGCATGATCGGGGTAACGATCTTTGGATTGTTGCTGACGCCGCTGTTCTATCACCTGATTCGTCGCTGGGTGAAAAAACGCGATCCGCAGGACGAAGCGCAAGGGGAGGTGGCTCATGCGTAAGGCGAAGCTTTTCCTGGTCTCCGCGCTGACTCTGGCTATGGCGGGATGCATGACAGTGGGGCCTGACTATCAGGCTCCAGAAATTCCTGCGACGCAATTGCAGACGTTCAACCAACAGCAGTTCGACTTCCAGCGCATGGAGGAAAACTGGTGGGGGCAGTTCAACGATCCCCGTATTGAGAAACTGGTGGATCTCGCCCTCGCCGACAATCACGACATCGCCAAGGCGCGGGCCAATGTAAAGGCCGCTTACGCTGCATTTGACGACAGTCGCGACGACCGCTTTCCGAAAGGCGGCGTGGGCGCTGAGTACAGCGCCTCGCGAGCGAAGTCCGCGCCGAACTTCTCTGACGCCGCCAAGGTGGAGCAATACTCCGCCGGAGGCAACCTGAGCTGGAACCTTGACTTCTTCGGCCGCGTGACGCGGCTGATTGAAGCCGCCGAAGCGGAAGCGCTGTCCAGCGATGCGGCGTTGCGCAATATGCAGGTAGAGATCATTGCCGAAGTCGTGCGCGTCTATGCGGACTTACGCGGCGCTCAGGCGCAGATTCAAGTGGCGCAGCGTAATCTGGAGAATCTCAAATCCGTGGTGGAACTGACGGAGGCCAAGTACAAGACGGGAGTCGGCGCAGAGCTGGATGTGGTGCGCAGTAAGGCGCAATACGCCGGGGCGCAGGCTACTCTGGCGCCGTTGCAGGCGCGCATCGCCCGCGATGAGTATCGGCTGGCGGTGCTGACCGGTTCCGAGCCTGGCAAGCTGGCGATGGACTTGAGCTATCAGCCCATTCCCCAGGTGGCGACGGCGCTTGCTATTGGCGACCCCGCCGCCTTGTTGCGTCGCCGTCCTGACGTGCGCGTCGCTGAACGCCGTTTGGCGTCAGCCACCGCCAGGGTTGGCGTGGCGACGGCGGACCTGTTTCCCAAGGTGGAAATGACCGGGTTCCTGGGCTTTATTTCCGGCTCCGGCAGTGAGCTGCTGAAATCCTCCTCCGGCGCCTGGTCCGTGGCCCCCAGCCTGAACTGGGCGGTGCTGGATTGGGCCTCCCTGAAGGCGCGGGTGCGCGTGGCCGAGGCGCAGAATGAAGCGGCCCTGGAAGACTATCAGCAGACGGTGTTGCGGGCATTGGAAGACGCACAGCTCAGCTTTGTTAATTATCACCAGAGCCAGCAACGCTATCTGCACTTGCAGGCGCAGGTGGAGAGCAGCGCGCGGGCCCAGGAAATCGCCCAGGCGCAATACAAGGAAGGCTTTATTGACCTGTTGGTGTTGCTGGACACGGAGCGCACCCGTCTGGCGGCGGAAGACGCTGCGATGCAGGCGGAGACGGATATCATGAAAGGCGTTGTGGAAATTTACCGCTCTCTGGGCGGAGGCTGGGAAGCGCCGGCGGATAATGTCGCCGCGACCGGCTTGAAGGCGTTCACACGAGGCTAGCCCCTGTTTTCTGCGACCATCCGACGTCGCCGCCGCGCCCTGCGATCTTTTTGCGATCTCATGACAAGCGCAAGGGCGCACGACGTTGACGGCGGGTGGTCGCAGATCCTTTTTCAGCGTTGAAAACCGTCGTCAGACTTTTTTCATGTGGAAAACCTCCACACGATTCCTGCCTTGATCCTTGGCCTGCTGCAAGGCGACTTCCGCTTGCTTGAAAAGCTGCTCGAACGGCGTATCGCACTCTCCAATACAGAGCCCGATGGACGCGGTGACGCGCACTTCCGGATCGCCATCGGCGGGTCCGGTGAAGACCATGTCGGCAATTGACTCGATGAGGCGTCCGGCGATCTGCATGCCGACCTTATCATTGGCCTGACTAAGGAAAATCGCGAACTCCTCGCCGGCGATACGCCCGAACACATCGTATTCACGCAAGGCCTCCCGGGACATTTCCGCGATGCGGCGCAAGATCTCATCCCCGACCGGATAGCCATAGTTGTCGTTGACCTTTTTGAAGTGATCCATATCCAGCAGCATCAGCGTCATGGGCGCGCCGGTGCGCCAGCAGCGATTCGCCTCCGCTTCCGCCGCTTCGAAGAAGCCGCGATAGTTAGCGACATGGGTCAGCTCATCCGTCATCGCCATATGGCGTAACTTCTGATTGGCGTGATTGATGCGTCCTTCCAGTTGCTTCTGCGCAGTGAGATCGCGGGCGCGCACCAGCATGCGTCCTTGATTGTCGATCTGCTCCGAGAATAAAAACCAGCGGCCGCCGCTGATTTCCACCTCGTAGCTGCGAAACTGGCGTGTGCGACGTAATTCCTGCGCATAACGCAGCCAGCCTTCCAGATCGTCAGACTCGATGTGAATGCCTTGCCGGGTGTCGTAACAGCGTTCGGCCAGACGGCGAAAACTGAAACCGGCGAGAAATTCGCGCTCAGCATTGAAAAGCCGGGCGAAAGCGGCGTTGCAGTAAACAAGAAGATCCTGGTCGTTGAAGAGGGCGTAAGCTTCATCGCTGCTTTCTATAAAAGCGAACAGCGTATGCTCCAGATCGTTGACTTCGCTGGACATGAATAAAGGCTCCCCGACGGGTGCAAAAAATTAAATCGGAATAAGGCGTTAAGCGCATGCCGCGGCTTGTGCCGACGTCAGCGCAATACGGCGCAATAAAAAGGCGCTTATTAATTAAGTAGCATACTTTTCAGGATAATTCCGCCGCAGGACGCGGCGGAGCAGGTTCAGCCCAACTTGTATTCGATCTCGGCGGAGACGCTGGGGGCGTTGGAGCGGCTGCCCAGGGTCGCCATGGTGCGATTGTCGAAAGCGTGGGTCCACAAGGATAAGTCATTGGGTACGTAGACGGGACGGGTAAACTTGAAGGACGCCTGACGAATCTCACGTTCATTCTGATTGCTCAGATAGCCCATGATCTTGCCGACGGAGTACATGCCGTGCACTATCGGGCGCTTCATACCGCACAGACGTGCGGTCCACTGGTACAGGTGGATAGGATTGAAGTCGCCGGACAGCCGCGCATAACGGCGAATATCGGCGCTGCCGAAATAGAAGGTCGTCTGCGGAGCCGCGTCGGAAAACGGTGTGCGTGGTCCGTTACGGGCGGGGCGATGATTACCGGGGCGTTTGCTCAGGTAATGGTTGATCATTTCCACCGCGACCTGTCCGCGGGTCCAGATTTCCGTCGTGACGGTGAAGCTTTGCCCATGTGCGCATTCTTCCTGACCGGATAAATAAGCGCGCACGGTCAATCGATCCTGGGCGCAGACCGGAAAGCGCTGGATGAATTTGACGCCCAGATGCACCAGACCCAGCAGTTTGAGAGGAAATTCCGGCCGGGTCAGCAGGGTCAACTGGGGCTTTTGGGTAAAAACATACAGAAACGGCAGGGGCGCGCGTTCAGTTTGACGGTATTGCGGACTAAACTCAAAGAAGCGCAGATATTTATCCAGGTGGCTGCGGCAAAGAGTGATATCGAAAACCTCAACGCATAATTCGGGCAGGCGAGTGTAGGTCAGCTCCCGCTTTAGCAAGGTCTTGGCGTAAAGCGTCAGCAGGTCAGGAAGTTGGGGTTCGGTATAGCTTACTACGTGCATAATGTTCTCTTCTCGCCGCCGGCCGGTGGTCGAATGCGCTCATTCGTGACATCCCGGTTGTCTGTTATAAAGTTGTCTGTTGTAAATATGTAACCGTTTGTAAAGTTGCTATATAAATAGATTAAAAAAGAATCAGCTACAATAGGCTTTTGGGTTGGTGGGATCGGCCGAAAGGATGATAGGGCGCTATTATCAATGCGGAGACGGGGCCAAATGAGACTGTCAGTATTAGTGCTTAGTGGGCTGCTCGCGTTGTTGGCGCAGCCGTCGGCGGCGGAAACATCGCTTGTGCTGGCGTCACAGGAGGATTTCACACCCTATGAATGGCGCGATGGCGACCAAATCAAAGGGCTGGACGTGGATATCGTTAAAGAAATGGCGCGACGTCTGGGCTGGAACGTCGAGATTAAGCTTTATCCCTGGAAGAGAGTTCTGCACGAAGTAGCAGCGGGCGCTATTGATGGCGGCTTCTCCGCTTTTCGTACGCCGGAACGGGAGGAGTATGCGATTTTTCTCGACCCGCCGATCCATCTGAGCACCTATTGCGTGTTTGTTAACCCGGAACGGCCTATCGTTTTTTACAGTCTGGAGGATTTAGACGGCAAAGTATTGGGCAAGAATCTCGGCTTTTCCATCAATCCGGAGTTTGATCATGCACAAAAACGGGGGCGTTTTGAGGTGGTCGAGAAGAGCATGAGCCATAACTTGCGCTTGCTTGCCGCACAGCGCATTGACGCCGTGATCGGCAATGAGCTGGAAGTGGATTACATGGCGCGGGAGCTGGGGCTGGATGGGAAAATAATGGCGTTGCCGACGAAACTATCCCAGGATATCCCCGCCCATCTGATTATTTCCAGAAAGTCGCCGCTGGCCAAGGACCCGGAAATGCTGCGGCAAATGGAAGTCACATTGCAGCGTATGCTGGAAGATGGCGCTTACGCCGCTTTTCTGAAGAAGTACCAATAGTCGCAGACTTGCGTCGTCTGGTGGTTATTCGGGTTTGCTGATTTGTTTCTTGCCGGTGACCATGGCGGCGATAAGGTTCTCTTTACCGAAGCGCGAGTACAGGCTCACTGCGGCGATGTGAATCAGCATGAGCGCCATTAACGCGCTGGCTAAGCCCTCATGAATTTCCTCCAGCCAATCTTCGCCCCAGAAGGCGTCCAGGCTCATCATCCAGCCACTGACGGCCAACGCAGCCACCAGGAACATGAGCGCCAGAATCATCAGACCGCCCATCGGGTTGTGCCCTACTGTTTGCGTGGGCTTACCGGACAGAAGAGCGCCTGCATAGTTTTTAAGTCGGGTCGGCGTGGGAAAAAAAGACCGAAAGCGCGCGTAGGGCGTCCCTATAAAACCCCATAAGACTCTGATCGCAACAGCGCCTCCGGCATAATAACCGACCCATTCGTGCCAGGAACTTCCATCCTCCAGAACCCACAGATTCAGAATGCACGCTGTGGCTAACGTCCAGTGAAATAAGCGGACCAGAGGGTCCCAGACACGAATGGTTTGCATAGGGAACTCCTTAATCTATTTCAGTTTTGACAGCTTCGCCGTTAACCGGGTTGAAGTAGATCTCCACTTTCTGACCCTGGCTGTTCCAGCCGTAGATTTCATAGCAGCCGGTGTCTGTCTCTTTGAATTTCTTGATCTTGTAACCCTGGTCCAGCAGCGACTGTTTGAAAACTTCCTGGTCCTGCCAGGCGGACTTGGGCTCGGTGGTGCAGGTAGGGTCTGCGAACGCGGTGGCTGCTGACAGACTCAGGGCGGCGGCGAGTAAGGCGATTGAGGTTGATTTCATAAATCTGTTCCTTGTGTGAATGTCTTGTTTAACGACAAGGAGCAGATTAAGGGGCGAAGCTTAAGGGAGGCTTAAGTCAAATCCCGATGAAGAAGAATTTTTACCGGTCTTATCGAGGCAGCGACAAGCCCATAAGCGTCACGCTGTAGAGCGCGCTGTCCATTTCCGCTACGTTGGGCAGTTCCCCCCAACATTGAAAGCCGTGTTTGCGAAACAAGGCGAGGCTGGGCGCATTGTGTGAGAAAATCACGCCGACCAACGCCGTAACCCCAAGCTGCGGCGCCAGCGCTATCGCGTGACTCAACAGGCGGGCGCCCAGTCCTTTGCCCCGCTGCTGCGGCGCCAGGTAGATGCTTAACTCCGCTGTATGACGATAGGCAGGGCGAGCGTGATAGGGTTCGAAACTGATCCAGCCAAGGAGACGACCATCTCGTTCCGCCACCAGCAGGGGGCGTGCATCGGTATGCCGCAGAAACCAGTCCCGACGACTCGCTGCGGAAACTTCTTCCGTATCCGCCGTGACTTGTCTGGAAGCGACCGTGGAATTATAGATATCGACGACGGCTTGCAGGTCCGCCTCTTGCGCGGGACGTAACTGGAAATCCTCAAAGACGGCGTTAAGCATGTGGGCAGATGTCCTTAACCTGAGATGTGTGAAACGCCCAGCCGTTATAGCGTAAAACGTTATTATCGAAAAGCCCGTTGACGGACTGTGTCGGCGCGGGCTAAAAACGCTATATTATTCAACCCGATGTGTTAGACGCCATTAGGCGTGACGTTTTACCCACAGTCCGTGCAGTCAGGGATATTTCGACTATGTACATGCCTGCTTCATTCAAGGTGGAGGACCGCTCCGCCATGCTGGATTTTATTGACCGCTGGAGCTTCGGTGTTTTGATGACGCTGAAAGCCGGGATGCTGGAGGTCAATCAAGTCCCTTTTATACTGGATCGCGAGAATAACCGTTTATATGGCCATCTGGCCCGCCAGAACGATCAATGGAAGGAGCTGGACGGCGCCGATGAAACACGGGTGCTGTTTCAGGGACCGCATGCGTACGTGTCGCCGGACTGGTATGAAAGTACGGGCATGGTGCCTACCTGGAATTTCATGAGCGTGGAGGTGCGGGGGCGCTCGGAATTATTGCCTCCCGAACGTCTGCCCTGGTTGCTGGAGCAGTTGAGCGATAAACACGAAGCGGCGTTCGCCAACCCCTGGAAAATGAGTAAAGTACCGCCAGCGAAGCTGGAGGCGATGATGAAAGCCATTGTCGGCTTCAGCATTGATATCGAAACCTTGAACGGCAAGTTCAAGCTCAGCCAGAATCGTAATCCACAGGATCGGGCCGGTGTGATCGCCGGGTTGTCGACGCAGCCGGACGAGAATTCCCGGGTGATCGCGCAGCAGATGCAGTTGCTGCAGGATAGCTGACTTTAATTAGAGGCGATGATATGGACTACGCAGCGGCCAGACAGGCGCTTTTAAGTAAACCCGAAGCCATCGAGGATTTTCCGTTTGGACCTGAGGTGGCGGTGTTCAAGATCAAAGGCAAGATGTTCGCGACCCTTGGCATGGAAGACGGCGAAGGGCGCATGAACCTGAAGTGCGATCCTGTCGAGGCGCTGGCGTTGCGGGATATCTTCCCTTCCGTAACGCCGGGCTATCACATGAATAAAAAGCACTGGAATACACTGGCGCTGGATGGCGGGGTGCCACCCGGAGAAATCGAACGGATGATCGATAACTCCTACGCGCTGGTGGTTAAAGGCCTCACCAAGGTGGAGCGTCAGGCTTTGGAGCTGCGTTACGGCAGGGAAACACTATTCCCCGCCTGAGCCCGGACGGTTCAAAACCGGCAATTGGAGGGCAGGTAGGCCGGATCAATATCCGTCTTGTTGGCGCCGATGGCCTCCATGCCCTCGACCGCGGGACTATGTCCGCACAACCAGGTCATCGGGCTGGCGGGGCTGCCGGTCACGATGGCGGGACGGATGGTGAGATATTTGTCCTGCAGACTTTTGTTCACCTTGTTGCCCAACTGAACATGAAAGGCGCCGTTCTCCAGGGAGATGTTCTTCACAAAGTTCCCCAATAACTTGTTGGGCGCAGGCATGCCTGCGGCGGCGTTGTCGGTCGGAAAATCGCCTTTGTATTTGTAATATTCTTTCACCTGATCGCGCAGTTCGCCCACGATGGTGACCGCCTCGGTGACCTGCGCCCGAGTGATGTAAACCTGGTAACTGGGCAAGGCGACGGACGCCAGAATGCCAATGATGGCGACCACGATCATTAATTCGATGAGGGTGAAGCCGTTTTGCGCTGTGTTAGTCATAATTCTGCCTTTGATGAATAACGGTTAAATAGCGGAGCCTAAGCCGAAAATCGGGAGGTAGACGGCGATGATGACCGCTCCCACCAGTATGGCGATGAGGGTGCTGACGCCTGCGACGAATTTGGCTTTGAAGGAAGCCAGCGCCGCGGAGTAAGCGACGTTGAGTCGCTCGAACTGATACGCCAACTCCTGCTCCAGCGCGTCAGTTTTTAGGGCGATCGTCAGATCCAGGTATTCCGGTTGCGAGAGCTTGTCTTCCAGGCTGGCGTTGGAACAGAGCTGCAGCGCTTCACGTAAGGACGTTTCCGCATCCAGACCGGAGCGGTTAAGCAGGTAGGCGTTGGCGAGCCAGATATAGCGTAAATGGGCTTTGGCGATGGAGGACAAGCCTGGGAGGCGTTGCATGAAGTTCGGCATGGGCCTCAACCGTCGAATACAACCGACCGTCTTGAACCCCATCCAAAATAGCGGAATCAGGCCAATCAAGACGAGGATCCATACCGACTGAAAAGTTTCCATGCCGGATATCAGCAACAATGTGAAGGCTGGCAGTTCCATGTTTGTTTCACTGTAGAACGCCTGAAATCCTGGCAATACCTTGATGAGCAGGACGCTGAAAACAAGGATGGCGATCATCAACAGGACGAAGACGTAGCCAAGCAGGTTCTGCAATCCGTCCCAGACGCCCCGCCAGGAGACTTCCATGGTGTGAGAGTGGGAGATATAGCGTTCCAGGAAGCCGGGTAGCGAGCCGCCTTTGGCGCGCACAATGGCGGCGAGCCGACTGATGTCGTAGAAGGGACTGTCCTGATAAGGCGTGGTATGTAAGCTGACGTCACCCTGCAATACTTTTTTCAGTTGCTCAACCTGAGGCTGCGCGTGAGCCGGCAGGAGAGGCTCCAGTCTGGCCAGCGCCTGCTCCAGAGAAAGTCCCTGCTGAACCTGATGGTTCAAATGTCGCAACAATTGGCTCAGATTTGAGTTTGGCGAAGAAATAAGGATCACGGTTTAACCTCTACAGATATATGGGAGTTGCTCCGGAGGCAGCGAGCTTTTGTCGTCGCCGTAAACTTTACGCGGACCCGAGTGCGCTGACGCGCATGTCCAACCCAGGGTGCGCAATGCGCCATCGGGATTGCTGACGACCGGTCGAAAGCTGATGACCTTGGGTTCCCCGGCGTTGATGGGGAAAAGGGTAAAGTGCAAGGCTCCGCTCGAATCAAGCTCAGTTGACTGAAAGTAGACCGCCTCGACGTTACTCAGCGCATGCAGTTCTTCTCTCTCTGGCCAGACGCCGGAAAAGGCGTATTTTTCCGCCATGTCCACTCTGACACCCCCCAATAAACCTAAGGCCTCGGTCAGGCGGGCTTTAATCGTCGCGTGGCGCCCGGCGTCCAATGCGAAAGTCAAAGCGATGCAAATCACGGCGATACAGGTAAGGATCTCCAGCCAGCGAAAGCTTCCGACAGCCTGATAAGACGGTCTTAAAACGAGGAGGTCGCCATCAAATTTCGGCGGCGGGCCTGCGTTGAGCGCAGAGACGTCGGCTCCCGACTGAGTTGGAGCGGTTATGAACTGCTGATTGACCCACCTTGCCCGCCAGTTCAAATAGGTCAGAAAAGGAAAGGCGGACAGAATAAAGAGAGGATGCAATGCTTCCGCAAGCGTTGAGGCCGTTATCACCGCCGCAATATAAAGCGCGCTGGTCCACGGGCCGAGCAAAGGATCAGAACGGCCCGCCAGGGAGGAACTGCGCGCGAGATTACCAACCAGAGAGGGAATAAAAAAGTAAAAGAACAGTCCACGCAGCGGCGGCCAGACAGGGTCGCCCGATATAAGCCGATACTTGCGCCAGTTCATGTAATGCCAGAACAGTTCGTATGCGCCCAGCGTTAACACATACAAAAGACAGTGCAGCCACATGGGCGGCGCAAAATAGGGCGTCAGTTTTTCTTTGAAAAAGCGTCGGCGTTCAGGCAAAGCCAGTCCTTAATGCGAAGAAGAAAATTATTAGCAGTTTAGCTGATTTGCATCCTGAACTACTTTTGATTCAGGTAATTACCCGCTTATTTTTTGGGATGACAATGAGGTTGGGCAAACTTCGCCTGTTAGGTCGCCATGAAAACTGTGGGTATGTGAATGTCGCCGTTAGGGATATCAGTGTGGTTTAGCGGTATTGACTGCGCCGGTTTACTGTTTAGAATGGCCGCCTTTTGGAAATTCTCATGGATTTGAATCTAATCATTGGCGTCTTGATCGAGAGTGCGTGTCTCTTCGCCGCAGCTAAACTGCTAAAAGTTTCGCTTGGGTTTATTGAGGCGTTCTTGATCGTTCTTGCGGCGGTTTTGATTGTACACTTTGTCTATGGGCTTCCTGGTTTTCTTCTCGCACTTGGGTTTTATTTGGTGGCGTTGAAGTTAATCACCAAAGCGGATGCCTATTCAGAGATCTTTATTCTTACGCTCATAGGATTAGGCGTCCAGGCGCTACTGAAAAAGTTCTTATTCGCCGTCGTTTTGGCCTGATTTTCTCTAATGCGGCTATGGCCGCGTAGCATCTCCTTTCATCTATATCTAGTATTTACTTTTAATATTCAAAACCATATATTGTGCTTCAGCTATGGTTCACGCCTGTTCACAGGTTGTGCTAAGAGGGAATCCGGTGAGAGTCCGGTACTGACGCGCAGCGGTGTGGGGGAACGAAAGCGACGCGGGCGGAAACGCCCACGCACTGTCCTGAAAGAGGATGGGAAGCGGTCGCCGTAGGTTCGCAAAAACGTGTAAACGCCCCCGAGTCCGAAGACCTGCCATGCTGAAGTTATTCATGCCTTCGCGACTCAGGGTAATGATAAAGCGCCGCTCTATGCGAGGCGATTTTCGTCCTGTCTGTGCGTCGCTTTATGTCCCGGTTCGCGGAGGTTCGGCCAGAACACGCGATAGAGGACAATCCCATGACCGGCAGTTTTTCGTCCCCCAGCGAGGCGCGCGCCTCCAGCTCCCCATCTGTTTCATCCGAGTCACGTACTAATAACGCCTTGCTGCAGGTGATCAAACGCACCGGTCAGGCGGCGCCCTTCGACGACCGCAAAATCGCCATGGCGGTGACCAAGGCGTTTTTGGCGGTGGAAGGACAGTCCGCATCCGGCTCGCCCCGTGTACGGGACTCCGTAGAAAAACTGGTTAAGGACATCGTGGCTCGCCTGCGTCGCCGCAGCCCGGAAGGCGGCTCGGTGCATATCGAAGAAATTCAGGATCTGGTGGAATTGGGCCTGATGCGCGGCGGCTTCCATAAAGTGGCGCGCGCCTATGTGCTGTATCGTGAAGAGCATGCCCGTCAGCGTGCGCCTGCGCCAAGCGAGCAGGCGGGGGAGACCCATCCCGATATCAATGTGAAGTTCGCCGACGGGACGGAAGCGCCGCTGAACATGGGGCGTCTGCGTACGGTGATCAGTGACGCCTGCGCCGATCTGGATGGCGTCAGTGGGGACAAAGTACTACAGGGCGCATTGAAAAACCTGTACAACGGCGTCAAACATAAAGACGTCAACGCCGCGTTGGTCATGGCGGCGCGTCCGCTGATCGAAGAAGAGCCCAACTACTCCTATGTGTGCGCCCGTCTGCTGTTGGACGGCCTGCGCGAAGAATCGCTGAGCTATCTCAATATCGCCGCGTCCGCCACGGAAAGTGAAATGGCGGAACTGTATCCGACCGCGTTCCGCGCCATTATCGAACGCTGCGTGGAACATGAACTGCTGTCGCCAAATCTGCTGCAGTTCGATCTGGAACGACTGGGCGCTGCGCTTAAGCCTGAGCGTGATCGCCAATTCACCTACCTGGGGCTACAGACTCTTTACGATCGCTACTTCATTCACTGGCGCGAGACTCGCCTGGAATTGCCGCAGGCGTTTTTCATGCGCGTCGCCATGGGATTGTCGGTGCAGGAAGACGATCCCAATGCGCGTGCGATTGAGTTCTACAACCTGTTGTCCTCCTTCGATTACATGTGCTCTACGCCGACGCTGTTCAACGCGGGGACCAATCGTCCGCAGTTGTCGTCCTGCTACCTCACCACAGTGCCGGACGATCTTGAAGGCATCTACGGCGCGATCAAGGACAATGCGCTGCTGTCCAAATGGGCGGGCGGTCTGGGTAATGACTGGACGCCGGTGCGTTCTCTGGGCTCCCATATCAAAGGCACTAATGGTAAATCCCAGGGCGTGGTGCCGTTCCTGAAGGTGGTCAACGACACGGCGGTGGCGGTGAATCAGGGGGGCAAACGTAAAGGCGCGGTATGCGCTTATCTGGAGTCCTGGCACCTGGATATCGAAGAGTTCCTGGAACTGCGCAAAAACACCGGCGATGAACGCCGCCGCACCCATGACATGAACTCCGCCAACTGGATTCCAGACCTGTTCATGAAGCGGGTGTTCGAGGATAAGGAGTGGACCCTGTTCTCACCCAGCGACGCGCCTGATCTGCACGATTTGTACGGCTCGGCTTTTGAAGTGCGCTATACCCACTACGAATCCCTGGTGGAATCCGGTGAAATCACCCTGTTCAAGAAAGTGCCTGCGCAGAACCTGTGGCGCAAGATGCTCTCCATGTTGTTCGAAACCGGCCACCCCTGGGTGACTTTCAAAGATCCCTGCAACCTGCGTTCGCCGCAGCAACATGTTGGCGTGGTGCACTCCTCCAACCTGTGTACGGAGATCACGCTGAACACCAGTCAGGACGAAATCGCGGTGTGTAACCTGGGCTCGGTCAACCTGGTCAACCACATTCGCAATGGCGAAATCGACCACGACCGTCTGCGCAACACCGTGTATACGGCGGTGCGCATGCTGGATAACGTCATCGACATCAACTACTACGCGGTTCCCCAGGCGCGCAACGCCAACCTGCGTCATCGTCCCGTGGGTATGGGCCTGATGGGCTTCCAGGATGCGCTGTACAAGCTTGGCCTGCCATACAGCAGCGTCGAAGCGGTGCGCTTCGCCGATCAATCCATGGAGCTGATCAGTTATTTCGCGATCACTGCTTCCTCCAATCTGGCGAAAGAACGCGGCCGCTACGAAACCTATGAAGGCTCCTTGTGGGATCAGGGCGTTCTGCCTATCGATTCTCTGGATCGTCTGGAGCAGGAACGCGGCGCGGAGTTTTGCACGCTGGATCGCGGCCACAGCCTGGACTGGGCGCCGGTGCGTGAACTGGTGAAAAAGCAGGGCATGCGTAACTCCAATGTCATGGCGATCGCGCCTACAGCGACGATTTCCAATATTGTCGGCGTTTCCCAGTCCATCGAACCGACGTATCAGAACCTGTTCGTCAAATCCAACCTGTCCGGCGAGTTCACCGTGATCAACCCCTGGTTGGTGCAGGAGTTGAAGGCGCGGGAACTGTGGGATTCCGTCATGGTCAACGACCTCAAGTATTTCGATGGCTCTGTCGCGCAGATCGACCGCATTCCTGAAGATGTGAAGCAGCTGTTCCTGACCGCGTTTGAAATAGACCCCCGCTGGTTGGTGGAGGCGGCTTCCCGTCGCCAGAAATGGATAGATCAGGGCCAAAGTCTGAACCTGTACATGGCGGAGCCGTCCGGTAAAAAACTGGACAACCTGTACAAACTGGCTTGGTCCCGTGGTCTGAAAACCACCTATTACCTGCGTTCCCTGGGCGCTACGCAGATGGAGAAAATCTCTTCCGGCGTTTCCCAGAGCGATAGCGTCAAACCTGATGTTGACGACACTGAGAGTCAGGAGCCGCAACCGAAGTTCTGCTCGATTCTCGATCCGGACTGCGAAGCCTGTCAGTAAGCGACGATAACAACCAGGAGCTATGACCATGAATACCGAACTGATGAAGCAGACTGCGACCTTGTCGGACTGGGACGATCCTCTGGCGGTGGCGATTCCTGCTGTGTCCACATCCTCTGCTGTTTCTCCACAGTCACCCGTTTCCACCTCTCCCGCTGCGGCCCCCGCCGCCGGGGGAGCCCCTGACAGCGAACCGGAGCCCGCCGCCCTCGCGAAGGAGGCGATGGACGAACAGGTTTTACAAAAGCTGGACCCGGTCAATCCCGACGACAAGCGGGTGGTGAACGGCATGACCGACATCAACCAGCTGGCGCCGTTCAAGTATCCCTGGGCGTGGGAGTTTTTCCTCAACGCCAACAAGAATCACTGGACGCCTCTGGACATTAACATGTCCCAGGACGTGTACGATTATCATCACAAGCTGACGCTGGAAGAAAAGCATGTGTATGAGAACGTACTCGCTTATCTGACCACGTCCGACATCCTGGCCATGCGCAATATCGGTCTGGCGGTGATGGAGAAAATGAGCGCGCCGGAATTGCAGATCTATCAGGCGCGGCAGGTGTACGAAGAATCCCTGCATACCTGGACCTATCAGCACTGCATCGAAACTATCGGTCTGGACCAGAGCGAGATCTATAACCGTTACCGCGTCACGCCGGCGATTTATCGCAAGATCAAGATGGGCAACGAGCGTATCAGCGCGCTGCTGCGCCCGGATATCAATCTGCGTAATCGGGACGACCTGGAAACCTTCGTGATGGCGTATATCTTCTTCGCCGGTATTTTTGAAGGCTGCTGGTTTTATAACGGCTTCAGTCCTATCTTCGCCTTGCAGCGTCGCGGATTGATGAAAGGCACCGGCGAGCAGCTGCAATACATCATGCGTGACGAAGTCATGCATTGCGCTTTCGGTATCCGCGTGGTGAAACAGATCATCAAGGAAGAAGGCGTCACCCTCGATCCCAAAGCCATCAAAACACTGTGGGAAGAAGCGGAAGCAGCGGAAACCGGCTACGCCCACTTCCTGCTGAAAGAACCCATCCTGGGCTATACCGCGGAAGACCACATCGAACAATTCCGCTTCATCGCCAATCGCCGCGCCAAGCAGCTGAAGCTGGACGAGCCCTTCCCCGGCGCCGGCAACGCACTGCCCTGGCTGGACGAACAGGCCAGCATGCGCAAAGAGAAAAACTTCTTTGAAACCCGCGTGACGGAGTATCAGACCGGGGCGTCGTTGCAGTGGTGAGCTTGGTAAAAAATTGGCAGCAGAAATATCTGTTTGAACGGCTGGCGGCCTCGTCATTATGACGAGGTCGATATTTCTATAAACGGCTTATACCCGATTGACTGAAGGCTCTCTTCAAAACAGTGACGCTGTGGTCCCCATAAAAATTTGCACGCATGTGTGTTCAGATTTTTTCTTCGCTATATTTCATACTATTGAGTAAGCCTGTGGAGCTTTAATTCAAGTTCGTAAATTTATTCATTTGACTTCTGAAAGCTGTTTCTTGCACGCTCTTCCAATCATGTATGGTCATAGATAGCATTTACAATATTTCAGTTTGATATAAGAGGCGCATATGAAGACTAGATTGACGCTGGCTTCGTTTATTTTAGTTTTATCTTCTTTGGGTGTTGTTCATGCTGCCGAGCAGGAACAAGCAAGAAAAGAGTGTGAAGATGTGATGAGACTTTATTACGCCAAGGAGCAAGAAGCACAAAAGGAGCAAAAACAGCAAATTGCCCGAGGGAAAGTGCCTGATATAGCCTCAGCTTGCACCGAAAATGGCCAAACGGTGGAATATTGGCAATGTATTCGTAAGAAAATTTACGAAGGGAATCAATTTTCAGACGCAGCTTCCCAGTGTAAAGATCTAAATAACGGCGGCTGAACATAAGGGTGCAAGGGTAAAGCCTTCTTGAGGTTGCTTTTGTGTCTTTGAATAGAATGCCATAATCTGCTTTTACTATAGTTCTGGCTGATTTCTGTTAGCTGTATAGCTACTGATTCAGCCTTTACCTACGAAAACCTATCCTAGCCTACTTAAACTCGCGTTATTCAGTTCACTCTCATACCTGCTTTGGCCTTAATAGAGTCCTGTTTTGCTTGCTGGATATGCGAGTAGCTGCATGCGTTATTTTACCCAACAAGGATGGAGTATTGTGCAAAGAGTTAAGAGAATCTTGCTAACCCTCTGACCCCTGCAGACTGCATTCTGGTGCTCGCTTTCTACAGTCAAATACATCTTGGAGGTTGAGCATGTCTGATAGGAAAAACAAAACCTGGTTTATTACCGGGGCATCCCGCGGGTTGGGATATGAGATTGCGGTCGCGGCATTGGCGGCGGGAGATAATGTGGTGGCGACTGGACGCAAACTCGATGCGTTGCGTAACGTATATGAGCCTGATGAGCGTTTATTGCTGCTGGCGTTGGATGTATGCAGTCAATCTCAGGCGGAGGATTGTGCGAAACAGGCGGTGGCGCATTTTGGCGGCGTCGATATCCTGGTGAATAACGCAGGATATGGTCAGCTTGGCGTGTTTGAGGAGGTGGCGGCCGAGAGAATTTCTGCACAGTTTGAGACCAATGTATTTGGATTGATGGGCGTTACGCGTGCAATATTGCCCTACATGCGGGAGCGGCGTCAGGGGCGGATTTTCAATATTTCCTCTATCGCTGGTGCTATAGGATTCGAAGGCGCGTCAGCGTATTGCGCGGCCAAATTCGCTGTCGAAGGGTTTTCTGAGTGTCTGGCCGCGGAGGTGAAGCAGTTCGGCATTGGCGTCACCATTGTTCAACCCGGCTTCTTCCGTACTGATTTTCTGGACGACAGTTCGATCAGCTATGGCGACCTGCGAGTGAGCGACTACGAACAGTATTCCGCCGCTGTTTTGGGGGGGTACAGGAGCCGTAACCATCAACAGGCGGGTGATCCGGCCAAGCTGGGCGAGGCGCTGGTGAAGTTGTCTCGAGAGGAAAACAGTCCGCTCAGGTTCGCTGCCGGCTCTGACGCAGTTCAGTACCTCGGCGCTGCATACAGCGCGCGCCAGGAAGAAGTGGATAAATGGGCGTCGTTATCGATAACGACAGATATACAGGAATAGCTGACGCGTCAGCGCGCAGATAGAACGGGATGCTGGGTATGTCGGAAATCTTTGATCGGATTAAAGAATTGGCGCGCCTGATTCAACGGCATTGTCCTACGGATGGCGTGTGTGCAAGCGACATCCCCAGACTCTCGTTCATTCGCTCGTCGTCACCGACGGAACCTGTGCTCGCCGTTCATCAGCCCGCTGTCTGCATCGTAGCGCAAGGCGCGAAGAAAGTGATATCCGGGGAAAAGTTGTTCAAATACGACGCCGCCCACTATCTGGTGGTGTCGGTGGACCTTCCCATCGCCGGACAAGTGATGGAGGCCTCGCCTGAACAGCCTTATTTGTGCGTGCGGCTGGATTTGGATCTTACTATTCTCAGTGAGCTCATCCTGGACGAGGGGTCGGTAGATAACAGCGCGACGAACCAAAGCGTTGGGGTCAGTCTCGTGACGCCGCGTCTTTTGGAGGCGGTGATCCGGTTGGTCGCTCTGCTGAACGACAACCCTAAAGATATCTCGGTTCTGGCGCCGCTGGCGGAAAAAGAAATTCTATATTGGCTGGCGAATGGCGATCAGGGTGGGCTGCTGCGTGAAATTACTAACGGGGACAGTCGATTAAGGCAGATAAGCAAAGCCATTCAGCATATCAAAACCACGTTTGACCAGCCTTTTGATATGGAAGAACTCCTGAAACTCACCTGCATGAGCGCCTCCTCGTTCTTCCACCACTTCAGGGCCGCCACCCATATGACGCCGCTGCAGTATCAGAAGCAGCTGAGGCTGCTGGAAGCGCGCCGCCAATTGTTGCTGGGCGACCAGGACATCTGCAATATCGGCTATGGCGTCGGCTACGACAGCCCCTCGCAGTTCAGCCGCGAATACGCCCGTCTGTTCGGCCTGCCACCCTCCAAGGATCTGACGCGTATAAAAAACGCCGGCGCGTCTGAACACTGGCTGCCTTAGTCGCCTAATTTGGCTGTAATGAAAAAGCCGACCATCCAAAGACAATCGGCTTTTTTATGTCTCAGGCCTGTTGCGTCAGGCGACTGAGATGGAGGTGGGGTTAGCGGGTCACTCCAGTTCGCCTACCAGATCAACCCCTGAGTAATCGCGGTAGGCGCGGATGCTGATGTACCAGTCGCCGGCGGCGGGGCTGTTGATGGTGCAGACTTCGTTGTTGCCGTTGGTGTAGGGGCGGCAGTTGTATTCGGAGGTGGTGGGTTGGGCGCCTTGGCGGACGTATAAGTCAGCGTCTCCAGAGCCGCCGGAGATAGTGGCGGTGAGTTTGCTCATTCCAGAGGGGACGGACAGCTTGTAGTGCTTCCAGTCGCCGGTGTTATCGGAAAGATTTCTTTCCTCGATTCTGGGTGTGTCGCCAACGGTGACGGTTTGCGTTTTACTGGCGGTGTTGCCGTCGTTATCCGTTACGCTGAGGCTGACGCTGTACCCTCCTGCACTGGTGTAGGCGTGCGTCGGATTGCGCGAGATGGAGGAATTGCCGTCGCCGAAATCCCACTGCCAGCTGACGATTTCGCCATCGCTGTCTGAGCTTGCGTCGCTGAAGCGCACTACCAGTTTATCCACCGCAAAGGCGAAGTCTGCGACAGGATCGCCATTGGGCGTTTCATTATCGCCGGCGGGAATCTGATTATTGAAATAACTGGCGACTTGCGGCCAGATTTTATGAATCAGCACGCCCTGGTTGGGACAGCCGCCAAAGTGATGCAGTGCGATGACGCGGTTGGTTTGTCCTGCGAGAACGGGCGATCCGGAGCTGCCGCCGATGGTGTCGCAGTTATAGCCCATATCGGTGCCGGTTCCGCGACCGTTGGCGGAAGGTCTATCCACCCGGCACAAGCCGCCGCTGTTCTGGTCGCTCTCAATGGAAAGCTCCTTGGGATTGCCGCTGCCATGCTGCGGTATGTAGATGCGCTCCTGATTGGTGGCGGGCCGCACATCCAGACCGAAGTAACCGAAAGACTGAATGGAAGAGAAGTTGTTGACGGTAAACAGGGTGTAGTCCAGCTCATAGTTGGTGGCCAGCATGTTGGCGCCGGTGACCACTTTCGTTCCCGCTAACGAGCCGCTGCCGCATCCGGTGCGCTGATAGTTGAACCAGACTTCCGTGTTGGCCACGCCGGATTGGGATGAGACGCAATGGTTATTGGTGAAAACCCGGTTGTCGGGACCCACGCGCCAAGCCGTGCACAGGCTGGATCCGTTGACGAGTATGCGCGCCACTGGGCGAGTGCGTTCATACTCTTCCGGGTGGCTGTCCGCCCAGCACTGCACATCGCGTCTTTCATTGACGCCGCAGGTGGACAACCCGATTGTTTGCTGACTCATGAGTTCGTCGATCTCTTCCTGAGGAAAGCCCTCCATCACGGAATCGACTTCAATGCTGTAAGACGCCTGGCCACTGGCGCCCGGGAAATATTCCACGATTGCGGTGGATCCGATGACGGAAAGCGCGGCGAAAGAGCTGGCTCCGTCATCGCCTTCGCGCAGCGTATGCAGTGACGGATTGTCGCCGCCGTAGCGATGCGCGATGTCTCCCTGGGCGTTACGCACCACGACGTAGCTTCCCTCAGGTATGTCGAAACGGGAGAAATGCACTTTGATGAAGCTGGCGTTTTCTTTGTGTATTTTTATACGGCGATCACTGACCGCCTGATAGGCGGCGACGCTTTCCCTCCTTAGTTGGCGCTCATCCGTCAGTAGCCCTTTGAATGTCGTTTTCGAAGCGATGATTATCGGTGGTTGGGGAGCTGCAACGGCGTCGTCAGACGCCGCCTGCAAGTTGGCGGATAGTGTTAAGGACAAAGCAAGCCCGGCGACCCAAGCTATTTTTGTTTTCATAAGGTCCTCTCACATTAGATAGTTAATTCCATTTTCCTAGCCTTAACGGCAGTTTTAACCCTACCTCTTACGTGAATGGATATACTCAAACGGAATATTTATAGTTATTGGTATTCTAATGGTACAGGATAGCCAACTTATTCGAGCAGTTAGAAAAGAAGTGAAACTTTCTACAATTTAGTCTAAAGGGCGGGGCGTTTATGCTCGAAAGGAATGAGCGGCGACCTGAACGGCTTGTCGAAGACAATGTGGAATGGGGGCCGGTTTCAGGCTTCCGCCGGCCTGCTGACACTAACGCTGAATACAAAAACGCCGGCCGCTCATACAAGCGGCCGGCGTTTTAAGTTAAGGCGTGACATGTAGGTTCGTCAGTGGATATGACGAGCGCGTGGGGTCTTAGCCTTGCTTCAGCCAGTGACGGAAATCTTCCCGTTCCAGTAAGGGGCCGAAGCGGCCGTCTTCACGCAGGACGGCTTCATCAAATTCATAGCTGAAACGTTCTTTTAAAACTTTCAGGGTTTCCCAGGCAATGTCGAGCCGGTCGGTCTTGATGAGGGCGAAGGTCAGCGTGGAGTAACTCGGCTCATAGTATGAATCGCTACGAATGGCTTCGTAGGAAAGACGGATAGCTTCGTCATACTTTTCACTGAGCAGTTTGACTCGCGCCAGCTCGTCCAGAATGCCTGCGTCCTTCAGCCCCGTCTGCTCAATCTGCGCCTGCAGGTGTTCCGCCGCCGCTTGATAGTTTTCCTGGTTCAGGCTGCGGTAATAAAGCAGCCACTGATAGTTGGGAGAGGTTCCCAGACGCTCATGCAACACGGCGGTCTGCTCTACAAATCCCGCCAGATCGCCGACATTGAGGAGTGACTCCGCGTAGAACAACTGGAGGTAGTCATCGTTGCGGCGCTCGTCAGCGAGACCTCCGAATACGCGATGAATTTCTGCGACATTGTCGGACCTGGAGACTTTGCCAAGCTCCAGGAGCAGCGCCTGCTTGGTGGGATTGCCTTGCAGGTTGATTCGATAGCTCAAGGACAGCCCTTGGGCGATGCGGTAACTCAGGTCATACACCGACAGCCAGTTGTGGAAATCGGTAATCCGGTATTCTCCTGAGGCGTCTCTTCGATAGTAAACCGTCAGATATCCCAGGGCTTCATCATCCAGTCGATAGGTAATTTGAGACTGCTCAGGGTTGATACTGGCGATGTCGTAGTAACCGGTTTCCGACGGCATATCGAGAAGGCTGCCGGCGACGATGGCGCGATAGTTGGATAATTGCGTATCAATGAGACGGTTCTTGGCGCTGGGACGAAACGCGACGGGCAGATCGGAGCGATCCACCGCTTTACCCAGCAGCTCCCGCATGTCCACCATGTCGACGATTTTGTCGGCGTTACGCAGGTTCAGAAGATCCCGTAACTGCTTGGCGAACTCATTGATGGGGCGGGAAGGGTACTCCCCCGGGGTTTCCGCCGCAGCGGTGGCGCTATCCGTAGACGCGGATTGTGTGGCGCAACCAACGATGAAGAGGGAAAACGTCAGAACGCCGAGCGTCGCGCAGTGTTTAATGAGCCATTTCACGGAGCGGATCATTGCGGCGCCTCCAAACCATAAACCATTGACTGAATGGATGAGATGAAGTCCGCAAAGCGTGACTTATCCGCCTCCTCGCTGCGCGTCACCTGATAGTAGTGCTCGCCGGAATCGTTGATTTGTTTCTTCAGGTCCAGAA
This sequence comes from Hahella sp. HNIBRBA332, assembly GCF_030719035.1. Taxonomy (NCBI): domain Bacteria; kingdom Pseudomonadati; phylum Pseudomonadota; class Gammaproteobacteria; order Oceanospirillales; family Hahellaceae; genus Hahella; species Hahella aquimaris. Next base: position 5,875,717 of record NZ_CP132203.1, read on the forward strand.
ATGACTGAGTTTCCGCAGCAGGCATGGCTGCGCGTTTGAATTCCAGCTCATGATGCAGATTCAGCGTGCGGCCCAGATAGTCTTCCTGATAGAAGTAATTGAAATAGTCGTTGCTCAGGCTGACCTTGGCGGCCTGATCGGTAAATTTGAGGCTGTAGGGATATTCCAGGGAAATATCATGCACCACCCTGATTGGCCCTGGCAGCGTCAGAGGCCCTGAACGCCGCGTCACCGCCGGACTTTTTACGTACTCAAACAGCGAATAGGCATAGAAGCGGGTAGCCTGCACGTCGTCCATGGGCGCATAAAAATCATTGATGCGGTAATGCTCATCAATAATAAAGCGATTGTTATCGCCATCGTCGGTGATCTGGACCGGCTCCAGTTGTTCTGCGCCGGGATACAGTTTCTGCATGTAGTTCAACATATCCTGGCTGAACTCGCGTATGGATTTATTGGCCAGACGCTGGCGCATGCGATCCGCTTCAATACCGGTGTATTCCGTGGTGATGAAATGCTCCACAGGCGCGCTGTAATCAATTACCTTGAAGCGCTCGCGAGTGATCATACTGGGAGCGCCCGCTACTTCCGGCAGACCGACTTTGACCAGCTCCCGTTCACTGGGATGGCCGATAATCAGCGCTTTGCCGTAATCATAGTATCCCAGAGTGTTCAACGAGCCTTTCTGGTAGCGACGGGTGGGGTCCAGCCAGTAACGCTGGCCATCCAGCTCCACCAGTGTGATGACATGGTCGAAGCCGCCGGGCGAGGGCGCGATCTTATCGACGCCGGAGGCGATCTCCCAGGACACCAGGGCGGGGTAGGCGTCTATGCCGATGCTTCTGAGCAGGGACACCAGCAGCAGGGTTTTGTCTTTGCAGTCGCCGTAGCGGTTTTCAATCACTGTATCCGGCGCCCGGGGCAGGTGAGAATTCTGGCCCAGCTCGATGCCCAGATAACGAATTTGCTCCTGTGCGAACTGCAGCGCGGCGATCACCGCCTGCTCTTTGGGCATGCTTTTCAGCTCATCCCGCAGATCGCGCAGTTCTTTGGATTTGATGGGGCGCACGGCGTACAGAGGCTCCGCCCAGCGGATCACGCCATCCCAGTCCGGGAAATCCGTCAGGCTGATAAAGCTGCCCGGCTCATAATCCAGAGGGTAGTCGCCTTCGTGGTAGTAGGCGGGGACATTGGCGTCATCCCACACATAGGCTTTGGATTTACCGTAAGCGCTGATAGTGGGCTGGGCGTCGTATTTCACGGCGGAGATGCGCAGTTCTCGGTTGGGCGGCGCAATGACGCGGGTATACAGACGATGCACCGGCACTTGCCAGGACATGGAAAGACCCTGGAAGTAGTGGTCGCCGAATACGGGATTGCGGCCGACGATGGAGTAGCTGTAGTCCACGACATCGCCTACCCGGGTGCCTTTGACGAACACCACGCTGGTGACGTAACCGCTGAACATTTCCTGGCTCAGCTCGGTTTCTTCTCTGATCAGGGTGATGCTTTGCGGGTCCAGACGGTCAGTGACCTTGCCGTCGCGGATAACGTTCAGCTTGTGCCAAACCAATTGCTGAAAGTCTGGATTGAAGGTGACTTTGAGGTGGGAAATCTCCTCCAAGCCGTCCAGATTGTTGGCGCGTTCGACAAAGCGATAGAAGTATTGCGGCGAGCGCGTGGCGGCGCTGGTCTGGCGGTCCACCAACATATACTCGACCGCCCCGTTGCTCTGTTCAGGAGCGACTGGCGCCTGCACAGACTCCACCCATTTCGGGGCGGCGGAGATGTCGTAGGCGTAACCATTGGATTTAAACGTTTGGGCGTTGGCCTGGCAGGCGAGCATGACGCCCAGGGTGGCGAGAAGGCCATAAAGTCTGCCGGAGAAGCGATTCATTCGTCTTCCTTGTGAGTACATCAATCAAAAAGGGTAGGCGGCGCAGTTTACCACGTACCTGACGGCATGTGAGCGGTCAAATTGTAAACAAATTAAGAATATCGCCGCGTTATTCTGCGGCGTATACCTCTTCGCCGCGCAGCCAGGTCATCATGACCCTGGCCTGACGGATGTATTGGGGGGCGGCGTCGAGAATATTTCTGTCCAACACCACAAAGTCTGCGGATTTGCCGACGCGGATTGAGCCGGTGATCGCCTCCAGTCCCAGGGCCGTGGCGGCGTTGATGGTGTAAGCGTCGAGGGCGGCGCGCACATTGGGCAAACCCTGCTCCCTGAGTTGCACGGCGTTGGCGATGGCGGCCATCGGACTGATGGGATTGACGTTCCAATCGCTGCTGAGAGTGACATTGGCGCCGTTGGCGTACACATCCCCCAGAGGAATGAGGCGATGCGCCCGCTGCTTCCCGATCAGCGGCTCGGCCCAGCTATGGTCCGCCGCGCCGACATAGTCGGAGCCAACCTGAAAATCCGCATCTACTTGCAGCATCTTGAAACGGTCCAGATCGCTCGCATCTATAAGCTCCAGATGCGTCATGTTGTAGCGGCGTTGTGAGCCGGCCTGGCGGGCGGCGGCGATGGCGTTGAGGCTTTCGCGCACTGCGCCGTCGCCGATGGCGTGGATATGCGCGCCATAGCCGAGACGGTCCAGCTTGACCAGCCAATCCTGCATGATCGCCTGGGGCAGGTAGTTAAGGCCATAGGGCGACTGCGGAAAATAGGTGAAATCATACGGTTGCAGGGTCTTCGCCGTGCCATTGACAAGAATGCCGTCGCTGTACATTTTCACCTGATTGACGATCAACAGGCCGTTTGGGTCCGGGTTGTAAACTGAACGTAGAAAGTCCAACTGCTCCTGTTGCGGTACATGAGGGTAAATCCAGGGGCGCAGGGATACGCGGGCGGTCAATTCGCCATCGGCAGCCACTGCGCGCCACACGTCATACCAGCCGCGTTTCCAGTACAGGCGACCGTCGCCAATGGTGGTGACGCCGTAACGCGCGGCTTCCGCCAGGCCATTTAACAAGCCGTCGTAGCTAACCTCAAACTTATTGCGCAAACTGTTCCAGGCCTGCTCCATGACGATATCGCCGGCGTTATCCACAATGATCCCGTTCAACGCGCCGGTTTGCGGATCTTTCATGATTTTTCCCCCTTGCGGGTCCGGCGTATCCCCATTGATGCCGGCGAGACGCAGGGCGACGGAGTTAATCCACATGGAGTGTGAAGTCTGCTCCATGATCACCACCGGACGGTCCGGGAACACGCTGTCGATCACTTGCAGGGGCGTGGGGCCTTCTGCGTTCAAGGTGGCGTCGATGGTATGGCCCCAGCCGATCACCCACTGGTCCGGCTGCGAGGCTTCACGACACTGGCGTAAGTAAGGCAGCTGTTCGCTGGGCGTCAGGTCTGGGGCGAGTTCGCAATCGCCGCCAGCGGAGGAAGCGGCCTCGAAGACATGATTATGGTTGTCGATAAAGCCTGGTAGCAGTAAGCCGCCTTTTACATCAATAACCTGGGTGTTCTCATCCAGCAAGGCCTCAATGTCCGCAGTCTTTCCCACCGCGATAATGGCGCCGTTGCGGGCCGCTACCGCCTGCGCCATGGGCTTTTGCGCGTCGGCGGTGTAAACCACGGCGTTGATGAAGGCCAGATCAGCGCTGTTCTCACTGTGAGTGGCGGCTTCGATATTCAGGGAAAACGCCAGCACAATTGGAGCGCATACATAGGTTGGATTCATTGAGTCGGCTCCTTGGGCCAGCACAGGGTGAAGCAAGCGCCGCCTTGGCGGCTGTCGGTTACGCTCACGGTTCCGCCATGCAGAGTGGAAATACTTTTTACGATCGCCAAACCCAGGCCGGCGCCGCCGGAATCCCGGGAGCGGCTGGGGTCGAGTCGGGTGAATGGCTCGAACACGCGCTGACGCTTGCCAGGAGGCACGCCAGGACCGTCGTCGTCCACCTGGATCTCGAAGTGGGCGTCAGTCAGGCGCCAGCTGATTCTGACGCTGTGGTCGGCGAAACGGGCGGCGTTTCTGATCAGATTCACCAAGGCGCGGGAGAATAGACGCCGGTCCGCCCATACCTGGATTTCCTGCATGGCCGGCTCCGTTGGCGTAACAAACTCTACCTGTGGATGCATTTTGCGTTGCTTGGCCAGAATCTCTTCCACTACATCCATCACTGCGACCGGCTCACACTGCAGGTCTCCGCGACCATGCTCCAGGCGGGAGTAGCTGAGTACTTCTTTGACCAAGCCGCTCAGTTCGTCCAAGGCGCCGCTGATTTCTTGATGTAACGCGCGGATATTTTGTGCATTCGGGTCGGATTTATCGGTTTCATCATCCGCCAAGTCCAGCGCGAAACTGATGCGCGCCATTGGGCTGCGGAACTCATGAGCGACGCCATGTAGCAGATCGCGCAGATCGTCATAGTGGCGGGCGCGGCTTTCTTTTTCCTGCGCGATATGGCGTTCCACGGTTGACGCCTGTTGGAGTAGTTCTGCAGGAGTGGCGGCGGACTGCACGGGGCCGGTGGGGCCATTGAATAAACCGTTGATGCGGCGCAACGCGGCGCTGACTTGCGAGATAGACTCCCGCAATGGCCGTTTTACGCTGGCGAGCAGCAGGTACAGGACCACCGCCAACAGGCTCAGGTAAAGCACGACGTAGCCCGCCAGCCAACTATAGAAAGATCCGCCGTCTCCCTGTTCTTTGAATACCGCCTCCAACGTCATATTTTTGTTGGGGATGGCGGCCTGCACGCTCCAGGAGTCCGGGGAACTGCGCTCCGTCACCAGATACTCGCCCGCCATCAGACGGCGGCGCTGGTCAAGGGACAGGCTCATGTCTTTATTTTCCAGAATCGAGTATTCGATCAACTCATAAGAGGGTTGCATGGCTATGTCCGCACTTTCCAGCAGGTCTGAGGCGGCGGCCAGTAAACGGTCTCCCGCGCTCGTCGCTTTCAATTCCGACAGCTCTGCGGCGATTTCCCGCATTCCTTCTCCAGAGTGGCGGCGCGACTCTTCCGCAGAAAGCGCATTTTCCCACCATAGCAGGGGATAGGCCCAGTCATAGGCGATGAAGCAGACGCAAAACAACAACGCCAGGGCGGCGTAAAAGCGTGGAAACATACTTAACTCTCCTCGCTTTCAGCATTGTCTACAAACAAATAGCCCTCACCCCGGATAGTTTTGATAAGGCGCGGTTGTTTGGGATCGTCGCCCAGGCGTTTGCGAATGCGTGAGACACGCAGATCAATGGAACGGTCGAGTCCGTCATACTCCAAATTGAAAATTTCCCGATACACCAGGTCCCGGGAAATAACTGAACCTGCCTGGCGAGCGAGATAATAAAGAAGGTTAAATTCCGCAGTGGTGAAATCAATAGCGACGCCGGACTTGTATACCGTCCTGGCGTTGGAGTTGATAACCAGTTCTCCTATACGGATAATCCCGTTTTCCTGGGTGGCGGGGAGGTCGCTGTCATTGGCGGAGTAGGTCTCCACCCGACGGAGCTGCGCCCGGATATGCGCCAGCAGTACTCTGGATTTGACTGGCTTGGCCAAATAATCGTCAGCGCCGACTTCCAGTCCGGCGACTTCGTCGATGTCGTCATCCAATGACGTGAGCATGATAATAGGGCCCTTATAGTGTCTTCTGACTTCACGGCACACTGACAAGCCATCCATACCCGGCAGCATGACATCCAACAAAATAAGTTGCGGTTGATTGCGTTCCAGCCAAGCCACGGCGGACTCTCCATCGTGGATCACTTTCACGGGATATCCGTTCTGTTCCAGAAACTGCTTGATGAGCCGGGTTAAGCCTTTGTCGTCATCCACCAGCAATAGCCGTTCAGTCATTTTTTAGGCCTCGTATTTTCCATTTACATCAGCGATATGGGTGGGAGGACTGGAGCGCGCCAGACTGTGACGCGCTCCAGCCGGGTCATTTCCCGGACTTAACCACCAGTGGGTTATTGATATACAGGGTCTCCCACTCCCGCAGACTCGGGTCTGTCAATGGTAGAGAAAAAGTCGTCCAATGAGCTTTTTTACGGCACAAGTCCGGCTTCAGGCGCACAACCGTGAGGTCGGGGCCATCCCACAGCAGCCTGAAATCGTCGCGACGGGTGCAGCCGGTGCTCTTTACCGAGAAGGTCAGCTGGCCCTGCTGAATCGACACGAATTGCAGTACGGCGGGGCGACTGAGAGGAACGCTCGCTTGCGCCGTCTCCGCCTTCTCAGCATGTCCCTGTGTGGATATCAGGCACAGCGCCAGTCCCAGGGCGAGCCCTCTGTTGCGCGCATTGGATCTATGGTGAGTAGTGTAATCGCTCATTGCAGCGACCTCCTGTATTAACCCGGATAATTTTGATTTCAGCCCAGGCGACGACGCGCCAACCACAGTAAGCCGAGAACAGGCAATAAGAAGCCGAATGCGCCGCCTCCGCCATTGTCCTTTTTCTTAGCTTTGGCGTTCAGGGCGACAGAGCGAATGTGAGCGCGTTTAAACTTGCCGTCGACGCCATCGGAATTATCCTGAAGCAGCCAGTAAACAGTGTGTTGGCCTTCTTCCAGCTTATATTTGAACTTCTTGAATTTGCCGCCTGCTTTGGCGTCAAAGATGCGTTTACCATCAATGTAGAGATAGAGGTCGTCCGCTTCGCCATTATCAATCTTCCATTCGAAGCTGAAAACGCCTTTTCCGCTGAACTGCGCCAGTAGAACGGCGTTTTCTTTATCAACGCCTAATTCCGCGCTCAGGCTCTTTTTACCGCCATCGTCGCGCTGAGTCCATTCGCCGTCTTCAGCCTGTCCCCACGCGAACTCAGTGTTCTGGCCTAATGTGAAGTCGGCTTTATTGATGGATTGGACTGAAAACACATAGGTCCAGTTTGGATGGCTGCTATCCGTACTGCTGGCGGTCAGTGTTGCTGTTTTTCGTCCTGTTTCCGCAAACTGCGCAGTCAGGTTCAAAGTACAGGATGCGCCAGGTTTCAACAGCGCGTTATCACAGGAGGCGGCGTCGATCTGGTAGCCGTTGTCTCCAGTCAGTACCAGACCCTGCACTACCATGTCTTTCTTACTGTTATTGGTCAGCGTGAGCGGACGCTGCATTTTGTAGTCAGCGCTGATCAATTTGAAGTCTGTTTGGCTGATGGACAATCCTTCCGCCTGCGCCATTTGTTCGTTGATCCATTCGTTAAAGGTGGCGACGCGGGCGTAAACACCAGGAAAACCGGCTTTGGCGCAACCTTCGCCAAAACTGACCACGCCAACCTGAGTCAGCACTCCATTGTTGTTCCAGAGCATTGGACCGCCGCTGTCGCCGTCGCAAGTGTCTTTTCCCCCAAGCGGATAACCGGCGCACATCATGGTGTTGTCAATGTCGATTCCTATGGCGCTATAGGCGCTGGCGCAATCGGCCTGATCATAAAATGGGACTTCTGTTTGGCGTAGCTTGTCAGGATAGTCAAAACCGACCGAAGACATGTTGCCCCAGCCCATGACTTTAAAAGGAGTATTGGGGGCCAATGAGGCCATGGCGTCTTCATCCGCCAGAGGAAGGGTGGGATGTTTGATCGCTTCTTTCAGCTCCAGCAGCATCAAATCGCCATAAGGTTCGCCCACAGCGTGAACAAAGCGCTTTACGCCCACTCGTTGCTGTCCTGCGTCTTGTTTGTTGAGGTCGAAATCGCCGGCGACGACGAAAACGGAATCGGCGGGCTCGTCTTCAATACAATGCGCCGCGGACAGGGCCCAGCGCTCTGCTATCAGACTAGCGCCGCAGAAATGGTCTCCTTCGTCCTTGGATTGCATGGACAGCATCCAAGGGTAGCCGTTTGGTGACTGATCTCCGCCGATAATTCTGGACGTGACAGGATCGACTGCGATGGCGTTATGGGACAGGGCGACTAGCCCAAGCGTTGCGCTCAGAGAAAGAACTCTTTGAGGACTCATAGCAAACTCCACTATAAAAACAGATTTACGCTTTTCCCGGCGTAAGCTAACTTGTTGGGGCGGCAGCGGATGCTGGCGCCCGCCGGCGGGGCTATTTAAGTGGCTGGCCATGTAGAGCTCTGTCTCGGTTTTGTATCAGAACGTACAAACCGGAACCAGGCGACGCTCGTTAGGAATAAACAGTAATGCTGATTTAGGGTGGGACAGGATAGTGACGACGTTAGAGCATCATCGGACATTGGGCATCGCGGACTTAGCGCAGGCCAAACGCAGAATACACGGGTATACCCTGGAAACGCCCATAGTCAGCTCGTCTTTGCTGAACCAGTGGCTGGGGCATGAAATTTATTTCAAAGCCGAATGCTTGCAGAAAGTGGGCGCGTTCAAGGCTCGTGGCGGGTGTAATACAGTGCGCTGGTTGCTGGAGAACGGGCGCAGACCGGAGCGCATTATCGCCAATAGTTCCGGCAACCATGCGCAGGCGGTGGCCTGGGCGTCAAGTCTGTTTGGTATCCCTTCGACGATTTTCATGCCGGAGAATGTCTCCCGCGTCAAAGCATGCGCTACGGAGTCTTACGGCGCCGAAGTCGCCTTATGCGCGACCCGCGCCGAAGTGGACGAGCGAGTGCTGGAAGCGGCCAAGGACCCCGGCGTGTATTGGATTCCCCCCTACAATCATGAGCAGGTCATCTGCGGCCAGGGCACTGCGGCTTATGAGGCGCTGCATGAACTGGGAGAGGTGGACGCCGTGTTTGCGCCCTGCGGCGGCGGCGGACTGGTTTCCGGTACATTGATTGCGACGCGGGCGCTGGCGCCGAAAGCAGAGGTCATCGCGGCGGAGCCGCTGCAGGCCAATGATGCGGCGATTTCGCTGCGTGAAAACAAGATTCACCGTCTGAGCGCCACTCCAGATACCTTGGCCGACGGCGCCAGAACCCTGGCGGTGGGCGACATCACGTTTGAATACATTCGGCAATTGGACGCCCTGTATGAAGTGGAGGAGCAGCGCATTGCGTTTTGGACGCAATGGTTGAGTCACTTGCTCAAGCTGCATATCGAGCCTACCAGCGCCATGACCATGGACGCGGTGCGCCAGTGGCTGAAAGGCCGCAGCGGCAAGAAGCGCCTGCTGGTGATCCTGACTGGCGGTAACGTCGACCAGGGAATGATGTCAGCCCTGTGGCGGGACAATTATCTCAATGAGTTTGAGCTGTAATGCCGCGACGCGTCGCGTTGGGTTCTAGCCCAGGCGGCGCGTGGACTCTCTGATCACCAGCTCCACATTCAGATTGACGGACTCCGCGCCTTCGCCGCGAATCAGGCGCAACAGTCGTTTCGCCGCCGTTTGTCCGACTTCATAGACCGGTTGCCGGATCGTGGTGAGGGGTGGCGTGGTGTAAGACGACATGGGCAGATCGTCGAAGCCGATCAGAGAAATATCCTCAGGTACGCGAATGCCGCGGCGATACAAGGCCAGACGGGCGCCATAGGCGGTCTGATCATTGGCGCAGAAGACGGCGCTGAAGGAAACGCCTTTGTCGAGCAGCCGGTTCATCGCCATCAGGCCGCCAGGCTCGATAAAGTCGCCTTGCGTCACCAGGTCTTCGTCGAAGGCGATGCCTGCTTCCTCCAGCGCCATCTTGTAGCCATGCAGCCGGTTACTGGCGTCGTGCTGTTCCTGCGGACCCTGAATATGGGCGATTCTGCGGTGGCCGAGAGAAATCAGGTGCTTGGTCGCCAGATAACCGCCCATGCGGCTGTCTATGAAGATGGACGCGGCGTTATCCGAATGGGCGGTATGCCCAACGGCGACAATGGGAGTTTGCGAGGCCAGGTCCAGGATCTGCTCGTTATTCAGGTTGCCGGTCAGCAGAATAATGCCGTCCACCCGTCGCGCGATCAGCAGGCGGATGCGTTCAATTTCGCTCTGGCTGTTCCAGTGGCCGCTGGCCATCAGCGAAGCGTAGCCTGATCCCTGCAGACCTTCCTCAATGCCTTTGAGCAGCTCGTTGAAGAAGGGGCTCTCCACCGCTTGGGTGATGACGCCAATGGTCATCGACTGGCCGCTTTTGAGGCTCTGCGCCAACACGTTGGGCTTGAAGTTCAAGTCCTCAATCGCCCGCTCCACGGATCTCCGCTTGTCATCGGACACCCGGGCGGTGCCATTGAGAATACGGGACACGGTGCTGACGGAGACCCCCGCCCGTTTCGCCACTTCGGTGACGGTGGAGGCCGCCGGCTGTGCGCCAATTCGCCTCTTCTTTACTGCATTCTTTCTGATTGTCTGTTCCAAGCTAAACTCCCATAGCCCGTCGAAATCCTGTCATTCCCTGGAATATATGCGCATACGCCACTCTTCACTTCGCATGCGGCCGCTGAATCGTATAAGAACGGATTCGTGCCCGGCATGTGCTCGTACGGTTCTGATAATAAATGAAATTTCCGGATATTTTCATTTTTTTATTGACAAGCGCATTTGCACAACGTTATAAAATCGCTGTGTTTGAAAACGTTTTCATTACGTTTTTGTCAAAATAACACAGCGCATTGATGAATAGAATAAGCACAAAAACCAACCTCGATGTAAGGGCTCCGGCCCAGGAGAATAATAAGATGAAGATCATGCATGCTCTTCTGTTGAGCGCGGCCATGTCGGGAAGCGTCGCCGCGCAAACCGTGACTCTGGAAGTGGCTTCATTTCCCGATCTGGACAGAGGCATTAAAGCCGCCATACCGTTATATCAGGAAGCGCATCCTGACGTGGAGATCAAGCTGGTCAGTCTGGCTTTCGGCGATCACCACAATGCGATGACCACCTCTCTCGCCACCGGTTCCAACCTGCCTGACGTCATGGCGGTGGAAGTCGGGTTTATCGGCAAATTCGCCGCGTCCGGCGGCATTGAAGATTTATCCAAACCGCCCTACAACGCCCTGCAATATCAGGATCAATTCGCCAAGTTCACCCTCCCGCAGGCCACCGGCGGAGACGGCAATCTGGCGGCGATTCCTGTGGATATCGGCCCCGGCGCTTTGTTTTACCGCCAGGACTTGTTACAAAAGGCGGGAGTCGATGAAAGCGCTTTCTCAAATAATTGGGACGCTTTTATTGAGGCGGGTAAAAAAGTGAAGGAAAAAACCGGCGCGTACATGGTGGCGCACGCTGGCGACCTGAAGGACATCATCATCCGTTCGGACCTGGAGGACGGCGAAGGCATCTTTTTTGATAAGGAAAACAGCTCTCTGGTGACCAGTCCGCGCTTCGAAAAAGCGTTCAAAGTGGCGAAAGCGGCGCGGGACGCCGGTATCGACGCCAAGGTCAAAGCCTGGACCAGCGAGTGGACCGAAGGGCTACGGCGGGGGCAGATCGCCACCCAAATGATGGGTTCCTGGGTGGCGGGACATCTCGCCAACTGGATTGCGCCGGAATCCGTCGGGCTATGGCGCAGCAAGCAACTGCCTGACAATGTGTACGCCAGCTGGGGCGGCTCTTTTTACGCCATACCCGCCAAAGCGCAGCACAAGGAAGAGGCGTGGGAGTTTATTCGTTTCCTGGCCTTGAACAAAAGCATGCAGTTGGAGGCGTTCCATAAGTTGGATGCGTTTCCCGCGTTGGTCACGGCGCAGAATGATCAGTTTCTGCAGCAGCCCATCGAATTTCTGGGCGGGCAGAAAGCCCGCGTCCAGTGGAAAGAGGCGGCGGATCGCATTCCCGCCATTACTGTGAACAAGTACGACACCATCGCCGACGAGATCGTCAACGCCGAGCTGGATAAAGTGCTGCTGCACGATAAAGATATCAAGGAAGCGCTGGCGGATGCGCACAAGCTCATCAAACGCAGGGTCCGCTATTAAGCGGGCCTGAAGTGCGTGAACAACCAAAGTCCATATCAGACTTAGTGGAGGCCCGGTAATGTCGGCGGTTATGGAGCGGCGGGAAACCCCAGCGACGGCGCAAGTCAAAACCAGACGCAGATGGCTGACCCGGAAAACGGCGCCTTATGTATTTATCAGCCCGTTTTTCATTCTATTCGCAGTGTTCGGGTTATTTCCGTTGCTGTTCACCATCTATCTGTCCTTTCATTACTGGGATCCGTCCACCGGCTTGGGCGGTATGAAATGGGTCGGCTTTGAGAACTTCACGTTCGTGCTCACGGACGACTGGTTTCACAAGTCGCTCTATAACACCTTTTGGATCGCGCTGGTGAGTGGGGTTCCCCAACATCTGGCGGCGATACCGCTGGCGTTTTTCCTGCACACCCGGTTGTCGCGCTGGCGCAATGCGGTGGTGGGGCTGTATTTCCTGCCGTTTATTACTTCCACAGTGGCTATTTCCCTGGTGTTTACCTCGTTGTTCTCTCGCGACTATGGGCTGATCAATGTGCTGCTGACGCAGATGGGACAGTGGGAAATCGCCGGACTCAGGCCCCTGAGCTGGGTGTTTCCAACGGAGAACATCGACTGGAATGACCCCGGCTACACCAAGTGGGTGATTTCCTTTGTGGTCTGGTGGCGTTATGTGGGATGGAACACGGTGTTGTATCTGTCCGCGCTGCAGACCATTCCCAAGGATCTGTATGAGGCCGCGAGCATCGACGGCGCCAGTCGCCGCCAGCAGTTCTGGCATATCACCGTGCCGTTGCTGCGGCCCATGATGTTCCTGGCGATTACTCTCAGCATCATCGGCAACCTGCAGCTATTCGAGGAGCCCTTTATTCTCACTGGCGGTCTGGGGCCGGGCGGCACCAGTATCGGCGGACCGGATCAAGCGGGCAAAACGGCGGCGATGCACATGTACGCCACCGCCTATATCGAAAGCGATTTCGGCACGGCGTCCGCAGTCGCATGGCTGTTGTTCCTGATCATCGCGATGATGACCTGGGCCAACAACAAAGCCTTCAAAGAAAAATCCTAGGCGGGAGCAGGCAATGGAAAGGCGCATCATCCTGGACCCCGGTCAGTGGATCGCATTCATGGTCGTCGCGGTTGGCGCGATGATCATGCTGGGGCCTTTTTACTTCATGTTTGTGTTCGCCACCCACAGCAACACGGATATTCTCTCCGTTCCGCCGCCGGTATGGTTCGGCGGTCAGTTTGTGGCGAACGTGCAGGTGCTGCTGGATAAGCTGCCTTACTTCTGGAACAACCTTGGAGTGAGCTTTTATGTGGCGGTCATCACCACGGCGCTGAATTTGTTCTTCTGCTCTCTGGCGGGCTACGCTTTCGCCACCTATGAGTTCCGCTTCAAAAACCTGTTGTTCATGATTGTCATGAGCACGCTCCTCATCCCGCCGTTTCTCGGCATGATACCCACCACCCTGATCATGACGCTGTTCGGGTGGATGAATGAGCCGCGGGCGCTGTATCTGCCCATGGCTTGTAGCGCCTTGGGCGTATTTTTGATGCGTCAGTACATCAGCTCCGCGATTCCCCGGGAACTGCTGGAGGCGGCGCGCATGGACGGCTGCGGCGAATTCGCCACTTTCCGCCATATCGTGCTGCCGCTGACGGGGCCCGCCATGGGCACCCTGGGGCTGATCACTTTTATCACATCCTGGAATAACTTCATGACGCCTCTGGTGGTCATGCGGGACATGGAAATGTACACGGTTCCGTTGGCGCTGCGCGCGCTACAGGGCTCCGGGCAAGTGCCCTGGGGCGCTATCTGCGCAGGCTCCTCCATCGCCGTGGCGCCGCTTCTCATTATTTTTATCTTGGCGTCGCGGAGGCTGATCGAAGGTATGACAGCCGGCGCGCTTAAGGGATAGAAGCGGCGATTTAGAAAGCAATAAGAGGCTTGTATTTATGAATCAGAAATTTGCAAAGGATTTTACCTGGGGCGTGGCGACCAGCGCGTACCAGATTGAAGGCGCCGCCAATGAAGGCGGCAGGGGGCCTTCCATCTGGGACACGTTCTCTCATACGCCGGGCAAGACGGTGAATGGCGAGACCGGCGACGTCGCCTGCGATCACTATCATCGCTACCAGGAAGATGTGGATCTTATTGCTGGATTGGGTGTGGACGCCTACCGTTTTTCCATCGCCTGGCCGCGGGTGCAGCCGGATGGCAAAGGCGCCTGGAATGAAGCCGGGTTCGATTTTTACAGCCGTCTTATCGATGCGCTGCTGGTCAAGGGCTTACAACCCTATGTCACCCTGTATCACTGGGATTTGCCACAGGCGCTGGAGGATGACGGCGGCTGGCGCAATCGCGACACCTGCCATCGGTTCGCCGACTATGCGGCGGAGTTTATGCGGCGTTACGGCGATTGCGTGAAAACGATTTCCACTCATAACGAGCCTTGGTGCACCGCCACGCTGGGGCACGCTACCGGCCAGTTCGCGCCGGGTTATCAGGATGAGGCGATGGCCTACCAGGTTTCCCACCACCTGCTGTTGTCCCATGGCCTGGCCATGCAGGCTATGCGTGGGGTGAATGCGGAGACCCCGGTGGGCATCGTGCTCAATCATACTCCCACGTATCCGGCCAATCCGGATTCGGAAGCCGATCGCCAACTGGCGCGTCTGGATGACGGAACCAACATTCGCTGGTACATGGACCCGATTTTCCGCGGCGCCTACCCCCAGGATGTGCTGGCGTATCTGGGAGACAAAGCGCCCAAGGTCACGGACGGCGATATGGAGACCATCCGCCAGCCGTTGGATTTCCTGGGCGTGAACTATTACACCCGCGGCTACTTCAGCCACGCCAATCCGCAAACCCCGGCGCCGGCGGCCATGGGAGTGACGGACATGGGCTGGGAAGTCTATCCGCAAGGTCTGGCGCAACATCTGGTGAGAATCACCCGCGACTACCTGCCGCCGCCGATTTACATCACTGAAAACGGCGCCGCCTTTCCCGATCGCATGCAGGAAGGCGAAGTGCAGGACTTAGCGCGGATTCATTATCTGCAGACTCACCTGCAGGCGCTGCGTCAGGCCATGGAGTTGGGCGCGGACATTCGCGGCTATTTCTATTGGAGCCTGGCGGACAACTACGAATGGAATTGGGGTTACAGCAAGCGTTTCGGGCTGACCTACGTGGATTACGCCACCCAGCAGCGCACGCTGAAAGCCAGCGGCCACTGGTATCGGGACTTTATTGCTCGTCAGCGCGCCTAGCTACGGCGGCGCAACTGAGTGAAACACTAACGCGGGACGAGGGGAGAATTGCATGGCGTCCTTACAATTGCTTGGCGTTGAAAAGAGTTATAAAGGCGGCGCCAACATCATCAAAAAGCTGGATTTGTTTGTGGAAGACGGCGAATTTGTGGTGTTGGTGGGGCCCTCAGGCTGTGGTAAATCCACCTTGCTGCGCATGATCGCGGGGCTGGAGGAGGTCAGCGCGGGACATATCCTGATCGGCGACAAGCGCGCGGAAGGACTGCCGCCTTCGGAGCGCGGCGTGGCCATGGTGTTTCAGAGTTACGCCCTGTATCCCCATATGACTGTGGCGGAAAACATGGGGTTTTCCTTGAAAATGGCCGGTCTGCCGAAGCCTCAGGTGACGCAGGCGGTGGAGCGGGCGGCGGAAGTGTTGCAAATCACCCATCTGCTGCAACGCAAGCCCAAGGCTCTGTCAGGGGGGCAACGCCAGCGGGTGGCCATCGGTCGGGCGATTGTGCGCGAGCCCAGCATTTTCCTGTTTGATGAACCCCTTTCAAACCTGGATGCTGCGCTGCGCGCCCAGATGCGGCTGGAGCTGGCCAAGCTGCACAAGCAACTGGGAACCACCATGGTCTACGTGACCCACGATCAGACCGAAGCCATGACGCTGGGAGACCGCATCGTCGTGCTTAACGGCGGTCATATCGAACAAACCGGTCGTCCCATGGAATTATACGAACGGCCCGGCAACCAATTTGTGGCGGGATTTATCGGTTCGCCGAAGATGAACTTTCTCCCCTGTCGCGTGCAGGCCAGCAGTGAACAGGGCGCAACGGTGCAGATCGGCTCATCGCCGCGCCCGTTGCAGATCCCCGCGCCGTCCGGTCGCGTCGCCGGTGAGCCGGTGTGCCTGGGGGTGCGACCGGAGCATGTGCGGTTGACGGCGCCGGATCAGGGCATTCCTGCGCGCGTGGACATCATTGAAGAAATGGGCGATGTCGCAGTGGCCTATCTGCATGTGCCGGGGCTGGAAAAGCATCTGGTGGTGAAAACGCCCACTTCCGCCATGGGTTTCTATGAAGGCGGTCAGGTTGGCGTCGCGGCTGAGCTGGAGTGCTGTCATCTCTTCAATCAACAAGGGGTTAACCTGTCTTTGGGCTGAGCCTGTTTCCGACGCGATTGCGGGGCCAGGGAACAGCCCGAAGTACGCAGAGAGCTTTGGGGGCGATTTGCGTATCGACGTGGCCTGATCGGCTCGTCTTGGCGACGGTTGTTAATTTGGGAACAAATTGGGAATCGTCGCCTTTCTTGTTTTCAGTTTCTGAAGAAATGTCTTTTATTGTCATAAAATATCAATTATTTCAATAAGATGAATTATTGTTGCGGCTGTCTGGCGTAAGCGCTGCTTTGTCCTGTGTTGACAGAATGTTGCGTTTTAACGCCTTGGCTAAGCCGCTGCAGCCTTGACCCTGGTACCCCCCTGCAACATGATTTTGGGGACGTTCCCAACGGTAGAAGCCTGTCATGCCAACAATTATCGATGTATCGGAGCTGGCCCATGTGTCGAAGTCCACGGTCAGCCGGGTGGTGTCAAACAAAGGGTCTGTGTCTCCCGCCGCCCGTAAGCGGGTGGAGGACGCCATTCGCAAGCTGGGCTACCGTCCCAATCACTTCGCACGGGGCCTGAAAAGTAATAAGTCCGACATTATCGGCGTGGTGGTGGTGAACCTCGCCAGCCCTTTCTATGCGCAGATGCTGAGCGGGGTGCAGGATTATATCTCCGGTTCCGACAAACATCTGGTGGTCACCAGCGGCTATGGCGACCTGGATCGGGAAGTCGCCGTCATCAATTCATTACTGGATCGCCGCTGCGACGGCCTGTTGCTGTACGTGGAGAACGAAGTGCCGTTGGAGCGTCTGGCTGGCGTGCATCCCGGCAATTATCCCATCGTGACCATGGGACGCATGTTGCCGGGCATTTCCAAATGGTCGGCGCGAGTGGACAACTTGCACGGCGGCTATATGGCGGCGCGTTATTTATTGGAGAAAGGGCACCGGCGCATCGCCCATCTGATGGGGCCGGAGAGCTATCTTGACGCTCGCCTGCGGCGGGACGGCTTCCTGCGCGCCATGGCGGAACAAGGCCTGACCGAGCGCGACTACCTGATTCTGTCCGGCCCCTATGAGGAGACGTTTGGCTATCAGGCGACCTTGCGGCTGTTGGACGGCGGCGCCCGTTTCACCGCCATTTGCGCTGGCGATGACGACATGGCGGCGGGGGTATATCAAGCCCTGCGCGAACGCAGCGTCAGCGTGCCGGAGCAGATTTCGGTGGTGGGGTATGACGATAACTTTCACGCCAAATTAATGTGTCCCGCACTGACCACCGTCAGGCAGGACGTGATGGAGATGGGCGAAGCGGCGGTAAAACTGCTCATCGAACGCTTGGACAATCCAACCATGGCGGAGAAACACATTGTGTTGGAGCCTAAGCTGATCGAACGAGACTCAGTGAGGGATCTGAACTGAGTCGCGAGGGGGTCAACTTAAACAGGAAATGGGAAGGCGAATGAAAGCGACGACAAAAATAAAAACGCGGTCTTTGATGGCTTGCCTGGCGCTGACGGCTTCGGTGCAGGCGGCGGAGGCGGATCAAAACAGGATTCACGGCGGTGAACTGGTGTTGGCTCCGACTCAGACCAACGCCCACGTGCGTAACTTCAACCCCTACAATTTCTCTGTCGGCGCTTTTTACGCTCAGGATTTCATCTACGAGCCCCTGTGGATATACAACATCGCCCATCCTGGCCAGGACTTTCCGCGCCTGGCCGTCTCCTTCGAGACCGCAGACGACCTGCGCTCCGTCACCTACCATCTGCGCCCTGGCGTAAAGTGGTCCGATGGCCAGGCATTCAGCGCTGACGATGTGGTCTTTACCTTCGAGCTGGCGAAGTCACACCCGGCTTTTCCGGTAGGTCTGGACATTCAGTCCGACAGCAACCCCAATGGGCTGATCGTCAGTATGGAGAAGGTCGACGACCTTACTTTTGTGGTGCGTCTCAGCAAACCCAGCGGGCTGGCGCACGAACATATCGGCGTTATGTACCCCTTGCCGCGCCATATCTGGAAAGATGTGCAGGACCCGACCACTTTCGCCAATTCTGAGCCGGTGGCCACCGGGCCGTTTACCGAGGTGCGTTCTTTCAGCATGTCCCAGTTCAAAGTATGCCGAAACGAGAAATACTGGGACGCCGGTAAACCTTATATCGACTGCCTCAAATTTCCCCAGTACTCCGGCAATGATCAGACCATGCTGGCGGCGCGGGCCGGCAAAATCGACTGGCTGGGGGACGGGATGTCGGATCCAGAAAGAACCTACGTCAACGGCGACAAGCACAACAAATACTGGTTTCCCGCCGGGGCCAACGCCAATTTACATTTGAACACCCACAAAGCGCCGTTCAACAGCTTGCCGTTCCGGCAGGCGTTCAGTATGGCGCTCAATCGCCGTTTTATTCTGGATGTGGCCACCTTCGGTTTGACGACGGAAACCCAATTTCCCATCGGCACCGGCGAACTGTACAAGGACTGGTATGACGCGCAGGCCCTGCAGCCCTATCGCTACCTGATGGAGTACAACCCCAAGCGCGCCAAGGCCTTGTTGGATGAGAACGGCTTCGTCGACCGCGATGGCGACGGCTGGCGCGACAACCCGGACGGTTCTCCCATTGAGTTTAAGCTGGCGGTGCCTTCCGGCTGGTCGGACTGGGTCAACACCATGATGACGGTGTCGGAAAACCTGCGCGACATTGGCGTCAACGCCCATCTCAGCACCCAGGACGAAAGCACCTGGTTTGCGGGAACCACCCAGGGCGATTTTGATGTTTACATCATGTGGACCAAACCTTCTGCGACGCCCCATGGAACCTACAGTCTGATGTTCGCCACGGATGGATTGGCGGAAGGCCGGCGACTGGAGCAGAACATGCATGGCATGGTTATCCCGGAGATCAATCAGGCGCTGGATCGGTTTGCGCAAACCCAGGACAGGGCGGAACAGAAAAAATGGCTGACGCAGGTGCACAAACAGGTGGCGGAGAAGTTGCCGGTCATCACCCTGTTCGCCAACCCGGATTGGTATCAGTACAACGACTCCCGCTTTCAGGGCTGGGTGACCCAGGACAATCCCTACGTGCGGCCCATGCTGCATTTGGGGGTGCCGGAGCGGGGCGTGCATGTGCTGAATCTGTCCCTACGTAAAGAAGCGGCGGCGCAAGTGGCGCGACAATAGCGTCCGTCAGGGAGATGTGCTGATGCGCTTTATTCTGCGCCGTCTGGGGTTTTACTGCGCCGCCTTTGCGGTGGCGTTGACCCTCAATTTTTTTATCCCCCGCCTGATGCCGGGCGATCCGGCGGCGACGCTGTTTGTCAGCCTGCGCGGGCGCATGTCGCAGCAAAGCCTGGACGCCATGCGCGCCGCCTACGGGTTTGACGGCAGCCTATGGGATCAGTTCGTCGCCTATGTGTTCAGGCTGATGCATGGCGATCTGGGCGTCTCCACCGTCAACTTTCCGCAGCCTGCTTCGGAAATGCTGTTATACGCCGCAGGCTGGACCTTGTTTTTAGTGGGCGTCGCGACCTTGTTGAGCTTTGCCGTGGGCATTGTATTCGGAATGCTGGCGGCCTGGCGGCGCGGTTCCTTCTTCGACACCCTGTTCACGCCGGTGAACGTGATGCTGAACGCTTTTACCCCGGCGGTGGTGGCGTTGCTCCTGCTGTACGGCTTCGCCCTGCAACTGGAATGGTTTCCTTTGGGACGGGCCTACGACATCGATCTGGAGCCGGGATGGAATATGGCCTTCATAGCCAGCGTCCTGTATCACAGCGTGCTGCCGCTGGCGTCCCTGGTGATCATCGCCATCGGCGGATGGCACCTGAGCATGCGCAATACCATGATCAATCTGCTTAACGAAGACTACATCACCCTGGCGCGGGCCAAGGGGCTCAGCGGCCGCCGAATCCTGTTTCGCTACGCCGCCCGCAACGCCATGCTGCCGCAGATTACTTCATTGGCGCTGACCTTCGGCTTTGTGCTGGGCGGCGCGCTGATCACGGAGGTGGTGTTCAACTATCCCGGATTGGGTAAGTTCACCCTCGCGGCGATTGAGAAACGAGACTACGCCTTCATTCAGGGCCAACTGCTGTTTCTAACTGTCACTGTGCTATTGGCGAACCTGATTGCGGATGTGCTGAATCTGCTGCTGGATCCCCGTTTGCGCGACAGGAGCGAATTAGCATGAAACTGCATGAACTACAGGTCGAGCTGGGCTTGAATAAACCGCAGACAAATGGGCTGCTGCGTTGGGCGCCGGCGCCTCTACGCGTATTTCTGGCGGATAAGCGCGGCGTGGCGGGTCTGGCGATCCTGCTGTTGCTGACGGCGGCCGCCTTGGGTGCGCCTTGGTTGACGGAATTCCCTCCTGATCGTATGAGCGCCATGCCGCACTTGCCGCCGGACGGCGAGCATTGGCTGGGAACCACGCGCATGGGGAAGGATGTGTTCGCGCAGTTATTGTACGGCGCCCGAGCCAGTTTGACGGTGGGTTTGCTGGCCGGGGCGCTGGCGACCCTGATCGGCGTATTCGTGGGCATGTGCGCCGGTTATTTCGGCGGTCGCCTGGATGACGCCATCAGTTTCATCGTCAATGTGGCGCTGGTGATTCCCGCATTGCCGCTGATTATCGTCATCGCCAGCTTTGTCGACAGCGCCAGCCCCATGGTGATCGGGCTGGTGCTGGCGGCCACTGGCTGGGGCTGGACGGCCCGCATTATCCGGGCGCAGACCCTGCAAATCCGTCATAAAGACTTCATCCTGGCCGCCCAATTGCTGAATGAGCCCTGGTGGCGCATTCTGGCGGCCCACATCCTGCCCAACATGCTGTCTCTGGTGGTGAGCGGCTTCGTGCTGACCACTATCTACGCCATTCTGGCGGAGGCGGGCCTGGAGTTTATCGGCCTGGGCGATCCCAGCGCGGTGACCTGGGGAACCATCCTGTTTTGGGGGCAGCAGAATTCTGCGCTGCAAGTCGGCGCCTGGTGGGAAATTCTGCCCGCCTGCTTCGCCATCATGCTGACCGGCGCGGCGCTGGTGTTGATCAACTTCACGGTGGACGAGATCGCCAATCCGCTGCTGCGTAAACGGCGTGGGGAAAAAGCGGTCATCGCTTACCTGCGCAAGAAGGGACTGCCTGTCAATGACTGACGCCTTATTGAGCATCCGCAATCTTTGTGTGGATTACCTGACGGACGCCGGCGTCGCCCGCGCCGTGGACGATATCAGCTTCGACATCCGTGCGGGGGAGGTATTCGGTCTGGCTGGGGAGTCCGGTTGCGGCAAGAGCACCACTGCTTTCGCTATCGCCAGATTGATCCGCATGCCGGGCTTCGTGTCCGATGGCGAAGTGCTGTTCGAAGGACAGGACGTGCTGCGCATGGACGCAAAACGGCTGCGGGCGTTTCGCTGGGCGCAGACCAGCGTTGTCCTGCAGAGCGCCATGAACGCCCTGAACCCGGTGATACGGGTGTCGGAACAGGTCTGCGACGCCATTCGCGCCCATCAGCGCGTGAGCCAGGATCAGGCGCGCGCGCGGACCAAGGAGCTGTTTGCCCTGGTGGGCATCGATCCCGGACGGTTAGACGATTATCCCCATCAATTCAGCGGCGGCATGCGGCAACGTATCTGTATCGCCATGGCGTTGGCGCTGCGGCCGCGGCTGATCATTATGGATGAACCGACCACGGCGTTGGATGTGGTGGTGCAGCGCGACATTATCGGCAAAATTTCCGCATTACAGCAGGCGTTTGGCTTCTCTGTGCTGTTTATCTCTCACGACCTGGGACTGATGCTGGAGTTTTGCGACCGCATCGGGGTCATGTACGCCGGTCGACTGGTGGAAGCGGGAACGGCGCAGCAGGTGGGAGAGCAACCGGCGCACCCTTATACACTAGCGCTGCTGCGCTCTTTCCCGTCATTGCACGGTCCTCGCAGACGCTTGCAGGGTATCCCCGGCGCGCCGCCGCGCCTGACGGAAACGATCGCGGGCTGCGCCTTTGCGCCCCGTTGCGAGAAAGCTGAGTCAGCCTGTCACACACAGGCGCAAACGCTTGCTTCACTGGCGGCGGGACGCGTCGTCGCCTGCGCCAGAGTATCGCGCCCAGTTGTGACGACGATGCAAACGACGGAGGTCTCATGACGTCAGAATCCGCATTACTGCGCATGGAGAAGGTGTCCCTGGATTTTAAAACCGGGACCTGGGGGCGCAGATCTGTATTACGCGCCTTGCGCGAGGTCAGCCTGACCCTGCGACCAGGCAGAGCCCTGGCGTTGGTGGGCGAGTCAGGCAGCGGCAAAAGCACCTGCGCGCGTTTGCTGAGCGGGCTGCATCAGCCGACGCAAGGCGACATCTATTGGCGCGGCGTGGATCTGGAGCAGCGTAAATCCAAAGAGATCGCCGCTTATCGTCGTAGCGTGCAAATGATCTTTCAAGACCCGTTCAGCTCTCTTAATCCGGCGTTATCCATCGGCTATCAGATTGAGCGGCCTTTGCTGGCCAACGGCATTGTCGACAACGCCGCCGAAGCCGCCCGACAAGCCCGGAATTTGCTGGAGCGGGTCGGCTTGCATCCGGCCGAGGAAACCGCCGCAAAACGCCCTCATGAACTAAGCGGCGGCCAGCGTCAGCGGGTCGCCATCGCCAGAGCGCTGGCGGTGAAGCCGGAAGTGATATTGGCGGACGAACCCACTTCCATGCTGGATGTGTCAGTGCGCATCGGCATACTGAATCTGCTGTTGGATCTGAAGCAGGAACAGGGCATTGCGTTTCTGTTTATCACCCATGATCTGGCCTCTGCACGCTATTTCGCCGACGACATCGCTGTCTTATACGGCGGTTCTTTGGTGGAGCAGGGCGATAGCGACGCTATTACGCAGAACCCGCAGCATCCCTACACCCGGCTGCTGCTGAATTCCATTCCTGGCGCGAGCGTCGATCCGGCGTCTATTCCGACGCAGACGGACGCGCCCCTGCGTCGGCCGGACGCGGAAGGTTGCCCCTTCGCCCACCGTTGCCCGCAGGCCATACCCGAATGCAGTAACGTCACGCCCGCGTTGCGTCAGCTAACGGACACCCACGCCATTCGTTGTCATCTTTATTGAACCCATTTCGGAACCCTTTTATGTCGATCAGCCTGCTTGTGAACCATCTTGGTTATTCCTGTGACGCCGTCAAACGTTGCATCGTTCAAAGCCGGGAGCGATTAACCGGCTCGATGGCGCAACTGATCAGCGAGGACGGCGAGATAGTGGCCCGGTTCGCCTTGGGAGATCCCATGCGCGCCGCCGGCTGGCACACAGGCGACTGTTACGTTTTGGACTTCAGTCAGGTCACGGAAGCGGGTCGCTATCGCTTTGAAATGGATGGCTGCGAGGTGGGCGGCGGTCGTCCACGCTCGCACTGGTTTGATATAGACTCAAGTATCGGACAGCGTTTGACGCCGCTGATGACGGAATATTTCCGATTGATGCGGTGTCAGGGCCGCTATGACGACTATGATCGCAACCTGCCGTTTTTTGGTCAGCGTAAATCCGGGCGAGTCGATGTCAGCGGCGGCTGGTACGACGCCTCCGGAGATGTCAGCAAATACTTGAGCCATCTCTCCTACGCCAACTATATGGCCCCGCAACAGACGCCGCTGGTGGTGTGGAGTCTGCTGTCGGCGGCGCCGCGTCTGCCCAAGGCTGTTCAAGCTCAGGCGGGGGAAGAAGCGTTATACGGCGCGGATTTTCTGTGTCGGATGTTCGATGAGGACGAGGGCTACTTTTACCAGATTGTATTTGACCGCTGGAGCAAGGACCCCGAACAGCGCAATATCTGCAACTACGCCACGCAGAAAGGCTACAAGAGCGAGCGCTGGGAGGCCAGTCTGCGCCAGGGCGGCGGTATGGCCATCGCCGCCCTGGCCGCCGCGGCGCAGTACAGTGTGGCCCTTGGCGTGTATGACAAACCTTATCGACGCATCGCCGAGCGCGCCTTCGCTCATCTGCAGGAAAACAATCTCGCTTACCTGGATAATGGCAAGGAAAACATCATCGACGATTACTGCGCCTTGCTGGCGGCGGTGGAGCTGTTTCAGTTAACCGGACAGGAACGATACAGCCTGTACGCCACAGCGCGCATCCGCAATCTGGTCAACAAACAGAGTTGTGGCCATGGTTACGAGGGCTGGTGGCGGGTGGAGGAGGACAGTGACCGTCCTTTCTTCCACGCCTCCGATGAAGGGCTCCCCATTATCGCCCTGCTGAGGGCGCAGGAGGTGATGGATAGCGATATTCCGCTGCAGTTCTTCGTCCGCCGTGGGCTGGAGTTTTATCTCTCTATCAGCCGGGATGTGGACAACCCTTTCGGCTATCCCCGTCAGTTGGTGAAACCCCTCAAACAACGTCCGCGGGCGCAGTTTTTCTTCCCTCATAGCAATGAATCCGGCTATTGGTGGCAAGGGGAGAATGCGCGACTGGGCTCGCTGGCGGCGGCGTCCCGTTGGTATCGACGGCAGAACGACGTTCCTGAACGCCTGCAGGGAGAGCTGCGTGGATTTGAACAGAATTTGCAGAACTGGCTATTGGGACTCAACCCGTTCAACTGCTGCATGGTGGAAGGCGTGGGTCATGACAACCCGCAATACAGCGAACTTTATCCCGCCTCCCAAGGCGGGATTTGCAACGGCGTTACCTCCAGCCTACATGATGAAATGGACATCGCCATGATGGAGACGGAAGACCCGCTGCACAGTTGGCGCTGGAGCGAGCAATGGCTGCCCCACGCCGCCTGGTGGCTATTGGCCTTCTCCATGGAGGATCAGGGCGTTTCGTAGCGGTAATGCCCGGTGATGGGATAATCGAACAGCATGTCCTCCAATTTGGGACCACGTCCGATGTTGTGAACGATCATGGGGCGGCCGCTGAGCCAGTGTTTTTTATCCACGACGATGCCGATGTGAGGCAGATTGCCCGGCAGCATCCAGGTCACCAGATCGCCGGGCTGATAATCCTCCGCCTTGTCGGTGACGGGCAACGATTGGCCGTGACGGGAAAAGTAGGTCTGCAAATTGGGAACGCGACGGTGATCGATGTTGGCGTCCGGCTTTTTCAGTCCCCAGATCTTCGGATACCGCGAGAAATGCTGACGCATGTCCTCATGCACTTCTTGTTGCAGGTCCACGCCTAACTGGCGGTAAGCGCGTATCACCACATCGGTGCAGACGCCAGTGTTCGCCGGTACGTCGCCGTTGGGGTAGGGAATCCTGCGATAGCTGCCGTCATACACAACCTGATGATTCGTTCGCTCAAGCGCCGCGGTGGACAGGCGTTGAGAAAAGTCGCCGTCGGCCTGTGTCAACGCTGAGCAGAACGTCATGGCGGCGAACAGGAAAAGGCGCGCTTTGCAATGGACAATACAACGCATATAGATAACATCTGCTTCTTAATTCATTCAGACGTCAGCATGGCGGAAAGTGCAATGGAAAACCATTCGACTTCAGCGAATAATTCGACGCTTGCCGCAGCCTGCCGGACAGTCTCTTTTCTATGACGCTTCTAGATCCCTCAATATTGGCTTTTCTCGCCGCCGTGGCCATATTCACCGGCTTCGTCAAAGCGGGCGTGCCGGCGTTGGGCGGTCTGATTTCCGCCGCCATGGCGTTGGTGTTTCCTCCCAAAGACGCCTTGGGAATCACCTTGCTGTATCTGCTGGCGGGGGATGTGGTGGCCGTCAGCCTGTACTGGCGGCAGGCGCATTGGAGTGAGCTGGGCAAGATGCTGCCTTCCATTTTTATCGGCATCGGGCTTGGCGCGCTGGCGCTGCAGTTTCTGGATAACGAGAGTCTGGGGCCTGTGATCGGCGTCTTGATTCTGATTCTGGTGGCGATGGAGCCGCTGCGGCCTTATATCACCGCCTGGGCGATGCAACGGCTGACCGCCGTGCGCTATTCCTCGGGGATCATGGCGGGTGTCGCCACGACCATCGGCAATGCCGCCGGTCCCATACTCACCCTGTATTTTTTATTGCTGAAAATCGATAAGCACGGTTTTATCGGCACCGCGGCGGTATTCTTTCTAATCGTCAACCTGACTAAGGTTCCGGTCTACGCCTATCTGGGCGTGCTCAAGGATTATTACCAGCTGAGCTATCTGGCGACAGTTCCCCTGGTGTTGCTCGGCGCCTACGCAGGACGCCATTTTCTGGTCTGGATACCACAACAATGGTTTAACCGCATCGCCCTGATCATGACCGGCGTAGCGGGATTATGGTTATTGCTGCGGGCGCTCTGAGTCCGCTTCCGCGGGTCCGACATAGGCGAAACGTTTTACTTTGACCCCGTCTTTCTCGATGGTTTCATCAAACATCGCCAACGGCCGCACCCACACGCCATAGTCGCCGTACAACGCGCGATACACCACAAACCACTCCTCCGTTTCCGAATGCCGCGCCACCTCCAATAACTGATAGCGGGGTCCTTTGTAATGCTGGTAGATGCCTTTGGGTAAGTGCATGCAGGAATCCTTTGAGTCTCATTCTGTATGGACAAGCCCTGTGATGGGCGGCTGTCTTGTTGGCGGGGAATAATAACGCATTATTAACATGGCGATAATATTGGCCTGTTAATAATCAGGCGCGCGCGGCGGCTAGCTGTGGGAGGCAGGGCCTGGCCTGTGAGGCCCTGTCGTTGCAGGCAAATAGAAGGAAGCTATTTGCTTGCCTGATAAATAGTATGCAATCTGCGCTTTCAACCTGATTCACATCAGCGTACCGCCCTCGCATTCACCAGAACAGGTAGTTCTCCATTTCTGGATAACCCTCTTTTTCCAACAAATATAGCGACAAAGTAGTTCATTCATCTCGCTATTTGAGCCGCCATTTAGAGCTCGTCCGCCGGAACATAAAACGTGAATATTAATCATGTAATGGGGTGACTATTTGCAAGTTTACTTAATCGTTGCGTTTGTAATTAACCATTTGATTTATATAAATTAAAGTAATTTTAATAAATGTCCTTCGAGTGATTGAAATGGATTTGTTTTATTGATTATAAAAATAGAATGACTCGAATAAAGATGAAATATCTGAGTTAGATAAAACAAATCAGTACACAAGGGGTGTAACAGTGAAGACGACTCAAGGTCTGGGATTTTTAACTTCATTAGTGTTTGTAAGCTGCGCGTCTGTTGCGCATGCGACAGTCATTGATTGGAGCAATACAAGCGGCGGTGATTTTAATAATGGCGCAAATTGGGCGGGAGGGACGGCGCCCGGGGCATCGGATACGGCGTCTTTTAACACCAATGCAGGTAGTTCCTATACCGCATCGTTGTCGGGAAACGCAGGTATTCGTGATGTCTCCGTGCAGAATGACCATGTTGTTATCGACCTCAATGAACATGATTTAACGATGCAGTCAGGCATCTCTGTGAATGGTAACGCCGATAGCTATTTGGTATTGAAGAATGGCCAAGTGATTCGGGATAGAGACAGCGCAGAGTTGGCTACAATTCGGGTAGGAAGTGAGTCTGGCGCAAAAGGCAGTCTGACTCTGCAAGGGGCCAGCATCGACAATGTCCACTCCGTATTAATCGGAGATGAGGGAGAGCTGGTAATATCCGAGGGCTCGCATTTGAACTTGTCGAATGGGATAAACGTGGAAAAAGGAGGAAGCTTGAAGGTATCGGGAACATTGGATGGATATCGTGATGCCAGCGTCGGCGGGAGCGCTAGATTTGATGGTGAAGTAGTAGTGGATAACGCTAGCGTTTATATGGATCGTTCTAGTAATCGCACATCCATTAATGGCGACTTTACTATTCAAAATAGTGCTGGGGCCTATTTCGGAGATCTATTTATAGGCGGAAACCTGAAAATGGATGGCACAGATGTCCGCTTAGAAGCTGATCGCCTGGAGATTGGTGGGACGGTTTCGTTCAATCTCGGAGGAGGGATTGTGTCTGATAGTAGTATTTCTATACTTTCAGATGGTCTGATGATTCTGGACAATGGGAGCTTGCTGGCGTATGAAGTGATAGTAGATGGAGGCGAACTTCACGCCGTTGGCGCCGTCGGCGGCATTGATGGTGACCTAATTAACTCTAATCATGGCGCCGTATATATTGGTCCCAACGGTAACAACCGAATCGCAAGCAATAGAGGCGATTATGTTCAGGATAGTTCCAGCACTTTGGCATTGACGTTGGGTGATGAAGATGTATTGACTGGCTATAAGTTGATGATTACTGATGGCGAGGTTTATTTGGATGGGACTTTAGAAATTGACTTGTGGGAGACTTTTAAACCCCAGCTGGATGACGAGTTCACCTTGATTACATCGGACTTCAATATCTACGGTATGTTCAGCAATTTTATACTGCCGAAACTAGATCCAGGCCTCGCCTGGGATTGGGGTGTCGAGCCAAGAAAATATGGTGGAAATCTGTTCAGCCTGAAAGTCGTGGAAGGCCATTCCGTGCCTGAACCCTACACCCTGGTTCTAATGACCATCGGCCTGGCTGGATTCGCTGGCGCGAGGCGCTTTCGTAAAGCGGCGTAATTAGGCTCAAGCAGCTTTAAGTATGGCTCGCTCTTCAAATGAAGTAGTTGGGCGGGCTATGTTTTTAGAATAATTTGACGTCTTGGCTAGAGAGTGGCATAGGATATGCTAACGTCAGTATGTGAACGCTCATACAAGGAGGAAGGCATGAGTCTCATTTCAATAGCGGAAAATCTCTGGATCTACAACGGCGAAGCGGTTCCCTACTTTGGATTGGCGTATACCACCCGCATGACAGTGGTGCGCTTGTCCAACGGCGATATTCTTGTTCACTCCCCCATTCGTTACGATGAAAATTTAGCTCGGGAAGTGGCGGAGCTGGGACCGGTCAAATATCTGGTGACGCCCAATAAACTTCATCATTTATTTTTGCCTCAGTGGATGGCGCATTTCCCAGACGCCGCCTGCTATGGCACTCCTGGCTTGCAGGAAAAACGTAAGGATATTTCCTTCGATGGATTACTGGGCGAAAACCCGGAGCCTGGATGGGAAAAGGATATGGACCAGACTTTGTTTCGCGGCAGTTTCGCCATGAAAGAAGCGGTTTTCTTTCATCGCAGCAGTCGCACTCTGATCCTTGGGGATTTGATCGAAAACTTCCGGATGGACCACTTTCATGGTTGGCGACGCTGGGTCGCTTTGCTGACGGGGATTATCGCGCCTCATGGCAAGACGCCAATAGACTGGCGCCTTACGTTTATATTCGGCAGGTCCAAAGCCAGGGCCGCGCTACGCAAAATGCAGGCGTGGCGCCCGGACAACATTATCATTGCCCATGGCGAATGTGTGATCGGCCATGGCTCTGAGTTTCTGGCGCGGTCTTTTTCCTGGCTTAAATAGCAGGTCGGCGCGGGGCCGTCTACATCAGGTCGACCCCGCACTTCAGATCTTCGAACCAGGACAGGAACTGGCCGATTTTGTCTTTGCCGAAAAACGGCTTACCGTGCTGCGGCAGCATCATTTCCACATCCAGTTTGCGCACCTGATTCACCCATGCCTGACAGGCTTTGTTAGAAGCCATATAGCGCTTATGAAAGCCTTCCATCAACGGGATATGCTTAGCCATATCCTGCACGGGCTCATGATCCCAGCCCGGCGTCATGGCGGCGCCGACGTCGCCGGAGAACAGGATTTTGCTGACTGGATCGTAGAAGTGAAAGTTACCAACTGAGTGTAAAAAGTGCGCAGGCACCGCGCGAATCTGGGATTTGCCCAAGGGGATCTGCGCTCCGTCGTCCGGCAACTCCACCATGCGGTGGCTGAGAGATTTATTCATCTTTCCGGAGACGAACTCCGACACCAAATGCGGCAGGAAGCGAGCCCACAGACGTGAGGTTACTACCTGACAGTCAGTATGCATCAGCCAGCGCGGCAACGAAGTGATGATGTCCGGGTCCTGATGCGAGGCGAAGACATAACGCAGGGAGGACTTGATGGAAATGTGTTTGGACAGTTCAATGGAAAGCGGCGTGTAGGTCAGTTCGCCGCCGGGATCAAAGAGCGCGGCTTCGCCATGGTCCACGATGACCAATTGATTGCTGGGAATCGCTTCCCCTTCGACCAGACCGGTCAGGAACAGGCAGATATGCCCATTTTTATCATACAACTTCATTGCTTTTTGGCTCATATTCCCTCCATAGCCATTCGGCGCTGGCCGTCTCGGTTAAAATTAAGACAACCTGACAAGAAAGCGGCGTATTGTACGTGGCAAGCCCGATGCGGCTCTGATATAGGTCAAAATGGAGAGGTTACGGAGGCCTGAACGATAAAGATATCAAGGAAAATAGGGGGCTCAGGCTTGTTCGAGCAGCTGTTCGACCAGGGGGACCACACCCTGGGTGGCGGGCTCATTGATCACTATTGCGTCGTGCGCCTCTGGATCAGCGTTAGGATCGACGATATACATGGTGACGCCGCGCATGCGCTTCTCCACCAGGTAAGCGGCGGGATATACCTCCAGAGACGTACCCACCACCAGCATGATGTCGGCGCTATGGACGATTTTCTGCGCCTGAGAGAACAAAGGGACAGGTTCGCCAAACCAGACTACGTCTGGTCGTAACTGGCTGCCTCTTTCGCATTTGTCGCCAATGTTGATGTCCCGATCGCCGTGCTGGTAAACCAGCTTAGGGTTCACTGAACTGCGGCTTTTCATCAACTCGCCATGGATATGCAGTACTTGACTGGAACCAGCGCGCTCATGCAGGTTATCCACATTCTGAGTGATGATGGACACCAGATAGCACTCCTCCAGCCGGCTCAGGGCGTAGTGCGCGGCGTTGGGCTGAGCTGCGGCCATGATGCGGCGTTGCGCGTTCCAGTAGGTCAGCACTTTTTCGCGATCTTTGCGCCAGCCTGTCAGAGAGGCGACTTCGTTATAGTCGGTGTCGCGCCAAAGGCCGTTTTCGCCACGATAAGTTTGAATGCCGCTTTCGGCGCTAATTCCGGCGCCTGTAATTACCACGATATGCTTCATAAAAAACGTACTTCAATATTGGGGAAATGCACTGAGCGTGCGAATCAGCATGCCAAACAATATGCCGTCCAGGCAACCTGGAATACCCCTGACGCTGAGTTACGTCAGCGCCAGTCGTTCACAAGGAGAGGCTATGAGTTTCGACGCTTTTGTTGCGCGCCACTTAAGGGACTCGCAGGGATTATTAGGAAACATGCTCGCCAGTTGGATGAGTAACGCTCATGACGAGCTAAATCAGTTCATGAAGCAGGCCATGTGCCTGGGACCTTCCGACCGTGTGCTTGAAATCGGCTTCGGCGCCGGCAGGCTGATTCGTGAAATGGCGCATATCACCACCAACGGCGGAGTCGCGGGCATTGATACGTCGATGGCCATGGTGTCACGGGCGACGCGCAATAATCGGAAACTCATCTCCTCCGGGAGGGTGACGCTGGTGAACGCCTCCGTTGAGAGCATTCCCTTTGATGATGCGGCGTTCACCAAAGTGTGCAGCGCCAATACGCTGCATTTCTGGCCGGACCCGGAAGAGAATATTCGCGAGATAGTTCGCGTACTCACCAATGGAGGGACACTGGCGTTGGGATTTCGTTTGGAGAATCAGCCCGACGGGCAGCCACTCTCACGACATGGCTTTAGGCTTTGCTCTGAAGACAGCGTCATGGCGCTGTTGCGCCTGGCGGGCTTTTCCAGCATTGAAATGCTGCAGGAAAAACGTCGGCAAATGACTTCCTACTGTGCGTTGGCGACCAAATAGTCACCGACTTTGAGATCATCTGGCGTGACGTAAAAGCTGGCCCCGATGCGACTTTTAACCGTGACGCCATCTTGTATCATCGCCAGACATCCACTGATTTCTACAGCGCATTCCAGTTGATTGGGGCGCGCTATATCAATCATTATCAGGTAGCGGTTTCCGGCAGCCGATAGGACCGCCGTTTCACTGTGACTTCCGGCGCGCTGCAGCAGCTCTGCATAGGAAGCGTCCCAAAGCTCTTTCATCGCAGCCTGCAGCGCCACGATGGCGTATTGATGTTCGTTATTACTCAACAAAGGAATAATCTCATGGATAAAGACAATGCTCGGATTGCGTTAGTTACCGGAGGTAGTAAGGGTATCGAACTGGTCGTGGCGAAGAAACTGTTGCGTCAGGGGGATTGCGTGGTCACCTGCGGCAGAAACGACGCCAACTGGAAAGAGGCGAAGGCCACGCACCCCGCGCTGGACCTCGCAGTTGCAAGACAGTCATAATCCGCAACAGAAGCAAACCGCCTCGCAGGCGCCTATCGGCCGCTTTGCTAATCCGGAAGAGGTGGCGGAAGCCACTGTCTGGCCGGCCTCCGAGAGTGCAAGTTATGTGGTCGGCCACACGCTGGTGGTGGATGGAGGCTTGTCGCTTACCTGAATGTTGCGTTGAACTGGAATACCAAGAGTGAGGACTAATGTCTTATCTTGCCCCGGCGGCGGCCGTGGAAACTGTCTCTGAAGTGAAAAAAAGCCGTTTCATCACTCGCGCCGGCTATGCGGACAGTCGTGAGGCTGCGATGGCGATGCTGGCGCAGGCGAAACAGGATTACCCCGACGCTGGACATCACTGCTGGGCTTATCTGTTGGGCAACCCGAAATCCGCGCAGAGCGCGGCCATGTCTGATGACGGCGAACCCAGCGGCACGGCGGGAAAGCCGATATTGAACGTGCTGCAACATAAGGGCGTTGGCGATGTCATGGTGATCGTCATTCGCTACTTTGGCGGCGTCAAACTGGGAGCGGGCGGATTGGTGAGAGCCTACTCCGGCGCCGCCCAGCAGGCGATGGTGGAATTGCCGGTTCAGCTTCGGGAAACCCTGACCAGCATTAGCCTGAGCTGTGATTTTCGTCATGAGCAGGTATTGCGCTTATGGCTGGATCAACATGGCGCCCGTAATGTGACTGCGGAATACGCAGAGCAAGTCACGCTCAGCGCCGAGTTGCCCCAGGATAAGCTGACCGCTTTGCAGGAGTTCGCCGCTGGTTTAGGGGTGACATTGACGGTTGCGGAATAAGTAAAGCGACTACTGTAACCTGTCAGTTAGCGCTTATAGGATAGTTGCCAGCGGCGTCCGCATAATTTCTAATGGTCGCGTTAGCGCCCGAATTGATAATCAGACCGAATGATTTAATCCGGACCTGCTTATGGGCGGGTTCGTTCAACTATAGCTGAGGAAGCCTGAGAATGTTGCGAAAACATCTATTGCCTTTAGTCGCCGCCCCTATTTTGAGCCTGGGCTTGGTGTCCGGTTGCGCTAATAGCGGCGCCTACACTGACTCCGCATTGACGCTGGGAGCAGGCGTGCTGCAGGCCACCACCCTGTCGGAAGACCAGGTGAAATCCGTGTCCCAGCAGGCGGCGGATAAGATGGATAAAGAAAACAAAGTGGCCCCGTCCAGCAGCAAATACGCCAAGCGCTTGGAAGCCATTACCCGCAATCTGAAAAACACAGACGGGCTAACGCTGAACTACAAGGTTTATTTGTCCGATCAGATCAACGCTTTCGCCATGGCGGATGGCACTGTGCGGGTATACTCCGGTCTGATGGACGTCATGCCCGACGACCAGGTGCTGGCGGTTATGCAGCATGAGATTGGCCACGTCAAACTCAAACACAGCTACAAGCAGATGCGTGAGAAGATGCTGACGGATGCGGCGTTTCAGGCGGTGGTTTCAGCTGGCGGCACAGTGGGTGAACTGACTCAGTCGCAGTTGGGGCAAATCGCTTACGCCGCCGTCAATGCGCGGTTTTCTCAGGCGGATGAACTGGAGGCAGACGCCTATGCTGTGAAATCGCTAAAACGGTTGGGTAAAGACCCCTACGCCATGAAGCGCTCTATTGAGACCTTGCAGAAGAAAGTCGGTGGTGAATCCAGCTTCCTGAGTTCACATCCGTCCAATGAGAAGCGATTGGAGAAAATTCAGGAAGAGATCAATCGCCTGTAACAAGTAAAGCCTTATCCAGATCAGGGAACGCTTGTTCTGGAGAGTGGATTGAGCGGCGCGCGTCGGTTTGGCGCCGCCGCAAAGCGGGACTACGCTTAAGAAAGTTCAACCAGACGCAGGGAGTGTGTGATGGCCGCGACAACAATCAGTCCTGTAATCAGTAAGGCCGAACAGGAGTCCGGCTATACCGAACCCAACTTTCTCCCCTTTCCGGAAGAAAACGCCTGGAGCGATCTGGCCAAGGTCGTGCGCGGCGCGTTGAATATGTTTCCGCCGTTCTATCTGCAGTCCATTTTTGGGCCGATATCAAGCTGGCCGCCGCCACACCGAGAATTATCGGAATACACCATTCTCGACCTCTGGCGTTTAAAGCGTACGCTCGGGTTTCTGGCGGACGCCAATATCCCGGCTCATTCGCATCTTCCCAACAAATGGGCGCGGACCCTTCTTCCTCCTTTTATCAACCGCCTGTTCTGGCGTCCTAGCGGCTACTTTCAGCAGTCGGACCCATTTGATTCCGTCACTTCATTCAGTCACGAACGCTGGTTTTTCCTCAATGGCATTTTGACCAACAAGGCCATTGCTGAGCTTAACTCGCAGCTGATCAGCCAGATGTTTCAGCGTCCGGTGACGGTTATTCACAATCAGACCAGTTCGTTTTTCTTGGACTTGTTTCAGTGCGCCGTGGGAAAAAGCTTCAAGATCGATCCCGATCTGGAGATTCCTCAGACCATGACCGAACCGGACGTAAAGGCGACTATCGCGTTGCTGGAGGCGATGAAAAATCCGGCGCTGGAGCGGGTGGTGGCGCTCTGTCATTCGCAGGGAACTATCATCGCCGCCAATGTGCTGCGTGCGATCAGTCGCGCGTTGAAAGCGTTGCAG
Source organism: Hahella sp. HNIBRBA332 (assembly GCF_030719035.1). Lineage (NCBI taxonomy): Bacteria > Pseudomonadati > Pseudomonadota > Gammaproteobacteria > Oceanospirillales > Hahellaceae > Hahella > Hahella aquimaris. The sequence continues at coordinate 5,910,726 of NZ_CP132203.1, forward strand.
AAATTGAAAGATAACCCGGAATGCAACGACTGGGCGAACCTGGAGTTTATTGATCGCTTGGCGCTGGCGCACCTTACGCCGGATCAGTTTGACCTCATGGATAAGAGCGGTTTTAACGCTTACGCCATTAAATTGCTCAAGAAACTGGAGGTATATACCTTCGCCAATTGCGCCAACACCATGACCTATATCGCCAAAGTAAATATGCCCATTGAGATGGGCGGTGGCGTAACCGCGCTGCCTTATATCGAAAACTTCGCTAATCAGTATGATCTGGTCGCCCGCCTTGGCGTCATCTCCCCGTTGCGGGAGACTGGCTCATCTATCATTGATATTGACGGACCACTCTATCTGCGTACGGATATCGACGCATGGGGGCATCTGCTGAACCAGCATTACTTGTACGCCATTAGCGATTACCTGTCGGCGCCTCAAGGAACCACCCGCAATCCTTATCAGCTAGAAGGCGATAATGCAGACAAAACGCCTAGACTTTACTGTTACTTCCGAGGCGATAGTCCAGAGCGGATAAAGTCGTTGGATGAAAATCTGCGAAGATTCCCTGTCGTATTGGACATGGTTTGATCTGTTTTTTCAGAGCGCCCTAGTTACCAAGGCCCAAAGTGGGGAGAAGTTGAGTCGTATCTCATACGCCGGTTTGTTGATTTTGTGATCAGTATCGCAAGTGAAAAGGCGAAACGAACTTGCTTTTAGTGTGAAAACTACAAGTGTAAAAAATTCTGACGATAATTCCCTTGTCATTCCTGTGAAATACCGCTAGATAATAACTTCATGTTTAATCGGCTAATTGCAGTCGATAATGCCTCCTAAAATATGTGACACATTATTATCTTCGTTAGGAAGTTGTCTATTTATAAAGGTATTGTTGAGTAAAAGACCACATATAGTCTCTTATGAATAATCCTAAGAGTCTATATTTAATATCCGCGAAATGTCGGGACTATTGCTTAGGGCCTATATCTTTTTTTTGTGAATATTTAAATGTGAAATCATCCATTGATTAAAATTTGTTAGGCCTATGTCTAAAGGCCGTGTCCATTAACTTTACTGAGAAAATATACTTTTATATTGGTTAAAAATATAACGATATGTTTTTTATTATATTTTTAAACCAGGGAATACTTTGTGCCTTTCGGGTAACTCCAAAATCAAAATTATAAGGAGTAACCATGCACAAGGTTATTAATGCATTGTTTCTAGCAAGTAGTGCAGTGGCCTTTGTAGGGTCTGCTCAAGCCGCCATTGTAGACATTTACACGGATCAAGCTGCTTGGGCGTTAACAACAGGAGCCTATGAGGTCGAAAGTTTCGACCGGGACGCGTTAACCTCAGGACTAAGTATTTCTTCAGGATGGAGCCACTCCACGGTCAGCGGCGGAAAGTTCTATGACCGTGTTAGCGACACCTATGCGCCCACCGTTTTCGCCTTTGAAGGCGGCGCCACCTCTTTTGGCGGCATTTGGGATTTGGCGGGCCCTGGAGGAGAGGGGACCGGCATCAAGATGGAAATTGAGCTGCTGGACGGCAGCAAGGTTGTCGAAGAAATGGCTCCGACGTTGAGCGGTACTTTCTGGGGCTTCGCTCTGGACCAAGGCTTCTCATCGATCAAGTTCCTGGAAGGTTCTTTCGCTGCGCTGTTTGAAACTTACAGTCTGGATGAACTCTTTTTCACAGGAGTCGCCGGTAAAGACGCGGCTGAGACTAGCGAAGTTCCCGAGCCGGGAGTATTCGCATTGCTAGGTTTGGGCATGCTCGGTTTGTCGATGCGCAGGAGGTCTTCTCAAGCGTAACCGACGTTACCGATGGAATAGGCCGGCGGAGACGTCGGCCTGAACCAGGAGTTAGCTCAAAAACTCCCTTTCCATTTTTTGCGAGAGTGCGCTGCTGCGTTAGCGCCAATGATGTACTCGCTCCTTTTCCCGCTTCTTGTCACATTGAACGCAAGTGCGTCGGGACGATTCTTTCTTCCAGAATTTCTGGAACCATTAGACAAAGCTCCCAGTAGACGCCGTCTTCTTTTTCCGAACGGTGAGAAGCGAAGCTGTATCCCAGCCGGCTCAACACATTTTCAATTCGTTTCGTGGAGAATTCAGGTCCGACTTTGAAAACTCCATTAGAGCGCCCAATACACCTGGCTTCCCGCACCATGCGAAACAACTGTCGCTCAAACTCCTGAGATGTTTTCTTGGTGGTCATGTTCACCGTACTTGGTCTTGCTGAGTGTTGGTTTTGAGTCGAACTTCCCGGACTTAATAGACGAGCTTAACTATGCGGGCCGCCTGTCTCAGCGTTAGGGAATAGTGCGATAACCACAAAAAGTGCGGCCAACAACACTTGTATGAATATGATATAAAAACATCAAGTTATCAATATTTTTTAAACTGATTATTAAGTGTTCGAAAAAGCGAAGACCCAAGGCAAACGGCTAAGCAGGCCGCGGCGTCGTCGCTGTGCGGCCTGGATAGTCTCTTAACGCAATTTGAGCGCGGCCTGAGCTTCAGGATGTCGACTTGCTGGCCAGGTCTCTCACCACATACTGCAGAATTCCCCCATGACGGTAGTAATCCCACTCAGTTGGCGTATCAATGCGTACGTCCATGTCGAAAGTCTTCTTCGAACCTTCTTTATCTACGGCGGTGACAGTAATTGATTTGGGCGCGCTTTCCAGAGAACCGAAGGAGTAAGTTTCCTCTCCGTTGAGGTTCAATGTCTGCGCAGATTCTCCGCCCTTGAACTGGAGAGGCAAGACGCCGAAGCCAACCAAATTGGAACGGTGGATACGCTCATAGCTTTCCGCCAAGACTACTCGCACTCCAAGTAGGCTCACCCCTTTGGCGGCCCAATCGCGACTTGAGCCTGAGCCATACTCTTTCCCGGCGATGACAATCAGCGGAGTTCCGTCTTCCCGGTAGCGTGAGGCGGCGTCGAAGATACTGACGACATCGCCGCTGGGCCAGTGTGTCGTCCAGCCGCCTTCCGTACCCGGCGCCAGTTGGTTGCGCAATCTGACATTGGCGAAGGTGCCGCGCATCATCACTTCATGATTGCCGCGACGACTGCCGAGACTATTGAAATCCCGTTGCTCGACGCCGCATTCGAGCAAATATTTGCCAGCGGGGCTATCCGGCGCGATAGAGCCGGCAGGGGAGATGTGGTCGGTGGTGATGGAGTCGCCCACTTTCACTAATGCCCGCGCCTGTTCAATTTTTGGCAAAGGCGGTGGCGATAGGGTCATGCCGTCAAAGAACGGCGGTTTCTTGATGTAGCTGGAGTCGGGCCAGTCATAGGTTTTACCTTCTGGAACCGGCAACGCGCGCCAGGCGTCAGTCCCTGCAAAAACATCTGCATATTGGCTGCGATAGCGCTCTGAAGAAACCGTGGCGGCGATGAGATCGGCGACTTCTTTTTGCGAAGGCCAAATATCCTTCAAATACACATCCTCGCCATTTTTATCCTGGCCAAGAGGGTCTTTGTAAATATCCATACGCATGGAGCCAGCCAGGGCATAGGCGACCACTAATGGCGGCGAGGCCAGATAGTTGGCGCGTACCTCTGGATGTATGCGGCCTTCGAAGTTGCGGTTACCGGATAAGACGGACGCCACCATGAGTTTGTCTTTGCGAATGGCGTTTTGAATCGCCTCCGGCAGTGGACCGGAATTACCGATGCAGGTCGTGCAACCGAATCCAACCAGATTGAAGCCTAGGGCATCCAAATCATCCATTAGCTCCGCGGCTTTGAGATAAGCCGGCACGACCTGAGAACCCGGCGCGAGGGACGTTTTCACCCAGGGTTTGACGTTTAGCCCGCGCTGTCGCGCATTTCTCGCCACTAACCCTGCCGCCAACATGACCGCTGGGTTAGACGTGTTGGTGCAAGACGTAATGGCGGCGATCACCACATCCCCATGTTGGAGATGATGAGGCTCCCCGTTGTGTTTTTGCCCCGCCATACTGTTGGAAGCGGAGCTCAGGTCCAGATAATCCTGCAGGGTGTTTTCAAAGGACGCTTTGGCGTCGGAGAGCGCGACGCGGTCCTGGGGACGCTTGGGGCCGGCCAGGCTGGGCGTGACTGAGCCCAGGTCCAGCGTCAAAGTATCACTATATTCCGCCGGGCTGGAGCCGGTTTCCCGCCATAGTCCCTGGGCTTTGGCGTAGGTTTCCACCAGATTGATCAGACTGTCTTCTCTGCCTGAAAGCTTAAGGTAGGCTAAAGTCTCTTTATCCACAGGGAAGATGCCGCAGGTGGCGCCATACTCCGGCGCCATATTGGCGATGGTGGCGCGGTCAGCCAAGGGCAGGTGATCGAGACCATCGCCATAAAACTCGACGAATTTACCCACCACGCCTTTCTTGCGCAGTATTTGCGTGACAGTGAGAACGAGGTCTGTGGCGGTCGCGCCTTCGGCGAGCTTGCCGGTGAATTTGAAGCCCACGACTTCCGGCGCCAGCATGCTCACCGGTTGCCCCAGCATGGCGGCTTCTGCTTCAATACCGCCAACGCCCCAGCCCAGTATGCCGAGGCCATTGATCATGGTGGTGTGAGAATCAGTGCCTACCAGCGTGTCGGGATAAGCGAACCACTCACCGTCGATTTCTTTCTGCATCACCACCTGTCCCAGATATTCCAGGTTCACTTGATGTACGATGCCGGTGCCGGGAGGCACTACTCTGAAGTTGGAAAACGCTTTTTGTCCCCAACGCAGAAACTTGTAACGTTCTTCATTGCGCTCGAATTCAATTTGAGTGTTGCGCGCAAGGGCGTCGTTGTCACCGAAATAGTCGACCATCACGGAATGGTCGATGACCAGATCTACTGGCTCAAGGGGATTAATCAACTTGGGATCGCCGCCGAGACTCATCATCGCGTCGCGCATGGCGGCCAGATCCACTACCACTGGAACCCCGGTGAAATCCTGTAAGACAACCCGCGCTGGCGTGAACGCAACCTGCGTGCTGGGTTGGGCGTTGGCGTCCCATTGCGCGAGAGCGGCGATGTCATCTTTGGTGATGCTATAACCATCTTCCCGCCGCAACAGATTTTCCAGCAGGATCTTGATGGAATAGGGCAGCCTTTCGACCTTATATTCCGCCGGCATTGAAGGTAACCGATGGATGCGATAGCTGCGGTCTCCGACGGATAAATTGGAGAGAGTGTTAAAACTATTCATGGCGCCTCCTTGATCCGCCTGGTCGGGAAGGAAGGTTAACCGCTTGCGGCGCCGGCTCCATGTACTGCTGCATTGGGAGAGGAGGCGGGCTTGGATAACCGGCCGAACCGTTCCCAGGCCTTTTCATGAAAGAAATAGGCTACAGTGTTGCACAGTGGCTCCACTAATGCGATAGCGCCTCCGACGATGAGGTCGCCGGTTAACAGGTACCCGACAGTGAAGGCGACGCTGAAATGGATGATGGCGAAGGTTAACGTTTTGATCATGTCTGACTCCCCCGTACCACGGTAGCCGTTTATGTGTCAGGGGTAGATTAGAATGATTCTCATTATTGTAAAAGGTAATCATAACTATGCTTCCGATTGATATGTTTAATCAGATGCAGGAGTGAATACTGGTGTTTTTAAGTAATGAGCGCCAGAGTGGATTGCTAATACAGGACGCAGATCCAGCTCAGAGTTGTTGATGATAAACCTGATAGCCAATCCATAGAATTGAGCCTAGCAACCCCAGATAACCCAGCACTAATCCGGTGATAGCCAGTCCTGCGCCGGTCAGCACGCCAGCGCTTTCCCGAATTTTGTGGAGGGCGATATGTCCACAGATGATCGCTATCAGGGAACCAAAGAAGAACAGCCCGATAAGGCTGAAGATAAAGCTGGTGACCGCCAGGCCGGAGGTGTGGGAAAACGTGGCTTTGCCCGATGTCGGGTTGGTGTTGACGCGTTCTCTCGATTGCGATTGCGATTGCGACGACGGGGGCGTATGCGCAGCGGGAGAAGGGCTAACTGCTTGAGCTGACGCGCCTGGCGCAGGCGTTGGCTCTGGTGTGGCGGCTCTTTCCAGGAAATAGATTTCCGTCGCCAGTGTACCTAGCGGCAGGAAGTCCACTTTGTCTCCCCGTCGTGGCGCTTCCTGACTTTTCCACTCAGCCAGGCTAAAGGCGTAACGGTTGCCTTGATGACATCTCAACACGCCTTCACGGTTGTTATGGTTGATATCAAGCACTACTCCGTCCATATCTCTCACCTAAGTCTGCTGGAACTCTATATGCGTCATTTGGAAAATAGGGAAGCCGGTTAGTGTAACGGACGCAAACAGCGGAAGTAGCCTGGGGCAAACCCTAGGGCGTTGGGTCGCTTTACTGGAAAAATATCAAATAGAATCAGAGAGAAAGCACCGTTTATCCAGTCCTTGTCGGACTGCTTATGTAGATGGGAAGGATGCGATGAGCAACGGGCGGACATGGCTTTTCCGCCCTGTGCGGTTGAAGGAGATGGGCGCAGAGGAGGCTAAACCGGTCACTCCTTGGCGACGCGTCTTTCTATAATAGCGGGATCGTCCCAGCGATAGATGCGGTTTTCCGTATAGGTGACTTCGGGAACTCGTTCCCCCTCGGAGAGCTTTTTCAAATAGCGGTAACTGATTCGTCCCATCTCCGCGAAGTCAATGGATACGTAGGCGTGGACGAGCTTTTCACTCAGTTGATCAAGCTGTTCGGGCAGTGGCGTGCCAATGCCAATGATGATGATTTTATTCAGTGAGTCCAGGTACTCGGCTTTCGCCGGCATCAGAATTTCACGATACAGGCTGAGATCGCTTTGCGGCCAGGCTCCGACAGAGACGAAAGCATGTATTTCCTTGTTGTAAATCGCTTCCCGCATCTGCAGTAATGCGCGGTCATACTTGTCCCAGTTGTACCAGGGGCAACGCTCAGGCTCTTGCCAGCCGTTTTCGCCTTTTAACTTTTGCCCGGCGGGAAAGGCGTCATCGCCGCTAAGCACCTGACGCACGCCCTGCAAACGGGCGTTGAGATTAGGGTTGTAAGGACCGCCGCTCATCAGGCAAACGGAGCCGCCTTGCGGGCGCAGGCGCATCGCCTGGGCGCCCAGGTTGCGCCCGAAGCCCAAGTTGTCCGGACCTACATATGCGCTGCGTAAGCTTGCGTGCTGCTTTTCCAGATCGGAGTCGAAAGTGATAACGGGAATGCCGCGTTCCGAGGCGGCGCGTAAGGAGCTGGCGAAGAGAAACTCGGAGTTGGTAATGGAAACGGCGATGCCGTCTATGCGTCGCTCCATTGCATCCAACAGGGCGCGGTCCTGATTGCGGAAGTGCGCAGGGCCGACCTCCCCAATGTGAATGCAGGTGTCGTCATTAAGGCGGGCTTCTTCTTCACATCCCTTCCAGGCGTTGATGAAGTTGATGTCCTCCACGCTCTTGCCGGCGATGCCGAAAATGCGTCCGGAGGCCTGCGTCGCAGAAGCGGCCAGGGATAGCGACAGTGCTGTGAAGAGATGGATCCCAAAGAGCCAGGATCGACAGTCCATGTGCATCTCCAAAACTCATTGAAACCAGTGATGTCTCTAAGTATGGAGCAATTTCCGTGAAATACACGGCAATAGCCATTAATGGCGTCGTGATGGAGGAGCAATCAGAATAAGCGCGAGGGCGGGAGCCCTCGGCTTAACGTAAGCTAAAGCGTCTTCAACCAAACTCTTCCATAAAATCCAACGCAAACTGATGACGGATTTGTTTGCGGTGGTTGGCCCAGAGTTCGGCGATTTTTTCCTGATTGCATTTTTGCCTGTCTACCAGAACGCGGGTTTGCAGTTCGCCAACCGGGCGGGTGGTAGGGCACTTGGTGAACACGAACTGGTTGCTGATCAGGTCCATGAAGGGGCCGGATTTGCTGGTGGGCATAATGAATACCAGCTGCAGGCCCAACGTCTGAGTCAGATAGTTGATGACCTCGCGGGAGCGGGTTTCGTCCATTTTCGAGAAGGCTTCGTCCACCAGCACCATACGCAGATGGCTGTCGCCTTCGTTGAACCGGAATGCGGAGGTGATCGCCGCTGAGCGGATGATGTAGGCGGGCGTCTCCAACTGGCCGCCGCTGCCGGTGCCGTATTGAGATAATGGAATCGGCTGCTTGCCTTGTGGCTCCTTATAGATCTCGTAATTGCGGTAGTTGCGATAATCTGAGATGCGTTCAAGCTCCCGCATCGCCTTTTGCTCGTCGTCGGACAGCAACATCGCCATCATGCGATCGCGTACTTGCGAGGCTTTCTTCGACAACTCCGCGTCAAACAAGGTCGCGCCTTCGCCAAGATTAGGCAGGGCGATGATTTCTTTGAAGAAATCCCAGTATTCCTTGAATTCCGGCACCCAGGTCCAGTCGAAACGGAAGGATTCGCGATCGGCGCCGAAACGATGGTGCTCCAGCTCCCGGTTCATGTCCTCCAGGATCTTCTTGCCGTCATTGATGGCTTGATAGATGGCATGGCAGAGATGAGTGACGAAGGTGTTGTTGAACGCCAGTTTCAACTGCGCCAGCTTCTCTTGTTTTTCCACCAGAATATTGTTTTTCAGGCGGTTGCGGATCTTGTCGATCTCCCGGCTGACTTCACAGATGCGGCTGAAGAATGCGCGGTTGTGCATCTGATCATAGTCAGGCAGATAGGCGATCTGATCCAGCGGATTGCTTGACTGGTTGTGCTCGATCAGTTTGTTCTCGAACTGTCGCGCCAGACTTTCAATGTTGGACTGAGTATCCTGCAGTTCCAAGTGCAACTGGTCGGAACGAATGCTTTCCGCACATTGATCCGCCTCCTGCAGGCGGGCTTCACTATCGAAATTAGGCCATAGGGACGCGATTGAGCGCAGGGACTCTTCTTTCTCGTCCTGCTTGGTTTCCGAGGCGTCTTTGCGTTCGCTCAGGGCCTTGCAGAGATCCGCTTTTTGCGCCAGCTCGGTTTGCAGACTGCCTTCCCGCTTGAGAAGAACTTCAATGCGCTGCTTGAGTTCTTTGTCTTGTTGCTTAAGTTGCTCCAGCTCTTGTTCCAGCTGCTCGAAGTCGGCCAGGTCCAGGTGGGCCAAGCGATCTTCCGCTTCGCGCAGCTCGCGGTGAATGTCGAGCATGGCTTTCAGGCGGTCGGCGTAGGATAGCGGCTTGATCTGATCCGCAGCGCGCAACAGATTGGACAACTCCTGCCACTGTTCGCTGGCGCGTTGGTGTTCGATACGGATTTGCTGCAGCTCTTCTCTTTTCGCGTCCAGAGCGCGTTCCCGCGCTTGCTGGCCGAATACCAGCTCACTGTCGGCGACATCGCAGCGGAACATACTGTAAGAACCGGAGCCCAGGCCATTGGCGGTGACGCCACGACGCGTCATTCGCAGTTCTTCCTCCGAGCGCACCCGCAGTACATTGCCGTAGCTGGCGGTGATGTAGTAGTGTGCGGTGGCGTGGCTGAACTCCATGACATGAATAATAGAGTCCTTGTCCAGGTTCATGCGTTCGCAGTCGCGACGGGCTTTTTCGCCCTGGATCACGCGAGCCTGTCCGCCGCCTTTCAGCGAACGTAGGATGCGGGTGGCGCGGGCTTCGTACTCCGGCTCCACCAGGATTGAGAAGCGGCCGCCGCCGACATAGCCTTCGATGGCGTTTTGCCAATTGGGATCTTTAATCTCGACGTAATCGCAGAGCACTCGGGGGTCCGCCTCGGGGCATTCCCGGCGAATCGCCTCTAACGCCGTTTTGACGTGGTAAGGATAGGTGACCTGACGCGTCTCCAGGCTTTCGATTTCCGCCTGTTTCTGGTGGCGTTGTTGCTCCAGCTTCTGATTCAAGCTTTCACGCCGGTGCAGAGCGCGGCTGACTTGGTCGCGCAGGCTGACGCCATCGGCGCTGATTTCGCCATCGTGCCACTGGCGCTGCCATTGATTGGCTTTCTGCTGAATTAATAACGCTTGATCAAGGTGGCTTTCGAGTGGGGAGATATCCACCCAGTCGCGCCCCAGCAGGGCGGCGAAATCCACCTGTCCGTGCTGTTTCAGTTGACTGAACTCCAGCGCTCCCGCCCACACATCCTTATGGCCCAGACGTGGTACGTCATCCAGAATATTCTGGCTTTTCATCAGGTTGATGATGTTATTGGTGGCCTGGAAGATGGCGTCCAGACGATGATTCTGCTCCAGCAGCCCCGGCGCTTGTTCGTGCAGGGCGCGGCCATTGGCGGCGATCAGTTTCTCCAGCTCGTCTTTCTGCTGCAGCGGCTGATGGCCCATGCGTTTGGCGGTCAGCTCCAGCAGGCGGCCCTCGATCTGGTCATGCCGGGCTTCCAGGGTGTCGCGCTCCTGTTGGTTGGAGACTTTCTCATCCTGCAGGGATTTTTGCTGCTTCTTGGCGGTGAGATAGGCTTCCTGATCCGTCAGATACTGGTGGCGCGCAGCGACGTATTGCCAGACATTCAAATCGATCCAGCGTTGAATATAGCTCTCGCCATAGCCCATGGCGTCACTGAGGATGCGAATGGCGTTCTTGAGGCGGGAAGCGTCGCTCTCCATCCCGTGGATGGTTTTCAGCAGATCGGAGACGGAGCGGATCGCTTCGCCCAGGTCTTTTTTCTCCAGGATTTCATTCGCGACGAAATCATTGATGCTTTTCACCGGCTTATAGGCCATGAAACGGGAGAACGCGCGAGCGGCGTTCATCGCCTCCCGCTCCGGCACCTCATGGGATTTGCCGCGCAGAATACCGTAAAGACGTTTTAAATAGCCTTTCTTGGTATCGTACTTCTCCACTTCGAATTTCTTGCGCAGGCGCGCCACGATCTTGTCCATGGGCATGACGAATTTGTCGCCGCTGGCGTCTTCGCCCTGCAGATCGGACAGGCTGATTTCCGCCCCAGGCAGAATCAGGAAGAACAGGTCGTCCTGGCGCGCCACCCGCTGCGAGCCGGCCTGATCGATGTGGGCGCGGCAGCAGATGATGGCGGTGAAGGGCTCGGCGGACTCTCCTGTCGTCGGGTGAAAGCAGGCGGCGATATAGCCTTCGGTTGGCTCCAGACGGGCGAAGCTGCCATCGTCGCAGCCGAGTACATAGGAAGACAAAGTGCGCACCTGTTTACCGCCGCGACCCCGTTGGGTGGTTTCATCCTGGCCGGGATTATAGGTGAACAGGTAATCGTGGGCGGCGGTCATCACGGTCTGAATGGCGTCCGCCGACGTGGTTTTACCGGAACCGTTGCCCCCGGAAAGCAGGTTAATGGGGCCGAAATCGAATTCGCTGTTGGGGATGTTGCCCCAGTTAACGTAGATGCATTTCTTTAGAAACATGGTGCTCTCAAATCACTGATGGTGGACGCCGCCTTATTAGTTACCATCCCTGGGCTAACTTCCGCCTGTTAGCTTTCTTCCGGGGACGCCGCTGCGTCTTCCTGCTCCGCCTCTTCTCCGCGCAACGCGGACAGCGCTTCATCACTGACGAAGTTGACGATTTGGGGGCGGATGCGGACCCAGCTTTCGCCGCTTTCCAGGGTGTCTTCCTGGCTGAATTGCAACAGACGCAACTGACGCAGACGTTTGAGAAGCTGGCGGCGTTCCGTCAGGTTCTCCGGCAGGGAGCGTTGCAGCAGATTTTTCATAGCGATAGACAGCGCTTCGAAGCTGAGGGTGACGCCGCCCTGGTCATCCACCTGGCCCTCTCGCAGGGCCTTGTCGTACTGGCTGCGTAGCACCAGAATCAAGGCGATTTCCTGCTGATTCAGGCGCGCGCGCAGGCCGGTGTTGAACGGCTGATCCACCTCGTCATCAAGACCCGGGGCTTCAGCACCCGGCGGATATGCGCGGATATATTGAAACTGGCGGTCGTGCAGCAGACGCACGCCGAGAACGGATAAATAATCGTCCACCAGCTTGTCGATGCGCAGGTAACGATCATACAAAGCTTGTTCGATCAGGCTTTCATCGCGGCAGATGATGCTGTAATCCAGCAGACGCAGCACCAGCTCGCTGAAGTCCGTTAACTGAAGCCCTTCAGAGGACAGTTCATTTTCAAGGCATTGACTCAGAATCATAAGGTGTCTTGCATCGCTTTTTTCGGTCGTACTTCGATGATGAAATCATCCGCCTGGAGTAAATATTCATTGCTGACCAGATCGCCCGTCGGCTCAACCACGAACTCGTATTCGCTGGAGAGTCCTGACACGGAGCCCAGCTCCACGGCATGCATCGCCGCCAACAGGTCGGGAGCGGCGTTGATGGGCAGATGTTTGGTTTGGATGCGCTGGCCGCCGCGCAGGGCCTGAATCAGATATTGACGAGTGCGGTCGTCATTGATGACGAAAGCCTGATCCAGCGCGTGTTGTATGAACAACTCTTTACGGGCGCCCTGGTCCAGCGGCTCATCGTTAAGCACCCGGCTGTCCACGGTGATTTTCCGACGGCCTTCGCGCAGACTGATCTGTTTGGGGTCGATAAGACCCACATTGAGATTGGCCATCAGGGCCCCTGCGCGCTCCAGGCGCGCCTGTTGCTCTTCCGCAGGCAGCTCGGTCAGCTCCTGGCAAATCTGCACCATGTCATTATGGCGCTGGCTGGCCAGATAGCTCATTTGACGAATAATGATGTCCGCGCGACGGGTGAAGTTACGCAGCGCGCTGCGCAACGCCGGCAACATGATGTCGCAGGCGTTGGTGAGACGGATTTCTATGTTGTCCAACAGCAGCCAGAGCAGGGATTGTCCCTCCACCACGCGGTCCGGCAGCAGTCGGCGCAGCTCGCTTTCCGCACGAACCTTGGCTTCTTTGGGGAGCCTGCGAATCTGGCGCACCTGGGACATGATCTCGTCCCGGTGTTTTTCCACAGAGTCCGCCGACAGACGCACAGACAAATCCGGCTGAAAGCGTTTGTCCATGAAGTCGAAGAATTCATCGCTGGCCCGTTTGATCAGCGCGGTGATTTCAATTTCTTTCACCAGCTGGCGCTTACGGTCTTCCAGTTCGGTGATGATATCGGTGAAGTCGCTGATGATGCGCTCGGAGTATTCATAGGCGTCCAGCAGGTCGTGGACTTCGCCGGCTTCAATAAACGCCCGCAGCGCATTACGGGTATTGCGGGTGTTGCGGTGACGGGTGCGCACGGAGGCGCCGCTGAGCTCTACAAAGGGCTGGGTGAACAAACGTCCTTTACGGCTGAAGTGGTAACTGGACTGTAGCGTGACCTCGTCAACCTGTACTTCCAGCCAGCCGTAGTCAATCAGCGTATTGAGAATCCACAGGGCCTTGTCGCGATCCGTACGGAAACGCCCTTCGGTCTCGCTGTCCTCATCGGTTTCCAGCTCCGGTGCGCGGGTCAGGGCGGTTTGAAAGATCTCCACCATCTGCTCACGCTTCAGGGCGTGCCCGTAGTCCGCCATGCTGCTGTAAAAACGCTGATACAGCAAACGCAGGCACTCCACGATCATTTCGCGGTATTTGCTGGTCAGCGGACGAAAGAATTGCGGGCAGTCTGTGGAAAAAAACTGCTGAAAACGGTCTGGATTAGACATCAGTAACGGCTGTGCAGGTTGTTCTGGGGCGACCGCCTATTATAGAGGCAAGGTGGAGGAAATCCCATGAGCAAAATGTAACTGTGGCGCCCCGACCGGTATCCTTACCGGAGCAGGAAGAAGGCTGACAAAGCGCCGAACACCACGGCGAAGCCGATCACGGTGTAAAGCAGATAGCCGCCTTTGGATTCCGCCTTAACCGCCATTTCGTGGGCGGGAGCGGGTTTTTCTTGCGCTGGCTTTCTGGCGGCTTTGGGGGGCGCAGCGGGGCGCATTGGGCGTGGCGGCGGATTATTGGCGATGGTCTCTTCACCGGTTGGCGCGGGAGAGGGCGCTTGCGCGACAGCGTCTGGACGCACGATGGTGCGATCGCCATCATCCTCGGGTCCGGTTACGGTAAAGGTAACGACGTCAAAACGCAGGCGATCGCCTCGTTTGGCGCGCCCCTGGGTAATGCGCTCGCCATTCAGGTAAGTACCGTTGGTAGAACCTAAGTCCTTGACCAACATATAATTTCCCGCCACAGTCAGCTGGGCGTGCTGGCGCGACAAATGAGATACCGGCACGGTGATGTCACACTGTTCGTCGCGACCGATGATGACTGTATCTTCAATCGGGTAAAACGACTGCTTGGCCCAACTGGCGTTGGTATGCAGGCCCCATTCATTATGGGCGATGCTTTGCGGCGCTTCGTGTTTCGGTTTATGCTCGGCTCCGGGATGCACCACTTTAAAGCGGGCTTTTCCCAGTTGGATGGTATCGTTTTCGTTGATTTTTACGGCTTTTTGCACCTTTTTTCCGTTCACGCCCACGACATAGTCGGGGCTGAGGTTCAGCAGATACAGCTGTTCCTCCTGCAAACGGATCTCGGCATGAAAGTCCTGGATGTCCGGCTGGTTGAGAACCAGGTTGTTGGAAGAATGCTTACCTATTTTCAGGCGCGGTTCTACCAGCCAGATGCTCTCCCGGCTTCCATCGGTGAATTGCAGTTTCAGCATGCTGCTAGGGGCCTCGTTAAGCTCACACTTGTGGAAATGACTACTGAATTAAGGTTCTGCCGGTCAGAAGGCGCTTTAACACTTTAGAGTATAGTCAAGGAAACTAAACTGAAAACCCATCTATACTAAAGAAATATACTTTTTTAATCCCCATGAATCAGGGACTTGGAAATCTTTTAATGCAAGTAGGTTTCGCAACTCATACCGGCCGGCGGCAGCAAAATCAGGATAATGGATTAGTAGACGAATCGACAAGTCTCTATGCCGTCGCCGACGGCGTTGGAGGGGGCGACAGTGGGGAAGTCGCCAGCGCGAGCGTATGCCAGTCCATGCAGAGAGCAGTGCACGCCGGACATCCATTGGAGCAGGCCATTCTGCTCGCTCATCAATCCTTGTTAGGCGACGACATCAGTGGCGAACGCGGTTACGCGGCGTCCACCATTGCGGCGTTGCATGCGCATCCCGATGAAATGGAAGTAGCCTGGGTGGGCGACAGTCGCGTGTATCTGTTGCGGGACGATCTCATCATGCAAATGACGGAGGACCACTCTGTCGCACAACGCAGCACCGGGCTATCGGAAGAAGAAGCGGCGCGCATTCGCCATGTTCTCACCCAGGCGGTGGGCGCCGCGGGTGAGAACGGACTGCATGTGGACGCCTATCGCGTGCCCCGGCAGGCGGGAGATGTGTGGCTGATGTGCAGTGATGGTCTGCATGGCGTTGTAACCGAGGAGCGGATACAGGAAGTGTTGGCGCGCCGCGGCAATTCGCAGAGTAAAGCGGATGAGCTGGTGGAAATCGCCCTCACCAATGGCGCCGATGACAATGTTACTGTGCTGATAGTGACTGATAAAGAAGGCGCGCCGCACAGCAACGCCCCTCCCAAACGCGACTTGTCCGGTGAAAAAACCCGGCCCATGCCGCCTTTCGCCGAGCCGAGCGCATTGGAATCCGCTTCGGGACGACCTTGGCGTTACATGGCTTTAGGCGGCATACTGGCCGCAGTGCTGTTTTTGGCGTTGGCGTTCGCTCTTTAACGCCATGGGGAAATCCGGCGACGGACTAATGCATCTGATTCGGAAAAGATAACTACATGGCGTGGCAGGGATACAAAGTTCTCAGCAAGCTGGGCGAGGGCGGCATGGCGACTGTTTACAAAGCCATGCAGGAATCGCTGCAACGTCCTGTCGCCATAAAAATACTGTCCGCCAACCTGAAAGGTCACCCCGAGATTCTGGAGCGCTTCGAAAAAGAATCTCTCATCATCGCGCAACTGAATCACCCTCATATTATCCATGTGATCGATAAGGGCGTTACCGGTAAGGGACGCCCTTATTTCGTCATGGAATATGTGGAAGGCATGACCCTTGAGGACGCTATCAACCGTGGCAAACTCGACTTTTCCCGCAAAATGGATGTGTTGGTGCAGTTGTGCAAGGCGTTGGCCTATGCGCATAAAAATGGCGTGATCCACCGCGATATCAAGCCCTCCAATATCCTCATCGATAATGATTGGCAGGCGCGGGTGCTGGATTTCGGCATCGCGCATTTCTACGATTCGTCCAGCAAGCAGAAAACCCTGCATACCCAGACCAGCAACATTATGGGCACATCCGCCTATATGGCGCCGGAACAGCACAAGTCGGCGGACGCCGCCTCGGTGCAGAGCGATATCTACGCGCTGGGCATTCTCATGTACGAGTTGTTTACCGGAGTGTGCCCGCAAGGAGATATCCCGCCGCCGCGCAAATTTGAACCGGACATGGCGCCGGCCTTGAACTCGCTGATCATGCGCTGCCTGGAAAAAGATCCATCGGAACGGCCCGCTTCAGCGGACGAGGTGAAAAACGGGCTGCTGCATATTCTGCAAGGCGGCCATCTCAGCAAGGCCCAGAAGGAGCGGGCGCTTTCCAACAGCGAGGCGATAGAGTCCAAGTTTTCCTTGTTGGACGTATTAAAGGAAGATCGCCACAGCTCCGTCTATTTATATGAGGACCTGGGCAAGCAGAAGCTGCTGATCATGAAGAAGCTGCCGGCGGATGCGCCAGGAATCAAGGAGCACAAGCTGCTGGCGCGGCTCAGTCACCCCAATATCTGTAAGATTCTTGCGGTGTCGAAAGTGGATAAAGGCTTCGTTATTGTGACGGAGTATCTCCCCGGCGGCTCCATGGCGGAACAAATGCTGGCTCCGCTGCCGCCGGTGAAAGTGGTGGAGTGGGCGGAGCAAATCGCAGAGGGGCTGGCGTTCGCTCACCGCAATCGAATTGTGCACGGCAATTTGCGTCCCAGTAATCTGTTATTGGATGAAGATGGCGTCATCAAGCTCACGGATTTTGGCTTACGCGCTCACTATACCGATTCAGACGAGCCGAACTGGTATGAAAATGCCGACGCCCAGGGCATTCTCGGCGACATGTTCGCGCTGGGCGCTATCTGCTACCACGCGCTGACCGGGCAGCCGCCGGTGATTCGCGGACAGCGTCTGGTGCGCAGCAAGAGATTTACCGAACTTCATAACCGGCTTCAGGAATTGATTAATCGCCTGCTGGAAACGCGTCCGGATAAACGCTACCCCTCACTGGAAGTGGCCATGGCGGATATTCGCGGGGTGTTGAAAAGTCTGCGTGCGCAAACGGCGGCCAAGCAGACGGAGGCGATCAAGAAGCATGTGTCTCAGGTCGCCAAGAAAGAACGTCGCTATCGTCCGCCGATTCGCTGGGGAAGAGTGATTTTCTTCATGCTGGTGATTGGCGTCGCGGCGGAGGAGTACTTTTGGGGGCACGGATATCGTTACCTCAAGCCATATCTTGATCCTTATCTGCAACAGGTGCAGGAGTCCGACGCCTGGATTGAGTGGTCGGAAAAAGCCAAGGAAGTAGGGCGCAAGACCAATCAGATCGATTGGTGACCCTTAATTGATTCCATATTGTTGTGAGCTTTCAAAACGAAAGTAGCCGCTGGCTTCTTCAGCGGCGATGATATCCGCTTCGTTGCCGAAATACTTACGTTGCAACGCCTGAATACGCGTCGCATCCTGCGCGCCATCGCCCGACAAGGCCTGCCTCTGCGCCATATAGGCGTCGCCGTTCGCCCGCCGTTCGTCCCGGGCCCTATCCAGATTTTCCCAGCGGGTCAGGGCCGCATCGTCCATGCCCAGTTCTTTACGTAAATGGCGGAGCTGCGAATAGCGTTGTTCCGGGGGTAGGGTTCGCAACTGTTCCTGCACGGAAGGTAGACTCAGAAAACGGTCGGTCAACTCCTGCTTCTTATTGGCGATGAGGTGTTCGGCTTTTTCAGGGAAACTGGCCAGAATTTGTTGTTTATATTGGGTAATTTTCTCTTCTACGGGAGCGGAAGACTGCTCCAGGTCGGCTAGATGATCTTGAAACTGTTCGGCTTGCCACTGATCTTTCCAAATCTCGTAGGCTTGCTCGCCAAACAGCGCCTCACGTTTTTGCCAGAGGCGAGTGCGCTTTTCCGTATCGCTCAGGGACATCAAGGCGTAACGTTCGGTGTTCATCCATTCTGTGTAAGTCTCCAGAGCGGCGAAGGTTTGCATCAACGTATCCTGGATTTCAGGAAAGGCGGCGCTGACCAGAATGGCCAGTTGCTCTCGCCAGTTATCCGGGTAGCGGTTTTGTACGAAACGCATCAGCTTTTCCAGCACCTGGACCTGAACCTTGGGATGCTGGATATGCGCCCCGAAGGCGCGTTGTAAATATCCGATCAGTTCCTCTTCTTCCAGATTGCGTTGGGCGAGGACGTCTTGGGCGGGCGTCGCGGTCTGAACAGAAGGCCTGGATTGCGGCGCTGATGCAGTCAAAGCTGACGTTGGCGCTGACGCTGTCTGTTGTGTCGCCGCGGCGTCATTGGAACCCCGCTCAGGCCAAAACATGGCGACGGCGATCAGGGTTAAAGCAAGTCCGCCTGTTATTAAGACGGCGCTTCGACGTGAAGTAGCGTTTGTTATTTTTGTCATGCCTGGAATTTTTATTGTTTACTCGGAACGAATGCAAGCCTGGCGGCGCCGCAACATCTGCGGGTTAAGTTTTAATAGGAAAATTTGTCGGCGCCATCACACATTCGGGGGATGGTACATCTGAACTGCGCTTCATATTATGGTTTACTCATAGGTCGCTGAGCGGAGTTCCTTCACGTAACCTGTATCGGCGCCGGCGTAGAACAAAAATAAAAACCCGAATTACGATCAAAAGAGTCGTATTACCTCGTTACAACAAAAACAAAATGAGGACTGAAAACATGAAACCAATGCTCAAGGCCGTTCCGGCGGCGCTTGTCTGCGCTTCGTTGGTCTGCGCGCCGGCCGCTCAGGCTCGGGACGCAGATAAAACCAAGTACCCCATTGTCTTCGCTCACGGCATGGCCGGGTTCAACAATATCCTGGGGCTGGATTACTGGGGTGACGACTTTGGCACGTACGTGCTCGATCCCTGCGATAAATTCCTCGAAATCGCCTGCAACGGCGACATCAACGACAATCAACAAAGTTACGTTTCCGCCGTACAGCCTTTCCAAAGCTCAGAAGTGCGCGGCAAGCAGCTCGCGGATAATATTGAAAGCTATCTGGCCACCAGTGGTAATCGTTACGTCAATCTGGTGTCTCACTCCCAAGGTGGAGTAGACAGCCGTAAAGCGGCGCGTGTGCTGTATGAGCGTAAAGGCTATCGGGTGGTGAAGACGCACGTCAGCATCTCCTCTCCACACAGGGGCTCTCCCGTCGCTAAATTCGTACTCGATAATTTCCGCGACTCCATTGTGGAAGTGCTGGCCAACTTCTACGGTAATGTCGTTTACGCTGCGGGGAACGACGCGGTGGCGGCCGCCAAACAACTGGTATATGACGATTATGAAGCGGACGGCGTCATCACTGGGATGAAGGCGTTCAACCAGAACTACCCCGCCAGCGGCGCCTATATCGAACATGCGGCGTCGGTAATGACGGCGCAAAGCGGACTCAACGTGAACCCGGCGTTATGGCTGGTGTCGGAAGGCCTGTTCAATATCGACGGCAATGGCTACTGCCTGGATGATTGTAATAACGACGGCGCCGCAGGGCAGGGGGACGGCAACGCCAATCAACGGGACGACGATGGTCTGGTTGGCATCAACTCCCAGCAACAAGGGGAGCGGTTGCAATATTACGAGCGTTGGGGATCGCTTGATTCCATCTACGCGCAGCCGGCGTTTGGCTATGTCAGCGACCTGAACCGACCCAGTGAAATGCAATCTACGTCTCTGTCTTACGTGCTGAATCAGGATCATATCGACGTCATTGGCGTTGGCCCTGACACCTTTGATGAAATGGAGTTCTACGCGGCGATCACGGACTATATCGCTGATCGCGGGCATTAAGCTCATAAGGGAAGGAGCGGCGGGACGCCGCGGCGATGGGGGAGCGGGAAACTCCTCCCATCGCCTGCCGGGATGGCTTAGGCGCAAGCCAACTCAGGCGTTGAGGTCTGAGTAGGTTGGTTGAGCGCTTTCAGCATTTTCACATCCAATAGCTTTTGCAACTGTCGCAGTAGCGTTTCCGGCGGACGCGAGCCGGAAACGATCAGTTGCGCCTCGTAGACATCCGCCAATCGCTGCAGACGCAGATCCTCCACCTGAAATCCACGTACGCGCACCACTCGCATAACGCGTTCGAGAGCGCCAGGCTGACTGGATATTTGGCATTCAAAAATAGTTTGCGGATGTCGTGGGGAGGTCATGCGGCTCTTCCTTTTTGCTGATTGGCGATAGTGGGCGCCGGAGTGTTCTCCAGCATATTGGCGTTCGCTTCTCCGGGTTTAACGATTGGCCATACGTTGGTTTCTTCTTCAATGTGTACGTGCAGCAACATTGGTCCAGGGTAGGCGAGCAGCGTTTCGATACTGCGACGCATCTGGCAGCGCTTGCTGATGGTCATGGCGGGGATGCCAAAGGCTTTGGCGATGGCGCTGAAGTCCGGGTTATCAGAGAGGTCCACCTCGCTGTAGCGGCCGGCGTAGAACAGCTCCTGTTGCTGACGCACCATACCCAGGCGCTGGTTGTCCAGAATGATGAGCTTAATCGGCAGGCCATAACGCTGAATAGTCGCCAGTTCCTGCATATTCATCATGAAAGAGCCGTCGCCAGACACGTTGATGACCGGCGCGCCAGGTTTAGCGAACTGTGCTCCCATTGCAGCGGGCAGGCCGTATCCCATGGTTCCGAGGCCGCCGCTGGACAGATGCTGACGTGGGTGATTGAAGTCAAAATACTGCGCCACCCACATCTGATGTTGCCCTACATCGCAGCTTATGATGGCTTCAGGCGGCGTTACTTTGTCCATGGTGGCGATGAAATCAGGGCCTTGAATCGACGCCGGATCGTCTTCGTTTGAGGTGGCGGCGAACCCGTTACGGGTCTTGCTCGCCATACATTGGTCGCGCCATTCTGGAATCTCCAAAGGCTGACGCAAGGCGTGCAGAATCTCGCGCATATCGCCCAACAGCACACAGTCGGCGCGTTTGATTTTGCCGATTTCGCTATGGTCGCAGTCAATGTGAATAATGCGCGCGTTGGGAGCGAAAGCGCCGGGTTTTCCTGTGGCGCGATCGTCAAAACGCGCGCCGATAACAATTAGCAAGTCGCATTGCTCTACCGCCTCATTAGCGGCGCGGGAGCCGTGCATACCCAGCATGCCCAGATTGAGTGGATGGCGTTTACCGGGATTACCGATACCTTTCAACGTCACCACTTGTGGAATGCCGGTGGCGTCCGCGAAATGGCGATAACTGGTTACCGCTTTTGCGAGCATGACTCCGCCGCCGCTATAGATCAGCGGACGTTTTGCGGCTTTGATCATCTTGCGGGCCTGCCCCAACGGATTGTCCCAATTTGTCTCGTCGCCTCCGCTGCTCTCTGTAGCAGGGGATTCCGAGGCAGGCGTTGCGTTAAGTTCTTCCAGCAACACGTCTTTGGGGATATCCAGCCATACCGGACCAGGACGGCCGGACATGGCCAGCGCAACGGCCTCGTCCATGATGCGCGGCAGGTCGTTGGCGTCTTCCACCAAATATGAATGCTTCACTACGCCTAAGGTCATTCCCAGAATATCGCTTTCCTGAAACGCGTCTGTGCCGATCAGGGCGCGCGGCACTTGCCCGGTGATCACCAGCATGGGAATGGAATCCATGTAAGCGTTGGCCACGCCAGTGATCAGATTGGTTGCGCCAGGACCGGAAGTGGCCAGGCATACGCCGAGACGCCCCGAGGCGCGGGCGTAGCCGTCAGCGGCGAGGGCGGCGGCTTGTTCGTGGCGGCAGAGGACATGTTTGACATTGGCGTCGAGGAGCGCGTCATACAGGGGCATGATGCAGCCTCCTGGATACCCGAAAATGGTGTCAACGGAGTGCTGCGTCAGCTTCTCGATAATACATTGTGCGCCGTTCATATCCTCTGTTCCCGTCAGTGGCCGCTTGCTGCGGGGGTCATAAAAAAACCCCCGGTTCTTGCGAAGCGGGGGTTTTTCGAAGTCTTACTTTGCTAGTTCCGACTCGTAAACGCCAACCCCCGCGAAGGTACGACGACCACCGCGACGACAATTAGGTTGACGATTAGAATCAGGGCTTGCTTCATGTGTTTGATAAATTCGACTGTTGTCAGAAATCTTGAATGCATTTTGACCTGTAAATCAGGTCTGAAAAATATAGACGCTGCCTTTTCAGAAGGCAACCCCCTTTTTGCAAGTTATTTTTTTCGCCCCCTTTTCAACCCTTAACGAACCCAGTCAGTTACTGGCGCGGCTTAGGTTTTTCGATACGTATTTTCTGTCACGTTCACCTGTTTGGGTGATTGTAACCCTGATCATATTTTATTCTCCTAACGGCGTTCAGAGAATGCCGCAGAAAACGTCCTGGTTAAGCGGGTCGGTCCCTTAATCCAGGAATGACGGGCGATTACGAAAAGGCGCTCTCATCTTTTTCGTTACAACCTTTCTGTAACACGCAGTAGTTAGAGTTTCCTTAAACAAACACGATAAAAAATAAGGAGATGACTGTTCATGGGAAATAAAAAACTGATTTTGGCCGGCGTTATCCTTGCTTCCCTCGGGGCTCAACCTGCTCTGGCTTTCAAACAGGAAACCCACAAGCGCTTCGTTATCGACGCTGTCGAGTTCATGCGGACGCACCCTGACATCACCAACTACGCTAAATTGGAAGCGGTGGCCGCTGCGGCGGGAATCAGCGTGAACCAGATGGCGGATATGATTGGTCAAGGCGCCTACGATGTGGATGATTTCGAAGACACCTTTCTGTGCGGTGCGGTGACCGGCGATTGCGTGCTGGCGCCGGTGTGGGGTCTGGGCTCCAGCATCGTCAACTACACTTCTTACTGGCACTTCCAGAACCACACTCGTGGCGCAGACGCGCATGGCAACGACATCGGGGGCTATGACTATTCCAAACTGAGCGTAAAAGGGGACATCGACAACATGGCGGCGTCCTGGCTCAAGGGCGATCACTTGGACGACGGCGCGGGCGGTCAGACTGGATGGTTCGGAGCGGATGACTCTGAATACAAGAGCTATCAGGTCACTGAGGCCAATTATCGTCAGGGCAGTTACTCCACCTACAGCATGTACAAGGATTTTGAGAATATCCCCTTTCAGCCCATCGATAATCTGGGGCAATACTGGTACAGCGCATTCTGGGCGCAACCAACGATTCAGACATTGGGTTTCACCCTCCACACCACGGACTTATTGCAGCCTCACCATACCTGGACCACCTCCGCATTGAACCATTCCGGCTGGGAGGCCTGGGTGCGTGATTACTACGATTCGGAGAATCTGAACGATGACGCATTAGTGGAACAGGCTCTGGCGGACTTCCCCACATTAAGCGCCAATTCTGCGGAAATTCGTCCCTTGTTGACCAAGGGCGGTGAAATTTCCTATTCCATGGGCGGCGTGGTGTTGTCTTCCACGGAGCATGTGGACCGGCTGGCTGTGGCGAAAATTGTGGTGCCTCATGCTATCGCCATGACGGTTCACATTCTCAATCACGCCATGAACCGGTTCTGATCATGCGCGGGACATTCCAGGTCCTGACGTTGGCCTTTTGCCTGCTGTGCGCAGGCGGGGCCTCCGCCGCAGCATACTTAACGGTCGATGACACCAGCCTGTCGCGTGAAGCCTTTGATGCGCTGCACCAACAGGCGAGCCAACTTCGCAAATTGGATCGCAAGACCTTTGCCGACGAGTTAATCGACGCCTTGTTGATGTACCGTTGGGCGCAGGGAGAGCTTCCTGAGGAGCAATGGCGGGGGGCTGAAATTGGCTATTCCTATGGGTGGCATATCCGCCGCCAGTTGGATCGAACGCTGGCCAAGCTATATCCCCAGTGGCCTGCTTCGGAGTTGATGCAAGAGTATTCCAAACCCGGCGTGGAGGCGAGGGAAGCGCTGACGGCCATCGCCGCGAAGTCGATTCTGGGTTATCAGTTGATGCCGGAGCAGCGCAGCAAGGCGGCGTCTCTGGTGTTGGCGCGAATGGCTTTCCCTGATCAGCAAGAAGTGACGCTGACCCTACTGGAAGTGTACGAAGGGCAGTCCGTTCAGGGTAAAAAAGCGCTGATGGAAGGCGACGTCAAAGCGCTGGGCATGGAGATGCTGTCCTGGAAACAACATCAACTGCGCTTATGGTGGCTAAGTCACCAAGGCGGTGTTGAGCAGGACGCTATCGACGACCTGCAACGGACAATCGAGGCGCATTACTTCTACCCCAAGATCCTCAACGCATTGGGCGTGATCAAACGCAATCATGGCGATAACCCCGGACTGATCAAATTCAGAGAGCAGGTTAGCGCGGCGCAGATTAAAAGTTACTATCAGCAACATCAGGAAGACTTTCGCTTCCTGGCGAGGGTCAAGGTGCGCGGCGCGATATATGGTGATGAAGCCGCAGCGCGACTCGCTCGCCAACAGTTAGTGGAAAGTGCGTCCTGGGCGGATCTCAAAACGCCTTATCGTCCCGTTGACTTGCCGTTAGACGCGGAAGGCTGGCTGCGTAAGGATGCCGTCAAACCTACGGACTGGCTTGCGTCGCTGGCGTTCGCCACCCCGCCGGGAGACGTCAGCGAAGTCATTCGATCTCCGGCAGGCGATTGGGTGATTCTGCAAGTGAGCGGGCGCGAGTACGACTATTATCCCGCCGACAGTGAGACGGTGCGTTATCTTGCCACCGATGTGTTGGCGATTCAGCAGGCGGTGGCGGCCTATAGTGAGCTGATCAACCATCTGCGTCGTCAGGCCAGTTTGCAAAATAAGGTATGAACCGGAAGTCGCGGCGACGTGGCTGGATCGTGTCGGCGGCCTTCTGCGCCGCCTGTGTTGCGACGGGATCTTTCTTTTTCATCGCCACTGACGCGGCAAAGAAAGCGGTACCGCCTGCTCCGAGTCATACCGCGGCTCCGCCCGCCGAGCTTCCCCCAACGTATATGCCTGCACCTGCGACGCCTGCAGACTCGCTAAAGCAAGCCGTCACTCAGGAAGAGGCCCCCACGCCGCTAGACCAAGAAGAGGCATACCCAGAGTTGCCTACCGACATTGAGGCGTTGGCGTCCTTTTCCGCCTCTGTTGAAAATGGCGATCGACGCGCTCCCCCCATCACCAGACGCGCGTCGGAAAAAACGCCGGATGCGGAAATCCTGGCGGACCACGAAGCTTATGCCCGAATGGAAGCGCAGCAGCATAAAAAGGTGCTCAACAATTTTCGCTCCGCCGCCAGGGACAAGGCGGATGAATTGGAGAGCTTGATCGCCGAAGGCCGCGCCCGCGGCGTCTCCCCCGAACTGTTACAAGAGGCGGAAGCCAAGCGTGACGCGCTATTGGACGCTATCCATATGATTAATCAGGAATAATTTTTCATAACGATTTTACTGCGGCATAGCTCAGGAAATTTTGGTTACAGTCCGGCAAAGAAACTACTAAAAACATTATTGACAATCATTCTCATTAGCATTAACTTTCTTCACAGACTGCTAATAAATGAGAGAGATTTTCATGTACGTATGTCTTTGCAACGGAATTACCGATCACTCCATTCGCGAAGAAGTCGCGAAAGGCGCTCAACATCTGCGCGATGTCGTGCGTTCGTTGGGATTGGCGAAAGACTGCGCCCGCTGTGTGGAAGCCGCTCGTGAAGTATTTGACGAGGCTAAATCTCAATACGATCTCTCTATGGCGGAGCAACTGGCTTACGCAGCTGATATTCCTACCCTGACCGCCGCCTGAAAATTCGATTGTACTTTCCTTCCCGTTACAACTAACCTTAAGGGTTGAGTTGGTAACCCCTTGTTTTTATGGGGTTATTGCAATTGAGAATCATTCTGACGGGAGCGCTGTGATGAAGGGCGATAAGAAGGTTATCGAACACCTTAACCAGATTTTGGCTAATGAACTGATTGCGATTAATCAGTATTTTCTGCATGCGCGCATGTATAAAAACTGGGGCCTGACGGCTCTGGGCAAGAAAGAATATGAAGAATCCATTGATGAAATGAAGCATGCCGATCAATTGATCGAGCGGATTCTGTTTCTGGACGGCATTCCCAATCTGCAAAAACTGGGCAAGCTGATGATCGGCGAAACTCCGAAAGAAATGCTGGAATGCGACCTCAAGCTGGAACTGAAAGCCATACCAGACTTGCGTGAAGCGATCGCCTATTGTGAGCAAGTGCGCGATTACATCAGTCGCGAGGTTCTGGAAAACATTTTGGAATCGGAAGAAGAGCACGTTGATTGGCTGGAGACTCAGCTGGATCTGATGGAGCGTGTGGGCATGGAAAACTACCTGCAGAAGCAGATGTCCGACGCGGATTCCTGACAGACCCTCTTTTACATCGCTCCGGCGCCGGCCGCCCTTGGGTTGGCCGGCTGCCTGAAACCTCCCTGTTTCTCACCCCTTTTCAACCTGTTAGAGGTTAGCCCGCAGATAATCCGCTACAAAAGCGAATTCGTTCTGCATGGTTTCCTGAGATTTTGCGGCGACAAACTCCGCCAGTTTTTTGCCCACCAGCGGCACGCGACACTCGAAGTTCAGTGTGACCTCATGGACACTGCCTTCCCCTTCTGAGTACAAACGCATTTCGCCGTTGATGGCAACCGGGACGCCCTGGATATCCACCTTCACCTGCGCACGGTATTCGCCGGCATTCTCACGCCAGTGCTCTTCTTGAGTCACCCGGTTCCATTCGGAGATGAATTTTCTCAACATCGCCGGGGCCTCTGCGGGCACTTCTCGAATTATCTTCAAGTCCAGTGCGGAGTCAGTCTGTTCGCACTGGCGAATATCTATGTTGCGGGAACCGAGAAAGCGCTGCTTTTCTTCGATATGGTGGGGAGCGCCAAAAGCGCTGAAAACGGTGGCTGCTGTGTAAGGGAAATGCTGCTGCCCTTTTACGATCATCCCTAGCTCCTGTTGTGATTATGATTATGAAGGTCGGTCTTGTCTTTATTGTTAATCGCGTCAGCCGCGCAGCCAAGCGCGACAAGGCCCGGAAACCATAGCAGCATGGCGGAAAAGCTGGCAATAACCGGTGGCGCTGAATGTAGCCTGGGTCTCAAATTGGACATTTGTCCGCGGATTGACGGAATTTAAGTGTAATAGCGGCCAATTTGGGTATAATTGCGCGATTTTTAATCGGCCAGACGCGGCTGTTCCCGCGTTGCTGGCGATACCTTCCGACTTAAGAGCGTACGGGTAGTTTTTGTAGCGGTTGCGGTAAATGTCCTATCTGTTTGGTTTCCTGTTATTTCTTATATGCATCCAGGTTTTTGCTCGAGGGGCAGTTACTTGGCGGATTCTGCAACTCAGGGGGAAACTGGAGGTATCCGGCGGAGTCGTTAATGAAGAGGAAGTGGGACAAGCCTATCGACGTGTTTTGATTCCCAATATCGAAGAGCTGTCTGAATTTGGCTTCGCGAAATTTTGTTGGTTACGCTATAGCGAAGGGTTCAGCAAAGACGAGGTGGGTATATATGCCTGTGTGATGTATCACCCTGGTGAGCGGACCTACGCTCTCTTGTCCCTTCAATCTGATCTGAGTGTCGGTCGCGAGGTGCAAGCGACTTTTATCACTTACCTCCGCGATGGCGAAATCCTTGAAACGATGAACGGCGGCAAGCATTGCCTTCTGGCTGATGTCACTGGTTATCACATTGAAGATCCTTATGTCGTCGAGCTATCTCAACATTGGCGTGCGCACCTGCACCGTCTTGAACAGAGCAGTGTTGAGCGGCTGGAAAAGACGCCACAGTGTGTCGTAGATACAGGCGTCG
Organism: Hahella sp. HNIBRBA332; assembly: GCF_030719035.1. NCBI lineage: Bacteria > Pseudomonadati > Pseudomonadota > Gammaproteobacteria > Oceanospirillales > Hahellaceae > Hahella > Hahella aquimaris. The sequence continues at coordinate 5,938,567 of NZ_CP132203.1, forward strand.
CTTTTTATAAGGCCTACATACAGGAGCTGCTGGCGCAGAAGGTCCTAAAGCTCGCTGCCCCAAATACACAATGCGTACAGTATACGCTCGCGGGCGCCTTGCGCAGCCAAAAAATAGCTAAAGCTGGGGCGGAGCGCCTACAAAAATCCATGCAGAGTGCGCCCAGGCACACGCCTTCATTGGATTATCAGGTTGCCTCTCATATGCGAATCGATTCAAGCCTGACAGGACAGGAGTCGACAGGCTGGATAGGGAAGGCGCTACTGTTACTGTTTTCTTTAGGCGCCTTTATGCTGAGCTTTGGCTTCAGAATGGATGCCCCTATATTACTGATCTTGGTCGCTGTCCTTTTTTTGCATGAGTTGGGACATCTGCTTGCGATGAAAGTCTGTGGGTTCCGCGATTTACAGATTCTGTTCATTCCCTTTTTAGGGGCTGCTGCGCGGGGCGACAAGGATCAAGTGCCGGCATGGCAGAAAGTGATTGTTGACCTGATGGGACCGGCGCCAGGGCTGATACTCGGTATCGCGCTTTGTTTCTATTTGCCGATTGATGCTCCTGACTGGATGACACGAGCGGTGTTCATGCTGATCGTCCTGAACTACTTCAACTTGGCTCCGGTTCAGCCGTTGGATGGAGGACAGCTTTGGAATCTTCTGTTTTTCCGGCGTTGGCCGATGGCCCAGTTTATTTTCTTTTGCCTCAGTATTTTGGCGTTCGCTGCGTTTTCTTGGTGGTCCCAAGAGGTAGTGCTTGGACTGGTGGCGCTGTTCTGGGTGTATTTGCTGCCGAATCAGTGGCGTCAAGCCAGACTGTTTTCCCATATCCGTCGAAAATATCCTGAGCTGTCGCAACACGACCTGTCTTCGCAATTAGCGGCTGTTTATGAGGGTGTAAAAGAGCTCAAGCTACCCTGGAGCGGCGCAATCGCTTATCAGCAGGTCAATGGATTAATGCTGCGCCTGAAGGAAAAGCCGCCTTTAGCATGGGAAATCCTGTTCGGTTTAACCCTATATCTGACGCTGGTAGTTGGGGCCCCGGCGGCGCTGATGCAGTCTCCCCAGTACGGCGATTATCTGAAGGATCTGATCGCCCCCTGGCTGCCTGAAAAAGGCATGAACTGGGACGGACAGATCGCTAACGCCAAAAACCCCAGAGAACGCCTGAGTCTGCTGATTGCCGCAGGGGACTACTACTTCTATTCCGGCGATGACGCCATGGCCGAGAAATATTATGACTTGGCGCTAAAAGAGACTGAAAGAAACGGCATCAGCCCGGAAGAGAAAATAAAAGTTCTTTATCAATTGGCGCAAGCCTTGTTCATGAACACCAATGATAAAGAGTCCGTGTCCATCGCCTACCTGCAGGAAGCGCTGCGTTTATACCAAAAAGAGCGCATTCAGAATGGTGAACTGTTGCCGGATATTTATGAGCTGCTGGTGGAGTGTTATTTATTCCAATCCGACTACACATCGGCTCTGAAGAACATAGACGGCGCCTTCGCCAACAGCGATATCCGTCGTAACGAGCAGCGAGTGGCGCAACTATACATGCTGAAGGGAAATGCGCTTTCGGAACTGCATCGGGTGGTGGAGGCGGAGCGCGCCTATATTCAGGGTATCAAGGCTTCCAAGTCCGTGGATTTCAAGCGCACGGTGGAATTACGGTTGCTGGAGTTCTATTTGAATGAAGGCTTGTACGACGCCGCCATCAAGCGGCTGGAGTCTCTTTTGTACGGTCCTAATGCCTTTACCGGGTATACCGATGGAATCAGCTACAACCTTAATCTGCGTCTGGCCTGGGCCTACTACAGCAAAGAACGCTATATAGACGCGGAGATTACACTGCGATCGTTGTTAGTGGACATGACTGACGCCGGTTTGGGCGACGTTTCATTACTGCCCGCACTGGAACTGCTGCATATCGTGCAAAGCGCCCATGATCCCTGGCAAGCCGCCGGCACCCGCATCTGGATAGAGCAAATTGCGGAAAACACGCTGGATCTGGCTCCGGACGCCTATATCGATTCGTTGCGCGAACAGCTTCACTTTATTCCCAAAAGCAGTCGTTACCGCCGCAAACTGGCGGAGGCGGGGCTAACCAGTTTTGGTGTGAAAAACGCATCGGAAACCTGATCGCCATGAAAATGTATATCTTGATTAAAGACACGATCCCTGCCGGGTATGCAATGGTGGCTGCGGCCCATGCGTCACTCGCCGCCTATTTGAAGTTTCAGGATACGGATGAAGTAAAAGAGTGGTTATCTGGCCCTTTCTATAAAACCCTCTGCAAGGTAAACGAAAAGCAGTTCGAAAAAGCCAAATCTTTCGCAGACCATGTGGTGATTACGGAGTCTGCTCTGGAAGGTCAGGAAGTGGCGCTGGCGTTTAAGCCCAGGGAAGAGTGGCCAAAGGACTTTAAGTTTTATCCTCTGTACCGATAAGTCGCTGCGTTGAGCGGGTGAGGCGGGAACCGCCGCAGCGCCCAATGGCGCCGCGGCGATGTACGATTATTGCTCGGCTTGCGGCTCTTCCGCTGTAACGGGCTGCGCTACCGGGGCAGGCTCCGCCAGCTCCATCTGAATCAGTTTTTTCTCCATGTCGACCGCACTGATGGTGACTTTCACTGGTTGCTCCAGGCGGAATTGGCGATGCTCGCCAGTGTGCTGGAAGTAGGTGCCGTCGAAGCGGAACTTCTCCTGCAAGGCGCCCAGATTCACCATGCCTTCAATGCCATTCTCATCCAGACGCGCCTGGAATCCAGAGCCAGTAGTGTGCTGCACCACGCCATCGAAGGTCTTGCCGATCAGCGTCTGCGCATATTCGCACTTCAGCCAGGTCTCGGACTCATTCACGGCGCTACGGCCGGCGCGCAGAGACTCCTGTAGTTGCTGGATGGCTTTGTCGTTCAGTGTGTGCGGCTTCTGATTCTTCAAGACGCCTTTGATCTGGCGATGAATGCTCAGGTCCACGTACTTGCGAATCGGGGACGTGAAGGTGGTGTAGTGAGGCAGTCCCATGCCGAAATGAGGGCAGGGCTGGTCAGACAACGCGCCACGCGCCAGCAAGCGGTTGGCGATCGCCTTCACAGGCACTTCCGGCGGATTTGCGTCCAGGAAGTCCATGAATTTCTTGAAGCCTTCCCATGTATGCAGGTCGCTGCAATCGTAGTCAGAGATCTGTTCGGAGACGATTTGTTTGATCTGATCCAGACGCTCCGGCCGGAAACCGCTATGAGAGGTGTACAGGGAATGCTCGGTATTCTGTTTCAGGAAGTCCGCCGCACAACGGTTGGCGGCCACCATCGCTTCTTCCACGATGGAATGGGCGACGCTGTTGATCTTGCGATGGATGTTTTTGACCTTGCCGTTCTCATCCAGCTCCAACTGATAGTCCGGACGGTCTTCATTCACCAGCGCGTGTTCACGGCGATGGCTGGCCAGTGCGGTTCTAACATCATTCAGAGCCTGCAAAGTCGCGCCGTGGGCATGGGCGCTGGCGTCGCCAGAGGCTAAAGCGGTGGCGACTTCTTCGTAAGCCAGATTGGCGGCGCAACGAATGGCGGCTTCTTCAATGCTGTAAGAGGAAATAGCGCCATCAGCGTCGACCTGCATTGTGCAAACCAGAGCCAGACGGTCTTCGCCGGACTTCAGTGAACAGAAGTGGTTGGCCAGTTTGGCTGGCAACATAGGTAAGGTGCGGTCGGCGAAGTAGAAAGAACTGCCCAGGCGCTGCGCGTATTTGTCAATATCGCCGCCTTCCGGAATCAGTGTGGACGGGTCTGCGATGGCCGCCAGCAGCTCCCAGCCTCCTTCAGGCTTGGCGGTGGCGAACAGGGCGTCGTCCATATCCTGAGTGCTGGCGGCGTCGATCGTGACGAAGGGTGTTTCCCGCAGGTCTTTACGCTTTTCCAGCTCAGCGGCGACTTGTTTCTGCAGCTCCGCTTCGTTGATGGAGGCGCGATTGTGCGCCTGCAGATTGTACTTGGCCAGCATGTAATTAACTTCCAGGCCAGATGCGCCTGGCTTGCCGATGATTTTCACCACTTCGGCCTGCGGCTTGCCTTCAGGGAAGGGATGCTGCAAGACGCGGCACAGAACCAGATCATTGACGTGTGCCTGCTGGCGCTTCTTCGGCGGAATGAAAATCCAACGGTTCATGCCCATCAGGTCAGGCTCGACGAAATGGCCTTGACCACGGGTGAAATAACGGCCGACGAAATACTTCAGCTCACTTCTCATGTGTTGCACGACTTTGGCGACATCGCGGCCTTTGTCGTCCTGGCTGACTTCCACCAGAATTCGGTCGCCCGGAAATACTTTCTGCATTTCGTCCGGGTTCAGGAAGCACTCTCTGCCGTCATCCAACACAGCAAACCCAAAACGCCCCGGACTGCCTTTCACCGTTCCTTCAAAACGGTTATTGGCGATACGCAGGTCTTGTTTGAACTGTTTCAATTGGCTTAAAGCATCGGAATTTAACATGGAAAAGTGGTCACTCGTGATGATTGCTGAAAGGGAAAGCTGATCGTTACCGCTGGTTGTCCGGGCTACATCGAAGGAGGGTCATATTACCCCGAATGCCCGCGTGGTTCTAGCGGCGATAGCGCATAAATCATGCATTCAGCCGGGCGGAATAAGGCCTGGGGCCGGTTTTACAAGTAAATTTTGACGCGGCTCACGGGATATTGCCCCAAACTGGGGCGAATCTCTCCTTCTCCTTGAATATCGTGGAAACGTGCTCTCTGCGGCATTAAGACGCGTTAGTTTGTCATATATTTCGCGATAGTCGGGCCGGATTCGAAACCCAATGACGCTGCGGCGGATGGGGCATTTGGGCTGACTCAGACAGGGACGACCGTTGTACAAGGAAAACCTCAATACCAATAACAATAATGGAGATTCACACCATGACAGCATGCCTTCGTCGTGCGTTGCTGGGGCTATTCCTGGGCGTCGCCGCACTCACCGCGCAAGCGGCTGAGAAACGCAGCTACTGCGTATTCGATCCTCTCGGGGCCGCCGGCCCTGTGTATAACCTGATGAAAGCCACTCGTATTCAGGCCCTGAACTGGGGCTATGATCTGGAATTGAACGCCTACACAGATGAAAAAATCGTGGCTGACGACTTTCGCGCCGGTCAATGCGACGCCGTCTTACTGACTGACGTGAGGGCGCGGGACTTTAACCGCTTCACCGGGACTTTGGTGGCGCTTGGCGCGATTCCGGGATACGGCGAGCTGAAGATGATTCTGCAGACGCTGGCGCAGCCGAAAGCCGCAAAGCTAATGTCCAGCGGCGATTATGAAGTCGCCGGATTGCTGCCTGCCGGAGCGGTGTACGTATTGGTGCGGGATCGCCGCGTCAACACCGTGCAGACGATACAGGGCAAGAAAATCGCCACCTTCGATTATGATCCCGCGGCGGTGACCATGGTGCGTCATGTGGGCGGCTCCGTGGTGGGCGCCACGCCCTCCAGCTTCGCCGGTAAATTCAATAACGGCAGCGTCGATGTCGCCTACGCTCCCGCGATCGCCTATCAGCCCCTTGAGCTATACAAGGGCGTAGAGCCGGATGGCGGCGTGTACTCGTACAGTTTCGCGCAAATGACTTATCAGATGTTGGTGCGCAAAGAGCGCTTCAATGCGGATTTCGCCCAGAAAGCGCGGGAGCATTTCCAGGGACGCTTTGATGAGCTGATGGAGATGGTGCGTAAGGCGGAAGCCGAAATTCCCGCCAAGGTGTGGATACATCCCAATCAGGAAGAGGCCGCCGGATTTAGCAATATGCTCAAGGAAGTGCGCATTGCGTTGAAGCAGGATGGCGCTTATGACCCCAAAGCCCTGCAGTTAATGCTGAAGGTGCGTTGTCACAGCGACCCCGCCAACGCGGAATGCGTTGACGGGCGCGAGTGATTTAAGCGCCGCACTCCTGTGCAATCAAGGCGGCGAAAGCCTCGCGCAGGCGCTGAAGAATGGCGCCGGGCGATGTGCGGAGGGAACGTCCGTCCACCTCCGTGACGGGCAAGAGTCCTGCGCCGCTGCCAGTCAGGAAGCATTCATCCGCTGTATACAGATCGTAAGGCGTGAGCGTGTGCTCACTGACGGGGATATTGTTGGCCTGAGCCAGCTCAATGATTACCGAGCGGGTCACCCCCGCCAGTGCGCCATCGCTGGTTGGTGGCGTCAGCAGACGGCCCTGACGGGCGATAAACAGATTCTCCGCCGAAGCCTCTGCTACCTGACCGCGCTCGTTCAGCAATAAGGCTTCGTCGGCGCCAGCGACATTGGCTTCCATGCGCGCCAGGATCGAGGTGAGGTAGTTAAGGCTTTTCACTCTGGGATCCAATCCTGCGCCCACGGTGCGGCGCACGCTGGCGGTAATCAATTTAAGCCCTTTCTCTTGCGCCTCGCTGGAGGCCATGCTGAGCTGATCCGCCAGAATGAAAACATTCGGCGTCCCGCAGTTACGCGGATTCAGCCCCAGGTTGCCGGGACCGCGGGTGACCACCAAACGCAGATAGCCGCTGTCGCTCTCATAACGGCTTATCAGAGCGCTGACGCCCTGGCGTAAGGCGTCGGCGTCGTAGGGCAGGGAGATTCCCAGGGCGGCGGCGGAGTCCTGCAGACGCTGTAGATGTCGCTCTATGCGAAAGGGCGTGCGCTGGTAAAAACGCAGTCCTTCAAAGACGCCGTCTCCGTACAACAGACCGTGATCGTAGACGGAAATCGCCGCTTCCGCCGCAGGAACGATGACGCCGTTCAGCCAACAGTAAGGGGTAGGGGAGGCGGCGGTGTGCATAATCTTTCTCCTGATTCGTCAGATTGATGGGAAAACACCAACGATAAACAGACGGAGGATTGCGATATAGACCAAGAAAAATTTATATATATCGATACAGTTTTGGCTTTTAATCCTCTGTAGGGAGTGACAACGGGAGCAAACCTTGTTGAAAGGGGGATTTACAAGTGCTGTGGGCCCTAGCGTGCTTTTTCAGGTTGCCTCAAAATTTCCTAACTTATCGGGCTATCTGTTTCCTTACACCCGCGAAATTAAAAATTTTGGATACTAAGGCATTAGAGCTTCCAAGCTGATGGCTGAATTAGCCACCAGCTTGGAGTAATGTTTTCAGGTGAGCTAAGACATGTCGTCTATCAGGGCTGATCTAGGTAATTTGCCAACCTTGAAAGCCTCAATATTGGCTTTCGACAACTCTCTTAGCGCCTCGGTATTATTGGCTTTTTGCTTTAGCTCAAAAATCCACTTATCCAATCCACCTATTTGCTCCAAGATATCCTTTGGCCAACCTTTTAGCTCCTTGTATGCTTCATCTATAAGCCCATCTTTCAGCTTATTGTTTGAAATCCATCCGCATATCAGCGCCATATCCTGATACTGGAGGTGTGGAAGTAGGCTTGGATACTTTTTCATGCCCTTTCTATAGGCTGTAAGCACTTCACTCAGCTTAACATCTCCCTCCAACGGTAAAAGAGAGAGCTTTTTCATGCGGTGAGCTGCATCTACAAACTTCTTCTCATGGGATAGAACGCTGATTCTTTCTTGTGATCCAGTTCGTACAGTCTCCAGTGGTGTGGCTAGCGTTAGAGTTAAGAATGTAAACCCATTACAAAGATTATGAACATGAAATAAAGGTTTATAGACGTCATTAGAGCTATCTCGTTCGAGAGAGATTCCTATTAATAAGGGCTCAACTATGCGCAAAAACCAAAGTGGTTTATATACGCCCAAGCCAGGAAACTCCGCACTCCAGTCTTGAGTAATTTGCTTCTTAGCCGATGGCGTCAGTTTTTTTCTCCATGCGCCGAGTGTTTTCATGGGTTCACCTCAATAACTCTCGTTCCTGGAAGAGCGTTGGCTGTGATCTTATTAATTTGCCTCGTCGAAAGGCCTGGAGGATTGGTAACAAACTTGTAGTCATACGCAATTCTTGCGGCCACATCATAGACATCCAACCTAACACTACCTTTTCGGCCATAAGTTGTTTGCGCCCTTCCGCGATAGGACACTTCAGTTTGCAACCCACGTTGACCGAACATATCTTGATACCTTTCAAGAAGCTTTCTAGCATAGCTGTGCTTATGGATACCAGCAATCCTTCCCGTCCCTCCTATCTTTCTCTCCGCTCGGGTAGCTATTTCCTGAAGAAGCTGGCCGGTGGTCCTTGTCACAGTGCTTCGCGCAGCGGCGGCGCGACCAGGTATTGCAAACACCACCATCGACAACGCTTCAGCGGCGGCGGCTCCGCCAAGTTCATTATTTGCAATATGCACCTGTGGCAGATGCAATCCAGCTCCCATCATATAGCTAATTGCAGTAGCGGGATTAGAGTACTGTAACCCCTCATATAATTCGACGCTTATATTCCATAGCGCCTTGTAGGCCCCCACCATGTAATCCGTTATCGTGCCGGCCACTCCACGTTTACCCCATGCTGCAATGTACTTGCTAAATGGGTTGCCGCTGCTTTGGTCACTGTCCACCTCAATATCAATGACTTCATGCTCACCACCATAGACCACGACCGTATCTAGAACAGTAACGTCATCATCGTATGAAGCGCGGCCGCCCCCCCATCCAGAGCCACTACTGGCGGTGTCTCGTCCTGAACCGCTCCAGTCTCCCAGAGGCTCGCCTGGGTCTCCCGTCCATTCATACCCGGAAGGGTCGGTCATGGAGAGTGGGTTATTCATGACGTAGCTATAGCGGTTAAAGCTTTGTGACATGGACGGTGCTTGAACGATAGGGTCCGCAGATAAAAAGCGACCTATGATGGGGTCATAAACTCGCCCTCCCATATGTATCAAGCCCATGGCGTCCACATGCTCATGCCCTGTATACCCTTGAGTGGTCGCTTTGGCTTTGTAGGCGTAAACATTAATGTCATCCCAGGTCAGGGCGTTACGACGCAGTCCCCACGGGTCGTAACTTAGCCTTTCCACTTCGCGTCCTCTGACGTCGGTAATGAAGGACACGCCGCCCTGATTGTCGCGATGAATGTACTCCTTGGTCAGCTTATTTCCTTCACGCGTAAATACGGCAAAGTCGCCGATGTAAAGCTTATGCTTGGTGGAGCCGCCTTCTACGATTTTTTCGTACAGACCATCGACATAGTAGGTGGTTTTGGTGTTCTCCCCAGGTATCACGTCAATGCGTTGCGTCTGCGACAAATCGGGGCCATAGGCGAAAGACACCTTTATCCCGCCTTTCGCCATCTCATAGGGCTGGTTAAAGGCGTTGTATTTAATGGTCCGGCCATCGCCGCTAATCTGATTGCCGTTTTTGTCGTAACAATACTGAGCGGACTTTTCTCCGCTGATTGAGCTGACGGCGTAGGGATTGACGTAGGAAGAGGCTGCAGAGGACTGACATTGCGCTTCCGCAGTTCCGTATGTATAGGCGCCGACGCCAGACTTGGATTCAATGTTTCCGTTCAGGGCGATATCGACGCCACTGTTGGACGTGACCCGCTGTCCGCCAACGCTTCGGGTGAACGATGTGCTATCCAGGCGATTCAGCTCATCATAAGTAAAGCTTTCGCTAAGACGCCTGAAACGATCCTCCCGCGACGTGAGATTTCCAACCTCGTCATAGTCGAAGGCTAAGTCGTGTATGGCTCCTGTTGAGGCCAGAATGAAACTACTGGTCCGCTTTAACCTTCCGGTTTTCGGGTCATACTCACGTTGGGTTGTCACCGCGTTGCCGTAACGGAACTGGTTTAAATGCCCGCGAGCATCCATGGATTCCGCCTGCCAGTAGACCTCTCTGGGATCGTCAGCGTTGACGACGGCTTCCAGGTAGCCAATGCTGTTATATCGCCTGAGAACGCTGTCGCCTGTGGGGTAGACTTGCAGGTCCATCTTGCCCGTGTCGTTGTCGTAGCCATATCCCATGCTGAAGGTTTCGCCATTGATCGTTGTGGCTGCTTGTTCCAGCCGCGATTTGGCGTCATAAGCAAAGGTTTTTTTGAAACCGTTAGCGCCTTCTACTTTGGATAACAGTCCCACTCCTTTTGCCGCCTTGTCATACTCCCAAACAGACGTATCGGGATTATTTTCATCCCCCGCGCAATGGTTGAGCGCCTGCGTGAAGGCACCGCCCTTGTAATTTCCAACCTGTTTGGTCAGGCGCCCCAGCTTGTCATAGGCCATACAAATAATGGAGCCATCGGCATTTTGCGCGGTAATGACCTCCCCTAGTGGAGAATAGGTATACCGCTGAACTGGCGTGTTGGCGTCTGACTCACTGAGAGATTCCACGCGATGAGCGACTTTGCGCCCCAGTACGTCATATTCAAGAAGCGTGACCACGCCATCAGCAACGGTCTTCCGTAGGTTGCCAAGGCCATCGTAGTCATACTCCACCGTTGAGCCATTGGCTTCCGTCACCTGTTTTAATCTGCCTAATGCATCGCGGGTAACTGTTTTATCATGGTGGCGCTCATCACGGACAATAGTGGTCGATCCGCGAAACGCCACTACTTCGCGATAGCTGTTATCGGGATTGATCAGTTTGTAGGGCCGTTGGTACTGGTCGTACTTCGCTTCGCTCCAGTATGGAGTCTCATTTAAAAAATAAGGTTCGGATATTTTGGAGATTTGACTGAGTTTGTTATATTCGGTGTTTTGGTCAATGGCATTCCCATCCAGACCATACGTTCTCTCGCGAACCACCCGATCAAGACTGTCATAAAGTTGCAGTACTGGCGGCTCTCCCGAACTTGAAGTGATAAGGACATACTTTTCCTGCGAGCCTTTTGTGCATAGTCTCATTTCTCTTTCGCAGTACTTAAGTTGAATCTTTACTTTGGTTCCATCTGGTTTTTTTATTGAGGTGACCCGTCCGACACCATTGTATTGCCATTCGGTTGTCTGTCCGTTTGGATCGGTATAGTGAGTGATAAGCCCTAACTGCGGATGGTATTGCCTGTCGCCTGCATCCTCATGTCCCAGCGCATTTTTCTCCCGTAGCAGATATCTCCCTGCGTCGTCATAGGTCAGACGCGTCTCACGCGGCGCCATACCCTGGCCGGTTACGGTTTGGGACTCCAGTACGCCAGTCGCATGATCATATTGATACTCAATCGTTTGTTGTGAGTCCCCAGGCTGAATAACTTGTTTGGTAGGAAGCCCCAATACCGGATCATATTCAGGGAAGTGAACAACCCGCTTTCCTTCGCTGGGATAGCCTGAAGACTCTCCCCAGACAGACTCATACTCAACGAGACTAACAAACCAGTTTGCAATATCGGCTGGATGATAATTGTATTCTTTGGTTTCTTTGGAATAGTTTCCATTGAGACTGGTAGAGGTCGTTTGCGTGACGAGGTTGCCGTAGCAGTCATTGGAGTAGTCGCTCTCTGTCACGACCTCGCCTTGCGAGTAACCTTCAGGGTCGTATTTTTTGCTGTGGGATGAGGCGATGTAAGGGAAGTAGCGAACATTGGCGCCGCTGCCGCATACCTTAACGTCCAGCGTATTGGTTATTTCCTCTAATATCTTTACGTCGCCAAAACTCGTCACGGAATGCAGCAGCATACCTTGTGTATGAGCGTCAAAATCCTGGCTAAAGGTGTTGCGCACTATGAGGCCAGTTTGCATGTCTTGACGCACAATTTCCTGAAACCCTAGGCTGGCCCGGGCTCTCAGATGGCTACTTAGCCCTTTATACCCATAGCTATATTGGTTCATCCCTCCCAACCCATCGTTAACGTTCACCATAGATACAACTTCCAGAGAAGCTTGTTCATCTGTGATAGGGTAGTTTTCGTCAGAGCTTTTAAAGTAAGCTGCGCTACCAGATAGCGTTGTATAGTTAATGGTGTACTGAGTGCCAAGTCCGTTATCGATGAGAGATAGGTGTGGCCTTGATACTACTTGGTTCCTCCAGACATGCATGTAATCTTTATTGACAAGATGAAAAATGTCTGCAGATCCATCCCCTTCGAAATCGCCAACAAATAAATTAAAGTTGTTGCTTCCGATATTGTATCCGCCTTCTGGGTAGTATTGTTCTGTTATGTGAAACGTTCCATTTTTTCGTGACGCCCAGATATGGATATAATCTTTATTGACAATATGGGCCAAATCATCAACGCCATCGGCATTAAAGTCCCCAAACAAGAACATATAGTTATTGCTTGATATATTGTAGTCGCCAGGGTCGAATGCGTCTTCGATAACAAATCGCCCATCTCCGGATGATGTCCACACTCTGACATAATCCTTATTTACAAGATGGACAAGGTCCGTGTTCCCATCGCCATTGAAGTCTCCCACGATATAGTTATAGTTGTTGGCGTCGACACCATATCCAGGTTGGGGATAGAATTTCTCCTGGATATTGAACGTTCCATCGCCATTCGATAGCCAGGTGTGTGTGTAATCTCTGTTTACAAAATGAATCAGGTCGGAGCGGCCATCGCCATTAAAGTCCCCCACCTTGAAGTTGTAGTCGTTGGCTTCCAGTCCATAGCCACTGTTTGGGAACCCTGTCTTTACACTAAACGTGCCGTCCCCGTTGGAGATCCAGACATGGAGATAGGCGTTGTTAACTAAGTGGATCAGGTCCGTCCGACCGTCACCATTAAAGTCACCTACTTTGAAGTTGTACGCATTGGCTGACACGCCATAACCGGACCAGGGCGAGAACTTAGGTCTTATATTAAACGTTCCGTCTCCATTCGACGTCCATACATGAATATAGTCATTATTGACGAAATGAATGAGATCAGTTTTACGGTCACCATTAAAGTCGCCAACTAAAAAGTTATAGTTATTGGCGCTTAGGTCGTAGCCGTTATTGGGAAAATTGTCCTTGATTTTGAATCGGCCTAAGGCCGTATTATCAGCCAGGAATACCTTTCCATAATTTTTATTAACAATATGGAAAAGATCCGTTTTGCCATCGCCATTGAAGTCGCCATTGATGAACTTGTAATCGTTGGCGCTCAAGTCATACCCGTTATTAGGAAACTTGTCTGAAATCTCGAATTTACCAACCCTTGAATCATTATAGTCGTTATACTTAAATGCGGTGGGTAAAACACAAGTATTATCAAAGCCGCACAGCTTTACTTCCGCAAGATATGCAGTTTTTAGGGCGGAGCTAAACGTATACTTCAAGCTGTATTCATAGGAAGAATAAGAGCCTGAATAGGTTTTTATTTTGGTGACCAGAGAGGAGAGAGAGATTTTTGCGCCATATTGGTAGTCGTACTCCACGAGCGCTCTTGGTTCGTACTCGAACACAATTTTATTTTGTGGCGTTGCCTGCGCGCTTCCCGAATATCTAATCTCTACAAGCCGCTGTTCGCCAGATTCCGCTTGCAAGTCGTAGACATACTCCATGTAGGCGCCAGCCCGATTAGAAATCCTATTGAGCCGCCAATTAATAACTTCTGATCTTGGGTAGGCTCTCAGTCGCGAGTTTGCCGTGTACCCATACTCGGCAATCAGACCATTCTTAAGCCACACCTTGAATTTAGTCGGGCCATTACCAGTGGTCCCTTCGTTGTACGCAATGAATTTGCCGCCCGTCTCCATCTCCGTGCGGTACTCGGAGCCATTACCTCCGAGGGAGCCCGACACCAGCACGAGCCGAGCGCCATTTATACAGAATTGGTCGTTACCATCAAAGTCCACCGCATCATTGCCGCCGTCGCGCTCCAGTGTTGGTTGGCATCGGTGAATCTTGGAGACGCCCTCCAGCGACCAGCCTTCGCCGAAATAGCCCGTACCCGTACGATTGTTATAGGTTAGAGATAGTGTAGGAGTCAGTCCCGCTATGCCAGGAGGCGCTTTGATAGGGATACTGTAGGAAGCCGCTCCGGATGGCGTCACGTCGAAATCACCGGGTATTGTCGCTGGTGAAGCGAAAGCCTGACTCGTCCAGGCCAACAAAACGGTTAGTAAAATTTGTAGGCGCTGACGCGCCCGCGATCTAACTGAGAAACTAGTACGATGAGAAAAAACAGGGAGGAACGAACGACTGGCGAAGCGTAGCCAATTCCCTGCTTGCTTTCCTTCAAACATAAAACCCTCTGTATTGCTACATGATGTAAGGCGACTCAAGCGTGAAAACGCAAGCCGAGTGGGCAATGAACTGGAAACCGCAAACATTCGTTCGCGGAGCAACAGCTAAAAGTAAGAAGGGGTACAAGCTAGGGAGGATAAGACTACGGCGTCCCAACCGTCTTAATACTTCGATACCTCGCAAAAGACGAAAGGGCGCCACAAGCAACTCCTTTTGCCTTCGGGATATGAGTTCAGTTTCCGTACAACGCGGCGAATATTAATAAATTTTGGTTCTGATGATAAGTCTCCTTAGTAGATTTATTAATATGCAATTTATATTGAGTGAATATGCAATGTCAAATGCATTTTCATTGCTAGGCTATCCTTTTCCGATAATCCTAAGGTACTCAGGGTAAGGCATTTAGCGACACAAAGTGACGTTACATAGGTATTAATTGCTAAGAGGGAAGAAAAGGGCGACGTTGGCAGCCAAATATCGCTATGGTGCTGTCTCTATAGGTCAGACCAAACTCAACAAGGAGCTCAAGAAATGAAAGTTGTCTCCTATTGGGGACCGCGAAAAGAGGAAGTCGGCCAATGCGCCGACCGCCTCATTTTGATGTTCTCAAATTTAGCGGAAGTGTCTCCGTTATTTTCGTGTTGGTGCAAAAAGGCCAATTCTAGGAAAAAAGCATTGAGTGAAGAGCCAATTGATTGGAGCAATAAGGACAATGTTGTATCTGAACTGTTACATGGAGCAAGCCGCTATTATGACTCCAATGAAGTTATAGAAGACCTTGGCTATAGAGTTGGTTGGTGGAACAAAGGTAATGATAAAGGTGGGGCTGAATTCGGTGTTCGGTGCGCTTTATATAACGCATCTTCCGGGCTTCGGAATAGTGTTGTCATAACAATTCCAAAGGCATTAATTTCTGAGTCGGGTTTGTCTACATATAAAAAGCTTATAACAGGCGTGGTGGAAGCATGGGAGCCAGAGTGGGGAGGGGTCTGTAGCTTGGAGGATTTGGCGGCATCACAAGGTCCGAACAAGGTCGGTAAAGTTGTCTTCATCAATGGTAAAACACTCGACATCAAGGCCAACTCATCGCTCCGCGAGCTGGAAAAATTTGGAGACGGAATGCTATATTTTCGAGAGGTGTGACTTTATGGGCTTGCCCAAGATTGAAATTATGGTAAATTTTTTACTCACTTTGAATCTGGTAATAGATAGGGAAAATACGTGCCGTCAAGAGAATGGGCCATTGAAAGGAGTTCGGGGAGACTGGTTTATATTGGAGAGTTGAACAGCCGGTTCTTATCACTGAGTGGAGTGGAACAAGAAAGATTCAACATAAGAAATTTTCAGTGCCAGTTTTGTCTAATTCGACTTACCGCAAGATCGCTAGGAAACCCATCTCAAACAGCCCATTTCTTGGTGGGGGAGCAAGATAAGAGACGCCAGGAGTGCCCAAAGCATCACTATGCCTGCAACGTCGCAATAGATGAGCGGACCAAGAACATTTTATCCGCTCCTCATACGGTCTGTTCCGATCTTAACTTCGTCGGCGCCCTGCCGATTGTCCATAGCCTAGATCTGGGCGATACGCCAAAACCAACAAATGCGGGGCGTGGCGGAGGAAGTTCCAAACGCGTTGGACTAAGAAATAATGGTCGCTCAAATCAACTCGCAACCCTCGTATATTCATTAATCTCCAACCAAGATATCGTCGCCAACGAGGCTCTGCACGTCACCGGTTGCGATGGGAGTAGTTACGGAGAGGTATTTCAGAACCTGTCCGAAATGCGGCAGGGCGACAGGCCGAAAGGTAGTCATGTATTTTATGGCAATATTGATCATCGCGATAAGATCGGACACTTCGAAGACCGTATCGAATTCATCTTATGGATGAAGCACTACAAGGAGCGAAAGTCCGTAAAAGTTACTGTCTATACAGATAATTGGAAAACCGCCCACAAGAAAGACTTTTTAGAATCGCTCCAGAGAGCGCAGATATTTAGGTTGGAGAACGAAAACCGCCAGAAAAAAGCATATATGTTTATATTTTGGGTAGGCTCAGCCAACCCTAAATACCCCAACAATATGATAGTGAATGAGTATAAAAAAGTTCATATCGTCGCCACTCACTTCCTCCGATTTAAATGTGTCAATCTAGGAATTGAAACAATAAGTCCAACAATCAAAAGTTCCGAGGCTGCTGCGACCGATGAGGTTGCCGCCCAAACACCAACTCTCCCCTTAGCAGAGCCAGCTATTCAGGAGGTTACCCAGGAAGTAGAAAGCAGCCTTGAACAAGTTGCTCCGCCCCCAATACCTGATCAGCCTAGCGTCCATATTTCTCCCCAAGAAGAGAGCGAAGTCAAAGTAGGCAGAAACGAGGAAGAAAAGACGCCAGAGAAAAAAAGGTGGTACAAACGAATTTTTTCCGCATTGAAGTTAACTTGAGTATGCAAGTTAATGAATAGCTCTTTCATTTATGAAAAAGCTTTACCCTATATCCATGTTTCATACAAGAACTCATTTTCGATATCTTCAGAGCTTCCGCCAAGGAACAAGAAAAGGAAGGAAGCCAATACAAGTACTCCCCCCTCACACACTTAACCAAAGCATCAATGTCCCTGTCTATGAGCTAGCATCTAATCGGGCCACTCACATCCAATCCTTTCGCCATTCAATATCGGCGACATCCAGTAAATCCAAACCGGCAAAACCACTCTCCCTTTCTTGGCCGCCACCAGCACCCGCCGATACAGACTGCGACCCCAGGGCCGAAACCCCTCCAGACGGTCGATGGACGGCAGGTCGCGCGACGGATTTGCGAACGTCACCAATTCACCCCGAATCAGATCCCAATCGCCTGTCGGACGCTGGAAACGCGGCGTTTTGAGTTGCGCCTGGGTTTGCGCGTCCGCCAAGGGGTCGGTCGTGCCGTGGGCGAGGACAGCGCGCTGCGGAATCTCCAACGCCGGAAATCCGGCCATAAGGTGGTAGAGTCGGCCCCAGACTGCCGCCGGCTCGATGCTTTGGGCGTGGGCGCAAAAGCGCGTATGGTTCGCATAACCCCGCTTCAAGGTGCCGTAGACAAATAGTTGGATGCTTTCCGAGTAATTTTCCTGAGGAGATGAATGCGGGATGTTTTTCAAGGTCATGCGACGACTCCTTTGGGCAATGTGTATTTTCGGACTTGTGGGATGAAGTGGAAGTTAGCGAGGTCTATCTTCGTCAGATCTTCATGACGGAACCTGAGTAGCGTCATCGGCGGGATTTCAAGCTCCCGCCACCCCGTGTCTCCCGCCAGGGCCAGCTCCAAAAACGCCGGTTCCGACGCGTAAAGCGCCACGCGATAGCGCCGATGGATGCACATGCTGAGGGGCTTGTTGCCCTTGAAGACGGCTATAACGCCCGGGTCCAGGCAGGAAGCCAGGACTGCGCTCAACTGGCCGCGACACAGGCTCAGAGCGGCCTTATACCCTTCCAGGTCAAGGACGCCATCGTACGCATAGCGGTCGGCCAGCCGAAAGAGCAACTCGCTGTCCACCTCCGAGAAACGGGGCAGCCGGAAATATCGAAAAAGATAATCGGCGTTATAAATGGTCCCGTTATGGGTCCCGATGATATCGCCGGCGCGGATAGGGTGATTGTTACGGTTGTTGAGCTCATCGCCGCGCGTGCGCCAGCGTGTATGGCCCATGAGTATCGTGGTGTGATGATCGACACTGGCCAGCGTCTTTGCGTAGCCGTGTTCGCCGACCAATTCGTGCGCCCGCAGTGGGCGTTTATATATCCTGTAACTACCGTCTGTTTTGAGCCAAGCCACGCCAGTCGCATGCGGCCCGCGTCGCTCGCTGCCCAGCAGCATGCGGGTAAACACATGGCGCAGATGGCTTAGTTCGCCGGGGCGTCGCCGCTTGCGTCCAAAAATCACGCCTACTTGTCCACACATAGTTTCATATTCTCCTTACCGATGATTTCGCATCCCTCCGCCCGCTGAGGCGGAGGGCTCGTGGGTTACTTAAATGACGAGACCGGGTGCTTGCCCGGCCTCAATGTGAACGCTGTTTGCATCGACAAGGTCACGCTCGACCTTGTTGGGTTTGCGTCGTCCGCGCTTAAACGCCGCATCCCCCGGCATGTTGACCATCAGGTGTCGTCGGGCGGTTTTGAACTCCTCGCCAATCATTCCCAGGCGCAGCAAAAACACCCGGAAGTCATACTTGGCGCTCTGGGGATCGAAGCTGCGTTTTCGGCTGTAGGCGGTTTTGGCGTTGAGGGCTTTTGCGGCGAGGGCGAGGCAGAACTGAAGGTAGGCTTTGACTTTGCCGGCGTGCAGCGTCGCTTCGAACCAGCGGAATTCAACCGTGCCGCGATACCAGACATTGTGCAGGTTGACGCCGTGGTAGCGGGTTCGGTCGTAATGGATCGGTTGTTGATTGTGGTAGCCGTACCAGATGCGATTCAGTTGCTCCGTGGTTCGGGGACGTTCGCGTTCAATGTTTTGTATCAGTTCGTTGCTGATGGGCCGGGTAAACGTGCGCAACCGCTGCGAACTGACGCCCAGGGCGTGCAAAATCAGCGGCTCCTGCTTGTAGACCATCTTGGCGAGGTTGGCGAGATTCGCGCCGTTAAACAGCGCCGCGTCGATGTGGATATGGATGCCGCATTGGCTGTCAACCTTGCCGCCTGCTCTGCGGATCGCGCGAATCACCTCCTGCAGCAGGGGGATGTCGTTGTAGCCTAATACCGGGCTTACGACTTCCGCTCTCAGGTGCGCGGGGACTGAGGAGAGAGAAGAATCGCTCACCACCTTCCAGGTTCGTCCCCGCGCATCCACCACATCCCAGGGATCGTAGGCGACTGGCGTGCGCCGGTAAAACACCCCTCCGCCGGTCACCGACTGGATGGCCCGCGCGATCTGCTCCCGGGTGCGCTTAACGGTCTCGATCTCAATTCCGAATTTAATCTCTCTCAGGTCCATGATTGTCTCCTTCGCTCATGGCTATAAGCATGTGTTTTTAAAGGTGTTTATCCTTTTTGCTATGCAGCACATGAACGCTTCATCAGGGAGACGAATCAAGTTAAGAAGACATCGAAATCGTTAAATTAATCCTTATATTTCAATAGCATAATAATATTTGCGCTCGAGGTTGAATTCTGGGCGCAGAGACTGCTCGGAAAGGGAGCTATGTGAGGGGAAAGAGTCGGGGGTGTAGAAAAGACGTTGCCGCAGGTGAGGAGTTTTTCGATGAGACCAAATGATGGGCCAGCCCAGGGCGATCTCAGTAGTAGGAGCGCCCTGACGGCTATTGAGCACTCATGCTCTGATCGAGCCGATGGCGGTCGGAGAGGGTTATATGTTAAAAAAATCAACTCAATGATATTTAAGGCTTTATTTCATCAGGTTCACTCCACTTGGCAAAGTACGAGTGCACCGTGCGCCACTTGGGGTAGTCGCTGGGCAGGCCTCTCCACTGGCAACCGGTGCGCAGCAGATACAGCACCCCGCAACACACCTCATACAAATCTATCGTTCGGGGCTTGGTTTGCGCCGCGCCAGCTCCAGCAACAGCTGAATCTTCTCGAATTGTTCGCGACTGATGTCGCTTGGGTATCTCTTGGTTCGCATCAGTTAATCTTCTCAGATACGAACAAGATCGTGAACACGTTCTTAGGCGCGATTCCCTGGGCGGGATATCCAAGGTGGGAAGCGGAGAGAAGCTTCTTTCCGTGAGTCAGTCGTTTGTGAAAGCAACGTGATTGACAGCTATTGAAGTGGAGCCATACTTGAAGATGGTAGATCGACCTGCTATAGCTTGGTTCAAAGAAGACTGTCTGCTCACAAGGGTGGCTGTAGCGGCTTGATGGCAAGGAGTTCGATAAGTGAAAGTCTGATAGTCATGTGTTCCTTGGCGTAGGTTGATCCTGCCCTCTTCTGCTGAGGTAAGTCACAAGAAGGAGGAACATCATGAAATTCAGATCGTTTGTCGGGAGTGTTGCGCTTGAAATTTTTGTGATTATTGGGCTGGCTGCTTGCGGTGGTGGAGGTGGCGACAGCGGTGGAGCCACAGCCACAGTTTCAGCAAATGGACTTTGGGAAGGTACCTTCACTGAAAATGGGTCAGGAACTTTCGATGTAAGCGGGCTCTTTTACAATGGACGAATCATCGCAATCAGTGAGTCCGCCGGGGCAATTTATGACGGTAGTTATACGGTTAGCGGCAGCAGTATTTCAGGTAACGTAACGGCTTATCAAGTCAATGGCGGGGCTTTCGCCACGGCATCTATTTCGGGGACTGTGTCAGTGCAAGGGGCAATATCGGTTACGTTCAACACATCCTATGGGTCCAGCGGCAGTATGTCGCTATCCTTCAACAGCATTTATAACCGTACGCCATCATTATCGCTACTTGCGGGGCAATGGAACTACACTAGTGGCGCTTACAGTCTCACGATTACCGTGCAGAATGACGGAACATATTGGGGGCAGGACTCTGATGGCTGTGTCGTGTCAGGAACCATAGGGTTATTGGATACGGCGCATAACCTTTACAATGCGAGCACTTCGATAGCTTCTTGCGGAGCCTCAAATGGCTCCTATACAGGTTTCTCCAGCTTGCTTGATAACGTCACCACCAATGACACGCTCCAGGTTGCCGTGTCAAATAGTAATTTTATCTTGTTGTACCCATTTACTAGGCAATAGCCAACTCCAAAAGATGTCGGCGCCAACGCGCCGCGCCCCAATCGGTCATTACTGCAAACGCCTTTGGATTGTCCCTTGGGCGTCTTCCGCCATCCCCGTTATCAACAACACATTTGTGCAGGTTACTTATTACTTTCGAGAGCTACTCGGCCTTGATCCAAACCACCAAGTGACGGCCGTCGTTGTCAGAAATAACATCTGCGCGATGGCCTTTTTGTACAGGACCATTAAATCGACCGGGCTCAGCGTGCCCACGCCACCGAGATGGCGGTTAATATTCAGGGTCACAAACGTCGCCAGAATAAGCAGATAGACAGTAATCAGCGGTCGCATCAGGCACCGGATCGCGTCCACGCACCGCAGGCCATAGGTTTTACGCTGCTCCTGCAACCCTTCGGTGAAAGCGGTTATTTCGAAAGCGGCGCAGGTCGTCGGCCTTGCATTTCCATCCGAAGATGTTGACGAAGCCGAACACCTGCCAGGGCTCCAGCTTGATAAGCTGACGCTTGAACGCCCACTCGCCCTTGGTGTGCGGCAGCAGCTCGACGAACTCGCAGACACGCTCGGCCTCCGCCTTGTCGAAGTAATACGGATAGTCCGGGTCGCTCTCCTGGGCGAGGTCATCCAGGTAACGTTGGCACGCGAGGCGCGTGTATCGATACGCAGGGATAGACCCGTCCAGCACGGCGCGGGCGTACCGCGTCGCCGCCTCGACGTGAGGATATTTAGCCGCCATGGAGTAACCGAAAATCAGAATTTATCGAAAGGGTTTGACGTGTCGTGTTTGCCGCCGCCGGTCAGGCGTTGACGGCTGGATGGGTCCACGCCCCGAAGGTCGCCAGTTGTTTTAAGGATTCGTTGGCGACGGTGGCCGCCGGGTTCTTCTTCAGGCCGCCGTTTGCATCCGTGGTGGTGATGCCGTATTGCGCCAGCTCACGCTCCGCCTGACGCCATCGACCGTACGAAGCACAGAAGGCCTCCAGGTTATGCGCGTCCGTCATGGCGATGATCTTTTGCAGCGCATAGCTCCGGGGCGATCAGCTCCCACATGCGGCGCGCGTCGTTGCCCAGCCAGTCCGGGCAATCGATGTTAGTGATCTGTGAAAACGGAGGTTCGTGGGTGTTAAGTTGACGCTTGCCAGGGTTGCCAGCCAGGAGCTTTTGCGCGACGGGCTTCCGCCCCCGTCCTACTCAGGTTGCGGTTCCACTCATAGCGTTTATCTGAAATTTTTAATTTTGAGTGTAAAAAAGGGGGACCGAAATACTGCGGTTAAAATGATTCCAAAAGTCTAGTGTGGGTCACAGCTAATAGTAATAAACTCTCTTTCTCCTTAACACTTCAAATTTTCCTTTCTGTTCAGGATTAATAACAATTTCTGGTAACTCCTGTGAGCTTCCTTCATACATATCAGGATGCACTTCAATAAATACAAGTCCTCCAGCCTCACATAGAAATGATATTTGCTTCCTTATGCTTTTCCCTGACCATAACCTTGTTAGCCTATGAAAACCTGGGGCGACTTCAGTATACGCATAATTACCAAGCGTGAGCCTCTGCTCACCATACGTATCAAGATTAATCCACGTATTACTACCGGAGTTATATACATATACCCCACATCGTTCATTACTAACGCTAAAGTTTCTGGCCACAGCCTCATCAATAGCTGTTGCCGTAATCTCCACCCAATCATTTTTAAGTCTTATAAAAGGATAAGCGCCCCAGTCAGAAGTTAAACACATGCCATTTGACGAACATCCGATACCACTTTTCACATACTCAAAAAATTGAACAACATCCTTATCAAATTTAAATATAACAAATCTTTCACTTATCTCTGTCCACCCTATATATTTAAAAGCCATCATGAATCCATATCCCTGATAGTCTCCATATACCCATATAGAATCTTTCTCCCTGACAACATCCGGATTGCCAAATACATTTAAAACATCCTCCTTGGTGCTTTCGTTCACTCGAATAGAAGAAACCATTTTTTCTGGGTAAGGATCTGCACCCGTCACAGGAAGATAAACACAAGCCCCCAACTGACATGCAATCAGAAAGAAAGTAACGAGCAACATTCTACCGCGAGCTTGCTTAAGCATACATATAGAACAACTCAGCTATGCATTAGCAGTTAAAATAATATCGCCACGTCCCTCCAAATTTAGCTCCTATTGTCAAGACTAGACAACATTCCTGCGAAGTCAACCTGATAAGTCTTCATCAGTGCTTATTATCCGAAAGTCCCACCGAGCGAACAGAGGTAAAAGTTCTAACGAGATCCGCGTCTTTTAAGATAGTAGCGATATCAGATTGCATCTTGCCGATGCCTTTATCTAAAATTTATAATTTCGCGGGTATAAAAAAAGACTTAGTGGTGCGGTGCTGAGGGCTCAGGTATCAGAGATTTAACCCGCCCCCCTCCTGAACAAAGTTCAGTCCCTCTCATAAATTGAAAAGCCTATAATCTGTTCTGTTTCGTATCTTGTCATCGGCTTCAATCCAAAATCATTACTTATCAATAGCCTCTCTGCCATATAAGGCCGACCGTCATCAATAACTATTTCATCTAACTGCTTTCCTTGCTGAAGTCCAATGAGAACCTTTGTAATGACTATTGCTGTAGAAGGGATTAATACTGCATGATATACACCTTTCTCCGGTATTATCGAGTATTCTTGTGCAGTGAGAAATTGTGCCGCAAAGTTATCCGGCTCAACGATATCACGAAGCAGCATTGAAGTTCGTATCACTTCTGTTAAATCCGGCCTTAATATCGATAGCTCTACTCTTAGATAAGACAAAGTAGGAATTATTTTTGGTTCAGATTTAAATAGTATTTCTTTAATTGATACATTGAATATGTATGCAGGCTTTACGCCTACCCTCAATCCTCTCTGCGTCGCTAGCAACAATTGATGTTCAAGTAGCGCAGCATAAAATTTGTCAGGAATAAAGTTATTCGCCTTCGAAGATTGCGCCTTAAAATCAACCTTAACTGATCCGAAATCAAAAGTTCTACCTTCTAACTCAACACTCGTCATCTCTGAACTAGATATCGCTAAAGTTGTTGAGTAGCCACTCTTTAATTGATTAACCAAAGTCTTTTGGCAAGCACTAATCATTATAACTAAAAGAAGAATAACCGCAGTTTTGATTAAGTGTTTCATGATTACCCCTATAAATGAGGATTCTCTGCTACTGAGACAATTTCTTTTTCTCTGCTTCCTTTATTAATCGGATAATTTCTTCGTTCCCTTTTAGAACAGCATGCTCATACGCAGTCTTATTATCAGCAATATCGGCGAGTGTTCCCTTTGCTGGAAGAAGGGTTGGGTCCGCCCCATACCGGAGTAAAAGTTGCACCATCTCTGGTACATTGGTATTGATCGCGTAAACCAAGATAGTGGTGCCGGTTACATCTTGAGCATTAACCGCCGCCTTCCTTTCCAGTAAATACCTTGCTACCGCAACTCTGTGAGATAAAACCGCAGCCATTAGTGGCGTCAGCCCCGAATAGTCAACGGTATTAATATTGCCTCCCCTTTCAACAAGGTCGCGCACAATCGGTAGATGGCCGTGACTAGCAGCATAAATTAAGGCCGTTCGTCCCATTTGATCCTTTTGATTGACGTCATCTTGGCTCAGTAGCTGAACCGATCTCGAATCTCCTCTTATTGCCGCCTCCATCAGAGGCTGTCGGGTTTCACACCCCATTAGGATAAGTAAAACTAATAACAGGGCAGCTGCCAGATTAGCTCTCAAGTAGGTGTTTATGATGCTCATAAAGTGAAGCCTGCTTCGTTCAAGTCTATTAGTGATTGCTCCAGCTAATTAGACTGCCCCGTTACCTTCCACCATTTCAGCCAAATATGAGTATAGAACACCATCTAAAGTTTTGGCCTTTCCGTTTAACGCCAAAGCGGTGAAAAACCTGAGCTTTAGCAGGAAACTACGGTTTTGAGCCTATGGCAGGCTTTGCATATCCCTTGTAGATTCTCTTCCCGGTCATCACCACTTTGCGCCTTGGGCTTAATGTGATCCACCTCCGTCGCCGCACTGGTACGCCCTGCCTTTAAACACTCCTGACACAAGTAGTTATCCCGCCTCAGTATTCGCGCTCTAAGCTTACGCCATTGCCAGCCATAACCGTGTTGGGTGTCGCTGCCTTCCTGTTGTTGCCATACTCCCCAACGTGTCACCTCTCGCTTGTCTGCGAGCCTCTCACAGTATCGGGATTTATGCCGGATGGTATTGGAGCAGCCCTTGTCATTGCAGGGCCTTAGCGAGGTTTGTGGTATTACTATTCAGTTTAGTGCTCAGGTGTCAGAAACTTGATCCACTATGCTCCTTCCTGATTATGCCTATCAATCACTTTTTAACCAATTCGCCTCATCCCCTAGTGACTGGCCCTTCGGTCTCAAGCAGGCCGTCCAGCTTTTCTAGCTCAACATCTGCGATACTGAAATAGTAATCAAAGCTTGCTTTCCCTACATGCATCCTCAGATTGTTTAAGACGCATTGGCAGGTTTGAATTTGGAGTATAATGTCCGGCATACCTTCAGCAGCAACAGTAAGCTCAGAAAGCTGAACAAGCTTATTAATAATAGAGTTCATAACACTCTCTTCAGGAGTATCAATGCTTCCCGCAATAGCCCACTCAAAGTCGACATAAGGCTTCGTCATTATTTATACCTCCTAATCTCTCAATTGTAGCTAACCAACATCAAGCTGTGCGGTTTGCTTAGATTGAGTTGTCATAACGCCGTATATAGCCAAATAAGAGGGCAAAAAATCACTCTTTCTCGCCACTAAAAACTTTCACGATATTTTCTTTTCCATCATAGCTTTCTAATCAGCACCCGCTGAGCTATGCTTATTTCTAATCTCCCTAAGCCGGTTAGCCTGAATCAGGGTATGAGCACACGGCTGTGACAGGGTGGACATCTATTGTCTGCTACCCGGCGCTTATGCCGAGGATCTTATGAATATGTCCCATATGATTCCCCGCCATCTACGTTACTCCCTCAATCATCAATGGGTTCGAACTGTTGCTGGATTTGGCTTGGTAGGCATTACAGAGCATACAAGCAGAGTTGCTGCAGCATTCCTTGCTGATGTCCCCATAGACTATGAGCGGTTCTACAAAGCTAATGACAAAGTAGGAGCGGTAGTCACGGAGTCAGGCGGCAAGGTTCCCATTATAACTCCGCTGTCTGGCTATATCGTTTCCGCAAATGATGGTTTAACTTCCAGCGACATAGCCAAAGACACCTACGGAACTGGATGGCTATTCATTGTGAAGATATCAGAGCCGCAAGAACTCCGGCGCCTTTTAACCGCCGACCAATATCAAGCGTTCATTGAGTCCAAAATTGAAAGCCTGCCACGGCATGTCAGAGCCTGATATAAATCTGCCCTTCCTACCTGTGGCCGTTAGCAGGATGACAATTACAAGAGCGTTCAAGAGCACCCAACCGCCGTAAAGCTTCAACTTCCGTTTCAGTCCGCACCTTTACTTGGTGTTCACTTTGACACTTTCTCTTTTTCGCAAGCCTCATCTTCGCCTCCGCCAGCTTTGAGGTGATGTCATGGCTTTCCTTGCTTAATAGATAAGAACGCTCAAATACACCCGTGACGGCATCGACATTGATCTCGAAGTACACTTTAAGGATGGGTATATCCATTTCGCCTCCCTCTCACATCCTAATGAGAGTTATAAGTCTAAATGCCCAAGTTCAGAGTCAACCTTCTGTTGGGCTTCGAATAGTTCACTCGTGACATGAGCATGCAAGCACCGGAATCGCTCTTCACAAATAGGATCTTTCGCATCTTCTATAGCGTCTTTACACTTCGACAAAGCATGCATTAAACATGTATAACGAAGGACGCTTTCTACTTTTTGGTTTCCTTCATTTTGTTGGATGACCGATGTCACCTTCTTTAATTGCTTCATCTTTGCAACTCCCCCTTTCAGCGCCTGACAAGGTTTAAATTGTTCCTCTCCTATGGTTTGCCATGCATTATCAACGAGGGGCGCTTTCATTGCTCTTTTACTCTATGCCTTCTACCAGCAGTATCCGGTCCAATTTGGTTAACTCAACATCCGCAAGATGATAAAAAAAATAGTAATTGGGTTCGCCAACATGCAGCTTGAGATTATTTAAAGCCCCTTGGCAAGACCTGATTTGGGGAAGCATCTCCGGCATAGTTTCCGCCGCCATCTCCAGCTCCTTCAGCCTCACCGACTTCCTAACGAAACATTCAAGCACATCATCAGGCTCGTTTCTTTTGACTCCGCATAAGGTCCATTCCTTGTCAATAAAGCGCATTCCGCACCTCCGACTATTAATCCATTTGCACAACTGCGTTTAACCGCTCCATGTGGCGCTATTCTTTACTCTGGCGCGCCAGTATCCTGACATTCTCCATGGTAAAACTAATCAGCGTTCCAACTTGGCAGTCAGCATCTACATCCCCAGAAACTTCAGTTACAGTCCCTCTCATCTCGTTTCCATCCTTGGATAACACACATACCGTAACCCACACTACTCCATTACACGCAGAAAGCGTGACATGGTCCCCAATCTGCGGAGGACTCTTTGAATCCAGGGGAAACTCCCCATATACGCTAATCAAGCCATCGCTTGTATCCCAAGACAATTCATCTCTCCAAGTGTCTCTCACCTATAAAGAAAAGATAGGTCATTGTCGCCTATTCTTTAGACGACTTTCCTCCTGAACATAAGACCTATAGGACAACAGCGTCGAAGTATGGATCAGTATCATGGGGTTTGCCGTGCTCACTAAAGCTCAAGTGGGCTAAAAAAAAGATCAATCCTTTTTTCGGCGTCCATGAGCATCGCCGTCGCATAGGCAAATCTTCCCCAAAACACGTCAGCGTGAAAGTTTGGCTCCACGTCCTTCAAGCAGTCTTTACAACTTAATAACGCGCCTAGCAGCGTTGCGCGACTTAAGGCCCTTTCCGTCACTTCGCGCCCTTGGCGGATATCGATAATATCTGCGATTTGGTTAACCTGATCAATTTTGGCGTCCAATAGAGCAAGCATTTTATCTCTCTCTAAAGGGCTTTCTGACAAAGCAAACCATTCGTGGTCTATCAAGTGAGTCTTCATATCCTCTATTTCCATCGCCAGCGACGGACAAACAACGGGGGCATTCCTTTTAAAACAGTATGGCTCATTTCATACATCACCGCTGATATCTATTTCCTAACCGATTTCTGTCGATGGCACATATGGCATATCCCTTGTAGATTCCCCTCCCGGTCATCGCCGCCTTGCGCTGGGTGTGATCCACTTCAGTGGCCGCACTGGTACGCCAGGGTCTACCAATCAGGTATTATTGCCTGCTATTTCAACATCTTACACACAAGGAATTATAGTGAGCAGCACTATCAGAAAGGCGAAGAAAGAAGACTTTCCCGTATTACGCATGCTGTGGCAGTTTTACGAATACCATAATTCCTATTACACACATGAGGATATCGATCACAACGGCCTATTCGATATCGACGATGACTACATTATGGCCACTCTTGAAGCTAAAGAAGAATGCGAGGTCTACTTAATTCTCTCAGATCAGTCTGTCGCCGGGTTCCTTACCATTGAACCCGTAGAGATTAGAGGGAAAGAGCTTCTGGAGCTTGCAGACTTATTCATTCTTCCAAAATACCGATCTCGTGGAGTAGCCAGTTTCGCCATTAAAAACATGGTTTTCAGAGAAGATAAGGCGTGGCATATTTCCGTTTATCAAGGCGACACACTGGCGTTAGCATTTTGGAAGCGCATATTCCATAAATTGCCATTTAGGTCTGTCAGTGAGATATCGCCACCAGAAGTAGAAGGATTTTATGAGTTTGTGGTTGAAGCAGTAGCGCTTTAATGACCTGGGCGCAACCGGCTCATTCATTCGCGGTTTTATGGCTGTGGCAAAGCCTGCAAATGGCCTGCAGGTTTTTGGCTTGATCATCACCACTGAATCGCCCCAGGTTTGGCGGAGGCTAATCTTCTTGAGAGAATTAGCCTATGAACGAACGATCTGGATACTCCCCCTGAAGTGCGTGAACGCGCTGTGCGCATGGTGTTGACCGGCGAACACGAACACAAATCCCGCTGGGCGGCGATACAGTCTGTCGCTTCAAAGATAGATTGCACTCCTGAGACATTGCGCTCATGGATCAACAAAATGGAAGTGGATACAGGTAAGCGCCCTGGAACAACCAGCGAGGACGCCGCCCGCCTTAAAGAGCTGGAACGAGAAAACCGTGAGCTTAAACGCGCCAATGAGATTTTGCGAAAGGCGGCGGCTTTTTTCGCCCAGGCGGAGCTCGACCACAAACCGAAGTAATGGTTGAGTTTATTAACCAGGAACGGGAAGCGCACGGTGTCGAGTCAATCTGCAAAGTCTTGCCGATGGCTCCGCCCACATACTACCGCCGTAAACATCTGGGCACTAACCCTGAACAGCGCTGTGATCGCGCAAAGCGGGATGAAGAACTCAAGTCGGAGATTACACGAGAGCACGAAGAGAACTTGCAGGTCTACGGCGCCCGCAAGCTCTGGAAGCAGCTAAACCGCGAGGATATCACTGTGGCGCGCTGCACTGTCGTCCGGTTGATGGGGGAAATGGGGCTGGAAGGCGTGCGGCGCGGTAAGTCCTGTCGCACCACCATTCCCGATGAACTGGCCGACAAGCCGCTGGATCTGGTTAATCGCAACTTCAGCGCTGAGCGTCCGAACCAGTTGTGGGTCGCAGACATCAGTGTGCCGCAGCAAGCTGCGGGAGAGATGAGGGATTGTGACCCCTCGTCATCGGCATACAGGTGCTGATGACAAACCACCTTATGCGGCGATGGCCAAAAGCCGTGGTCGTGAGCAATAAGGAAAAGGCGCCAATAAGGCGTCAGGTGTGAAACAGGAAGACGAACAACCGTGAACCGCCGTTCAATTGTCGAAACCACTCAGATGATACCAAAACCGGGGAGTGATGTTGCTCCGGGATCAGTGCGGACAGTGCCTGTTGATGGGCCGCATGGTATCCGGCAGAGAGGCGGCGTGATCCTGTTTTGGGCTCTCTCATGGAACTGCGGGAACCTTCGATGGCAATGCCAAGGGAAAAGCACAAGCTCACAAGGCGAGGCCGATAGTACCGATGTGTCATCAAGGGGCGGAGCCGCTCGTAGTAGCATTGAAGGGGCTGTAATGGCCGTGGAGCGAAGGGGCGGCGTCATTCAGCCGAGCTTGTTGGTCAACTGCGCGAGCAGGATGAACTGATGAGTAAGGCAAAGCCATTTGTGATTGAGAAGTCTCTAGTTTGGGAGGCGTTCAAAGATGTTAGAGCGAACCGAGGAGTAGCGGGAGTCGATGGACAGTCGCTGCAGCAGTTTGAGCAGCGTTTGGGGCCGAACCTTTATCGGATCTGGAATCGCCTGTCGTCGGGGAGCTATTTTCCTCCGGCGGTCAGGGGTGTCGCGATCCCAAAGAAGAGCGGCGGCGAGCGTGTTCTGGGTATCCCGACGGTATCGGATCGTATCGCGCAGACAGTGGCGAAGAAGATTTTTGAACCCCTGGTAGAGCCGATCTTCCATGAAAACTCCTACGGCTATAGGCCCAATCGTTCAGCGCATGATGCGCTGACGACGGTGCGGCGGCGATGCTGGGAGTATGATTGGGTGATTGAGTTTGATATCAAAGGGTTGTTCGATAATATCGACCATGACCTGCTGATGCGTGCGGTGAGACGCCACTGTCAGATACCTTGGGTGGCGCTCTACATTGAGCGCTGGTTAAAAGCGCCGATGGTAGGTCCAGATGGGCAAGAACAGCAACGCGATCGGGGTACCCCTCAAGGGGGTGTGATCAGTCCGGTGCTAGCCAACCTGTTTCTGCACTACGCACTGGATCGTTGGATCAAAGAGCGCTGTCGAAGCGTGCGATTGTGTCGCTATGCGGATGATGGTGTGATCCACTGCAAAAGCCAGCGTCAAGCTGAATGGGTGCTTGCCCAAGTCAGTCGGCGATTGGTTGACTGTGGCTTGCAGATCCATCCGGGGAAAACGCGCATTGTGTATTGTAAGGATGTCAATCGTACGACCAATCACGAGAGCATTGAGTTCAGCTTTCTGGGTTACAGTTTTCGTCCTCGAAAAGCAGTGGACAAATACGGGCGCGTTTACGTCAACTTCTTACCGGCAGTCAGTCCAGCAGCCTTGAAAGACATGCGGCGGAAAATCCGTAGTTGGCGCTTGCAGTTAAAGAACGACAAGTCGCTGATGGATTTATCACGTATGTTTAACCCTGTACTGAGAGGGTGGTGGCAATACTATGGACGGTTCTATCGTTCAAAGCTGGAGGCTGTTGGTAAGGGCTTCGATGGATATCTGGTTCGGTGGCTAATGCGCAAGTTCAAATCCTTCGCAAGGCGCAAAACCAGAGCATGGCGATACCTTGATACACTGAAACAACGTTACCCGCATGCCTTCGTGCACTGGAGTAACCAAGCAAAAGGCCGAATGATGGGAGCCGTATGACGCGAGAGTGTCATGTACGGTTCTGCGAGGGGCTGGCGGTGAGAGTCCGCCGGCCTACTCACCCCTACGTTGCAACTTGGTCAGGCTTCGTTTACGTGGCCTTCGTTGTGGACGTTTTCTCGCGCTATATCTTAGGCTGGCGTGTGCTCAAAAGTCTGCAGACAGATATTGTGCTTGACGCCTTAGAGCAGGCGCTGTGGGCGAGAGGAAAGCCCAAGGGGGTCATTCATCACAGTGATCGCGGCAGCCAGTACCTGTCGATCAAGTACACTGAGCGCCTGGCTGAGGCGGGGTTTAAGGCCTCTGTCGGAAGCGTAGGAGACTCCTACGATAGCGCCCTGGCGGAAACCATCAACAGCTTGTACAAGGCGGAGGTTATCCACAAAAAAGGCCCTGGAAAGGGCTGGATGAAATAGAACAGGCGACCCTCACCTGGGTGGAGTGGTTCAACAATCGTCGATTGTTACCGTCGATAGGAGATGTGCCTCCTGTCGAATACGAAAACCTGTACTATCAACAAGCCGAGTCTGCAGTTGCATGACTCAAATAAAATTGCCTCCGACAAAACCGGAGCGACTCAAGTTCAAGTAGGGCCAGAAACCGGCTCCTGAGCCTATACTTATCAGGCGACACGTAAAATAAAAAATGCTCTTTTATATTCCGCGTTATTAATGGCCATACCTTCTGCAATTGAACAAAAAACCGTCTTAAATGTAGCCGGAAGGTTGGCTGGCATGGGGGCTGAAAAGTTATTTGGATCAAAATATGCGTGAGCGGGTCCAGACTCAAACAGGTCCCATAGTTTTAGAGGATTATGTAACTCAGTAAAAACGCTATCCTCCTCAGCATAACCTACGTTAAAGCCTAGATTTTTAAAATATTCAACATACTCATCAGCACTCCTCAAATGGAACCACGGACAGTGATAGTTGCTATATGCATGTGATACTTGGCTAGTTTTAACTGTCTTTTCTATCGCTTCTTGTAACTCAGGGCACCATGTTTTTAGCGGCGTTTGAACCGCCAAACAGCTACTGGATGTTAACAGCTGCTGTATACGCTTTAACGTCTTCTCAGGCGTTCGAAACCAATGCATTACAGAGTTGATAAAAGCCACGTCAAATTTCCCTGATGACGCTAAAGGAAGCGTTTCAATATCACCTTCTATAAAGCGCCCTCTTGGCAAGAACTCCCTTGCGGACTTAATCATTCCTTTCGATATGTCTATTCCGACAACATTCCCTGTCGTCAACTTCGCCAAAAGTGATGTAAGTCGGCCATTTCCGCAACCAATATCGATGACACTTTCACTCCCGCATAAAGTAAGCAGATTGATTAACTTAACTCCAGCTGACTGCTGATTAACGCCTAATTTGTGGTATTTGTTGGCGACATTTGAAAAATCGACTGTCATATTATTCGTCATTGTCCTATATAGCTTAATAAACCCTAGTGTTGTGCTCACACATCCCCAATTCGTTATCCCAAGAAAGTTAATGTCATTGGATCGCCCCTGCTACTCCTGGCGGTATCTCCAACGGCAACCTGAGACAAACTGTGTTGATAGGAAAGGTACGCCTAGTGTGGGCTTTTAAGTATTCTTTCAGGCTTTATCTGCTGGTTGACGGTCAGCCAGGACATCACTCCAAGGTGAACGGACCCGGTCTGGGGCTTTCGCCTTGAACCTGAAATCGCAACTTACGCGAGTCTGATTGGTTTGATTTGCGTATGTCCCGTGTTTTAGCAAACCGCCGTCCCACAACAAGGCCTCTCCATACTTTAGCGTGAGCGGCTGGTAGATGTTACTGTCGTAGCGCTCTTCGCACCATACCGTGCAGGTTTCAAAGACGTCGGTGAAGGGTAGATAGCAGTTGATTTGATCCAGTCTGCTGGTGATATCCGCGTCACGGTGAAAGTCGCTCACACAGCCAGTTCCAGCCAGATGCACGCGCATTTTCGGATGCGCGGAGTAACTGATCTTGCCGCCGTAGCGGGGCGCCAGCACATTGGCGATCCAGGCGTGATACACCTTATAAAATAGGGCGTCATCGGGTAGGCGCTGCATCAGCCTGCGCAGCGCCATGTTGTCCTGATAGTGCAGTTTCTCCCGGTGATTCTGCCGCCGCCACGCCACATGCAACTGGTCCAGCCGCCGCACTTTAAAGACATAGTGCGACAACACTTTCTGGAACGGATACTGCTCCGTATCGTAAGTCAGTGTCAGGGCGCGGCTAAGCATCAGATCAAAACTCCAGGGTGCTTTCGCTGCTGAGGGTCTGGCCGCGAAACTTGGTGGTTATCTTCATCGCGCCGCTGACTTTTCCTGCACTGACGGCAACTCCGCTGACATCCATGGCGTAAGTCTTTGCCACAGTTTTGCCGTCCGCGGCGTAGAGTGTCACGGCAACGGAAGTCGGCTTATCGTCAGTGACATTGGTGACCACGGTTTTAAGTAATGAGCCATCGCTGCGAGTGATGGTTTTCTTATAGGCGGTAGTTTGGCCCTCTGCGTTTTTCATCGTGCTGGTGTGGGTCAGGTACTGGGGCGCGGAAGGCTGCGCTGACGTCGCCATCAGTTCTTCTGCGTGGGCAGTTGCGCTGGCCGCCGTGGGCGAGGTGAAGGTTTTGATCGTTTCGATGGAGCTGGAGTCTTTCAGGTTGGTCGTCGTGATTTTGGCGTGACCGCCAATGGGTTTGCGGCGATAGTTAAATTGAGTGTTGGCGTAGTCAGTTTCGATCAGAAATAGCGGCGTTTGCGTGTCCGGGTCCAGAGTTCGGCTTTGAATTTTGGTGGGCGCGCCGCTGGCGTTGTAACTGGCGTCCGTCATCGACATCAGCTTTTCCGCTGCGTTGTATTCCCGGGTATGAACCGTGCTGTTGATGGCTCTCAGTTCATTGTCGAAAGTCGCGCCTTCGTATGATGAAACCACTTTACTGAGGACCTGGTTGTTAGCGTAGTTTTGCGTGACGGTATTTGACGGGACGCCGTTTCGATAGGTCACCACCGTTTTGTTCTGCAAGACCCCGTTGGGATCGCTGATGCTGTAATGGGCTTCGCCGCCGTCGATTTCGTTACGGGCGTTGAACTGGGTGTTTTGAAACTCCGTTAAGACCTGTGACTTCATTGCGGCGGATGTCGGGTCGAAATTTTTGGTGTGAATCTGGTCTATGCGGCCGCTGGCGTTCATGAACACATTGGATTGTGAGTTCTCCGCGCGCGCGGCGTTCTTGGAGGAGACGGTGAAGTAACCGCCGGTAATACGGTCGCCGACGAACTTGGTGTTGCTGTAGTCGATGTCCGTATAGCCCTCTACGCCGCCTTGTCCCTCCGGCGAGTAATGGCGAAACGATCCGCTCGTTATCAGCTCATTGGCGTAAGTGACGACGCCGTCGCTGCGCAGGGTTTGAGAATCACCCCGGCGGGAGGTGAATTTGACCTGGCCGCTGTGAATGGTGGTGGCCGGCGTCCATTTCACATTACTGAAATCCGCTTCCACCTGCTTGGCGACGCCACTGGCGAAGCGATTGTTGATTTGTGTTTTGGCCGTGGAGACATTGCCGTTGGCGAAAACGAGGGTGGAGCTGTTCAGCGCATTGCCATTGGCGTCCGTTGCGGTATGGCTCAGAGTTCCGCCCTGGATGTCGCCCTGCGGGGACAGTTTTAAGTTGGCATAACTGGTTTTGGAATAGGACGCGATTTGCTTGCCGTCCGACCCGTAATGAGTGGTGCTGGCGTTCTGCGGCAGGCTGGCGACGACGCCCGCTAACTGGCTGACGTTGGCGATATTTTCTGACGCTTCGAGGTGATCGCTGAGTTCGTGTGTGGCGTTCAAGGCGCATTCCTCCTCAAGGTTTAAAGAAGATGGGTTAAGTAGCGATTGACGATAAAAGTGGTGAGATTGAACTTTTCCCACTTATGCCATAACAGCAATCCTCCCTTATGGCTGTTGTGGTGCGCGATATCCGCCAAGTGGCGAGCTGCCCAGTCAGGCAGAGTCGGTCCGCAATAATCGGGCGTCGTTGGAGAGATGGAGGAGCCGTAGCAAGTGAAAACGCCTTTCTCTTCGTGGGAACGGGTTGCGCCGTACAGCTCAATGGAGTTGATGATGGGATCGCGCAAAAAGGTCGCTTCCCCTTCGTAGCAGGCTTTGTCGCCGCCGCGCCAGCGCAGTGTCCCTCTGTTGAAAGAGAACTCTGGAACCACGCGCTGGTTAATCGTCAAACCGGTCTCCGACACTTTGACCTCGTTGATGTCCCGGTAAAAGCGTCCATCGGTGCGAACGGCGTATTCTCCATAGATGGCGCCAAGGTCATCACATCCGTTGAAACTGCAGGCTTGGGCGCTTAGCGCTTTACGTTCAGGGTTGGCTTCCAGAGCGACAAAAGCGGACTGGGCGCCGTCTCTGTTGGCGTCGC
Organism: Hahella sp. HNIBRBA332; assembly: GCF_030719035.1. Taxonomy (NCBI): domain Bacteria; kingdom Pseudomonadati; phylum Pseudomonadota; class Gammaproteobacteria; order Oceanospirillales; family Hahellaceae; genus Hahella; species Hahella aquimaris. Next base: position 5,974,292 of record NZ_CP132203.1, read on the forward strand.
TCCAGATCTTGCCGATCAGCCGGCGTGCGCCGTTGGCGTCCACGTCCAGGCGCAGAAAACCGTGATGGGGGATCTGGCTGCTCGCCTTCCAGCGAATGGCTCCGGAGTCAAACGCAAAAGATCGGATGCGGGCGCCATTGATGTAGATAACGCTTTTATGACGCTGTTTGCGGGCGCCGATAATGGTTATCACAAACTGCTGTTCGGGCTCGATATAAACCCCGGTCCAGGGGAACAGATTGTTACGGAAGATAAAATCAATGGCGCCGCCCAAATGCGCCCACTCAACTTGATAATTTCGCGACTTCAACCAGGTCTCGAAGGCGGCTCTGGCTTCCGCTTTGGGCTGGTCCCCAAGTGTTTTCACCAGCTCCATCGCGACGGACTTTTGCGTCAGACAGGCGGTCACCGTCGCTTCTGTGGCGGGGGAGCGGATATAGGCGCCTTTGGCGGCGATTTGAATGGCGCCGGAATCCCGCGACGCCAGCATCGCCCGCTCACGATCTGATAACGAGCTGAAACGAGGATCTTGCAGCGCGGCGCCGGGATCGCGGCGATACAGATCCTGCAAACGCGTATCGAAACGCAGTTCAATCAGGAAGCGACTGGCGGCGGTTTCATCCTGCCATTTGTAGGAAGCGGGGATGCGAAAGCGCTTAAAGGCGTCGAAGGCTTTCATTTCCCGGGGACCATAGCGGTCGATTTCCCGCAGGGGCGAGCGGGGCGTCATCAGTTTCTGCCCAGGCTCGATGACGCCCAGGTCGACGGCGGTCTGATAATCCGTCGGGACCACCTGCATAGGAGGAATGTAGAACGTGGACAGGCCGGTGATCCTGACCTGATTCGCCGGATCATGCAGTTCGCTCAGGCGATAGGTTTCGATCAGCGGGTCGATGGTGGGATAACGGGAGCCAATGTAGTGGGTGACTTCATAGTCCGCTCCGTAAATAGACTGCAGCCAGTGGATGAAATAGGAAAACTTGTTATTTAGGTATCCTTGCCGGCGATAACCCATTTCTCCAATCAGGCCAACCTGCCATAACACCACATGAAGACTGGCGTCCAAATGGCGACGCCGGACCAGGCAATCAGTGGCTTCGTGAGTCTGCAGGCCCGGGTAGCAAGGGTCGATGCCCAGGTCGGAGCACAATGTGTCCAGCGCGCAGACGCCCGCCTTCATGGTGGCTTTATAGCCCTCCCGGCGCGCCAGTTTGATCGCCCGGTGCGTGGACAACACGAATATGCCCGGATGGCCGTAGAACACCACGACGACCTTGAGTCCCTGCCGCACCCAGTAGAGCTGGGCTTCCGTCATCTGCATGTAAGTGGTGTAGCGGACTTTGTCCTCTCCATACAGCACGTACAGATCCAACGAGTCCGGTCGCAACTGTTTGAGCCAGACCACGGTGGCGGGGTCGGCGACGCAGTACAGCACTTTGTCCGCTTCTTCGATGAGGCGGATGTCGCCGACGGAGATGCCAATGGTTTCGATCCCGGTCCCCAGTATGATGAGCTCGCCTTGTTTTGAGCCGGCGGGGATTCCTCCTTCCTCGACCTCTCTCACAGTCTCCTTCAGCGCGGCGATGCCCTGAGCCAGTTCTTCCCAGTGCTTCTGATGATCTTCATATTTTGGATAAGCGCTCGCCATGTGACGTTCTCCCTTACAGAATTTTGGCGACGAATTTCAGGGCGACGCTGGCGCCGACTTTCAACGGCAGCGTTTTGCCCTGGTAGGTATAGCTGGCGAGAGTGGTGTAGGCTTTGGGCCAGTCGCTTTGCGAGGAATACTGCGCCATGGCGTTGACCGCCGCGTTCTCGTCGTCCTGACTCCAGCGCCAGGCGCTGAAGGCCTGATCCTCGGCGTCGTTTTTCAGGGACAGGATGCCGGATACCGCCATGTTCTGTTCGTCAGCGCTGGCGCCTTGGTCCACGTAATAAGAGAAGGTGGTCCAGCGTTCCTGAATCGTGTTGGCGGGGTTTTCCATGTAATCCATCAGCAAGCCCAGGGGCGCGGCTTCGGAAGGCTGTTCGTCAGCATAGCTGTCGCCGGCCTTTTTGCCCCACATACCCAACAGTTTCTGGGCGGCGGTCATGCCCCCCATCACGGCGGCGTTTTTCAGGACAAACTTGAAAATAGCGCCTTTGTTGGCCCAAAGAGACTGACCGATGTTCTTCACCAGCGAGCCCAGCGCCGAGCTGTCGACATTGATATCCGTATCGATGTCGGTGTCGATATCGGTCACGTTGTCGACGACATTGTCCACCACCGTGTCTACGTCAGTGTCGATGTCCACGTCGATGTCCACATCCACGTCCACGACCACCAGGGCGTCGATATCTATGTCAATGTCTACGTCGATATCTACGTCCACATCGACGTCCGTGTCCACGTCGGTATCGACATCCACATCTACATCCACGTCTACATCGGTATCCACGTCCACATTCACCAGATCGCCGTTGTCTGCCGCCGCACTGGTGAACTTACTGGATATCCATTGCGCGACGTTGCTGAGGTCGGACTTCACTGCGCTGATGACCGCCTGGCCTCCGGTTTTCAATGCGTTGAACAGCGTGGGAAGGTTCTTCGCCAGGGCGATGACCGTTTGGCTGATCATGATGATGTTAATGGCGGTGTAAGCGGTGTACGCCAAGTCATAGGCGGACATCCACCAGGCCAGTTGCGGAACCTGATAGGGCTGGACAATGACGTCGTCGCCATCGACTTTGCCGGTAAAGAACAGTTCGTAAACGCCGGCGTCGCCGCCATGCATGATCATGTCCTGCATCACCGCGCTGAGATTGACGCCACTGGTGTCGGTGGCGCCGTTGGAGGTCAGCGTACCTTTGCTCAGCGTCAGCTCCACCGTGCTTCCGCTGGTGGGTTGATACAGAGCGCTGCCATCGGCGCCGAGAATAATCTGGCCGCTGCTGTCTTTCGGCAGCACCAGCGGAATCATGGGTTGCGGCGGTTGAGGGTTGTAGCAGTAGAGGGTCAGGCCTTCGCTGCCGGCCCAGGCGCGTACGTCGTTTTCCGCCCAATAGGAAACCGAGGAAAAGGTGTTGTAGTCAAAGCCGACATTGTTATCGGAGAACCATTGATTCAGTTTTTGGTTCTGTTGCGTCAGATCGCTGTTGTTTAGAATGATATCGTTGACCGCCAGCGCATTGGGGCTATAGGGACTGCCCTTGTAAGCCTGGTAGAAAGCGAAGGCTTTTTGCGCGCTGGTGAGGTCGTCCGCCGTGATGGTGACATTGGTGTCGCCGAGGATATTGGTGACCTGATTCAGCAGCGGCATGCCGTCCGACTGGCGCGCAAACGACAGATTTTCCAGAGGGTTGGAGGGGGTATAGGTTTTTTTGGAATTGGCGGCGACGGAGTCCACTTTGGTGTAAACCGGGTACATCGTGCTGGGATTGTTCGCCGAGGCGCCGGAAGGCACGGTAAACGTATAGATATCGAGAGCTTCGCTATATTGATTGTCGATGTTAACCACATTCGCGGCCATGCGGATCTCCTTCAAGCGTGAGTAGGGCGTGACAAAGGCGGCGACGGGAATGCGCGTCGCTGCGCATCCCGTCGCCATTAGTCAATGAAGTGGGTGTTTAGAAATCTTCGAGTGGCTTGATTTCGTCTTCCGCTTTGGGATCGTCGTTGGAGGCGTCCTCTTCCGCATTCTTCTCGGAATTCTCGATATCTTCGCTGACTTTTTCGCTGGCGGCCTGATTGCTCTCGATTTGCGCCTGCTGCTCGCTGGAGATGGACTTGTCGAGGGATTCCGTCAGTGCGGAAGTATTGGCCTGGATTTCCTTGAAGGCGCTGGTCTGCTCGGTGACGACATCGTGCAGGTTCTCTTCGGTCGCGTTGTTCAGCGCGTCATTGGAGTTCTTGATACTGGTGGCGCTGGATTCCAGTTGTTCCAGCTGTTGGCTGTTCATTTCGCTTTCATATTGCGCCTGAATTTCCAGCGTGTTGGCTTCGACTTTCAGGCCTTCTTCCAGGTTGATGGCGTTTAGGTTGTCATCGATGGAGCCCCGTTCCGAATTGATCTCCTCCAGTGCGCTTTCGGTATCCTCCGGCGCGTTTTGTTTGCCGTTGGTGAGCTTCTGCACGGCGGTGTCGATCTTCTCGTTCAGGGCCTTCTCAAATGCTTCCTGCTGTTGCTTGAACAAATCCTCGGTGGTGGGCTCTTTGGCTTTGCCGCGGTTTTTGACCCATTTGAAGATACCGTACAGAGTGGACCCTACGAAATGCAGCATCATCACTGCGCCGCCAATGGTCATGATGGAATTGAACACTTGCGCGGAGTTTTTCGGGTGGAACAGGGTGTTCCAGAATTCCGAGCTCTGGTCGGTGCTCAGTTGTGGAGAGTCGAAACCAATACAAGTCTCCCCGGCGATAGTTCCGGTTATGACCGGGATGATTTGGGTGTCGGACGGGTTTTGGGTGAAGACGCGCTTCAATTGAAATGTGCCTTTCACCGCTACATCCGGGATATCCGCGTTCACGTTGTCCACAAATAAGGCGTTGGTGTAAGTCAGCGTTTTGGCTTGTGATGAGTCCACATCGACGGTGGTGGTGTCAGTGGGATCTTTTGCGGGGGTAAAGGTGCAAGTGTAGCCGGCGTTGGGTTTGCTGAGATCCAGCGCCGACGGTTTGGTCAGAGAGAGTGTGCCCACAAAGGACGTGGTTTTGCTGTCGCTGCTGTACAGGTAATAGGTCGTGCTGTCATATTGCGCCCACACGAACGGAAACTTGCTGTAGTAGGACTCCACCGCGACCAGGCCAGCCAGAGTGACGTTCTGGAAACCCTTGGTGGACGCAAAGAAAGCATTGACGCTATTGGTGATGGAGTTCGCCACATTGTCGGAAGAATTCGCGCTGCCGTCCGCCTGACCCTGGGCAGTGGTTTGCGCGCCGTTCATGGCGGCTTCATAGTCTTTGGTTAACTGGGAGGTAGGGTAGGCGGCGATGGTCTGATAGAACGTGGCCGCATTGGCTATGGACTGCTGTTCGTCTGCAGTCACTGTTTGCGCCGGAAAGGTGACTGGCGAGCCGAAGATATTTTGCATGACGCCGATATTGTCTACCGGGAAATACCAGCTGGAGGTGCTGGCCAGCAGGTTATAAACCAGTGAATACTGCTGCTGTTTGGTATTAGGATCGGTGTAATACTGATCCAGGTACACCGTTCCAGAACCGTTCTGGCTGATGACGGTTCCGCCTTCGAGCAATGAGAGAATTTCCAGGTCCTGATCGTAAACGCTGGCATTCTGGGTGTCGCCAGGAGCCTGTGCGGTAGTGGGAGACAAAATGACGATGTCAGAGGTGCAGTTATTGGTGATCACACACTCTTTGCTTTGGTCTGGTTTAGTGGTGGAAGCGGCTGTTGACATGGTACAGGTCCTTGTTAAGCGTTGTAGTGAATGAAAGCGTCCTTCGTACTACAGACTTCGCCTTTCGGCAGTGCGTGCGCTTCCTTACTCACGGCGCGAGAAAACAGCGGAAATTCGGTTTGCTCTCGCATGTCCCTGAGAAGCGCGCGCGGGAACGCGCCATACTTTTCGGCGGTTAGTCAGAGGAATGACTCCCCTGATGCGTCATAACTGTTTAGTCAGGATTATCGGTTTAAGCAAGACGGCCATGGATAAAAAACTAAAACAGTTTTGTCTTACTTTTTATGGGCTGATCGTGGCCGGTTATATTAGGCCGTCAGGCTAATTTTATAGATCTTAATTTTTTAATTAGTCCGAATTTCCCTTGAAGCTCCCAATGAATTGGTCTATCACCTCATCGGCTGATTTAGAGCTCTCGCTTTTCTCAATATCCACCCACTTTACCCACGTTATACTAGGTTTCAGACGCCACTTTCCCTTACGTCATTGCAGGTCGGGGCCGGTCAGGTAAGCTGCGTGGCTCCTAAGCGCTGCCCCCCCAACAAAGTCCTCATGCATTTAATGATGGAGTTGCTCCTGTTGTAGCTGAAGAAAAACTTAAAACAATGTCCGGGATTGGTTGACCACTACATAGGTAGACAGTGAACCGTAATGAACTAGAAGCATTTTCCCGCGAGGCAGCCAAATCTCTGAAGACAGAAAAGGATCTCAACGAGTTCCGTCAGATGCTCACCTTTCATGATGTGTATCCAACCCTGGCCCCCTATGACCTTATGGCTGTTTAATGAATCGTTACCAACCCTCCACTAAAATGAAGGGACGCAATGGGGTGCTCATATTTCCACCAATATTTTTAAAAAAGCATCTATATTTAACGGACAAAAGGTAGTTATACATTGGGACTACCTTTTGATGTGGCACTGCGCCCCAAGGAGGGACACCATGAAAACAAGACAAAACGTTTACGAATTGCAAGACGATACGCTTTCCTGGTACTCAAGAGCCGTTGAGGAAATGCAATCCAGGGACATTAACGATCCCACCAGCTGGTGGTACCAAGGAGCCATTCACGGCTACGCAACCTACCCCAGTGCTTTAACCTACTGGCAAGACGCCACAGGTTTTCCTCCATCCCAGCAGACCGTCAATAGCGGCTTCTGGAACCGTTGCCAGCACGGTACCTGGTACTTCCTGCCGTGGCACCGCATGTACCTATTCTATTTCGAAGAGATTGTCGCCAAGGCAATCCGTGACATGGGCGGGCCCTCAGATTGGACACTTCCCTATTGGAACTACTGCGACGCATATAACACAAGCGCTCAGGCAAGTGAGCAACAACAAGCCCTGCAAATCCCACCTGAGTTTGGATCTTCCCAGGGGCCCAATACCGACTTCGCCGCTTTATGGATAAAAAACCGGCGCAACTATGTGTTGAACAAGAACAACGTTAATCCCTGGCCAGCCATGAATGAAGTGGAGTTTACCAGTATCAGCAATGATATAAGCTTTGGCGGCGGAGTCACAGGATTCGCCCACTCAGGTAGCGAGACTGGGCAACTAGAAAGTCTTCCACACAACGTTGTGCATACCGATATTAACGGCGCCATGGGGAATCCCGACACGGCTGCTCTCGACCCCATATTCTGGCTACACCATGCTAATATCGACCGGCTGTGGCAGGTGTGGCTGGCTCAGGCAGGTCGCACCAACCCTGATGTGAATGCGTGGAAGGATTTCCGCTTCAAGTTCCATGACGGCAATGGCCAACCTGTCGAAATGGCGGTCAAAGACGTGGAGACGACCGAATTACTGGGTTATGTATATACCCCGTCCTTTCCTCTTCCTTCCACCAAACCCGTCAGAAGAACAGCACCGCCAATGGATGTTGTTGGTGCGACCCCAGGCAGCTTTTCGGTCGGCGATCATATGGCTCCCATGGATCTGACCATGGTGCCTCAGCCGGCAAGAGGCGCACGCCTTAAGTCTGCCAGAGCTGATGATGAAAAAAGAACCATTTTGCGAATCAGTAACGTGAAAGGTAAAGGCGCAACGTCCCCGATCGATCTGTTCATCACAAACCGTGATAACGAAGAAGGCAACGAAGAAAACTTCGTGGGTTGTATTGGACTGTTTGGCCTCGAAAATGCCTCAACTCCCAGTGTTGAGAGTGATGGCAGCGGCTTGAACTTTGCTCTCGATATTTCCGACACGATTAACAAGCTCAGGCAGCGTGACGATTGGGACGAAGAAAAAATTCGGGTCCAATTGATCCCCCAGTCAAAGCAGGACAGCGATGTCGAAATAAACGTTGGCAGGGTCAGTTTGCACAGTGAAATTGATTAGCGAACGGTATGCTGACATGAGCGACAGGATGAGCCGTCTGACAACGGCTCATCCCTATTGGTGGCTTTTCATGGTGAGCGCGCTCAGCTGGGCATATTTGATTTCGGCTGAGCTGAGCAGGTCCGTACACTCACATCACCATATGTCAGCCACTCCCATTGTGGCGCTTTCTAGTAGTTTGGTGGCCTGGCTAATGATGGTTTCAGCGATGATGCTGCCCATGCTCAGCGGTTCAGTCCGGCGGGTGAAAATCATGATGCCTCGGTATCAACACTTAAGGTTGATGCCCCTTCTCGTGTTTGGGTATTCAATCGTCTGGCTGATCGCAGGAGCCGTGGTAGAGGTTATCAGGGGAATTTTTTTTCAGCTGCCCTATATTGAGCATGACGTGATTTCACCATTACCTGTTGGGTCGCTTACCTTTTTGGCGGCAGCGGTCTGGAACAATACATCATCCCGAAGAAAAGCCGTTTTTGCCTGCAGCAGCGGCGTCCCCATGCGAATCAGTGGCTGGTATGCATACAGGGATGCAGTCTATTTTGGACTAATCAAGGGCATCAGTTGTGTAAAAGCCTGCCTTCATGTCATGTTGGCGCTGGTAATCACTGGGCACAATCTGTGGCTGATGATGATTGTGACGGCTGTACTGTTATATGAACGCATACTTCTGCCCAGAGAAACCAGACTGGTGTCCTGGATGTGCTGTGCGCTAGCAGTGTACCAATTACTGATCTGGCTCAATTGATTATGGCATCACCTTCCATAAACATTATGGCCGAGCATCCTGGACCGTTAACCTTGTCGGGAGATGAGGTAGAGATCCGGCTAGGAATGTATGAGGAAAATCGACCTCATTTCAATCACAAGCCTTTGCACAACTCACGGGTATTCCTAAACTTTCATCGCATCTTCGGTGAACCCGGCAGCCCTAACTACGATGTGTTTCTCGTAGCACACACACAGGGAGGTGCGCTCCACTATATCGGCTCATTATCGTTTTTTTCCGTCCGGCCAAAAAACCCGGACAACAACGAGGGAATGAACCTAAAAATAAAAATCGAGTCTCCAATAAAAGAATTGCTTGGTCAGGAGGCAAGCAAGAGAGATAACCTGACTCTACAAATCAAACCCCAGGACCAGGCCAACGAGCCAATACCCATAGAGGTGGAGTTCATATTCCTTTGCTGTATACCACAGGAACAGTAGCCTCTCTTGCCAATTTGCGATCCTATTCTACAGACAAAAAAGTTGGTGGCAGGACAATTTTGTACTTTTCTTGATGATTGCCATACCCCGTAGTATTCGATTCTAAAGCCAGATTGTTTGAAGTGGTTTAACAGTCCCGGACACATTAATATTAACCATGCATTGATATAGGTATTTTATGCTGCATATTTGATGCTTGGGTGACTAAAGTATTTCTTCACCCTCGCAGGCTTCTTTTGTAGCATGCACATATGTGATCGGGTTTTCTTTTTCAGATCTCCTTTCCTTCGCGCCGGCTTACCCCCGTGTACTCCTGCTTTTAAGTCACAATTCAAATACTCGTCCGGGTTCAGTTCCGGGGAATAGGCGGGTAAATAGAATACTTCTATATGATCCCGGTTCTCCTCAAGCCAAGCTTTCACCGCCTTGGCGTGATGAACTCTCAAATTGTCCAGTATCAGGAAGACCTTGCGTTTGGCGTCTTTGAGCAGCCGCTTCATGAACCCTGTCAACCGGTCCGCGTCCATCGTTTCATCATAGATTTGAAATCGCACTTTGCCCTGGTTGCTGATCGCCAAGATCATGTTGACCGACTCACGCTTGGCGTTCAGGCGAATCACCGGCGTTTTCCCTTTCGGCGCATAGCCCCGCCCATGTTGAGCGTCGCTTCGAAGCCCTGTCTCGTCCCCCTAGGGTCTGTTGACGTTTCACATCGGCAGCCATAAATACCCACAAGCCATGGCTACCATACTTTCATAGTTCCTCTTCAACTTGTCATACCTCGTCGCGATGGCCCGGTACTGCTTGAGTCGGGCGAAGGCGTTCTCCACCAAATGGCGACACTTGTATAAACCCCAATCCATATCGTCATTGCCTTTGACTGAGTTTCGCTTTCTCGGTATCACGGCCCTGGCTCCCTTCCTTTCGATCTGTGCCCGCACTCGTTCACTGTCGTAGCCTTTGTCTCCGACAACCGCTTCTGACAAGGGAAGCTTTTCAATCAACTCCGCCGCTGCCGTACAGTCATTGACTTCGCCTCCTGTGATCTCAAATTCCACAGGAAGACCATAGGCATCCACGGCCAGATGCACTTTCGTGGTATTGCCCGCCCGACTCTTACCAATCGCCTGAGACTCTTCCGTGCAGGCTCCTGCGCTGTGCTGATGGGCCTTCACATAGCTGCCATCAATAAACTCCCATTCCAAATCCGGCTCGCGGATCAAGCCCCGGAAGATCCTCAACCACTTGCCTTGGGCAGACCAGGAATTGAATTTTTTGAACACCGAATTCCAGTCGCCAAACTGCCCTGGCAAGTCTCGCCAGGGACACCCCGTCCGCATTCGGTACAACATGCCTTCCACCATCATTCGTAGTGTGGGCTTGTTATAGATTCGCTCTTGCAGCATGATCTCTTTCAGCTTCGACCAAAGCTCGTCACTGAGCATCAATCGGGGCATCGCAAACTCGTCTTGTTGTTGGTGTGGGAACCGCAATATGACGAGTTTGCGCCTATCTATCACCTATGACGAAACGTCAACACGCCCTAGTAGATCTCTGCCCCTTCCGCCTTGGCTCATACGCTTTTTTCGCCGGTTTCTGGGGCGTGAAACCCCAGGCAGACAGATATCAGATTCACATAGTATCCAGCCCTAGCTTTAAGCCTTCGTGGAAGCAGAAAAAATAACGCTGAATCCACTTGGCTTCCTTCTCGAATGAAGCGTTCATGTCGGCGTCTTAACCCACCCGCCAAGGAGCTTTTTATGAGTCACACATTGACGCCCACACAACACGCTATTCTGTCCCACGCTATCGATCACCGCGAGGGTCGCGTCGACTGGTTTCCAGACCACATCAAAGGCGGCGCGCGCAAGAAAGTGCTGACCGGCCTGATGCAGCGAAACCTGATCCACGCTGAAGGAGAAGCATGGCATGTCGATGACGCCGCCTACGAGGCCCTGGGACGCGCCAAGCCAAGTCCTGTAGAGCCCGCGCCTGACTCCCTCGACACGGAGCGGGACGAGGCCCAAACAGCGCCACAGCGCCAGCCATCTCGCCTCCGCGCTAACAGTAAGCAGGCCCTTGTTATCCAGATGCTGGAGCGCCCGGAAGGGGCCACCATCGACCAGCTCAGCCACGCTACCGGTTGGCAAAAGCACACGGTGCGCGGAACGCTCTCTGGGGCGCTGAAAAAGAAGCTGGGACTCAAGGTGATCTCAGAAAAATCCGCAGACGGCGAGCGCCTCTACCGCATCGCCAAAACCGACCATCCATAACGCTCTAAATCACTTGCTACGCCGGCGCTATGAAGCGTACATACACCACACGAACCACCCCAAAGGAGCGAAAAAATGGGCACCTGGAGCCAACCAAACACCGAAGAAAAAGCCGCCAAACTGGAACGCCTGATGGCCAAGCCGCTGCTGAAGAAAGACGCTAGCGACATGCTTTACCACCTGACCGGCGACGACGACCTTTTTGATTTTTTTGAAGAGTTTGAGGAGGACGCAGATGTCCGCCTCCTGGTGCGCTTTCACCTTGAGCGGGCGCTCGACAACCTGCACCTCTCCTACGTGACCTGGGACGAAGCAGCCATCGCCATCTGCAAGCGCATCATTGAAGCCTGACCCAAACATCTATACGGCGGCTCACCACAGCCGCCTCACCACAAAAAGGAGAAGCCCAAATGGAAACCATCCACCAACCACACACCGAAGAAAAAGCCCTTGCTCTGACCCGTCTGATGTCGGAGCCGCTCCCCAAGCGCGAGGCGATCACCAAGCTGCAGGGGTTGCTGATAGATGAGCGTCTTGCCCGCTACCTGGGCAAACTTGAGGAAGACGAAGACGCCCGGTTATTGATCCGGTTTCATCTCCTGGGCCTGCTATCAGACGCTAGCCGCCTTATCGCCCCCTGGGAGGACATCGCCTTAAAGCTGTGTTGGCGGCTGATTGATCGCCCCTCCTGAACGCCTACAGCCGGCCTCTGTCGCCGGCTTTTTTCGTTCGCCGCCCCTGACGCAAAAACCTCGCTTATCTCTCCAGATTCAACTTGGCTTCCCGCTCACATGAAGCGTTACTAGGGACGCAAAAAACTGACCCAAAGGAGTCTAAAGATGGAACGCTCAACACGCATACCCACCACCCAAAACGTCGCCTGGGGCTTCTTCGGAACGATGAATGAGGAGGCCAGTGTCGCTTGGCCTCTGGCCATGAAAGCCATTTCGAAGACAACGGGGCAACCGCTTGAATCCATCCGCAACTTTTTGGATAGCCGCTACGGAAGACGCTTTGCAGACGAGCTTCGAGGCAATCAACTAACAGGGCTTACCCTTGAGGCCGCCATTGATGCAACCACCCAAAGCTGGATGAAACGCACCATCGGGCGATTCACCAGCGTACAGCACGGCATCCCTTACGGGTTGCCTGAACTGGTTGGGTATGTCATTCATTGCGAGGCTGTCGCGGCTTGACCATCAAAAGCCATCCCGTCTCTGGCACGGGTGGCTTTTTCTCCCGTCCCACCAATAACGCGCGCGGGTGATACAATACAACTAAGGACGCCAAGCGTCGGCGCTTGGTTTTTCCGCACGCGTCTGGATTGTTCGCGGGCCTCGAGGTTAAGAGAGGAGCCCAAGATGAAAAATATCAATGCGATTCCCGCTCCACACCGTCCCTCCAGAGGATTCCATGGAGCCATGTGCGGAGACGCTGCAGCTGCGTGGCCCCTGGCGGTTACCGCCATCGCCAACGCCACTGGGCAACCTGTCGAGTCGGTCCGCCGCTTCTTGGAAAGCGGTTATGGACGGCATTTCGCGGACGATGTAATCGAGAGGCGTCTCAACGACCGCCCGTTAGAGGAGGCCATCAACAGCGTCACGGCCCGTTGGATGGAATGGTCCATCGGGCCGTTGACCAGCATGCAGTACGGTATCGCGGCCAATCAGCCCTTCCTGACTGGATTTGTGATTTATTGCGAACGCATCGCGGAGGAGATCTGACCGTTCAGGAAGGTCCCTTCGCGGTGGTCCTCGCGCTCAGCCGCCACGTCCGCGAACGATCGATTCGAGCCGGCGAGCGTCGCCCGCCCGCCAGAGAACGCCTCCCAGCGGCGCACGATAACATCCACGTACTTGGGATCAAGCTCGATCAGGCGCGCGACGCGCCCAGACTTTTCCGCTGCGATCAATGTGGTGCCTGAACCGCCAAATGGGTCAAGCACCATATCTCCCGGTCGGCTGGAATTGCGGATGGCGCGCTCCACCAGTTCCACCGGCTTCATGGTGGGGTGCAGATCGTTTTTCGCCGGCTTCTTAATTTGCCATACGTCGCCTTGATCGCGATCACCGCACCAGTGTCGACGCGCGCCTCCAGTTCAACACGCAGCAATTGCTCGTCCCAGCCCGCCTTCAAGGTCAGCTGATTGTCCGCGAGGATATAGGCGCGTTTCTGCGTCGGCGACAAATGCGCAAGCTCAATGATCGGGACGTCCACCATTCCTAGTTTTCTCGCCGCCAGTAAGCGCCCGTGGCTGGCGACAACGCCGTTCTCTCCGTCATCCACGGACAAGGGGGTCAGGTTTTCACTTTCAAGGTTGGCGCCTTGGATTAGCGCTCAGGTTCGCACCCGGTTGGCGCCTTGATTCATATATGGAGATCTGGGCTTTTCCCTGAAAACCACACCGTACGTGGCGTTTGGAGAAAGATAGCTTTTCGTCGGAGCCTTGGGAACTGCGAACCGCAACCCCTGCCAACCTCGTTTTTAGCGCTGACGCTAAACAAACGCGGCGCTGTCGCCCCCCGCTTCGACTCATGGCCAGGAAGGACCCATCGGGAGCCCAAAAGGTGCCCAGATAGGCCAAATAATCGCCTGGCGGCTGCCATAGCGGGGAGGTGAACTCACTATTACGTGGACCGGTGCTTATGGTAGCAAAACCATGCACTTACGCTACCTCTAATTTCACGCCAACCCTGCACCAGTACTACGTTTTCCGCAGGAGTTGTTTAAAACTATTCCTACCCTCGGAAAATAACGACGCCCAAGTCTAAGGACTGGATTATGTTGAGCGTGTCCATCGAGACACTTATCTCATGAGACCAATCGCTCAGGTTTTCGGCGGCAATAGTCTTCGTGTTTTGGTAGAGACCTCTGCGCTTATGCGTGAGGTCTCTACTACCCCTGTAAGGGGTAGTAGTCTGCGTGCAAACTGAAAACGGCCCCGCAGACCGCGTCGTTGCTGGATTTCGTCTCAGTTTGCAGAGGGTTTTGCAAACTTAACGCCTGCAAACTAAAAACTCACCTAACCAATTGTTTTTATTCTATTTAAGTTTGCAGCCAGATTGCAGATTGCAGCAAACTGGCTCAGATTGCAGAGTGAATTCGGGGCTTTGTCCATAGAATGTCCGTAGGCTAATCATGGCGCTAACTCCTCGTGATAGACCCAGATTTCCGGGTTTTCCACTGGCAAGAGCGAACCTGTTTTAGGACACTTGTAATGGGTTGGTCGAACAGCGGCCCCGGCGAGAACGTCCTCATCCGCGCCTGCGCTGGTTGGGCCTCCTAGTAACGCCATGCCCTCCACACACATATACCCAAACTTGCTGCGGCCGACGGCTGGCAGGCCATAATCCCCGGGGTTTCGGAAGAACTTTATATACCCTTTAGTCGCTAATACGGAAAGCCGCTCGTTAATGGTGCGATTGGCCCCTAAGCCTGCTACCCCCTCAAAAGACTCTGCGAACTGGTTAGCTGTATAACACTTACCTTTAGCGGCCTCTTCGAACAAGATCTGCAGAATATTGTCTCGTTTGCGACGTCGCTCCGCATCCAGGCGCTCCCCATAATCTTTCATAACCAGACGTTCACTGGAAGATACCTCGCGCCATTCTCCCTCGAGTTTGTCGACATACTTAGGAGGGATGTGGGCGCCATTACGCAGCTCAAAGTACATCTGCCTTACTGAGTTAGCCTCATCGGGTCGAAACAACAGCATTCCTGTTGAATAATACCCTCGTAGGCTACCGGCTCCCGCCAGCGCTTGAAATGGGTCCTCTTCTAACTGTCGTTTACCGAGCTTACGGGTATGGTGAGCCAAGATAATTCCTGCATTGGGATTTACCGTTTGGCGTAGTCGCTCAATGCGTTGCGACAGGAAAAACAGCATGGCGCCGTTATCGTTTTCGCCGCCAGCCTCTCCACCGTCGAACAGATTGCGGATGGGATCGATAGCGATAATATCCGGTCCTTCAGGGCCAAAGGCATTGGTGATCGCTGGAATCACTTGAGCAAGTCCATCCTCATCAAGGACGAGTCGTAATTGTGGGGTTGCGACAAAGTTCGTACGCGCTTCCACCATACGATGGGACGGTAAACGTAATGCTTTCACTCGCTCACGCAGATAGTGGTATTGCACCTCCGCTTGTAGGTAGAACACACGTAACGGCCTTGCGGGCGTCATGCCGAGGAAGCTGGCGCCCGCCGCCATATGCGTCAGCCATGCTAATAAGAAGTCGCTTTTGCCCACTTTGGGAGCGCCGCCGAACACCAAAGTACCTGCCGGTGTGAGTACACGTGGCGCAATGAGGTCCGGCGGAACCGGGGCATCGTCATCCAGCAGTTCCCCCAGTGTGTAAGAGGGCAAGCGGTGTGGCGTTGCCTTGATGATCCGACGCTCGCCGTGGGTAACAAAGCCCTCTATGTCGAAGCCCTCGGCAATGGCGTCCGCCGCATCCCATTTTTCGGGTTTATCCGGTGACGGAGCTAGGATGGCTACGGAGGCCGCTCCAGCCTTCACACAAGCGGGCGCCACGCTTTCCGCATACTCCCAGCCCGGTCTGTCGCGGTCTGGCCAGATCACCACATGCTTGCCCATCAGCGGGCTCCAGTCGGTTTTGCCCACTGGCGCTTTGGCTCCATTCATCGCCGTGGTGGCGCAAATACCTGCATCGATCAGCGCCTGGGCGCATTTCTCGCCTTCCACCAACACCACCCGATCCGTTTGTGCGATGCCGGGTTGATTATACAAGGGGCGCAAATCTGGAGCCCGCCAAGCACGCGCCCGAGCATCCCAGGGGCGATACTCTTTACCCGATGGTGGATCATAGCGATATACGCAGGCGATCAACTCGCGGTTAGCGTTTAGGTAATCCCATTTGGCAGTGTATGGCCCCAATTCATCCATGACAGGCGCAGACTTGCCCCTCTCCGCCTGTCGCTGTTCATACCTGCCGTCCACCGTATCCGTGCTTCCCAACCAATGCGTAATTGAGCGCTTTAATTCTGGAAACTGACCTTGAGCATCCAGTCCTTTAACTGCGGCCCAAAGCGAGAGAACGTCGCCGGACTCGTTAGTTTCGAAGTCAATCCAGACTCCCATTTTGGGACCGGCAAGCTCAACCACTAGGCTTTTACCTGGGTTTCCCTGCAGGTCGCCAATAAAAAATTGCGCGCCGCGAACCTTGCCATTGGGAAACAGATGGGACAGCGCATCAGGAAGGCGTTCCAGCAATTGCATTTTCAGTTGCTGAGCGTCGCAACGAGGCGGCATAGAGAGTGCGGGACTCGCAACATCATTGAAGTCCAACCAGCTCACTGATAGTCCCCCTCCGGAAAATAGGCTTTAAACCAGTCGCCGTTCTCACGAACGCAGTAGTATTTGCGGCCGGGACCTAGGTACTTACGATCGGGTGCGATCCAGAGATGCTCTGCTTTATCGTATGCCCAACCTCCTTCACCAAAGAGGGCGTTCATCAATACGGGCATGCCACCCTGTTTGAGAGCACGACGAAACTTTCGCAACAAGGATTGATACTGCTTACTAGTTTGCTTCACGCTAAGTGCTTCACTCCTATCAATTATTGCCGTCAGCCCCTCCGCTAATATGGGACTCTTCCAGGTATTTCCGACCTGGTCTCCATCACACTCCAGCGCAGGTTTTTCTGTAGTTTGAACGTTCTGTGAAGCCGCTGAAATCCCCGTTTCAATGGGCGTTTCCAGCAATCTCCAGCAGTAACCTTAAATAGCCTGCAATGGCATGTTAAAACTAACTGAGTTGTGGAAAAAAAATTGAATAGGAAGAGGTGGAGGGCCAGCGATAAGGTATCGGGACAACTCAGATGGGCTTATCACAAGCCGCCCTATCTTGCGGGCCATCAAGGATACCCGTAGTACGGGGCCCCCCTTTTTGTTTTCGGGAAGCGCCGATCTAGCGGCTGTATACACGGCGAAAGTTTTACCGCCAGAACCTACCGACAATGTGCGCTGGTGACAGTTTCAGAAGATGCCGGATGGTTCAACGGTTATTCCTATAAGGCGCGCACGCGTGGGGGTTAATCAGTCAACCCTCCGGGAACTCTGGAATCTGTCACCAAGCGACAAGCAACCGAAAGGCGTGGCGCAATCCGCATGCCTTGCGGTTCGTGGTGTTTGAGGCTCCGCTACCCTATTGCCGGGGGAGGTCAGCCTCGACTTCGTGCGAGTCGGCGGATATTATTTGGGGAGGTGGTGGGGTGACTCCACCAAAAAATGGACCATGTCCACAAAGCGAATTACCCCTTCCAGGAGAAATCAACGGCGGACAAGAGCTATTTATATCTTTCCCTCGCCTGGACCTGGAGCTCCAAACCGGTGGACCCACTCCTATTTCCATCAAGACAAAATCGGCCAGCCTGGTTTTCAATTGTATTACAAGTAGTTAAGCGTGAACCTAGTGGAAATCCGGGCAAAACGGCCACCCTGGAAAATCGTGGCTGAAGGCGGTGAGGGCGGCGCTTATTCTCGATTCTACGGCGCCTGCCGCCCCAACCGAGTGGAGGGCGGACGTTATCCCTAGCGAAACAACGCATTCTCGGCGCCTGAGAGCGCTTTTTCAGGGTGGCGCGCAGGCATCCCTGGGGTTGTCAATTGGACGCACGCAAGACGCTGAAAGAGCCTCTATTCAACGTTAAATGTCCGAGATAAAGTCGCCATCCACGAGGCCTTGCGTACCCTTTTTTATTCTTTATTAACAGGGTATTACGCGTAAATCTTCCGTTAAAACCCTGAATATGCGTACCCTCTTCCATGTGAGCTCAAATGAGAGGAGACCGCTACCAATGAATGTAAAACATGCCTTTGGCCAGGATGACGATCGCTATCATATGGAACAGCACGCTGAGGTGAATATATCGGGACAATTTGGACGTCATGGCTCCACATGCGGATCGCCTGATAGCCAGCACAAAATGCGCTAGAACACTTAAGGCCAGTAAAATTTTCACGCTGAGCAGCGTACCGAACAGATTAACAAAAGGGTTGGTCAATGCATGCGTCACCGCAACACGATGCGCCACTCCCACCATTGCGATTCCGCTAAGGAAAAGCAGCCCCACAACCCAAGGCATGATCTTCCGCGCCCTACGTTGAATTTCCTCGTCCAGCCGTCCCAAGCATCCAGCAGGGAGGCGTCCGCGTACGCCATCTATCATCAGCACTTCAAAGGCGACGGCTCCGATGAACACGATGACGCACAGCAGGTGTAGCGTGACGAGAATACCGTAAATCATGCAATCTCCCAGGAAAAATCGCGTCTGATAATGATTCTCAACCATGCTATGTTCGAATGAATGCTTTACCTATGATCAAGATCAAGTTCTTTCCGGGGCTGTGACATTTCCCCTGCCGGCGCCATCGGTGAGGGGCAGAGAAACATTAAATTTTTACCGCCGTTTCCGCAACGGCCTGCAATCCCCCGCAACTGTTCGCAACGGCCTGAAACTCCCTCATGGCCGGATGGGCGGCTCAACCCGATAATGACGCTTCCATCAATAAGTTTGAAAATCGGGCCGCCCACCATGCCGTCATACTCGCCTTTACCCATTCAAGCCATTCCGCCAGAGAATATGAGCGCTGAACAACGCTGTAGGGAAATCGCCTTCATTCTCGCCCATGGGCTCATCCGCCTGCGTGAGACGAATTATCAAAAAGAGAGCAGGGTGGGACTTGTCTTCCGGGACGAAGGAAGCGTTCATCCAACTCCGTCAAAAACTGAAAGAGCGGAGAAAAAATGAACCCTTTGGAATTTAAGAAAACACCTTCTATCACCGCCCAGGTGGCTGCGTTACCTAATTTGTCTTTACAGGAGCTCCGCGCACTTTGGCGCGAGCTCTTCGACAAAGAGGCGCCCACCCATGTGAAAACCTATCTTGTGCGCCGCATCGCCTATCGGATTCAGGAAGTGGAGTTTCGCAAGCTCAACCCTGAGCTGCTGGACAACAATCGACGACGTATCTCCGCATTGGCGGAAGCGACCGACCAATCCAGGAAGCCTTCCGTCAACCGGCCCCCGGCCGGTACAGTGCTGACCCGTGAATTCAGGGAGGTAGAGTATCGGGTGGTGGTGACGGTTGATGGACAATTCGAGTTTCAGGGGCGTCTCTACCCGTCCTTGTCCATGATCGCCCGGGAGATCACCGGAACACGATGGTCTGGACCGAGTTTTTTCGGACTTAAGTCAGCCTCGAAACCAAAAGGTGTGTGCAAGGGAGGCAAACGATGAGTGATGCTATTAGACGTCGACTGCGCTGCGCCGTCTACACCCGCAAGTCCACCGAGGAAGGCCTTGAACAGGAGTACAACTCCATTGACGCCCAACGGGACGCGGGACACGCCTATATCGCCAGTCAACGTGCGGAAGGGTGGATTTCTGTTGAGGATGACTACGACGATCCCGCTTATTCCGGCGGCGATATGGAGCGTCCCGCTCTACAGCGCCTGCTTAGCGATGTGGAAACCGGCAAGGTGGATATCATCGTCGTATACAAAATTGACCGCTTAACTCGTAGCCTTACCGACTTCTCCAAAATCGTGGACGTATTGGATCGCAGTGGCGTGTCTTTCGTATCCGTGACTCAGCAGATCAACAGCGCCACCTCGATGGGGCGGCTGATGCTGAACGTGCTGCTTTCCTTCGCGCAATTCGAACGCGAGGTCATTGGAGAGCGCATTCGCGATAAGATTGCCGCGAGTAAGCGCAGAGGGATGTGGATGGGCGGCATACCGCCGCTTGGCTATGACCTGGATGGACGTTATCTCGTCCCCAATGATCGTGAGGCAGAGCTGATCCGTCATATTTTTCAGCGTTTCATCGCATTGGGCTCCAGCACTTCCCTCATGAAAGAGCTGCGCCAGCAGGGCGTTACCGCCAAGTCCTGGACGACCAGCGATGGCCGTGTTCGTGAAGGAAAACCACTTGATAGGACGATGATCTATCGAGTGCTCACCAACCGGGTCTACCTCGGTGAAATCAGGCATCGGAAAGCTTGGTACAAGGGAAAGCATTCTCCTCTCATCAGTCCTGAGTTGTGGGATCAAGCTCATGAGATTCTACGTAAAAATCACCGCTCTCGCGGAAACACCTTGCGCGCCAAAGTGCCCTACCTGCTGAAAGGCATTATCTTCGATTCCGAAGGCCGGGCGCTGACGCCTTGGCACACCACTAAGAGAAGCGGAAAGCGTTATCGATACTACATTCCACAACGAGACGAGAGGGAGGGCGCCAGCGCATCCGGATTGCCTCGCTTACCCGCGGCCGAACTCGAGTCCGCTGTACTGGAGCAATTACGCGGCTATCTGTGCTCTCCGACTTTGATGCAGGATATTTCATCGATGGGCGCGCACCTGGACCCTGAGCTGGACGAGGCCAAGGTCACTGTCGCGATGACGCAACTGGACGCCATTTGGGAGCAACTGTTTCCGGCGGAGCAGTCCCGCATCGTGCGCCTGCTGGTGGAGAAAATCATATTCACGCCCATGAGTTTAGAGGTGAGACTTCGCATGAATGGCATTGAACAAATAACCCAGGAGCTGTGCGCCAACACCAATCATTTCACAGAGGAGAATGTGGCGTGAGTGGAGGAAGCATAAAAATCACGGGACGCACCAGCACCATTTTAGCGAGTAACGGCGCTCCAACCTTGTTTATTCCCATTCGGATAAAACGCCGAGGCGGACGTAAATTAGTCACCCTTCCTCAAAGCGAAAGCGGCGATCGCCCCTGGGACACAATGCAGACGCCATTACAAATGGCCTTGATCCGAGGGCATTGTCTGGCGGCCCGTCTTGAATCGGGAGAAGCGCGCAATGTCAGCGATCTGGCGAAGAAAGAAGGCATGAACATCAGCTATCTCAGCCGCTTTCTGAACTTGACCTTATTGCCTCCTGACATCGTGGCGGCCATTCTTGATGACTCGCTGCCCAGTCACATATCGTTTACCGGTCTGACAATCGATCCACCGTTGTTGTGGGAGGAGCAAAGAGAAAGGGCAGGGATGGGAAAAGTTTGAAAGAGTCGGCGTTGAGTAGCCGAACCCAACGCCGACGGACCACGATAAGAACACTGGAGTCATAGCGGTCCCTTGGGAGTTTAGCAGTTGAACGCGAAGCTTGAACAGGCGGCTGGAAGCTTCGAAGCAGCGAGCGGGAGAACGCCTACCTTCCTAAAAGCGTTGGCGCTGAGCGGGCCTTTCCAGCGCCGACTCGCCATCACAGCGACCTCGACGTCGTGTAGTGGTTAGAGCTGATCGGACATGTATGAAAGGAAGAAGATTTTCAAGGTTCAGGCCGACGTGTGCATTGGAGAGGTAATCCAGTTGCAATCCCTCGCGGATTACGCGTTCATAGGCTACCTCTAATCGCCGGCGCTAGGTGGTGACACACCCAACGCCGACTAACCACAACCAACTTACACGGAGTTGATCATGGCTGACGTCGAGTCTACTACGGCCACGCTTCATTTGAACAGGCGCACCGGGGAATTTACCCTATCCGTGCCCCTGGATTCGGACATCGTTTTAAAGGCCGCCAAACGCGCTCTGGCGCAACGGTTTAAACGTCATTCCTGCAATATGGATGACCCGGGTAAAGTGAAAGAGTATCTGATGATGCATCTGGCGCCGGAGCCACGCGAAACGTTCGTGGGACTTTTCCTGGATACTCAGAACCGATTGATCGCCTACGAAGTGCTATTCCGTGGCGCGATCGACGAGGCCCATATTTATCCTCGCGAAGTGGTGAAAGCGGCGTTACGCCATAACGCTGCGAAAGTCATCGTCGCCCACAATCATCCCTCTGGCGATCCCAAACCTAGCGTGAACGACCAGCTCATTACCTACCGCTTGCTGCAAGCGTTGATGCTTGTTGAAATTCCACTCATCGACCACTTTGTGGTGGGAGGGGATCAAGTCGTGAGCATGGCGGCGCAGGGTCTTTTTGGGAAACGGCCACGGAAACTGCCCGAGCCAGTAATGTAAAAACTCTATGACGACGGGAATAGACACGTCCCGTCGTTTCACTCGCTAACCTTTCCAATAGGCAAAAGTCACCAGCCTCGGGACTTCATCCTCTTTAGCTGATACTCCATTGACGATTGGCTCATTAGACGTGTGATCTCTTTTAAGCTCAATCCACGATATGTTTTGGCTTCTTTATGAGAGATTTCGCCGCTTAGCAATGACGTTTCAAGGCTATCGCAAAGTGCAGCGTCAGGCACATATTCAGGGAGATATCGACGAATTGCTTCTTCAGCAATTTGTTGGGGAGATTATTGACTGCGCCGGTCCATAAGAAATATGGAATTTCTCCCGATAGGATTGAGGTTCTCGCATGCTGCCAAGTTCCAGGAAGCGCCCTCCAAGTGTTGGCTAATGCAGCTGGCGTTCCTGTATTTGCAGGTGGAGGTATGGCAGTGCAATCAAATGGTGACGTACGCGTCGTCGATGAGAAAAAAGCTGCCGAGTTCTTTAACGGAGAGGGTGCGAATATTAAGCCCGAAGACTTAACAGGAGCACAGCAAAGGGCTTTGAATTACCCTAAAGGCCAAGACGGCACTGTTTTCTTTCCGGAGAAAGAATCATGAAAACATTCATTTTAGAGGCAATTGGGTTCTGGTCTGATCGTTACGAGGACGGAGTGACCCCAACGTATCTATGTGGCGAACTTCATTCAGACTTGAAAGCCAAAGTGATTGGTTATTTGAAAAATGGAGTTCGAGGCATGTCATTTTTAGGCTATGCCAGGTGCCGTTTTGAATGCGAAGACTCGGAAACGAATGTGCTTGGTAGTGCAGATCTGACAGACGGCAAATGGATTTGGCCTGAGGGCCTTTATCACTATGTTGAGAAGCACGATCTGTTGTTACCCAGGAAGTTTATTGATCATCTGGTGTCGATAGACTTCGTCCTCCCAGAGATTGATAAGGATTTAGCTCGGGTGCATGAGGACCTTTTTGAAGCTAGCGATGTCGAGCTTAAGGTCAGCTCGCACGAATGGAATGCATGGCTAAAAGAAATGGGAGAAGACGAGTATTTAAAATCGCCCGTCATCGTGCCTAAGAAGGTGCATAAATTCGATCCTGACTACGACCCCATAGCAATGGCTCACTTGATGTTTGGGGACGACGACAATCAAAAATTCTGATTTCTGCTTACTCACTTATCATGTGAGGGGCACGTGATAGGATAGTTTTATTTTGGACACCTCTAGCTTGCAACACTTCAAAGAACATTGCCCCGGCTTTCGTCATTACTACGCGCTGTACGAGTATTAGATGAACAGAAGGTTACCCAGCGCACTGAAGCGAAGGGTCGCCCCCCCCTCACGAATGAAGAGCTAAATTCTTGTTTGCGTCCTGTAGGGGAAGGATTTGAAACCTTCGCACCCAATGGTTCATGTTCTACTGTCGCATAGGAATAAACATGATCGTCACCTCTCTGAATGAAATCGGCTTCTGGTCGAATAATTATGAAAACGGAGTTACTCCAAGCTATCTGTGCGGAGATATTGGTTCTGACAAAGAAAGCATCATAAATTACCTGAAGAATGCCGCGCGCTGCGATGGTTGGCTCGGGTACGCACGCTGCCGCTTTGAATGTGAACACTCAGAGAGTAGTCCGCTTGGCGCTGCAGAACTGACTGATGGAGAGTGGTATTGGCCTGAGGGACTGGCTCACTATGTTGAAGCCCATCATCTATTGCTCCCCCCTCAATTTCTGGAACATATCAGGTCCTTAAACTACAGGGTCCCGGAGCTAGATCCAGTGTTCTTAAAGGCAGTTCGTAACGCCTCCAACCTAAATGAAAATGACGAGTTCAAGATCAAGTTCAGTAATCACATCTGGCTGAACTGGCTCAGTGAAATGGGGGAGGAAAGCTATCTAAAACACCCAGTAGTTGTCCCTAAAGCAAAGCCAGCAGCTAGTTCGACTTTCGATCAGGATAGTTTACTACCGGGTAACGGAGACCTATAGGAGCTACGACTGGGGCGCTTGTTCTTGGCTGCTCAACTTTCGGTGACACTTTAAGCTCAGGAAGAATTGTACAGAATCTAGGACTTTTTCAATTTATCCACTTTAAAGGGCCACTGCCCCGGCTTTCGTCATTACTACACACTAGTCGACTGCGCCATTGACGAGCGCATTTATCCGCAATTAACCAAAGGCTCCTGCGACAGCTCGACGCTCTTTTGGCACGTTATTGGAGAAACGTTAAAGGCTGCGTCTCCCCACATCGTCGAGTTGGGCAGCGATCTTATTCGCTATGACAAGAAGGACTGCAGCTATCTGGGATTGCTGCAATTGGCATGTGGCCTGTTATGGTTTCGTCGGAGGAAGCTACCGGCGAAATTGGTGCGCCAAATCCGGTCAGGGTGGCAAGAGATTCGTTGTTGTGCATGGCTAAAACTCCCAATGTCATAACAACCAAGCCAAATAGCAGGCGTTATTCATGATGGGTATCTAACTCGGGCCTCCTAATTGGTCGGTAATTGACCTTATGCCTGTTAAATGAATCGTTTCCAACCCTCCAACAAAATGAGGGGACGCAATGGATTGCTCATATTTCCACCAAGATTTTTAAAAAAGCATCTATATTTAACGGACAAAAGGTAGTTGTACATTGGGACTACCTTTTGATGTGGCACAGCGCCCCAACCAGAAGTTGTTTGCTAATTCACTCTGGAGTTTGGATTGTTCAAGTGGTGTAGAGGCAACAATTAGCCTTGGGCTGAGAAAATATGAAAACCTGTGGAGACTGTCCTGTCGCCCTCCGTGTGAGGGCGTGGATTGAGTGGTTTTGATGGAGCCAGAACTGTTCAAATAATGTAAATGTGTCCACAAAGCATCCACGCAAGTTGGCAAAGTGGGTATCTAATCAGACGGTGAAACAAAAACCGATATGGATGGGTAGGATCAGTGTTACTACTATTTGTCTAATTCACCTGTGAATTACCAACTTTGAAGCTGAATTCCTTCACTTGTATTGCCGACTATACGCCAGCCAAGTTTTGTGTATAACTTTGGTATGTGCGTTAAAGCATATAGTTTAGGCGTTCGAGATACTGCTTCTTTTATTAAGCAGCTTGCTACCCCCAACTTACGTTTACTAGGGTAGGTATAAACAGCGTTTACCCAAATTGCCGTACCTTCACCGTTTAGCCCGATATAGCCACAGAACGACACTCCACCAACTAGCGACTCCTTTTCAAATGCGCCGAGCGGTTTGGGTATCACAACTTCATTCTTTTTTCGCTCGAACGATGTTAAGTCAGGCCATTCTTTTTTGAACATCCTAAGCAAAGCTTCAGCGATCGGACTCTCAAATTCAACTTCGCGCACTTCTAACATTCTTGTTTCCGCCGTCCTTCACATAACGCTTTGCACAGCGGCGCGAGGTATGAGCGTCCGGCACCGCAGGTGCGAAGTGCTGCAACTTGTTATACATTTTTCCTATTACTCGTGCGGGTGTTCATTAAACTGTTTGGCATTATCGCCAATTTTTAACCAGCCAGTTTTCTCAGAAACAAACTCATGAAACTGATTTTCGATTTCACTGTCTATGCAATTTGCATTTATTGGAAAAGACCCCATTTCCGAAAGAACCTGGCCAAGAGCAGAGCCACAAACCGAACAAAAACACCGATCATATTTGTATGGTGCCACGGCCTTGTAGACTGTAATTTTATCGCGGCCAGTAGTGATATCAAATTTATCAGATTTTACGAATACCAAAGAGCTAGCCCCGATTTTACGGCAGCGGCTGCAATGACACATGCCCATCATGCTAGGCTTTTCGGTCAATTCAAATTGAACCGCTCCACAACAACAGCTTCCCTTAATCATGTCACACCTTTAGGTAAAAGATATTTCGCCTGCAAAAGAGTGACACAGCGACTGTATGAATAAACAGTGCCCGATGATGTATAACATGTGTATATCTCGCATGCGCATCTTTCCATTGCAACACTTTGAAGATAGTTCCTCCAGCCCACTGATGCCAGTGCAAAAATCCCGGAAAGTCAAACTGCCTCATTTACGAAAAAACGTGCGAGTATCTTGACTCCTTCGTTAACGAACACCCTGTGCCGACAGCATCTCCATGACACAGTTGTTCGCAAGCTCTTGCGACGGGCGGTGAAAGACGCAAGCCGTGTCAACTGCCCACATTTCGTCATTCTTACGCTACTCATCTCTTGGCAGCGGGCACAGACATCAGGACAGTTCAGGGATTACTTGGACACAATGATGTTATTAATCAGGCATCGATATAGATATCGATACAATGCCTGCATGATTATACACGCCAAGGCGGTGAAAGCTTGGCTTGAGGAGAACCGGGATCATATTGAGGTATTCTATTTACCCGCCTATTCCCCGGAACTGAACCCGGACGAGTACTTGAATTGTGACTTAAAAGCAGGAGTACATGGGGGTAAGCCGGCGCGAAGGAAAGGAGATCTGAAAAAGAAAACCCGATCACATATGTGCATGTTGCAAAAGAAACCTGCGAGGGTGAAGAAATACTTTAATCACCCAAGCATCAAATATGCGGCATAAAATACCTATATCGATGCATGGTTAATAGTACAACTCAAACCTATACACACGTCCTGGGAAATCATTACGCGGAAACTGGGAGTCCTCTGGACCAAATTAAATCAGGTTAAGCTAGATTGGCTGTTACAGCTTGATTCCAAAGCATTCAATAATGGAATTCTTGATCTATCCAAAACCTTTCCCCCTGGGACTTAGAGCCTAACTCCCTTTTCACAAACTCGGCATTTACGAAAACCGCGCAGGCGTGGGGAGGAGTGAATTTTCACTAAGTAGAAGGTTTCACAGCACGCTGACCGGATGCTTGGTTGCTAATCCGGCCTCTCAACATTCACATAGAATATATGATTAATATTTCTCTTTGATTTTCAGAAAACTAAAAAATATAGAGATATCACAATTCCGAAAATTGGACACACATGTCCACATAGCGTCCTCGGAGGTCACCAAAACGGCATCTAATCAGATTTTGGTACAGAAGCCGATATGGCTAATTGCTTGAATCCGCACTTGAGGGCTTAACGCCGCCAGCAGCGGCAGCTTGTATGGAGCATCTTTTGTGTAAAAATGAGCGTAGCGAAACACAAAAGGTGCGGAGTGTAAGCTGTCCATCCCACGCAGTGGGGCGATGCTGCCCGGCCTTGTTAGAAGCGGTAAATAAGTGGAACCACAAAATTTGGAACTTCTTTGCTCGGAAAGTAAGAACTAAACCCAAATTTACGATAAAAACCTTCAGCATTTTTTGAAGAGTTTACACGGATGTAGCCTCTAGTATTTTTAGGCCTGCATTTACTAACCGCCTCGCTAAGCAATAAACGACCAGCACCACAACCGTGATTGACTGGAGTAACAAAAAGATCTGACAAATTCCAAGAATCCTGCACCAAGATAAAGCCCAGCACCTCTTCAGACATACATTTTAAAAATACATTGCTTTCTTTTTGGACACCTTTCTCAATATGTATAAACGTATTTGCAATAATTTCAGCTTTAATTTCTACCGGGACATCAACTGAACTTTCAATTGCTTCTTTGGCAATACCTTTCAGAATCCCAAAATCGTTCTCTGACACTAACTCGATGTTCATTATTCGGACTTCTAAGGCATTGTTATATCCTCGATTGTTTAATGCTTTAGGATGGATGGCCATCAAACTGTTTCGCAGAATCAGCGATTTTAAGCCAATTTGGCTTTTCGGAGACGAATTCGTGGAATTGGTTCTCAATTTCGATTACGTCATCAATACAATTCGCGGCTATTGGAAACGACTCCTCTTGAGAGAGGATTTCTCCGAGAGCTGAACCGCAAACCGAACAAAAACACCGATCGTATTTGTACGGAGGGATTGCCCTGTAAGTGGATATTTTATCTCGACCCTGCGTGATTTTGAGCGCATTGGATTTAACGAAAGCTATAGCACTTGCCCCAACTTTTCTACAACGAGTACAGTGGCATGTGCCCAACATGGTGGGAGCTTCACTTAACTCGAATTGGACAGCGCCACAGCAACAGCTACCTTTAATCATTCTCGTATTTCCTGTAAATGGGTATAACGCCTGCCGCTACGGATTGCGGTAAGAAGGCGGCATTATTATGCATGTTTTTGCATAAATGGTGACAGCTTGACCAAGTCCGCTTGATGGTGCTTGTTAGGCATTTTCTCTTTTTACAACCATTTGCAAAACCATAAATGTAGCAATTAGATAAACTACTGTAACCACATGCTTAGCAACTATATCGGTCGAAGCTCCCGCCTGATAAGCAAGCCAACCATCAGTGATTGGCATTACAGTGCCGAATAATGTAGCCCATAAGAGTACTTTGAAGTTCCGAAGATAAAGCAAAAACATTATTATAAGTGCAACGAACAAGGTACGAGAAGCATATATTTTTACCCAATCTAAATCGCCTTGCGACTCTAAAACAGTACCCCGAACAGCGGAAAATGCCACTGGATCTAAATAAGCGAAAATGGAATAAAAACCCTGTAGCAAGGCCATCAGTAGTACTAACGTAAATCCAATTTTACTCAGCATACTTATTATTCTTCCTGTAACTGTATTTGGCTAATTCTACGACCGCCTAACGCCTCAAACACTGGTTTGGTGAAGCTGGCGGATTTTTTTGGAACAAAAAGGTGACATCTTTGCCAAGTCCGCGTGCTTTGATTTGTTAGCCGTTGCTTGGCGCCAAACCATTTAATAACCATTCTTCTAATGAAGACGCCAATAGATAAATCTCGCTATCGGCCTCCCACTCTACAATTATTCGGCCATCTGGATCTATTGCGATCGGACTTCCTGAACCGTCCCATCCGATGATAAAGCAATTACCAATAGTCCAGCCGTTTTCAATAACACAC
Organism: Hahella sp. HNIBRBA332; assembly: GCF_030719035.1. Classification (NCBI taxonomy): domain Bacteria; kingdom Pseudomonadati; phylum Pseudomonadota; class Gammaproteobacteria; order Oceanospirillales; family Hahellaceae; genus Hahella; species Hahella aquimaris. The sequence goes on from NZ_CP132203.1 coordinate 6,003,458, forward strand.
TCTTCATCAAACTTAGTATAAGTTGAATGCAATTCGTCGATTTGATCTACCCACTCAGAGCCAATGACGCCACCTCCGCAGTTTAAAAGAAACCATTTATAGTCTTCAGGTATCTCTCGACATGCCCCCTCGAACTCTTCGATTTGCGATTTACTCGCAGCAGAATAAGTAATATCTGGCTCTCTTGCTGCCCAGAGATCAAGGATTATTTTCTTCGATTCTTCGCTGATCATATTTAAACGGTTAACATTTGTATATCGTGTATGCGCGTTTTCCCATTCCAACACTTTGAAGATAGTTCCTCCAGCCCACTGATGCCAGTGCAAAAATCCCGGAAAGTCAAACTACCTCATTTACGAAAAAACGTGCGAGTATCTTGACTCCTTCGTTAACGAACATCCTGTGCCGACAGCATCTCCATGACACAGTTGTTCGCAAGCTCTTGCGACGGGCGGAGAAAGACGCAAGCAGTGTCAACTGCCCACATTTCGTCATTCTTACGCTACTCATCTCTTGGCAGCGGGCACAGACATCAGGACAGTTCAGGGATTATTAGGACACAATGATGTTAGTGCAATTCAAACCTATACACACGTCTTGGGAAATCATTACGCGGAAACTGGGAGTCCTCTGGACCGAAATAAATCAGGTTAAGCTAGATTGGCTGTTACAGCTTGATTCCAAAGCATTCAATAATGGAATTCTTGATCTATCCAAAACCTTTCCCCCTGGGACTTAGAGCCTAACTCCCTTTTCACAAACTCGGCATTTACGAAAACCGCGCTGGCGTGGGGAGGAGTGATTTTTTGTTCCATAAAGCCTTGCAGACCGCAGTGATTGTTGGCGGATGCAGAAGCTTTAATTACTGCTTAAATGCTGAACTCGGAACTGGTGGTAGTGAATCGCTCCGGTTTTGTCGGAGGCAGTTTTATTTGAGTCATGCAACTGCAGACTCGGCTTGTTGATAATACAGGTTTTCGTATTCGACGGGAGGCACATCTCCTATCGACTGTAACAATCGACGATTGTTGAACCACTCCACCCAGGTGAGGGTCGCCTGTTCTATTTCATCCAGCCCTTTCCAGGGCCCTTTTTTGTGAATAACCTCCGCCTTGTGCAAGCCGTTGATGGTTTCCGCCAGGGCGTTATCGTAGGAATCTCCTACGCTTCCGACAGAGGCCTTAAACCCCGCCTCAGCTAGGCGCTCAGTGTACTTGATCGACAGGTACTGGCTGCCGCGATCACTGTGATGAATGACCCCCTTGGGCTTTTCTCTCGCCCACAGCGCCTGCTCTAAGGCATCAAGCACAATACCCGTCTGCAGACTTTTGAGCGCACGCCAGCCTACGATATAGCGTGAGAAAACGTCCACAACGAAGGCCACGTAAACGAAGCCTGACCAGGTTGCAACGTAGGCGATGTCTGCGACCCTCAACTGGTTCGGGCGCTCAGCGCTGAAGTTGCGATTAACCAGATCCAGCGGCTTGTCGGCCGGTTCATCGGGAATTTAGCCTCCGACAAACCTGGGGCGACTCACTGTGGTTATTGGATGATGCGGCATTTATTACGCAGGATGATGCCTGCATTGTGGGGCGCGTTTGATTACTGATAGATTAGTTTATAATTTCCACTCTTTTGGAACAAAATGGCCCCATCAGTTCTCACCGCCGAGACCACTTTTGAGGGTCTCTATAGCTGGACTCAGCGCTGTCCGCCATGCGGTGGCGACGATTTCATCAAACTGCTCATCATACTCACTGACTGTTTCAATCAGGCACTCAAGCCACACATCAATCATTGCCGACGTAACCCCCATGGCGCGATGGCAATAAGTCGCCAACGCCAACAATAAGACGTCATCCTCATTGACCTCCCTAATCACATTAGCCAAGGTATAGAGCGCACACCGAAGCTTCTGCGTCTGTTTCATCACCGGAAGACGATTTAGTATTTCCCGAATACCGGAATCTCGAGCCTTGAGACGAAGGCAAAAGCCATTTACAAAGGCGATATCCGTCTTAACCGTCCTAAAGCAACGATCAAAGCTTCGCAGAAATATGATGCGATAGGTGTTATCCGTATCGATTGGACTATTTGCTTCCATTTCAACATTATCGATCTGAAATCCTAACTCGGCAAAAATTCCGCTATCCATTCTTCTTCTGAGCTGGCGGGCAAGGCAAGCTCCCGTACGAACAAAAGACGCAACAATCTCCGGGCTTGGGCCTCAGTAGAGTGTGGCACCCCTCGCACCGGTAAAACCACTGACAGGCGTTTATGGGCATCGTTTCCGTCTTGTCGTGACCGCATTCAGGGCAGGTCAGGATCGATTCACGAAACGGTAATTCTTTCACCTCGGTCATTTCGACGCGCCTTCCGGATGGGATGGGTAACCCGCATTCCGAGTGGCCTGGGTTAACGAGGCAACGCTGGCGACAGCGTCGTCGAAGATCACGAGGGCCTGACGCTTTTCCAGGCTTACCTCGGCTCGTCTAACGCCCTCCGTTCCTATTAACGCTTTTTTCACCGTGATAGGGCAAATAGGGCAGTTCATTCCCGGCACGGACAAAATGACGGTACTCTCCGCAGCAGTGGTGGTGACGGCGAACGTAAGCAGAAAAAAGAAAGGAAGGATTTTGGACATGTCAGCCTCCTCTTAGTAAAACCAGGGCGCAAGTAAGGGAAATATGAAGGGGGTGAGCGCCAGCCCCGCCACGGCGAAAAACAGCGCCTTGTAGGCCCTTCTGACGCGAGGCGTGGCGCACGCCTGATCGGGACCACATTGTGACCGGGGGCGCCAGATGCGCCGCCACGCGAGGAACAACGAAACGGCGGCTATGCCAATAAAAACAGGGCTGTATGGCTCCAGCGCCGTCAAGTTGGCTATCCACGCCCCAGACACGCCCAAGGTAATCAATACCAAGGGGCCAAGGCAGCAGGCGGAGGCGAGGATCGCCGCCATTGCCCCACTTAATAAGGCGCCTCGCGCATTGATGGCTCTAACGGGGTTTGGCGATTCATGTCTCATCCATTAAGCTTACAACCGTACCTAAGTACGGACTCAAGTATCATGACAAACGCCACCTCATCTTTTTCCATTGGGGCGTTAGCCGACAGAGCCAGCGTCAATTCTGAAACCATCCGCTTTTATCAACGCAAAGGATTGATGCGGGTCCCTATAAAGCCTCCAAGTGGCATTCGCCGATATGGAGAAAATGACTTGGTACGGCTACGCTTCATCAAGTCCGCTCAACACTTGGGATTCAGTCTGAAAGAGGTGGGGGAACTACTCAATTTCGAGGACGGCGCTCACTGTGTTGAGGCGCGTGAACAGGCTGAGATCAAGCTGGCGGAAGTCAGGGAAAAGCTCGCAGGGTTAAAACGCATTGAAGAGGCGTTAATAGCGCTGATTGACAACTGCGATTCGCATCAAGAAAAGGGTCCCTGTCCCTTGATTGCCACATTGCAAGAGTGAATCGCGAATAGTCTTTTTCATTCGCCTTGAATTTATAACTCTCGTTAGAGGGGAACTAACGCCTTGTCGCCAAGTTATTGATGCCCAGCCACACAACGCATAGAAATTTATTGGCGTCTCTTGTTGTGAATAATGATTGCTATGCTATACCTAAGTTAAACCCACGCAGTAGCGTGAGGGACATCTTGGCTCCCATGGATTCCTTGACGCAGAAGAGGATTAAGAGTAGTGCGAATTTCCAACTTCTAATGCTTCTCCCCGTCAGCAAGCCAATGTAGATGAACCGACCACGAATGTTGCAGCCGTCCGTTTTCCTTAATCACTCTGGAGGGGGATGTAATGGGCTTCTTAAAGATATATGCCTGCATATTAATTCTGTCGCTTTCCCATCTATCGTACGCCGAAACTGATTTATACGCAGTCAGCGCCGACATAACCACCCTGTATAGATCCGCGAGGGCTGTGATTTCAGATAATCAAGCGCTGATAAATGACGCCAGCAAAGGTGATAAAGGGCTAAGCGCAGAGGCGGTGGTAGAAAAAACGTTGGAAAACTACCGTAAGGCGGTCAATCACGATTTAGATATGACGACCAATACAGACGCCAAGGAGGCGTTATTGCAATCAGTAAGTGAAGTGATGGAGGAGGCGCAGGATCTAATCAATGAACCAGATAAAGGATTTAAAGGTTTTCTTCCTGCTATTTTCGCAAGACAAGTCGCCACCAAGTTTTCACAGAAAATGGAAGGTAAGATGCAAATCAAGCTTACCGCTCCCAAGGACTACGTTCGTAATAGAGCGAATAGGCCTGACAAATGGGAGAGCAACGTTATAGAAAGCATGTTTCGCGATACGTCTTATGAGAAAGGAAAGCCCTACGCGGAACAATCCGCGCTGAAAGGAAAAAACGCTTATAGATACATCCTGCCGGAATACTACGGACCTTCATGCCTCGGGTGTCATGGCGAGCCGAAAGGAAGTCTGGATATCACAGGAGGCAAAAAGGAAGGCGGCGTCTTAGGGGAGCTTGGTGGCGCCATTAGCCTCATTATATTTAATTAGGAGCTAAATAAAGAAGAGCTAACATAATACAGAACTCAGGTAAGAGCGGGATTAATAAAAGATCATGATTGCCATGATTAAGAGGTGGCAAGATGAAGTTAACGATTAGATCCAAGCTAATAGGCGCCTGTATCATCTTCGCTATTGTTGTCGCATGTGGCGTTTTGTATCTTATTAGTCAAATATCCGCAAACACACAAGTAATTACTGAGCAAAATACTTATGTGGCCTCCCAATCGGACTCCGTAAAGCTTCAAAATAAGCTGTTACATCAACAAGCAGATGAACTGAAACGCCTCGCACTTCTCAACGATATATCCAAACAATTTGCAGATCTACGCTTTTGGTTGTACGACTTGTCTGTTAGCTGGTTGAACGAGTCGGAGGGTATGGCGGAACGATCAAGGGATGCGTTGAATAAGAAGTTAGATGAGTTATCTGGGACCAATAAGTCGCTGGCTCAGTCGATCAAAGGGCTACAGGATACTTTCTATGAAAAAATGATTGAGGCAGTGGACGCCTATGTTGACGAAAATAGAGTGCTGGGGAATTCTCTCGTCGCCCAAGCAAGGCAATCAAGCATAGAAATCGATAAGAAGCTTAATGAAGCGCTGCAAGAAGCCCGGAAGACATCCCAGGAAATGAGCGCTCATGTTGAGACGGCGGGCGGCGATGTGATGGAGTCTGCGCACTTGCTGCAGAACTCAGCTTCCAGCGTCCTGAGTAACAACGATACGTTGAAATGGGTGGCGTGGACCGTATTGCTGTCTGTTGTCGGCGTTAGCTTGATTTTTTCTTTTACGCTCATCCGCTCAATTTGTACGCCAATCTTTAAGTTAAGGGACGATATCAGTTATATCCAGGAGCACTCCGACCTAACGCACCCCATATCATTAACGAGCAATGACGAATTGGGTGAAATGGCTCAAGCGTTAAATCAAATGTTATATAAGTTCAAGGAGGCAATGCAACAAGTCAATCAAGCAGCGTCGTCCTTACGTATGGCGATGGAGTCAACGAACACTACGATGCTGGAGACGCATGACGGAGTGAGTAAACAACGGGTAGAAACAGATCAGGTTGCGTCCGCAATTACAGAGCTTGCAGCGACTGTTGAGCAAGTGGCTAAAAATACCGCTGACGCCGCACTCGCGGCGAGTGATGCAGATACGGCCGCTCAAAAGGGCCGGCAAATTGTTGATACAACCAATGCTGCGATTTTACTCCTCTCAGATAAAGTCAAGAACGCCACCCATGTCATAGAGCAGCTACATAGCGATAGTAAAAGCATTGGTTCGCTATTGGACGTCATCCAAGGCATTTCGGAGCAAACAAACCTATTAGCCTTAAACGCGGCAATTGAAGCCGCCAGAGCAGGAGAAGCAGGTAGAGGATTCGCCGTTGTAGCGGATGAAGTGCGCAATCTGGCCAAAAAGACACAGGAGTCCACACTGGTAATACAAACGACTATTCAGAATCTTCAAGGAGGGGCGACTCAAGCAGTAAAAGCCATGGAGGAAGGGCGCAATCAAGCAGAACATGGCGTCGCCCAGGTCGCGGACGCCGCCCGATCTTTAGACCAAATAACAAAATCCGTCACTGACCTAGCCTCCCTCAATACACAAATCGCCAGTGCAGCGGAAGAGCAGATGGCTGTCACTGAGCATATTAATAAAAGCGTAATTAGTATCTCAGAAGTCGCATCGAAAACCACTGGCCGAGTGCAATGCGTTACTGAACAATGCCAGGATCTCACGGACATGTCAGTAGAAATGGAACGCCTAGTCGGACGGTTTAAAATTTAGTACATTAATCTCTCCTATGAGGCGCACCAAGCGGTACTCACTCCCGCCTATAAATATCACTGTACGAAGTAATGTCCTGATATTTCGTTTACAGTAGACAAGGAAAAAACAGAGTAAAGGATTTATGAGTCAGCCCTCGAGAAGCCTGTCTGCAGCAACTATATTCCAACGATTATTGACTTTCTTGTTTGTGATTCTATGCCAAGGATGCGCCTCCAACGATCTTGCTTTTCTAAAGCCCACACATACATTGTTAACGCCCAAGGGCGATCAGATTCCTGTTGGCTGAGCAGTTCCCTTCTCATCAGGGACTACTGTTCTATTATAATACGTTCCAACTTCGCGCATTCTGGACGGCGGAAACGTATTTTAATCTGGACATTATATTCTTGGACGATAGTTATGTAGTTACCGCCATAGAAAGGAATGTTCCTAACTACCGCTATTCCGAGCCGGCCGAGCCGAGACCGCGCACAGGACTGCATCCTTGCCGATTTATTCTGGAGTTGGTTGCCGGGCGAAGTAAAGAACTCAATCTACAGGTTGGTGACCGGCTCCGTTGGACAGTCCCGGAAGAAATTGAAACCTTCCTGCTCTCAGTTTCTCAGCACTCCCGCCCGGTCACGTGGCCGGGGGTCTCTGACTAACTTAGGTATAACTCTCCCCTTGTAGGTTTGGCTATTCCATATCTCAGTCAAAGGTCTGATTTATCCTCACTATGCTCCGTCAGAATTCTCACCTCTGTTCCATCCTGGCGAATCAATTCGAGCCCGAGGTTGAAGTCATCAATAATTTCCTGGTGTTTGGGGTTACGTTTGGACACACAGTTATGAAAGTGATTGATGAATAAAGATGGAGAGAGCAGTTCCAACCTATACGCTTCCAACGCAAGTACTGTGTTCACCAGTTGAACGATGCGCTGCTTCTTCTCCACAACCAAGTCAAGTCGGCCAGCCAGTAACTTTCTGATGTTCGTTTCTGCGCCGAACGCGTACTCAATGTTCAAATAGGAGGATTCCGCCTTATCAAACTCAGGACTCACTTTGGATTTGCTGATGTGGCCGATTCTATAAGGTTTCATATCCTCAAAGGAGCGGAAAACGATCTCTTTGTCTCGGAGTTTTTAACCAGATAGCATCCCACCTTTTCCTCATCTCCGGCTACTACAAGCGATCTGCTCTCAGCGGCTACGACTACAGTGCAAACGAAGCAGGCGAGCACTCCCGCTAGGTTCAAAAGTACAGACGATACGCGCACCATCTCCGCCCCACTAAAATCACGCCACACAAACCCGGGGCGATTCAATCAACAATAAAGTCCAATTTTATTGGGGTCTTTAAGGGGCAAGTAAGCTCAACCAGGATTGTATGCGTGATGCTGCACGAGTCTTCTCGTTGTCCTCAAGGCAACCATTGATTCAATTTCTCCAAGACCGTGTCGTCCACCTGCTTGCTACAAATTATGTAGCGATGATTGCCTGGCGGGGAGTCAGTAAAATGAATGTACTTGTAGTCACGTTGGGAAAACCCCGATGCTTGTATCAGTCCTTCCGCCTCGTCCTCTGCTATAAAGAAATAATCAGCTCGATCAACGTTCAACATTAACAGCATATTCACGTTCTCAACCGTCACCGCCAGTATATTCGGCTTTACCTTCTTAATCAGTTTGTCGATGTATTCACCATAGGAGTATCCGCTTTTCACCAACAGACGAAGGTCTTTTCGTCGAAAAGCGGTCTCAATGCTTTGGCCACTGGAGAGTTTTCCGTTACTGGTTAGAGCCAGTCCAATAGTGGGTTTATCCTGATAGAGGGGGTTACTGTACTTGGCGAAGGTTTCCCTTTCCGGGTTCTTGAACCAGCCGATAGAGCAATCTCGCCCGGAGTTCTTTTTCAGTATTTCAATCTGCCAGTTGGAGGGGGTCTGAACCCAATAATGTGGAATGCCCGCACTTTGGAATGCCTTCGCGGCTGGCGTCGCCGTCAGTCCAAATACAATGCCCGTGTCGGCAGTCGACATGTAGGGAGGTCGCTCGTGGTAGTGGATGGCGATTCGGTCATCGGATAGTGTCGCTTGGCTTGCAGTCAACACCGCCCACAAAAAAAGGTTCCGGCACACATTGAGCTTCATATCAATGCCCCCAACAAATGCTGGTATTCATACCTAAATTATACTATTCCTTTCTAAAACCGCCTCTGATGAAAGGCATTTATGCGGGACGGACTGAAGCCATGAATAGTAGGAGTCACCCCATATCGGGCGGAGCCAGAAACATCGCATTTTGTGATTATAACGAACTGAAACGCCTTCTCGAAACACAAGAGGCGGCGCATCTATTGGACTATGTCGCCACAGTTCGTGGCGTATTCATGTTAAATGGGATGGGCTTCGATCAACTGATCCATAATCCTCTGATGCTACATCAAACGTCGCTCATATTTGCTCTGCTTGGAGAGCATGCTGATCCTGCCCACAAAGATTAGACACGTCATTAAGCGACTTTCGATGCCTCATAACTCTCTGGGCTGAGATACCCATTTGCGCTATGAAGGCGGGTCCGATTGTAATCCACTTCGATATACTCAAACACGGCTTCACGCATTTCTTGTCGGGTTGCGTACCGCTCTCCGTGAATCGCTTCCACTTTCAGGGAGTGAAAGAAGCTTTCCACACAGGCATTGTCATAGCAATTGCCTTTGCCGCTCATGCTGCAACGAAGCCCATGCGCCTGAATCAACGTCTGATAGGCTTCTGAGCAATATTGGGAACCTCGATCTGAATGGACGATCACCCCTTTGGGCTGACGTCGACGCCACAACGCCATGCGCAAGGCGTCACAGACCAGCTCCGATTTCATTCGCTCGCTCATCGCCCAGCCTATGACTTTACGGCTGAACAGGTCCAGCACGACGGCTAGATACAGCCAACCTTCTTGCGTCCACAAATAGGTGATGTCACCCGCCCATTTTTGATTTATCTCCGTTGCATTAAAGTCCTGCTGAAGAAGGTTTTCCACCACAGGCAGGCTATGCCTGGAGTGAGTGGTGGCCTTAAACTTTCTGGCGGCTTTCGCTCTCAAGCCCAAGCGTTGCATGCTTCTGGCCACCGTTTTACGGTTAGCCTGGACTCCCTGTCGCGCCAAGTCTTTGGTCAGCCGGGGCGCCCCATTACGCTTTTTAGCTTTATCAAAAGCGGCTCCAACCTGGATGTCCAGGGATTGCTGACGCTGTCGTCGCAGAGAAGGGGCTTTCTGTCGATGGAGCCAAACGTAGTAGCCGCTTCTTGAGACCTGAAGCGTTCTCGCCATACAAGTGACGCGAAAAAGGCTCGTGTGAGAGTGCATAAAGGCGTACCTCACTTCACGCTTTTGGCGAAGTACGCCGCCGCTTTTTTTAACACGGCAAGCTCTTCCGCCTTGTACTCGTCGGAATAACGTTGGCGAGATTTGGAATTTGATGTTTTCTGTTTGGTCATAGTTCACCTCTGTAGCGTAGTTTACTCGCTTAACAGGGTGTCTATCATTGGTGGGTAGGATCAGTGAAATTGGACCCCAAAAATTCCCGACAGGTTGAGTTAGCAAAAGACGATTATCCACCATGCCCTAGGAGAAAGCTCGGACTCTAAAATCGAAAACCTTTGCCCACCGAGCAAAGTGGTTGACTTTGAGGCTCACGGAGAATTTCAGGAGGGCTATGTGTTTAGAGCTATCACGCCCAGAGACGAAGAGGATTTTTACTTTCTGATAGAACGTTCACAAGAAAGCGACAATCCCACTATCGACGATGTTAAGTTCATATTGGTTAAACATAACTGTGAAATACGCGAGTTGCTTTTATTTCGGGCGCATACTCGGCATTACTACTGTATCGAGGAAATGCCCTTCTCTACTATTGCAGCTAAGTTGTCCTGGCGAGACGTCTGCCCACCTTATTTACAGCAATAATTTCGTAAGTCGCTGACAGTAGACCGTCTCACAAGGCGAGCGTGATTGAGATAATCCAAACCCAAACGGCTCAGTGTTCGTAATCTGCTCAGTCGGCATGCTACAGACTATTATCTACCGTTTCGGCCAATCCTTTGTTCCCAGTAAGATAAATATGGAAATACCACCTATAGCGGCGATAAGTTCTCCTATGTTGCGCAGGCCGACCTCTTCCCCCCCCAACACACTGCCTGAGTTTAGTATAGAGGCAATCATGACAAGCATTCCTGTAAGAGCTAATAAGACGGCCATGCTAATCTGGCTTTTTAAACGTACACGAGATACCAAGGATTCATGGGATGGCTTATGTCTAACTTTCATTACTCAACTCCTTTTTGGCAATAGATCACCATCATACGATGATTAAGTACAATATAGTTCAATTGAGCTGCCCATGAGCTAACAGGTTCTATAACACAACGTTCTGACCTAGAATCTCCAAACCAGCCCAGCACCCTCCGCCTACCCAATGCTGCTATCAAACCACTCGATTTAAACGCATCACAACGTCCTGTTTATAAAGGAAAAATGTTTTTGTGAAGACTGGTACACCAACTTAACAACAGAACGTAGGAGGAGAGAGAATAGCCCAGGAGAGAGGGAGTTAGGGTCTAATAGCATGGCTTGAGACACTCCGCCAAGTACGCGAGAACCAGCAGGAACCCGCGCCACCCTGCACAAACCTACACTAATTAATACGACGTAGAGGGTGTATTGCAGATACAGCGTCTGTAGGGAGTGACAACGGGAGCAAACCTTGTTGAAAGGGGTATTTACAAGTGCGGTGGGTCTGAGCTTGCTATTTCAGGTTGCTTCCAAATGTCTGAGACTCGCTGGAGCTGTCCGTTTCCTCGACCCTGTAAAATAAGGCCAACCTTCTTAGGTTGGCCTTTGATCACTTGTAAAAACCTGATCTAGCTACTTAACTGATTGGAGCTGAGTTCGCGGGGTCTTTTCCTCAAAGATCAATGCTTGGTTGGGCCAGCTTTCCAAGCACTCTTTAATAACTTGATCTACGAACAACAGACCTTCCCAATTCTGAATTCTGAAAGCTTTAACCTCTGGAGATACTTTATTGGGATCAACTACCAATACGGGCACCGCGTAGTATTGCCCCACTTTGTGAGGCACTCCATCCTCTTCTTTCCATAGCTCAACAATTGACTTTTCCTTATCCAAACAATCAATGCACTGCAGGAAGTTCATTACAACCCATTGACCATTCAAACCATCCACTTCAATGGGAATTAGCTGCGCCTCCACTCCTAAAGAGACCAGCTTCTCGGCCAAAGTTTTTTCTACGATGGGTACTTCTAAGTACGTCAGATTAAATGCCAATAGAGTCCCTTGAATTTCAACTTCAGCCTTTAATGGAGCCGGGCCAGAATAATAATTTCCCTTACACAACCACCAAAATTGAAAGTCCTCATCTAAATTCCATCGCAATTTGTCAATGTAGGTTAAATCAGTCCGAGTCATATCCTGCATGACGTTAAAATATCTTTTGGTCATCTCCGGCTTCTCCAACTACCAGTTCTGGTAACCGTTGAGTGTTGAGTCAACAATATTAATAGACAGGACCGCAAGCTGTTTAGCCGCATCATTCAATATATTATATAAGCCTTACTTACTTCAGAGAACTCGCCCCCCCCTTACACCAGATGTATATTGAGCAGAATGCCTTCACATAGCGGGCCAAAAGCAAAGTCACCGTCTTAGACAGTGACTTTGTATGAAGAAGACAAAATCAAGCAACTGATGGCCGACTAGAATATTAGCTGCTCTAACATTTAGGGAAGGTTAATGACAACATTTTTTAATTTAATTAAAACAACCATCTCAAAACATTTTAAAGAACTATTTTCCTACTTGGATCATGCTTACTATATTTTTCGATCCATCCATCTTCTGTATACAACTCCCCGCACAGGCCATCAATATTTTCTTTTATATTTGTCACTTCACCACCATTTTTTACAACAACTTCAATCTCTTCATTCTGTTCGACCATAAAGAGAAGTTCGTGAAGGGTTGAATCTATTACCTCTTTTACTATTTTTGAGACAAATTTCTGTGTATTTTCATCTAGTGATTGGTAAACCACTGCATTTATTTGTGATTCTTGGTCTTTATATCCGCCTGCAAACTTTTGGACAAATCTATCAATCACAACATCTCTTACTTGCGTAATTAATATTTGGCCAAATTTGTCAAGATTCTCATAATTCATAATATGCTCCAAATCATTTTAATCTATCGTTGCCAAGGTATTCTCGAAGGAGCCCTAACGCCCTGGGCTCTTAGATTTAGTAGCGATCTTGCCACTAAACTGCGAGCAAGTTCTCTTGAGGCACCGGCATGTCTTAATGCCTCGACAGCAATTCGAGTATGCTCCCTTAAAGTATTTGGGCGCCCACTTTTCAGCAACTCTCCAAACGCAGCTCTTTGATAAGTGTTCATTACAGTATGCTCAAGCCCAAGCTTCTTCATAGCCTCCTGGCTTATTGAGAAGCCCTTTGCAGGATTATAGCTGACATGACCAACAAAGCCTGATTTCGCATGAATGTGATGACCGCCAACTTTGGAGTATGCACCTAATGCTGTCTCTATTGCGACAACCCCCGCTAAACCAGCAATAGATGCTGACGCTACTCGGGAGTTGGGATGAGAACTGGCGGATATTAGCTCGTATCGATGATATTCCCACACAAACTCGAATTCCCCAGGAAAGTATTTCCAGCCATACCTGAAGGCATACTCATTCATTACTTGAGTTGGATTATCAAACTCTCTTTTATATTCGTTGTACTCTTTCCTACTGAAAGAACCATCTATCTTTTCCCCTGTATTAAAGTCTATGCCAAATAGACCTGATGGATCTATATACTTATAAGGGTTGTTATAGGTATATGTGTACCGATTAAAGTGCGACACACCACCTTGCATAACATCCACGGGGTCCACCGCCATAAAACGCCCCACCACGGGGTCGTAATAACGCGCATTCAGGTACGTCAGCCCAGTATCGTTGTCATGAAGTTTGCCGGTATATCCAACCCTTTCGTCGGCAGCGGCGCCTGATTTGACCACTTTCTCCCCGTATGGGGCATAGGTTTCACGCCAGATGACGTTGCCGCCCTCATCTGTGGCCGCGACCGGCGATCCGAGATTATCGTGATGTAAGTATTTGACACGTATTGCCGCGCTCGAAAGGGACGAGAGCAGCATCAACAACAGAGCGGATAGTGAAATAAACTTCCTAATATCCATGTCTTTTACCTTTCTGTATCCTTGCTTAGTTTGGGAAGATAGTGGCTGGCCACTCGGTTGAATCTCGGAGTCGGCTCATGGTGTCGTAGTCGATTTCCCAATAAAAGCTCGTTTGGGGCACGCCTCCAATGGTCATATAGAATCTTTCCGCCTTATCGAAATCAAACTCAAAGGAGATGAGTCGAAGTTTGGCGAATAAGCTGGTGGGGATATCCCCCTTAAAGGCTATGGATAGACGGTGTATGCCTGTCGTTCCGGTTCTTGCTGTAAGGTAAATAAGTTTTACTTGATAGTTGTCACTCTCAATCATATCACTGGAGATTGAGCCATATGGTATGAGGCCACCGCTATATCCAATCGAGGCGTTGTCTTTAAAAGGGGTTACAACAAAGCTGGTGGGCTCGGTCGTCGTCTCAGGCGGCTCAATGTCCTGCTCTATTTCCGTTACAACCTTGCCGTCAAACATGACATAGTTGGTGGCGATCAGATTCACCATGTCCTCTTCATAGAGAAGATCTCCTGACATGGAATGCGCCTGGTAGATGCCTTTGTCCTCATGAATTTCCAATGCGCGCAAGCCATGGCCGTCATACTCATAGTCAATATCGACTTGCGGAACATTGGCGACCGGACTGCTGTTAGTGACGATACTCAACATGTCGCCAGAGTGGTCGTAGGTCATGGTGAAACGCCCATTATTCACCACATTGCCATAGCCATCATATTGGAATGCGTAGGGTATCCCCGTTGTACTTTTCAGTCGATTGGAGCCAGCGTCGTATACATAGCCGATTGATCCCAAATTACCTAAGCTCTTGGAAATCAGATTATCTTTGTGGTCATAGGTAAAGCTGCCAGTTCCCCACGCCCCATTGGCTGTTTTGAGGCGCCCCAAACCGTCATAGGTCAGTCCTGAGACAGATTGATTATTATCAACATAATTGGTGATGGCGGTAATGTTGCCCAATGCGTCGAAGCCGTAGCTCAGGTTGCTGGCGACCACTCCGCCTTTGGCGCTGGTGGCATGACTCACAAAACGACGATCATTCAGCGCCTGAGCGACAACCTGACCGTTTCCATACTGGTAATGGCTGGGTGTTCCAGTGGGGTGATATGAGACGCCACTGACCAACTCACCCACCGGAGAGTTAACTCTGGTCACCTGCCCCAGATCATTGACATCGTATTCAACATAGAAATCATTCGGATAAGCTATCCTGCGTAGAAATCCACTGTCGTCGTATTCATAATCCAAGGCGAATATTTTAGGGTCGAGCACCGTAATGGTCAGAGTTTCCTTATCCAAACTTCCTGTTGGAGTGTATTCGTAACTCCAGCTTGTCATGCCTTTGGTCAGGGTTTTAAGCAGACCGTTCATATAGTAGTAATAAACAACATCATGTCCGGTCGGATAGTCTATTTTCTGTAAGCGGTTATTTGGATAGTAGGAGTAAGTCGTGGTTCCAACACTGGCGACATCCCGAGTGCGTATATTGCCAGCAGGATCATAGGTGAAAGTCACCGGATTACGCTCAGGCTCATTGATCGTTTTCAACTTGTGAGTGCCGGCGTAATAACCATAGCTGCGTGTAACGCCACCTTGATTAACGGATGTAATGTCTCCTGTCTTATTTCTATTGAGGGTGGTCACTTGACGATCCTCGCCAGAAATATCCTGCACAACATAGCGGCTCCAGGTTTTTTCCGGAGAGCCGAATCCTTCCATTAGATTGGCGGTTTTATACCCTTTCGCATCAGTGACAGTCGTAGCGTAGTCAAATCCGTAGCCCGTCAGATAGCTAGCACAGGCTGAGCCATAACAGTATTGGGTGACGCTATTGTCCACCGTGGTGGTCTCGGTAAGAATCTGGTTTAAGGCGTCATAAGTTTTACGAACGCCATGGCCTTCAGTACTGTTGTAGGATGGATACGAGGTAAAGACCGTGCGACCCGCTGCGTCATACTCAGTGCGGGTATAAGTGGGTGTGACGCCTGCACCTTCCATCTTGGTCAGATAGGGGCGCCCCAATCCGTCAAGCGCGATCTCTTTGCGATACAGCGTCCCTTCTCTTGCTTCAGCCACCTTATTTGTCTCATAGGCGTAATAAGTTGGCGCAATGTTTGGCGGACTGACCTTCGTCACGCGATTTAGGCCATCGTACTCATAATAAGTTCGGTTTCCTTCCTGATCCTCCTGCCACTGAACAGTGCCGCTTGGATTTACCTCTCTGCGAATAGCCCCGGATGAAGGGTACTCCTCCAAGGTCGGCATGCCTCGGAAATAGTTCAAATAGTAAATTTCCTGATAGCCCCAAGTATTGGTATAGCCTCGTTTACGCAAATCGCCGGTGTCATGATAGGCATAACTTTCAGTAATGCCATTAATAGTCGTGGACTCTACCTGGCCTTTCTCGTTGTATGAAATGCTGTTTATCCAAGACTCGCCGTTGTCGCCTTCGATTTTAACCTGGAGAGGAAGTCCAATTAGCTGAGGCTTCGATACAGATTCCCATTGCTGGTTCAGGTAGGTTTTACGGGTGACTCGACTTTTTCCGCCGGTCACTTCCGTTATGGTTTGAGGCTGATAGTAGCTGGTGAAATCCGCATACTGGGTCACATACTTCCCGTCCACAACCATTTTGCTCAGCATCAAGGGAGTGGCGTTCTTGATGGCGTACAAGTTTTTGATATTCAAATTCTCGCCATAGAACCGCCCCACTTTCCCCCAGGTGTCATACGTGTATTCAATCGTGCGCAGCGGATTTCCGCCGGCGGGTTCGAATACCTTGACCGAATACAGCTGGCCCTCTCTGGCTACTCGATCATTGTTGATGCCAATATTGGTATGCCAGAATACTTTTTCAGTCTTGGCGGAAGGGGAAACGCTGACCGTTTTCCAGAAGCGGTCGTTGTCGAACCATACATCGTCATAACTGAACGTGGTGACGGAATCTTTTAATGCCGGTCCCTTCAACGTTCTTTTCGAAAGGGAGTACTGGCCCACGCCTCTGGGATGATGGGTGGTGGAGATCACCTCATAGTCATAGGCAATCGTCGCGCCTGAAGGCACAGTGACAGAGCGAAGTTTCTTCCCTTTCTTATCCGTGTAGGTAAAGCCCCAGGTCGTATTATCGGGAAGCGTTACGGTTTTCAGTCCGTCATGGATCTGCTTACCCATCTCTTCCTTGAAAAAGTGATCATACTTCCAGACACGGTTTCCCGTTGATTCATGTACGACTATTTCTTTCAAATAGGGAATCACGCCAACAGATGGTGAAGCCGTGCCAAAACGCCACGTTGAAGTCACGTTTTCTTGCGTCGGCTCTCCGTAATTGAAATCTATCAGGCGCCCATCATTGGTTGTAATCTGCTTGGGGAATATGTGCTCCTTCGCCGAAATCTCGCTTCCTTCGCAGCTTTCCCGTTCTGGTTTTGACATGGGAAATTTCATGCACTGACCGTTTCTTACATAGTCAGTGGAAACCTTTCTGTGGTATTTGTATTTGATCCAGTTACCGTAGGCGTCAGTCACTGAAGAGGCATACACTAATAGCTGACCGCCAACATTATATTCACTCCTTCTGTCCGCACTTTGGTTCTGGTCAAAGACGTAGGTTTTACCATCGGGAGAATAGGCGGTGACATTCAGCTCGTCGATTTTCCCCTTCCAACCCACCTCGCCACGAACAGACAATAGTTCGCCATCTTTAATGACCAAAGGGACCGCCTTGCTACCAGGGATTTCGAGGGTTATGCCACTGACTTCATGATCCCCCCAGCAGTGCTGCCCCTTGTCTCCATGATCCCGACATTCATTCCACGTTTTGACCACATAAGAAAGACGGGGCATATCAATATTCCAAGGCCCCAGTATTTCTTTCCCGTGATCCGCCAAGTTAAAGGAACGATAAATATCGATATCCATGCCGCCTTGCCCAGGCAAGGAAAACTCTTTGACGGACCATCTAACCTCCCCAGTAAATTCGTCTAGTTGCTCGCCGGATATCGCCGTATTGCCGGTATCCGCCGCAGCGAGAAAGGTGTTTTCTATTTGATCGCTTTCAGCCAGGGCCACTCCCGTCGTCATAACCAGTGGAGCGAACCATTTCCATATATGCTTGTTCCTGAGCATAGCTTCCTCAATAAAACTTCATGTTAATAAAGGCGATAGCAATGATTGTGCTTGGTGGTTGAACTGGGTATTAAGCAGGTGAACCACAAAGCAACCAAAGTTGCATTTCAGATTGAAGAAGAAAAGAAAGCAGGGAGAATAAGGAGTGAATGTTTCGATAGCGTCCCTGCCGTCTCTTTTTCTCTCAGATACTCAAAGACATGATTCGGGCTTTAATAGCTCGATTTTTCAATGTTTGAGCACTGTTTCCATTTAGCGAGCGGCATATTAATAAATTTTGAACCTGATTAGAAGTCTCCTTAGTCGAACAAAGAATATACAATATAAGTTGCCATTAAACACAATGTCAAATGCATTTTTAGCTAAACATCATTAGGAGAGGAGAACATCAACTTGTTAAGACTAAGCGGGAGAGCGACACTTACTGACGCTTCAATGGATAAATTATAGACATCGCCGGGATATACAGAATTTCTGAATCTCTAGCGACTAATTGCCTTCTCCTTGAGTTGGTAATGGAAGAAGTTTACACTTCATCGTAAATCAATGATTTTTGTAAACCTTTACAATAACTCCATCAGGATAAGAGAGGACAGCAATGTTCAGCATTCGACTCAAACGAGCTCGCAAGGCAGCCGGGTTATCCCTGCGCGAGCTAGGAGCGCGTGTTGAGGTATCCCATGCTGCTATCAAAAAGTACGAGGATGGTACAACCATGCCTTCAAGCGATATTCTCATTAAACTATCGCGAGCCTTAAATGTACGCACAGAATATTTCTTTCGACCAGAAGCTGTAGAGCTTGAAAATATTGAATACCGCAAACGAGGGACCCTCCCAAAGAAACAACTGAAGGCTATTACACACAAAGTCATTGACCAGATTGAGCGTCGGATTGAGCTGGAAAATCTTTTTCCTCAGCCACCGGTCAAAACGTTTGCTCCAGTAGCAGAACTACCTGGACAGGTCGACACAATGGAGCAAATAGAAAGCATTGCCGAGACTGTTCGGGACGCTTGGGAGTTGGGATACGATCCGATTCCCGATCTGATCGATGTTCTGGAAACTAACGGCATTCGCGTGTTCAAAATCGACACGGATGGCGAGAACAAGTTTGATGGCCTCGCCGCTCGGGTTAATGACATGCCCATCGTTGTTGTAGGCCGTCATTGGCCAGGAGATCGTCAGCGTTTTACGCTAGCGCATGAACTGGGGCACCTTATGTTGGAAGGCCGTCTCACGGAAGGTCTGAATGAAGAGCTCGCCAGCAACCGCTTTGCCGGTGCTTTCTTGTTTCCCCGCAATTCTGTGCTACAAGAGCTAGGTCAGCGCCGAAACGCCATAGAGCTCAAGGAGTTAGGGTTGCTTAAAGAAGAGTTTGGCTTATCAATGGCAGGCATCCTTTATCGGGCCCGAGATGTTGGCATCATTTCTCACGCCTATCGGGAAGAGCAAGCCAAGTTATTCTACTCCAAGGGGTGGCATCTGAAGGAGCCAGGACTTGATTACCCTTCCGAGCAAGCACATGTTTTCGAGCAATTGGTATTTCACGCGCTTGCCGAAGAGTACATTGGTGAATCGAAAGCGGCGGAACTTATGAATTTGTCGCTACATCAGTTCCAACGTGTTCGCTTCATGGAAAGCGGCAATGCAGTTTTTAATTAGCGACGCCAACATCTTGATTGACATTGAGGTTGGCGACCTAGCTGCGCCAATGTTTAGTCTTGGCTACAAATTCCTCGTCCCTGACATTCTCTATTACGAGGAGTTGGAGGAACAGCATGCCCATTTGCTAGACCTAGGACTACAAATTCGTTCGTTATCGGAACAAGGGGTCAGACGAATGGAGACGCTGGCCCAAAGGTATGCAAGACCAGGGCGTAATGACTTGTTCGCACTAGCCTTGGCCGAAGCCGAGAAGTGTCCACTATTAACTGGCGACGCCGCATTGAGGCAGGCGGCAGAAACAGAGCAAATCGACGTCAAAGGCACGATTTGGCTTATTCTAGAAATGGTTCGCGAAGAGCGTATCACTGTGGCTGTAGCCAGAGCGGCGCTAGACAGAATGCGCAGCTCTGGCCGGCGATTGCCGTGGGATGTGGCGGAAGAACTCCTGTCAGAACTCGAAGCCAATTCACAAAGCGACAACTAATCTATCAGCCGACTAATAAAACGCGCGAAAAAGCCAATCGCATTTCTCTCTTGATAGCTTGGCCGGCTGAGCAGTGTATAATTCCGAACCCCGTAGTAGAGCCCGACAAGACCGCAAGCAATTCCCGCCCACTCAAACCAATGGATTCTTTTTCCGAACACCGCTTGTAACATGGGTTGGTAGATATTGCCTGACATTGCCTCAAGCTTTGAAACAAGCCAAAAAGGCATTATGAAGTAGAGGGACACAAATAATATCGCCCCCATTAAAAGCGCGCCCCACCAGGGCAATCTAGCGCCAACATGAGTAGCGTCAGAAATGATTGATATGTTAGAGCTGTTTTTCCTATAGCGACGTCCCATTCTTGGCTTCCTAATTAACTCATTCGTTGTTTCGTAGCGATCACAAGACACACATTTTCACTGCAAATTACCATTGAGCAAACTTCCACTTCGGGTCTGATCTGACCGAACTCCGTCGCGGCACGAGTTCGCCCCTGTTCTATATTAACCTGGCATCGATATAGATATGATACAATGCCCATATGATTATAGAAGACGCTCGCTCATTACCTGCCGCAGCGCAGGAAGAAAAAAGAAAACAGGCCGTGCGACTGCGCAAGCAGGGGTATAGCTATCAGGAAATAGCCGATAAGGTCGGTGTCCATAACCTGACGGTGGGAAAGTGGATCAGAGCTTATGAAGCGCAAGGGGTTAGCGGGATTAAATCCAAGCCCCGCGGACGAGAGCCCGGCTCGGGACAGCGATTGACGCCAAGCCAGGAGAACCGAATCAGATGTTTGATTGTCGATAAAAGCCCGGACCAGCTCAAGCTGGAGTATGCGCTCTGGACCCGTAAGGCGGTGCAACAGCTTATTGCGCAGGAGACGGGAGAGCACTTGGCGATCCGAACGGTTGGCAGTTATCTGACCGCCTGGGGTTTCACGCCGCAGAAGCCGGTGAAGAAAGCGTATGAGCAAAACCCGTCTCAAGTCGAGAAGTGGCTGAAGGAGGAATATCCGGTCATCAGTGGACGAGCGAAGGCGGAAGGGGCGGAGATCTATTGGGGCGATGAGACAGGGCTTCGAAGCGACGCTCAACATGGGCGGGGCTATGCGCCGAAAGGGAAAACGCCGGTGATTCGCCTGAACGCCAAGCGTGAGTCGGTCAACATGATCTCGGCGATCAGCAACCAGGGCAAAGTGCGGTTTCAAATCTATGACGGCTCAATGGACGCAGACCGGTTGATAGGGTTCATGAAGCGGCTGATCCAAGACGCCCAACGGAAGGTCTTCCTGATACTGGACAATTTGAGAGTCCATCACGCCAAGGTTGTGAAGGCCTGGCTTGAGGAGAATGAGGATCGTATAGAAGTGTTCTATTTACCCGCCTATTCCCCGGAATTGAACCCGGACGAATACTTGAATTGTGATTTAAAAGCGGGAGTTCACAGTGGTAAGCCGGCACGAAAGAAAGGGGATCTCAAAAAGAAAGTTCGATCCCATATGTGTATGTTGCAAAAGAAGCCTTCGAGGGTGAAAAAATACTTTAACCACCCAAGCATCAAATATGCGGCATAGAATGCCTATATCGATGCCGGATTAATAAAACCCGGAGGATTCCCCTTGTGCATCGCTCGCCTCTTCGTCGGTCGAAATATTACCGCCCTTGTACTGCTGCGATACATCTCGGAAGGTTATGCGACACTTATTGCTTCGAATCCAAGCTAACTTAAAGCAACTAGTTCGCTACTGCGCCCATATTCGCCAAAAAGCAGTGGGATTTGTGTATCCATTTCTGGGCGGCTACCCTTTATTCTGATTGCTGTAGCTATTATCCCCAACCATAAAAATTAATGATACTATCCTTGGGTAACCTACGCGCAGGAATGGATATGGCCAAAGTTTACTTAGATCATTTGATACCGCGAGACAATTTCAGGTATGTTGACAAGAATAGACAGGGGCTTATGGAGGATACCTATAAGCAATCGGACATCCGACTCAGTGATATCGCTGTCGATTGGTTCACAAGATTACGAAAGCCCGACTTCCAGCGAGAAACGAACTCTTGGTCCCCAGAGGGATGCGTCGCGTTACTCAAGTCAATACTCAATGGGGATGTTGTTCCAGGAATTATTGTCTGGAAGAGTAATGAGTCAACCTTGATCTATGTAATAGATGGCGCGCACAGACTGTCAGTTTTAAGGGCATGGATGCTTGATGACTGGGGGGACAAAAACATCGCGTATTACAATGAGCTACACAAAGCTGAAATTGTGTCTGCCGCAGAACAAGTCCGACAGATTGTAAACTCGGAAGTTGGATCATATGAAGACTTCAAATCTTTTCACCAACAGCTTCGACATTTGGTTAATGAGTCAAAAGCTCCCAGGAAGGAGATGTCTTCTTGGGCATTTCAACGAGCGAATTTTTACTCAAGCATCACTGATGGTTTAACTTTGGTGACCCAATGGGTCAAAGGGACATATCAAGAAGCGGAACGCTCATTCTTACAAATAAATAGAAGCGGTGAAAGGCTAGGTTCTTTTGAGCAAATGTTGATTGAGCATAGAAATGGCCCATATGGCAGAGTCGTTTCCAGTATAGTTAGCTCAGGACGGTCGGGCCACTTCTGGCCTGAGGGTGAAATAGAAGAGGAGCTTAACATTTATGTTGACGAATTTCCAAAGTATGCCGAGTCGATACATAATATTTTATTTCGCCCCCCTTACAATGGTGAAATATTAGACTTTAACCAGCCTTTGGTTATATCAAAACCAAGCGATAGATATGAAGACGGGCTTGAACTCGTAGCTC
Organism: Hahella sp. HNIBRBA332; assembly: GCF_030719035.1. NCBI lineage: Bacteria > Pseudomonadati > Pseudomonadota > Gammaproteobacteria > Oceanospirillales > Hahellaceae > Hahella > Hahella aquimaris. The sequence continues at coordinate 6,026,151 of NZ_CP132203.1, forward strand.
TAATATCTGAAAACTTATTACTATCCACAGATGAGTTAAAGTTGGAGTTACTCTCGAAGCATTGTACATCTGGAACACGAACAATAATAACACAGGCGAATGAGATTTTTCGCGTGGTACTCGACAGACTGTCACAGCTTATTGGAGAAAACACTAACCCGAAGTCTTTGGGCATAGTGCCTCTTATATACACCTACAACCATCAAGGCGTATATTCTAGAAACTTATTATATGCATTTGTGTACTGGTTATTCTCTGGAACTGACCAAGAGATCCGTGATAGGAAGATATTGTATAGCAGCGTGAGAGAACGATTTGAACGAATACTAACGACATTCAAATCTCAAATCACTAGCGTCGCATCCAGAAAAGGGGGAACGTTCAAATCAACAAAAGATATCTCCCAAACTCTAAACACCACTTTAACAATTTTAGTGGGAAACAGAGATAAATCATATCCGGCGGTCAGTGAGCTTATAAAGAAAGAGTTTGATTTTACACCTCCGAAGTCTGACGCCCATCCAGGCAGAACTATTCGAAAGTCTCAAAAAAATAAAGTTAATATAAACAGTTTAGTTGAAAGCTCTGTAAGGTGTGCGATTTGTGGGGGATTAATAGACCTTCGCCAAGGTAAGCAGTATGACCATCATTTTGAAAAATACTCAAAAGTTAAAATAACAGAATCTGCTAATATGAAGCCCACTCATCCGTTTTGCAATAATATGCGGGATAAAATCGAGGCATTACAAAAAAGCAACTCAAGTGCTAAGTTGCCAAAATTTGTGCCAGGAGAGGCTCCCCAACATACAAACCAACGTCAGCTTACTTTGTTTTAAGTAACATATGCGGCTTAAGGGTCCTTAAAGGACCCCGTATAAGTAGCGCAATCTACTCTCCGCCAAGATTTTCAGCCCAGGGTCGCCCTGGGTGAAGCCGATCCCAATCTGACTTGGCCTGCTCATACCTTCCCTTCCCCGGATCGTTGTTTCCGAATCCAAATATCGTGGTGTTCCAAACTGGGCGCCACTCCCTTATCAAATGGGACTCGACCACGGAAATCAACGAGGACGATTCTCCGGACATGATCATGAAGCGGCATTTGAAATCCGAAAGGTCCAAGTTCGAAGCCTGCTTGATGCTTCTCGCGTGCGAACTCAGCCTCTTTTTCAATTTGGGCTCAGTGACGCTTGATTCGGCTCCTGTTCTCCAACCGGTCGGAACGGCTTTCCCCACATAAAGAGGCGCGCCTCTTTCGCGCTCCAACTGGTAGCTGGAGTGGGAGCCTTGATAATAAAGGGTGTATACCCCGGCGCCTAGAAAGTTCGAGTTTGGCGGTAGATCGTACAGGGGAGTTCTTTGCAGGAATGTCATCGCCTCCCTGACCAGCTGTGCTATTTTCGTTGAATGGAACATATGCTCGTGGGCATTTACCGACATCCGGAAACCTCCTTATTTGGCAAAAAAGTATCCTATTCACCGGTTGACTTTTTAACAATAGGGGCTTCACCCAGGGGTATATTTCTTAACTTGAAAGGCTTCCCCGCCAGAGTTGTAATGGCGCCGGAACGGTGCTATTACTACGCGCGCTTAAATAGGGGACGACGCACGGGAGAGAAAAAGGACTAGCGACATGGTGGACTCGGTCACGCCGTCTCGGCGATCTGAAATCATGGGCAGGGTCAGGTCAAAGGATACCTCTCCGGAGATGGCCGTGAGAAAGATGGTCCACTCCCTAGGGTATAGATATCGCCTCCACCGGAAGGACCTTCCCGGACGTCCGGACCTCGTTTTTCCGGGGCGCGGAAAAATAATCTTTGTCCATGGGTGCTTTTGGCATCGTCATCCTGGATGTTCGCTAGCCCGAGTTCCCAAATCGCGAGTTGATTTTTGGGAGGCTAAACTCAATGCGAACCGGGAGCGGGATCTTCAGACGTTGAAAAAGCTTGAAGAGATGGGCTGGTCTTGTCTGGTGATATGGGAGTGCGAAATAAGGGAAAGTGGTTTAAGGGAACGAATAAAAGAATTTTTGGGGTAGAAGGCAATGAGTTCAATAGAGCTATTCGCAGGCGCGGGTGGTTTAGCCATAGGTATGAGTCAAGCGGGCTTCAAACATTCGGCTATCGTCGAATGGAATGCGGACGCCTGTGAAACCGTCAGGCTCAATATGGCGAAGGGTGTGGATGTCGTGGCGAACTGGCCACAGCCATACCAGGGCGATGCGCGGGAGTTCGACTATGGCTGTTTGGGCGATGATGTCGTGGTTGTCTCGGGAGGTCCGCCCTGTCAACCATTCTCTTTGGGAGGCAAGCACCAAGGCTTTCTCGACGATAGAGACATGTTTCCCGAGGCGGTGCGGGCGGTCAGGGAGTTGAAGCCAAAGGCATTCATCTTCGAGAACGTGAAAGGATTGCTTCGGCAAAACTTCGCCGAATATTTCGAGTATGTGATCCTTCAATTGACCTACCCAGAGCTTGTGCGCAAGAGGAACGAGAAGTGGGTCGATCACCTGTCTCGACTTGAACGGCGACACACCTCGGGTCGTCGGGCCCGCGGCGTAACCTACAATGTTGTATTCCGTTTACTGAATGCCGCGAATTATGGCGTACCGCAGAAGAGGGAACGTGTCTTCATCGTGGGATTCCGTTCCGATCTTGGCATAGAGTGGAACTTTCCTGACGAAACCCACTCGGAGGAAGCCCTGTTGGTTTCGAAGTGGATAACGGGGGATTATTGGGAAAGGCATGGAATTGCCATTGCCGATCGTCCAGAAATGCCCGCGCGCCTCGCAGCCCGAATCGACAAACTCAGACGACGCGGCCTATTCGAGGAAAACCATCAGCCTTGGGTGACAGTGAGGGATGCGATATGCGACCTTCCCGACCCTGAAGAATTTCCCGTCAACAACATACCCAACCATTCCCATAACCCTGGCGCGCGATCCTATCCCGGTCATACTGGAAGTCCGTGGGACGAGCCGGCCAAAACATTGAAGGCTGGAGATCACGGCGTGCCGGGAGGAGAAAACATGCTGGCGCGGTACGACGGAACGGTGCGTTACTTCACGGTCAGGGAGGCGGCCAGGCTACAAACCTTCCCCGATCACTACCTGTTCAATGGCTCGTGGACGGAGACGATGCGCCAGTTGGGTAACGCGGTTCCGGTCAAACTGGCCGAGACCGTCGCCGCTTCCGTGGCGGCGGCCCTGCGAGAACACATCTAATCAATGCTGGCACATATCCTCAAGGAAGCGGTCCATCGCTTCCTCTCGCGTGTCATAGGGTGGGTATTGCGCGAAATGAGTGGCCAATAGGTTTCTAATATCCTCTTCCGATAATTGATCGTGGATTGTCTCCCCCGCCCACGACCTTCCCGAGTGAAGCGTGTCCCACGGCGAGCGCTTGTTGCCTCGAGTGCTCGCCGAGTCTCCGTGTTTGCCTATCCCATAGCAGATTTTCGTTTCCTTGTTCCATACAGGTTTGTAAAGCGATATCAGATATCGCTCCGCAGCCTCCTGCCATCCGCTCACCACCACAAGGAATCGACATTCGAAATCATCCACGGACAAGTTACTGGCTTTGGAAATGCTTTTGAAGTGCTCCTTCAACCTCCGGTCCAGCTTCTCTCCCTGCTCGATTGGCGAACGCGCGTTCGCCAAATCCGGATCGGCCTTACCAACATAAATGGGGTGATCCTTCCTCGATATGGGGGCGTAAGGCTCAAATTCTCCTCGATAATATAGCGCATAGACTCCAGAACCATAAAAGCGGGCCTTATCCTCCAATCTCATCCTCGGTTGGGACAACAAAGCCATGGCCACCATGCGCCCCATGACATCCGGAGCGCTGGGGTCAAAAACCGAATTGGGCTGTCTAACCGGATCGATGCGTCCAATGGTCTCCGTAATTCGCCCCGTAATATCAAAGAGCGACTTTCTGACCTTGCGTAGTTGGTGATCCTTTAAATTGTCCGCGCCCTCGGCGGAAAGTGCGTTCGTTAATTCATCCAATTGCTCCACCCAGTTGAACAAGGGGTGGGAGAGCGTTGATTTACTCTTCTTCGGGGGCATGCGTCGACATCCAATCGGTCATTAATCAAGAAGGAAACAAAACGGCGATTATGTCGGCGCGATGCCCCTCTGTCACGCCTTTTTCATGTCAGCGAATGTGGCCCCGTACAAATCTGGGTTGATTTGGCTCGTTAGCTTACACACTTAAGAAGTAAGGACGGAATGACTGAGAAAAAGCCTCTTCATTCCTCGTCCGTGGAAGCTATAGAGTGATTAAAGAAACTGAAGTGAAAGTGGATCGATGCAAATTCTTTAGGCGTCAACTTGTAAAAACAATCAAAGTTACAAACATTTCCCAAACTTGTCGCTGAGATCACGGAATAGCGACAGAGGAAAAAAGCGCCACCGCTTCAGTAATACGCCTCGTTCCCGTTTTAGAGAGAATGCCTCGAACTTGCGTGCGCACCGTGTTTTCCCGAACATGGTGCGCTTCGGCGTATTCAGCCGGAGTCATGCCTTCAACCAAAGCGGTAGCAAGACGTAACTCAGCTTTGGTTAGCCCGTATGGTGGCGGAGTCAATCGATCCAGCCCGGGGTTTTTTAGAAGTGTTCGTAAAATTAGCTGTGCAAGCGGCTCCTGCCAGCCTTCACAAAATCGACTATCAGGATAAAGCGGAGCCAGGATGATTTCCAACTTTGGTCGCCCCAATTCATCAGTGAGGCATTCAAGATTAGGTGAATGTATTGGAGGAGCCTCACAGACTTCCCTTATTCGCAGCATCAGCTTGGCTTGAACATATGGATCGTAGAACGCCAAGCGACCATTATCAATTTTGAAACATTTTAACTCTCTACATAACTCTTCAGCTTTATCATTGATATAGCGAATTTGCCCCGTTCCCTCCACCGCAATCACCGCATAAGGGAGAGCTGCCAAGAGAGCTTGGGACAAAGTTGATTCCAGCCAAAGGCTTTGCGTCACCTGAAAAACCTTAAACGGTAGAGCCAAGAGATTCGTAATCTGCTTGTGTACTATGAAGCACCGTTCGATCGAACATCTCTTGCTTGCTAAAGCGATGCGTCGCAAGAACCAAGCTGTAATTTTCCGTATGGTAAACGCCTGCCGAGAAATAGCGTATCTGCGGAAGGTAGGAGTTTTGATAATATTCTCTTTTACTTACATATTTCTCGGTGTTGTCGCCACAGCAACAATACATGCCAGAAGTGAACGTAAGCATGAGTGAAGCGCTAGGGTCAATATCATGATAGTGTTGGACGTAGGGGGTTGCAGTAAAATCATGGATCCAATTCCATAAACTGCTAATAGCCCCTAGCACATAATCTTTGACATAAAAGCTTGCGGCCTTGCTGCGGGATAGCGCTATCAAATCGCATAGCGCGAAGAACCAGTATGGCGGGTCGACTATTGATTCGTAAAGTTTGGCGATAACGCTATCAACGACCATGCAACGTCCCTCCTTCCCTCTAAGGTTCGTCAAGCCGTTCAGCTCTCATATACCTGCATTAGAGCAAAATGGAAGCCACGATGGGATTTGATCAAAGACCAGCTTCAAACATCAGGCATCGGCTAACTAAAGTATTACTGCAAGTATAATAAGCAGCTCCTTCGTCGGCCCTGTATCTAAAAGACTAAATTCGAATAAGGACTTAAATTTTAAATTCATTTTTTTATAAAAATATAGAGAGCATCTCTCAAATGTCTTCAGTGTGCATAGATCCCATGCATCTTAATTGTTTTAGCTCCGTATTTCGTTCAAGATTAAACCTAGAAAATTTTCATCATCAATTTTGATGATGCCCACTCATTAAAATAAAAATATAATTGTTACAAACAAAAATATAGCATACAAAGTTTCTCCATTTAGTTACCGCCTGCCAAAAACGCAAGATACGTGTTTCAGTCAAGGATAGCCTGGATAGAATTACTGACAACAATTCTTAACAGTAATAAGACATAGCAGGGGTGGTCAAATGAAAAAAACGGGATTATTGATAGTATTGTTACTTATTTCAGGATGCACAAGCATAGGTATTAATAAGGGACAACTACCTTCAACACTCGGAGAAAGCGAAAGTGGTTATGGATATATACCTTTAGATGGCCTAGCAATTAGCCAAACCTTACAAGATGATAGCTGTAAAGATTGGAGGCTATTAACTGGTTCGGAATCCTTGCCTTCAACAGCGTTTGACATTAAGGGGGCAAAAGCGGGTGAAGATCCGTTTAAGCCTCTTCTTGAAACACTCCCTGACATTTCGGTTCGGTTTGCAGTCGCTAGCTTTGATTCAAATGGAGGATTATCTTTTGGACCTGCTAAAGTAACAATAAAAGGTAAGAAATATCGTGCCATTCTAGACTACGTTAATATTGATACCATACCTGTTAGCTTATGGATTACAGCATTCAAAAATAACAACCCAGTTAAGATTGGAAATACAAATATCGTCGCTGATTACTATGAGGCTTCGATACTAACAATCGCAGATCAACAACCTACGTACCCGGAAAGCCAATTAGTTACTGTGCCTGTGTATGTTGGTATCGGAATGAGATTATCCGCCGACATTACGGCTATTGAAGGCGATGTTCCACTCACAAGTTTGGGTGCTATTGGTTTGGAAGCACAATCTAAAAAGCTTACTGGTACATTAACAGTTCAAACGATTGGAATTACCGGCGAATCTGTTGCCACTTCACTACCGCTTCCCAGTAGTTTAGATCAAACAACAATTGAAAACGGCATACTTTCGATTGGAAGCAATAGAGCGGTTGTTTACAGACCAGCAACGGGTACAGGAGGCATTTACACTACTCCTCGTGTTGTAGGTCTGTATAGTCCAGTTGGATCTGAGCCTGCACTAGTGAATGCAATTTATTCTGAACTTTCACGAGAGCGACCAAAATGGCCACGTCCATGTAAGGCGCCAAGTTCTTAAACCTGCATACAAAACGCTACGCAAAGATAAACTACTCACTACGCCCTTATTCCTGTGATCGTGGTACTACGAAAAGCAATCGGAGTTGACCATCAAGGAGAAGCTATGATTAAACATATTGTCGCTAGTATAGCACTCTTTCTTTTATTGCACATGCCCTTACTCAGGAAGAATAAAACTCACCCATCAACGCAGTAAAATAAATGTTTTTTCTTCCCAATAAGAACGGATATTATTTAATAAGTGAATATGATGTGAAATATGGCCTACCTGTTAAATTAAAAATACTGAAAGAAAATCTATCTGGAAATATTTCATATGAAAGTCGGGAAGTAATTTTGATTGCGCTAGATAAGTATAAAACCTCCCCTCATGCATGTGATGCTGAAATATTGAAGATTCGAGAGAACCTCTGAAAAACGTTGGCGAGACCAAAAGTGCAAGGAAAAGGTCGGCGAAAGAGCGCAGTTTATTGTGAATAAATGAGTATTTTGATCCGATTTATGACACAGCAACGCAGGCAGTTTTTCAGAGATCCCATAGTTAACTTTACAAATAAGGGAAATATCGATGGATGCATTTACATTTGATGCAGCTAATTTCCTAATAGGTATTCTGGTTGGTGCGGTTGCGTCACTTTTTCTTAAACTTAACTCGCTAAAAACGCTAGGGCTTAAATTAGACAAGATCGGCCTAGATTTAGGAGTAGAAGGTTTTGAAAATGAAAGTGCGAGAAATTCTATTTCAATAAATTTTGATGGGAATAATAGCAGTTTTGGTGATGTTACCACAGGAAATATTGATAAATCGGTAGTCAATTCAAAATTTTATAGAAATATAAAACATGTATTGACGGCTGGCAGCCAAAGAATCGCAAAGATTTTACGCCAAGAAAGAATAGAAATCATCTCTGATGATCTAATTTTTCGGGAGAGATTGGATAGTATACCTAGGAAAGACGATTGGTTTCAGAAATATATCAATGAATGTCTATCAAGTACGTCGTTTAGAAATCAAATTATTCAGAGAATGCAACAATTTGAAGCTAATGGATGGAATGTAGAAACCATGAACTTCGACAACACCAAAGGAGGGTTGGTTATTATTTTCGAAGTAAGCAGAAGATTTCATCAATAAAAATTGAAAAGTCCATAAATTTGACAACCTTCCACTACTGGAAAATCGCTCAATTTGGTTGATATTCATCCAAACAAGCTGAGAAAGAGAAACTGAGCAGATGATCAGAATGCTCAACTTCGTTCATTTCGGTAAAAATTCTGCCGGTATATTTGAGGAGGATTTTTATGATTGATCCACTGACATCAAAATGGTTACCACGAGACCTTAAACGAGAACTTCAAGCTATTGATAATGGGACTTTCATATCAATTTATCATGGAAAGGGACCACGAAGCAGGTTAGTCCAGGAATGGCTGAATCTGGCGGGACACCATATCGCCATTGATTCTGATTTTGGCCAGGCGACAGAGCTAGCAGTCAGGGCCTTTCGTGCACAAAACAATTTAAGCACCGGCAACAATACGGTAGATGGCAAGGTTGACAGCGACTTGTTTCGAATTCTGATCGAGCCAATGTTATCGGTATTACAACCCCTGCCACCAATCAATGGCAGCTTAGGAAGTATGGTAGTCGAATACGCTAACAACCACCTCCAAAGACATCCAGTCGAAGTCGGTGGCCAGAATCGTGGGCCCTGGGTACGCTTATATATGAATGGAAAAGAGGGCTACAACTGGCCTTGGTGTGCGGGATTCGTCACCTTCATACTACGTCAGGCATGTGACACACTAAGAATAAGCATGCCTATTAAAGGGTCGTTTTCTTGTGATAGCTTGGCGGCACAAGCGCAAGCCAAAGGTCTCTTCGTTAGTGAAGCAAAGAGAAGCTTTTCTAATTTAAGTGACGTAGCCATTTTTTTGAACCGAAGAACCTCAACAGACTGGATACACACTGGCTTTGTAACTCGATTTTCTGATGGAACCTTTGACACCATAGAAGGCAACACCAACGATGAGGGCAGCCGGGAAGGCTATGAGGTATGTGCCAGAATACAAGGCTACAAGTCAAAGGACTTCATTTGTTTATATTAAAACAATCTGGTCATAATAGGTGTCACATAAAAAACTGGTTTTCATCATACTCGATCTTTTTATTCGTGGATTAAACCAACAAGTGCAGCACCACTCGTTTTTAATGCACAGAAATGTTCTCCAAAGTTATCTTGCGCTTTCTGGAGAGGCGCAACGGGAGCTACTCGGCCTTGATCCAAACCACCAAGTGACGGCCGTCGTTGTCAGAAATAACATCTGCGCGATGGCCTCTTTGTACAGGACCATTAAATCGACCGGGCTTAGCGCGCCAACGCCACCGAGATGACGGCTAATATTCAGAGTGACAAACGTCGCCAGAATAAGCAGATAGACAGTAATCAGCGGTCGCATCAGGCCTCGGATAGCGTCGACAAACCACATCCCATAAGTTTGACTCTGCTCTTTAAGCCCGTCCTTGAACGCCGCGGTCTCCGCGATATCTCGGTTTATCCTTCCTTCCGTGTCCGCTCTTAGAATTTGTTTGTCCGCCAGCGCCAGTTCATGGTTGTACTGAAGCTCTGCTTCCTGTTTGCGAAGCGTGGCCATTTTCAGCTCATAGGTGAGTCTGAACTGTTGATCCTTGCGTTCTTCTCGTTTGGTTAACCAACTCCCAAACATGCCCACCAATGCGCCCAACCCTGACGAGGAAAACAGCGCCAGCAGTCCTTCCAGCATTAGTGTTCTCCCTGGATGGCCAGTCGCATTGGCTCCCGATTCAGCAGTTCAACGAATACCCGAAGCGCTGAGCGGGAGTTAAGCACCGCCCGCTCGCCAGCGAGCCAGCCTCGACGGTCGCCGATCAGCAGGCATCCCCGGGTATCGGCAACCACATTGCCGTGGTGAATCAGAATGCCTGTGCGATTTGGCACATCCCGCAGCCAATACACATTCCTGTATTTGCCGCTGCTGGAGCGCTCCATAAAGGTCGCTTCATAGACGCCGGCGGGAATGCAACTGACATTCGGCCGATTATCCAACCAGGGCCGCTCGAGGATCTGAAACCTCTCTTCTTTCACCGTCAGCGTACTAAGAATGCATCCTGAGCGAATTTCATCCCGGATCATCATCGCCTCGATCATCTCAATCTCCTTGTGATCAGGATTGGAATAGTCTGAGTTTAATCGCGGCGCCCACCAAAAGCGCCGCCAGCAGGCCGGTGGTCATGGCTTTCACCAGCGTGCGCCAGGCGGTGCGTCGAGCATCGCGCCAAGCTTCAAGCAAGTCTCGTAGTTCTCTGATGTCGCGAGCGGCATGACCGTTCTCTAATCCAAGATGAGACAGAACGCGCAAGGCGCCTTTTTCCGCCGCATGATCGAGTAGTTCGTCCAGTTCTTCCCGCCGCAACAGCAGGATGTCTTCGGGCACAGAGAGATTCGTCTCCGTCATTAGGGGGACTCCAAAGAATGTTTAGATCGTTTTCTTAAGTGGATGGAACGCCATAGGCGTCAGAGCGAGACGCCGCCGCTCCAATCCGTTCCGGTATAAGCGCAAAGCCTGGCTTCCTCTTCCACAAAGCACAGCCAGCCAGTTTTAGGTGTGTAATAGTCCCAGGCGTTTTGAATACGGACGGCGACCTGTCCGGCCTTGTTCTTCCATTCCCCGGTCGCATTGACGGGAATCAGATAACGATCGCCGTCCTGTGCCGTTGCAGGCGGAGCGCTCAGGTGTCGTCCCTTCACGGATAAGCCCACCAGCGCGCCCAGGCGTTTAAGGTTGGCGTCCATCCCCGCGGCCCAGCCGGATTCGCCGGAGCTCCAGCCATAGTGCAGGCCCAAATTGGGGTCGGTGTGTGCAGGCATCAAAGCCCTCCATAATAGTGATCATAATGTAGTCCGTAACCAGCGCGATCGATGCTGAGGTTGTGTTTTCGCCAGCTGGCGAGACCGCCGCGTGTCGCCTCCAGTTCAAAGCGTAGACGTCCATTGGGGCGCTCCATCCCTGCGTCGACCATCTCCTGCGCCAGCGGGTAGCGCTGCGCGGTTCCGGTTAAATTGGCGTAGGTCCGCAGTAACTTTCCGTTCTCGCCATACACGTGCAGGTGGTAGGTCACCCCAGGCTCCGGACCGATATCGCCACGGCTTTGCGGCGCCAGGTCCACGGTCTGGCTCAGCCGATCCCGGTGGGACCAAGTCAGCGACAGATCGCCACTCATGGCCTTTGGATACGCCTTGCCATTGATTCTCAGGTTGCCAGGGGGATATGGCCGATTCTGGCGCCGCCCCATGACAATGCTGTCGGTGGGCGCCGAGATCAGCGGAAGGGTCCCTTTTCCGGTCGTCGTCAGCAGCCGCGCGTCGACTTTTTCCCCAGCAGCGTAATCAGTGGAGTCCGTCCCTTGAAATCCCTCTGCGAACCAAAGCCGGCCGCCAGCCTCATGCGACGTCGGCACGGTGTCGAGCACACCGCGTAACAGTGTGAGACTGCGCGCGGATAGGTCGATCGCAGTCACTGCCACGACCTCATCGTTCATATAGGCGTAGCCGCCCACTTCCACCAAGTCGAGGTCGCGCTCATCCTTCACCATCACGATGCTCTCCACTTGCGCCCCAAGGGGCTCGACGAGAACTGCGGTAGGACAAAACTCGCCCTGCTCTCGCCGTTGATAATTGGGAGCGGTATGCGATTTACTGTGCAGCTCATAATTGAGTGCGCCGGGCGCAGGTCTGGCCACTAGCGCCTGCAGGTAGCAGTCCGATGCGTCCAGGTAGGCCAATTCCGCAGGCGCCATAGCGCGGACCAGATCCCAGTAGGGAGCCTCCATGAGGAGCCGGTGCGAAGCCACCGCAGGCGTGGGAACGGGATCGCTCCATCCCGTTGGCTGAGCGGAGGTGTAACTGGCCGCAGGTAAGCCAAACACGTCTTCAACCGCTTCAATATGAATCGCGCCCTGGGTCAGGGTTCCGCCATCGATGGCGGCGATGCGCAACACCAGTGACTCAATGCCTAATGCCGGCCAGGTGAGGATAAACACATCTCCCGGCGCCAGCCGCCATCCATTGCGGTTTACCTTGAGACGGACCTTCGCCAGAGGTGTGGAGACGGCGGTTAAGTCGCGCATGGCCACTCGGGACGCCAGCACATCCGATGTAATGCCGGGATAGCGCCGGGTCTGGGACACCACTGCGCCCTGGGCCTGGATATTGGCCAGGTCCTGCACCGTCACACTGGTTTCCTTGAAACTCTCGGGATGGGTGTAGATCAGCACCAGCTCGTTGGTGGTTTCTCCCCAGGCCGCTCGCTGAAAGCTCTCCAGCTCGATCACAGTGTTCGGACCAAAAACCGGTAAGGCTGACTGCGTATAGTTGGCCCGCACCAGCTTCAGCACAAAGCGTCCATTGGTGGGAGAGGTCGTCAGAACGCCGCCAATATGATCCAGCACCTCTTTCACAAACTGCTCGATTTTACTTTGCTGCGACCAGATCAGGCTTAACCCGAAGCCTTCCTGATACAACGCATCGGCCGCCGCCCGAAAACCGCCGTCATCCAGACTGATGGCGGGATATCCCATGCCCCATACGGGGTTGGTCAGACACTCGTAAAGGATGTGGGCCGGATTGGCGGCGCCATGAATCTCCGCCTTGTCGGGATACCAGGCCCTAAAGCAACGCTTCACCCGCACCGCCCAGGGTTTGATATAGGGATTATTGGCGGCGAGGCAGACCTGCCTCAGAATGAGGCTGAACAATCCGCGATAGGCGGGCTGAGGATCTCCCTGGACGGCTTTAAGGTAGTCATTGGGTTGTTGCGTCTCTTCCCCAAACGCCGCATCCACGGAGCCATAGACGCCGCCCTCACGCTTGTCGCCGCCAAACAACTCTTTCTCGTTGAGCTGAAGTCGTCCACTACTTTTGAGGTCGCCTTTCCAGGCTTGGCGATCGCCGACCTGAATTTCGGTGAGGGCGTCCACCGGACCGTGGCAGATCGCCAAGTGCATCCCGAGGTAGTAGCGATACCCAACGGTGACCGACTTACTGCTACCGCCCATCCTGTTCCTCGTCTCGGCGTATTCGCGCCTGAGCCACGACCGCTTGGGCCATGACGTCGCCGGTGGCCAGCAGTGTCCGCGCCGACACTCCCGCTTCCAAAAACCGGGACCAGTCCAACCCATGGCGAGCGAACCAGGCGCGGCCGCCGCGATTGCAATAGCCCAACGCCCGCATGTCGGCGTGGGTGACCGTCAGCGACGTCATTTCTTTCCGCCTTTGGATTTGATGGGCGTGGTGCGCAAATCGCCGTACCAGACCACATTGGCGCTGCGCACCAGCACTGTCCCGAACACCACGGGAATGGGACGCCCCTCGTCGGCGGTGGGCGCGTCCAAATCCTTTAACTCCGCCGCCGGCGGTTGCGGCGGTTTGGGCGCCAGCGCGTACTGAACCAGTGTGGCGACGATCCACACGACGATTTGCATCCAAGGCATGAAAGGTCCTCAGTAAATTGGGCTGCCGCCGAAGGGGTTCTTGGAGGGAATAAAGGGAAAGCCGCCGTAGTTCAGGCTATTGCCGAATTTGGCCTCACAGGTCGTCAACGTGTGGTCGCAGCCTGGGTACAACATCACCGCTGCGCCAACGCGAAGACCCGGCGGCGCTGTGGACAGCGTGATCGCGTCGCCACTCTGGCCGACGATCATGCGCTTTTCCGTCAGTCCCTCGGCGGACCAGGTGGCGAATCCTCCCGCGAAATAGCCGTCCGCATAGTCGGCCGCTGCGGCGACGCGAATGACGGGGCCTTCCAGCGCCATCACGTTCCCCTTAATGCGATGCGCCGTGGGACTGGCGCCGCAGGCCGCGCCATAGAGCGCATGAGGACAATTGCGTTGATACAGACGACGCAAGCCCGTTCGTTGCAAACTGGTATAGACTGGCTCGCAATTGAACTCCACTTCAGAGCCGCGCCATTCCGCATTCAGCACCCGTCCCATCCACACGGGAACCGTCTCTGAGTCATCCATATGTCGTCGGTATACGGTCAACAACGTCACTTCAGAAGGCGGCGTGGAAATAAACGCTTGAGCCACCGCCACATCCCGAGGCAGGGTGACGCGAAAGCCTGCGCGTCCGCTTTGCGCGCTGCGCTCGATGGGGCCGCGTTTAATGGCGATGGCGGTATAAACCATGGCGTTATACGCTTCATCCTGGGCCGTGCTGGTGTAGCGCCAGGCACGCGTTCCGCGCCGAAACTCATATAACTCAACCGGGCTGGCGGCGTCCATCGACACTTCGCGTTCTGCGTAACTCATACATCATCTCTAAGGGTAACAAGGGACAGGGTGACTTCCGCCAACGCATCGGTATGGTGGGTGATTTCCACCGCGTCGGCGTCCAACCGCACCAGGGTGAGGAAGGAGATCCGTAAAAAATCCGTCGTCGCCATGGCCGAGCCAAGGGGGGATTCCATGGAAATTTGCTCACTCGCAGCGTCCATTTCCGAGGCCCCGAGGATACGTCGATAAAAACGGGCTCCGGAAACGGCGTGAATCAGTAAATCGCGACGTCCCACCGCGGCGGCGGGCCCAGTCGCGTAGCCCCGATTCTCCACCGTTAGGGACGTATCCTGGGCGCCAACCGGCGCGACCACCACGAGATCGGATTGGAAACTGGGCAGCCAGAAGGGCTTCAAACGCCCGGCCCTGGCCGCCAGCCAACGGCGGAAATCAGCAATGGCGGCGCGCCCGACCAACAACCAGCGATGCACACGGCGGCGGCGATCCATACCACTGAGGTCATCAATCACCCGACGCCCAGTCAGGTAATCCAGTTCACGCCAATCACGCCCCACACCGCCATCGAGATCCTCGCGCCAGTCCGGAGGCGTGAGCAGCACCGGATAGCCCTGGTAGTCATCCCCTTCCGGCAGCGCCGTCAGAGAACCTTCCTCCTCCAGACGAAACTGAGTCTTGGCCGCGACGATGACGTCGGTCACATAAGTCAGACTCTGGTCGTTGCGCACTCGCGCCGGACACACCGGGGCAATACGGGAGCCAACAGGCCATGTTCGTTCCAGTGGCCGTTTAAGAGTCAGCTGATGAGGCTCCACAGACTCGATTTCCGCAAACTCCGCGCGCAGATCATACATCACTCCCAACAGCCCACCCACGGCGAAGTCGCGGTGTGTGGCGTCCACAGGGAGCGTTCGCGTCCCGGCGGGAATCGCCATCGCCGACGCCACCGCGTCTGTCCACCAGGGCAGACCATAAACTCGCGCCTGCCAGGATATGAGCAGGTTCTCCATCAGCACGCGGGACCGGTCCGTCCCAGTCAGAATTCGATATTCCAGACTTCGCCTCGGCTGCGCCCGCAAACGCACCCGTTGTTCAACGCCTGTCTGGGAACGCATTACATCAGTGAGCCACTCCAAGCGTTCAATTACTGGTTCAGACCAGTCTGGCGGCAGCGTCCAGCCCACGATGCGTCGTCCAATCACCCGCAGCGTTGGCGAATCCTGTGCGAACAGGAACTTAAACAACGCATCCATCTGGGGTGGACCGTTGGGAGTGTTCTGGTCAAATCCCACCGGACACTTTCTTTAGAGAGTTTTCATAATTAACCGGCGACATATCATTGTTCGCCGTATGCAGTCTTTCGAGGTTGTAATATCTCATGTAGGCTGCGACATCCTGCTTCATGTGCTCCCGGGTGGGCTGAGGGATTTTTAATATCCAGTCATGCTTAAGGCTGCCAAAAAAGCGCTCAACCACCGCATTGTCCCAACACGCTCCCACGTCCCCCATACTCGCCCTGATTTCATACTTTTCCAGCAGCTTTCGATAATGTCCGCTGGTGTACTGTGAACCACGGTCACTATGGAATACCAAGCCCTTGGCCGGCTTCCGCAAGTTGTACGCCTTGATCAGCGCCTGACTGACCAGACTTGTCGTCATGCGCTTGTCGATGCGCCAGCCGACGATCCTTCGGGAATATAAATCCATGACAATGGCCAGATACATCCAGCCTTCTCCTGTTTTTAGATAGGTCACATCGCCAGCCCAAACCTGATTGGGCGCAGTAGGATTAAAATTCTGATTCAACAAGTTATCTGCAACCGCATGATGATGCTTGCGCCTTGTCGTGGCCTTGTAAGCAACGCGTTGAGTGACCTGAAGACCCAACCACTTCATGAGCTTGCGAACCCGATAACGCCCTATCTGAAAGCCTTCTTCGCGTAGCTTCTTCATCATCTCTCGACTGCCCAGACTGCTTCGAGAAGCGTTAAACAGTCGCTTCATTCGCCGATGCAGATGAAGTTCATCAAACCGGATCACCGGCGCGCGGCGCCGACGCCAGGCATAGTAGGCTGATCGACTTGCACGCAGAGCCCGGCAAAGCACTTTCACTGGGAAGCGACTCGACTCTGCTTGAATGAAGGCGAACTTTATTTCATTTCTTTCGCGAAGAAGGCCGAAGCCTTTTTTAGGATTTCCTTTTCCATGCGCAGCTCTTTGTTTTCTTTGCGAAGCCGTTTTAACTCGGCGCGCTCGTCTTCAGCCAGAACCTGGTTTTCAAGCTGAGCTTCAATTTTTTCCTTCCACTTGTAGAGCACATTGGCGCTAATGCCGAGGGATTTAGCCGCTTCTGGGACGGAATAACCTTGATCGCGCACCAGGGAAACGGCCTCTTCTTTAAACTCTTTTGTATACTGCCTATACGACCTTTTCTGACTCATGCTGACACCTTAATCGTTGACGGGTATTGTCTCTTATTAACGTGTCCAGGACTATTAGACCACTACACTTATCGCTTAAACTGGAACTGATGGTGGTGAAGGAATCACTGACATTGAGGCTTGCAATAAGCCTCTTTTTTAATTCACTGGCCTTAACCGTATTCTCGAATACTGGCCGAAACTACCGCCTGAGATCGCTTGCTCTCAGGCGGTGGCAGCAATCGTGTGAGTTTAACTACTTACCCTTAGATGGCCCATTGCCACGTCCTTTGCCAGAGGGATTACCTGTAGTGCTAGGCCAGTTCCCACCCGGGAAACCAGTTGATGGGCGGCCTTTACCCCCACCTTGTGAAGAGCCTTTACCTTTTGACATAAACACCTCCATCCATGTGTTGGTATTAAGCAGAAAGCTGCTGATTGGAGCATCCATCAATAATACCTACTTGTCTGGATGCTTCATGAGCAATTTTATAACAGAGAGATAGCTAAATCGAAGAGTAATAGCAATGTAAGCTTCAAAATTAATCTCCTCTATCTTGTACATTTTCTCCAGCGAATCAGCTATCAAACCGCTCGATTTGCACGCATCGTAACTTGCTGTTTAAAAAGGGAAAGTATTTTTAAAAGACTGGTACACCAACTTAACAACAAAACGTAGGAGGAGAGAGAATAGCCCAGGAGAGAGGGAATTAGGGCCAAATAACATAGGTCGAGACGCTCCGCCAAGTACGCGAGAACCAGCAGGAACCCGCGCCACCCTGCACAAACCTACACTAAATAATACGACGTAGAGGGTGTATTGCAGAAACAGCGTCTGTACTGGTAAATCGATGAAAAACTGTACTTGTCCATGAAAGAGGCGCGACCGGCATGAGCAAAAAGCGATATGAAGAAGTGGCTGAGGCCGTGGCGGGACGCATCCGTCAGGGCATGTACACGGTGGGAGAGCGCATACCAGGCACCCGGGATTTGGTGGCGCACTTCAGCGTCAGCGTGTCCACTATCATGGCGGCGCAACGTCTGTTGGAGCGGCAGGGCTGGGTGGAGGCGCGGCCGCGATCCGGCTATTACGTGCGTCGCCGCAATCAGGATGGAGTCGCTGAACTGGGAGCGGCGTTGCCCAAGGTGACAGGATTCGAAGGCGCGCCGACCCTGGTGGACACGCAGCAGACCATCATGAGCCTGGTGCAGGCGACCCAGTCGCCCCGGGGCATGAACTTCGCCATGGCGGCGCCGGCGACGCAGTTTCTCCCCGTCGCGGCCATGGAAAAAGCATTCCGGGCTGCCTTGCGCGAGCCTGGCGAAGCGATTGAAGCCTATAGCTTTCCCCCCGGCGCGTTGCGTCTGCGCGAGGCTATTGTGCAGCGGATGAAAGATGCATGGTGCGATCTGGAGCCGGACGACATTCTCATCACCAACGGATGTCATGAGGCGCTGACTCTGGCGCTGAGGGCGGTGACGCAGCCGGGAGATGTGGTGGCGGTGGAATCGCCCACTTACTTTGGATTGCTGCAGGTCATTGATGCCTTGGGACTAAAGGCGCTGGAAATTCCCGTTGACCCGAAAAGCGGACTCAGCCTGGAGGCGCTGCAACTGGCCTTGGAGCAATGGCCGGTCAAGGCCTGCGTGGCCATGCCCAACTTCAGCAATCCCCTGGGGTGTTTGATGCCGGATGAGCGCAAGGAGCAACTGGTGCGCTTGTTGGAAGCCCGCAGCGCGCCCTTGATCGAGAACGATATCTACGGCGAGTTAGGCTTTTCCGGCCTACGGCCGCGAGCAGCGAAAAGCTATGATCGCGCCGGGGGCGTGCTTTACTGTTCGTCGTTTTCCAAATCAATCGCCCCAGGTTTGCGGGTGGGGTGGATGGCGCCGGGGCGCTGGCGGACGCGGGTCGGCTACCTGAAGTTCGCCAGCACGTTGGCCTGCCCGAGCTTGCCGCAGATGGCGGTGGCGCATTATCTGGCGCAGGCGGATTTCGATCGCCATCTGCGACGTATGCGGCATGAGTTCTCAGTGCATGTGGAACGCATGACGACGGCGGTGTTGCGGTATTTTCCCGCTGGCGTGCGGGTGTCGCAACCGACGGGTGGTTTTGTGCTGTGGGTGGAGCTGGAGGAGGACTGCGATACGGTCGCGCTGTATCGCAAAGCGTTGGCCGCCGGCGTGAGCATCGCGCCAGGAACCCTGTTCAGCGGCAGTGGCGACAAGTACAGACACTGCCTGCGGCTTAATTGCGCGGCGCCCTGGACGGCGGAGGCGGAAGAAGCGATCCGCCAGTTGGGCGTTTGGCTGCGCGCAGGCTAAGCGGGATTACCAGCCGAAGCTGAAAGTGGGGTCAATGAAGAACATGACGCCGCTATAACAGGCTAGCATCAGAAAGCTGCTGATAAAGCCGTGAAAAGCAGTCTTGTAGCCGGCTTCTTCGTCCTTCTTGATAAGAAAGCGATAGCCGGCGAAACAACTCAAGCCAATCACAAACAAAGCCACCAAGGCGAAGCCGCCGTTGACCACCTGCATATTGATGATGAAATTCTCTCGCGCCTTTGCAGCCTCGGTCGCTTCGTCCGGATACAGGATAAAAGAGCCCGGCAGCAATGGGTGGGCGGTGGCTTCAATGGTGTAGCGATAGAAAGGCCAGAAGCGTCCGCAACGGGCGAGCAGGCGATTGCCTTCCTGGTCACTGACTACGGCGTTGGCGGCGAATAACGGGCCGCCGCAAAGGTCGAACTCCTTTTTCACCTCTTCCCGGCTGTGCAATTCGACACTGCGTTCGATGCTCACCGGGGACCAACCGGTCAGATTGAAGACGGTGTATTCCAACAGGCTCAAGCCATAGGCCAATCCTGCATACATAAACACGAGGAACAGCAGACGTTTCAGAATGAGTCCATGGCGGGACAAGGGCGCGTCGGTCATACAGTCTTATTCTTGTCGGTAATTACGGGAGCGTAAAACTGACACAATCTTGCAGACAGGTCCAGAGCCCCTCTTTGGCTTTCTGGACTTAAAATGACCAATTCATGATAATGTGGGCCGCAATGGTTCCAGTTGCTCAAAACTCGATCACTTTCGATAAGAGCAGGATTAAATGGGAATCCGGTGGGCGCCACTTTATGCGCGTCCGATCAGCCGGAGCTGTCCCCGCAACTGTGAGCGAAGAGTTCGTCCCGGATAACGCCGCCCCTCCTTATCGCGACGTTATCAAAGGCCACTGAGTGGAGACTGTCTCCAGTTCGGGAAGGCGGGGCAGGACTGTGAAACGCAAGCCAGGAGACCTGCCATTGTTCGACTCCCATTCGGAGCCTGTTTTATCCGACCGTAAACGGGGAATTTACGCCGGATTCGCACCTCGCATCGATTCAAGGCGGCATCTGCATGTTGGTTAAGGCTTTTCGGGCCCTGGGATTGCTATCAGCGCTTACTTTCACACTTTCCGTCAAAGCGGGCGATGCGCGCGCGGCTGAGCCCACGGTCATGTCGGTCAATCAGTGCGTTGACCAAATGATGGGGTATCTCGCCCCGGAAAATCTGGTGTCGGTCACCTGGCTCAGCCATCAGCCCTCTGAGCTGGAAATTGCACCGACCTTGCGTGACATTCCCGCCAACTTTGGTTTTATCGAGCAGGTGCTGAAACTCCGGCCGGATATCGTGATGGCGGGCCAGTATGGCGCATCCTCGCTCAAGCCGTTGGTGCGGAAGTTCAATATGCGTTGGGTGGAGATCCCGTTGCCGCAATCCCTTGATGATCTGGAGGCAAGCTGGAAGCTAGTGGGCGAAGCAGTGCGCAAACCCGAACAAGCGGCGGCGATCGTCAGCGGGTTGCGGAAATATTTCGCCGAGATTCATGGGCGGATAGCGGACAAGCAAGTCAGGGCGCTGATCCTGAACGCCAATGGCTGGATCGCTGGCGAGGGTAATTTCCAGGATGCCTTTCTGGACGCTATCGGCGTGATTAACGTGGCGAGCGAGCAAGGCGTGCAAGGCTGGGGACAAGTGGATCTGGAGACCTTGGTGCGCTGGCGACCGGATTTGCTGTTGATGATAAGCAACAGCTATGACAGCGAGGCGCTGGCCACCACCTGGGTGGAGCATCCGTTGCTGCAGCGCCGTCCTGCCCGTTTTAAACCGCTGTATATCCCCGCCGACTGGCTCTCCTGCGGAACCCCCGCCATGACCCTGGCGGCCCAGAAGGTGGCGGAGCATATCTTGGCGCAAGAGCGCAAAGCGCCTGGGGCGGAGACTGCGAATGACTTATAACCGTTTGCTGCTGATTCTGAGCGTGGCGCTGGTCTTTTTGATAGGTCTGTCTTTGTGCACCGGTCGGGTGACCGGGGTGAGCTGGCCGGGGTGGGATCTGGAAACTCAATTGATTTTATGGGAAATCCGTTTGCCGCGGACACTGCTGGCGCTGCTATGTGGAACTGTATTGGCGTTGTCCGGCGCTGTGTTGCAGGGATTGTTACGCAACCCGTTGGCGGACGCTGGCGTACTGGGGGTTTCCTCCACGGCGGCGCTGAGTTCGGTGTGCGCCATCTACTTTGGTTTTTCCGCCAGTGGCCTGTTTACGCCTGTGGCGGGCATTATCGGCGCCATGTTGGGATTGCTGGCGCTGGTGGCGATCGTCGGGTCGGAAGCGGGCATTGTGATGATCATCCTCGCCGGCGCAGCGATTAACTCCTTCAGCTCGGCGCTGACGGCGCTGGCCTTGAATATGGCGCCGAATCCTTTCGCGGTGCAGGACATTCTGTTCTGGCTGATGGGGTCATTTGAACATCGCACCCTGCAGCACTTTTATCTGGCGGCCCCGCCCGCACTGTTGGGCATTGCGTTGCTGTTCAGCGTGTCGCGTTCCCTGGATGTCCTGTCGCTGGGGGAGAATACCGCTCGCTCCATGGGCGTGCGTCTGCAGAAAGTGCAATGGGTGGCGGGCCTGGGCGTGGCGCTGGCGGTCGGGGCCAGCGTGGCGGTGAGCGGCGTGATTGGTTTCGTGGGGCTGGTGGTGCCTCACATGCTGCGGCCGTTTACCGAGTGGCGGCCTGGGCGATTGCTGGTTCCCAGCGCCCTGGCGGGCGCCAGCCTGATGTTGCTGACCGATATCTCCGTACGCTGTCTGCCACCGGGGCCGGAGCTGCGCGTTGGCGTCATTACGGCATTGTTGGGCGGGCCGTTCTTCCTCTGGCTGCTGCGCCACCTGCGCAAGGCGGAGGCGCTAGTATGAGCGAGGCGTTGAGTCTGGAACTCAGCGGATTGCAAGTGGGTTATCCCGGCGCCCCGGTTTTATCCGATGTCAGCTTCCGTCTGCCATCCGGACAACTCACGGCGATACTGGGCAGTAACGGCGCTGGCAAGTCCACCCTGTTGAAAACCATCGTCGGTCTGATCCCCAAGTTATCCGGCGCGATGCGACTGCAAGGTCTGGACCTGTGTGAGATGGCGCCAAAACAGCGGGCGCAGCATATCTCTTATCTGGATCAGGACACCGACTGTCACTGGCCTCTGAGTGTGGAAACCCTGGTCGGTCTAGGGCGGTTTCCAGCGCAGACCCATCGCAGCAGATTAAGCGCGCAGGATCAGGCCCTGATTCAGAACGCCATGCGGCAAGC
Source organism: Hahella sp. HNIBRBA332 (assembly GCF_030719035.1). Taxonomy (NCBI): domain Bacteria; kingdom Pseudomonadati; phylum Pseudomonadota; class Gammaproteobacteria; order Oceanospirillales; family Hahellaceae; genus Hahella; species Hahella aquimaris. The sequence goes on from NZ_CP132203.1 coordinate 6,048,491, forward strand.
GGACGTGACGCACTTGGCGCAGCGCACTGTCACCCGTTTGTCCGGCGGCGAGCGGGCCAGGGTGATGCTGGCGCGGGCGCTGGCGGTAGACGCTCCCGTATTGATGGCGGACGAGCCGGTGGCGGGCTTGGACCCGCAGCACCAGATTCAGGTGATGAGCCATTTGCAGGATTGGGCCCGGCTAGGGCGAATCGGCGTGGTAGTGTTGCATGACCTGACCCTGGCGCTGCGCTTTTGCGGGCAGGCGATGCTGGCGCTGCCGGACGGAACCGTGGTGGCGGGCGACACTAACGTGGTCTTGAGCGATGAGCGCATCCAGCAGGCGTTCGGCGTCTCAGTGGTGCGGGGGCGACATGAGGAGCAGCCCTATCTGCTGCCCTGGAGTCTGACCTGAGCATGGACGTCGTCAACGCTAAATATCCGCCATTATTATGGATGGCCTTGGTGGCCTCTTTGGTGGCGCATTTGGTGTTGATGCTGTCTTTCAATTCGCCTCAATCCACTAGAAATCGACTCACATCGACCACGATGACCGTGGCTATTCAGGCTCCGGCGGCGCCAAGGGCGGTTTCCACGACTCCCGCAGCAGTACATACTCAAATGCAACCTGCGCCACAACCTCAACCCGCCGACACTCCAGAACCCGTTCCAGTGAAGCCCAAAGTGGCGCCCAGGCAGGTTGCGACCCCCGCTCCCAAGCCAAAACCGGCGCCGGCAAGCAAGCCTGTCGTAAAAGAGAATACGCCCAAGCCAGCGCAGGTGGCGCACAAACCTGTTTCGCAACCTGTTCCCCAAACCACGATGGTGAAGCCGCAGGTCGCGCCTGCTGTGAACAAGTCCGCTCAGGCGGCCCCAGCGTCGGCGCCTGTGGCGGTCAGTGCGCCGCCGGAGCCCAGATATCAGTTGGGCGAAGCCAATACGCCCAAGCCGGAGTATCCTGGCATCGCTACCCGGCGCGGCTGGCAGGGCACTGTCATGGTGGAGCTGTTGGTGGATGCCTTGGGCAATCCCGTGAAAGTCTCCATTAAGCGGTCCAGCGGCTATACCGTGCTCGACAAACAAGCGCTGAAAACCCTCTCCGGCTGGCGTCTGGCGGCGGTGGATGGAAGCGGCCGGGAGACCATCGTGGTGCCGGTGGTGTTTCGTCTGAATTGACAAATTTCCCATACTGTCGCATAACTTCCTGCAGACTCCCGTTGTGGCTATGCCTGCATGCGCGGGCTGCAAGGGAGCTTGTTAGGCTATCGCCTAGTTGACATGCATTGCCCGCTTCTCCCATGATGGCCGGCTCTGAAAGCGTTTCCCCTTAAGCAAGGTGCCCGTCCTCCGAATGATTACAATAAAAGAAGTCTCCGACCGCGCGAAGGTCTCGATATCCACTGTCTCCCGTGTGATTAACAACACGGCTCCCGTTAAGGAAAGCACCCGTAAACGGGTATTCAAAGCCATGAAGGATCTGGGGTATCGTCCCAATTCATTCGCACAGGGGCTGGTCACCAACCGTTCCAATAATATTGGTCTGGTGGTGACGGATTTGCTTGGCGTGTTTTTCGGCCCGCTTATTTCCAGTCTGGAGCGCGCTTTGCGCGAATCCGGCTATAACCTCATCATTTCCGTAGAAAATTACTCATCCGACGAGATCAAGGAAACCATCGACATGCTGGCTGGCCGCCGTTGCGACGCCATCATTTTGTTTCCGTACTGCCTGACGGATGAAGAGTTGATCAGCCTGAAGGAAAAATCCCCGCCGCTGGTGCTGTTGAACCGCTATGTGCCTGAATTGGCTGGCGAATGCGTTATTGTCGACAACGAGCAGGGCAGTCATCTGGTGGTGGAGTATCTGGCGTCCCTGGGACATCGCCGCATCGCCTGTATCAGCGGACCGTTAGGCAATGAAGAAGGACGCGCGCGTCTGTCCGGCTATCGCCGTTCGCTGGAAAACCTGGGGATGTGCTATGACAAGGACCTGGTGGTGGAAGGCGACTTCACCGTGGAAGGGGGCTATGTCGCTACCCAGCGCCTGTTGAAGCGCAGTTGCGACTTCACTGCGATATTCGCCTGCAACGATCAGATGGCCGCTGGCGCCATGAAGGCGTTGCGCGAAGCCAAACTAAGTGTTCCCGATGAAATTTCCCTGGTTGGTTTCGATGACGTGGAGTACGCCTCGTTACTGTATCCGGCCCTGACCACGGTGCGTCAGCCGGTGAACGCCATGGGTAAACGCGCCGCGGCGCTGGCGATTCAATCTATTCAGGGCGAACGCCGGACGCAGCCGGCTCCCATGTTTGAGCCGGAACTGGTGTTGCGCGACTCCGTCGCCCCTCCCAAAAACTCCTCAACATCTTAAAAACCTCGCTTTGGCGTTATTGGCCTCTATTGACAATAACGTCTGAATTAGGGCAATTTATGAAATCGCTTTCATATTGGCGCGAGCTGTTTTGCGGTGAATTTATCGCATAGCGTCGACAAAGCTGGTTAATGCCCTGGTTTTCGATAGTAATAGGCCGTTGTTCAGGCCGAAATACTCAGCAAACTATCACGTATCAGGGAATATAGCCGGTTTTATTAACTCTGAAATGAAAGCGCTTTCATAATGTTTCGGTCCACTATCGCTAAATATAAAAAGGTGACCACATGTACGTATCCAGACGTCTCAAGCTGAAGGCGCTGTCGACCATGATGATTGTCGCGGCGCTGACGGCATGCAGCAGTGATTCCAACGATAACGACGGCAAAGATGGGCCAGGTGCGCCTGATCCGGTAGCCGGCGTTGATTACATCAATACCTTCAGTGATTGGCCGGCTATTCAAAGCGCCATCGCCAAAGACCCGCAAATTGAAGCCAGGATCGCCGAAATCATGGCGACTATGTCCCTGGAAGAAAAAGTCGGACAGATGATTCAGCCAGAGCTGCAGCACCTGACTCCGGAAGAAGTAAAACAGTACCACATTGGCTCCGTGCTGAACGGTGGCGGTTCCTGGCCGGGAACGAATAAGCATGCGACGGTGCAGGAATGGCTGGATATCGCTGATGCGTTGTGGGAAGCATCCATGGATGAGAGCGACGGTAACGCCGCCATCCCCATAATCTGGGGGACGGATGCGGTGCATGGTCACAGCAACGTGGTGGGTGCGACCCTGTTCCCCCACAACATTGGTCTGGGTGCGGCGCGAGATGCGGATTTGATTCGTAGAATCGGCGCGGCGACTGCGAAAGAAGTGGCGGTGACCGGTATTGACTGGACCTTCGCGCCAACTCTCGCAGTGGTGAGGGATGATCGTTGGGGGCGTACCTATGAAGGTTACTCTGAGGATGGCGAGATTATCTTTGATTACGGCGCCGCGATGGTTGAGGGCCTGCAGGGTAATTTCGATCAGTCGCATGTGGTGGCCACGGCCAAGCACTTTATTGGCGACGGCGGCACAGACAAGGGGAATGATCAGGGCGATAACCTGGCGGACCAGAACACGCTGATCAATCTGCATGGGCAGGGTTACTATTCCGCTCTGCGCGCTGGCGCTCAGACTGTGATGGCTTCTTTCAACAGCTGGCAGGGTGAGAAGCTGCACGGCAGAAAGGATCTGCTGACTGATGTGCTGAAAGGCAAGATGGGCTTTGATGGCCTGATCGTGTCTGACTGGAACGGCATTGGCCAGGTGGATGGCTGTACGGAAAGCAACTGTCCGCAGGCGGTCAATGCAGGCATCGATTTGTTTATGGTGCCCTACAAAGTGGATTGGAAGGCGTTTTATCAAAATACCATCGACTCCGTAAACGCCGGCGCCATTGAGATGTCGCGTATCGATGACGCCGTAGCTCGCATCCTGCGGGTCAAACTGCGCGCAGGCTTGTTTGAGAAGCCAAAGCCCTCCCAGCGCGCTCTGGCGGGGAAAGTGGAAGTACTGGGCTCCAACGAGCATCGGGAATTGGCGCGGGAAGCGGTGCGTAAGTCGCTGGTGCTGTTGAAGAATAAAAACGGCATCCTGCCTCTGAGCCGGGATGCACGAATTCTGGTGGTGGGAAAATCCGCGGACAGCCTGTCCAATCAAAGCGGCGGCTGGACTATTTCCTGGCAGGGAACCGGCCTCAATGAAGCGGAGGACTTTCCCGGCGCGACGTCGATCCTGAAAGGCATTCAGGATGTCGCTTCCAATGTGACTTACGATGCGGACGGCGGCGACGCTGACCCTAACCTGCACGACGTGGCGATTGTAGTGATCGGGGAAACGCCCTATGCGGAAGGCGTCGGCGATCTTGAAGGCGCCAAGACGCTGGAGCACGCGCGCAATTATGCGCAGGATCTGGCGGTGCTGGAAACCATCCGCAACGCCGGCGTGCCGGTGGTGACGGTATTTCTGTCCGGGCGTCCCTTGTATGTGAATAAAGAGCTGAATCGCTCCAACGCCTTTGTCGCCGCCTGGTTACCCGGCAGTGAGGGTGAGGGCGTGGCGGATGTGCTGTTCGCCAAAGCCGAAGGCGGCGTCAATTTCGACTTCGTCGGGAAGCTGTCTTATTCCTGGCCCAATTCACCCTGTCATACGCCCTTGAATAAAGGCGACGCCAGCGACGCGCTGTTCGCCTACGGCTTTGGACTGAGCTATCAGGATGCGGACAGTCTGGGCGACGACCTGAGCGAGGCAAGTCAGGCCTTCGGCTGTGATCAGAGCGACCCCGGCGACGGTGGAACCACCAACGTGAATCTTGATCTGTTCACCAGCGGACAGAATCAGGGCGACTGGGTCATGCGCATCGGCGGCCCTTCCAACTGGGGCGGAACGCCTGTCAGCATGGACCCGGCGGTGACCACGGCGCTGGAAGGAAATGAGGTGAGCGTCTCCACGGAAGACGGCGCTATTCAGTTCAGCGCCAAACGGGTGAAGTGGACTGATGTGGGCCAAGTTTACATGCAGGCGACGGAAGATAACGAAGGCAAGGATCTGACGCCGTACTACAACTCAAAAACGTCGGTGAAGTTCCGGGTCAAAGTGAATGAAGCGCCTGCTGGCGACGTTAATCTTTCGCTGCATTGCGTCTACCCCTGTTTGGGTGAAGTCGCGGTTGGCGACTTCATGCGTGGTCTGCCAGTGGGCGAATGGACGGAAGTAAGCATTCCATTCCAATGCTTTGTCGATGACGGCCTTGATTTCAGCAACGTCAATACGCCGTTTCTGCTTTACTCTGGCGGCGCCATGGATCTGTCTCTGGAAAATATCCGTTGGGAGCCGAATACCGCCGCGGACACCCCGGACTGCAGCAGTTTCGCCCAGGAAAATATAGCGTTGACGGAAACCACGGACGTTTACACGGATGGCGTGACGAATACGGAGCTATTCGCTCAACCCGGCGTGTGGGCGGTCTCCTCCTGGGACCCCTATCAGGAAGACGCCAGCTTCGTGACTCTCGACGCGGCGCTTGCTGACGGAGCGGGAACCGTTGTGGATGCGCAATACGGCGCTCCGGCGGCGGAGCATGCAGCGAAAGGCGTTGTGCTGTTCAAGTCGGCCAAGCCGCTAAACGTTTCCGCCCTGAGCAAGCTCACTTTCGATGTAAAAGTCATCGATTTCGCCGCCTCTACCGGACTGGTGGCGAAAGTGAATTGCGGCGCGGATTGCGGCACGGGTGATATCGCTATTCTGGACAGCGCCGCCGCGCTGAATGTCTGGCATCCGGTGGAGATTAACTTTGCAGACTATGATGGCCTCAATACAGCGGAGGTGACTTCAGTGCTGGAGATTTTGCCAGTGTGGGATTCAGAAATGCGCAATGTGCATTTCCAGGTGGATAACGTACGGCTGGTGAAATAAGTCCTGCGCCGTCTCTTACCTGATATGGCAATTTGACCAAGACGCGACAGGGATGCGCGAACCATGAAAAAAGCCCGGTTTCCCGGGCTTTTCTTTATCAAGAGAGGCGCATCAGGCGGGGATTTCCGCCATACCCTCCTCGTCGGTGTCGTGGCGGATGCCTTTGCTGCGCCACTTGCCGGTGCGCCAGCGCCACAGGTTGATGACCGCCCGCAGGGATTCATCCACGACAAAGCACATCCACACGCCCAGCATACCGTAGCCCATATCGAGCCCGACCCAGAACACGAAAGGAATCACCGCCCACATGAAGATCATGCTGTTGACGGCGGAAAAGCGGGCGTCGCCCACCCCTTTCAGACCCATGCCGGCGATGATATTCACCGCTCGCGCCGGCTCCATGATGATACAGGCCGCCAGCATCCACTTGCCCAGTTCGATAATCTGCTGATTATCCGTGAACAGGGTCAGCAGGCTGTCGTAGATCCATACAAACATCAGCATGTTGATGAAGGCGAAACCAGACGCGTAGGCCACTGACTTCCAGAAGATGCGGTTCACCTCTTTGAAGTTCTCAGCGCCCATGAAATGGGCCATCAGAATCTGGCTGCCGGCGCCCAGGGCGAAAGCGAAGGTGATTTCCACCACCAGCACCCGCAACACATAGGTGTTGGCGCCCATCGCCTCCAGCCCCAGACTGATTACCGCCATGGATACGACAATCTGCTGCACGGTGTAACTGAACGGCTCCATCGCCGAAGGGATGCCGATTTTCAGAATCGGACGCATCACGCGTCGAATCGGCCCGGACATGCCTTTGAAGCGAAAACGGATCTTCATCGGTCCATGCACCACCCACATCACCAGCAGCGCGCCCACGGCGAAGGAAATCGACGTCGCCATGGCGATGCCCAAAAGCCCCATCTTGGGCAGCCCGAACCAGCCCAGGAAGAACGCAGCGTTCAACACCACGTTGAGCGCATTGGTCGCCAGCGCAGTGGCCATGTTCCAGTGAGTCATGCCCCGAGACGCCAGGATAGAGGCGTAGGAGAAACGCACTGCGATACAGAAGAAGCTGAACGACACCGCCATGAGATAAGTCTCTGAGTGCGCGTTCAACTCCGGCGTCATGCCCAGCCACAAGCCGACGCGGTCGGCGTAGATGAAGCTGACGATGAACATCAGCAACCCAAGCAGACTGCTGATGCCGATATTCGCCATGTAGGTTGGCAATATATGCTGCGTTTTTTTCGCGCCCATATATTGCGAGGCGACGCTGGTGCCTGCAGTGGTGAACATCGGGATGATGAAGAACCCCAGTAATAACACTGGCAGCAGCACGCCAACCGTAGCGGCGACTTCGTCTGAGATTCGGCTGAGGAAATAGGCGTCGGCGAGAAACACCAGACCGCCGGTTATTTCTTCAATAAAGATTGGCCATGAAAGCACCCACAGGTTGTGGGACCTTAATTCGTGGTTCATTGATTGTATACCCTGGCTAAAAGCCTACAACTGGCCTGCGGCGCAGATAGAGCGCAATCCCGGTAAATAAACGGGAATATTCGAAGACCTATTTGTTTCTGTCAGAAAATATCAATAAGGGGGTCGCTGATGACGCGCGTTGTGCGCAACGCGCCCGGGCGCGATCAATATCAGCCGGCCTGGAGCGTTCTTCGTCAGGCGACGAGAGGAATGTTTTCAGTTTGCATGGACGCCAGGCCTCCATTGGGGTTTGGAGTTGAAGAGAGCTGGCCAATATACACCCGCGATCAAAAAATGCCAATAGCGCTAAACACTTACGCAGTGGCCCAAAAACTGGTAACAAATAGTCACGATTTATCCAGCCCGCCAAGCATTCCGTCAGGCCTACTGTGCTTTACTTAAATACTGCGCCAAGTACGAATTATGGTCGACACAGACTCAGCTTCGTCATTCGGGAGGGGGATTTCGCTGTTGGCGCCGGCGGGTAAGTACGAAACATTCACAGGCCTGACGCGATTATTCACAACTGAAGCCCCAGGCTACGGCTATCGTGAGGAGCAAAAGCATGTCTAAGTTTGATAAGTTCAAAAATAATCTGACGCCTCTTGTGCTGGCGGTTGCTTTGACCGCATGTGGAGGAGGCGGTGGCGGCGGCGATGATGACGACGACGATGACAGCGTGACTCTGAGTGGCGCCGCATCCAAGGGGATTATCATCGGCGGTCTTGTACGCGCTTATCCCGTGATCAATGGCGAGGCGGATACTTCCAATATTCTGGGGCAGGCCACAACGGGTTCGGATGGAACTTACAACCTGACAATAGACTCGGGATACAGTGGTCCTGTGGTCGTGCGTGTAACGCCAACCACTGGCACGCTGATGCGATGCGACCTCAGCGGAGGATGTGGAAGCGGCGTGGACTTTGGACAGGATTACGCTCTGACGGACAGCGGTTTTGCATTGAACGCAGTGGTCCCCTCGGGCTCGTCGAACATATCGGTCAATATAACGGTGTTGACTGATGTCGCCACCCAAGTGGCGTTGCAAGATATCACCATGGGCGGCATCACCAGCGCCGCTGAAATCCAGGCGGCGGTGACGGCGGCGAATTCGAAGGTGGCGAATCGTTTTGGCGTAGCGGGTGATCTGACCAAAATCGCAGTAGTGGACATCACCAATCCGACAGCGGTGGCCGCCGCTGGTCAAGGCGGGATCAAATACAACACGCTAAGCGCAGCCATTGTGCAGGCGGTGCAGGGAGACTCTCCTGGACTCAGTATTGAGCAAGCAGTGGCGGCTTTCGCGGAAGACTTCGCTGATGGCGGCATTGCGGATACAGCAGATTCGGATGGCGTTGGCACAACCCTTGAGGAAATTCTGGAGAGCACGCTGGAGATATTAAATGCAGCAGTAGCGGCGGATGAGTCCGGCGATTTGGATCTGGATGGCCTGATCACCATCATTGCGGCGGAAGAAAGCGACGCCCAGAATAATGGATCATCCGAAGAGTCCCAGGGTGAGGCCAGCGATACCGCTAACGCGACGGAACTGGCGCAGGCCAAGGCTATGGTGCAGGCGATTCGCAACTTGGGGACTGGCATGCTACTGAGCAGTGAAGACCGCAGTGCGCTGGAAGATTTCGCCGGTCAGATAGAGGCCGCCACGTTTGCTTCAGAAGATAACACCGCTGAAGTCGTGAATGTGATGACTGTCGCGTTGGAGCAGATTGCCATGTCCTATATGGCTTATGCGGAAGACGGCTCTCTGGATGGCTCTCCCATAGTCGACGTTAGTGTGAATAGTGATGAGGTTACTTTCTCTGTTGACACTACAATTGAAGGCGTGGCGGTGTCGCTGACCGCTACAGATGCTTCTGTTGTGGAAGTTGGCGATGAGGTCGAAACCCCGACGACAGGGGGAACCAATACGACCCAGGAAATCTCCGTTGAGGTCAGTTTCTCCATCAATGGCAGTGTCGCATCCAGTTCCGTTTCACTCACGATTAACGACGGAAGCCGCGCCGAAGTTATGGCTTCATTCAGTAGCAATGAAGATGAAACGACTAATGGCGACGTAACTACCACCGAGTTGGAGGAATCTTTTAACGTCAACGATATGGACTTGAGCCTGAGTGTGACATTGTCGGAAGTCGGCGTTACGGATCCTGTTTCATTCACAGGCAGCATGGACGTTCAGTTGTCGTCGTTCACTGCGGACATTTCTGAAACTGATACAGAAACCAGCTCCAGCTATGAGGAAATCTGGACGGAAGTCTTTACGGCGGGGACATTGGGCATGACCCTGGCTGGTGAGTTCAGCAATACTACTGGCGAGGCATTTAGCGGCTCCCTTTCAATCAATGCTGACGCCACTGGTTTGACTTTGACTTGCGAAGGGAGCGAGACCAACGGCTCTTTCTCTGAAAACTGTACGGATGAAAGCGAGGACGGCTACGTGGACGTCAATATCGGGTTGGCGTTTATGGCGGAGATCAATGGCGTATCCGATGCTGTTTCCGTCACATTGTCTGCGGAACGGACCGGACTGGAGTCCGGACAGGTAGGAGTGAGTTTGTCTTATGATGGCATTACGCTGGAAGCGAGCTTGGATTCTGAGGCGGAAACGTTGACTGTCACCAACCAAGATGGCGTCACACTGTCCGTGGAGGAAGGCGAAGATGGCAAAGCCACCGGCTCCATCACTAACAACGGAACCCAGTACGCCACCATTTCCGAAGTGAGTGGTGTGGTGTTGGTGCGGTTCAGCGATGGTGACTTTGAATCGTTTTAAACTAAGCTGAATACAGCGTGCGCAACGTAAAGGGAGGCTTGTCCTCCCTTTCTAACGAATGGCGCATGCGAAACGGATCACTGGTAAGTGACTGGAATGAATCACTAAAAACGGAATCTGGCTTTTGTCTGATTATGGAAAAAAGGTAAGGCGTATTGCGCAGATCGGCGCATTAGGCTGGACATTGGTCTGTGCGAAGACGGGTGCGGCGAGCGACGATGGCTGGCGGCTGTATACGGAGGTGGAGAGCTTTTCCTACAGCAATGCGGCGCCGATTTATCAGATCGCTCATGACCTGAAAGGCGATCCGGTGGCGCGGGGCGATGTGGCGTACACGCATGATCATATCGAGATCGGCGCCGAGTATCGCAATCTCAGTCTTTCCTTTGTCGAGCGTTATGACTATTACCTTGAATTCAGTTCCGACGCGGCGGAACTGATATACCTCTACAACAATGACCTTCCTCATGAAAGCGACGCCCACTATGACCTTTACCTGGCGGCGAACCAACTGCGTGCTAAAGGCGTTAAGCTGGGTTACCGGTTTGCATTAACGGAGGCCTTCAACGTCAAATTGGCCCTTTCATACTTGCGTGCGGATGAGCTGACCGAAGGGTATCTGCGCGGTTATCTGGATACGCCGGACGCCTCTCCCACGGGAGAGCTGGAGCTGGATTACGCCTATACGGAAGACCGCCTGTTGGACCGATCGCCGGAAAACGTCAGCGGTGATGGGTTTGCGGTGGATCTGTATCTGCGATGGCGGCCTCACCCGCAGTGGGAGGCGCGATTGGCGCTGGAGGATGCTTTCAATCGCATATACTGGGATCGCGCTACGGCGACAGTCGCCCGCGCTACCTCCGACACCATTTCTTATGATGAAGATGGGGCTTTGGATGTGTCGCCGGCGTTGAGCGGCAATGAAGGCTATCGCGACCACATACAGGAGTTGCCGTTGCGAGGGTTTTTATGGAGCGAATATCGCCTGAATGATGCAGTCAGTCTGGGCGCCGGTTGGCGGCGTTACGATAATATCGATCTGGGGCTGGTAGGGGCCGCCTACCGTTTTAATGAGAGGCTGACACTGGAGGGGCGTTATTATTTCAACGCTGACGCCCTCAATCTCAATCTGCAGGTTTTTGACCTGTATCTTGGCGTGACCATGGATCGTCTGCAGTGGAAGCAGGCGAAAACGTTAGGGCTGAGTCTGTGGTGGAGTTATCGTTTCGGTGGCGTCTGATAGGATTTAATGAGACCTTCAGGTTTTGATCAGGAGAGGTTCATGCTTGCCAGACTGGTCAGCCGCGCCTATCGGCTCAGGCTATGCGGCGTGTTGCTGCTCTTATTGTTTCTACTCAATCTCGTGTTGCCTGAGGAGGCGACTCAGTCGCCGCCTGGATGGTTGATTACGCTGTATATTTTCGGCTGCTCGATATCTATGGTGTTCGCCATGGATCTGTTTCGCTGGTTTCAAGGCGACCGCGATTAATTCAGGGCTTGGGCAGCGGCTGCAGTAGTTTGACGCCGGTGTCGGTGAACGCCGGTATGGGGTTTCCTTTGATCAGATCCAATGCTCTCTGCACCGCCAGATAGCCCATATACTCCGGATTCTGTACCACCAGATTACTGATTTCTCCCGCATACATGGCTGCTTCCAATTCTTCGGTCTGATCGAAGCCGATGAAGCCAAACCGCTTTGACATGCCCGATTGTCGAATCGCCACTAACGCGCCGATAGTGGTGGACTCATTGGGTGTAAACAGGCCGTCGATGGTCGGCAATTCCTTCAGCAGCCGCAACATTTCGCTGCGTGCGGCTCCGCGATCGTCTCCTACATACGGAGCGGCGGCGATGCGGATTTTGTCGTAATCCATCAGGACGTCCAGAAATCCCTGTTCCCGCTGATCAGTCGAGGCGTTGCCCGCCCGCAGGCGCAGCAGCACAATATTGCGTTTCTCGCTCAAATCGAGAGTGGCGAGCAGGGCGCGGGCGGCCAGTTGACCGGCGGCGTAATTGTCGGTGGCGACCAGCCCTTGATGAGCGTTGCCGGCGAGATTGGAGTCCACCACCAGCACAGGGATATTTCTGGTGCGGTATTGAGCCACGCTGGCGGACAGATCCTCGTCGGAGTTCGGCGCCAGAATCAGGACGTCCGGCGGCGTTTGACTGAGATGATAAGACAGAATCTGTATTTGTCCCGCTATATCGCCGTCATCTTTAGTGCTGCGATGCAGCATAGTGACGCCGGCTTCTTCGGCGGCTTTCTGCGCACCCTGATAAACCTGGCGCCAATAGGCGTTGCTTTCGCCTTTTAACACAAGCAAAAGCTTGGGGTGATGGATGTCGGCCTGGGATAACGGACAGGCGATGAGCCACACTAACGCCAGTAGCGCAGCGCAAACACTGAAATATCGGACGGCTCCGGGCGAACGGAGTGCGGAAGGCATAAATCTGGTCGGTCTGTTGGATTTATTTACTTTAAGTTTAGACGGGCTTTCACAATAGCCAATGAAAAAGGGCGGCAGCGCCGCCCTTAATACTCGCCCAGTGGAATTATTTGCGGCTCATTTGCTCGGTAAAGGCGTATTCCCGGGACTGGGTTGCAATAAGATCCTGCACCAGGGCCAGAACCACTGCGATGGCTTTTTCCACGCCTGAATTGTGCTGGGACAGCTGTTGTTTGATTTCTTCGTCCGCGTCGTGATAGCCCAGAGCTGGACGGCGCACGGGGTGCTCACCGAGAAACAGAGCGTGACGCAGGCGATACAGCTCTTTGAAGCAGTCCGCCGACTCAGGGGGGCGGCCGAGCACAAGACTGACCCGCTCGCGCAGGTGCTGCATGTCTTCGTCATTGCGGGCGCCAATCAGCATTTCCAGCTGATTGGCGACCAGCATGGCGGTGCGGGCGCCGTAACGATAGCGTTGCTGGGCGATTTTCAGCATATCCACCAGCACTTTGTTGGCGGTGGAAATCGCCGTATTGCGTTGGCTGACGCCCAGCATTTCGAACCAGTCCCAGACCTTGGCGAAACTCAATTGGGTGATGTGCGGCCAGCCGTGATCCACGGCGCTCTGATTGGCGTCGTAGAACGCCTTGGAATCAAAATCCTGCGCTTCGAAGCGGTGCGCCTGCTTGCCGAGGAATTGGGTCGCCAAGAGCTGGCAGGAGCCCGGCAGTGCGATGTTCATGCCCAGCATCAGTTGTTGAATGAACACGCTGGCGGCGTGGTAAATGGAATAGGGAGCGGTCAAGTCATTGCGGGCCACTACCTTCAGGTTCAGCGTGGCGCCCAGGCTGACGCTGCTGTCCTCAGCATGCTTGCGGCGATAGTGATTGAAACTGCCGGAGCTGTCCTTGGCTTGTTGCAGGGCGCGCACCATGTCTGATGCGTCCAAAGATATATCGTACTCCCCGAGGCTGCCGCGATAGGGATCTTCCACCTTGAAAGGACGATCCTTGAAGAAACCGTCAATCTGACGCCATAAGTCGATGCACAACGCCGTCTCTTGTTCGCCGCCGCTGGGAACCGCGTTTTTGACTTCCAATTGAATCGTTTCTGTGCTTTGCATTAAAGAGGCTCCACTGTCGTGCTGTGCGCTGCGGGGCGCGTCATTCGGACGCCGCCGGCGAGTTATAAATTCAGTGTTTCAATATCTCTACGGGTTCTGGCTGCAATATCCCGTAGCTCCACTAATGGTAACAGCTTTTCCTTGGCGCCTTTATGTTGCAGGACAGATTCCGAGTTTGTCATGGCGTAGTGGAGAGCTGTGGCGGTATTCTCGCCGAGAATAATAGCTGCGGTAAAGGTTGCGGCGAAGGCGTCGCCAGCGCCGGTGGTCTCCACCACCTGCAGGTCCGGCAGAGGGCGCGCATAGTACAAATGCTCGCGATCATAGACATATGCTCCTTCTGCGCCATCAGTGATGGCGAAAATGGCCGGCGGCAGTTTCGCCAGCTCTGGGATCAGGTCGGGAACCGATGGTGATTTGAAGAAATTGAGGCCGAGGAATTTGCAGGCTTCTTCTTTATTCATAACCAGAATCTCCACCCGGTCGATCAATTTCGCCAGCTTGGCGTAACCTAACTCCGCCTGATAGTTGCTGGGATTGAAGGCCAGTTTGAAGCCGTTGCCGGCGACCAGATCGCAGACGGTCTGGAAGCTCTGCTCCAGCATGCTCGACAGATATACCCAACGGGTCTGAAAGGGCTGAATATCCGCGGCTTCAAGATGATCGTTAGCCCCTTTGTAGGCGAGAATGGAGCGATCATCCTTGATGCTGTTGAGGATAACGGAGAAGCCGGTCTGTCCTCCCCGGGCGCCAATGAAACTGATGTGTTCCTCGCGCAGTTTATCCAGTACGAAATCGCCGTTAGCGTCATCGCCTATTTTGCCCAGGAAACCGGTATTCAGTCCCAGCCTGGAGAACGCCACCGCGGTATTGGTGCCGCCGCCGCCAGTGGTGGTTCTGAGCTCTTTGATTAAAAGTTTACTACCTAACGGGAAGGCGATGAGTTCGGAATGGCTGGTGCGCGTGTCGATGCGGATCAGCTCGGAATCCGTGTCTGCGAAGTGATCTACGGTGGCGCTGCCGATGGTGACAACATCAAATGTCATAGGCAATATCCTTAATTATTGTTAGCGGAGTTTCGGAATATTACTAGGATAGCTCTAGCTAACGCTATCTTGCTGACCCAAGTCAAGTGCGCGGACGACATCGTTTTTCTGCCTTGGATCAAACTCCTTGTGATACCAAAGAGTATAGTATTTTCGCATGTGGAATAACCTGCGGAGGAGCGGAGCGATGCATGAATTTGAACTTACGTGCGGGGTCGACGGACTGAGCGATTTTCTCGACGCATTGGGTGGGCAACTGGATGAACCACTGGCGCAGGACAAAATCGCGCTGGCGTTAGCGGCCCTGGCTCAACTGGGCGACGGAGAGGAGGAAGACATCGAGTTTGATCTGCGCTACCAGGAGGCGCTAACTCCGATCGTCATCAAAGCGGCGGTGACCCATAATGTCGGTCCCCGGTTGGTGTTCGCCACGCCCTCAGAATCTCTCTACGAGACGGCGCGCCGATTGGCGTAATTACCTTGCTGCAAGTCCGGCGTCGCGTCTTCAACTGACGAACGACGCCGGGATGCCTACGCAAGATTAGCTTAGGCGGTCAGCCCGCCATCCAGCGCCACCGCCTGTCCGGTCATGAAGCTGGATTCGTCTGAACACAGCCAGGCGATCATGCGTCCTATTTCCTCAGGCTCGCCCAGCCGTTGCATCGGGTTGGCGCGCACCACCTTCTGCGCCTTTTTCTCATCCATCGCCTGTAGCGCGCGTTGCACCATGGGCGTGTTGATAAAGCTGGGACAAACCGCATTGATGCGAATTCCGGAGCTGGCGTATTCGACCGCTGCGGACTTGCTCAGCCCGACCACGCCGAACTTGCTGGCGGAGTACGGCGCAAGCGACGGTGCGCTGCGCAGACCAGCGATGGAGGCGAGATTGATGATGCGTCCGTCACGGCGCGGCAGCATGCATTTGATCTGCTCGCGCATGCACAGGAACACGCCCTTCAGGTTGATGTCGATTACCTGATCCCAGGTGGCTTCGTCGATGTCCGCCATCCTGGCGTTGACGTGCTCCACGCCCGCACTGTTGACGGCGCAATCGAGCCTGCCGCAGACTTCCATTACGAAGGCGTGTAAATGGGCGACTTGCACCGCCTGTGTCACATCAGCGGCGCAGAAATGCGCCCGGCCGCCCTGGTCGCGAATCAACGCGGCGACAGCGTCGCCCTGTTCCGCATTGATGTCGGACAGGATCAATTCCGCCCCCAACTGAGCCAGTAGAAGGGCGGTCTCTTTACCAATACCGGAGGCGGCGCCGGTGATCAAATTCACCTTGTCCTGCAGATCGTAAGCCATATCCGCGCTCCTTAGTTGTCCGCTACCTTGAGCACCAACTTGCCGAAGTTGTCGCCGCTGAACAGCATCATCAGCGTGTTGGGGAAGTTTTCAATGCCTTCCACCACGTGCTCTTTCGCTTTCAGCTTGCCAGCGGCCATCCAGCCGGCCATTTCCATCGCCGCTTTGCCGTAATGCTTGGCGTTGTCGAACACCACAATGCCCTCCATGCGGGCGCGATTGACCAGCAGTGACAGATAGTTGGAAGGACCTTTCACCGGCTTGGTGTTGTTGTATTGGGAAATAGCGCCGCAAATCACAATGCGCGCATGCAGATTGATGCGGGTGAGCACGGCGTCCAGGATATCGCCGCCGACATTGTCGAAGAACACGTCGACACCATTGGGACATTCCCGTTTCAGGCCGGCCATGACGTCCTCGTTTTTGTAATCCACCACGCCGTCAAAGCCAAGTTCTTCGGTCAGATAGCGACATTTCTCTGGACCGCCGGCGATGCCCACAACGCGACATCCTTTGATCTTGGCGATCTGACCTACCACACCGCCCACCGCGCCTGCGGCGCCGGACACCACCACGGTCTCGCCCTCTTGCGGCTTGCCGGTGTCCAACAGTCCGAAATAGGCGGTCATGCCGGGCATGCCGAGGACGCCAAGATAGCGTGGCGCCGGAGCGATGCGCGTATCGACTTTGTGCAGTTCTTTACCATTGCAGATGGCGTATTGCTGGACGCCCAGCATGCCCACCACCATGTCGCCGGGACTGAAATCTGCGTGGTTGGAGGCGATGACTTCGCCGACGGCGCCGGCGCGCATGACCTCGCCGATTTGCACCGGCGCAATATAGGACTTGCCTTCGTTGAGCCAGCCGCGCATGGCAGGATCAAGGGAGACGTATTGAATTTTCACCAGTACTTCATCAGCGCCCGGCTGCGCGACAGGTTGCTCGCAGAATTCCCAGGTATCGTCGCCGGGTTCGCCCACTGGTCGCTTGGCCAGACGATATTGCTTATTAAGCAGTTCGCTCATGGATGTATTACCTTTATTGTTGATTGCGTCTACTGTGTTTCAGATAGCCATTTGGATTTTTCAGCGTCGCACATGGCGTTGAGGATTAATACTGGCGTATATGACATAAAACAGGTTGTTTTAGCCATATCTTTGCCTCTGTACGGCGCCATTGGAAAGGCGTGAAGGCTGCGAATCCTTAATCCTGGAGGGGTTAAAAAGCGGCGCGCAGGGGCATAGAATGGGTCAGGTTCAGGTCTAATACTCCCGGTCCGGACACCGCTTCAAGCAGGACAATCCCACGCCGGGACCGCGCTTTCAGCCACAAGGGATACCCCTGATGATGACAAAATTTTCTGCTCTGATCAGACTTTCCATTCGCCTCGCCTTGCTGTGTTTCGCATTGGCGGGCGCCTGCCGCGCCGCAGACAATTTAAATATGATGACGGAGGACTACGCTCCGCTGAACTTTGCAGAGAATGGTCGTCTGCAAGGCGTATCTGTGGATCTGATGGAAGAGATGCTGCAGATCGCCGGTTACTCGCAAACCCGCGCGGATATGTTGTTAATGCCTTGGGCGCGGGCGTACACCCATGTGCAGCAAAGCCGCAATGCGGTGCTGTTCGCCATGACCCGCACAGAACACCGCGATGGGCTGTTCAAGTGGGTGGGGCCGATTATTCCCTCTCATATCGTGATCACCGCCCGCCGTGACAAATCCCTGCGTGTTGCGTCTCTGCAGGACTTGAAGACGTTGCGCATCGCCACCGTGCGCGACGATATCGGCGAGCAGTTGTTACTGAATAACGGCGTGCCCGACAGCGCGTTGCGTCGCACCTCCAGCCCGCAGGTGGCGTTGGCGATGCTGAGCCTTGGACAGGTGGACGCCTGGGCCTACGGCAGGCTTGGCGCAGCCTGGTACATCAAGCAGATGAAGCTGAAACCGGCGGACTACGAAGAGATCTTTACCCTGAAAGATTCGGATCAATATTTCGCGTTCAGCCTGCAGACTCCCGATGAAATAGTGCAGCGCTTTCAGCAGGCGTTGGACCAGCTGAAGAACAACGGCCGCCATCAGGCCATTGTGAACAAATATGTGGAAGGGGCGTTGTAAACGGACCCGATGCGTCTGCCGCAACGGGCCCATTTGCGTTTAACGTTTCAATACCAGAGCGGAAAGACGCGCCGCCCGCACATGGAAATCCGGCGCGGTGTAAAGAAAGACGCCAGGACCGCGATTGGTGAGGCTCCAGACGAACAGAGACAGCGCAGTCACGCCAAGGGTGGCCAGGGTGGGATACAGTGCGTACCAGCCGGTGATCGCCGCACTACTGTCGAACACGCCGGCTTTGACCAGCGCCGGCGCCAGCCAGACTCCCGCCATTTCAATAAATATCCGATGCAGGACATAGATCTGCAGCGTGTTCTTACCCATCCACCGCAACATTTTGAAATCCGCAATGGACTGCGTGAATGCGAAACCCATGATGCTGATGCTCACCAGCAGTAGACTGGTGAAAAGAAAGTGTTCCCAGTGCAGCAGCTTCAGGCTCAGGGACGCCAGACCGAAAACCGCCAATAGTCCGATACTGCGTAGACTGATGCGGCTGAGCAGGGAAAACAGATGGCGGCCGAAGAAGCAGCCCAGCCCGTAAAATACGCCATTGGCGATGATACTTTTGGTGGGCCAGTCATGGACAAAGGTTTGCCCGATAAAATGACCCGTCAGCAAAACCAGCATCGCCAGCGGCCAACGACTGGATAACAGTTTGCAGATGGCGAAATACCAGGGCAGGGCGTAGAGATACCAAAGGCTGCTGGAGCCGGTCAGGGTCAGAGAGATGAACTCCGCCGGATTGGAGGAATATAGCGCGTTGGTGACTTCCGTCAGTTGTTTTTCAGAACCGCCGGCCCAGTTCACCAGGGTGACGCCCAGCCATTGCAGCGCGCCCCAAAGCACAAAAAGGTAAGCCAGATTATAGATGCGCTTCTGCGCCACATCGCTCCAACGATACTGAGTGACGGCGCGATGCACCAGAAAGCCGGAGATCATGAAAAACAGCGGCATGCGCAACGGCGCCAGATAAATGCTCACCAAATGGTGAAAATGTTCAAATTTGACGGCGGTGGAGCTTAACTCAACTCCAGGCAAAGCATAGGAAGTAATAATGACGTGGTGAAGCACCACCAACAAAATACAAACGCCCTTCGCCGTATCAATCCAGTCGATGTTGGTTTTGGCTTGGTTCGCCATGGTGTAACCCTTATCCATTGGTGGCGGTAAAAGTGGAAAGTCCCGGAAGATAACAAAAAACTTTTACCCTGCATACCGCGTACCAAAAGGCGCTGCCTGGCAAGTGAGTGAGCGCACGCTTTTTGCTGTTTTAACAAGATAAAAAGTCGTGTTTGGGCCGATAAAAATAGCCCTGAAATGAGGCGTATCAACGATGTGGCGCCCGTCCATGACGCGGGAGAAGGAAGAAGAGATGAATAACGACGTTGGGAGCGGTTGCGGGGTTCAGTCCAGCCCTCGCTCCCGCAGAATATCCATGACTTCCCGCAACGCCGGTTCGATTTGGGTGGGTGCACTTTGATGGGGCGTCACCCACACTTTAGGGTGGTTCCATAGCGGATGCGTGGCGGGTAAGGGTTCCTGCTGGAATACATCCATCATCGCCCCGCGTAAATGGCCGTTGTCCAAGTGTTCCAGAAGGGCGTTTTCGTTCGTCACCGCGCCGCGGGATAAGCACACTACGGCGGCCCCTTGCGGCAAGCGGGAGAGGCGGTTCAGACTCAGGAAACCTTCCGTCGCCGCGTTATGAGGCAGCATATTGATAAGAATGTCACATTGCCTGAGAAATTCATTCAGCGCGGTCTCTCCGGCGAAAGTGGCGACGCCGGCCAGGGACTTGCCGCTACGCGACCAGCCTGACGTTGAGTATCCCAACTGACTCAGATGTTGCGCAACTGTCCCTCCCAGGCTGCCCAGTCCCAGCACGCCGACGCGGGTGTCCCGATTGGCGCGGTAGTAAGGGCTGTGAGGCAGCCAGACTTTGTCCTGTTGCGCCTGCCGAAACTGGTCGAAGTTGCGTTGAAAGTGCAGCACGGCGTAGGTGGCGTATTCCGACATAGCCTGACGCATGCCGGCGTCCCGCATACGCTCTACGGGCGTTCCCGCCGGCAGGCGCAACTGTCGGATCAGTCCATCTATGCCTGCGCCCAATCCAATGACCAGTTTCAGATTGCGCGCCTGGGTCCAGTCCGTCAGGGTGGGGCGCCAAATGAGCAGAACATCGATCTCTTCGATAGCGATTTCTTCCGGCGCCAGAAGCTGGAGTGCGGGACTGATGGTCTGCGCCGCCTGTCGCCATTCCTGCAGGTCGAACGCGCCGCTGTGAAACACGATGTTCATGAGAATCTCTATGGTTGTTAAACGGGATCAGGTTCTGAAAATATCGGCGTCGCTGTTGAAGTATTTAAACTCCAGCACGTTGCCCGACGGGTCGCTGACAAAGAAAGTGCCTTGCTCGCCAGGTTCACCGACGAAGCGGATTTTCGGCGGCAGCAGGAAGGTGTCGCAGCGTTCGGTGATGCGATCACGCACTTTTTCCCATTCGCTTTTATCCAGAATAACGCCGAAATGCGGTACGCGGATGCTGTCGCCATCAACGGCGTTGCGGCCGGCGTCTTCCTGGGGGCTTTCCACGAGATGGGCGGTAATCTGGTGGCCGAAAAAGTCAAAGTCGATCCAGCGCTCCGCAGTACGACCGATGGCGCAGCCGAAACGATCCACATAAAAGGCGCGGGCGGCGTCCAGATTGGTCACGGGAAAGGCCAGATGAAACGGCCGCATACATACCTCCTGAAATAAGTGATAATTGAGCTGTGTGCAATTATCACTGTGAAATTCGCGATTAAGAAGCGATATTAATTCAATTTGATTGAGATTTTCTCACAATGCGGATGCTGCCTCCTTTAAACGCGGTGCGTACGTTTGAATGCGCCGCCCGTCATCTCAGCTTCACCAAGGCCGCAGAAGAACTCTGTGTGACGCCGGGCGCCGTGAGTCGCGCTATCGCCGGACTGGAGGAGCGTCTGCAAACGCCATTGTTCAGTCAGCACAAGCGTCGCCTGCAACTTACCGCCGCCGGACGCGCCTACCTGTTTCATGTCACACAGGCGTTAGACCGCCTGTCCCTGGGCACGGATGAATTGCTGCAACATCGAGGCGAGGGCGGCCTGCTGACGATCGGCGCGTTGCCGACGTTAGGCTCCCGATGGCTGATTCCCAAGCTGCAGGACTTTCAGCGGCGCTATCCCAATATCTCCGTAGAAGTGAAAACGACGCCTTCCGATTTCTCCAAGGCGTTCACCGAACTGGATCTGAATGAGCACGGGCTGGATGTGGCGCTGTATATCGGTCAGGGCGACTGGTCCGGCGTGCGACGCCATAAACTGTTCCCGGAGCGGTTGCTGCCGGTGGCGGCGCCATCGCTGCGCGAGGAGCTGGAGGCCTTGGGGCGGGGCGAGGCTGACCCTGGTCGCTTACTGTTGCATTCCACCCGGCCCCATGTGTGGGCGCATTGGTTTGAAGCGCAGGGTTTTGACTTTACGACGCCAACCTGGCGCGCCCGCTTTGAACATTACTACATGGTGATCGAGGCGGCCATGCATGGACTGGGCGTCGCCCTGTTGCCGGAGGTGTTGGTGGCGCAGGAACTGCGCTCCGGCGCGCTGCTGGCGTTGAGTGAACGGGACTTGCCGCAAGCGGAAAATTACTATTTATTGCATCACCCGGCGCGCAGTGAGGAAAATAAAATCCGCGCGTTCAGGGACTGGTTGATGCGGACGGAAGGCGCGAGAGAAAACCCCGTCTTAAAGGGCAAATCTGCCGATGTGGAAAAGGATGGTTGATGAAAAACATGGCGCTCAAAGTGTTTAAAGTGTTGTTGGGCCTACTGTTTATTCTGCCAACGACGGTGTTGTATGTAATGGGAGTCTCTCTTGTCATTGAGAACTCCATATCGGATGCACGTTTTCCTCCTCTTGGTTCGATGGCGTATTTGGCAATGGCCTTTGTGGCGCTTCTGTCATTGATTTGGCTATGGGCGCGACACTCAGGCTATGTATTGAAAGATATCCAGATATGGGTATGGTTGGGTTTGATCATAGGGAATGGATTATTTTTTCATGTTATGAGTGACCCAGGCCCACTTGGCGTCTACACCATGACTAACAAGCTGATGATGGGTAACTTTAAAGTACTGCTGTGGTTTTGGCTTGTCGGCGGCGGACCCGCGCTGTTCTCATGGTATTTACTGTATAAGGTGTACAGGCAAGGTACGCGTCCACCACTACAGGATTACCCGACTGAAAACTCTCAGTGAGCGGGAATCAGCCGGCGGTTTTCCAGCGCGCCCTCATACTCCAGCACTTCCCGGAAACCATGGCGGGTATATATATCCTGTAGGGTTCCGTCTCTTTTCACGGCTTTCAATCCTGCGTTGAAGGCCGCCAGTTGATCTTCATAGTCAGGCGCTTTTTTGGAAAACACCACGTACAGGAATTTAACTTCCAGGGGCGGCTCCAGAAAACGGAGGTCGCGCAGATATTGTGGGTAGTTTTTTTCCAGCAGGTAGCGGGCGACGAATTTGTCGATGAAGATAAGCTGCACCCGATTATAGTAAAGACGCTGTAAGTTGGTGAGGTCGTCGACGACGTCTTCCTTGTACAGGAAGGACGCGCTGTCAAAAGTGTCGGTGTTGATATAGCCGCGCACCACGCCGAATTTATACTGTGACAGCGCCTGTAACGCCGCAAGCTGATTGATTCTGGGGTCTACGCTGAACTGGATGTCGCTGTCGTTGCGTACATAGAAGCCCACCGGACCGCCGAGAAAGGGATCGGAGTAAGCGAAATCCTCCAGGCGGGAGGAGGAGTAATATTCCGGGAACAGCGCGTCCATTTCCCCTCGTTCGGTCATATCCAGCGCCCGCGCCCAGGGCAGGAACTTGACGTTGGGAGTGTAGCCGCCGCGCTTGAAAGCCTCCGTCACCAGTTCGTAGACGAATCCAGAATTACGCATCTCTTCGCCGACATAAGGCTCCCAGTTGAGTGTGGCCAATGTCGTCGTCGGTCTTTGTGTCGCCATGACGGATGCGGACGGGAGCAGTAGGAAAGACAGCGTCAGCCCGGCGACTGCGCGGCGCGCTGATCCTGATCGCAGGAGGAGCCGTATCCAGTGAAAACGCCGTATCATCGGATATCCGTTATGATGTTTTGATTTACGGGTGCGTTCTAAAGCTTAGGTGAGTCCACCGTATTTGGCCAAAACAGGCGCTTCCTGTCGCCTGCGCCGGTGGATGGGGACGGCGAGCGGCGGCTGTCCGATCAGGCTATGCTTGTTCGAGAGGTAGTGAACGATGAATGTAGTATTGCGACCGGCCACGGCGGCTGACGCCGATACCGTGACCGATATTATGTTGGCGTCGCGAAAGAAGTTTCTGGCTTATGCTCCTATGGCCCACTCGGAACGGGAAGTCCGCGGTTGGGTGCGATATCTGTTGCTTCCCCGCGAGTCCGTGACCCTCGCCGTGGCGGATGAGCGTATTGCCGGCTTTCTCTCGCTGGACAAAGGCGACCGCCTGACCTGGCTGACTCAGTTTTATCTCGCCCCTGAATTTGTCGGACGCGGCATCGGCTCCCAGCTGTTGAGCCATGCATTGTCGCTGGCGTCGAAGCCGATCAGGCTGCATTGTTTTCAGCAAAACCAGGATGCCCGACGCTTCTACGAACGCCATGGGTTTGTCCCGGTGCGCTTTACCGACGGCTCCGGCAATGAAGAACGTTGTCCCGACGTTCTTTACGAGTTGGCGTAGCCGTCGGCGTTAGTCCTGTTCGCGCATCAGAAGAAACTGGCCATACAGCACCAGGCCGCCCCAGATGACCGCTGCAATCATGATCAACGAGCCCAGTAAATGGGCGCCTTGGGCGATGCCATGGTCGAAGCGCAGCAACCCGGTTTCCGTGAGCAGATATTCCCAGTCATGGAAGCCGTAAGGGGAAGAGTGACCGAAGTTGCCGCCCAGCAACGGCAGTTGGCCCGCCCGTGCGTCGTTGATGTAAGGCGCCAGGTCGAGAAAGTTTTCTCCGAACCACCAGGCGCAAACGGCGGCGCCAAAGGTGTTGTGATGTTTGAACAGCAGAACGCCAAAACAGATGGCGGGCATGATCAGTTGTCCCAGACTGCCTCCCAGGGAGGCGATGAACTGCCCGAACGGACGAAAAATCACATGCCCGGCTTCGTGAAAAGGCAGATTAATCAGGTGAAGAAAGGATTCGCCCGCCGCATTGGACGCGATGGGGGACGTCATCAACCACATTCCCCAGAGCGTCAGCGCCGCCAACAGCAGCGCGCGTCCGCCGACGGAAATGGGATCAGGAGAGGCGTCACCGGGATACAGCAAAATTTCCCGCCAGGAAACTTTATCTTCTGCTTCCTCCGCTTCCAGTTCGGGTTCCTGCGCCGGGCGCTGGCCGTCATGGGCCTGTTGCGGCGGGTGATATTTCAAATATTTTGCGAAAACAATGCCGCAGCTTTCGCAGTCGACGTTGCTATCCCTCTGTTCAAAACCGCACTTGGGACATTTCATATACGGGCGTGATCTTTTCGTAAATGGGTTTTGTGATTCTAGGTCAGCAGAGATCCGAAGCAAGCGTCAGGGCGTAATCATGACAACCCGTTTGCAACACTCATGCAAAGGGGCTTCACCGTTCAAGCCAGGCAGAGTGTATTATGTCCGCCCATTTTCACACGCTGAGGTTGTTGCTCGGCGATCAGCTCAACGCCGCCCACAGTTGGTTTCGGGAAACAGATCAGGGCGTCCTTTACGTGATTGCGGAGCTGCCACAGGAAGTCGATTATGTAATGCATCATGTGCAGAAAGTCTGCGCCTTCTTCGCCTCTATGCAGGCATTCGCCTATGCCCTGCGGAAGGCCGGCCATGAAGTGCGGCATCTGACCCTGGATGACACTCAGAAGTTCGCCGACTTGCCGGCGCTATTGAAACATCTGTGCGAGCTTCATCAAGTGCGCCGTTTCGAGTATCAGCGCCCGGACGAATACCGTCTGTTGCAGCAGATGGAGCGACTGCAATTAGGAGAGCGGATTGAAATCGCACAGGCGGACACGGAGCATTTTCTGCTGCCTTTTGCGGAAATCTCCGACCATTTTGTGCGCGGCGAGCATCTCACCATGGAGAATTTTTACCGGCGCATGCGCAAGCGTTTCGCCATCCTGATGCAGGACGGCGCGCCACTGGGCGGCAAGTGGAATTTCGACAGCGAAAATCGCAATAAAATCAAAGCGGAGCAGTTAACGGATATCCCCGATCCCCTGTGTTTCGATAATGATGTGAGCGCTATTCTCGAACGTCTGCGGCGACATGGGGCGAAGACCTTCGGCGTCGCCCATGAGCGTTTGCTGTGGCCGGTGACGCGACGTCAGGCGCTGCAATTGCTGCAACACTTTTGCGAACGTTGTCT
Source organism: Hahella sp. HNIBRBA332 (assembly GCF_030719035.1). Lineage (NCBI taxonomy): Bacteria > Pseudomonadati > Pseudomonadota > Gammaproteobacteria > Oceanospirillales > Hahellaceae > Hahella > Hahella aquimaris. Next base: position 6,074,041 of record NZ_CP132203.1, read on the forward strand.
GCCTCAGTTCGGGCGCTTTCAGGACGCCATGACCGACGCAGTGGAGGCGCAATGGAGTTTGTACCACTCCCGCCTGTCGTTCGCCTTGAATACCAAAATGCTGCATCCCATGCAGGTGATCCGCGCCGCGCTGGAGCGTTATGAACAGGCCGGGGGCGACATCAGCCTGCCTCAAATCGAGGGCTTCGTGCGGCAGATTCTTGGCTGGCGTGAATACGTACGTGGCGTGTATTGGGCGAATATGCCGGAATATATGCAAAGCAACGCGCATGACGCAGGGCGAAACCTTCCCCGTTATTTCTGGGACGGCGACACCCACATGCGTTGCGTCAGCAAGGTGGTGGGGCAATCGCTGCAGTACGCCTACGCCCACCATATTCAACGGCTGATGGTGACGGGCAACTTCTGTCTGCTGACCGGGATCGATCCAGACCAAGTGGATCAATGGTATCTAGGCGTTTACGTGGACGCCATTGAGTGGGTGGAAGCCCCCAACACCCGGGGCATGAGCCAGTTCGCCGACGGCGGCCTGATTGCCACCAAACCTTACGTCAGCGGCGGCGCTTATATTCATCGCATGAGCGATTACTGCAAGGGGTGCCGCTACGACGTCAAAGCCAAAACCGGCGCCAACGCCTGTCCCTTCAACAGTCTGTACTGGCGCTTTATAGAGCAACATCGGGAGCGGCTCCAGAACAACCCCCGGCTCGCCATGATCTACCGGACCTGGGCGCGTTTCTCTCAGGAGCAGCAGCGGGAGATCCTGGCGCAGGCGGAGGATTATCTGGAGCGGATTGAGTCTCTGTGATCAGGCGGCGGGCTGGCTGCGGCGGAAGGGTTTCTTAATCGCCACCACCACAAGGGCCAGTATCAGCAGCACGTTGAATGCGCCGAATACCGCTTCCCTCAACATGGCGTGGTCAAAGACCTGATTGGCGTCGTTGACGGTCTCCAGGGATAGCAGAATGGCCGGATATACCATCAACTGCGCATTCAGGGCGATCAGAACGAACCCGGCGACTTTTATCCATAACCAGGTCGCTTTGGGCTTTCCAGATAACAGAATGCCGCTGAGGCCGGCGAGCCACATCGCCGGCAGCGTCAGCCAGGCTGTGCCGGCGGCGACCCACTCCCGGTTCAGCGTCAGGGCGCGTAAGTCGTCTTCCGGCAGGATCGCCCCGAAGAAGATATAGGCGGCGATGCTGCCAAAGAACACGGCGATCGCCAGTAGATGAACGGTTTTCAGTAAAGTTCTCACAAACATACTCCTTTTTTGTTAGTGCGCTAACTATGTATTTAAAAAAACGCCTTACGATATGTTTTTCAAAACGCGCCGCAAGTAATTTTTGAATTCGGAGGCCTCTTCGGGCGTAAAGGCGTTTAATGCCCGCGCATTAATGTCCTGGGCCAGGATCGGCAACTCGCCCATCAGCTCGACGCCCTTGGCGCTGATGTGTATCCGATAAGCGCGTTGATCGCTTGCGTCCGGGACTTTCAGGATCAGCCCTTTGGCGTCCAGCCTGCGGATAATGCCCGACATGGTGGGGCGGTCGAAAAACAGCGATTTTCCCAGCTCGCTGATTTTCTGGCCGTCGTTTTGCCGCAATCGCGCCAGCACAGACCATTGTCCCGGCGTCAGATCATAAGGGCGCAGCGCCATCTCCAGAGCGAATTTCATTTCCCCGGCGGCTTTGTTGAGCAGAAAACCCAGGCTGTCATCTAATTTCATAGCGCAGTATGTTAGTGCGCTAACAATATCTCTGCAAGTAGAAGTTTAAACAGCGCCTTCCAGAGCTCTCAAGCCGCCTCCGTTGGGCGCTCATTATTGTTGAGCCAGCGCGCCACTTCCTCCCGGTCATCCACTTCCCAGGGATGGAAGTCGCGACGTAAATAGCGCAGAAACTGAGGCAATGACTGGCGTAGCACGCCGGGTTTGCCCCACAGAAAATTCAGTCCGTGCAGCCAGGTTTTCAGATCCCAGAATTTTCCTTCTGTTTTCAGCATGGAGCAGGTGTTCAGGAAGGTGAAGCGGAAGAACTGGAAGGTCACGATCCAGAACGCCACGAAGCGCATGCGATAGAGACCGACCTGACTTTGGTAGACATCGAAGGCCACGGATTTATGCTCGATTTCCTCCACCGCATGCCAGCGCCATAACGCCTGCATGGTTGGGCTGGCGCCCGCCATCCAGTCAGGATTCTTCAATACGCCGTGAGCCAATACGGCGGTGTAGTGTTCGGCGGCGCAGGTTCCCGCCAGGCGGCGACTGCGTTTGAATCCGCCGACAAACTCCATGTGTTTGTGAAAGCGGGCGTTCATTTTGTCCAGGTTATAGCCCCGTTGCGCCAGGGCGTCGTTGTAGCGGGCGTGCTCCCGGCTATGCATGCCTTCCTGTCCGATAAACCCCCGAATATGTTGTTGCAGCTGGGGATCTTTCACATGCTTGCGGTAGTCGCGCACGGCCTTGATGAACAGATGCTCGCCCTCGGGAAATTGCAGGGAGAGCGCATTGAAGAATGCGGTTTTAAACGCGTCGCCGCTGTGCCACAGGGTGCTTAATTCGGCCTCCACATCGAAGCTGAGATTGCGCGGTTCGACGTTGATTTCCGGTGGTGTGCGGCTGTCGCTTGTTTCGGCGATGGCGTGGCGTGGGGCGGTTGTGTGTTCCATTGTCATGACGGCGTCTCCCGTTGACCCAAGTGATCTGATTACAATCTATAACCGGGAGCGGCTCGCAAACAGGTTGCGGCCCATCGAATAGCGGGTCATTCTTTGTCACAACGACAGACTCGGCGCCGGACGCCGCCAACAACAATAAACCAGAGCGGATAAAGCTGTCATGAGAGGTCATTACGTTGCAGCGTTGATCGACTTGTTAGTGGAGCGAGGCGTTGATCGCGCGGAATTTCTACAGGATTGCCAGTTACAGGAAGACGAACTCAATGCGGACACCCTGATTGATCAACGCCGATTAGAGCGGGTGACACGCTTGGCGGCGGAGCGGGTGCAAGAGACCGGTATTGGCCTGCTGGTAGGGCGACGCCTGAACATCAATACGCATGGCGCGCTGGGTTACGCCGCCATGGCCAGCGCCAGCTATGAACAGGCGTTGCAGCTACTGGTGAAGTTCTACACAGTGCAGGCGCCCAAGGCGCACTTTGAGCTGCGGGAGCGGAGCGACGTATACGAACTCGTTTGCGAATCCAGTTTCATCCTGCCGGAACGGCCCTGGGTGACCACGGAATTTCTGATTAGCAGCATCTACACCTCCACGGAATTCCTCCTGAGCGGACGCATGCAGGGCGTGGAAATCCACCTCCGTTACGCCGAGCCACCTCATGTGGCCTTGTATCGAGAGATGTTTCAGGCGCCGGTGCGGTTTCAGCAGGCGTTTACCGGCATCCTCATTCCCTTCTCCGTGGCGCGGCAGCCGCTGCCTTCGGCGGACCCCTTGGCGGCGAGCCTGTTCACCAAACGCTGTGAGTCCATCCAGCATGACGACCGGGACGAACAACTGCCGCGACGGGTGAAGGAAATGCTGTACGCCGGCGCAGGAGAATTCCCCAGTCAGACCGAACTCGCCTCGCGATTGCACATGAGTGTGAGCACCTTGCACCGTAAGCTGGCGGAGCAGGGCGCTACTTACAAAGCGTTGCTGGCGGAAGTGAAAAAAGAACTGGCGCTACAGCACTTGCGGGACAGCCGTCTCACCGTGGATGAAATCGCGCAGTTACTGGGCTTCAGCGACGCTTCCAATTTCCGCCGCGCCTTCGTCGGCTGGACCGGCGAGACGCCCAGTGAATTTCGCAAACGATGCTTGTAGGCGCTTGTTATTACTGGCATGTTATTGGCGTACAAGAACGGCATTGTCCATTCACCAATAAGGAATGTTGTTATGCTAAGCGAAACAAAAAAAATAACTGACGCTCGCCTTTTTGGCTTCAAGTCTCTCGTATCCATCCTCTCGAAACCTTTCCTGCTCACCCTGACCCTGACGGTTGCGGCGCCGACCAACGCTGAATTCATTCTGGAAGGAGACCGGAGCGTTCCCACGGAAGCGCATCATGGCATGGTGGCCACCAGCCATACTCTGGCGACGGAAGAAGCATTGAAGGTGTTGAAAAACGGCGGCAACGCCATTGACGCTGCAGTCACCGCCGCCTTCGCCCTGGCGGTGACGCAGCCCCGTTCCGGCAATATTGGCGGCGGCGGCTTCATGCTGATCTCCTCGGAAAGCCGTAATGAAGTGATCGCTATCGATTACCGGGAAAAAGCGCCGGCGGCCGCGTCCCGGGATATGTATCTGAACAAGGACGGCGAGGCGGATAGCAATCTGAGTCGCTTCTCCCACAAAGCGGCGGGCGTGCCCGGCACTGTGGCGGGATTGGCGCTGGCGCTGGAGAAGTACGGCACGATTTCCCTGCAAGAGGCCCTGGCCCCGGCCATCCGGCTGGCGGATGAAGGCTTTATTGTCACGCCCCGCTTCAGCCATGGCGTCAAAGACAGCGCCGAAAGACTGCGTAAATGGGACTCTTCCCGCAAAGTGTTTTTCAAACAGGACGGCTCTTTCTATGAACCCGGCGACCGCTTTATCCAGAAAGATCTGGCGGCGACCCTGAAACGCATTTCCGAGCAAGGGATTAAAGGATTCTATGAGGGTGAAACCGCCAAGCTGATCGTGGAGGAAATGAAGCGCGGCGGCGGACTGATTACGCTGGAAGACCTGAAGAGCTATCAGCCAGTCATTCGCGAGCCCGTTCATGGGACTTACCGGGGCTTTGATATCTATTCCATGAGTCCGCCCAGCTCCGGCGGCATTCATGTGATTCAGATTCTGAACATTCTGGAAGGCTATCCCATCGGCTATCTTGGGCATAACTCCGCACAAACGATTCACCTGATGTCAGAAGCCATGAAGCGGGCTTATGCGGACCGCTCCAAGTACCTGGGCGATCCCGATTTTGTGGACGTGCCGCAGAAAGGGTTGATGTCCAAAGACTACGCGGCGAAGCAGCGTAAGGACATTCCCATGAATCGCGCCACGCCCAGCGCCACGCTGGCGCCGGACAACCCCTTGCCTTATGAAAGCAATGAGACCACGCACTTCTCCGTCGCCGACAACAAGGGCAATGCGGTGTCCACGACATACACCATTAACTTCAGCTACGGGTCGCACATTGTGGTCGATGGCGCCGGCTTTCTGTTGAACAACGAAATGGACGACTTCAGCGCTAAACCGGGCGTGCCCAACGCTTATGGCTTATTGGGCGGCGAGGCTAACAAGATTGAAGGCAATAAGCGCATGCTCAGCTCCATGTCGCCCACGATTGTGAAAAACAAAGGCAAGAACTTTCTGATTACCGGCAGCCCTGGCGGTTCTCGCATCATCACTACGACCTTGCAGGTGATCATGAATGTCATCGACCATCGCCTGAATATTCAGGCTGCGGTGAACGCGCCTCGTATTCACCATCAGTGGTCGCCGGATGAGATTCGCGTGGAGGAAGGCCTCAGTCCCGATACCGTCAAGTTGTTGGAAGGAATGGGGCACGCGGTGAACCAGAAGGCGGCCATGGGCGCCAGCCAAAGTATTCTCATCGATGAAAACGGCGTGTTTTTTGGCGCCGCCGACCCTCGTCGCAGTACGTCCTCCGCCATGGGTTTTTGACCCTTCGGGCTTTTAAACTATCCTTACATCCTAGTACTATGCGCCGCTTTTTCTTAACGGAGAAGCGGACGCTTCTCCTATCTCAGTTTTGACCACCACGTCGTAGAACGAACTCAGGATGGTCGTATAATAGCGTAGTATCAATCACTTAGCGGCTGTAAGGCTGACAGGAATAGTCGTGTCTGAATTAAAATTCGATGTTGTTTTATTGGGGCAGTGCCAACAGGGCATGAACCCAGATGATGTAATAAACAAACTGGCCGCCTTGTTCAGGACGGATGTGGACAAGGTGGAAAAAATGATGGTGAAGAGCCGTCATGTGATCAAGAAAAATGTCGATGGCGCTACCGCCAAAAAATATAAAACGGCGATAGAACAAGCCGGCGGCGTATGTGAAGTGGTCAAGAGCGCGGCGGCGCCAGTGAAGAAAGAACCTCCTATACGCGCAGCCCAGCCTGCGCCAAAGCCCAGCGCCCCCAAACCCGCTGCGGCGCAAAAGACGGCTACCAATGCCGCCGTGAATAACGCCTACCGCGCGCCTGTGGCGCCGGTGGTAAGAGATCAAATCGTATATTGCCGTCAGTGCGGCGCACATATCTCCGCCACCTTGACGGAGTGTCCTCATTGTCACGCCAAACAATCCCCCACCAGCGCCAAGAGCAAAGTGACGGCGGGGCTGCTGGCGTTTTTCCTGGGCGGACTGGGCGTGCACCGGTTCTATCTGGGTCAATGGTGGGGCATTTTCTATCTGTTGTTCTGGTTTACGATGATTCCCAGTGTGGTCTCATTGATTGAGGCGATCGTCTTCTTCGCGTCATCGGAAGACAAATGGCAGGAAAAATACGGTCAGGTGCGCGGCGGCGGAGGCCTAATGGTTGTCGCGGCGATTGGGGGGCTGTTTGTTTTGGTCGCCTTTACCGGCATCCTGGCGGCGATTGCGATTCCCGCCTATCAAGACTATGTGACGCGATCTCAAGTCCAGACCTCCATGCCGTTTGTGAAGGAAAACCAGGATAAAGTCAGCGCGTTTATCCAGCGCACGGGCTTCTATCCCAACCAGAACCTGGATGCAGGGTTGCCTGAGGATCTGCGTGATAAAGTCGCCAGTATTCAACTGCAACAAAACGCCCGCATGGTCGTGACCTACGACATCAAGAGCCTGCGCGAAAATAACACCATTGACTGGACTCCCGCAGAAAAGAACGGCCAGATTGAATGGTCCTGTATGGAAGGCTCCATGCCTGACCAATACCGCCCGGCTGTGTGCCGGGGCGGAAGCCACAGCAGCAGCGGAGACCAGCGCGTCTCCGCCGCATCAGCCAAATTGGACAATGTGCTGCGCAGCGCTGACGGACGTTTGTCCCTCAGCGTGCCCGGACGCTGGAAGAAAATGGATGATCTGAATGAAGAAGCGTCCCTGGGGGCCGGCAATTTGTTCGATGACGCCTATGCGCTGATCCTGGAAGAGTCGCGCGCGGACTTTGAGGACGGCTATACGCTGACAGACTACTCAGAACTGATCGTGTCGTTGATGCAGGAATCATTGGTGAATCACCGCACGCTGGGCGAGTGGCGGCCGCTGGTAGTCAACGGCCTGCCGGCGCGTCAAGTGGCGCTGACGGGGTCCGTCGATGGCGTCAAAGTGACTTACCTGATCACCACCGTCATGGGCGAAGAGAACTTCTATCAAGTGTTGGGCTGGACGCTGGCGTCCCGCTACGACAACAAAAGTGAGCAGTTGCAGGCGGTGGCCGCCAGTTTTAAAGAACGCCAGAATAGCGGCCCGGTGGCCAAGTAACCGTCAGTCTAGATGCGTATCAGCGTTGCGCACAATGACCGCGCCGCGCCGGCATAGTCAGCGTCGCCAAAACACTGGGCGCGAATAATAGCGCCGTCGATCAGCATTCCAATTTGCCGCGCCAGGTCTGCATCCTCCACGCCCGCTTCCCGTAGCCATTGGGCGACCTTTTCATCCATATCCTGCTTATGTCGCCGCGCCAGCTCCCGTTCCGGCTCCTGAGCGTCATAGATTTCCGCCGTCACATTCAAAAACGCGCAGCCGCGAAACTCGGGATCGTCGAACCATTCCCGTAAGGCGTCGAAGATGCCCAGCACCCGCTCTTTGCCCGGCGGGTTGAGTGCTTCCACTCTGTCGGTGAACCATTGCATCCAGCGTTGGTGGCGCTCCTGCAATGCATCCATCACCACATCCTGTTTGCTGGGAAAATGCTTGTAGAAGGTGCGTTTGGCCACCTCTGATTCCTGAATCACCTGATCCACCTGAGTGGCGCGAAGTCCTTGCCGATAAAACAGACGGTAGGCGCTCTCAATAATTTTTTCTCGTGCTGAAACTTTCATAATCAATCACTTAAACAACAAGTAGACGAAATTGTCTACTTTCTGATTGCAAAGGTAGACTGGTTTATCTACTCTCTCCGGCGTAAGTAGACAATATAGTCTACTTTTTGATGAAAACAGAGAGGCAATTCATGTTTATCGAAATAGACGGCAAGCAAATTCCCGTTCCTCCTTTTACCGATGCGTCCGCCCGCGCCAAAGTGAAGATGGCGGAAGACGCCTGGAATACCTGCAATCCGGATGTCGTTGCGTTAGGTTACACGGAAGATTCGCAGTGGCGTAATCGCGCTGAATTTTTCCAGGGACGTGAGCGAATACGGGAGTTTTTGACTCGCAAATGGGAGCGGGAAACCCGGTACAAACTGATGAAGGAATTATGGTGTTATCAGGACAACCGCATTTCCGTGCGTTTTGAGTATGAATGGTATGACGCGGAAGCGGAGAAATGGATGCGCACTCATGGCAATGAACACTGGGAGTTCAATGCCGAGGGACTGATGTCGCGGCGCGATATGAGCGCCAATGAATACGCCATCAACCCCTCAGAGCTGCGTTACGCAGTGGCCGGCTGAGACTTACTTCTTCAGCAGACCGATCTGGCGCAGACGCTCAACCAGATAGTCGTGAGACAGAATGGGCTCGTCGCGCACTGGATTCTCTTCGGTAACGCACTGCGGCAGAGCGGTCAACCACACGTCCGGATTGGGATGCACGAAGAACGGAATTGAGTAACGGCTGTGTTTGGACGCTTCGCCTTTGGGATTCACCACACGGTGAGTGGTGGAAGGCAGTACGTGGTTGGTCATGCGTTGCAGCATGTCGCCGACGTTACAGATAATGGCGCCTTCGATCATGGAGATCGGCGTCCACTCGCCTTTTTTGCTCAACACTTCCAGACCTTCCTGCTCGGAACCGACCAGCAAGGTGATCAGGTTGATGTCTTCGTGAGCGGCGGCGCGCACGTTAGGCAGGGAATCATCGTTGATCGGCGGATAGTGCAGGGGACGCAGGATGCTGTTGCCGAAGTTGATTTTCTCGCGAAAAAAGTTTTCATCTTCGCCCAGGAACAAGGCGAAAGCGGACAACATGCGGTTGGACAGATGGTCCAGGGCCTGATACAGCTCCAGCATGGCGGACTTGAAGTCCGGCAGTTCTTCCGGCCATACGTTGGGGATCAGTTGCTCGTAAGGCGGTTCGCCTTGTACTTCCCGGCCTACATGCCAGAACTCTTTCAGGTCGACAACGGCGGCGTCTTTGGCGATTTCTGTGCCGAAAGGGGTATAACCGCGTGCGCCGTAGTTATCCAGGAAGTACTTTTTCTTCACCTCTTCCGGTAAAGCGAAGAACTTTTCCGCGGCGCGCAGGGCGTTGAAGATAGTTTCTTTAGGTATGCCGTGTCCGGTAATTCCCGCAAAGCCCCATTCTTTATATGCGGCACCTAGATCGGCCAGAAACGCCTGCCGGTCTGAGTCAAACCGGGAAATATCGAGAGCTGGTATCATAAAAAAACCCTTCTGTTTAACTGTTATTGTTAGCGGGAGTGTAATAGAAAACTCGACCATTTGGTTAAGAAATTTAAAACTGCCGCTTAAAATTTGCGATGCGTCAAACCTGGCGCGCAGGAATGCGGTGGCGGTGAAATCACCCGCGCCATTCGGCCGGGCCGCTGGGTTGACGGACAATTCGGGGGCGCAATTTTAAGCGCCCGCTCGTGGATTTACTAACACTTCTTGGGCAATAGTCCTTAAGATAACGGCGGCCGTTAAGAATCAAACATCAGGGAGGATTCGGCTGTCGCGATGCGCCATCTCCTCCTTGCTTAATGAGTAATATGTCGAAGTCGGCGTTCTCCGTCTGTCCGGCCGATAATTTGTCCATCATCCCTGTTCCAGAAGGAAGTGATCTCCATGCAGAAACCGATTGTGCGCCGCTTTATGTTGGCGATACTCATGCTGATGCTGGCCGCCTGTAGTCCCGTCGATTATTCGGGACGGATGGAAGGCGATGCGTCATTGCGGGCGGAGTCCGCGCAACGTGAATCCAATCCCTACCTGGCTTATGAACACTCTGTTCGCGCGCGTTTGCAGGAAGACAATATCGCCGCCACGCACCAGCAAATCATGGACGCCTGTGCGGCGGACCGGGAAAATCAGTGCACGCTGCTCGACGCTGATCTGAACCGGGAATACGCTCGCGCCAGTCTGCGCTTACGGATCAAGCCCGCGGGCGTGAAGCCGATTCTGCAACAATTGGCGCAGGCGGGCGACGTGACGCAGGTGAATACCCATGTGGAGGATCTGGCGGCGGCCATCGTTGATGCGGATAAACAAGTGGAGATGTTGACCAGTTATCGGGATCGGCTGTTGGAGCTGGAGAAACGTTCCGCCGACAACATTGATTCACTGATCAAAATCGCTTCGCAACTGGCGCAAACCCAGGCGGAACTGGAGCAGGCCATGGGCGATAACGCCTATCTGCTGCAGCGGGTGAACATGGATATCCTCAACATCTCCTTCGACGCGGAGCACAATGAGTCCTTCTGGAATCCTATCAGTCGCTCGCTGTCCTCGTTCTCGGAAGACCTGTCCGAAGCCATCTCGGAAGTTATCACCGCCTTCGCCTACCTGCTGCCGTGGCTGGTGTTGCTGAGCCTTCTGTTCTTCCCTCTGCGCTTCATTTGGCGCAAGCTGCGCCAGCGTTAACCGGGTGGAGAAATAGCGTCCTTTGCAATTTTGGCGCTCTTTATTGCAAGAGCGCCTACCCCATATCCCCTGTCGGAATACGTCGGCATTTACGCCATTCGGGTGATCGTTTGGGAACGATTCCCATCCTAGACTCGGGCGACAACCTGAAAAAACGAGTAAAGGAAGCGGACCATGATGCCTGATACATTTCGAATCGCGCCTTTGGCGGCGCGGGTGATTCTACTCTCCGGATTAGCCTTGAGCGCGCAGACAGCGCTCGCCGGTTGCGCGGACTCGACGGCGAAAACAACCATCGCTGTGACGGGTGCGGTTTGTCAGGAAGCCCTGGCGCAGCAAGCGCAGGCGGCGCGGCCGTTTCCTCAGGCGCTTGAGTTCGCCGGCAAAATCAAACCGGATCATGTGTCTCAGACGCAGATGAACGCCAAGGTCGCCCAATTTTATGATTATTGGAAAGACGCTTACGTTAAGCCCTCCAACGGCAATACGCCCGGCGGCGGCTATTACGTCAATATGAAGGGCACTGGCGGCGACGGTAACGAGATCACCACCTCGGAGGCGCATGGCTACGGCATGATGCTGTTCGCGCTGATGGCTGGCCATGACAGCGAGGCGAAGCAGTACTTCGACGGCATGTACAACATGTACGACAAACATCGCTCCACGCTCAACAACCATTTGATGTCATGGGTCATCGACGCCAGCGAAAACACGAGCAAGGATTCCGATTCCGCCACTGACGGCGATATGGACATCGCCTACGCGCTACTGCTGGCGCATTATCAATGGGGCTCCGATGGCGCCATCAATTACCTGCAACAGGCCAAGCGCATCATCAATAACGGTCTGAAAGGGGATGACGTGCACCGCTCCTCCAAACGCACCATGCTGGGGGATTGGGACGACAACCAGTGGACCACCCGTTCGTCGGATTGGATGACGGACCACATGCACGCCTATCAGCAGGCCACCGGCGACGCATTCTGGGGCGAAGCGGCGGACACTGCCTATGGGATCATCGATAAGATGATCAAAAACTACGCCAGCGCCACCGGGCTGATGTCGGACTTCGTTATCGACAGCGATCCCCGTCCGGCGCCGCCAAACTTCCTGGAAGCGGACACGGACGACGACTTCTCCTGGAACGCCTGTCGCTATCCTTTGCGCATCGCCATTGATGCGGCGCATTTCGGCGACGCGCGCGCCAGCGCCGCTATGAACAAATTAATGCAATGGGCGATCAACGCCACGGGCGGCGATCCCGGCGGCGTCATGGCGGGTTACAAGCTCAATGGCGAGCCTTTAGTGGGCTATTCCGCCATGGCGTTCACCGCGCCGATGGTGGCGGCGGCCTCAGTCACCGGACATCAGAGCTTTCTCAATCAGGGATGGGATCTGATCAGCGGCAATCGCTCTGATTACTACTCCGATTCCATCAATCTGCTGTCCATGCTGTTTATCTCCGGTAACTGGTGGTCGCCGGTAGAGGGCGGCGGTGACGACGGTGGCGACAATGGTGGGGACGATGGCGGCGATGACGGAGACAACGGTGACAACGGTGACAACGGAGGCGATGATGGAGGAGACGGCGGCGATCAGGACAACCCCGCGCAAACCACCCTGCGTAAAACCGATGACTGGGGCGACGGCTATTGCGCTAACGTGCGCGTTATCAATTCCAGCGACCGCGATCTGGTCTGGTCCGTGTCCGTTCCCATCGAAGGACAGGCTTACACCGTGTGGAGCGCGAACTGGAGCCAGTCAGGTAATGCGCTGAACGCGTCCGGCGTGCATTGGAATCGGGAGTTGGGACCACAGGAAAGCACGGAGTTCGGTTTTTGCGCCAATCGGTGAGCGATCACCCGGAAGCTATAACGGCGGAAGCATTTCCACTTCCGCCTGCGCCAGCTCCTGATGCGGCTTAACGGTGTCAATGCAAAGGGTTACGTCGCCGGGGGTGAGGTAGGGCTCCAGAATCGGCGCCATGCCGCGTAATACTTGCACCGGCAGCGCGGAGGTGAAATGGAAGTCGCTGGAGGCTTTGCCGGGCACATAGGCGGTGAGCGCGCCGAAATGGTTGCTTCCCAGATAGAACACAAAAGTAGCGGTGCGATTAAGCGCTGTGCCGCCGCTGCGGCGTCCGTTATCGGAAATATTGAAGATGCGGTTGTCGCCGGTGCCGGTCTTGCCGCCCAACGCCAGCATGCGTCCATCGGGCAGCACGAAACCGCCTTGCAGGCGCCGCGCTGTGCCCGCCTCCACCACGTCAGACAAAGCTTCTCGCAAAGCCGCGGCTACAAAAGGGTCCATGACCCGGTCGGCAGTGGTGCGATGGTGTCGCAATTTCACTTCATAAGGGGTCTCCGCAGCGAAGTGCAACTGATCCAGACGGAAGGTGGGTTGGCGCAGTCCGTCATTAAGGATGATGCCCATCAATTCCGCCAGGGCGGCGGGACGGTCGCCGGAACTGCCCAGAGCGGAGGCTAGCGACGGCACCAGATGATCAAAGGGATAACCCAGGCGGCGCCAGCGCTGATGCAGGTTGGCGAAGGCCTCCACTTCGAGCATGGTGCGTATGCGGGCGTCCTGAGCGTTTTTAGCGCGGGTGCGGAACAGCCAGCCGTAGACTTCCTGGCGGTCGTCGCGACTGGCGGCGGAGATGTCGGCGAACTGCGCTTGGGGATATTTCTGCATATACGCCAGCAACCATAACTCCAAAGGGTGCGCTTCGGCGATATAGGCTTGATCGGGAAGGCTGAAGGCGCCGGGCGCATAGCGCACGAAAAGCTCCTCCATGCGGTCGTCGCTGATTCTGTCATGGGGTAATCGCTGCGTTAGAAAAGTCTCGAAGGTACGCAGGTCCGAATAGGGAAAGATATAGCGATGCGCCGCCGCCAGCCGCACTGGATTCAAGCGCAGGCGCTCCAGAAATATATCCAGTTGCTCCTCGCTGCTTTTACCCTGATAGGCGCTCCAGAAACGTTGCAAAAAGATCAGTCCTTCGCGGTCGGCGAAGCGCGCCAGATATTCATGGCGGCGGGGATCGTTGGGGTCTCCCAGTAATTGCCGACTGTCTTGCTGGTTGGCGTTGATCTCATGGCGCACCAGATCCTGCAACAGGCGCACGAAGGGCAGGTTGATGGACTCACGCAGCGACTCCCGCACGGTGGGAAAGCGGTGGTTATCCTGACTGCTGAAATTGCGGAAAGTATGAACGCCGCCGCCCGTGAAGAACATCTCTTCCGGATTGGCGGAATAACGTCTTTCCAGCGCCGCCTGCAGCATGGGCGGCAGGGATTTGTCCTGCGCCTGGACTAGATACTCCAGCGCCCAGGCGGTGATGGGATCATGGGACGCCTTGGCTGTGAGGCGCAGGACTTCTTCGTCCTCGGCGGCGTAAGTCAGATGCAAAGTGGCGATCAATTCCAGATAGCTGGCCAGCACCCGCAGCTTGGCGGTGGAGCCCAGCTCCAGCTTGCTGCCTTCGTTGATGTCGAAGGGCTGTCCGGTGTTGTCGGTCTGCACTCGCACCCGGTTGCCGGTGGCGGAGCGCTCGAACAGGGTGAAGCTGTAATACACCTCCCGCGCCTGCCCCTCGGACAGCAAACGCGGACCAACCAGTCCAGTGGCCTTGGCGAATTCAGGATCGCTGAGGCCACGCAGGTAGGCGGACACCTGATGTTGCAGGCTGCCTTGCAGGGTGGAGGAGGCAGTCAGGTCGGTGCGATCCAGGTCGTACAGAGACAGATTGAACATCCGCGCCAGACGCAGACGCGCCACATTAACGCCTTTGTCCGCATCTACCGGCGTCACCACGCGCGCGTCCGTGAAATCGCGGTAGCGGGTGCGTTGCGCCAGAGCGGCGTCCCGCAACGGCGCGCCGATCTCGCCGCCATTGGCCATCAGGCGCAGATAGCTGTCAGTGAGACTTTCCAGGTCGGCGCGGCCTTGCATCAGATAATAGGAAGGGCGTCGGTGCGCGATCATCAACGACAGTATGCGACGCAGTGTCTGCGCCTGCTTTTCCAGCAGTTCGCCTTCCGCGCCGTTCATGTTGAGCAGGTGGTTGGCCTCAAGAAAGTCCGCCCCGAACCAGACCCACAAACCATCGCCGACGCCATGCACTTCGCCCTGACCGGGCGCGGCGGCTAGCGGGACGGTATTAAGGTAGGACAGCACCAGATCCTTACGGGCGGAAAGGGTTTCCGGCCCGGCCTGATAGGCGCGCACGCTGGCGGACAGCATTTGCAGCAGCTTGTCGCGGGGCGAGAAGGTCAGTCCTTCGGCGGAATGGCGATACTTTTCCATTTGCGTGGCCAGGGTGCTGCCTCCCATGGAAGAAAAATCCCCGCCCAGGGTGTTGCCGATACGCACGACGGCGGCCTTGCTAAAGCGCCCCCAGTCCACCGCGGGATTTATCAGCGGCTGGTCTGTATCCAGCAGGTTGCGGTTCTCAATAAACAACAGTGTGCTCGCCACCAGCGGCGGTATGGATTCAAAATCGTCGTATATACGCTGCGGGTAACGGTTGCGATACATCACGTCCCCGCGACAATCGAGAATATCCAACCCAGCCTGTGACTTTTCCCGATAGGGCGGAAACAGGCCGTGGGAGGTGTACTCCATCAAGGCGGGAGAGAAACTGGCCTGGGATTTAATTTCCCAGCTTTGTTGATTCAGTTGCTGCAGAAAGTCCGGCAGAGCCACATAGCCCAGACGCTTATCAAACGGCCCCTGCTCAGGATAACGCACCGCCTCCGCAGGCCCCGCAGTAAGGCTGTAGTTCAGTTGACCGGCGTAGCGCGAAAACAACCGCGCCTGAAACCGGGAAGTGTGACTTTCAAAGTAAAAAAGGAGAGTTCCCACGACCAGAAGAAGCGCGGTAATGCGCAACAACACCCTCTTCAACCCCGCCCCTTGCTCATTTTCGACAAAAGAGGGCAGAGAATCCGGCTGGGATTCGGAGTCAGGTAGATGAAGATGCGGAAACACGCCCATCTTTGAACCGAACGCAAGTGCTGTTGCTGATTGTGACGACGACAAGGACTGTCATAGATCTGCGCCGTATTACTACTCCCCGGCGGGCCTACGCCTTCACTCTCAGTATAGTCCACCGCACCCCGGCGCGTGGGGGCGGTAACGAAATTTTACGGAATGGGATGTGGGGGCTGGGTGGAGTGAAAGTTCGAGTATGTGAGCCGAAATTTTCTAACCCATAGACGTGCAAAATATAGAGGGAGGTCTAGAAGTGAGGTGCATAGCGCTTGTGAGCGCTATGCAGGAGGATGAGGGTTAGTCGAGCTTAATATGAACGTTTTCTATAAACTCTTTAATCGTACACTCAATTGCGTTATCTAAGTCATGCTCAGGTTCGTAATAGTCACGTCCTAACGCGGAGGGGTTAAAGAGAATTGCTAATTCATGATCTTCAGTAATAGGGGTATGCCATCGACGCTTTTTTGAATCATTGAGAGTGTCAACAACATAAGAGAACCATTGAAGATCGTTAATAACTGTTTTCTTGATTTCCTTTGCTTCTTTCGGGTAACGCCAAAAATCTCTCTCTGGGCTAATAGGCCGGACTTTTCTTTCTGGGTGCGCCACCAACTCCCTATTTAGATGCCCCCATAAACCATCAGCGTAGGTTAACAACCATTGTTCCATATCCTCTTGATTGAGCATTGAGTCGATCTCACGGAAATGGGGGTCTCTGCGATGTAACATTACGTTTATATTCAGGTAACCCAGTGCCCCTTCACCAAGTGGCTTATCCCAGTACTTCCAGCCCGTACTGAGCAGGAGCACTGACATTCCAGTATTACACTCATCCCACTGCTCAAAAATACTATCCTGATAAAGGTTGATAGCGCCCTGATACATTTTAAAAGGACCACTCATTTCATGAGCAGGGCAACGAAACCGTAACTTTTTATCAGAAAGACCAAAATTAATCCAAGGGGCGGATGAGAAATCCGGGCCTAGTGGATTCATTTTTGACGCCTTTAGTCTTTTAAGCCAGCGCATAAGAAGCGACTCCCTGGATTCTGAATTACATTGTCAGTGTAACAAGAGGCGCATAGCGCTTGTGAGCGCTATGCAGGAGGATGAGGGTTAGTCGAGCTTAATATGAACGTTTTCTATAAACTCTTTGATAGTATTTTCTATTGCGTTATCTAAGTCATGCTCATTTGAGTAGTAGTCTCTTCCTAAAGGCTGCGGGTCAAAATCGAGACTGTAATTTAATTTGTGTATCTGCCTATCACTAGTACCCTATAGCGGGGTTAAGGATAGGTAGACAATGAACCAGAAAGAATTAGAAGCATTTGCCCGTGAGGCAGCCAAATCTCTGAAAACAGAAAAGGATCTCAACGAGTTCCGTCAGATGCTCACCAAGGCGACCGTGGAAGCCGCGCTCAATGCAGAGCTGGATGTGCATCTGGGATACGAGAAACATCAATCTTCAAATTCAGACAATAGCCGTAACGGCTATTCCAGCAAGACCCTCCGTACCGAGGACGGTCAGTTTGAAGTTAATACTCCCAGAGATCGTCAGGGCAGCTTTGAGCCTCTACTGGTCAAGAAGCAGCAGACCCGCTTCACCACCATGGACGACAAGATTCTCAGCCTCTACGCCAAAGGCATGAGCACCCGAGAGATCGTGGCCACCTTTAAGGAAATGTATGGCGCGGATGTCTCTCCCACCTTAATCTCCAAAGTCACGGATGCCGTGATTGAGCGGGTGGTGGAATGGCAGTCTCGTCCTCTGGATGCGGTTTATCCCATCGTATACCTGGACTGTATTGTGGTGAAGATCCGCCAGGATAAGCAGGTGATCAACAAGGCGATCTATCTTGCCTTGGGAGTGAATCTGGAAGGTCACAAAGAACTGTTAGGGATGTGGATCTCTGAAACCGAAGGGGCGAAGTTCTGGCTTAATGTGCTGACCGAGTTACAGAACCGGGGCGTGAAGGACATTCTGATCGCCTGTGTGGATGGTCTGAAGGGTTTCCCCGAAGCGATCAATACCGTGTATCCCCAAACCCGGATACAGCTCTGTATCGTGCACATGGTGCGCAATGCGGTGAAGTATGTGCCATGGAAAGACTATAAGCCGGTCACAACAGATCTGAAGCGGATCTACCAATCGGCCACCGAAGAGGAAGCCCTCTCAGAGCTGGACAAATTTGCCGAACGATGGGATGAGAAATATCCCCAGATCAGCCGATCCTGGCGGCTTCACTGGGAGAATCTCAACACTCTGTTCCGCTACCCGGAAGACATTCGCAGGGCCATCTACACGACCAATGCCATTGAGTCCCTTAACAGCGTCATTAGGAAAGTGATCAAGAAACGGAAGCTGTTCCCCACGGATGATTCCGCGAGAAAGGTGGTGTATCTGGCGATCATGGATGCGTCGAAGAAATGGACGATGCCGATCAGGAATTGGAAGTCAGCGCTGAACCGATTTATGATCGAGTTCGAAGATCGCTTAACGGAGTATCTTTAATAACCAGGCAGATACACAGAATTATTTACAGGGTCTCAAAATCAAAAGCCAACTCATGGTCTTCAGTGATCGCAGTGTGCCAAACACGCTCTCTTGCTCTATTTGGCATATCTACAACGTAAGAAAACCAGTTAACCCCATTCACGCAGACTCTTTTTATATCATTTCCCGCTTTCGGATATCGCCAAAAGCCTCGCTCAGGATCTACAGGCATGGCTTGTCTTTCAGGGTGCGCCAGTAGTCCCTTATTAAACTCTCCCCACATATTTTTGTTGTATGTGAGTAGCCATTGCACCATTTCCTCTGGGTTTAATAGAGAGTCAATCTCTCTATAATGAGGATCCCGGCGATTCAGCCTAACTTCAAAATTAAGATAAGCTAGCGCGCCTTCTCCCATGGGTCTGTCCCAAAACTTCCAGCCCGTACTAATAAGGCTTAGAGACATCCCTGTATTATTCTTAGTCCATTTTCTGTAAAGATCATCTTGATAAAGGTTTACTAATTCAGACCTTTTTTTAAAAGGTCCACTCATTTCATGAGTTGGGCATAGAAACCTTAGCTTTTTACCTGAAAGGTTAAATTCAACCCATGGCGCGGATGAAAAGTCCGGACCTAGTGGATTCATTTTTGACGCTTTTAGCCTTTTAAGCCAGCGCATTAGGAACGACTCCCTAGGTCCTTTATTACATAGATAGTGGGTCGTCATAGATATTCGTAATTAGCTTCAACCATTCTGTTAAAAATGCAATCGTCAGTGTAGTGAGAGACGCATAGCGCTTTTGAGCGCTATGCAGGAGGAAAAGGGCTAGTCGAGCTTAATATGAACGTTTTCTATAAACTCATGGACTGTTCGTTCTACTGCGCCATCTAGATCATGATCATCTTTATAATAGTTGCGTCCTATGGCGGAAGGTATAAAAGAGAATGTTAGTTCGTGATCTTCAGATATTGGTGTGTGAAACAAACGCCACTTAGTGCTGCTAGGTAATTCAGCAGTATATGAATACCACTGAATATTGTTTATAAATATAGACTTGATATCAGTACTAGATCCTGGATATCTCCAATAATCCTTTTCTGGAATAATAGGGCGAACTTTCAGTTCTGCCCGTTCATCTAAATCTCTATTAAGGACACCCCAAACTCCATCAGCGTAGGCTAATAACCATTGTTCCATATCCTTCTGGTTTAACATTGAGTCTATTTTTCTATAGTGGGGATCTCTACGGTGTAACCTTAATTCGAGTAGTAGATATCCAAGTGCTCCCTCGCCATAAGGGCGGTCCCAGAATTTCCAGCCAGTACTTAATAGGTCAACCGACATTCCTGTTTCGTTATTCCAATGTTCAAAGTCTTCATCTTGATAGATATTTATTTTTTTAGAATGTCTCTGAACTGGGCCACTCATTTCATTGTGAGGGCAGCGAAACTTTAGCTTTCTACCAGAAAGATCAAAATCTATCCATGGAGCCGTTGAAAAATCTGGACCCATTGGGTTTAGCTTGGATGCTTTTAGCCTTTTAAGCCAGCGCATCAAGAACGTCTCCCAAGTTCCTTCATTACACCGATAAAGGATTTCCCTAAACCTTCATATTTAGCCTCAACCATAGTATTAAAATCACCGCTGCTCATATGTGGGTTCATATGCGGGTTGATTTCAGGGTTCATTGTATGGGTTGCGAATAAATTTCTAATTAACTCAGCGTTCTTATACAGAAGAAAGAGAGTGCTGCCTAAGCCTGACATACCACCGACTGCTGCAGCTAATGCAGAAAAAGCGGACATATCTGCTGATATTGCTGCAATGATTCCACCCATAGACATGCCTGCGCTTGAAGCTATCAACCCCTGGGTGATGGCCGTATTTCTGGATTTTCGTGCGTCCCCTCTCAATTTATAAGAGTAGAGCTTGTACTCTGGTCCCAAATCCTTAACACGCTGGGCCACTTGAAATAACAGTTGAGTCCTCGCAATTGTGTCTCGGAAGTCATCCGACTGATTTTTGATGAGCTCCTTCGCCAACTTCATTTCTTTTATTTTAATGTGATCAAGAACACCCAGGATTGCTCTTGATGGAGCCCCAAAATATAGAGTGTGCATGTTCAGCTTAAAGTGTCGAGGGAGCTTGTTCAGAGCATTAAGAAATAAGTCGGCGCCATCACCATGAATAGTCCACTTTATTTCTTTGCCAGCCACTTGAGCGTCGTAAAGGCTTTTAGCAACGAGTTGTGCAGTAAAGTCCGCCGAAGTTACTTTTTGCTCTGGAGTTGTCCATTCTGTTCCTCTTGAGTATAAGGGCCTTGGGTTGTAAGCAAGTGTATAACCTTTACTCTTATCCAGGCTATCGTCACCTCCGTACCCTCCGTCTATTACATTGGGCAACACTTTAGTTGCAGCATATTCCATGTTTTCGGCCATTCCATTAATTGCTGCATGTTCAGTAGTGATCTCATTTTCTGATACAGGAGAGGCGAACCATCTCTTACCAGGCTTTTTGACTAGATAGAAACCAGGGGCGTGGCCTTCAGCATGATTCACAAACTCGATATCAGTGATATAGATGCCAGGTCCTAATCCGCTAACAGTGTCTTGCCGAATGATGTAGCTGATTCTGAGGTTTTCAACGATGTCTACATGTTCAAATGCATCACGTTTATTCGAATAGGATTGAAAACCGCCTGCGCAAGATCTCAAGCGCGAAAGCCTGGATAGGATCAGTTGTTCAGTATGACTGCCCTGCATCTTCACCAGCTTGGCAAAGTGCATTCCCAACGAACCGCCGGGAACATAAATTTTGCGGCCTGACTCATTGCCAACGCCATCAAACATCAAGATATAGCCAGATGCGGCATTACCAAAAGCACGTTTAAAGCCGAAATTAGTGAGGCTGTCCTGACTGATTGAAGGCTGGGGTCTCTTTGCGGGGGCGTTCAAGGGTAAATCTCCTTATTTGGGGGGCTCTGAAAGGTAAAACTGGCCGTATAGTAGCCAAGTCCAGGCAAACGCTGAATCAGCCTAATGGCATAAATTTTTCTGGTCAATTTTACTGTCTAAAACGACGCTAAAAGTCCGGCCTGTGAGGAACTTAGGTTGTTGAAAAGTGTATATGTAAGGACTTCGTTTTAAGGGGCGTTATTTTCCCCCTCAACGCCTACTATGCTCCAGCAAAAACTCCACAAAGGCCTGATTGGCTCGGGAGAGGTAGCCGTTGCGGCGCCAGGCGATGCTGAGGTCGAGCCAGATGGGGGGATCGAAGGGGATGGTGACGAGGCTTTCGTTTTCTTCCACTACCATTCCCAGCAGGGTGGAGATGCCGAAGCCTTGTTTGATGATGGATTTGATCAGTGGCAGCAGGTTGGTTTCGAAACCGATGTTGGGGGTGACGCCAGCGGCTTTGGCGAGTCTGTCGACGACTTTGCGGTGAAAGTAGCCTTCCTTGAACATCACCAGCTCCTCCTGGAAAAACTGCTCCGGCGTGACGCTTTTCTGTTTGGCGAACGGGTGCTCCTGCGACACGGTCACCAGCATTTGCTCCCGTAGAAAAGGGCGGGCCTCCAACTCCTCCGGTACGAATTCCGCCACGATGACGCCCAGATCCAGTTCCCCTTGCTCCAGCATTTGCTGCAAACGCCAGGTGCCGCCCTCGATGACCGACAGATTCAGCGTGGGGTAACGATGGCGAAAAGCCATCAGTATGGGCGGGAAGTAAAAAGACCCCAACATGCTGGGCACTCCCACGCGCACCTCGCCGCGAGTCAGGCCTTTCAGCTCGCTCATCTCCAGCGCGGCGTCGTCCGCGGCTCTCAGTATCTTTTCCGCATGGCGATACAGAATCGCACCCTCGTCGGTGAGAGAAATGCGGCGGTCGTTACGATGCAGCAGCGTTAACGTCAGCTCCGTCTCCAGTTTACGCAGCGCCATGCTGACTGCTGGTTGCGCGACTCCGAGGGATTCAGCGGCGCGGGTGAAACTACCGAGGCGGGCGACCTCGTAAAAGTAGCGCAGGCTTTTAATGTCCATAAGTAATCGTTATTAACTGTATAAGCAGCATATATTTTATTGATGATAACTGTAGCTCTATAGTGATCCTGCATCCAGCTTCATATTAATAGTCAGGCGCATGGATGCGCCTGCGCGGCGGCGAGCCGCGGGAGACAGGGCCTGACATGTGCAGGCCCTGTCGTTGCAGACAAATAGAAGGAAGCTATTTGTCTGTCTGATTAATGATAACGGCGGTTGAGGAGCAGTAGCATGATCGAATCGGGCGGCAGACAATTCTGGTTGGCGACGTTGGCGCTGTGTATCGGTTCCTTCATGACGTTCGCCAACGTCTACATCACCCAGCCGCTGCTGCCGATGATCGCCGACGCTTTTGACCTGACCGTGCTGCAAGCCAACGGCAGCTTCACCATCACCACTCTGATGCTGGGACTGTCGCTGCTCATATACGGGCCGCTGTCCGACGCCGTTGGCCGCAAGCCCATCATGCTCATTTCACTGGTCGGCGCTACGGCGTGTACCTTGCTGCTGACGCAGGTTGAGTCCTATTCCTCTCTGGTCGCGCTACGCGCCGCGCAGGGCTTTTTCCTTGGCGGTCTGCCAGCGGTGGCTATCGCCTACATGGGCGATGAGTTCTCGCCCAAGGCGTTGCTGTTCGCCGTGGGACTGTATATTGGCGGCAACAGTCTGGGCGGTATCGGCGGACGCCTGATTGGCGGTTTTGTCGGCGAGGCATTTTCCTGGCGATCCGCCTTTGTGGCGATGACCATCGTCAGCGTTCTGTGTCTGATCGTGTTCGCATTGATGCTGCCCAATTCCCGCGGTTTCACCCGTAAACCGCTGCGGCCGCGGCAAATGCTGGCGGATCTCGGCGGGCACCTGCGTAATCCGATTCTGCTCACTTGCTACCTGATCGGCGGCCTGAATTTCTTCATCTTCATCAACCAGTACAGCTACATCATCTTCGTGCTGGAAGACGCCCCGTTTAACCTGTCCGCCCAGTATCTTGGGCTGCTATTTCTCACTTATCTGGCCGGCACGGTGGGATCGTCCCTGTCCGGCAAGATTGCCTTAAAAGTCCCGCAGCCCCTGTGCATCGCCCTGGGCGTGGCCATCCTGATGAGCGGAACCCTGTTGACCCTGGCGCAAACGCTGCCAACGATTATTGCGGGACTGTTGATCAACAGCTTCGGCTTCTTCCTGGCGCATTCCTCCGCCAGCAGTCTGGTCAATCGCAGCGCCCGTGGGGCCAAAGCCAGCGCCTCTTCCCTGTATTTGGTGTTTTATTATCTCGGCGCCAGCAGCGGCGGTTTCTATCTGCATCCCTTCTGGAGCGCCATGGGCTGGGACGGGGTCGTGCTGGGATCCATGCTGGTGCTGACCGGCGTATTGGGCGCCGCCATCTGGTTATATCGCCGGGAATGCGAACCAGTTGGAGAACCTGACGTCTGCGTGTGATGCCTTCCTCTTTTGTCTATGCTTAACTATGGGGATTTGTAGTCTAGCCGGACGGGGAAAAATTTGTGCATACATTACGTTGGGCGGTGGCGTCCGCGTTATTGTTGATGACGCTCGCGGTCGCTGCGGAAACCATAGTGGTGCGATATCCGCGGCCAGAGGCGGATGTGGACAAGCGGACCGAATATCCGCTGAAGCTGCTTGAACTCGCGTTTCAGAAAATGAAAGTGGACTACAGTCTGGTTCCCACTGAACAACTGATGAACCAGGGGCGCGCGCTGCAACTGTTGCGCTCCGGCTCTAATCTGGACGTGGTCTGGAGTATGACCTCGGACGAGCGCGAAAAGGAATTGCTGCCGGTGCGCATCCCCATCTACAAAGGCCTGATTGGCTGGCGCATCTTTCTGATCAATGAAAGCGATGTGGAACGCCTCAGCCGTCCCATGACGGCGCATGACATGAAACAGTTCCTGATGGTGCAGGGCCACGACTGGCCGGATGCGAAAATCCTGCAGATGAATGGCTATAAAGTGCTGGGCACGCCCAATTACGAAACCATCTTCGATATGCTGGCGCGCCGCCGCGTGGACCTGTTTCCCCGCTCCATCGTGGAGATCTGGGCGGAGCTGGAGAATCATCGGGAAATGGGACTCGCGATTGAGCAGACCAAGTTACTGCGCTATCCCACCGCCTTTTACTATTTCGTCGCCCCGGATAACAAGGAACTGGAGGCGTTGATCGAAGAGGGCCTGCTGCGCGCCTTGGCGGACGGCTCTTTCGACGATATGTTTTTCTACTATCACGGCGAGCTGCTGAATAAAGCCAAGCTGGCGCACCGTGAAGTGTACATGCTGACCAACCCCATCCTGCCTGAAAAAACCCCTCTGCATCGCGAAGGTCTTTGGTATCAAGGTTACGAGGACTCGCCGCGAGTGCGTTGATCCCTTGGCGTCGGGCTTGCGGCGTTGACAAGGACGATTGTTGTCCTCTACCTTGCACTGCGACGACGCTTCAAGCGAACGTGATCCAGAACCGGCGCGACCGGGCCGGATCCGTTGCTCCGGGGCTACCCCGGGGTTACATGTTGACTGAACATATCGACGTCCATACCGCCCTACGCCAAGGCGTAGAACGGTATCGACCACGGGAGGAGGGTTGGAGCGTCGTCCCCTTTCCTTTTTAGCGCCCAATACTCTCCAGGGACTTTTTGGCGATGAGATATGACCGCTGGTTGGCCGCCCGTCTCGCCGACGCCTACCAATCCGGCCCGCCGATAAGGCGGGAGATGAATCAGCGCGCCGAGCTGGCTTTAGCGCAACATCCTGTCTGGCTCACGCCATTGACGCGCCGGATGCGGGCGCGGTTCCATCAGGCCTGGGAAATCACCTCCGCCCATACTCTGACTGAAGCCATTCTGGCTGACCGGGGCTTTCAACAAGGTCTTGCCTTATCTTCCGACCCAGTTCAGGTGCGACATATATTTTTGCCGCCGCCCCAAGAGTTGCCGCCAGACTCTCCGGCGGCGCAATGGGGCTTACCGACGTTGCGTTGTGTTGGCGATATGGTGGGCTGGCTGCGATTGACTCTGGAGGACCTTAACTGGCTGACGCAGGCTCGTGGGGAGCCGGGCAAGGCTCCATCCAGATTGGGACATTACTCTTATCGCTGGCTGGATAAACCCCGTGGCGGCGCCAGATTGCTGGAGTCCCCCAAATCCTGGCTGAAGACAGTGCAGCGACGTATCCATCAGGAGATTCTTGCTCCGCTTCCTCTGCATGACGCCGTTCATGGGTTTCGCGCGCAACGCTCCAGCCTGACTCACGCCCGCGTCCATGTCGGACAGCCGTTGCTGCTCAAGTTTGACCTCAAGGACTTCTTTCCATCGGTGAGTTATACGCAGATTTATCACGCGTTCCGGCGGCTTGGATACGGTCATCAGGTCGCACGCCTGCTCAGTAAGCTATGCTCCCATGTCTCGCCTAACGAGATACTCCGCCATCCGGCGGCGCGTCAACTGGAACGCGGCGATGAGTTGTTGCGTCGCGCACATCTACCCCAAGGCGCGCCGACGTCCCCGGCCTTGGCCAATCTCGCCGCCGCCCATCTGGATCGACGTCTGAGCGCGTTGGCTGACAGTATGGGGCGGCGTTACAGTCGATATGCCGACGACTTTGTTTTATCAGGGCCGTCGATGAGTCCCGGCGCGATCGAGCGCTTACAAGCCTTGGTCGGCGCTATCGCGTTAGAAGAAGGCTTCGTTCTGAATACGCGCAAAAGCGCTGTGATCGGGCAGGGCGCGCGTCAACAGGTGGGAGGCGTGGTGGTGAACGCCAAGACCAATATTCCGCGCAAGGACTACGATGAACTGAAAGCGGTGCTGCACAACTGCTTACGCTTCGGTCCCGTTGGACAGAATCGCCAGGGCCATGAGGACTGGGCGGCGCATTTAAGAGGGCGAATCGCGTATATGGCGGGGATCAATCCGGGAAAAGGACGCAAGCTGTTGGCGCTGTATCAGCGTATCGACTGGCCGCAGGAATCAGCCTGATCGCTGACATTGGAGCTGTCGCTTACACGCGTCCGCTTTTCTGCAAACGTTGCATGACGCTGCGGCGATACCAGCGGGACAGCAGGCTTTTCAAGCCAGGCAGGCTCAATAGCCAGGCCAGGGGACGCAGCAGCAGAGTGCGGCGCATGAGCAGGATATAGGCGTCCAGTTCCCGATGAATATCGCCGTATTCATCGCGTACGTGTAATTCCGTTAAGGCGGCGTGAGGATCGATGCCTTCTCGGCGCAGGTCGTCATCGCGGCCAGTGATATCCAGCCAGCACACTTCGGCGGCGCGGTCGCCCGCCAGCTTTTCGTAATTGCGACGGTCGCGCACGCAGCGGGGACAGGCTCCGTCGTAGTAAACCGTCAGTTTAGGTTGGGTCATCGTCTCCCCTCCCAGGGGGCTCAAGCTTGCTCTTGCGCCTCCAGTTTAGCGCGAATGAACTCAGCATGGGGCACATAGATCAACTCCGCCGCCCGTCGCACAAAATGCTCCTCGTA
Source organism: Hahella sp. HNIBRBA332 (assembly GCF_030719035.1). Taxonomy (NCBI): domain Bacteria; kingdom Pseudomonadati; phylum Pseudomonadota; class Gammaproteobacteria; order Oceanospirillales; family Hahellaceae; genus Hahella; species Hahella aquimaris. Next base: position 6,100,785 of record NZ_CP132203.1, read on the forward strand.
TTTGTCCAGCTGGCCATCGGCGTAAGCCACGCGCCACAGGTTCAGAATGATGCTGTATTTATCCTGGGGCGAGCAGATTTCGTTGATGTGCGAGGTGAATTCATACAGGGAGGTGGCGCTTTCGGCTTCTTTGGCGGCGGCTTCCATCAGCTCGGTCAACTCGGCACCGTCCACATGGAAGGCCTGGCGCACATACTTTTCCACCACCTGCAGCTCTGCGTTATCCACGTGTTGGTCGACTCTCGCCAGTTGTATTAACAGGGCCGCGGTGACCCGCTCCAATGCGGGTTGCTTGATCGGCATGCGCGCGTCAGTGGCCAGCTCCTGAAAGATCGCCTGTAACTTTTTCAGCATGAATACTCCCATGATATGATGTGGCGTTTATCGCCGTCGGGCGCTTTTTGACTTGCCCCTGACGGAATTCATACCATCATTAACTGATGGATACTCCGCTAACAACAGGCAAGGCTATGAGTTCAGGGATACTACGCGGAGCTGTCATCGTCGCGGCCATATCTATGATGTATGGTTGCGGAGGCGATGAATCAACCGCGCAGCCGCCGAAGATTCCGGAAAAAGGAATCGCGGCGCTGGTGCAGGCGAACTTACCCGCTTCCGGCGCCCAGGCGCAGGTGGGCGCGGTGATTTTCAAGGATAGCGTAAGGCAGCCCTTGGTGGGCGGCGATGTCATTGTCGCCGAGAGCGCCATCGACAAGGTGCGCCTGAATGCGCTGGAAAACCTCAGCGGCGACTACCAGGGACTCCTGGACGTGGCGTCCGAATTCGACACCGTTTATTTCAGCGTGGAATATGATGTAGCCGCGGCGCAGGACAAGAGCTGGTTCACTTCCGGTCTGCCTGATGTCAGCGCTCGCCCCGGCGAACTGGTGGGGTTGACCACCTCTATCGAATTCCCTCCCGCGATTCATTTGGCTTCACCCGCCGCGCAGATGGAATACGCCTCGCGCAGCGACCGTATTGCATTGCAATGGGCGCCTCTGGGCGAAAACGATCAGATCCGCTACACCGTGCGTGGCCGCTGCGACTATAGCAACGGCCGTCGGCAGTATTACACCCGCTCAGAAGTATTGGGACGGGAAGACGGTGCAGGCGCGGCGGAAGGTTACGCGGAGATCAAAGTAGGGGACATCATCGCCTCACAGGACGGCGCCGAAAGCGGCTTCCTTGCCGATATGAGCGCGCGTCTGGTCGGCGCGGTGGTGGATGCGCTGACGTTTGGCTCCCCCGAGGTGGACATGCGCAACGGCGAGTTGCAGTCCTGCGAGTTTGATTTGTCGCTGTTGCGCGAACGTATTTCCACGCCCGCGCAGCCTTTTGATGGCGGGCGCATCATCGCCAGCCGCAGTGACACCGTGCGGCTGTATTATCACCCCATCGGCGAGTGACGCGGCTTATTCGTAGTGACTGTAGGGAACGGCTCCGCCGTCTTTGCTCACCAGCAATACGTCAAACCTGGCTTTGACCCCGGGAACCTCCATGCCTGGGACATTTTCCCCGGCGGGCATCCCTGGAACACTGAGGCCCAAGGCGTCAGGCTTTTCCTGCAATAAACGCTGAATATCCGCCGCTGGCACATGGCCCTCGATCAGATAGCCGTTGATGAACGCGGTATGACAGGAGGCGAGATTCTGCGCCAGCCCCGCCTGTTGTTTCACTGGCGACACATCGCGGGTTTCATGCACGGTAACGTCGAACCCGGCGGCTTTGACGTGATCGACCCATACTTTACAGCAACCGCAGGTGGGCGATTTGTAGACCGTCATTTCTTCCGCTGTGGCCTGCTGCGCGCCGGCGAATCCAGCGGTCAGCGCCAGCAGCGCGCCGCTGAGGCGGCGCGGCAAGGTGGGTATGTTTGAGATCATGATTGGCTCCTTTTGGTTCATGCTATATATCGCTGGCGTTCAGACAACTTTCAGCGATCCCTGGTACATGTTCATCTGACAATTAAATTTATAGACGCCTTTTTCCTGTGTTTGGATACGGATGTCCTTGGCGTGGCCGACCGGCAACTCCTCGCTGATATTCAGGCCGTCGAAAATCACCATGGCGGCGCAGGGACTGGGGTCCTTGCGCAGAAAGCGCAAGGTGGCGCTTTCTCCAGCGGGTATTTCTATGTGGTTAGGGCTGTAAACGCCGTCCGCCACGGTGATTTCGATGGCGCCGCCGGTGCTGTGCGCGGCGTTTTGCGGCCGCCACAGCCAGAACCAATAGATCACGAAAGCAATGGCCCCCAGGCCGAGCAGATTGACCAGAATACTCATGCCGCTTTCTCCTCTTGTTGATGTTGCGCACTGGCCGCGCTGCTTTTGAACAGGCGCAGGCGATTGGCGTTGCTGACCACGGTGACCGACGACATGGACATGGCTGCGCCGGCCAGCACCGGGCTCATCAGCACGCCGAACAGGGGATACAGCAGGCCTGCCGCGACAGGAATCCCCAACACGTTATAGACAAAAGCGCCGAACAGGTTCTGTTTGATATTACGCACCGTGGCGCGGGAAACTTCAATGGCGTCGGCGAGACCGTGCAGAGAGCCGCGCATCAGGGTGATGTCGGCGCTCTCGATCGCCACGTCCGTACCCGTACCGATAGCGAAGCCCACGTCCGCTTCGGCCAGCGCCGGAGCGTCGTTGACGCCGTCGCCCACCATGCCCACCAGCTCGCCCTGTGCGGCTTTCTGGCGCAGGTCGCGAATCACTCGCGCTTTATCTTCCGGCAGCACTTCAGCGATGACTTCATCCACACCCACCTGCTTGGCGATGGCCTCGGCGGAGCGTTTTACATCGCCGGTCAGCATGATGACGCGCATACCGCGTTCACGCAGACGGGCGATGGCGTCGCGGGAGTCGGACTTGATTTTGTCCGCCACGGCGATGACCCCCGCCAGCGCGCCATCTGTCGCCATAAACAGTGGCGTGGCGGCCTGCTCCGCCAGTTTATCCGCCATCTCGGTGAGCGGGCTGGCGTCAATGTGATTGGTCTCCATCCAGCGGCGATTGCCGAGCAGTACGGTGACGCCATCGATAACGCCGGTTACGCCCTGACCGGACTCGCTATGGAAGTCGACGGGATCGCTCAGGGTCAGGGACTGATCGCGAGCGGATTCCACAATCGCCATGCCCAGCGGATGCTCGGAGGCTTTCTCCAGGCTGGCGGCGAGACGCAATAGTTCAGTTTGATCGCGTCCGTCGACAGCGTGAATCTCCAGAACGGAAGGTTTGCCTTCGGTAATGGTGCCGGTTTTATCCAGCACCAGAGTGGCCAGTTCGCCCGCCTGCTGCAGGGCTCCGCCGTTGCGGATCAGCACGCCGGCTTCCGCTGCTTTACCGACCCCAACCATCACCGACATAGGCGTCGCCAAACCCAGAGCGCAGGGACAGGCGATGATCAACACGGTTGTCGCCGCCACCAGCATATGCGCGACCCGGGGATCAGGACCGAAGTTATACCAGACAAGGGCGGCGATAACGGCGATGATCAGGACCACCGGTACGAATACGGCGGAAATTTTGTCCGCCAGTCGCCCCAGCGGCGGTTTGGCGTTCTGAGCTTTTTTCACCATGGCGATGATTTGCGCAAGGGCCGTGTCCTTGCCGACTTTCACCGCGACATAGGTCATGGAGCCGGTTTTGTTTAGCGCGCCGGCGGATACCTTGTCCCCCTGTTTTTTCTCCACGGGAATGGGTTCGCCGGTCAGCATGGACTCATCCACCAGACTCTTTCCGTCGCGCACTTCGCCGTCCACCGCGATTTTCTCGCCGGGACGTACGCGTAGAAGGTCGCCTTTACGAACGTTCTCTATGGGAATGTCTTTCTCGTCGCCGTCGCGAATGACGCGGGCGGTTTTGGGCTGTAAGTCCAGCAGACGTTTTATAGCCTGGGAGGTTTTGCCGCGGGCGCGCACTTCCAGCGCCAGCCCCAGGTTGATCAACCCAATGATCATGGCGGAAGCCTCAAAGTAGACATGCCGCGCCATTTCCGGCACTGCCTGGGGCAGGGCCGCTACCGCCATGGAGTATAGCCAGGCCGCGCCGGTGCCGGTGGCGATCAGCGTGTCCATGTTGGCCGAATGATTTTTAAAGGCTTTCCAGGAGCCGGTGTAGAAGTGGCCGCCGGATTTGGCCATCACTCCCAAGGTGATCAGGCCGATCGCCAACCAGGCGAACTGGCTGAGTCCCGGCTGCACCATCATTTCACCGCCCAACAGGCCCCAGGCCATCAGGGGGACGCCCAAGCCAAGAGCCAGCCACATATTTCGCAGCAGCTGTTTATAGTAGGCCAGTTCCGCTTTCTCCTTGGCTTCCTGATCGGCGGCGTCATCCGTCGCCAGGGTGGCGCCGTATCCGATCTGCTCCACCGCCTGGATCAACGCGTCCATATCCGCATCGCCTTCCACCGCAGCAGTGCGGTCGGCGAAGTTCATGGAGGCGCTGGCGACGCCGGGAACGCTCTGCAACGCCTGTTCGATTTTACTGACGCAGGCTGCGCACTTGGCGCCGGTGATATTCAATTGGATGGCGCTGGCCTGACCTGTCGATTGCGGCGAGGCGTCCTGAGGCGCTGTGTCCTCCTTAGTTGCGGCTTCCGGTGCGGCGCTGAGTTCGCAATGGTCGCCAGCGGGGATCTCTTCGTGCTGCTCGTTCTCTTTCAGCTCAGCCGGATAGCCCAACTGGCGGATCGCTTCCAACGCGGCGGGAATATCCACGGCGGCGTCGATAGAAACGGTTTGTGCTTGCAGATCCACCGACACCTTGTCCGTGTCGGTCAGGGGAGCCAGCGCGTGCTTGATTTTTTTCACGCAACTTTGGCAACCGGCGCCTTGGATCGCGATGAGAGCGCCTTGTTCTGATAGTGCCTGGTTCATGTCAGCCTCCGTTATCAGAGCCTAGTGTTATACGTTGGATTCTTGTTCCCAATATTCGATCAATCGGCAGATGGTGTGGCCGTTGGGATCGCCGTCAGGCATGTGCTCCCAGGCGCTCATCGCTTCCTGCATACGGACTTTGAGCTGAGTGAGTTCGGTGATTTGACGTTCCACTTCGGCGAACTTCTCTTCAAACAAGCGTCGCACCATGGGGCAGGGGGAGTGATGATCCTCCGCCTGAAGCATGATTTGATTGATTTCCTTGACGCTAAACCCCAATTGCCGCGCCTTTTTGGCGAAGATCAGCTTTTGCAGGTCGTCCCGGTCATAGAGCTGGTAACCGTTGTCTGGATCGCGCCTGGGCTTCAAAAGGCCCTGTTTGGTATAGAAGCGCACCGTGTCTGCGGTGACCCCGCTGCGTTTCGCCATCTCGCTGACTTTCAGTTGTAAACCCGTCATGTTCCGGTACCTCCCATTGCCTGCGTCGATGAATTTAAGCTTAGTGTAAAACCTGGGAGTAACACATAAGTCAAGGGGGAGTAGAAAATGAATGAAAAGCGATTGCCTTAGGAGGATGTGATCGCGCTAACCCTGTATTACCATTCGCATTTTGGTTACTGACAAGTTCGCCGAGGGACGCATGTATATCTGGAATGACAAACCCTATCGATGCCCGGTGGAGATCGCTTTTGCGGCGGTGGGCGGCAAATGGAAGTGCTTGATACTGTGGCATCTGCATGTCGGCAAAATGCGCTTCAAGGAACTGGAGCGGATCGTGCCAGGGGTGAGTCAGAAGATGCTGACCCAGCAGCTCAAGGAAATGGAGCGTGACGGACTCATCGTGAAAACGGTTTTCCCGGAAATTCCCCCCAAGGTGGAGTATGAATTGACGGAGCGCGGCCACAGTATCTTTCCTATTTTGGAGCAGATGCATGCATGGGCCGTCGCGCAGTTCGACCTGAAAAAATCAGCGCAAGCGGAGTAGCTTCCTCCCGCCTCCGCTAAAGCCAGCAGTAGCGCGGATTTAACGGCAATCCTGCCTGTTCTGCAAGTTGGAGTCGCTGGCGGAAGAGAGGATGCTTACCAAAAAGTGCCTACTTGATCAGCCACTTAGCCCTGCCTATGATGCTCCCAGATCGCAGTCGCTCTGCGATATAGCCAAGAGAAAAAGTTCGGCCGACTTGTTTTTCTGCTTCTCATTTCTATGTGAAATGCGCCGGCTGGCGCGAGCAACAAAACATTGAGGTCAACAGATGGAAAAAAGATATCCAAGAGCCTTTTCCCACATCGGGATATCCGTTCCCGACATCGCCAAAGCCCTGGAGTTTTATCAACAGGCGCTGGGCTGGTACGTCATCATGGACGTCACTGAGGTGAAGGAAGAGCAGGACACCGCCATTGGCGCCATGTGCATCGATGTATTTGGCGAAGGCTGGGGCTCCTTCAAAATCGCCCACCTGTCCACCAGCGACAGCATTGGCGTCGAACTGTTCGAATTCCCGCAAAACAAAGCCCCCCGCCATGAGTTCAACCCCTATCAGACTGGCGTGTTCCATTTCTGCGTACAGGACCCGGATGTGGAAGGGCTGGCTCAACGCATTGTCGAACTGGGCGGCAAGCAAAGAATGCCGATCCGGGAATATTTCCCGGGTGAAAAACCATACAGAATGGTCTACATGGAAGACCCGTTCGGCAACATCGTGGAAATTTATTCGCACTCCTATGAGCTGCACTACAGCGCTGGAGCGTACCAGAATCAATCTGCGTAAAGGGCGACAGCCCCGCTGACAACGGGACTTTAGACCGGTTAATGCCAGGTTTGGTTATTACCATGCTTGGTTAATACCAAGTTTAGTAAATACATAAGCGATGCGTTGCGCCGGTCGGTGGCGGAGCGCGTTGTCCTCACAGACTTATTTCTGCGTTGTAAGCAATTCATATCTTCAAACAAGCGCCTGCGTGGGTGCGCAGACAGGGGGATCAGACCGGTTCAGCCGGTGAAAACAGGCAGTTTTCAGGCGCTTCCAGGGAGATGGAGCGATAGGGATTTTTGTTTATAGCACATTGGTAGTTGTTGACGTTAAACGAAAAGAAAACGAAAGAATAATATGTTTAAGAAGAAGATACTGGCCTGCGTTGTTACTGCTTCACTCTCTCCATTACTATCCACATCCAGTCTGGCCGTGGCGGCGAATGAGCCGCAGGCGGCAAGCGCTGTAGTCTCTGCGTCATCCATGGCGGAACGCACGGGATTTACTTTTTCCGATCTGGTCGCCGGTTACGTGACCGGATATGACCGCTCGAATAAGACCTTCGCCATGAAAACCCGCAATGGCCACAAGCTGTCCGTGAAAATCGGCGATAACGCTTATGCGGAATTCGTGCGCAACCTCGGGGAGGAATTCAAGAACGCCACGGATAAGCTGGACGTCATGCTGACCCAGGGCCGCTACGTATACGCCTATGGCGTGTTTTATCCCGATAGCGGTCAGTATGCTCTGGAAGCGACCCATCTGGTTTTCCCCACAAGTCAGGATAACCAATACGTCTTTGAACAAAGCGACTGGTGGAGCCGTCAGATCCGTGAACTGGCGGATTTTTATCTGCAGGCGGAGTTTGGCGATGGCCCCATTGATTACACACGCTATCGCACCAACCTGTCTCTGGAAGGGGATAAACTGGGTGACGGCATTCAGGAAGCCGCTACCTTATCGCGCCTGATATACGGTTTCGCCACCGCGTACATGATGACGGGGGAGGACCGCTACTGGGAGGCGGCGCAGAAGGGAACAGCGTACCTGCGCGCCAACTTTCAGGTGAACAAGGGCGACCAGTTCTATTGGCTGCATGCGTTGGACGTTAATGGCAAAAACGGCATTGAAATCTATGCGGGCTCGCGTTTTTCCGACGATTACAACGCCATTCCCTGTTACGAGCAGATCTATGATCTGGCGGGGCCGGTGCAGACCTACCGGATCACCGGCGATAGCGCTATTCTGCAGGATGTGGAGAAAACGCTCGCTCTGTTTGAAGATCGCTATCGGGACAAGAGTGCTCAGGGCGGCTATTTTTCCCATATCGACTCAAGCACGTTCAGTCCTCATGCGGAGTCTCTGGGCGATAACCGTAGCAAGAAGAACTGGAATTCCGTCGGCGATCACGCACCGGCGTATCTGATCAACCTGTGGCTGGCCACCGGGAAGACGGAATACGCAGACTTCCTGGAAGATACCTTCGACACTATCGTTGCCCGCTTCCCCAGCGTGACCGAGAGCCCCTTCGTCAACGAGCGCTTTTTCGCGGACTGGTCTGTGGACGCCGGCTACAAATGGCAGCAGGATCGGGCGGTGATCGGCCATGATCTGAAAATCGCCTGGAACCTGATGCGCATGAACAACCTGCGCCCGAAGGCGTCCTACTCCGAGTTGGCGCAAACTCTGGGCGACGCCATGCCGAAATACGGCGCGGACTTGCAGCGCGGCGGCTGGTATGACGTGGTGGAGCGCAAGCGTGACGACGGTCGGAGCCAGCACCGTTTCGCTTTCCATGATCGCAAAGCCTGGTGGCAGCAGGAGCAGGGCATTCTGGCCTATCAGATTCTGGCGGGCGTGACCGGCAATCCTGACTATCTGCAACTGGCGCGGGAATCTTCCGCTTTCTACAACGCCTGGTTCCTGGATCGCGCAGACGGCGGCGTGTACTTCAACGTATTGGCGGGCGGACAGCCCTATGTGGAAGGGATGGAGCGCAGCAAGGGCAGCCACTCCATGGCGGGGTATCACGCGTTTGAGTTGGCCTATCTGTCGGCGGTGTACAACAAGCTGCTGATTCTGAAGCAACCCATGGATCTTTACTTCAGGCCGCAGGCGAACGGTTTTACCGGAAACCTGTTGCGAGTGCAGCCGGACATCCTGCCCCAAGGCAGCGTGAAGATCGACAAAGTGTGGGTGAACGGCGAACTCTATGAGGATTTCGACCCCGCAGACCTGACGGTGACGTTGCCTCGCGATCATCAGGAAATGAGCGTCAAAGTCAGGCTGACGCCCGCCTGATGCTCTCTACGAGCGCCCTGTGTGCGGGGCGTTCGTCCGCATATTTGGATAGAAAGGAATTAACCCATGTTTTTAAGATCGACGACCTTACTATTGGCGGCGCTGACGCTGTTCGCCTCGCTTTTTTCTTCCGCTTCCTCTGTAGAAATACCGCAAGTCACAGTGCAGACGCCGCCAGTGACGGGGGACTACAAAGGCAAAATCGGCGTGCTGGTGGAAGAACATTTTGATGAAACCGAGCTGGTGGCGTTCCAGCAATATTTTCCCGCCCACGGCTACGAAGTGGTGTTCATGTCATACTTGTGGGGGCAGCCTGAGCTGACTTTTAACGGCAACGATCACCAGCGCCAAGTGGTGGTGAAGACGGATATCACTCAAGCGGATCTGTCGCAATATGCTGGCGTTATCCTGATCGGCGGCTACGCCATGGATCGCCTGCGCTATCAAACCGAGCTGAGCGAAGATGGCGTTTCCCATGCCCCTGCGGTGGAGTTTTTGCGCCAGATTATTGCCACCAATCGCATTAAAATTGGCGCTATTTGTCATTCGCTATGGCTGTTCACGGCGGACCCGACTTTACTGCAGGGTCGTAAGGTCACCGCTGCGCACAATATTGTTGCCGATGTCCGTAACGCTGGCGGGATATTGCAGGTAGAGAATAATCAGGCGGTGGACACCTTCGTGGACGGCAATCTGATTACCGGCAAGCACCCGGCGGTGGTGGGCGCTTTTATGGAAACGTTTTTGCGGGAGCTGGATAAGTCCTGACGTTTACGGTGCGAGAGGAATAGGAGTTTTGTTCCCACCCTGATCAGATGAAAGCAGGGAAGCAAAGGCTTCCCTGCTTGTAACCGCTTAGGGATCGTTGACTATCGCCACTCGCATCCCGCGGCGGGAGTTTCCGTCACAACAGTGGAGTAGTGATAAGCGTAATCGCCATCAACCGCCTGCGTCCCTTCTTTGCCGGCCTCTGAACCGATGATGTAAGTCTCGGCCTTTGACAAACCTGCGTCGGCGTAGGCCGCGATATCGGTGGCGGCGTTGCCGTAGGCGCGCACGATATCCAGCTGCACGTCATTCAGCAGATGACGGATATAGGCGGTTTTATAGGCCTGAGTTTGTGGGCTGGCGGGGTTTTCCGCGTTGCTGTCCGTGCGCAGATGCCATTGAAACAGGCCCTTGGCGTTGAACCAGTTGCGGGTGGTTTTGGCCATCCAGTATTGGCGGCCGGTCAGATAGACCACCTGATAGCCCTTCTCCACATAGTCCCACACCACCTCCGCCGCGTAATTGTGCATCTCCGCAGTGTCTGTGCCCAGATAGTCGCCGATGGCTTCGAAGTCGTTGAGGGTCAGCGTGCCGTCGATGTCGAAGAGCACAGTTTTACGGCCGGGCTGCACCACCGTCAGGTAGCCGGAGGCTTCCGTGTGATCGCCTTCCACCACCATGCGCACGACATAATCGCCTTCCGGCTTGTTGAGGTTGACGTAAATCTTGCCGTCGCCATTGGTGCGATGTTCTCCCAGATATTCCCAGCCAGACATGCCGGTACCGTAGACATAGACATGAATGTCCTCGTCCTCCAGGTCTTTATGGAACAGGGCGGAGTAGTCGAATTTTCCAACCATAGTGGCGGAATCTCCGGCTTTGACGATCTGGTCATGGACCATGTGAAACGGCTTGTTCAAGGAAGCGAGCAGGCGGTTGCCCCAATGGTGGAACGACTCTTGCGCCGGCTTTTGCAGACCGGGAGCATGCAGGACGCTGTCGTAATCAGGGCAATATTCAGCGTTAGCGGTGAGACTGAGTGAGGTGGCGAGCAATCCGCCAGCCAGAAAAGAGAGTTTATGCATGATTTTAGAGAGTCCTTTTTAATTATTGTTCAATGAGGCGTCCCCATTTATTTCCGTTCAGTAAACGGGGTGTGAACGCGGCCTTAATTTTTCACAGCAATATGAAAAACTGATTAAAGCCGTCGGGAAATTGTGCATGCTGAGAAAGCTGGGGAGAATCCCTAATAAAGACTATATACGGTGAGGATTTGGTTGTTTGGGTGCCATGGGGGTTTCAATTGCGTATTCTAATTCAACTGGGGCGGGACGCTTAGAAGTAGCCATGATGCGGATAACTGAATGTATACTTCACATAATCCATTGCCAGAGGCCCGATTAAGATCCAGGCTTCGCTAATCACCTCACCAGCTACTTACGGTTCATGATCACAATAGGCTCCATTTCCAGAGAAAAGGCGAGTGAGGATTTTCCGTTTCTCGCGCAACATTACCGCGGGCGGCGGAAGGCGATTAAGAACTTCACTCATCTGGCGCCGGATTACGTCTTCTGGATTTATCCGGATGGGGATTTATTCGACGCTAAAGACTCACACAAGAACAATACGCCGAAGGGCTTCCAACATATTTTGTTGGATGAGCCGGATTACAGCGGCTTTCTACGGGGGCGAGTCGCCAGCAATTATGGCCCGCAAATCATTGTGGTGTATTGCAGAGAGGAAGCTTTGGCGAGCGATCTGCTCAAGATTCGTCAGTTCCTCAATGGTGTGGCGCAGCTTCCCATCCCGCTGCAACAGAATACGTTAGTCGTGAGTGATAATGCGGATATTTATGGGACGCTGACTGATATTCGCCAACGCGCCAGTATCGTCGGATAACGCTAAACCGGCGCCGGGCCCTATTTTTCACTTCTTCGCCGCATACAACTGCGTCATCTCTTCTGCAATACTCGTCATTTTTTCCCGTAACTCAGGCGGTCCCAGCACTTCCAGCTCGGCGCCGAACCGTAACAAGTCCACGCAGGCCTGACGCAGGGCTCCGACAGGCAGTGTGGCTTTACGCCAGCCCTGGGCGTCCGGGGTTGGGTCCATTATGGTGGCGGCGCGCACATAGGGAGAGTTGAGCGCATCCATCATCCAGACGCCTTTTTCAGATAGGCGCACTTCGGCGACGTAGGTGTGCAGCTCTTCTTCCAGGCGGAGAGTATTGGCGCGCCAGTAACCGGCCAGATCGAATTCCACTGGGCGTTCAAAACGAGTTGTTGAGACGCTCAGATCCTGAATGCGGGAGATGCGATAGGTGCGGAGATCGCCCTCGACTTGCGCCACCAGATACCAGGAACCGCTTTTCAATACGACGCCAAGAGGCTCGGCGCGGCGTTGCTTTTCTCCTTTCCAACTCTGGTAGCGCATCTCGATCGTTCGCTGTTCCCAGACTGCCTGGGTGATGTCCCGGAGATGGGCCGGGTGCTCGGACTCTGCGAACCAGGCGGGGGCGTCCAGATGAAAGCGGGATTGCATGCGTGCCGCGCCGGAACGCATTTCCTGGGGCAGAGCCGCCAACAGTTTCGTCTGGGCGGCGGTGACGGCGGCGCCCAACCCCATATCGTTGGCCGGGCCGGATAAACCGGTCAGAAACAGCGCTTCTGCTTCTTGCGACGACAGCCCGTTGAGACGGGTGCGATAGCCGTCCAAAAGACGGTATCCGCCCTCGGCGCCACGCTCGCTATAAACAGGGATGCCCAATGCGCTCAGTGTTTCTATGTCGCGGTAAACCGTGCGCAGAGACACGCCGCACTCCTTCGCCAGCACTGGCGCGGTGGTCTGGTCTCGGGCTTGGAGGGTCATAAGGATGGTCAGGAGACGGCTGGCGCGCATAACAAACCTGCTGCAAATTTTTTATTTTAAACCTGACAAAAACTGACAGGTATGAGGTCGTATTATGCCACTGTGTTTATTTCCCAACCAAAAGGATATGCGTCATGGCTTCAGATTCGAAAATTGTGTTGTTTCACTGCCCCCAGACCCGTTCCACTGGCTCCATGGTATTGTTGGAGGAGTTAGAAGCGGATTATGAAGTGAAACTGATCAACATCCGCGATGGTGAAAATCGGCGGGATGAGTATTTACAGGTGAACCCTCTGGGTAAAGTTCCCGCGTTGCTGCACGGGGATGCGATGATCACGGAACAGGTGGCGATCTTTCTTTATCTGGCGGACTTGTTTCCACAGGCGGGTCTGGCGCCGGCGCTGAATGATCCATTGCGCGGACCTTATTTGCGCTGGATGGTTTACTACGCCAGTTGTTTTGAGCCGGCGGTTGTGGACAAAGCGCTGCAAAGAGACCCCGCGCCGCGGGACACCAGTCCTTATGCGGATTATGACATCATGTTGAACGCTGTCGTCGAGCGTCTCGCCAGTGGACCCTACATGCTGGGCGATAAGTTCTCGGCGGCGGACGTTTTGTGGGGAATGGCGTTTCACTGGTGTACTCAGTTTGGATTGGTTCCGCGCACGGAGGTCATCGACGCCTATATCAAACGCGTCACCAGCCGCCGCAGTTTCAGCGAGGTGCTGGCCAGAGACGTGGAGATCGCGGCGGAATTACAGGCGAAAACGGAAACTTCGACAGACTGATCTCCCTTCATATTTCTCATCCTATCGCCGCCTGCTGTGGGCGGCTTATGCGTATGGTTTTCCCTGTCCGCCGCTGGATAATACAGACTCCTACCGCCCATTTTGGGTATTCGCCGCGTAGTCATAGGAGTGAGTTGGCGACATGAAAAAAATCGAATATGGCGCAGGCGTTTTCGCCATTCAAGGGTTTCTAACGGCGCAAGAATGCGACGCCTATATTTCCGACAGTGAAGCAATGGGATACGACGAAGCGGAGATCCAAACCGCGCGTGGATCGCAGATGTACAAAGATATCCGTAACAATGATCGCGTTATTTTTGATGACGCCGTCATGGCGGATAATATCTTCAAACGAATCAAAGCCATGCTGCCGCAGGAGTTGGATGGCTGGGAACTGGTCGGCTTGAATGAACGACTGCGTTTCTATCGCTATGAACCCGGCCAGTACTTCAAATGGCATCGCGACGGCTCATACGCCCGCAGCGAAAAAGAAGCGAGCCTGCTGTCATTCCTGATCTTTCTGAATGAGGATTATGAAGGGGGTGAGATCGCCTTCCGCTGGGACAAAATCAAACCCGAAAAAGGCTCCGTGATAGTATTTCCCCATGCCACAATGCATCAAGGCTCCACTATCTCAAGCGGCGTTAAATATGTGCTGCGCACGGATGTGATGTATCGGGAGATGGCGTAGTCTTTTTATTCTCTAAATCTGTGTGGTATTCAGATGGAAGATCTATTAGTCCTACTCCTTAGACTGCTGGGCGTCATTGCGCAAGGCGTGTTCTATTTCGTGATGGAGTTTCTGATCAAAGGCCCGGGATATCTGATCCATCGACTATTCGCCGGTAAACATGCCGACCCGGAAGGATTATTTGCGTTTGTGTTTGGGATATTGTTCTGGATCGTGGTGGGGTTTGCTTGCTATTTCGTCTACAAGGCATTTTTCAGTTAACTATTGAATTAATAGTTCATTCTGTCCGCTACTGCCTTTTTATCTCGTGCTCTTCGGGAAAATAATCGTGCTGTATAAAGTAAGCTTAAAACCTGACGCTTCTAAGAATTTTGATGTGGCGGAAGCTAGAGAGCTTCTCGAAAGCTATCTCGCGGCTATGCTGAAAAATGGTCAAATATTCGAGGATTCTAATATTGCCTTTCATAATGGAGCTTTGAATGCGTACGTTAATCTCCAGGGTTCGCAAGCCATGTTGCTCAAACATCATAGCCAGTTTGGGCTGGATTGTTTGAGTAAGATAGACGCGTTTTTCAATTCTTCTCCACACTGGGAGTGTTTGGATGATGTGCTGGAAGAAGAATTTGATTGGCGTACTTCTTCGTCGTTGATTCTAGCCACTGATATGTTTGCTGAAGGGGCTTCTCTGCGGAGAGAAGGGGATGGCAAAGGGATTCCGCTTTATCACCTTCCTGTGTCTGATGAAGTCAGGGAAAATATTTACCGTTGGAACTTGTCGTATCAAGCCCATGATCGGCTCTGGATAGATAGCGGCTCTCTTGAAATACCTGCTTACAAGGAGATTGCGGAGGTTAATAGCGAATTGTCCGAGATGGGACGGGAATACTGCCGACTAATAGAGCAGGCGACTAATCTACCCACCTATTATTTTCTGTATCGTTATTGGGGGCGTGGTCAGGATGAAGAGCATCGTAAATGCCCGGGCTGCGGTGGCCGTTGGCGTACTTCAGAGCCGCTTGATGGAAGAAGCGAATACTGGCTTTTCCCATTCAAATGTGCCCCTTGCCGTCTTGTTTCCGACGCAGGCGTCGAGATGGATGACGACGACCACGCGCTCATTGGAGAGTGGACAGGCCCGTAGTTATTAGTAGCGCTAAAGTGCTGGTAAGGAAAGAGTCTTGATTCTACATAAAGTAACCTTTGGTTCGCTGGTTAATGATGATAAAGATGAGGCGCTGGAGCTGGCGTTCAACTTTCTCTCTACGCTTGCGCATAATGGGCAGGTGAATGTAGACGATTATGTTTGCGCAGTTCAGCAGGGGCTTGTTTGCGCATATGTTAATACGCTTGGACCCAGCGCCACGGAGCTGAGGTTTTATAACCGTTATGGTTTGAGTTCATTGGAAGGGCTTAAACGGTATTTCGGCGGTGAACCGGTTTGGGAAAAGTTGGAGGATAACGCGGCGAAGAAAGAAGCCTCGTGGAAAGGCGCGCCATTCCTGTACTTGCATACGCTCGACAATGGCGGCGAGTCGCCATTATATCGTGGGGACAATGGAGAAAATATCTCCCTGTATACCGTTCCTTGCGACGCGGATGAGCGTGAGCAGGCTTATTTCTGGCAACGGGATTACCGCCAGTGTGACTCGATTTGGATGAGATCTGCGGTGCTTGAGTCAGAAACCTACAAGGAACTTGCCGACGCCAATAGTGCGCTGACTTTGGCTGGGAAGGAAGTGAGCCGGATCATTGAAGCCGCCACTGGCGTACCTACATACTATTTTCTCTTTCGGTATTGGGGCCGACGTAAAAATGAGGAAAAACGCAGGTGTCCAGGGTGTGGTGGAGATTGGCGGACAGGTCATTCTATAGAGAGGAGCAGCGACCTCTGGTTATTCCCCTACCAATGCGAACCCTGCAGGCTGGTCGCCAGTCACGCACTGGCGGATGACGACGAACGCCGCGCTTCCATTGGCGAATGGAAAGACGGTAAGTAGTTGTTTGGCGTGTGTTTCCGCATTTATTTGTATCTTGGGATTGATGGTCTATTCTGGTTATTTTGTAAGGCTGCTCGTTAGGAGCGGCGCGGACTGAATCTTTGGAGTGGGAAATGCGGAAGTTGGCGGTGGTTTTCTTATTGTTGTCCGGGATGGCTGAAGCGGGTATCTACAAGTGTACGGATGCGTCGGGCAATATGACGTTTTCAGATCGTCCCTGCCCGGGGCAGAAGCAGGAGCAAATCAAAAAGGATGCGGCGCCCGTTGCTACGGATGATGAAGGATCGGCGTCCGGGGAAGCATTGGGGTCTGATTTCTGTTCTAAATCCATTGGCAACGGCAAGGACTGGCTGTCGAGCATGCGAGACGTCGCCAGGAAAAACCTGAACTCCGGCCACATGACGCAGGCGCAATACGATCAGGGCATGCCTGAGCTGAAACGCATCGAGGGCAAGCTGACCCAGCGCGAGTGTTCGCAGGCGAAAGGCAAGCAACGCCAGTTCTTCGAGTGTCTCAATGACGCGTCCAATCACCTTGCCCAGTGTATGAGCACGTATCGGCCCTATTAATCCCCTCAGAAACAGTCGGGCGTTACACCACAAATTCAGACACCTGCCGCCGCAAATCCGACACGGACTGCTGAATGCTGGCTCCGGCCTGGGCGGATTCGGCGGCGGATTGCTGGGTGCGCTCCGACGCATCGGCGATATTGACGATATTGCGGTTGATCTCCTCCGCGACGCCGCTTTGTTCTTCCGCCATGGAAGCGATTTCGGTGGCGCGATCGTACAGACCGATTACCAACTGGTTGATGTTCTCCAGGCTGCTGTCAGACTCGGTGAACGCTTCGCTGGAGCGTTTGGCCCGTTCTGAGGCGGCGCTGATGGAGCGCACCGCGCTCTGACTGCCGCTTTGCAGGCTGTCTATACGATTTTGAATCTCTGTGGTGGATTGCTGGGTTTTATTGGCGAGGGTGCGTACTTCATCCGCCACCACCGCGAAACCGCGTCCGCTGTCTCCCGCCCGTGCGGCCTCGATGGCGGCGTTAAGCGCGAGCAGGTTGGTCTGTTCGGCGATGGTGCGGATCACCAGCAATACGGAGCCGATCTCTTTACTGTGGGAGTCGAGTTGATTGACGACTTCTTCCGCATTGCTCATCTCCGATTGCAGTGAGTGCAGCATATTGCGCAGGTTGTGCGAAATGGAGCCGGATTTTTTAGTTTCTGACTTGATGTGATCGACATCGTTGGCCACCAGTTGCACATGCTCCGCCACATGATGAATGCTGCTGGACATTTCTGAGATAGCGGATGAGATCTGCTCGATTTCCTGCTTCTGATGCGCCACCGCTTCATCGGCTTGCTGGGTGTTCTGCTTCAACTCATCGGATTGTGACGAAGCCAGTTCAGCGGATTTATTCACGTTCAACACGATTTTCTGTATCCGCTCGATAAAGACGTTGAGGCCTTTGCCCACGTCGGCGATTTCGTCATTGCCCTGAATTCTCACCCGTTGCGTCAGGTCCGCCTCACCCTCGGCGATGTTCCAGATGGCTTTGCTTAGCACATCCACCTTTAATACCACCCGCACGCCAAGCACCAGGGATATCAGCACCACCAGGATTATTCCCGCTGCAAGAGAAGCGGTGGTCAGACTGCCGATTAAAGACTCCGCCCCTTCGCGAATCTGCAGGACGGCGGAAGAGATGGATTCGTCTGTTTGCGTTTCGGTGTTTTTCAGCGACAGCCGCAGCGCCTCCGACACTCGTGACAATTCACTGCCGAGCACATTGGCCACCGCCACCTTGCTCTGATTGGTAAGATCCGCGAACTGGCCTTTCAAGCGCTCCATCTGGCCATCAATGCGGGAAGTGCTGACGCCCACCACGAACTGGCCGATCACAGCGCCCTGGGGCGCGATATCCGTACGAATGACGACGATACCGGGGTCTTTCTCCGCCGCATCAATCACCTTGGCCAGCGAGCCTTTGCCTTCGCCCTGTTTGATCAGCTCCTGGACTTTCTCATCGGTGCGGTCGACATAGCGGGTCAACTGCTCGGGCTCCTGGCCGAAAAAGCCATAAAAGCCGGCAAACACGATGGAGTCGCTGTTGTCCACTAACTGCGCCAGACGCGTCAATTCCGGGGTGTCCCGATCCCAGATAGCGGGCGGGGCGATAGCGGCGACGATGCCGGTGAGGTTTTTAACCCCCTCATCCAGGGTCTGTCGCAGATTTTGGGCGATATCCTTGCGCTGAGTCTCCAGCTGCGCGCCCAGTTGGGTCTGTAGCTGCTGCTGGGCGCTGTTGGACATGGTCTGTAATTGCGTGGCGACGGCGCTTTCCGCCGCGTTCAGTTCAGTGCTGACCTTTTGGCGGCTGTCGCGCAGACCGGATTCGACCTCTTTGACCAGACTGTTTAATTGAAATTGGCCGAGCAGAATATTGGCGACAATCTGCAACGCCACCGCGACGCACAACACGATAAGCACCGGCCGCAACAGCCGGGTGGTGAAAAAACGCAGCAATTTAGGCATAGACATCCCCAGAAAGTACTGACAAACGGCGCAAAGCCCCCTTGCGCCCTGACGGGAGAGAAGGGGGCTTTTGTCAAAAACCTTCTTTAAGAATAGTCTATCCCACTGTTTTGGCTAAAAATAATGCTAAGGATTGGTGGCCTGGGTCGTTAAGCCTTACTGGGGCGCACCGCATCGTCACCGTAGATGCCAGTGAAAACCGCGCCGTCGTCTTCGCTCCAGCCCCGATACATGCCTTCCGTATTAAAGTTCAACACTACTGCGCCGGTATGATCGATGGCGATGAGTCCGCCTTCGCCGCCTCTGGGCTGCAACTCTTCGAACAACACCTGCCGCGCGCACTGCTGCAGCGATTCGCCAAGATAGCGATAACGGGCGCAAACCTCATGGGCCACGACATGGCGAATAAAGTATTCCCCATGCCCGGTGGTGGACACGGCGCAACTGCGATTGTCGGCGTAAGCGCCGCAGCCGATCAGCGGAGAGTCGCCGACGCGGCCGTACTTTTTATTGGTCATGCCGCCGGTGGAGGTGGCGGCGGCCAGGTTGCCAGCCTGATCAAAGGCGACGGCGCCCACAGTACCGAATTTATAATCCTCTGCGCCTGGCTCCAGGCTGGGCTTCGCTTTATCCTGGGCCTGACGCCACTGGCTATGGCGCATGGGCGTGCCGAACCAGGAGTTTTCCACCTGGGGCAATCCCATCGCCTTGGCGAAACGGTCAGCGCCTTCGCCCGCCAACAGGACATGTTTGGACTTATTCATGACCGCGCGAGCGACTGACACAGGATTTGGGCTGTTGCGGATGCCCGCCACGGCGCCGGCTTTCAATGTTGCGCCATCCATGATGGAAGCGTCCAGCTCATGGTCGCCGTCGTAGTTGTAGACGGAGCCTTTACCGGCGTTGAACCACTCGCTGTTCTCCAACTCGCGCACCGCCGCTTCGACGGCGTCCAGGCTGGTTCCTCCCTGGGCTAATATCTGTTTGCCCGCTATGACCGCCTGCCGCAGGGCGGCGTGTACTTCGTTCTCCTGGTCCTCTGTGAGCATTCCTTTGGACAAGGTCCCCGCTCCTCCATGAATGGCGATCGCGTATCGATTCGGCTGCGTCATAAAAGTTTCCTGGTTTTCTTGATGAAATACTGCTGGCGCCTGGGGTTTTCCCCAGTTATCGCCCTGGGCAGGGCTTGTTTAACTGGAGCGTTTTAACAGCAGATCAATATTCCAATTTTCCAGTCAGGGGATCAATCATCATGTTAAACGTTTGCCGGTCGACGCTATTTATCCATGTTTGGCGCAGCATGCCGACCATGGCGCTGGCTATCATCGCCGTCTCTGTGTTGACGTCGTCGCCTGCGCGCGCCGCCGACGGATTGGCGGATGTCTATCAACATATCGAGGCCATGCGGATCAGTCGTGAGCTCTGTAACGAGGCGAAGCTGTCTGTGGTGAGCGAAGCGACTTTTCAACAGTGGGCGGAACGCAATCAGGTTGCGCAAGTGGAGGCCATGGTGCGTCGTCGCGCTGAGGACAACCCGAAAGTGGGTGATTTGCTGGAGTCCGCCAGACTCAAAATGCGCCGCTCCCTGGAAAGTAAGATGCCGCAGATATGTAAGGCGATGGCGGGCGCAATCGACAGCGATGAGTTCAATCCGGTCCGCAGTAATCCTGAGTTTTATCGGACGCTGAAGTCTTCCCCGGAGCATGCCGACGCGTCAAAGACGGCTCCCAGTTCATCCAAGAACAAAGGGGAGAAACCTTCGGTGAAGGTGTCCCTTATTTCCGCTGATATGGATAAGTACCTAAAAAAGGGCGGCGGCCCGGATTGGGATGAGGTGGAGAAGGTGGTGCTGATCTCCTCGTCAAACGGTTTCAGCCTGATATTCAAACCTCAGCTTCTATTCAGTAACGGCGATCTGTATCGTGATTTCGATCTGGCGTTGGAAGACCTGGATGTGGACGCTTCCCGGCGCGCCCGGCCCAAAGCCTGGGGGAGCTGGAAGGAGCAAGGCGACACTTATGTTTTCAATATTCCCGGAGACGCTCCTTGGGAGGTTCCCCAAGTTTACCCGGTATGGCCAGCGGATAAGGGCGCGAAACTGGATGGAACCTGGAAAGCCGGTTCAACCATGATCATGCCCAGCGCCGAATTGGGTATGATGGATGTCATCGCCTCAGCGCAAACCATCACTTTCACCCGCTCTGGCCGCTTCGAGTTGAACAGATCGTCCGGCGGCTCCGTGGCGTCTGCAGGCGCGGGCGTTTCCACTTACGCCAACGCTGGGGCCGCCGGAAAATATCGCCTGAGCGAATACGCGCTCACCCTGCAGTTTGATGATGGGCGCACCGAGCGCGTCAGCTTTTACTATTTCGACAGCAAGGGACGGAAATCATCCACCGTGGTGGGCATCGCTGGCGTCACCTTTATCAAACAGGATGATTAGTTATTCGTCAGCGCCATTTGTTCAATGACGGATTCAAGGGAAAAGTTGTAGGCGGAAATAGCTGGGTTCAAAGCCAGGGAATAGCGTGAGAAGTCGACTTTACGCAGGGTCTGCGGATAGTCCTCCAGGCGCTTCAGCACGGCTATGATTTTGCCGGCATTGCGGTGATTGGCCAGCAGCAAAGGGGTATGGAAGATGCTGGTGGCTACCGGGCGGGGCTTGCCCTGCAAGTGGTCGAAGGCCAGGATGACCGCCCAGGCTCCTTCGACATAGTGGCCGCCGGCGGTGATTGTGAGTGCGCCTTCGCTTACTTGGCGCAGAGAGGTCGGGTTGATGTCATAGGAATTGACCCAGACATCACGGCCTGGCGTGCGCTGGTATTTCTCCAACGCCGCCAGGACGCCTACCGTCGTGCGGTAGTTGGCGGACCAAATGGCGTTGGTGTCAGGAAAGCGCTCCAACAGTCCCTTCGTGCGGCTTTCCGCGTCTTCAGCGCTCCAGTCTGTATACACCACCTGGTTAAGCGTGACGTCGTCGAATAATCCCACCGCCGTGCGCAACCCTTTCTCTCGGGCGATGGCCGGGCTGTCGGCGGCGAAGCCGTTGATGGCGATCATATTGACCCTGCGTCCTGAACTGCTGGCCCGGACATCGCGAATCAATGCGACAGTGATGGCGGTGGCGGAGCCGACGTCGTCCGGTAGTAACTGGGCGATCCAATGTTCGAAGCGCTGCTTGGGACTTCCCAGCTTGTCGGCGGCTTCTCCTTCGAGTCCGCTGTTATAGAGCACGCAAATCACCGGAGAGGTTTCGCAGAGCGGTATAAAGGTTGCCGCTGTCTGTAGAAAGTTCGGAAAAATGATGGCGTCGAACTTACGCCGCTCTTTCAGCAGGCGTTCGAACTGCCGCAGCATCAGGTGGCGGTCAGCGTCGCCGTCCAGCACATGCAGCTCCACATCCAGATCTTCCGCGGCGCTTTGCGCGAACAGCGCCACCCGGTTCCAAAACGGGGTGTCGTTGGGGATCAACAGGGCGAAGCGATATTGCGCAGCATTTACTGCGCCGCAATAAAACAGCATAGCCACCAATAACGACGCGCCTCTGATCACAGATGCCTCTCTATTTACACAGTTCTTGCAGTTCAAGCAGTTCAAGACAGGAATATGACAAAGTATCGTCTACCTCTGAAGAAAAGCCAAAGCGGTGGGGGGAGCTGGACGATCATGGCTCACTCAAATGGTGCGAGAAGCGCCGGGCGTAGTGCATGGCGCCGGTATAACTTGGTGCGTTAGGTGATTTTTGCTGGCGCCAAAAAGGTGCGTCGTTAAGGTGATTGAATATCAACTAAATGATTTAAATGATAAAAATCCGCCAATGGTATGAATGTTGGATTGATATGGTCAGTTCTTAACCTCGGAGCGGACCATGAAAGTCACGATAACGCTAAAGAATCTGGTGAAGGGTATTGTCCTGTCCTGTTGCGTAAGCGGCGCTTTTGCAGCGGAACTGGAGAAGGAAGATCTGAAGTTCGGTTTCATCAAGTTGACCGATATGGCGCCATTGGCGATTGCGCGGGAAAAAGGATTTTTTGAAGACGAAGGTTTGTTTGTCGAGCTGGAGGCTCAGGCTAACTGGAAAGTGCTGCTGGACCGGGTGATCACCGGTGAGTTGGACGGCGCGCATATGCTGGCGGGGCAACCGCTGGGCGCCACCATCGGCTTCGGTACACAAGCGCATATTATCACCGCCTTCAGCATGGACTTGAACGGCAACGGCATTACCGTATCCAACGACGTCTGGCGGGAAATGAAAAAGCATATCCCGATGGAGAACGGCAAACCCGTGCATCCTATCAAGGCGGATTATCTCAAGCCGGTTCTGGAGAAGTATCGGAACGAAGGCAAACCCTTCAAGATGGGCATGGTGTTTCCCGTTTCCACGCATAATTATGAACTGCGCTACTGGCTGGCGGCGGGCGGAATTCACCCGGGCTTTTACGCGCCTCACAGAGGAGATATCACCGGGCAGATCAAAGCCGACGCGCTGTTGTCGGTGACGCCGCCGCCGCAGATGCCGTCAACGTTGGAGGCGGGTACGATCTTCGGCTACTGCGTGGGCGAACCCTGGAACCAGCAGGCGGTCTTCAAAGGCATCGGCGTGCCCGTCATCACTGATTACGAGCTGTGGAAAAATAATCCCGAGAAAGTGTTCGGCGTTTCCAAAGAATGGGCGGATAAATATCCCAATACCCATATCGCCATCGTGAAAGCGATGATCCGTGCGGCCAAATGGCTGGATGAAAACAACAACGCCAATCGTCCGGAAGCGGTGAAAATCCTGTCTCAGTCGAATTACGTCGGCGCGGATTACGAGGTGATCGCCAACTCCATGACCGGTGCGT
Organism: Hahella sp. HNIBRBA332; assembly: GCF_030719035.1. Taxonomy (NCBI): domain Bacteria; kingdom Pseudomonadati; phylum Pseudomonadota; class Gammaproteobacteria; order Oceanospirillales; family Hahellaceae; genus Hahella; species Hahella aquimaris. The sequence goes on from NZ_CP132203.1 coordinate 6,124,213, forward strand.
TTGAGTACGAGAAGGGCGATAAGCGCGCTCTGCCGGACTTCAATGTCTTCTTCCGCTATCACGCCACCTATCCCTATTACTCCGACGCCATCTGGTATCTCACCCAGATGCGTCGTTGGGGGCAGATTCCAGAAGCCAAACCTGACAGCTGGTATATGGAAACCGCCAAAAAGGTCTATCGCCCGGATATCTATCGCAAAGCGGCGGAAGCATTAATCGCGGAAGGCAGGATGGCGAAATCCGACTTTCCCGATTTCGCCAGCGAGGACGGCTTCCGGCCGCCTCAAGATGAATTCATTGACGGCGTCGCCTATGACGGACGCAAGCCCAACGCTTATCTAGCCAGCTTCAGCATTGGCTTGAAAGGCGACGAGACAGTGGAATAACGGCCTGCGTCGGGCAAGCCCGACGCCTCTTGGCGTGAGGACGGACAAATGATGGCTCAAATCTCTCAACGACTGGAAAGCGCCGCCTGGCTGGCGCCTTGGGTGCGTCTGCTGAAAGGGGAAAACCCCCGGGAGCAGGTTGCTGCAATTGTGCGGGGCGTCGGCGTACCGTTACTGGCTTTTCTGCTGTTTTTGGGTGTCTGGGACGCGGCGGCGTCGCGCATTCAGACCTCTCTGGGCGCGGTGCCGGGACCGGCGCAAGTCTGGCTGCAGGCGCAGGGGCTCTGGTTGGAACACCGACAAGAGCGGGAAAAGGCGGAGGCGTTCTATCAACGACAGGAAGAGCGCAACGCGAAGAAGCTGGCGCAGGACCCAGCGGCGGAAGTGAAGTGGCGTTCCTACAACGGACGTCCGACCTACTTGGACCAGATCATCACCAGCCTCTATACCGTGTTCGTCGGCTTCAGTCTGGCGGTGCTGATCGCCGTGCCAGTGGGCGTCGTATGCGGGCTTAGCAAGACCATGTACGCGGCGGCCAACCCGCTGATTCAGATTTTCAAACCGGTGTCGCCACTGGCCTGGCTGCCGTTGGTGACCATGGTGGTGAGCGCAGTGTATGTCACTGACGATCCACTGCTGGAGAAGTCATTCGTCAACTCGGCCATTACCGTCACCCTGTGCTGCATGTGGCCGACGCTGGTCAACACTATCGTCGGCGTGTCCGGATTGGATAAGGACCTGAACAACGTCAGTCTGGTGCTGCGCCTGTCCTGGATGACCAAGGTGCGCAAAGTGGTGCTGCCGTTCGCCGTGCCGATGATCTTCACCGGCATGCGATTGTCACTGGGTGTGGGGTGGATGGTGCTGATCGCCGCGGAAATGCTGGCGCAGAACCCTGGGCTGGGTAAATTCGTGTGGGACGAATTCCAGAACGGCAGCTCCAACTCCCTGGGGCGCATCATGGTGGCGGTATTCACCATAGGGATCATCGGCTTTGCGCTGGATCGCGGCATGCTGGCCATTCAACGGCGCATCGCCTGGGATAAAACAGCGGACATACGCTGAACAAACCGAACTTACGAGCTTTAACCAAGAGGAGTCGCCTATGTCCGCTGAACATTTGTTGATCGACCATGTCAGCATAGAATTCGATACGCCAAAAGGGAAATTTAAAGCCCTGGATCGGGTCAATCTGCGTATTGCGAAAGGGGAGTTCGTATCCCTGATCGGGCATTCGGGGTGCGGTAAGTCCACGGTGCTTAATATTATCGCGGGTCTGTTGCAGGCCACGGAAGGCGGCATCGTGCTGGACGGCAAGGAAGTGAACGAGCCGGGGCCGGAGCGGGCGGTGGTGTTTCAGAATCACTCCCTGTTGCCCTGGCTGACCGCTTATGAAAACGTGGAGCTGGCGGTGCGTCAGGTGTTCCGCGGCAAAAAGAACAAGCGGGAAATGAAAGAGTGGATCGAGCACAATCTGCGTCTGGCGCATATGGATCACGCCATGCACAAGAAGCCATCGGAAATATCCGGCGGCATGAAGCAGCGGGTCGGCATCGCCCGCGCGCTGGCCATGGAGCCTTCGGTATTGCTGATGGATGAGCCCTTCGGCGCGCTGGATGCTTTGACCCGGGCCCATTTGCAGGACTCTTTGATGGAAATCCAGAATGAGCTTAACAACACAGTCGTCATGATTACTCACGATGTCGATGAAGCGGTGCTGCTGTCTGATCGTATCGTCATGATGACCAACGGGCCGGCGGCGACCATCGGCGAAGTGCTGTCTGTGGATCTGCCGCGACCGCGCGACCGTCTGGCGCTGGCGGATGACAGTCGCTACAACCATTTGCGGGCGGAAGTGCTGCGTTTCCTGCATGAGCGGCGCGGGGATAAAACAGCGCCCGCTGTGGAAGAGGACTCCAGTACAGTGATTGAAAACGGCGTAAAAATGCCCTCTAAGTCGCCGCGAAAGGCGCAAGAAGCGGCCTGATCAGGCCGCTCAGATGAGCGATTAATAAACTTTATCGCTACGATGACGTTACTTTTCTTCACAGACATACGTATTTCCCGCTAGACTTATCGGCGGCTAAATGACTCTCATTTAGCCGCTAAAGAAAAGAAGAGGGATAATTCCAGTGCCTGTAACTTCTACATCATCACAACCACAATCATCATCAAAACCCAAGCTGTCCATCAAAAAAGTATTGATAGCCAACCGCGGCGAAATCGCGGTGCGGGTCGCCCGCGCTTGTCGCGAGCTGGGCATTCGGTCTGTTGCGATTTATTCGGAAGCCGACCGTTACGCCCTGCACGTGAAGAAAGCGGACGAGTCCCACTGCCTGGGGTCCGATCCGTTGCAGGGCTATCTCAGCCCGCACCAGATCGTGAATCTGGCAGTGGAGACAGGCTGTGACGCGCTGCATCCGGGCTATGGATTTCTCTCCGAAAACGCTGAGTTGGCGGAAATCTGCGCCCAGCGGGGTGTGAAATTTATCGGACCCAGCGCTGACGTCATTCGACAAATGGGCGATAAAACCGAGGCTCGCAGCAGCGCCAAACGCGCCAGCGTGCCCGTGACTCCTGGCAGCGAAGGCAACCTGAGGGACTTGGAGCACGCAGTGGAAGTCGCCGCCGGCATCGGCTATCCGGTTATGCTGAAAGCCACTTCAGGCGGCGGCGGACGCGGTATTCGCCGCTGCAACGACGAGAAAGACCTGCGCAGCAACTACCAGCGGGTTATTTCAGAAGCCACCAAGGCCTTTGGTCGTGCGGAAGTGTTCCTGGAGAAGTGCATCGTGGACCCGCGCCATATCGAGGTGCAGGTGTTGGCGGACGCCCATGGCGGCGTCGTGCACCTGTACGAGCGGGATTGTTCCATTCAGCGCCGTAATCAGAAACTGATCGAATTGGCGCCCTCGCCGCAGCTCACCAACGAACAGCGCCACTATGTGGGTGAACTGGCGGTGAAAGTCGCCAGGGAAGTGGGTTATGAAAATGCGGGGACGGTGGAATTTCTGCTTGATCATGACGGCAGCTTCTATTTCATGGAAATGAATACACGGGTGCAGGTGGAACACACCATCACCGAGCAAATCACCGGCATCGACATCGTCAAAACCCAGATCCGCATCGCCGCTGGCGAACCCCTGCCGTTTCTGCAGGCGGACATCAGCTATCGCGGTTTCGCCGCCCAGTTCCGCATCAACGCGGAAGACCCGAAAAACGGCTTTCTGCCCAGTTTCGGGCGCATCAGCCGCTACTACTCTCCCGGCGGCCCTGGCGTACGGACCGATGCGGCGATTTATACCGGTTACACCATTCCTCCCTATTACGATTCCATGTGCGCCAAGCTCATTGTCTGGAATCTGACCTGGGAGGATATGCTGGAGCGCGCCGAGCGGGCCCTGGAGGACATGCAGATATACGGGATTCGTACGACGATCCCCTACTATCGCGAGATTCTCCGACATCCCGAGTTCCGCGCGGGAGACTTCAATACCGGTTTCGTCGAAGCCCATCCTGAACTGATCAACTATTCCATCAAACGTCGGCCGGAATCGCTGGCCGCCGCGCTCGCAGCGGCGGTCGCCGCGCAGGCGGGCATGTAAGGGAGCGAATTAAGCATGAGTAAGAAAATCAACATCACTGACGTCATCCTGCGCGACGGTCACCAGTCGCTGATCGCCACCCGCATGCGCACGGAAGATATGCTGCCGGTGGCGGAAAAACTCGACAAAGCCGGTTATTGGTCTCTGGAAGTGTGGGGCGGCGCTACGTTCGACGCCTGCGTACGCTTCCTGAAGGAAGATCCCTGGGAGAGACTGCGTCAACTGCGTAAAGCCATTCCCAACACGCGTCTGCAGATGCTGCTGCGCGGCCAGAACCTGCTGGGCTACAGACACTACTCCGATGACGTGGTGACGGCGTTTGTGGAAAAGGCCGCCAGCAACGGCATCGACGTGTTCCGTATCTTCGACGCCCTCAATGACGTGCGTAATCTGGAAACCGCCATTGCGGCGGTGAAGAAAGCTGGCAAACACGCTCAAGGCGCGATCTGCTATACCACCAGCCCGGTGCATACCGTCGAGGCGTTTGTGGATCAGGCCAAGCGGATGGCGGATATGGGCGCGGACAGCATCGCCATCAAAGACATGGCGGGCCTGCTGACCCCGCAAGTGACTTTCGAACTGGTCAGCGCGCTCAAGCAATCCCTGAAACTGCCGATCTTCCTGCATTCCCACTACACCTCTGGCATGGCGTCCATGTGCCAGCTGAAGGCGGTGGAAGCGGGCGTGGATCACCTCGATACCTGTATTTCCTCCTTCGCAGGCGGCACCAGCCATCCGCCCACGGAAACCATTGCGGCGACCCTGAAAGCGGCGGGCTACGAAACCGGTCTGGATATGAAACTCCTGGGCGAGGTGGCGGCGCATTTCCGTGAAGTGCGCAAGAAGTACCATCAGTTTGAAAGCGAGTACAACGGCGTCGACACCAGTGTGCTGATCAACCAAGTTCCCGGCGGCATGATGTCCAACCTGGCCAACCAGTTGAAAGAGCAGGGCGCGCTGGATCGCATTCGCGACGTGTTCGCCGAAATTCCCCGCGTGCGCGAAGACCTCGGCTATCCGCCGCTGGTGACGCCGACCTCACAGATTGTGGGAACGCAGGCGGTGCTCAACGTGATCACCGGCAAGCGCTACGAAACCATCACCAACGAAGTGAAGCGCTATCTGCAGGGCTGGTACGGTCAGGCGCCGGCGCCGGTGAATCTGGAGTTGCAGAAGCAGGCGATTGGCAAGGAAGACGTGATCGACGGTCGTCCCGCCGACCTGTTGCAGCCGGAGTTGCACAAGCTGAAAGGAGAAGTGGGAGATCTGGCGGAGTCGGATGAAGATATGCTGACTTACGCCATGTTCCCGGAAGTGGCCAAGCCCTTCCTGCAAGGGCGCAAGGCGGGCACTCTCAAGCCGGAGCCTTTGCAGCCGAAGGCGGACGCCAAGGCGGCTGGCGTGGCGACCGAGTTCAAGATCACGGTTCACGGCGAAACCTACGACATCCACGTCACTGGCGTCAGCCCCAGCGGCGAGAGCGAGCGTCGCTTCTACATGACAGTGGATGGCGAGCCGGAGGAGATCATGATCGAATCCACCGGCGCTTATACGCCGGCTGAAGGCGGTGGTAAGCGTCAACGCGCTTCCGCGCCCGGTCATATCACCACCGCCATGCCCGGCAACATTGTCGATGTGTTGGTCAAGGAAGGTCAGACCGTGGCCGTTGGCGACGCGGTGTTGATTATCGAAGCCATGAAGATGGAAACCGAGATCAAAGTCGGCGTTGCAGGTGTGGTGAAAGGCGTTTTCGCCAAGAAAGGCGACCGCGTCACGCCGGGAGAAATCCTGGTGGATATCGAGACCGCCTGATCCCGCCTGGTATGCATTCGCCATCGCCGTCCCGGAGGGGGCGGCGGTGGTTTATCCCCGCTTAGCTTATCCTGTCCTTGCCCCTGTCCGTTTCCTTGCAAATAAGCCCCGGTTGTCAGGGCTGGAAGGGCTGAATGTCGTCCAGACCTTTGCCGGTGTCGACCATTTCATGCAAGGCGTCTGCCATGCGTTCGCTTTCCTGCAACACCGTGCGCCAGTATTTGAGGCGGGTGTCCGCGTCCAGATGCTTGAAATCGTTACGATCGGAGATTTTGCCGTAGGGAAGCTTAGCCACTAGTTCCCTGGACGGCGTCAGCATCAAGACGTTGTCATAATGGCGGGGATCGACGCGACGATAAGGTAATTTTTTATCCAGCCACCCCGGCGTCACCTGCTGACTGAAGTGCGGGTAGAGGACCAGTCCCTGGCTTTGATTAAAAGGCAGATCAAAGTGGTAATCCAGAATCCCGCCGTCCCGGTAAACGCCGTTGGGGGCGTCCGTAATGTTGGAAACGCCGGACAGCACCAGGGGAATCGCGCCGGAAGCCATTAACGCCTGCTCCAGATTCTGCGCATGCAGAGGCGCGGTGCGGGTGGGCAGATCCTTTAATTGCAGCGCCGGTTCAGCGCCTGTGTGAAACAGCACGCGTTCGAAAAACCATCCCAAAGCCCGCCGGCTCAGCGCATTGGCCCCGGCGGCCAGCGCCAAACCGAATAGCTGCAGCCAGACTTGTTCTGAAGCGGCGGGGCCTCGGCAGCGGTCCGCCAGAATATGCGTGCGAATCATGGGATGGGTGGCGACTTCCGCTGCGCCATTGGCGCCCAGCGTGGCTTGCACCATCAGTCGGGCTTTGGCGGTAATCTCCGTTGCGTCGGGCTTGTCGGAATAGCGTTCCTGGGAATAATGCTCCGCCAGCCGGGTGATCGCCGCCACCGGATCGGCCTGAGCGAAACAGGCCATGCGCCAGGCGCCTGCGGAGGAGCCGATGGTGTGCAACGGCGTACGGCGATCTTTGAAAAACTCCCCGGACAGATACTTATCCAGCCCGAACAGGATGAACCATTTGGGACCGCCGGACGCTCCGGCCATCAGGTTAAAGTCATTCGCTTTCAGACCGCGATTGCGGATGTGTTGCAAGGCCTTTGGGCCGGCGATCAGGGTTAGGGCGGATGACATGGCGAGCTCCCGTGAAACATCAGTGGGGCATCATGCCAAAGCAAAGGAAGAGCGACAAGCGTGCAGACGCCAGGAATAGGGTGGGAGGCCGGCGTTGCGACCGGCTCCCGGGTTGGCGTTTAAGCCGATGCCGTCCCTGGCGACGAAATACTTTTCGCTCCACAGCGCCTGAGCGCACGACTTTCCGGTTCCCGACGGCATCTGGGGATAACGCGCGCGCTGCCAATCGCCGCACACGTAGGCGCACAACGGGAACTGGCCGGAAAATTGCTGCAGGATTTGGGAGGGCGCGAATGCTACAGAAAGCCCCTGGCATTTACAAGGAAATCCCATCCGCCGCAGCGGTTAAAATGTCAGTGTTTGTAACTGAGTGTAAGGTAACGGAACAACTCACTTGCTCTGGTATATGTTTAATAAGGTTTGGACAAAAAGACTCGACAAATTGAGTAGTGGGTTTAATAGCTGAAGGCTATATACTTATAACTCTGAAAACTAACCATAGAACTAAGAGGTATTCGGGCATGTGTTGGGTCAGTGAGGCGATTCAGAAGATTGAGGCGGATTTCCAACGTTCGGCGGACACGCATTTGATCAAGGTCGATCTGCCCTGCATTCCGGATATTCATCTCTATTTGAAAGACGAGTCCACCCATCCTACCGGCAGCCTGAAACATCGTCTGGCGCGCTCCCTGTTTTTATATGGGCTATGCAACGGCTGGATTCGCGAGGGGACGACCATTATCGAAGCCTCTTCCGGCAGCACGGCGGTGTCCGAAGCCTATTTCGCCCGCTTGCTGGGATTGCCTTTTATCGCAGTGGTGCCGGCGTCCACGTCGCAGCAGAAGCTGGATCAGATCACGTTCTATGGCGGCAAGTGCCATAAAGTCAGCACCGGCAGCATTTATGACGAAGCTGAGCGACTGGCGCGGGAAGTCGACGGCCATTATATGGATCAGTTCACTTACGCGGAGCGGGCGACGGACTGGCGCGGCAACAACAATATCGCCGAATCCATCTTCCAGCAGATGCGGGCGGAACCCTTTCCCATTCCTACCTGGATTGTGATGAGCGCGGGCACTGGCGGCACCTCCGCCACCATTGGACGCTATCTGCGTTATCAGCAGCACGCCACCCGGCTCTGTGTGGCGGACCCGGAAAATTCGGTGTTCTACGATTACTACCAGACCCGCGATGCGTCCCTGACCCTGGCGCAACCGTCCTGTATTGAAGGCATCGGGCGTCCGCGGGTGGAGCCGTCCTTTATCGCCGGTATTGTGGACCGCATGATCAAGGTGCCGGATGCGGCGTCCATGGCGTCGCTGCGCTGGTTACAGCATTTGCTGAATCGTCGCTGCGGCGGCTCCACCGGCACTAACCTGTACGCCACCGTGCAGTTGCTGGCGGAGATGCGCGCCCGGGGCGAATCCGGTTCCGTCGTCAGTATGATCTGCGACGGCGGCGAGCGTTACCTGGATACTTACTATAATCCTCAATGGCTGCAGGACAAAGGCTTCAACACGGCTCCCTATGAAGAGCAACTCAAGCGTTTTGAATGCCGCGGGGAGTTGCACTGAACGTCGTCCGCCGCTGTTGATGCGGCGGCCTTCAACAACATCGATTAGTTCGCACAGACGGTGTCGTTGACCTGCACGGACGCGGCTCCCAGGCTGAGAAACTTGTCGCTGATGATGTTCGGTCGGCGGAATGCGATGTGCAATTCGTCGCTGAGTGACTCCAGATAAAAGCCGTGAGTTTGCAGCACATGTTGTAGACTGCGGCGAGTATGAAACGCCATGTGCGCGTTGCGCGGACAGGCGTACCACCAATCCACTCCCTGCATTTCAATATCTCTGGGCTGCAACAACGTGCTCAGCAACAGCGCGCCGTTCGGCGCCACCAACGAACAAAGTTCTTTGAACAGGTTGTGCTGATCGCTGACATGTTCCACCACTTCGAAGGTGGTGACCAGGTTGTAAATCCGGGATGGTTTTTTACCGTTGGCGTGATGGTGAGGGTCGTAGGTGGCGCAATCGCTGAAGCCCTGACGACGCAACAGACGCTCCAGGTGCCCTTCGCCGCCGCCGAAATCGAGCAGGGATTCATTCCTTAGATTATCGCCCAGGGCGCGCGTCAGGAATTGCGACAAACGTGCGGCGCGCTCGCCAGCGAAAGGAGGATCGGCTTTCAGGTATTCGCTGTTGTACACCAGCCGTTCGAAATCCGCATCGCTCCAATCATCGAAATAGGGCGTGAACATGAAGCCGCATTCGCGGCAACGGTAGTAATCGACTTGAATGAGGGACGGGGGGAAGACCCGGCGGCCTTCAAAATGATCACTGCCGGATTTGTTGAAGTCCGTGGCTCCCATATATTTCACACCGCCCAGGCAGATCCTGCAGGCGTGTACTGCTTTGTCCATAATCGCATCCATTTCTATGCTTATTAGTATCGTCGGCGCTGCCGGAGCGCATCCGACCGACGCCGTCCTGAACCCTTTTTCTTTTTTGATGGCCTACCTGCGCAGCAAGCGCTGCTGTGCGCACGCCAGCCGCGCCTCAGGCCCGAGGGGATGCGCCAGCGTGAATAGACCTATGCCGTTAATATAAAACGAAAAGCCGGGAAATATCCAAGTTTCGTTGGAAAGAGAATGGCGCGAAGCCAAAAAGCAGGCGTAAATGAAGGGAGAGGGCCAAACGCGCTTAGTGTGTTTGCGTACGACCGAGGTATTTGAAGATGGTGGATTTCATCTGCTCCACATCAATGGGCTTAAGAATGAATTCCTGAAATTTGAGGCCGAGTCGATTGGCTTCCTGACTGCCGTTCACATTGGCGGTGACGGCGATGATGGGAATGTCGGCGAGGTCCGGGTCTTCCTGAAAGCGGGAGCAGACATCCAGCCCGGAAGTGGTGGGCAGGTTGAGATCCAACAACACCAGTTGCGGACGGTAAGTGCGGGCCATGGCGATGCCCTGTTCGCCATTATTGGTGGTCAGCAGCTGAATGTTGCGCAGACTGGCGAAAAGACTTTCCATCAGGCGGATGTTGGAGTAGTTGTCTTCGATATAGAGCACCGTGGCCTTGGGCGCAGCCAGGATCTCTAAATCCGGCGGGCGCGGCGACACGGCTTTGACGGCGCTTCGATCCTGAGCTTTGACCACATCGAGAATCGGGAATTTCACCCAGAACAGACTGCCTTGTCCTTCTTTCGATTTGAAGCCGATCTGGCCGTTCATCAACAGCACCAACTGCTGACTGAGGGCGAGTCCGATGCCGGTGCCTTCGATCGCCATATCCTGGGCCAGGCGTTCGAAGGGTTTGAATACCTTATGGTGATCTTTCTTGTGAATGCCGATGCCGTTGTCCGCCACGCTCAGGCACAGCATGCCGCTGCGGCTTTCGTGCTCCAGTTCAATTTTCACCCAGCCGCCTTTGCGATTGTACTTGATGGCGTTGGTGAGGAAATTGGTGAGCACCTGAACCATGCGGGTGTGATCCACTTTAATCAAATAGTCCAGACGCACTTCCGGTTCATAGACGCTGATGTTGTTCATCATCGCCATGGAGCGGATCATGGACACGGACTCATTGACCAGAGACTGCACGGAGCAGGGCTCGATACTGATGCTGAGCTGGCCGCTCTCGATCTTGGACAGGTCCATGATGTCGTTGATAAGAGAGAGCAGGTGTTCGCTGGCCTTGTAGATTTCGTCGATATTCTGCATCTGCTCCCGGGACAGATTGCGGCTTTCCATTTGCATGAGCTGGGCGAAGCCCATGACCGCATTTAGCGGCGTGCGCAGTTCGTGGCTCATGTTGGAGAGGAAACGGCTCTTGGCGTCGCTGTTGGCCTCCGCCCGACGGCGGTGGAAATCGGCTTCGACTTTGGCCTGTTTGGCCAGATACATCAGCCAGTACAGAGAAATGAAACCGATCAATACGGTCACCGCCAGCACTGACAGCAGCACTTCCGCATAGAAGAAGATATTGGCCAGCTCATCCCGTTTCGCCACTCGCAAGGTTACCTGCTCCTGGTGAGCGATCAGCGTCAGTTCATGAGCGATGCGGCGGGTTTCGTCGAGCTTGTCGATCAGTTCGGGCAGTATCGGGTCCGGGTCGTTGACGGCGTTGTCGAACAGGGGCGACAGGGCTTCGATCTGATAGGTGACGGAGGTCATCAAGGCCTGAGTTTTCGGCAGAACGCTAATGGCTTCGCGAAACTCGCCTTTCTTGAACAGGTCCGTGCGGCTGAGCAGCACCGAGTAACGGATATCCAGGTCTTCCGGCAGGTGGTCGCCATGCTGCAGCGCATGGGCGATGATCAGCATATTCATCACTTCCACTTCGATTTGATGAATAGACCAATACAAATCGTCCTTCGCGACACGCACCTCCAACGCACCTTCGCGTAACGTGACTATGGTGGCGGTAACGGCGATGGCGAGTATGACTGTGGCGGCGGCTAATACAACACCGAGAATCGACCGAATTCGCTTGACCAAAAATATCTACTCTGAAAATGACGCGTTACGCGGGTTACTCGACTTTTATCTGAACAAGTTGCCATATGCAACGTTGAAAGAAAATTTCATTTTTGGTTTCGGGGACAAGGTCGAAGGGATATATGACGAAAACCGGACCTTTTTCCCTGATGTTTAACGTTTCTCCATCTATACGCGTGGCCAGCACGACATCATAGGTTTGAAAATCCTGAATCGGAATGTTGGTGGCGTAGTCGTTCAGAGCGATGGCTTTGACTTTGCCGCCCTGCGCTCCCACCAGTTTCATCAGATCACGCGCCAGCGGGCCGGAAAATGTCTTCGGCGCATCAAACCAGGGCGTACTGGTCTTGATGCTGTGCTGGGGCAGTTGATCAAGCATAGCCAGATCGAATTTCGCTACGTTCCTACCGTTAGTGTTGGCGATTTTACCGCTGACGGTAAGCACGGCCCTTCCCTGTGGCGCATTGAGTCCCTCTGCGAGGGCGGGGGCGCAAATCAATCCCAGCCCGAATACTACCAAAATAAGACGCAGTGCTTTCATGACGCCCTCAAATGACCATTTCCTTCATAAAAATAACCGACAAGCATGAGCTTTGAATGACGGACAGGCAAATTTTTTTCGGGCTTTGGACCTCGAATTCTCCCTGCGGAAACGCCTCGGAAGCATGCTGCAGCCGTTCAAGGAACAGTTGTAATTAAATAATAATAGACGGATTCGCATTAAATGCTGAGTCAGTTTCTTATCTGGCCCCATAAATTGACAGAAAAGCGGTCGTTTTCATAGTTCGCCCGCGTAAAAAGATTTTTCCAACTAAACGCACGCAACTCTATGAAAATAATACTTCTTTCGCTCACTATCTAGGATTGCCGGATAATTTGATCTAAAGTTGTCCAGTCAAAGGAGGACTTATGCAAACTGAACTTACTCTCGTTATTGGCAATAAGAATTACTCGTCGTGGTCTTTACGCGCGTGGCTGCCATTGAAGCGCAGCGGGCTGGCGTTTTCAGAGGTGTTTGTTCCCCTGATGACGCCAGGTTACAAAGAAAAACTGTTGCAATACTCCCCGGCTGGAAAAGTACCGGCGCTGTTGATCGACGGCCGTCCGGTATGGGACTCGTTGGCCATCGCTGAATGGGTGGCGGAGCAGAAGCCGGATTTTTGGCCTCACGATTCCATGGATCGGGCATGGGCCCGCGCAGTGACCGCGGAAATGCATTCCGGTTTCGCCGGCGTGCGCGGCGCCATGCCGATGAACTGCCGCGCAAGCGATCGTCGAGTGGAATTGGATGAGGCGACCCGGGAGGAAGTCGCGCGTATCTGCGAAATCTGGACCCAGTGTCGGGAGACTTTCGCAGACCGCGGTCCCTGGTTGTTCGGAGATTGGAGTATCGCTGACGCTTTTTATGCGCCAGTAGCGTCCCGTTTCCGCACCTACGGCGTCGAAGTCAACGCGGCTTGCGCAGGCTATATCGAAGCGACCTTGAGCGACCCGTTAATGCAGGAGTGGTTATCCCATGCGCAGCAGGAAACGCAAGTCATCGAAAAAGCAGAGGCGGGATAACCTCCTCGCGCCTGCGGACGTAATCGAAATTTGATGCCTTCGATGCAAACCTTCTCAACCGTAGCGTGCGGCGCCAGCCGCCGCTGCGTCACCGCCTTTCATGTCGTGTTTTTGTCGCGATGGCGCTGGGCCCTGATTGGGCTTTTGGCGTTATTGACGGCGCATCAACCTGTCTTCGCCCGTGATCCCTGTGACGCAATTTCTCTGTTGGAACAACAATGGCGCGTGCGTCTTGCGGAGTCGCAACGGGATTTGGCGTCGTTCGCCGCGCTGCGGCGCGGAGACGTGGAGCCCGGATTTCAACTGTCCCATCTGACGCCAGTGGCGCTGGATGATGACTCCGCCGTAGAAGACTACATACAGGTTCTGCGTTCCGATGGCTATCTGCCAATGTCGCCGTCCGGACTGGATCAGTGCGCGCGACTGACTAAGGCGATGCAAACGCTGCGAACGGAGCTGACAGCCCAATTAACGGCATTGCGGGAAGCGCGGCTGATGTTGCTTACTCAATCCGTGGATATTCGATGGGCGTTACAGCGACTGTTGTTGAGGCTGGAGCGCCTGCAACCGTTAGCTGTTGAACTTACGCATCGTCAGGCGGCGTCGCAAAATGTCGGGCCTGACGCTGTTAATTCCGCCATTGACGCCGAAGCGCAGGCCGAAGCAGTGCGACGGACCGCCGCCGTCGAACGTTTGACGGCGATAAATCAGCGCACGCAGGCTTTGTTGGCGGAATTGTCTGCGCATTTATTTAAGGACGCCGCGTCCGGGAACCTGGACGTTTTGTGGCCGCAGATCCTGGCGCTGAGCGGCAATCCTGTGCGGGAGCTGGCGATGCGACTGCCTGATTTGCAAGCGCAGCCTCAGGCGCTGGCTGAAGCTATAGAAGCTCTGCGCGTGCAAGCCACCTATCTGCGTAACCACCGCATTGCGGACGACGGCGTGAGAGCTGCGCTGCGCGCCTGGCGAGAACCGCAGCGGGAATGGACCGGGTTGCGGCAGGAGTTGGTCATGCTGCCGGAAATGACCCTGAATGCGTTGATCGGCCCGGTGATGGAAGAATACACACTGGCCCGTGAACGCCAGGAACAGATTACGCTGTTGTCGCTGTGGTCGTTGCAGGTGATTCTGCTGGCCCTGGCCGCCTGGTCAATGGCGCGCGCCGCGGCCTGGTCAACCCAGGCGCTGTCGCAATTGCAGCGACGACTGTTGCGACTGCTGGGACAGACCGCCGCCATGCGACTGGTCAACGGTCTGTTCTGGGTGCTGAAGCCCAATGCGCCCTGGCTGATGATCTGGTGGCTGTCCGTCACCCTCAGCAACCTGTCTCCTTCTCATTGGTACTTATTTCACCTGCTGCGCCCTTTGGGTGTCGCTTACGCTTTGTTTCGCGGCATTCGAGTCATGAGCGAATGGCTGTTTTCCCGTATGTATGGGCAAAACGGCGTCTTCGTCACTCAGCAGACCGGCGAACTGCTGCGGGCTGAGGCGGGACGTCTGGCGGTCAGCGCCGTGGTGTGTTGGGCGTTGCGGGAAGTGGCGTTAGCCACCGGAGGCGGCTACGTTTATTTCATCGTGCAGAGCGCCGTGATTCTGTATCTGTGGTGTCTGGCGATTGTGTCATTGCGCCGTCATGGCGATGTCTGCCGCAAGTTCATTTGTCGTTTGAGTAAGGTGAACTCGCGCGAGTCCTGTTCGCTTCTGCTGGATCGTCCCTGGATCATTCCCTGGTGGCCGCTGTTGTTCATCGCTGCGCAGGCCTGGGATCTGCTGCTGCGGTTGCATCAGCTGCTGGGACAGTTCGACGCTTACCGTTCTCTCAGCGTGCGCATTTTGCGTCTGCATCTGGAAACCGCCACCAGTGCGGAGACAGAGGGCGAAGACGCGGAGGCGGATGAGTATCAGGCCCGTTCCTACCGTTACTGGATGTTGGATCGTCCTCGCGAGGAACAGGCGGTTGTCGCCCAGGACGCTCTGCTGACGACATTGACTAAACCTGCGGCCGACTGGGCGGAGAAGGCGGGAGCAGACAATATGCTATTGCTGGTGGGGGAGCACGGCAGCGGCAAGACGTCTCTGGTCCGCCAGTTTGAGAAACACTGGGACAAGACGCCGGTGCGTTTTCTCAGCGCGCCGCCGAAACTCACTTCTGTAGAGGCGGTGACCGCGTTTCTTGCCGACTCCGCAGCCGTCGGCGATGAGCGAAAGGGGGAGGGCGCGCCGGCTGCGCAGAAAAAAGTCGTGATCGTCGATCAGGCGGAAAACTTTCTGCTCGCCCAAGTGGGAACCCTGGATGGCGTAAAAGCTTTCCTGCAGCATCTTAACGACGCCTCACCGGACACCTTCTGGATCGTGGTCATGCATGCGCCGACTTGGCGTTATCTCAGCCGAGTGTTCCAACGACACCATCAATTCTCCATCATCACCGCCATGCCCAAGTGGAGTCCCACAGACATCCGCAAACTGTTGTTGTCCCGTCATCATGCCTCCCATCGCCGCCTGCGTTACGATGAACTATTGCTGTCGGCGCTGGCGGGAACGGAGTCCGCATCCTTCAAAGCCGCGGACACTCGCGTCTTCAACCTGATGTGGGAATTGAGCGCGGGCAATCCTCTGACGGCGTTGCATCTGTGGCTGGAATCCGCCCGTTTCGATGACCGCACGGTGGAGATCGGTATCCCTCAACGGATGGCGACTTCCGTGCTGAACGCCTTGCAGGACGACGAGTGCTTCATGCTGGCGGCGGTGATTCAGCATGAGAACCTCACTGCGCTGGAGATCGCCGCCGCCACCACTTTACCGCTGGCCATGGTGCGGCAGACGCTGAAATCCGGCTGCGCGGTGGGTATTTTGTGGGGAGATGAGAAAGACAGATATCGCGTGCATGCGCTGTGGTATCCGGCTTTAACCACTTACCTGGGCAGGAAGAATATTCTGCATGGATAACCAATCGGTCGAAAATCTGTTGCAACTGGGCGGAATGTTCGAGCCCGGCAAAATCGCGCTGCTGGCCCTGGGTATCTTTATCCTCTGGGGCGTCAACCGGGCGGCCCGGCGTCTGTCCGACAGCCTGATGGACAAGCTGCCCAGTCAGCGTTTCCTGACCTTGCAGGTGATCACTTTATTCAGCTTTATCTGGTACATCGGCGGCGCCTATTGGCTATTGGTGACGGTGATCGAACCGCCGAAGGAATTCCTGCTGGCCGTTGGCGGCAGCGCCGTGGTGGCGATAGGCTTTGCATTGAAGGACATCGCTGCGTCAATGATTGCGGGCATCATGCTGCTGTTTGACCGGCCTTTTCAGGTGGGGGATCGGGTGGCGTTCGGCGACGACTACGGTGAGATTGTCAGCATTGGCTTACGCTCTGTGCGTCTGCGCACGCTGGACGACAACATGGTGACGATTCCCAACTCCCGTTTCATCACGGAGACGGTCTCGAGCGGCAATACCGGCGCGCTGGATATGATGGTGGTGACGGAGTTTTATCTATCCCTTGATGCGGATCTGGAGCTGGCGCAAAACCTGGTTTACGAAGTGCTGGCCACCAGCCGCTTCATCTTTCTGAAGAAGCCGATCAGTTGTGTTATGACGGAAGTGGCGTTGGCGGATCGTCTGGCGGTGCGTCTGACGGCCAAGGCTTATGTGCTGGATGTGCGCTTCGAGAAAGCTTTCCAAAGCGATGTGGTGATGCGGGTGGAGCGTCAGTTCCGCGCCCATCATATCGCCCGTCCACAGCGGGACGGCGCGCGTGAAAGCGAAGCCGGGCGTGACGCCGTTGCATCCGCGTCAATACAGAGCACGTCTTATCGACCGCCTGAGGCGCCCGTCGCAGACTGAGCGCAATGGCCGCAACAAGGCGACCGTCGTAAAGCTTTGTCACTGGCGGTGATAAAGTGGTTGGTGCGGAGCATAGCCCGGCGTATTTCCAACCGCCGGTCAGGCTTGGCTGCGAGTCGGGCGCAAAGGTCCTCCTGGACGGCGGCCCCGCCTGTGCCTGGCGGTGTGTGCGGGAAGCGCCGCAAGTCAGTTGCGGCGCGCCACATCAGTTACGGAAAACAGGGATCAGCGTTTGAACCAGCCTGAGATTTGATCCAGCCAACCTTTTTCGTTGGCGGCTTTCTCTGGCGTATCCTCCCGGTCCAAATGCGTGGCGGTCGCTTCCGACAGACCCGGGGGCAGGTCATATTTCTCCTTGTAGGCGTCGATGCACATCAGCATCTTGCCATAAGCCTCCGAATCCTCGGTTATGCCCCGTAATTCGCAGATGCGTTTTACGGATAGCTCGAACGCTTTCTCAAAGCCATGCTTGTCCACCGATACCGATTTAAACAACGGCTTCCGCCCTGGAAGCTTCACCCGTAGTTTAAATTCCGTGGCGGGCTTGCGGCCCTCCCGATGCCGGGTTTGCAATTGCAACCCGAGGATGGTGCCATCCTCGTGGATCAATGTATCGCCTTTCAACATCATGAGCTGACGAACGGCGGACTGCCATTGTTCCAACCGCTGATCGATTTCCTTCGCCTCTTTCATCGCCCTTTTCATGGCTGATTTCGAGGCCCCTTCAACCCGCACGTAGCGTTGTTGCTCGCGCCCGTTGATGGCGCGGGTAATTCGCAGGTAGGTACGAGTGCTGTCGCTGCTGTCTTTGAAAACGGTAATGCCCATATCAATTCACTTTGCTTGAGGAATGAGGAGCTTTATCAAGCTGATTTCGTATAACGAATTCAGAATTGGATAGTCTTCGAAGAATTGAATATCAATACGCTAAAGCGGTGGTATTGGATCAACCTTGGCAACTATCTATCAGATAACGCTTCCCAGTCCATACAATCTCCCTAAAGATGTTGATACCAAACCGAGGGGCGCCACAAATGATACCGCTCCGATAAGTCCTTGTTCGGATCTTCATTCATAACGCACGATTACTGCTGGTGATCGGCGGCGCGGAATGCGCCTGACCCACTATAAGAGACGACTACAATAACGTCACACCTATCAATATAACCACACTCCGTGATTTTTCAAATAGGCTTCATGAGTACATATGTAAATAATGTCTATTCGTTCGAAATCAAGCTAATTTTAGAAAGTTAAGGAAACTTTAATGCAAATAATTGGTCCTATATTCGCATGTTATTACAGGCCTGTAGGGGTATTTCATGGCAACGATGTTTTTGCCGGCTTTCGTGGCGGTCATCGCTATTTTCAGCATTTTTCTCTCGCCGCGCGCCAAAAGTGACGGCGCTTTCTTCAAAGGCCTCTCACCGGATGGCCGCCAACCCAGCTTAATAACGCTGATATTTTCACAGGTCACTACCTGGATTTTCGCCAGATCCCTGATGAATGCGGCGATCCTGGGATACTACTATGGCCTGTGGGGCGCACTGGCCTACGCGGCCTATTACCTATCTTTTCTGACTGGCGCGGCCATTATCGACAGTCTGCGATTTCGTCACGGTTGCGGGAGCGTTCAGGAATTTTTACGGTTGCGCTTCGGTGGCGCAGGCGCCTCTTGTTATAACCTGGTCATTGCGATTCGTTTGGTCAGCGAAGTGTTCGCCAATTTACTGGTGATCGGCATTCTCTTTGGCTCCGATGGCAGTCATGCCTACGTGATCGCCATTCTCGGCTTTTCCGCCATCACGCTTCTGTATTCCGCCTTGGGCGGCCTGCATGCCTCTTTGCGCACGGACGTCTTTCAGATGGGCGTCTTTCTAGTCGTTCTCGCCGCGCTGTTGGCGGTGGCGTTCACCGCGGACGACTTTAGTTTTGCGACGCTGTTGTTCAAACCCTTTGTTATCGATGATCCCGGTCCTATCCTGCTGGCGGTGGCGCTGTTGCAGGTATGGAGCTATCCCATGCATGACCCGGTCATGATGGATCGCGGCTTTCTGGCGGACAGGCAAACCACGCGGAAAAGCTTTGTTCATGCCGCCTGGATCAGCAGTCTGTGCATTACGCTGTTTGGATGTCTGGGCGTGTTCGCTGGCGCGCAGGCGCTGCAGGGCGAAGACATGAACGCGGCGTTGACACGACTGCTGGGGGAAACGCCGATGTTGATATTCAGCGCTGCGTTGGTGGTGTCAGCCATGTCCACATTGGATTCCACTCTGTCCAGCTCCGCCAAGTTAGCGGCGGTGGATATGGGTCTGTTGCGCCCGACCCTGGCTAACGGCCGCATCGCCATGACGGTATTCATGCTGGCGGGGCTGCTGTGCGTCTTTTTTGGCGGCAAGGACCTGTTCGCTGCGGTGGCGGTGAGTGGAACCGCCTCCATGTATCTGACGCCAGTGGTGTTTTTCTCTTTATGGCGTGACTGGCGTGATGTGCCGCTATGGAGCTATTTGACCAGCTTCTGCGTGGCGGTGGGGGGCGCGGCGCTTTATTTCATGGAGTCGTCCGGGTACAGCAACCTCATTGAGCCGCTTTTCGGCGTTAGCCATAAATACAGCAAACTGTTGCTGATTTCCCTGGTCGTGATGGCGGTGGGATGCGCCGCTTTTTGGGTGGGAGCGCGCGCTCCGTTTCGTTCGTCCCGCACGCCGCAACCGGTGCTGGAGTGAAGGCGGCGCTGATGACGTTAATGCGGAAAACTCGTGACCTTGGGGCATTTGATGACGCCGTCATGGTGTTTGGCGGTCCCTACGGCAACCTTCAGGCGACTCTGGCGTTGTGGAAGCAAGCGGAGGAGTTAGGCGTCCCCCCGGATCGAATCATTTGCACCGGGGATGTCGCCGCCTACTGCGCGGAGCCGCAGGAGGTGGTGGCGGCTATACGCGACTGGGGCGTGCAGGTTCTGATGGGGAACTGCGAAGAATCGCTGGCTGAAGACGCCGCCGACTGTGGATGCGGATTCGCCGCCGGCAGTCAGTGCGCGGTGCTGTCGGAAGATTGGTACAGCTACTGTCGCCAGGCTTTGTCCGCGGAGTCCAGGGCCTGGATGGGGACTTTGCCCCGTCGTATCCAGTTTCGATTGGGTCCTTGGCGCGCTGCGGTGATACATGGCGGCGCTGAGAGGCTGAATCGATTCATTTTCGCATCCACGCCGCTGGCGACCAAACAAGACGAAATGGCGCACTGCAATGCGGATCTGGTGATCGCCGGTCATTGCGGGATTCCTTTCACCCAGGCGATTAATGGCGTGGTCTGGCATAACCCGGGCGTCATCGGCATGCCCGCCAATGATGGCGCCCCGGATGTGTGGTGGGCGTTGTTGCGAGTGGATAGAGGGGGACGTTTGCGCATACGCCATCAACGCCTGAGCTATGATTATCGCCTCGCTCAGGAGAGGATGCGCCGCAGTGGTCTCGATAATGGCTACGCCAGCGCCCTGGCCAGTGGCTTATGGCCCAGTATGGACGTGTTGCCCCCTGCGGAGCGCGCGCAACAAGGCGCGCCCCTCTCTTTTCCTGCGGAGCTGATGTATCAGGCGAGAGACGCCTGCGACAGCGCCGATTGCACTAACCAGATTGTGTAGGCGGCGTAACAGGCGATCAGCAAACCGCCTTTGGTGCGGTTGATCAGGCCCTGGTTGGCGCGGCTATAACAGAATGCGAACAGGGTGATGGTGAGGAACCCCATGACCGGAAAATCCCGATAGAGGATGTCCGACTCTGTGGTTAATGGGTGAATGGCGCCGGCGATGCCGATCACCGTCAGGGTGTTGAACAGGTTGGAGCCGATGACGTTGCCCAGGGCGATATCGTGCTCCCCCTTGCGGGTCGCGGCGATGGCGGACGCTAATTCCGGCAGCGAGGTGCCGATGGCGACGATGGTCAGACCGATAATCAGGTCGCTGACGCCAAAGAAAGAAGCGGTCTCCACTGCGCCCCACACTAACATGCGGGAGCTGGCGGTGAGCAGCAGCAAGCCGACGACGAGCCAGATCAACGCCATCTTCAGGCTCATATGATCCTGTTCGTATTCCGATTCCAGCTCGCCCACCAGGGCGTCGCCATCTCCCTTCAGACCGGTCATGATCGACCAGCCCATCACGACTACGAAAATACCGAGCAGGATGAAGGCGTCGATTCTGCTCAGGTGTTTATCCAGCAACAGTAAGATGGCGACCGCGCTGACGCCGATCAGGATGGGAAGCTCCCGCCGCACGATGCCGGATTTAACGGCGATAGGACTCAACAGGGCGGTGACGCCGAGAATCAGGGCGATATTGGTGATGTTGGAGCCGATAGCGTTGCCAAGCGCCAGACCGGGGCTGCCTTCCAGCGCCGCGAGGGCGGACACCACCATTTCCGGCGCGGAGGTGCCGAAGCCGACGATGACCATGCCGATCAGCAGGGCGGGCATGCCAGCGTGTTTGGCGGTGGCGGCGGCGCCGTCCACAAAACGGTCCGCGCTCCATAGCAGGACGATTAACCCGACGAAAATAGCGGCTGCGGCGATCAGCATAGGCTCCTCAATGCGGCGTTAACGTTGAGGGCCGTAATCTATCAGATACTTAGCGCCAGCCCAAGGGGAGGGATCAGGGGCGCCAGCTCGACTCCACTTGGGTATGTTGCCGCAGAAAATCGCGCATGCCATCCGCCGGCAGGGGCTTGGCGACGTAGTAGCCCTGAATCAGGTCGCAGCGATGCAGACTGAGGAAATCCAGTTGTGTGCGCTCTTCCACGCCTTCCGCCACCACCTCGATGCTGAGTTCTTTGGCTAAAGCCAGAATCGCTTTGATGATCGCCCGCCCCTGGCTGTCGTGGTTGATTTTATCGACGAAGGACTTGTCGATTTTGAGCTGGTCGATGGGAAGATCGCGTAAAGACGCGAGGGATGAATAACCCGTGCCGAAGTCGTCCATGGAAATGCTCACTCCCAGGTTCTTCAGCGCGTTTAATTTGTCCACGCCCACCTTGCCGGATTGCATCATGGCGGTTTCGGTGATTTCCAGGTCCAGGCAGTCCGGATTCAGGCCACTCTGGGTCAGCGCCTCCCGGGTGACGGCGACGATATCGGTGGCGCTGCCGAACTGGAGCGCGGAAATATTTACCGACATGCGGATTTCGTCCAGGCCTTCGGCTTGCCATTCCCGGCACTGACGACAGGCCTCCTTCAGCACCCAACTGCCGATTTCAATGATCTGACCGGTTTCCTCCGCAATGGGGATAAACTCCGCTGGAGAGACGAAGCCGCGCTCTGGATGACGCCAGCGCAGCAGCGCTTCGCAACCCATCACATTGCCAGCCAGCGCGGACACTTGAGGCTGGTAGTAAAGCTCGAATTGTCCCTTCTGCAAGGCGCTGCGGATGTCGCTGATAATTTGATGGCGCTCCACCGCCATCTGATTCATTTTCTTGTCGAAATACTCGAATCCATTACGGCCCTGACGCTTGGAGTGGTACATGGCGATATCAGCGCACTTCAGCAATTCATGGGCGTCCTTGCCGTCTTCCGGATAGACGGCGATGCCTACGGAGGCGCCCAGCAGGAAGCTGTGGGACTCAATGAGGAACGGCGCCCGCATCGCGTCCAGCAGCCTTTTCACAATGTGGGAAACGTCCATGGGCGATTGCAGATGGTTGACTACGATGGCGAACTCGTCGCCGCCGATGCGCGACATTTTGGTCGCTTCCATGGCCTCATATTGCGCCGACATATCCGCCACCAGATCCTCGACGCGCAAGACGTTGTGCAGACGCTGGGAAATTTCCTTCAGCACCAGGTCGCCAGCTTCATGGCCGAGAGAATCATTGACGTCCTTGAAGCCGTCGATGTCAATATACAACAGGCCGAGACGGAAATTATGTCGCGCCGCTTCGGTGATGGCGCGATGCAGAAAAGCGCCGAAAGTATGTCGATTGGCCAGCCCGGTCAGGCTGTCGTGATAGGCGATGAAGGTCAGTTTGGAGGCCGTGGCGCGCAAGTTGCCGTCCATGTTCTTGAAGGCTCTGGCCAGCTCGCCGATCTCATCCCGTCGTCGCAGGGTGGACTGAAAATCCCGGGCGGCTTCCGGCGGCGTCTCCGCATGGCTCTCGCCCAGTATCTGAGCCAGCTGGGTGACCCGGGAAATAGGCTTGATCAACTGCCCGTGCACCACGCTGAATATCAGTGCGCTGGTGATAACAATCAGCACCAGGGTCAGCCAGGCTACTTGATTGGCCAGATAGAAGGCGTTTTCCTTTAGTTCGCTCATCGGCCAGACGCCGACGATACGCAGGTCAGGCAGCACTTCTCTTTGCAAGGTCAAATAGTAGTTGCCTGGTTCGCCAATCACGACCGCCTCGCGGCTTTCGGAGGGGGGAGGAAGATGATCGAAGACTTCGCTATGGCTGACTGGGTGCTCGCCATCCCCCTGAAGATAGGGCGTTCCGGCGGCGTCGACCAGCATCACGTGGCCGTGTTTGCCAATATGCGTGGACTGAATGTTTTTGGCGATATCGTCCAGGCGACTGGCGATCACCAGACTGCCGGCGCGGTCGCTTTCATCGATGGTTCGCCAGTCTGTGAAAGTGGATAGCGAAATAGATGCGCCCACCAACAGCAGAGGCGCGCCTGAGACGGCGCGGATGACGCAGGTTTTCTCTTTTTCAGGCTGCCCCTTGTCCGCGTTGATCCAGGCCTGCGTTATGGCGTCGGCGTTGTCTTTGAATGCAGCCTGGGGGAGGCTGGTCTGGGGTTTGCCGTCAGCGTCCAGAATCCGCATGTCGATGTATTCGGGAAAAATCTCCTGATAAGAGCGAAACAGTTCCAGCACCGGGCGATAAAACAGGAAGAAGCGTTGCTCTTCGTCATCGGTCATGAAGTACTGACGAATCAGGTTTGATTTGGAGATCAGGCGCAGATTGCCCTGAGCGACATCGACCCGGCGCTGCAGATTCGCCTGGGCTACATTCAGCTGGTCCACCAGTTGATCATTCACCTGGATCAGAAAGTTTTCCGACTGGCGGTGATACAACAACAGCCCTGCGACGATCAATGGCAGCATGATCAATGGCAGCAGCATTAATGTAATTCGGGTTTTGAGTCTGAACATGCGTTACTGGGCAGTGATAGTGACAAAGTCTGCGATCACTCTCCGCATCGTCGAGGCGGGGAGACGCTCTAATTGCTCAAAGCGCGCCAGGCTCTTGGCGGAGGGATAAATCACGGGGTTATTCAGAAAGCTTTTGGGTAGTTGTTGCTCCGCCCCGATATTGGCGGTGGCGAAAAAGATGCTTTGGGTGTTGCGGGCGTTGATCTCCGGATCGTGAATGAAGTTGATGAACTGTAACGCGAGATCCTTACTGTTTGACTTGGTCAACACTGCGATGGAATCCAGCCACAATCCGCTGCCTTCCATCGGGTAGACAAAATCGATATTGGCGTTGCGCTGCATCAGGTTCAAAGCGTCGCCGTTGTAGGCCATCGCCATCCATACCTCGCCGCTGAACAGGTCTGCGCCTTCGCCCGCCAGTGGATTGCGATAGGCGCGAACATAGGGGCGCTGCTTGCTCAGCAGTTCTGCGGCGGCGTTCAGCTCGGTCTCTTCTATGGAATTGACGGAATACCCCAACGACTTCAACGCCATACTGAACGCCGTGGAGGCGGTGTTGATGACCAGAATTTTTCCCTTTAGCGCCTCCACTGGGCGAAACAGATCCATCCATGAAGTCGGCGGTTGCGGCGTCAGATCCTTGCGGTAAATGATGCCGATGCTGCCCCAGGCGTAGGGAACGGTTTGCAGTTCTTCCGGTAAATCCTGCTTTCTCAGCGGGTATCGCACGTATCTCAGGTTAGGCAGGTCAGATTTGCGGAAAGTTTCCAGCCAGCCCTTGGCGTGGTAGGGATCGCGCATCAATTCATCGAAGACTAACAGGTCGAAGCCGGCTCCGCCGGTGTTGGCCATGATCAGGTCGCGCTCGTCATCGTCCTCATAATAGACCTGACGCACCTTGACGTTGTATTTGGCTTCAAAGTCTTCGACCACCTCGGGAGCCATGTAATCTTCCCAGGTGAGAATCACCAAAGTATCTTCCGCAGCGGTCGTCGCACTGGCCGCCACGCCTGATAAAACGAGGCTTAAAGTGAGCGCGAGGCCGCCTCTTAACAAGGGCGTGAAAAGACGCATGCTGATTCCTGAAAGTCCCCGTCAGGTCCGCCGTAAACCCGGGAGTGGCGGGCGCTGGTGTTTTTCTTGGTTATAGTGAGTATAGATGAGTCCGTGAAGATGGCGTTGGCGGGAGGTCTTTTTTCATGCAAGGGTGAAGGCGTTCTGGCTGACATGTCTCACCAAATCAGTAAGATAGGCGCTTTGTTATGGCGGCTTCCCGGTATAACGTCCCCGATCTGTCTGAGTTAGGGACGGTAATGACGTCATGCTTTACGTCAACCGGGTTTATGCGGAAAACCAATGCCCTGAGGCGTCGGCGCTAGTGGCGTTGGCGGAAGCGGAGCGAGTCCGCGGTGTTATTTATCGCGAAGGTGCAAGTTCATGATGGGGGTTAACTGGGACGAGAGCAGGTGATATGGCGGTTTGGGCGATTATTGAATATAAGGCTGAGCTCCTTTTTGTGCAGCGCAGCGCGCGGACGACCAGGGCGGGACAGTGGTGTTTTCCCGGCGGCGGCGTTAAGCATGGCGAAACGCCGGAAGCAGCCTGTGTGCGTGAAGTGCAAGAGGAAACCGGTCTGCAGGTGAAGGTTCAGCGTCTGGTCGCGCAAGTCGGCGGAGAGTACTACTTCATTTGTGCTCTGGAGGCGCTCCCGCCTGTCGTTCAACTCAAACAGAACGAATGTGTCAACCATGCCTGGGTGACGCCGCAGCGGCTGCCAAGGCTGGGTACTATCATGAACTTCAGAGTCGTGGCGCCTCTGCTGCGTAAGCTGGGCTATGACGTGAAGCTTGGCGCGGCGGATGAAGAACCTTAAGTCGTCAAAGAAGGCCGGCGCGATAACGGTATGTTCGCCTGATGCGGACGAAGAATGGGAGGAACCGTGCAGGGTGTGATTTTTATTGGGCTACAGGCGAGTGGAAAATCCTCGTTTTATTTGCAGCAGTTTTACAGGACGCATCTGCGTCTGAATATGGACATGCTGAAAACCCGGCGACGGGAGGACATATTGCTCAACGCATGCATAGAGGCCAAGCAGCCGGTGGTCATCGACAATACCAACCCGACCCGGGAAGGGCGTGGTAAATATATTGATCTGTTTCGGCGCGGGCGTTTCAGTGTGGCGGGTTACTACTTTAGTTCTTCTCTGGCGGACTGCATGGCCCGTAATAGCGGCAGAGAAGGCAAAGAGCGAATCCCTGACGCCGGACTGCGCAGCGTCTATGCAAAGATGGAGTTGCCGGAATACGCAGAAGGGTTTGACGCGTTGTATTACGTCCGGCTGAACGATGGCGAATTTATAGTGGAAGAGTGGCGCAGTGAAATTTAACGATCTCGATAAGAAAATGCGGGTGTATGAGACCGCCCATGATTTTTGTGTGTTGCCAGGCATGTACATCGTGGCGCGCATCGACGGCAGGGGTTTCACCAAACTGACCAAGGAAACGCATGATTTCGAAGCGCCCTTTGATGTGCGCTTTCGGGACATGATGGTGGCGACGGTGGACCATTTGATGAACAGCGGGTTCAACATTGTTTATGGCTACACGCAAAGCGATGAAATCTCGCTGCTGTTTCATCCTGACGACAACAGCTTCAACCGCAAGGAGCGCAAGCTCAACTCCCTGCTTGCAGGAGAAGCCAGCGCTAAATTCAGTCTGATGCTGGGAGACATCGGCGCCTTTGACTGCCGTATCTGCCAACTGCCGAATCCGCGTCTGGTGGTGGATTACTTTCGCTGGCGTAACGAAGACGCCCATCGCAACGCATTGAACGCCCATTGTTACTGGGCCATGCGTAAAGAAGGCGTAGACCCGGAAACCGCCGCGGCAAGTTTGAGCAAAGTCTCCATCGCCAATAAAAACGAACTCCTGTTTCAAAAAGGCGTTAACTTCAATGAACTGCCCAACTGGCAAAAGCGAGGCGTGGGCCTGTACTGGGAGCAGTACGAGAAGGAAGCACTTAACCCAAAGACCGGCGAATCAGTGACAGCCTTGCGTAAACGACTCAAAGTCGACTATGAACTACCAATGAAAGATAAATACAGCGCGTTTATTGAAACGGCGATCCTGCAACATTAGAGAAACTGGACGCGGGCTTATTCATCAAGT
This sequence comes from Hahella sp. HNIBRBA332, assembly GCF_030719035.1. Taxonomy (NCBI): domain Bacteria; kingdom Pseudomonadati; phylum Pseudomonadota; class Gammaproteobacteria; order Oceanospirillales; family Hahellaceae; genus Hahella; species Hahella aquimaris. The sequence goes on from NZ_CP132203.1 coordinate 6,151,404, forward strand.
TTCGGACAAGCCTGGGACGATGGGTTATTGGGTGGCGACGCTCTGGGAAGTCCTTCGACAAGCTCAGGACGAACGGGGTGTGTCTGGGAATTTGGGAGGTGATGGATTGTTTGTGCGACGCTCTGGAAAGTCCTTCGACAGGCTCAGGACAAACGGGGTATGGCAGGTGAGTTTGGGATTCTGAGGTAGTTTGTGAGCTTATGGTGAGACGCTCAGGGAAGTCCTTCGACGAGCTCAGGACGAACGTGGTATGGCAGGTGAGTTTGGAGTTTTGTGGTGGTTTGCGAGCTTCTGGTGAGACGCTCAGGGAAGTCCTTCGACGGGCTCAGGACGAACGGGGTATGGCAGAGCAAGAGGGGTAGATATGATGAGTGGATACCATTCGGAATGTTCTGAGGCGCTTCCCCCTAGAACACCGCCCATTCTATTAGTAATACTTGCTGGCGCCCTAATGATCCACCGTTCGTCCTGAGCTTGTCGAAGGACTTCCCAGGGCGATGAATATCAAAAAGGAGTTTGAGATTGAGCTTTTTCACCTACATCCTGAAGTGTGCAGATAACAGTTACTACACCGGACACACGGATAATCTTGAAGCGCGTATTTACCAACATAATGAGGGCGTGTTTCCTGATTGTTATACGTTTAACCGTAGACCTGTGACACTGGTTTATTCCCAAACGTTTGCGACGCGTGAAGAAGCCTTGGCCTCGGAAAGACAGATCAAGGGATGGAGTCGGGCTAAGAAGGAAGCTTTGATTAATGGTGACTGGGAGGCTGTGGTGCGTTTGTCCAAGTCTAGGGTTAAGTAGTGTTGGTGGGCGCTCTGGGAAGTCCTTCGACAGGCTCAGGACGAGCGGGCTGTTGGGGTTTTGTGGTTAGATTTTTTGCGGCCTTGGAACGGTTTTTGGGGCGCTCTGGGAAGTCCTTCGACAGGCTCAGGACGAGCGGGCTGTTGGGGTTTTGTGGTTAGATTTTTACGGCCTTGGAACGGTTTTTGGGGCGCTCTGGGAGGTCCTTCGACAGGCTCAGGACGAACGGAGCATCATTAGGGCTCAACAGTGTATTGCTATGGCGAAAGGGATTGGGGTCTTCTAGGGGAGCGCGTCAGAATATTTGGAGTTTACTCCGCTCGCTTCGGTAATCTCGTTCCTTCAGACATTACCCTACATTACTCCGTTCACTCCAGCATTCCCCGTTCGTCCTGAGCCTGTCGAAGGACTTCTCAGAGCGATTCCATCCAGTACCCCCGTTCGTCCTGAGCTTGTCGAAGGACTTCCCAGAGCGTCTCATTAAAAAAACCGCCAGCGCTGTGTCGAACAGGCTGGCGGTGTTGTTACAAGAGGGACGAGCTATTCAGCGCCTATCTCACCATTCATCATCGTCAATAATCACGGGTACTTCCGTATAAGCGCCGCCTTTTTGGGTGACGCGTACGAGGTAGTAGCCGTTGACGGTGTAGTTGTGGGAGACGGTTTGCTGTGACCCCAGGTTGTTAAGCGCGATACGGGTTCCGTCGCCCCAGTCTACAGTGTAGTCGCGGGGATGTCTGGAGACGATGTCGCCCACGCAGCTGCGGATGGAGACCGGCATATTCACCTTGGTGGGAACGGCTGTGTCGTAGGCGGGACGCAGTTCCGGGGACAGGGCGCTGCTATAGGGTCTCAGGAAGTCGAAGAAAACCAGTCCGGTGCGCCAGATCTGCCAGTATTGCGGACGCAGAATATAGGCGCCGAATACCTTGGCTTCTGCGGTCAGACCGAAGCGAAAATCTACGGTACCCAGGGCGGCGTTGACTGTCTCGCGAACGCCGTTGTTGTCGCCATCGCCACAGAGGTTGCCGTAGTAGCCGAACAGCTCAATGGGGAAGGACGGCTTGGCGCCGACTTGCGCGTACAGGAACCATTCGCCGTAGACGATGCCTTTCGCCGCCACCTGCAGATAGGGCTCCAGGTTGACCTTGGCGCTGATTTCCGCACCCAGACTGTTGCGCAGGTCGCCGCTCAGATTCTGGTGATGCGCGCTGTTCTTGGTGCAGGAATGGGTGGTGCAGGTGTAGTCAAAATCTCCCTTGTAGCGAAGAGGTTTCACTGCGGCGATCTTACCGGTGGCTTGCACCTGAATATTGCCGGTGCCGACTTCGATAGGCAGCTTCAGTTTCACCAGAACCGGAACCGGGCCGACAAAGAACACGGTTTCCATCAGCTTGGGTTCGGCGATCTCCCAGTTGAGGTTGCCGAAGTCGTGCTTGGCCACGCCGGTCAGGCTGAACTCCCCGGAGACGTCGTAGTTGGACTTGGCCACCACATGACGCACCTTGAACTTATAAGGGATGCAGAACTTGCGCTTGTACTTGTAGTGCAGCTCCAGGCGCACGTCGGCGTCCACATTCATATTGCCAGCGAAATCAATGTAGGCGTTGTCCTGACCAAAACGTTTGTTGTGGCTGAACGTCTTGTCGATGCTCTTATCGAAGGTCTTGTTCTTATCCTTCCATCCGCCGCATCCCAACAAACGTGAGGAGCGCGCGCCCAGAGGGCTGTCGTCTGTGTCCGGCTGCAGGCCGAACTCATCCATATAGAGCTGCGCCTCCGCCTGTGACGTCAGATTGGCGCCGCGGCGATCGATGATCCAGGCGTCGAAGGTGTCAGCGAAGGGACGATCTTCTCCTGTGCGGTTGGCGGTGAGCCAGTTGCCGTTATCCTCGCGGATTTCCTGCTCCAGCTCTTCCTTTTCCGCCTGCGGCAATCCGCCATATAAATAGGCGTTTTCAACGCCTTCGCTGCTGTGGATATAGTAGAGTTCGACGTTGCGGGACAAGCCCTGATCGTCGGTGGTGGTGATCTGTTTTAGTTCGAATCCGTCGCCGGATATCAAAACGGTTTCGTTGATGCTCGTCTCAGCGCTCGCCGCGCCGGAGATCAGGAAACACAATGCAAAGCCGGCGACCGCAAGCTTTTTGCATAAGCCGGTCAGGGAACGGTGTGCGGACATAATGAATTCCTTTGGGAAGTACGGGCGCGACAAGGCCGCGCCCGTACGGGGTGATGGCTAATTGTCTGGATGACTGGCGCTAGCGTCCTTGATCACCAAGGACCATCCGGGTCGCATTCGCCGTTGCAGGTGTCCTTGTCGGCGATGGTTTTCGCCGTGCCGCCGCTTTGCACCGCCAGTGACTTCAACTGACTGATTTCGTCGCTGGGCATGGTGCGCGCCAGGGAGCTGCGCTCCATATCCGACACCGCCAGCATCTCTTCCAGATTGCCCAGCTCAACCAGTTCTTTGTCCGCTCTGGCCGCACGCAGGCCCACGTTGCCGCTGACAAGAATATCCACGTCGAACTGGATGACAGGGTTGGCCAGGATCTTCGGCTTCACCTTGTTGTCCACATAGTTGGCGCCGCCGCAGGCGCCGGACGCATTCTCGCCAGCGTCGGTGACGATGGTCATCATCAGCTTGTCGCCGTCAGCGTAGAGGCTGCGCAGAGAGTCAGCGCTTTCACAAAGCGCATCCCCCAGGGCGGTGTTGCCGGAACAGGAGACGCCGCTCAGATCGGAGCGAAGCTTATTGAGGAATGTGTTCCATTGTGTGCTGCCGACGGGAAGCACGGACGCCACATGCTGATAGCCGCCGCTGATGGAGCGCAGCGAACCGCGGCCGTCGAATACGCGGATGTCCAGATAATCGCCGTTGAATCTGCTGACGAAGGAAGCGGCCTTGGAGACCATCAACGTCTTGCCGAACTCACAGCGACTGGCGCCGTCCCAGCGTGGGGAAGCCATCGAGCCGGTTTTATCAAATAAGAGCACGCCGCGGGTATCCGCCGCTGCGGTTCCCGCCATGGAGCCCAGTAGCGCGGCGCCGCAAAGAACGCCCAAAGTTAACTTTTTCATGAAGTTTCCTTTTCCTATATGCCGTAAAAATTGTTGTTGTATCTGCGCCTTTGAGACGCCCGCTCAAGCTAATGATTCTTCGTTGTGAAAACCTGAAAAAGTTTTGTAAACACAACGAAAAAACCTGAAATTTTTGTTGAATTTATTGCTTTCTCGGGGGAGTGAAGCGCCAGCGATAGCCAAAAGAAGTAAGCGGTAGCGCAAAAAATACTGATAGAATGGCGCGTTCCAACCACGGCGTTGGGAAGAGGCCTACTACTCCAAATAATGACTGGCGCCAAGTCATGACGGCGGCTGTCCGCCGATAATCAACCAGTGGCCTCAGCATAGAAAAGGAATAACAAGGAAATGGATAATGGACGGCAAAGGGACGGACTTGGAAGTCGCTTCTCCTATTCTACATACGCGCAATAAAGAAGCCTTTGACGACGCGGTGGAAGAATACAACATCGCCGGCGTCTGGTTATTCAACCCTCGCAATCAAACCATCGCCCGGGCCGATGGCCTGGTTCATCAGGTGCGCGTCAAAACCTGCGATGTGCTTGTATTATTGATTCGCCACCACGACCGGGTGGTGACGACGGAAGAGTTTTTCGACCAGGTCTGGGAAGGACGTTTCGTAGGCGAAAACGTCCTGAAACGCAGTATTTTCGAACTGCGCCATATCTTTGAGGATAAATCCCGCGACTACATCGCCACTGCGCCCAAGCGCGGTTACCGGCTGAAAGCGGCGGTGGCTCCAGTGCGCCCCGATCAGCCAGAGCCTCAACCTCAACTGCCACCTGAACAGGAGACGGCGGCTCCGCTACCCCCCGGCAGCTTGGAGGCGGAACACGCGCCGTCTGACGTTACGATTTCGCCTGCGCCTGTCGAGATAGCGCCTCCCAGTCCACGTCCTTCCCGTTTTGATTTCAAGCGTCTGGCCGTTGGCGGATTCTTTTTATGTCTGCTGATCTGGGGGATGGCGCAAAAACAGGCGTTGCGACAGGCGCAGGAGGAGAATCTGCAACTCCAGAACGACTCTGTGCAAATGAACCGCTTCATGCTGGATATGCTGGCGCGATACAAGACCACCGGCAGCCGACATGAAAGCGCGTTGAAAGCGATGCTTGACGAAGAGCGTCCCCGTATCGACCAACGCAAGCTTTCTCCGGCGGAACGCCTGCGTCAGTTACGTTTTCTCGCTGCCTGTTATCTGGCCGGCGGACATTACGCCGACGCGCGTATGGTGCTGGATCAAAGCGTCAGAATGGGGGAGGAGATTCACGGTAAGGACGCCGAAGAAGTGGTTCGCATAAAATTCGCGCTGGTGGAAACCCTGGTGGCGATGAACGAGAGACAGGCGGCCTACGAGATAGCGCGTTATACCCTCGATCTGATTCGCATGGCGCACGAATCGAGAAAAGAGCTGCTGGGGCGGGGCTATTATTGGATGGCCATGGCGCAACTGGAGTGCATTTATCCCTATTGCGACCGCCCCAAAGCGTTGGCGTCGGGGAAGCAGAACGCGGAGAGAGCCATCGCCTTGTTTTCCGAGAGCCTGGGCGTGGATGCTACGGAGACGGGCGATGCGCTCTGGCTACTGAACTGGTTCGTCAGGGACAGTGCGAGCAAGATCGAGATCAGTCGCCGCGCCTTGAACATCTATCAGGCCAATCTGGGTGAACTGGACGAGAAAACCGCAGCGGCTTATGCGGAACTCAGCCGCACCCTCGCCACCTGGGACGGCGACCTGGAGTCCGGGGAGCGCTACATGCTGAAAGCTCTCGCGATCCGGCAGAAGTTATACCCCGAAAATCATTACCAAGTGGGCAAAACCTACCGCTATCTGGGCGAACAGTACATGTTCATGAATCAGCCGGAGCTTGCCGCAGGATATTTCGCCAAAGCCTCTACGGTGATCGGCGCAGTGAAAGGCGCTGGCGATCCAGAAAACCTGGAGGCGCTGATGTGGTTATCGAAGGCCTATCTGTACAGGGAGAAGTTACCTCCGGCGGAGCGCGCTATCGCACAGGCGATGGCTATTATCGCCACCCATCAGATCACGCCGCCTTATTATCTGCTGCAGGAAATGAAAGCGGTGGAAATGCGGGTGAAATCGGAAAAACTGGCGCAGGAAAGCAGCCTGGACCAGGTATTAACCGCATGCTGGGGCTGAAAGCGAAAAACACCTTCGCCACGGCGGTGGTGGAGCATGAGTACCAGACCTTGCTGCTACACAAGGAGCCCGGTTGGCTGGATGAAACGCGCTACATGGATACCTTCAATCTGTTTTTGGACGATTACCTGCGTCTGAACCGTTATTTCGTGAGGCCGGATCTGCAGTTTGTCGCCGCCCGCAGCATGCGTTTGTGTCGTCGTAAAAGCGAAGCGCTGTGCGGTAGCGTAAGAGACGCGCTGCAACGCCGCAACCTGGAGGCGCCAGAGCGAATCGTCGCCCATTCTGACTCGGCGGAACTGGTGAAAACCAGCGTGGTCGAATCGTTCTGAGTTCATAAAACTGTCGCACAAGCGTCACTTAACTGACCTTAAGTTGAAACGCGCACCCTCTGTAATAGCCGTGATTTTTCATTTCAAAACATCAAATTCCGAAAAAACAGGCTGATTCCCTTCCAGCGACTACACTGTCCCGGAGGTGAAGCGGAAGTCGCCTGAACAATCCGGCAACGAGGGGGAGGGAAACATGCAACCCAGTCATCACAGGTTTGCTGCGGCATGCCTGGCGTTTTTATTGGCGCTGCTCGCTGGAGCGGCGTCGGCGGAAATCAAACCTTATCTGCAAAGTCCGACGGACACATCGATCTGGATCTCGTGGAAAACCGCGTCCGGCTCCGAGTCCCGGGTTGAGTATGGCGTCGCGGCGGATCGGCTGGATCAAAGCGCTAGCGGCGGCGTGCAGTCGTTAAGCTCGGACTATCAGTATCACGGCGTGCAATTACAGGGACTGCAAGCGGATACGCTGTATTACTATCGGGTGCAAACCGGCGCTGAGGTCTCCGCTGTCTATCGCTTTAAAACCCAGCCGGCGCGAGGCGATGGCTCCGGCCACTACCGCATTCTGGTTATGGGCGACCACCAGATTCGCAATGAGAATCGCTATGAGCAGCTGGTGAAAGCGGCGAAAGCCAAACTGGAAAACAAGTACGCTGAGCCGATTGAAGAGGCCGTTAATCTGATTCTCAATGACGGCGACCAAGTGGACGTCGGCACGCTGGATCATTACGCCAACCTGCACTTCGCGCAATCGGCGGCGATTTCTCCGAATGTGCCCATCATGACCACCGTGGGCAACCATGAATACTACTATGACGGCGACCTCAACAACTATCGCGCCCACTTTTTCTATGACGGTCTGAGTTATCAGGGCATCTCCGGCGCGCCTAACGAAAGCTACTACGCCTATCAGGTGGGGCGGCTGGTGGTCATCCACTTGAACAGCATGAAGGCGGACGCCGTGCAGCAGAACTGGCTGACCCAGGTTGTCGCTGCTGCGGATGCGGACGCCAGCGTGGACTGGATTATCAGCATTATTCACCACCCTTATCAGGCGGAGCAGTACATCGGCGATATTTCCCATCCGCTGCGCGACGCCTGGATGGCGATCCTGTCCAGCTCGCAAAAACATGTGCTCAACATTGGCGGACACCATCACCTGTACGCCCGCGGACAGACCCGGGAGTGGCCGTCCTATCACATGATTTCCGGCGGCACCGCCTGGGATCAGTACTGGGGACAGTCTACGGAGCAAGACTTCGACGACGTGCAGAAGACCATCGCCAACTGGGCATGGCAAGTCATCGACCTTGATCTGCCGGCGCGGGAAATGACGGTGGAAACCTATGCGGAAGCGCATCCGTTGCTATACAAAACCAAAGGCTTCCACTACAACAGCCGACTCATCGACTCCTTCCATCGTAAACTGGATTTGCAGAAGCCCTATCAGCCGAGCATCACCACGGAAGTGAAAGGGCCTGTCAGCCTGCCTTTCGTATTTAACAGCTCGCCTTTCAGCAGCGGCGAGCCGGAAGAGATGAACAGCACCCAGTTTCAGATCGCCGCCGATGCAGGGTTCAACGATCTGAAAGTCGATAAAATCCGCGATTTTGAGAATATCTTCGGGGATACCGGCGCGCCGGAGTATGAGCCGGTGGATATCCACGCCGGCGTGGACATTCTGGCCTGGGAAATTCCCGCCAATGGCTTGCCCAATGGCGACTACTTCATCCGCGTGCGCCATCGCGATAAAAACATCCTCTGGTCCGACTGGTCCGAAGCTAAAGCCTTTACCGTTGCAGGCAGCACTGACGGCGAGCCGGGGCTCAGTGTCAGCAAGGACAAATATCGCAGCGGCGAAGACGTGGTGGCGCATCATCAGAACGGCTACGGTAACGCCAAAGACTGGGTCGGCGTGTATAAGAAAGGCCAGACTCCCGGCGCCGTGCGCGCCACCAAATGGTCCTACGTGGACGGCCCGACCGGCAGTCTGACCTTCAGTGGTCTGGCTGATGGCGAATACTTTGTGGGCTTCTTCGAAAACGACGGCTATTCGGAAATGGCGGAGCGCGCGAACTTCTACATTGGTCCGGTGGCGGAACTGTCCATGACGGACACGGAGTACGATGAAGGAGAGACTGCGACGGTCAGTTGGAGCGGCTCCAGCGGCGGCGCCAAGGACTGGATCGGCGTATATCGCGTGGGCGAGGTTCCCGGTCAACAGTCTTCCAGCGTATGGCAATATGCGCCGGAAACCTCAGGAACCGCGGACTTTTCCGGCCTGGCCAAAGGCTATTACTTCGCTGTCTTCTTCATCAACGACGGCTATACCGAAGTCTCCAACCGGGTTTATTTCTCGGTCGGCGATCGCATTGCGGAACTGAGCCTGCTGAAAACCCACTTTGAGTCCGGTGAGGACATCGTCGCCAACTTCAGCGGCGGTCCAGGCATTGCTAAGGATTACCTCGGCATTTTCGAGCAGGGCGCGGTACCGGGTCAGACCGGCAGCGAGCTGGTTGCCTATCTGTATTTCGACGGCGCCGCCAGCGGCAGCGTCACCTTTACCGATGATTTACCTGACGGCGAGTATTTTATGGCCATGTACACCAACGACTCCTACACCGAAGTCTCCAATAGGGTGACTTTCAGTGTCGGCGAAGCGGCGGTGGCGGGAGATCTGAACGGCGATGGCGTAGCGGACAGCGTCGACCGGGATCTGCTGCGGAGCATGTTCGGAAAATGCGATGGCGACGCTGGGTATCAGACGGACGCGGACTACGACGGTGACGGCTGCATTGGTCGCCAGGATTACCGGTTGTGGTACGCGATGTTCAAGAGCGGGGGCTGAGGCCCCGGCTCCTCCGGTTCCGATAGCTTTACTATTCAGTAGTCAGTAGTCAGGAGTACTCCATGAAGTTGTTGCATGTTTTCGCTGTGATTCTGCTTGCCCTGTCGGCTTCCGCGCGGGCTTCATACATTTCGTTCCAGACGTCGACGGACCATATTGTGGTGGGCGATGCGTTCTATGTGGATGTGATTCTGGAGAAGCCGTTTGACGGCGTGTTCGATGGCGATGAGCTATTGGCGTTTGGCTTTAATCTTGGTTTTGACGCCGGTGTGCTCCAGCTTATCGATAGCACGGTGGGAGCCCCTTGGGACGATGATTCCGCGCTGTTTCCCGGGATCGACGTGGCGGGGTCTGTATTTCCCGGCGTGGCGGGCGACAGCGGCGCTGGCATACTGCTGGCGCGCTTGAGCTTCAGCGCCGTCGCGGCAGGTCTGTCCCAGCTGAGTCTGTTTGGCGATAGCGCTTCGAATCCAGATCTGGGGCTGTTGTATTTGTCGGGAAGCGATGTGATCGATGGGCGCAAGGATGTGCGCATCCACTCCGTGCCGCAGCCTGCTTCAATGTGGATGCTGGCGTTAGGAGGCTTGGGATTGCTGGTGAGAAGGAAAGTCGCTGGCGTTCGCTAACAGGGAAATCATGGCGTCTGTCGCCGCAGTCGCGGCGGCGGAGCCTGAATACTGAAGGAAACCAGTCGTAGGCGTTAATTATGCTAAGGAAAATAATAATCTCAATCAGTCTGTGGACGTTATCAATGATGGCGTCCGCGCATTTAAGCGGATTCACCGATACTTCTATTCAGATCGCCGAGCCGGGCGTGAAGGTCATCTACACGCTGCCCAGCGACAACCTTCTGGAACTGGAGCCCAACGTAGAGATGCGCGTGGCGCCGCCGGAGGATTACATCACGCAGGTCGCCGCCGGCTGGTTCGTGGCGGCGGGCAAGCGCGCCTGTTTTCTGGAGGATCGCAAGGCGAAGGCGTTGCCGGAAATCGCCTCCTACCAATACACCCTGACTTATCAGTGCCCGCAGGGCATGGAGGCGGTCAGCATTCGTTACGAGCTGTTCAATGAGCAGTGGCGCGGCCATCAGAATTATGTGCGGGTGTTTATGGCGGACAACCGCATGCGCATGCGCTTTACCTTTGATCGACAAAAGCTGGACCTGCCGGTAGCAAAGCTACTGCAGGAATGGGGTTCCCGTCTGTCGCCGGAGTTTCTGGCCATGGACCCGCATCGTCGTTTGGATGTGGAGGGTTGGGAGAATCCACTGGCGGACGATCAAGGGGCTCAGGATGAGGCTAGCGCGGCGCAAAGCGGCGTGATTGACCCGGCGTTTCTTTGGGTGGGTATGGAGCATATCTGGCAAGGCGCGGACCACATTCTGTTCCTGTTATGTCTGCTGCTGGTGCCGGCTTCCTTCGGACGCATCTTGCTATGGGCGACCTCATTCACACTGGCGCATTCGATTACTCTGGCGCTGTCCGCCTTTGAGGTCATCTCCATTCCACCCTCCGTGACGGAGCCTCTGATCGCCCTTACCATCGTTTTCCTGGGGCTGGAGAACCTGTACTACCTAGCGCGACAAAATCGCGCAGGCGTGGACTGGGACAAGGTATACCGTAATCGCTGGTGGGTGATCTTCTGCTTTGGATTAATTCACGGCGTGGGCTTCAGTTACCTGCTGCGGGAGCTTAGCTCCGGGGAAGGCGTTTGGGGACGTTTACTGATGTTCAACCTGGGCGTGGAAATAGGGCAGGTGGCGATCATCGCGTTGCTGCTGATCCCCGCTTACGTAATGTTTAAGTGGCGTCATGGCCTGAAGCTCGGCGGCGTTTCCTCGTTGCTGACCAGCCTGGTGGGACTGATCTGGCTGGCGCAGCGGATATAGGTCTGTTGAGTCTCCTGTTAGGCGGTGTCTAGTCCTGGAACAGGTGTCAACTCTATTCAGGACGGGTCACGGTAATAAAAAGGGCGTCGCAATGACGCCCCTTTACAGTGGAATCAATAGATAGTTCGCAGGGAACGATTTAGGGTTTCATCCAGGGTTGTTCGACAATAATACTGTCGATCACACTTCGGTATTCCCGTATCTTCGCATCCAGGTGACGCAGCTCGTAATTCAGGTCGTCCCGGTGGTTTTCCAGCTCGCGCATCTGCTTCAGCAAGTCGCGGCGCTTCTGCGCATCGCCGGAGCCATTGACCAGCTCATTCTCAATGGCGTCAATTTTATCGCGGTTCTTGTCCAAATCTTTTTCTGCGGATGTGCGCTTATCTTCCGCGTCCCTGATTTCCTTCTCCATATAACGGACGAATTGCCCGCTTTCCACCGCGCGCATAAACACCGGCTCCAAGTCAGGCGGGCATTGGCCTTTGTAGGCATCGCCGCCGCGACCCAGGTCAAAACCATTCTGCGGCTTGCAGTAATTGCGGGCGCCGTCGTCAAAACCGGCGCGATAAGCGTCCAGGTCAGGCGCAACATTGTAATCCGAACAGGCCTCTCTATGTTGCGAGAGGTAAGTGGCTGAACGGCCGGCTACGCCGTCTTCATAACCGATGACGCGCCAGTCTGCGTTGCGGCATTCGTTTTCGTTCATGGTGGCGCATGCAGAAAGATTCAGCAGCGCAGCTACGACAAAAATGCGTCTGACCATTTGTTAAGTCCCAAACTTCTGAAAAACAAGGCGGTCGCAGACAGCAAGTCATGCAACCCTGAGGTTAGAGATAATTTTAGTTGATAATCGGCGGTGTTGCTGTCAATGACTGTAACGAACTGTGAGCAGTCGTCGATATCAGTGGTGGTCGCGACGTCTGACCACCACCATTTTTCCGTACAACATGGCGCCGAGCGCTACGCATCCGCCGAGAAAGGAGGCCAACGCCAGAGGAATCTGGTGAGGTCCGGGACCGAGCGCGAGATTCGCCAGACTTGGAATCAACAAGCCCAGCAGGCCGGCGATATGCAGCCAGGCCATTTGTGAGGTAAGGCGGAACCAGCAGCCGCAATTCGGGCACTTACGCTCCACATTCACTCCGCTGCGGTGAGTCTGAATAAACTGTCTGGCAGAAAACGCTCTTTTGCAGCGGGGGCAGGTGGTTTTCATTTTTGCGCTCCTGTTGAGAGGGAGATCGCACCGGTCAGGGGACTTCTCGCACAACCCTGAAACCGATGGTTCTGACTCGTTCATCCGGCTCGACGCCAGCTCTGATGGACGGTTGCACATAAGGACTGGTGTTCATCCAGGTCCCGCCTTTCACCACCCTGGCGTTACAGTCCCCGTCCACTCTTGGCGCCATGCTTTTTCCTGCGCCCTCATGACTGTCGTGATAGCAGTCCTGCGTCCACTCCGCCACGTTGCCTGAGACATCATACAGACCGTAAGGGTTAGCGCTGAAACGCCCTACCGGTCCCGGGTGGAACAACGCGGTTCCGGCAGGACAGCCGCCCAGATCCTTGTCGCAGTGATCGACGCCCTGAACGTACTCCTCGCCCCACCAGTAATGGGTTTGCGTTCCGCCTCGCGCGGCGTATTCCCACTCCGCTTCACTGGGCAGGCGGTAGTTGAGTCCGCTTTGCTCGCTCAACCAGCGCGTGTAGGCGACGGCGTCATCCCAACTGACGTTGATGACAGGTTGCTCGCCGCGGCCCCAGCCTTCATCAGAGGGTAAGGCGCGATGTGTGGTCCGGGCGAAGCGGTCGTAGTCCGCGAATGTCACTTCGGTGGCGCTGATCGCGTAAGGGCGTTGCGCCACGACTTCATGACGAGGTCCCTCGTCGGTAGAGGCGTTAGGCGGCTGATCGCCAACCACGCCGACGCCTTTGGGTACGATGACCATACGAGGGCCTGCGCCGCCGTCCCTGAGTGAGTCCTGCAGCCAGGGCGGTGCGCTCTTTGCGGTCATTTGGGAGCACCCCGCCGTTAACGCAAGCAGGGCGCAACCGGTCCAAGTGATTGCGCGCATCATTTGCCTTCCTGTCTGATTATTTCTGTCCAAAACCAATAATGAAGCCAATACCGCCTTGCGCTGCGGTCATCGCGCCGGCGCTGCTGCCGTTTATAGTGATGCCGGAGCCCAGCAGTTCCAGGAACTTGGTGCGCATGAGGATCTGCACCTGGGTCTGTGTGTACACTTTCACCGCCTTGCTGCCGTCGTCGAGCATTCTGGCTCCGCTGAGAATTTCTTTGAGCAGCTTGCGGCTCTTCATCAACTCAGGGTGGTCAAACTTCAGCAGCTCTTCCGCCAGACGTTTTCTGCTGGCGCGAGGCAGTTGTTGATACATCTTCAAGAGGTTGCCGCTGCCAATGCCTTTGTTGGACAGGAAGCGATAGAGGATGGCCTGATTCCCCAAGGTTTTGACAACGTCGGCGATTTGAATGACGTCCAGTGCAATCATGAGCGCGCCGAACTCTGGGGACTCATCCAGCCACTCATTGTAGTGAGCGTTGCCGCGCACCACATTGGTCGTGCGTCCGATGGCGACCCCACATTGGAAGGTGGCGGCGCTGGTGGCGGCCATGGTCAATGGCATGGCGGCCCAGGCTGCGCCGGCGGACACTGTGCCGCCGCCAGCTTCTCCAATTACCAAGATCCAGCCGATGGCTGCGCCGGTGCAACTGAGACCGGCATTGGTAAGTTCTTTGCCGAGGCTGGACTTGGCCGTCGCCACGACCTCTTCCTTAGTGGCTTTGGGGGGGAGCTGAACTTCTCGAATGTAGACGGTTTTGCCGTCAGCCCGGCAACTGTGGCGTAACACTTTGATATCGAAGAGGGGAGGCGGATTTAATGGATCGCCGCCGGCGACAAAGGTAACGGGACGCAGCGCGATGAAGGTGACGCCGGCTCCGTAAAATTCATCCGTAGCGTCAAGCGCCAGGTAAAGTTGAGCGAGTTTAGAGTCTGGAAAGTAGCGTCTGACCTTACTTTCGGTGGAGTCAACGAAGATAGAAGTCGTCAGATTTGCGGCGCCCATATAATACTCCTTACGTTCTTGCATGAACTGGAATCGCAGGCGCTAGGGGAAGCCTGCGAGAAACATCGAATTTGATGACAAACAAACTGAAAGCGTTAGTTTGCGTGAAAACCCGTCAATATTGATCTGTTTTTATTAAGGTTTCAGGACGTCGGGGCGACTGCTGCTTGAAATCCCCTGCGACGCCCCGATTAGGTTAAGAGAGAAAATGAATGAGGTCCGGCGATGTTGAAAGTACTTCCCTATGGAGCGCGTCATCAAAGCGGCGTCCTGTCTTTAATCATTAATATTCAGCGCAACGAATTCGGCGTGCCGATTACCGCGGAAGAACAGCCAGACCTGATGCATATCGAAGATTATTACCAGTCCGGCGCCGGCAATTTCTGGGTGGCCATGGATGTGGAGCAGGACCTTGTGGTCGGCACGGTGTCGCTGCTGGATATTGGCGCAGGACAGGGCGCATTACGCAAGATGTTCGTGCATAAGGACTATCGAGGCGGCCAATTGGGCGTGGCGGCGAAGTTACTGGAAACACTGGTGCAATGGTGTGAAGTGAAAAAAGTTCATGAAATTTTCCTGGGGACTACGCCGCAATTTCTCGCCGCTCACCGCTTCTACGAAAAAAACAGTTTTACTGAAGTTTCCCCTGCAGATCTTCCGCAAAGCTTTCCCGTTATGGCGGTGGACAAAAAGTTTTATAAACGACAAATATAACCGGCGAAGCCTGCGGACGTAGGCCAATTTTCCGCCAACTTTACACTCCGGTCTATCCCTGGATTATGAAAATGTCATGATTTACATGGGGTTGTGGCCTTCCTACGATTACCTTGCAGCTTAACGGCAGTCTTAAATCAAGCTGTAAACATCTTCCCGAATCCAACAGTTGAATGTGTGTAGGCGCGGTTTGATCCGTGTTTTGGTTGTCCTCTGTGAGCAGCATCGCCGTCCCCAGGAAGTGAGAGGGATTGGCCAAGCCTGATGCGCCGCCATGGGAAGTGGAACGCTCGGTATTTCAGGTTAACTTAACGTCGAGGTTTTAAATGATAAGGATAAATCGTTTCCTTAAGTATTGCGCCGCCTTGTTGCTGCTGTCTTCGGCAGCCGGCGTCATGGCGGATGTGGATGAACAGTATCTGCGGGACAGCGGTGAAGAAATCAGAGGCTTATACGGTCGTCATGTACAGTCCCAGATCTATGTCGATCAACAGGCGTGCGGGGAACCCAGCCCCAGCGCGGTAGCCTGCTCCCCTAATCGCATCAGCGTCGGCACTCGCTTCATGAGCGGTCAGGAAAGCCAATACGGTCAGTACGTGGCCAAGTCTATCCTTGCGCACGAGTGGGGACACACCATCCAGTTCACCAAGAACATTCGTTTACAAGCGCCTTATATGGAATTGCAGGCGGATTGCTTCGCTGGAAATTTCGATAAGTATGCGGAAACGGACTTAGGCTACGCCTCTTTCATTGAAAACGCCGTACGCTCAGCGCGCGACGCGGCAGACTACTCGGAGCATGGTACGCCGCAACAGCGCGAAAGCTACACCCGTGAAGGCTATCAGAAGCGTGAGGAAGGTTGTTTCGCCATTAGCGGCGATCCCGGCGGGGATGATGGTGGAGACGACGGCGGTGATGATGGCGATTGCCCACCTTGGATCTGCGATGGCGGAGACGACGGCGATGATGGTGGTGACGACGGCGGCGATGACGGAGACTGCCCGCCCTGGATCTGCGATGGCGGAGACGACGGCGATGATGGTGGTGACGACGGCGGCGATGACGGAGACTGTCCGCCCTGGATCTGCGACGGCGGAGACGACGGCGATGATGGTGGTGACGACGGCGGCGATGATGGTGGTGACGACGACGGCGGCGATGATGGTGGTGACGACGGCGGTGATGACGGAGACTGCCCGCCCTGGATCTGCGACGGCGGAGACGACGGCGATGATGGTGGTGACGACGGCGGCGATGACGGAGACTGCCCGCCCTGGATCTGCGACGGCGGAGACGATGGAGGCGATGACGGTGGTGACGACGGCCATTGCCCGCCCTGGCTGTGCGGCGATGGCGGCGACGATCACGGTATCCCTTGTCCTGAATGGTTATGCGGCGGAGACGGCGGCACGATTCCCTGTCCACCCTGGTTGTGCGGTGGCGGGGCCAGTGGCGGAATCCCGGGCTGCCCGCCCTGGATTTGCGGACGCTTCGATCACTAAGGCAGTCAGCCCGGCCTTGAGCCGGACATGCTGAGACGCAAAGTTTACCCGGACTACGGTCCGGCGACCCTGGGCTTGGGGGCGCCGGGCTGAAGGCCCGGGACCATGCGTAAACCTAACCAATCGCAACCTGACAACAGGTGATGGAGAGGAGCAATGATAGGGAAGAAAACCATATTCGCCCTGAGCGGCGGCATGTTGGCCGTTGGCGCAGCGGTGCTCGCCACCGATAACAGTTTTACCCAGGGATGGCTGATGGCGGAGACAGGCGCTGTCGCCCGATCTGAGGTTGAGCAGAAGACGGGAGGGAAATCCGCGACGGCTGATTCAGCAGCAATGACGGATCAGGATATACCAGCGGATGCGGCGATGGACGCAACGGCGTTCAGCCCGGCAGTCGCAAATGGCGCGTCGACGGCGCAGTCCGACGCGAAAAAAGCTGACAAAGCGGACGATAAGGCCGATGCGGAAAACGCCGCGGCGGAAATGAGTCTGGCGGAGCGCTATCCCAAGCAGTGGCTTGAAGACATGGGATATCTCATTCCTCCAGAGTTGCACAGCTATGACCTCACGACGCTGGAGTCTCTGGCGACGCAGGGCGACACCAACGCCATGGTGCATCTGGGCGAGCGCTATCTGTACTTCATTAAAGACAATCCCAGACACCCCGATTTCCGTAAAGATGTGAATTACCCCGCTCTGGCGAAAAGCTATTTTGGCGAAGCGCTGAAAAGAGGGCACAAGCACGCTGCGGCGATTCTGTCCGAGGCGTATTTCTCTGAAGACCGGATGGTTGAAGCCTATGCCTGGAACCTGGTGGCGGAGAAGCTGGGAGATCAGCTCAGCGTCGACTGGTTCCGCAGCACAGACAAATACCAGACCTTGTCGGATGAGCAAAAAGCGCAGGCGGATCTGATGGCCAAGCTTTACGAGAAGCAACTTAAGGATCGCAATCAGGAGTTGGGCGGCGAGTCACTCTTCAATGAGGGGGCTGCAGCGGGATGACATCGTTCAAGGCCGTCTCTGAGCCCATGTGGAAAGAGCCGGCCGCCTGTCGACGCGCTGCTGGATTGAGTCGTTGTAGCAGGTCACTGGCTTGTTAAAGAAGTAGGTGTTTTTTTATGTTTGAATCAGAGCAGCTCGCGGCTCAATTATTATGAATGTATCTTCGCCGTTGAAAGTGTCGCGTCTGGCCATCGAGGCGGATCAGTCCCGTGATCTGCCTGTCCACTCTGAGGGGCGGTTGTATTGGTTGGAGCAGGGCGCGATTTTCTGTCGTAGCGATCGGTTTCACTGGCTGACCGCTCCTCGACAATTAACCTGGGTTCCCCCAGGTTTTCAGCATGGCGTTCGGCCTCTATTAAAGGCCAGAGGGGCGCTGCTGCAGCTTCGGGAGGATCTGGCGCCCGCTTTACCGCAAGAGCCTGTGACCCTGCAGCCTCATCGATTGTTGGAGGCGACGCTGCTCAGACTGATTGAGTTGTGTCCCGAATCAGACTGGCTGGAACGGCATGAGCACCTGCTACAAGTGCTTCTATATGAGGCAAGAGAGGCAACGCCTTTGCGGCAACGATTGCCGATGCCTCATGACGCCCGGCTATTGCGCATGGCGAATTCATTGTGGCGGGCTCCCGAAAGCAATCCAGGTCTGGACGCATTGGCGTTGGAATATGGTTTCAGCCGACGTACGTTGACCCGCAAATTCATGCAGGAAACCGGCATGTCCCTCAGCCAATGGACGCAACACGCCAAACTCCTGCGCGCCTTGGAATTACTGGCGGCGAATGAGTCAGTCAGTAGTGCTGCGTTTGCCGTGGGCTATCAAAGCGTCAGCACCTTCTGCGCCGTGTTTAAGCAGGTGTTCGGCATGTCGCCAGGGGACTACAAACGGCGCTTTCTGAGTCGCGAGAAATAGCGGGAACATCCCTGAGGCCCCGGTCAGGCGTCTTCCGGTCTGAACCAAAGCTCTTTCCTTTGCAGCGGCGTGTCCGCCGGCAGCATGGGATTGTCGAGATAGATGATGCGGCGTTGCTTTATATGAGCGCGGTGGATATCGTCGCCGAAGCGACGCTGGAAAATTTTGTCGAAGCTGCCGTTGGCGATTAACTTATTGAGGCCGTCCTCCACGCGTTGCGCCAGGCGCTCGTTGTCCTTGGACATAAAGAAATAATAGGGCCAGGGATAGTACAGCAGGATGTCTTCTTCTATTTTCAGATTGGGGTAATCTTTTTGATGGGCGGCCAGTTCGTCAAAAGCTTCATTGATGCCTCTGGGAAACAAGTCATATCGGTTGCGCGCCAATTTGGTAAATAAATCATTGTATTGGAACACCCCAAGCACCTTTACCTGGTTGTGTTTGTAAACGGCGACATCTCCCCAGTCCTCGCCTTGTCCGACTTTCAGCGCCCGTAGCGAGTCCAGTGTCTCTACGTCCCGCAGTTTCTTCTGCCCTTTGTCCGTCACCAGACTGATGCGATAACCGAGAATGCCTTTGCGTAACGGAATACGTATGGGACGTAGACGAGCTTCCTTTTCGATACTGGTGGAGCTCCAGGCGATATTGACCAGGCGGTTTTTCTCCGCCTCCGAAAGCGTTCTGGATTCGATCAGATCCGCCTTGGTGGCGCGCAATTCATAAGGGCCATATTCCTCTGTGGTGGCTTCCAGCGCAGACGTCAGCAGTTCCAGCACATCGTGAAACCGTAGGTCGATTTTAGGGTGAACGTACACATCCGTGGCGACGGCGTGTGGGGGCGATAGGGCGGCGGCGATGGTTAACATCGCCATGGACAGGGCGTAAGCGAGCTTGTGCATAACAGCGCTCCCAATGGACTTTTTATTTTATTGGGTAAGGAAGTGGGTAGTATCTTGCTGATCAGATTATTATTTGATCATAAAACTAGAATAAACATTCTATTTGGTCAACAAAAAAAGAAAATTTGTTTTATTTTGGGGGCGTTGAGAGTAGATACCGGCGCAGCCCGGGTGAGCTGCGCCTGGCAGAACAGGACTATTGTTTGTTTTCGATGGTGACTAACCATTTGCGCAGCAGACCGGCAAGCTGCTCTTGATCGTCCCCTTCCAGCTGCTTGAGAAGCTCCCATTCTGTTTCCACGTGACTTTCCACTGCCTTGTCAATCAGCTCCATTCCCGCGTCAGTAAGCGCGACGATGACGCTGCGACGATCATTTTCATCGGGCTGGCGCTGTATCAGTTGTTTGCGTTCCAGTTTGTCCAGACGGTTGGTCATGGCGCCGGAGGAAAGCATCGCCGCTGTATAGAGCTGTGTGGGTGTGAGGCGATAGGGCGCGCCGGAGCGACGTAATGTGGCGAGCACATCGAACTCGTCAATCGAGAGCCCGTAGCCAGCCAGTGTTTCCTTGATCGTTTGGTGGGTGAATGCGTGTATCCGGTGCAAGCGCCCGAATATGCCCATAGGCTGGGCCTGCAGGTCGGGTTTTTCGGTTTTCCACTGCCGCAGGATAGCGTCAACATGGTCTTTTTGATCGTTCTGATTATTTTTCTTCATATAAAGATACTTGACGTTAAGCTAGTTAAAGAGGAATATCTCCACATAAAGATATCACGTTAAAAACGAGCGTAAACAGAAAACTTGAAGGAAATGTTGTGTATTGGTTGCTTGGCGTACTCGCCCCGGCCGTATGGGGCACCACTTATGTCGTCACTCAGGCTTGGTTGAATGATCTCGGCCCCTTGTGGGTATCTGTGTTGAGAGCATTGCCCGCCGGATTGTTGTTGATGTGTCTGGATCTGAAATCCCTGCGCCATATGGACATGCGTCGTAGCGCCATGCTAGGCGCGTTGAACATCAGCGTATTTTTCTTTTTCCTGTTTACCGCGGCGCTTCGGTTGCCCAGCGGTGTGGCGGGCACTTTGATGGCGCTGACGCCGCTGACCACGCTTCTGTTTCTATGGTGGTGGCAACGACAGGCGCCGAATCCCATTCAATTGTTGTGCGCTTTCGGCGGCTTGATTGGTGTGGGAGTGGTGATATTTCAGCCTTCTTCTCAAATTGATCCCATTGGCGTCGCCGCTTCTTTTGGCGCTGTCGTCAGCCTGACTGTGGGAACGTTCCTGGCCAAAAAATGGTCTCCGCCCAAAGGTATTCTGGCGTTTACCGGATTACAGTTGTTTCTCGGCGGTATGCTGTTGTTGCCTTTGGCCTTTTTGCTGGAGGGACCCATGCCTGCGCTGAATCGTGAAGCGATGCTGGGATTGCTGTGGGTGGATCTGGTGAATACCGCTCTGGGCTATCTCGCCTGGTTTATCGCCATGCGCCGTCTGCCTGTAAGCGCCTTGAGTTTCCTGGCGCTGCTGAGTCCTGTCAGTGCGGTGATCAGCGGGCGTCTGGTGTTGGAAGAGTGGTTTACGCCTGCACAGTATGCGGGAATCGCCATGGTGCTGCTCAGCGTGACACTGGCGCAGTTCGCCAAGGCCAAACCTCAGCCGAAGATGGCGCAACAGGCTTCTTGAGTCGCGTCAGGCTCCCGGGCGCAGCCAGAAAATCATCGGTTTCGAGCTGGCTGCGCTGTCTCCAATATCTTTCCAGGAATACTGGGTGACCATATTGGGATACTTGATGTAACCCCGTTTCACCCAGAACAGATCCATCGGCCGATAGCCCGGTGGGCGCAGGGGGTGGTCAATCGGGCGTTCGACGACGCAAAACGCAGTGATGCTGTAGCCCAGTTCTTTGGCGAAAGACTCCCGCTCATCGAAAAAGCAGTGCCCCAAACCCTGTCCACGAAACTCCGGCTCCAACACGGACTCTCCGAAGTAAAACACGTTTCCGGCGGAAATATGGCGATCACGGAAAGGCTGTTGGAACTCTTCATCCGCATCGCTTAACGGCAATCCGGTGGATACGCCAATCACTTTTTTTCCTTCCAGCGCCAGCACAAATAAGCTGTTGGCGGAGTCGGCATAGTTGGCCAGATAGCTTCTCTCGTATTCCATATCACCATCGTAAAGATAGGGAAATTCACGAAATATCTTGATGCGCAGTTTGGCGAGTTCGTCCAGCCAGGGGTGAATGGCGGCTCCGGCGACACGGGTGATTTTTGCCATAGCTATGCCTCTTATGGTGGTTGGACGCCTGCTTTTATTCCAATTGGTTGCAAGCGCCGCAAGTATATTCCCAGTTAATCTAATCCTAGGCTGGTTAAACGGCGTACACTAATACTGAGTATAAATTTTTTTCAGCGAAGGAGGTCTTCGATGAAAAGGCTTTATTACCTGACGCCCACGTTGCAAAGCGCAGAAAGAGTGTCTGAAAGTCTGCATGAACATGGCGTTACTGACTGGCATTTTCATATCCTCAGCAAGGACGAGGCGGGTCTGAGTCGTAGACGTCTGCATTCCGCGAATGTGCTGCATAAGCTTGATCTGATTCACTCTATGGAGAGAGGCTTGCTATGCGGCGGTCTGTTGGGCGGAAGTTTTGTAATTACCGCAATGATCTTCAGCGAATTGGGTGATTTGGCTCCACCCGCGGTATGGATCGCGCTGTTGGTATTCTGCGTGCTGGCCGGCACCTGGATTGGCGGTATGGCGGGCGTCAACATGGAGAATTACAAAATCCGTCGTTTCCATGACGCCATTGAAAACGGCATGCACCTGTTGATGATTGACGTGCCGAGAGAAGACGAGACTGTGGTAAAAACGCTGTTGGCTCAGCAGCATCCTGACGCTGTGGAGCAAGGGGAGGATTCAACGATCATCAATCCGTTTACATCGGAAGACGGCAAAGTCCATATCGTTTGACGCCCTTCATTTGCGTGGCGGCGAATGTAGCGCCGTCAGCATATACAGGCGGGAAGCAGGGTTTCCCGCCTTTTTCTTATTGAGCCGGTTCAGACATTGAGGATGGAATGAAAGGAATTGTTTCCAGAGCCCTTCGCGGCCTGATGTTAATCGTTTTATTGACGACACAAAGCGCTGAAGGCGCGGATAAGTTCAAGGTCGAGACGGTGTTGCAGTATTTGGATCAGCCATGGAGTATGGCGTTTCTTCCCGATGGCGGCTTGCTTGTCACCCAGAAAACCGGCGATCTGTTACGCATAAACCTTAAAAAGCAAAGTTTCACGGTGGTGAAGGGGACGCCGGAATCCGTTGTTCACGGACAGGGCGGGCTGCTGGATGTGATGCTGCACCCTGAGTTCGACGCGAACCGTTGGGTCTACCTGACGTTCACGCAGAAAAAGCCGGGGGGGTATACCACCGCTTTGGCGCGAGGGCAGTTGCAAGGTGATGAGCTGACTGGAACGAAAATACTGCTCAGCGCACGCGCTGTGAGCGGTGAAGGCAGGCATTTTGGCTCGCGGCTGGCGTTTGATGAACAAGGCTTCTTATACATGACCATAGGCGATCGGGGAGATCGTCGTAATGCGCAGAACCTGCAGTCCCATGCCGGCAAAGTCCTGCGATTGACGGCGGACGGGGCTGCGGCTCCCGGGAATCCTTTTTTGAACCGCGCTGACGCATTGCCGGAAATTTTCTCCTACGGTCATCGTAATCCCCAAGGTTTGACATACGACTCAGGCAGTCAACGTTTATGGTTGCACGAGCATGGTCCCAAAGGTGGAGATGAAGTCAATCTGGTGCAAGCCGGAAAAAATTACGGTTGGCCATTGGTCACCTACGGTAAGGAATACTGGGGCGGAACCATTTCTGAGCAGACGGAAGCGCCCGGCGTGGAAAAGCCTGTCTGGTATTGGGATCCGTCCATTGCGCCGTCAGGCATGGCGATATACCGGGGGGATATGTTTCCTCATTGGCGTGGGGACTTACTGGTTGGCGCGCTCAAGTTTCAATTGCTGGCCCGGGTGGAAATGAACGAGGTGCGGGCGCAAAAGGAAGAACGCTTTCTGCAGGAGCGTAAGTCGCGTATCCGGGACGTCAGGGTTGGGCCTGATGGCGCCGTATATGTCCTGACTGACGGGAGCAACGCGGAGCTATTAAGGCTTTCCCCCGCTGATTAGACCACTTCTGCAAGCGGGCTTTGTCGCTGATAGCCGACATGTAACCATTTGATATTTAAGTATTTATTTTTACTTGCAAATCATCCTGTCGCTGATCAGAGACAGAAATCCCTTCTGCTACGCACTCAAAATCCGACTTTAGGCGCTCCAATATTCGTATCTATTTGAAAATAAGAGACTTTTCTGAATTGGCGCCGATATTGTTACTAATCTCTTCGAGGGGAAGCTGAAGTGGCCGACGCCGGATCGCTGGATGCGAACTATCGCGGCAAACAGGCCGAAGGCTTCAATTCACCGCCAATGAAAAGCGCACTCCGGAGAGAGAGCGTTATATACCACATAAAGTGAAAGAGGAAAGTTTACCATGAAGAAGATTGTTGCCTTTGCATTAGCATCTGTTCTGGCTGGCCCTGTTTTGGCTGAAGATACCCAGACTACAGACATGATGGAATCTGAAGCCGAGTTTGTCGCATTAGATGCTGACAAAAATGGTTCAATCTCCCAAGAAGAAGCTGCAGCAGACGCTGGTCTGGCGCAAAGCTTCGCTAAAGCAGACGCTGACCAAGACGGCGCTGTAAGCAAGGACGAATTCGTCCTGTACACTGGCGAAGCTACTGCAGCTGGTCAGTAATTGACCCAACCGGCGCTTTATGCGCCGGTGACACGTTCTTTACTACCTAAAGAACTGTCTTCCTAGCCCTGTTGATGTCGTTTTGAACTCTAGATGAGTTGCCGGCCCCTTCGCAGCGTTCCAGTTCGGCGGAATTAGCTGTTCTTGAAGGCGGCCGGGTCTATTTCATACTTAGCCAATAACTTGTAGAAATCCGTTCTGTTCCTTTGGGCCAGCCTGGCCGCCTGACTAACGCTTCCTTCCGTAATTGACAGCACTTTGGTGAGATAACCACGCTCAAAGGTCGCCCGCGCTTCGTTGAAAGAAGGCAGTTCCGGCGCACGATTAGCCAGCGCCTGTTTAACCAGCGCTGCGCTGATGATGGGATTGGTGGTGAGCGCAAGGGTCTGCTCCACTACATTCACTAATTGACGGATATTGCCGGGCCATTTGGCTTCGCATAACAGCGCCATGGCTTCCGGCGCAATGCCTTTCACGAAACCGTTACGCTGATCTTTGCGTGTGGAGAGGATGTGTTTCACCAGGGCGGGAATGTCCTCGGTGCGTTCTTCCAGCGGAGGCAATGCGAAATTGACCACATTCAGACGGTAATACAAATCCTCGCGGAACTCATTATCCTCCATGGCCTTTTCCAGGTCACGGTGCGTCGCCGATAAAATACGCACGTCCACCGCTTCGTTTTCTACGGATCCCAAAGCGCGAATCTGTTTTTCCTGAATGGCGCGCAGCAGTTTCACCTGCAGAGATAGCGGCATGTCGCCGATTTCGTCGAGAAACAGCGTGCCTCCAGATGCGGATCGGAACAGTCCCGGATAATCTTTGACTGCGCCAGTGAAAGCGCCTTTGGTGTGGCCGAATAATTCTGATTCCAGCAACTGTTCCGGCAAGGCGCCGCAGTTGATGGTGACGAAGGGTTTGTTGGCGCGTGGACTGGCTTTATGAATCGCCCTGGCTAACAGCTCTTTACCGGTGCCGCTGGGGCCGGTAATGAGAATGTTGACGTTGGTTTGCGCCGCCATTTTGGCCTGCTCCAGCAACTGCTGCATGCGACTGCTGGTGCTGATGATTTCCTCACACCAGGATTCGGACATGTGGTGTTGAGTCTGGGACAACGCCGCTTCAATAGTGTTGAGCAGTTGCTCCTTTTCAATCGGCTTGGGCAGGAAGCCGAACACCCCTTTTTGTGTGGCGGACACCGCCTCGGGGATGGTGCCGTGGGCGGTGATGATGATCACCGGCAGACTGGCGTTGATCGTTTGCACACGTTCGAACAGGCCGATGCCATCGATCTCGTCCATGCGCAGATCAGTGATCAGTAGATTGAATTTATGTTGCTGCAGTTGCTTCAGCGCTTCCGCTGCGGACTCGACCGCACACACGTCATAGCCCGCAGACTCCAGTCTGATCGACAGCAAACGCAGCAGGCTGCTATCGTCGTCAACTAACAGGATTCTGGGTTTGGCGGGATTTTTCATAGGCTCGACTGATTCTTGTCTGAGTTAATACTGGTCCTGCGTCTCTTTCTTTTCCGTGAGATTCTGCTCGATGTTGGTCAACGCCTCAATCTTCTTGCGCAATTGATCGACCTGACGTTCGAGACGTGCATTTTCCCTTCTTAACTGGCTGGTGGAAGTAATGCCGTCGAGGCGGAACTTCAACTCCGACTTCAGCCAGCGCACGTAGTCGCCGGGAACATCGTCCTCGGACTCCGGCATGGTGTTGATAAGCAGCATGGCTTTACGCCAATTGTCAGGACCGCTTGGCAGGGCGGCGAGTAATGTGGCCCGTTGCAGGTGTACTTTCCAGAGGGGAATGCTGTCTTGAGGAATCGCCAGCAGGCTTTCCAGGGCCAGCAGTCTGGCTGAACGCTCTTCCTGGCTTAAACGCTCTCCGGTGAGGTAGTAGTCCAGCCAGTTATACTCGGGATTTGCTTCCTGCGATACCGCCACTAACGCATCCGTCTCTCGAACCGGCGTATCGACAATCTCTAACTGCTGGATTCCGGGTTGGCTGGCGGGGCGACTCTCATCGTTGTCCCCTCGCTCCCAGTCCATCGGCCACTGGACACAGGCCGACAGCGATAAGCTCAATGGTAAGAGGTAGAAGTAGCGTTTCATAAGTAGTGAATGTTCCTATATTGCGCTGACGACTGTCCGCGGCAGATAAATGGCGAAACTGACCAACTGTCCAGTCGTGGTCAGCAGCTTGAGTTCGCCTCCCTGAGTCTGTATGCAGTCACGCGCCACAGACAAACCGATGCCCGATCCTTTCACTGCGCCGCTGCGTTTGACCGAACCCTGATAAAAAGGTTCGAAGATGCGGCTGCGTTCTGCTTCTGGAATCGGCGCGCCCGTGTTGGTGACGCGCAATATAAAGTGATCGCCTTCTATATTCCACTCCAGCCAGATGCGGCCCTCGCTGGCGCCGTAGGCGATGGCGTTGGAAATCAGGTTGTCCAAAGCCGAATGCAGCCGTGGACGCTCTGCAGTAAGCGTGAGTTGTGGCCCGCCGACGCAGATAATCTGGCGTTTGTGCGTCAGCGACAGCCAATGCAGGTGCAGCAGTTCTTCGACCAGCGCAGACATATCAAAGGTCATTTTTTGCGCTTGGCCGGAAAAATTCAAGCGATTGAAACTTAAAAGATTTTCAATTAACTGTTGCAGCGCGCGGCCATTCTCATTCACGAGATGGAGCACTTCACGCTGGCCGTGGGAGATCTGCCCCACCACCTCTTCCTGTAACAAGGCCACGCCCTCACGAATGCTCGCCAGTGGCGTTTTCAGTTCATGGGATACGTGGCGCAGGAACTGCTGCTTCTGATTCTCGACTTGCGACAGGCGCTCCTGCAATGAATTCAATTCTTCCGCCAGTTGCACCAGCTCTTGCGGTCCAAACAATTCGATAGGCTTGTGGCGCCCGATGCTGAGTGTGCGAATCGCCGCTTTGAGTTGTCTGACGGGGCGTACGATGAGATAGGTGAATAAGACAATCAGGGCCAGCGTCACTGGCGCCAGCACCAGTGTAGATTGAATCACGTTTTCTCTCGCCTGCGCAGCGGCTCGGCCCAGCTCATGCAGTTTATCTTCAGAAAAGGTGCGGGCCTGCAGAATCAAGCGGTCGGCGGAGCGTTGCAGAGAGGAGAATTCCGCCATTTCCTTGGTCAAGGCCGGACTGTTGGGCTTCTCTTTCTCCAGTTTGGTTTGCAGGTCCAGTTGTTGATCTTTGACTTCCTTCAGTAAGGCCTGCGCTTCGGGAGTCCCCAGCAACTGCGCTATTTCGGTCAGCGGCGCCAGGAATTGTTCCGAGGCCGATTTGAACAGGTCCACCAGCGCTTTATCGCCAATGACCATGTACTGACGCGCGACTCTCTCCATATCGATCAAAGAGGCTTTGGCGTTGCGGCCGTTCTGCGCCATGGCGACGGAGTCTTCGGTCACTGCGCGACTATCCAGCGCCAATGTCTGTAACGAGACGGTGGTGTGGTACAGCAACAGCCCCAAAGGCGCGACCACTGTCATCAGGGAAATAAGCACCAATTGCCAGACTGCTTGGGGTTGAAGTCGCTTGAACATGATTTTCCGGAAAATGCGCGGCGGGGCCGACAGATATAGACGTGCAATCGGCAGCCTACCGTTAAGCCGCTGTACTGTCTAGCGTTGCTACCGCGGTTTAATCTTGCGTTCAGATTCAGAGCGCAATCATTTTCAGGCTGGACAGGGTAATGCTGACGCCAATGAGCAAGAGCCCGATAAACACCATACGGCGCAATTGCGCATCAGCCAGAGGCAGGCGATAACGTTTCGCCGCCAGCGTGCTCAGCCATACTACTGGCAATCCCGCCAGCCACAGCCACCAGGACTCTGGTGAAATACTTTGTAGCGCCAGAGCCAAGGCGACCCGAAGTATGGAAGAGGTAAAGAACATCGCCTGCAACGTGCTGCGGATAGCGTCCAGGGACAGAGGCTGGCGATACATCAGGAAGGCCGCCGGGGGACCGAAAGTGGCGAAGAGTCCGCCCATCATGCCGGCGAGGGCTCCAGTGGCGGCGAAGGTCGCGTCATGACTGGGCTGAGGCGCCGCATGGGGCTTGAAGGCGATGATCAGACTGCTGACCGCCAGCGCTACGCCAAGAGTCAATTGAATATAGGCGCTATAGGCCTGCGCATATTCCAGCAACCAGACGCCGGCGGCGATACCGGGGACAGCAGCGGCCAAGCACCAGAATAACGAACGCCATTGTACATGATGAGTCATGCCCTTCAGGGCGGTGGTGGTATTGGTCAGGCTGAGCAAACTGATGGCCAGTGTGAGTGTTTTCAAGTCGGATAAACCTAACAGAGTGCATCCGCCAAGAAACACCAGGCCAAACCCGAAGCCGACCCAGGTTTGAATGGCGGCGGCGCCAGCCAGAATCACAAATATCAGCGACCAGTCAATGAAAGCCATACCATCAACAACCTGCATCAATGCGAGTGGGGTAACCGGCCAGGTCTGAAACAAGTGCGTGGGAGCGACCCTTCGCTTGCGACAAAGAGTTGTGACTGGGCCGGTGACGACTTTTGCGGGGAGCCCGCAAGAATGCCGCAGAATAGCGCAAATTTTGACGAGTGGTCTAAGTAAATGCGCAATCGGGGTGCATATGTTAGGTGTTAATACCTATAATGCATTCCGGCAATAAAGGGACAGTCTGTCTTGTTATGGTCCGCTGGGCAGGGTGAGGCGTGTCCTCCGCCTCCTCGGGCCAGGGTTGGCTTGTCGCTTGCTTGATATTGCTGTCGAAAGATGTAGGAAGTACCAACGCTATCAGGAGGAAGCATGGTCTATACAAAGGAAGCGATCGACTTACTGCAACTACTCAGACGCCGGTTTCGTGACGAGGACATCGGTCTTTTGCACCTGAATGATCCAGAAGCATTGGAACATGTGATTGTCTGGGCGCAGAGATCAACCAACGGAGAAACCAAAGATCTGGCCTTTAAACTAGCGCAGATCGCCAATATGCCGCTCAGCCGTCGTGATCTTGAACGGGCGCCAGGGGAAATGAGCCGGCGCCTGTACCGGGGCCAGGAAATTCTGGTGGAGCGTAAGTCCCGTGAGGACGGAAATGAGCGCCCTGTGCGCATGTATCGGGGGCAGGTGGTGGCCTGACCTGGTAACGGTTCAATTGGCGTTGTCGGCGGAGGCCTGACGACGCCGCAAGTTTTTGCGACGTTTCAGGTTCAACATTTCTACCGCCAGAGAGAACGCCATGGCGAAATACACGTAACCTCTTGGAATATGGAAATCCAAGCCTTCTCCCAGTAGCGCCACGCCAACCAGTATCAGGAAACTCAGCGCCAGCATCTTGAGAGTGGGGTGCGCATCAACGAAATCGCCAATAGGTTTGGCGGCGACCATCATAATCAATACGGATAAGACAATGGCTGTCACCATTACTGGGATGTGGTCGACCATTCCGACAGCGGTTATGACCGAGTCGAGACTGAACACGATATCAATGATGGCGATTTGTGTGAGGATGCCGGCGAAGCTCGCGGCTTTGGGCTTGAGGCTTTCCTCTTCGCCGCTGCTTTCTACGTCGTTGTGAATTTCATGAGTGCTCTTTGCGAGCAGGAACAAACCACCGCCGATCAGAATCAGGTCGCGTCCCGATATTTCCTGACTCAACAGGGTGAACAAGGGCTCTGTAAGCGTCATGATCCAGGTCAGGGAGAGTAATAACAAAAGGCGGGTGGCCATCGCCAGTCCCAACCCTAATATTCGCGCCTTATCGCGCTGATGTGGCGGCAGACGACCGACCAGGATGGAAATAAACACAATATTGTCGACGCCCAGCACAATTTCCAGTGCAGTCAACGTGGCGAGCGCAATCCAGGCTTGTGGATCAAGTAACCATTCCAACATCAATGTGCTCCTTTCATTATCGGTACGGTCATTGAAGGGGGAAGGCCGCCTCCCTCAAAACGTTCATCGGGCCCGCTTTTTTAATTGTAATAAGCTGTTCTTCCTTTCCGCAGAGTAGTGCGCCTACAAATCCCAGAGCGTTAATGGATATACCCTGAAAGCGCTCGTTACGGCGAGGAACCAACATCATCCAGCGGCGAGTGGCCAGTAGATTGTAGGGGGCGGGTGGCGTATCGGGCGTGACGGCCAGATCCAGCTCCCTCAGCCATTGGCGGTAAGTTTCGTGCAATGCGGCCGGCTCTGGAAGCGAATCAGAGAAGCGCATGAACCCGTGTCGGAATGGCAGCGAATCTTCAGCGCTGGGCGACGACGCCAGGCGAGCGTCCAGTGGCGTAGGCATATTTTCTTGGCTGGAAGAAAGCGGCAACGGAATCGTTTGTAGATGCTTGTGCCTTTGGCTGGCCCCCGCCAGTTTACCGCCGTTGAAGAACACCAGACCATCTACCGCCTGCAACGCCCAATGCAGCGCTTGCATGTCGGAAATGCTGAGCGCTTCGCTTTGTTCTTCGAACTGCGCCGTCACCATCAAAAAGTGATTGGGCAATACGTTGAACTTGTTCAGGAGGCAGACGTAGCCATCGTTAATGTGTCCTACGTACAGCGCTTCGTCATAGGGCAAAAACGGATTGTCGGCGGTTTTGGGCGCTGAGCCGTCCTCCTGCAGCGTGGCGTTGGCGTTTTTACGTTCAAGGTTTGTCAGCAACCGCAGAACGAAAGGAACGCCTTCATCTGGATAGATTTCCTCTCGCGTAGGAAGGGATACCAGTGCGCCGCTGGCGAGGGCGCTTTCTGAAACCTGCCGCAACCGTTCAGGCAGCGCTTGGGGCGTTAGCGTGATCTTGCTCGACATCGGCGGCGATGACTCCGTTGCTATTCATCTGGCGGACAAGTAGAGCCTTTCTATATAGTCTGCAATGAAGGGGCTCGCGTATGTCAGGTTCTGTTTTCTGCGGCTTGTCGCCGCGCAGTGGCGTTCGGGAATTCAGCGATTATTGAAAGCCAGCCCATGGCAAATAGCAACCGCTAAGACGCTGATTAACGAGATGGTCATTCAACAAATAGACATGTCCAGTTCGATAGGCCTTGGCTATCAGGCGTGTTTCCCCTAATCTTTCCGGGTTTTCCCTCAAAGCAGTCCAGAATAATGAGCGATAAGACGTTTATAGAATTTTTCGCCGGTATTGGTTTGATGCACGCCGGATTAGTGGGGACTGGTTGGCGATGTAAGTACGCCAACGATATCGACCCCAAGAAGTACCATATGTATCGTGATCGCTTTGGCGACGCCGGCTACTATCACATTGGCGATGTCTGGGAGACCGACGAGGTCGTGGGGCGGATCGAGCAGACTCCGTTACTGGCGACGGCCTCTTTTCCCTGCGTAGACCTGTCATTAGCAGGCAAGCGCAGTGGCTTGTCCGGAGACGAGTCCGGCACATTTTATGGTTTTGCCGCGGCGTTAAGGGGGCTGAAGGAAAAAGGCCGTCAGCCCAAGATGGTGCTGATCGAGAATGTCATGGGGTTTCTGACCGCCAACAAGGGCCGGGATTTTCAGGCGGCCTGTCAGGAGTTGGCGGATCTGGGCTATTGGATCGACGCCTTCTCTGTGGACGCCAAGCATTTTGTGCCGCAAAGCCGTCCGCGGATATTCATTCTTGGCTGCTTGCAGGAAGCGCTGCCGGACGGGCACAGTCTAAAACCCGACGATGTTGTCGGCGTCGCCGATTCGGAATGGCGTCGCCGTATTGACGCTCAGGAAGGGATACGCCCCAAGAGTGTCAGGGCGGCTTTGTTGGGCATGAATTTGCCCACCGGTCTTTTTTGCCAGGACGTTAAAGACTTGCCGCCGGTCAAGACCAATCTGAGGGATGTGATCGATGTTGACGCTGGCGAATGGTGGGAGCCGGAGCAAGTCAAGAAGCACTGGAATGAGATGAGCGCCGGACATCAGAATGTGCTCAGTGAGTTGAAGCGTCAGGATGAATTCAGCGTTGGCGGCATGTATCGCCGGGTGCGTAATGGCGAATCGCGGACGGAAATCCGCACGGACGGTATTGCAGGCTGTTTACGTACGCCAAGAGGGGGCAGCAGTCGGCAAATGGTGTTTGTCGCAGGCAAGGGAAAATTGAAGATGCGATGGATGTCCCCGGTCGAGTATGCGCGCCTGCAAGGCGCGTCCGACTTTCCCATCAGCGTGGGCGTCAATCAGGCGTTGTTCGGCTTTGGCGACGCAGTGTGCGTACCCGCTATTGAGTGGATCGCCCGTCATTGTCTGGAGCCGATTTATCATACTTTGACGTTGCGGGAGAGCCGTAAGGAGAGTATTCAGGCGGACTTGTTCGCCTCCAGTCCGGCCTGACGCCGGACTTGGATTCATCAGAAGGAGTGGGGCGGCGAGCAAATATGAAGCGAAGCGAAATCATGGCGGCGGTAAAGTCGAAAGACACGACCCCCGAGCTGAAAGTTCGCAAACTGCTCCACTCCCTGGGTTACCGTTACCGACTGCATGCGGGCGATCTGCCCTGCAAGCCGGATATTGTCTTTCGATCCCGCAAGAAAGTGATCTTCATCCATGGCTGTTTCTGGCATGGACACCCCTGCAAACGCGGCGCCCGCATGCCAAAGACCAACGCGGAGTATTGGGTCAAGAAAATTGGTCGCAACATCGAGCGCGACCGACGCGGCTATGAAGCGCTGCATAATCTGGGGTGGCGTTGCCTGGTTTTGTGGGAGTGTGAATTGAAGGACGAGGAAGCGTTGCAAGCCACATTGCAGGCGTTCCTGAAAGAGGATTAGTAGAACATTCGTATAAGTCTTTAATTTACAATTTCCCTAGGGTATTCCCCATCAGCCCAAAGACCTCGGGCGCTTAGGCGATGGTTATTTACTGTTCACTAACTAGAATTATTGCCTTTCTGGTTATTACAAGGACAGTATCATGCAGGAACGGACTCTGCCTCCCTCTCATCAACTTATCCCGTTGGAATACCCTCAGACTGGCTGGAGCCTGCGTAAAAAGCGCCACGGCAAGCAGGTCTACATCACCCGTGAAGCCAATCAGTTTCTACTCAATTTGAACGACTATCAGAAAAACGAAGTCTATCGCGCCCTATCCAAAATCGTCGCCGAAGGCGGCTATGGACTCACCAGCGGCGGCCTGAAAACCCGGCCCATGGCCATGCGCTCAAAAACCGACGCCATTGCAGCGGCGGGGATTCTTAATCTGGTCTACTCCGTGAACTCAGAGAAGATTGTGGTAAATGCGATTGGGTTGAATAACGAAGCTATTGGCTATAAAAATCCTGTGTCCCAAGAACAGACATGTTTATATGAAATCTCACGTAAATCATCCGTCAGATACGATGAGTACTCTTCAGCGCAAGATATTCAGGATTTAACCGGAGCATGGGGGGAACCCATAGGAGTCATTGAAATTAAAACGGATCATGCCGCGGTAAATGGTATGCAAAACCCGTTAGATAAGGCCCGATGGTTAATGGGAGTGCATCTGGATACTGCATACTGGGATGATCATATTAGTCGATATACACTCTTCCATAACCCGACTCAGGGCTTTGTTCAAGATGTTTTCGAGTGTATTCAGGACAAGATTGGAAGCTCGAAAGCCGCAAAACAACTCGCAGCAGTTATGGTGGACTGCCAAAGAAAGGGACGCTCCGTTAAGTGGGTATGTCATAGCCAAGGCGGTATCATTTTCAGTCGTGCGGTAGAGTTGGTAAATAGAATGGGGGTTACACTGGAAGGTCAAAAAGTAGCTATTCATGCGGGAGGGAACAAGAAAGCGCGTGCCGCTAAAGCATTCGACTCAGCTAACCTTGAAGTTGTCGATATGGACAGAGACAGTCCGTTTGATTTTGTGCCTAATCTAGCTGGTGGAAATAATTGGTCTTGGTCTTCAGTACGTCGCTGCTACCAGTTTGCGAAGTTGGTGGTTAGTGATAAAAACCCAATGCAGACGAGTCCCCATACGTTACCTTTTCTTAGTTTGGAATGTAGCATCCGTCACCTGCAAATGAATGGATACGAGGACGAAGCAAATCGTGTCATTCGAGAACAAAAAAGGTTGAGTCTAGGATGATGATTAAAAAGATACTGATGCCTTTTATAACTGGTAAGGGGCCAGACTTTGGACAATTAAAACCACTAAATTGTAGAGCTGGCGATTATCTGTTGCATTGCCAGCTGCCCGGCAATGTCCACATGCCCACTAAAGGGAGGGAGAAAAAGCCTGATGTGGTTAACCTTCGACAGGACATGTTTGAAAGTATGTGCGGGCAAGTGTTTAACCGACGCTGCATTTCCATTGGTTTTGAGTGGTGGTCATACAGAGGGCTCATCTTCCAAGGTGCGATGGGACAGCTTGGCGACTTGAGCTTAAATATAGACGTCAATCAAACAGCACCTACCAAGCGCTTAGTTCCCAATGACCTCTTAAACTTAGAGTCTTATTTGAGACAAGACTTCTGGGATTATTACGAGACAGAAGGCGATGGCGGTATTAACTGGAGGGCGCGAGAAAGATTTAAGAATGACCCTTTCACAAACGGCGTTGCTCCCCAGCAATATCTAGTACAGCTACCT
The DNA here is from genome assembly GCF_030719035.1 of Hahella sp. HNIBRBA332. NCBI lineage: Bacteria > Pseudomonadati > Pseudomonadota > Gammaproteobacteria > Oceanospirillales > Hahellaceae > Hahella > Hahella aquimaris. The sequence continues at coordinate 6,186,019 of NZ_CP132203.1, forward strand.
GACAACTATGAGGTTGTTGATATCAATAATGTCAGCTGGCTTGCATACTACTTAGTGGGGGAGGGGACGACAGGCACTAAGCATAGTTATTATTGGGCTTGCCCCTTAAATGAAAACTTTTATCTAACTGTGCGATTTCAAATCAACTTTGAACTAGGCGATGCGAGCATAAGACTGGAACGCATGCTAACCGACGCAAAAAAAATCATGTCGATGGTGGAGTTGCGCAAGGAGTGAGGTCTTTCGTTGCTTCAGTTAAATCCTGAATGACCTGATCGTTCAGGCCATTCAGGCTATCCGCTGCACTTACGTTTATAATTTTATATCGTCTTACCGGGTTTACGCCGGTTTATAGAGATCGTTAATCTCAGGCCGCGCCTAAAGCAGCGTGTTGAGATCGGCATTGCTCTGAGCCACTGGACCAGTGGTAGGTCATCTGCAGAATACGGGCGTCGCCGCTGGCGCGGTGACGAGGCAGTCCCAGCATTTGTTCGACTCTGGCGCGGGTCGCGCCCCAAACTGATTTCTGCGTTTCCGACATCAGCATGCTGAGCGGCTCTACTTTAAACTCCATCGGTACGCCAGCTTCTGCGAACAGCAGAGACAACCAGGCGAAATCCTGTCCCCAGGCGTCGCTATAGATGGTTTGCCCGGCTAATTGGGCGTTAAGATCCCGGGCCACGTCCCGTACATCTTTACCCCGGGCGGCCAAGGTCTGTCGGCTGACGCCGTGGGCCTGTTGGGCGCTTTCATCCCAATCCGTCCAGGTAGGTTGTGGTTTGATCAGACTGCAATAAGAAAATCCATCCGCGCGAATAAAACCTACTTCAATGGGGTAGCTGCCCCGGCCGAAACCAGAGGCCTCCACATCGATAATCGCAGGTAAGCTAGCTTTTGGTTGGTTTTGAGCCATGTCAACCTCGCGTTGAGTTAATGGTGAGGCTTGATGTACTTCTTCTTATTTTGCTCGGGCCCTTAGGTCCAACGTTTGATACGTGGATCTACGTACCCGCTGTTGAGTGTGCAAGCATGTGTCAAAACCGGACTTTACGCAAGCTATTCTTTATCTGATTGATTTAGCTAGGATTTCTTCGCCGTAATTTCTCCGGCGCGAGGCTTGCTGATTGCCGTCCGAATTTCGTCACTGCTTAGGCCCAGGGCGCATAAATGATGCAGTTTGGCGAAAGCCGCTTCCACGGTCATATCGCCGCCTCCCAACAGGCCGGTCTTCGCCAGCTCCGAGCCAGCGGCGTAACTGCCCAGATTGACGCTGCCGGAAGTGCACTGGGTCAGACTCGTTAGGACCACGCCGCGTTTATGGGCTTGCTCCAGCGCTTTCAGGAAGGGTTTATCGAGGCTGGGTCCGTTGCCGACGCCATAAGTGCGCAAGATCAGCGCGCGACAGGGCGTCTGCGTCATCGCCTCGATGACTTCCGCTTCAATCCCCGGATACAACGACAACACGCGCACTTGGGCGAAGTTATAATCCGGCAGCTCAAAACGGATCTTATCGGGAACAGGCAGTAGCGCGTGTTGATTCAGCTCAATATAGATGCCGACGTCGGCGAGATGGGGGTAATTAGGACTGGCGAAGGCTTCAAAGCCTGTGGCGAGCAATTTGCTGCTACGGTTCCCTCGCAGCAAGACGCCGTTAAAGTACAGGCAAACCTCAGGAATACGGTAGGAACTGGCGAGTTCAATCGCGGTCACCAGATTGGTTTGAGCGTCATTGCGCAGCTCGCTGAGGGGAATTTGAGAGCCAGTGACGATGACGGGTTTGGTCAGGTCTCGCAACAGGAAAGACAACGCAGAGGCGGTGTAAGCCATAGTGTCAGTGCCATGCAAAACGACGAAGCCGTCGTAATCGTCATAGCGGTCGCTGATGTCTTTGGCGATACGGGCCCATTCCGGCGGTCTGATGTTGCTGCTATCAATGGGGTCTGGATATTCGAAGAGGTCGTAATCCGGCATGTCCATGGACAAGCGCGGAGGAATCTTTTCATCGATCAGTTTCTGCAGGCCGCTGACGGCCACATAACCTTGTGGAGAGCGCACCATGCCGATGGTGCCGCCGGTATAGATGATGAATATACGTTTGCTCATTCGGAATCCTCGTTCATCAGGAAACGTTCGGCTACGCGGGCGAAGAGTTCCGGCTTCTCCGCGTGCAGCCAGTGTCCCGTATGCGGAATGACCCGCAAGCCTGCTGCGGGAAACAAACGCGCTATATGCTCACGATGCTTGGGCTGGATGTAGTCGGAGTTTCCACCCTTGACAAACAAGACGGGCCCGGTGAAAGGCTGCTGTGCATCCTGGCCCGCCATAATATTCATGTAGTTCTGCTGAATCGCCGGTAAGTTCATGCGCCAGGAAAAGCGTCCGTCCACGCCTTTCTGCAGATTCTTCAGCAAAAACTGACGTACGGGCAATTCCGGCACGTAGGGTTTGACCTGCTCGTCGGCTTCCTGCCGGGAGGTCAGCGACGCAGGGTCCAGAGCCGTGAGCCCGGCGAGAATGTCTTTGTGATGGGGTGGATAGGCGACTGGCGCAATATCCGCCACGATCAGTTTTTCAACGCGCTGAGGGTATTCCAGCGCAATCTGCATGGCGGTCTTGCCGCCCATGGAGTGTCCCAGCAGGTGGGCTTTGGCGATGCCTGCATTGTCCATGTAGCGGATGACGTCCGCCGCCATGAGGGAGTAGTCCATCATCTGCGCATGAGGCGAGCGACCGTGATTGCGCATGTCCAGGGAGTGAATGACAAAATTATCGGCAAGCAATCGGGCGATGCCGCCCAGATTTTCCATAGAGCCGAACAGGCCGTGGATCAAAACGAGGGGCGCTTTTTCTCCAGCAGATTCCTGAGTGTTTCCCTGAACGCGATGATGCAACTGCAGCATTAATGTTTACCTTCGAATAACCAACACCAATAGGCTAGTTCGCCCAAAGCCGTGGAGTTTAGCAGATAGGCGGACTGATGTTTGCCCGCCAGCAGCTGAATCTCCCGGAATACGGTTGGAAGAGGCGTATTGTCGGGCTTGAGCTGGGAAAACTGAGAAATATAGCCCCACATATGCCAGACCGCGTTGCGTAAACCTCCCAGAGGAGGCGGCACGCGCAGGGCGGCGACCAGTTCTTCCGCCAGATCGCCCAAGGCGATTTCACGGGCGGCGACGGCGCGGCCAAGGGATTGATACATGCCTTGATTACGCGCCATGACCGAGTATTTATGCTGCGCCCACAGGGCCTGGTCGTTGCGAGGGCTGGGAAGACGCGCGCCAGCCTCTGCTTGTGGCCATTGTTCTTCCACGGGCATGCCGGGGCGGGCGGGCCAGATCAAGGATTCCCCTGAAGCGTGAATATAGGGAAGGGTGCTGTTCTGCCGCAGGTTAATCTCGCTGACCACCAGGTTATACATGGTCATCAATGCGTCAACATGTCCCCGCCACGACTTCAGATGGGGATCCTGCTGGATTTTTTCCGGTTTCCTGATGGCTCCCTGCAGCATATTTAGCTGGTGCTGCAGCTGAGGTAGGCTGAGGTAGCCTGGATCGATGTCAAAAAGAAATTGTGGCATAGGGTTCGCCAGATGGCCTCTTGTTCGGTTGGTTGTCTCGTTCTCTATAGTCGTTTTAGTTATGAGTCCGTCATTTACAGCGCCAGACGCCCAAAATAACGTTTTGCAAAGGCAAAATGTAGACGCATGTGCAGCAAAGAACGACATTAATTTCCGCACTATGTGAAAAAAGTATTGCTGTTGCGATGTGAAAGCGCCGTGGTCCCACGGTTCGGCCTAAAAAATGTCTTATTCGGCCATTGGTCTGTTGCGTGGCGGACTTTTATGATGGTTTTTACGCCGCGTTGCGGCGCATACTCTGAAGCATCGGGACCTGAGCGGTAAATATGAAAAAAAGGTTAGACAAAAAGTAACAGCTTGACGCTGCTGGCGTCAGCCAAAAAGCTCTGGTTCCCGAACTGGATATAACAATACCAAGAAGAGCGAGGTCCGCGCATGACTGTGAATACTGGCGCCGAACAAGAGTCCCGGCGACTCCATTTTAGAAACTGCACGCTGTGCGAAGCCATGTGCGGCCTGCGCATCGAAACCCATGGCGACGAAGTGGTCAGCATCAAGGGCGACGCCGAGGATCCATTCAGTGAAGGGTTTATCTGTCCCAAAGCGGTGGCGTTGCAAGACCTGCAGAATGACCCGGATCGGCTGCGTCAGCCGTTGCGCCGCACGGCCGATGGCTGGGAGGAAATATCCTGGAACGAAGCCCTGGATTATACTGCGCAGCGCCTCATTCAAGTGCGTGAGGAGCATGGACGCAATGCGTTGGGGGTGTATTTGGGGAATCCCAACGTGCATGACCACGGCAACACTCTCTTTATTCTGCCGTTCCTGCGCGCATTGGCCACCAGAAAGCGTTTTTCCGCCACGTCTCTCGACCAGCTTCCGCATATGCTGGCCAATCTCACTATGTTTGGCAATCAGGGGCTGTTTCCGGTGCCGGACATTGACCGCTGCGACCTTTTTGTCTGCATAGGCGGCAATCCTTTGGCGTCCAATGGCAGCCTGATGAGCGCAGGCGGCGTTGAGCGCAGACTCAAGGCTATTCGCGAACGCGGGGGCAAAGTCGTCACCATTGATCCGCGTAAGGCGGAAACAGCGAAAGTGGCGGATGAGCATATCTTTATCAGACCTGGGACGGATGTGTTGCTGTTGCTGGCGATCATTAACGCGCTGTTCGACGAGGATCTGGTCAACCTGGGCCATCTCGGCGAGATCATTGAGGATGTAGAGTTAATCAGGCTGGCGGGAGAGGCCTATCCCGCTGAACGCGTCGCGCAAGCCACCGGCGTGGCGGCGGAGGACATTCGGCGATTGGCCAGGGATCTTGCGCAGACCCGTCAGGCAGTTTTATACGGAAGGATGGGCGTCAGCGTGCAACGCTATGGCGGTTTATGCGTCTGGTTGATTTACTGCATCAACATACTGACTGGCCATCTGGATCGACGCGGCGGCCTGATGTTTACCCAGCCCGCTATTGATCTTCCCGCCATCGGCGCGATGTCTGGACATAAAGGACATTTTGACCGCTACCGTAGCAGCGTGCGTGGTTTGCCGGAATTTGGCGGCGAGTTGCCAGCGGCGACACTGGCGGAGGAAATTCTGACCGAGGGGCCCGAGCAGATCAAAGCCATGGTGGTGGTCGCGGGCAATCCTGTGCTGTCTTCGCCCAATGGCGGACGGCTGGATGAAGCGTTTAACTCCCTGGAGTTTATGGTGAGTATTGATATGTACGTCACCGAAACCTCCCGTCATGCGGATATCATCCTCCCGCCCGCAGGTCCCTTGCAGCGCAGCCATATTGATATCGTGTTCGCCACGCTGGCGGTGCGCAACACTGTGAAATATTCCCCGCCATTGTTTCCGAAGGAGGAGAACGAGCTGCACGATTGGGAGATATTTCTGGAGCTGTCGCGGCGTTTGAGCAGTCGTGATTTGCGTTCGTCTATTGAAGCGGAGATCAAGTACAAACTACTGAAGCGCTTGGGGCCTGATGGTCTGGCGGACATTTATCTTCAGCTGGGTCCCTATGGCCGCGACCTGCCGGCGTCGGAGCGCTGGTCCGGTTATCTGGAGAGAGCGTTGCAGGCGCTACATCCCGGACATCCGTTGCGACAGCTCTGGAAACAGGGCCCCTTGAGCGATGAAAATCGCGACTTACCGAAAGGGCTCTCAATCAAGACATTGCTACAGCATCCTCACGGCGTGGACCTGGGCCCTCTGCGTCCCTGCCTGCCGCAGCGTTTATTCACCAAGGACAAGCGCATTAACCTGGCGCCGAAGATATATCTCAGCGACTTGTCCCGGGTGAAAGCGTTACTGAGTGAAAGTGCGGACGAGGCTTTGCTGTTGATCGGCCGTCGCCATGTACGCTCCAACAATTCCTGGCTCCACAATAGCCATCGTCTGGTGAAGGGCAAAAACCGTTGTACGCTGCTGATGCATCCCCGCGACGCCAGCCGCTATGGAGTCCGTGACGGCGAAGACGCGGAGGTGCGCTCTCGGGTGGGCGTGGTGACCTTGCCTGTGGAGGTGACGGAAGACATTATGCCCGGCGTCGTCAGCATTCCCCATGGGTGGGGACACAAGCGCAGCGGCGTTAACTGGCGCACGGCCAGCGCTCATGGAGGCGTCAGCGTAAATGACCTGACTGACGAGTTATGGGTGGATCCTCTGTCCGGCAATGCGGCGCTGAATGGCGTTCCGGTGACAGTGAAGTTCGCAACTGGACGCAAAGGCAAAAGCCGAGGCGCGGCTGCGCAGAAGCAGGACGGCTCCGTGGCGGTGTGATTCAACCCCACCACTGCAACGCCGACGTCAGCAGGGAGAGCGCCAGCGGCATGGTGATCATGGCCATCAGCGTTTGCGCGCTGATGATGCCGGCCATCAATGGCGCATCGCCGCCGAGTTGGCGCGCCAGGATATAGGAGGCCGTCGCAGTAGGCAGGCAACCAAGTACGGCGAATACGGCGACATTGAGCGGCGGCAGCTGCAACGCCAACGCGCTGCCGACGAATATCAGCGGGAACAAACCCAACTTGAAGGCGCTGCTGATCATGAGTGAGCTGCCGGCACCCTTCAGGTTACGCAAGTCCAGTGCGGCGCCGACGCACAACAGGCCCAACGGCAGCGCCATGCCGCCCACCAGCTTTAATACCTGATTGACGGCGTCGGGAAAGCCGACCCCCAGACTGTTGAAGGTCAGTCCCGCCAGACTACCCAGTATCAGTGGGTTCGTGACGATCGCTTTGCCCACGCCGCGCCAGCCGGGCGCTGATTGCTCCACATAAAGCGCGAAGGCGCCGATGCACAGCACATTGATCAAAGGGATCATAATAGACATGGACAACGCCGCCAGCGCCAGTCCCTGATCGCCCTGTAACGCCTGCACGGCGGCCAAGCCCACATAAGAGTTGAAGCGTACGGCGCCTTGATAAACAGAGGTGAAACGAGAGCCTGACCAGCGCCGCCAGCGTTGTATCGCTAGCATCAAGGCGGATGCAATGGCAAACGCCAGTAGAATCGCCAGGAATAAACGATCCAGCATCAGCCCGTCCCGTTTGGCGTAGGTGAGCTTATCCACCAGCATCATGGGAAACAGAAAATAATAAAGAAACTTTTCCGCGGGCGGCCAGAAGCTGTCGCCGGGAAAGTTAAGCCGGCGCATGCCGTATCCAATGAGGATGAGTATGAAAACGGGAATGAGGGCGGCGCTGACCTGCATATATTAGCGTCCGTTAGGATGTCGAAAATGAAGATTATCGGGGCCGCCCGCCCTGTGGATCTATACGCAGTAATGGCTAAGCGGCGGAATCAGTCGATACCTAAGATTTTATGGAGCTGCACGCTCAAGCGCCATTTTGGATGGCGCATACAGAAATCCATCGCCAGCTTGGTATTGTGAATCTTGCGCTCGTCTTCGCCTTCTTGCGCCAAAGGGTTGGCCATGGGAGACAAATAATAGCGGCCGGCGCGAATATCATCGAATCGTTCCGGCGGCGCTTCCGGCTGCGGGTAGACCAACTTGAGTTCGTCGCACTCTTTGATCACCACGTCAGCACGGCCTTTGGGGCTGACGCATAGCCAGTCGATGCCGGCGGGTGTGGGCAGGGTGCCGTTGGTTTCCACGGCGACTTCGAAGCCTTTGGCGTGGAATGCCTCAATCAACGGCTCATCCAGTTGCAACAGGGGTTCGCCGCCGGTGCAGACAACAAAGCGCTCGCCTTCTTCCTGCGGCCAGAATGACAGAATGCGTTCCGCCAGTTCCTCCGCTGTCGCGAATTTGCCGCCATTCTGACCGTCCACGCCGACGAAATCCGTATCGCAGAAATTGCAGACGGCGCCGGCGCGGTCCTTTTCACGTCCCGTCCACAGGTTGCATTTACTGAAGCGGCAGAACACGGCGGGGCGTCCTTGGTGCGCCCCTTCCCCTTGCAGGGTGTAGAAAATTTCTTTTACCCGGTACATACAGACTCATACGCCACGGGATCAACCGCGTTATTCATTTCGAAGGCTTCCAGACGTTCGACGCAGGAGCCGCACTTGCCGCAGGCTTTTTCGCGACCGTTATAGCAAGTCCAGGTTTGCCCGTAATCCAGACCCAACGCCAGACCTCTGCGCAGAATTTCGATTTTCGTTTCGTACAGGTACGGTGCGCGGACTTCAACCGGCTCATAGTTGGCCAGCTTGGACGCTTCACTCATGATTTCCACGAACGCCGGGCGGCAGTCTGGATAGATCGCGTGGTCTCCGCCATGGGCGCCGTAATAAACAGCCTCGGCTTTAAGAGACACGGCATAGCCAATCGCCAGAGACAACAAAATCATATTGCGATTCGGCACCACGGTGGACTTCATGTTCTCTTCTTCATAGTGCCCTTCCGGCACTTGAATATCGTCAGTCAGAGACGAGCCGGCCAGCAGAGAATTGATGGCGGTGATGTCGATGATCTTATGGGCGACGTTCAGGCTTTCGCATACTTGTCTGGCGCATTCCAGTTCTTTGCTGTGCCGCTGCCCATAGTTGAAGGAAAGGGCGAAAACTTCTTTGCCTTCCGCCACTAACTCGTTGAGAAGAGTGAATGAGTCCATACCGCCGGAGAAGATGGCGACGGCGCGATTCGGAATAAGGGACGTGTCAGACTGATTCATTGCCTACCGCTTGTGAGAGAACAAAAGCGCATTATACCGCGGGCTATAGTGGCTGTCGTCCGTTCATGCCCTGATCCTGGCGTTGGAAAAGCGGCAATTTGGGGAAAATCTGCTATACAGAAAAGAAGGGCCGGCGTCCCGTGATGCGCCGCGCCCTGGCGTCGTTTCATCGCGATCTCCGCTCCCGGGCGAGAGAAGTACCAAGGGGGAACGCCTATGAGTCCGGTTCAGCTAGCCCTATTGGGTCAGGTCTTCGCAGTCGTACTCTGCCTGATCGCCGCTCTGGCGATGCTTGGATTGGGCGCGGAAAGAATGCGCCGTCAGCCGATCAAAATCAAAACGGAAGAGAAGCGGCGTCGCCGTCAGGGCGGCATGTTTATCATCGGCGCGTTAGTCTGGGGTGGATTGGCCTACCTGCAAACGCCTGAGCGCAGCAATTGGGAGATGGCGGCGCAAGTGGAGGATTGGCCCAGTCTGCTCAACATGATGCCCGCCGCTGCGGCAGGCATTCCTCCGCAGTTCAGCGATCTCTCCACCGAAGACAACGCGTTGATCACGGCGCGAGTGGCTAGTCTGGCGGAGGAGATGTTGTTGTTCCCGGATAATCCTGATTTCGTCAGTCTGCGTAACTATCTCGCCAGTGAGTTGGTGCAGTCTGAGCAATTTGATCGTTATCCCGATCCGGTGCTGATAGACCTCTCCAGCCGCGCCGACAAGGCCGCCATCAAGTACATTGCGGATGAGCGTCCCGGGATACTTACGGTCATTTACTATACCTCCGGCGCTAAAGATCAGAGTATGCTTGTCTACTGGCCTGAAGTAGCCGGCGACCAAATAATATACACGCCCATATCGGGAGCGTCGGCTAAAGCCGCAGTCATTCTGCTGGAAAAGGAACTTGCCGACGCCGGAGCGGGATAGGCGCTCCGCCGTGTTTAAGATCGACGTCCTCCACATCGGTCCGTTCGCTACAAGGCGCGTTGTTGAAGTGGCCGGTATTGGCGCCCCGTCTTGCGACAGGGGATCGTGGCGGATACGACGCCGCACAGAGGATGCCGTGAGGAGTATGTGAAAAACGAACCGAATATGTCCTTTGAGACAATGGCTTCGCAGATAGAAGCATTACAAGAACAACCCTGCTTTATCGATTTTGAAGCATCGAGTTTGGATCTGATTTGCAGTTATCCGATTGAAGTAGGCGTTTGTCTGCCGGATGGCGCCATCCATAGTTGGCTGCTGCGTCCCGCCCCCTTGTGGACAGACTGGTCTGAAGAGGCCTGCGCCATTCATGGCATCACTCGCCAGCAACTGCAGCAGGAAGGCGTCAATGTCGTTGATGTGGCGCATGCGCTCAACGAACTGCTTCCCGAGCATGTCTATTGCGACGCCTGGACCTTTGACAGCTTTTGGCTGCATCGTCTGTTCCGGGCCGCTAAGTTACAACCTGCCTTTAAACTGGAATCCATCGCCGCACTTCTGGCTCCGCAACAGGTGAACAACTGGGCGGATACGCGTCGTCGCGCGATTGAGATATTGGGCGTGGACACCCATCGCGCCGCCAACGACGCGCAGATTCTCTACACAACCTGGAAAATGGTCATCGAACAAGGCCTGTGACCTGAGTGGCAGGCGCAAAAAAAGCGGGAGACTGCTTGCGCCTACAGTAACCCGCTCAGGAGAGCACTTTTGTGCCTACATTAAGGAAATGCAAGAGGGTATGGAGTGCGTTGGGAGTCCAACGTTCCCGTGTCTTCTAAACCCTACAATTGACACACTAAAAAGTATGGTTCAGCCACCCTGCTTTTACTGTAGGTGAATACCGAGGCGCTTATTTTCCTAGGTCTGACGTTAGATTGAGCCTGTCTCAACCGCTTGTAATCCCTGCGCCAAAGCCTCTTGCGTTTGCTCTCTCAACCAGATGTGAGCGGGCTCTCGATCCGTGGACCTGTGCCAGTAGAGATAAGTCTCCAATGGGGGCAGCGTCAGAGGAAAAGGCATGACCTGCAATGGGATAGTTTGCGTTAGACGCCGCGCAACCTGTTCTGGCGCGCACAGGATCAAATCGCTGTTGGCCGCCGTCAACGCCGCGCCGTAAAAGTTGGGGGTGCGCAGCCCCAATTTACGCTGCAGGCCGTGCCGGGATAACTGGATATCTTCATACCCTGGTCCATGCTCGCGGGAAGAAACCTGCACATGAGGCCAACGCAACATTTCCGCCAGATTCCATTCGTCAGCCAGGGCGGGATGGTCTTTGCGCAATAGACAGCTCAAACGATCTTCAAACAGTTTTTCATGACAAATGCTGTCGTCGTGACTGATCAGCACATCCGCCGCCAGATCAATGCGGCCGCTGGCCAGATCATGCAGGATTTGCTCACGGGGCGTGCGCAGACAGTTAAACACTACTTTGGGGGCGATCGCCCGGCAATTCTTGATCAGCGCCGGTAACAGCAGCACATCGAACAGGTCCCGCACGCACAGTCTGAAGCTGGTCTCCAATTGTGCGGGGGCGAATTCCTGACCCTGTTGCAGGCCTCGTTGCAACTGATTCAGCGCCTGTCTCACCGTGCCGATTAATTGATGGGCGTAAGGGGTTGGCGTCATGCCACGGGAAGAGCGGATGAACAGCTCGTCGCCAAGCGCTTCCCGCAGACGATTGAGAGCATGACTTACGGCTGGCTGGGTCAGATGCAGCACTTCCGATGCGCGAGTGATGCCGCCTTCACTGTAGATGGCGTCGAACACCACAAACAGGTTCAGGTCGATGCGATTAATATGCATGATATTTATATTTATCTATTTCTATTATTCATTTGTTTAATTATATGGCGATGACTATGGTTTAGCCATTAACCCATGCGCTTCCAGCGCGACAGGCGATGCGCGCTCAGGCGTTCGTCTGAACTGGCCAAACTCGACTTTGAGGTGAGCAATGGAATTCGATCATTCGCCGCGTGCTGCGGGCTACATTCAGCGAGTTCGCGACTTTATCCGCGACCGGGTCTTACCTGCGGAACAAGAGTATTACGCCCACTTGGCGGAACCCGGACAGACCTGGACCCAACCGCCGATTATGGAAACTCTGAAAGCGGAAGCAAAGCGGGAAGGTCTGTGGAACCTGTTTTTACCGGAAGAGGAGTTCGGCCCCGGACTCAGCACGCTGGAATACGCGCCGTTGGCCGAGGAAATGGGCTGGTCGTTCATTGCGCCTGAGGTTTTCAACTGCAACGCGCCGGATACTGGCAACATGGAGGTGTTGGCGCGCTATGGCTCTCGCGAGCAACAAGACGCTTGGCTGAAGCCCCTGCTGGCGGGTGAGATTCGCTCCGCGTTCGCCATGACTGAAAAGGATGTTGCTTCTTCCGACGCCACTAATATGCAGGCGACCATTGTCGTTGAGGGGGATGAGGCAGTGGTGAATGGCCGCAAATGGTGGACTTCCAACGCTGGTCATCCTCGTTGTGAATTTTTTATCTTCATGGGCGTCACCAACCCTGACGCTGATCGTCACCAACGCCACTCTATGGTCATCGTGCCGCGCAACACGCCGGGTGTGAATGTGAAGCGCATGCTGCCGGTTTTTGGTCAGTTGGATGAGCCATACGGTCATGGCGAAGTACATTTCGAAAACGTGCGTGTCCCCATTGGCAATATCATCGCTGGTCCCGGTCGTGGCTTTGAAATCGCCCAGGGTCGATTGGGCCCGGGCCGCATTCATCACTGCATGCGCGCTATTGGCGCAGCGGAGAGGGCATTACAGCTCATGTGCGAGCGGTCGTTGAGTCGTATCGCTTTCGGCAAGCCATTGGCTAAGCTGGGAGGGAACGCGGATATTATCGCCAACGCGCGTATGGATATTGAAATGGCGCGGCTGCTGACGCTGCAGGCGGCGTATAAAATTGATAAATACGGTGTGTTTGCGGCGATGAGCGAGATTTCGCAAATCAAAGTTGTGGCGCCGAGTTTGTGTCAGCGTATTGTGGATCAGGCGATTCAGATGCACGGCGGCGCCGGCGTCTCAGATGACTTTCCGCTGACGGCGCTGTTTGGATATGCGCGAGTGCTACGCTTGGCGGACGGGCCCGACGAAGTGCATCGGGCTCTGATCGCCAAATATGAACTTAAAAAATACCAACGATAGACCAGAGGAGGGGATATGCATCGATTTCCAGAAAAGCGCGTTGCGATAACCGGCGCCGCCAGCGGATTGGGACTGGCCACTGCACGGCATTTTCTCAGCCGGGGTTGGCGGGTGGCTTTCGCGGATGTGCAGGATGAGACCGGGAATGCGATTGTGGCGTCGTTGGGTTTGCCCGAAAACCGCGCCTTTTATCAGCATGTAGACGTCACCAGGGTGCGGGATATACAGGCCTGGCGGCGCAAAATTGTAGAGCTATGGGGCGGTCTGGATATCCTGGTGAATAACGCCGGCGTGGCGGCCCATGGCGGAATCGGCGAAGCGCCGCTGGAAGACTGGGAATGGGTGATCGATATTGATCTCATGGGCGTGGTGCGTGGTTGCAAAGAGTTCGCCCCATTGTTTAAACGGCAACGCTCCGGCCAGATCGTTAATATCGCCTCCATGGCGGGACTGGTGCATGCCCCGGAAATGGGCTCGTATAACGCCGCCAAAGCCGGTGTTGTGGCGCTCTCTGAAACCCTGGTTGGCGAGTTGTCTCCCTTTGGCGTTGGCGTAAATGTCGTTTGTCCAGGCTTCTTCTCAACCGGACTTGCAAGTACGGCGCGCTCCCCCAATCCCAAACTCAAAGAAACCATGGAAAAGTTATTCGCAGGCTCCAAGCTGAGCGCGGCGGATGTGGCGGAACGTTTGTATGACGGTGTGGAGAAGCAGCATTTCTACATCTTGCCTCACGCCAATTACCGGCTGTTGTGGTGGTTAAAAAGATACGCGCCCGCAGTCTATTTGCGAAGCATGAAGACCCTGGGACGTCGCCTTTTGGCGAAGCGACAGGACAATGATGAGAGTGTGGAAACGGCGGAAAAGGGGCGAGCGGTAGGATGAGTGCAATGACATTTGCTGACAGCGCGGGCGCGGTTCGCGCTGGCGAAGAACTTAACGCAACGGTGATAGACGCCTTTCTTAAGCAGCATTTGACGGGGCTGTCGGGCGAACTGCAGATTCATCAGTTTCCCGGCGGCGCCTCCAATCTGACCTATCTCCTGAAGTATCCCGATCAGGAATTTGTGTTGCGACGCCCTCCCTTTGGACGCAAAGCGAAATCCGCTCATGATATGGGGCGCGAATACCGAGTAATGCAGGGCTTGCGAGGGATATATCCCTATGTGCCTGCGATGGTGGCGTTTTGTGAGGACGAGAGCGTTATCGGTGGCGAATTCTATGTCATGGAGCGTCTCAAGGGCGTCATTCTGCGTGGCGACCCGCCAGCGGGAATGCCGTTCAGTGAAGCGGATCAGCGCGCACTTTGCCATAACATGGTGGATCGACTGGTGGAGTTGCATCAAGCGGACTGGGAGAACACGCCCCTGAAAGCCTTATTGAAGGAAGGCGATTACGTCGAGAGGCAGATTGATGGTTGGTGCGATCGCTATCGACGCGCAAGGACGGAGGACGCGCCGGATTACGAAGAAGTGATGACCTGGCTGCAGCAGCACAAGCCGAAGCAGATACGGCAATGCATGGTGCATAACGACTATCGCTTCGACAATCTGGTTCTGGACGCTGACAACCTGATGAACATTATCGGTGTGCTGGACTGGGAAATGGCCACCATTGGCGATCCGTTGATGGACCTGGGCAACAGTCTGGCGTATTGGGTGCAACGGGATGACCCGGCCCCTTTGCATATGCTGCGGCGTCAGCCCACGCATTTGCCAGGGATGATGAGTCGTGCGGAGATTGTCGACTATTACCTGCAGCGAGCCGATCTCAGTATTCCCAGCTTTGATTTCTACGAGGTGTACGGCATGTTTCGATTAGTCGTCATCATTCAGCAGATCTATTACCGCTTCCACCACGGACAGACACAGGACAAACGTTTCGCCAGCTTTATTCAGGCTGTGCAGTATCTGGACGGCTACTTAAGGGACAAAATTCATGCGTCCTCTCTATCCTGATTGGGGTTACATAGTCGTGCATGGGCTTGTACACGATTTTGCGCGCGAGAACGCTTGATGGGCGCGGTCTATTTAATTCGCCATGGGCAAGCCAGTTTTGGCGACAACGACTACGACAAGTTGTCTGAGCTCGGGCGCGTCCAGGCGCAGAGGCTGGGCGGTTATCTGGCTGAGAAAGGCCTGCGTCTGGATGCATGGCGAAGCGGTTTGCTGAATCGTCAGATAGACACTGCGTCCATTGCGCTCAACGCGATGGGCTCAGAGGCGGAAGTCGCTCGCCGCCATGGCTTCAATGAATTCGACCATGTCGCTGTATTGGCCAAAGTGCTGCCTGAACTGGCGCAACGGGATGCAGATGCTGCGGCCTTTGTAGGCGGAGGGAGTGACCGCAGGCGCAGCTTTCAGAAAGTGTTTGAAAAGGTGATTGCCGCCTGGCTTGAGAGGGACGAATGGGAGGACGTGGATTCCTGGTCGATATTCAGCGACCGAGCCGTTCAGACATTTGAATCCACACTGGAGGAACTTGGCGGCGGTCGCAATATCGCCATTGTAACCTCAGGCGGCGTCATTACCGCGATATTGCAGAGAGTGCTTGGTCTGTCTTCGTCCGCGGCGTTCAGCATGAATTGGTCCATTGTGAACGCCTCCATTACCAAAATCATGTACAGCGGCGGTGGGCGTCGCTCGCTGGCTTATTTCAATAATTACAGTTATTTGCAGTGCGGCAGGGATCGCAGTTATGTCACCTGGCGCTGAACTGACGCGAACATAAAGGGCCTTATTATGCATAAAGACTTATTTCAATTGACGGGACAGATCGCGCTGGTCACTGGCGCCAGTCGCGGGATCGGCGAATCTATCGCCAGGACATTGGCGCAGTATGGGGCGCATGTGATTGTGTCCAGTCGCAAAATAGAAGGCTGCGAATCAGTGGCGCAGTCGATTCGCGACGGGGGCGGGTCCGCTGAGGCTATCGCCTGTCATATCGGTGAGATGGAGCAAATATCCTCACTGTTTGAACAGATAAAAGAAAAGCACGGCAAACTGGATATTCTGATCAACAACGCGGCCACCAACCCTTATTTCGGGCATGTGCTGGAGACGGACCTGGGCGTATTTCAGAAGACGGTAGATGTGAATATCCGTGGCTATTTCTTTATGTCAGTGGAAGCCGGCAAACTCATGCGGGCGCAGAAGAGTGGCAAGATCGTGAATGTGGCGTCGGTCAACGGCGTCATTCCCGGGCACTTTCAGGGCATCTATTCCATCACTAAAGCGGCGGTTATCAGTATGACCAAAACTTTCGCCAAGGAGTGCGCAGGCTTGGGGATTCGGGTAAATGCGTTGCTGCCGGGGGGAACAGACACCAAGTTCGCGTCTGCGCTCACACAGAATGAAGCGATACGTAAACAACTGCTGCAGCATGTGCCGATGAATCGTATCGCAGAGCCGACGGAAATGGCTGGCGCAGTGCTGTATCTGGTTAGCGACGCAGCTTCCTATACGACAGGGTCCGTGCTGGCGGTGGACGGCGGTTATCTGGTTGCGTAAACCGTAAGGGGCGCAACGCCAAGACGCTGCGTCCTATTGATTGCTGCTTCAGGATTCTGGCGGTTGTGTCTGAATAAAAGAATCGCGTTTAAACAAGCGGTCTACATAGTCCGCAAGATGCGGGTGGTTATTGCGCCATCCTGAATCGCCGAAGCGGAAATCATACCAGCCCACCACACAGCCAATGGCGATGTCCGCAAGCGTGAGGTGGTCTTCATATACCCAATGCCTGCCGACAGTGGCTTTTTCCAGGGCGGCTAATCCGCGCTCCACTTTCTGCTCCTGGCGGGCGATCCACTCCGGGCCTTGCCGCTCTGATGGGCGCTTTTTCTCCAGAAAGATGGCGATGGCCGCTTCGCAAACGCCGTCCGCAAGCGCTTCTAGCTGACGTACTCTGACTGCGTCGATAGACTTAATTGGAACCAGGCGGTGGCGGGTTTCCAGAGTCTCGATATATTCGGCGATAACTGGCGAATCAAACCAGATTTCGCCATGCTCGTCGATTAATACGGGAACTTTGCCCAATGGGTTGAATTTGGGTACGGATGTATCCGCATTCCAGGGAATCTCCTCCAGCAGGGAAAACGGAAGCCCCTTTTCCAATAACTGTATGCGGATCTTCCTGACAAAAGGACTGGTAAGTGAGCCGATGAGCTGCATATGATTTCTCCGTTAACAACTCCCTATCGTTGAGGTCTTCTATAGTCAATAACTTAGACTGTAGACGTCAACTGTTTTCGTTCACTGTAAAAAATACTGACGCTGAAACGAAAAACGCCGGCGGATGCCGGCGTTTATGTGAAAAATAGCTCTGGCTTGGTTTAAGCTGAGCGACGACGGAAAACCAGCAGTCCGGCTAACGCGATGCCGAATAAGGCCAGATTTGTAGGTTCCGGTACGCGGTAACTTCCGTCATGAGAGAACGGAGCGAAAGCCACAATCGGTTTTTTCAAGTCGAAGTCCAGCGCATACAAGTCAAAGTGCAGCCCAGATCCGATGGCTCCGGTAAAGCCTGATACGTCGAAGTTAAAGGCGTTGTAGTACAGGTAGTCGCCTGATCCACCGTACAGAGCGAAGCCATCTGGATCGTCCTGAACGTTGTAAGGCGTTGCTTTATTACCTGTGTCGAAAGAGAAATCGACTTCGTAGTAATAAGTGTCGTAAATACCATGACTTGGCAGATCAGTACTGCTGGTGACTGCTTCTATCGGCGGGGTGCCGTAAGTCATATCATCGGTAATATCAATGGTGATGCCATTAACGACAATGCTGCCCAAGTCAGTCGGCGTCGACAGTTTTGGCGTGACGGCGATGCTGAGGCGGAAATCAAATAAACCAGCGTCAACGATACCTGTATCGGCTAAGGCATAAAGTGTAAAGGCGGTGGCGCTGGTTACCGAATCCTCGGAGGCCATGTCATAGGTTCCATCTTCAATTCCAATTTGCAGCGCCGGAAGAGCGAATGCTCCTGTTGAGGCGAGCATGGCAGATGAAAAGACAAACGCTTTGAGTGAGGTTGTTGTTTGTTTCATGACTTTTGAGCCTGTACTGCGAATGTGGTTAATGACAGGGTGGACTACACGAGAAAACAGGCAATTCTCCCGCCATACTAAAAGTTAATGAATGTGAACAGGCACTTGCTGAGTTACGCGATGTTACAAATAATCGGTAAATGTAAATTTTTGTGACACATATCGTAAATTGAGTCGCGTTAATTTGACAGAACCTATCCTTAAAGCCCTGGGACCCAATGAGATGGGGATGAACTTATCGCAAGGTTTACTGTGAATTGCTTGTTTTTGTTATGCTGAGCCCCCATCAAGCGGGAAGTTATTTCGCTACGGCACTTTTTCTCAATCTTGTATGACTTAGGCGGAGATCATGGAGCGTTTTATTGAAAATTTGATGTATTCAGCGCGCTGGATACTGGCCCCGATTTATCTGGGCCTAAGCTTGGCCTTGTTAGCCTTGGGGGTGAAATTCTTCCAGGAGATTTTCCATGTGTTGCCTGTGATCTTCTCCATGAAAGAGGCGGATCTGGTGCTGGTGGTGCTGTCGCTGATTGATTTGGCTTTGGTCGGTGGCCTGTTGGTCATGGTGATGTTCAGCGGTTATGAAAACTTTGTTTCACAGTTGGATATTGCTGACGGGCAGGAAAAGCTTAGCTGGCTGGGGAAAGTGGACTCCGGCACCCTAAAAAATAAAGTGGCGGCTTCTATTGTCGCCATCTCCTCTATTCATCTGCTGAAAATATTCATGAACGCGGAGAATGTGGAGGAAACGTATCTATTTTGGTACGTGGTGATTCACATGACTTTTGTGGTGTCCGCATTCTGCATGGGATATTTGGACAAGATCACCCGCAAGGACCACTAACTTTAATCGTTGCCGGACGCAGATATTTCCCAAGCCAGGCGAGATGCGCTTATTCTGAAAAAAAACCGGGGCCTTCAAGCCCCGGTTTTCGTTTGTGTCTCAATGCAATTTGAGACGTGGACGAATGATCTTGTTAATGCGTGCGGAAAACATGATCAGCGCGGTTTTGATATAGCCATGCAGGGCGATTTGATGCAGACGATAAAGGGAAATGTAGACGAAGCGTGCGATGCGCCCCTCAATCATCATGGATTTGCCGGTCAGATTCCCCATCAAATTGCCGACAGTGGAGTAACGGCTTAGCGACACCAGTGAGCCGTGATCCTTATATATGTAGGATTTTACCGGCTTGTTGGCCAGCAGGTGGCGCAGGTTGACGTAGACATGGCTGGCCATCTGATGGGCGGATTGCGCGCGCGGGGGCACTTTGGAGCCGTCTGGCTGAGGACAGCTGGCGCAGTCGCCGATTGCGAAAATGCGGTCGTCTTTGGTCGACTGCAGGCTGGGCAGTACCTCGATCTGGTTGTTGCGGGTGGTTTCCAGTCCGTCGATGCCCTGAAGGAAATCCGGGGCTTTGACGCCTGCCGCCCAAACACGCATGTCGGCGGTGATGAATTCGCCGTCGCCGGTTTCGAACCCCTTATCCGTGACCTTGGTGACTTTGGTATTGGTCTGGATGGCTATGTTCAGTTTGCCGAGTTCTTCGACCACTGCGTTAGAGATGCGCGTAGGCAGGGCGGGCAGGACTCTGGGGCCGGCTTCGATAATGGTGACTTTCAGATTCTGGGGGCCTAACTTCAGACCGTAGGCGCTCAGCAGCGCGGTGGTGTTGTGCAGCTCCGCAGCCAGTTCCACCCCTGTGGCCCCAGCGCCGACGATGCCTATCTCCAATACTACCGGCTTACCTTCCGACGCCTGACTGCTGAGGCGCAGGTAGGTGTTGATGAGGTTCTTGTGGAAAAGGTCGGCTTGTTTGCGGCTGTCCAGGAAGGCGCAGTACTCGGCGGCGCCTGGCGTGCCAAAGTCATTAGTCTGGCTGCCGAGAGCCAGCACCAGGTAATCATAAGCGAGTGTACGTTCAGGACTGATTTCATCGCCCCTCGCGTCATGCATGGGCGCCAGGCTTATCGTGCGCGCCTGACGATCCAGACTGTGCATTTTGCCGAGGTGGAAAGTGAAGCCGTGGTAAAAAGCGTGGGAACGGTAGCTGATTTCGTCGATGCCGGAGTCCATAGAGCCTGTGGCGACTTCATGTAGTAACGGCTTCCATAAGTGGGTAGGGTTGCAATCCACTAGGTGGATCTCCGCCCGCTTCTTCTTGCCGAGCGCGTTGCCCAGGCGGGTGACCAGCTCCAGCCCCCCTGCGCCGCCGCCGACGACGACTATTTTAGGTATGCTCATAAAACAACTCCCCGAAATAGCTAGGGATTATAAGGTGAAATACCCAGGAAATCCCGGCTACGGTAAAGAAAATCCGCTGACTTGCATATGGGGGGAGCGAAGATGAAATCTGCCTTGGGCTTTCGCCCTGAGTGGCCAAAAAAGGGAGGGCCTTTTGTCCGCCTGGATCCAGCGGGTGCGCCCTCCTAAAAGCAGGCCTGTAAAACGTACGTCTCGGCGTCGGGTGAATCAGGGTCGGTCCATCACCTTCAGGAATCATGCTGAGACGTCCATTGGCGGCCGGCTTGCGTTGAATCAGCGTTGCAACCGAGAGCGGCTCTTTTGGAACCTGTCGCCCTGAATGCGCCGGCGAAATCGGTCCGCCGCCTTGATCAGGACGCCTTAACGCTGCGTTTTCCCTTGAGTGCGGCAGTCTAGGGAGAAATGCGCCCCCCTGCATCCGTATAGGATACGGACATGGGAGGGGCGTCCTGATGGGAGCTTATTCTTGTTTTGTCCCTTGCGGGGCGTACCGGCGGGGTTATCCGGTAGCCTGCAACGGCTGATCCTGGTGGTTCGACTGATACTCGGTGATGTAGCTGCCTCCCATCAACACGAGCGGAATGTGCAGTTTGTTGCGTATCAGCAAGTCAAAAAACTTGATTTTGTTGGTGATGGAAAACTTGTTTTTGATGTTTTCCCGATAAGTCTCCACCGTTCGTGGCGACAAACCCAGCACCTGGCTGCTTTCTTTCGCGGACAAACCGCATAGCCAGAGTCCGATGGTCTGCGCTTCTCGGATGGAAATTGGAACGCCGCTCAGCCGCGCTAGTGACGGCAGCAGATCGTCTTCCGCGGGCGCGCCGCGGTACACAGTGGGGAGGTCATTTCCTTTTGTAACCATGGTAAGCACTTTTACGTCCTATCCTTACATCCATTACTGTTTAACATGTCCCTTTTTGGCGCCGTCCTTGATCGGGAATCATTCCCTATCTGCGCCCAGCGAGTGCTCTAGTGTTATCTTATGACGCTAACTGATTAAAAAATAATGATTAATTTTCATTTTGTGTTGCCGTAAAGTAATCATGTTGTATTAAAGGGAAATTTTACATGACTAGGGAACAGCTACGCATATTCGCCGCAGTGGTGAGCGAAGGCGGGTTCAGGGCGGCGGCCAAAAAATTCTACCGCAGCCAATCCGCGATAAGCAAAACCATCCGCGCGCTGGAGGAGGAAATTGGTTTCCAATTGTTCCAGCGCGATCGATACCGTCCCAAACTGACCGAAAAAGGGGAGGCTTTCTCCGGAAAAGTGAACGAACTTCTGGCGAAATTCTCCGATCTTGACTCTTACACCCGCGAACTGGCCATGGGATATGAGCCAGTCATCCGCGTCGCCGTCAATCATATCTGTCCCCTGGAGAAGGTATTGCCGTCTTTGCGGGAGTGCGCCGCACGCTACGCCAATACCCAGGTGGATTTTTATATTGAAACCCTGGAAGGCGCTATGCAGCGCTTACAGGAGAATCAGGCGGATATCGCCATCACGTATCAGGAACGGGTGCATGCCTCTCTGGAAGTGGCCCCATTCAGCCAGATTGTCTTGAAAGTGGTGGCGACGCCGGATTATCTCGCCAACTTGCTGCGTTGCGACAATGGCGAGCCAGATCTGTGTCGAAGTACGCAGATAGTGGTGGAGGACAGCGCCATCAAGCGCCTCGATGAACGCTATCTGTTGGTGGATAACGGCGGTAAGTGGGCGGTCAATGACCACAATCTGAAGAAGCGCATGATCCTCGCCGGGCTGGGCTGGGGGCGTCTGCCTTTGCATGAAATCAAAGAAGAGCTGGCCCAGGGCGAGTTACTGCCGATGCCCCATATCCCATGTGACGCCACTGAAAAAGTCGATCTCTATGTGTTGCGCAAACTGGAGAAGCCCCACGGTCCCGCTGTGCGCTTTTTATGGGAAAGCCTCACCCGGGCGACGCAAAGAGTTGGCCTGGCCGAGCCAGTCGCGGCTATTTGAGGGAAAGATGCCGGTAATGTCGGGGAAAATATAAGCATCTTCCCTGATAACCGTAATAATCGCGGATACTGACCTACTGGGCCTGCTGCTAAGTTCTGCTGCGCACTCCGGCCCGCCGTCCATGATCAGGGCCGCTCATCAAGCCGGCAGGACGGTGCGCAACAGATTGTTGCCGCGCACCTATGGTCATGACCGCGTCCGGGACCATATTCCAGGGAAAACGTAAGTAAAGGAAGATGTTATGGACGCTGAAAGAGCTGTCGCCAGCGCGCTCTTACGGTTATCGCCGTTATTCTACTCAACGGGCGCAGACGCTGGGTATCGCGCCACTGTGGAGGAGTGCCTTTTATGAGCGCTCTACAGTATTTGGAAGCCGCCCAGGGCGATGCGTTGATCACCGCTCGCGAACGTATGAGTTTCGCGAAACTCCGTCAGGAAGCGGATGCGCTTGCCATCCGTCTGAAAAGCTACTCGATTTGTCGTGTGGGCATCCTGGGCGACAATGACGTCGCCTGGATTATCGCCGATCTGGCCGCCGCCCGCGCGGGCGCTCTGTGCGCGCCGCTCTCCCCGACGCTCAGCGATGAACAGCTACGTCACGCCATCCGTCAGGCGGGTCTCGAAGCGATTATCTGCTTTGACGCCGCTAGTGTGCGGTTACGCAAATTATGGCCGGAAAGTCGTCTATTGCAGGTCGGCGGCCACCAGCTGGTTTTGACCGGTTTATACAGCGACCCCATGGAGGACGTGGACCGGATCGCTTTTCATGTGGATGACGAAGACATGCTCCGTGGCGTATGCCTGAACCGCCAGGCGCTGGACGCCGTGACGGCGTCGGTGTGCGCCAGCGCCAATATCACGGCGCAAGACCGCCATTTTTGCTTATTGCCGCTGAACTCGTTGGCGGAGCAGATGGCTGGAACCGGCGCCGCCCTGGCGGCAGGCGCGGCGACAATCATGCTTCCCGCCGAGCAATGTGGATTTGGCTCAACCATCTTTAATCCGGCGGAACTTTATCGCAGCCTGGTGGATTATCGCGCCTCCACTCTGCTGATTACTCCTGAACTGTTAAAGCCCCTGCTCAGTTATATGCAGTCCCGTTCCCTGACCCTGGAGGCCATGCGCTATATGACCCTGATTGGCGCTCCGGCGTCCAGGCGTCTAATCAATGCGGCGCGACGTCAGGGGGCGCCGGTATATGCGGGGTATTGCTTGAACGAAGCTGGCTCAATGGTGTGCTTGAGTACGCCCAAGGCGTATAAGCCAGGCTCTGTGGGAAAACCTTTACCGCACTCGCGAGTGCGCATCAGTGAAGAGGGAGAAGTCATGGTGAGCGGGGCGCAGAGCCTCGGTTACCTGGGCGGCGGGCCGCGTCGCCCCAATGCACAATGGAACAGCGGAGACCTGGGATATATGGACAACGAAGGATTTTTATTTATACGCGGGCGCAAGAAAGATGTGCTGGTGACCGCTGAAGGACGCAGAATTTCCCCGGACTGGATCGAAGCGGAGCTGACCGGAGATCCGCAGATCCGACAGGCGGCGGTATTTGGTGCGGGAAAGTCCAGTCTGGTGGCGGTGATTGTAGCGGAAGATGCGGATGAACTGACCGCCGTTGTGGAAAGGGTGAACCGTCGCCTGCCGGAGTTCGCGCAGATCAAGGCGGTGGTTGGCGCAACGCAGGCGTTCAATGTAGCCAATGGATTGCTGCAGTCGTCGGGTCGTAAAAATCGCGAGGCCATCCAGCAAACCTATCAAGACGATATCGACGCGGTGTATGAGTTGCTCGAAGCCACCAAACGCATGGCCTCGCAGAAGGAGGACAGCAAGGCAGGGGAGGCGCTGTCTTGATCCCGTTTCCCGAATATGAAAAGTATGACGCCATCGGACTGGCGGAGCTGGCGCGATCTGGAGAGATGAGCCCGGATGAGCTGCTGGAGGCGGCGATCGCTCGCATTGAGTCCCGCAACCCGCTGGTGAACGCGGTGATCAACAAACTCTATGATCAGGCCAGAGCGCAACTTGACCAGTTGCACCCGCAACAGCCTTTATATGGCGCGCCGTTTTTGCTGCAGGACCTGAATGCAGAAGTGCGCAAGACGCCGACCTCCGCCGGCTCGCGTCTGTTTTGTTCGCGTCCGGTATTTCATGACTGTGAACTGGTGCAGCGTTATCGACGTGCGGGGCTGGTGATCGCCGGCAAGACTAATACGGCGGAGCTGGGACTGGCGATGACCACGGAGCCGCAACTCTTTGGCGCTTCCCGTAACCCCTGGGACCTGAGTCGTTCGCCGGGCGGCTCCAGCGGTGGCGCTGCAGCGGCGGTGGCGGTGGGCATGGCCCCGGTAGCGCATGCAGTGGATATTGGCGGCTCTCTACGGACGCCGGCGGTCTCCTGCGGTCTGTTTGGCTTCAAACCCTCCAGAGGACGGGAGCCGGAGGGACTCACTTGGGGACGGCGCCTGCAAGGCATGGCGGTGGATCATGTGATCTCCCGCAGTGTGCGCGATAGCGCCATGCTGTTAAGTGTGAGCGCGGGGCTGGATAAAACCGAGCAATGCTATCGTCGGGCGCTGACGGGACCTCGTCGTCCCTTGCGAATCGCCATTTGCGAAAAGCCCTTTTTCAGCGCCACGCTGAATAATGACAGCCTGCTGGCGCTAGACCGCGCCGCCATGGTCTGCGAGGACATGGGCCATGAAGTGATACAGCATACGCTCAGTCTGGATGAAGAAGAACTGACTCAGGCCTACCTGACTATCGTGGCGGGAGAAACCGCGCAGATGGTGCGGCAGGTCAGCCCCAGCGGCCGACCGCGTCGAGGGGACCTGGAGTTGGCGACGCATCTGTTGTTCAACTTGGGATTGAGCAAGACCGCCGCGGAATTCGCCTGGGCGACCCAGGTTATGAATCAGGCGGGACGCAGGCTGGAAGCCTTATTCCAGCAGTTTGACGTATTGCTTACCCCGGCGATGGCCGGCCCACCGGCCCGTCTTGGCGAATTAGCGCCTTCCCAACAGGAAAAACTATTGTTGGAACTGGCGCGCAGCTTTCCGATGACGCCGTTGTTGAACCTGCTGGCGCAGAATATTCGCGCCAAAAGTTTCTCACTGACCCCATTCTCGCCTTTGTTCAACATGGGGGGGCAACCCGCCATGATGTTGCCGGTATGGTGGAATCAGGATGATCTGCCCATTGGCGTTCAGTTTGCCGCGGGCATTGGTCAGGAGCGTCTTCTGTTCAGTCTGGCGGCGCAGATGGAGCGGGCCTTGCCCTGGTTTCACCGACGACCGCCGCTGGCGGAACCCGCCGATCTGACGTCAGCCGCGCATCTGGCGTGGCGGAGAACGGCGGGTTATGACTTGGGAGGTCTGATGGCGGCGGAGGGATGATCCCTCGCCGCCGTAAGAGCGTTGGTTAACTGACGGGGGCGTTCAGGTCTGGCATAAACAGCCGTCTAAAGCGTTCGATCCAGCGACCGATGGGGCCCGCCAGACACACCGGCGCGTCCAGATAAGCAAGGCAGATGCAGTCCTCGTTTTCCAGGGCGCGGGGACGATGACGTTGATCTCCGCTGCGAATGACGAAGTCGCCTTCTTCGTACACGCCCATTTCATCGGAAAAGCCTCCCTGTAACACGACAGTCACCTCCTGGCCATAGTGCGCGTGCAAAGGCGCGCGGCCGCCGGCGGAGATCTTTTGCAGACTGAGACGCTGCCGGCCTTTGCGTGAGACTTCCAGCACGTATTCGTACACTTTGAACCATTGCTTGCGCCAGTTTACGGCGTTCAAGCCGTCAGGCAGCCAGCGCTGTAGCAGATCTTCCACGGGCTTTTGCAGCGTCGCCGGCGCGCTTTCCTCCAGCTCGATACGCAACATGATGCGTTCGAATAATGCTTCGCTTAGGTCTTCCTGCGGCAGTTGCTGCAGCATTTCCCCGCCCAGGGCGCTGAGGCGCTGGATGCCGGCGCGGCAATGAGGACAGTACTGCAGGTGAACGGCTACGCACAAGGCGAGGTGCGGTGAGGCGCAACCCGCTGCGTACTCCATCAGGATGTCATCACTGGGGTGATGTTGACTCATACTGCTTTTTCCCGTTCCTGCAAAATCACCTTCAGTTTCTGCAGAGCCAGACGGACCCTGCTTTTCACAGTACCCAGCGGCAGGCTGAGTTCTTCCGCCACTCGCTGGTGAGACTTGTCTTCCAGATAGACTTTGGCGATGACGTCTCGTTGCTCTTGCGGCAGATCCCCCAGCGACTGACGGATATTGCGCACGATCACGGCCTGTTGGAACGCGCCAGTGGGCTCGTCGGAGCCCGGCAGGCTCCACAAATAGTCCGTTTCCACCTGGGTTTCCTGGCTGGAGCGCCCCAACTTGCGCAGCAGGTCGATGCGCGCATTACGGGCGATGGCGAACAACCAGGTTGAAGCCGCCGCCTTATCGCGGTCGAACTGGGCGGCGCGCCGCCACACGTTGACCATGACTTCCTGCACCAGTTCCTCTGCGTGTTCCTGCATGCCCTGTTTGATGGCGTAGGCCTTCACTTTGGGGGCGAACGTCTGGAACAGTTGACGGAACGCATCCCGGTCCCGCTGTGCGGCTACCGCTTCTATTAAGGGCGCCAGGACATCTTTTGCCGAGGAGGTGTCCTCGTCTGCGTCCTGTTTGTTTGGGTCCATCTTTCGATTAATCGGTAGCACTATGACGTTGTTACTTACCTGCATAGCGTAGCAGCTCCAAAATAAACCGGGCAAATAATGTTCTAACTACGCTGCTGGTGACGTTTTGGATCAGTTCAGTCGAGTGTTAGTTAAATTCAGTCGAATAAAGGTAGCAGCGCTTCCTTTATTTCTGTACGAAGCAGAGGAGACCAGGCGAGTCCCAGCTCCCGTTTGATGTCCGGGAATCCCTCAATCTGCGACAGAGGGATGGCGATGATCCCATCGGATGCGCTGGCGTCGATTCCCTGTGGCGCCAGACAGGCGCCGACGCCGGCGGCGACCAGCGCGAGGGCCCACTCTTCATTGTCGGTGCGGGCGGTGATGGCGAAATCCAGCTGATGCCGCTCCGCGAAGGCGCGCCATTGTCCGGACAGATCGCAGAAGGAGCGTTCCACCAATCCAATGCCGTTCAGGTCGTCGACGCCAAGTTGGTCTCGTAGGGACAAAGGATGATCGGCGGGCAGTAACAGGCAGTATTCATCGCGCCAGAGGGGATTAAAGCGGTAGTTTTCCGGACAGCGGTCGCGGCTGACGATGCAAATATCCGTGTTTTCCTCGCCGCGCAGCAGCTCCAGTTGCATCCGGGATTGCAGCGGCGCCAGGCGCGCCAGCAGCGCTTTAACCCGCTCCAGGCTGACAACGAGGTCCAGGCCAATGCGCAGTGGCGGCAACGGCGCGCTTTGCTGGAAATGCTTCACCAGGGCGTCGCTTTGCGCCAATAAACGCCGGGCCATATGATGCAGTTCGCGGCCGGCGCGTGTGGTGCGTACGCCTTTTTTGCCCCGTTCCAGCAACAGCGTATCCAATTCACTTTCCAGCTTACTGACCGCCAGGGAAATGGACGGTTGCGCCACATGACACTGTTCCGCCGCCGCAGTGATGCTGCCGGTTTCCACGGCGGCGACGTAATAACGCAAGGCTCTCAAATCCATACTGGCTCCGTTGGTGGAAAGTTAAGCCATTGTCTCTTCACTACTGTGAAGAGAACACAGGGTAATGGGGCAGGCTGGCGGCGATCAATTCATCATGCGCCGGCACAATGGTCAGGTCCGGCTCCTGCTGTTGCAAGTTGTGTAATTGAGTCACCATACGCTCAGTCAGGTCGTCGTCATCATTTAAGTTCGCCATCCAGCGCACGAATCCTGGGCGAGGACTGTCATCCTGAACCCCTTTCAGGGTCCAGGTGGCGTCGCCGATGAAGAAGTACCGCGTTTGCGGGTTCAGGGTCAAATATAGCCCTAATTGACCGCGGGTATGACCGGGAATCTCCACCAGGACGACGGAGCCGTCGCCGTATACATCCAGACTGCGTTCAAAGCCTTTGAATTCCGCGTCCTCCAGCGTCAGGAAGCGCCATTGAATGCTTGCTTCCTCCAGCTGAGAGTGCAGAAACGCCGGCGGCTCGCCCTGCAAGGCCGCACCATACTCCTTTTGCTGCACCCAGATGGGAACGCCGGGAAAGTCCACCACGCCGCTGGCGTGATCCCAATGCAGATGGGACAGCACGATCGCCTTCAGGCTTTTGGCGTCATAACCATTCGCCGCCAACTGGTCGGCGACAGGAACGCCTTTTTCATAGGCGAACAACGAGCGCGCCCACCAGGGATTGACCTCGAATTGAACGTCTACCTGACGTCCCAGCCCGGTGTCGTAAAGCAAGTCGCCGTCAGGATGGTGAATCAGCACCGCGCCATGGGATAACTTGCGGCGGGTAAACCAGCTGCCGCTGGCCACCACCATGGCTTCCTGGGCTCCGCTGGAGGCCCCGGTTTCAAGGTAAGAAAAACGAATCTCCTCGGCGTGTCCAAGTGGCGCAAGCAAAAGTTGCAACGCCATGGCTGCGACGACCGCCTGCAGTCGGCTGATGAATACTTTGTGTGAATGAGGGCTCCAGAATGTCATGTCTTATTCCTGTGGATGGGTGTCCCTGCAGAATAAGACAGACGTTTTTATAGTTAAAATATAGTGTTTTTATACGATAACAATAAAAATTATATGGATGAAGTGCGAGTGATATTTGTCAGGGGAATGATACCTGTACGCGCAGTCCGGGTTGCTGGTCTTCCCGGTCGTCTAGAGAAATGCGCGCCCGGTGCAGATCCGCAATGCGTTGGCAGATGGAGAGGCCAAGACCGCTGCCGATTTCATTCTGCTGCTTGCCGCGGTGAAATCGCTCCATCGCCTGCTGACGTTGCTCTGGAGGAATGCCGGGACCCTGATCTTCAATTACCAGGGTTTTATCCTTCACCAGTAGAGTGATCTGCGAGTTTTTGGGCGAATAGCGCAAGGCGTTGTCCAGCAGATTACGCAGCAAGATACTGAGTGCCGCGGGATTGCCCTGAATCGGCGCGCAGCCGTCTGCATTGAACTCCGCACGGATATTCTTCTCTTCAATCAAGGGCTGTGATTCCCGCAGGATGTCCTGGCACAGCATATCTATCTGCACCAGCTGGGCGTCGCTGAGGGCGCGCTCGTGGTCGAGGCGGCTGAGCTGCAGCAACTGCTCCACCATATGAATCAGACGATCCAGGCCGCGCAGGGCTTTGTGCAGGCAGTCGGACACAGGCTCGGATTGCGCCATTTCCTGGGCGTTCTGTAAATGCACTTTCACCCCGGCGAGAGGGGTGCGTAGTTCGTGGGCGGCGTCGGCGGTGAATTGTCGTTCGCGATCCGATGTGGCCTGTAGACGCTGGAACAGATCGTTGATGGCGTCGACCAGGATGGCGAGTTCAGAGGGATAGTCGGCGTCATCCAGGATTTGCAGGTTGGCGTAGTCCCTTTGCTTCAGCTCCTTGGAGATGGTGGAGAGGGGCCTCAAGGCGCGCGTGACCGCCCAACTGACGCCCAGCAGAATAATCGGAATAAGCAGCAACGACGGCCAAATCACATGCTCGGCGATTTCCTTCGTCAACTCGCTGCGAACGTCTTCCTGTTGCGCTACCTGAATCCAGATACGCAGATTCTCATCGAACAAGGTAAAGGTGCGCCATGATTCGCCAGCGACCTTATCGGAGTTGAAGCCAGCCTGATGACGGGTAAATCCCTGTGACGCGGCCTTGGTCTGAATCAACAGCTTACCGCTCTCGCTCCAGACCTGAAACGCCAGTTTCTTCTCATACTTGTGGCCCAGAGGCGTGTATTCCTCGCCGTCGCTCAATTCCGCTTCTTCTTTCTCGTCGAGAGCATAGTCCTCATACACCAGGGCGTCCTGCAGGTGTTCCAGATTGGTCCTCTTCATCTGGCTGGCCAGCAGGCTTTGCAGCATGCGGGCCATTTGCGCCAGCTCGGCGTCGAACAGTTCTTCCACCTGCTCCTGGGAGTCATGGTAATTGGCCAGGGCGGTGAAAAGGCCGCCCAGACAGATAATAGAAATCAGTGAAATCAGCAGAAAGCGTTTGATGGAGCGCATTATTCCTTCTCGATCATGTAACCCATGCCGCGAACGGTTTTAATCAGGTCGGCGTTGAGCTTTTTGCGCAGGTTGTGAATATGTACTTCCATGGTGTTGCTGGACACATCGTCGGACCAGCCGTAGACAAGCTCTTCCAACTGGTCTTTGGACAGCACTCTGCCGCGATGGGAGGCGAGTTCATACAGGAGCGCATATTCCCGGCGCGACAGGCGCACTTCCTCGTTGTTTTTATAAACCTGATAGGAAGAGGGCAGAATGCGGATATTGGCGAGCTGGATTTCCGGGTGCGCATTACCTGAGCCGCGTCGGCTCAGTGCGCGCAAACGGGCCTTGAGCTCGCTCACATCAAAAGGCTTCAGGAGGTAATCGTCGGCCCCGGCGTCGAGGCCCTTGACGCGGTCCTGTACCTGGTCGCGGGCGCTTAGAATCAGAACGGGTATCTCATCGCCGCGATCACGCAGTCGCTTCAAGACCGTGAATCCGTCGATATCAGGTAATCCCAGGTCCAGGATGACGAGATGGAATTGTTCCAGCTTCAGAGCGTGAAGAGCGGCCTCGCCGGAGGCCACCCAGTCCACTGTATTGGCCTGTTGGGTCAAACTGGTTTGGATGCCGTCGGCCAGTAATTCGTCATCTTCCACCAATAAAATGCGCATTGCGCTACATCATGCTCCGTGTTTATTTCATTTTCTTCAGTAGCGCCTGAATTTCGCCGCGACGTCCGGCGTCGGCTACTTGGCGGTCGGGGCGCGGCGTCGCCTGCAACGCCTTTTCAAGGTAAAGCTTAGCTTGTTTGAGGTCGCCTTGCTCTCGCAGATAGTCTCCGTAGAAGAAGTTGGCGTCAATACCATCCGGATTTATTTCCAGACCTTTACGCAACAGTTTGCTGGCTTCCTTATCGTCGCCGAAGCTGAGTGGCCATCCTGGCGCCTGATAATAGAGTGCGCCGAGACTGGTGTAAGCGGAGCCGCCAAAGGCGTTGGCGTCGATGCTCATGGCCTTTTCGAAGCAGTCCCGAGCCTCTTTCACCAGGGAAAGGGCTTTGAGACCGCCCTTGGCGCCGGCATAGGTGCTGGTGATGACGCCTTTCCAGATCCAGACATTGGGATCTTCAGGATGCGCATCCACCGCCTGATCCGCCTGACCTTTCAAGTCCTGGTAACCTCTCTCCTGCTCTTTGGCGTCGACTTCATAACGAACGTGCGCCCAGCCGTGATAAAGATCTTTGACGTAACCCGCAACCTCCTCCCCATGAGCGGAGGCCGCACCGAGGGACAGGGCTCCGGCTACAATCAGCGCGCGGGCCATAAGTGTGTATGACATAAAAATTCTCCTCTTTTGTTCGGACGCGATGACGTTGAGAGTCAACGGAGTCAAGCGCTCTGGCGCGCCAGATATTTGCGAATAATGGGAAGCTGTTTACTGATGGAAGCCGCCACCAGGGCTGGAAATAAGGCGTTGATACGCACGAACAGTTTCTCCGGCCAGCCCAGGTACACCCGTGGAGAGCGTCGAATGATGGCGGCGCAGATTTGCTCCGCCACCCAGTCCGGCTCGTCCATGTGGTTACCCAGCTCCGCATTCATGGATTCGACGGCGGAGCTGTTGATGGCGGTGCGAGTGGCGCGGGGCGCTACGTGCAGCACCTGCATTGGCGAGTCCGCCAGCTCTCGCTGCAAGGCCTCGCTGAAACCGCGCATGGCGAACTTGCTGGCGCAATAGGCGGCGAAACCGGGATAGCCGATGGAGCCGAACGTAGAGCCGATATTGACGATCATGCCCTGCTGAATGCGCAACAGCGGCAGCAGGCGTTGGGTGAGCAGCATGGGGCCGGTGACGTTGGCTTCCATCAGAGTGTGGATGCGTTCCGGGCTTTGGTCTTCGAACTCCTTGAAATCGCTGACGCCGGCGTTGTTGATGAGCATATTGACTTTGGGTTCCCGCGCCGCCTCCTGGGCTACTATGGACAGCCCGGCCTCCAGACTGATATCCGCCACGATGCTGCGGCAGCGTCCGCCGTTGGCCAGAATGCGCGCCTGCAGCGTTTGCAGTTTGTCAGCGTTTCTACCAGTAATGACAAGCGTCGCGCCCTGTTTGGCGAGTCGCAACGCCAGGGCTTCGCCGATGCCGCCGGTGGCGCCGGTGAGGAGGATGGTCTTATCTTTAAGCTGCATGATGACTCTCCTGGTTGTGCGCCCCGCGCTCATGGTTCCGAGGCAAAGCGCGGAAGACGGCGCCGTACAATTCGTAGAAAACCTTGCTGGCGTGGAGGATGGCCTGTTGGTCCTCATGGCGCTTGATTTTGTTCATCAGGTCCTCGAAAAAGCGGATATGCTCCTGATCCAGACTGCCGTGGGAG
The DNA here is from genome assembly GCF_030719035.1 of Hahella sp. HNIBRBA332. Taxonomy (NCBI): domain Bacteria; kingdom Pseudomonadati; phylum Pseudomonadota; class Gammaproteobacteria; order Oceanospirillales; family Hahellaceae; genus Hahella; species Hahella aquimaris. Next base: position 6,218,663 of record NZ_CP132203.1, read on the forward strand.
AACAGGTAACTGAACGCCTGATTAGGCAGTCCCAGCGTTTTCTGAATGATTTCGCCAGCCTGTGTGGCGGTAGTGACGCTGACGCCCTCCAGCACGTGCACCATGCCGAAAAATCCCAATGGGTTGATCCGCATGACGGTGTCATAGGCGTACGCCACCATCAATTCCGTGGTCAGATGCGGTCGACTGCGACGCACTTCTTCCTTGTCGCCGCCGCAAACGGCGATATCGTTGAGAATCCATTCCTGATGGCCGCGTTCTTCCTCAATGTATTCCGCCACCGCTTCCCGCAGCCATTCATAGTGTTCCGGCAGCCGTCCACCGCAGCTCATCAACAGGGGCACGGTGTGTTTGACGTGGTGGTAGGCTTGAGTCAGAAAAGCGACATACTGACTCAATGTAATTTCGCCGCGCAGCGCATCCTGGATAATTGGGCTGGATAGTAGTCGGTTGCGTTCCTGTTGGGTTTCCGCCTGCAGACGTTGATAAAAGCTCATGGCATGCTCCTGGTGAAAGGCTGGGAAGATTGAAATAAGTCGTTGAGACGGTCCTTGTGCCTGGTGGCGATGGCGCATCTACGCACCCGGCCGTTGGCGGTCAGCTGCCCATTGGCGGCGCTGAAGGGGGCGTCGCTGATAATGATGTCGCGTACCTGGGCGTAATCCGGCAAGCGCTGGTTAACCTGCGCCACCGCCTGCATCAGCAGCTCATGACCGATGTCAGGACTGGCGGGCGTCACCACCGCGACATTGAAAGGTTCGCCATCGCCGAATAAAACCGCTTGGGCGATGCAGGGCGCGGACAATAACTCACTCTCCACCCATTCCGGCGACAGGTTGCGGCCAAATGCGGTGACGATCAGGTTCTTCTTTCTGCCTTCGAGATAAAGGTAACCGTCATCGTCCAGGTGTCCGATATCGCCTGTGTGGACCGCTTTAGAAGTTTGGATGGGCTCTCCCAAATAGCCGCAATAGGCGGCGCCGGCGACAATAATTTCTCCGTCATCAGCGAAGGACAGACTGACATGAGGCAAGGGCTTGCCGACGCTGCCGGGGCGCGACGCCGAAGGGCGGTTGAGGCTGACTACGGAGGCGCATTCGGACAGACCGTAACCTTCGTATACAGGAACGCCCAGTTGCGTCGCCTGCGCCAGCAGCACGGGCGATACCTTGGCGCCGCCCACGGCGACAAATTGCAGTCTTTCCAGCCGCAGTTGCCCGCCAGCGATGAGAAACAGCAGCGCTTTCAGCAACTCTGGCGTAAGGATCAGCGTTTGCGGATTCCAATGCTGCAGAGATTGCGCCCACTGCTTCAGATCCAGGCCGCTGGAGCCGCTCAGTCCCAGGCTGGCGAGACCGGGCGCGAGAACCCTGCCGCCTTTATATAGTGCGACATACACTCCCGCGATGTTTTCCAGCAAGGTGGCTAAAGGCAACGTGCACAAGTGTCCGATAGGTTCATTGATTTCAACCGCTGTCGCCAGACTCAGCATCACTGTCTCCAACGCGGCGGCGCTTAAGCGTGCGCCTTTAGGATGACCGGTGGAGCCGGAGGTGTAAGTGATCTTGATGATGTCTTCGGCGGTCTCCTGTGCAGGCGATGGGGCCTGGGTCGCTATTGCATACAGGCCCAGATCCGCATCCAGGACCACCGCATCCGCAGTTGGAGGCTGTGCGGACTGTGCGATCAACGTCTCAATGGCTGCGTCTTTGAGCAAGTGTTCCCGCTGCGGCTTGGAGAAAAATAGAGGGACTGGAATCAGCGTGACGCCCGCGTGTAAACAAGCCAGATCGGCGCAGATCCAGGCAGGCCCATTATCCGCCTCCAACGCCAGACGGCGAACGCCCAGCCGATGCAGTTTGCGTGACAGATTTTCTACCGTGCGCCATAGCGCCTCATAAGTCAGCGCACCTTGTTCATTCTCCAGCGCGATGTGGTTGGGCGAGGTCTGCGCGTGTTCGCGCAGGCGTTGTATTAAGGCGTTTGCAGTCATGTAAGCTCTCCCTGAGTCAGTTAGTCTCTTCGTGTACTGGCTGTGGACAACGCTCCAATACCTTCGCCATCACCGGGTTGCTGATCAGGCGGTTGATGCCGTGTGGAATGGAAATGGCCATTACCGTGGGGGATTTTTCGTAGTAGCTGCCCCAGTCTGCGGCGTCCTGGCTCAGGGCTTCCGGCTTCGCCTTGGCGAGTTCGATCATAGGCAGATCAAAGCGACGGAAGCTGTTCAGTAGTTCTGGAATAACGGTCAAGGTCAGCCACTGATATTTGCGTTCGGAAAAATAGCGGCCCAGCACCAGGATCAGGCGGCGCAACGCCCCTTGGGTGGTGGACGCCAGATTGCCCACCTCGATAATCCCGCTGCGTGAACAGGGAGCGCCCTGAATCTGCGCCAGGACCTGCTCGATCGGCGCATCCAGATATTGCTCCAGAAATAACGGGTGGGATTGGGCGCATTGGTAGCCCAGGACGGAGATCAGTGTGTCCTGTTCATAACAAAGAACGAAGTTTTCCATGAAGTATCGGATGCTGGCGCCGTACTCCTGATCAAATCGCTGACGGACGAATGATTCGGCGACTGCGCGTGAACGATGTCCCAGTCCCGCATGGATGTAACGATTGCCGATAGTCGTGGTCGCCTCAGGGGCGGGAAGTATGTCCGGGTGCTGCATAAAGCCTCCTCATGGATGTCTCTACGCAGATTAATTTGGCAAGCTTAAGGAACCCTTAAGTAAAAAAAATTTCTCGAAGTATGAGAACTCGTGAACTTTTCAGAAACGGCCCAGTCAAACCAATCGTTGTCGCCAAACTGGGACGACGAAAAATTCTCAATCACTACTTTCTGCTTAAGGATACTTTTATGAACCAATCACAAAAGAAACTGACTGGCGCTGCTCTGGCTATCGCTGCGGCTGGATTTCTCGGTACTGCTGCGCTGACTTCCACGACTGCAGTCGCGGCGGAAGCACAGGTTCATTGCTGGGGCGTTAACAGCTGCGCCGGTCACAATGACTGTAAAACCGCTAACAACGATTGCAAAGGTATGGGCAGCTGTCAGGGCCAAGGTTTCCTGAGCATGACTGCGGACGAGTGCAAGGCGAAAGGCGGCACAGTCAAGTAACCACGGACGCCAATTGGCCGTTGATACGCGCTGGTCCGGCGGCGACGCCGGACGCGCCTTTTCAATAAAACGGTCTATATTGTTTTCGACTTTTCATTCCATCACGACGCATTGAATCTCTATGAATACCCGTCCCGCTTTTTCCGGTTTTGGTTTAGGGCTCAGGCCCGATTACTACTCCCATATTCTGGAAACCAGACCGCAGGTGGACTGGTTTGAGATCATCAGCGAGAACTACATGGTTGAGGGCGGTAAGCCGCTGTATTTCCTTGACCGCATTCGTGAACACTATCCCCTGGCGATGCATGGGGTGTCTCTGTCCATTGGCTCAACCGCCGCGTTGGATACAGGTTATTTAACTCGCCTGAAAACCTTAATTGATCGGGTAAATCCGCTATGGGTGTCCGACCATCTATGTTGGACCGGTCTCAGCGCCCATAATTCCCATGATCTGCTGCCATTGCCTTATAACGCTGAGAGCGTACGTCATGTGGCGGAGCGGATAAAGCAGGTGCAGTCTTTTTTAGGACGTCGCATCGTCCTGGAAAACTTATCCAGCTACGTAAACTTCAGTGAGTCCGATATGACGGAGTGGGAGTTTGTCGCGGCCGTCGCCGAGGAAGCGGACTGTTGGCTGTTGCTGGATATCAATAACATATACGTGAGCGCGCGCAATCATCAGTTTGACGCGCTGACTTATATGAACGGCATTCCACAGGATCGGGTGATTCAGTTTCATGTCGCCGGCCACTCCGATTACGGCGACTATATCGTCGATACCCATGACGCTCCCGTGGCGGACCCGGTTTGGGAGCTTTATAGGCTGGCGGTGCGTCGCTTCGGTAAAGTGTCGGCGATGATCGAGCGGGACGATAATATGCCGGAATTTTCAGAACTTATGCGCGAATTGGCGATATTACGCAGCATCGCGGAAGCGGAGTTTCCTCAGATTGCCGATGCGCGGGGCGAGGCGGCTTATGTCTGACTTATCCCGTTTGCAGCATGATTTCCTGACCGCCATTAGCGCGCAGGAGGGCGGCTCGGTGGATTCTGCGTTGAGTGCTGGACCGTTAAGCGCCGCGCAACGCATCGAGATTTATCGCAACGCCTATTTCACCCGGCTGATCGGTGTGTTGTCGGAAGACTATCCCACTGTGAGAGGGTTGTTGGGCGATGACGCCTTCAAGCAGATGAGTCGCGACTTTATTATTTTGCACCCGTCTTCGAACACATCAGTGCGCTGGTTTGGCGAGGCGTTGCCGGATTATCTGGCGCGTACGGAACCCTATAGCCGTCACGGCGTGCTGACTGAACTGGCGGAATGGGAGCGCTTATTGCGACTCATGTTTGACGCCAGCGACGCGCAGCCCATAGACATGTCGGCCTTTCAGTCGATTGCGCCGGATGCCTGGCCGACCTTGCGCTTTGACTTCATCCCGGCGCTGACGCTGCATCGCCATCGCTTCAATACAGCGCCGATCTGGAAAGCGTTGAAAGAAGAGCTTACGCCGCCTGCCCCTCAGGTTTTGGAGCATGAGGAAACCTGGCTGTTGTGGCGTGCGGAGTGGGTGACTCTATTTCGTTCCCTGGCGATAGATGAGGCGGCGGCCATTACAGCGGTGAGCGAGGGGGCCAATTTCGCTGACCTGTGCGAACTGTTATGGGAATGGCATGGCGACGCAGCGGCGCAAAGAGCGGCGCAGTTGCTACAGACATGGACGCAGGCGGGATTGCTGCAGGGGCTCACGCAAGAGGCGTGAGGCGTTCCAGAAATGCGAAAGGCGACCGAGGTCGCCTTTCCGGGTGAGGGATCAACCACTTAGTGGTGGTGTCCGCCCTCGCCGTGAACGTGGCCGTGGGACATTTCTTCTTCAGTCGGCTCACGCATTTCCATAACTTCCACGTCAAAATGCAGAGTTTGGCCCGCCAGAGGGTGGTTGGCGTCGATGGTGGCGGTGTCGTCGGACACTTCCATTACCACGATGACGCGCGCGCCGCCTGCAGTCTGTGCATGGAACTGCATGCCAGGCTCAACTTTCTCCACGCCTTCGAAGGCTTCCAACGGAACGACCTGAACCAGCTCGGCGGAGTATTCGCCATAAGCGTCGGAAGGATCGACCGATACTTTTTTCTTGTCGCCGGCGGACAGTTCCCGCAAGGCGTTTTCCAGTCCCGGAATGATGTTCTGCGCGCCTTCCAGATAGGCCAACGGCTCACCGCCGACGGAGCTGTCGATCACTTCGCCATCGTCGTTAGTCAGAGTGTAGTGAATGCTCACAACCCGGGGTTTGATATCAGACATAAAAGCACCTTTAAGGTTTGGTGAGGTGGTTGAGCACGCCGCCGTGGGCGTTCCCTCGTGTGTTTCCGCCTCGTTATCGTAAAACTCAATCGGACCGGGTTTAAAAGCGCAGATAGGCAACTGGCGTTAAAACAGGGGAACGATATTAAGAGTTAAGTTGGAGCGGTCCCATTGTCAAAAGGGGACCGCCTGCCGTACCCGCCAGTCTAGTGAGGTTATGCCCAGTTCTCAAGGGTCGCCGGACAATCCGCGGAGGATAGATTGCGACAGGCGCTGGGGTGTTTCCAGCAGCGCCGCTTACATGGACGATTCCAATTGATACTTATCCAGAACTTTCTGTGCTTCACCGTCTTTATATAATTGCCGCAAAGTCTTGTTGAACTTGTTGATCACTTTGCGCGATGTATGGCCCTTTACGAAGCCTACATAGTAGTTGATCGATTTGTGGTTCCAGGCGAAGCGAATATTTTTAAGGCCCAATTGACGCAGAATTTCAAAGCCGACATCGCGGTTGGAGTAAACCGAGTCCACTTTCTTATCGCTCAGCATGCGGAAAGACAGCAAGTCGTCTTTCGCCAGAACGATTTTCATAGTGGGCATGGCGGTGCCGATGGTCTCCAGTGTCTTAGAGGTGTTGGAGGGGCCGAAGACGCCAACCTGATGTTCGGAAAAGTTATATAGCGTTGAGTACTGCCGGGTGTCGCTTTCGTTAACAAAGAAACCATAACTGGTTTTCAGGATGGGCAGGGAATAATGCAACCATTGGCTGCGTTGTTCGTTCCAGCCAATGACATAGAGACCATCTACCTGCTTTTCCTTGGCCTGCTGCTGTGCGATTGTCCAGTCCAGTAAGTTGAACTCGCATTGGATCTCGGAAGATTTGCAGATGAGTTTGACCAGCTCAGTGCCTGGGCCGGCGACTTCGCCTTTTTCCAGAAATGTGAAAGGTCTGAAATCCTGCGTGTTGAAGATCAGCTTGTCTTCGGCGGAAGCCAGCGTCGCCGCTCCCATGCACAGTGCGGTTAGGGCCGCAGTTAGGATTTTCATTATTGCCTCCGGGTATGTGAATATTGCTTGTTATTATTTCATGTTATTCCCGATGGTTGTATTTCCTTGTTTTATATAATTTTTTGTTATGTTTTTCTGTCTCGTCGGTCAGTAAAAAAAGGGGTAGTGGGACCTACCCCTGAATATCCGCGAGAGTCTGCGGATGTTTGCGAATTTGGTTACGTTCTCTAACGCCTCCGTTATTTGTGCGCCCTTTAGTTGTATCCCTGTAGCTTGTCGATATATTCCGGCAGGAACAGAGAGATCTGAGGCACGTACGTAATCAGAATCAGGAAGCCCAGGAGGAGGCCCAGCCAGGGCAGGGCGGCGCGAATGACCCAGCCGATAGAGCGATTGGTGATGCCCGCCGTCACAAATAAGTTTAGTCCTACTGGCGGCGTTAGCATGCCTATTTCCATGTTCACCACCATAATAATGCCAAGGTGTATCGGGTCGATGCCCAACTGGGTGGCGATGGGGAACAGAATCGGCGCCATGATCAGCAGAATCGCGGAAGGCTCCATGAAGTTACCCGCCATCAGCAGCAGAATATTCACTACGATCAAGAAGCCCCAGGCCGGTAAGCCCCACTCTACGATGGTTGCAGCAATAGCTTGTGGAATGCCTTCAGAGGTCAGCACGTGAGCGAACAACATGGCGTTGGCGATGATGAATAACAGCATCAGACTGACCTTGGCCGCGTCCAGCACCACATGGCGTACTTCTTTATCCGCTACGGACTTTGGTAACGCCAAAGCGCATTGCAGGGTGTTGCGAATAACCGCGCTGGGAATCGCCTCTCCCTGGTTGCGCCAGGCGACGTCTTTCAGGGGACCGATATCGCGATAGCCGATCACGGCGATCAAGTAAGCGTATACCGCGGCTACCGCCGCCGCTTCCGTGGGGCTGGCGACGCCGCCATAAATTGAGCCCAGCACAATCACGATCAGCATGATGCCGCCCATCGCGATGACGCCTGTTTTAACCAGCGTTTTAACGCCGGGGAATGGCTGAGAAGGTAGTTTCTTTATGCGTGCGGCGATATATATGGCAATCATCAGAATGCCGCCCATCATCAGTCCGGGAATCAGGCCCGCCATGAACATGCGCGCAGCGGAGACTTCCGTGGCGGCGGCGTATACCAGCATGACGATGGAAGGGGGGATCAGGATTCCCAATGTACCAGCGTTGGCGATAAGACCGGCGCCGAAACTTTGCGGATAGCCCGCACGCACCATACCCGCGATGACGATGGAACCGATCGCCGCCACAGTGGCGGGCGAAGAGCCGGACACCGCTGCAAACAACATACAGGCCATAACGGAAGCCATTCCCAGACCACCGCGGATATGACCAACGCTGCTGACGGCGAAATCAATCAAACGGCGCGCCACGCCGCCAGTGGAAAGAAATGCCGAAGACAGAATAAAAAACGGGATCGCCAACAGCGTATAGTGGCTGGAAGTCGCCTCAAACATCTTCAGCGCAATGGACGCCAGAGAGGTATCCGGGGCGAAAAACAAAATCGTGACAATACTGGACAGTCCCAACGCCACGGCGATCGGCATGCCCATCAGCATACAGGTGAACAGCAGGATAAAGAGTACGGTGGCGGTCATGGGCGATTACCTTGCGCTGAAGTGGAAGACCCCGCCGTCTCATCAGCGAGATGCATGCTTTCTTTGGCTTCATCTACGAACTCGAAGCCGTTCGACTTTCCGGCGATGATCGCCCACAGCAATTGCAGAAAACGAATAGCCAAGAGGATGAAACCAATGAACAGGATGCTTTGCGCGGCCCAGCGAGGTACAGGAATGTCGCTGAGCTCGATACCGATCTTGTACATCTTGGCGAGGTAGATCCAACCGCCATACAAGAACAACCCGCAGTAGACCATGCACATCACGACGGCCAACGCGGCGACGGCGCGACGGGGTCCTTTCGGCAAAAGCTTCACAAAAGCGTCCACGCCAATATGGGCGTTTACCCTGACGCCATAGGACGCGCCGAATAACACCATCCAGGCGCCCAAATACAGGGTGGCCTCTTCCGCCCACAACAGGCCGGTGTTGAAAAAGAAACGAAGCATGGTTTCCGAGAACACCAGCAGGGTCATGGATACCAACAACAGACACAGAACGCTTTCTTCAAAGCGATGGACGATTCGACCAAACATGATGGGACCTAATTCTGGTTATTGTACGGCTTAAAACGGTTCTACAGCTCGAATAACAAAAGTATAGGAGCAACCAGGAGGTTGCTCCTTTTCCCTGAGAGGGTTATTGATTGGAGGCTTCAGCGGCTTTGATCAGATCCGCGCCGATTTCCTTCTCGAACTTTTTCCAGACAGGCTTCATGGCGTCAACCCATTGCTTGCGCTCTTCTGGAGTCAGAGAGGTCACCTTGGTGCGGCGGGAAGCGATGATTTCTTCTTTATCGCTGTTGTCCTTCTCGGCGGCGATGCTGTTGCCGTAGGCGATGGACTCATCCAGGCTCTTCTTGATGGTGTCGCGCATGTCATCCGGCAGATCCATCCAGAACTCTTTGGAGGTCACCACCAGGTAGTCGAGCAGACCGTGGTTGGACTCAGTGATGTGATCCTGAACTTCATAGAACTTTTTGGAATAGATATTGGACCACGTGTTTTCCTGGCCATCGATAGCGTTAGTCTGTAGCAGCGTGAACACCTCAGAGAATGGCTTTTTCACAGGGACCGCTTTGACCGCTTCGAACTGCGCCGCCAGTACGTCGGAAGTCTGGATACGGAATTTCTTACCAGCGATGTCAGCAGGAACGCGAATCGGAGCGTTAGCGGACAGTTGCTTCATACCGTTATGCAGGTAACCCAGGCCTACCAGACCTTTACGCTCCAGCGCGGACAGCAGTTCCTGACCGGCGGGTCCATTCTGGAAGCGCTCTACCGCCGCCATATCCTGAAACAGGAAAGGCAGGTCGAACACTTGCAGTTTTTTGGTGTAGTTGTCGAACTTGGACAGGGAAGGCGCGGCCAATTGGACGTCGCCCAGCAGCATGGCTTCCAGCACGTTATCGTCGCCGAACAGCTGGGAGTTGGGGAATACTTTTACTTCTACTTTGCCGGGCAGGCGTTCTTCCATCAATTGCTTGAATTTAATCGCCATCTGTCCTTTTGGAGTGTTTTCCGCCACAACGTGGGAAAACTTGATTTGGATGGGCGCGGCGAAAACGGAGAAAGACAGGGTAGCGCCAACAAGGGCGGTCAGGAGTTTTTTGAAACGCATGTTATACCTCGAATGTTGTTTTTGTTGGGTTTAGGCGAAAGCCATAGTCGATTACATAAGAGCAACCTCCGGGCCAATTTCTGTATTAACGTGAAATTTTAGTAATAACAGTGTGTTATCAGAGTCTGTCGGAAAAGCTGGATTTTTAAATGGGTGGAAATCCACCCATTTCACTGGATAGCGGTAGGCGGGAATCCGCATATTTTTCTCAGGTGGAACTGCGGAAATGACATCGGCGAGCGAGTCTGGAGGTTTAAAAGCTGGCGAAGCGAACTAAGGAAGAGGAAGAACGGGTGAAGTTCTGTAGCTCCCTCTATCGCGGCGTTTACTACAGAACTTGGTGTTGGGAAGGATTGGTTTTATTGGTGAAGATATAAATGAGGTAACGTATTGGCCCTATTAATCGGCGGCGTTCAGATAACTGAGGTAGGCGGATAAGCCTTCCTGCGCCTGTTCTCTCTTATCGTAAGGGCCAAGGGGAATTTGCTCGCGAGTCATGTAATACCACTGACCGTCCTGCTCAAAAAAGCGCTCCCTGCGCTGGTGATGTAAAACCTGCTCGTCATTGTTACGCTGGATTCTCGACATAAACTACTCCGTTAGAATCTTTTGGTACAGATTTACAAAACGGGCTGCAGTTTAATCAATGGACGGTCAGATAGTAATCAGCCTATCCCCACAGAGACTGTGAGACATCTCTCACAGAATCACATGGGGCAGATAACGGGAAAGGTCCTGCGTCACCAGGGCTTTATCTTCCCTGACAGAGATACCCGCCGGTTGGTCGTTCACCAGCCAGGAGCCGATCAGCGTGTAGTTCTCTCCGAACTTGGGGAGAGGGTGATAGGCCTGAAAGATAAAGCCTTCCTCGCCATAAGGGCCGTCCGTATCGAAAAGTACTTCGCCGTCGCGATAGAGAGCGACATTGGCGCCTTCGCGGGAGAAAATCGGCTTTTTCACCAAATCCACCCCTGGCGCATGCTCGACTTCATCCTCGAAATAAGCGGGCAGCAAATTAGGGTGATTCGGGAACATCTTCCACAACATGGGCAGTAGCGCTTTATTGGACAGCACAGACTTCCACAAGGGCTCAATCCAGCGCGTGGGGTTCTGTAAAATCAGCGGCGCAAATTCCTCCCGCTGCATGAATTCCCAGGGATACAGCTTGAACATCAGCTCAATCACCCGGTCATCCAAGTCAGTGAATTCACCGTTCTCGCCTTGCCCTATATCGTCAATATAGATAAAGCGGTTGGGAATGCCTGCTTCCGCAGCGCAGTCCTGCAGATACTGAATCGTCCCCCGATCTTCTTCGGTGTCTTTGCAGCAGCTGAAGTAGAAATCAGGTCCATCAGTTTGCGCATAGATTTCCGCCAGCCTGCGCACCAGCTTTTCCTGCAGGGAATTGAACTGGTCGCAAGCGCGTGGCAGGCGACCGCTGCGCACGTTTTCTTCCAGCCACAACCACTGCCAGAAGCCTGACTCATACAGGCTGGTGGGCGTATCGGCGTTGTTTTCGTACAACTTGGCGGGGTTGCGGCCATCGTAGGCGAAGTCCAGGCGCGAATACAGACTGGGCTGCTGATCGCGCCAGGAAGCGCGCACGGCTTCCCAGAACATCTCAGGAATGCTGAACTTCCGCAACAGGCGCTCGTCCTCCACCACACGATCGACTACTTCCAGACACATGTGGTGGATGTCCGCCGTGGGATCTTCGAGCCCGGTCTCTATCTGTTCCAGAGAGAACTGATAGTAAGCGCTCTCATCCCAGTAGGCCTCGCCATGCATGGTGTGAAACAGGAAGCCGTATTCATGGGCGAGATCACGCCAATGGGCCCGCTCCTGGATCGGTATGCGCAGCATTGCTTAACCGCCCCAACTGCTTCTTGAACTGGAGCTGGACTTGGAAGAACTGCTCCAGGAAGACTTAGCGTTCACTGTCGAGCCGAAGCCGCCGCGGGAAATGGTCCGCGTCACAGCAGGTTTGGGTTGAAACGCTTTGTTGTCCACCGTGACTTTACGGCTGTATGTGCTGCCATAGCGATAGCCATCGGAGGTCACCCAGCTGCCGTAAAACGGCGAGCCGCGATAGTAGGAGGTGAACACCGGCTGGTAATCGTAACGGCGGTTCGAGTCCAGAATCTTGGCGAACATGAAACCCGCCATAGCGGGCATGAACCAGCTCTGGCCAGAGCTGCCCTGGTAGCTGGTGCAGGCATTGGCGCCGAACTCAGCTTCACAGTCTCGCATGGACATGTATTTGGGCGCCGTTTCCGTCGCCCGTTTCAGCGCCTGCTGATACGCCGCTTCACATTCTGAGGCATAGCTTGGGTTTTCATTGATGCACTCGCTCATGTCTTTATAGACCTGAGCTTCGCGGGTATCCGAGCAGGCGGTGAGCGTGACGCCGGCGACAGCGACAGTGATGGGCCGCAGCAGGAAGCTCTGGCCGTTCTTCTTCATCCTGTCCAGATTAATTTCTTTCGTACGCTTCATTCCACTGCTCCTTAGTAGGTCATGCAAGCCGCGTTCAGGATGCCGACCGCCACGGAAAACCCGCCCAGTACGACGCCTGCGGACACTTCGCCGTCAGTGATGCGTTGCACAATTTTAGGCATGAAAATGAAGCGAATGATGGCGAAGGCGACTACCTGAGCGATCAACGCCACTGCCGCCCAGACCCAGAAATCCAGCAGGGATACGGAGTTGGAAGCGGCTCCGCCGAGTGCGATGGAAAAGCCAATCACGGCGCCGATAAGGCCTGTCGCAGCGGCGACGCTTTTACCCTCTTTGACCAGTTTCCACTCGTCGTGAGGCGTAACCAGGGTATACAGGAATTTGAACACCAACAGCAGGACTAATGAGGAAGAAAAGTAAATCGCAAAATTCGTTAGGCCTAACAGCGAATGTGCGATAGCGTCCATGGACAGCTCCTTCTTTAATAATTATGAGGTATTGTGGGTTGAGGAGGATAAACGCGGCGTCGCCGCATTTATCCGATGATAACAATGTCCGCCGGCCGCAGATTAATGCCGGTGGACAGCACCAGACAGCGGTCGGCGCGGTTATCGATGATTTTTTCTTCGCCGCAGACCATGAGAAACTCGTCCAGGTCCTCATTGACAGACCTTTCATACAGCATGGCGAACTGATCCGTTTCTGTGACCTCGCCGGCCTCGGTTGTGGTTTTTTCCGTCATAGCCACGGGTGGTGACGCTTCTCCAACGCTCTCCCAAACACGCTGGAAGCGATGGCCTTCGATACTGTATTCAGGCTGGCTGATCTGGGAGTTGATCAACATATCCCAGTCCGCCTGACTGCCGACGGCGCGGGTTTCGTAAAAGTACCAGAGTTTGACGTCTTCTACATGGTTTTCCGTCATGCCGCCGTTCAACACCACCTGGATAAAGCCATCGTCGTCGGTGTAGAAGCGCAGCAGGGTGCTGCTGGCGTCCAGCTGTACTTGACCTACCGCCTGAATTAACTGGGTTTTGGCTGCGCCTTCGAAAATCACGGAGGGCTCTATCAGCCTGAGTCTGAGTTGATCGAGTTCGAATGCGCCGCCGAGGCGTAACCCCATGATTTCCGGAGCGGAAGGGGACTTAGGTTCATCTTTTTTGAAAAACTTGCTAAACACAGAGTTTCTCCCAGTCAAGACCATCAATGCGCTCGTCCGCGATGTAGTAAATCGTGGTTCCCGGCGCAACCGTATGGCTCATAGGTGGATTCAAAGTCACGGCCCCTTTGCCGTCGCCGACGGCAATCAGGATCGCATCATAACGTTCTTTTAACGGCAGAAACAAATCCCGCAGCGGGACGCTATTGGCTTCAGCCGGGTATTTTATGGAGTACTGCGTCATGCCGTCCTGCACGTTCAGCAGGTCCTGATGCAATACGCTGGAGCCGGGATGCATGGCGGTTTTCGCCAGCAGCTCCACATCCACTGAAGGTGTGCATTCTATATTGGGGCAGTGGACTTTCAACAGACGGCTTAGATTGTCGTCATTGAAGTACGCAATCATATGCGCGTCTTTATTACGGCTGGCGCAATACAGCGCCGCGGTCATGGTGACGTCGTCTTCCGGGGCGTCGATAATAATAGTGGACGCGCGCTCCAGACAGGCCATGCTCATTTGCTCGTCGTTGTTGTAGCTTTCAACTCTGACGAAACCGATCTCTTCCGGCATCGGGTTTTCAATATCGGCTTTGGCGCACAGCACCACCGGACGGGTCTCCTCACTGCCCAACTGTTCGCGTAACAGGAGTCGGATCAAGTGAAGCGTGCGCCTTTCGTTCCAGCCGATGACGAGAATATGATTGTCGCAATCAAGTTGTTTCAAACCTTTCACTCCCTTTTTCCAGTGGTAGGAGGCGAATACGGCGACTCTACCTACGAATAACGCGAATAAACTCAGACCGAACGGAATGATGAATATGGAGACGGCGAGTTTGCCGCTGGGGGTTTGCGGAGAGAAGTCGCCATATCCGACAGTGGACGCGGTGACCACCAGCCAATACGCAAAATCCGGCAGAGACAGTAAATCCGTCTCGCCGGACAAATAAAGAAAGAAATAACTTAGTCCCACGTAGGAAAGCAATGCGATGGCGACTCCTTGCCATCGCAGCTCCATAAAGTGTCGGATAAAGATTCTCTTGATCTTATTTATTATTAGCATCAGACGAACTCTTAAACTCAGTTGCCTCCGAGTATACGCGCCAGTTCGTCATCTGCGTTAGCGTTGGAGCCGTTAATGCCAGCCGCCTTCAATTTTGCGTCCAAAGAGTCGCCGCTTTCTTCTGAAGCCAGCTCTTCCGCTGCATCCAGTTCGGCTGAACGTTGGTTCTGGCGGTTCTGAATGCGTTGCAGCGATTCCGCCGCAGTCTTCATTTTGCTGTTGGCGCCCATGTGGCGCGAGGATACGGCTACTTGAGCTTTTTGTACTGACTCAGTCGCTTTCACCATGTCGATTTGCTGCTCCATACGACGCAGGTTGGACTTGGCTTGCGCAATATTGCGACGCAACGTCTGTTCAGACTGATTGAACTGATCCACGTATTTCTGCTCTGCGTCCATTTGGTCGCGCAGCTCGACCACTTTCTGCGCGCATTCCAGCGCCAGGTTACGGTCGCTGTCCGCGGCTTTGCGGGCGTGGCTTTCATATTCGGCGATAGAAGCTTTCAGGCTCGCCACTTTCTGGTCGGCCAGTTTTCTCTTCGCCATAATCTGGGTCAGCGCGTGATCGGATTTACGCAACTCTTCTTTAGCTTCACGGATTTCCTGGTCCAGAATGCGCAACGCTTGACTGTCCACAACCGCTTCCGCCGCTTCGTTGGCTCCGCCCTTGATGGCGGTCACTAATTTTTTCCAAACGCTCATAATTCAACTCCGTTAACAAGATGGTTCTGGTATGCGTCCAAAAACGCCTCAACGTTTTGGAACAACATATCAACCTCGATCAGGATGCTTTCTTCTTTGGATTGGGCCGACAGGGCGCCGAAAGCCATGTAATAGTCCTCGCCTTCCACATTGGTGATGCCAATAGTGGTGAGAGGAAATATTTGATGCGTCTTCAAAATGTCATCATTCAGAAGGGCGCAATCTTTGACTTGGCCTTTTGCAAACAGCAGAGACTCGACAATAATTTGTTCGCCGCTGATCGCGAGATAGGCGTCGATGCCGTCACTATTAGTAATGCACAGGCAGGTCGCTTCTCTGGTGACTGCGTAGTCATCGCGTTGACTCAAAAGGCTTTCCAGCTTTAAGAGATCCCAGCTCATTTTGTTCTCCTATTAATTTTTACCCCGATTGAAGGCTTGTAGAAAAATGTACACGAAGATTTTTATTTGCACAAACTTTTTTTTGCTCTATAGTAAATTTTAACTCATAAACGTAAATTATCTTTTACATAAAGAAGAAATGGACGCCATGGCAAACGAAACCAAACCGTCAATGAACTCTTGGAGAGAACTGGCTTCGCGCATCATCAAATTCGAAATGGCCAAACGTGGCGTTAAGTATAGCGACCTTAGCGACAGACTGGCCCGAATCGGCACACAGCAGAGTGCGGATAACCTCCGCAACAAGATTAATAAAGGAATTCTCGGCGCCGATTTGTTTCTACAGATTATTCTGGTGTTGAACGTCAGGAAGCTGGCGCGAGAAGAATTAATGGACATCCTGCATGACCTCGGCGTGAACCATTCTGATCTGGAATGAACTCCCCGGCCCTGGCTCCACTAGACAGTTTCCTTCGTACGATGATTGACTCTGACCTGCTTACGCCAGGCGGCGGGTGTGGAGCCATAGTGTTTTTTAAACTGTCTTATGAAGTGAGTAACGTCGCCCCAGCCCACACTGCCGGCGATTTTGTCCACTGATTCCCCTGTGTGCGCCAGCTTCAGGCTGGCCGCCTGCAATTTGTTGCGGGTAATCCACTCGCCCACAGAAAAGCCCGTGGATTTCTTGACCGCCGCCGCCACATGGGCCGGCGTGCGATGTACCGCGGCGGCGACATCCTGCAAAGATATTTTCTCCAGACAGTGGCCTTGAATATATTCCAGCGCCCGCGTCGTCAGACTGTCCGCAGGCGGCGCGGCGTTTGGCGAGTCCGTTCGCATAGCGCGGTTGATTTCCGCCAGTATCAACAACAGCAGACAGCGCGTGACAATGCCGGTTTCGGGCGTGTTGCGCTGGCACTCTTCGCGCAGATCCGCAAACAGAGACAGCAGACGCGCCCGGCGTGCAGGTTCTATGGCGATCATCGGCGGCATGCCGGAGCGGACCCGTTTGAAGGGGGACATCAGAGGGTGAGTTTCATCGATATCCAGGCAGCCGGCGCAAAAGCCCAGCCACCAGGCTTCCAGATTGTTCGCCGACAGCAAACGGTGAGGCATGCCTGCGGGAACCAGAGTGACGACACCCGCGCCCAGCGTAATGTCATCACCGTGCCGGATACGCGCGCTGCCGTCCAGAACCAGGGATAACACGTGTTCGGCGTGGGAAGCCTCTTCACTGTGTTCGTTAAAGCTCATGACGCCGTGCTCGACGGCGATAGGTTGTGTTGCGTGCATGGGAGGAATATAGCCGATTTATGTTTTACCGGCGTAGTTAATCAAGCAATAAATCTAAATATCAGCCGATTTATTCCCATATTCCGCTCTGCGTTGAGGCGCTTGTGAGGTTTAACATTATTCGAGTGTTCAACCAGGGGATAAGCGAGTATGTCGGAGAGAAATCATCATCAACCTGAATGGGATGAGGCGGTCACGCGTTGGTATTGTGAAAACTACGGTGAGTGGCCAAGCAATGAGTTTGTGGTGGAGGCGGCGGACTTAAAGCCGGATAGCTGCGTGCTGGATATTGGTTGCGGCGGCGGGCAGGCGTTGCGGTTAGCCTCTGAGGTGGTGACGAAGGGGCGACTGGTGGGCGTTGAACCCACTCCGTTGATGCTGCAATTCGCCAAAGAACATAAGGATAACGCCGCATCGATTGAGTATCTGGCGGGCGCAGCGGAATCACTGCCGCTGGCGAACGCCTCCGTGGATATCGCCTGGGCGGTGAATACGCTGCATCATTGGCGCGATATACCAGCGGGGCTGACGGAGGCTGCGCGTGTCATCCGCCCAGGCGGGCAGTTGATCCTTGCCGAGGATGCAGACGTGACGGACCGCTCCGCTATGAGTGAGGAAGCGCTGCGCAGCGCTCTGGAGCAGGCGGGGTTTATGGATTTTCGAATTGTCCCCACCCAGCGAGGAGAAGTGCTTTGTTACCTTTACCAATGTCGCAGGGGACAGGGCTGAACGCCTTTCAGGCCGGGCTTTGGGCAATAATGGCGGCTGTCAGGCGGTTTACACTGTTTCACCATTATCTCCTTTACTAATAGGGATTATGGGCCACAATTATGATAATCGCGTTCAAGCATTTCGCCCGGGGAGGGCGTGTACGTGTATCCGCTCGGAAGCCTGTTGTTTGTGAGGTAAACACCGGTGACACGTTGGTATCTGGAATGTTATTCAGGCCAGGGTAATCAATTAAAGCGTCTACCGGTCAGGGAGTTTCCGTTTGTTGTCGGTCGCAGTGACAACGTCAGTTTCACCATAGACGCCACCGACGTATCCCGGCAGCACGCAGAGTTCCATCAAGAGGGAGGGCAGTTGTTCGTCCGCGATTTGTCCTCCACCAACGGCACTTTCGTCAATCACTGCCGTATTAATCAAGTGACCCCGGTTTGTAGCGGAGATGTTATCCACTTCGCCCATATCGAGGCGCGCGTGGTGGATGAAGAAGACCGTCCGCCTACGCCTACGGAGTCCACCTATTCCACCATGGTGATGCAAGGCGATCTGTCGCAGCGTATTCCTTTGGGAGCGAGAGATCTGAAGGAGCTGATTGCTCAAACACTGGTGAACGCCGTCTTTCAGCCCATCGTCGACATCAAAGGTAAGGCGGTCGCCTACGAGCTGTTGGGGAGAGGCGCGCATCCGAATCTGTTGCCCAGTCCGGGGCCGCTGTTCACCATTGCAGAGAGCGTTGATTTGGCGGTGGAGCTCAGCGAACTGTTCCGAGTGATTGGCATCAAAGATGCGGCTGATCATAAACTGAGACTGCCGTTGTTCGTGAACACCCACCCGCAAGAGTTACTGGATGGTCCACGTTTGCTGGCCACGCTGGAGCATGTGCGCAAGACGCACCCGAATGTAGAGCTGGTATTGGAGATCCATGAGCAGGCGGTCACTAATTTTATGGTGATTCAGGCCCTCGCCAAAGAAATCCGCACCATGGGAATTGGTTTGGCCTATGACGATTTCGGCGCTGGGCAGGCGCGTTTGGTGGAATTGGCGGAAGCCCCGCCGGATGTAGTGAAGTTTGATATCGCGCTGATTCGCAATATTCACAAATCGCCTCAGCGTCAGGAGTTATTGGAGCTGTTGGTGTCTATGGTGCACAAGATGGGAGTGAAGGCGCTGGCGGAAGGCGTCGGCTCCAAAGAGGAGGCCGTGGTATGCCAGCGCATGAATTTCGATCTGATCCAGGGGTTCGCCTTCGGTTACCCCATGCCCATCACTGAGTGGTTGAGTAAGTAGTCATTGCCTCTCCATCCCGTTGGTTATTCTGTGCGTCGTTTGCTCTTTTTACCTGTCTACCTGAACCCTCAAACAGGCGATAAAGAACCGGCGCCACAAATAACGTCAGCAATGTTGAGGTGGTGAGGCCGCCAATAATCGTCCAGCCCATAGGCGCCCACATCGATGATCCGGTGAGGGTTAGAGGGAGAAGACCTCCAATCGTGGTCAGCGACGTCAATAGGATTGGAATCAAGCGGGTTCGGGCGGACTGCGTCATCGCCTCGCTGACTTCGACGCCTTCCGTGCGAATCTGGTTGGCGTAATCCACCAGAATAATGGAATTGTTGACGACAATGCCCACCAGTGAAGTGAGTCCAACAAAGGCGGTGAACGAGAAGGTATTGCCCGTTAAGTAGAGGCCGAGTATCGCCCCGATAATGGCGAAGGGCAGGGCGGCGAAAATGATCAATGGTTGCGAGAAAGAGCGGAACTGCATCACCAGTACGGCGAAGATGCCGATAATCGCCACCAGCAAAGCCTTCGCCATGCCGCCGAATGACTCTTTGCGGTTTTCCTGCTCGCCGCCCACGGTATAGTGGACGCCCTGAGGCCAGGAATAGGCGTCCAGTTTGTCTACAATTGCGTTGGTGACGGCCTCTGTCTGATACCCGGGTTTGACGTCAGCGGTCACCATCGCCATGCGCTCCAGGTTATAGTGTTGGAACTTGGGGACGGCGGTTTCCAGCTCAACATCCGCGACCTGGATAAGCGGCGTCAGCACGCCTTCCGCATTGGCGACCATCATGCGCTGAAACTGGTCCAGCTCCGGCTCTGCGCGTTCTCGGGCGGTGACGATAATCGGGTAATCCTCCCCATCGTCATCCCGCAGTGATCCGACATTCAACCCCACCAGACCGCCGCGCACGGTGCGGTCGATGGCGTCCAGACTGACGTGATGAAACGCCGCCTTGTCGCGGTTGATGTTGACGCGAAGATCTACCTTATGGCGACTGATAGGGGCGTCCACGTTAATGGCTCCATCTGCGTTGGCGATGATGTCGCTGACATCCTGTGCCGCCTGCCGCAGACGCTCAATATTGTCTCCGGTGACGCGGATGGTGATGGGCGCCTGCACGGGCGGCCCCTGATGAAACTCCTTGAAGCGCACCTGAGCGTCAGCGAACGACTTGTAGTGTTCACGTTGCTCGCTCACCCACTGCTCAATCTCCTGGTATGGCCGTGGAGTCAGTTGCACCAGTAACTGCGCGTAATTGGGCTGCTGTTTGCTGTCCATGGTGTTGTAGTAAACCCGAGGATTGCTCTTGCCGATATTGGTGGCGACGGCGATGACCCCGGGTTGCGCCATCAGGTTTTGCTCTACTTCCTGGGCCGCTTTACGGGTGGATTCAAAGGTGGAGCCTTCCGGCGTTTCCACGTTTACCAGAATCATTGATTTCTCCGCCTTGGGAAACAGGCTCACTCCCACATGACCGAACAGAGACATGGCTCCCGCCAGAAACAGGACGGAAATCAGCAGCACCAGCCATGGCCGGCGCAGACTCCATGTCAGACCGCGAGTATAGGGGCCGTCTGCGAAGGTTGTCAGTGAGCGCAATAGCCAGCCCGGTGCGGAGGACGTTACGCCGCTTTTTAGAAAGCGACTGGCCAGAAGCGGCGTAATGGTAAGGGCGATCAGCAGGGAGGCGGCCAGTGTCAGGATGACGGTGACCGGCATTGAGCGAATAAAAGTGCCGGAGCCGCTCTGCAGTAACAGGATCGGCAGGAACGCCAGCACGGTGGTGACGGTGCCGCTCACTACCGCCCAGCCAACTTGTGAGGTCCCTTTAATGGCGGCGTCTTCCCGACTGTCGCCTTGGCGCAGATAGCGTTCCACGTTTTCCGTGACCACAATGGCGTTGTCCACCAGCAAGCCTAGAGCGATTACTAGTCCGACGATGGACATCTGCTGTAAGCCAAAACCGGTCAGGTCCAGCCATCCCAATCCGATGAGGATGGAAAAAGGGATCGCCAGCACGATGACGAAAGCGGCGCGCGCGCCTAGGGACGTCAGTACTACAACGGCGACCAACAATAGGCCCTGCCAAAGATTTTCGAAGAAGCCGTCGACCCGTTCGTTGACACTCACACTCTGATCATGGGCGAGATGCGTCTGGAAGGTCTCCGGCAGCTCCGCAGAGAAGGCGGCGAGGGCGCCTTTCACTCCCGCCATGACATCGAAGATATTGCTGCCCTTGCGTTGAACCACTGTGATAAAGACAGCGGGCTCGCCTTGATAGCGAGCGCGGTAGGTGGGCGCGCCGTCTTGCAGGCGGATATCCGCCAAGTCGCCGATGTAGACCGCATGGCCGTCGCGAGTACGTACGACGGTGCGGGCGAGCGTTTCAATGTCTTTATAATCGCCGCTGGTGCGAACGTTGAAACGGCGGTCGTCGCCGTTGACGTATCCCCCGGGCAGATTTTGCGCCGCTCTGCGCACCACTTCCGCCAGTTCGTCCAGTGACACGCCATGACGTCGCAGCAATACCCAGTCCGCTTTCACCTGCACTTCCAGATTCGCCAGCCCTTTGACGTCGACGCGTTTGACGCCGGCGACTCTCTCCAGCCGGGTTTCCAAACGCTCCGCGTAGTATTTGAACTCTTTGGTGGAGGCGGAACCGGAAACCAGAGCGATCTGCAGAATATTCACATCCGCCGGCGACAATTTCTCCGTGTTCAGACGAGCAAGATCAGGGGGTAACTCGCTGCGAATACTTTGAATGGCTCCGACGACATCCTCAAACTTATCTTCTGGATCGCTGCCGTATAGAAATTCCGTTCGCACCAGCACCAGACCGTCTTCGATCTCGGTGTAAACCGACTTCAGATCCTCCAATTCGTTGATGGCGTCCTCAATGGGATCGACCACCAGGCGTTCCATGTCCACAGGCGTTGCGCCGGGGTACAGAACGGTGGTGAGCGTGGTGGGGAAGTCGAATTGTGGATCTTCCGAACGCGGCATGGTGAGAAAGGAAACCAATCCGAGGCCGAGCAGCAGTAAAACGGCGACCCAGGCGAAGGCGTGATTACGGATCGCTAATTCCGGCAGGCGCATGGCGGGGTACTCCGATTAGATAAGTCAGGGATTGGAAGCCAGCGCGACAGGCGTCGCCAGCATACCTTCCACCAGACCGGTGGCGCCGCGAGTGACCAGGGTTTCCCCTGCCTTCAGTCCATGAGCCACAGCGACATGGGACGCGGAAAAGTCACGCAATACGATACGGCGGCGATGCGCGCGGTTATTGGCGTCCAGTACGAAAACCTCGGCATTTTTACCGCCGGCGCTGATGATGGCGCTGAGCGGAATCATGACCAGTTGCACCTCCGCTTTGGGCGTCAGCGTCACGCGCGCGACCATGCCTGATAACAGGCGTGCGTCATGGGGGTGCAGACGTACTTCCACTTCAAAAACGCCGCTGCCGGGACTGGCTTTCGCTGCGATTTCGTAAACGTCCCCACTCAGAGCCTGACCGGGATATGCGTCCAAGCGCACCTCCGCCTTGTCCCCTTCTCTCAGGCGCACAATTTCTTTGTCGCTGACGCCAACGCGAATAACCCATCCGGCATTTTCTTGTGCGAAGACGAATGCAGGACGTTGCGCGCTGACCAGTTCGTTGGGCTCAATCAGGCGGCGCAGTACAACGCCATCGCTAGGGGCGACGATTTCAGAATGTTTGAAATTGAATTGTGCGACTTTGAGACGGGCGCTCGCCACCCGCAATGCGGTTTCGGCGGACTGCACCTGCTCCAGCGGTGCGACCTTGCTGCCGTACAACTTATTGAATCGCTCCAGATTGCGGCGGGCGTCGTCACGGTAAGCTTCAGCCTGCGCCACTTCCGCGGCGATTTCCTCTCTGTCGAGGATAGCGATCAGGTCCCCGGCGCGCATTCGCTGACCTTCTTTCACTGCGATGTCCGCAACGATTCCCGACGTTTTAAAGGACAGCGTTTGTTCCGATTGATTGGCGAGGACGCCGCTGGTTTCTATGGGGAGGGAATAGGCTTCCAGACGAACGGTTTCCGTATGCACGACAGGCTCGTCTGCGGCGGCCACAGGCGCAACGCCATAGATCAGCGTCGCCAGAGAGAAGGCCACGGCATGGTAAAGGGGGCGCATGGAGGTGATCCTTGTTTATGTTTTAAGTGTAAACATTTTAGGTTTGCAAAATATTCGGTGTCAACATTTGAGTGGATGAGGGTGTGATATCTGAATCAGAAGCGTGCATTTTCAATTAAGGTATCGAATGGCGATACTTGGAGGCGGTCATTCAGCACCCATTCAGATTTAGATTCAAAAATAGCAGGGGCGACAGCAGAGTGAGCGGGACATCGGATCATACAGAGGGACAACTCATGACAGTTGCAGAAATCCAGAGTAACTCCAAAGGTTGGTTGTTTTACGTGAAGTCTTCTTTCGTCATCGCGCTGGCTGCGGTGGCCGCCGGCATCTTTTTCATGCCGGTGGATTTGCTTATCAAAGGTTATTTCAGCATCAGTACGCTGTTTCTCATCAGCTCGACTATCACGCTGTCTAAAACCATGCGTGATGAACATGAATCTCATCGCCTTATTCACAAGATCAATGAAGCCAGAACCAACCAAATGCTGCGGGACTATGCAGAGTAACCGGATGAAAGCAGGCCGCAACCCGTCCGCCAAGGACGACCTATGAATCACGAGGTGCTTTATATGTACTACATGCAAAAAATGATGACCGCCGTACGCGGCGCAACACGTGAGAGCGCTGAGCGGGTGGTGGACGCAAACGCTATCCGCATCTTTGAACAGGAAATCTACGAATGCGAATGCGCCATGGGGCAGGCCAAGCACGATCTGGCCCGGGTGATGGCGGAAAAAATGCGACTGGAGCGGGGTATCGCCCGTCGCGCCAGATATGTGGCGGAAAAGGAAACACAAGCCGGTCAGGCGCTGGAAAAAGGATTGGAGGACTTGGCTCAGGATCTGGCTACTGTGATTGCCGATCAGGAAAAAACGCTTGCGGATGAGCGCAAGGCGTCGGAAAAGCTGGGAGAGCATGAGAGAAAGTTACGCCTGAGTCTGCAATCCGCAGCCCAGAGCATCCAGAACTATCGACGTGAGCTGCGCATGGTGCAAGCCACACAGAGTACGCAGCAGGCGACGGCCTCCCTGACCGTTCGCGCCAATTCCATGGGGTCGCGTATCAGCGATATGCAGGATTCCCTGCAGCGCATTAGAGACCGTCAGGAGCGCTTCGATGATATGAAGCGCGCTATGGAGCAGTTGGATGATGGGCTGAACGACGATGGTCTGGAGGATAAGTTGCGGAAAGCGGGCATTGGTCCCAGAACCGAGGCCGACGCGGTACTGGAGCGCATTCGTAAAAAATCAGCCTGATTGTTCGCCGCAGAAACGGCAAAAAACCGCGCATTTTGCGCGGTTTTTTGCGTTAAAACTTGGAAAGTTAATCAATTACCCTTAACTTCCCGTATATGATTGGTTGACCTTTAATGAAGGCTGAGACAGCGGCTTTAAGATTGTACGGACCATGACCCACGCGTATTACCACCCCCGGGAGCAGTACCTCAAGGTAAACTCCATTCAGATTTGTTACGAAGAACTGGGCGACCCAGATGGCGAGCCGGTGTTGCTCATCATGGGGCTCGCCTGTCAGATGACGGCCTGGCCGCCGGAATTTCTGGAGCCATTGGTGGAGGCGGGCTTTCGCCTGATCCGGCTCGATAATCGGGATATCGGCCACTCCTCGGAAATTGATTGCCCCCATCGGGCGCCGGTGCCAGTAGACTTTGTGCGCTCCAAGCTGGGCTTGCCGGTCACGGCTTCCTATACGTTGTACGATATGGCGGACGACGCCATTGCATTGCTTGACGCCTTGAATATAGAGCGCGCGCATCTGGTGGGCGTCTCTATGGGGGGAATGATTTCGCAGATTGTCGCAGCGCGACAGCCGCAGCGGATCAAGTCCCTGACTTTGATGATGACCTCCAACAACAGCCCCAAGCAACCGATGCCGGATCTGGGAACGCTATGGCGCATCAACGGCGGCGGTGTTCGCGGACATCATCAGGAGGCCGCGTTGAGACGCGGCGTAGCGTTCTGGGAGACGGTGCAAAGTCCGTCCTTCCCTACACCCAAAGAGCGCATTCTGCAGCGCATCGCCAGAGATTATCAGCGCAGCTATCGACCCAAAGGCATTGTCCGGCAGATGCGGGCGATCCTCGCCACAGGCAGTCTGGAGAAGCTGGCGCGGGACATCACCATGCCAACACTGATTTTGCATGGCTCGGCGGATCCTTTGATGAAACCCAAGAATGGGCAGATGCTGAAGCAAAGCATCGCCCACGCGAAGTTAGAGATGATTCCCGGTTGGGGGCATGATCTGCCGCTGCCTTTGTTGCCGAAACTGGCGCAAAAAGTCATCGAACATGCGCGATCTGTCGGTTAAATCCAGCCTTTCTTGCGCAGATAGACGATTTCCAGCACCAGTAGAGCGACCAACAGAACCGAGAACAGCCAGAACGCATTGCCGTCATCTACGCCTGGCATGCCGCCGATATTAATGCCGAACAGGCCGGTGAGCAGGCCCAGCGGCAGGGATACTGCGGCGACTATGGAGAGCAGATACAGGTGGCGGTTCAGGCGGTCGTTCATGGCCGCCGCCAACTCGTCTTTGATCACCTGAGAACGCTCGCGGATAGCGTCCAGATCCTCCACATAACGGGTCAGCCAGTCCATTACCTCCGTTAGTCTGCGCTTGTCGTTAGCGCTGATCCAGGGCAGCTCCGACGTTTGCAGACGGGCGATCACATCCCGTTGCGGTGAGATATAGCGACGAAACACGATTGCTCGCTTGCGGGTGGAAATGATGGATTCACGAATGGACTCGTCCTGAGACACCAATACCCGATCTTCCAGATCGTCAGTGGTTTCGTTCAGTGTGGTGACAGCGCTTTGCATGTGATCATAAAGCTCGACGCACATTTCCGTGAGCCACTCGCCGGCGCCGCAGGGGCCCATGTTCTGCTCCAGCTTTTCGATTATGTCCGCCGTCGCCTTCAATTGCCGCCGCCCGGCGCTGATGACGCCGTATTCGGTGATCCAGGCCCGCAGCGACACCATGTCTTCCGGCTCCGCTCCCTGGTTCAGGTTGACGCCGCGCAGAATGATCAATACTCCTTCATTCAGCTCCATCATCCGAGGACGGGTTTCGTCGGCCATCAGCGCCTCGGCGATGAGCCAGTCCAGGCCGAGTTGATTTTCCAATAAATTAAGCGCGCCGGGATTCAACACATTGATGTGTAACCAGGTCAGGCGGGATTTGTCCTGCGCCGCCTCGGCGGCTTCTTCTACGGGGATGGGCGTTGCGCTGCCGCCGCCGTCCAGTTGAAATGCGTGAATAATCGGATGGGAGTCAGTCACCGTCTCTTCCTTCCGTTAAGGTTGATCGGGAAAACGTTGATCGGGTTAAGCAAGTCGCCGGACTAAACATCAACCTTAAGCGGTTGCATAGAGCCGGTAACGCTTTTGGCTAAGACTAGATGCAGTCGCCAGCAGGCGCAATCGGCCAAGATGCCTGCGTCTTTTCACCGGGCGCTTCACCAAAGGCTGAAGTTAAGCGTGTGCGGGCGATGGCAAACCTGTTCGTTACATGTCTGGAAATGCAGAGCCAGACGCACCGGTGAAAGTGTGGAGCGACGTAAAGTCAGCTCAATGCAACAGTGATCGTCATAGACTTCCAAGGCATTGCTTTCATTGTGATCCGTCCATACGTTTGCTGGGGGATACCGTATGTCCAGCAGGTCGTGATCAGTGTGCGACAGCAATTCCACTTGCGTGCGGTGGCCGTCAGGGGTGGGGCAGTTGTGGCTTTGAATGCGCCACCCCTCGCTCATGTGTATATCCAGTTGCACTTCCAGCAAGTGGTCCTCTTTGTATTCTTTCACAGCGACCGCGGCCCACATTTGGCCGGACGCGGCGTATTGCAGATTGACAGGATTCGGCGCCAGCCATTCGTTCAGCCCTTTCAGAAACACTGGCGCTGATAATGGATGGCGGTTGATTTGCCCGGTAAAAGCGGCGATCTGGTTCTCCGCCATGCGCTGTACGTTGAGGTCGCCAGTGCGCAGACGCAGCGCCGCCAACACCGACGCCAACTGCGAATTGCCGCTGACCGTGGCGTTGTCGCCGCAGTGTTTGCTGCGTACTAGCAGCGGGCCTTGCGCATTCTTTGGGGTGATGAAAAATCCGCCTTGTTCGGCGTCCAGAAACTGCTCTTCCAACGTGGTCGCCAAAGCTTCCATTCGCTCCAGCCAAAGGTGGTCATGGGTGTAGTCATACAACTGCAACAGTCCTTCCATGTAATGCACATAATCTTCCAGCAACGCGTCGTCGCTGGGGAGATTATCCAGACTGATGCGGTGGAACAGGCCGTCTTCCCCACGCTGACTGCGCCATAATTGGTTCGCGGCGATGACCGCCGCGTCTCCGTAAGCGCTGATGCCCGTGATGACGGCGGTTTCAGCCAGCGCGGCGATCATCATACCGTTCCATTCCGTTATCACTTTGTCATCGCGCAGAGGTGGAACGCGCTGGCTTCGAGCCTGTAATAGGGTCGCTTTCAGGTCCGCCAGTTGCTGCAGTAACTCCTCGTAAGTCAGACCCAGTGTTCCAGCGCTCTCCTGCAAAGAACAGGGTAGATGCAGAATATTGGCGCCTTCAAAATTGCCTTTCCGGGTGACGCCATAGACCTGCTTGGCCAGAGCCAGACCGGGTTTGTCGAGAAGCTGGCTCAGTTCCTGGTAGGTCCATACGAAGTACTTGCCTTCCTCGCCTTCGCTGTCTGCGTCCGTGGCGGAATAAAACACGCCTTCCTGAGAACGCATTTCTCTGAGAGCGTAATCCAGGGTTTCCCTGCTTACCCTCAAATATTCAGGATCCCGGCTCAGGTTATAGGCGCGGGCGTAGCAGCGCGCCAGCTGCGCCTGGTTGTAGAGCATTTTCTCAAAGTGAGGGACCTGCCAGCGTTGATCCACTGCGTAGCGATGAAAGCCGCCGCCCGCCTGATCGTAAACGCCGCCGGCGAGTAGCGCGTCCAGTGTGCTCTTTACCACGCTCCAGGCGGGTTGTCGGTCCAGCGGTCGGGAGTCGCGTTCAATGATGTCGAGCAGGAACAGAAGGTTGGGCTCCTGAGGAAACTTGGGTTCGCTACCGAAGCCGCCCCATTCGCGATCGCTATAACCAATTAGCTTTTCCGCCGCCGTTTCGATCAGATTTTCCGCCAGGTTTTCCGAGATCGGCTTTGGCCTGAGATAAACGTTGACGGCGTCCGCCAGCCGACGCCCCTGTTCCAGCAGGTTCTCCTGCTGATCCACCCACAGTTCATGAACTTTTTGCAGGAGGCTGATGAAACGAGGGCGGGGAAAATAGGTTCCGCCGAAGAAGGGTCTTCCCTCAGGAGTAAGAAAGCTCGACATAGGCCAGCCGCCGTGCCCGGTGATGATTTGCACGGCGGTCATATAAATCTCATCCAGGTCGGGTCGCTGCTCCCGGTCCACTTTGACGGGGATGAAGTAGCGGTTGAGGGTTTGCGCCACGTCTTCATTATCGAAGCTCTCTTCCTCCATGACATGGCACCAATGGCAGGTGCTGTAACCGATGGAGAGAAATATCGGTTTGTTCTCCGCTTTGGCTAAGGCGAAGGTATCGTCGTTCCAGGCGCGCCAGTTCACGGGATTATGAGCGTGCTGCAGCAGGTAGGGCGAGCCTTCCAGTATCAGGTGATTGGTATAGACGGGAATTCCGTCTTGACGCCGGTAACGGGTGCGCACGGGGTAACTGCCTTGTTTGCCTGCCCGGGCGAGTTGCAACGGATCACTGGCGGACATAGGTCTTTCCTTTGTGGCGATGAGTGCTTATGGCCCTGCACTACTGAACATAATGCATATCTTCCGTTTCATGCAAAATAATCCCTGATCTTTCCCCGATTTTTGAGCGTAAAAGCTGGTGCGGAGGGCGACGTTTCGCCTGTCTGGAGGCAACGGGGGGGAGGCATGATCGCCGGGGAAAGTGAAAAATACGTGCGTATGAGCGCCATTCTGGGGGCCGCGCCGCTGCTGGTTCTGGGCGTGGCCTGCGTTCTCGGCGGCGAGGAGGGCCCGCTGTTGCGGTCTATGTTCGACTACTACAGCATGGCTTTGTTGGCGTTCATGGCCGGCGGCGTTTGGTTGATCGGTATGCGGGGAGAAGGGCCGGCAACGCCATCGCGATTGTTGTGGGCCAGTATTGTCTGTCTGATTGTGGCCTGGACGGCGCCGGGACTGCCGCCCGGCCTGCGCTCATTGACGCTGGCGGCGGCGTTTCTGTTCTTTTACGGACTGGACCGATTCGTTCTGGAAGACTACTGGCGTGCGGATTACCAGCAGATGCGCTGTCATCTGACCTTGTGCGCCGCGGTGATGCAGGCGCTGGTCATGCTCGCTTGATCAGTGATTCAGAATATCGATGATTTCCCGAGTGGACTTGATAATTTTGATGATCTTGTCTTCCACATAAACTGTTTCGACGCCATCGTCATCGTGGTAAACCACGCCGTGGTCATAAACGGACTGATCCAGGATCTCGCCCTTATGCAGCTTCTTTTGCCAGCCTGGAGGCAGTTGGCCGCCCCGGTCCACTTTTTTCTGTAATCCCGGCGGCAGATCGCGCTTTTTGTCATCCTTGGTGTAAGCGTTGAAAGAAAGAGCGAAAATGGAAATCAGCAAAAGCATTTTGCGCATGAAGCTTACCTCTTGACGGCGCCGTGAAAATGGTTGTGTCCGGGCGACGCTTCAGTATAGCGGGCCCTGGCGGAATTAGGCCAGGGCGCTGCGCAGAATGAGCCTATTGCAGGGCGGAAATTTGCAGCATCGGCCAGATACGGTGCCAGCGTTTACCGTACACGCGGGAGACGAAGATATCCTCTGCATAACGCACGTCCGGATTCGGACGCACTTGCATGGACCAATTCTCCAGCAGGCCGAACTTGGCGGTGAACTTGAACTTGTCCAGATGCTCCAGTCTGACGCCCACGCAGGTCGGCACTTCGACCCAATGAGAGATAGCGTCGGCGGTATCGCGATAG
This sequence comes from Hahella sp. HNIBRBA332, assembly GCF_030719035.1. Classification (NCBI taxonomy): domain Bacteria; kingdom Pseudomonadati; phylum Pseudomonadota; class Gammaproteobacteria; order Oceanospirillales; family Hahellaceae; genus Hahella; species Hahella aquimaris. Next base: position 6,248,635 of record NZ_CP132203.1, read on the forward strand.
GGATTATGTTGATTATGCAAGTGCATCCTGGCCTGGTTTTTCACTTCCCATTTCACGCCGGGGACCATTTTTCTCAGCTTGGCTTCGATTTCCTTATCGCGTTCTTCGGAGGTGTCGTCGGAGTCGAAATACACCAGATCAACATCATTCAGCGGGGTGGCCTGAGGAAGTTTGTGCAGGTGATCCCAGATGGCGTTGCGCAGAAATCCTGCTGCAAGATACCAGTCCTTCAGGCCCAACGATCTGGCGGCGGCCAGACAACGCATACGCAGTAAATCTTTTTTCAGCAGTACAATAGTGTCTTGTTCCATATGACAAACTCCATTCCTGTTTATTGTTTGATATCGGGGCGTTCGCGAGAACGCGTTCTGCGAATTGTCTCTCCAGATGGCCCCCGGCGTCCGTGAAAGTTTCGCACAGCAGCGTGAGAAATTATCCACTGGGAACCATTGCAATCTACCCAACCGCTTTAAAGCGCCCGTCGGGCGTCCGCCAGCACCCGATTGATCTCCTCCACCACAAAGTCCGGGTGGGATAGCGGAAGATAACGGCGGGCGTTGGCGATTACCCTGAATCGCGCTTGCGGCATATGCCGCAGCCACTCGCGGTGGCTTTCAATCCATTGTCTGCGGTCGCGATGAGTCGGTTCCGGCGTTTGCGCCGAAGTCTCTGGCGGATTGTCGCCCACAAGGATACTGGTTGGCGCGTTATTGAGAAAGGGGATGGATCGCCCCCTTTCCGTTGCGCCCAGAACGTTATGGCTCTCTGCATTGTCCGCCGCTTCTGCGTCGTCGTAACCGTCCACGAATACCTGACCGACGACTTCATTGGGATATTTATGCGCGAAGTAACGGATATGGGCGGCGCCGGCGCAATGGCCGACCAGGATGTAGGGAGGCTTGATATCGGCGACCTGGAGCAGTTTGCGCAGGTCGGCGACCATGTTTTCGGCGCTTCTGCAGGAGAGGCTGGCGTCGGTGTCCTGCAGGTCGGCGCGGTCGTAGGAAAGTGTGCGGGTAAAGAGACTGATCAGGGGCTGCACTCGCTCCCAAGCGTCAATGCCTCCGCCCAGGTCAGACTCGAAAATGACGGTGGCGTTGCCCGAACCCTCCGCCAGATAACGCAGGCTGACGTCACCAATATCCGCATAGTCATAGGATCGTTCCATCTAAGTTCCCTTTATCCTATTGAGTAGTCTTTTTTCATTTTTTTGACGTGACGCACTATCCTGACTTCGCGTCATCCAGGCCGTTGATGGCGCCGGCGCCGGTGATCTCCAGCGTACGCCTAGGCATAACGGCCATAGCGATCCGACTTATCCTGTCCGATCGCGAAAAGCAAATATAATCAACGGGATGCGCTAAAACAAGAGCGCCCGCCCAAGCGCTGCCTTTCTGTAACGAAGGGCGCTTATTCGTGATTTTCGGCGGGTGGATTATCCAAGTGTTAAGCCTTTTCTCCCCCGCGCTAGGCGCATTGCTCTACACCCTTTAACCGAGTGTTTTCCCTAAAGACAATCGCTATGGTAGCTCCGTGGATCAACGCCACGTAGAAACTATCTCATAGCCAGTCGCGTTCCTGGTGGCGCAGGCGGTGAGATAGTTTTTTCATCTCTCTCTTTCATCCCGCATAGGGGGCGAACACAGTGAAGTGCTCTAGAATTCTAAAAAGACGTGCGCTTGTAAAGAAAACATCCGCTCATATTCCGGCGTTTTTAGCGTCGGTATTCGCCGCCGGCCTGTCCCTCACCGCCTATTCCATTGCGCCTTCGGATTCAGCGCGTAGTTCCGCTTTTGTATCCAGTTCCAGCGCCGGTGTGGTGGGAACGGCTTGGAGTCAGTCTGATCCTTTTGCCGGCTCCGGTGATTTTGTTGGTTTTCAGCAGTTGTCCGATTGGCGCGGCGCCGTATCCGCGCTGGCCGATAAATCCTGTATTTCCAGTCTGTGGTATGGTCCCGTGCGCGCCAGCGATGCGGACTGTGCGACGGAGCTGAACTGGCTGGGTCGTAATGCCGGTTCCGACAGCAGTAACTCCCCGCACATATTTGACTGGGAAAGCTTGTAAGTCAGGGTATTCACCGCCAACCCTTTTAATCGTGTTTGTACGACAGAAATAATAACTACAACCTCAACCAAGACGCCCCGCGGAGCGGAAAGCTCCCCGGGGCGTCGCTTTTTGGCTCAGAAGGGCGTAAAGCGGTAATAATCCACTTTCATCTCCGCATTGGCGGCAGGATAGTCCGCGGGACTATAGTTAAACCAGTGCCAGGGCGAATGCCACAGGTTCAGCATGAAGATGGCCGGACGCTGTGGAACCATCGCCGCATCGCGCATATCCCACAATGTCACTTCTTTCCCATTCAGCTTGATGTACCAGCGGATACGGTCGGCATGCCAGTCGAAACCGACGGTGTAATAGGTATCGGCGCGGGGGAAGTCCGCCAGTTTGATATTGGGCAGAGCGCCTGCGGGAACCGTTTCGTAAGTGCCCTCCATGCCGGCCGGGGTTTCGCGATAGGCGCCGGTGGCCATGTCGATGGCGCGGCTCTTCTTGCGGAACTGGTTTTCACTATCGCCGCCGTAGTCAGTCCAGGTTGTCAGCCACAGTACGTTAGGCTCGCCGCACAACAGTTCGATATCGATTTCCGTGTTGTCCGCCAGTCCGTTGCCGTTCTTGTCCGTGCCGTCATTGTCGTAGATGAAAATGCCGTTGACGGCCTCTTCGCCGGGGCTGCAGGAGGCGAATTTCACCCGGGTCTCGTAGCGGCCGTAATGGGTTTTCTGGTTATAGCCAACTTCGGATGCGTAGTACGGCGATGCATTGTCGCCGCTGTTCAGATCGGGATTACCCGGGAACAGTAATGACAACGCGGCGTTATCCCCCGCCGCGGCGTCGGCGGCGCCAAAATCCACGGCGCCGTTGGGCTGCCGGCGTGAATACCATTGGCCCTGATTGGCGGTGAACTCGTCGTTGATCTGCGGGACGCCCGGATCGGGATCGCCATTGTCGTCGCCGTCATCGTTATCGTCGCGTGACACCAGGCTGATGTCCGCAATGTCGTATTCCACGCCGCTCTGCAGGTTATCCGCCACCAGCGCATGGACTTTGCTGAGGTCGGATAGCTTGAAGTCTTTCAGAGGGATCAACACTTCTTGAGCGCCGGGCTCCACTGTCACGTTAACGGCCTGTGAGGCTCCCTGGCGGGTGGCGCAGCTGGCGTCGCGGGTATCCAGGCTGAGCGACAGATCGGCGCGTTGGGAGGCGCTCAGGGTGAGTTTGAGGTGTGTATAGGGGGCGGCGTCGAAGCAAGTGTCTGTGGCGAGCACGCTGTACCAGTAGCCGCCGCCCCCGGATATCAACCTGAGTGCGCCGTTACTGACCTGATCGCTTTGCAGACTGCCGTCGTCGTCGGTCCAACCGCCGAGCAGATTCTGGTGCAGGCCTTCGTAGCGGGACGCATCGGCGAAGGCGTCTATCACCAGGTCAGCCACAGGCGCTTCAGGCTCAGCCAAGGACAAAGGCGCTGAATCCTGTTGACCAGGATAGCGGCTGTCTCCGTTGAAGTAATCTCCGGCGTGAATGCTGCCCGCTCTGGCGCGAACGAAGTAGGCGCCCGGCTCATCGGCCTGAAAGTCACCGTCGCAACGGAACTGGGCGCGGGTGGCGAGTTCCGGCGTACGGCATTGAAAGCTATGTGCGGGGCTTTCCTGTCCCTGTTTCATGACGTCCACATACAGAGTGAAGATTCCGGGATCGCGCAAGTTACGCAGCTCTGCGTAGGGATGCAGGTTCACGCCGGTTTGCGCCTGTTCCGTATTGAATCCTGCGGCGGCGACGCCGGCGTTGTAGGCCGCGGCGAACGTGGCTGGCGCGAGCAGGGCGCTTGCGCCCAGAGCCAGCGCTCCGATAGTCAGTGTGCGTGTCTTCAAGGCCATCCTCCTGAATTGCTTTGAGGCGGAACCGGCGCGCTTTATTGTGCGGCTGATTCGGCGTCTTTCCGATTAATTTTTGAAAGCGCTTTCATTGTAGCCCTGTCAGTTCGGAAGTGGGATGGGCGAATTGAGTTAGGCCATGTGGAATAAGGCGTAGACTGGAATAAGGGGGAGAACTGAAGCAAGGCGCTTCTGTACGCCTTGCTCGCAGAGTGCGCTTTTTATACGCCGAGAGTCGCGCCGCCGTCGATGCAGAGGTTGTGCATGGTGATGTGGCGAGCCTTGTCCGAGGCGAGAAAGGCCACCGCCTCGGCGATGTCTTCCGGGGTGGCGATGCGCTTGAGAGGAATGCCTGTGCGATAGGAGTCGAGAGAGCCGTTCAGCACGGCCTCCAGCGCCTGATCGTCGGTCCAGAACTGGCGCTGCATGGCGGTGTCGGTGGAGCCGGGCGAGACAATATTGCAGCGCACGCCGTACTCCGCCAGCTCCAGCCCCAGACATTTGGTGAAATGGGTCGACGCCGCTTTAGACGCGGCATAGGCCGCCATTTTGGTGCGTGGTATGGCGGCGGCGTTGGAGCCGACCGTGACGATGACGCCGCGACGACGCTCCTTCATCAGGCGGCTGACAGCGCGGCTCAGGAAAAATACGCCATGGGTGTTGACGGCGAAGGTGTCCAGCCAGTCGTCGGAAGTCAGTTCAGTGGCGGAGGCCAGGCGTAGAATACCCGCCACATTGACCAACACCTCCACTTCGCCCAGGCCGGCTTCGATATCGCCGACCACCGCTTCGATGGCCGCCGCGTCGCTGATGTCCACGATGAAAGGGCGCACCTGCAAACCCCGTGCGATGAGAGTGGAAGTGGTGTCGCGCAGGGCTTTTTCCTGCACGTCGAGAGCGGCGACCTTGGCGCCGCGTTCAGCCAGTGTCGCCACGACGGCGGCGCCAATGCCTTGCGCGGCGCCGGTGACGATGGCGACTTTACCGGCGAAATCCCCGCCGGCGCTCTGTGTAGTGGAATCAGACATAAGATTGCTCCTTGCTGTTGGAGGGGGACAGAGAAGAAAACGCGCCGCCCACCGCCGGAGTAACCACCGGATTGCCGTCAGGGTCGCTCAGAATGTGCGCGTCGACGTTATAGAGTTCGCGCACCATTTCCCGGGTCAGTATCTCGCGGGGCGGGCCGCTCGCCACCACCCGGCCCTCGCGCATGGCGGTGAGGGTGTCGGCGTAGCGGGCGGCGGCGATGAGGTCATGTAGCACCATCATGATGGTGATGCCTTTGGCGGAAAGGTCGCGCACCAGATTCAGCACTTCAACCTGATGCCCCAGATCGAGCATGCTGATGGGCTCGTCCAGCAGTAAAAGATTGGTTTCCTGAGCTAGCGCCATGGCCAGCCAGCAACGCTGGCGCTGACCGCCTGAAAGGTGATCCAGAGGCGCGTCCATGAGATCTGCGGTGTCGGTGGCGAGCAGGGCGCGGCGCACGGCGTCTTCGTCGGCGCTGGTCCACTGGCGGAACAAGCCCTGATGGGGATGGCGACCGTGTCGCACCAGATCCGCCACGCGGATGCCTTCAGGCGCGGTAGGCGTTTGCGGCAACAGGGCTAATCGGGTCGCCGCCTGTTTTCTGCTGAGCGACCAAACGTCTTCGCCTTCCAGAAGAATGCGGCCGGAATCCGGTCGATGCAGACGCGCCACGGCGCGCAGCAGGGTGGATTTACCGCACCCGTTGGGGCCGACGATGATCATCAATTCTCCCGGCCGGGCTTGCAGGCTGACCTCTTTCACCGTTGGCGCCGCGTCGGTTTTACCGCCGCGCCCGTTCGCGTAACTGAGGGAAACGTTCTGAATAGCGAGTCTTGGCTCGGACATCAATCAATTACCTTGCCTGGATTGGGGTTGAAACAGGATGACAGCCAGCAGGAACGGCCCGCCCATCATGGTGGCGATGACGCCCATGGGCGTCTCCACGTCGCTGTAAATGCGCCCAATGGTGTCCGCCACGATCACGAACAGGGCCCCCAGCAAGGTGGAGCGCAACACTGGCGTTTGATCCGGGCGCGCCAGAAAGCTGGCGGTCACCGGCGCCATCAGCGCTATGAAGTTGATAGGGCCGGATACAGTCACTGACAGTGCGGTCAGCACCGCCACGGTCAATACGACGGCGATCTTCAGACGCTCGGGATTCAAACCCAGGGAAGCCGCGGTGTCTTCGCCGAACTGCAATAAGGTCAGTTGTCGCGCCAGCACTACCGCAACCGGCAGCAACAGGCAGAGACCGAAAAACGCGGGAGCGGCGATGGCGTAATCTCTGCCCAGCAGCGTGCCGATGCTCCAGGTGTACATGGCGCTGGCTTCATGCAGAGGCAGGTAGGTCACCAGCACTTCCGTCATGGCGCGCAGCAGGTAGGTCAGTCCCAGACCAATCACCAGAATACGGTAACCGTTGGAGCCGAAGCGGCCGCTGAAGGCCAACACGCCCAACAGCGTGGCGGAGGCGCCGATAATCGCCGCCCACCAGGAGTCCAGCACGCCGCCAGCGCCCGCCAGCATGGCGATGACTACCGCCAAGGTAGCGCCTTGATGTACGCCGAGAATATCCGGCGTGGCCAGGCGGTTGCGGGCGAGTCCCTGCAACAGACAGCCGGCGGCGCCCAGACAAGCGCCTACCACCAGCCCGGCGGCGATGCGGGGCAGACGGATCTGCATGGTCAGCAGCTGGTGGGCGGGACTGCCTTCTCCCAATATGGCCTGCCACACCTGGGACAGAGACAGGTGCGTGGAGCCCAGCATCAGGGACGCGCAAACCGCCAACAGTATCACCAGCAGGATAAGCAGAGCGCTTATCAAGTCATGCAGGTTGAAGGTCATGGAAAGGGAGCCGATTCGGACCACCCGGCTACCGGCCGGGAGGAAGGATGCGGCGTCAGGAAGCCCGAGAGATGGGGCGGCCTGCTCGACAGAGGGCGACATACGGCTCATCGCGGATACCTCCAGGCCTAACTGAACATGCGATTGGAATGGACGATGCGAATAATGATTGGGACGCCGATAAAGGCGACCACGGCGCTGACCGGGGCTTCGAAGGGACGATTGATTACCCGCGCCAGAATGTCCGTGGACAGCAGCAGAAACGCGCCGGCGACGGCGGAATACAGCAACTGGTTGCGCAGATGGTGTCCGGCCAGCGCCCGGGCGATGTAAGCGGCGATCAGTCCCAGCAGAACGATTGGGCCGGCCAGAGCCACCGCTGCGGCGCTCAGCAGGGTGATGCTGAGGGACAACAGGGCGCGAATCAGATTTGGGTTGTGCCCCAGAGCCTTGGCGGAGTCATCCCCCAAAGTCAGTGCGGAAAGCGGTCGCGTCAGCGCCGCCGCCAGGGCCAGCGCCGCCAGCACCGCGGGAGCGATCTGGCTGACCGCCTCCATGGTGATGCCGGACAAGGAGCCCAGAATCCAGTAACGGTATTGATCAAAGGCGGCGATGTGGTCATGCAGCAGCAGGGAAGTGAATCCCTGGAACGCGGCGTTAATGGCCACGCCCGCCAGCACCAGACGCAATGGCGTCATGCTGGCCGCGCCTACTTGAGCCGCCAGCATGACGGCGCCATTGCCGACCAGCGCGCCGGAAATGGCCCAGATCAGCATGGAATAGGAGCTGCTGGCGTGAAAGAAACTGATGCCGATCACCACGCCCAGCGCGGCGCCGGCGTTGATGCCCAGCAGGCCGGGCTCGGCCAGAGGATTGCGGGTGACGTTCTGCAGCAGACTGCCGGCGACGCCCAGCGCCACGCCGATGATGACGCCGGCGAGGGTGCGGGGCAGGCGCAGCTCCGTCATCACCATGCTGACATAGGCGTCGGCGTTGTCCGCCGGAGACAGCAGGTAGGCGAGACTGTGGGCGGCGTCCAGTTGCCCGGACCCCACCAGCATGGAGGTTAATACGACGCCAGACAGCGCCAGCATCAACATGGCGACGGACGCCCAGTTACGACGGCTGACAGCCGGGCGAAGCGCCTGCGACATCAATACTCCTTTAACCTCGACTACCCTTGTTTGCCCAGCATGGCCTGCTCAATGTCGTCCAGCGCCGCCATGGCGGCCAGAGGTCCGCCGACGCTGGTCCACAAAGAGCCGTCGATCAACACCAGATGTCCTTTGTTGACGCCGGACAGCTGTTTGAAGGCGGCGTTGTCGCGAATTTCCGCAAAGGTATCCGCCGCGTCGCCTACCGGGCTGAGGGTGCCGACGAAGATCCAGTCGCCATCGATTTCATGCAGGGCTTCCAGGCTCAGAGGCGCGGAGTGAATGCCGCTTTCCTGTTGCGCGGGAGGACGGGACAGGCCGACATCCGCAATGATCTGGCTGATGAATACGTCACGCAGCATATAAGTGGGGCCTTTGGGGCTCCAGCGCACGACGCTGACGGACACATTTTCCGGATTTCCCAGGTTTTCGCGAATTTTAGCCGCTTTTTCATCGTATTTAGCTAGAAACTTTTCCGCTTCGCTCTCTTTGCTCAAGGCCACGGCGATGCGTTTGAACATGTCGCGCCAGTTTTCTGAAGACGCGGAGGTGATCACGGTGGGAGCGATCTGCTGGAGCTGGGAAATCAGCTTTTCGTCCTGAATGGTGCCGGTCAGAATCAGATCCGGCTGCGCGGCGATTACTTTGTCGATGCTGGGTTGCGCCAGGCGTCCGATGGACTCGACGTCAGCGCTGAGGTCTTTCAAATAGTTAGGCGGCGTCTGTTGACCGCGGCCATCGGTCACTCCCACCGGCTTCATGCCCAACGCCAGCATGGCGTCCATATCGAATTCGCCCAGGGCCAGTACGCGCTTGGGCTCCACCGGCACGCTGACGCGGCGGCCAGCGGCGTCGGTAATATCTTTAGTCGCGGCGGCGGTGGGTTGTTCCGCAGGCGCTGCGGACTCCGTTTGCGCCGTCTCGGGCGTTGCAGGTTTCTGCATGGCCAGCGCGGTAAAGCCCAGAGCCAGCGCGGCGCTGATAGCCAGTAGTGCGAATTTCTTGGTCGGGGAGGAGTTGTTATCTGCCATAGTCACCTGCTTCCAGCATGCTGTCGCAATCAGGGTGGATTCCTTCGGCAAGAATAAGGACGGTCAACGCAACTGTGGGCGCGGCCCGGGAAACGAAAGGGGGTTTATCATCTCCGGCGAAAATTTAACCGGACTCTTGCCGTTATCGGAGCACACTCTACGATAGAATAGAATGCTTGTAAAATGATAATCATTATCGTTTGTGTTCAAATAATCAACACCTTTCTTATTTGCACATGATTACGCATGAGCAGGCGGATCAAATTGAAAGCGCGATGATGGGAGCGAGGTGTTAGGGGTGTGGGGGGTGAAGAGGGCATTCCACCTCCTTAGCGGAGATGACTCTCCGCTCTGGTGGAACTCTTAGCAAATAGAAGTGGTTGACTTGTAACGGAGAGTGCGGCGAACCGTCTGTCTCTCCGCGAGCGATCAGGGTTTAGCTGCAGACGGCGCCGGCGCCGCTTTCATACTCGCCGCCAGCAACAGCGCCGCCAGCGCCAGAGAGACGCCTCCGGCGACGGCGAAAGTGGCGGAAATACCGTAATGATCGATCAACGGCTGGGTTAACAACGGACACAGGAACTGACCGATAAAGAAACAGGTGGTGACGCCGCCAATAATGCGGCCGCGCAGCATCGGCGGCGTGTAGGAGAACAGCCAGACGATCAGGTTCGGACGAATCATCCCGAAGCCGACGCCCGCCACCGCCATGCCCGCCAGAGCGACGCCGTAACTGGGGGCGAAGCCTAGCAGGCCCCATCCGATGGCGATCAATAGCCAGCCGGCGCCATGCAATACCGGGAACGGGAACAGGCCGCCGAATTTACGGTAATACAAGGACACCGTCGCCGTGAGCAGCAGCATGCCGGCGATGGCGAAGCCGATTTCAGAGCCGTCGGTCACGCCGAACTGGGCCACGTAGAACGGGTAATGCAGTGGCGCCATATACAGCGCTAATACTTCAAACGCCGCCAGGGCGTAGCACAAGGCCAGGGGGCCGCCGAGAGGCGTGGGCGCCGCGCCGCCCGGGTCGCCGCCGGGAATCTCTTTGCGCTCCGGTTCGTCCAGGAACAACATGGCGCCGGGCAGCACGATAAATGCGAACAGATAGATCAGGAACGGCGCCGTCCAGTCGATATCCGCTAACAGACCGGCCATGCCCAGAAACAGAACGCCGCCGAAACCGCCGAATGCCGCTTGCACGCCCATATATCGCGCCAGATGGGGACCGGCGAAATAATCTCCGGCCAGCGTGGTGCAGGCGACCATGACGCCCGCCACCGCTACGCCCAGGGCGATGCGTCCCAGCAAAATGGCGATCAGCGAGTCATGCAGGAAATAACCGGACACGCCGGAAACGCCATACAGACAGAGCGCCAGAATCAGCACCTGTTTTTTCTTCCAGTGATCCAGCAGCCAGCCCACCATGGGAGCGCAGCAGGCGATTAACAGGCCGGGCGCGGACAGGATCATTTTGACCCAGAACTCCGCGTTTTCCTCTTGCGCAAAGGCGGCCTCCATACCTGGCAGCGCCGGGGCCAGGGTGGCGCCGGCCATCACCGTCATGGTGCTGGCCAGGAGTAGAAAAAGGCTTCTTCCATTCATGGTGGGCGCAGTCATTGGGGACGTAGCCATAGCGGTTTCCTTCTCTGTCATGTTGCGTTAAACATCCTGTTTATTTGCGTTGTATGCGCGCACGCGCCGACGCTACCGCCAGACGGTAATCCGTCAGCAGTTCGGCTTCGTCGAACAGGGCGCTGCGGCCGTCCTGCACCACGATGCGGCCGGCCACCATGACGGCCTCCACATCCCGGCTGCCGCCCGCCACCAGGAAGGTGCGCAGGGGGTGATTGCCGAGGCGATAGCGCCAGTCGTCGATACCGATGACCACCAGATCCGCCTGCTTGCCGACCTCGATGGAGCCAATGCGATCGCGCCAGCCCAGGGCGCGGGCGCCATTCAGGGTGGCCATGCGCAGCGCCAGGGTCGGCGGGCAGGCGGTATTGCAATTCTGCGCTTCGTTGTGGCCCAGATGCGCGGCGCGCATGGCTTCCGGCATGCCGCCGATATAGGAGATATCGCCGTCTGTGCTGCAGGACACATGTCCGCCGTCCTTGATGAAGCGTCCGATCTGGCCGGTTTCGCTGACGGTGGCTTCGCCCAGCATGCCGTAATGGGCGGGGGAGTGGCAGATATTGACGCCGGTTTCCAGCAGACGTCGATACTCATCTTCGCTGGCGTAGGCGGTATGCACCGCCAGCAGGCGATCGGTGAGCATGCCCAAGGCGTCGAAGCGACCCACAGGCGTGCGGCCGAACACCGCTTGTACGGCGGCGGTTTCATTACGCAGCGGCGCCAGATGGGTGGCGTAGGGCGCCTGATAACGGTCGGCGATATCGCGCAGGGCGATCAACTGTTCGTCGGAACTGCCGAAAGCGCCCATGACGGAAGGCATGCCGCCGATTAGACCTGAAGCGTGGTCGTTCCAGGTTTCCATCAACGCCGCCCAGTCGTCCGCCTGCGCCTGGGTATCGGCGATGCGGCGAAACTCTTTGGCTCCGTTGGGGATCATGATGTCCGATCCCCAACGACTGACGCGGATGCGCATGCCCAGATCCAGCGCCGCCTGCGCCATGGCGTCGGCGGTGTTGGCGGAACCCACGTCGCCCAGCGCCGTGGTTCCAGAGCGCAGCTGCGTCCACATGCTCCAGCGTGCGATGGCGACGCCTTCCGCATGGGTCAGCTTCTGTCCCACGGTGGAGATGAAGGCGAACATGGAGCCTAATGCTTCAATATCGCCGCCATTGGAATAGGGCGTCGGTTCCAGACCGGCATCGTCCGGGCGCTCGAAATTAGGCGCCACGAAACTTTCGTGCCAGTGCGGATTGATCAGCCCTGGCAGCACCAGCTTGCCGGCGGCGTCGATGACCTGATCGCACTCCGGCGCCGGCTGCTCGGTGGAACCGATGGCGGCGATGCGATCGCCCACCACCAGCACCCAACTGTTTTCGATCACTGTATTGGCGTCATCGCCGGCGTACAGAAAACCGCCTTTGATCAGTGTGCGCGCACCCTCACCGGATTGCGGGCCGCCGTCACGGGCGCGGGGTTCCGCCGCCAGCCCGTTGAAGGTTTCGCCATGCGTTGACCCCTCCGATCCCGCCGCTTGTGCGGCGAGCGGCGCAGGACGGGAGGCCTGGGACAGCATCAGCTTATGCAGCCAGGACGCCGCCCCGGCGTGTTTCATGCAGCAGATCATTGAGCCGCAGCTCCCTCTTCCGCCTTGGCGAACAGGCCTGCGTCCAGCATGGCTTGCAGTGAGGCTTCCACCGCGTTGATGGCGAAGTCGATCTGCTCTTCCGTATGCACGCCGCAGATGAAGTTGACTTCGCGACGCAGCAGGACGCCGCGCTTCGCCATTTCCGCCAGGAAAGGCTCGGCGAGCTTCACGTGCTCCACGGGATTCTTGGAGAACAGGAACATGGGGATAGGATCATAGCCCACCACCTGCAGCGGCGTTCCCAGCGCTGCGGAGACTTTATTGACGCCTTCTTTCAGGCGTACGCCCAGTGCGGCGATGCGGCCGACGAAATCCGAACGACGATACTCATTCAAGACGGCGTCGCACACTTCCAGGGACAGCATTTCCCCACCGAAGGTGGTGGATACCTGCAGCTCTTCCATGCGCTTCATGTGCTTGGCGGAACCAACCACCGCAGACAGCGGCATGCCGGCGGCGATGCCTTTCGACAGAGTGACCAGATCGGCGGAGACGTCGAAGTATTCCTGCGCGCCGCCCAGAGCGAGACGGAAACCGGTGACCACTTCGTCCATCACCAGCAACACGCCTTTGTCATTACAGGCTTTGCGCACCTGGCGCAGGAACTCGCCAGTCAGCACGCGGTTGTAAGGAACCGACAGCAATACCGCCGCCAGCTTGTCGCCGCGCTCGGCGATCAGGTCCAGCACCGGTTGTTCGTCCATAGGCGTGAACAGCGGCATGCGGTGGGTGTACTGACGAATGACTTCCGGCACGCCGGGGGTGTCGAACATGTACTGATCGTGCCAGCCGTTGTAGCCGACGGTGATGATTTCTTCTTTACCGGTGATGTGGCGGGCCAGCCGCACGGCGGCGGAGTTGGCGTCAGCGCCGGTCTTGAAGAAGCGCGCCATTTCCGCGCCGGGAATGATGTCGGTCAGGGTTTGCGCCGCTTTGACTTCCACCGGGGTCGGCAGAGAGTGAATCAAGCCCTTGGACAGGTTTTCGCTGATGGCGCTGACGACAGTGGGATGATTGTGTCCCAGCGTGTTGGCGGCCAGACCGCAGATAAAATCGATGTATTCATTGCCGTCGACGTCAGTGACGATAGCGCCCTGGCCGCTGGCGATGTAAACCGGGAAATGACCGGGAGCGAACTGCTCCGGCTTTTTCATCATGGACTGGGTGAATCCCGCCACCAGCTTCTCGCTCTCTTTGGCGAGTTCGAAGGACTTGGTCAGGTTCAGCGTTTCCCCGTTGGGAGTTACCGGCAATGTCATAGTTATCCTCGTGATGAGATCAATTAGGGTTTATTCACAGCGGTCCGGTTTGCGGTGCGCAACAGGCCCGATTCAATGGCGTACTGCAGATAGCGGTGGAACAGGGGCTGATCGATGACAGGCATCGTCAGGCCCAGCTCCTCCATACGTTGTCGAAATTTGGCGTTGTCGATGCCGCCGGGCTCGAAACTGGGCGCGCCGGCGTCATGACTGCGTTGTTCAAAAAAGCCCAGGATCGCCTGATCCTCTTCCGCGCCTCTTTCTTTGACGCGCTGGCTCCACTGGGATAGCGGCAGGGTGTCGAAGTCGAAACCGTACTCCCGCAGCCAACCGAAAATGCGCGCCAGACTGACGTCCTGGGGCGGGGTGACGTTGTAAACGCCGCCGCCCGGGCGGGACATAGCGTCGGCGACGATGAATTGCGCCACCGCGTCCACTGGCGTCCAGGGCTCGCTGATAGGCAGATCCGGCAATGCGTCACTGCGCATCCCCGCCTGAATGATGCTCCACACCAGATCTTTGGCGTTGATGTAGCCAAAATCGGAGGCGCCGGTGACCCGGGCGAGTCGATACAGATTGACGGGGTAGCCTTTGTCGCGGGCGATTTCCGCCATGCGTTCGGAGGCCCACTTGCTCTGTTGATAGCCGTCGCCCAGCCCGTCATGAATGGGCGTGAAGTCCTCGCGCAGGCTGGGGGCGGCGGACGCCGGCGGCGCCACGGCGATGGTGGACACCAGATGCAGGGGAACGCCCCGCACGGCGGCCAGCTTGAGTAACTCGCCGGTGCTCAGTGCATTGGCGGCGCGCAGGGATTGGTAGTCGCGCATGACGCTGGTGACGGCGGCGTTATGGATGACTGCGTCAATGTGCTGAGCGAGCTGTTCAAAATCCGCCACGGACAGTCCCAGACGCGGCTTTTCCATATCCGCAAGCAGCACGCGCACCCGCCGAAACGCGCTGCAGGGCAGGCCCTGTTCCGACATCGCCTGCTCCAGACGATAGAAGGCTTCGGCGTCGGTGGCGCCGCGCACGGCGCACAGGATATCGGCGTCGGTTTGATAGAGCAGTTGATGCAGCAATTGCGCGCCGACGAACCCTGTGGCCCCGGTGAGCAATATCTGCCTGGGCGCTGCGCTCAGGTCGAATGCAACAGCCGGCGCCGGCGGCAGGGATTGAGCGAAAGCATCGCAGTCCGCCAGAATCTGTTCCAGCAAGTCCCGTGATTGCGGCTGCGCGTCATCCGTCGCAAACAACGCCTGAGCCAGCGCGGCGACGGTCGGACTTTGAAAAATCAAAGTGACCGGCACTTCCCGGCCAATGCGCGCGCTCAGTCTGTTGGCCACCTGAATGGATTGCAGGGACTGTCCGCCCAGCAGAAAGAAGTCGTCTTCCGGCTTGATGGCGCTTTGGCCCAGCACGTCGCGCCAGACATCAATGATGAGTTGCTGTTCCGCGCTGGCCTCAGCTTGAGGCAAGTCGCTTGTAGATGCTGTTTCGATCGCGTTGAGCTGCTTGCGGTCCACCTTGCCGGCGGCGTTTTTGGGCAGGCGCTCATGCATGACCAGCGCAGATGGCGTCATCGCCGCCGGCAGCCTGGATTTAAGCGCCTCCCGCAATTCTGCGATGGCGTAGGGCTGTCCCGCCAGATGCGCCACCAGACACTTCACACCGTTACCTTGCTGGCTCAGTGTCACGGCGGCTTCCTGTACGCCGGGCAGGGCGCTGAGCGCAGACTCAATTTCCAGTGGGTCGATGCGATGGCCGCTGATCTTGATCTGATCATCCAAACGTCCCAGGAACTCGACATTGCCTTGCGCATTGATACGCGCACGGTCGCCGCTGCGATAGGCGCGCTGCGGCTGTTTGGCCCAGGGGAAATGCGCCTGGATAAAGCTTTCTGCGGTCTTCTCCGGCAGATTGAGGTAGCCGTCGGCCAGTCCGCCGCCGAGCAACAACAGCTCGCCTTCCTCGCCCCGCGGCAGCAGTTCCATCTCTGGATTGACTACCGCGACGGCGCGACCGCCCAGAGGCTGGCCGATGCTGATGACGCCTGCGTCAGCGCTGAGGTTCGCGCTGGTGGCGACCACCGTGGCTTCACTGGGGCCGTAAGTGTTGTACAGGGCGATGCGGTCGCCGAAACAGCCGCGCCATTGCGCCACCCGCTCCGGCAATACCGCTTCGCCGCCGATAATGACAGCGCGCAGACTGGGTGGGAGTTCCAGCGACGCCGTCGCGCAGCCGAACGCCAGCTCATGCCAGTACGCCGTGGGCAGATCCAACAGGGTGACGCCCCATTGGCGGCATTGCTCCAGAAAGCGCGGAGCGGATTCCAACATGGCGTCATTGCGCAGAATAAGGCGCGCTCCCTGCGCCAAGGTGACGAAAATCTCTTCGATGCAGGCGTCAAAATGCAGCGGCGCAAACTGCAGTACGCGATCCGAAGCGGTGACGGCGTAAGCGTCGATGGCGCCGGCGACGAACTCCGCCAGAGCCTGATGTCCGATAACCACGCCTTTCGGCGCGCCGGTAGAGCCGGAGGTGTAGATCAGGTAAGCGGGGCCCGCCTGTGTCGTCGACTCCGGCCACAGTACTGTTTTGCTGACTGCGTCCAGGGATAACGCCGCCAGACTCACTACCGGCGAGTTGGCGTCGACGTTTAACTCGGAGTCCGAGTTCTCCGTCACCACCAAAGCGGGGCGGGCGTCTTCAATGATCAGGCGATTGCGGGCGATGGGCGCGGCCGGATCCAGAAAAACGAACGCGGCTTCGGCGGCCCAGGTCGCCAGCGCCGTCACGATGGCGCCTTCGCTGCGAGGCAGCGCCAGGGCGACGATATCACCCGGATTCACTCCAGATTGTCGCAGGCGTTCGGCAATTCCAGTAACGCGCTCGCCCAGCTCTTCATAGCTGAGGCAACGCCCGTTCGCCTGCAGGGCGATGGCCTGCGGGGTTGTCATAATGCGTTGGCGCAACGCAGTGAGAACAGGTTGCGGCGTCTGGCTGGTGGCGGGGCCCTGCAGCCAGGACAGCGCATCACGATCAACCTGAATGGGCTGCTCCATATCGACTGCGACCTGCTCCAGCAACGTCAGCATCTGCTGCTGAATGTTCTGCAAATCGGTTTGGCTGTAACGGTTCGGGTTGGCGTCCAGATCGAAACGCAGGCCGCCGTCCTTGTTCAGAATAAAGGCGAAGGACAAGTCCTCCACCGGACCGGCGCAGAGATTATGAGTGCGGGAGACGCAGCCCTGAAATTCCACATGGCGGTCGAACGGCATGATGTTCACCACCGGGCCGAACAGACGTTGATCACCGCCCACGCGATTGAGGTCGCGACGCAGCTGCTCATAGCGGTAGCGCTGATGCATGCGGGTCAGACGGGTTTGCTGCGCAGCGAGTTGCACCAGGTCTTTAAAGGAATCCACGCCAGCGACCTGCAGACGCAGAGGAATAATATTCATCACCATGGCGGGTACGCGCAGGGACGCGGAGCCCATGCGTCCCATGACCGGCGCGCCCAGCGTGACTTCGCGGGCGCCGGTGCGGCGATGAATCAGATAAGCGGTGGCGGCGGTGAGCGCATCCGACCACGTGGCTCCGACCGCGCTGGCCGCGGTTTGCAGTCGCTTGATCAACTCCGCCGGCAGGCTGCGCTCCACCCGCGTCGCCATGTCGGCGATGGGCGCGTTGGAGCGGCTGAGGCTGACGGGCGGCGTCTGGCCTTCCAGATAGCCTGCCCAGAAATCCCGGTCCTTGGCGAACGCCGGTGATTGGCGATAGCGCAGGTCTTCCTCCAGCACTTTATCGTAGTCGCCAAAGGCGCGTCCCACCGTGGCGGGGTCTGTTTCCGGGTTGGCCGCCAGGGCGTTGTAGATTTCCGCCACCCGTTGCGACAACAGGGCGAAGGCGAAACCGTCGCAGGCGATATGATGGATGCGTTGATGCCAGCAGTAGTGGTCGTCGCCGAGTTTGATCAGAGCCTGGGTGAACAGCGGCCCTTGCGACAGGTCCACAGTGGCGGTCAGATCGCTCAGCATCCACAGGCGCGCCTGCTCCAGCGGCGCTTCGAAGTGGCTGTAATCTTTCTGCACCAGGACGAACTCCGGCGCGTGCAGACGTTGCGCCGTTTCCCTGGCGCCGGAATGGAAGGTAGCGTGCAGCGCAGGCGCTTCGATCAACGCCTGGCGCAACGCGCGCTCAAACAGCTGGATGTGCAGCGGTCCGCGCAATTCCACATATTCAGCCGCGTTGTACATGGGGCTGGCGGGGTTGATCTGCTGGCCCAGCCATATCCCGTTCTGCGCGGCGGACAATCCTTTGATCAACGTCTCGGCCGGAGTGGTCATCAATCTCAGGCCTCCGTCGTCGTCAGGCGTGGTTCGATGGTGCGCCACCATTCACTGATGGTCAGCGACTCCGCCAGATCCACAAAGGTGATGTCGGCGCCGCGGGCGCGCCAGTTTTCCAGCAGGGACATGACGCGAATGGAGTCGAGTCCCATGTACATCAGATTCTCTTCCGGGTCCACGTCTTCCGGGCTCATCATCAGAATGGCGGCGACGTCGCGACGCAGGGCTTCCAGACTCAACGGTTCGGCTGGAGCGGCCGCGGTGTTGGCGGTTGCGCCGTTCAGCGCCGCCAGCACCACTTCCAGTGGGTCGACGTGGCCACAGCGCTGCGCCACATAGTTCAACGCCATTTTCTGTTCCTGTTCGGAAAAATCGGCGACGGCGTCCGCCACCACGAAAGGCTTGATGTCGAGCATGAAGGCTTCCAGTGAGGTGGCCAGCACGCCGATGTGAGCGTAGACGCCGCAGATGATGAGCTGGTCTTTGCCGTTTTCACGCATGTAATCCAGCAGGGGCGTGCGTTTGAACGCGCTGTAGCGCCATTTCACGTATTGGATGTCGTCGTCTTCCGGCGCCAGCTCCGCCACGATGTCGGTCAGGTTGGGATCGGCCGCCAGACCGGTTCCCCAGAAATCCGTCAACAGCGCACGGTCTTCCTGCGTCTGGTCGCCAGGCTGGGCGGTATACACCACGGGCACGCCGGCTTTTTTGCAGGCCGCCTTCAGCGCCTGGATATTGGCGAGCAGAGGGCCCATGGGCTCTCCGTCCAGATTGTAGAAGTTAACGAAATAACGCTGCATGTCGTGCACCAGCAGCACCGCCCGCGACGGATCGATAGTCCAGTCGGTCTTGTTGCTTGGCAGGGCGGATGCGTTCGCCAGGGAATAATCAGCGATTTTTGGAATAGCCATAGGGGTCCTTATCAACCTAAATCTTGTTCTGGTTTAAGCCATGGTGGGCGGCGCGATCTTATCCGCGATCATCTGCCGCAACGCCTTCTTGTCCACCTTGCCCAGACGGGTTTTGGGGAAGGCGTCGACGAACTCGATGCGGTCTGGGATCTTGAACACGGCGAGATCGCGCTCGCGCAGAAATTTGAGCAGATCCTGCGGGCGCGGGCGTTGCCCCGGCGCGGCGGCATGAGTCTGCGGAATGACGTAGGCGCAGGTGCGCTCGCCAAGGTAGGGGTCCGGCATCGCCACGACAGCGGCGTCGTGCACCAGCGGGTGCGCCAGCAAATGGTTCTCCAGCTCGTCTGCGGCCACTTTTTCACCGCCCCGGTTGATCTGGTCTTTGGCGCGACCTTCCACCACCAGATAACCGGCGTCAGTCAGGCGCACTACATCGCCGGTGCGATAGAAACCGTCGGCGGTGAAGGATTTGGCGTTGTGCTCCGCCGCCTTGAAATAACCGCGAATCGTGTAGGGACCGCGGGTCAGCAATAGCCCGGTGGCGCCAGGCGCTACCGGCTGGTCGTCCTCGTCCACGATGCGCACTTCATCCGCCGGCGAAATCGGGCGACCCTGGGTGGTGACGACGGTGTCGATGTCGTCGTCCAGGCGGGTGTAGTTCACTAGGCCTTCCGCCATGCCGAATACCTGCTGCAGCTTGCAGCCTAGGACCGGCGTGACGCGGCGGGCGGCTTCTTCAGTAAACTTGGCCCCGCCCACCTGCAATACCTGCAGGCTGGACAGATCCGGCGGCGAACCGGCGTTCTTCAGATTGTCGCAGGCGGTCATCCAGGCCAGGGCCAGTGGCGGCACCATGGCGGTCATGGTGACCCGGTGACGGGCGATCAACGGAAACGCGATATCCGGCGCGCCGGACTCGGACAGCACCACGGTTCCTCCTGCGAACAGAACGCCCAGGACGCCCGGGGAACTGAGCGGGAAATTATGCGCGGCGGGCAGCACGGAGAGGTACACGGTCTGCGGCGACAACTCGCAAATCTCGGCGCTGGCGCGCACGCTGTACAGATAGTCGTCGTGGGTGCGCGGAATCAGCTTGGACATGCCGGTAGTGCCGCCGGACAGCTGCAACAGCGCGATCGCGGAAGGATCGATCTCCGGCAGTGAACAGGGTTCCTGGAATAAACCGTCGAGAGGGACAAAGTCTCCCGCGTCGCCGGCGATGATGACATGCTGCACCAGGCGCTCGTTTTTCAATTTCCCGCCGATATCGCGATAGTCGAACCCGCCGCTTTTGGCCGGTGCGATATAGGCGACGGCGTCGGCGAATTCGCAAAAGTAGCTGATCTCGGCGTAGCGGTGGGTGGGCAGGGCCATGATCGGCGCCGCGCCCAGGCGAAACAGCGCAAAAATCACTTCAATGAATTCGCCGATGTTAGGCAGTTGCACCACGACCTTGGAACCCGGAGTAATTCCGAGGGTAATTAATCCTGATGCCAACTGATCCGCCCTGGCGTTAAGATCGCCATAAGTCCAGGAACGCTCGCCGGCGATCACCGCGGTGCGGTCGCCGAACGCCTGAGCGCCGCGGCTCAGAATGCTTCCCAGGTCGTCACCGGTCCAGTAGCCGGCGACGCGGTACAGCTCCGCCTCCGCAGCGGGCCAGGGCGTGAGTTCGATCTGCTCCATGCTCGCGGACATCAGGCGATCTCCACGCGGGTAGGCGCGGACGCATGGCTGTCGAGGCCGATGGCGTTCAGCATGGTCTTTAACTTGGTGGAGGTCTCATCCAGTTCTTTCTGTGGGTCGGAGCCTTCGACTACGCCTGCGCCTGCGTAAAGGCGAAGCAGGCGGTCCTCCACTTCCGCACAGCGGATGGTGACGGCCCATTCACCGTCGCCGGAGGCGTCGCTCCAGCCGACCATACCTGTGAAAAAGCCCCGGTTAAAGGGCTCCAGTTCACCAATCAATTCCCTGGCGCGCTCCGTGGGATAACCGCACACGGCGGGCGTGGGGTGCAGCGCCTGCGCCAAAGCATAAGAGGTGATGGCCGGATCGATCAGCTCGCCAGTGATTTCCGTGGACAGGTGCCACAGCGTCGGCGTTTGCGTCAGTGAAGGCGTGCTGGGCACATCCAGATTGCGACAGAATGGCGCCAGCGCTTTGGCCACCGCGTCGATCACGACAGCATGTTCATGCAGGTCTTTTTCCGATTGCAGCAACGCGCCGGCGCGGCGGGCGTCTTCTTTGCGGTCCGGGCTGCGCGCGACGGAACCCGCCAGCGGATTAGCGAATACGCGCATGCCACTGCGCGAAACCAGCAGCTCCGGGCTGGCCCCCACCAGAAAACGGCGGGGATGGGCCGCATCCGCCAGATTGGCGGCGAAGTTATACCCTTTCGGATTGGCGCGGCGCAGATTGGTGAGCAACTGTACAATGTCGATAGGACGGTCAGCGCGCAGTTCCAGGGAACGCGCCAACACCACTTTGCTGATGTCGCCGCGGCGAATATGCTCCAACGCGCTGTTCACGCTTTGTTTGTAGCCCGCGCCGGATGGTACTTCCTTCGCCTCATAAGACCCGAAATCGGTGATGACGCCGGTGCGCCCGGAAACCACGTCGCGACGACGCCAGGACCGGGTAGGCACAGTCAGCATGGGCGCTTCCCCTGGCAGGAAAGGAGCGGCGCCGACCACCATGGGATCTTCGATACCCTGTTCCCTGGCCTCGCGCAGGGCGGCGGGGATGGCTTCATTCAGATCTCCAGCGCCCAGACGGGCGAAGACGCCGGCGGTCATCAGGGTTTGCCGGGGTGAGGAGAAGAAAAAAGGAGTTTCCGTCAGATGTTTTTTCAGCAATTGGAGAAACGCTTGATCATCCGCCTGTGGTTCCAGATGCAACGTCAAGTCATTCATGCCTGCTCCTTAGGTGACTGGTTATCAGACAGGCTGCTCCTCAGAACCGGTGAGCCGCCCCGCGTTAAGAAATGTAAAATATAATCTAAATGAAAATAATTCTCATTTGAAGAGAAATTTTCTTGTCCCACAGGGTGGAAAATGACAAGTTCGGACCTGATTTACGTACCGCCAGGCAGGAGCGGCGCGCATCGCAAGGGAAACGGACGGGACGTCCGCCTTCGCGAAAGAAAATCAATGTTATTTGATATTGATTATTATTTGCAACCGATTGTTAGACGTATTGATTCGTCCAGAGGGCAGTCTTCACCGGTCTGACTTTACCAAAAACCGACTAAGCTCCAGCGTCGTCAACGTTCTGAGTTGCGTCGATGGCGGCGAGAAAGCGCTGGCGATGCGGCGGCGGCAGTAGCTGCGCGCGTCGGCGCATCTCCGCCAGCGGCAACGGGTTGTCGCCGCAGCGTGGAAAAGTCTTCCGTTTGTGGGCGGCGCCGAGAAACAGATAGCCGTCGAACAGCTCCCGCACAGGGCGTTCGGCGAGATAAGGAACCCGTTGACTGAGCGCGGCGAATGGCAGAGCGCCCAAGGCGCTGCGGGCGGTGTGAACCAGCGCGGGCGTCCGCCAGTTTTCACGTTGTGCGACTGCCGTGACATCGGGGCGATGGCCGAAATGAGGCCAGAGATAATAACTCTGCCCCGGATCAAGGTTGCGCAAGCGGCTGGCCAGGGGCGACCCGTTTATTCCTGGCGGGTTGTTTGTTGCTGGCTGTGTATGCATTCCCGGCATAGCGCCAGATGGGTAACCGCGAAGCAGGTGGAACGCGCCAAAGATCAACAGCGCGCGCCGATTGCGTGCGATGACTTCCTGTTCAATCAACCCCTGATAGTGGACTTCCCGTCGCTGGTTGGCCTCTCGCCACTGGCGTCCAGCGTCGGCGGCGCGCCAGTCGATAGGCGGGTCCGCCGCCAATACGCGTATTCGGGGCGCTGGCAGGCGTTGATTGATGTGTCGCACCGCTTGAAAAAAACGTCGGTAAACCTCGGCGAACCAGGCGCAAAAATGCAGGGTATCGCCGCAAACGGCGTCGATTTTGTCTTCAAGTCCTGGTTTGCCGGCGATATAGGCGTCCAACAGAGGCTGACTGCAGGCGGCGGCGAACTCAACGACGATGGTGTCCAACAATGGCGCGGTATCCGGGCGCAGCAAACAGTCGATAAGCCATTGCAGGATCGCCTCCACGCCATGGGCGTCGCCGACCCCGACGATCTGGTATTGCCTCAGCAACGCCGCCAACGCAGGCGTTGCGGATTCGTGGACAGGGAATCTGGGGGAATGCGGGGTCACGCGTCGTCTACTACCTTGGGGGCTAGTCGCTTGTTCTACAGGAAAAAAAGAGTCTACCTGTAAGACGACTTATTGTCATTTGACAATGATTATCATTTGCAATAGTCTGGGCCCGCTCGTAAGGACAGCGCGCCGTCACTCCGCCTCCCGCAGTATTTGCGGACTCTGACGCACTTCCATTTCTGGAGTCGCCTGATTTCCGCTGTCATTCCGACGTCGCCTCCGAAGACGCGCCCGGCGCGGTTTGCTTCGCAATATTCCATTTCAGTTTTATCGGTAACAGCAGTCATGAAAAACAGTTCGCATCGTATGCTCGTTCGCTCTTTGGCGTTATACGGAACCTGTGGTCTTGTCGCCGCCTCCGCCGCTGCGGCGGAAACCCAGGGAAGCGCCCAGTTATTGCAGCCGGTGGTGGTGACCGCCTCGGGTAAAGGCCAGGATGAAGCGACGGCGCCGGCCAGCGTCAGTGTTATCAGCGGTGACGAACTGCAGGCGAAACCGGTGCATGATCTGGTGGATGCGTTGGGGGAGATCGAGGGCGTCACTGTGAGTGGGAACGCCAACCGCCGCACCTTGCAATTGCGCGGTCTGGACCGCGCCTATGTGTTGATGCTGATCGATGGACGTCGCGTGGACAGCACGTCGGCGGTGTTTCGCGGCAACGATTTCGATACCGGCTGGATTCCCGTCGAAGCCATCGACAGAGTCGAAGTGATTCGCGGCCCCATGTCTTCGCTGTATGGCTCCGACGCCATTGGCGGGGTGATTAACATCATCACTAAACCGGTGAGCGAGCAGTGGCATGGCTCTGTCACGGTGGATACGGTTGTGCAGGAAGACAGCGCCGCTGGCGACAGCCGCAAGCTGGGCTTTTATGTCAGCGGCCCGTTGGCGGAGAAAAGTCTGGGCGTGAAGGTCTACGGCAGCGTGGATCGCCGCGAAGCTGACGGCGCAGTGAACCCAGACCCGGAAAGCGGCGGCGAACCGCTGGACGGTTTCGCCAGGAACGACAACCACGCGCTGAACGGCGAACTGACCTGGGCCGCCAGCGCTACGCAGAATGTCAGTCTGGCGCTGGAAAGCTCCTCCCGGGAGCACGATGAACAGGATCTCGACCGCCTCGGCGTGGCGCTGACCCACAAAGGCAAATGGAGCTTCGGCGATACTGAAATCAAGGTGTATGGCGATCGCATCGAGAACAACACCGGCAACATTGGCGGCCAAACCAATCCCAATAAGGCGCACAACGCCAGCATTGACGGCCGGGTGACCCTGCCCATCGACGCCTGGGCGCAAACCCTGACCCTGGGGGCGGAAGCGCGCTATCAGAAACTGAAAGACCCTTCCACGTTGACGGGCAGACCGGGGACGGACTCCTTCGGCCAATCCGATTCCACTGATGTCAGACAACAGGCGCTGTTCATTGAAGACGAGTTCATGCTGCGGGACGACCTGTTGCTGACTTTAGGCAACCGTCTGGATCACCATGAAAACTTCGGCAATCACAACAGCCCACGGGCGTATCTGGTGTATCTGCTGAGCGATGAAATCAGCGTGAAAGGCGGCTGGGGCAAGGCGTTTCGCGCGCCGACGCTGCTGCAGAACAGTCCTAATTGGGGCTCCGCTTCCTGCGGCAGCGCCACAGCGGGATGCTATATCGTCGGCTCCGACGAACTGAAGCCGGAAACCAGCGAGAGCAAGGAAATCGGCGTGCGCTTCGACTATTCCGAATGGGGCGGCGCGCTCACTGTCTTCCGCAACGATATCGAAGACATGATCGATATCTCCAGCCGCACCCGCGACCCGGATCTGGCCCCGACCTTCGATAACTTTGTCGGCTTCCTGCCCGATGGGCGGCCGATATTCGCCTACCAGAACGTCAGTAAAGTGAAGACGGAAGGCGTCGAGGCGTCATTCCGCTATAACCTGACGACGGATCTGGATGTGCGCGCCAGCTACACCTACCTGGACGCCAAGGATGTCAGCGACGGCCAGGACGCCAAGCCCCTGCTGTATCGTCCGCGTCACTCCGGGACGGTGAAGCTGGGCTGGTCCGTCAGCGATCAATGGGATCTGGGGCTGACCGGCAATTATGTGGGCGAGCAATACGCCTATATTTCCCGGGATGGCACCGAGCTGATCAAGCTGCCGGAATACGTCACCTTCGATCTGCAATCCCTGTACGCGATCAACGACTATTTCTCCGTCGGCGCCGGCGTGCTGAACCTGGCGGACAAACAAGTGGATCGCGAGCAGAGCTATGAAATCAATGAAGACGGTCGCCGTTATTACCTGTCATTGAAAGCTCAGTTCTGATCCTGCGCGGACAGATGGTCCTGCTCCAGCGCCGCCGCTGAGAGCAGGTCCGACGCTAGCTGCGTGGAGGTAATGCAAAACGCCGCCGCCAGGGTTCCCGCCCGTAAACGGCGGCGCATGTCCCAGCCTTGGCAATAGCCGTAGAGAAAACCGCTGAAGAAGGCGTCGCCGGCCCCGTTGCTGTCCACCAGCTCAAATCCTTCCGCAATACCCTGTTCATACCAGTTCCCCTCGTCGTCCAGCGCCGTACTTCCCTGTGCGCCATGAGTGCAGACCACAAACTCCTTGCCGGCGGCCACTTGCTGCGCCATGAAAGCGCGGTAGTCCGGAAAATTATCACTGGACAGAAACAGGGCGTCCGCCGTTTGAATAAACTCATCGTGATGCGGGTTGGCGCCGTCGTAATCATGCAGGTCAATCCACAGCGGTTTGCCCAGCTCTCGCGCCCGCGCCAACACCGGTCGGGTGTAGTTGAGTATGCTGACGGCGGCGATATCGCACTGCTTCAGCGCCGGGTCCAGGTCACTCCAATGCAGCGGCGCCTCGTCCGCGGAAGGATGCGTGAAGATGGAAATGCGTCCGCCGTCGGCGGCCATCAGGTTGGTATGCTGTTCCGTGGGTTCATCGATCAGTTCGACAATGCAGGGCAGATCGCGGCGCCGACATTCCCGCAGGATGGCGTGGCCGGCTTCGTCTTTGCCGAGAATCATGTGCAGACGCACATCCATGCCCAACTGTTTAAGGTTGAACGCTTTGCCGGCGCCAGTGCCGCCGACCGCCTGATAGCTGCCTTTGGCGAGCAGGGTCTGAGGCTGGGGTTGCGGGAAGTTATCCAAATGAATCAGAGTGTTGAAAGATGCGCCGCCGACGACCAATACGGACTTGGACATAGGATTACCGCCTGAATGCAAAAGGGAGTGTGGAGTTATTATTCGCTGGCGGACAAGGCTTCGCCTTTTGGGCAAAATAGCCGCCGCCGTTCAGGCAGAATAACCGCAAAAACGACAGGTCTGCTCCCTCGTCGCCAGGGATTCGCCGGAGTAGGGCGGGGGGGGAACCGGGCGTTCTTGGAGGACTTCGAAAGGATGAGTGAGAAACGCGAAGAAAATGGCCTTATTTACTGACATTTTGGCGGTATTCCGCCGCTATCTGCACGGAGATGTAATCCTGTCCGGTTGGATCGCGGAGTATGACGGCGCGTTGCGGGAGGAAGGGGATGAGCTGGTGTTTTCTCTTCCTGGATTATTTGAATTCTGTCTTCGTCACGGACTCTTGCGCGACCCGGATATTCAATACCCTCAGTTTCGCGCGGCGTTGTACCAGAATCCCACCAATACGGAAGTGAACGCCATGGGCGGTAACCTGCGCATCTACGCCAACGCCGGCAAAGTAGACGCCAGTTTGTATGCGTTAACGCGCCCGCCCGCAGGGGCGGACGCATCTTTGGCGCGGACGGATTAGCGTCTCAGGCGCACCGCATCCGCCGCTCTGCGGGCCAGGTTGTACATGAAGGAGGTGAATACCTTCAGGGTCCAGCGCAGGAAATTCACGGTGATGCTTTCCACTTTGGAAATTGCATAACCCACCGCATTGAGCATCTTCAGAATCAGGCGCTCCACCAGTCCCGCCATCTCTTTGCCCATGCGCACCGCCTGATCCAGCAACATCGCTAACTGGTCCATGACTGTCAAACCCGCCGCCAGGGCGACGTTGATGCCGATGCCAACGCCGTGCAGCACCTTCTTCAATACCCAGATCAACGCTTTGTTGATCATATTGAAGGAGTTGACGGTAAAGGAGATGGGGCCGTCCGACTTCAGCCACTTCTCGACGTCATCCGTCAGGCTGGCGCTGGGTTGTCTGATCTTCAGCGACTCCCAGGTCTTGCCTTCCACCGAGTCAATATAGTGGTCCATCAGGTGGTTCTTGGAGGCGAAGTTCATCCCGCAATCGATGAAGCATTCCGTTCCCGGGTTAGGCACGTGGTAGAACGGCCAGGTCGGCACCCAGGGCACGGGGTCGGTGCTGTGGGCGACGCGATAGATATTCGCGGCGTTCACCTGGCGGGTCAGATTAGAGGCGAAGCCGGATGAGCCCACCCGTGGGCTGCCGAAGGTGTACAGCACCGGCTCCGCCACGTTGTTTTCCACCAGCCACTCCGCAATCAATGACGCCAGTGCGCCGCCCAGGCTGTGCCCGACGCAATGCACCCGCCGCGGACTGTAGCCTTGAAAGAACTTGCGGATGTCCTGTTCGAAGGACTTGTAGGTGGTGTTGAAGCCGGTATGCACGAAGTTGCCGCTGCTGGAGCGCTGCACAGACGTGTGCGCGTCCGTCAGTATGTCCCGGAAGTTGGTGGCGTCGGTGCCGCGGGTGACGATGAAAGCGTCGTCGCGAAACTCGTTGCAGGTATCGCTCACGCCGCGGGCGGCGAGACCGAAGCCGGATTGATATTTGAAAATGGACGCGCCGGCGACGCCTTCGAAACGCGACTCGTTAGTGAGAGCGAACTTCCCCGCCAGCTTATTACCGAAAAGACTGACGTCTCGTTCATGAATGATGCGATACGAACGCTCTGCAGCGTACGCCGCCTCAGATGGAGTTAGAACTGCCACGACTGATTTCCCCTGTAATGACTACTTTTGTTTTGGTTATGCGGTCATTCCAATTGGCATATGCCCTTGACTACATAGGAGCGACCTTCCTTGACTGACTCCTCGTCGGCGAGGTCGCATTTAAGACGAATCTTGACGTCCTTGCCGAGTTCGGAATCTTCATCGAAATTCAGTTTACTGGTCGTCCAGGCGAGGTATTCCTGACCGTCATGGCGAATGATCATTTTCTGATGAATGACGGGTTGACCAGGTAAGTATTTGGATACAGTGCGGGAATAATATGCGGGAAATTGGAAGCGGCCCTGGGCGTCGGTGGAGGTTTCTTCGACGGCGTTTTCGTCATTGCCCCAGGTCAGCGTGCGTCGCACCTGCGCGCCGGCGACGGGGTCGCCGTTGAGGGTGACGACAGCCGACATGTGCGAAGCGAGACAGACCTTTCCGATATCGAAAATAGACATAGACCATCCTTTGCTAGACAGACATATCGATAGAACAGCAACCATCCAGATAATATTTTTGGTAGTCACGACTCTGAGTTCTTCTTATTAGTTTAGTTTCTCAATGTGCGCTGGCGATAAAACAGCCTGCAGACATTGGATATGCGTTCCCGCGGGACAATGCAATAGTAAGCGCTGACTTTTTATGAAATGCGTCAAAATATTCCGTATTTTTTTACGAGAAAATATAACTGATTGATTTTTCAGAAATATGAAAAAGGAAATATTTTTTGACCAGTTAGATCAATAGTTAGACAGGCGGTTTTTTAAGCTTGGAAAGGGGGAGACAAGGCTCCCGTCAAAAAACAGGAGCGAAGGGAAAGTGTGAAATTGCGAGGGAGTGGCTTACAAATTCTCCCGCACCCATTGAACCAGTTGTGGACCCTGTAGTGCGCCGGAAATACGGGCGACTTCTACGCCTTTCTTGAAGATCGCCAGGGTGGGGATGCTGCGGATCTGGAATTGTTGAGCCAGTTGTGGGTTGCTCTCTGTATCCACTTTCACGCAACGCACTGCAGGCTCCAATTGCGCGGCGGCCTGCTCGAAAATCGGCGCGAACATTTTGCAGGGGCCGCACCAGGGCGCCCAGAAGTCCACCAGCAGGGGCAGGTCGCTGGTCTGCAGGTGTTTGCCGAAGTTATTCTGTCCGAGGGCGACGGGATGTCCAGCGAACAGTGGTTGTTTGCAACGGCCGCATTTGCCGCCGGCGGTGAGTTTGGCTGCGGGAACCCGGTTGGTGGTGTCGCAATGGGGACAGACAACCTGTAATGTATCGCTCATTTCTTTAACGCCCTGAATGTTTGAACTCTATGCTAGATGGGGGAAGGACGAAGGTGTTTCAAGTTGATTTGCGCGCATGCGCCGCCCGTAAGAGATGATATTGGTTGTATGACAAAGGTTCCGCTGGTTTATCACCCCGAATACAGTCCTGAAATTCCCGCTGGTCACCGTTTTCCCATGGAGAAATTCCGCTTGTTGGCGGAGTTTCTGCGCGCTGAGGGGGTGCTGACGGACGCCAATCTGTTTGCGCCGGAAGCGGCGACCCAGGACGACATCGCCCTGGCTCATTGCGCGGATTACGTGCGCGACTTTCACCATGGCGAACTGTCCCCCAAGCACATGCGCCAGATTGGTTTGCCCTGGTCGGAAGGCGTCTGCACGCGGACTTTCCGGGCGGTGGGCGGCACTTTGCTGACCGCGCGACTGGCGCTGAAATACGGGCTGGTAGCGCACCTGGCGGGGGGCACCCATCATGCGCATTACGATCATGGCAGCGGCTTCTGCGTGTTCAACGATCTGGCGGTGGCGGCGCGGGTTTTGGTGCGTAGGGGCGAGGCGTCACGGGTGCTGATCATCGACTGCGATGTGCATCAGGGCGACGGCACCGCGCGCATCCTGACGGACGATCCGGACATTTTCACCTGCTCTTTCCACTGTCGTCAGAACTTTCCCTATCGCAAGGCGCACAGCGATTTCGATATCGAGCTGGATCGCGGCTCTGATGGCCGCGCTTACATGCAGACCATGGAGCATTGGCTGCCTTATATCTTCGACCTGACCCAGCCGGACTTCGTACTGTACGACGCCGGCGTCGACGTGCATGACGATGATGTGCTGGGACATTTGCATCTCAAAGACGCGGATATCGCGGAGCGGGATGAATATGTCATCCGCCAGTGTCTGGAGCGCGATGTGCCGGTGGCCTGCGTGATCGGCGGCGGGTATGACAAGGACCGCAAACGTCTGGCCGCCCGTCATGGCATTATGCATGGTGTGGCGGACCGTCTTTATCAGGAGTATGCGTTATAGGGGACGGCCAGGCCGTCCTTTGTTTCTCTCGTCCGCCATCTTCTTCCAGCCGCCGCTCTAATCACAGCTCTCTTTAATCCTCTGATTTTGCGGATAGTTCGTCACATTTTTGTCATCTGTTTCGCGTAAATCTGTCACCGGTTTCCTGTTGCATTAGACAGGTTTTCCCGGAAACGACTTCCTCCCCCGACGGTTCGATGATTTCCAGGCTGGAGCGCCTGACGGTCGCATTTATCTGCGTCCGCGTCACAAGGTAAATATCCGGAATCCGGATCAGATCGCATAATCACCGTCCGCCGATAAGCTAGACTAAGCCTGCCCGTTAGAGAAAACGGGTGGGGATAACTCGATAATAAATAAAGTAAAAAGGGAACAAACATGACTACCAAGCCAAGGTTCAAGGTATCCGCGTTGTTATTGGGCATGGCGATGCTCCATACCGGCGCGGCCCACGCAGCGGCGGACCTCTTTTTCTCTGAGTATGTGGAAGGCTCCAGCAACAACAAAGCATTGGAAATCTATAACGGAACCAGCGCCGACGTTGACCTGAGCGCCTATGAAGTGCAGATGTATTTTAACGGCTCCTCCAGCGCTGGCGTGACGCTGAATCTCAGTGGAACCCTGGCGGCGGGAGACGTCTACGTCATCGCCCACAGCAGCGCGGATCCGGCGATTCTGGCGCAGGCGGATCTAACCAGCGGCGGCGGCTTTTTCAACGGCGATGACGCCATCCTGTTGCTGAAAGGCGGCGCGGCGGTGGACTCCATCGGTCAGATCGGCGTGGACCCCGGCAGTGAGTGGGGCAGCGGCGACGTCAGCACCGCTAACAACACGATGCGTCGCAAATCCGACGTGGATGCGGGGGACAGCGATCCTTACGATGCCTATGACCCCACCCTGCAATGGGACGGTTATCCCAACGATACCTTTGATGGCTTGGGCTCCTATGGCGACGGCCCTACCGATCCGGGCGGCGAGCCGGGTGAAATTGGCGAGTGCGGCGATCCCGCTACCTTGATCAGCGCCATCCAGGGCGATGGCGCCAGCTCGCCATTGAACGGCCAGCAGGTAGTGCTGGAAGCGGTAGTGACCGCGGACCTGCAAGGCGCGGATGAGCAGAAAGGCTTCTTCGTGCAGGAAGAAGACGCGGATCAGGACGGCAATGACAAGACCTCGGAAGGCGTATTGGTGTATGCGGACGCCTCTGTGCTGGACGTAAGCGTGGGCCAGAAGGTGCGGGTGCTGGGCACGGTGACCGAATACCACGACCTGACCGAAGTGAACGCAGTGCAGGCGATTAAAGTGTGCGGCGACAACAACCAGGTGACTCCAGCGCAGGTGTCTCTGCCTCTGGATAGCGCTGACGCCCTGGAAAAAGTGGAAGGCATGCTGGTGACCTCCGCGCAGCCCTGGACCGTCAACGAAGTCTATAATCTGGGCCGCTATGGCGAGGTCTTACTGGGTAATGGCCGTCGTTATATCCCGACGCATTTAGCGGCGCCGGGAGAAGACGCGGCGGCGGTGGCGGCGGCCAACGCCCTGAACCAGTTGGTGTTGGATGACGGCAGCACTAAACAGAACCCGGCGGTGATTCCATTCCCTGCGCCGGAACTGAGCGCGCTGAACACCCTGCGGGTGGGCGACAAGGTGAACGAACTCACTGGCGTCATCAGCTACAGCTTCTCCGTATACCGCATGTATCCCACCGTTACGCCAGCGTTTGTGGCGGAAAATCCCCGCACCGACGCCCCTGTGACCACCGGCGCCGGCAACCTGACAGTGGCCAGCTTCAACGTGCTCAACTTCTTCAATGGCGATGGCCAGGGCGGTGGCTTTCCGACCCCTCGCGGCGCTTCCACAGCGGAAGAGCTGGAGCGTCAGGCGGCGAAAACCGTGGCGGCCTTGTTAGCCATGGACGCAGATGTTGTGGGTCTGATGGAGATTGAAAACGACGGCTATGGCGAAGATTCCGCGATTCAGGATCTGGTCAACCGACTAAATGCGGCGGGCGGCAATTATGCGGTCGTCAATCCGGGGCTGTCGTCCCTGGGCGGCGATGCAATCGCGGTGGGCATGATCTATAAAGCGGACAAAGTGACGCCCGCCGGCGCCGCCAAGACCTTGAGCAGCTATCCGTTCGATGACTTCAATCGTCAGCCACTGGCGCAGACGTTCTCCCTGAACGACAACGACGGCAAGCTCACCGTGGCGGTCAACCACTTCAAATCC
The DNA here is from genome assembly GCF_030719035.1 of Hahella sp. HNIBRBA332. Taxonomy (NCBI): domain Bacteria; kingdom Pseudomonadati; phylum Pseudomonadota; class Gammaproteobacteria; order Oceanospirillales; family Hahellaceae; genus Hahella; species Hahella aquimaris. Next base: position 6,281,149 of record NZ_CP132203.1, read on the forward strand.
AAAGGCTGCACCAACGCGGAAGGCGATAACCAGGATCAAGGCGACGGCCAGGGCTGCTACAACGCGAAGCGTAGCGAAGCCGCGGTGGCGCTGGCGGACTGGCTGGCGAGCGATCCTACCGGCGCGGAAGACGCGGACGTGCTGATCATCGGCGACTTAAACGCCTACGCCAAGGAAGACCCGATTATGGCGCTGCAGGCGCAGGGGTATCATAACCTGCCGGCGGAGTTGATCGGCGACGCAGCTTACTCCTACGTTTTCTCCGGTGAAACCGGCTATCTGGACCACGCTTTGGCCAGCGCGTCGCTTGCTCCGCAGGTGGTCGGCGTTTCCGAGTGGCACATCAACGGCGATGAGCCGCGGGTGCTGGACTACAACGTGGAATTCAAAACCGACGCTCAGGTGTTGAACCTGTACAGCCCGGATGCGTATCGCTCCTCAGACCATGACCCGGTCATCGTGGAAATCAGTCTCGATGGCGTCAAAGAGGAAGTGAAAGGCGACTTCGACGGCGATGGCGACGTAGACGGTCGCGACCTGTTGATGCTGCTGAAGCAACTGTTCCGTCCGGTCAATGACGACAACCGTCAGTATGACCTGAATGAAGACGGCCGCATCAGCTTCCTGGACGTGTTCGCCTTCCTGCGCCTGCTGTAGTCGGCGTGCGCCAGGATTGTTAGGCTAAGCGTCGGCGCGATGCGCTGAAACGGATTTCCTCCTCCTCGACTTCTGCGGAAGCGGGGAGGAGGAGGCTCTACCTGCCTGAACAATCTTTACGAGGGCGCTTATGTCCGTCGGCTACGAACATATCAACCAGACCAAGAAAGAACGCATCACGTTCGCCCATCTTCCCGTCAGTACGCAAAATGAGATTGTCGGCCATCCTGTCTCTGCGACTATGGTGTGCTGGTATCTGATGAATAACATCGGCGACGACATTCAGTTTGTTTCCGACACCTATGACGACTGGCCGTTTCGCTCCGGTCAGCGTAAAGATTATCTCGCCTACCCCGATCGCACCGACGCTATCATCGCAACACTTGTTCAGGAAGGCGTTTTGCAGGAGGATGGCGTTCTTTATTTGGATAAAGACGAAATGTGGACGAAGACGAACCTCATTCCGTATACATCCGGGCGTTGCGCAACGTCTGGCTGGATAACTGAATAGAGATTGATCGCAACAAAACCCAAGGAGCCACCATGATCTACAAAGGCAGCTGTCATTGTGGCAATATCGCGTTTGAAGTCGAAGGCGAACTGACGGAAGTTTTGGCGTGTAATTGTTCCATTTGTTCCCGTAAAGGGTCGCTGCTGTGGTTCGTGCCGCGGTCGCAGTTGACGCTGACGTCCGGGGAAAACGCCATGAGCACCTATACCTTCAACACACACGTTATCCAGCATCGATTTTGCCCTACCTGCGGCATTCATCCTTTCGGGGAGGGAAGCGATCCCTCCGGCGTCAAGATGGCGGCGATCAACACCCGCTGTCTGGAAGGGGTGGATCTGGACGCGTTGAAAGTGAATCACTACGACGGGCGCTCGAAATAACTCACGCGCCTGTCCTTGCTAATCTTGAGAAAACTTATGCTGGAAGAAATTAAAGAAGCCAAAGAAAACGGAACCCTGGTCTCCATCGAGCGGGATGAAGTGGACGAGAACTGTCTGCAGGCGTTTGTGCTGGATTACTCCGACGAGCTGGTGCTGTTGCAGTACGTGTATGACTTCAACCTCGACGGTTTGATGGTGATTCGCATGGGCGACATTACTGATGTCTACATGGGCGCTATCAATATCCTACAGACGCAAATGCTGAAGGAAGAGGGGCTCTACGGGAAGGTTGAGTTCGACATCCAGTGCGACCTGAGCAACTGGCGCTCTACGCTGTCCACCCTGGGGCAGCGCTACGACTACTTGATTCTGGAAGACGAAAACCCTGAAGACCCCATGTTCCTGATGGGCAAACTGACGGAAGTGAGCGACGACAGCGTGTTCGTCAACGGCTTTGACGGTGAGGGGTTGTGGGACGACGAAGCGACGGAACTGGGCTATGACGAAATCACCGCCATGAAAGTCAACAACAACTACATAAATTTCTACAAACGGTATTTCGAAAGAAATCCGTCCGCTGTCGACTACGAATAAACGCCTTTCCAGGCCGTTCGCCGCGCATTTCCATCGCTCTGCGCGGCGGGGCCTCCCCACCTTCTCCCCGTTATCACCCGCCTTGCGTAATCTCAAACATGGTCTAAAACTTTTGTAATGTCAGGTCGCCGACATCCTGGAGGGGGGATGCATCGGATGAAGCGCGACTGACCCCGCAACGGCGCGTTGTCGGGATAAAAAGTGATTGCCATGGGTGCAAAGGAGCCGTGACGTTGGCGTTGACCGCCGCGTTGCGCTCACATAGCGAGGAGGTTGCTATGCGTAAGGATGTTCTGACCCTCGTCGGCGGCGTATCCGTCTGTTTGTCGGTGTTGCTCACCAGCTGTCGTACGCCGGAGTCGGGAGCCAACTCCCCGCCAAGGTCGCAATCCGCCAGTCAGTCCGACGGTCAACCCGCCGATCTCCCGTTACCCACCAGCATGCCTTTGCGGGACTACGAAAAAGTCCTCTACACTTGGCTACTGAAATTCGATTACAAAAAGCTCGGCTGGAAGCACGACAAGGGCGTGCGCGACACTGGCCCTTTCATCCGCAACGAATATTTCGGCACGCACCCCGCCGCACGCATCTTTTACTCGCCGGAGGTCATGCGCTGGCTGGAAGGCGGCCGTCAGGGCGATATTCCCGACGGCGCCATGATCGTCAAGGAGATGTACACCGCGCCCGGCGTGCTCTATCAGGATCTCGCCAAAGACCCCAAATATCAGGCCGACCCCGACGCTTATGAAGCCATGCTCGGCAAGCTGCTCACCGCCTGGTCGGTGATGGTGCGTGATAAAGCCGGCTCCAAGGACGGCTGGTTCTGGGCGGGACCCAGCGCGGCGGGAGAAGGGCAGACCATTGAGAAAGCAGTGGACAGCCAGTTGGATAATTACAGCCACGCGCCGTACTCCAGTTTCGGCGCGCCCTGCCTGCGCTGCCACGGTTCGGCGGAGAATATGTTCACCTTCAGCGCGCTGCGTAATGTTGAAGGTTTCTTGCCGGAAGAATATCCCCTGCGCTTTTTCGTCGACACGTCCTGGCGCAGTCCCGATCATCTGAGCAGTTACCCCCTGTCTTTGTTAAAAGACGATCCCTACGCCCAGTCGGTGTTCGAAATTCCTGAATTGCAACGCCCCTGGGAAGACTCTGAAGTACCCGGTCTGCAGGCCTTCCTCAGCCAGCATATGGGGCAGGCGGAGCTCTCCGCGCTGCCGATGAAGAACGAAGCCCTGCCTAATCCGAACAGCGCGTTCCTGAAGCAATTTCCGGAGTTAGCGCGCAGCGTCTATCTAAAGGTGAAACCTTTCCCGTCGCAGTGGGCCGACCATGTGGTTCCCGGTCCCGATGGCGCGGAAGCGTTCATCACCTCCAGTAACTGTCTGGGCTGTCATGGCGGTCTGGGCGGCTTGCCGTATGGCGTCACCATGTTCCTGCAGACCGGTCCTAATTACGGCGACGGCTTTAATGTCTCCGAGTACGGGGAGTGGCGTTGGTCGCCCATGGGGCTGGCCGGGCGCGACCCCATCTTCCACGCACAGCTGGAAAGTGAAATGGCTTATGTGGCGGCGGATGGGCTGATGACCCCGACGCCGTTGAAAGGCAGCGTCGCTGATACGCAAACCGCTATCACCAACACTTGCCTGAGTTGTCACGGCGCGATGGGACAGCGTCAGTTGGAAATCGACGCCGCGGTCGATCCGTCCCTCGATCCCAACTTCAAGGTGGATTACTTCTATCTCACTCAGGTGCTCTCCGCCGCTGAGCCGAAACCCGCGGACTACGCCTATCACAAGTATGGCGAGCTGGCGCGGGAGGGCATTAGCTGCGTGGTGTGTCATCACATCAACGAGCCTTCCGCCGAGCAGGTCGCGAGCTGGAATCCAAGCAATCCCGGCTGGCTGACGCCGTTGACGCCGAAAGAGCTGGCGTTTGGCCTGTTCCACAATTCCACCGGGCGCTTCGAGCGCGGACCGGATGATGAGTACTACGGTCCCTTCAAGGATGTGTCCACCCGCCCCATGGAAGACGTGCTGGGCGTGAAGCCGGTGCATAACGGCTTCATGAAAGACTCGCAGATGTGCGGAACTTGCCACACCATCAACCTGCCCAATATCGGCATGACCCAGAATCCCTACCCGGTGCTGGACGCCGCTGAAACCAATCCGGCATTCAAGGATTACGCTCACACCATTGAACAGGCCACTTTCCTGGAATGGCAGAACAGCGCCTTCGCCCAGGGTGAAAACGACCCCAACTCCGACTTCAAAAGCTGCCAGGGCTGCCATATGCCCGGCGGTTTCGAAACTCTGGACGGCAGTATCGACATCGATCAGCTCGTCACCCAGATCGCCACGATTCAGGACGCTAACTATCCGGCGGCGGAGCACACGCTGCCGCTGGAAGACATCGATATTCCCCTGCGTCCGGACTACAACCGTCATGAACATGTGGGCCTGAACGTATTCCTGCTGGAGATGTTCGATCAGTTCCCGGACATTCTCGGCGTGGATAAAACCGACTACATGACCGGCGCGGACAACGGCGTGGATCTGGCTATCGATAACATGATTTTGCAGGCGCAGAAGGAGACCGTGGATATCGACGTGAAAGTAGAGGGCGTCAGCAACGGCGTGCTCACCGCCAACGTCACCCTCACCAATAAAACCGGCCACCGCTTCCCCAGCGGCGTGGCCTTCCGCCGGGCCTTCCTGGAGTTTCTGGTGATGGACGGCGACAAAGTGGTGTGGGGCTCCGGCCGCACCAACTCCGTTGGCGTGATCGTGGACGGCAAAGGCATCCCCCTGAAAACCGAGTTCCTGCCCAGCCCGGACGCCTACCAGCCGCATTATCAGCTGATCACCCGTGAGAATCAGGTGCAGATCTACGAAGAGCTGAACCAGAACGCGCAACACGAATTCACCACCAGCTTCGTCCACCGCGTCTACAGCCCCAAAGACAACCGCCTGCTACCCAAAGGCTGGCGCGTCTCCACTGTATTCAAACCCGAAGGGCAGGTGATGGAGCAATTCATGGCCTCCACCGACCCCCACGGCGTCGGCGACGACCCGGACTACCAGGACCAGGGCCCCGGCTTCAAAGGCCAGGACGCGCTCACCTACAAAGTCACCCTGCCATCCGGCGTCAACACCGGCGCCCTCAGCGTAAAAGCCACCCTCTACTACCAATCCATCCCCCCCTACTGGCTAAAACAACGCTTCACCACCGCCCCCAACGGCGCGGCCACACAGCGTCTGTACTACATGGTCAGCAGACTGAACCTGGAAGGAACCCAAATGGAGAACTGGAAGTTGGTGTTGAAGAGTATGAAGGTTAGTGGGTTTTGATGAGGAGGATAAATGAAAATTAAATCTATAGAAGTTAATGGACTAAGCAATAAAATAGATGCAAGGTATAAATTCAATGATGATATTAATATTATTACAGGAGTTAATGGATCTGGAAAAACAACTTTGCTAAAGCTAATTTGGTACTTGATATCTGCAAATGTGGAGAGGGTTTCCCCAGAAATAAATTACGATTATGTTAGGCTTGAAACAACAGAGTATAGTCTTGAGTTAGAAAATAGAGAAGGAGCGGTGAAGTGGAATTTTTCTAATTCTAATGTTGATAAAAAGGGTAAGTTTTATGTGGCTGCAGAAGATATTGGAGAGCTTGGAGCTCAGGAAGTTAATAGTTTAGTTATAAGTCATGATGCAAACTCCTTATTCTTTCCAACATTCAGAAGGATAGAAGGAGGGTATTCTATGGCAAACACTAGAAGAATTAGAAGGCGAATTGGCAGCGATAGGTTTGTAACTGAAATAATAGATAGAGATGATATTCAAAGTGAATTGGAAACTGTATCTGAAAGGCTAAGCGTGAGAGGCCATAAGTTCGTCTGCTCAATATCTACGCATGATATAGTTAATCTGCTTACAAAAAGATATGCATTGATATCTGAGGGTTTGAATGAGCACTATAAAAATTTCAGTACATCTATAATAGATTCAATACAAAGCGCAAAATCAAAAGGTAAAGAAAGAGTTGAGATTGACTCCTTTGAAATACTTAACTCGATTCAGTCAAAGGCTGATGAAATAAATAGAAGAAGAGAGGAGCTATTAAAGCCTTTTGATGTGCTTTCAATTCTTACAGCTAAAATATTTAGGCATAAAGGCATTAGAATCAGGACAGTAACTCTGGGGCACTCTGTGGATGCAATCGACTCTGGGACTTTGTCTGCTGGAGAAAAACAGATGCTTAGTTTTCTTTGTTACAATGCCTTTTTTTCATCTTCAATAGTATTTATTGATGAGCCTGAGCTTAGTTTGCACCCGGATTGGCAAAGACGTTTATTTCCAACTTTGTTGAAGCAACAGCCATCCAATCAATTTATTGTTGCTACTCACTCTCCATTTATTTATGCAAAGTATGAGGATAAAGAAATAGTTGTAGATGAAAATAAGGGAGAGTGATTTAGTGAACAGAATTAGTATGAATATCGATGAAACTGTTGCCTATTTGAAAAGGACCTGGCTCCAGGCAAATCGCACTATGTGGTTGAATAGTAGGCAGTAAATTCATAGAGTACGCCTCTTTTTCTCCCCTAATAAGGACTGTTATGGGCTCTTCTTTAATTGACGGCGTTAAACACCATTTCTCCAGCCTTTCTGATCCTCGTCGAGAGACGCTCAATATGCGGCATAATTTCTATGATGTTCTCACCATCGCGCTCTGCGGGATCATCTGTGGGGCTGACGATTGGGTTACCATCACTCGGTTTGGCGACGCTAAAAAAGAGTGGTTTGAGTCTTTTCTGGAGCTGCCCAACGGCATTCCCTCCCACGACACCTTCAACAACATCTTTGCGAAGTTAGATCCCGAGGCGCTAGAGACAAGCTTTCTATCCTGGGCTTCGACGCTGGCGGAGCAGATTCCAGATGATCAGATCGCAATAGACGGCAAAACGTTACGGCGCTCATACGACCGATCCTCTTCCAAACCCGCCATTCATATGGTTAGCGCCTGGTCGACAGCGAACGAACTGGTGTTGGGACAGGTGAAAACTCAGGAGAAGTCCAATGAGATCACTGCTATTCCTAAACTGTTGAAGGCATTGTCATTAAAAGGAAGTCTCGTCACCTTGGACGCGATGGGATGCCAGCGGGAGATCGTGAAGCATATCCGTCACGCGGAAGCAGACTATTTAGTGGGTGTGAAGGAAAATCAGGCCTCATTACACGATGAGATTCACGACCGGTACGTGGACGCTGAGGCTAAAGGCTTCGGCGAGGATTTTGTCGACTTTGTATGCGAACCAGGGCGCGTTGAGGATGAGAAGCGGCGCTGCCGCGTTTCAACGAATCTGGAGGGTCTGGAAAAGCAACAAAGTCGCTGGCAAGACCTGAAGAGTTTCATCGTCGTAGAAACAGAGCGAATGGAGTCAGGACAAAGAACGCTGGAGCGCCGCTTGTATATTTCGAGTCGAGAAGGCGATGCGAGATATTTCCTGAATGCGACGCGAAAGCACTGGCACATAGAGAACAAACTGCATTGGGTGCTGGATGTAGCGTTTAAAGAGGATGACTCGCGGCATCGCATGGGACACAGCGCGGAGAATTTAGCGGTGTTGAGACATATGGCGTTGAATTTACTGAAGAATGAGAAGACGGACAAAGGAGGTATAAAAACTAAGAGGCTACGAGCAGGCTGGGATCATGGTTACTTAAAAAAAGTGCTATCGGGCCTGGCTACTTTGTAGCCACATAGTGCGATTTGCCTGACCTGGCTCCCGACTGTCCTTGTAGAAGGCGAAGATGACAAAACTGTATACAGGTATATTGAAGAAAAGTTTGGTGATTTAGATATCGACATACTTCCATGCTTCGGTAGAGATGCTCTATTGAAAGTATTCAAGAGAAAGGAAGAGTACGAGGGATCTAAAGTTGCTTTCGTTGCAGATAAGGATATGTGGTACTTTACAGGAATCCCAGAAGAGTATAAAGAGAACATAATATTTTCTTATGGCTACTCGATTGAGAACGACTTGTACGTCAGAGAGATTTTTGAAAAACTTCTTGAAAAAGAAGAAAAAGAATTATACATCGGGTTAATAAAAGAGCTTTCTAAATGGTTTGCTTTTGAGGTTGAAAGATATAGGAACACAGGCGAGTGTCTATGTGATATTCATGTAAATCAGGTTGTGCCTGATTTTGAATTAAATAAAGAATACTTGGAGAAGGTTGGGTTTTCAGAACCTGCAGAAAAGTTGATTGATGAGATTTTTGAAGAATACCATAAGGCTCTTCGAGGTAAAAATTTGTTTCAAGCATTACTCCGCTTTCTTAGTAAAAAAAAGCGTGCCTCAAAATACAGTCGTGAAAACTTATTTGAAATGGGAGCAAAAATGGAAAATGGAGTAATTAATAACCTATATGAAAAGCTAAAGGTTGCGTTATACGAAACAGATTCCAAGGCAGGTTAAACGTTCACATGTGAACCTCCTATTGAGGTAAATTTGCTCCAAACTGTTTTCCAGCCCCAATGGAGCAAATCAAATGAAGGGCAATCGCATTATCAAACAAGCACTGACCATCCTGGCCGCCCGCCTGCGCGAGCCCGGCGCAGTGATCGCCAGCCCCCGCTTCGCCTACGACTTCCTGAAACTGAATCTGGCTGAACTCCAGCACGAAGCTTTCGGCGTGCTGTTTCTGGATAACCAGCACCGCGTCATCGAATTCGATCTGATGTTCCGGGGCACCTACAACGAATCCACCGTCCACACCCGCGAAATCGCCAAAAAGGCGCTCTCACTCAACGCCGCCGCCGTTATCCTCGCCCACAACCACCCCTCCCAAAATGCCCGACCAAGCCAAAGAGACATCCGCCTCACCCGAGAAGTAAAACGCACCCTTGACCTATTGGAAGTACGAGTGCTGGACCATGTGATTATTGGAGGGATGGAGGAGTTTAGTTTTGTGGAGAATGGGATTTTGTAAGGGAGGGGGATTTGAGCTACTCCGAATGTTGGAAGGCGCTGCGCTTTTCCAACCTACGAAAATTCGGCGGCGTCAGTGATAGAGATGTTCTGTTAAGAATGCGTGGCGTGCGCCCAGGAAAGCAACTGGGCGTATGGCAATAACCGTAGGTTGGATAAGCGAAGCGCCATCCAACATTGTGCGTATGTTACTGGTTCTTATCTTCAAAAGGCAGGAGATCGGCGACTTTCGTTAAAAACTCATCCAAGGGAATATAAGCGTCGCAGTGCTCCAAAGGAACGCTCCATCCAAACTCCTCATCCCAGGTCATCACGTCGTACATATAGCGAAGGGCGGCAAGACAAGGATTTGTGCGATCTGGCTCGCCATATTGCCATTGGATAATGGCGTCTGGAACTTTAGAACCATCAGAAGGATCTAGAACACCAGTGAAGGCGCCTATGACTTCAGAAACGGGTATGAAGCCGACTACCTTGGCGATTTTGGAGTCGAAGGGCACCCAGTAACTATCTCCACTTGGATCAACCTGCCAAAAGAGAACATCATAAACAGTGCCTGCTGGATACTGGATGGCGGAGACATAATAAATACCGCCTTTTTCTGGAGCGCCCTGGCGCCAATTGACTTCACTATTTGAAGCTACCATAGCATTGTCTCTCCTTTATTTACCGCTCTTTCAAACTCATCAACCATTTCTTGAAGTCTGAATTTAGAATTTGTATTGAGCTGGCCATGCGCATCAAGCCAGAAATCCAGTATTCCAAATGCGCTTCTTTCTTTATGTGGAAGTTTATCTTCTGACCAAAGCGTGCAGTATACTAGGGCGTAATTGCTTGTCCAGTCTACTTGTTTGTTAACGTTGTATCTTCTTGTCGCCTTCAGATGCGAGGGAGAGCCTTTTTCTAGAATATGTGCGTGGTATGTATCTTCTAGCTTAAGAGGATCTTTGTCATAAGGAACATCTCTCCCGATAAGATATCTAATGTTTATATAGTTATTTGTGTCATTGAATTTTAAGTTTTCTTTCTTGTACTCGATAAAATCCCTTATTAAGTCTTGAAGCTCTGGAATTGCTTGGAACTGGCTTTTTATCTGTGGACTAAGCCAAACCTTTTTAGCCTTACTCATCAACTGCTTCCCTGCGGTTTAGTAAACAATCATGGTCCACTTGTGTCCATTTATCTCTGCATCCTTTCTTGCTCTTTCGAATGCATCAGCGACTTTCTTTATATTTTCAGGGGTCGGCTTAAAACGAGGTACGTAAGCTGGCTTGTTTGGGGTTTCGTTTTTTGTCTTGTCGGTCATAGTGACTAATCCTTTAAGCGTGTGTAAGATGATTTTGAAATGCGAAATTCATATCTATTTTGACAACGATTTTTGATTATCTTGTGTGTGTCGAATGATGTATAGAAAGCTGGCTTGGTTTAATGTTAAAAATGATTAACTTTGATGGTAGGCATATAATTCTGTGAAGTTTTGGGTGGAAGGCATAAATGTGGCTATATATCGCATTGTTCATGAGGAATCCTATCTAACTTTCGTGATTCCCACGGGCGAAGTCCTGAAAAAGCTGGGTCGTGAATACCCGTTTCACATCAAGCGTTTTCCTGTGCCTTACAGCGCTATTTGGAAACCGTTAAGTATCCGATTTAAAGCGACAGACAGCGGCGTTGAAACTATCCCAGATATAGCAGCCAGAAACGGTCGACTTTTCTTTAATGAAAAGGCGTACAACACATTGAGCGGCCTTTTAGCCGAAGTAGGGGAGTTTTTACCGGTTAACTTCGATGAATCCCACGGTTACCTGTTCAACCCTTTGCGAACAGCGGAAGAAGTGGATGGCGTGGATCGGCGTTTGACGGCGTACGATGCAAATCAAAATTTGGTAAACATCGCCTTTGACGAGTCCAAGGTTGGCGGCTTTCCTATATTCCGAACGGAACTGGATACCTTCCAGGGCATATTTTGTAATGAAGCCTTCGCTGAGGCATACAAACACTCAGAACTAACCGGAATTTTTCTCCATTCGGACTTATCCAATCCGCTTGGCGAGAGCTACGGCGTAAAGCATTGATGCTCTGAACCCCAGTCACCGTAGGTTGGATGAGCGAAGCGCCATCCAACAGTTCTTCTTACTTGTCGCGATACGTTTTTCGCCTTCCGGTGATGCCTGTTTGTTTCTCTCCACGACGGACTTTAGGCGTTGTTATCGCTATATTCCTTTCGGGAAGACGCTCGGATAACATCACAGCGTTTCTCCATTTTCCGGAACCTGATCTCCCTTCACTCAACGAGTAATACTTTTACAACCTCATATGAAAAAACATTATTTGGCCGGACTGCTGTGTGGATTACTGATAAGTGGCGCCGGCGGGCGTTCCGCCCTCGCTGCAACGTCGGAAGAGTTGTTCAACAGCGGGCAGTATGAAGAATTTTTTTCTCAGGCTCATGAGGCGGCGGCCAAGGGCGACGCAGACGCTCTGTTTTTGCTTGGTAAAGCTTACGACCTGGGAAAAGGCGTTAAGGAGGACCGCGAGCAGGCTCGTGTTTTTTATCAACAGGCTCGGGAGAAAGGTTCTGCGCGGGCCAGCCATAACCTGGGCGCAATGGAGATCGACGCCGGGCGACCCAAGGCCGCTATCCCGCTTTTGCAGGAAGCGTTGGAGCGGGGGTTGAAGATGCCTACCTACATTAACCTCGCGATTGCGTATAACGAGCCCGATCCTACCTCTGTGTTCGCCGTGGCGGGCGTGCTTCCCAACATTCTCAAGTCCGGCGATTACTACGCCCAGGCGTATGAATCGGCGCCGGACGCAGGATATGACTTCGAAGCCTCCCGGCAATATGTGCGCGCTTACCAGATGTCCAGGCATCTATTGCCGGGAGAGCGTGATGGTTTTGACTCGTCCGCCATGAGAAAGCAGGCGGTGGAGTGGCTGCAGAAGGGGATGGACAGAGGTCTTAGACAGGCATGGACCAACTACGGCGTGCTAATGCTTGATGAGAAAAACTACGCGGAAGCCCAATCCGCCTTCAGCAAAAGCGCAGCGCAGGACGAGCCGGTGGCCCACTATCATCTGGCCCGCATTGCGGAAATGGGATGGGGTCAGGAAGAGCGCGACAGAAAGCAGGCGTTGGTTCATTACGAGAAAGCCGCCCTGTTAGGGTTAGAAGCGGCCCGCCAACCCGCCAAAAGCCTGTTGGAAGAAGAACTCAGATACGAAACCGACATAGATAAGCTGGAACAAGGCCTCAAACGGCTGGAGGCCCTACGCAAGCCGGATGATTATAACTACATATCGCTGAACTCGCCTGAAGCCCGCTTGATGTGGGGGAAATTTTTGCGTGATCAAAAACGAAAAGCTCAGCCTCTCCCCGCGCTGCCGATCGTTCTAAAGGCCTGCGGCTTGGGATTCAGTCAGCCTTATGGAGAGCAATTTAACATCGGAGAAAATTCGAGCTGGCGTTTGGAAGCGCACAACGCACTAGGCGAAGTCGAACCGCTTTCTTTCAGCGGTTTAGTGAACGCCGAGGGCTGCGCGGAACTGGGCCAGGAAATGCCGGCGAATGTGCGCGCTTTACTCAACGAGGGGGCGGTGCTAGCGCTCAGATTCCCCAACTACTCGTTGCCTCTGCAGTGGAAAGAAGAAGCAAAAAATATCCTCCTCGACATGCAACCCATCGGCGCTCCACTGCCAAGCGGGATTTAACTACTAAGCCGCTGACATTGCTCTATCCTGAAAACGCCCTGAACCTCTTCGATAGGCAGGGCGTTTTTCTTTATTTGGGCTTATCCAATCTGCTAGGCGAGCACTACAGCGTCAAGCATTGTTGCACCGAATCTCAGTCACCGTAGGTTGGATAAGCAAAGCGCCATCCAACAGCGCCCCAGAGCCATCACTTCATACCTCACGAATATCAACTGAGCAGGCTTAATCAGCTCCGCCAATGCCCATATAAAAGCTCAGGCTTGATTGCAGGATGTTGCTCTCTTTATTCGGCAAAAAGGAAACGCTGTATTCGACAAAATCGTCGAAGGTGAGTGGTTCTTGAGGCAACCCAAGTGAGAGAGGCTTTTGACCATCAAAAGCGTTTTTCTCCAACTCGGATGTCACTATGCTGCTCAGCGAGGGTGAATAGGTTGGCGTGAGCTGAGCGTATTGAGCGTGCTTTTCGATGATTTGCCCAATGGACTTGCTTGTGGGGGCTGGATTCTGACTGGAGAAAGCATAACTGACCTCAAAGTTATACATGTCACAGTATTTGTGCTCAATAACGGCGATATCGCCATTTTTATATACGAGATAAAGCTTTTTTATAAATTCATCGCTTTTTCTGTCTCGTTCTGTGCTCCAGTGTGAAAGCGCCACGCTGTTATCTGTTACGGGCGCCTCCTGAACAAATGACGCTTTATAGCTGCACTGGGCTTCTTCCGCACAAAAAGCGACAGGCGTAATAAGCATGAGAACAGAAAAACTAATGGCTTTCATTAATGTCATTATCTTGTCTTTATATCAAACTCATTTAAGTAGTGAAGGAGCTTCCCAAATAAGCCTGCCTGGATTTCAAAGAACTCGCTTTCATGAGCCTCATCATACTTGGGATGGCCATCACTCCAGTAGGGATACTTCAACTCCGCCTTCATATGCTCAACTATCGCTACATTTGCAAGCGCTTGAGCTTCCTCACGGGTAAGCCTAATCGCAGTCATAGTGTCAGCCGTTTCCATATCACTGGGTGAGGGCTTGTTTAGAATACGCGTCACTTCAGGATAGTTTTCGCTTTCGGCAATGGCTTTTACTTGTGCAATGAGTTCGTCGGGAAGAAACACGGTTTTCATGGCTGTTTAACTCTGATAAATGTACTCAGATGAAAGGTGAAAATCATTATCATCTCTCTCTGAGTCGTCCAAGGCATGTTCGCTAGTGCTCCAGGCATAGAAAGATTTCTTCTGCTCTAACACTTCTGCTGAAATCAATGCGATTGTTCTATTTTCTTCGGTAGGCTCGGAAAATTTTTTAGGATGATATTGCTCACACTTCCATATCGCTATAACTTCCATTTTATTCTCGCTTAAATACGCATCGAAGTTGTCTAGGGCTTCTCTTATGGTAGAACCGGGAACTATTGCAACTCCGACTAGAAAGTCAGATCCATCAAAGTTTAATGGGGACATTGCATCTAAAGATGCTCTATGGTGAAAGATCCAGGCAGATACAGGGCTCATAAATACCTCATTCAGTTGATAACAAGCAGCTTGTACTACTCTAATGCCTAATAGATGAGCAATGAGCTCGAAGGAAGAAAAATACTGCGCTCATAAACAGGTGGCGCCTTGTAATATTTTCGGAGCCCATCGCATCGATATTCATTGGGCTTAGCATAAATGGAAAGTCCTATTATGTTGTCTTTAAAATACAATGTATAGAAAGCCAGCTTGTTAACTATTTGGTAATTTCTTATCGAGTGTTTGTGTGGATATATTATTGAAGTGTTTAAATCTACGGGTGATGAAAAGAGATGGCTAGTCATGTTTGGTGAAATTAATAGATTGATTGCCTGAAGAAATAATAAGGATGAAGCATGGCCTTAAAGACAGCGACTTTATATGCATGGCTGATTTTTATCTCGTTTTGTATTGTGACCATTAGTATCGATTACATCATGAGAGTAGCTAGCGACGATTTTTATACCGGCGGACTGTCGAAAACGCTATGGACTACAATCCCAATTTTGGGCGGACTGATCAGTCTTTCTATACTGGTTAGTGGAGCTAAAAACATAAGAAAAAACTGGCGAAAGATCTGCTTAATTTTCTTAAATGCTCTTTGCGGTGCGCTGCTCTACTTCGTCGTTGTTTTTCTTTATGTCATTGAGCTTGGTATTGACTCACTGTAGAAGCGTGGCGAACATTGCCTTAATAAGTCAGAGGGGCGCCAGAAGGAGTTACTGAATGGTTACCTCGGTGAGAGACCCAATGTCATGGAAACCAAAGAGTGAATAACAGGATTATTTCAATAAACAACGAAAAGCTGGATTCGTTTCCCGCTATTGAGGATTACGCTTCTCTTCGTGAGCTGTCATTGAACGGCAATCGCATCAGCGCTATTCCGCAGGATATCGGGAGCGCGAAAGGGCTGAAAAAATTCAGCATCTTCGATAACCAGATCGCGGAGATTGCGTCTGAAATCTGGAGTCTGACTCAGCTTGAAGATTTGAATGTCAGTAAAAATCAGTTAGCCGCGATTTCCAGTGAGATTGGCAGTCTGAGCAAGTTGAAGATTATCGATATCGCGCATAACAGATTGAGCGAGATTCCGGGTTCGATTGCCAACTGTCGTGACGTGGCGTTTTTATACGCCAGCAACAACAAGATTGCTGCGCTGCCCACTGCTCTGACGCGTTTGGATAAGCTGCTTTACCTTAATCTGAGCGATAATCCGCTGGCGGCGCTGCCGGAGGATTTCAGTTTTGAGTCACTGGTGGAGTTCAGGCTGTATAACAGCGGTCTTGCCGCGTTGCCGGATTCCTTCTTTCTGTCTCGAACGCTGAAAGAAGTGTACCTCCAGAACAATCGTTTAACTGAACTGCCGAAGACGATTGGCCGCTCAATCAAGCTGCGTAAGTTATTCCTGGAGGGCAATCAGATTAAGGCGTTGCCTGATGAAATCGGGGGCTGTGCGTCGTTGGAAGAACTCGATTTGCGCAACAACCCGGTTGAGCGCCTGCCAGACTCCATCGGCGAACTGAAACAACTGCGTCTGTTGGATCTCAGAAAAAATCGTCTGGAAACGCTGCCGGAGTCGATCCTGTCGTTGGAGAATCTCTGCAAACTGGACCTGCGTTGGTCTGAGCGGCTGCAAGCGCCGGAATGGCTCGACGAACTCAGAGCACGAGGCTGTCTGGTTTACTGCTAATGCGTGTTCTCCAGAACGTTTGCTTTGACGACATTGATTATCGTGACTTAAGGCCGACAGCAGGTCTTGCGGGTTAACGGCATATATCTGGCGGCTGCGTTCAGAAATGTATCCAGCGGGATATGGCCGCGGCAGTGGGCGATGGGCGTACTCCAGCCGAATTCTTCTTCCCAGGTCAGGATATCGTAGGAGCCTGGGGCGGCGGCGATCTGGGGCGCTTTGGCGTCTGGTTCGCCGTCGCGCCAGGCCAATATGGAGTCGTCGGCTTGGTAGTTTTCATCGATGTAGTAGGCGCCGGTCAGGTAGAGCAAGGCGTCTTTGACGGGCATGTAGCCCACCACGTCTGCGGTGGGGGAATCAAAGCCGTTCCAACATCGTGTCTTGCCGCCCTGGCGGTCATAAGCGCGGTACATGGCGTCATAAACCAGCCCCGCCGGATAGGCTATCGCCACCAGATAGAGGAGACCGACTTTACACTCTGATCCAGATAGCCACATGGGCTTAGCAATCGTCGGCGATGTCATTAAATTTCACTTTTTCCTGTTCTACTTTCCCGGCGTATACTCGGGGTGAAGCGGTTCGCTTTGCGCGGAAAATTATCTATGTTGAGGGCGCAGATGTATAGAAAGCCGGCTTGGTGATGGGCGGTTAATTCTGAGAAATCCGCTGCATCCGCGCGGGGTAAATCCTTCTCCCGCTGGTTAAACCGGGAATAGTGGGCTATCTGTTTTAGCAGAGAAGAAGGAAAAGACTTTTAGTAGTGGGCATCTGAGAGACGAGTTGAGCAGGGTTATGGCTAAAGCAAGCGCGATAAATACGCCGGTGCATATTGTTCTGGTCGGCGACTCCATTTTTGATAACGCATCCTACGTCGATGAAGGCGATTCCGTTGTTGAGCTGCTTCAGGCGACGATGGACGATCAAGTGAAGGTAACTCTGATCGCGGTGGACGGCAGCGTCACCACGGATGTGTCAGAGCAGCTGGTGGATTTTCCCGACGACGCTTCTCACGTCATCGTGAGCTGTGGCGGCAATGACGCCCTGAGCGTGATTAATATTCTGGACGCCCGCGTCAACACCGTCGGCGCAGCCATGCGCGCAATGGACCGGGAGCGCGACGCGTTTCGCTCCAACTACAGCAACATGTTGGAAGCCTTGCTGGAAAGAAGCCCGAATCTGGTGGTTTGCACCGTTTACAACAATATCCCCGGACTGGGGACGGAAGCGGTGGCCGGGTTGGCTCTGTTCAATGAAATCATTCTGGAGGAAGCCATCGCCAGACGGCTTCCCATTATCGATCTGCGCAACCTTTGCCAGGACGTGGAAGATTACTCCGCTACGTCACCCATTGAACCCTCCGCCCAGGGCGGGAAGAAAATCGCCAAGGTTATTCAGCGGGTTGTGGCGCTGCATGCGTTTGGGACGGGCGAGACTCGCGTCTATGTTTGATATCGGCGCGCCAGCTTTCCCCGTCCTCCAGAATAACCAGTTGGTCCTGTAATCCCTCGCGCTCCCGTCGCGCCCGCAGCTCTGCGCGAGTGACCGGACAGTGATCCAACGCCTCCAGATGGTTGGCCAGCACGACTCCGCCGCTGAGCGCGCACATCCTGCTCACGTCGTCCGCGCCCATAATAATCTCCCCACCCAAATCAAATTGCGCGCCGCCGGCGGGCATGACGATCACGTCGGGGCGATAGGTTTCGACCGCCCGTTCGATGACATCGGTGAAAATCGAATCGCCGATAATGTAGAGCGTTGGCTGGCCGGGAAACGCCATCACATAGCCGAATCCATGGGCCATAAAGCGGCCGACCAGACCTTCGCCGTGAACGCAGGGAATCGGCGTGATCCGTCCGCCCAGAAACGCCTGACGGGACTGATCCTGGATTGGCTGGACAACCAAGCCTTTGTTTTTCAGGTACGCCGCATCCTGCTGCATGCAAAACACAGGGATGCGCCGTTCTCTTAGCCACTTCACTCCCGCCCGGTCAAGATGATCGAAATGCCCTTTTTGACAGTGGGTGATCAGGCAGTGGGTGACTTTCTCCAGGATTTCCGGCGCGGTTGGCGGCAGGCCCACCAGCGGGTTTCTGCGTCGAGTGCGGGTGGCGTACTTCAGCGACGGAATCGCGCCCTGCGGCGCCAGCATGGGGTCCACCAAAATGGCCATCTCGTTTATTTCCACGAGGAGAGTGGCGTTGCGCAACTGTGTGATGATCATGTCCGGGCTCCGGCTGTCTGTTAGCGTTGGACTCATTGTAGGGAGTCCAGACAACGGCTAGCATGTCTATCCAAGACATAAAACATACATTTTTGGACAGAGTGGCGAGACCATTATGAATATCGGTTTGCTTTTATATCCCGGATGCATTGCGTCAGGATTGCTTGCGTTGGCGGATATCTTCAAAGCGGTAAATCTGCGTTTGCATAAGCCACAGTTCGAGGTGAACTGGCTGACCCTGTCCGGTGAGATGTTTGAAGTGGGGAATGGCGTCAGCATCGCCACCAACAAATTGAGCGACGCGAATCTGGGCGCGTTGGTCGTACCCGGCGCCTGGCGGGATGCGACCACGGTGGTGACGGCGCAGGATAACGCGCTGGTGGCGGCGCTGAGCAAGCTGCCTGATCAGGTGACCTTATTAAGTTATTGCACGGGCGTATGCCTGGTTGCAGAAGCGGGCAAGCTGACCGGGCAGGCTGCAACCACCACATGGTGGCTGGCGGAGACCGCCGCAGACCGGTTTCCCAGTGTGCGCTGGAAACCGGCGTCCACGGTGGTGATGAACGCTCGCAACGCCACCGCGGCGGGCGTTAACGGTTATCTACCGCTCGGCATGGCGTTGATTGAGCAGCATTGCGGTCGCAGGGTGGCGGAGGAAATACAGAAGTACATGGTGCTGCCCCGGTTCAAGGAGCGTCACACCCCATTTCAGGGGATTCCCGGCCTGCTGCAACAAGGGCCTTTCATGCGCGCGGTCGCGTTATGGGTGGAGCAATGTCCCGCCGTGGCGCTGACCACGGAGGCGTTGGCCGATCACCTCAACTTATCCAGCCGCACCCTGGCGCGACGGATAAAACGGGAAACCGGCTACAGCAGCGGCCAGCTCATGCGGTTGATCAAACATAACCAAGTCAGCGACGAACTCATCGCCACCAGCAAGTCCATCTACCGGATCAGCGATGAGCTGGGCTTCGCCGACGACGCCACCCTGCGTCGCAGTTTCAAACAACTCACCGGCGTTACCCCAAGCGAATACCGACAGCGGTTTGAATAACCGTTTTCAGAAGATGCGCTATTATTCCGCCGGTCCAGTTTGCGCGAGATCATCCTGATAATCCGCAAGAATATGCTGGTCCAGCAGCTCCAGCCTGACCTTCAACGCCTGCGCGTATTCAGGCGTCGGCGGCGCATTCACCGGAATCAGATTCTGCACCGACTCGCCTTGCTCCACCGCCGCCACCCATTCCTCCATGGCTCCGATATAGCCATCCAGGGCGCAGGCGGCATTGGGCGCGTCTTCCGTGGTGATATACGCGGTTGGCAAATCGCCGGAAATCACCCATACCCACTCATCTACCTCCGGCCGCGCCGGGCGAATCTGAAAAAGAAACACCCCCAGAATGCCCGGCGTATACATGCCGATATAAGACTGCAAAACCTCCTCACACCAATTGTAAAAAGCGAGCTCATCTCCTGCGGCGCGCAGAAGCTCGGAAAAATCGTCTTTATCCTGTGAAAGCGTTTTTAAGTAAGCGGAGGTTTCCACCACCTTACTCATATCGACATAGTGCAAGTCAGACTCCTGATAAGCTGTCCCATTAAAATCAGCGCCTTTATGCCAAAGTTATTCGAACAGGGAAAGAGCCATCGACTGGCCTCAAGCGAAAAGAAGCGAATAAATCGGGACATAAAACCCCCCGTTCGCCCTGAGCCCGTCGAAGGGCCTCCCAGAGCGTCAACGAACCCACAGCAAAGACTAATCCAATACAACTCCCACTCACACATACTCTCATCCGTCGGGCCACCCTATGCCCAGTTCGCCCTGAGCCTGTCGAAGGGCTTCCCAGAGCGCCAACGAACCCACAGCAAAGACTAATCCAATACAACTCCCACTCACACATACTCTCATCCGTCGGGCCACCCTATGCCCCGTTCGCCCTGAGCCTGTCGAAGGGCTTCCCAGAGCGCCAAAGAAACCCCCGGTAGCCCAGACGCCTTTGCTTGAACCAAACAGCTAACCCTATACTCACCGGCGCAATAAAATACACAGGACGCAAGCAAGCGTGTGGAAGTTACTGAAGTACCTGTCTCTAACCGTTTTTATATTAGCGCTCCTGGCGGTGACGGCGCTGGCGTATTTATGGACGACCCGTGAACCGGATGAATGTTTTATTCCTGATCAATACAGCCTGCTAAGCTCCAAAGACACGAACGGCGACGCTTATCAGCTTTATTATGTCGTGGCGGGGTGGGCGGATAAGCTTGAGTTTTTGACACTGTATCGCGGCGACCTTGTTTACGATAAATGCGGTGGCGTTAGTTCCGAAGCCCTTGATAATGTTGATATCGACAGAGGACCCGAGGGCGCGGCGAATCAAGCGCCGACCAAAATTATTATTGAAGGCGAGCGGATACGTATTGAGTATGCGCCATTGAGCGAAACGATGACGCCTGTGTCTGAGTTGCCAGTCGAATGGCGACGTCCCTCGAAGAACGCGGAGAACTTATAGACGGGCTAGTACATGAACAAAAGAGTGACATTAAAAAGCGTCGGCGCTCTCCGCCGGCTGCGCGGAATGGCGGCCTTGTGCGCGCTGCTCTGGGCTGCGGCGACCTTTGGCGTTGAGAAAGACGTTGATCGACAAAAAGTACTGGCCTATGTGGAGAAGCTGAGTGAGATCAAGGCGCCGCAACAGGCCTTGGACTACTGGCGCACACTGGAGCCGGAATTGGGCGGAACGGATGGGCGTTATGAATACTGGCTGGGAAAAATCTACCAGGATCTGCAACAAAATGAAGCCGCGCTGCAGGCGTTTAACCAAAGCGTCAAACTTGATCCTGGCAATCGCTGGCCCTACGTAAAAATCGCCGAGATAGGAATCCAGCAAGGCGCCTACGAGGCGGTGGAATCACTGATGAATAAGCTCATCAACGCCTACCCCGACTGGTCTGTTCCTCCACTGATCCTGGCGCAGTCCTACTACGCCAGCGGACGCTATGACGACGCGGTGAAAGCCGTGACGTCCTCCCTGAAGATTGAGCTGACGCTGGAAGGCTACGTACTGCTGAGCAAAGCCGCACTGGAGACCCAAGACTACCTCACCGTCGTCCAAGCTGGCGTGACGGCGCAGGAAAGCGATCCACAACTGCAAAAAGACCCTGAGCTGTCCGAACGCATTGTACAGGCGCTGGTCGGGATGGAGCGTCGCGACAAAGCCGCCGTCTATCTTGATGGCCAGAAGTCCGCATTGTCTGCAGAGACGATTCGGGCGTTGCAGGAAAAATACGCGCTTAAGTAATTCCAGCCTCAGCAGTCCTGAGCTGCATGCACGCCTTGATAAGCGTTGATGCGGGCTTTTTCCAGGGCGTTGACGGCGCGCTCCACATCGCCGTGTTCAATAAACTGGCTGAAGATACGGATGGCGTCGTCAGCCATCTCTTTCGGAGTATCGCGGTCGAAGAATTGTGCGAAGCCGGCGCTCTTATGCAGTGCTTTGATGCCTTCCTTTACGAAGTAGGTATCTTGAGCCTGAGCGTCGACGTTGACTGGGATCATGAACAAACCGCTGGTAAGCAGCTCCTGAATGTCCGGACGCGCCAGAAAGGCTATCAGCTCGTTAGCATAGGGTTTGTTGGCGGCGGCTTTGCTGAGAAAAAAGACATCCGTGGGGGCGTCTTCGTAAGCCGGCACGTTTTCGGCGATGCGGGGAAAGGGGAGAAAGCGCATGGCTTCCTTAACTCTTTCCGGGATGTTGACGAGGGCGGTCTCGGCAAAATTCCCGGTTAGAGTGAAGACGGTTTTGCCCCGGTAGATTTCCGGGAACACGTCTCTCCAATCATGCTCCGCAGCGCCGGGAGAGAAATAACCGGCGTTGATCAACTCCGCCCATAACCGCATGACCTTAACGACCCTGTGATCCCAATAAGGCACGCAACCGCGGGTAAGCGCCTGATGAAAAGCCAGACCATTCAGGCGCAAGTCGATATAGTCGAACCAGCCGGCGGCGGGCCAGAAGTCTTTTGTGCCGATGCCGAAACAGTACACGTTTTGCTGTTTCAATACGCCGCAGACCTTTAACAGTTCGCTCCAGGTCTGCGGGGGCTCCAGATTGTACTGGGTCAGGGTGAGGGCGTTGTAGTAGAGCCCCCATTGATAGTACGCGAAGGGAATGGCGTAAACCCGTCCGTTATAGCTCACCGAGGCCTTGATGCCGGGCTTGAACTGCTCGTCCAGCTTCTCTTTGTTCCAGATAGCGCTGATATCCGCCACCAGATCTTTGCGCACCAGACGATAGAGGCGCTCCCCTGCGTTGCCGAAATAGATATCTGGCGCGTTGTCGCCGCCTTTCTCCAGCCAGGGCAGAGTGGAGAGCTTGAACGCCTCGTCGTATTTAGCGATGACCTCCACCTTGGCCCCCGGGTACAGCGCTTCAAAGCGGCGCACGGCTTCGGTGACGCCTTCGCGAGCGTCGCCGGAGGCGGTCAGCAGTCCCACGCCGAGTTTAAGAGGCTCCGCCGCTGTGGGGAGCCAGATCAGCAGACCGCAGATGGCCAGCAGGACGTGGTAGATCATTACAATTCCCTGTGACAAGAGTCTGTGTACGTAGCCGGTATGCAGTAAGTATATGCGGAGGTCGCCAATGTCGCCCGGACTCAGACAGGATCGCCGCAAAGTTGACGATTTTTCGGCGGCGCGCCGGCAGGGCGTTTAACTGATTGTTGAGGAATGAAATCTGTTTGTAACCCTGCTGTCACCTCTTTCCGGTATTTCTGGCCCACTGCGTTCTGAAGTGAACTCTGATGAGAAGAGGTTTGAGTATGTCCGACATAAAAAAATTCGAATTCGACAACTCCGGAATTGATCCAGTCACCAACTTTTCCGGAAACCGCCCTTTCGCTTCCGTGCTTGAAACCCGCATCGCCCGCCGCACCGTCATCAAGGGCGGCGTTAGCGCCGCGTTGGCGGGCATGCTTGGCGTGTCGCTGATCGGTTGCAGCAACGATAACGATGGCGGCGACCCAGATGACAACCAGGGCCCATTACTGGGCTTCACCGCGATCGCCACCAGCGTGGCCAATGAGGTGAAAGTAGCCGCCGGTTATACTGCGACGCCGTTCGTTCCCTGGGGCACGCCTTTGACCGGCGCGCTTCCTGACTATCTGGGCGATGGAACCAACACCGGCGCCGATCAGGAGCAACAGGTAGGCATGAACCATGACGGCATGCACTATTTCCCCATCGATGTGAAAGAGGGCGGCTCCAATTCCGAAGAAGGCCTGTTGGTGATGAACCACGAATACATCGAGCCGGACTTCCTGCACCCTGACGGCCCCACTGAAGTAGGCGGCGCCAGACCCCAGGACGAGGTGCGTAAAGAAGTGGCGGCTCACGGCGTCAGTGTTATTCACATCAAGAAAACCGCCGGCGTTTGGGATATCGTCCACGGTAGCCAGTACAACCGTCGCGTGACCGGCGCTACCGACATGGAGTTGCGCGGACCGGTGCGCGGAACCGACTATGCCGTCACCAAGCACAGCAACGACGGAACCCTGGCTCGCGGCACCCTGAATAACTGCTCCATGGGGTATACGCCTTGGGGCACCTATCTGGCCTGTGAAGAGAACTGGGCGGGCTACTTTAAGAGCGATGACGATCCCAAACCGCGCAACCTCTCCCGTTACGGGGTGGGAACCCGCTCCCGTTATGGTTGGGACACGGTGGCGGGCGTGGATGTATATGAACGTTTCGACGCCACCAGCAAAGGCGCCGGCGCTGCGGACGACTACCGCAATGAGCCCAACACCTATGGCTGGATCGTGGAAATCGATCCATTCGAACCGACCTCCACGCCGCAGAAGCGCACTGCGCTGGGCCGCTTCGGTCATGAAGGCATCATTTTCGGTCTGGTCGAAGAAGGCAAACCCATCGTTTGCTATTCCGGCGACGACTCCCGTTTTGAATACATCTATAAGTACGTGTCCAATCAAGCCTACTATGCAGACACCGCCAGCGGCGCGCTGCTGGACGACGGCAAGCTGTACGTAGCTAAATTTAACGATGACGGCAGCGGCGAGTGGCTGGAGCTGTCTCATGGCGTCAACGGCCTGACGGTGGACAATGGCTTTGCGGACCAGGCGGATATTCTGATCAATACCCGCACTGCGGCGGATTTCGTCGGCGCCACGCCCATGGATCGTCCTGAATGGGGCGCGGTGCATCCTACTACCGGCGAGGCGTACTTTACGCTCACCAACAATAGTCGACGCACCGAAGATCAGGTGAATGCGGCGAACCCACGCCCCAATAACCGATACGGCCATATCATTCGCTGGCGTGAGAGCAGCGATTCCGTGACGGCATTCCAGTGGGATATCTTTGTGCTGGGCGGTCCCGCCGGCACAGCGACGCCGGGTGAGAGCGCGGCGCTGGTGACGCTGGACGACAGCAACAAGTTCAACAGCCCGGACGGCCTGTGGTTCGATAAACGCGGCGTGTTGTGGATTCAGACTGACACTGGCGGCACAGAAGAATTCGGCAACGATCAGATGCTCGCCGCTGATCCGTCCACCCGTGAGATCCGTCGCTTCTTCACCGGTGTGGTGGACTGCGAAGTGACCGGCGTGACCTCCACGCCGGACCTGAAAACCATGTTCGTCAATATCCAGCATCCGGGCAGCAAAAACGGCGACGGCAGCTACACCAGCAACTGGCCGGATGGCGGTTCCGCGCGTCCTCGCGCCGCTACAGTCATCATCACCAAAGACGACGGTGGCGTCATCGGCAGTTAAGCCTCGCTTAGAACGTCTGCCGGCCGCGGATGAGGAACTGGACGCCGTCGATTTCCTCTCCGCCGCCTTCGTCCCGGTCTAACGGGACTGCGATATCCAGGTGCAGGACGCGTGTGACCTGGATACGGCTTGAAGTCAGACGCAGACCGATCCCGACATCGTGCAGGACGCCGTTGTTGGGACCATTATCCGCGCCGGGAAACCATGCCCGTCCCATGTCCACGAAGACCGCTCCGCCCAGGCGAAACAGTTCGAACGGATACCAGTTGGAGTAGTAACGCCGTTCCAGCGTGAGCAGAAAGCTGCGATCCCCCGTCTGATAACGCAAAGGGTAACCGCGCAGGCCGTTATCTCCGCCCAGGGTGAGCTGCAAGTCTGAGGTCAGGCCTTTGCTGTAAGCCAGGTTCAGCGCTGCGTACCAGCTGTTCTTGCGTTTGGACTCGGTGCGCAGGTAACGGGTCTGCAGGCCTAGGATCAGATTTTCCATCCGGTCTCCCGAAGGGCTCCAGTAACCGCTCTGGTCGAACTGGATATCCGCGAATTGCAGGCGCTCCGCCAGCAGCGCGCGGCTGATTCCGCTTTTCAGCACCCACTGATCCTCACTGGCGCCAAAAGATTCCGATGACCATCCCAGGCGCGCATATAAGCGCATGCCGGTGGGAATGTCTTCAATCTGTTGGATTTGATTGAAATTGTAGGTCTGGAAGTAAAGATCCTCGCTGTACTCGTAACCGATCCAGGGGTAACTGAGGATGCGGTCCTCGGGGAAGGGATCGGGGGGCGTTTCTCCTGCTTCTTCCGAGAAGTCGTAATGGGCGTATTCATAGCCATAGAGCAGGCGGTGATCATTGAAATCGTCGCCGCCAATGGAATGACCGCTGAACAGGCCGTAACTCTCCGTGCGCTGTTTGAATTCGCTGACGCTATCGCCCCGGTAGTAGAGCTTTTGCGTCAGTTGCTCCCGGTTGTAGGCGACGCCGCCGGACCAGTTGGCCCCGACTTTATAGAAGGGCCGCACGAACTGGGCGGCGCGGCGGTAGCCATCGCTGTTTTCCGAAAGCGTCAACTGAGAGGTCCAACGGGAGCCGAGCAGGTTGGGGTCCTGGTAATCGACGGTAAAGCCGGTGCGGGATTCATCCTTCTTGTGGCTGAAAGCCAGACGCTTGCCGTATCCCAGAAAGTTTTCGTCGGTCAGACCCAGTATGGTGGTGTTCTCGCCGCCGCTGCGACTGAAGCCCAGCGCGGGCAGCAACGTCCACAAATCCCGCGTGACCACGGCGATATCCACCACTCGCCCGCACACACGGAAAGGCCGCACCCAGGCGTTGTACAGGTAGGATTTGTCGCGCAGGCTGCGCTCGCTTTGCTGCAGGATATGCGGGTCGTAGGGATCGCCGCTTTTGAACAGAAGCTGGTAACGGGTGGCTTCTTCGCGGGTACGAATATGCAGGGCGTTGGTGGTGCGGTAAATCCAGTGATCTTCTTCCGGATCGGTGGCGTCGAAAATCTCCCGATTGAAGACATAGACTTCGCCAATCAACGCATTGTCCGGGATGGCTAACCCCAGCTCCTGCCGCAGTTGCTCGCGAGGGTTGTCGAAGTCCACCTCGCTGGGCTGGATGTCCGCATACTGACAGCTCAACGCCGCTTCTTGCTCGGCCCAGGCCAGTTCGACGCAGCAAACCGGCGCAAGGGCGACGCACCAGCGGAATAATTGGCGAGGAGAGATTGGGTTCATTGCGTATCCATCGAGAGGAAGTCCTGATTGATAAGCGATTTTTTATTTATAGCTTAGCGGTTAATGGCGCAAGATGGCCCTTTAACTTTACCATCTGATGACTGAGCGTTTTTCTGAGGTATCCCTAGATACTGTGGGTACCTTTGAATACTGTACGTTTGTCTGATTCATAGCGCCACTCCGTTCGCCCTGAGCCTGTCGAAGGGCTACGTACCTACTGTGCCTCAATAATCGGAATCAGCCGTTCGCCCTGAGCCTGTCGAAGGGCTACGTACCTGCTGCGTCTCAATAATCGGAATCAGCCGATCACCCTGAGCCTGTCGAAGTGCTGCGTACCTGCTGCGTCTCAACAATCGGAATCAGCCGTTCGCCCTGAGCTTGTCGAAGGGCTACGTACCTGCTGCGTCTCAACAATCGGAATCAGCCGCTCGCCCTGAGCCTGTCGAAGGGCTGCGTACCTACTGTGTCTCAATAATCGGAATCAGCCGTTCGCCCTGAGCCTGTCGAAGGGCTTCCCAGAGCGCAAAACTGAATCAGGAGTGGAAACATGCCTATTCCACCGCCGCCAACGCCGCCGCGCATTTCTCCCGCAAAAAGTCCCGCAACAAAAGCGCGGCGGGCGTCACCTGTTTCTTCCCGGGGCACACCAGATACATGCTGATTTCCGCGCAGGCGTATTGGCTCAGGGTGGCGCGCACGCGACCATGGAGCAGGTCGTCGCTCATATCGAGCATGGACTTATTGGCCAGACCGACGCCGGCGACGGCCCAGCGGTGGACGGCTTCGGCGTCGTTACTGATGCGGTCGCCATTGACGTTGACGGTGATGCGCTGGTCGCCGTCGTGAAATCCCCACTGGTCATAGGCGCGCTCATCTACCAGGTACAGCAGGCAGTTATGGTTGCGCAGGTCTTGCGGCGTCAACGGATCGCCATAACGTTCGAAATACGCCGGCGAACCGCAGATGATGCGTCGGGTGTTCACGATGTTGAAGGCGACATGGTTGGAGTCGGGCGGCGCGCCGTAGCGCAGGGCGATATCCACATTTTCCCGATTAATGTCCGCCACCCGGTCCGTCAGCTCCAGGCGCAGCACGAGATTGGGGTATTGGACTTGAAACTCGTCCAGCCAGGGCATCAGCAGATTGCGCCCAAAATCTGAAGATGCGGAGAGGCGCAAAGTCCCGCCGATTTCACCTTTCTTCGCCAGTAACTCCCGGCGTCCCGCGTCCAGGGCGTTCAGCGCCGCGCGGCAGTGATGCAGGTAGCTCTCCCCCTCGCTGGTAAGGCGCAGGCTGCGGGTGGAGCGTACGAACAGAGTGGTGTCCAGGCTCTGTTCCAGGCGCTTGATGGCGGCGCTGGCGGCGGCCGGGGTCATATCCAGTTCCCGCGCGGCGGCGGTGAGGCTGCCGTGCAAAGCGGTCTGGTGAAAAACGGTAAGGTCGTTGATGGAGGACATTTTCAAAAAATTTTTGAAAAAGAAACAACTAATAGGCTGTTTTTCGTTAACAGTCAATGGGAGAGAATGCCTCATCGCCGCACTACGGCCCCGAATTCACCTTCACAGGAGCACGAACATGAAAGCTATTGGTTATCTGCAAGCGCAGCCCATCGAGCATCCAGAATCACTATTGGACATCACTCTGCCGGACCCGCAGCCTCAAGGGCGCGACCTGTTGGTGGAGATCAAGGCGGTGGCGGTTAACCCCGTGGACGTCAAAGTACGCAGAAGTTCCTCTGCGGAAGGGGACGCTCACAAGGTGATCGGTTGGGACGCTTCCGGTGTGGTGAAAGCCGTGGGCGATCAGGTCAGCCTGTTCAAGCCCGGTGATGAAGTTTACTACGCGGGTTCTATCGCCCGTCCCGGCACAAACAGCGAGCTGCATCTTGTCGATGAGCGCATCGTCGGGCGCAAGCCTTCCAATATCGGTTTTGCGGAAGCGGCCGCGTTGCCTTTAACGGCGATCACCGCCTGGGAAATACTGTTTGAACGTCTGGAGATCGGCAAGCAGAGTGATGCAGCCGGTCCCGCCCGGCTACTGGTTGTCGGCGCCGCTGGCGGCGTGGGCTCCATCATGCTGCAGTTGGCTCGCAAACTGACTGACGCGGTGATCATCGGCACGGCGTCGCGTCAGGAAACCCGTGATTGGGCGCTGGCTATGGGCGCGCATCATGTCATCGACCATCGCCTGCCTTTGCATGAAGAACTGAAGCGTATCGGCATTGACAGCGTGACTCACGTGGCGAGCCTGACGCACACAGAGAAGCACTACGGCAGCATTGTAGAAGCGCTGGCGCCGCAGGGTCGTCTGGCCTTGATCGACGATCCCTCCACGCCGATCGATATCATGCCTCTGAAGCGCAAGAGCCTGTCTCTGCATTGGGAAATGATGTTTACCCGCTCGCTCTATGAAACCGCGGACATGATTGAACAGCATCGCCTGTTGAATCGCGTGGCGGAGCTGGTGGAGGAAGGCGCAGTGCGCACGACGCTGAAGCAGAATCTGGGCAAGATCAATGCAGAGAATCTGAAGCGCGCCCACAGTCTGATTGAGAGCGACACAGCTATCGGCAAGATTGTGTTGGAAGGATTCTGACACTTTTGGTCTCTTCGGCGTTTCCGTATTGCAACCGCTCCATGCCCGGCTAAGCCGGGCGTTTCCGCTGTTTTCAGCGGCCTTCCGCAAAGTCCAGTTACTTTATTGCAACGGATTTGTGAGTCATGCCTAGGACCTCCCCGGTCTTTTCCCCATCGAAGCTTGCATTGGCTGTCGCTTCCGATTTTTATTTTTCTTTCAACTTTATGTTTTTAAAAGGAAAATAATTCTATTGGGTTTTCTTCTTCAGTTTGTACGCATTATTCAGGTTTCCTGGTATGAAACTTGAAACTCTATCAGCAGTTTTCGTTGAACTGTTGTAGCGCCGCAGAGTGTAAGAGGAGGCTTTTAATGCAAAAAGTGAGAGTTCTTGGTTTTCTGGGCGCATTGTTCATGGCTGGGATGGCGCAGGCTTCCGTCATCGGTGAAGCGGAAGAGGCGGCTTGGAGCCCGGGTCGAACCCATGCGGGAGAAATGGCTGCGCAACGTCGCGGCTTTGCGCATGAACATCCACCCCATGAGAAACGGCAGCCGCAGGCGTCGAATGAGCCGGACGGCTGGCTGGAGGCCTACGTGCAGGAAATGTTTCAGGTAGAGGCGCGGACGCCGCGCTTCATTGGCGCTGAGCCGGTGGTCAAGCCGCATTGGTTCACCCTGCTGTTGTCCGACGTCGCCTCCGTGCGTTGGTTATTCTCGCATCTGGGCGGCAATCTGTGGGTGATCGACCACAATGGGCCGGTGTCCAATGTACCGCAGCCGTCCACGCTGGCGCTGATGGGACTGGCCGGATTCGCCACCCTGACAGTGGGATTGCGAAATAAGCATAAATATTGTTAAGACATCCGGGGCCTGGATGTGTCAATATAGGGCCCCTTCAAAAATATTCCGAATTATTAAAGAGTTGCCTGCGCCGGTCCGTTCCGCTCCGTCTTCCTGCGGACGGGCCGGCTTGGGGCTTGTTGTGCTCACGATTTGCCACGGTTTGGTGTTGAAGTATCGGCAATGAAGATTAGGCGAGCTTTCTCGGAAGAGTGTGTTGTATTGAGTGAGATCGCCATGGAAAGCAAGGCGGTCTGGGGTTATTCCCAGGAATTTATGGACGCCTGCCGGGCGGAGCTGACCTATTCCGAAGACTACATGTCCCGACACACGGTATACACAGCGGTGGCCCGCAGCGGTGAGATCGCCGGCTTCTATTCTTTGCGCGCGCTGTCTCCGGTCTGTACGGAGATGGATGCCCTGTTTGTGCGCCCGGACTACATGCGTCAAGGCATCGGCCGCGCTCTGATCGAGCATGCGGTGCTGTGGGCCTATCAATCCGGTTATCACCTAATGATGATTCAGGGTGATCCCAACGCCGCCGGGTTTTACGAATCCTTTGGCGCCACGTTGATTGGCTACGCTGACTCCCCCCGCTTCCCTGGGCGCAAGCTGCCTCTGTTCCAGGTTGCCTTGATCGATCAAGTCTCCGCAATCAGCGCGACTTTGTAATCCCCCGTAACCATTTCCCGTGTCTTTGTGTCGTTATTGGTCCTCTATGTGATTATTTTTTGAACTGTGTCACAAAAAGGACTAATTTATAAGACATCACCAAGAGTCTCTATCAGTAGCGAATTGTCTGACGCCTGACAGGCGACGATGTGTTCCTGAACGGCGCCGACGCGACAATAACAATATAAAGGCTGAGGATTATGGAAACTCTCAATGCTGTCATCACTATCGCCAGCGTGTTGCTGGTGTTGAGCGGCGTCGCTTTGTTCTTCGGGGGCAAGCTCGCCAATCATGGCGCGGAAGCGCGGCAGACGGGCATCTACGCGAACTTCAACGCGCCCACCGTGATTTTGTTGCTGGCGGGCGTCGGAATGGCGCTGACTCCGCGACTGACCAACAACAGTCAATATGGGTTCAACCAGTTACCAGCGCCGGCGGCGGGGATCGAGAACATGTCCGACGCCTCCAACAAGATCGCCGACGTGGCGCAGTCGGAAAGCCAGCCGCAAGTTCCTATTCAAGCGAAAACGTCGTTATTAACGGCGGGCGGCTACGAACTCATGAGCTATTCCCGTGACAACAAACAATTGCACCTCGTGGGCGGGATGGATCTCTATGCGCTCAAAACCGACCAATATCAGATTTTCGTGGAACTCAACGCCTACGACGACCAAGGTCTGCGTGATATCTACACCGGCAGCGGTCTGCTGTATTTCGACGGCTCCAACTGGATGCTGGATATGGAGGGCGGTGTTGGACCGGCCATGTTGACGCAGCGGGAAACCCCCGTGAAGCTCACCAAGGAAGGGGATTTTATAATGCTGGCCTACGAGACGGACGGGCGCTCTTACCAGTTGATCTGGCTGCAGGATTAAGCGCCCGCGCGGCGTTCACCAACGCCCGAACATGTGAAAAGCAGAGGGGCTGCCGATAGGCGCGCTGAAGTCGCCATGTTTGCAGTCCCGCACCAGCGTTTCGAATTGCTGATGATTCATGTGAATCAGATCCCGATGATCGCCCGCCTCCAGGTATAACTCCGCTGAACGCAGCAGTTCATCGTCGACGATGGTTTCCATCTGATAGGCCAGTCCGACGGCGGGAATAGCGCCGAGGGAACAATCGTCAAACAGGGAAGACAGGGACTTTTCATCCGCCAGCTTTAACCCTCGTTGCACGAGGGCGCCCAGTTTTCTCATCTGCACTTTGTTGATGGCGGGAAGCACCGCCATCAAGTGGCGGCCTTCATGATCCTCCATCACCACGGCCTTGGCCATGTTCTTAAAGGGCACATGGGCGGCGATGGCGGTCTGTACGGCGCCTTCGCTATAAACATGGTGGGTGACGTCATAGGAGATCTGTTGGTTGTTGAGGTACTGTCTGACTCGGTAGGCAATAGACATTTTCTCGCCCTCCTAAATCTTTTTAACGCACAAGCCACGCCTGATTGAACAGGCGCAGACGGATAAATAGTGAGGAAGCTATTTGTCCGCTGGGTTAATAAATTATAGCCCTTAAGGTGTCGGATTGATTGTTTTTTGTACGGTATTATTGGGGCTGACCCAGACGCGGATATTGGCCCTGGTCCGGATATTGCTCTAAGCCTCATTTGATTCAGGCCGCGCCAGCGCCGGCGATCCCGGCATCGACGCGGCGGCGTATTGAGCGATCCTCACATACATACAGGAGCAGTAGATGTCCGTGCAGTGGCGTAAAGGTCTTGCAATCGTTGAGGGCTGCGCCCTCGTAGCCTTAGGGCTGGTGTTTCTCAATAGTTCGCACTTGCTGGTCAGCGGCGTCGCCGGGTGGGCGCTGATCATCGAGCATTGGATTCCCCTGAGCTTCGGCGGCCTGTTTTTTCTGCTGAATTGCCCCTTCTTTGTGCTGTCATGGCTTACCTTGGGGCGCGCTTTCACCTTTAAGTCTCTGGCGGCTATCGCTTTTGTCAGTCTGTTGAGCGATGCGCTGATGGCGTCGATTGCGTTACAGGCCACGCCTCAATGGTTGGCGGCGTTGATCGCAGGCGGCCTGATTGGCGCGGGGCTGACCTGGATTATGCGTCACGGCGCTTCCCTGGGCGGCGTCAACATTGTCGCGGTCTGGGCGGAGCACCGTTACGACCTGCAGGCCGGCCAGACTCTGTTTGCGGCGGACTGTTTAGTGGCCCTCGTCGGCGCCTGGGTGTTCAATGGCTGGGAGCTGCTGTGGTCCCTGATGGGATTTGTGGTGCTGAGCTGGGTGGTGGGGCGTTATCACAAGCGGGATCGGCTGCGGAGAGAGGAGGCTGAAGGCTGCGAATCGCCCTCCGTTGAGCTGGGAGCCAGGTGATTATTGCAATCCTGGTTGTATAAACGATGTTCAAGTATTAGGTCTTAGAGTCTAGATTGGGGGTAATGTTTTAGACCGTAAAGATGATAAAAAGCCGTTTTCCCCTTTATTTTTCAGGGCTCTGAGCCTGGGGTGGTGGCGTTGCAGGCGCAGAAAAGCTATTATCGGCGGCCCATTAACCGCAACGACACTAGTATTTTGTCCCTATGAACGCCAACACGGACGTATACTTCCGAGAATCCGATGACAAATCCTTCGCCGAGCGGGTGATCCGCGAGAGCATGGCGGAGTACTTCAACAAGTATGAAGTGGAGTGGACGCCGGAGCGGGTTTCGAAATACTGGGGCGACCACGAAAATTACGATATTTTTTATCGTGAAGAGAAAGTCGGAGTGTTGCGTCTGGCGTTTGACGAAGAAGCCTGCATTGTGCGCGATATGCACGTACTGCCGGCCTACCGCAATCTCGGCGTTGGCAGTCAGGCCATCCAAAGAGCATTCACCGCCGCCTGGGTGCGCGAACTGCCCAGCGTCCGCCTGAAAACCTTCGTCTGTAATCCATCAAAAAATCTGTACCGTCGTCACGGCTTCGCCCTGATCGACAGGAAAGACAATCTGATTTTGATGGAAAAAAAGGTCGACTAAGTTACTAATCCGGCAGGCGCATGCACGCGCCTGTTGCTCACAGACTTCCCTCAGCCTGCTCATCCAGCTCTAGTATCAGCGATTCAATACGCTGCCGATAATCCCCAGGCTCCTTCCAGAGCCCGCGCTGCATGGCTTCCAGCAGACGTTCCGCCATTTCCTGCAACGCCTGCGGATTGTGTTCGCGCATAAAGGCCTGATTGGCGGCGTCGAAGGCAAGGGCCTCGGAGACATTCGCGTATTGGTAATCGTCCACCAACCCTGTGGTGGCGTCATAGGCGAACAGGTAGTCAACGCTGGCGGCCATTTCGAAAGCGCCTTTGTAAGAGTGGCGCTGCATGGCGGCAATCCATTTGGGATTGGTCACCCGTGAGCGAATAACCCGGTTAAGCTCCTCTTTCAGCGTGCGTATTTTCGGCGCAGCGGGGTTGCTGTGGTCATTGAGATAAACACTGGGCGCATCGCCGCGCAGCACGCTGACCGCATTGGTCATGCCGCCCTGAAACTGGTAGTAATCGTCGGAATCCAGAATATCGTGTTCACGGTTATCCTGATTCTGCATCACCACTTCCAATTGGCCGAGGCGATAACTGAACGCGCCGAAGGCTTCTTCACCTTTCTCATTTTGTCCGTAAGCGTAGCCGCCCCATTGCACGTAGGCGCGGGCGAGGTCGTTTGGCGTTTCCCAACAGCGCTCGTCAATCAGACCCTGAAGCCCCGCTCCGTATGCGCCGGGTTTGCTGCCGAAGACGCGGAATCCCGCCTGCCGTCTGGCTTCCTGCGTTGGCGCGCCGGCGGCCACCAGTTGCGCCTCCCGTTCCCGGATATGGCGCTGAATAAGGTTGCTGTCGCCGGGCTCCTCCAGCTCCGCCAGTTTTTGTACGGCGGCGTCGAACAGCTTGATGACATTGGGGAAGGCGTCGCGAAAGAAACCGGACACCCGCAGGGTCACGTCCACGCGGGGGCGGTTCAAATAGAACGCCGGGATTATTTCGAAGTCCACCACGCGATGAGAGCCGGGCGCCCACACCGGTTTGACCCCCATCAGGGCGAAGGCTTGCGCGATATCATCGCCGCCGGTGCGCATGGTGGCGGTGCCCCAGACCGACAGGCCGATTTGCCTGGGGTAGTCGCCGTGCTCCTGCAGGTGGCGCAGCACCACTTGCTCCGCTGACGCCTGACCCAGTTCCCAGGCGGTTTTGGAGGGAATCGCCCGACTGTCCACGGCATAGAAATTACGCCCGGTGGGAAGCGTATCCAGACGTCCGCGCGTGGGTGCGCCGCTGGGGCCGGGGGGCACGAAGCGACCCGCCAGGGCGCGCAAGCTGTGTTGAATCTCGTTGTCTGCGCTACGTTGCAACGCCGGTTTCAGCACGGTTTGCATATAGCTCAGTAAGGCGCAGGCGCTGGGCAGGCTGTCACGCAGCTCCGTTAACGCGGAGTTGGTCAGAACATATTGTTCAACCAGTTGCTGCGCAAAAAGTTCCAGACGCTCCCGCGTATGCTGCTCCGTCCGCCAGACTGACTCCAACAGCGCGACCAGCAGCTGCGGTCGTTCGCCTTGCCAGAGGCGGGCTTGCGGTTGCAGGGGATCGAATGGGTCATCGCCGTTGACGGACATCTGCATATCCGCCGCCAGCGCATGCAACAGGCCGCGATCATCAGGCTGCTCGCCACGAGGCAGTCGCACCAGCGCCGTCAGAGTGTCGCGCATTTGCGCGGGCTCCGGCAGTTCCCCCAGGCAATGCAGACCATCGCGGATCTGCGCCTCTTTGATGTCGCAGAGATAGGTGTCCAGTTCCTGCAGCACGGCGTCATCGTCCGGCTCCGCGCCTGTCCGCGACAGTTCCGTCAGCACGTTGGCGCTGCGGGCTTTTTGCAGAATTTCACGGCGCAGGTGATTCTCTCGACGGGTATCCAGGCCCATGGCCTGATAGTACTCGTCCACCATGCGCTCCAGCTCCGCCAGTTCGCCATAGACTTCCGCCCGGGTCATGGGCGGCATCAAATGGTCGATGATCACCGCCTGAGCGCGGCGCTTGGCTTGCGCGCCTTCGCCGGGATCATTGACGATAAATGGATAGATATGCGGCATGGGACCGAGGGCGATATCCGGCCAGCACTGCTCTGACAGCGCCACGCCCTTGCCCGGCAGCCATTCCAGGTTGCCGTGTTTGCCCACATGCACGATAGCGTCGACGTCGTAGGCGTGACGCAGCCAGAAGTAGAACGCCAGATAGCTGTGAGGCGGAATCAGGTCTGGATCATGATAGTTGGCGGCGAGGTCCATGTTATAACCCCGCGCAGGCTGAATGCCGACGAAGGTGTCGCCGAGGCGGACGCCGGACAGCATCAACCTGCCGGCGCGACATTTCGGATCTTGCTGCGGCGCTCCCCAGCGCTCCAGTACGGCCTGTCGGCAGCTCTCCGGCAGGCGATTAAAACAGGCTGCGTAATCAGCCAGGGCCATGCTTTGATGGCAGGGAAGCAGCTCAAGCGTATCCGGGTTGTTAGTAATGGACGACTGTAATAGCTCGATCAGCGCGGCGGAGTTTTCGGGAATATCCGACACTGGGTATCCCGCTGCTTGCAGGCCCCGCAACAGGTTTAACGTGGAGCGCGGCGTATCCAGGCCGACGCCGTTGCCAATGCGGCCGTCCCGAGTCGGGTAGTTGGCCAGCACCAGCGCAATGCGTTTGTTGGCGTTGGGCTTAACGCTCAGGCGGCTCCAACGCAGCGCCAGTTCGGCGACGAAGCGGGCGCGCTCTTCCTGCAATGCATAACGCACCACATTCAGCTGACAGCGTTCGCTATAGTAATTGGAGTCTTTGAAGCCCACTGCGCGGGTGATGATTCGGCCGTCCAATTCCGGCAGGGCGATATGCATGGCGATATCCCGGGAACGCAGGCCGCCGTTTTGCTCGCGCCAGTCCGCTTCGCTGCTGGATGCGAGAATGACCTGCAAAATAGGGATATTGACGTTCAGAGGATGGGTATAGTCAGTAGGCGTTGATGAGAGAGACGCGTTGCCGGTGTTTTGCAGCGCGAAAGCAGTGGTGTTGAGAATGACCGTCGCCGCACTGCGTTGGCACAGCAGATCTACCGTTTCCAGACAGGCGGCTTCTTTCAGGGAGGCCACCGCCAGCGGCAGCGGGTTCAAGCCTTGTTCCTGCAACACACGGATCAGCCCGTCGAACATCGCGGTATTGGCTTCCTGCAGGTGGCTACGGTAGAACAGCAATAGCGCGGTGGGCTGATCCGCGCGCCACTCATTACGCCAGTCCTGCAGGGTGGCGTCGGCGATGTGCGGATGATAGATCAGCGTGCGTGGGATAACCTGCGGCTCAAGCCACGGCAGGTTCCAAGCGAAAAAAGTCGTCGCAAGAT
The DNA here is from genome assembly GCF_030719035.1 of Hahella sp. HNIBRBA332. NCBI lineage: Bacteria > Pseudomonadati > Pseudomonadota > Gammaproteobacteria > Oceanospirillales > Hahellaceae > Hahella > Hahella aquimaris. The sequence goes on from NZ_CP132203.1 coordinate 6,318,399, forward strand.
AACGGAAAAGTTGTTCGCTGTTGCCGCGTCCGCCTTCCCGCAAATAGCGCCAGACGCGACGAGCGCAGGCGGCCTCGACGTTGCCGCCGTTCAGCAGTTGCTGGTCTTCGCCGTCATCGCCGGGAACCACAACCAATGTGCGTCCGGGACGCCGCGCCCAGTCCTGCAATTGCTCCAGTCCATAGGGCCAGTAAGACGCGCCGCCGAGCAGCGACAGCACCACGACTTTGGCGTGGTCCAGCACTTGGTCCCGATAGAGGTCGAACGCCGCCGGCTTGCTCAGGTGCATCCAGTTGGCGAGCCGCAGGCTGGGATAATCATCCTGCAGCGTCTCCGCCACCTGGGTGAGCAGCGCAAGCGCGCCGTCCGCCGCCGTCAATATAACCAGATCCGCTGGCGTTTGTTGCAGATCGACGATGCCTTCGCCGTCGTTAAAACCACCCGGTTGCGCCGCCAGCAGATGCATGGAGTTAGACTTCCGCCGCGCTCAAGGCGTCACGCAGCGCAGAGGCGTCGATGCCCTGGCCGATAAACACCAGACGGGTTTTACGGTCTTCGTCGGCGCCCCACAGGCGGTCGAAATAATGCGCGATGCGGTCGCCCACTGCCTGCACTACCTGGCGCATGGGCTTATCGCCGTTGGCGACGAAGCCTTTGACCCGGTAGATCGTATTGGCGCTGATGAGGTCGCGGGTAATCGCCAGGAGCTTGTCGCTGTCTACGGCGCCCAGCGTGATGACGCAGGAGTCAAAGTCGTCATGAGCGTGGCGATGATGATGTCCGTGATCATGGTGATGATCATGATGGGTGTGGATGGCCTCGATGCGCTCTTCCGTCGCGGCTTCCAGACCGATCAGCACTTGTGAATCGACTTCGCCATTAGCGACGAACAGGGTTTTCACCCGTTCCGGCAGTTTCGCCTGCACTTGTTGCAGCGCCTGCGCGCGGGCGTCTTCATCGAGACAGTCGCTCTTACTGATAACCACCAGATCCGCCGAACTGAGCTGGTCGTCCAGCAGCTCCCGCAGGCTGGGGTTGTGATCAAGGCTGTCGTCCGCCAGACGCTGTTGCTCTACCCGTTCCGGGTCGTGAGCGAAGCGGCCCGCCGCTACTGCCGGGCCGTCCACCACGGTAATCACCGCGTCCACGGTGCAGAACTGCTTGATGTCCGGCCAGTTGAACGCCTGCACCAGCGGCTTGGGCAGCGCCAGACCGGAAGTTTCAATCAGGATATGGTCAATCTGATCGCGGCGCTCCACCAGCTTCTGCATCACTGGCAGAAATTCCTCTTCCACCGTGCAACAGATACAGCCGTTGGCGAGTTCGTAGATGCCGGAATCGGTTTGCGTAGCGGCGTTATCGTCGCAATCCAGAGGGCAATTACGCAACAGATCGGCGTCGATATCCAGCTCGCCGAATTCATTGACGATCACTGCGATGCGTTTGCCGTTGGCTTGTTTCAACAGATTGGACAGCAGGGTGGTCTTGCCGCTGCCAAGAAATCCAGTGACGACAGTAGCGGGAATTTTATTCAGTTGCACGTTGGGGCCTCTTGCAGTGTTCCTTAAGATGCGGCGGCGCGTACACCTGCGCCTCGGTTAATGTGCCGCATTCTGCGCCAAATCTCCCGGATTTTCATCCTCTTAGAGTGGGTAAAGACGGGCGGCCAGATGAAAAAGACTGCATGCAGGCAAGCAGGATCGCGGGTAGTATTCGCGGCGCACTATTATCTTGCGCCCTGTGAATGAGGATTAGCGCGGCGGGCGCGTATTGACTTTACCGCCGGAGATTTACATCTTTAGCAAACTTAACCTTGGAAGCGTTAAGCGTCGAAAGGACCTGCCTGAAAAGGATGTGATGTGAACGCTACTGCTATTGTCCGCATTCTCTGCACTCCGTTGGCCTGGGTGGCCGGTGTTCTCTATGGCGCGTTGTTGGCGCTTATTTACTACAACCTGCGCGTCGAGTGGGGCTGTGATCCTGAAATGTATGGCGGCGGCGATTGCCTGGCGGAAGGCTGGGACGCGTGGCCGGGACAGGTCAGGTTTGTCTGCGCCGGATTGGTGAGCGCCTGCGCGGTTGTCGCTGCAACTTTTATCGCTCCCGCCTGGAAGCGCGGCGCCTCAGCGGCGGCCAGCGTGGCTGGAGGAGGTTTGATGTATCTGTTGTTGGGCATTTATGCGTTGGCCGGCGCTCTGGCCTGCGGCGCGATTGCCGGCGTGGTCTACGACGCCTTGTCACGACGCAATAAGGCGCTCAAGTGAAAGAATACTCCCGTTTGTGGGAAAGTCCCCGCGTGCAGGGCGTAGAGCTGCTTTCCGCCGCGTTTAACCATTTCTCATTCAGCAAGCACTGGCATGATCAGCTTGCCGTGGGCGTTATTCTGCAAGGCGCAGAGGGGCTGGATTATCGTGGCGGTAAAGTGGTGATTCCCCGTGGCCAGATCGTCGCCATCAATCCTGCGGAGCCGCATACCGGATTCGCCGCCAGTGATGGCGGTTGGCGTTACCGCATGTTCTATTTCGAAGAAGCCTTGCTGCGGGAGACGTTGCGTGACCATCGCAATGGTTTCTCTCCTTTTCTGCGGGGACCGGTGATTGACGACCCGGTTGTCTTCTCTTTATTGCTGGAACTGCATCAGGCGTTGGAGACGGAGAGTTTTTCTCTGGCTCAGGATTCATTGCTGACCGCGGCGCTACACCAGCTTTTTCAGCGCCATGGCGATAGCGGCGAATTAGAGGCGAAGCGCGTTCAAGACCTGCAAGGTTGCCTGCGGATTCGCGATTACTTGCACGACCACTGGCGTCGCAATGTCGCTCTGGACGAATTGGCGGGGCTGACCGGCATGAGCCGCTTTCAGTTAATTCGCGCCTTCAAGCAACGCTTTGCGCTGACCCCTCATCAATTTCTGATATTGCTGAAAACCCGTGAAGCCAAACGGCTGTTGGAGGCCGGTATGGAGCCGCTGACGGCGGCTTTGGAATGCGGTTTCTTCGATCAAAGTCATCTGCATCGTAACTTCAAACGAGTGTATGGCGTGACCCCAGGCAGTTTCGCCAAACGCAATTTCGTACAAGAACCTGTCTGATCTCCTGATTTAGATTAGCGCCTCAGTTGTCGCCAGCGGCGTTCGTTGGCGGCGGCAGGCTTGGGAAGCTATTCATGCGGCCTGACATGCGCAGGCTCTGTCGTATGTAGCCAAGCAGAAGGAAGCTGGTTGTCTGCAGGATAAATATCAGGAAGTACGTCGATGTCGTTAAGCTTTATCGCGGCCTGGCTGGCCGTCATGTTCCCCCTTGTATTCAGTCCCGGACCCGCCAATGTGGTGTTCGCCGCTTCCGGCGCGCAGTTGGGCGTAAGGCGTTCACTGCCTTTGATGGCGGGAATCGATCTGGTGTTTCTTCTCAAATCATTGCTGGTGGGCTTTGGCCTGGGAGCGGTGATGCAGGAGTATCCGCAGAGCTACGCCATTTTACGCACCGCTGGCGCTTGTTACTTGTTTTATCTGGGGTACTGCTTTTTCCGTCCGGCGCTATCCGGGGAGTCGACCTCTCCCAAAACCCTTGGCTTCAAAGACGGCCTGATCATCCAGCTGCTCAACGCTAAAGGGTGGGTGATGGTGGTTCTGATGTTCTCCTTGTTTGGCGCTCAGGGAGACGAGGCGACGGCGCGAGCGCTATGGCTGGCGGCGATGTTGGCCTGTCTTAATATCTGCACGCATTTGACCTGGATCGCCGCTGGCGCGGTGCTGGTGAAACGCCTGACCGGTGGTCTTGGCCAGCATATGCAGGCTGTTTTGTTCGGCGGCGGGTTGATCGTTGTCGGCGTCTGGTTACTCCTGGGTTGACCTACCCTATCTTGCACCCGGCTTCGGCCGGGCCTTTTTTATTTGCTCTCTTTGATTGGGAGTTTTTAATTTTCCACGACGGGTTTTCGTCACTTTCATCGCTTTCATTTCTTTGGCGCGCGATGGGCATCGTCCTCCATTGCACCCAGCGCCAACCTTTTCATGCATAGAGTTTTGGAGCAGATAATGGAAGAAGTATATAAAACCCCGGAATCCTCCCTTATTGACGGCCGCAGTAGCCGCAAGCCCGTTGGCGATTACCGTCTGTATAAGTTGCCCGCAGTAGGGCTGGCGACGTTTTTTGGCACTATTTTGGCCGGCGGCATTATCCTTTCCCACAACTTCAAGCAGCTTGGTCGTGAAGACATGGCCCGCAACGCTTTGGTCTTTTCTTTCCTGGCGTTGGTGGTGATCTTCGGATTGGCATTTTTTGTGCCGGATATTCCTGGCGTCAATGTGGTGTTCACGGTAGTGCAATTGGTGGCGATGATGCAGATCGCCAAAAAGTACCAGGGGGAGGATGTCGAACATCACATGGCGAACGGCGGCGCCATGATCTCGAATTGGGCGGCGTTTGGTATTTCGTTGCTGGTGCTGATTGTCGTGATCGGATTGTTGTTCGGCATTGGCATGTTGCTGCCGTACTGATCGAATAAAACTCATTCGGAACCTAAGAAAACGCCCGGACTAAGCCGGGCGTTTGCGTTTTAAATACTGGCGGTCTGCAGTGTGAACTTGCGTTTGCGATGCAGGGCGGCGAACGCCAGCATCAGGCCGGCCAGCCCTATCAACAGCCACTCTTCAGGCTCAGGGACGGGAGACGCGCTGAACATATCCATGGGCGCGCTGAAGGCTTCCTGCCCGGTTTCCACTTCACGATCAAAACGATCCGCCTTTTGCTCCGCTTCCTCCAGCGCTTTTTTCTGACGCTCTTCCACCAGCACGATCATGGAAGAGTAATCCGTCACCATGTGTTCGGCTTTGGCGATTGCGTGCAATTGATCCAGCACTTGGACATCAGAGGTGTCACGGGTCTGCGCCAGATACTCCAGCCAGCGGCGCGCGGCGATAGCGGAGAAGAAGTCCTCCCCGGTTTGTGTACTGCTTTTCTCCGCTTCAGCGTTTGCATTTTCTTCCGCGTACCAAAGGTAGTGGGGGGTGATGGCGAACAAGCCGTCCTCCGTTCGCCCTTGCCGGAACTGATGGGCGATGATCGCCTCCTGTAGCGACTGAGTGACGCCGCCATGGCTCTGCTTGAGCAAGTCCAGTGTCTGGTCGTGATAGGCGTAAGCCAGAGCGCCGCCCAGGTGAACCAGCCATACCGGCGGCATCCGGGTGGCTTTGAATGAGACCTGGGATTCCAACTCATAGCTGCCGGCGTCGGTCAGCAGCATCACCGCGTCATAGTTCTGCTTTGCGTTTCTGCGCCAGGCGGCTAACTGATTCATGGGCAGGCTGTCGCCATAAAATTCGTCGGCTGACGGCAGGGCTGTCATGGGCTGGCAGCGCTCATGGCATAGAAATATTTCGTGGGCGATATCAAGTTGCTGTAGCTGTTTCAAGGCCGCCGCCACCTTTTCCGCCTGTTCGCCCATGCTGTAGGAGCCATCGATAAGAATGGCGTAAGGCGTTGTTGATGCTTGGATATCCCATTGCGCATCAGCGCCGGTGCGGGGAACGGCGCGAACGCGCTGGCCAGCGACGATGGCATCATGCATCTTGCGCGAGGCGGCCGCCGACATCGGCGCAGTAGCGGGGATCCATGCATCCTTTTCAGTGTGGATTGGCTGGTCGTTCAAAGTGCGTTGGGTTTGATCGCTCCAATAGGCGTTGCGCTTTTCCAATAGCTGAGGCAACGGCCAGGCGCCGTGCTCGTTCATAGTGGCTTTGTATTCGAACGTCAAATACATGGGGCTGACTTCATAGTCCGTACCCAGTCGCAGGACCATGGAGCGGTTGTAACTGGCTCTGCGAGGCGGAACGGGAAAGGCGCGCAAACGATACTGACGAGGCCCGACCTGTTCCAGCAAAGAGGGGTCGATGCGCCGACTCACTTCGTCGTTGTAAACCTGTTGCGCTGCGCCGCGAGGCGCTACGGCATAGACAAACTTATCCAGATCTTCCGCATCGTCGCTCAGCCAGAGGCCCGTGAGCGCGGCCTCTTCCGGCAGACTGAAATGAAACGTGACTTCATGATTGTTGTAGGTCTGGTTCTCCAGGGTTTGCACTATGCGAATGCGCGCACTGTCGTCTTGCGGCTCGACCGTGATCGCCATGTTGGTGATCAATACATGCCGGTTTAGCACATCCACCAGTCCTGCAGCGGGACGGCCTTGATCGAAGGTGGCTTTGAGGGCGTTTAGAATCGCCTCCGGTTCTCCTTTTTCGATGGGCTGGTCGAAGAATTTTCGGTAGTAACGGGCGGCGCGCTCTTTATCCTCGCGGAAGTAGGCTCCATCGTAGAGAAAGGGCGTCGCCAAAAAGTCGAAGACGGCTTGCGACCCTTTCGCCAAAGCATGGTCCGCATCGTCAAAAGCGCCCAGGTAGGCGTTATACACGGCGCTGTTTCTTTCTGTCGTCGATAGATAACGATAGGGCGCCAGATAGGCGTTGATCAGCCCTTTGCGCAAGGCGTCGTGTTCTTCTCGCGGAATACTGGGGATGGTCTCGCCGGGTCTGAAACGCTGATCCAGGAACGCCATGCGTTCAAACGTCGCCTGTTGCGGCTGCTGATTCAATGCGGCGAACAGGATGGCGTTCAACCCCAGTACTCCTGCTGCGATGGCGCTGGCTTTGGCGCGCCCAAGGCGGGCGTCCGCGATGCGCCATTCACGCAGAAATTCCCGGAGGTAAAGGAAAATCAGCACAAAGGGGAGCGCCAGGAAGACGACGCAAGTCGATAAGCCACATACCAGCGCTACCAGGAGGAGTAGATAGTTAAAAATATTACCCATGTGGCGCAGGTTGATCTCTCCCAGTAATTCGAAAAAGCCCGCGGTGGCGGGAATAAAGAACGGCGCAAGCAGCAGCGCGCAATACAGACCGGTCAACAGTATGGTCATGGCGAGACAGAGTCTCAGCCACAGAGGGAAACGAGTGTTGACGCCGCCCCACAGACAGGCGAGATAGGCGAATAGCGCGACCAGTATATTGATCAGCACGTGCGTGACGCCCGGGTTCAGCTCGCGCAGCAGGAACATCGTGCTCAGCATGATAAAAATGATGGGCATCTCCACGCCGTAAAACAGTTTGATCAGCGTGCTGGGATTTTTCCGGAAACGGGTGAAACCCAGACCGATGCAGAGCGCGGGTATCGCCACCAACAGAGTGGAAAATACCGCTGTCATCCAACTATGCAGTCCGATGAATGCGCCGCTGATTGCGGGCAGCGTAAAGAAAGGAACTATCAGGACGCCCGCAAGGACGGCGTAGGTCAGGTTCCAGAACCAGAACAAAAGGTAGCAGCAAACAGCTACCCACACAGGTAACTTCTTATTTTCCATTGTCGCTCCGTTCAGCGCCGGAAGTCTCAGCTCCGGTCAGGATGTGTTGAATATGTTGGCGCAGTAAAGCCGTCGCCTGCGCCGCAAGGTCGGGGGAAATCATGCTGTTCCAGGCGACGGAAACCATCACCCAGGATTGCTCCGGCTCACTCCAGGCGGAAAAGACGCGGGAGGAGTAATCCGCGGTCTGCCTGTCTGCGGACTGAAACCAATAGAATGCGGAGCGGGCGCCTTGATCGAGGCGTAGATATTTAATCTCGCTATGGTCCGGCAGCACCCAGGTTTTCTCATCATCAATACTGACGCCCTGGGATCGGTAGCAATTGCGGGGATCGTGCTGAGCTTTCCAATAGCGACTGTGCACCAGAATCAAACTGCCCTGCATACCTTGCCAGGAAAACAGGTATTTGCGGGCGGTGGCGGCGTTGCGATCAAAAAAGCCGGCTTCAATATCTGTTAAGGGAGCAGCCTGTGCGGCGAACTGTGGCGGCGCCGGCAGGTTGATTGATGCGTCGGCCAGCGCCAGTTTTGGGTGTGGCGTATAGCCGAGCAGCGCCAGGACCAGGAGAGCGGCAATGGCGAGCTCCCCTTCACGACGCCAAACCGACGGTTCCGTCGACGCGGAGCCAGAGAAAAGGGTGAACGATGGTGGCGCATCGCTCCGGTCCGCCGGAGGACGCGACGGCGCCAGCGTTAGAGCGAGCCAGGCCAGGGCGCAGGAGAGCACGAATCCCAGCGCGCCCAGGGAAGTATGAATAAGGTCCGCCGCCTGTGGCGCCCCCAGCGCCAGGTCTGTATACACCAAGGCGGTAATGCGCAATGCGTTGAAGAATATCAGCGTGCTGAGAAACAACGCCAGGACGGCCAGCCAGCGCCAGGAGAGCGCCTTGCGCTCCAACCAGGTGAGCAGCAGAAAAAAGATCATGCCCGCCCAGATTCCTTTCAGGCCGCTGCAGGCCAGATCGACCACTGCCGCTCTGTTTTCAATCAGGATGATGGACTCATTGGACAGAGGCGGAACGCCCAACACGGTAAGTAAATCGCCTGCGAGATGGGCGCAAAGCAGGCGCAGGGGAAAGCCAAGATAGATATCGAGATAGCCCTCAAAGGGCAGTGCGAAGATCAGCAACGCACAGGGGATCAACGCGCTGCGCCACAGGCTGGGGGCGACATACAGGCCGAGCAGGCCGTAACCGGCGGTGGTCATTAGCGTGGCGGAAAAGATATGAATGCCGGTGACGTACTCGTTGAGCAGATACGCCAGACAACTCATCGTCAGCAGGGCGAAGGGAAGAGCGCGCCATTGAAACCCCAGTTCGCGTCCTGAGGGCGCTCTTCGCCTATAAGCATGAACCGCCACGCCGACCAGTAACAGGCAGGCGATCACGTGGAACTCGTTTTCCGGCGTCAGCATCTGGTTCCATACCCAGACCAGAACAGGATAGAACAGCCACAGAAAAAGGACGGCGATAACAACGCGAACGCCGAAACGATAAAGCGGCGGGCTGAACAAGGAAATTCCGGGCAGTGCGTTTGGCGACATGCGTATCTGGAGGTCAGGATGGAGAAATCAGAAAGGCATTATCTCTGCTTAATCAGGCGAAAACATAGCGGAAAAATGATGAATTATGGCGGCGCCAGGCTTCAGAACCAGTTTGTGTTCTGAAAGTAGGCGCCGAACTGATCGAACAGGCCGACGATGATGGCGTAGCGGGCGCCTTTGCCGGCGAAAGTGAGAAAAACAAAGATGGGTAGTCGTATGCGCATGAGGCCGGCGATAAAGGTCAGTGCGTCGCCAAACAGTGGAGCCCAGGCCATGAGCAGGGACCAAACGCCATAACGTTGAAACCAGCGCTGGGCGGGCCCCAGGTTTTTTTCCTTGAAAGGAAACCAGCGCCGATCTTTGAAGTGCAGTAGGTAACGTCCCAGCGCCCAATTAACGACGGAGCCAAGGGTATTGCCGACCGTGGCGAACACCCACAACAAAGCCGGATCGTAGCCGGTGGCGAGCAGACCGGCGAGCATAATTTCGGAATAGGCGGGCACCAGCGTCGCCGCCAGAAAGGCGATGAAAAACAGGCTGAAGTAAGCTTCCATCGCCAGCGCCTATTGGGAGTACACGCTGACTTCGATCAGGTTAAGGTCCGGATCGTTGAAATAGACGGAAGTAATCGCGCCCATGGCGCCGCTTTTAGTGACGGGGCCTTCCACGATATCGACTTGTTCCGCCTGCAGATGAGCGATGACGTCTTCCAGTTTCCACTGCGTGATCAGGCACAAATCTCCGGAGCCCACACCCGCGCGATTACGGGTTTCCTGTCCCAGTGTCTGCAGATTGATTTTCTGCATGCCGAATTTCAATGCGCGGCGTCCCGCGGCGAAGGTGACAGGCTCCATATGCAGGACGCGCTGATAAAACGCTACGGAACGCTCAATGTCCGCAACGGTGAGAACAATATGGTCAATATGGCTGATCATCCGAAAAATATCCCGTTTTAAGAATTTTCAGAATCTATATGCTGGATTTGTGAAATCGGTGAGTCAATCTTTTGGAGACAAAAGAATTCTGGCTCTTACCAATTTTGTGGAAGGGAGTATAATCGATCTCCTAATCGTCGTTCGGACCGGGAAGGGCCGACGGCAGAGTTGCGCGGGAAAGGCTCTGCGCCTCCCGCAGTGAAATCAGGAATAAGGCTAAGGAAGCACGCGCGACCAAAGCCGCAAGTTAAACATGGAAAGGGAGAGATCATGCAGTCAGGAGAAAGAACTACCGGCATGGTGAAATGGTTTAATAACGCAAAGGGATACGGTTTCATTGAAAGCGCCGAAGGCGATGTGTTTGTACATTACAGCGCCATCAGAAAAGACGGCTATAAAACGCTGCGCGCAGGCAGTCATGTGGAGTACGAAGTGCAGCATTCATCCAAGGGCCTCTTCGCGCAGGAGGTTAGCAGCTCGGAGTAAGTCAGCCGCTTAACTTCTATCTTCGCCCGGATAAAGAAAGGGGGAGCCTGACGCTCCCCCTTGTCGTATCTGACTTTCACTGATTAATCCGCCAGGATGCGCATTAAAGTGAAAGCAAGAATAAGCTCACATTTACTTGCGGAAGCATCTCCGCATGCCCAGTCCCAATAGTCCTGTCATAAACAACGCCAGCACGGAAGACTCGCTGACTGGCGTCGGCGGCTCAATACGCAGGCTGGTGGTGATATTGAAGTTGGACTGAGTGGTGTGGCGCTCAGCGAAAAAGATGTCGAGATCGTAAACGGTGTCTTCCAACAGGCCCAGGCCCAGTAAGTCCGAGCCAGTGAAATGGCCATTGGCCGGGCCGTGTACGCCGCCCAGATCCATCACCAGTTTGCCGTTGATAAACACCCACAGGTCGTCATCACCGGTGAAGTCAAACATATCCATCTCTTTGAAGGAGGTTTTGCCTTCCAGGTGCATGGCGAAGTGATAGTTGTGGCTGCGTCCTTCATTGCCGGACAACTCGCCATCGATAGGGAAGAATGTGGAATCGCTGTACGAGTACATGCCGCTTCCGTTGTCCGCCAGATTCAATTCCACGGATTTGGAACCATGGGAATCGCTCCACCAATTATCGAAGCTGGCTGCGCTTTGCACGCCGCCGTAGCCGCCCGTACCAATGTAATCAGGTAGTCCGTCTGAGCCCAACGTGGAAGCCAGCATACCTCGTGAAAGGCCGCTGATGGCGTCTTCGAAGTCGGCTTCAGAGGCGACGTGATCGTAAATGGTTCCGGTCAGCAAATAGGCTTGTGCGGCTCCGCTCAGGGAGAGCGCCAGAGTGGCTGCGATAAGGGTGGGATACTTACTCGGCTTCATGCCTTTATCTCCTTTCTGTCATTTATCAACATCAATGTTGCTGACTTCCGTCAACGAAGCGGAATACAGCACAAACTAGGCCGAAAAGCCTAAACGAGTGTAAATCCAACGATCTGTTACCTATAGACGGAAGACGGTAGGAGTCGAGTTGTAAAATATCTCGACTCTCTTCGCCGCAAGATTGGCTAATTCTGTAAATGCCTGGAGAATAACGTTTTTTAGTCTCTATTCGGTGCGCCGAGGGGGAAGTTTTTGCGATAGGGGCGCGCTTCATCCACGGCTCTGGCGAAGGAAGGGCGCGCCAGCAGACGCTGTCGGTATGCAATCAAACTGGTGTGCTCAGGCGGAATCGCATATGTCCAATCAGCGTAAAAAAGAGAGGGCGCAGCGGCGCAATCCGCCAGGGTGAACGCATCCCCCGTCGCCCACTCACGTCCCGTCAGGGTGGTATTCAGCCACGCGTAAGCCTTGCCCAGCCTCTGTTTCGCTTCCGCAACGCCTTGCAGGTCGTGAGCGCCTTCTTCCCGCATATGGTCATACACCAGCTTCTGCATAGGCGTCATGACATAGTTATCGAAAAAGCGATCCATCATGCGCACGGGCAGGGCGGCTTTGGGATCTTTGGGTATCAATGGCGCAGGCCCCGGATAATACAGATCCAGATGCTCAATGATCACGCTCGATTCTACAACCGTCGCTCCTTGATCCACCAACACCGGGAACTGCTTCATCGTCCACAGGGCTTCAAGCCGTCGCCACGCCTCCACATCGTCGTGAGCGACCAGACAAAACTCAAACGGCGTCTGATTTTCGTAAAGCGCGGTTAACACTTTCTGGCAATAGGAAGAAAAAGGATGAGCGTAAAGCTGGAGTGACATAATCGATTCCCTGGTAATAAACGTGTGGCTCAGATCGCCGTAAAAAGTCGGCGAAGTATAAATCCTTGTCGTTTGAGCTTAGCTGGAATCGACAGTGGTTTTTGATAACGAGTGCTAAGTTAATCGCTCTGAAAGTCGGCTGACGATATCGCGTTTTTCGTGGATGACGCCAATGATAACCGGTCTTGTGAAGCCCTCGGTTAAGTAAAATATGTAATGAAACCGGTGCTTAACTGCGCGTAGTTGTGGATAGTTGTCTGAAAACTGACGGGATGCAACTTGATTGTCGCCTATCGCGGCGAAAGTCTTCGCCAAACCAGCACGATACTCCTCTAGAGATTTCTTTCCCCACTGTATAGCGGGCGACATCTCGTAGGTCATTCTCAGCGTCTTTGGTTAATACATAAGCATTCATTCTGACGAAGACATCTCTTTCAACACTTCGTCGAAAATTTCATCCACTGATTTGGAGGAATATTCTTGGTTTTTGGCAGCATCAATCCGAGGGGCTAGAAATGACTCAAGCCTCTTTAGGGATTCCTGTTCTTCAAAGTCTGGCAAGGTTCTCTCAAGAACATAGTCCTTAATAGATTGGCCTTTTAACGCAGCGGCGGCCTTCAGGCGTTGATGTTGCTCAGGTGATATTTCGATAGACAGGCGCATGGCGTTTACCAAAGTAGTCTTACATACGTTCAAGGCTATTTTTGAAACAACAAAATGTCAATAATGCACAAAAGTTGCTTCTTGTGATGTCGCTTACCCCTTCACAATCAAATAAGCCCCACTCCCCACAAGTACCCCGCCTGCTGCGGTTTTGGCCGCACTCGCCATGGGGCTGTTAATAAATCTCGCGGTTATCTTTTGCGCCAGGCGGGCGTAGAGGAGCTTTACGCCACCGACGGTAATGACGGTGATTGCAATGATGGCGGTTATGTCGGGCGCGGTCAGTGATGACATGTCCACGAAGACAGGGAACAGGCTTGAGTAAAACAGAATGGCTTTGATATCTCCCAGCGTCAGCAGCAAGCCGGCGCTGAAACTGGTCGTCAGGCGAGATTTTGAAGACGCTGTAAACCTAAAGTCGAGGGCCGATCGCGAGCGGATCAGGCTGGCTCCAAACCAGATCAAATACGCGCCCGCCAGGTAGCGGATGATCAGGAAAAGCCCTCCCAGGGTGTCCGCCAGGGCTGTCAGGCCCAGAATCGCAAGACAGACGAATATCAAATCGCCACAAACGACGCCTGCCGTCACCGCGGCGCCATGAGCAAAGCCGGAAACGGAAGACCGGGCGACAACCAGCGCCACGCTGGAGCTGGGAAGCGCCGCCAGGGCGAGCATTATCAGGCACAGACTGAGAGCGTTGAGCGCATCCACAAGGCTTATTCTTCTCTGCTTGTAACGGAAAGTGATCCCTGAAAAGAATAACCGAATAGTCCCTTGACCTGTCTATAACTTCATACCTCAAAGTAGCTTTCGTCGGCTGCGCAGCTGTACGTTTTTCACTGAACTATCGGGAGATGAATCATGAGCGATACTGTGATGAATAAAGCGCAATGGGTGGAAGTTCTAAGGGCGGCGGGATTTGATGAGGAAGCGATGCGGCGTTGGCATCGGGAGTTCGAAGTCCGCTATCCGCAGGCGCATCAAAGCCTGTTGGAATGGTTAGGGATTTCCGCGGAGGAAATAAACCGCATCCGGGCCCTGTAGAATACTGACTAGAAACACAAAGCGGTCGTTATGACCGCTTTAATTGAACGGCAAAATGATGAGGCGGATGGATGTACACCATTGGTCAGATGGCGCGTAAGTTTGGCGTATCACGCAGCACATTACTGTATTACGACTCGATCGGACTGCTGAGTCCCAGCGCCCGGAGCGAGGCCAATTACCGGCTGTATTCCGAGGCGGACCTCGGCAGGATGGAGAAGATCGCGTTTTATCGCGAGGCGGGGCTGCCTCTGGAAAACATTGCCGACGTGTTGGCGCAACCCCATGACGGCGTGCAGGCTATTCTTGAACAGCGTCTACAGTCGATTAACCGGGAAATACAGCGCCTGCGCGCTCAACAACAGGTTATCGCCACTATCCTGAAGAGCGAGCGGGGGCGTAAGAAATCTCGTATTATCGACAAGCAGGGCTGGGTGGCCATGCTGGCGGCGGTAGGGCTGGATGAGGCGGCCATGCGGCAATGGCATGTGGAGTTTGAATCCATGTCGCCGGAGGCGCACCAGGATTTTCTGGAATCCCTGGGAATACCGGCGGAAGAAATCAAAACGATTCGGCATTGGTCCCGCAACGGGGGATAAGTCTGACGTTGTTTGAAATTTAAAAGGAATGTCTAAGGAAGTTGCATGTACGAAGTGGTTGAGAAAGTTGCGGAAGTGGATGATTTCATGCGTTTACGTCAAATCACCGGTTTGACCCCAAGGCCCAGAGACGCGGCGGTAAAAGGCCTGCCGCGCAGTTTGTTCGGCGTGTGCGTGATGCTGCAGGAGACCTGCGTTGGCATGGGACGGGTGGTCGGTGACGGCGCCCTGAACTTTGAGATTGTCGACGTCGCTGTGGACCCCGCGCATCAGGGCAAAGGGCTGGGGCGGAAAGTGATGGAAAGCATCATGGCGTACTTGCAACGGGAAGCCCCGGACGGGGCTTATATCACGCTGATGGCGGATGTGCCGGAACTCTACACCCGCTTTGGTTTCAAGCTGACGCGTCCCGAGAGCGAAGGCATGTATATCGTCAAGGGACGCTAATCAGCCAGCGTCCAGTCCTGTCAGGCCTCAGTTAGAGGCCTGTTTCATATCCGGTTTTCTTTCCGCCATATGCTTCAGATAGGCGATGAGGTCGTCGATTTCCTCGTCTTTCCAGATATCGTCCTTCACCCACACCATTTTCATGTCGGACCACTGGCGTACGGAGGTGGGGTCTTTAATAAATTGCTTCAGCGCCGCTTCATTGAAGTATTCGGTAGGGTTCATTGGCTGGTTCAGGTCAGGTCCCAGTTTCGCCGCGCCCTGGCCATTGATCTGGTGACAGTGCATGCAGCGCGCTTTATACACTTGAAAGCCTTTGCGCGCGGGATCGTTGGCGGCGAGATGGCCGGAGGGCAGGAGCGCTGGGAAGATGCGTGCGAAGCCTTCCTCCACGTCCAGCGAACTCAGTTGATAGGGCCAGAACTCTGGAGGAATGGCGGACTTTTCCGGATTGCTCCACACCAGATAGAAAGGACCGGCGCTTTGCTTGGAGGTGTTGGCGCCTTTGGGCAATGGCGGCCACTTTTTATCATCGGGTTCAATCGCCAGATAAGCCCGGGCGGCGTCAGGATCGTCATTGAGCAGATACTTCTTCTCCAGCACGCCAGAATAGCCGTCAAGACAGGTGAAAATGAGCACGGAGGCGTCCGTCAGGTGCATGTCCTGCAACAATACGGAGATGGGAACGGCGTTAATGGGGATGTCTTGGTCGGGGTAATTGAGAAGGGGAATATTGAGCACTTGTCTGGCGGGATGGTTCAGTAGCTGGCTTTTGCTCCAGTGCGCCTCCTTATCCCCGGCGCGGATGGTGAACCCCGCTTCGCTTCTGGCGTAACTCAGCGAATGCAGCGCCGCCAGCAATACGCCCAGAATTATCGGCAAAAATGATTTGTTCATACTTGATCCTATTATTTTTTAATTATGCTTCCTGAACTTGAGGTTGCGCGGCGAACACAGCAGGACCGACCCGAAGGGCGCCGCCGCAACGCTAAAATTACTCGTTAACAGGCTGATAAACAAGATGAAACGGTCTGGGCGGGGAGTGCTTTGAAGGACGATAATCTGGCGTCGATGGCGCGTCGTTTTAAGGTGTGACTGCAAACAAGACGGCGGATAAAGGCCGGCGCTGGGGCCGACCTGGTCAGCATTAGGCGTTAGCTACTTTCAACAGGATTTCCCGGAACTTGCCATGCTCGCCGTTATTGAAGTTCTTGGCGTTATCCAGCAGTCCATTGACCATCTTGTCACTGGAATGGAATAGATAACTTTGCTTGCCAATGTATTCCGCCGCGAAGGTCTTCAACGTGTCCACGTACTTCACGCCACGATCAAACTCGTACTGAGAAATCACATAGCCGTTATCGCGGAACATATTCAGGAAGTGCATCTTGTCGCCGCAGATACCGCTGTTCAGCGTGAAGGCGGCGATCAGGGCGGACTTGTCCACATAGCCTTCGAACCAATCTTTGAAGCGGATGGGGTTCTGGTGCACGCCACGGGTTTTGCCCGAGCTGATGTAAACGTTCCAGTGTGAGCGCGCCTCTTTGCAGAAATGGCGGATATGGGCGATTTCACGCAACCGCAAGATGAACAGCGTGACGGTTTCCAGACAGGTGAACACCAGATTCATCACGGCGCCGGTAATGCCGCCGATGATGAATGTGGAAGCGGAAAACGCGCCTTTGAGCGCATCGTAAAGGCCTGCGCCCATGCCTTTGCACATCTGCGTGCGCAGGGCGTCGCAAATCACCTGGGGATGGCCTTCCAGCACGTTCACGCCGCGTCCGCGCCACCAGGTGGTAACCGCTGTGACGGCGTGGTCGGTGGTGTTCACCAGGCCTTTGAAGACATCCATGCTGCCCGCTACGTAAGGTGCGGCGGAGGATGCGAACTTCACTACAATCGCCTTGATGACCGTTTTGATGGCGGTCATGGACAGCGACACCTTGTCCTTGAACTTGGACTTAAGCGCATCAACCAGTTTGCGGCAATAGTCTTCGATCCAGTGCAGCGCCTTCATAAACACATTGCGACTGGCGCCGGTCTCCGCCAGATAGCCGGAGCCCTCCACCGCTTCGATGATCTTCTGCCCCGGCAACATGACATAACCCATGTTCACGCGTTTGCTGGTCAGACTCTGGGCCGCCGCCGTATGGCCGTTGGAAGTGAGTATTTCTGAGTGCATGCGCATGCCGGCGGAAGCAATATTGATGGCTCCGGCGGCGAAGGCGCTGATCAAGGTGTCGTGCAAGTGAGTGTGGGACCAGAGGTAGACGGCTCCCAACCGGGCGTGATCCAGATCGCGTTGATAAACCTTTTTGAGGTCGTTCAGCTCAGGGCCTTGTCCGGCCATTTTTTTACTGAGCTCTTCAATGGCGCCGTGCCGGTTGCGCACGCTATTACGCCATTCGCCGTTGGGACCCTTGCTCTTCTTCCATTCCTCCAGTTTCTGATTCAGATACCATCTTTCGGCGCCGCCGCCGAACATCTCGTAGGATTTGATGTGGCTGTCCAGCTGTTTAAGGAGGCGACTGCGTGGCTTGCCCGTGGCTGCAGTCCGCTTCATCCATTCGTCGTACGAAATTAAATCGCTAGGCATTATTTAGTTCTCCTTATTTAATGCTGAATGCGCGATAACTCGCCCGTCGGGGAGGGGACCCCGGTTACAGGCGCTAATTTTCAAGACGCTCGAATCAACCGTACCTGACGCTCAAGACTGATCAAAAACTGCTGGACCGACTACACTTTGCGACTGGGCGCGGTCCGGTATGACTAAGAACTCCCGCTCTGTTCGGCATGAGATTGGATTACCAGAGCGATGCGGACTTCCGCATACCGTCCGGCGGTTTAGTTCCTTGGTTGCGACAAAACACTGTGATCCAACATCGCAGGTTTTCCTAAGTAATTACTAAGGAAACACATAGAGTTCAGTTATTTGTGGCGGGACTAATCCGTCGTTATTTGGAAAGTAGCAAACTTGTTTTAACTGGAGAACTAGGTATTTATACACCTGTTCCTTAAATCCGTTGTATATCGGCGGGTATGAGTCTTATAAGTAATTGTTGCTTGGTCTTATGGGCTAGACCATTAATGGTTTTTTCAGTCTTGTTTTCTAATGAAATATACCTGACTAATTAACTTTTCCTTTAATTAGATATTTCTTATTTAAAAGTGTTGTCTTATTCAAGTTGCTGTTTGTTATGGTATTTGTCCGATGCTTTTCTTCGCCGATTCATACGAAAGACCTGCGTGTCACGTTGCGGTGTATTGCCGAGTATCTGTGGATGAATAATGAATTGAATTCAATGTTAGGCAATTAGGTGAATGGGACTGGAGAAGAATTAATTGTATATTTTTAATGTACAAATGTGAGCTTTGTCACAATGTGATGGCGGGTTCCATTACTGTTTGCCGCTATAGCGATAAATATTCAATTTCCCCTCAAAGGATTTCCAAATGGGCAGTAAGACTAACGCCAGAGTAAAGGTGTTGAGCCTGATGGCTCTGACGGCGATATTCACCGCAGGATGCAGCGGCGATAACGCCTCCTCCAATGATGCGAACAGCCCCGGCGGCTCAAGTCCTGGCAACGAAAATCCACCAGCGCAGGAAAACACGCCTCCGGTCGCGGCGTTCGCCATGCCGTCTTCCTCCTTACTCGGCGGCGTTGTCGAACTGGACGCTTCCGCCAGCTATGACGCCGACAACGACACGCTGAGCTATCAGTGGGAGCTGATCAAACCGGATACATCCTCTTCGCAGCTCAGCGCGGACAAACAGACAGCGGGATTTACTCCCGATGTGACTGGCGACTATGTCGTCAGGCTGGTGGTGAGCGACGGCGCCAGCCAAACTGTTATTTCGAAAACGGTGCATGTGCTGAAGGCCCCGGACGCATACGCGATCAAGATAGAAAGCGCCTCGGACGCAGCGCAAAGCGATGTCCCTTTTACTTTCGCCTATGTGTTCAAGCCGGGGGAGTTCGCGGCGGATAAGGCGTTTTCGCTGACTTTCAAAGACAGCAGCCAGGTGGTGGATCTACAGACTGACGTCAAAGCCACCCACAGCGACGGCTCGATTCGCCACGCCGTTTTTTCCGGCACGCTGGCCAGCATCGGCCCCAGACAAACACTGACAGGCTCCATGGCGCCGCGAAACGCTGATTCCCGTCCTGCTCCGGTGAGCCTGGACGCACTGCTAAACGGTTCCTGGAATGCGGATTTTACAGTCACCGTGAATGGCGAGGTTTATTCCGCCAACGCCAAAGACCTGCTGCGGCAGTCCGCGACGCAATGGCTGGCCGGACCGGTCGCCAACGAGTGGTACGCCCAGGGGGCCTTGAAAAACAGCGCCAATGAGGAGCATGACCAACTCTCCGCCTTGTTCTATGTCCGCGTGTACGGCGACCTTGAACACATCCGTTTCGGCGTGGTGGCGGAAAACGGGTGGGCCTTTGGCGACCACCCAAGAAACATCACCTATGATTCCGTCATCCGCCAAAACACATTGGAACTGGATCGGCAAACCGGGCTGAATCACCTGCGCCATGCTCGTTGGAGCAAGTTTTTCTGGTCCGATAATGAACCGGCCATTAGCATCTCCCATAACCCGCAATACCTGATCGCCACCGGCGCCGTTCCCAACTTCGACCCCACTCTGATCGAAAATGTCAGCGAGACGAAGCTGGACTGGTATGAACAGCAATGGCGCGACACGCAGGTCACTGTCGCGGTGGACGATAACGGCTATATTGTGCCTGTCGGCAGCGGGGGCCATGAATTCACCTACAACAAAATCGGTCCCATGGGGCTGGGTCTGGCGCATCCGCAAATGCCGACCACCGGCGCCCGACCGGACATCGGTCCGCTGCCTACCTGGGCGGCCATGTATCTGTTGAGCCAGGATCAGCGCGCCAAACTGGCGGCGGTGCAGATGGGCAGTCAGGCTGGCTCATACTCCATACATTATCGCGATCGCCTCACCGGCAAGCCGGTTTCTGTGGATGCCTATCCATACGCCTCCACGATCTGGGATAAAAACCTGACCAAGAACCCGGACACTGGCGAGTTTGAAAATATCGCCCGCTGCGATTCCGATAAGATAAGCGACTGTGTGCTGCCCTATCGCGCTGACGCTTCGCACCAACCGTCCTTGGCTTACGTGCCTTATCTGGTCACTGGGGATCATCTCTATCTGGAGGAGCTGCAATTCTGGGCCAATTACAACTTCATCATGCTCAATCCGCATTACCGTGGATTCAGCGCCGGGTATTTTGAGCGGGCCATGCAGGATCGGGCGCAGGCCTGGTCTATGCGCACCCTGGCGCACGCCGCTTATATCACGCCGGATGCGGACCCGTTCAAGAACTACTTCCACAGCAAATTGCTGGGCAACATCGCCAAGTACAATGAGAAGTACCTCACCGCGCCGCCCAATGGCTATGGAGCGATGATTCCCAATTACTCCTATCCCACCGCTTCACCCTGGATGGATGACTTTTTCACCTGGTCGTTGAGCGCAGTGGTGGACCTGGGCTACGCGGAAGCTGCTGACCTGCTGAAATGGAAAGCGAAATTCCCCATCCAGCGTATGGGATTGGGGACTGATAACGGCGATGACTATTGCTGGATTTTTGCCTCCGCCTACCACTTGCTGGCGGCGCCGGATAAAGACAGCGATATGTTCGCTTCGATTGCAGAGGTGTATCAAAACACCAACGGTCGGGACATCCCCTACGGCGGCGCTTTTGACGATAAAGGGACCGAATGCGGCAGTATCGAACAGGCCGAGGCGCTGGGCTTGCAGCAGGGCGAAATGATCGGCTATTCATCCAGTCCTGCAGGCTTCCCTTCCAACTTGCAGATTGCCCTGGCCGCAGCGGCGGATTCCGGGGCGGACAAAGGGCGGGAAGCCTGGGAGAAATTCATGGCCCGGCCGGTGAAGCCGGACTACTCCGCCGCTCCCAATTACGCCATCGTACCCCGCTATTAGGCGGAGCGATGCGCTTTTCTAAAGGGCGAGAGTCTGCTCCGCCCTTGCTCTATCAAGCCTGACTTCTACGCACTTTGCGCGGCGTCGCCGGCTTGACCTTGGGGCGATAGATATGGGCCTGCGCCGCGTCGTACAGATAAGATTCGTTGAAGTCATCGCTGGCCAGTACATGCCCCACCAGAATCAGCGCCGTGCGGGTGATCTTGGCGGCGCGCACTTTTTCCACAATGTCTTCTAGCGTGCCCAGAATGTGTTGTTGGTCGGGCCAGCCCACCCGATAACATACGGCGACAGGACAGTCTGAACCGTAATGGGGCGTCAGGTCCTCGACAATCTGGTGCAGGCGGGTGACGCCCAGATGTATCGCCAGGGTGGCGCCGTGCTGCGCCAGAGAGACGAGGTTCTCCCGCTCGGGCATGGGCGTCTTGCCGGCGTAGCGGGTCAGGATGACGGTCTGGGAAACCCCGGATAACGTCAGCTCCTTGCCCAGCAGCGCGGCGGCGGCGCTGGTGGAAGTGACGCCGGGAATGACTTCAAAGGGAATCGCCAGCGCCTGCAGGCGTCGAATCTGTTCGCCAATAGCGCCATAGATGGACGGGTCGCCGGAGTGAATCCGCGCCACATCCAGCCCTCGCGCATGCGCGTCGACGATCAGTTCCAGAATTTCATCCAGATTCAGGGACGCGGTGTCGGTAATCTCCGCGGCGGCGTCCGCCTGCGCCAGAATTTCCTCCGGCACCAGCGAACCGGCGTAAAGAATTACCGGGCTGCGTTGAATGATGCGCTGTCCCTTGATGGTCAGCAGATCCGGGTCGCCAGGGCCGGCGCCGATAAAATATACGGTCATGGCGCGGCGCCCTCCAAGGGCGTGAGCTTGCGGGCATAGCCCCTCGGCGTGTACACCCACTGTTTGTCGCCATTCTGAAAGCAGCGAGTGGCGCTGCTGCCCACCAGCACCAGGGTCAGCATGTCCACTTGCTCCACATCCAGCTCCGCCAGCGTGCAGACGCTGACCCGTTCGTCCTGACGGGTCAGGTTGCGCCCCAATATCACCGGCGTGTCAGCGGGACGCCGCTGCATCAAGAGTTCCTTGGCGCGGGCCAACTGCCAGCGGCGCTTGCGGGATACCGGATTGTAGAAGGCGATGACGAAATCCGCCGCCGCCACGGCGCGAATGCGGGTCTCGATAGTCTCCCAGGGCGTTAGCAAGTCAGACAGGGACACGGCGCAAAAGTCGTGGCCCAGCGCGGCGCCCATGCTGGCGGCGGCGGCCTGCATGGCGCTGACGCCGGGCATGACCTGAATGTCGACCTGACGCCAGTCATGATCGTCCGCTCCTGTTTCGGCGCCGCTGAGCTGACGCTCCAGCAGCTCGAACACCAGGGTCGCCATGGCGAAAATACCGATATCCCCGCTGGAAATCAGCGCTGTGGGTTTACCGGCGGCGGCCAGATTCAGCGCCAGCCGGGCGCGCTCGATTTCCTCGCCCAGGGGCAGGTCGTGCAAGGTCTTGTCGCGGGTGCGATCCCCCAGCAACTCCAGGTACAGGCCGTAGGCCACCAGATCGCTGCTGGCGGCGATGGCTTGCTCTACTTGAGGCGTGATCATCAATTCCGAGCCTGGGCCGGAGCCCAGTACGTAAAGTCGTTTCATTCTTCTGTTTTCCGCGATAAATAGCTGCGGGCGACGGCGCAGGTGGCGCGCCGGTTTTTGTGTTTGGGCAACGCCAGTTCGGCTGGCGCGCCGCTCAGTTGGGCTGCGGCGGCCAGGGCGGCGGCTTCCGCCACTCCGTAGACGCCGGTTTCCCTGAATACAATGTCGGACTTTTGCGTTAACTGACCTTCGAACGCGGACAAGTGCGCCGGACTCCATGTCTGATACGTCCAGTTGCGGCGGCGGGCGAGCTCGATCAGACCCACTTCATCCGCTTTGATATCTATGGAGGCGAGGGTTTGAATCTGTGCTGACAGCAGCCCCATCTGGGCGAGACACTGATCCGCCAACTCTTCTAACGCTTCCAGCGGACAATGCCGCTCACAGCCCATACCGAGCGCGTACACGGGTTCCAGGTAAGGCTGCGCGGTGGTCAGCACCAGTTGGGCGCTGAGGCGTTCCGCGATCTGGCGTCCCCATTCGTTGGCGCCGCCTTCATGGCCGGACAGCAACGGGATGACGAAGCGCCCGCTTTCATCCAGCACCAGCACTGGCGGGTCCTGATACTTGTCCTGCAAAACCGGCGCGAGTGTGCGCACAACAATGCCGGCGGCGCAGATAAAAATAAGCGGCTCGCCCTGTTGAAACAAACACTGCGCCGTTTCCTGAAAGGGTTTGGGCTTGTAATGCAGCGCCATTGGCGTTGGCGACAAAATCTGCAATCGCTCCGCCAGGGCGCGTCCGGCTGGAGTCAGTGCGATTATCGCCGTCATTGCGCGCCCTTGCGGCGACTCACCAGAAACAGGGAGAAGTAAGGCCCAGGCTCTTCATCCAGCGTAGTCACGTCCCGCACGATGCGCTGCTCGGTGTGGGTCAGATGTTCCAGATACACCGCGTCCCGGGTGCGGCCGGCGGCGGCGATCAACGCCAGCACCTGACTGCGTTTGCGTCCGCCCTTGAGGATCGCCAGATTATCGAAGCGGGTCAGGGCGTCGAGAAGCTCCGCATCCGGGCAACGGGCGCTGATCACCGCCAGATTCTCGTGCTGCAGCGCCAGGGGCAGCAGCGTGGCGGCGGAGGCGGCCTGAGGCGAGCTGATCCCGGGAATGGAAACGCAGGGATAATGCGATTCCAGGCGCGCCAGCAGATAGGCGAAGGAGCCGTAAAACAACGGGTCGCCTTCGCATAGAAACGCCACATCCTGGCCTTGGTCCAGCAAGCGGGCGATGCTGACGGCGGCTTCGTCATAAGCCTGCTCCGCCTGACGCCGGTCGCTGCACATCTCGATGCGAATTGGCAGTTGCGTTTGCGCTTCCGCGCGCAGATGTGGGGTTGCGATCTGTTTGGCCAGGGAATGCCCGTCGCTGTTGACGATGTAAGCGAGCGCATCCGCTTGCTGCAGATGGCGTACGGCTTTCAGCGTCAGCAGCTCCGGGTCGCCGGGTCCGACGCCGACGCCGAAAAACACGCCGGTGGAAATGGGAGTCGTCATGAAGAAGATGTCCGTTTGCTGAACTTGACCAGAGTGACCGGCAGCTGCGGCCGCATCAATAATTGTCCCGCCAGGGTTTCCCCCCGGCTGACGGCGATTTGCGTCCACTCGGCGTCGCCGTCTTGCAGCTGTGTTTGAAACTGCAACAGACGGCCTTTGCTGTCTTCGGTGACCGCGCTGACCACCAGTCGCCCGCCAGGGGGAAGCAGTTCCCAGCAGTGATGCAGCAGCATATCCATCGCGCCGTCGCTGCCGCCGATGAACACGACATTGGGGCGGGGCAGGTCCGCCAGGGCGTCCGGCGCCCGTCCCGCCACTATGTGCAGGTTGCGGACGACGCCGAAGTGTTCGCGATTGGTGTGCAACTGGCGCAAGCGCTCTTCGTGGCGTTCAATGGCGTAAACCTGTCCCCGCGGGTTCCAGCGCGCCCACTCCACCGCCACGCCGCCGCAACCGGCGCCGACGTCCCAGCCAATATCATCGGCGCAGGGCTGGAGCAAAGACAGGATACACAGGCGCACCTCCCGCTTGCTGAGCATGCCTTTGCCGGGCTCGCCGTCGGTATGGAAGTCGGGGTCCGCAATGCCGGGAAATTCGGGCAGGACGCCGCCAGGACCGGCGGTCTGCAACAGCGTCACATGCAGAGCGTGGACGTCCGGCGGAGAAGCGAGCAGTTGCGCGACGGAAAACTCGCGAATGCGTTGCTCGGGGTAGCCTAATTGCTCGCACACCCACAGCGTCGAATCCTGCATACCCCATGTCTGCAAGGCGCGGGCGATAGCCTGAGGGTGGCTGTGCTGATCCGTCAGCAACGCATAGCGGCGACGATTGCGAAGCTGGGCGCGCAGGCTGGCGAAAGGGCGTCCGTGCAGGCTGATCACCTGCATGTCATGCTCATCCAGCCCTACTTCATGACAGGCGGCCTGCACGCTGGAAATCTGCGGGTAAAAACGCAGGCGCGAGGCTGGCAGATTGCGGTTAAGCCAGTTGCCGACGCCGAAAAACAGGGCGTCGCCGGACGCCAGCAGGGCGATCTCCTGTTCACTATCGCTGTTCAACAGCTCCAGCAAGTCGCTGAAAGGCGAAGGTAATGGCGTGGTGCGGCTCTGGGATGGATAGCTCGCCACGGTTTGCAATTGCCGCTCGGAGCCAATGATCAGATCGGCGCGAAGCAATGCCTCCTGCGCCGCGGCGCTCAACAGCGCGCGTTCGCCGACCCCCAGGCTGATGACATGCAGCAAAGGTCGATGCAAGGCGGACTGACTCATCAGAAATAGATTCCCCGGCTGATGCGCAATAACGCGTTGAAGGCGGAGGCGGTGAGGGCGCTGCCGCCCTGTCGCCCCAGTAATACAATCGCTTCCAAACCAAGTTCGCCGCAATGTCGCCAGAGCGCGTCCTTTGACTCCGCCGCTCCCACGAAGCCTACCGGCATGCCAATGACCAAGGCGGGTTGGGCGGCGCCGTCGCGCACCATTTCCAGTAAACGGAACAAGGCGGTGGGGGCGTTGCCGATCAGCACCACGCTACCCGCCAGCAGAGGACGCCACAACTCCAGCGCCGCCATGCAGCGGGTTTCGCCGCGGGCCTTGGCCAAATCCGGTGTTTCCGGCGCATTCAAAAAACAGTGAGCGGGCGTCTCCAACATGCGTTTGGTAAGGCCGTGACGCACCATTTCCACATCGCACAATACCGGCGCGCCAGCGCGAATAGCGGCGAGTCCCGCCTCCATGGCGCTAGGAGTGAAGCGCAACTGCGCCATGATCTGCGGATCGCCGCAACTGTGAATCAGACGCATCGCCACCTGGGCTTCGTCCTGAGACAGTGAGGTCAGGTCGGTCAGCGCGCGAATCTGGCGGAAACTTTCCTGCTCGATGGCCAGGGGATCTTTTTCGTAATCGAAGTGCATAGCCCCTCAGGATTTCGCCTCTTCCTGGTCATGACTGTGATCGTGATCATGATTGTGGTGAGAGTGACCATGATGACTGTGACCCTGGTCATGATGGTGGTGGCTATGGCCGTGGTGATGGTCATGATGATGGTGGTGATCGTGATGATGACTGTGGTCGCCATCGGTGCCAATGCCGCGCACATGGTGATGATGGCCTTCCTGCGGCAGCCCCACCTTGTGTTCGTTGCCGACGATCTGCACCCGGTACTGACACATCTGGCAATTCATGTTGGGGCTGCCCTTTTCGATCTCTTCCAGACGATCGGCGAAAGTATCGAGGATTAGCGGATGATCATTGAGGTAAGGCGCTTTCACCACTTTTACGTCGGGGTGTTCAGACTGATAGCTGTCGGCCCAGTCGTAGATCTTTTTCACCAGACGTCCGGTAAACAGGAAGTAGGGGAATACGATGACCTGCTTGAAGCCCAACCCGTGCGTGCGCTCCAGCGCGTCTGGAACCAGGGGCGTAGTGACGCCGCTGTAGCAGGTGATGGCCCAGCCGAAGCCCATGCCTTCCTCCAGCATGCGGGTGATCTTGCTGATATTGGAGTTGGCGTCCGGGTCGGAAGCGCCGCGCCCCACGACTACCAGCAGGGTGTCCTGACGGGAGTAGCCCTCGCCGAACTCCGGCTCCGCTTCTTCGATGCGGTCGCGGGCGGCGCGCAGCATGTTGGGGTTCACGCCCAGCTCTGCGCCGTAGTTGATGCTGACGCCTTCGAACTCTCTCTGCAATGTGTTGAGTTCGCTGGGAATGTCGTTCTTGGCGTGGCCCGCCGCCATCAGCATGCCGGGAATGGCGCTAATGCGGGTGGCCCCCTGTTTCACCAGTTCATCCACGCCGTCGGCGATGACCGGGCGGGCGAACTCCAGAAAACCGGTGGCGCAAAGGCGGTCCGGAAAGCGTTCGCGAAAATGTTTGGTCAGCTGATGAAACTGCTCCACGGCTTCGTTATCGCGAGAGCCGTGCCCGACAAATAAGATGGCGGGTTTATCGCTGTTGGACATGATCGTTTTCCTCTCGTGTGCTGTCTCGGGCGCAGGAAGGCCCTCTATCAGAGTGTTTGTTATAGGTTTGATCCGGTTGGCGAAACAGGGGCGTCATGGCGGCGCAGTGCTCAATAAAGCGCTCCAGATCGTCAAATTCCCGTGTCGCCGTGGGTGTGGGCGGGCGACGGAGCATGAATACCGGCAAGCCCCGCTCCGCGGCGACCTGCAATTTGGCTTCTGTGGCTGCGCCGCCGCTGTTTTTGCAGACCAGCGCATCCACGTTGAAGGCGTCGAACAGGTCTCTTTCTTCTTGCAGCGCGAACGGCCCACGCGCCAGGATGAAATTCACGTCATCCCGGGAGGCGAGCATCGCGGGCGCCGGCAACGCGGAGCGAATGAGCCAGCGCTGCTCCGGCGGCAGACCCAGAGACTCCGCCTGCGCCAGCAATGGAAAGGCGCTGCGCCCCAGGGTGAAAAACGGCCGTCGATAATCTTCAAGGCGACGCAACAGATCGTCGCCGCCGTCCGTCTCTATCCAGCGATCCTGTGGACCCGGCCGCCAGGGCGGACGCTGAAAGCGCCAGCAGGGAATATCACATCGTCGCGCCGCGCGGACGGC
The DNA here is from genome assembly GCF_030719035.1 of Hahella sp. HNIBRBA332. NCBI lineage: Bacteria > Pseudomonadati > Pseudomonadota > Gammaproteobacteria > Oceanospirillales > Hahellaceae > Hahella > Hahella aquimaris. The sequence continues at coordinate 6,345,916 of NZ_CP132203.1, forward strand.
GCTGGAGGAGATCATCGCGGCGTAGGGGTGGGTCAGGTCCGCCACCGCCGTGATCTGATGGTCGCGGAGGTAGTTCGCCAGACCGCTGACGCTGTCTGCGCCGAAGCGCGCAAAGCCGCCGCTGATAATCGGGTAGGGGGCGTCGTGACGCTCCAGGAGTCCCGCGAGGCTGTAAACCAGCGGGACGCCCTGGGCGTGCAGCCGGTCTGCACAGAGTCTGGCGTCGCGCACGCCGCCGAGTATCAGCAGGGTCATAAGTCTTCTCCCGTGTAGGCGCCCACCGGCTGGCCTTGGCGATCGATCGCCACCACTTCCAGCTGCATGCTGTTGTGCATGGTGTAGGCGGCTTTTTCCCAGGCGCGACGACAGATCAGATCGCCCAGGGGCAGGTCGCCGGCCAGGCGTAACGCCTCGATACTGGTGTTGGCGGCGCGCATGGCGACCAGGGTCTCCGCCGCAGCGCCCAGGGACTCGGCGGCCTCAGCGATGAAGCCCAGGTCTATTTCCGAGGCTTTGCTGTGCAGATCCAGATGCCCGCAGGCGAGTTTGCTGATCTTGCCGAAGCCGCCCACCAGCGTGAGCCGGCGCAAAGGCGAGCGGCGCAGGTATTTCAGCAGGGCGCCGGCGAAGTCGCCCATTTCGATCAACGCCATATCCGGCAGGCCGTACTGACGGCGCGCGTAGTCTTCGCTGGCGTTACCGGTGCAGGCGGCGATGTGGCCGTAACCATTGGCGCGGGCCACGTCCACCCCCTGATGGATGGAGGCGATATAGGCGGAGCAGGAAAACGGCCGCACGATGCCGGTGGTTCCCAGGATGGAGAGCCCACCCACGATGCCCAGGCGCGGATTCATGGTTTTCTGCGCCAGCGCGGCGCCGTTCTCCACGCCGACCGCCACGTCGAAAGCGCCGTTGTAGGCGCACTCGTCCGCCAGTTCCAGCAGATGTTCGCGAATCATGCGGCGCGGAGTCGGGTTGATAGCGGGTTCGCCCACCGCCAGGGACAGGCCGTCGCGGGTCACCGTGCCGACGCCGTCGGCGGCGGAGAAGCGTACCTCTCCTGCGCCGGTTCCCAGGCTGGCGATGACGAATACCTGGGCGCCATGGGTGACGTCAGGATCGTCGCCGGCGTCTTTAACCGTGGCGGCGTAAGCGCTATACAGGTCGAGACGGCGGCATTCGGCGATGGGCAGACGCACTTTCTTGCCTTTCGGCAAAGTGACTTTGCATTCGTCACAGGACTTTCCGGTCAGCAACAGGCGGGCGGCGGCGAGGGCGCAGGCGGTGGCGCAGGTCCCGGTGGTCAGGCCTGTGCGCAGCGGCTGTTGGCGCTCGGGGCTCTCCCGCCACATGCCTCAGACTTCCGTCGCGCCCGGCCGGAACAGGTTGGCCACGGCGCTGGGATTGGAAGGGAAGAACAGATGCAAATAGGTGGCGGTCAGGCCCTTGCTGCGCACGATGAGCTCGCCGGGAGCGGGATGACGCTGACGGCGGCCATAAGCGATGGGCGGCAAGGTTCCATGGCTGCGGGAGTGATGGTGGGCGTGAGCGCGCACGTCGCCTTCCGGCAACGGCGCCGTCTGCATGCCCTGACAACCGCGCTTGGCGCGCATTTCCCCAGCGCCGGGAATCAGTCCGGCCATGGCGAAAATACGATCCTGCTGATCGGTGAGCGTCTCCTGCGCATACAGCATGCCGCCGCATTCAGCGAGTATTGGGCGGTCGTCCATATAAAAACGTTTCAACGCCGCTTTCATGGCCTGATTGGCCGACAGGCGCTCGGCGTGCAGCTCTGGATAGCCGCCGGGCAGCCACAGCGCATCCGCAGGCGGCGGCTCGCTGTCCTCCAGGGGAGAGAAGAATAGAATTTCCGCGCCCATTTCCTGTAACAGACGCAGGTTGGCGGCGTAGATAAAGCTGAACGCCGCATCCCGGGCGACGGCGATGCGCATCCCAGTGAGCATTGGTCTGACGGTGGGCAGCAGCGCGGGCTTGAACATCGCGGCGGCGGGCATATTGGCCAGCGGCGTATGGGCGATGGCGGCGGCGGCCTGATCCAGGCGCTGCTCCAGTCCCTGTTGCTCATAAGGCTGCACCAGACCCAGATGCCGCTCCGGCAGGGCGATGGCGTCATCGCGAAATATCCCGGCCAGCAAAGGAACCTGTGAGGGCAGGCTCTCGGCGATCAGTGACAGGTGCCGCTCGCTGCTGAGGGCGTTGGCGATGATCCCCACGCACTGAAAATCGCGTCGGTAATTGGCGAGTCCATAGGCCACCGCAGCGGTGGTCTGCGCCATGCCTTTGGCGTTGATCACGACGGCGACGGGAAGGTTGAAGCGGGCCGCGAGGTCGGCGCTGCTGGGGTCGCCGTCCAGTAAACCCATAGCGCCTTCAATCAGGATCAGGTCGGCTTCGCGGGCGGCGCGGTAGAGCTGGTCGCGACAATACTCCTCACCCGCCATCCACAAATCCAGGGGCTCCACCGGCGCGCCGGACGCAATCTGCAAAATCTGCGGATCGAGGTAATCCGGGCCGGTCTTGAAGACGCGCACCTTGCGTCCCTGATTGCGATGATAGCGCGCCAGGGCGGCGGTGACGGTGGTTTTGCCCTGGCCGGAAGCCATGGCGGAAATAAACAGAGCGGGACAACGGGCCTGCATCAGTGCGCTTTCTCCATCAATCTTCACTCATCATCAATATTCGATTCCCGCTTGCGCTTTCACGCCCAAACGGAAGGCGTGCTTTTCATCCTGCACCTGACTGATGGTGTCGGCGATGTCCTGCAGCTCCGTCGCCATGGTGCGCCCGGTAATCATCACATTTTGATGCTGGGGACGGTTTTGCAGCGCCTTGACCATGGGCTCCACCGGCAGATAACCGTACTTGACCATGTAGCTCAACTCGTCGAACAACAGAAAATCATAGCTGCCGTCGGTCAGTAGTTGCTCCGCCAAGGCCCAGGCCTGTCGGGCGGCGGAGATGTCCTGCTCGCGATCCTGGGTTTCCCAGGTAAAGCCATGGCCCATGACATGAAAGTCCACCCGGGGATGGTCTTTGAAAAACAGGTATTCGCCGGTGGCGTTGCGGCCCTTGATGAATTGAATCACCGCGCAGCGATGGCCATGGCCGAGGGAGCGCGCCATGGTGCCGAAGGCGGAACTGCTTTTGCCTTTGCCATTGCCCTTGAGCAGGATCAGCACGCCGCGCTTTTCTTGGGCTTGCGCGATGCGCTCGTCAATGATGCGCTTCTTGTTGGCCATGCGACGGCGGTGTTTTTCGTTTTCGTCCAGCATCAGTCGTATCTCCGAGGCGTTAGTGTTCCAGGGCGGCGCGCACCGCGGCCAGCGGGGCGTAGGCGGCTCCGAGGCGTTGCGCCAGTTGTCGGCAGCGATTGAGTCTGACGGCGGTCTGCTCGGTATCCACCACCCACAGGGGCGAGTCCCAGGTCAGATCGTCCAGCGGATCGCGGCTGCGCCCGTCAGTCAGCAGCAACGTACGGCAGGTCAGATGCGGGTTGGCGCGGGTCTGGCGCGCCAGCAGTTGGCGCGCATGCAGCAGCGCCTGTCGCAGCGGCGTACCGCCGCCAGCGGGAAGATCATTGAGCAGGGCGGCGATATCTTTGGGCGCGCGCCGACAGGGGATGACCCACTCCGTGCGCTGCGCGCCAAACGCCAGAACGGCCAGCTTCTCCCGCGCTAGATAGGCCTGCCGGGCCAGTCCCAGAATCACCCCTTTCGCCTGCGCCAGCGCCCGCTGACTAAGAGTGGAGGCGGAGGTGTCCAGCAAGACGCAGTTCAGGGTGTCGCGATTCTGGCGACGGGGTTGATAGCGTATTTCGCGCAATCCGTCGTCCCGATTGTCGGGATGGATGAGCGTGGCGAACCAGTCCGGCTGTGAGGATAGCGCCTGCCGGCTACGTTGTGCGCGCCCGAGGGCCGTGCCTTGTCGTTGTTCCGCGCCGCCGCGCTGTACGTCGCGTCGGGACGGCGGAGTACGTAGCGTTGGGATCTCGGGCAGTTGTGGCGTTACCGGCTTATCCGCCGCCATCAGTTGCGGCGGCATGGCGCCCCAGTCGCCGGAGATTCCAGAGGACGAGGAGGGTGACGAACCCCCGGAGCCGCTGGCGTCTCCGCCGCTTCCCTGTGAGGGCGGTGAACCTGTGGGCGGTGACGTATCCTGGTGATTGGCGCGATGACTAAGCGCGAACGAGCGCGTCGCCGCCACGTCTTCCGCGTTGACCTCATCGCGTCCACTCAAGGCGGCGTGGGCGATGGCGGCGCGGCGCCAGCAAATGTCCGCACGCACGCCTTCTACGCCGGCGGCGAGGCATTGGCTGGCGATGTCCCGTTGTATATCCGTCGGGCAGAGAACTTGCGGCAGGCGCTCGCGGGCGGCGGTGATGCCGGCTTTCAGTTTTTGTTGCGCATCGCGCCATTGCGCCTGAAACGCGTCGCGATCTTGTTCGAAGTCCAGACGTCGCTCCACGATGGCCATGCGCTGCTCAACGTCATAGGTTTCATCGAGGGTGACGGCGAGACCGAAACGGTCCTGTAGCTGCGGACGCAGTTCACCTTCATCCGGGTTCATGGTGCCGATCAGAATAAATTGCGCCGGATGGCTATGGCTGAGGCCGTCCCGCTCGACAAAGTTCACGCCTGAGGCCGCCGTATCGAGCAGGGCGTCCACCAAGGGGTCAGGCAGCAAATTGACTTCATCAATGTAAAGTACGCCGCCGTGAGCTTTGGCCAGCAGGCCGGGATTAAACTGCACGCGTCGCTCGCCCATGGCCTGTTGCAGATCAATGCTGCCGATCAGGCGTTCTTCAGACGCGCCCAGGGGAAGGGTGACGAACTTGTCCGCCGCCTCCGGTAGCAGATCCGCCAGTCCCCGCGCCAGCGTCGATTTGGCGGAGCCGCGGGGGCCGCTGATCAATACGCCGCCCAGATGGGGATTGATGGCGGCGAGCAGCAATGCGGTTTTTAGCGGCTGCTGACCGACCACCGCGGCGAAAGGGTAGGCGGCGAGGGCAGGCTGGGCGGCGACGTCCATTGACTCAGCGCGCCTGCAGCGCGGCGTCCTGGTTGCTCCAGCGGCGCAGGAACCAGGCGCAGGCCAACCCGACGATCACCCAGAACAGCGCGTTGGTCAGGGTGGCGGCGGTGATGAATTGATGGTGCAGCATCTGTAACGCCTGCAGCGCCTGTGGATTGGTGGCGGCGAATTCCGGCGCATTGGTGTGCGGCGCGCCCACCAGATGCGGAATGACCAGCAGAGGCAACCCGCCCAGCTTTTTCCATCCCGGCGCGAACGCCAGTAAAGCGAAACCGATAGCGGTGACCAATGCGGTCGCGACCCACCATAGCTGGCGATTTTCCAGCGCGGCGGCCTGCATGCCGGGAATCTCCGGCGGTAGTCCAATGGCGGGAGCGACAAAGAACACGCCATAGCCCGCCAGTCCCCATAATAATCCCGCGCCCCAGCCTGCGCCGCTCTTGCCACTGAGTCTGGCGGCATACATACAGGCCAGCATCAGCGCGCTGAAGCCGATACCGGCGAGCACGTTGGCAAGCAGGGTGTACAGTGTGCGCTCCAGGCCGTCTTCCGGGCCCCAGGCGTCTTCGCCATGGTGGTGGCCGCCGGCTTCGGCGCCGCCGTGCTCATGTTCATGATGGGCGTCCGCCGCAGCGTGCTGGTGATTTTCCACTACGACAGGTTCAGGCTCCTCGCCGCCTTCGTAGGTTTCCGCCTCCAGAATAATGCTGGTGACCTGGGAATGCTGTACGGCGCTCAGCAGCCCGCCGGCCAACAGGCCAACCAGCAGCGACGCCAGGATAATACGCTGAAACAACATGTCTCTTCCTCATGTAATGCGGTGTGACGTCGCTATGCGCGCAAGCGCCGTACGCAGGGTGCGGCGTCAAGACGGACAGGCGAACGTTTGGCCCTGGCGGGGCCTCAGAATTCAGTAACTGTTAGTGACAGGGGAAAGCAAACGCGTGCCGGGTGTCGTGAGCGGCGTTGTGAGCCGCATCCATGGACAGAAAGCCCACTGCGAACAGAATCAGTCCGCCGAAGCACATGGCGCCGATAAGTTGTAGCGCTGCGTTATTGGAAGCCAGCAATGGAAGAGAGAGATTTTTAGTTTGCATGATCTGCGCACCTACCCGTACGAACTGCAGTGGATTAAGCAAGGCCGGTCTCCGGGCTTACGAAAGGTCGAAGCGTTTTCGACACAACATTTGCGCCTTCCCATGTCAAAACTGACGACACAGTGGCGTTAGCAAATTACTTTCGATTACCGTTGCGGGGGCAGCACTGGATTAGCGTAATGCGCACCAGATTTCCCGATTATCTCGCGGTCGAGCACCTTGGTCAGCGGGATATGCTATTGGCTGAACGCAGGGGAAGTCAACAAGTTAGCGGGTTGCAATGCGCGCGGACCATGGTGAGAATAGGCCGCCTCATCACGAGCCTGGCGCATACTGACCAATGGATACATTGCTGATTCTTGTCCTCGCCCTGACTTTCGACGCCCTGTTGGGAGAACCGCGCCGGCTGCATCCTTTGGTTGGTTTCGGGCGTTACGCCGGCTGGGTGGAAGGAGCGATTCGCATCGCCGACTTCTCTTCATCAGCAACCCGCGCGCTTGGCGCGGCGGCGGTGACGGCGGCGATTCTACCCTGGACTGCGCTCGCCTGGCTGGCTAGCGAGTGGAGCGAATCCTCCGCCTGGGGACACATTATCTTTTCCGCCTTCGTGCTCTATCTCACCATCGGCTGGCGCAGTTTGCTGGAGCATGTGCGTCAGGTCGCTGCGCCATTGCGCAGGCATGACGCGGAGGCGGCGCGGCGCAGTCTGTCCATGATCGTCAGTCGCGACACGGCGGAACTGGGAGAGGAGGAGATCGCCTCCGCCGCCACGGAATCCGCCCTGGAGAACGGCAACGACGCTATCTTCGCCGCCATCTTCTGGTTCCTGCTCGCCGGGGTTCCCGGCGTAGTGATGTATCGCCTCAGCAATACGCTGGATGCGATGTGGGGCTATAAAAACACGCGTTATGTGCATTTCGGCTGGGCGGCGGCGCGTCTGGACGATGTCCTCAATTGGGTCCCCGCCCGTCTGACGGCGTTCAGTTACGCCTGTTGCGGCGCGTTGGACAGCGCTCTGCGGTGCTGGCGCGCCCAGGGCGGACACTGGAAAAGTCCCAATGCGGGACCCGTAATGGCGGCGGGCGCGGGCGCGCTGCGGGTACGACTCGGTGGCGCGGCGACGTATCACGGCAATCTGCAGCACCGGCCTATACTGGGCTGTGGCGACGCCGCCTCGGCGCAATCCATCGAGCGCGCCTGCACGCTCATCAACCGCACTTTGATTTTGTGGACGGCGACGGTGGCCTTGGGAGCGGGCGCGCTGTGGTTGTGGGGGGCGGTTTGAATGAACGGGAGTGACTTTGATAACGGGGCCGGCCATGCGGGCCTTCAGGCGGAAGAGCCGGCTCCCGTCCATGGCGGCGATCTGGAAAAGTACAGTCAACGCTACGGTATTGCCCCTGATGACTGGCTGGATCTGTCCACTGGCGTCAGCCCCTTTCCCTATCCGCTGACAAGCATTCCGGCAGAGGTGTTTCGACGTCTGCCTTATCCCGACCCAGCGCTGCAACAGGCCGCCAGCGCCTATTACGGGACCGATTCCCTGCTGGCGATTCCCGGCACGCAATGGGCGATTCAACACCTGCCCGCTTGTTGCGCGCCCGGTGTGGCGGCGCTGCCGGACGTCGGCTATCGCGAACATGAGCATCACTGGCGTCGTCAAGGCTTCAGAATCATTCATTACCCTGCGGGAGATCTGGCGGGCGCGACGGCGCGTCTGGCGCAGACAGAAAACTTGCGCGTCCTGGTGGCGATTAATCCGAATAACCCCGCCGCCCGTAGGACGCCATTGGCGGCGCTGCGTGAGTCGGCGCTGCGTCTGCAATCTACGGGCGCATTGATGGTGGTGGATGAAGCCTTCGCCGACGCGGAGACAGATTCCAGTCTGCTGGGCGAGACCCTGCCGGAGAACGTTGTGGTGTTGCGCTCATTCGGCAAGTTTTTCGGATGGCCGGGAGTGCGCCTGGGGTTTGCGGCGGCCGCGCCTCACTGGCTGGCTGCATTGCAGGGTCGGCTTGGTCCCTGGACGGTGAACAGCGCCGCGCAATATGTGGCGACCCGGGCGTTGCGCGACGAGGTCTGGATTGCGGCCATGCGTGAGAAGTTGTCCCGGGTGAGCCGCGACCTGCAGGCGCTTATTCTGGCGCAGCCGGTATTCAAGGGCGCGCTGGAGTGCCGGCGCACGCCGTTGTTTGTGTCCGTGTTGACGTCGACAGCGCAGGCCGAGCAGATTTTCGAACGTTGCGCGCAGCAAGGCGTGTTGATTCGCCTTTGGCGGGTGAATGCGGAGCTGGCGTACTTACGGTTTGGACTTTTTGATTTGGAGGACGCCGGTCTCGTACGGAGACTGACCGCCGCCCTCGCTGACAGATAAGGCGATTCATGACGGACAGCGGCTATTCACCTGAAGAGAAACAGGCGGTGTATCGTGCGATATATGAGCGACGCGATATGCGTCACTTCCTGCCGGACCCGGTGGACGAGGCAATCTTGCAGCGCATTCTGCAAGCCGCCCACCACGCCCCCAGCGTGGGCTTCATGCAGCCCTGGCGCTTTATTCGCATCACCGAACCCAGCCTGCGCCGGGACATCGCCGCCACGGTGGAGAAAGAGCGATTATTGACGGCGGAAGCCCTGGGTGAACGCGGCCAGGAGTTTATGCGTCTGAAAGTGGAAGGGGTGCGTGAGTGTCCGGTATTACTGGTGGTGATGCTCACGGACCGGCGTGAAAAATATATTTTTGGCCGTCGCACCATGCCGGATATGGATCTGGCGTCCGCCAGCTGCGCGATCCAGAACCTCTGGCTGGCGGCCCGTTGCGAAGGCGTCGGCATGGGCTGGGTGTCGCTGTTTGATCCTGTCGAATTAGCCGCGTTGCTGCAATGCCCGGAAGGTAGCGAGCCCATCGCCATTCTGTGTCTGGGACATGTGGATAAATTTTATGACGCGCCAATGCTGCAACAGGAAAACTGGAGCCAGCGCAAGGAGTTGCAGGAGCTGGTCTGGTTCAACCAGTGGGGCGGCGCGGGCTGACAGAATTACAATAAATAACAATTTCTCATGACTGGAAGGCGTCTCCAACGTCGCTCCCTGGATCGCACTGAAATTGGATTGGCGTTGTCTCCGCAACATTGAGTTGAGACGAGCTAAACTCTGAGATCCGTAACTAAAAAGGAGTGGGATCATGGGATTGGGATGTATAAGAAACGGCGGAACCGCGATGGTTTACCGTATGAGTTGGGACGGCAAGTTCTCTGAGAGTCAAACCAATGTCGGCGGCCCCTGGCCGAACGGCGTGGTGAAGGTGTTTGTGCCCGAGGGGCTGGACAGGGAATATGTACAGACTGTACGTACGACATTCCGCCGCTGGGAGCACTGCGTTCTGGAATATTGGGGCACGCAGCTGATCAAGTTCGTTGAAGTGGTCGCGGCGGGTAACGGCGTAGCGACGCTCAATTTCGCCAGCAACTCTGCGGATATTGGGTATTTTCCCGGCGCCAGCACCAAGCTGGGGGTTAATGGCAAAGCCAATATCAAATCGCTGCCCCATGAAGTAGGACATGCTTTGGGGTTGGCTCATGAGCATGAACGCGATGATGCGCCCGAGAGCGTGCTCCACACCTGGGGGGCCAACAAAATGGCGTTGGACGCCTACAAGCTGAACAAGCGCAACAGCACCCGCAAGTTTGAAACCTATGGCACCGACTTCGACCCCAAATCCATCATGATGTATGCGGATCAGGCGGTGGGGCTCCTGGACTCCGTCGACAACACACGTTATGGCGGCTGCAAGATTGATCCCGGCCATGTGGTCAGCGGCGATTGGAACCCCAGTATGGGCGACCTGGAGGTGCTTGGCCGCATCTACCGGCACTATTCCACTCTCTAATCCATTCCACTTTCTAATCCATTCCACTTTCTAATCCGTACTTGGAAGTCGGGCGTGTGGAGTGGCTCAGATCGCTTTGACCGACTCCCGCTCAATTATCTTGTGCGGGATGATCACGCTCTCGGCTTCCAGGGTTCCGGCGGCGGACATGTCCAGCAGCATTTCCGTCGCGCGGCTGCCCATGGCGAACAGCGGCTGATGCAGCGCGGTGAGCGGCGGCGTCGCCATTTCCGCGATGCGGGTGTCGTCGTAGGCGATAATCGACAGATCATCCGGGATGCGGACGCCATGGCGGTGAGCGCAGGACAGCGCGCCCATCGCCAACTCGTCGCTGGCGGCGAATACGGCGCTGAACTGGCCGGGCTTGTCCCCCAGTAATCCTTCCATGCACAGCGCGCCGCTGTGAAAGCCGAAAGATTCAAATTCCGCTCGAAAGCGAATCAACGACTCATCCACGCTGAGCCCATGGTCCCGCAGGGCCTGAACATAGCCCTCGATGCGGGGCGCGCCGGCGATGAGGTCGGCGCGATCGCCGCTGATCATGGCGATATGGCGGTGGCCTTTGTCGATGAGATGGCAGACGGCGCTGTAGGCGGCCTGCTTGTCATCCACCTTCACGTAGGGAAAGGGATAGGAATAGGAGAGGGTGGAAATCAGCACGACGGGCAGATTCAGGCTCAACAGCGCGTTGCTTTTCTCCGACGTCATGTACTCGCTCACCGCGAGCACGCCGTCCACCTGCTTCTCTTTCAACGTCCGCACGTATTCCTGAGAACGGTCGCCGGAATAATTGGTGTTGCAGACGATGACGCTATAGCGCTGCTCCTTGGCCACCGTCTCAATGCCCTTGAGGATCTCAGCCGCCAGCATGCCGGAAACGTCCGGTAACATGACCCCGATAGTATGAGTTTTTTTACTGACCAGACCACGGGCTACCGCGTTGGGCCGAAAGCCCATTTCGTCGATGGCGGACAGCACTTTTTTGCGTGTGTCGTTGGAATATCCCCCCAACCCGTTGATGACCCGGGACACGGTGGCGATGGAGACGCCGGTGCGTTTGGCGACGTCTTTGATAGTGGTTTTCATGGCTTCAATTTCGCCTTAAACGTCTTAATTTGGATTTGTTGACGTAAACGTTTACGTTGCCTAGCATCCGATGAAAATCCCGTAATAAGCATGAATATTCGTATTTATATAGAAAATCATGCTTTGTTTGAAACAATTTTAGTTAATCGTTTACGTTCAAGCAGATGAGGTGCGAGCCATGGCGGAGAGAAGTGCAATGCAGGGACAAACACAGCCTTCGGATTGGAGCGAGGGCGGCGTGATCTATCAGATTTATCCGCGCAGTTTTTGCGACTCCAACGGCGACGGAGTAGGGGATCTGAACGGCATCACGGAAAAGCTGGACTATATCGCCAGTCTGGGCGTGGACGCTGTGTGGATTTCGCCGTTCTTCAAGTCTCCTATGAAGGACTTCGGCTATGACGTGGCGGACTACTGCGACGTTGATCCGATATTCGGCACGCTGGCGGACTTTGACCGCATGCTGGCGGCGATGCATGAGCGCGGCCTGAAACTGCTGATCGATCTGGTTCCCTGCCATACCTCCGATGAACATCCCTGGTTTCAGGAAAGCCGCTCCGACCGCAGCAACCCCAAGGCGGACTGGTACGTATGGCGCGACGCCAAACCGGACGGCAGCCCCCCCAACAACTGGCGCGCGCACTTCGGCGGACCGTCCTGGACCTGGGACGGCCGCCGCGCCCAGTACTATCTGCATCACTTTCTGCCGGGCCAGCCCAATCTGAACTACCGCAACCCGGCGGTGACGGAAGCCATGCTGGCGCAGGCGGAATTCTGGTTCCAGCGGGGCGTGGACGGCCTGCGCATAGACGCCATCGCCACCCTGGCGTACGACCCTGAACTGACGGATAACCCGGCGCGGGATCTGGATGATCCGTTCCGGCAATCCGCGGCGGCGCGGGCTAACCCGTTCCATTTGCAGCACCATCGGCACTCGTTCAACCAGCATGATGAAGTCGTGGCCTTCCTGACCCGCCTGCGGGCGTTGGCGGATCGTTATGAGGGTCGCTTTCTGCTCGGGGAAGTTGGCGGCGACGGTATGGCGGTGAGCGCTCAATATACGGCGGGAGAAGACCGTCTGCAGTCCTGCTACAACTTCTCTCTGCTGGGCGCGCCCATCAGCGGGCGTGTGGTGAAGGACATTGTGACGGCGGTGCTGGCGGAAGTAGGGGCCGGTAAACTGACCTTCGCCGTGGGCAACCATGATGTGATGCGTGTGACCTCCCGCTGGGCGGCGGAGGCGTCGCCGGCGCAACAGCAGACGCTGGCGAAAACCGCGCTGACCCTGCTGATGACGCTGCCGGGCAAAGCCTGTGTATATCAGGGGGAAGAACTGGGGCTGACCCAGGCGGACTTGCCCTATGAACTGTTGCAGGACCCAGAAGGCATCAATGGCTGGCCGCACGCTAAAGGCCGCGATGGCTGTCGCACGCCGATGCCCTGGCGCGACAATGCCGGCGGCGGCTTCAGTGTCGGAGAGAGCTGGCTGCCTTTGCCCGAGGAACATCTTGCGGCGGCGGTGAATCGACAGGAAGACGCGGCGGATTCGGTGCTGCGTTATACCCGACAGGCGCTGGCGCTGCGCAAAGAGCGGCCGGAGCTGCGCCGGGGATGCACGGAGCTGCTGAACGCACCGGATGAGCTGTTCGTCATCCTGAGGAAAGAAGGCGATAGCCAGGTATTAGGGATATTTAACCTGTCGCCTCAGGCGCAGACTTTCGCCCTGCCTGGAAACCGCTGGAGTGAGCCATTACTCGCTTCAGAAGCAGCTGTCGCCAATGGCGTTGTCACACTTCCCGCCTTCTCCTGTAGCCTGTTGGAGAATGTGAAATAGTCGGCGCTGAATCCGACATATAGGGTCGTACTGCTTGCGAGGATGACTCCACCGCATCGCCCGATTCCGCTCCTGAGCATTCAATCAGGGCGGACGCGGGCCTGATACGGGGAATCAACGCATAAAGGAGGACCCATTATGAAAACCCCGCTGATAGGATTGACGCTCATGCTGGAGGCCGGCGCTGTGCTGGCCCAGCCTCTCGCTACGGATATTTATGGTCGCCCGCTGGGCGATGATCGCCTGACTCCGCCCATGCTGGCCCCTCGCTTAGCCACCGTCGAAGCGATGAAATTCACCGCCGAGGAAGACTCGGGATTCACGGTCGGCGTCGCCTACAAACCCGGCAAAACCTGGATCGACGCCGTCGGTTTTGGCGACGTGGACGGTGACGGCGACATGGAGCTGGTGGCGGTTTCTTCTTATTACTTCGATGCAGAAAACGACTACAGCGTTTTCGTCTTTCATCCCACCGCCGCCGGTCTCGGCGAACCCACTCGCATTGGCTATCAAGCCACCGGCAACCGTAACGGACTGTCAATCGCCGATCTGGATGGCGATGGCGCAGAAGAGATTATTGTCGGTCATGGTCAGGGCCTGACCATTATTACTCAAGATGGCGCGGGCGGTTTCCAAACCTCTCTGGTCGGCTCTGCGGCGGCGGACACATTGGATGCGGTGGATATCAATCGGGATGGTATCCCTGATCTGATCGGGTTGCCCTGGTCCGCGCCGGCGACGCAGTATTTCGGCGCCGGAGACGGCTCCATCGCCTATCAAACCACCTTGGCCACCAACGCCAGCGGTTATAACGATCAGGCGTTGGGAGACTTCAACCACGACGGGGTGATGGATCTGGCGATTATGTCCGGGCAGGGCTCCGGGCCGGATTTCTCTCTGCATTTGCATAACGGCGTCGACGCATTCACTGCGGCCATGCCCTTCTATCTGGACCTGAACGACCGCGCCAGCGGCATCGCTTCCGGCGACTTCAATGGCGACGGTCGGGACGATCTGGTTATCGCCAGAGGGCGTAACTCGCCGACTTATCTGTGGGTCTACACGCAGAACGCCGCCGGCGCCATGGATACGCCGGTGCAACTGACGTCTCATGATATTCCGGAAACCCTGCGCGCAGCGGACCTGGATGGCAATGGGTACGATGACATTCTGGTCTTGCACGGCGGCTGGAACACCTTGGGCGTGTATCTGAACGGACCGGATGGTATGGGTGAGGAAACCCGCGTGAGCATTCCATACGCAAGCCATTACGATCCAGAAGGGCTGGCGGTGGCGGACACGGATGGCGATGGTTGCCCGGATATGATCGCCATCGCCGACTATAACCAGGGCGTGGTGCCGGTGACGTTCAAACTCTGTGAAACGCCGCCGCAGCCGACCACTGGTTCACTGGAGGGGAGCATTGGCTGGGAGCCGGTTTACCATGAAGTGACGGTTTCCGGCGGTAAGATCGACGCTCTGCTGCGTTTCTCAGGCAGACGCAACGATATGGATCTGTACTTGTACAATCCCGATGGCGCGCTGGTAGCCAGCGCCGCTACTAACGAAGCGCCGGAAAAGCTCAGCTATGACACGGAAGGGGTCGCGGGAACCTATAAGTTCAAGATTGTGTCGAGGAAATCCCGTGTGGCCAACTTCAGCCTGGATTATGTCTATCTGCCCTGAAAGCAAGTCTGCAGGCTGACCAAGATACGTAAAAAAGGCGGGGAATCCCGCCTTTATTCGGATTGCGTCTGGTTGGCTGGCTCTAACAGTGAATCAGAGCGACAGCCAGTACTTGTCAGGAATATTGCTGGTGGCGTCGCTGAGGGATTTGTTCTCCTCTATGTGAAACACCTTCCGGCCCTCCATTTTCTGTAATGAGTCTTTCACCAACGGATGATTGTTGAAGAACTCCAGGAAGGCGTCGTAATGGTCGGTGAAGGCGGTGTTCAGCACGTCAATCAAATCCTGACGCTTGGGCGACACGAAATACAGCATGGGGAGTTTGTAGACCACCAGGATTTTGTCGTCCACTAGCATATTCTTGTCGGTGCAGACGTAATCCGCGCCCAGATTGCAGCGCGACCCCAGCTCGCCGTAAGGCTCGATAATGGACCGCGGGAACAAGTCCGCCCTGCCGCCGTCGACCATCTTAAACAGGTTGTCGAAGGTTGAGTTGGTCTGCATTTTGGTGAAGCCGCCGCCCACCAGAATGGGAATGTCGCCCCAACCCTGGCCTTGCACCACACTGAATTCTTTTAGCTGATCGAACGTCATATCCTTGGACAGCTTGGCGCTGGTTTCCTTGTTGGTGATGAACACCCGGTGGCCCAGCAGCCCCCGCAAAATGGGGAAGCGGACAGGCGGCACGCGTTCTTCTATCTCCGCCGTGGCCCCCAGCCAGTCAATATCGTAAGAGCCATCCTTCAACAGCATTTCCCGGCGGGTCTGCGCGCTGGAAGGCTGGAAGGAGATGAATTTAGCGTCGGTTCCGGTTTGCGCGACAAGAAACTTAAGCAATTCGAGCGCGTATTGATCCAGCGTAGAGCCCTCTCTCAGGGCGACATGACGGATTTCCATCGTCTCTGCGCGGACGGAAACAGTGAAGACAGAGATCAATACAGCGATGAGGAAAGGTCTGATCATAACTGTGCCTCGGCATGGATGTTAGATTTGTTTTAGATGACGGCGATCATTCATAGAAAAGTGTAGCAGGCGCGCTGGTATTGGGGCGTTAAACTGGGGGAAAGTGTTAAGTTTATATTTATGAACTGGCAACACGGATGGCGCGCCGGTCAGTTTGAGTGATTGGAAATGGGGAGCTGGACTGAGCCGGCGGCGGACTCTGGCGTCGCTACCGCCGATAGCTGGCGAACGCCATTGATAAGGCCAGTTGAAGATCACGCATAGGCGAACATAGGCGTGCGCTTGAAAGTCTTGTCGTACTCTGATTCTGTCATCAACTTTGCGATATCTGATTCCTCCATAATTTTAACTATGAGCAACCAGCCGTCGCCGTATGGATTGCCGGTGTCTATGGAAGGATGGTTATTGACGCCAACGATGTAGCCTGAAACGGGTATGTAAAATGGCAGCACTTCGCCATCCTGGGTTTCAAGCGTCCCAATCTGTTCTCCCGGGACGTACACCTTGTTGTAGTCCACATCACAGGACAGTTTTATAGAGCCTTTTAGACCTGATACAAACTCTGTTACGCCAACGATAGCAAAGCTGGCTAGAATGCGGACCCATTCGTGACATGAATAGTATTTTAGTGTGGATAGAGTCCCAGACATGATGTCTCCTGGTCGGTTACAGCATTTAGGGGTATTAAATTGGCAGGTGGGGGGGAAAACCTGAGAGAAATGCCGGTAGCGATACCCGAGCGCAAGCGGTAGCAAGATGCCAGTGCAAGGTGCATCTCTTACCCTATGCCTTATTCATGGGAAAAGATATCTTTTGTGTGTTTGTTGATCATATTGTAATGCGGCATTACCTAAGCCTCGGCGAGGGATGAGCATATTTCCGTTGTTTTCTTGAGTCACTGTCTTCTCCTCCCGAGACGCAAGCTTCTGCATTGGGCAAGTCGCCTCTTTTGAACTAACTTTTCTGAAGTGGGGTGTCTCACGACGATCTGTTTTTCAGGAGGAAATCAGGGTGAAAAGACGTTTCCTATTGTGCCTTGTCTGCCTGACCCAGGCGGCGACGGCGAGTGAGCGCGATGTGGATTCGCTGTTTGAATATCTCAGGATCGATCGCGATATTCCGCTGTATGAAATGCCGCGGGCGGTGCGCCAGCGAATAGCCAGCATCGCCGAGCAGGTCCGGGTCAGTCGCGAGGATGGGCTGATCATGGAGCGCAGCAGCTATACGGACCTGAAAGCCTATATCGAGGACCTGCTGAGCGACCTGGAAGTGGGATCCGGCGCCGTTTATGTCTGTCCGCCGCTGGAGATTTACGCCCAGGGAGATCGCCGCATGCCTGATGGCCGCATACGTCGCGATACGGTGGGCCGCATCAGTGTGACCGGCGATTGTCGCTGGTTCGGCGGCGGCGACAACGGGCAGACTGGCTGGCTGGATATCGATAAGTTCTGGAATTGTTCGGGCAATGTGCACTACGACTATGGGCAGGCGTATTTTGAGGCGGGAGAGAAGTCCGTTAAGGTTGCGGACACGGAGTATTATTCGGTTTATCCTCAGGAAGAGAGTCGCGATATTGTGGTGTACGGTCAGGTTTCACCCTCTCGCTGCATACGCTGTTGTCCCTGACGCGTCCTGGGCGTTTTTCATCTGAACGCGTCGCTGTTCAGGCCGGACGCACTGTTTTATCCTCTTGGTATGAACCTTAATCCACAGGCGTAAGCCAGGAGGGGCGCATGACGCAAGGGGATGTGACGCGACGCAGGCTATTGCAGGGAATGGCCGCCGCCGCGCTGATGACGCATATGCCGTCAATCCGGGCGCGTAAGCCGGAGACTGCGCCGCTGGCGCGCCCGATACCTTCCACTGGCGAAATGCTGCCCGTTGTCGGACTGGGCAGTTGGATCACATTTAACGTCGGTAATGATCGCCAGTTGCTGGACGAAAGCGCCGCCGTCATCGATGCCTTTCTCCAAGCCGGTGGCGCCTTGATTGACTCCTCTCCCATGTATGGCTCCGCTCAAGCCACTATTGGCTACGGTCTGGCGCAATCCAGATTGGGCGGGCAAGCGTTTGCTGCGGATAAAGTCTGGCTGCGCGACGCCGAGGCGGGGGCGCAGCAGATTGCGGATTCTCTGTCCCACTGGCGGAAACCCCGTTTTGACCTGTTACAGGTGCACAATCTGCTGTCCTGGGAAGCGCACCTGGATACGTTGCAGGCCATGAAGCAACGCGGCGATCTGCGCTACCTCGGCGTCACCACCTCCCATGGCCGCCGGCATGACGCCATGGAGCAGGCGATGCGCCAGCGCCCTCTGGATTTTATACAGCTCACCTACAACCCGCTTGATCGTGAAGCAGAACAGCGTCTGTTGCCGCTGGCGGCGGAGCGGGGCATTGCGGTGATCGTCAATCGACCCTTTCAGCAGGGCGACCTGACCCGTCGCCTCCGCCGCGAGCGTCTGCCGGGGTGGGCGACAGAGATTGGCGTCACTTCCTGGGCGCAGTTCATCCTCAAGTTTATTCTGTCCCACCCCGCTGTCACTTGCGTGATTCCCGCCACTACGCGGGTGGACCATGTGCGCGAGAACATGGCCGCGGCGACGTCGCCTTTCCCTGACGCAAATCAGCGCAGGCGTATCGCGGACGATGTGCGGAAACGGCTCGCATGAGTGAATGGTGGACCTATCGCCCGGAGCATTTTCTGCTGTTTTCCAACCGGGTGTATTGGCGTTTATTTGAGTTATACAACCAGGCCTGGTGGCCCTGGCAATGGCTGTTTCTGCTGGCGGGCATGGGACTGTTGACGATGATGGCGCGCCAGCGTGTCTGGAGCGGCAGGGCGATCAGTTTGATCCTGGTGGCGTTGTGGTTATTCGTCGCCTGGGCCTTTCTGTGGCGGCGCTATGCGACCATCAACTGGGCGGCGGAATATGTCGCCTATGCGTTTGTGGCGCAGGCGGCTTTGCTGGGTTGGCTGGGCGTCATCAGAGACCGGGTGAGGTTTGCGCCTCTTGCGGATAAACGCTTCTGGTTGGGAGCCAGTCTGTTTCTCTATGCTCTGCTGGCGCATCCATTGACGGCGCTGCTGTTTGACAGACCGCTCGTCGCTGCGGAAGTGTTTGGGATGACGCCGGATCCTTTGGCGATAGGGACGCTGGGGATGGCGGCGGCGATGTCAGGCGGCGTCGCCCGCTGGCTGGCGCCGATTCCCGGCGCTTGGTGTCTGGCCAGCTGGTTAACCTTGGATACCCTGGCGGAGCCTGGCGCCTGGATTCCATTACTGGCGTTGTGCTGGGCGTTGGCGGCCTTCTGGATCGGGCGGAAAGTGAAATCCGCCTCTGCTTAGGCGTGTCCCGCAGCAGACGGGCTAGGCGTCCCGCAACAGGCTGGCCGGTTTGATTTGCAGACGCCGCATTAAGTAACGCGCTCCCAGGTTTAACGTAATGGCGCTGACGCTGAATGCGGTGACGATTCCCAGCCAGATGAGGTCTTCGGAGGGCAGTTTCAGGCGCAGATGCAGCAGAGGTAAAGCAATGGCTGAGCCGAGCGCCACGGCGAACAGGGACGTTATCAACGCCAGCAGGGCGTATTCCATATGCAGGCCGCGTTTGATTACCGACATTCTGGCGCCGAGAGAGTGCAGCACGGTGGCGTCGTAAACCTGCCGGGCGCGTCCGGCCGCCATGACGCTGGTCAGCACCAGCAGGCTGGCGGCCAGACTGACGCCCGCCACCACCGCCAATCCGGCGCCGGCCTTGGCCAGCAGTTCCCGGGCTGTGCTCAGCAGGACGGCGGTGCGCACGGTGATGACATTGGGAGCGATCTGGGCGATGTGGTTTTGCGCCGATAACGCGTCAGCGTCGCTCATATAGGCGGCCCCCACATAGCGATGAATGAACGGCTCCAAGGCGCCGTCAGCAAGAATGCCTTCAAACCAGAATCGGGTTTGCAGGCCCTTTTGGCTGTAGATGGCGGCGACTTCCGCCTCCAGCTCGCGGCCTTCGATCTGAAAACGAACGACGTCGCCCAGTTGCAGACCAAGCTGGCGCGCCTCCCGGTCCTCCATGGCCAGATTGGGGAGTCCCGCCTCGCTTAAGGGCGCGTCGTCCGGCCACCAGGCGCCTTCCATCACGTTTACATTATCGATGTTATCGACGGAGTAGCTGAGCTTGTATTCATCCTGCTGGGTGTCGCGCAACCGTTCCAGATCCTGAGTGAAGCGCTCGCTTAACGGGCGACCGTTAATGCTGATAATGCGTGAGCGCACCAATGGGGCCATGTCGAGCCGGGCTTCGTGAGGGCCTTGTATGGCGGCGACTACCTCGTCGTATTGATAGGGGAAGACGTCGTACAGCACCAAGGCTGGAGATTCCTCCGGAATGGTGGAGTGAATCGCCCGCACCAGCGCGGCCACTACCAGTGTGGACGCCACCAGCAGGGTGAGCGCGGAGCCAAGAGACAACAGGGAGGTGCGCAGCGGCGCATTGGGGCGGTGCAGATTGGCGATCGCCAGCCGCAAGGTGAAACGCCCGCTGAGAACGGGGTGGCGATCCAGCGCTATGGCGCCGCGCCGCAGTACGCGCACCAGAATATCCAGCAATAACAACAGTAGACCTACCACCACAACAAAGCCGACGCCAAACAAGGGATCGGGTAATGCGGTAAGGACCAGCGCAATAATCGCACCGGCGCACAACAGGGTCGCTATCCTCCAGAGGGAGGAGGGCCTGTTGGTCGTTGCGTCGGTCCCTCGAAACAGAGCGGCCGGAGAAGCGGCGAGGGCTCTCCCGATAGCGGGCAGGGCGAAAGCATAGGCGGTAAGCAAGCCGAAGGCGAAGGCCGCCAGACTGGGCGAGGCCAATACACTGAAGGTGGCGGCGATAGGAATCTCCGTCGCCGCCGCTTCCGCGCCAAGCAGGGCCATCGCGCCGCCTGACAGCGCGCCCGCCAGGGTTGCGCCGCCAGCCATGATGCCAGTCTGCAACAGGTACAGCGCCGCCAGTCTGCCATTGCGCAACCCTAGCGCGCGTAACGTGGCGATGGTCTTCAGTTTGCCCTGCAGGTAGGCCTGAATGCTGTTGAATACGCCCAGGCCGCCAATGAACAAAGTGCTGAAGCCGATAATCAGCAAACCGGAGGCGATCTGATCCAGACGTTCGGAGATGCGTCGGCTGCGGTCTTCAAACGTGCGCACCTCCCAGGGTTGATCAGGAAAGGCCTGATAAAACTGCTCGCGCCACGCCAGAGCGGGCGTATTGGTGCGGACGCGGTATTCATAATCCACCCGGCTGCCGGGTTGTATCAGGCCGCTCGCTTGCAGCGCGTCCTGGGAGAGCAACACCGGCGCGCCCCGCCAGTTTGCGTTCAGATTACGGTCCGGCTGCTTCAGCGTCAGTGCGCGCACTTCCAGAGTCAGTGAGCCGACTTTGACCTTATCGCCGACGTGGAGGTTGAGTTTGTTCGCCAGATTGGGATCAATCGCCGCTCCCCAATGCCCATTGGCGAAGGCGGTGATCTGCGCCAAGTCCGCAGCCGGGTCCAGGGTCAGCTCGCCATAGAGAGGGTAGTTGGCGTCCGTGCTTTGCAGCTCCACCCGCAGGAAAGCCCCATCAGGTCCGCCCAGCATCGTGTCGAGTTCCGTCACCAGGGAAATATCTCCCCGTGCGCGCATCCAGTCCAGCGTCGCCGGCGGCAGTGGCGCGTTGCTGTCCACCTCCAGATCGCCGCCCAACAGCATTCGGGTATCCGCCAGCAAGGCGGCGCTGATCATACGGTAGAGCCCGCCTGACGCCGCCACCAGCGTGACGCCCAGTAGCAGGCAGGCGCAGAACACCCACAGCGAACGACCGCTGGCGCGCAAATCCCGCCAGGCCAGCTCAAGCAGGAAGCGCATGAGGCTCCTCCACCAGTTTGCCTTCATACAGGCGCAGCACCCGGTTGCAGCGTTTGGCGATTGCTTCGTCGTGAGTCACCATTAACAGCGTGGAGCCGGTTTCGCGATTGAGGTCGAACAGTATGTTGCTGACCTTCTCACCGGTATTTAAGTCAAGGTTGCCGGTGGGTTCATCCGCCAGCACCAGTTTGGGGACATGCACCAGGGCGCGGGCGATGGCGACGCGTTGCTGCTCGCCGCCGGACAACTGCGCCGGATAGTGGTTCTCCCGTTGCGCCAGTCCGACTTTCGCTAACATTTCCCGCGCTCGCTCGCGGGATTGCGGGTGGCCGGCGATGTCCAGCGGCAGCGCCACATTGGCGAGGGCGGTGAGGCTGGGAACCAGATGAAAAGACTGGAAAATAATGCCGAGTTTGTCGCGTCGCATATCCGCCAGGCCGTCCGCATCCAGCGTTGATAAGGCGGCTCCGTCAAGGCGGATTTCACCTCTTTCCGGTTGCTCCAGGCCGGCTAACAGGATCAGCAGGGTTGTCTTCCCTGAGCCGGATGGCCCTATAATGGCCACTGTTTCAGCGTCGGCGATGGCGAGGTCCACGCCGGAAAGCACGTTCAAGCGACTGTTTTCCAGCGCATAGGACATGGTCAGGTCGTTCAGTTCAATCATCGGTTCACCGGTTGGGAAGTTGGGGCTGCGGGCTATTTCAGGCGCAACAGCGGCGATCCCGAAACGACATAGACCCTAGCGGTAATCACTGACTGACTGGGGCGCGGGCATCGAATAAAAAGCCAAGTCGGCGACTGCGCCCTTTATCTCTGCAGCCATGTTAGTAAAAATAGACCTTACACCTCTAGAGACCAAAATGTTCCTTCTACATACGAGAAACCATCATGGAAATAATTAAGACCCTGGGCGAGTTCATCATCGACCGGCAGAAAGACTACCCGGACGCCAGCGGCGAGCTGACCTCGCTGTTTTCCTCCATCCGTCTGGCGGCGAAAATTCTGCACCGTGAAATCAACAAAGCAGGCCTTGCCGACATCACCGGCGCCGCGGGCGACGAAAACGTGCAGGGTGAGCAGCAACAGAAGCTGGACGTGTACGCCAACGAGCGTTTCAAAAATGCGCTGGCGCAACGTGGCGTGGTGTGCGGTATCGCTTCTGAAGAAGAAGAACAGTTTGTCCGCTTTGAAGAGACCAAGAACCTGGGCGGCAAATATGTGGTGTTGATCGATCCCCTGGACGGTTCTTCCAACATCGACGTCAACGTGTCCGTGGGTACTATTTTTTCGGTGTATCGCAGAGTGTCTCCAGAAGGCGAGCATGTGACCGAAGAGGACTTCCTGCAGCCTGGCCACAAGCAGATCGCCGCGGGTTACATCATCTACGGTTCCTCCACCATGTTGGTGTACACCACCGGCAACGGCGTCAACGGCTTCACCTATGATCCGACCATTGGCGTATTCTGTCTGTCCCACCCGAATCTGCGCATTCCGGAAGACGGCACCATTTATTCCATTAACGAAGGCAACTACATTCACTTCCCTGAAGGCGTGAAGAAGTACATCAAGTACTGCCAGGAAGAAGACGACGCCACTCAGCGCCCTTACACCTCCCGTTATATCGGCTCTCTGGTGTCCGACTTCCATCGCAACCTGATCAAGGGCGGCATTTACCTGTACCCCACCTCCAGCCGCTATCCGGAAGGCAAGCTGCGTCTGCTGTACGAATGCAACCCCATGGCGTTCCTGATCGAGCAGGCCGGCGGTAAGGCCATCGCCAACCCAGGACAGCGCATTCTTGATATCGAGCCGAAGAAACTGCACCAGCGTTGCCCGCTGTTTGTCGGCTCGCCGAAGATGGTGGACAAATTGGAGCAGTTCATCAGCGAACTGGGCTGATCACGACTACTGCTTTCTGCAAAACGGCCCCTGGCGGGCCGTTTTCTTTTGCGCGGGCGTTATAGATACAGACAGGCGTGTTGCTGTGGCGCCGCCAAGGCTTTGAGCATATCCATAAACACGGTCTTCAGGTAGGAAGAGAGCATCCCGTCGCCATGATCGACGGCGTGAAGGGCTCGGGCATAGGCCGTTAATTCCTGCTGTGTCACGTCGTCGAGCGCTGCGACCTTTTCGTACAGCTTGTCCGCAAGATAGTAAAGCCAGATGTTCTCGGCACTATCATCATCAACGGCGTCGAGTTGCGATGGATCGACCTTCCTGGCCCAGGTTTTCGCCTTCGCCGTCAGCCATTTCAACAGAATGTTGAACTCTTCCTGGGCGTCTTTGGATAATGTGGCGTAGTGACGCCGCTCTTCGGCTTTGGCCAAGTCCAGGGAGGATGGTTTGAGTTCCTCAATGGGCGCGCCGGAGGCCTGCAGCAAGGCGACGATGGCTTGATGCCTGCGTGCGGCGGCTTCGGACATCGCCGTGGCGCCGTCCGCGTCCTGCACCTCGGTCTGTGCGCCATGGGAGAGCAACATTTCCACGACGCGGATATGCCCTTTGAAGCACGCCGCCATTAGCGGTGTGCGCCCGTTGCTTTCGGTCTGGTTCACCGTGGCGCCGTGCTCCAGCAATAGCGCCAGCATTTCTTCGCTGCCTGCATGGGCGGCGAGCATCAGGGACGTCCAGCCATCGTGGCGGTTTGCGTTGACGTTTGCGCCTTGTTCAAGCAATCGCGACGCCAATTCAGGCAGGTTATAAGAGGCGGTTTTCATCAAAGGGCTGGTCCCATCGTCCATGGCGACGTTGACGTCCGCCCCAGCCTGCAGCAGGCGCTCAATAATTTCAGGATGCCGCCACTCCACCGCCATGGCCAAAGCGGTGGAGCCTTGCTTACCTTGGATATTCACATCCGCACCCTGAGCCAGCAGATAGTCGATCATATCGGCGTCGCCGACGGCGGAAGCGATAATCAACGGCGTACTGCGTTCTGTGGCGGCGAATGGGCTGCGCGTATTCAGGTCGAGTTCCGGGTTATCCAGAAACAGCTTGCGTAAGCCTTCCAGGTCCTGTTTCACCGCTGCATGAATCACCGCTTTGACTAAATCCACCTGATGACCCCACCTGCTATCTGTTTGATGGGATCATCTAAGCGGAAAGCGGTCGCCAATGCAACACACTGAGGATTGGCGTTATTTGTATTCGCCTTTGCGGGATTCCTGCAGGTATTTATCGTAACGGCCATCTTCAATCACTTTCTTCAAGCCGCGATTGAACGCGTCGAGAAGGTGTTGGGCATTGGGTGTTTTCTTGCTGATCAATACGGAATATTTGCGCGGCTCCAGGGTTTTGGGGTGTGGGATCAGCTTATCCGCAAAGCCGAAACGGGTGATGCTCTCTATACCGACTTCGGTATCTTCCAGCACGATATCCAAACGTCCAGCAGCAAGCTTTTTATAATTGCCTTCCTCGTTGCCGATACGATCGATTTTGACGGCGCCCTGATTTTCAAGCTCTTCAATCCCGTAGGCATAGCCGATGATGCCGCCGACTTTGTATTTGGCGAGATCTTCGGGCGCACTCCAGTCGATGGGGTTGTCTTTGTTATAAAACAGAGAGGTGCCCAGCGTCGCGACGGTATCGGAAAAATAGAAATCCTTGGCGCGCTCATCGTTATAACCCCAAATTAACGTCCCTTCGAATTTGCCTTCTTTGGCGTCCTCATAACCCCGCTTCCAAGGAAGAAACACATAATCCACCTCAATGCCTTCCTCTGCAAACGCATCCTTGACGATCCGGGACATAAATCCGTGATGCTTCAAATTCTCAGACAGATAAGGCGCCCATTCACCGTTCGCCAAGGTAATTTTCTCCGCCTGAGCAAAAGAAGTGATTAGACACAAAACAACACTGACAATTAACGCTTTCATATCATTCTTGCCTAATTCAACGTGCAGTTAGGAAACAAGGAAGCCGGAACGGCCGCCAACCTCAAGCGCCTAAATATAGGCGTTATTAGGAAAGTATAGACATGATTGAGAGATAAACAGGGATCTTAAGTAGGTCAGTTATCTATTGGCCCGGTACTCTAAATTGAGACTTTTCTAACGCCGAGGTTACTAAATATTGCCCAGTAACCATCGACTTGAAAGGCCCATGGATATGCATGTTTCTAACTCTAATGGCGTAACCTCAGACCAGAGCGTTTCGCCGCAATCTGTCTCGCCTCAAAGGACAAACCCAGTAGCTACTTCCACACCAGTACAAACTTCCGCATTAGCTGGGAATATGGAGGCTGGAACAAGCAGGATGGACCCAGGTCAGCTGCAGAGTTCGTTTAAGGGCTTTGAGGCAAAGCTTCCCGATGGTTCAGGGGAATATTTTAGTAAGAACTTGAAGAGCATTGACGCGACGCTAACCGCTGCAAACAACATTGGAAATAACGGATCCGCCAGTTTGGCTGAAAGCTTTTTTGTGAAAGAAGATGCGACTTACCTATCCAGAATAAAAGAAGTCATGCTGGAGAACGCAAACTTGTCCGCGAAGACTTCCAGTACTGGTGGGAAAGATAATCTGACAGGTCAGGAAGCCCGTCGGGGTGGAGATGATCAACTGAATCGTTTGGAACAGTATCGAACGCCGAATAAACCGCTGGAAGGTCAGAAGCCTCTCTCATCTGACGCTCTCAACCTCTTGGATAAGGAACTGAAAAGGACGCATAGCACATTACAGTACAAACTCAACACCATTGAAAGAATGAATAAATACTCTGGAGATGAAAAAAGTTTGGCTAAGGTGAAGGGGCTTACAAAAGGTGAAGCATACTCAACCAATATTCGGCCTAAGCTTGAGTCCAAAGATATTATGCTTTTGCCACAAGGGGCTCCGTTAGCAGGCGTATTTCCACAGAAAGACCATTTGAAGCTAAGTGGTAGTGAAGATATATCTAATTTCGACCGTCTTGTTGAGCACGCGAATAAGTTGCTGACCGAATACAATCTGACGGATGTGCCGGAAGCTAACGATAAGGGTAATCCAAAGGATAAAAGTAAAAACGATACAAATAATAGAATACTGCCAAATAAAACAGGATGCGTCTGTATTATGTACGCCAAAGAGAAAAATAAAGCAGGAGAGGTAACCTATATTCCTTTCTTTGGTGTAAGCGGAACAGCTAAGTCAAAGGACGATATGGTCGACCAATTTGGATTGCCCCCTCTGATAAACAATGATCAATTGGATAATACTGGAAGCGAAAAAACGTTGTTAGGAAAAACGATGCAGGATCGTTTCTTTGGCGTACTTGAGAATAAGCTAATACGAGATCATTTAGGCCTTAAAAATCCTTCCCTTCAGGCTACGATGAGCGCTGTGACCTATGAAAATAAGATTGATGGCGGAAGGGAGGGGCGGGTTGGCACTTGGGCTGATCAAAATTACGGCAGTGATAAGCAGGATATTCGCAAGCACAGCTCGCAGATTGAGAGTTGGAATTCTTTGCATTGCGCTGAGCCTGCAGCAGTGTTGGCGGCGGCAAATCTTTATCCAAGAATGGCGGATATGGACTTATCGATTCCGTACGAGGCAACATTATCTGATCAGCGTAATGTAAATACTTTTGGTAAGCATACATGTGGCCGATGCGCCATCTCAGAAGTGCGTTTCGCCGGCTATGCGGAAAACAACGCTAGAGTTGAAGTAAAAATGTACTCAGTTCTACTGGGTAACCAAAACACTATTGATAATGAACTAAGCCTAAAAAATACGCTAAATGATAGCAAGTTGCTAAATAATAAATCTCAGGATGGAGAAAGCAGACAGGCATATGGTTCCAAGTTCGATGACATGGAGAAAACTATTCAGCTGTTACATGATCTTGGAATACACCATAGCTCTAGTAGTCCGTTCGCAAGAGAAGCTGGCGCGGAGCCGGGCATTGTTAAGCAAACTGATCGCGTGAGGGCGCATAGATCGAATTCTTATTAATGTTTTTGCATCCGCAATCCTATCTGGCCATCTTCACTGATGGCGCGCGGGATCTGAGCCATAGAAAGCGATGGCTCCCGCGCTTTTACAAAACTGATCCGTGCGCAGAACCATAATCTGAGCATTTTCTCTCTCCATGGATAAATAGTTCGCAAGCGGGTGAAGGGGTAACGGGTCGAAAAACGCCATCCTCGTACAAGCGTAGGGAATAACGCGTATCACTCTACGCGATAAAAATAACACTTACGAACTTAACAAGGATCTATGGAATGTCAGTTCACAGAATAAATGGAATACCCGAATTTTTCGCATATATGAATACCTGGGCTGGTGGGGATGGCTGGTATGTGGTTGGCGGCTGTGCGGCCTGGATGCATATCGCCAGAGCGCCCAGAAACATGTCTGAAGGCGTGGAGGAGTATAGAGCTATTTTTCCGCATGATATTGAAGTGGTCGTGGCGCCAGCGGCCCGAGAGAGGATTATCCAGTCACTGGAAGGAAGAGAGTTGGTGGTCGCTGTTGGCAGTTTTGGCGATCTGGCTGTTGACCTGATTGGAGGCGCGGACGGGATGGTGGCGGAAAAAGTGCGATCCTGCGTGCATATCGCTGGAGGGAATGTCCTCAATATTGATGACATCATCACGGCTTATAATAAATCGGGAAATCCTGAAAAGCAGGCCAAGCGCAAAAAACGCGTCGCGATGCTGAAGTGCGTTAAGGGACACCTGGAACTCAACCAGGATAATATTGACCGTCAGAAACCCGCCCAATCCCTGTTTGAAGAAATGTTCGCAAGGACGAAGAAGTAATCGTTCTTTAAATATAAATCAGATAGTTTCTACTCTATGGGGTCTGTCTAAAGCAGGCTCCATACTTCTTTAATGAACGAAACAGTATAGCGATGCGTTCAAAACAAATAGGCAGTTCGGGGCTTTTCTGTACGATAAGGGAGAGTAAATGGCGCGCCCGAGAGGATTCGAACCTCTGACCTTTGCCTCCGGAGGGCAACGCTCTATCCAGCTGAGCTACGGGCGCTTTAGGGCAGGTTGTGATGTAGAGTTCGTTCGAGACTCAACAAAACAGGGTGCATATGATAGGTAGATTGTAGTTTTCTGTCTATGTCTGAATCGCGTTTGACGCGATTTTTCTTGATTACTCTTCTTTTATTCCGGTCTATGACGAAGATTCTGGTCGTAAGTTGATATGGCCGTTGGCTCTGGTTATGGATGTCCCGCTTCTTTTATTTATGTGTATTTATGCACCACTTTGTTAGTTTGCAGGCGCTTTAGTGGCGCGAATGTGGGCGTCAGCTGGGGCGTCTGCGGCTTGTCTGTTTGATGCTTTTTACGCTAAATCAGAAGGTTAGGGCGTGGCATATTTTATGCTGAACGATTATGGAAGCCTGGCGTTGACGCTGTAGGCCGACGCGCTGAGGGTTGGGCGCTTTTTACTGAGCTTAAAACACTACCGTAATAGTAGGAGTGGACAATGCAATCAGGTCTGGTTAGTACTTGGCGAGACGCAGCAGCCTCTTTCACCTTTGCCGATAGCCCCGGCGCATCCGTCCTTGTAGTTTTGGCGTTAGGAGCGATGGCTTATGCAATGGCGCGCGCCGCCTCCGCACAGCGAGCGCAGAAAAAAGTCTATGTAAGACGCCGGGACGATTGAAGCGATCAGGCAGGGCGAGCTTGTTTTCCCCTGCCTTTTTTTGGCCTGCGCCAGTCAACCATCGCGTTGACCTACGCCCAGCAACAAGGAGTCTAGGGATGGTGGATTTTCAGATGACCCGCGCCGCCGCGCATTTAGGTTTGCAGGTGGTCGCTGTGGCGTTAGAGGACGTGAACAACAGGGACTATACGCCTTATCTGCATGCGCTAAGAAAAGTAAAATTGGCGCAGGTGATGTCGGCGTATCAGGGTTGTGATCTGGACACTGACCCTCATATTGGAGGCTATCGTCGGTTAAAGGAATCGGTGGCGCGATCCTGGAAACGCTTCCCGGTCTCTGTGGAAAACCTGATCGGAATCCTGCGGCGCAATGGCGATATCCCGTTGATCAGTCCTGTGGTGGATATCTACAACTTGATGTCTTTGGAACGAAGAATATCCATTGGCGCCCATGATATCGACAGGCTGGAAGGCGGCGTGCGTCTGGATATCACCCGGGGCATAGAGATGTTCGCCCCCTTGGGGAGTGTGGATCGGGCGCGAGCGCCGGTAGGCGAGTTCGCTTATCTGGATGCCGCTGACCGGGTGCTGTGCAGGATGGATTGCCGACAATCCAGGGAGACTTGTCTGCAGCCGTCGAGCCGTAGGGTTTTATTGATTTTTCAGGGACATGCCGACATGGCTGCGGAGAGCGTGCGCGCCGCCGCCAACAGTTGTATCGATCTAATCCTGACCTACTGCGGCGGCGACTGTACGCAGCGGTTCGAATGTCTGCATGAATGAGGTTTATGGGGTATTTCCACGGCGGAAATATATTCCTTTTGGCGCAGTGCAACGGCCCGATATCCACTTTACAATCGACTTATATTCATTGCAGTCCACATTTACAGACACATACTGGAGTAACGCATTCATGGATCTTAGCTGTTTCAAAGCCTATGACATCAGAGGCCGCGTGCCTGACCAGCTGAATAACGATATCGCGGAACGGATTGGCCGCGCCTATGTTGAGGTGACCGGAGCTAAGAAAGTAGTGGTTGGCTATGACATCCGCCTGTCCAGCCCCGCCATGGCCGAAGCCCTGAGCAAAGGTTTGATGGCGGCAGGCGCTGATGTTTACGACATCGGGCTGTGCGGCACAGAGCAAGTGTATTTCGCGACTTTCTATCACAAGATGGACGGCGGCATCATGGTCACCGCCAGCCACAATCCCCAGGATTACAACGGCATGAAGCTGGTTGGCGTGGACTCCCGCCCGATCAGTTCCGATACTGGCCTGCTGGATATCAAAGGCAAGGTTCCAGGTGAATTCAAAGACGCCGAGAAGCCTGGCTCCTATCACAAACTGGACACCCTGGAAGCCTATATCCAGCATCTGCTGACCTATGTTGACGCGTCTGCGTTGAAGCCAATGAAGGTCGTGGTCAACGCCGGCAACGGCGGCGCAGGTTTGGTTATCGATGAGCTGGAAAAGCACCTGCCGTTTACTTTCGTCAAAGTGCATCACGAGCCAGACGGCCATTTCCCACACGGAGTGCCTAACCCTCTGTTGATGGAGAACCGCGACAGCACTCGGACTGCGCTGCTGGAGTCCGGCGCTGATTTTGGCGTAGCCTGGGATGGCGACTATGACCGCTGCTTCCTGTTTGATGAAACCGGACGCTTCATTGAAGGCTACTACATCGTAGGTTTGCTGGCGGAGCAGCTGCTGCGCAAGCATCCTGGCGCAGGCATCATCCACGATCCGCGTTTGGTCTGGAATACCATCGACGTGGTCGAAGCGGCAGGCGGCAAGGCCATTCAGAGCAAGACCGGCCATGCCTTCATTAAGCAACGTATGCGTGATGAAGACGCGGTGTACGGCGGCGAGATGAGCGCGCACCATTACTTCCGTGATTTCGCCTACTGTGACTCTGGGATGATTCCCTGGCTGATGGTGGCGGACCTGATCAACGCTACCGGCAAGTCGCTGTCCAGTCTGATTGACGATCGCATGAAAAAGTATCCCGCCAGTGGCGAGATCAACCGCACGTTGGAAGACGCTGGCAAAGTGCTGAAAGCGATCGAGGAAGAATACGCGCCCAAGGCGAAATCCGTGAACTTCGTGGATGGCCTGAGTGTGGAATTCGATGACTGGCGCTTTAACCTGCGTATGTCCAACACCGAGCCCCTGGTGCGCTTGAATGTGGAGTCACGTGGGGATCAGGCGTTGATGGAAGCGAAGACCGCGGAACTGCTGGCGAAAATCGACAGCATCTGATTCGGCTGAACTATCGGTATAAAGTCAGATACAGAAAAGGCCGGCGTTCTTCGGAGCGCCGGCCTTTTATTTTATGCGTGACCCGCCCTGAATAGATCAGGGGGCGCGTTTCCAGGAAATATCCACCAGCTTACCGGCTTCAAACCTCAGGATGAACAGGGTTTTGTTGGGCTGCAGATAAATCCAGCGCTCGATTTTGAACTCGCGCGTTTTGTCATCCGTCAGACCATAACCGATCAGACTGACATCGTCTGGCTGGCCGCATTTGGCCTGGACTTCGTAATCCAGATCTGATTCCGAGACCAGATCTTTGCCGCATCGCAGCGCCCAGCTGGAAGCGGACACAGAACAGAGTATAAGTGTCAGGAAGAGGCGCTTAACGCCTGATGAGAGGACCATGCTTGAACCACCGCCATAAACCAGATGATATATAAGGAGGCTATCAGCAGATATATGAACACTCGCTGAACAGGCTTCCTGCCAGATGCTTGCTCTTCCGTCTGACCAACGCTCTCCACCCAGCGGATATAAAGATTGCCGCAAAAACCTGAGATGACCAGAAAGCTGGAAATAATGGGTATCAGCCAAAGTCCGGGGGAGACTACTTCGCCTTGTTTCGCCATTTGGGCGAACAGATACATAGAGCCGATCAAGGCGGCGAGGGCGACGAATTCTGTGATGATGAGGTGGCGTCTATAAGGTGCGAGGCGCATCAGCGTTACCATGACGTTGCTGGATTGGAGTCTGCGCTGAGGGTAATAAGCGCGGCCCCTCCGCTTTTGGCGTCGGGGTAGGCTCGAGCCTTGTGAGCGCGAACAAGTGCGCTCGGATAAGCGCGTCGGGCATTATAGCGGGGCTGGAATGGCGAATCCACTTTTCGTCCCGAGTCGTAGAATGGAGGTCAGTTAACCGCTTTGGAGGCAGGCGATATGAGTCTTTTCAGGCTTTCGCCCGGGAACTGTCATGGATCAAAATGCGCGCCGCAGGTCCTTTGATAACCCGGAGCCTCTGCTTTATTTCTGCGGCGATGCCGTTATAATGCGCCATTAATAATTTTAAGCTGCTGATGAGGATGGGTCGTGAAGACAACCGTGAAAGCGATTACCGCAATGTTGGCGATGGTGTTTGCGGGCACTGTGTGGTCATTAACTCCAGCTGAAGAGAAGATTGCAGAGCGCATTAAGCCCGTAGGCGAAGTGTGCGTGGAAGGTCAGGAATGTAAAGCCGCTCAGGCCGCTGTCGCCGCCGCTGCGCCATCCGGCCCTCGCGAACCGGCTGATATATATGGCAGTAAGTGTTTCACCTGTCACGATACCGGCGTCGCCGGCGCGCCGAAGAAAGGCGATGTGGCGGCCTGGGCTCCACGTATCGAACAAGGCATCGACACATTGGTGACCCATGCGATCAACGGCATCAAAAGTATGCCTCCACGGGGCACTTGTAGCGATTGTACCGACGATGAGATCAAAGCTACTGTCGAGTTTATTGTAGAGCAGAGCCAATAAGCTCTTCTTACGTAGCAAAAGAAACCGCCGCGAGGCGGTTTTTTTTCGCCTGTTGTTTCCTTTTTCTATCCGCCCTCCTTTATTTTTGTGGGCGCTCTGCGTGAGACTCCATTCTTATCAATAGGTTAAATGATCGCCTTATGGCGAATAAAATTCTATTGAATGTAAAATGAATACAAAATGTATTCAAAAAGGATTTTTTATGTAAATATGATCCTTCGATAGCAATTCAGGTCTCCCTGAACCAACAAGAGGTGCAAACCCAATGAGAATAAGAAGACTCTGTTTATCCTTTCTGCTTTCGTTATCCGCATCCACTGGCTTCGCCGCCACTAAATGGGATATGCCTACCCCGTATGCGGATGGGACTCATCACACACAGAATATTCGTGAATTTGCGACGGATATTGAAAAAGCCACTGGCGGCGATCTGAAAATCGTGGTGCATTCCGGCGCCTCCCTGTTTAAGCATCCTGAAATTTTCCGCGCCGTGCGCACCGGTCAGGCTCCCATTGGCGAAGTTTTCATGGGGCTGCTGGGCAATGATGATCCCATCTATAAAGTTGATAACATTCCATTTCTGGTGACCAGTTTTGATGGCGCCAAAAAACTCTATGACGCGAGTCGCCCACACATTGAAAAGAAACTGGAGAAGCAAGGCCTTAAACTGCTCTTCAGCGTGCCTTGGCCGCCTCAGGGCATTTACACCAAGGAAAAACTGGCTGCTATCGACGACCTGAAAGGGCTGAAGATGCGCGCATACAGTCCATCCACATCGCGCTTGTCCATACTCTTGGGCGCGACGCCTACGACCGTCCAGACTCCGGAAATTCCTCAGGCGTTCAGCACCGGCATCATCGACGCCATGGTGACCTCTCCCACGACGGGCGTTTCCAGTCAGGCCTGGGACTTTTCCCGTTATTACATGGATAGCCGCGCCTGGATTCCGAAGAATATGGTGTTCGTGAATCTGCGTTCCTTCAAACGTCTGAGCAAGGAACAGCAGGATGCGGTGCTGCAAGCGGCCAAAGTGGCGGAAGAGCGCGGCTGGAAAATGGCGGAGCAGGAAACCACTGAGAAAACGGCTGATCTGGCCAAGCATGGCATGAATGTGACTGAACCCACACAGGCTTTTATCAGCGAGTTCAGTAAAGTCGGTCAGACCATGGCGAAGGAATGGCAGGACGAAGTCGGCGCCGAAGGCGTTGAAATCGTGAAAGGACTCAACGGCGGCTAATACTCTTGTAGCTATAGCGCCGGTTCTTCGGGCGGGCTCTCAAGAGTCCGCCGCACCAAATAAAAATAATACCCATAAACGCTGTGGGATGATGAAAATGCTGAGACATACGCTCGATTGCCTGTATAAGTCCGGCCTCGTCCTGGCGTCCGTCAGTATGGTGCTGATCTGTCTGCTGATGACGATGCAGATAGTGGGACGCTGGTTTGGTCTGATTGTTCCTTCCGTGGAAGATTTCGTCGGTTACTTCCTGGCCTCGGCCACCTTTTTCGCCTTGGCGTACAGTTTTCGCCACAACAGCCACATCCGCGTGACTTTTCTCACCCGCCAAGTAAAAGGCGTCGCGCAACGTTATGTGGAGCTGTTCAACCTGACCGCATTGCTGATTCTGGTCGGCTTTATCACTTATGCGGTCGGTGCCTTTGTGTGGGAAACCTATGAATTCAACGACGTCAGCTCGGGCTACATCGCCGTACCTTTATGGATGCCGCAAAGCGTGATGTTGGCGGGGCTGGCTTTGTTTTTTATCGCTGTGCTGGACGACTGGATCACCGCCCTGCTCAAACGTAAACCCAGCTACGTGACGGCTCAGGAAGCCGGCGAAGCGGCGGCGGAGTAAGTGTTGATGGATACCTTGCAATTAACGCTTGTGCTGATGGGAGTGTTATTCACTTTCCTGGCGTTTGGCTTCTGGGTTGGCGCAACCCTGTTCACGGTGGCTTTTGTCGCCATGCTGCTTAACGACAACGCGCAGATCGGCGCCATTATGGCGAATACCACCTGGGGCGCTTCTTCCAACTGGACATTGTCCGCGTTGCCTCTCTTCGTCTGGATGGGGGAGATCCTGTTTCGCACCCGGCTGTCGGAGGACCTGTTCGAAGGCCTGGCGCCCTGGCTGCGGCGTCTGCCCGGCGGACTGCTGCACGTGAATATTCTGGGGTGCGGCATATTCGCAGCGGTGTCCGGTTCCTCTGCAGCCACCACCGCCACGGTCGGAAAGATGAGTCTGCCGGAACTGAAAAAGCGTGGGTATGACGAGACCATGGCCATTGGCACTTTGGCCGGTTCCGGCACTCTGGGATTGTTGATTCCGCCCTCGATTATTTTGATCGTCTATGGCGTCGCGGCGGAAGTGTCCATTGACCGCCTGTTCATGGCGGGAGCGATTCCCGGCCTGATGCTGATCTGCCTGTTTATGGGCTACACGGCGATCTGGTCGCTGTTGAACCGGAGCAAGGTGCCTGCGGCGGAAGGCGGGACCGATATGAAAACCAAGCTGATCGCGTTGAAGCGATTGCTGCCGGTCACCTTGCTGATCGGATTCGTCATCGGCTCCATATACGCTGGCTTCGCCACCGCCACCGAGGCGGCCACCTTGGGCGTGCTCGGATCGCTGGCTCTGACTGCTCTAACCGGGTCGTTGAGTTGGGATATGTTCAAACGCAGCCTGATCGGAGCAGTGTGCACTTCCTGCATGATCACCTTTATCCTCGCTGGCGCGTCTTTTCTCACTGTCGCCATGGCGTTCACAGGCATCCCTCGAGAGCTGGCTGAATTCATTGGAGCCATGCAACTGTCTCCGGCATTGCTGATCGTGGCGCTGACGCTGTTCTTTGTTCTACTCGGCTGTTTCCTTGACGGTATTTCCGTCGTGGTGCTGACGACATCGGTCATTCTGCCATTAGCGGAAAAGGCCGGATTCGATTTGGTCTGGTTCGGCATCTATCTGGTGCTGGTGGTGGAAATGTCGCAGATCACGCCGCCGGTCGGCTTCAATCTGTTTGTTATCCAATCCCTGACCGGCAGGGATATTTTCAGGGTGGCCCGCTATGCGACGCCGTTTTTCCTGATCCTGGTGACGGCGGTGGCGCTGCTCAGCAAGTATCCGGAAATAGCGTTGTGGCTACCGCAGACGTTGAGCAGTCGCGGTTGAGCGGGTTTAGAGATTTTTTGAGGTGACAGACACAATGACAACACAGAATACAAACACGGCGGGTGCGGGCAAATGGCGTTTCTGGGTGGACCGGGGCGGCACGTTTACAGATATTGTGGCGCGGAATCCGGCGGGAGAGTTGATCACCCATAAACTGCTTTCTGAAAATCCGGCGCAATACCCTGATGCGGTGCTGGAAGGCGTGCGCGCACTGATGGGCGTTCCCCGTGGGGCGCAAGTCCCTGAGCAAGATATCGAAGAAATCAAAATGGGCACCACGGTGGCCACCAATGCGTTGCTGGAGCACAAAGGCGAACCGGCGCTGCTGGTGGTGAGCAAAGGTTTCGCCGACGTTCTGCGCATCGGTTATCAAACACGCCCGGATCTGTTCGCTCTGGATATCCGTCTGCCGGACATGATCTACGCCGAGGTGGCGGAAGTGGACGAACGCATTAATGCGCAAGGCGAGGTGTTGACGCCGCTTGACGAGACTGGCGCGGAACAGGCGTTGCGCGCGGCCTACGAACGCGGCCTGCGCTCCTGCGCCATTGTGTTCATGCACAGTTACGCGTTCCGCGATCATGAAAGCAAAGTCGCGCAACTGGCGCGGGATATCGGTTTTACCCAGGTGTCGGTGAGCAGTGAATTAAGTCCGCTGATGAAAATCGTCAGCCGAGGCGATACGACTGTGGTGGATGCCTACCTGTCGCCGATTCTTAAACGCTACGTCAACCAGGTGTCAGGACAACTGGGCTCTATGGCCAGCGAGCCGGGGCGGCTGATGTTCATGCAGTCCAATGGGGGGCTGACTGACGCCCGCGTATTCAACGGCAAAGACGCCATCTTGTCCGGTCCCGCCGGCGGCGTGGTGGGTATGGTGAAAACCGCTGAGGCGGCGGGCTTCGAGCAGTTGATCGGTTTCGACATGGGGGGCACTTCCACGGACGTGTGTCATTATCGCGGCGAGTATGAACGCAGCTTCGAAACGGAAGTGGCCGGGTTCCGTCTGCAAACGCCGATGATGTCGATTCATACGGTGGCGGCCGGCGGCGGCTCGGTGCTTAAGTTTGATGGCTCGCGCTATCGCGTGGGGCCTGAATCCGCCGGCGCTTACCCGGGACCAGCCTGTTATCGCAATGGCGGTCCTCTGACGGTGACTGACTGCAACGTCATGCTGGGCAAACTGCAGGCGGATTATTTCCCGAAAGTGTTTGGCCCCAAAGCGAATCAGTCGCTGGACGCAGAGTGCGTACGGGAGAAGTTTGCGGCCCTGGCCCAGCAGATCCAGGAACAGACGGGCGATAACCGTACGCCGGAACAGGTGGCGGAAGGCTTCCTGGCGATAGCGGTGGATAACATGGCGCACGCCATCAAGCACATCTCCACCCAGCGCGGCTACGATGTGCAGGACTATACCCTCTGTTGCTTTGGCGGCGCTGGCGGCCAGCATGCCTGTCTGGTGGCGGACGCTTTGGGAATGAAACGGGTATTTCTACATCCCTACGCCGGCGTTTTGTCCGCCTTCGGCATGGGGCTAGCGGATGTGCGGGAGATGGCGGAAACCACGGTGGAAAAACCATTGTCGAACGCGTTGATTGCGGAGTTGACGCCGCTGGTCGAGCGCATGACCCAGGACGCCGCCGCCAAACTGACGGAGCAACGGGTGCCGGCCGCGCGCATTGAGTCCTCCGCGCGTCTGCATATCAAGTATCAAGGCTCCGATACTTCCATTCTGGTGGCGCTGGATGCAGTGGATGCCGTGCGTCAGGCGTTTTCCATCGAGCATGAGAAGCGCTTCGGATTTGTCGTTGCGGACAAAACGCTCATGGTAGAGGCGGTGCAAGTGGAAGTCTCCGGTCGCGGCGATGCGCAAGTTGCGGCGACCGCGCCTTGTCAGGGCGGTGAGCTGACTCCGGATAAAGTGCTGCCGCTGACGACGGGCGGCGAGCAGTATCAGGCGCCTTTCTATGTGCGTGAGAATATTCCCCAGGGACGCGCCATTGATGGTCCTGCGGTGATTGTGGAGAAAATCGGCGCGATCGTGGTGGAACCGGGCTGGCGGGCGCAACTGACGGATCGCAATGACGTGGTGCTGGAGCGCGTCGCCGCGCGTCCGCAGCGTCATTCGATAGGCACTGACGCCGACCCGGTGATGCTGGAGATCTTCAATAACCTGTACATGTTCATCGCAGAACAAATGGGGCTGGTGCTGCAAAACACGGCGGTGTCGGTGAACATCAAAGAGCGACTGGATTTCTCCTGTGCGATTTTTGACGCAGAAGGCGAGCTGGTGGCCAACGCGCCGCACATGCCGGTGCATCTGGGCTCCATGAGCCACAGCATCAAGACGGTGATGGCGCGCAACGCCGGAACCATGCGCCCCGGCGACGTGTTCATGCTGAATGATCCCTATAACGGCGGCACCCATTTGCCGGATATCACCGTGATCAAGCCTGTGTTCGACAGCGCAGGAGCAAACATCTGCTTTTATGTGGCGTCACGAGGACATCATGCGGATGTGGGCGGTGTGGCGCCGGGCTCCATGCCGTCGGATTCCAGTCATATAGATGAAGAAGGCATTCTGCTGGATAACGTCAAACTGGTGGACGCGGGCGTCTTCCAGGAGAAAATGACTCGGGAGCTGTTCCTGTCCGGTCCTCATCCGGCGCGCAATATCGAGTTCACGATTGCGGACCTGCGCGCCCAGGTGGCGGCCTGCGAGGCGGGGGTGCAGGCGCTGCAGAAAGTCGTGTCCCAGTACGGCCTGGAAGTGGTGCAGGCTTACATGAAGCACGTGCAGGAAAATGCGGAAGAGTGCGTGCGTCGGGTCATTGATGTGCTGTCTGATGGCGAATTCGAATACGCCATGGACGACGGCCATAAGGTGCAAGTGAAGATTCAAGTGGATCGCAATCAGCGCACGGCGACAGTGGACTTCACCGGCTCCAGCCCGCAGCACCCGCACAACTACAATGCGCCGCTGGCGGTAGTGCATGCGGCGGTGCTGTATGTGTTCCGCTGTCTGGTCAATGATCAGATTCCGCTCAACGGAGGTTGCCTGCGGCCGTTGCAGATCATTGTCCCGGAAGGCTCCATGCTGAACCCTTGTTATCCCGCCGCCGTGGTGGCGGGCAATGTAGAGGTATCCCAGCTGGTGGTGGACGCGTTATTTGGCGCTTTGGGCGTGAAGGGCGCAGCCCAGGGCACGATGAACAACCTGACCTGGGGCGACGATGAGTTCCAGTATTACGAAACCATCTGCGGCGGCGACGGCGCTACGGCCAACGCCGACGGCGCCGGGCCGGTGCATACGCACATGACCAACTCGCGTCTGACCGACCCGGAAGTGCTGGAGTGGCGTTTCCCGGTATTGCTGGAGGAGTTCAAGGTGCGGCGCGGATCTGGCGGCGACGGGCAGCATCGCGGCGGCGACGGCGTATGTCGCAGTCTGCGATTCCTCAAGCCGATGCAGGTGAGCATCCTGTCCAACCGGCGGGAAGTGGCGCCTTATGGCGCATCCGGCGGCGAGCCTGGGCAAGTGGGGGTGAACAGGGTCATTCGCCGTGACGGCGGTGTCCAGAATTTAGGCGCTCAGGTCAGCCTGCAACTGGAAGCGGGAGATCGTCTGCAAATCGAAACGCCGGGAGGCGGTGGTTTCGGCGAGTCGCAAAAGGACTAGACAACGCCTGACGGAGCGGCTTTCGGCGGCGGGATTAGACATTGCCCGGCGCCGAAAGTATGCTCTGCCCACATTGGCGCGACCAAGAAGGAAACAACACACACCATGACAAAATCAAGAATCGTCTCCTCCAGCCACCTGCTCAATGAGCGCAGCGTTGAGCTCAGCGAGTTCGAGTACGCATTGATAATGGCTGAAAACACATTCCAGCGCTGGTTGGTGCACTGCATGTCCGCGGCGGGCAATAAAGAGCTCAGCACCATCGATATCCTGGTGCTGCACAACGTCTATCACCGCGAGCGCCCCAAGCGCATCGCCGATATCTGTTTCATTCTGCATATCGACGACACCCACACTGTGTCTTACTCCCTGCGCAAGCTGGCGAAAATGGGCTTGGTGACCAGTGAAAAAGTCGGCAAGGAAACCTTTTACTCCGCCACGGAAAGCGGCGCGGAGCTCTGTCTCAAGTACCGGGAAGTGCGCAATGACTGTCTGGTGGATACCTTGCTCACCACCGGCATCAGCAATGAGGAGATCGGCGAAGTGGCGCGGGTGTTGCGCACCCTGACCGGCGTTTACGATCAGGCCGCCAGGGCCGCCGCCTCCTTATAACGACTGGGGTGATTGCTAACTGAGACAAAGCGGTCGTTTTCATTCTGGGTCTTTGGGTATGATGCCTGATTGGCAGTTTCAATCGGAGAAGGAAGATTCAGATGAAGTGCGTCGCCATCAGCGATACCCATGGCATGTATGACAAGATCGATATTCCCGACGGGGATGTGTTGATTCATGCAGGAGATATATTCGGGCAAGGCAAATTAAGGGAGGTGGAAGCGTTCAACGCCTTTCTCGGCGCCTTGCCTCATCGGGTGAAAATCGTCATTGCGGGCAATCATGACTGGTGTTTCGCACGGGAAGAAGAAGCCTGCCGCACCCTGTTGACCCATGCGGTGTATCTGCAGGACGAGGCGGTCACCATTGATGGCGTCAAATTTTACGGCTCTCCCTGGCAACCCTTTTTCCACAACTGGGCGTTTAATCTGCAACGGGGGCGGGAACTGAAAGCCAAGTGGGATCTGATAGACGCAGACACTGATGTGTTGATTACCCACGGCCCGGCCTTCGGCGTTCATGATCAGACGGTTGGCGGCCTGAGCGTGGGCTGTGAGGAACTGGCCCACGCCATCACGCGCATTCGCCCCCGCTTCCACGTGTGCGGGCACATCCATGAAAGCTATGGCGTCGTTGAAAAAGGCGGCTGCACCTATATCAACGCCAGCATCGCCAATCATCGCTTTCAGCCGGAGAACACGCCGGTGATCTTCGAGGTTTAGTCTCCCAGATCCCGTAATAGCGCATCCAGAGTGGCGCGTCCGCGCGCCTGATTACGCTCTTCATTACGTTGGCCCAGGCCTTCCCACACCAGATCCTCTTGCGGCATTTCGTCGAGGAAGCGGCTGGGAATGGTCTCTATCTTCTCGCCGAACTGCTTGCGTTCGGAGCAGAAGGTCAGGCACAAACTGCGTTGAGCGCGGGTGATGCCCACATACATCAGGCGGCGCTCTTCCTCGATCTGGTTGGTTTCTATGCTGTTGCGGTGAGGCAGGATGTCCTCCTCCAGTCCCATGATGAATACATGGGGAAATTCCAGACCTTTGGACGCATGCAGGGTCAGCAGGTGCACCTTATCCTCGTCCTCTTCTTCTTTCTGCTGATCCATGATATCCCGCAACAGCAGCTTGCCAATGGCGTCCTTGAGCGTCATCTGCTCTTCCGCTGCGGCGTCGTACTCCAGCATGCGCGCTACCTGATCCAGCAGAATCCACACGTTGGCCATGCGCCGCTCCGCCTGTTGCGGCGAGGTGCTGTTCTGCAGCAACCACTCTTCGTAATCGATGCGAGTAAAAAGCTGTTTCAGCACAGGGACCGCGTCGTGCTCCTCTTCACACTTCTGGCCGGTGTGCAGGATGATCTCCGAAAACTCGCGCAGGTGATCCAGTGTTTTGCCGGTCAGCACGCTTTCCAATCCGAATTCGGAGATGGCGGAAAACAGACTGATCTTGCGTGATTCCGCGTAGGAAGACAGCTTTTCCAGGGTCACTGGCCCAATTTCCCGCCGCGGCACGTTGACCACCCGCAGG
Organism: Hahella sp. HNIBRBA332; assembly: GCF_030719035.1. Lineage (NCBI taxonomy): Bacteria > Pseudomonadati > Pseudomonadota > Gammaproteobacteria > Oceanospirillales > Hahellaceae > Hahella > Hahella aquimaris. Next base: position 6,387,766 of record NZ_CP132203.1, read on the forward strand.
AAAGCGGCGTCGTCATCCGGGTTGGCCAGCAGACGCAGGTAAGACATGGCGTCTTTGATCTCGTTGCGGGAGAAAAAGGACGTGCCGCCGCTGATGCGATAGGGAATCTGGTAAGCCTGCAGCTTGAGCTCCAGCAGGCGGGACTGGTGATTGCCACGGTACAGCACAGAGAAATCCTTGAACTGAGCCCGTTTTTTCAGACGCATATCAATGATTTCTGAGGCGATGCGCTCCGCTTCCGCTTCTTCGTTGCGCACGCGGATAATGCGGATTTCATCTCCCATGCCCAGCTGACTCCACAGCGCTTTTTCGTAAACATGGGGATTATTGGCGATCAGGACGTTGGCGGCTTTCAGAATACGCGCGGTAGAGCGGTAGTTCTGTTCCAGCTTGACCAGTTTCAGCGTCGGAAAGTCCTTCTGCAGACGCGCCAGGTTCTCCGGACGGGCCCCGCGCCAGGCGTAAATGGACTGGTCGTCGTCGCCCACCACAGTGAAGGCCTGTCGCCCCGCCACCAGTTGTTGCACCAGCTCGTACTGGCTGAGGTTGGTGTCCTGATATTCGTCCACCAGAAGATAGCGGATACGCAGGCGCCACGCTGCCAATATTTCCGGGTGGTTGCGGAACAGCATCACCGGCATCAGGATGAGGTCGTCGAAGTCCACCGCATTATAAGCGCGCAGATAATGGTCGTAACGTTCATACAGGCGTGCGGCGGTGAGATCTTCGGGGGTGATCGCCTGCTTTATCGCCTGCGCTGGCGTCAACATGTCGTTTTTCCAGTTGGAGAAGTGCGCCTGCAATTGGTCGACGTCTTCTTCCGCTTCATCAAATTCCTTGAACAGCAGGTCTTTGATGATGGCCTTGCAGTCCTGCTGATCGAAAATGGAGAAGCCGGGCTTCAGGCCCACAGCTTTATGCTCCAGGCGAATGATGTTCATCCCCAGGTTATGAAAGGTGGAAACTGTCAGCCCTCTGGCGGCGGGTCCCGAGACCAGCGCGCTGACCCTTTCTTTCATTTCCCGCGCGGCTTTGTTGGTGAACGTCACCGCTGCGATATGTTTGGCCTTGATCCCGCATTCTTCGATCAGATAGGCGATTTTTCGCGTAATTACACTGGTTTTGCCGCTGCCTGCGCCGGCGAGCACCAGTAGGGGGCCGTCTATGTACTTAACGGCTTCACGTTGACGGGGATTGAGTTGCGACACGGTTTGCTCATGGCTGGGGGAAAACTGGGGCGGCATTTTACCAGACATTCTCATCGCGGTTGATAACGAATGCTTATAACGGGGAGACGCGCCCGCACAATAATTTCCGAGGCCGACAGGAAAAAATAGCGAAAATGGTCTAAATGTTAAGTGTTGTCACTGAAATTCTAACAATCAATATAAGCTGCAATAACGCCATAGCTAAATTGCCGTAAAAGAGGGCGTTAGTTGCAAATGTTAACCGCCGCCGTGAATAAGTTCTGCCATCACACTGCGTTAAGTCGTGGTCGAGGGGATTTATTGCATGAGCGAGCATGTCGGACAATCTCTTATGAATCCGGATCAATCTGGCGTTCGGGCCGTCTCCTGCACTGAAGACAATGTGGATGTGCTGGCGGTGGTGAAGTCGCATTGCGACTTTCTCTGGCTGCAACACCTGACCGCCGCTGAGCCGGATATTCAACTACACTGGTGCAACAGCATTCCCATGGCCATGGACATACTGCGCAAACGCAAGTTTGACATGGTGCTATGGGAGGAAAACCAGTTTGATGGCGACAAAGACAGCTTTCTGCGCATTCTTTCCCACCATGCGGATGCGCCAGTCGTTGCGCTGGGGCCCTTCGCCCAGGAACGGCACGCCCGCGGCTTGATTCTGGCCGGCGCTGCGGATTACCTGTGCAAATCTTCCCTGGATGCGTCTTTGCTGGTGCGGGCGTTGCGCAGGGTCTGGTATCGCGAGCTGTTCCGCCTGGATTTTGAAATGCGGGAGCAATTGGACAGCCTGACCGGCATCCTCGACCGCGCCCGGTTTTATGATCGTCTGCATCAGGCGATTCTGCGTGCAGAACGGGCCAAGCATCGGGTTGGCCTGATCTTCGTGAATGTGGATGAGTTCCGTACGGTGAACCAGTCCCTGGGCTATCGGGCGGGGGACATTCTGATCAAGATGATGGCGGCGCGCTTGCGTCAGGTGTTGCGGCGTTCGGACTGCCTGGCCCGGGTGGGTGGGGACGAGTTTGCGGTGATTCTTGAGGATGGACAGGAAAGCTTCAGCCTGATCAATGTGGCCAAGAAAATGGCCAATGTATTCGAGCAGGCGTTTGTGGTGAATCAACACCCGGTGAATTTGACCGCATCCATGGGCATGGCGGTGTTCCCGGAATCTGGCGACAGCGCGGACTTGCTGCTGCGTCGCGCCAACCAGGCGATGTTTGACGCCAAGAAAGAGCATGGCGTCAGTTACCGTTTCTTTAATGACCGTATGAATCGGGAACTGGATATGCGCCTGGAGCTGGAGACCGAGTTCCGGCAGGCGCTGCGGGGCGATAAGCTGGATCTCTATTATCAGCCAAAAATCGATGTGCGCAGCGGCGAGGTGGTGGGCATGGAAGCGTTGGTGCGCTGGCCGCATCCGCGCCTGGGCGTATTGACTCCGGCGGCCTTTATCGCCGCCGCCGAACGCAGCAGCCTGATTATTCCCATGGGATATTGGGTGCTGGAGCGCGCATGCCGGGACCTGAATATGCTGCAGACCATGGGATATGACGATCTGGTTTGTGCGGTGAACCTGTCATTTCGTCAGTTCTTCGACAGACGCTTGTCGGAAACGGTATTTCGCATCATCTATAACGCCAACATCGACACCACCAAGTTTGAGTTTGAGCTGACCGAGTCCGCCATGATGTTTGACCGGGACTACACGCTCAAGTGTCTGAAAGAGTTGACTCATTTGGGGCTGCATTTCGCTCTGGATGACTTCGGAACGGGGTATTCCTCGTTCACCAACTTGCGCAACCTGCCTATCTCCACTGTGAAGATAGACAAGTCCTTTATCGAAAATGTCTGCACGATTGCCGAAGACGCCACGTTGGTCAGTGGGATGATATCCCTGGCGCATAGCCTGTCCATGACGGTTGTCGCCGAAGGCGTAGAAAAACCTGAGCAGTTGGACTTTCTGCGCCAGCACAATTGCGATCAGGCCCAAGGCTATTGGTTCGCGCGCCCGCTGCCTTTCCATGAATTCTGCGATTTTCTGCAAGTGGCCGGCGACCTGCGCCGCCTGCGCAAGCAGCAATGAGTAAGGGCTGGCCTGTCCAAACCGCAATTCCCCTGTCTGTTTTGGCTCTTCTTGTTTGAGGCCTGATCTATATAATGGGACGCCCGGAATATAAGACCGTCAGCCGCATCCCCTATGTCGGAGGCGTCGCCCAAGGCCTGCTGTAACTGCAATGGCCATTGATTGATAAGGAATTTCTTGAGTAAAAGGACGGGGCCGCGCAAGACTATCGCTCCCCAATAGGCAATGGGGGAACGAGCTGGCGAAATTCAGCAGATATTATGCAAAGAACTGAGTAAACAGGTTTTTAATGGAAAAGATTTATCGCGTTATCGCCCAAGAACTCAACGCCAAAACCGAGCAGGTTGCGGCGGCCGTCACGCTGCTAGATGAAGGGGCTACCGTTCCATTTATCTCCCGCTATCGTAAGGAAGTCACTGGGGGGCTTGATGACACTCAAATGCGTCATCTGGAAGACCGTCTACGCTACCTGCGTGAAATGGAAGATCGGCGGCAGACCATTCTGAGCAGCATTGAGGAACAGGGCAAACTCACTGATGAGTTGCGCGCGCAGATCATCGATGCGGACACCAAAAACCGCCTGGAGGATTTGTATCTTCCATATAAACCCAAACGCCGCACCAAAGCGCAGATCGCCAAAGAGGCTGGACTGGAGCCTCTGGCGGAGCAGTTGCTGGCGGATCCCACTCTGGTTCCTGACACCCTGGCGGAAGGCTTCGTGGATGCGGACAAAGGCGTCGCCGATGTTAAAGCGGCGTTGGAAGGCGCTCGCTACATTCTGATGGAGCGCTTTGCTGAGGACGCTGAGTTGATTGGCCGCCTGCGTGAGCACCTTTGGGGGCAGGGCATATTGAAAGTGGCTGTCGTAGAAGGCAAAGAGCAGGACGGCGCTAAATTCCGCGACTATTTTGAGCATCAGGAGCCGCTGAAAGGCGTTCCTTCACACCGCGCGCTGGCTGTTTTCCGCGGCCGTAACGAAGGTGTACTGAGCTTCCAGATCGTGTTGCCGGACGAGCCTGAATCGCGACTGGAGCCGCATCCCTGTGAAAACATCGTCGCCGCACACTGGCGCATCAGCGACAAAGGTCGCGCCGCCGACGGCTGGTTAAAAGACGTGGTGCGCTGGACCTGGCGCGTCAAGCTGCTGACACAGTTGGAGACGGATCTGATGGGCAGAATTCGCGAGCGTGCGGAAGAAGAGGCCATCAACGTATTCGGCAGCAACCTCAAGGATCTGCTGCTGGCGGCGCCGGCGGGCGCCAAGGCCACGATGGGACTGGATCCCGGGCTGCGCACCGGTGTCAAAGTGGCGGTAATCGACGCCACCGGCAAGTTCGTCGATCACGCCACGATTTATCCTCACGCGCCGAAAAATCAGTGGTCGCAATCCATTGCGCAATTGGCGGCCCTGTGCGCCAAGCACAAAGTGGAGTTGGTCAGTATCGGCAACGGCACGGCTTCCAGAGAAACTGACAAGCTGGTTGCTGACCTGATCAAACAGTTCCCGCAACTCAAGCTGACCAAAATTATGGTCAATGAATCCGGCGCCTCTATTTATTCCGCTTCGGAATACGCCGCGAAAGAATTCCCGGATTTGGACGTGACTATCCGTGGCGCGGTGTCTATCGCACGCCGCTTGCAGGATCCGCTGGCCGAGCTGGTGAAAATCGATCCCAAATCCATCGGCGTGGGCCAGTATCAGCACGACGTCAGCCAGACACAGCTGGCGCGTACGCTGGACGCGGTGGTGGAGGATTGCGTTAACGCGGTGGGTGTGGACGTCAATACTGCATCTGCGCCTTTGCTGGCGAGGGTGGCGGGTCTGAATCAGACGCTGGCCGGCAACATCGTGGCTTATCGCGACGCCAAGGGCGCGTTTCTCAATCGTCAACAGTTGCTTAAAGTGCCGCGTCTGGGAGACAAGACCTACGAACAGGCCGCCGGTTTCCTGCGCATCATGAACGGCGACAACCCGCTGGACGCCTCTGCAGTGCACCCGGAAGCCTATGTTGTGGTAAATAAAATCGCAGAAAAAAATGGCCGGGACTTGCGATCCCTGGTTGGCGACACCACATTCTTACGCAGCCTGAAAGCGAATGATTACGTGGATGAACATTTTGGCGTTCCCACGGTCAAAGATATTCTGGCCGAGCTGGATAAACCGGGCCGCGATCCGCGCCCTGAATTCAAGTTCGCTCAGTACCAGGAAGGCGTTGAGGACATTAAGGACCTTAAGCCCGGCATGGTGCTGGAAGGCGCTGTCACCAACGTGACCAACTTCGGCGCGTTTGTGGATATCGGCGTGCATCAGGATGGCCTGGTGCATATCTCCGCTCTGTCGCACAAGTTCGTCAAAGACCCCAGGGAAGTGGTCAAAGCGGGCGACATAGTGAAGGTGAAGGTGATCGAAGTGGACGCGGCGCGTAAGCGCATCGCATTGAGCATGCGTCTGGACGATGACGTGCAAAGCGCCGGCGGCGCAGGCGCTCGCGACGCCGGACGGCAGCCTCAAAAACAAAAGAGGAATGCCGGCAACGAATCCGCTGCGGGAGGCATGGGCTCGTTCGGCGCCTTGTTGTTGAAAGCGCAGAAGCAGCAACCAGGAAAGAAAGGCTAGTATTTAAATATAACTGCCGTGATTCCAGGGACGGTCGCATCTGCGGAGATTTTTGCGCGCTCTCTGCGGATTTCGCCGGGAGCGGCGCGGCGGCGAAGGCGGGGAGAGTGTTCTCTCCTCCAATATTAGTTCCTGGAGCAAGGAATCGTGCATGAGTGAGAAGTTAGCGGCGCGACTGGAAAAGTTGAGGCGTCGTCACCCCCAAGCGCTGGCGGATATCTATCGCGGTATAGAAAAGGAAGGTCTGCGCGTCGACAGCAAGGGCTTCATCGCCCAATCCGACCATCCGCAGGCGTTGGGCTCTGCGTTGACCCATCCGAATATCACCACGGATTATTCCGAAGCATTGCTGGAGTTGATCACCCCGGTGACCCGTGAGGTGGATGAACTGCTGGCCTCTCTGCAGGAAATACATCAGTTCGTCCACGCCAATCTGCCAGCGGGCGAATCCTTGTGGGCGGGCAGCATGCCCAGCGTTCTGGATGGGGATGAAAGCATCCGTATCGCGGAATACGGTGAATCCAACTTAGGCAAAATCAAGCATGTCTACCGACGCGGGTTAGCCCACCGTTACGGTCGCATTATGCAGAGCATCGCCGGCGTGCATTTCAACTTCTCTCTGGGAGATGAGTTCTGGCGCGCCTACCAGGAAGTGCTGGCGCAAAGCGCGCCGTTGCAGGAGTTTAAGTCAGAGAGTTATTTCTCACTGATTCGTAATTTCCGGCGTTGGTCCTGGCTGCTGATGTATCTGTTCGGCGCTTCGCCGGCGTTGGATCGCAGTTTCCTGAGCGGTCGCGATCACAAGCTGGATCAATTCGGGGCTGACACCCTGGGCCTGCCTCATGCGACCTCTTTGCGAATGAGTGATTTGGGGTATCAGAATAATGCCCAGTCATCGCTGAAGATTTGTTTTAATCATCTCAGCACTTACGTCAAAACCCTGTATGACGCCACGCATACGCCGTTTCCCCGTTATGAAGCGATTGGCTTGCAGCGGGATGGCGAATACATTCAGCTCAACGCTAACCTGCTGCAGATCGAGAACGAGTACTACAACACTATTCGGCCCAAGCGGGTGGCGCAGAGCGGCGAAAAACCGATCCAGGCGCTCAAGCGGCGCGGGATTGAATACATCGAAGTGCGCTGTCTTGACCTCGACCCGTTCTCGCCTATCGGCGTCAGCGAGTCGCAAATCCGTTTCCTTGACGCCTTCTTGTTGACCTGTCTGCTGTCTGATAGCGCCAAGATCGTGGACGAAGAGTGCTCGATCATCGAAGAAAATTTCCTGACCGCAGTTTCCCGTGGGCGCGATACGGACGTCGAACTGGTGCGTTTGCAACAGAATGATTACGTTCAAGGCGGACTCCAGGAATGGGCGTTGCGTATTCTGGAGCAGGTTGAATTATGCGCCAGGGAGCTGGATTCCATTAAAGGCGGCGATAGCTATGCGGCGGCGGTACGGGACGCAAAGGCGAAAGTGCATGATCCCAGCCTGACGCCATCCGCGCGCACCTATGCGGCGGTGTCCAACGGTCAGGGTTACGTTGACTGGACCCTGGCGATGTCGCAAGCGCATCATCAAACATTGACAGTGAACCCGTTGTCTCCAGAGCGTATGCAGCACTTTGTTCGCGCTGGCGAACAATCCTGGGCCGACGAGAGAGCGCTGCGGGAAGCGGATAACCTGCCTTTCGACGCTTTTTTGAAACAGTATCTGACCTACGTCTAACTGTATCTGACCTACTTTAAGCAAGCCGGGATCGTGCTGATTCCGGCTTGACTCATCTCCCCAAGCCTCGCGCTTCCTGCTTACCCTCGTTGAAATTGTTCGACCAGCCATCGCGTCAACCAGCGCACAATTCCGCGCTATTCGCCTTGTTCTACTCCTTTTGGCGTGCTACTTTTTGCCTGCTGTAACATAAGTTTACAATTTGCTACACTTTTTGGGCATCAGAAGCTTTTTGTTATTGGTGTGTTGGATTATTGTTGTAATGCGACTAAGCCTATTGGCCTAATCCTGTGTCGCGAAGTAGCCAATGAATAAGCTCGCAGCTAACTGCAGGGGATTATCAAACGAGTCATCCACTGTGCTGGCGGCGATATAACGATAAAAGCAAATCTGAACCATCAACTTAATTTGGCATGCGAATTGGGAGGCCGGTATGGCCGCAGATCTATCTCTGAATTGGAATCTGGAAACGCTTAACAAGGCTTATCAGCAAGGATACATGGCGGGCGTCTTGGGTATGGAGCGGGTGAAGTGCCCGTACCGTGGAGAGGTCGTTATCGCAGCCTGGGAAGCGGGCTGGGAAGACGGCGCCCAAGCTGGCGATAAGAAAGGGAAGGCGAGAACGGCCTGAACCTGTCGAACCGAAGGGCTGCGCCGACGTCGCTAGCGATGGCGACGTCGGAGTCAGGCGTTGAAGCGGTCAGCGTTGCACTACAAAGTTAGTGAACAGCAGATCCTCTACCATTTTGCCTCCGGACTCCTCCTGCAGAAAATCTTGCAGCGCCTGTAGCGCTTCGGCTCGCAACTGTTCCCGGCCCTCGTTTGAGCCCATTACCTTTTCCGTTTGACGACTGAACATCAACACCAGCATGTTGCGTAACGCAGGCATGTGGTGCTCCACCGCCGCCGCCGCAGAACGAGTGTTGACCCGAACGGACACATCTATCTTTGCGAACTTGAGTTTACTGCTGGGGCCGTCGTAATTAAGCACGAACGACGGCTTCAGATCGATATATTGCACCAGCTCATCCTGACCTTCCGCGTACGCGCCGGACGCCGTCGCCAGGGCGATGATCGCCAGCAGCGCAAGCAGACGGAAATCGCGCAGAAACGCGTGCTTAAATACCATGGAAGGCGTCCTCTTGATTAAACTTTGGTTATTTCGAGCCTAGACAAGGCCTTGGAGAGCGTCAAATGGTTTTCGCGTCTTGCAAGCAAAGTTTATTCTCAGCAAAATCGAAAGCCGTTTTGACAAGCTACTCTACCGGGAGAACAGGAGATCTCATGCCCGCATGGCTCACTAACCGAACGATTTACTTCCTGTGTTTTCTGGCGATCGCCGGATTAATGGGATTCGCTTTCTACCTGCAATACGTGAAAGATCTCGAGCCTTGTCCATTGTGTATGGCGCAGCGTATCGCGTTTGTGCTGGCGGGACTGGTGTTTCTGGCGGCGGCGCTGCATAACCCGAAAAATGTGGGGACGACGGTTTACACGCTCCTGGGTTGGGTGACGACGCTGGGCGGCGCGGCGCTGGCGACGCGTCAGCTATGGCTGCAGAGTCTGCCGGCGGATCAGGTGCCTGCTTGCGGGCCCGGTTTGGAGTACATGTTACAGGCTTTTCCGTTCTCGGAAGTATTGACGATGATGTTGACCGGCACCGGCGAGTGCGCTGAGGTGCAGTGGACGTTTTTGGGCTTGAGCATACCCGGTTGGACGCTGATCGCCTTCATCGGTTTTACCGCCGTTTGGGCTTTTACGTGGGTGCGCAGGGCGCGTTGACCGTGGTTTGGTAAAACATTGAAAAAGGAATTCGGTACGCTTGTTTAGCAAACGAGTGATCGCGTATAGTTGGAAGCCACTATTAAAAATACTTATAACACTAACGGCTAGCACAGATAGATAGAGATAAGGGTGAGGTCATGCTGGAAAATTGCCAAAACGCCAAAGAGCGATGGGGTGGCGTCAGTGAAATAATCGACCGCTGGCTTAAGGAGAGGCAAGACCTGATCGTGCGCTACTGCGATCTGGTCGGCAAGAGCAAGTTTGACGATGTGGAATCGGCGGTAAAAAACTTTAAGACGTTCTGCCAGGTGCTGTTGGATTACGTTTCCGCAGGCCACTTTGAGGTGTACGAGCAATTAATCGAAGAAGCCCGCGAGTTTAACGACGGCGGTATGGAGCTGGTGAAGGAGCTGTTTCCAAAAATCCAAGCCACGACTGAAGCGGCTTTGGACTACAATGACCGGTTCGATAAAACGCCGGAAGAATTGTCGGAGCTGAATGCGCTGTTGCCTGAGCTCTCCAAACTGGGCGAACGCCTGGAAGAGCGCTTCGAACTGGAAGATATGCTGATCGAAAAGCTGCATAACGCTCACGCTGACCAAGTCGCCTGATCCGGCTCAAGTCATTAAAGCCGGTCGCCACAGGCGGTCGGCTTGTTCTAACCTGTTAATTTTCCACAAATAATTTTTGCCTATCTCACAAGGTTGTCTAAACTTCCTTAATCAACCTTGAATTCATTCTCGACCATCTGACTCAGTATGCGCGTCCCAAGGACTTACCTGTGGAAATCCCTGTCGCTGATTTTATCGGCCTGTTTGCTGCTTTCCGGCTGTGGCGGCAAAGGGCCTGAAAGTTCATTGAAAGTAGCGCAGCAAGGTTTGCTCAGCGCCGGACTGTCGGCTGACGCAGGCTATGCGCTGATCGGTTCGCTTCAGCATGGGGGGAGTTTGTGGGTGTTGGGCAAGAACGAGCGGCTCTACAACTGGAATCATGAACAGGGCGAGTTTAGCACCATCCGCGCGGTGGCGATGGCCGATGACGCCAAGCTGGCTATTACTGCAGTGGATGCAGACTTGGTTGTATGGAATGTGTCGGACGGCCACTCGCTCAATTTTTGGCGTGCGCCGGATAAAATCTCCAACATCGCTATCGGCCCTAACGATAAATACGCTTTGCTCGGCATGCGCAGCAACCAGGCGGTGTATTTTGATCTGCAAAAAGGCCAATCCCGCTATGAGTTTCCCCATAAGGCAGAAGTGACGTCGGTGGATATTTCCGGCGACAACCGTTGGGCGATTACAGGGTCGGATGACCAGAGCGCGCGTTTGTGGCGATTAGACACCGGCGCATTGGTGCATACTTTCTCTCACTCCAATCAGGTAAAAACAGTCGCGCTTTCCAACGACGGCGCGTTGGCGTTTTCCGCTGCGCAGAGAGAGGACGCCGTTATCTGGGACGCCATTAGCGGCGACGCCAAAGCCAAGCTGTCCTATCGCTATGAAAACTTCACCAGCGCCCGATTTTCCGCAGACGGGCGTCGTTTGTTACTCGGGACTTTCCGTGGTGATATTTATCTCGTTGACGTCGCGAACGGCAATGAAATCGGATACTGGTCCGCCAAGGCAAGGCGCATATGGGGCCCCGCCAGTAGCGGGGCTGTGTTGGACATGGCGTTCGCCGCAAATGGAGAAGTGATCGCCATTACGTCCGATGGCATGCTGGAGCGGTTTAAGCTCTAGACGGTTTACCTTACAAGGATGGACTGAACGCCTTTTACTACCTCCTCCGGCTCTGCTCGCTTGGGAATCTCGATACCCTTTTGAACGGCGGGGCGCGCAGCGATTTCATGCACCCAACGAGTCAGATGGGGAAGGTCCGCGATATCGACGCCAGACCAGTCATGCGTGCGCACCCAGGCCCAGTTGGCGATATCGGCGATGGAATAGTCGTCCGCCAGGTATTGATGATCCGCCAAATGCCCATCCAGCACGCCGAAAAGGCGCTTTACTTCATTCTGATAGCGATCAATGGCGGGCTGCAGTTTTTCCGGGAAATAGCGGAAGAATACGTTCGCCTGTCCCATCATGGGTCCAATGCCGCCCATCTGAAACATCAGCCACTGCATAACCTGAGAGCGCTTCTTCGCTTCCGTAGGATAAAACTTACCAGACTTTTCACCCAGATAAACCAGGATGGCGCCGGACTCGAAAACGACAAAATCATCGTTATCCCGGTCCACGATAGTCGGGATGCGACCGTTGGGATTCAGCATCAGGAATTCCGGCTTTTTCTGCACGCCGGAACTCAAATCCATCGCGATCACAGTATAGGGGAGGGCCATCTCTTCCAGGGCGATGCTGATTTTATGCCCGTTAGGAGTGGCGGCGGTGTACAGGTCTATCATGAGATTGCTCCTTAAGCGTCGCCCATGGGGCGACATTCTCTATTTAAGCTTTACTGGACGGCCGCGCCGCGACCGCCTCATACCAGCGCTGCAAATGAGTATGTTCTGGTTGAATTCGCTGCTGAATCACCTTGGCGAAGTCCACTGTGCAGAACGCGCTGATATCGGCGATGCTGAAGTAATCGCCGGCCAGATAGGCGTTATGCTCAAAATGGTTGTTCAACAGATTGAAAAACTTGCCTGATTTTTCGCGACATAGCTCGCCCCACTCGGGAACCTGACGCTTGAGTCCTTTGAAATAGTCGGACGTGTTTTGGAAACACATGCCGGTGGGGAACATGAAATAGAAGTCGCAGCGCCTGATCCACATCTCGACGATCGCTTTTTCTTTCGCGTCTCGTCCAAACAGAGGCGGCTCAGATTGAATCTCTTCGAAGTAGCGGCAGATGGCGATGGATTCCGACAAATGGGAGCCATCGTCCAGCTCCAGCACCGGGAGCAGGCCCAACGCATTTTTCTGTTTGAATTCAGGGCTGTGCTGTTCTCCTTTCTGAATGTCGACTTCGACATACTCCATCGCAATGTCTTTTTCCGCGAGGAAAATTCTTACTCTACGAGGGTTGGGAGCAATCCGTGCCTGATATATTTTCATTGTTTCGCCTTTTATTTTTGACTGATCGTTTAGAAATATAGATTTTTTCTAAATGTTCAGTCAAGAACTGCTTATAATGTAGACGACCTTTGTTCGCTAATCCGTATAAGAGCCTGAGTATTCAGAAGAGATTAATGGGAAGACCTACCGCATTTGACCCACAAGAAAAACTGCATATCGCCATGAAACTGTTCTGGCGGCAGGGCTTCGAAGCCACTTCGTTACAGCAGTTATGTGACGAGCTGGAATTGAACCGCTTCAGTATTTACAACACTTTTGGCGATAAACGCGCGCTGTTTCATTTAACGCTCGATCATTACTTGAATACGGTCATCCGGCGTATCGCCGCGCCGTTGTTGCATGACGATGCTGAGCTGGACGCGGTCGTGGAGTATTTGGCGGGGTTGAGCGCAGGGCTGTGCAGTGAAGGCGGTCGGGTAGGTTGTTATGTTCAGAATGCGGGTTCTGAGATGGGTAGCGTGGACGAACTTGTGCAGAAAAAAGTGGATGACTGGCTACGCCAACTGGAGATGTTATTAGCCCAGGCTTTGATCCGTGCGCGGGACAATAACGGTTTGCGTGGGGATATCGATGCAGAAGCCGCCGCCTGTTATCTGGTGAGCGTTACTCAGGGGCTCATCGCTTTGCGTCGCACCTGCAGCAGGCAGTGTCGGGTGGAGAACGCATTCAAATTCCTGATGCAGGAAGTAAGAGGGTGGGCGGCGTAGCGCCGCTTAGGGTGGTTAATAATTGAACGCCTGTTCATGAGGTAAACGGCGGGTGAAATTTGTTGGCGCAAGTTCAGTTAGCATTCAGGTTGACTGCATTAATCTGAACTCATCAGATAAGCGCAAGGAGATTCACTCATGAAAATCAAAACACTGGCAGTCGCCGCACTTTCAGTTACCCTGGCCACACCGGCTTTCGCCGGCGGTCGTCACCACCGCGGTGGTTCTGAATTCGATTACGCCAAAGTGGTGGACGTGGAGCCTATCACTAAATCCGTTGAGCATCGCACGCCTCGCGAGTCCTGCTGGACTGAGCAAGTGCGCCACGACGCGCCGCGTCAGTCTTCTGACTCTTACACTGGCACTATCCTTGGCGGCGTCATCGGCGGGGCCATTGGTAACGCGGTAGGGCACAAGAAGCGCAATAAGCAGGTTGGCACAGCGGTAGGCGCGATATTGGGCGCGTCTATCGGGCATGATCTATCCAATCGGGGATCAACCTCTCATTCCCAGTCTTACTACACCAATGAAAGACGTTGCGAAACCACCTACGACGTGGAATATGTGCAGGAGACTATGGGATACTGGGTGACCTATAAGTATCAGGGACGCGAATACCGCACCCGCATGGACCAGTACCCGGGTGATCGCATTCGTATCAGAGTGACTGTGGAGCCCGCCTGATTGTTTGGCGGGCGGCCCTCTACGAGAAGCTGAACCATGACCAGAACATTGCTCTTAACATCCATTTTACTGACAGCCTGGCTGCATACGCCGGCTGTGTTGGCCGCCCCGGCCTTCGGTTATTCACCCTCGCAAGCGGACTCCTTGTTGCTGGCGGACGTGAGTGAGCAGGACGCCGCCAGTCTGGTGCGTCAGGTAAGTGGAGGACGCGTGCTGAAAGTCGAGTCCCAGGGCGATGTCTATCGGGTGAAAGTTTTGCTTCCCAACGGAGTGGTGAAAACCTACGTAGTTGAGCGCAGCTCGGGAAGAGTCAGCTAACGGAGCATCGACTCCGATAAAGCGACAGGGTTTAGGAAGTTAGCGGGAATCAAGCATGCGAATACTATTGGTCGAAGACGAAGCGTTGTTACGTGGCCAATTACGGGACGAACTGGTTAAACATGGCTACGCCGTAGACACGGCGGAAGACGGCGAGGTCGCCGCTTATCTGGGTAAAGAAAACCCTTATGACCTTGCCGTCGTCGACCTGGGCCTGCCCAAACGCACCGGCCTGGAGGTGATCCAGGAGTGGCGCGGCATGGGCAAAGAGTTCCCCATTCTCATCCTTACCGCGCGCGGCCACTGGCAGGATAAAGTCAGTGGTCTGGAAGCCGGCGCGGACGATTATCTGGTGAAGCCTTTTCACGTCGCTGAATTAATGGCGCGGTTGAGCGCCTTGCTGAGACGCTCTTCCGGGTTCAGCAGTCCAGTGATACAAGCCGGCCCTATGACCCTGGATACCCGCGCCAAACTGGTGCAAATCGATGGCTCCGCTCTGGAGCTGACCGCCTACGAGTACAACACGCTTGAATATCTGGTGCACCGCGCCGGTCAGGCGGTGTCCAAAACTGAATTGACGGAGCATCTGTACGCGCAGGATTTTGATCGTGACAGCAATGTCATAGAGGTTTTTATCGGCCGCTTACGCAAAAAGCTGGACCCGGAAGGGGTCAACAAACCGATCACCACCTTGCGCGGCCAGGGCTACCGGTTTAACTGGTCGCCGCAGAAGACCGCCTGATCACTGTGCGGCGGCTCTCACTTCGCGCCCGCTTCTGGCTGCTCACCCTGGTTATTCCCTTTTTCGTGGTGTCGGCGGGGTGGGTGGTCTATGTCGCCTATCAGGAAAGTCTGGAGCGGGCTCATATCGATCGGCTCAGCGCACACCTTTATTTATTGTTGGCGGCGGCGGAGCCTTCTGGCGATAGCCTGCAACTGCCGGAAGAACTGCAGGAGAGTCGTTTTAATCAGGCCCAGTCGGGTCTGGTTGCCGTTGTGCGTAACAGCGACGGCTTTATCGTCTGGCAGTCCCGCTCCAGTTTAGGCCTCCCGCAGACCTTGCCCTGGCTGGCGCCGGAGACGGAGCCAGGCCGGATTTTCCATCGCCGCGTAGACGCCAGGCCAGGCTATCTGCAGGTGCAACTACCGGCGCTGTTCGCGGTGGATAGCGGTCTCGTTGAAAACGGCTTTCGTCGCTATGTCTTTGAGGTTTGGCAGCAGGCTTCTTTGCTGGAGCAGGAGTCCCGTTCTTTCACCACCACGCTTTCTATCGGTCTGGTGATTGTCACATTGGCCTTGTGCGCTATTGTTGCCCTGTTCCTGGGCTGGGCGCTGCGGCCTTTGCAAAATGTGACCCGGGAATTGGGGGCGATTGAAAAAGGTGAAATGGACACATTATCGGAAAACTATCCCAAAGAAATCGCCGCGTTGACCCACGCGCTGAACACGGTGTTGGACGTGGAACGGCGACAGCGGGAGCGCTATCGCAATAGTCTCGGAGACTTGGCGCATAGTCTGAAGACGCCGCTGGCGGTGCTGCGCGGCGCCATTGATATGAATGAGGAAGAGCGTCGGCGCACTCTGGGTGAGCAGGTTGCGCGCATGGACGACGTAGTGACCTACCAGCTCAAGCGCGCCAGCGCCGGTGGGGAAGGCGTCTGGCATAAACCGACGCCTATTCTGCCCTTGGTCACTCGCGTCACGTCTGTTTTGCAGAAAGTCTATGCTGACCGAGGTATGTATTGTGAAATCAACGTGGCTGAAGATGTGGCGTTTCTCGCAGATGAAGCGGACTTGATGGAGATGCTGGGCAATCTGATCGATAACGCTTTTAAATACGGCGATGCGGAAGTGTCTATTCATGCTTCCGGCGAAGTAGACGGCTTCGTGACGCTGTCGATCAACAATGATGGTCCAGGCATTCCCGCGCATGATTGGGAAAAAGCGCTACAGCGAGGTGTGCGTTTGGATAGTCGCCCGATTGGGCAGGGCATTGGGCTTTCCGTCGTGCGCGAGCTGGTGGAAAGCTATCGCGGCGAATTGAAGCTGGCTTCAGGAGTCAGCGATGGCGTGACGATTGAAATGATCATGCCCGGGCGGGTTGTTAGCTGAGACGTTGATCGGCTATAACAAGGCGGCGAAAACGGAATAATTAATGGTTGTATAGCTAGAATCAATCAGGATTTTAGTTTTAATAAAATTTATTGCTTATCGGGTTGGGCTTATTATCTTTTCAACCACTTTAAGTAACCAGGAAAGGAGACGACCATGTCAGATATCAATATCGGATTAACTGAAAACGCCCGTCAGAATATCGCGCACTCGCTGTCCAGGTTGCTGGCGGACAGCTATACCCTGTACCTGAAAACACAGAATTTCCACTGGAACGTCACCGGTCCCCGGTTTCAGGAAGTACACGCCCTGACGGAAATGCATTACACCGATCTGGCGGCCGCCATTGACGCTATCGCCGAACGTATTCGCGCTCTGGGCGAATTCGCCCCGGGCAGCTACTCCAGCTACCAGAAGCTGGCGTCTTTGAAGGAAGAGTCCGGCGTGCCTGCGGCAAATGAGATGCTGGCGGTGCTGGCGAAAGACCACGAGCAGATCGCCCGGAATATTCGCGAGGCGTTGCCTGCGGCTCAGGAAGCGACGGACGAAAGCTCTGCGTCGCTGCTTTCCGACCGCTTGAGCGTGCATGAGAAGACCGCCTGGATGTTGCGCAGCATGGTTTGATCGCTCAGCTCCTCTCTCTGCAAAGGGAGGGAGGAGCTTCCCTCCCTCTTTCTACGCCCCTCTCTCGTCCCCCCGGAAGGATAAATTTTTGTCTGATAGGTGATATTACTTAACGCCATATCATGGGCGGCTGTCTCGCGCTGAGCACTCTTGGCGGACGTCAGCCCTCGCCTTATGTCGAGAATAAAAACGGGGAAGCTTTCATGCAGTTGAACAAAGCGGCGGCGTTATTGTCGTTCAGCGTTTTGGTGGCCGGATGCAGCGGTGGCGGAAGCAGCTCTGGCGGCTCCAC
Source organism: Hahella sp. HNIBRBA332 (assembly GCF_030719035.1). NCBI lineage: Bacteria > Pseudomonadati > Pseudomonadota > Gammaproteobacteria > Oceanospirillales > Hahellaceae > Hahella > Hahella aquimaris. The sequence goes on from NZ_CP132203.1 coordinate 6,404,999, forward strand.
GCCCGCAGCACCAAGTTACCAGACTTATGCCTGTAATCAGGAAATTTACGATAAAGCCAAAGCGTTGCGCATCTATCAGGTGATGGTGGAGTCGTTCATCGATGGCGACCTGAACGCCAACTACGGCGCGGGATACGGAAGCAGTCACCATCGCGGCGACTTGCAGGGAATTACCGACTCTCTGGACTACATCAAGAATCTGGGCATGAACGCGATCTGGTTGACGCCGGTGTTTCATAGCTCTCCCATCTCCGGGCAGGATGAATGGGCGGATCGCCTTGACGCGACCGGCTATTTCACCAGCGACTACTTTTCCATCGATCCTAATTTCGGCACGATGGCGCAAGCCCGGGAGCTGGTGGAGCAGGCGCACGCACGCGGCATCTATGTTTTCTTTGATGGCGTCTTCGGCCATTTCAAGAGTAATGCCGGCGACTTCCCTTCACCGCAAGGGCGCATGGTCAGCGCTAATGGCGTCGCCCAGGCTGGGACGGGGAGAGAAGCGGTTTATCCCAATGATCTCGATTTCTTTAAGGAAGTCGCCGCCTATTGGGTGAAAGAGCTGAAGATTGATGGATGGCGTTTGGATCAGGCTTATCAGGTTCCAACCGGCGCCTGGGGAGAAATCCGCAAGTCTGTGGAAGACGCCTCTAAAAGCGTGACTTACACCATGAACGGAGAGCAGGTGAATCCGTTGGGGTATATGGTCGGCGAAGTCTGGAAAGGCGAGGCGGAAATCGCTGCGCAGGCATACGGCTCCGTAGCCCAGCCCGGCTTGTGCTCCTCTTTTGATTTCCCCATGCGTTATCGGGTTGTCCAGGCGTTGGGAGTGGAAGAAAGCGGACATCGATCCGCCGCCGTTTCGACGCTCAAGGAAGGATACGCCACCCAGGCGGTCTATCCGGCGCATGCACTGCCTAATGGCTTCCTGACCAATCATGATCTGGTGCGTTTTGGCGACCTGTTGCAACGGGGCAAAATCGCCAATCCGGGCGAAGATCGTTATGCCGACCTGCATAAAGCAGCCTACAGCTTCCTTGCCGCATACACGGGTCCTATTACGTTGTACTACGGAGACGAAATTGGCGATGAAGTGGCCGGCTTCTCGGATCGCGTCGCATGCGAGTCCGACAATGGCGTGGGCGCGAAAGCGGGCTTGTGCGACGACCATGTCTCTCGCTCCAGCGCCAAGGTGGAAGGTTTGCCGAGCGGGGAAGATGGCGCGTTATTCGCGGCTGACGCCAAACAAACGGAAATACGCGACTACATTCGCGATCTGATGGCGATACGCGCCGCCCATCCCGCCCTGTATGCAGGAACGCGGACGTCGGTCAATCATGGTCAGTCAGGTAAAGTTTATGTCGACCGTAAGCAGGCAGGGAGCGACGTGGTGCTATATCTACTGAATATTACTGGCGATCCCGTCACCGTTGAGCTGGAAGGAACGGCCGTCGGCAGTAGTGGGAACCTGAAAGATCTGATGAGCGCAGAGGAAATCGCTCTATTGTCCGGTTACCACAGTATCCCGGTAGAGCCTTACAGTGCGCGCTTTATGCTGGTGACGGCGCCCGCGCTCTAAACGATGAAGGCTTGATCTTTACAGGAAGGGAAGGGTAAACCGGCGCGCGCTGCGGTCCGGTTTACCCAGCAGAGACTTTACTCTTCCAGGTAGGTGTAGCCAGTCAGGCCCGCCTTCAGTTCCTGCAAGTAATCCTGCTTTTGCTGCTCCTGCAAATCCGACGCCGCCATCTTGTCTTCGAAGGCGCGTAATAACTGCTCAGGTTCGAAGTTAACGTAGCGCAGCACTTTGTCGACCGTGTCGCCGCTGATGGGATGTTGCAGAGACACTTCGCCTTGCTCATTCAGGCAAACGTCTACGGAGTCGGTGTCGCCGAACAAATTGTGCATGTCGCCGAGAATTTCCTGATAAGCGCCCACCAGGAAGAACCCGAGAAGGAAAGGTTGGTCCTTTTCCGGCTCAGGAATCGGCAGTGTGGTTTCAATGCCGTGACTGTCTACATATTGGTCGATACGGCCGTCGGAGTCGCAGGTGATATCCTGAATGACCCCACGTCGGGCCGGACGCTTGTGCAGACCACTTAACGGGAGTATCGGGAAAATCTGATCAATGCCCCAAATATCCGGCAGAGACTGGAACAGGGAGAAGTTCACGAACAGTTTGTCCGCCAGTTTCTCGTTCAGCTCGTCATAGATTTCCCGGTGAGCGCGGATTTCCGGTTGCAGATGCTCGCGAATATACAGGCACAACGCTTGATAGATGGTCTCCGCCTGCGCCCGGTCGTCCAGGCTCAGTACGCCGTGAATAAACAGTGTTTGCGCTTCCTGCAGGGCATGCGCGGCGTCGTGGTAGATCTCGATGACAGAACGACGATTATTGCGATCCTTCAACGCCTCGAAGTCTTGCCATAAGTCGCGCACCACAGATGGAGAGTCTGCAGTCGGCTGTTTGACCGCATCCGGCTGCGCCACGCTTTCCCTGTCGATGACGTCGGTGATCAGCACCGCGTGATGGGCAGTGATAGCCCGACCTGACTCAGTGATCACATTGGGATGAGGAATGCCCTCACGGTCGCACTCTTCTTTGATTGTACGCAAAACGTGGAAGGCGTACTCATGGACGCTGTAGTTAACCGAGCACGCGCTGCGGGAGCGGGTGCCTTCATAGTCGATACCCAGGCCGCCGCCGACGTCGACGATTTTCACGTCAGCGCCCTGGCGACGGAGCTCGCCATAAAAGCGCGCGCACTCGCGTAATCCTGTCTGAATATCCCGGATATTGGCGATTTGTGACCCCAGGTGGAAGTGCAACAGCTGGAGAGATTCCAGTGCGTTGGCTTGTTTCAACGTGTCCAGCACCTGCAGGATCTGCACGGAAGATAGCCCGAATTTTGACTTCTCGCCGCCAGTATTCTGCCAATTGCCCTTACCGATAGAGGCCAGGCGGGCGCGTACGCCAATACGTGGCGTCACGCCCATGTTACGGCTTTCTTCCAGCACATAAGTCAGTTCGTTCAGCTTCTCGACGACGATGTAGACCTTGTATCCCATCTGTTGGCCCAGCAAGGCGAGACGGATGAATTCGCGGTCTTTGTAGCCGTTACAGACAATAGTGGCGCCGGGGTTGCTCATGGCCAGGACGGCGATCAGCTCCGGCTTGCTGCCGGCTTCCAGGCCGATCTGGCCATTAGTGGCGGCGGGTTGGGCGGCGACAATTTCTTCAATGACGCGGCGTTGCTGGTTCACTTTGACCGGATAGACCGCGGTATAGCGGCCAGAATAAGCCAGTTGTTCGGCGGCGCGGTTAAACGCCTCGCATAAATGGTTGACCCTGTGATGCAGAATATCCGCAAAACGCACCAGAACCGGCAACCCAAGATTGGCGGCGCGGACTTGCTTGGCGAGCGCTTTTAGACTGACGCTGGCGTTATGTTCTGAGCCTTTGGGGCGGATGATAACGTCGCCATCGGCGTCAACATCTATATAACCGTCTCCCCAGAAAGGGATGTTGTAGGTGGACAGTGCGTGATCGCGGGTCCAATCTTCCATCAATGCGTCTCCTCGGCAATATGCCCCCGGATAAAGTGTTAAGGTTATCGTCAAGGGGCGCCATTTTAAAGCAAGCGGAATCCCTAGCGTTAATAAGTTATGGGGCTTTGTATTGCTCCGCGTTTCCTGGCCGCCGGGAAACGCCGGCGAGCCCCAAAATAATGCTGTGATCTTCGCGCCTTACGCCTACAATATGCTGCTTTAGCCGCAGGCGCATCGCGCCGACAATAATTAATCGAATCATTGGGAGAACATAATGAGCGAGCAGATCCCCGGGTGGTTTACCGAAATCTTTCAGGACCAGGGCACCGGGTTTTCCCTCAAAGTAAAAAGTAAACTGCACGAAGAGCAGAGCCAGTATCAAAAGATTGAAATCTTTGAGACGGAAACCTTCGGTAATCTGATGGTGTTGGACGGTTGCGTCATGTTGACTGACCGTGACAATTTCCTCTACCACGAAATGATGACCCATCCCGCGCTGTTCACTCATCACGCGCCGAAGAAAGTCGTAATTGTTGGCGGCGGCGATTGCGGCACATTGAAAGAAGTGCTCAAACACCCTGGCGTTGAAGAAGCCTGGCAGGTCGAGATCGACGAGCGCGTCACCCGTGTCGCAGAGAAGTATTTCCCTGATCTGTGCACGGCTAACAATGACTCGCGGGCCAATTTCTTCTTTGGCGACGGCATCAAGTGGATCGCCGACGCGCCGCTGGAGTCCATCGACCTGATTATCGTCGACTCCACAGATCCGGTCGGGCCTGCTGAAGGCCTGTTCGCCGTTGACTTCTACCGCAACTGCTTCATGGCGCTACGCGAAGGCGGCATGATTGTGCAGCAGACGGAATCCCCTTTACTGCACACGTCCAGCATTATCAAGAAAGTGCATGAAGATATGCGTCAGGCTGGTTTTGACGGCGTCAGAACGCTGCCGTTCCCGCAGCCTGTGTATCCTACCGGCTGGTGGAGTTGCACCATGGCGGGCAAGGGTAAGAAGCTGGAATTTTTCCGTGAGGAAGATGCGGCTGAGCGTCCTTTCGTTACTCGCTATTACAATGCGGAAGTGCATAAAGCGGCCTTGGCTCTGCCTGAATTCATGAAGAATGAACTTGACTTAGATTAGTCCGAACGTTTATTTCTATACATCTGTATTTTAATGCTTAAGGCCAGATACCATAAGGGAATCCGGCCTTCCGAAAAGGGTGCGAACCTACCTTTGTCCAATAGACGTACTTTTTTCGGGCGCACTAACATGCAAACCATAACTCCTGTCAAGAAACGGCAATACAGCCGGTATATGGTTGGCAGGCTATTGGACGTGATATAGAAATCGGAGTTAACTGCGTGCACGCAATAGCAGAAAACCATGGAGTGAAAGCTTCATATACGAAAGAAGAACTTCAAGCCTGCGGACAGGGACGGTTATTTGGCGAAGGCGCTGCGAAACTTCCCGTGGATCAGATGTTGATGGTCGACCGGGTGTCTCAAATCTCCGCAGAAGGCGGAGCATACGGTCACGGGGTCGTGCGTGCGCAGTTGGATATCAATCCGGATCTGTGGTTTTTTAAATGTCATTTCGTCGGCGATCCGGTCATGCCGGGTTGCCTCGGACTGGACGCAATGTGGCAGCTGGTAGGCTTTTTCCTGGCGTGGAAAGGTCACAAGGGATTGGGCCGGGCGCTGGGGGTCGGCGAGGTTAAGTTCACCGGCCAGGTGTTGCCGTCCGCAAAATCCGTCGAGTATGTTCTCGATATCAAAAGAGTAATCGCTCGTAAGTTAATCATGGCCTTGGCTGATGGAACCGTGTATGTCGACGGCAAAGCCATTTATACTGCCAAGGATTTACGAGTGGGCTTGTTTGACCCCGCCGCTATGAGCGGCGCGGAAATCAAATAAGTTATCCTTTGCAAATGTAAGAGGTTTCTGAATGAAACGCGCCGTCATAACCGGAATGGGAATCGTATCCTGCTTGGGCAACTCCAAAGAGGAGGTGGCTGAGTCACTGAAAGCTGGCCGCTCAGGCATTCGGTTTAACGAAAGCTATAAAGAAGCGGGCTTAAGAAGCCAGGTCAGTGGCAGCGTCCAGATCGATTTCGCTGAACACATCGACCGCAAACATCTGCGCTTCATGGGCGACGCGGCTGCGTACGCCTATATCGCAATGAATCAGGCCATCACGGACGCTAAAATTGACGACGAGCTGTTGGGCAGCACTCGCACCGGCATCGTGATGGGCTCCGGCGGAGCCTCCACCAGTAACGTCGTCGAATCCGTCGATATTCTGCGTGAGAAAGGCGTCAAGCGTGTGGGGCCTTATCGCGTACCCCGCACCATGAACAGTTCTGTAAACGCCTGTTTGTCCACCGCGTTTAAAATTCGCGGCGTCAACTACTCCATTACTTCCGCTTGCGCGACCGCTGCGCATTGTATCGGTCACGCCTGGGAACAAATCCAGTTGGGCAAGCAAGACGTCGTATTCGCTGGCGGCGGTGAAGAAGAGCATTGGAGCCTGGCGGTTCTGTTCGACGCCATGGGCGCGTTGTCCAGTAAGTACAACGACGATCCTTCCCGCGCGTCACGTCCTTATTGCTCCACCCGTGATGGCTTTGTCATCGCTGGCGGCGGCGCGGTTGTCGTCGTAGAAGAGCTGGAACATGCGCTGCGTCGCGGCGCGCCGATTTATGCTGAATTGGTGGGCTACGGCGCCACTTCCGATGGCGACGACATGGTGGCTCCTTCTGGGGAAGGCGCAGTACGCTGTATCCATCAGGCGCTGGCTACCGTAAATACGCCGGTGGATTACGTCAATACCCACGGCACCAGCACACCAGTCGGCGATATTATTGAGCTGAAAGCGGTAAAAGAAGCTTTTGGCGACAACCTGCCGCGCATCAGTTCCACCAAATCGCTGTCTGGCCATTCTTTGGGTGTGGCTGGCGTACATGAAGCAATCTACTGCTTGCTGATGATGGAGGGCGGTTTCATCGCACCTTCACGCCACATCGAATCACTGGACGAGAGAGCGGCGGGCTTCCCGATCGTGACTGAGCCTACCGATGCGGAACTGAACACCGTTCTGAGCAACAGCTTCGGCTTCGGCGGCACCAACGCCTGTCTGGCTTTCAGCAAATACAAAGGCTGATCCAGTACTGCGACAGAATAAAAAGCCTGCGCTTGGCGCAGGCTTTTTTATGCCTGTTTTCTGGTATTTTCATCTAACCCAGTTGGCATCTTCTTGATTGTGATGTAAAAACATCACGTACATAGCTGAGATACAAATAGAAGATGTTGGTCACAGTTCGAATCTGTGCAGGATTCTTATGTTTGCTATGCTGATAGTTAGGCGTCATCCATTCGATTTCTAAAGGGTCTCATGCAGAAAGGTTCTCTATTTCTGGCGGGTGTTCTTTTTGCTTGCAGTGTTGGCGCGGAGCAGGCGCAAACATCGCTGGCGTTGTCTGAATCCGCATATATGGCTCCTCTGGTGGATAAAGTTCAGGTAAAGAAGGCGTCCAGACTTTTGATTCTGTTGAAAGAAGGTAAGCCTTTACGGGTATATCCCATCGCCCTGGGCGATAAGCCTCAGGGACATAAACAGTTTGAAGGGGATGAGCGAACGCCTGAAGGCACCTACTCACTTGACTGGCGTAATCCTAACAGCGCTTTTCATAAATCCATTCACGTCTCTTACCCTAATGACCAGGACATTGAATACGCGAAAAGCCAGGGACGAGAGCCTGGCGGAATGATCATGATTCATGGCTGGCCCAATGGCTTTAATCACGACCGCGACAGTATCTGGCTTTACGAATTTGATTGGACGGATGGATGTATCGCCGTTAACAATCAGGCGATGGATGAGATCTGGTCTTTGGTGCCGGATGGCACACCTATAGAAATTCTGCCGTAGACGAATTTGTCGCCGGGCCGTCAGCCGTGCTTCAGCTTTAGCGCCAGTACCGTGGACGCCAATGCTAATGTCAGCGTATTAGCAATAATAATCGGCCACGCGACCATCATGATCCCATAAAGCAACCACAGAAATACGCCTAACGTAAAAATGCTATACATTCCCAGCGAGATGCCGGATGTGTTTTTCGTTTTTAACGTTTGTCTGACCTGGGGCAGGAACGCCAGTGTGGTGAGCAGCGCGGCCAGTGTGCCGATGATGGATGCTAACATCTTATTAACCCTATAGAATTGCACGCATTTTAATCACGCTGTCGGGCAGCGTAACTAGGGGAAAATATGTACGCCCCGTCGTTATGGCTGGGGGCGCAGACTTCTAATAACACCGGTATCCTGCTTACACGAAAAAGGGCCGCCGAATGGCAGCCCTCTTTGAGGTCGTTTTGCGAGGTCAGTCGCGGGTGAATTCAGGATAGGCTTCCATCCCGCATTCCGCCAGATCCACGCCTTCGTACTCTTCTTCTTCGCTGACGCGGATGCCCATGATTACTTTAATCAGGCCCCACACCACCAAGCTGGTTGCGAATACCCATACGAAGATGGTTAGCGCGCCAGCCAGCTGAGCCATGAAGCTAACGTCAGTTGTGAAGGGAACCACCAGAAGACCCAGCAGACCGCAAGCGCCGTGTACAGAGATCGCGCCAACAGGATCGTCGATTTTCAGTTTATCCAGCGTCACGATGGAGAATACCACCAGCACGCCAGCCACTACGCCAATCAGAGATGAGGCCACGGGGGATGGAGCGTCCGGGTTAGCCGTGATCGCCACCAGACCTGCCAGGGCCCCGTTAAGAAGCATGGTCAGGTCCGCTTTGCCGAACAGCAGGCGAGCGGTGATAAGTGCTGCAATCGCGCCAGTGGCCGCCGCGGCGTTAGTGTTCAGGAATACAATAGCCACGGAGTTGGCGTTGCCGATATCGCCCAGCTTCAATACCGAGCCGCCGTTGAAGCCGAACCAGCCCATCCACAGGATGAAGGTGCCCAGTGTCGCTAAAGGCAAGTTCGCGCCAGGAATAGCGTTAACTTGTCCGTTAGGGCCATATTTACCTTTACGTGGGCCAAGCAGCAATACGCCAGCCAGAGCCGCCGCCGCGCCGGCCAAGTGAACAATGCCGGAACCAGCGAAGTCTTTGAAGCCCATATCACCCAGGCTATACAGGCCGAATACGGCATTTCCACCCCAGGTCCAGGAACCTTCCATCGGATAGATAAATGCAGTCATTACCACTGCGAAAGCCAGGAACGCCCACAGCTTCATACGTTCGGCGACGGCTCCGGATACGATGGACATGGCGGTTGCTACAAACACAACCTGGAAGAAGAAGTCGGACGCGCCGGAATAGATAGCGCCCCCAGAGAAACCACCATCGCGCTCAGCGAATGATTTCAAGGTGTCGTCGACATAGGTCTCGCCAGGCATAATGGCGCTTAGGAAATATCCGCCGCTGCCATACATGATTTCATAGCCGCAGATCAGATACATGATGCAGGCGATAGCGTAGAGAGCGACGTTTTTGGTAAGAATTTCAGTGGTGTTCTTGGCGCGCACCAGGCCGGATTCCAACATGGCGAAACCGGCGGCCATCCACATGACCAATGCGCCCATCACAAGGAAATAGAAGGTATCTAATGCATATTGTAAGTGAAAAACATTGTTTTCCATGAAAAGCCCTCCGCACTAGGCTTGTCAGTTACCAGTTGTTGTTAGTTTTGGTTAAATCGCGTCTGTACCAGTCTCGCCGGTCCTTATGCGGATGGCTTGTTGCAGATCCACCACAAAAATTTTGCCGTCGCCGATCTTGCCGGTGTTTGCGGCTTTAGTGATGGCTTCTACGACTTGATCGAGCAAGTCATCGCCGATAGCGACTTCGATTTTCACCTTGGGGAGAAAGTCGACGACATACTCTGCGCCACGGTATAGCTCGGTGTGGCCCTTTTGACGACCGAACCCTTTTACTTCGGTCACGGTCACGCCCTGAACGCCAATCTCGGAGAGTGCTTCACGCACATCATCCAGCTTGAATGGCTTGATAATGGCAGTTACCAGTTTCATTTTTTTCTCCTTTGTATCTACCCGCCTGTTATAGAAATCGCACAGTCAGCAAGCTCAACCACGCACAAAAATATGTGCGGAATTTGTGCGTGATGTAGCATCTGCTGTGCCAATGATAAAAAATTTATTTAAAACAGTTAACTAGATGAATATTTCTTACCTTGTGGAAAAACCAGGGCACAATTATAGCGCAGCACGCCCCTGTTTGAGGTTAAATGGCGCCCGTGGCTGGTGCGCATTTAGAAAAATGCACAAACTTTGTGCAAAAAAGTGGATGGGCAACGTTAGAAACAGGAATTATTGTCACATTGCCTTCAGTTCTGCAGCCAATGGCGGGAAACGGGGAGGATTCCATAAACAAACCAGGATCGCCGTGGTACAATCGCCGCTCCGAAAAACGGAGGACTTTCCATGTCGGTATCACCAGTAGATTTGCTTAACGCGTTCAACCAGCATTTTGGCCAGTTTCTGCCGGATGTCGCTAAATCGGCGCATGAAGATGTCCAGCAGCAAGCCAAGGCGGCTTTATCCAGCATTATCTCCAAGCTGGACCTGGTGACCCGGGAAGAGTTCGATGTGCAATTGGAAGTATTGCGCCGCACCCGCGAGAAACTGGACAGTCTGGAAAAACGCGTGGTTGAACTGGAGGCGGCTTTACAGGCCAAGGCTGAGCAGGGCGAGTAAGCCCATCGATACTGTTTATTAACCGGCGACGCTAATCAGGTCGCCGGTCACGTTTCATTTCATACATATTAGCGCCTCAGGAACGAGGCTGAACTTATCCAAGGAGGGAGTATGTCACTCGCAATCGTCAACACGCGCGCCAAACTTGGCGTGGAAGCGCCGCTGGTAAAAGTCGAAGCCCATCTGTCAAACGGCTTGCCGGCCTTGTCTATCGTTGGGCTTCCTGAAGCCGCTGTCAAAGAAAGCAAAGATCGGGTCAGGAGCGCGCTACTCAACAGCGGTTTTGAATTTCCCACCCGTCGCATCACGATTAATCTCGCCCCCGCAGATCTTCCTAAAGAGGGAGGTCGTTATGATCTCGCTATCGCCATCGGCGTACTGGCGGCATCAGGGCAATTGCCCGATGAGGCGATTGCAGGATATGAGTTCTATGGCGAACTGGCGCTCTCTGGAGAGTTGCGACCGGTAACGGGAATGTTGCCCGCCGCGCTTCGCTGCGCCCAAGCTGGCGCTAAAATTATACTGCCGCCGCAAAATGCCCAGGAGGCCAGTCTGGTGTCTGCGCTGGATGTCTATGCGCCCGCCACCTTGGGGCAGTTGGCCGCCTTTCTGCTGGGACATGAGCGCATGACGCCGGTCCGCCAGCATGAGCGCACAGCGCCAAGGCGCGCAGCTCCGGATATGGCGGACATCAAAGGTCAGTTTCAAGCCAAGCGGGCGTTGGAGATCGCTGCAGCGGGCAATCACAATATGTTGATGTTCGGCCCGCCAGGAACAGGGAAAACCATGCTGGCGTCGCGTCTGGTGGGCATCTTACCTGAGTTGACGGAAATGGAAGCGCTGGAAACAGCGGCAGTCAATTCCGTGGCGGGAGTCAGTCTGGATATGACGCAGTGGCGGCAGCGACGCTTCCGGGCTCCTCATCATACGGCATCTGCGGTTGCGCTGGTCGGCGGCGGTTCTAATCCCAAACCTGGAGAAATTTCATTGGCGCACAATAGTGTGCTATTTCTCGACGAATTGCCGGAATTTGACCGAAAAGTGCTGGAAGTGTTGCGAGAACCAATGGAATCTGGAGAGATCGTGATTTCCAGAGCCGCGCAGCAAACGACCTTTCCAGCCCGTTTTCAGCTCATTGCTGCGATGAATCCATGCCCTTGTGGCTATTCCGGCCACCCTGAAGTGGCCTGTAAGTGCACCGAAATGCAGGTAAGTCGTTATCGACAGAAGATCTCAGGTCCCTTGTTGGATCGTTTTGATTTACATGTGGAGGTGCCGGCTGTCTCTATCAATGAGCTGCAACGCGCCGCCAGGTCGGAAAGCAGTGCTCAGATTGCTTCGCGGGTGAACGCCGCCAGACAGGCGCAATTGGCCCGTGCAGGCTGCGCCAATCAGTATCTGCAGGGCGAGTCCCTTGAGCAGCACTGTCAATTGGGAGAAAAAGAGCGACAGCTACTGGAGCGGGCCCTGCAAAGGCTTGGTTTGTCAGCCCGAGCCTATCACCGGGTTCTGCGGGTGGCGAGAACCATCGCTGACTTGTCCGGCTCGCCCCATATCCAGGCGGCGCACCTATTAGAGTCGCTCAGCTTTCGCGCTTTGGACCGTCGCAGGGAACCTCAGCATGAGATGCCGCAGACGAATTAAACATTGGTGTTTCTGTGATATGAGCGCACTTGTATGGGATTGAGTCGCCGACGAATAAGCGACTCCATAAAAAGAGGAGCCCAAGGGGGCTCCTAAATGGGGTTTAGGAAGACAATTTCGATCGCTTCAGATCGAATTTGCTTGACTGGGTGCATAGGCATGGCCCAGTCAATTAAATTGTACAAAAAATGCTCTAATCTATCTATAAAGGAACGGCGCGAGGAATGTAAACGCTTGTGAACTGAGAACGTAAAAAGGGCGTCTTGTGCCGGTTTCTGTAGGGGAGAAGCGGGTCAGGTGCCTGTGTGGTAAGAGCTGCTGTTTATCCATGTCTCCAACTCCCTGTCGGTGGCGCTTTTCAGGCGTTTCAGGCCTGCTTTGACATATTGTTTGGTTTGGAACACGAGCTGGCTGCTGTCACTGAAGAACTGATCCGCAAGTAGTCCCTCTCCCGTGCGTCCGGGCGTCAGCTCCTGAGTAATGCGATGTTCGATGCCCAGCCAGATATCCCCGAGTTTGTACCAAGGCTGTCCCGCCAGCAGTAGCTCATCCACATCATACTGGCTGCTGATGTGGTGGCTGGATTGCGTGAAGTAGCGAGACAAAAAACCAAGCCGGTCAACAAAAGCCTTCTCCTTCGCGCCTGAAGCCAGACAGTGAGTGCCGATGCCGCGAATCTGGGCGGCGGTTTCCATCAGTTCTGGCAGCTCATTCAAGGACAGGCGCGCGACGGGTTGATGGGATATGTCCAGATGTTCAAACAGAGGGCCGTTCAGAAAGTCCTTATATAACTTCAATAGCTGCTGAATAAGGTGAGTATGCAACTCGAAGTTATGAAAAGCGCTATCCTGGCGCCAATGATAATTCACCGTGAACCATTCCGCGCATAGACTCTGCCAGCTCTCATCGGAGATCAGGTCTCCGCGGAGCCGCTGTACTTCCTGTAAGTCTTTGAGTACATAGGGTTTGATCGCGGCCAGGCGGATCTCGAAGAAATCGTCGCCTCCCAATATGGCCAGTGTGGCGCCGCGATGCTGCTGAATATGGGTGATCAACTCCAGCAATTGCTGGCATAGCTCCAGGCAGCGCTGCCGGGCTTGGTGCCGTTCATAGGCTTGGCGGACTTTAGAAATAGATATGTTCATCTTCCATTTTAATTATTAGCTCTATGGTTGATGTTTCCGGAACTGCGATAGCCGGGGTTGCTATCTCCAGCTCAAGCAATATAAAGGCCAAGGAGTCCCTTGATCTTGCCGCCGTTCACGGGGCGTTAGATCATCTATCTTTAAAGCTTAGCTTAAAGCCCATGGTTTCGGGTGGCCCCGATCAATGCTTTTATTCTGGCTTCTGCGAGGCGCCTGACCAAAGTTGTGCGTTGCTGATTTTGTGGAGATAAAAAGCGCCTGTATTTTGCTTCATTTTGGTGCGCGCTGATGAGTGAAAGAGGCTAAAGTACCGTGATAGCGCAAGATTGCGGGAGGTTTCGGTGCGTTATTGCAGGATCTTTTGTTCTGAACTAAGGCGGATGCACATAAAAAATGGGGCGATAAGTCGTTGCGTGTTTTTTATACGGAGCCTATCATTCCAGCCCCTGTTTTCCGATGACGGCGAGAGTGTTTCCCTCATTGGTGTGACCAGACTTTCCTGAAGCAGTTAGAGTAACGATTTAGAGTAGCTATGGATAATCAACATTTACGCCCCATTCGCAGTTTTGTTATTCGAGGTGGGCGTATGACGACCTCCCAGCAAAAAGCGTTTGACCGCCTATGGCCGGAAAAAGGCCTGGCTGTGGAAAACGGCCTTCTGGATTTGGAAAGTGCGTTCGGCCGCCGCTCGACGGTAGTACTGGAGATCGGTTTCGGCATGGGACAATCTCTGGCGGAAATGGCGGCGAATGAACCCGATGCAGATTTCATTGGCGTTGAAGTGCACAAGCCGGGCGTCGGCGCTTTGTTGCGGCATATGGAGGAACAGTCCCTGGAGAATATCCGTATTTTTTGGGACGACGCCAACGAGGTAATTGATAAATGTCTGCCAGACGCCTCGCTTGATCGCGTGCAACTGTTCTTTCCCGACCCTTGGCATAAAAAGCGTCACAATAAGCGCCGGATTGTGCAGTTGGAGTTTGTGCAGCGAATACGCGCCAAGCTGAAGAACGGAGGCGTATTCCATATGGCGACGGATTGGGAGCCCTATGCAGAGCATATGATGGAGATCATGAGCGAAGCGCCGGGAATGGAGAATATTGCTGGAGCGGGGCAGTTTTCACCGCGCCCTGATACCCGCCCCGTCACCAAATTTGAGAAGCGCGGCGAACGTTTGGGACATGGCGTTTGGGATCTCATGTTCCGTCGGGTCGACTGATATTGCAAAAGGGGCGTTTGCTAACGCCCCTGGCTTCAGTTGGATTTCGCCGCCGCTTCCCGGGTGATTCTGATACGCAGGAAGTGCATCAGGCGGGTCAGCAGAAATCCAATGCCGGTAATCAGCAACAGGAACTTCAGGCTGGCGAAGTAATAGGCCGCAGCAGTCAGCTGTGGATATAGCCCACCGCCCAATACAAAGCCCAAGGCGACGTTCTCAACAGCGTCGCACATCCCCGCAATTAAAAAGCACACTGTAAATAAATGCTTCAGATCGCTGTCCGCGCCTCGCGACAATGCGCAAAGCAGCACGGTGTAGGCAACCAGAAACGGAAAGTCCAGAATCAGGCTCCAAGTCGCCCAGAACTGCCCCTCACGCCCCCATGAATTGAGAATGAGTTCTGCTCGGAATGGATTTTTGGCCAGTTCGAAACTGACGAAGCCCCAGGGCGCGACGTCGTTTTGCAGGTGAGGGTGTATCCAGAAAATCAGTCCGCCGAAAAGGACGGTGGCGGCGAGACTGAAAGCAATGCGGTTTTTCTGCGACGGGTGAGGGTCGTCCATAGGTATAAACCTGTATTATCCGGGAAGCGTCCAGTGTAAAACAAAGCTGTCGAGTTGGGCTAGTCCATAAAATGAGTTAAAACAGCGTTTAAGTGGCGATAGCCTAATTCTGTGCACTGTAGTCTGTCAGCCTGCAGCCAGCCTTTTTGGCGCGCTTCACTCAGTTGCGGCTCCAATAGAGAGACGCCAACGCCAGTACGGCGCAGCAGCAGTTCTTCCTCCACGCCTTCCCGTAATCTTAGCGCGTTCATCAGAAAGTCCACGCCAGCCTCATGGGCCGGAGTCACCTCTTCCCCTGCAATATAGTTGTCGATTCGGCTGAGATAGTGCTGCGGCAAGCGGGTTTTCCAGTAGCGGATTACATCTCCGGAAGTTCCCGTCAGCTTGCCATGAGCGCCTGCGCCAATGGCCAGGTAGTCACCAAAGCGCCAGTAATTGAGATTGTGTCTGGACTCCATTCCCGTTTGGGCGAAGGCGGAGATCTCATACTGGTTATAACCGGCTTGAGCTAACCGTTCGCAGCCGTTCTCATGGATTTCCCAAAGGGTATCGTCTTCTGGTAATTGGGGCGGATGGCGGTAAAACTCGGTATTGGGTTCGATGGTCAGTTGATACCAGGAAAGATGCGTGGGGCTCAGGCTAATCGCTGTGTCCAGATCTTCCATCGCATGCTGTAGGGATTGTCCCGGCAGTCCGTGCATCAGGTCCAGGTTAAAGTTATCGAATCCCGCCTGGCGGGCTTTGTGCACGGCTCTAATCGCGTCCTCGCCGTTATGTATGCGGCCAAGCGTCGTCAGTAGTTCAGGCTGGAAGCTCTGTACGCCCAGAGACAAGCGATTAACGCCGCCTTGAAACAGGTCTTTGAACTTAGCCTCGTCAACGGTTCCCGGATTGGCTTCCAGCGTGATCTCAATGTCCTCCTGGAAGCCCAGTCGCTGGCGCGCGCCATCTATGATTGACGCGATAATGTCGGGTGAGAGCAGACTTGGGGTGCCGCCGCCAAAAAAAATGGAGCTAAGAGTTCTTTGCCCACTGGTTTGCTCCAGTCGGAATATCTCTGTATCCAGATCCCGTAACAGCGCCTGTAGATATTCCCGCTCAGGCAGCTCCGATCGCGCGGTGTGAGAATTAAAGTCGCAATATGGGCATTTACGCACGCACCAGGGGATGTGAACGTAAAGCGCCAGGGGCGGTGTATGCAGCCCCGGCGTCAGAATATCAGCCATATAGGCGCGTCAACTCCGCAACCAGTTGCGCCATCGCCTGTCCGCGATGACTGAGAGCGTTTTTCTGCTCCGGCGTTAATTCCGCAGAAGTACACTGGCGGTCAGACAGCCAGAAGAGCGGGTCGTAACCGAATCCACCGCCGCCGCTTGTCTGTTCTGCAATAGAGCCCTCCCAGGCGCCGTGACAGATAATAGGGACCGGGTCGGCTTCGTGACGCATAAAGGCGAGCACGCAGTGAAAGCGTGCGGTTCTGGCGCCAGTAGGCGTATTCGCCAGCAACTGCAGCAGCTTGGCGTTATTGTCCTGATCAGAAGCGCTTTCGCCTGCGAAGCGAGCGGAATAGATGCCCGGCGCGCCTTGCAAGGCGTCCACTTCCAGGCCGGAGTCATCCGCCAGAGCCGGCAGGCCGGAGACGGCCGCTGCGTGGCGGGCTTTAAGAATAGCGTTTTCGATAAAAGTCTGTCCGGTTTCCTCGATAGAGGGAATGTTCAGCTCTTTTTGAGAGACGACAGTGATGTCGAGGGAGCCGAGCAAACGGTTCAGCTCCTTAATTTTGCCGGCGTTATTGCTGGCTAATACGATCTTTTGCATGATTTAAGGTAAGTCTAAGTGCGTAGGAAAACGGGTCCCGGGAATTATTCCGGGAACAGTTCTTGATTAAAGCGCAGAGAAAACGGTCCCTGATTGGGATCGGCCTGAATTTCCAATTGGAAGGTCAATACTTCTCCCTGGCTATACCAGAACTCAGCGATTTGGTAGAGCGCTTCGCCTTCGTTGATCCGGCGGAACTCCAGATCTCTGCTTTGCTGTACGGGGTTGTTCACCTTGCCGCGAATAAACGCCGAGACGGCGCGAAGGGAGCCGTCTTCCTGCTTTTTCAGCACGGAGATATTTACAAAGCCGGTGGACTTACTGCGAGGCAGCTTATAGCGGGTCGCCACGTCGGGGTCCAAAATGGTGGTGGGAAGAGCGATGTAGTGTATTTCATAATCGCCGAAAACTTCTTTTTGTTCGGCCAAAGCCGAGCGAGCGGCCATCGCCAGGACAATAAAAACGAAAGCGCAGTAGTAAACAGAGCGAAACAGTTTTGCGAATATTTTCATACGAGCCTCACCGTGTAACGTGGTAGATAGCGATCTGCCCCAATAAGTTTGGCCAAAGCTGATTCAGCCAGTTGGTCCGATGCTCGTCGTCCACTACGGTCCTGTGCAGAATATGGATATTCTTTTGGTAGCACAGCTCCTCAAAATCCTTGAATGTGCACAAGTGGATGTTGGGCGTGTTGTACCAAGTATAGGGTAAGGTTTTGGATACCGGCATCTGACCTTTGCGGGCCAGATAGTAACGCAGTCGCCAATAACCGAAATTGGGGAAGGTGATGATGCATTCCTTGCCCAGACGCAGCATTTCATCCAACAAAATGTCCGGTTGTCTCACCGCCTGCAACGCCTGAGTCATGACCACCATGTCGAAGCTTTTGTCTTTGAAATTGCTCAGGCCTTTGCTGTCCAGGTCCTGCTCTATGACATTGACGCCTTTGCGCAGGCATTCAGTGATATTCTCACTGCTGATTTCCAGGCCATAGCCGCGCACCTGCTTATGGGTTTGCAGATAATCCAGCAGCGTGCCGTCGCCGCAACCAAGGTCGAGCACTTCCGTTCCCGGCTGGACCCAGTCTTTGATAATGGATAGATCAGCGCGCATGGGGAATCTCCTTCGCCACGCGACCCATGAAACCATGGAAAACATCCATATAGCGTTGGGTCGGTATCAAAAATGCGTCATGGCCATGAGGGGAGTCCACCTCTGCGTAGCTGACGGACTTCTTGGCCTCCACCATTGCATTGACCAGCTCTTCCGAGCGATCAGGCGGAAAGCGCCAGTCGGTGGTGAAGGATACCACCAGATACTTGCATTTGGCTGGCTCCAGCGCCTTACTGAGGTCGCCATCGTGCGCCCGCGCTGGGTCGAAATAGTCCAGAGCGCGGGTCATTAGCAGATAGGTGTTGGCGTCGAAATTCTTGGAGAAACGTTCGCCTTGGTAGTGCAGATAACTCTCTACTTCAAACTGTACGTCCAATAAGCCGAACTTCAGCGTTTGGGCGCGCAGGTCGCGGCCGAACTTTTCACCCATGGAAGCGTTGGAAAGATAAGTGATATGCCCGACCATCCGCGCCAGCATCAAACCTTTGTCTGGATAGGTCGTGTGCTCGCCATAACGGCCTTCATGAAAGTTCGGGTCCGATGTAATCGCTTTTCTGGCCACTTCATTGAATGCAATGTTTTGTGCGGACAAGCGTGGAGTAGAGGCGATCACGGCGGCGTTATGAACGCGGTCGGGATACTCGATGGACCATTGCAACGCCTGCATGCCGCCCAAACTGCCGCCTATCACCGCCGCCCAGTGTGGAATATTGAGGCGATCCGCCAGCATGGCCTGGCTGCGCACCCAGTCCTGTACGGTGACGACCGGGAAGTCGGGGCCATAGGCTTTGCCGGTTTCCGGATTAATTGACGCCGGCCCAGTGGAGCCGGCGCAGCCGCCCAGATTATTCAGGCTGACGACGAAGAATTTGTTGGTGTCTATCGGCTTGCCGGGACCTATACAGGAGTCCCACCAGCCAGGCTTGCTGTCTTCCATGGAATGATAACCCGCGGCGTGATGATGGCCGCTGAGGGCGTGACAGATCAGCACCGCGTTGGAGCGGTCTGCGTTCAACTCCCCGTAGGTTTCGTACATCAGTTGAAAACTGTTCAACTGTTTTCCGCATTCCAGGGTGAGAGGAATATCGAATTGAGCGACTTGCGGCGTGACGATCCCGACAGAGTCAGGTGGGATGACCTCTGGCATTAGTGCGAACTATTCCTTTCAAAAACACATGCTAAGTGGCGCAGTCTATTAATCAATCCAGCGGATAGCAATAACCAACCTGGGATGGCGCAGGAGAATAAGAAAACGGGAGACTGCGGGTGGAATCGGACGCGCCGCGCAAGCCGGGCTCACGCGGCGAATGATTGGGCTATCAGCGTTGCATGCCGGGAAGGCTGACCACCTTCTGGGTGAGCATTTGCGGGGCGGGGCGACGCAACTTGCGCTGTATCTGTTCCGCCTCCTGAATCTCCTGATTGATTTCCTCCATCATGCTCACGATGCGTTTCACCTGACTGCGCGTATCTTTGGCGGTTTTCGCCAAATCTTTCAGACGACGAATCTGGTGCTCCAGCAACTGCTTTTGCTCAATGGTGTGCTGCAATATCGGCAATAGCGCCTCTTGAGGCCAACGGTCCGTTTCTTTGTGGATTTCTTCGTACAGGCGACGGGCCTCGCTGACAATAACAGTGAAGAAGCGCTTCACCACTACAGTCTGTTCGGAAACCAGAGTGCGCGGGTTGCGGCGGAATTTATCCGCGCGCATCTTCAGTCCTTCCAGTTCTCGGATTTGCCGGGTAATGGTGAAGGGCGCGGGCCTCAGATGACTTGAGCGTGAATCATTGGCGTAGCGCTGGTAGATGGAGCCTACCATCTTCTGAGCCAGTCTGGCCTCATGGTTGAGGTTGCTGATGTCGTTTTCGATTGCATGGAAGAAGCCGGCCATGGCTCGGCCCATGCCAATCGTCGTCCAGCTGTTGATCAGCTCATCGCGAGTCTTTTTGGCGTGGGATTCGAAATGCTCCAGATTCACCAGATTGTTCAGAATCATCGCTTGTGACTTCATCAGACGGCGACTGGAGCGCAGCGTAAACAGCTTTTTGTAATAAAAGTTGTAGTCGTCCTGAGTCTTGTCAGTCAGCTCACGCAGGAAATCCGCGCTGACGCCCTTACTTTCATACTCCTCCAGCTTTTCCTGATAAGTAGCGTAACGGGACTGCAGGATGGCCTGGCTGGTTTGCAGCATGCCTAGTACGTCGTTCACGACATTATGGGTGATCAGCCGCTCTTTCTGTCCCAGAATGCGGTCGGTAAGCAGGGCCTCCAAGTCGTCGAGGCGGCTGCTGCGCAGCTTCTGCTCATCGCCCTTGATACGTCCGACCAACGCCTGCTTGGCGGAGAGCAACAGCACTTCTTCTGGCTTAAGGCCCAGTTGGTCGGCGGTTTTAGCCTGTACCTTGGCGATGGCCTTGTTGGTGTGCTCTTCGCCCTGAATATCGTCCCAGAGTACGTCGATCTTGTTGAGCACCGCAAAACGACCGGCGCGGTGATCAGAGTGTTCGGTGAAGATGTGATTGGTCCAGATCTCCATATCGCTGGCGGTAACGCCAGTGTCCGCGCCGAGCATAAAGATCACGGCGTGGGCGTTGGGAATCATGCTGACGGTCAGCTCCGGCTCGGAGCCCAAGGCGTTGAGGCCAGGGGTGTCCAGTATGCGGAGCCCCTGTTGCAGCATGGGGTTTTCCAGACTGATCAACGCATGGCGCCAAGCGGGAATAATCGCCATGCCCGGATGGCTGGGGTCGCGCTCCAATGAGCCCAGCTCAAAGCCCAGACGGCGGGCTTCTTCAAAACTGACTGTTCGCGTGCGCGCCACTTGGTCCAGCGACTCGCGCATGGATTCCGGCGTCGTCATGTCCAGAGGGTAATAAACCCAGTGCTCCTGGCTGCGTTTGTAGTCCGCCAGGGACTTTTCTTCGCTACGGGTCTCTATAGGAAGCAGCTTAAGGTAAGAGCCGCCATCGCGGTCATAGAACAGCTCGGTAGGACACA
The DNA here is from genome assembly GCF_030719035.1 of Hahella sp. HNIBRBA332. Lineage (NCBI taxonomy): Bacteria > Pseudomonadati > Pseudomonadota > Gammaproteobacteria > Oceanospirillales > Hahellaceae > Hahella > Hahella aquimaris. Next base: position 6,425,769 of record NZ_CP132203.1, read on the forward strand.
TGGTGGTGCGCCCGGCCTGGGAAGGCAGCATGCGCTGGCCGAACTCGGCGAAAAACAGAGCGTTGATCAGTTCGGTCTTACCACGGGAAAACTCGCCGACGAATGCGATGGTGAGGTTGTCCTCATGGAGTAACTGAGCGCAGCGCTGCAGTTTCAGCTCCAGATCGTCGGAGTTCAGCTGATTGGTGCGCAGCCAGCTTTGATAATGGGCGATCTCCCGGATCAGGGTGTTCTTCCACTGGTGGTAGGCTTCGACGTGATAACTTAGTCCACTGCTCATATTGTTGTTTCTCGCTCTGACCCTAAGGTTGCCATTATATGGGATTCCGTTGGCGCTGCTGTGTCCGTGTTGGCGACTGCGAATGATGAAAATTTGTTCAGGTTCGATTTTGTATCGGGTAGCTTTGGAAAATCAAGCGTTTATATTGCGAAAAGGACATCAAACCGTCATGTAACGGTTTGTTATCATATATAGGGTTTTAGTAGCTTTGGGACGTCCGTCAAGTTTTGCACGCGAATACGCTTTTGACGGCTGCTTTCACCGGCGAGAATGTGTACATCTTGTTGCTTGACGCCGCAGACTTTGGCGAGAAAACGGATAAGCTGCTGATTGGCTCTACCATCGATAGGCGGGGCGCTTATTTTGATTTTCAGCGCGTCGCCATGCATGCCGACAATCTCATCTTTTTTAGCTCCAGGCTGTAAATGACACTGCAGAATGAGCGTTTGCTCATCCTGCAGGTTGACGCAGCGGGAAGCAGCTGGATCAGGCAATGGACAACGCCCGGCCGATCACGAACAGCAGCAGCAACACCACCATGGGGGAAAGATCCAGCCCGCCGATGGGAGGCATGATTTTACGTACCGGACGCATCAAAGGCTCGGTGATCTGATGGACAAGTTGAGCGCCTGGGTGATAACTGCCCGGAGCCACCCAGCTGATAATGACCATGATGAAGATGGCGAACTGATAAATGTTAATAACGCACTTGATCATCAGCAACACCGCCTTGGTCACGATGAGCCCCAGAAGTGGAAGTATGTGGCTCATAGGGGTCAGACTGACCAAGATGATTAACAGTATGGACAAAAGCAGCGCCAGCGCCAGCGAGGCGAAATCCAGACCTCTCCAGCCGGGAATGACTTTTCTGAGCGGCAGCAGCAACGGGTTGGTGGCCTTAACCACGAACTGGCTGATCGGGTTGTAGAAATCCGCCCGGGATACTTGGAGGATAAACCGCATCAGCACCACGCTTATGTAGAACATGCCGATGAAATATGTGACTTCTAACAAAATTTGTAACATAGGCTTTATATCCGTCTGGAAGTTGCTCTAGCCGCCTGCAAGAAAAAACAATTCACTCACGACCGTCAAGAAGATTATTCCGGCGCGCGTTCACCGCTCAATTCATAAGACCTCTCCCAAGCCTTGCGGATAGCGGTTTTCACCATCGCTTTCATATCCTGTTCCTCAAAGCTTTTGATCGCTTGCTCCGTCGTGCCGCCGGGTGACATGACGCGTTTTTTCAGTTGCGCGGGACCTTCATCGCTGCGAGTCGCCAATTCAGCGGCGCCGCGCATGGTTTGAATCGCCAGTGTCCGGGCGCTGGCTGGATCCAGACCTAGTGAGGCTGCAGCTTCTTCCATCGCTTCCATAAACATGAAGCAATAGGCGGGACCGCTGCCAGACAAGGCCGTGACGGTGTGGATGTCCTCTTGCTTCGATGTCCAGGCGACAATGCCGACTGCGCTGAACAGGTTGTCCGCAATCTTCCGCTGCGCTTCGCTGACGCGCGGGTTAGCGTACAGCCCACTGGCGCCCAGGTGCACTTGGGCCGGCGTATTTGGCATGCAGCGCACCACAGGCAGGTCGCCTCCCAGCCAGGTTTCAATTTGTTCGCAGGAAACGCCTGCGGCGATGCTGACGATTAGTGGGCGGCGCTGCTGCACGGCATTCGCCAGTCCCTCGCAAACCGCCTGCATGACCTGTGGCTTTACACACAGGATCAGCGCATCGCAGTCCGCCATGAATTTCTGGTTATCCGTGCTGGTCGGGATACCGAACGCGTCTGCGGCTTCTTTCAACTCATGCTCGGCAGGAGCCGTTGCGGCCAGTCGGCTCGCCGGGTAGCCGTTGGCTATCAGGCCGCCAAGTATCGCGCGGGCCATGTTGCCGGCGCCGATAAAAGTAAGCTGTGGGTGTTCTTTCATAGTGTTCTCTTTGCGGATACGACTATCGCCAACTGTCTTAATAATGTTTGTGGCGGCTGATTTAAAGTACAGGCGGAAAAAAACCGCTGATTTCGCTGCATTTTATTAGTTTCTGGCGCCAAAGATTGCTGAGCCGATGCGAACGATGGTGGAGCCTGCTGCAATCGCGGCTTCCATGTCATCGGACATGCCCATGGACAAGGTGTCTACGCTATCGAACCGGGTTTGCAGCGCAGCGAAATGGCGATTCAATTCCCTGAAGGTGGCGGCCAGCGCCTCTTCTCCTTGAGACGGATCAGGAATGCACATCAGACCTCTCAGGCGCAGGCCAGGCAGAGTGCTGACAATCTCCGCCAAAGGCGCAATCTCATCTGGCGACACGCCAGACTTGCTGCTTTCATCATTAATATTGACCTGAATGCAGACGTTCAGCGGGGGCGCGCCCTCCGGTCGCTGCTCTGACAGACGGCGGGCGATTTTTTCCCTGTCCACGGTATGCACCCATTGGAACAACTCTGCTACTGGGCGCGTTTTATTGGACTGCAATGGGCCGATGAAATGCCAAGTGATAGCGAGGTCGCTTAACTGAGCGATTTTATCCTGGGATTCTTGTAGGTAGTTTTCGCCAAAATCTCTGAGCCCCGCGTCGTACGCGGCCCGAATGGCATCGGCCGGCTTGGTTTTACTGACTGCGAGCAACGTCACGGAATCCGCCGGCCGGGCCGCGGATTTTGTTGCATTTTGTATTCTTTGGCTTACTGTTTTGATGTTGTCTGCTATGCTGAACATATTATTTCTATCAATAGCTTAGGCTGCGTCGAAACGCGCAGATTGTAACCAACCCGCCGACAAAATTCAGTTCCTTCCGTCGTCGTGGGGAGGTGGCGCTGTTTGAGGGCCGCCGGAAGGCTGCATGTCATTATAAGGTTCAAAACGGGGATTCCTAATGGACATTACCGAGTTGCTTGCGTTTTCTGCTAAGCAGGGCGCTTCCGACTTACACCTATCTGCCGGGTTGCCTCCCATGATACGCGTCGACGGGGATGTCAGGCGAATTAACCTGCCCGCGATGGAGCATAAAGAAGTACACGCGCTGATTTACGATATTATGAACGATAAACAGCGTAAGGATTTCGAAGAGTTTCTGGAGACGGACTTCTCGTTCGAAGTTCCCGGTGTCGCCCGTTTCCGGGTTAACGCCTTTAACCAGAACCGCGGCGCTGGCGCCGTATTCCGGACTATCCCCTCCAAAGTGCTGACAATGGAAGACTTGGGAATGGGGCAGGTGTTCAAGGATATCGCCCTGAAGCCTCGCGGACTCTGTCTGGTCACCGGACCGACCGGTTCCGGTAAGAGTACGACGCTGGCGGCGATGATCGACTTTATCAACGATACCCGTTACGACCACATCCTCACTATCGAAGACCCTATCGAGTTCGTGCATGAAAGTAAGAAATGTCTGGTGAACCAGCGTGAAGTACACCGTGACACGCTTGGGTTCAGTGAAGCGCTGCGTTCAGCTTTGCGGGAAGATCCGGACATTATCCTGGTTGGTGAGATGCGGGACTTGGAAACCATCCGTTTGGCGTTGACCGCTGCGGAAACCGGGCACTTGGTATTCGGCACCCTGCATACCACCTCCGCCGCGAAAACCATTGACCGGGTGGTCGACGTGTTTCCTGCGGAAGAAAAAGCCATGGTAAGATCAATGCTCTCCGAATCGTTACAGGCGGTCGTCTCGCAGACTCTTCTGAAGAAGGTCGGCGGCGGTCGTGTGGCGGCCCATGAAATCATGATCGGCACGCCAGCGATTCGTAACCTGATACGCGAAGACAAAGTCGCCCAGATGTATTCGTCTATCCAGACCGGCGCCGCGTTGGGTATGCAGACACTTGACCAGTGTCTGCACAATTTGATTTCTAAAGGGCTGATCAGCCGCGAAGCCGCGCGCGAAAAAGCCAAAATGCCGGAGAATTTCTGACGCCGCGACCTTATCCCGGTTTATGCCGGTCGCTGTAGCGTTATTACCATTGGGGTGTTGTGATGGATTTCGACAAGCTGTTAAAAATTATGGTGGAAAAGGGGGCTTCGGACCTCTTTATCACAGCTGGGGTGCCGCCCAGCATCAAAGTTCACGGCCGCATGGTGCCTATCACCAAGTCGCCGCTGTCCCCTGAACAGACACGGGAAACCGTGTTTTCCATAATGTCGGAAAAGCAGCGTGCGGATTTTGAAGTCGCGCATGAGTGCAACTTTGCAATCAGCGCCCGCGGCATTGGCCGTTTCCGGGTCAGCGCCTTTTATCAGCGCAACCTGTGCGGGATGGTGTTGCGTCGAATTGAGACCAACATTCCGAAACTGGACGACCTGCATCTGCCGGAGGTTATCAAGTCTCTGTCTATGACCAAGCGGGGCCTGATTATCTTCGTCGGCGCCACCGGCACCGGTAAGTCCACGTCGTTGGCGGCGATGATCGGCCACCGGAATCGCAACAGCAAAGGCCACATCATTTCCATCGAGGACCCTATCGAATATATCCATCAGCACCACGGCTGCATTATTACGCAGCGGGAAGTGGGACTGGATACGGAGTCGTTCGAAGTGGCTCTGAAGAACACGCTGCGGCAGGCTCCCGACGTTATCATGATCGGGGAGGTGCGCTCTGCCGATACCATGGAATATGCGGTGACCTTCGCGGAAACCGGTCATTTGTGTTTGGCGACATTGCACGCCAACAACGCCAACCAGGCGCTGGACCGGATCATCAACTTCTTCCCGCCTGAGCAGCATAACCAGGTGTGGATGGACTTGTCCTTGAACTTGAAGGCCATCGTGGCGCAGCAATTGGTGCCGACTCCAGACGGTAAGGGGCGCCGGGCGATTGTTGAGATTCTCATCAACTCGCCGCTGGCCGCAGACTTGATTCGTAAAGGGGAAGTGCACAAGTTGAAAGAGCTGATGACCAAGTCGTCGGAACTGGGCATGCAGACTTTCGATCAGGCGCTATACCGCGCTTACGCTGCGGGAGAGATTACCTACGAAGACGCGTTGTCACACGCGGACTCCGCAAACGATCTGCGTCTGATGATCAAACTGGGCGCGGACAGCAATATTTCCAAGCTGCAAGGCGCCGCCAGCAGTCTGTCTTTGAGCGACGATCAGGATTATTAATCGCTGAAAAGCGCTTTCTTATAAGCGGATATAAAAACGGCGGGATCCCAAGGGAGTCCCGCCGTTTTGCGTTTCAGGGAGCGCTAGTGCGCTTCATCCCAGTTATTGCCGGCGCCGGCTTCCACCAGCAGTGGTACATTCAAGTCGGCGGCGGAAGACATAATCTGTATCAGCTTCTCCTTAACTGCCTCGACGGCGCTTTCCTCTACTTCCAGGATCAATTCATCATGCACCTGCATGATCATCTTCGCCGGCGGCGCATCTTTACCTTCCAACCAGGCGTCCACCGCCAGCATGGCGCGTTTGATGATGTCAGCCGCCGTACCCTGCATAGGGGCGTTGATGGCGGTGCGCTCCGCCGCCTGTTGCAGATTGCGATTGCTGGAGCGAATGTCCGGTAAATACAGGCGGCGTCCGAACAGGGTCTCGACGTATCCCGTGTCCTGAGCTTCCGCGCGAATGCGGTTCATGTAGTTCAATACGCCGGGATAGCGCTCGAAGTATTTGTCGATATAGCTCTGCGCTTCACCGCGCTCAACGTGGATCTGACGGGCCAGGCCGAAGGCGGACATGCCGTAGATCAGACCGAAGTTGATGGCTTTGGCTTTGCGGCGTTGTTCAGAGCTGACTTCGTCGAATGCGACGTTGAAGACTTCAGCAGCCGTCGCCTGATGTACGTCCAGGCCTTCGGAGAATGCTTTTAATAAGCCTTCGTCCCCAGACAGGTGAGCCATGATGCGCAGCTCGATCTGCGAGTAGTCGGCGGAGATCAGTTTGCAGCCCTTGGGAGCGATGAAGGCTTGCCGGATGCGACGGCCCTGCTCATTACGCACGGGGATGTTTTGCAGGTTCGGATCGCTTGACGACAAACGTCCAGTGGCGGCCACCGCCTGCTGGTAGGAGGTATGCACGCGACCGGTGCGTGGGTTAATCATCTCCGGCAGTTTGTCCGTGTAGGTCGACTTCAGCTTGGAAAGCCCACGGTACTCCAGAAGGACGCGAGGCAGTTCATACTTCTCCGCCAATTCCTGTAACACCGGCTCGGCGGTAGAGGGCTGCCCCTTCGGGGTTTTCTTGATAACGTCGAAGCCGAGCTTCTCGTAGAAAATCTCCTGCAACTGCTTGGGCGATCCGAGATTGAACTTCTGCCCGGCTTTTTCATAGGCTTCTTCTTCCAGCTCCAGCATGCGCTCAGCCAACTCCTGGCTGTGGGTGCGCAAACGCTGGCTGTCCACCAAAGCGCCGCGATGCTCCATTCGCATCAACACAGGGACCAGTGGTAGCTCGATATCGCGATATACCTGCTCCAAACGTCCCTCTTCTTTTAGTTTCGGATTCAGGGTGTGATGCAATTGTAGGGTGATATCCGCATCCTCGGCGGCGTAAGGGCCAGCTTGCTCAAGACTGATCTGGTTGAAGGTCAGCTGTTTCGCCCCTTTGCCTGCGATATCTTCAAAGTGAATGGTTTCCCGCCCCAAGTGTTTGGAGGCCAGAGTATCCATATCATGGCGGTTAGCGGTGGAGTTCAGTACGTAGGACTCCAGCATGGTGTCTTCGGCGATACCGTTGAGCTGTACGCCATGATTGGCCAATACGTGGGCGTCGTATTTCAGGTTCTGGCCGATCTTGCGATATGCAGGGTCCTCCAGCAGAGGCTTGAGTGCCGCCAGAACTTTATCACGCTCCAGCTGCTCCGGCGCTCCCATGTAGTCATGGGCTACGGGCACGTAAGCCGCTTTGCCGGGCTCGACCGCGAAGGACACGCCGACGATTTCCGCTTCCATATAATTGAGGCTGGTGGTCTCAGTGTCGAAGCTGAATGTTTTCGCGTCCGTCAGTGTTTTGATCCATTGATCAAACTGATCCTGCTCCGTAACGACTTGGTAATCCCGCACCTCGCTTTGCGCGGGGGAGGCGCTGGCTTCGGGGGTGGCCGCCTTTGCAGAGGGTGAGGCGTCCAGATCTTTTATCCAGGTTCTGAATTCCAGCTCTGTAAACCAGGTGCGCAGCGCTTCAGTATCGACGGGATTGGGGCAAACCTCTTCCAGGGTGAAAGGCAGTTCGACATCGGTCTTGATGGTGGCCAGCTCTTTTGACAGCGGCAACTGCTCCAGGCTGCTGCGCAGACTTTCGCCGATTTTGCCTTTGACCTCATCCGCCCGTTCCATCACCTGTGTCAGGGAGCCAAACTCGCCGAGCCATTTGACGGCCGTTTTGGGGCCGCATTTGTTCACCCCGGGGATGTTGTCCACGGTATCGCCGATGAGCGCCAGGTAATCCACGATCAGCTCCGGCGGCACGCCAAACTTCTCGACGACCCCTTCTCTGTCCATAGTGGTCTCTGTCATGGTGTTGACGAGAGTGACGTGAGGGCTCACCAGCTGGGCCATGTCTTTATCGCCAGTGGAAATTACTGCATCCAGCCCTTTTGTAGTTGCTTCATGGGCCAGCGTGCCTATAACATCGTCGGCCTCTACGCCTTCTATGATCAGTAAAGGCAGCCCCATCGCGCGGACAATGTCGTACAACGGCTCGATCTGGCAGGCGAGATCCTCCGGCATGGGAGGCCGGTTGGCCTTGTAATCGGGGTACATCTCGTGGCGAAAGTTCTTGCCCTTGGCGTCGAAAACGGCGACCACTTGGCTCTCCGGATAATCTTTTTGCAACTTCCGAAGCATGGAAACGACGCCTCTGATGGCGCCGGTAGGCTGTCCTTTAGAGTTCCTGAGCTCTTTCAGATTGGGAACGTGGTAGGCGCGAAACAGATACGAGGAGCCGTCTACCAGGACGACAGGCGCTGAACGGTTTTCTTTACTCATAGATGGTACTGGTTTTAAATGGTTGTATGGGCTCGGAATAAGCGTATCCCGCAGGATCGGCTAATCCCCGAAAATGGGCCCGGAAGAGGGCTGACGGAGCTGCCGGGACTACCCGGCGAATTAGCCCCAGGCGCTGCCTGATTAAACAAATGTGTAGGTTACCAAAAAACAGCGTGTAGGTTACCAATGAGTTTTTGGATACGTAAAGCTTTGCTCGCGTTAATTATTCTTCCTTTGGCGGCGCCAACGCTGGCGGAAGACTCGGCGGCGGAGCCGGAAGTGCAGATTCGTTATGGCGAAAAGGAAACCCATTACGAGTATCGGGTTAACGGCGAGCTGGTGCAGATTAAAGTCGTGCCCAAAGTTGGCCCGGAATATTATCTGGTGCCTTCCGATACGGGTGAATGGGTGCAATCGGAAAAGCCGCGGATACTGGTTCCGAGCTGGAAGCTCCTGGAATGGTAAGTTTTCGATAGGCGATAACTTTGGCGATTCAGACGCAGGATGCGTGCGAAATTAAGTTTTAGAAGTAGTGAATAAGGCGGGTTAATGGCGGTTTTTACAAGAGTGTCTCCAGAGCAATTGCAGACGTTGCTGGAATCTTATTTCGATGCGCCTGAAGTGACTGAATTTCAAGGCATTGCGGCGGGGATAGAAAACACCAATTACTTTGTCAGCGTAAAAAGCGGCGGAGAAGAAACGCGCTGGGTGCTGACAATATTTGAAATGGTGACCGCCGAAGAACTTCCTGTATTTATTGATCTGATGCAGGGGCTGGCGCAACAGGGCTTTCCTGCGCCGGCGCCGCATCCCATGCTGGATGGTTCGTCTTTGGCTTATATAGAAGGCAAGCCGTGCGTACTGGTGCCCAGAATTGCCGGCGGCCATCTAGATACACCCACCCTCGAACAGTGCGCCATCGCCGGCGATTTGCTTGGCGCTATGCACTTGGCGTCCCAGTCCGCACCCGGTCGTCGTGAAGTGGTGCGTACAGTAGCGTGGATGCAATCTCATCGGGACGACTTGGCTCCTCACATCAAGCAGGATGAACTGGCGTTGTTGAACGCTGAAATTGAACATTTTCATCATCAGACGAATATTTGGGCGCAGTGTCCAAACGGCTGGATTCATGGCGACTTGTTTGTCGACAACGTCATGTTCGATGGCGACAAGGTGAGCGGCGTTATTGATTTTTACCATGCTTGCCACGACTGTTGGTTGTTCGATCTCGCCGTCGCCTGTAACGATTGGTGCTGCGATGCAACGGGGCATTACGATCAGGACAAATTACGCGCCTTTGTGGAAGCCTACGACAAGAGGCGCCCCCTGACTGACCTTGAGAAGAGCCAATGGAGCGATGCGTTGCGGCTCGGCGCGCTGCGATTCTGGATTTCCCGCCTGATAAGCCAATATGGCAAAGGCTATCAGCATGAGGCTGAAAGAGGGAATACGCTGAAAAATCCAGATGAAATGAAGGCTAAATTACTTTCCGCGCATAAAATAGCCGCCCTGTAGGCGGCTATCGAAACTCCTGGCGCTGCTGGGAGTGAGGAAAAGCTATCCGTTATTCAGAGTAGCGGTGACCTCCTGAGAGTAGTCGCTCGCCACGCCATCATAATCAATCACTCTTACCTTAAAGCCATATTTGCCCGAAGTGAATCCCGATAGACTCAATGTGGTGACGCCAACGTCATCTATCATTACGCGTCCATCTTTGTCTTCGGATAGATTGCGATAGGCCACTTCGTATGCGGCAATTTCGCTAAGAGCGAGTGAGGAGCCGTCTTCACGGGTCCAGGGCGTGTTCCAGGAAAGGGTCTTGGGCGTAATAGGCTCTTGCACTCCCGCGCTGGGGTTGGAAGACGATGAGCCGTCGCCCTCTGTAGCGTCTCCACTATGTGCGGCGCTTTTGGGGGAATCTCCGCTGATCGAGTCGGACAGGTTGCAACCGGAGCCCGTCGCAACAACGGTTCCCAAAAACAAAAATGCAATTAGCTTCCGGGCGCGAAACAAGGCTTCGCTACCAAGCAATTCTATCTTCATGGCGATTTTAAGAAGTCTTTCGGATAAACGGCTTAATTATTGTCAAAACATCTGACTTTCTAGTTTTTAGAAAGGAACTGATTGCTCAGTAAAGTCGACATTCGGACGCGACGCTATCTTTTTATGATCAATTCGTGACTAACTACCCACAAAAATATAATTCGACTTGGTTTTGATAGCCATACTTCCATGTGGCTAGGCTTAAAGGTCTATCACGTTAAAGGTGAGCGGCTAGAGGTTTCGCATTAGTAAGCTGAAGTCCAGACGACTCGGTGCGTTTTCCGGTAACGCGAGACGAATGCGATGTCCGGAGCCGGGGGCGACGTCAATATTTTGTCCGTTTTTATTCTCCATTTTTTTGACAACAAAGTTCATATTTCCACTTGTTGTCATAATTTCGACGGAGTCTCCAATAGAAATTTTATTTTTTACGTCAATCAAGGCTAGGCCATTCTCAGGAGAGTATTCCAATACTTCGCCGACGAATTGTTGTTTGCCGGACAGCGATGTGCCATTTGCGTAATTCTGATACTCGTCATGCACGTGGCGTCGGTAAAAGCCTTCGGTATAGCCCCGATGTGCAAGCTTCTCCAGATCGTCCATCAGGGACATGTTAAACGGCGCGCCAGCGACGGCGTCATCGATGGCCTGACGGTACGCCTGCGTAGTCCTGGCGACGTAGTAATGAGATTTGGTTCGTCCCTCGATTTTTAAAGAATGCACGCCGATGCGACACAATCGCTCCACATGTTGCACGGCGCGAAGGTCTTTGGAGTTCATAATGTAAGTGCCATGTTCGTCTTCAAAGGCGGGCATAAGTTGATCGGGCCGACCGTCTTCCTGCAGCAGAAACATTTCTGAGGTAACTCCGCCATCGCCTAATGTCGAACTGCCAGACTGAGTTTGCGTTGGCTCCCAGGTCTGCGCTGTAATATTGCCAGCGTCATCTTGTACTGCTGGAATGGCGTTGTATTTCCAGCGGCAGGCATTTGTACAAGTACCTTGATTAGGGTCGCGTTTATTGATGTAGCCGGACAATAGGCAGCGCCCAGAGTAGGCGATGCATAGCGCGCCATGTACGAAGACTTCCAGCTCCATCTGCGGCGACTTTTCCTTGATCTCCGCGATTTCCTCCAAAGACAACTCCCGTGACAGTATTACCCGCTCCAGTCCTTGTCGGCGCCAGAACTCAACAGCAGCGTAGTTGACGGCGTTCGCCTGCACGGAGAGATGAACCGGCATGTCTGGCCATTTGTCGCGAACCATCATAATTAATCCTGGATCGGACATGATCAGTGCGTCTGGTCGCATCTCAACGACAGGAGCCATGTCGTCCAGAAAGGTTTTCACTTTGCTGTTGTGGGGGGCGATGTTGGCGGCGACATAAAACTTCTTGTCTTGCGAGCGCGCTGTCTGGATTCCTTCCGCTAGCGTGGCGAGATTAAAGTCATTTTCCCGCACTCTCAGGCTATAGCGAGGCTGACCGGCATAAACCGCATCGGCGCCGTAGGCGAATGCAAAGTGCATGTGTTTGAGTGAGCCGGCTGGCGCCAGGAGTTCAGGTTTGTTCATAGCGTTTACTTCGTTGTCGATTGATCTGTGATTAATAGATTTGTATAGGGTTCAGGAGCAAAATCGCCAGCCCCGCAATGCCAGAAGCAGCGAGGGCGGCCGCGACTTTAATTCCCAATGGACGATTACCGATGGTCCATGCAAGACCTGCCTTGACCAGGTTATTGCTGCAAACGGCGATAAAAATGCCCCAGGCGGCTACCAGTAACGCCACTTTCTCTGGCTCTTTGGCGAGACGGGCCAGAGATAGACTGATCGCGTCCACATCGCTAAGCCCGGATATGGCGCTGAGGGCATAGACGCCGCTGGCGCCCAGCCATTCGTGAAGAGCATTGGAGAGCAGCATGATGAAAAGCAGCAGGAAGCCAAAGAACAGAGCGGAGGATATTTCCAGCGGATTCTGTTTGAGATTAGGTTGTTCAATTTTTATTCCTGAGTGGCTGCGCCAGAAATAAAACGCCGCGGCATATACACAAAGGGCCATGAGGGCGAAGGGAGGAGCAAGTACGTAAGCCAGTGGAGGGTGGACGATATAGATAACCAGCAATAGCCTCGGGAACATGGTGCCGCAGGCGATCAACACGCCTGAAGCCAAAAGCGGCGCGTGTTCCTGATTATCTTTGGCGACCCGGGACAAATGCAGTGTGAGCGCGGTAGATGAACTTAAGCCTGCGAATAGGCTGGTAATCAATATCCCCTTGGATGGGCCGCCTATCTTGACTGCGAAATAACCAACAAAGGAAATGGCGCTGATTAAGACGATCATCCACCAAACTTCATACGGGTTGATAGCGTTCCAAGGACCGAACCCTTCGTTGGGTAAAACTGGCAGCATGACAACAGTCATCACCAATAACTTGAGTCCGGCGTCCAGCTCTTCATCTCGTATCTTTTTTAGAAAACCATGCAACTCTGGCTTGAGGTCGAGCATTATGGCGGTCACTACCGTCATAGTGGCCGCGACGGAGAATTCTCCCATGACGCACAAAGCGCCATAGAAAAAAGTCAGCATTGAGGCAATCAGGCTGGTGATGCTCATGTCCAGTCGTTGTTTCTGGCTGGTGACATAAGCGGCGATAAGAATCAGCGCCAGGGCGATGATGCCCGCCGCCAGCACCCACTCTCCCATTTGTTCGCCCAACCAGGTTGCCAGACCGCCCAGCAGCGCAATCAAAGCGAATGTTCTTACCCCCGCAACTCGATGTCCGGCTTCTTCGTTGCGGTTGACCCAGCCGCGCTGAATGCCGATGGTCAGCCCAAGCAGCAGCGCTACGGCTAGATGTGGGAGCGGATATTGCGCGTCAATCAAATTGTTCATGCTGGCGGAAGAATGGAGAAAAGCGGTTCAACGCCGCTTCAAAAAGGCGTGAAACAGGTTGGGATTGTCGCCCTTAGGTCGGCGGTATAGAGCTGTCATATTCATCAAGGGCGGGCTCTGTTTTCGATAAACGGCGAATGTCTTAAAAGTATAGCTAACGGGACCGCGTCCGTGCTGAAACGGCGACAAACCCTAGTGTAAATGGATTTTTTCCAAGTTTTTCTGAGGTAGATCAAATTGCCCTTCAGCCCCTGTGTCAGGGGCCTGGATTAGTATGATTATTCTAATTTTTGCACGTATCTTGAGGGCGCAATCAAGGCAAGGAACTGGGTTCCTTATCTCAAAGTAAACCGGTAGGAGACCAAAGATGGGCAAGCTCAAGTCATATCAGGAGCAAATTCAGGACGCTGTAGAAAAAGGAATCAAAACAGTAGAAGAGCAGCATCGCACTCTTGCTGCGAAACCTTTCGAATACGCGGAGAAAATAGAGCAGGAAGCTAAGAATTTGTCCGTTAAGTCTGTGCGTGAAATGCATGATCAATTGCTGGATAACGTTTACTCTTCGTTCCGCGCCTGGAATAAGCGTGTAAACGACTTCGCTGCGGACATGGTGGCCAAGATCGAAGGCGCAGAAAAAGACAGCGACGACGAGGCCAATAAATCCAAAGCCACGGCTAAGAAAACGACAAAAACTGCAGAAAAGCCGGCCTCTAAGACCACTGAGGAAGAAGCTGCAGCCTAAGAGAACGCACTCTTGGCAAAAGGGCGCCGACTGGCGCTCTTTTGGTTAGGTGATGCGGAAAAGCGGATCAGTTGTTTATTTTCTCAAGCAGGAATTTCAGGCGCTCAATTTTCTGAGCGTAATCAGCGGTTGTTTCTTGACGATCCTTTTCATGAGCGGCGATTTCACTTTGCAGCCGTTGTACTTGGCTAGTGTCTCGCTGAATTTCATCCAATAAATCCTGTGGCACTGTGCGTCCTGCTCTTTCCGCGTCAGCTGCCCGAGATTCTTGGGCTGCGACCTTCTTTTCCAGCACCTCAATATTATTGCGCTTGAGACTGATCAATCCGTCCAGCTCTTGCAGTTTGCGATCACGGGCGCGGGCGGCGTCATCCGGGTGGCTGAAAAGCCGCAGGAGGAGTGCATCAGCTTCGCGTTGTTTGCGGGCTTCCTCTTCCTTTTGCGCTTTTTCCGCTAGTTTGCGGTCGCGCTCGATAATTTGCTCTGGGGTTAATGCGGCGGGGATGTCCTTAATCACGCGACCGAATGCATCAACAATCTGGTAACCCTTTTTTGCCGCCTCCGGTGGTACGGAGTTCCCTAACACTAATGTGCCGTTTTGGTCCTTGTATCGATAGAATAGGGTTTCGGCCTGTACGAATGTTAGCGACATCAAGCAGAGCAGCACGCCTGCGGCAATCTTTACTCCCCTGATTTTTTTTAATGGCATCATGTAGTTATATTATGGTTACTTCGCTTGGGTAACCCCTGATTAGTGGGTTTAAAGGTCATATCGGAATTAGCATGACTTTTATAATGTTATTCATAATTTCATTAATTGCCAACGGACTATCCGCTTTGGCTGGTGGCGGCTCTGGTTTGCTGCAGCTCCCTGCATTGTTATTTTTGGGCTTGAGTTTCTCTGTGGCTTTAGCTACTCATAAAGTAGCAAGCGTCGCTTTGGGAGTGGGCGCCTCATTCCGCCATCTGCGGGAGAAAGGGCTGGATTGGCGTTTTGCGTTATTCATTTTGGCTGCAGGCCTCCCAGGTGTTTTATTGGGCGCTCAGGTTATTCTGGGGGTTGATGATAATGCGGCGCAAATGGCGTTGGGAATTTTGACAACAGGGCTGGGCGTTTATTCAATGCGTTCGCCGCAGTTGGGCATGCAGGAAAACAGCAAGCACCGCTCTACATTGGGATATGCGATAGGCTCGATAGGGCTGTTCGGGATTGGCGCGCTGAATGGTTCTATAACGTCCGGGACGGGTTTGTTCGTCACATTGTGGCTGATTGTGTGGTTCGGGCTAAGCTATCAAGGGGCGGTGGCGTATACATTGGTTTTGGTTGGCGTTTTCTGGAATGGAGCAGGCGCTCTTTCTCTGGCGCTGCAGGCTGAAGTGCGCTGGGACTGGCTTGCCCCATTGATATTGGGCGCACTGGCAGGAGGATATCTTGGCGCGCACTGGTCTATCGCCAAAGGCAGCGCGATGGTGAAGCGCGCTTTTGAAGTGCTGACGATACTGGTCGGGTTCAGTCTGATGTTCAAGGCAGCCGGGTGGCTGCCTGATTTACGTTTAGTGGAAGTTACGAATTAACTTTGCACGCCGTAAACGGCACGATACTCGGCAACCTGCTTATAGTTGTCGGAAAAGTGTGGGTCAGACTTAAGAAACTCAAGAATTTGATCTAGCTGGATAATAGCTGTGACGGGAATCTGGTAGTTTTGCTCTATCTCTTGAATCGCCGACAACTGATGCTGTCCGCGCTCTTGCCTGTCAAGAGCGATGAGCACGCCAGCGGGTTCCGCGCCATTCGCCTTGATGATCGAGATGACTTCACGAATGGCTGTGCCTGCAGTAATTACATCGTCCACGATAAGCACCTTGCCTTTCAGCGGAGCGCCAACGATGACGCCGCCTTCGCCATGGGCTTTGGCTTCTTTGCGGTTAAAGGCGTAGGGAACGTCCATGCTTTTTTCGTTGGCCAGCGTAACGGCGAGAGCGGAAACCAGGGGGATGCCCTTGTAAGCCGGCCCGAACAGCATGTCGTATTGCAGCGGGCTGGAAGTCAGGGCCGCCGCATAAAAGTGCCCGATTTGCGCTAACGTTGTGGATGTGTTGAATAATCCGGCGTTAAAAAAGTACGGGCTGCTGCGGCCGGATTTAAGTGTAAATTGGCCGAACTTCAGCACTTCGCGCTGAATGGCGAACTCAATAAACGCTTTTTGATAGTCGTGCATAAGAGTTTCTTTAGCCCTTGGATTCTTTTGCAGTAAATATGAATTAGGTATCATACACGCAAATTTTTATAGGTAACATCTATGAGGGTAGTAACAATCAGCGTAAACGGACTGAAGCGCGCAGTCGGAGAGGGATTCTTCGAGTGGATGGCGCGCCAGGACGCTGACGTCGTTTGCGTGCAGGACCACAGGATGCGGGTTTATGAGTTGGACGAAGACAAATATCGTCCCGAAGGCTATGAGCCCTATTTTCTGGATGCGGAAAAGCTGGAGGACGGCGGGGTCGGCATTTATACCCGACAGATTCCCAAAGCCATCATGATGGGCTTTTCCTATGCTCCGGCGGATATGAACGGCGCTTTTATTCAGGCCGACTTTGATGCTGTCAGCATTGCTTCTTTGATGGTTCCCTGCGCATTAATGGATGACGAAAAACAACAGGCCAAAGAAGAGTATCTGGAAGCTTTCGGCAATCATCTCCAGAAAACGTTGCGCAAGCGTCGGCAGTTTATTTTCTGTGGTAATTTCCAAACCGCTCACCTGGTGACGGACGCCAATCCCCGCTATCACCGCTTGGAAGTGTCCGGCTTTCTGCCGCAGGAACGGGCCTGGTTTGATCAGGTGTTCGATGAAATGCAGTATGTAGACGCATTTCGTAAGATCAACCGGGAAAAGAATCAATACACGTGGTGGCCGGAATCAGCGGAAGGCTGGCGTAAGCACTCGGGCTGGCGGGTGGATTATCAGATCGCCACGCAAGGGTTGCGCAGTTCTATCAAACGCGCTTGGATCGATACCGAAACCCGGTTCTCCGACCACGCGCCATTAATCGTCGATTACGATGTAGACTTCTAGGGCGGGCTTTGTCGGAACCCCGCCCGCCTATCCGGCGGGACGCGGTCAAGCAGTCGGCGCTGAGGCGCCGTCCGCCTATTTCTATTTCTATTTCTAGCTTTGTAGCACTTCTTCCTGAGCCACAAACAACTGGCGAATGCCCTTGCCGGCCAGATCCAGCATTGCCGTCAGCTCTGCGCTTGAGAATGGCGCAGCTTCCGCAGTTCCCTGCACTTCAATAAACCCATCCTGATCCGTCATGACGACGTTCATGTCCGTTTCCGCCTTGGAGTCTTCATCGTAATCAAGATCCACTACGGGGACGCCTTCGTAAACGCCTACGGAAATAGCGGCGACTTTGTGCAGAATCGGGTTGTTTTTCAGCTGGCCTTTGGCGATCAGGCTGTTGATGGCGTCCGCCATCGCGACGAATCCGCCAGTAATGGAAGCAGTGCGGGTGCCGCCATCAGCTTGTATGACGTCGCAGTCGATAGTGATGGAAATATCCGGCATTTTCTTCAGGTCTACCGCTGCACGCAGGGAGCGACCGATCAGGCGTTGGATTTCCAGGGTGCGACCGCCCTGTTTGCCTCTGGCTGCTTCACGTTGGTTACGGGTGCCAGTGGCGCGGGGCAGCATGCCGTATTCTGCGGTCACCCAGCCTTGGTCTTCACCGCGCAGGAAACGGGGAACGCCGTTTTCTACCGTGGCGGTGCAGATGACTTTGGTGTCGCCAAACTCGATTAGTACGGAGCCTTCCGCATGTTTCGTGTAGTTCTTGGTGATCTTGATGTCGCGAGTCTGGTCGGGCTGTCTTCCGCTGGGTCTCATAATGCATTGGCTCTCTTTGATTCATGTGGGGGCGGATTGTAGCACGATAGGCCTATCTGAATAAGTGAATGACATGGTTGGCAAGCTACAAAACAGCACCTGTTTTGGGGCGGGAATAAGGCCATGAGACGCGTTAAAAAAATAGTTGCGCCAGAGTCAATAAGCGCATGAATGGGCGCCTGATCTTGTGCTATTGTGATTGGGGAGGCGCCGAGTTTTTCATCTATTCCGTGGCGATTATCCATTCCGAAAGATTCATTGAGTTAACCTTTCAGGAGGTTATATGCCGGTAGTTAAAATTAAGTCGCTACCGTTAGCTCATGACACTGATTTGCCGAGGGTGCTGGAGGGAATTAGTAAGGAGTTTGCGGAAAGCGTAAAGATCAACGTCGATAACGTGTATATCACC
This sequence comes from Hahella sp. HNIBRBA332, assembly GCF_030719035.1. Taxonomy (NCBI): domain Bacteria; kingdom Pseudomonadati; phylum Pseudomonadota; class Gammaproteobacteria; order Oceanospirillales; family Hahellaceae; genus Hahella; species Hahella aquimaris. Next base: position 6,443,938 of record NZ_CP132203.1, read on the forward strand.
TGGGAATACCTTTCGCCAGGGCACTACGCTCACCAAGGCAGGGTAGCCGGATTACAGGAAACCCACAGCCATCCAGTTCAGGTTCAGCTGCTGACGGCGGATATGACCGATACAAGTAAAGTTCACCAAATGTTCGAAGCGCTGGCGGAAGCGATCAGCAAGCGAACCCACGTTTATCGGGAAAATATATTTATTTGGCATTCGTCGGTAGCTAGCGGTAAGGTATTCGACAGGGGGCAGGTAGATAACTGGTAATCTGGTTTGCGCTAAAACGCCGCATATTCTTGCGGTCCGGCAGGATCGCCATCTCTGACTATCTGCATCTAATTTAAACGACTATTATTCAATGAGGCCGGCTCAGGCTCCGCGACGGCGCAAGGCGTCATGCCGTTCACCTATAGCTGCAGCAACCTGAACCGCCGAAAATAATATACTTGCCGCCGGCTGTATTGCTCATCACGGAAAGCCGGCGCGCCGTCTTTTTCAACATTCAGGAATCGCGATTGGAGACTTTATGATTCGTAGTATGACTGCTTACGCACGGCAGGAATCCAGAGGAGTTTGGGGTGTGCTCACTTGGGAGGTGCGCTCAGTGAACCACCGCTATCTGGAGCCCATGTTTCGAATCCCTGAAGTCTTACGGGAAATTGAGCCAGCTCTGCGGGAGGCTATGCGCCAATATGTGCAGAGGGGCAAACTGGAATGCCAGCTCAAATTCCAGCAGGAATCTCAGGCCACCCCTTCCTATCAGGTGAACCTTGGACTCGCCAATGAGCTGAATCAAGCTGTTAATCAGATCAATCGCATTCTGGATAATCCGGCGCATATCAACGCTTTTGACTTCCTCAACTGGCCTGGCGTCTTAGTATCTGAGGAAACGGATCTGGATCCGGTGAAAGAAGAAGCCGTGAGCCTGTTCGAACAGACTTTGGAAAGTCTGGTGAAGACCCGTGAAAGAGAAGGCGATCGCATTCGTCCTATGCTGGAGGACCGTTTAACCGCAATCACGGATATTGTCGGCCGCGTGCGTCAGAAAATGCCTATCATCCTGGAGCGCCAAAACGAAGCCTTGAAGTCCCGCTTCGAAGAGCTGGAGCTGGCGGTGGACAGCGCTCGTCTGGAGCAGGAGCTGGTCATCGTTTCCCAGAAAGCGGATGTAGCGGAAGAACTTGATCGTCTTGACGCCCACGTCCATGAAGTGCGTGAAGTCCTGGGCAAAAAAGAACCGATGGGCCGTCGCCTGGATTTCCTGATGCAGGAACTCAACCGCGAAGCCAATACTCTGTCCTCAAAATCCCTGGTCACCGAAACCACCCAGTTCGCGGTAGAGCTGAAGGTGCTGATCGAGCAGATGCGGGAGCAGGTGCAGAACGTCGAGTAAGCGTCGTCGGACAGGACTAATGCCAGAAAACCCTGTGAATACAGGGTTTTTTATTGCCCGAATAGAGCAAAAAAATCATATGGCTAAAAGCCGCCTTTCAGTTAGGATTGCTGTTTTTCTGCAGATTGCAGAGGCTCTGGATTAAGGAAAGCCATGTACGCGAAGAAGTATGGAAAGACGATAAAGCTGTTTTTGATGGACGCTGATCCAGAAGGCAGGATGGTGTGTGAAATATCCAACTGGACGGGAAAGGCCTATCGTATCCCGAGGGCAAAAGTAAAAGATTGTGCTGACCGCAGCGACCTGAAAGGAACCGCTGTGTATATACTTTTCGGTCGCGCAGACTCTTCCGCTGCTAAACCCAAAGCCTATGTGGGAGAAACTGAAAATGCCTATGAGCGTCTCGTAAAGCATGTGTCAGACAAAGAATTCTGGAATGAGTCGGTAGTCTTCACCAGCAAAGATGAGAACTTAAATAAGGCGCATATCAAGTACCTTGAATCCAGGCTTTGCGATATTGCCAAAACGGCTGGCCGATTTGATATTCAAAATGGCAATACGCCTACCCGCAGCGCCATTTCAGAGCCTGACCAAGCGGAGATGGAAGAGTTTATTGAGTATATAAAAATCCTTGTCAACACGATGGGGTTTAGGGTGTTTGAGCCTTTAGTGAAAGTTGATGACGCATCGGCGCATTCACCTGATGTTTTTTATGTGAAAGGCGCCAGAGGGGCTAGTGGTCGGGGGCGGCGTACGAGTGATGGATTTGTTGTGTTCGCCGGCTCTGAAGCGGCTACAAGTACTGTGCCGTCCTTTTCTAAAGGCTTCAACGCTCTTAGGGAAGAGCTTATGGAAGCTGGAGTACTCGGCATGTCGGGCGAAAAGTTACTTTTCAACGCAGACTATCTCTTTAGTAGTCCTTCTGCGGCGGCTGCCGTCATTATGGGGAGAAGCGCGAATGGACTTATCGAGTGGAAGGATGCGACAGGTAAGGACCTGAAGTCGGCGGAAGAGCAAGAAATATCCAGGGCGGAAAAGGCGAGATAGTCCCGAGCATTGCGATTGCATAGATCATCTTCGATGACCCTTTAATTTTAGAATTCACTACTACGTTGAGATGTACACAACTCCCATAAGCCCCAAACAACGCTACGAATCTTTGCTCAACGCGGGTGAGATTCAGGCTGATCCGTCACAGGTGACGGCTTTGAATGCGTTGCAGGATTTGTACGAGCGGTTGGCTGGCGTTGACGGTCGTCCCAAGTGGTTGATGGGGCGGTCGGAGTATGTGTCGGGGTTGTATCTGTGGGGCAAAGTAGGGCGGGGTAAGACGTTTTTGATGGATTTATTCGTCGCCAGCCTCAACCCAGAACAGGTTTTGCGTCAGCATTTTCACCATTTTATGGCGTCAGTGCATCGGCAGTTGCAGGCTTTGAGCGGAACCCCTGAGCCTTTGCGACGCATCGCCAGAGACTTCAGTCGCCGCTACTCTGTGCTGTGCTTCGATGAGTTCTTTGTCTCGGATATTGGCGACGCCATGCTGCTTGGCGGGCTGTTGCAGTCGCTGTTTGAGTTCAATGTGACGCTGGTGGCGACGAGCAATACGCCGCCGGAAAGGCTGTATTGGGAGGGTTTGCAGCGTTCTCGCTTTCTGCCTGCTATCGCTGCGATTCAGGCGCACACGCAGACCTTGCATATGGATGGCGGACTGGACCATCGTGAGCGCGCATTGCAGCCGGAAGCTATATATTTTGTCAAACATGACCGGTCGGAGTTGTCCTGTGTCGAGGGTGACTTGCTGCAGCGTTTTGAGTTAGTGGCGGAGGGAGACAAACCGCGTAGGTTGAAGGTGCTGTCCCGCGATATCGCTTATGTGGCCCGCGCCGGACGGAGGATCGCTTTCGATTTTGCAGCCCTTTGCGAAGGACCGCGCAGCCATCTGGATTACATTGATATCGCTGAACGCTTCGATCTGATTATTCTGCTCAACATACCGCCGTTAAGCGGCGAGGCGTTTGAAAGGATCAAGGCGCGGGGAACGGAAGACGGCAGCGTTGGTTCTGGCGTAACCGGGGAAAGGGCCGTGGTGCTGTCGCGTAGTGATGATGCGGCGCGTCGATTTATTGCGCTGGTGGACGAGTTGTACGAGCGCAAAGTGCGACTTTACATGACCGCCTTCGCGCCTCTGGGGGAACTCTATACTCGTGGTGCGCTGACCTTCGAATTTGAGCGTGCGCGCAGCCGATTGATAGAAATGGCGTCGCGGGAATATCAGTGTCTGCGCGAGCCGTTGGAACCGGCCTGATTTGCCGCCGGCTACAGATTGTGGGCGACATACGCCGGTATATCAAAGGCGTCGACTTTCGCATCGTAACGCTTATCCAGATCATAGGCCATGATCTCCAAAGGGGCGTTTGCATAACCGCAGGTCAGAATTTCTTTCATGTAACGCTGGATGAAGTTCAAAGCGCCCAGCTCACGCCACTGCACTACATGCACCAACTCATGAAAGTGCACTCGCAACGCGGAGGCCGCTGAGCTTCTTATATAGTAAGTATCTTTATAGGTCGTTCCGTTGACGGGCATATCTATAAAGTCGCCGAATCCCATTTGTCGCAGCTCTGGGAAGTCAGGTCTGGGAATATCGTCAGTCACCACGAAATAAGCGCTGGCCAGGAACGCTGGCGAGTAAAAGCCGGCGAACGCCTGGGCGAACTCCGTACAGGCGCGGCGGCGATCGTAGTTCTTACGGTTGGTGTCGTCGATCCAAGCGTTTATCTTTTCCAGCACAATGCCTCCTTTTGGCCCTGTTTTGCTGTAAATCTTCTCCCGGCAGTTTATTTCAATTCCCCTTTCAGGGCATGCGGATAACGCGCCCGGCGCGTCATTTCAGCGCACTATAAGTTTCCCTAATACTAGCTTTTCGGCGAAAGTGATTGTATTTGCTGGGTTTTTTGGGGCCTCCTAGAATCGGTTGGTGTTTGAAGCCTGCGCGCCTATCTTCGCGAAGAATAAGGCGTCGCCCTAGTAAACAACAATAAACAGGGGGATCAACCCATGGCCGAAACGACCGCTGCCACAGCGTCCGACAATAGTATTGCGTCTTCAACTACACATGTCGGAACGGTGGACTATGAGAATGTATCCAATGATTATCTGGAAAAACGCCAATTAAAAAAGGGAGCGGCGGGATGGATTCTGCTGGCCAGTCTTGGCGTCTCTTATGTGATTTCCGGTGATTTCGCCGGCTGGAACTTTGGCCTGGAGCAGGGCGGTTTCGGCGGCATGTTTATCGCCACGATTCTGATGGCCGCGATGTACACCTTCATGGTGTTCGGCCTGGCGGAACTCTCCTCCGCTATTCCTACCGCCGGCGGCGGCTACGGCTTCGCCCGTCGCGCCATGGGCCCGCTAGGGGGCTTTCTCACCGGCACCGCCATTCTTCTCGAATACGCCATTGCGCCCGCGGCAATCGCCATTTTTATCGGCGGTTATGTGGGGGAACTGTTTGGCCTGAACGGCCCGTTGGTGTATGCCGCGTTCTATATCATTTTTGTGGGTATTCATTTATGGGGCGCCGGCGAAGCGTTGAAGATCATGTTGGTCATCACCGCCATTGCGGCGGCGGCCTTGCTGGTGTTTATCCTGGGGATGTTGCCTGAGTTTGAACTCGCCAACCTGACGGATATCGCTGTCAACGAGTCCGCCGCAGGCGCCAGCGCCTTCCTGCCGCAGGGCTACTTTGGAATATGGGCGGCGATTCCCTTCGCCATGTGGCTGTTCCTGGCGGTGGAAGGCGTGCCCCTGGCGGCTGAAGAGACCAAGAACCCAGCTCGGGATATGCCGAAGGGAATTATCTCCGCGATGGTGATTCTGCTGATATTTGGCGGATTGGTGCTGTTTCTGGCCCCCGGCGGCTCCAGCGCGGACTTGATGAAAGATCATAGCGCGCCGCTAGTAGGCGCTCTGCAACATGCATATGGCGAAAGCTCAGCGATGGCCACCTTTGTAAACCTGGTTGGCCTGGCGGGGCTGATCGCCAGCTTTTTCTCCATTATCTTCGCTTATTCCCGTCAGGTGTTCGCCTTGTCCCGCGCAGGTTACCTGCCACGCTGGCTGTCCTTAACCGGCAGCCGCAAAGTGCCGACGATGGCGTTGGTCGTGCCGGGCGTGATTGGATTTTTGCTGTCACTGACCGGAGAAGGGGATTTGATGATCACTATGGCGGTGTTCGGCGCCACGATCTCCTACGCCATGATGATGCTGTCGCACATTATTCTGCGAGTGAAAGAACCCAATATGCATCGGCCTTACCGCACACCAGGCGGCATACTGACGACCGGGATCGCTTTGGTTTTATCTATCGCCGCGTTCATCAGCACTTTCTTGGTCAGCCGAGAGGCGGCGATGTGGTCGGCCGTGTTCTATGCGGTGATGGTGGCGTATTTCGCCTTTTATAGTCGACATCACTTGGTGGCGAAGGCCCCTGAGGAAGAGTTTGAAGCCATCGCCAAGGCCGAGGCTGAATTGAGTTAATTGGCTGAAAGGGATTGCGGGGCCGGCGCGCCGGCTCCAGGATCATTATCTGCAACAGGACTGAACAAGAATCACAATAAGGCGGATTAGAAATGATAAAGACAAGAGACGTAAAGACTATCGCCGACGCCAAACGCATTGTGGAAGAGCGCAATCTGACCCATGTGAAGGTCGGGTTGTTTGATAACGACGGCGTCATGCGCGGCAAGTATATGAGTAAGGAGAAGTTCTTTTCCTCTCTGGAAAACGGCTTCGCCTTTTGTGACGTGGTGCTGGGCTGGGATTCACAAGACCAGCTTTATGAAAACGTCGGCGTCAAATACACCGGCTGGCATACGGGCTACCCGGACGCTTCAGTGAAAATTCTGCCGGAGAGCTGCCGCGACATCCCCTTTGAGCCTGGCATGTTGTTGTTTTTATGTGATTTTGATGGGCCCGCCGCGCGTATCTGCCCGCGTAATGTGTTGTCGCGGGTACTGCGTCGTGCGGAAGACATGGGACTGGACGCCTATGCGGCCTTTGAATATGAATTTTTCATGTTCAATGAAACGCCGCATTCCGCCCGCGCCAAGGGATATCGCAACCTGGAGCCGATCACGCCGGGCTTCTTTGGCTATTCCATGCTGCGTAACTCTGTGCACGCGGAGCTTTATCACGAGTTGTTGGATCTGTGCGAGAAAATGGACTTCCCTTTGGAGGGATTGCACACCGAAACCGGACCCGGCGTGCTGGAGGCGGCATTGACAGTGGACTCGGCCTGCGCAGCGGCGGACAAGGCGGCTCTGTTCAAGACCTTCACCAAGGTGTGGGCGCAGCGTAAGAACATGATGGCCACGTTCATGGCCAAGTGGTCCAACGACTATCCCGGCCAATCCGGGCACATCCATATGTCGTTGCGCCATAAAGAAAACGGCAAGTCGGCCTTCTACGAAGCCGGTCAGCCCATGAACATGAGTAAGATGCAGCGTCATTTTATCGCCGGCCAGCAGAAGCTGATGCCGGAAATGCTGGCGATGATGGCGCAAACCGTGAACGCATATTCTCGCCTGGTACCGGGGTTTTGGGCGCCGACCGATGCGACTTGGGGCTGCGAAAACCGCACTACTGCGCTGCGAGTCATCCCCGGATCAGACAAGTCGCAACGGGTCGAATACCGACTGGGCTCCGCCGACGCCAATCCCTATATCGCCCTGGCGGCGTCTCTCGGCTCGGGTCTTTACGGAATTGAACACGAACTGGAGCCGGAAGAGATGGTATCCGGTAACGCCTACGATCAGGAGCATCCAACGCAACTGGCGTTGCCGTCCACGTTGGTGGACGCCGCCGCTGCGCTGCGTCGCTCGGAAGCGGCGCGTGAGTTATTCGGGAATGAGTTTGTTGAACATTATGCCGCCACCCGTGACTGGGAAGGCCGCGAATTCCGTCGCCATATTACGGATTGGGAGCTGGAGCGTTATTTCGAGATTATCTAGCGTGACGATCAGAATGACCTTCAGTCCCATGACTATCCTTTAAGTAAAGGTAAGAGAATCGAAGATGAGCACTATGCAGAAAACTTGGTCCCCTGTGGACGGATCTCTCTACGTTGAGCGTCCCTACGCTGATCAAGCGGCCATCGCCGCCGCCACGACCAGGACGGCGCAGGCCCAGCGCGAGTGGAAGCGCATCCCGTTGGCGCAGCGGCGGGAGATCTGTCGCAAAATGGTGGACGCCTTTGTCGCCAAGCGCGACGAGATTGCGACAGAGTTGTGTTGGCAAATGGGACGGCCAATTCGCTACGCGGCGGGAGAAGTGGGCGGTTTTGAAGAGCGCGCCCGCTTTATGATCGATGTCGCGGAAGAAGCGCTGGCGCCGATAGAGTTGGATGAGAAGCCGGGCTTTCGCCGCTATATCAAACGTGAACCTGTGGGCGTGGCCTTTGTCATTGCGCCCTGGAACTACCCTTATTTGACGGCGGTTAACGCCATTGTGCCGGCGATCATGGCTGGTAATGCTGTGCTGCTTAAGCATTCTGCGCAGACGCCTTTGTGCGCGGAACGGATCTATGAAGCCTTCCGCGAGGCAGGCCTGCCCGAGGGCGTATTCCAATACCTGCATTTGACCCATGCGGATACGGAAGCGCTGATCGGCTCGCCGGACATCCACTATGTCGCGTTTACCGGTTCTGTGCCTGGCGGCGCCATGGTGGAGCGCGCGGCCGCAGGTCGTTTTATCGGCGTAGGGCTGGAGCTGGGCGGTAAAGACCCCGCCTATGTTCGCGCGGACGCGGATATTGACCACGCTGTGGAAACCACTATTGATGGCGCTTTCTTTAACTCGGGGCAGTCCTGCTGCGGCATCGAACGCGTCTATGTCCATGAATCCGTATACGACGCCTTTGTGGAGAAAGCCGTGGCATTGGTCAGAAGCTACCGGCTGGGACGCCCGGATGATCCCAACACTACCTTGGGGCCGTTGGTGCGCGCTTCCGCGGCGGAATTCGTTCGGGGACAAGTACGTGAAGCCGTGGAGCAGGGCGCGGTCGCCCATATCAATCCCGCGGACTTTGAAATGGATAAAGAAGGATCGCCTTATCTGGCGCCACAGGTGCTGACCCATGTTGACCATAGCATGCGGGTGATGACCGAAGAGTCTTTCGGTCCGGTTGTCGGCATCCAGAAAGTGGCGTCCGATGAGGAAGCCGTGGCGCTAATGAACGACAGCGAATTCGGCCTTACCGCGTCTATTTTTACGCGGGATCTGGACGTGGGTGTGGCGCTGGGCGAACAGGTCGATACCGGCACTTTCTTTATCAACCGTTGCGATTATCTGGACCCGGCGTTGGCCTGGACCGGCGTGAAAAACTCCGGGCGCGGCTGCACCTTGTCCAAGCTGGGCTATGAATCTCTGACCCGGCCCAAGTCTTTCCATATCAAGATGCTGTAACGCCAGACATCGAATATGGCGTAACAAGAACTTTAACGAGCGTATTAAAGAGACTGTACATGAGCGCACTACAAGCCAATTGGAATTATCCGACCGCCATCCGCACCGGCGCCGGACGTATCCGGGAACTGCCGGAACTCTGTCGTCATCTCGGCATGCGGTCGCCTCTGCTGATAACCGACCCGGGTTTGAAATCCTTGCCGATGGTGCAGAACACTGTCGCCCTGTGTCGCGACGCCGGGCTGCAATGCGGGCTGTTCGCGGACATCCAAGGCAATCCCACGGGAGAAAACGTGGAAGCGGGCGTCGTCGCCTATCACGCTGGCGGTCATGACGGGGTCATCGCCTTCGGCGGCGGTTCTGCGCTGGACGCCGCCAAGGCGGTGGCGTTGATGGTTGGCCAGGATCGCCCGTTATGGGATTTTGAAGATGTCGGCGACAACTGGACGCGAGTCAATGAAGCCGGCATGGCGCCGGTGGTCGCGGTGCCCACTACTGCGGGCACTGGCTCGGAAGTAGGGCGGGCCTCGGTGATCACTGACGCCGCCAAGCATGTCAAAAAGATCATCTTCCATCCGCGTATGTTACCGGCGCTGGTGATTCTGGATCCGGAGCTAACCGTTGGCCTGCCGCCGCCCATCACCGCTGCGACAGGAATGGACGCGCTTTCCCATAATCTGGAAGCCTTGTGTTCGCCTTTTTATCACCCCTTGGCGGAAGGCATTGCGGTGGAAGGCATCCGTCTGGTGAAAGATTATTTGCCCCGCGCTGTCGCGGACGGCGGTGATATCGAGGCGCGCACGCAGATGCTGGTCGCCTCCAGCATGGGCGCTACGGCGTTCCAGAAAGGTCTTGGCGGCATGCACGCCTTGGCGCATCCGCTGGGCGCCTTGTACAACGCGCATCATGGCCTGCTCAACGCCATTCTCATGCCTTATGTGCTGAAGGCGAACCGCGACGCAATTGAAGAGCGCATCGCCCGTCTGGTGCGTTACCTGGATTTGTCAGAGCCGGGATTCGACGGCTTCCTGAGCTGGGTGCTGGCGCTGCGTGAAAGCCTCGGCATTCCGCATGCATTGTCTGCGATCGGCATTGACGACAGTGACGCCGAACGTGTCGGCGCCATGGCGGTGGAAGACCCTTCTTCCGGCGGCAATCCGGTTACGTTCGACGCAGGCCAGTATGCCGATATCTTCAGAAATGCTGTACATGGACGTCTTTGAAGACAGGGAGAGGCGGATGAGAATCGGCATTTTGCAGTGTGACGACGTTATGGAGGAATTACAGCCGGAATTCGGGAACTATCCGGCGATGTTTGAAGCGGCGCTGGGAGAACTGGCTCCAGAGTGGACCTTCGTCACCTATCGGGCGATGGACGGCGAACTGCCGGAATCCGTCGACGCCTGCGACGGCTACATTACCACCGGCAGTCGCCATGGCGTGAATGACGGCGCGCAGTGGATCGAAAAGCTGGAGAGTTTTGTGCTGGCGGTCGCTACGGCGGGGAAAAAATTTGTGGGCATCTGCTTCGGTCATCAATTATTGGCCAAAGCGCTGGGAGGCCGGGTGGAGAAGTCCAATCGCGGCTGGGGCGTAGGCATGTCCTTCAATCAGATTGGCGTGCGTAAAAACTGGATGGAGCCTTATCAGCCCTCTCTGGACCTGGTCGTAAGCCATCAAGACCAGATTACGCAGTTACCGGAAGGCGCGGAAGTGTTGGCGAGCAGCAACTTCTGCCCCTTTTACCTGTTGCAGTACGGCGCTGATCTGATGACGGTGCAGGGGCATCCTGAATTCAGCAAGGCGTACTCCAGCGCCTTGATGGACAAACGCACGGATCGTATTCCTGCGCCACGCATTCGAGAAGGCAAAACGTCTTTATCAGCGCCGGTGGATGACCGTTTGATGATGCAGTGGATCATCAACTTTTTCGCAGGAGGACGGCTGACCCGTTAAGCCCTCGCTGCTTTTTATATCGGGCGCACTGTTTATATCGGGCGCACTGTATCGGGCATATTGTATCGGACACACGCAGAGTCAGGCTCTGCGTCGTTCCCCCTCAACCCTCTTTGGCTGCGCTAGCGTCCCTTGTGGCGACGCCAGACGCGGCCGTTTTTTTACCTGGGTTTAATCCCCTAAAGTCAGAAACTCCATCATCCAGGGGTGCTCCGTCGCCATCAACGATAGAAAATCCTGTCTCAGAATTGCGATACAGTCCTGGGCGATTTCCCTGGGCAAGTCCCCCAGTTCTCCCTTGCGGGCAGTCAGAGTAATCGAGCGGAACAGCTGTTCGCCGGGCAAGCGTCGGATTTGCACATGATGTTGCTTGATGCCGCTTTGGAATAAACACAGAGGAGTGGTGATCGTCCAGCCCATGCCCGCTGACACGGCGGAGACAATGGCGTAAGAATTATCCAACTGCAACCGGTCTGGTGCCTCCACCCGCACTGCGCGTAAATGCCGCTCGATGCCCCGGGCGATGAGGGAGTGAGCGCCGTAACGGACAAAGTCCAACTCCATCGCCAGTTTGTTGAGGTCGTCAGCGGGGCCGTTGTAATCATTGGGAAGAGCCAGAATGAACGGCTCCCGCAGGATGCGGTAACGGGACAGGTCGGCATAATCCTCCAACGCGTCGTCGGAGATAATAATGTCTGTGTTGCGCGATAGCAGGGAGTGCCCGTGCAGGTGTGACAACCCCGTGCTGATCGACCAGTCATGGGCGCGTTTTTTCACCGCATCCAGCAGCGATCGTCCCACCGAGGTGACGATGGAGTCGGTTAACGCGATCTTTATGAGGCGCAATTGCGCGAAATCCGATTGCAGGATGGCCTGACTGGTCTGCTCCGCCTCCTGCAATAGCGACGTGCTGCGGTCATACAGGAAGCGCCCGGCGCTGGTCAGCTCCATGGGGCGGACCGTGCGATCGAATAAACGGGTCTGCAGCGACTCCTCCAGCTTGGACAAGGCCTGAGAGATAGAGCTTTGCGTCATTCCCAACTGTTCAGCGGAGTGGCTCATATTCCCGGTCTTGGCGACATGGGCGAAAATACTCAGAGCGCGGAGATCGAAACCGAAACGTGTTGCCATAACTTCTACGAATCACGGTTGTATGCATGGGCGTTTATCGCCTGTTGCAGGATTGCACGGAGCGACCTCTGAATGCAAAGGTCCGCTACAACCCATCACAACTCTGGTACTATTGTTGGTTAACTGGAACGCGTTGGTTAACTTGATATGTTAACTGATCGGGTTACTTATTTATTTTTCGCCAGTACCCAGAATAACGAAGGATATCTCATGGCTAGAGGTCAGTTATATATTATTTCAGCGCCCTCCGGGGCGGGTAAGACCAGTTTGGTGTCGGCTTTACTCAAAGAAGATAAACTGGCGCAAGTCTCCATTTCCCACACGACCCGTCAGGTGCGTCCAGGCGAACAGGATGGGGTGAATTACTTTTTCATCTCCCGCGAAGAGTTTCTGGCGCAGGCGCAGGCGGGAGATTTCCTGGAGCACGCGGAAGTGTTCGGCAATTTCTACGGCACGTCCCAGGCCTGGGTGGAGTCGACCCTGGCGAAAGGCGTTGACGTTATCCTGGAAATTGACTGGCAGGGTGCGCAACAGGTGCGCAAATTGCGTCCAGAAGCCAAATCCATATTCATCCTGCCCCCATCTCTGGAAGCCTTGCAACAGCGTCTGGAATCTCGCGGCCAGGATAGCGCCGAAGTGATTCAGCGTCGCCTACAGGAAGCGGCGAATGAAATTTCCCATTATCCGGAGTACGACTATCTTGTATTCAACGATGACTTCGATCGCGCGCTGGAGGACTTGAAGTCCGTTTTCCGGGCTGAGCGTTTGCGTTTGTCCGTCCAGCAAGTGCGCTTCGAAGCTGAGCTATGCGGAATGTTGTCATCCCAGTCGAGTTAGCCTAAACTACGCGGTCATTTTCTGAACTGGCACTGATAAAGGGTGTGTTATGGCGCGAGTAACCGTTGAAGATTGTCTGGATCATGTAGATAACCGTTTTGAGCTGGTCATGCTGGCTTCGAAGCGCGCTCGTCAGATCAGCCAGCAGGGCAAAGACCCTAAAGTCGAGTGGGAAAATGATAAACCCACTGTCGTCGCACTGCGTGAAATCGCCGCGGGCCTGGTTACATCTGCGATGCTTGAGCAAGACGAAGACTAATGTCTGTGGGGCCCCGCAAAGGGGCCTGACTTCGCCCTCTCTTGAAATTCCCCTCTTTATCTTTATATTGATTTATACAGCTGTAAAAAAATCTGGGCCGACTGCCCGGTTTTTTTCATCTCCGCCCTTTTTATTTTGTGTACCGCTTATGTTGTGAAGGTCCCTTGTGCCGACGATTGATGCGCTTGCTGAACGTTTGAAAACCTATCTGGATAACCACCATATCAATGTGGTGCGGCGAGCGTTTTACTACGCCGAGCAGGCGCATGAAGGGCAATACCGGCAAAGCGGCGAGCCTTACATTACCCACCCGCTGGCGGTGGCCAATCTCCTCGCGGATCTGCAATTGGATCATCAGTGTCTGGCGGCGGCCATGCTGCACGACGTGATTGAAGACACCGGTATTCCCAAAGACGCGCTCAGCAGCCAGTTCGGAGAGAGCATCGCCGAATTGGTGGACGGCGTCAGCAAACTGACTCAGATTGAGTTCAAATCCAAAGCGGAAGCCCAGGCGGAAAACTTTCAAAAGATGACTTTGGCCATGGCCAAGGACATTCGCGTTATCCTGGTGAAACTGGCGGACCGTCTGCATAACATGCGCACGCTGGGACCGCTGAAACCGGAGAAACGTCGTCGTATCGCGACGGAGACGCTGGATATTTACGCGCCGATCGCCAATCGACTGGGTATCCACACCATGTGCGTGGAGCTTGAAGACCTTGGGTTTCAGGCCATGTTCCCGATGCGCGCCAAGTATATCCAGGAAGCGGTGCGCAAACTGCGCGGCACTCATTACGAGATCATCGAAGAGATCAAACACAAGCTGGAAGGCAAACTGAAGGAGCGCGGTCTGTCCGTGCGCATTCAGGGCAGGGAGAAGCACCTGCACAGCATTTACCAGAAGATGAAGGCCAAACGACGCTCATTCCATGACATCATGGACGTATACGCCTTCCGCATCATCACCGACTCCGTGGACAGCTGTTACCGAACTCTCGGGGTGGTCCACGGCATGTACAAACCGGTGCCGGGCCGCTTCAAAGACTACATCGCCTTGCCCAAGGCCAACGGTTATCAATCCATTCACACCACTCTGTTCGGCTCCCACGTCAATATCGAAATCCAGATCCGCACCGAAGAAATGGACAAAGTCGCCAACAGCGGCATCGCGGCGCATTGGGTTTACAAGAGCGCTACCTCCGACCTGGCGGATAACCAGCAGATGCGGGCGCAGAAGTGGGTGAAGGATTTGATGGAGCTGCGCGAGCGGGCGGACGACTCGCTGGAGTTTATCGAGCACGTCAAAATCGACTTGTTCCCGGACGAAATTTACATCTTTACTCCGAAAGGCCGCATCATGGAGCTGCCAGGCGGGGCGACCCCGGTGGATTTCGCCTATGCGATTCACACGGATATCGGCAACTCCACGGTAGCTTGTCGCATCAACAAGCATCTGGCCTCTCTCAGCATGCCGCTGAAGAGCGGGCAAACCGTGGAAATCATTACCGCGCCCGGCGCCAAGCCGAATCCGGCGTGGCTCAACTTTGTCGTCACCGGCAAGGCCAAGAGCAACATACGCCACTATCTGAAGCAGCAGCGTCAGAGTGAGTCTCGTGAATTGGGACGTCGCCTGCTGAAGAAAAACCTGCAGGCGTTCGGCAAACGGCTCGACGATATCAGCGACCAGCATAAAGAGAAAGTGCTCAAGCACAATCAGGCCAGCAGTTTCGACCGGTTGCTTGAAGAAATCGGGCTGGGCAGTCGCATGGCGTATATTGTGGCCCGTCAACTGGTGTCTGATGGCGAGCCCACGGAAAGCCATGACATGGAATACCGCGAGGACGACAACAAGCCGTCCTTGATGGTGGAGGGCGCTGATGGTCAGGTGTTGAACCTGGCGCACTGCTGTAAGCCAATTCCCGGCGATCCTATCGTCGGCGTCATCAATCGCGGCGCAGGGTTGATGATTCACTCCGAAACCTGCGACAAGATCAAGAAATTCCTTCACGACCCCGAGCACTGTATTCATTTGACCTGGGCCAAGAACATCACTGATGAGTTCTCTGTGGCTTTGCGAGTCGAAGTGGAGCGTCAGCGGGGCGTCATCGCCGAAATCGCCAGTGCGGTCACGATGGCCGACGGCAATATCGAGAAAATCAATGTGGAAGAGCAGAACGCCCGTCTCAGTGTGGTGAGCCTGATCATCAAAGTTCAGGGTCGTATCCATCTGGCTCGCGTTATGCGCCGCCTGCGCCATTTGCTGGCGGTGACTTCCATTTCCAGGGTGAAACACTAAGCGGCCGGGAACGCCGCGCCAACCTTATCCATCCTGCTAGCTGATCCGTTTCCTGAATGCTGTCTGACAGTATTCGTAAACCGGAGAAATCCGGTAAGATGCCGTTCTTTCAACACAGTATCGGCGGTAACTATACCCAAGGCGGCGTTGTCCGCGGCGGAACGAGAATAATGAGGCAACAGATATGACTAATAAATCCGTTATCCAGACCGAAAATGCGCCTAAGGCGATCGGCACCTATTCCCAGGCTGTTAAAGCCGGTCAAACCGTATACCTGTCTGGTCAGATTCCATTGAATCCCCAAACAATGGAACTGGTGAGCGGCGACTTCGCTGAACAGACCAAACAAGTATTCGATAACCTGCGCGCGGTATGCCAGGCGGCTGGCGGCGATCTGGGCGATATCGTCAAGCTGAATATCTATCTGACTGACCTGAGCAACTTCGCTACCGTCAATGAAATCATGGCGACTTACTTCAAGGAGCCTTATCCGGCTCGCGCCGCCATTGGCATTTCCCAGTTGCCGAAAGGCTCATTGGTGGAAATGGACGGCATCATGGTGACATCCTGATCCGCTGATTTCTTCTCCCCGGTCCGGCTCCGGACCGGGAAGCTTGCCCCGCTAGCTCCTGAGGTTCACTCTTTTATATTCGCCTGACTATTCTGGGAAATATAAGTCTCTATCATTTCTCCATAGCCTTCTCGAAATGTGGGATAGCTGAAGTGAAAACCACTGGCCAACAGCCGTTGGCTGGCGCAGCGTTTACTGCCTGCGCGGCGCTTTTGCTGCGCGGGAGCGGCTTCCGGTGCGCACGCCATGCGGGAGCAAGCTTGTTCTCGAATCCATTGCGCCACTTCGTGCATGCGCACCGGCTCGCAGTCGCTGGCAAGATAACAAGGTTGCAGCGGCTTATCGGCGGCGAGTTCCACTAAGTGACATAACACACCCACGGCGTCCTGTTCATGGATGCGATTGGTATAACCGCTGGGACCTGCGAGGGCGACCTGTCCATCCAGCGCTTGCTGCAATAAGCGCGTGCGGCCAGCGCCATAGATGCCGGAAAAGCGCACGACAGTGGTCGCGATCTCGGAGTCCGCCAGCAAGGCCTCCGCCTGCAGCAGTGTGGCGCCAGAGAAGCTGGAAGGCTCTGTGGCGCTGTCTTCATCGACCCACTCATCGTTTTCCTGGCCATATACACTGGTGGAGGATACAAACAACAATCGCTTGATTGAGCCGCTGCGCAGGCGCTCCATCACCCGTTGCAGACTCTTCACGTAGGCGGCTTCGTAGCCTTCCGGCGTAAAGGCGGACGGCGTGAGACAATAAATGGCGACGTCGATATCGTTGGGCAGGGCGTCCAAAGCATCTCGCTCCAGATCCAGCGCATAATGAGCGACGCCCTCCGGTTGTTGCGGCGTGCGCGATACCGCGAGGATGTCAAAACGGTCATGCAGGCGCGCCGCCGCCTGGCGATTCAGCGCCCCGAAACCCAGCAGCAGCAGGCGTGGTTGATGCATTGCGTCTATCTCCAATCAGGCTTATGCTAGCTCTTGGCTATTAAGTCGAAAAGTTCAATATGGTCAGACTATTAAGCCAAGTCTGGAGGCGGTTTCTGAACCGGCGCGCCGGGCGTATAGATTGGCGCATTCGGAACCCTGGAAAACCAGTGATGCAGGGTAGAGTATTCCCTGGCGTTCTGAAATGCTTTTCCTGGGTGAAAACAGGAACTCCTGATCCCAGAGACTGTCCATAAAAAGATTTGAGCCGGTAAGTCGTCGTCCGGAAAGATGACTGGGCGCTTAACGGATGGAAAACAACATAGTGAGAAACACATGACTCTGACTGAATTGCGTTACATTGTCACTCTGGCTGAAGAGAAGCATTTCGGCCGCGCTGCTGAACGCTGTTTCGTCAGTCAGCCCACCTTGAGCGTGGCGGTGAAAAAACTGGAGGATGAGCTGGGCGTCACCTTGTTTGAGCGCAGCAAGAGCCATATCACCGTCACAGACACTGGCAAGCGTGTGGTGGAGCAGGCGCTGCGCGTGCTGGACCAGGTCAGCGTCATCAAGGATATCGCGCAGGCGGGCAAAGACCAGCTGTCCCAGCCGTTGCGCGTCGGCGCCATATACACTATCGGGCCTTACCTGTTTCCCCATCTGATGCCTGAGTTGCACCGGGCTGCGCCGCAAATGCCGCTATATATAGAAGAGAACTACACCGCCGTATTGCGGGAGAAGTTGCGCCATTCGGAACTGGACGCCATTATCGTGGCGCTGCCGTTCAATGAGCCGGAAGTTGTGACCCTGCCGCTGTATGACGAACCCTTCGTCGTGTTGATGCCGGAAGATCATCCGCTGTCCCAATACGACGAAATCGACAGCGAAATGCTGCCCGCCCACGACTTGCTGTTGTTGGGCCCGGGACACTGCTTCCGCGATCAGGTGCTGGACGCCTGCCCGGAACTGTTTAACCGTATGGGGAAAGAACCGCCCCGCAGCGACCGGCCAGCGCACATCATCACGGAAGGCAGTTCGCTGGAAACCATCCGCCACATGGTCGCTTCCGGCCTTGGCATCACCGTTCTGCCGTTGTCCGCCGTACGCGAAGATCGCTACGCCAGCGGTTTGCTGACGACGCGGCCGTTCAAATCTCCGGCGCCCTATCGCACGGTGGGCCTGGCCTGGCGCGTCACCTTCCCGCGCCCGAAAGCGATCGATATGGTGGCGTTGGCGGCGGGACAGTGCAGGGTGGTTGAGAAGCGCGCCAGTTAAAGTCGGAAAAGGATCTCCTGAGCGTGTCTATTGAACAGCCGTTAACGGAATTAAAGGGCGTTGGGCCGGCCTTGGCGGAAAAGCTGGCGAAGCTGGGCCTGCATACGGTGCAGGACCTGCTGTTCCACTTGCCCCTACGCTATGAAGACCGCACCCGGGTAACGCCAGTCGCCCAGGTGAGGGTGGGTATGCCTGCGCAAGTCGAAGCGACGGTGGTGGACGCCAGAGTCGAATTGGGACGCAAACGCAGCCTGCTGGTGCGAGTGCGCGACGACAGCGGCGAGCTGGGTCTGCGCTTTTATTATTTCACCGCGCAGCAGAAGAATCGCTTCAGCCCCGGTCGCAAGTTTCTGTGTTATGGCGAAGCGCGCCTCGGCCGTAGCGGGCTGGAAATGTACCATCCCGAAACCACGCAGGTGGATGAGCTAAAGCCGGCGGAAATGGAGCAGCGTCTCACGCCCATTTATCCGACCACAGAAGGGCTGCTGCAAAAGCGTTTGCGTGACCTGTGCCAGCAGGCGCTGATGTTGATGCGCCGCTACCCCATCAAAGACTGGCTGCCCCAGGAATTACGCAGTCATTATCAGATGCCGGAACTGAATGCCGCATTGGATTACCTGCATCACCCACCGGTGGGCGCCAACGTAGCGGCGCTGGCGGAAAGCCGGCATCCCAATCAACAGCGTCTGGTGGCGGAAGAGCTGCTGGCGCACCATCTCAGTCTCTTGCAATTGCGGCAGGAAGTGCAGTCTCAACCGGCCCCAGCTTTGCAAGCCGGCCCCTTGCAGCAGCGTTTTATCGAACAACTGCCCTTTGCTCTGACCGGGGCGCAGAAGCGCGTCATTGGGGAGATTGAGCAGGATGTGCGGGCCATGGTCCCGATGCTGCGTCTGGTGCAGGGAGACGTCGGCTCCGGCAAAACCGTTGTGGCGGCGGCGTCAGCATTGTTCGCCATTGAAGCCGGTCATCAGGCGGCGTTGATGGCGCCGACGGAAATACTGTCGGAACAGCATTTCAAGACACTGAGTCAGTGGCTGGAGCCTCTGGGCGTCAGTGTGGTGTGGCTTAACGGCAAGCTTAAGGCCAGTGAGCGGCAAAAAGTGCTGGATGCGATTTCATCCGGCGCAGCGCAATTGGCTATCGGCACCCATGCGCTGTTTCAGGATCAAGTCGAGTTCGCCCGACTTGGTCTCGCTATTATCGACGAACAACATCGCTTTGGCGTGCATCAGCGGCTCTCGCTGCGGGAAAAAGGCGCTCGTTCCGGGCAGGCGCCCCATCAGCTGATCATGACTGCGACGCCGATTCCCCGTACTTTGGCGATGAGCGCCTACGCGGATCTGGATACCTCCGTAATTGATGAGTTGCCGCCAGGGCGCACGCCAGTGGTGACGGCGGTCATACCCGACATCAAACGGGACGATGTGGTGGAGCGGGTGCGTAAAGTCTGTCTGGAAGGACGTCAGGCTTATTGGGTGTGCACCCTGATTGAAGAATCCGAAGTGTTGCAGTGTCAGGCTGCCGAAGCGGCGGCGGCGAGTCTGGCTGAAGCCTTGCCGGATTTGCGCGTAGGGCTGGTGCACGGCCGCATGAAGGCGGCGGAGAAAACCGCCGTCATGGACGACTTCAAGAACAATCGGCTGCACTTGTTGGTGGCCACCACTGTCATCGAAGTCGGCGTGGACGTACCCAACGCGAGCCTGATGATCATCGAAAACCCTGAGCGCCTAGGGCTGGCGCAATTGCACCAGTTGCGCGGTCGGGTTGGGCGCGGCAGTCACGAAAGTTACTGTGTGCTGATGTACCATCCGCCGCTGTCTCTGGCGGGCAAAGCGCGCATGCAGGTCATGCGGGACAGCAACGATGGTTTTGTCATCGCGGAGAAGGACCTGGAGATTCGCGGGCCGGGGGAAGTTCTCGGCACCCGTCAAACCGGTTTGATTCAGTTCCGTATCGCCGATCTGCAACGGGATCGTCAATGGTTGCCGGTGGTGAAGGAAATGGCCCTGAACGTCATTGATCAGACGGACGTAACGGAAGCCCTCATCCGCCGCTGGATCGGCCAGCGCGCGTTATACGGCAAGGTCTGAGCGGCGCGTAGCAATCCCTTACCAATCATTACAAAAGATACCCTAAGCCAGCAGAACCCCCGAAACCTGCTAAGCTACAATTAAAGTAATGATGAAAAATCCCCCTGATATTAGAAGCCGGTTTATTTTATTTCTCCCATACGAGGCGATAAGAGATATGGCCGTTCCAGCAGCTGTTGCGCGTTTATTAGAGGACTACAGCACTCAAAGGGGCGACTTGGCGGAAGACGCCGCCAAGGTGCGGGAGGTAACGGGCAAAGACGCGCCGACGGAAGCGAGAGTGCGGGCGATTATGCTGCACGACGAGGCCGGCGTTCTGCAAGCGGTGATACCGGAAAGCACTATCCTCGATCTGGATCGTCTCAATGAGGGCGTCGGCCGCAACTTGCGGGCGCTGCCCCTGGCGGAGCTGGATGAGCTGCGCAAGCGCCTGCAATGGTATGAGGCGCCGGCGCTGCCGGATTTAACCGGCTGCGAAGCGGTGATTGACGTCCGCTTGAGCGCATTCGAAGAGATTTATCTGCCGTCCTCGGAAGAAGGCAAATACCTGTGCATGAGCCGGCGCTTATTTGAAGCCGCTATGGGCGCAGTCAAGATCATGCAGATCAGCGTGCGTCTGCCTGAAATCGCCGTTAACCACAATCAACCGGCGAAAGACATGGATCAGATCAATAAGGCCATTTCCAGCTTCACCAGTCTGCGTATTCAACGCCGTTTGGAGGATACGCTGGAAATGCCGCCGTTGCCGGAAACCGCCCAACGCATCATCAAACTGCGCGTGGACCCGGAAGCCGGCATTTCCGAGCTGGCGGATATCGTGGAGACCGACCCCAGCCTGTCCGCTCAGGTGGTCAGTTGGGCCAGCTCCTCGTTTTACGCCGCACCGGGCAAGATCCGCTCTGTGCATGACGCTATCGTGCGGGTGCTGGGGTTTGATCTGGTTATGAATCTGTCCATGGGGCTGGCGCTGGGGAGAACACTGGAGGTGCCGGAGGAACGCGGCGATGGTTTTACTCCTTACTGGGAACAGTCAGTATGGACAGCCACCCTATGCGGCGCTCTCACTACGGCGATTCCCAAGGAGCGCCGTCCAGAATTTGGGCTGGCGTACCTGGTTGGGCTATTGCACAACTTTGGCTATCTGGTGCTGGCGCATGTCTTTCCGCCACACTTCTCACTGATTTGCCGCTATAGCGAAGCCAACCGCCATGTTGACTCCGAGAATTGCGAACAATTTCTGCTGGGCATCACTCGCGAACAGATGGGCGGCAAGTTGATGGAAATGTGGAACATGCCGGAAGAAGTCAGCGTCGCTCTGCGTTACCAGAAAAATCCTTACTACAGTGGCGATTACTCGGTATACAGCGCCCTGCTGTTCGTCGCCACGCAGTTATTGCGCAAGCACGGCATCGGCGAAGGCCCTGCCCAGCCTGCGCCCCAGTCTTTATGGGACGAACTCGGTCTGACGCGTGAGCGCGCCGAGGACGTGCTGCAGGAATTGCTCAGTATGTCCGAGGATATGAAGAACCTGGCGGACAACTTGTCAGAGGCCACGCGCAGCTGATCCGTTGCGCAGGATTGGTTTTCCTACGCTTGTTACCTTAAGTAAGCGGGAATTAAAAAATAATGTGATAGGTTTCACATTATTTCAAAACTGTGTCTATAGTTAATTTGTAAGCTCTTTAAGAACCATTAACCAACCGATCCGCTCCTAAGGCCCGCCAGTCAAGGCCGTCGGACGGACGTCACAACCCTGTACCGAAGGCGCTTAATAAACTTTACCGACAGGAGGGCTGTCATGGGCGCGCTTATTTTCAATCAAGCCAGCATTTATCACTTGCAGCAGTTGGAGTATCAGTTCCGCCGTAGATTCGGTGAGCGGTACCGGCTTTCTGAAGAAAGTTCGCGCATGGAGCTTATTACCAAGTCATCGCAGTCATCAGACATCATCATCCAGAAATATTTCCGGAAGTTCGCGCATGAGCTGGAACCGGAACTGATCAAAGAACTTGTGTCCCGAGGCGTGGTTCCTCCGAAGCTCTGGAATTGATTTTTTGTGTAAACCCCAGAGACTTTAGTCCTTTTGCCCCGTTCTGCGGGGCTTTTATTAAAGGACTAGACAGCCGCCTGTTCTCAGAACGAATGCTCCAAAATCGCTTTGGAAGCATCAATAATCTGCTCCCGATATTTCTCCTCCAGATCCCAGCGTTGTTTGTCCAGCTTAAATAGAAAGCGTTTGTCCACCTGCTTGCGGGCGCCATGAGTAGGCATGTGCTCAGTTTCTCTATAGATCTTGCTGAAGATGGCGTAGGGCTCCTGTTCATGCAGGCTGGGGTCGACAGCGTCCAGCAATACCTTGATGCGGATGCTGCCTTCGGACAACTCTACCTGATCAGACAGGATGCAGCGGGCCAGTACAGTGATGCTCTCGATGGCGTGGGCGCGATTCGCCTCAGTGCGGGTTTGCTGCTCCGCTTCCAGTTGACGATGTTCTTGCAGAATACGGAGCTGGCGACGGATGAAAAATCCCAGAAACAGACAAGCGGCCAGACCGACCAAAATAAGAATCCATTGTAAGTAAGCAGGCATTGGGCAATTCCGGTAGGTATCTATTCGCGCGGAGGCCGGCCTCGCGCCGACATGATCATGGTGCAGATTATTGGCGATCCGGCGGCAAAATGATACCCGCGCTGCAATGGCCGGGCCAGGAACATGATTCTGTCACACTGGCGCGGCAGGATGTTGGGGTAGGGGCGTGGAAGTCCGGCTCAAACGTTGGAGAACTGGTCTACCTGATTTGTCAGGCGAATGTACATGGCCAGTTCGTTTTCAGCTTCGGTGATGGATCGGTAAGGACCTTCCTGAGTGTTTTCCCGGGTCATGAAATACCATCCGTCGGAAGTATGGATGAATCGCTCACTACGGAACCAGGAACGGTCGGCTTCGCCTGCGCGTACTTTCATAGCCTGCTACCTCTTACTGCTTGGACTACGAGGAAATGGCCACAAGAACCTATTTTAAGCTTAGGTTGTTTTTTGATCTATTATTAGACTTATTGGCTATAAAAAGATCTATTTCTAAGATTGTGCAGGCATAAATGGGCGATCAGGGTAACGAAAGCGGATGGTTTGGCGCCTGCCGGACGTATTGAATTTCCAAGGCGTCCGCGCCTGTAAGCCCGGCCCCACGGGCTTTGGCGGCCAATGTGACAGCCGCGCAGGAGAGTATTAATTGATCAGGCATTTGTGAAATTTGTCTGCTATGGTGATGTGAGAGCTCGCAGTACCCGAACTTCCGCCGTGAACCGGGCGGCGCCAGCCGTCTTCTGATCCGCCGTTCGGGCAGCCTACGTCAAACCCCATCAAGAACAAGGAATAGAACCTATGGCGGTGACGAAGGAGACTCTGGCCGAATTTTTTTCAGCTGTCAGAGACGCCTCCCATGAGCTGATCCAGGGATTAAGTGTTGAGGACATGCTGCTGCAGTCCATGAACGACGCCAGTCCTATCAAGTGGCATCTCGCCCATACAAGCTGGTTTTTCGAAGAATTGATTCTCGCCCCGTTCATGAGCGGTTATGAGCGTATGAACGAAGGCTTTCGCTATTACTTCAACTCTTATTACGAAGCATTGGGGGAGAGGCATCCCCGGGCTCGACGAGGCATGCTGAGCCGGCCTTCTCTGGAAGAGGCGCTGGCGTATCGTAAGCATGTCGATCGCCACATCCTCGCTCTGTTGAGCAAGCCTGACCCGGACCCGCAATTACTGCAGCGGGTGGAACTGGGCTTGCATCATGAGATGCAGCATCAGGAACTCATGATCACCGACATGCTGCATGCTCTCAGTTTCAATCCCGCCTATCCCGCCTGGAAGCCGCCGCTTGCATCCACCACCGAATCCAGCTCCGCCGCGCAACTGGAATGGTTCGACAGCGATGGCGGCCTGTTTGAAATCGGCGCCCATAGTAAGGGCTTCAGCTATGACTGCGAAGGTCCTCGTCATAAGGTGTTTCAGGAGCCTTTTCGTCTCGCCTCCAGAACCGTGACCAATGGCGAATGGCTGGCCTTTATGGACGCCGGCGGCTATGCAGACCCTAAACTGTGGCTTTCCGACGGTTGGGCGGCGCGATTGCAGGAAGACTGGCGCGCTCCCCTTTATTGGATCCAACGTGACGGCGGTTGGCTGCGATTTACCCCCCATGGTTTAACGCCTCTCAATCCGGATGAGCCCGTGTGTCATGTGAACTATTTCGAGGCGGACGCCTACGCCCGCTGGGCTCAGGCGCGTTTACCCAGTGAAGCGGAATGGGAAATCGCCGCTCGCAGTTTCCTGGCGGGCATAGCCAAAGAAGGGGAGTCAGGCGGCGTTTTGCCTGGTCACTTTATGGAACAAGGGCGCTGGACCCCCTCTGTCAGCCGGTCACAGCAGGGGCAGGCGCTGGCGGATATGTTCGGCAATGTGTGGGAATGGACGCAGAGCGCCTATTCTTCCTACCCAGGCTTCAAACCTTTGGATGGAGCCCTGGGAGAATATAACGGCAAGTTCATGTGTGGTCAGTTTGTGTTGCGCGGGGGCGCCTTTACCTCTCCGCGGCGGTTGTTGCGGGCCAGCTATCGCAATTTCTTTTATCCCCATCAACGTTGGCAGGCGACAGGAGTGAGGTTGGCGAGAGATGATTGAACCAATCATTAAGGAACTATGTGAAGACGAAGTTATTGATGAGGCGTTTTTAGCGGATGTGGTGCAAGGCCTGTCCGGTTGGCCGAAAACGCTGCCGTGCAAGTATTTTTACGACCAGCGCGGCTCGGTGCTGTTCGAGCAGATATGCGATGTGGATGAGTATTATCTGACTCGCACGGAAATGGGCATGATCGATTACGTGGCCCGGGAAATGGCGCAGAGACTCCCGCATATCGGACAGATTGTAGAGTTTGGTTGCGGCAACTGTGAGAAGGTGCAGCGATTGCTGGATGCGCATCCCCAGGTCGATGGGTTCGTCGCCATAGACGTGTCTGAAACCTTTTTGTTGGAGAGCGTTAGAAACCTGAGCCAGCGTTATCCTGCTTTGAGGGTGACGCCGGTAGTGGGCGACTTTATGGAAGCGCAACCGTTGCCGGACGCCACGGGGCCTCGCATGGGCTTCTTTCCTGGCTCCACCATTGGCAATCTGGAGGCGAAGGACGCACGACGCTTCCTCTATCGTGTGGGGCGTACGCTAGGGGAAGGCGGCTATCTGCTGGTTGGCGTGGATACCCTGAAAGACCGGCGCATTCTGTTGCGCGCCTACGATGACGCCAGTGGCGTGACGCGGGAGTTCAATCTCAATCTGTTGCGCCGCATGCGGCAGGAGCTGGGCGCGGAGCTGACTCTGGAGCAGTTTGCCCATGAAGCCCGCTTTAATGAAGCGAAGAGTCGCATAGAGATGCACTTGCGCAGTTTGTGCGATCAGTTTATTGCTGTCGGCGGCAAGTACTTTCACTTGTCGAAAGACGAAACCATCCATACGGAAAACTCTCACAAGTACACTGTGGAGTGTTTCCAGGACCTGGCGGCGTCGGCGGGTTGGCTGTCGCGTCGGGTATGGCTGGCGGAGGACGACATGTACAGCATGCACCTGTTGCAGTATGAAGGCGACGTCAGAATGACGGATTGAGACGCGGGGCCTGGAGGCCCCGCATTCGGCGAATCAATGAGTGAAAAACATCTCGTAGAGCGTCAGCAGTATCTCAAAGACGATCAGGATGACGATATACCACTCTACCCGCAGACTGCGCTTGGCGGT
Organism: Hahella sp. HNIBRBA332; assembly: GCF_030719035.1. NCBI lineage: Bacteria > Pseudomonadati > Pseudomonadota > Gammaproteobacteria > Oceanospirillales > Hahellaceae > Hahella > Hahella aquimaris. The sequence goes on from NZ_CP132203.1 coordinate 6,469,902, forward strand.
GATAATATCGAGCACAGTTTGCGAGGTGCGGGAAATGATTTCCATCTTCCGCTCCAGCGCCTTGTCCCGCTCCCGTATTTCAAACTCATCGGACAGGCGCAGGTAGAAACGCTCCAGCTCGGGGAAATCCCAAAGCAGATCCGGCTTTTCGCCCACTTCGACGCGGCCCACCATAATTTGCTGATTCAGCAGCACCTTACCGATTTGCTTCAGTAGCTCCTGCGTCTTGGCGCCGGTGCGGCCTTGAGAGTGCAGAAATTCCGCAAGCGGGCTGATACGTTCCAGGTTGCGACTCTCTTCCAGCTCATAGAATTCCAGGATCACGGATTTCGCCATCACGTCGGCAATGATCTGTAGCTTCTCCACGGTGGGCGCGAACACGCTGATGATGTTGTCGGCGACGGTGTCGGACGGCGTGGTAGTGATAGTGAGCTCCGATTCTTCCACGACGGGCTTGTCCAGCGGGCGTTTGGTGTGCAGCATGATCTCACGCATCAATGCCGCCTCGTCCTGAGGTTTGACGTTGAACATCACCACTACGCCATAACGGAATATGGTTACGTAGGCGGCTTCCTGCTCCACCATCAGAGTAAGTGGGTTACGTGCGCAGGCTTTTACTTTTTCCAACTGACGAACATCTATCTGGTCGCCAATATAAAGCGCCCGGATAAGCAATGAATTGACATCCTGAAACATCGAAGGTCCTGATTTAACAAAAAATGACGGTTCCCGAATTCCCGCTGAATAACGGGCGCAAAGCGGCGCCGTCTTCAATGAGCTTAGCACGAAAGTGAACAAGGTAGCGGACGGAAAAGCCCAGGATTGGTATATTTCCTAAGGATGTTCAGCTCAAGCTGTCATGTGTCTAGACGTCGTTATTTACCAGGAGTCCCGCGCCTTTGAAATTCCTTCGTTACTTTTCCCTGGCGGCAGTCTGTCTGTGCGCTTTTTCCAGTGCGGCGCAGACCGTCTACAAGTATCAGGACGCCAGCGGGCGTTGGCATTTCACCGATAAAGCGCCCCAGCAGGGTAAGCATGAACAGGTGAAGCTGACCTCTTCCCGCGACTCCCAGGATAAGCCTGTTATCACATCCAAAGTGGAGGAAAACGTCACGATTCTGACGGCCACGAACCCATGGCGGGGGCCTGTGCAGTTCCTGCTGCAGGTGCGGGACAAGGGCGAATACAAGCGGGACAGTATCTTGGTGGATGCCGAGGCCACCCGTTATTTCAAGATTCAGGGACAGGTTGATTACCAGTATTACTATATTCCCGGCGATCCCGAGGCTAAACCAGATTACAACGTTATCTATTCGCCGCCATTCGCCAGCGGTGAGTCTTACATGATTTCCCAGGGCTTTAACGGCCAGTTTTCTCATAAAGAAGAGCCCAATACCTATGCCGTGGATATCGCCATGCCTGTCGGCAGCTATATCCATGCCGCCCGGGGAGGCGTGGTGATGGCGGTGGAGGAGAACTACAGCATCGGCAGCGCCGCTTTCGCCTATTTCCTGGATAAAGCCAACTTTGTCATGCTGCTGCACGACGATGGCACTACAGGTATGTACGCACATATTTTACAGGGCAGTTTACAGGTGCGCCCCGGTGACCGGGTGGAGCGCGGACAGGCGCTGGCGCGTTCCGGCAGCACTGGCTTTTCCACTGGGCCGCATTTGCACTTTGTCGTGCGCAGAAATGTCGGACTGGATCTGCAGTCGCTACACTTCCGCATGCAGGACGCTGCGGGAAATGACTATCCCATTAGGGAGAGGATTCGTATGGTTGGCTGGTAAAGGCCTAATCCCTGTCGGGATAAATGACGGCCAAACATCTATACAACCTGAGAGTGGACGCCAAGCGTCCATTTTTTTTACGCGTATTTCGGGCATAGGACAAAAGGCTGCTAACAAGCTGGCTTTGTTCGCAGGGCTAGGCCGATAGGCTTACGCTGTTGTCTGGCGCGGCGGAGGGGGAGAAGACAAATTCAAGTGAAAAAGTGATTTAAAGCTGACCAAGCGGTTACCTCTAGTCAGCAATTTTTACAGTTGATGGCTCATCCGCGACTTTTTTTCTCGAAATTCTCATGTGACGTGGTTCACCTTTCTTTTTTGTGAAGTTAAGTGTTTGATATTTTTCTGTTTTTATTTTTATGGCCCCAGGTGTGCAGTATAAGGGGCAATAGTGTTATACAAACAGTTGGGAGAATGAAGTATGCCTCCGATAGTAACTGTTCCCGAGCCTGCGACGTTGGCTCTCTATGGTATAGCGCTCTTGGCGATCATCCTCTATCGAGGCATGAAATCCAAGAAACACGGTTAAATTCATTGGCGGTGAATACCCCTCTTAGCGTTATGTTAAGAGGGTTTTTTTTGCCCTGAAGAAAGTACGCCGCAAATCTTCCCTGGCTTACGCATTCAATTCTAGAGAGCCCGGACTCAGCGACGCAGGCGGGAAGACAGCTCTGACGCGCGATGAGCGAGATGGCTCAGGCGACCGATTTTATCCTTGGCGGATGTCGCATTGCGTGCGGACTCGTCAGTCAGTTCCGACACTTCCTCCAGGTTCTTGGCGATATCCTCAGATACTGACAACTGCTCGTCGGACGCGGTAGCCACTTCCGTATTCAAGGCGTTCACTTTGGCGATGGCTTCGCTGATGGAAGAAAGTTTTTCTGACGCGCTGGCGAAATAACCGCTGCACTCATCGGTGATGCGATTGCTGGCTTCCATAACGGATACCGTGTTTTTGGCGCCGTTTTGCACGCTGTCGATGATGGACTCTATTTCCGCTGTGGAGTTTTGGGTTTTCTGCGCCAGCGAGCGTACTTCATCCGCCACCACCGCGAAGCCGCGCCCCTGTTCGCCAGCGCGGGCGGCCTCAATGGCTGCGTTCAGAGCGAGCAGGTTGGTTTGCTCGGCGATGCCGCGGATGACATTCAGCACGGTGCCCACGTTTTTGGTGTCCTCCGCCAGCTTCTTGACGGTTTCCGAGCTGCTCGACACCTGTTGCGCCAGACGCTTGATCGCGTCGTTGGCGCGCTTCATCGCCTCCATGCCGTCTTTCGCTGCGATATCCGTGTCATGGGCCACTTCCGCCGCGTTGCTGGCGTTTTGGGCGACTTGCTGAGAGGCGGCGGTCATCTCCTGCATGGCGGTGGCGACATGAATGGTGCGGCCGTTGGAATCCTGTGAGCAGTTAACAATATCATCTGCGGCGCGAGTAATGATGATGATGTTTTCATTAAGGTCTTCCGCTGTTTTATCCATGGCGGCGGCGAAGTCGTTAAGGAATTTCTGTAGTTCTGCGGCGGCATTCGAGAGCCGCCCCAATTCATCTTTGCGTTCTGAAGAGAAGTCGTGTCCCATCTCTCCGTGGCTAAGCTTGGTGACTTTATCAATGATGTTGCGGGTAGGGCGTACGATACGCACATTGATAAGGGATAATACGATAATCGCCGACGTCAGAGTCACGATGGCGAGAACGATACTCCAAAAAGCGAAACTTTCGCTGAACTCGACATGAGCGCTCTTGTAAGACTCAGCGACATGCGCCTTGAGGCTGTCCGCCAGATCTTGTAATAGTTTGGTGGGCTCTCTGTCGATACCGGAGACTGCATTGTCGCCAGCCTGGGAATTGAAGCCTGTATTTTTGAATACCTCCAAACCTTCGCGGTAGGCTTGTCCCATGATTTTATGTCGGTTAATAAACTGATCCAGCGTCGACTTCATTGACTCTTCCGGCAGCAGCGGCCGGATTCCTGAGACCTTTTCCTGCACTTTGGTTTCCGTTTCCACGAAGCGGTCCCAGTATTTTTTCAGATTGTCTGGGTTACCGCCGCGCAGCAACACGTTCTTCCACTCCTGGACTTGTATTTTAAACAAGGTCACGGACTCATTTGCTTTCTGCTGAAGATCTCCATTTCTGGCCAGAGACAATTCCAGTTCGCTGATGCGGCGCTCGTTGGAGATGGCGCTGAAAATGCCTGCGGCCAGCGTTAACAGCCCGCTTAAAGTGACGACTGCTAACAGTTGATTAAACAAACTTCTGGATAACCATTGCATGATTGACTCCGGAACGGATGAGAACTAAGAGTGGTATGTATCTATAAAGTAATAGCATATAAGAGGACTTTTGCTATTTATGACGGGATGCCGCCCGTTTGTTGCAGTTTTATGACAAAACGCTGAATGTTGGCGGAAGAGTGAATGATTGTTGAGCGAATATCAGGCTTGGGGGGCGGTGACCGCGCAGTGTCCGAGCAGCTCCTGCAGGAGCTGGTCGAGCTGATTCCGGTCCAGAGGTTTGCCGAGATATCCTTGCGCGCCGGATTCCATGTAAGTAGCGATGTCGGCGGGTTCGGTGTTGCCGGAAATGATGTAAACCGGTTGCGAGTATCCCTGGGCGCGCAAGGCGCGTAGGGCCTCCAAACCATCCATGACCGGCATTTGGATGTCCATCAGGATCAGGTCAAAACTTTCCGCCAGCGCCGCCTCCAGCGCTTCCTGACCATTCTCGACGGTCACCACGGTCAAGGCGGGGCCGATACGCTCGATCTGACGTTTGAACAGCAGGCGGTTGACGTCGTTGTCTTCCGCTACAAGGATACGGCCGGTGAGGTCTTCCGGCACCGTTGGCAGGTAAAGCCGCAGTTTTTGATAAAAATGCAGGCGGTCGACCGGCTTGGCGATGAAGTCGATAAAGCCCAACTGCCGGTATTCATCCAACTGATGACGCATGACATTGGCGGTCAGTGCGATTACTGGCGGCGTCTGGCTGATTTCCCGTAAATGCAGAATAGCCTCATCCCCGCCCATTTCCGGCATTTGGATATCCAGCAGGATTAGATCGAAGCGGGATGCGGATGCGGCTTCCACCGCCTGTTTGCCGTTGCTCGCCAGGGTGACGCTGAGGCCGGCTTCCACCAGAAAGCGATGAAACAGCGTCTGGTTGTCGAGATTGTCTTCCGCCAGCAGCACTTTTCCGCGCAGACGAGGGGCGCTCCATGCGGCGCCGTTCAGTTCCAGGCGCAGACGCGCTTTCTCGAATTCCTCCAGGCTGTTTATCCATGGCGTCTGGCTTAAGTCGCCGGCGCTGATGGTGACGCTGAAGCGGCTGCCTTCGCCTTGGGAGCTGTCCACCGTCAATTCACCGCCGAGCATGTGAGCCAACTGTCGGGAGATATAGAGTCCTAGCCCGGTGCCTCCATACTGGCGAGTGGTGGAACTGTCCGCCTGCACGAAGGGCTCGAAGATTTTCTTCAACTCGCCCGGACCCAATCCTATACCCGTATCCGTGACGGTGAAGCGCAGCAGATTGGCGTCCTTCTCATAACTGACGCCGAAGTGAATGCTTCCCTTGTGGGTGAACTTGGTGGCGTTGGCGCCCAGGTTGAACAAAATCTGCTTGAGGCGTGTGGGATCTGACTCGAAGTGCGCGGGCAGCGGCAATTTGGGTGTGATGTCCAGAGTTAGACCTTTTTCATGTGCGCGCAAGCCGATATGGGAACGCAAATCTTCAATCAAGTTCGGCAGTGAGATCTGCATATGTTCGATTTCGATCTTCTCCGCCTCGATTTTCGAAAGGTCGAGAATGTCATTGATGATAGTGAGCAGGTGACGGCCGCTGCGCACGATGATGTCGATAAACTGGTTGCGCTCTTCACGACTCAGGTTGCTCTCCCGCAGCGATTCCGAGTAGCCGAGAATCGCCGTCATGGGGGTGCGTATCTCGTGGCTCATATTGGCGAGGAAGCGACTTTTGGCGGCTTCGGACACCTCCGCCGCGCGTTGGGCGTTGAGCGCCTGCTCTTTGGCCTGTCGGGCCTGCTCAAAAAGCTGCGCGTTGCGTACGGCAGTGCCGACCTGCACCAGATACTCGGCGATAGATTCAATAGCGGCGGCGTCCAGATCCAGGGGTTGGACGTAATTGACGAAGCCGAAGCCGCCAATGACTTTGTTATCTACATGCAGAGGAAAATAGGCGATGGAAATAGGCGCGCGAAAGTCGTAGAGACGTTTGTCCACTTTCGAAGTCGTGGCGTCAGGGGGAGGCACCCGCGGAATAAACAGCGGCTCGTCTTTTACTAATGGGCGGACGAATATGCTGTTCTCATCTTCGGGGAGGAAAAAAGTGAACCCCTCCGATTGTTTGACTTCCTGCGCCGTCAGTGCATCGCCATAGCTTTTCACCAGCACCAGACGCTCCAGATTGTTTTCAAACAGCGTGATGTAAACCTGCTCGAAAGGCTGGATACGGCGTAGAGCCTGCATGACCCGGCCCATGATCAGGTCCAGTTCGAGGTGGGTGTTCACCGCATGAGCCAGGGAGCTGATGTCGATCAGCGACTCTTTCTGCTCCAGCAGGCGCAGCTTGGTTTGATTCAGTTTAAGGTTGATGCGATGCAGCAGCATGCCCAGGCTCATGGTGTAGCCGAACAGGCCGGCGGAGGCGATCAGGGTGGGCGTCAGCTCCAGGCTGGGACGGAAATAGAAGTCAGTGATCAACCCGGTCAGCAGGGCGCCGGTGACATTGGCGACGATGCCTTTGAAGAAGAAGATTGCTCCGTCGGCGGCCAGGTTGGTCATCCAGGCGCCGCAGATAAAAGCCAGTGTGATCAAGGGATTGAATCCCCACAGCGCAACGCAGGCGCCATAGGCGAAAGAATCGACCAGTATGTTATCCAGCTCTTGCTTCTTGGATTCGGAGAAAAAATACGCCAGATGAGGGTAAATCAGCGTGTGCAGGACAATCAGCCCCCACATCAGCGGGTGGCCGGAAAATTTGAATATCGCGATGTGCAGACACAAAACGATCATGCAGGCGATAACGCGCAACACATAACCATTGCGCACCTGGGTCGATTTCTGTGCGGACGGTAACTCGGCTTTCCTTTTCACTACTCACACGCGCGGTTGTTGGTATCCGCCACGCCGTTTCAGGCGCAGCAGTGGCGACGCCGAAATGCTGACAGACCTAATTATTATAGCAAAGGCTGTCCTGCGCTCGGCCCCTTCGGCGCTGGCGATCAGCAGCAAGCATCTAACGCCTCCACGGGCGGATAAGCCTGACGCTTGATTCGCTACAGCATTTCCATACACGACTGTGCTGGTTAGTCTAGTCGACCGGAGGGCCTATGGATATTGTCCATCTGGCACTGCGGAAAGTACGGACTCTCCGCGGCGCCTTCGTTGCTAATCGCGGTTATGTAACGACGACGCATCTATTTCATGGAGGGGCGCGAAGCCAGACTGTTGTGAGTAACTTGGGCGGCGGTCAGCAGCAGGATGACTGCGATCGATCCTGTGAGGGCTTGTTTCCACAGGTCCGGCGTTTGCAAGATTTCCGGCAGCAACAGGGCGGGAGTGACGACCACCGCCAACAGAATGCCCACCAGTTTGAGCAGGGTGCGGCTGACGCAGATAGTGCTCAGACGCAGCAAGGAAGCCGCGGCGTTACGCTCACACTCTTGCGGGCTGACTTCGTCGTCCAAGGCGCGCAATGATTCAAACACCCATTCGCGTCCCAGACGATGGCCCAGAAACATCAAAAGGAGGGGACAGATGGCGATCATGAGTCCGCCTTTCACCAGATCGCTGTGCATGACGCGGCTGCCTTCGATCATGATCGAAGCGGATAGAAAAATGGTGGAGCACTGGATGATGAGCAACAGCTTGGCGGGGGAAAGACGCATTGTGTACCGACCCTCTGCAGTGTTGTAGTGATAACTCGTGATGCTAATTAATGCTTCGGTCAATTTCAGTTGTTCTTTCTTAGCGGACGGTAACGGTTTGCAACCTGCGCCGTACATGGTCAACCGGCGCATTGGAGCTATTCGCGGGGAAACCTCCGCTACAAAAACAGGGCGACAGCGGTCAGGAGATGCCGTATCGCCGGCACGTTGGCCGCCGCGCGAGTAAAGTGTTCCTCGGGTTTCTTACCGCCAGTTTAATTTGGTTGCATTCTATCTGTGCGCTTGTTTCGCATAATGGCGGCGCTGCTACATAATCTGTCCATTAATTACGAATAATAGAGGGGAGGATATGGATAGGATCGACGCATTGCAGGTGTTCGCCCGGGTCGCGGAAACCGGCAGTTTTACCCGGGCGGCGGACTTGTGCGAGCTGCCTCGGTCCACTGTCTCTTCCGTAGTGCAGAAGCTGGAGGCCAGCCTTGGCGCGCGCTTGCTGCATCGCACTACCCGTCGTGTCAGCCTGACGCATGATGGCGCAGCCCTGTTGGAGCGCTGCCGTCATTTGCTGACGGAAATTGAAGAAATAGAAAGCATGTTTCGCGAGCCCGGGGCGAGAGTGAGCGGAAAACTGAAAGTGGATGTTCCCAGTCGCTTCGGCTCCCGGGTGATTGCGCCGGCGTTGCCAGACTTCTTTGAGCGCTATCCGGATATTGAGCTGGAACTGGGGGCGACGGATCGCACTATCGATCTGATTCAGGAGGGGGTTGACTGTGTGGTGCGGGTGGGCGATCCCGGCTCCGCCAGTCTGGTGGCCAGACCTCTCGGAAAAATGGAATTGGTGAACTGCGCCAGCCCTGTTTATTTGGCGCGTTATGGCGCGCCGCAGACTCCGGATGATTTGAGCGCGCATCGAGCGGTCAGATTCGCGTCACCCAATACCGGACGCGCTGAACCCTGGGAATATGTGCAGGATGGGGAGCTGCATTATGTGGAAATGCGCAGTTGGGTGACGGTGAACAATGCGGAGACCTATGTAGCCTGCGCCCTGGCGGGAATGGGGCTGCTGCAGGCGCCGGCTTATGACGTGAGGCATCTGCTGGCGTCAGGGGAACTGGTGGAAGTGCTGCCGGACGCCAGAGCGGAAGCCATGCAGATTTATGCGATGTATCCCCACCGGCGGCAACTGTCCCGTCGGGTGCGCGTCTTCATCGATTGGGTGGACGAACGGGTCAAGATGGTCTGCGTCTGAGCATCGGCGCGCCCGATGAGGTATACTAGGCAGGCTAAAGCGCCTGTTTAGGCACGCGTAATTGGTTGTTGAACAACCTGTCTACATGATCGCGGAAGTCGTTGGAGATTACTCTGACGCACTGCGATTGCTAGGTAACTCTAAGGCGCGCCGGATGCGCATCCTGCGACCTTATCGAATCAAATGCACGACGACTTAAGGACACATTATGAATGGGAGCCCGAAAGCGCGTTTAAATCCCCCTGTCTTTTTTACCTCCTCTGGACTGATTGTATTGTTGGTGGCCTTTGCGGCGCTCTTCCCTGAGAAAGCCAGCGAGTTGTTCACTGAGCTGCAGGCGGCCATTGTCGCCAACGCCAGTTGGTTTTACGTGCTGACAGTGGCGATCATTTTGATCACTGTCTGCTTTCTCGGGTTGTCTCGTTATGGCGAGATCAAACTGGGGCCGGATCATTCCACGCCGGATTATTCCTACGTCACTTGGTTCGCCATGTTGTTCTCCGCCGGTATGGGCATTGGCCTGATGTTCTTCGGCGTAGCGGAGCCGGTGATGCACTTCCTGTCACCGCCGGTTGGTGATGGCGGTACCGTGCAGGCGGCTCGCGAGGCCATGAAAATCACCTTTTTCCACTGGGGCCTGCACGCCTGGGCTATCTACGCCATCGTGGCGCTTATCCTGGCGTTTTTCAGCTATCGTCACGGTTTGCCGCTGACGCTGCGTTCCGCTCTGTATCCGTTGATCGGCGAGAAGATATACGGCCCTATCGGCCATGCGGTGGATATTTTCGCTGTCATTGGCACCCTTTTCGGTGTCGCTACCTCCCTGGGGTACGGCGTATTGCAGGTGAACTCCGGCTTGAATCACCTCTTCGACATTCCTGTGGGACTGACGACGCAGGTTATCTTGATCGTCTTCGTGACATTTCTGGCGATACTTTCCGTCACCACAGGCCTTGATAAAGGCATACGCCGCCTGTCCGAACTAAACATGGTGTTGGCGGTGCTTCTGCTGGCCTTTGTGTTGCTGGCGGGCCCGACGGTGTTTCTATTGCAGGCGTTCGTACAGAACCTGGGCTCATACGCATCGGATATCGTACGCAACACCTTTAATTTGTTCGCCTATGAAAAAACCGATTGGATCGGCGGCTGGACCATTCTGTACTGGGGCTGGTGGATGTCCTGGGCGCCTTTCGTGGGCCTGTTCATTGCGCGGGTGTCGCGAGGACGTACGATTCGTGAATTCGCCATGGGCGTGTTGTTTGTTCCCACGGGCTTTACGCTGATGTGGATGACCTTTTTCGGCAACACAGCCATTAACATGATTCTGAGCGATGGCCTGACTTCATTGGGAGATACCGTCTCCAGCGACGTCACCATTGCATTGTTCGCATTCCTGGAACAGTTCCCGTTTTCCGGCCTGCTATCGCTGCTGGCGACGGTGATGGTGATTGTGTTCTTCGTGACCTCTTCTGACTCCGGCTCCATGGTGGTGGATATGCTCTGCTCCAACGGACGTGACGATACGCCTATGTGGCAGCGCGTTTACTGGGCGGGAGGCGAAGGCATTGTCGCCGCCGTATTACTGGCCGCAGGCGGCCTTGGGGCGCTGCAGACCATGACCATCGCCAGCGCGCTGCCGTTCGCCGTCGTATTGCTGATCGCCACCTATGGCCTGATTAAAGCCCTGCGCATCGATGCATTCAAACGCGACAGCCTGCAGCTCAATGTGCAGCCGGCGGCGCCCATGGTGCATGACGAAAACTGGCGCGATCGCTTGTCCAACATTGTCGACTATCCAGACAAAGATAACGTTAGCCGTTTCCTGGGATCCATCGCCAAACCCGCTTGCGAGTCGGTTTGCAAAGAGCTGCGGGAACATGAGCTGGACGCGCATGTGGAAGAGGACCGAGAGCGTCATCGGGTACGACTGACGGTGATGCTGGGCAATGAAGTAGACTTCGTATACGAGGTGCGCAGTCGTTCTCATGTGAAGCCGAATTTCGTCCATCCAGAGGAGTCTGTTGAGGAGGCTCCAGAAGAGGAGCGCTACTACCGCGCCGAAGTGCATTTGCGCGAGGGCGGGCAGGATTATGATGTGATGGGCTGGAGCAAAGTTGCGGTGATCAACGACATCATCGACCAGTACCATAAGCACATGCACTTCCTGCATTTGCTGCGCTAATCAGCGCTTCTGCGCCGACGGCGAGGTTATCCCCCTTCGCCGTCGGCCACCATGCGATAAAACATCTCCACGCCCCAGGGCAATAAGCGCTCGTCAAAGTCGAAAGCGCAACTGTGATGACCGTCTCCTACCGGACATCCCAAAATCAGATGAGTGGCCAGCCCACCCTGATCCCGCACCCGCCGCACCATATAGCCAGCGTCTTCACTGGCGGGAACCAGATAAGGCCGTTGCAGTAATTCCTCCGGCAGTCCCAGGTCGCGGGCGATTTTCTCCGCCTTCGCCGCCAGTTCCGGACTGTTAGGCCACCCCGAAAATTCGGCGAAGGTGGTTTTCTCATACTCCACGCCATTCATCATCGCGGCGCCGCCCAACACTTGCTCCGCCTGCTGCGCCATGTAATCGGCCACATCGCTGTTGGCGCCGCGCACTTCATATCGGAAGCGCACATCGTCAGCGATGACATTATGGGCGTTGGCGGAATGAAAACGTCCGACGTTGATGCGTGATAAACCGCCGCTGTGTCGGGGCAGGGCGTACAGTCCCTGCACCGCCTGACAGGCGGCCAACAAGGCGTTGCGTCCATCCTGCGGCGCGTTGCCGGCGTGACTGGCGCGCCCCCGGTATCGGACGTCGTAGATTTTGGCGCATATCCAGGTGGCGTCGCAGATGATCTGGTAGGCGTCAACGATGCCCAGATGCAAGGTCATGAAGCGTTCGACTTCACGCAACTGCGGCAGGTCCGCAAAGACGACTCCGCCTCCGCCGACTTCCTCCGCGGGCTGGAAAAACAGATGAACGCGCCCGCACCATTGTTCAAGCGTGGCGGCAAGGCGCTGTGCGAGTCCCAGTCCGATGGTGAGATGTCCGTCATGACCACAGGCATGCATGACGCCAGGGTTGTCTGAAGCGAATCCCTGCGCGGCGGGAGGATGCGAGGGATCGCGGCTTTCCTGAATGGGCAGGGCGTCGATATCAAAACGGAATCCCCATACCGGGCCTGGGCGTCCACTGTCCAGCGTGGCGCAAAGGCCGGTGAGATTGCCCGCCATGGCGGCGAGGTGCGGATCGTTTCTGCCCAGGGCGGCTTCTGCGCGGGCGTAAGCCAGACGAGTGATCTCCGCTTCGGGGGGATTGGACGGTCTGCGTTCGCCATACAGCGCCTTGCCGTAAAGTACGTCGAAGCCAAGCTCAGACAGTTCGGCGCATAACCGCGCGCTGGTGCGAAACTCGGTCCAGGACAACTCGGGTTCGCGATGAAAACTCCGTCGTATTGCGTTTAACGTTGACTGCTGCACTGCATTGGGAAAATCGGGAAAGCCGCTCATAGGATCCTCATTGGCGATATGTAAATCGGGCGTCAGCGTAATTTACTGGGGTCCAGGTTAACGGATTTGCGTGCGCTAAACGCCTGCAATCCTTCCGGCGCCAGCGCCAGAGAGCCGTTGCCGGAACTGCGCTGACCAATCCAACCCAGTCGCGCGTCCACGAAATTACAGCGATTGACGAAAACCGTGCCGGTTTCCATGGCGGCGATGTACTGCTCGGCGCGCTGTCGGGACGCCGTGAAGATAGAAGAGGTCAGACCATAGGCGCTATTCAGCGCCTGTTCAATGGCTTCATCATCATTGTTGACCGACATCACCGGTAAAACAGGGCCGAAGGTTTCTTCCTGCAAGACGCGCATGTTCGGCGTCACGTCAGCCAGCAAGGTGGGCCTGAGGAAGTCGACCACGCCGATGCGCTCCGTGGTTCCGCCGCACATCAGGCGGGCGCCGTCCCGCTGCGCCTCCTGCGTCATCGCCAGCAAGTTGTTCAGCGTCGGATCGCCGCCGTGCAGTGGCCCCAGGGTCGTTGGCTCCTCCATGGGGTCGCCGTTTTTCTGTTCTTCCATGATGGCCTGCGCTTTATCCAAAAAGGCGTCGTAGATGCTGGCGTGGGCATAGATACGTTTAACGGCGCAGCAGGACTGTCCCGAATTGTGCAGACGCCCGATCCTCACCGCCCAGAAAGCGGCGTCATCAAGATCCGCGTCTTCGGCGATATATGCGGCGTCGCTACCGCCCAACTCCAGAGAACTGGCGATGAACGGGTCAGCTACATCGTTGAACGCGCGTTTGGCCACGCTGTGTTGAATGGCGCGACCGCCGTTGACTGATCCAGTGAAAACCACATGATTGATGTCGGCTTCTTCTATGATGCGCGCGGAAACATCGAAGTCCACGGTCACATTGATGAGTAGATTCTCTATGCCGGCCATGACGCCGAAGGCGTTTTCGAAATGCGCGCCGACGGACGGCGTCGTGGTGTGCTTGAGTACGACGGCGCTGCCGCTTAACAAAGCGCAGACTGTGCCGTTGATGGCGCAGAACAGGGGATAGTTCCAAGGGGTAATGATATAGACGACGCCCTTGGCGCGGCATTCGATGCGGCCCTCAAAACTGGGATCGTCATACTCGGGGTGACGACTTGGGCGCAGGGCGCCGTCTTTGGCGAAGCGACACAGGTACTCTGCACGTTCAAGCATGAAATCCAGCTCTTCTCCAGCCGCCTTCAGAGGTTTGCCGACTTCCCGGGTGACGCCCTGCGCGATATCCGGGCGATGGTGGCGGAAATAATCCAGTGCTTTCATGACATGCTCGGCGCGCTCCTCGGGCTTCAGTCTGCGCCAGTAATAGGAGGCGTCCTGGGCGTCATTGATGCGCATGTTGACGGATTCGAATGTCTGAGAGGGCTGGGAGAACTCCAGCTCGCGGGTAAAGGGATTGTAGACTTCGATCTGACTCATAGTGAGGCCTCCTGCTGTGTCGGTCGACCGCCGTCTTCGATGACGCGGTGGATAGCTGTGTGGATGAGTTTGAAAGAGAGAGTGCGCTAAGCTCCTGACTTGCTTGGAATTGTAGGTGAAAATCTTTTATGAGACGCCGGGTGCGGCGTCTGTGTTGGCGAACGTTGCGAAGCTATGAGTATCCAGGCTAACGATACAATACTTCCCGGTTTACCGTGGTTAAAAACTCGCAGCCAGTGGCGGTGACCTCCACTGTATCGGATAAAAAGGCGTCGCCAATGCCGGAATTAAGCAGCCAGCTCATCAAGTGAAACGTCATCCCTTCGCGTAACTGCAAATCTGAATTGCGACGCAGTCCCACGGGGACGCCACTGCCGGACCAACTGGGCGGATAGCCGATACCGATGGAATAGCCGCAATGATGACGGGAATAATGAGCCAGATTATTGCGGTCCAGCACCGCCTGCCATGTCTCGTATACATCGCCCGCTCTTACGCCAGGTTTGATGGCGTCGGCGGCGGCAAGCATGGCCTCCCTGCATATCGTATTGACCCGCTGCGCTTCCGAGGGCGCTTCGCCAATAAAGACAAAACGACCGATAGGCGCGTGGTAGCGGCGCACGCAGCCCGCCATTTCCAGAAACAACAGGTCGCCCCGCTCCAGCGCCATGTCCTCCCAGGTGCCGTGTTCGTGAGCGAGGGTGCGGGTTGATCGCACCAAAGGCACGAAACCGGGGTAGGTGCCGCCGCGCCGGAACATGGCGTCATAAATAGCCGCCATGATTTCCCGAGCGTTCACCCCGGGGCCCGCGGCGGCGATGGCGGAGAGCATCATGGAGTCGGAGATGGCGGCGGCTTCCCGCGTCAGCTCCAGCTCCGCAGGGGACTGAACGATGCGAACGTCGTCCACCAAGTTGTCCAGTTGGCGCCATTCCGCGTCTGGGACGCCATTCATGATCCCTTCGGCGACGGAGTAGGGCAAAAACGTACTGTTCATGTCGATGCCAATCACGCCTTGCCCCAAGCCAGCGTCATGTAAGGCTTTTACCGTTTCGCGCGCAGCAGCGGTAGGCGTGAGGCTGGGGCGTTTGCGAGTGGCGTCGCGGGTAGGGGCTCCCATGGTCATCGACCAGGCGTCTTCGGAAATGGCGACATCGTCCTCGCCAGGAAGCGGCTCGCTGCCGTCGCTGTAACCGATATGCAGGACATCCGGCGCCTGATCCCGCACTGTGGCTTTTTCCATGGCGCGGGTGATGAGGATCGGCTGACCGCTGGAAGGTAAAATCAGTAGTTGGCTGGCGAAGTAACCTTGATGGTCCAGGCCGGTGAGGTAGTAAATATTTTCAGGACTGGCGATCAGACAGGCGTCCAGCCCCCGCGACGACATGCCCGCTCTCACTTGAGTGCGGCGACGCTGGTACTCGGCGTCCTTGAAATAGCGACCGCTGACGTTATCCATCATGGCTCCACCTCCAATTTCTATGACCCAGGTTCGCGCCTGCCCGACTGTTCCTCCGGCATACCCCTTACCCCCACTGTAGAAGCCAATGGGTAAGAATTCAATTTACGATCTGAGAGCTGCAGACGATTGGCCTGGATCCAATCTGCTATTTGATGGAGTTTCGTAGGAAAGTTTGATGAAGCATAAAAAGCTGAGCATAACGTCCCTGATTTGTTTCACTCTGAGCGCCTGTGGCGGAGGAAGTGACGCGACAGGCGACGCTTCCAGACTGGCGCTTACAGCAAAAATACCGATCAGGTGCTTCTCGGTCTTGGCTCTTCTCGGATGACCATGGGCGAAAAGCCGAATCGCTTCTTGAACCTTACTGAGAATCGCGAAGCAGATTCATACCCAACTTGATACGCAATACTGGAAACTGACGCGTTAGTTGACTGTAACAATGACAAAGCCAGTGACATTCGAACATCCACAAGAATCTCGCTGAAGGTTTGTCCCTCTTTGGCGAGCTTGCGCCGAAACGTCGCCTCACTCATGGCCAGCAATCCGGCAATGTCTTGCGAAGTCCACTTCCTGTCCGGCTCCGCGCCGATAAGCAGACGCACTTTTCGCTGAACATCCGCACGCTCATCAGATCTGAATACATATCCTGTGTTCGCCAACCAGTGTAGAAGCTCGCATGCACGATGTACCGCGATGAGCTCTGGGATTACCTTCGGTTCTCTGATGGCTTGGAGGCCGCGTTCGAAGGCGAGGATGAACTCTCTTCCCAGCCCTTGCATGGAAACGATGCCTTGCACTCTTTTGTGCTTAGGAAAATCAGGCTCTATTTTGCGAATGAGCGACCGAGCGCAAACAATCCAGTCGGCCTCAAACTGACCGCCATCTGTTTCATTCTCGACATCACAGGCGGCGCCTGCCGCGATGGCGACGGCGTCGCCTGGAAGCAGCTCTACGCGTCGGTCACCTGTGAGCAAAGTCTTTTTCCCGCGTCTCACCAAGATAAGCGTTGGGTGATCGGTGACGAATTTGCCTATGAATAAATCATTTCGCGTCAGGATGGACGCCGTGGTTCCAACGCCTTCTCTGGAGATCACTGTCCGTTTGATAGAAGTCTCTGAGTTCATTTGTCGCTACAGGATGGGGCTTTATACGTCTGGGCCCACGCTTTAAGACGTATTGATCGCTTGAGCACAGTTTATGAACGGTTCGGCGCAGGTCGCGTAAATACTCTTATGTATCATTGGATTAGGTTTATCTCAATAGACAGAAAGG
The DNA here is from genome assembly GCF_030719035.1 of Hahella sp. HNIBRBA332. Classification (NCBI taxonomy): domain Bacteria; kingdom Pseudomonadati; phylum Pseudomonadota; class Gammaproteobacteria; order Oceanospirillales; family Hahellaceae; genus Hahella; species Hahella aquimaris. The sequence continues at coordinate 6,486,545 of NZ_CP132203.1, forward strand.
GAAATAAAGGAATCACTATGCTGACCGTTCACCACTTAGGCCGATCCCAGTCGGAGAGAATCGTCTGGCTTTGCGAGGAACTTGGCATCGACTACGAACTGAGATGCTATAAGCGCCGGATGGATAACAAAATGGCTCCGCCGGAATATATAAGTCTACATCCTCTTGGCGCAGCGCCGGTCATTACTGACGGTGACCTTGTGCTTGGCGAGTCCGGGGCCATCATAGAATATCTGGTGGAGATGCACGGCAGTGGTTGCATGACGATTAAGCCAGGAATGCCCGGCTACACTGACTATCTTTACTGGCTCCACTTCGCCAATGGGACGTTTCAGGCGCAGATACTAAGAATGCTATCGCTTGAGCGCGTCGACGCCTCGGACAACAACGCCCCTCTGACAATGGCGAAAGAGCGTTTTCAGTTGATGCTATCCATGATGGAAAAGAAACTCGGCGAGTCAGACTATCTTGCCGGAGACACGCTGACCGCAGCAGATATCATGATCATCTTCTCGCTCACCACGATGAGACTGTTTAAACCCTACGACCTGTCGCAATGCCCGAATATCTTGGCCTACCTGCAACGCATCGGCGAACGACCTGCATACCGGCGAGCCATGCAAAAAGCAGAGCCTGGCTTAACTCCGGTACTGGGCGCCGAATCGCCAATAATTGTGCATTAAGTGGTAGTAGTTTGGCCTGGGAGATGTCGCAGCGATACTCCAAAGCAAACATTTGTATATGCTTTACCTTTTTCAACTACTGCTCATAGCGGCCTGAGTATGTAGTCGGCAAATTAGTTTGCAGCGCTAGATGGTCTCTGTCACCAATGAGGCAGACAAGGCAGACAAGGCAGACAAGGCAGACAAGGCAGACAAGGCAGACAATGTATGGTTTGGTCGACATAGACCCTGTAAATAATTCTGTGTATCTGCCTGGTTATTAAAGATACTCTGTTAAGCGATCTTCGAACTCGATCATAAATCGGTTCAGCGCTGACTTCCAATTCCTGATCGGCATCGTCCATTTCTTCGACGCAGCCATGATCGCCAGATACACCACCTTTCTCGCGGAATCATCCGTGGGGAACAGCTTCCGTTTCTTGATCACTTTCCTAATGACGCTGTTAAGGGACTCAATGGCATTGGTCGTGTAGATGGCCCTGCGAATGTCTTCCGGGTAGCGGAACAGAGTGTTGAGGTTCTCCCAGTGAAGCCGCCAGGATCGGCTGATCTGGGGATATTTCTCATCCCATCGTTCGGCAAACCTGTCCAGCTCTGAGAGGGCTTCCTCCTCGGTGGCCGATTGGTAGATTCGCTTCAGATCTGTCGTCACCGGCTTATAGTCTTTCCACGGCACATACTTCACCGCATTGCGCACCATGTGCACGATACAGAGCTGTATCCGGGTTTGGGGATACACGGTATTGATCGCTTCGGGGAAACCCTTCAGACCATCCACACAGGCGATCAGAATGTCCTTCACGCCCCGGTTCTGTAACTCGGTCAGCACATTAAGCCAGAACTTCGCCCCTTCGGTTTCAGAGATCCACATCCCTAACAGTTCTTTGTGACCTTCCAGATCCACTCCCAAGGCAAGATAGATCGCCTTGTTGATCACCTGCTTGTCCTGGCGGATCTTCACCACAATACAGTCCAGGTATACGATGGGATAAACCGCATCCAGAGGACGAGACTGCCATTCCACCACCTGCTCAATCACGGCATCCGTCACTTTGGAGATTAAGGTGGGAGAAACATCCGCACCATACATTTCCTTGAAGGTAGCCACGATCTCTCGGGTGCTCATGCCTTTGGCGTAGAGGCTGAGAATCTTGTCATCCATGGTGGTGAAACGGGTCTGCTGCTTCTTGACCAGTAGAGGCTCAAAGCTGCCCTGACGATCTCTGGGAGTATTAACTTCAAACTGACCGTCCTCGGTACGGAGGGTCTTGCTGGAATAGCCGTTACGGCTATTGTCTGAATTTGAAGATTGATGTTTCTCGTACCCCAGATGCACATCCAGCTCTGCATTGAGCGCGGCTTCCACGGTCGCCTTGGTGAGCATCTGACGGAACTCGTTGAGATCCTTTTCTGTTTTCAGAGATTTGGCTGCCTCACGGGCAAATGCTTCTAATTCTTTCTGGTTCATTGTCTACCTATCCTTAACCCCGCTATAGGGTACTAGTGATAGGCAGATACACAAATTAAATTACAGTCTCTCGACATACATTATACTCGCACTGCGATGCGGGTCTGCCTTACGTCAATCTGGCCTTGCACCACACATATTCACCAAATGCCTTAAAGTGCGAAACCTTAACAATTTGAATTTGATGCCCAACATGAGGATACAGGAGTGCCTAATATTGGTCCCTATGCGTAAAGCTGCCCGTGCTGCTAGAGCCAGACTGGAACCTATTGTGCTTGGCAGCAAAACTCTTACAGGCCGCCTTTTTGATTATGCTGTACAAGCATTAATAGTGGTTTCACTGATCTGCTTCTCGATTGAAACACTCCCGAATATTTCTACTAAAACTAAGGAATGGCTAAGATTAATTGAGATTTTCTCGGTAGCTTTGTTCACTTTTGAATATATTCTCCGGGCCTGGGTAACTCAGCCGACCAGAAAGTATATTTTCTCCTTCTTTGGAATTATCGATTTTCTGGCTATAGCCCCATTTTATTTAACTATGGGGCTCGACTTGAGGGTTATAAGAGCTTTTAGGCTATTGCGTCTTGTGCGCGTTCTAAAATTGGCGAGATACAGCCAAGCCGCTAAAAGATTTCATTATGCATTCTTAATAGCAAAAGAAGAGTTGATACTATTTTCCTCGCTCACTCTAATCTTGATTTATCTAGCCGGAGTTGGGATTTATTACTTTGAAAACCCTGTTCAACCCGAAGCCTTCCAGTCGATATTTCATAGTTTGTGGTGGGCTGTAGCCACACTAACCACGGTGGGATATGGAGATATCTATCCGCTCACAGCAGGCGGAAAGATATTTACATTTTTTGTTCTGACAATCGGCTTAGGTATCGTGGCGATTCCAGCCGGAATCATTGCTTCAGCGCTGGGGAAGGCGAGAGAAATGGAGAGCAAAGACTGAGAGATAATTGGGCGGAGTTAAAATTTTTAATGCCCGCTCTTGGCCAGAAGAGGCCTGGCATTACTGGATGTTGTCTAAAAAGGTGGAGCTTTCTCACAATTGATACGCCTGCTGGTTTTCACGGCTGTACGGTTCCGAACCGGCGTATGTGCCGGGCATTCGTTTAGCAATAATAGGATTAAATGTATGTCATTCGAGCAAGGTATTTTAAAGGCATTAGAAGAGCAATTTAAAGATGGCGAAATCGAAGTTCTAACTCGACGTAATGAAGATGGGACTATTGATTCAGGCATTAAACTGATTCATAAACAAAGTGGAATTGAAATGGTTAATGATACCCAAACATCACAGATCAAAAATAAAGCATTCGCGCTGGTGAAATTATTAGGACAGCTAAAACAATCTTGAAGACGGGACTAGATTACAATAAGGGGTAGAATTGCGTTGTTTAAGCTGACACTGTCCATCTAGAACGTTTTTGTGAGCTACTTGGCGGCATAGTGCATTACTGCGCAGGAAGTCCTCGAGCAAGCTACTTCCAGTAGTACCTAATCCACACTCTTGCACGTAGGATGACTATCCAGCTATAGCCCGCTGTTTTCTACGCTTACTCGCTAACCTGTTTGGGACTTTATACGTGGACCTGTTAAGCACAGAGCGCTGTTAGGTAGACACTGAAAGTCGCTAAGATTAGAAAGGGAAGGGGGGCTTTGGAGAAGGTTCACTGAGGGCAGCACTAAAAAGCTGGCGTTTAGGAAAACTTTCAATTTGGCCCTGGCAGCTAGTCACAATGACAATAGCAGGACGAAATATAGCCTATATTTTGAAAAATGTTTTTTCGTATTTCGTTATTAATCAAGGAAAAGTTGGTGGGCCCACCAGGACTTGAACCTGGGACCAACGGATTATGAGTCCGCTGCTCTAACCAACTGAGCTATAGGCCCTTATAGTGTTTCTGATTTCTCAGAAGTCCCGAATTTAGTGGTCCGGGGAAGAGAGGGCGCCAATTATACCTTTCAGATATAGTTGGCGCCAGTATTTTGCTAGCTTTCGATCAATCGTCGATGAAACTGCGCAGATGGTCTGAGCGGCTGGGGTGTCTCAGTTTGCGAAGGGCTTTGGCTTCGATCTGACGGATACGCTCACGGGTGACGTCGAACTGTTTGCCGACCTCTTCCAGAGTGTGGTCCGTATTCATCTCGATACCGAAACGCATACGCAGTACTTTGGCTTCTCTTGCGGTCAAACCTGCCAGTACGCGACGGGTAGACTCTTTCAGGCCTTCAGTGGTCGCTGAATCAATCGGAGACTCTGCGTGAGAATCTTCGATGAAATCGCCCAAATGCGAATCTTCGTCGTCACCGATTGGCGTCTCCATGGAGATGGGCTCTTTGGCGATTTTCAGGACCTTACGCACTTTGTCTTCCGGCATGTCCATCTTCTTCGCCAGTTCTTCAGGCGTCGCTTCGCGGCCCATTTCCTGCAGCATATGGCGGGAAATGCGGTTCAGCTTGTTGATGGTTTCAATCATGTGCACCGGAATACGGATAGTGCGGGCCTGGTCGGCGATAGAGCGCGTGATCGCCTGACGAATCCACCAGGTCGCATACGTGGAGAACTTGTATCCGCGGCGGTATTCGAACTTGTCTACTGCTTTCATCAAACCAATGTTGCCTTCCTGAATCAGGTCCAGGAACTGCAAACCACGGTTGGTGTACTTTTTGGCGATAGAGATAACCAGACGTAAGTTGGCTTCGACCATTTCCTTCTTGGCGCGACGCGCTTTCGCTTCGCCAATGGAGATCCGGCGATGGATTTCCTTGATATCCGCAACCGGCAGATCAACTTCATTCTGAATGTTGATGATGCGACGTTGCAGACGAGTGATTTCTTCTTCTTTGGTTTGCGCCGCTTTAGCCCAATCCTCGCTTCTTGCAGCCAGACCCTTAACCCATTCAAGGTTGGTTTCATTGCCGGGGAACATCTTGATGAAGTTCTTGCGCGGCATTTTGCAGTCGCGGGTGCAGATACTCAGGATTTCGCGCTCGTACTTGCGGACGCTATCGTTAGTAATACGGATCGTATTGATAATTTCGTCGAACTGCTTTTGCGCCAGCTTGAAAGGCGCAAAAATACGACTGACCTCGTCAAAGCATTCCTGTGCTTCACGACTGGCGCGGCCATGCTTGTCAATGGCTGCGTTCAGCGTGTTGAAGGCTTCGCGCAATTCAGCAAAACGGCCGCGGGCAATTTCAGGGTCGGGGCCACTGTCGTTGTCGTCGTCGCTATCGCTGTTGTCTTCGCCATCACTTTCTTCGTCCTCGTCATCGTCGAGGTCTTTGTTTTTGGCTTTCGCGTCGTCTTTGCCTGAGCTTTCTTCAGTTTCCTCATCCTCCTCATCTTCGTCGATGTCGTCGGACTCTGGTGCTTCGTTAGCTTCGGGAATGACGCCGTCTTCTACGGGATCAAGGAACCCCGTGATAACGTCGCTGACGCGTCCGCCATCTTCGCCCTGTGTGGCGTCAAAAGCGGCAAGAATGTTGGAAACCGTGCCAGGATAGTAAACCAGCGTGGCCATTACATCGCGCAAACCTTCTTCGATGCGCTTGGCGATCTGGATCTCACCCTCACGAGTCAGCAGCTCAACCGTACCCATTTCACGCATGTACATACGCACCGGGTCAGTAGTGCGACCTACATCGTTTTCGACGGAGGCAAGCGCCGCCGCAGCTTCCGCTGCTACAGACTCATCAGTGGAATCACCATCGGTGATCAACAAGGTATCCGCATCTGGAGCTTCTTCGCAGACCATGATACCCATGTCGTTAATCATGCGTATAATGTCTTCCACCTGATCCGGATCTGCTATATCCTCTGGCAGATGGTCGTTAACTTCTGCGTATGTTAGGTAACCTTGTTCTTTGCCGCGGGCGATGAGTTCTTTCAATCGAGATTTTCGGGAATTGCCTGACATAGTCACCCTACGAATTCGGTGGCTTAATGGGAGAAAAACAAACAGCTATTATAGCCTGTATACTGTTTGCGCGCTAGAAACCCTATGTGGAGACGACTTAAAAATTTTCAAGTCCACACAAGATTAAGATTTCGGTGTGGCGATCATCGCCATTTTTTCGCTCGACATTGTTCTGAATTTTTCGTGTAACTCCTTGTTTTTAGGGTCTCTTGATAAATCCTGGTGAATTTTGTCAAAAGATCGGTCGAAATATTTTCTTTTGAGCACCAACAAACTTTCCTGGGCTCCCGCCTCAATTTCCTCCGCACCGAAAATATGCTCCAAGGAATTGAACAGGTTTTTGAAGCGTCTTTGTTGGTGTGGATCGACCGCTAACCGGTAAAGTAGGTCTTCCGCTGTCTCGATATTTTCTTTAAGCAGCCACTCCAGAAAGTAAGTCAGCGCTCTTTCATCGTCCTGAGTAATCTCATAATTCAGGGTGTTTGAGATTTCCTTCGCCCAGGATGGATTGACGTATAAGCCAAGGCAGGCGCGGGCGGCAATGCGATTAGGCACAGGGATGGGCTCTTCACGAGGCTCGTCCCGGTTCTGAAATGAAAATCCTTTTTTGCCTTTCCAATCGCCTTTCTTCCACTCGCCGCCATTTTTGCCTTGGCGGTCGCCCCAGCGAGGAGAGCGCGTCAGCTCATTCAGGCGCTGATAAAGAGCATCTTTCAGAACTGGCGCATTGATGACTTTTAATGCTGCGCGAGCCTGAGTGGATAGTATGCCTTTGTTTTCCGCAATGGACAGGTCCAAGCCTCGACTCATAGCCTGGAAAAAAAATTCTGACAGGGGAGTTGAGTTATTAACACGTTCGCGGAATGCGTCCGCGCCTTCGTTTCTGACAAATGTGTCAGGGTCCTCGCCCTTTGGGAGAATCAGGAAGCTGACCTTGTAGCCGTCCTGGAACATGGGTAGCAAGTTATTAAGCGCTTTATCGGCAGCCGCCAAGCCGGCTTTGTCGCCATCGAAGCAGAAGACAATATCCTGGCTGGTGTTCAGCAGGTGACTTAAATTGTCCTCGTTGGTGGCGGTCCCCATGGCGGCGACGGCATTAACTACGCCAAATTGGGCCAGAGAGATGACGTCAAGGTAGCCTTCAACCACGATCAGCTGCTCAAGCTTGCGAGACTGCTTGCGCGCTTCCCATAATCCATATAACACGTTGCTTTTGTGGAATATGGGAGATTCGGGGCTGTTGATGTATTTACTGCGGTCATTGCCAAGCGTGCGACCGCCGAAGGCGATGGTTCTGCCCCGGGTATCCCGGATGGGAAACATAAGGCGGTTTTGGAACATATCGAAGCGATCTTGTTCCTTCTCTATCACCAGGCGCAGTGTGCTGAGCGCCTTGATTAGATTGCGGTCGCTAGAGCCGCTAAGAAATTGACGCTGCGCTGGCGCGAAGCCTATGCCATATAAATCCGCCATTTCGGGAGAGATACCCCGGCGCTTCAGGTACTCCTGAGCGATTCCGCGTAGCGGATGGTTTCCCAGCGCCTGACGAAATGCCGCATCCGCATGTGAGGAGGCGTCATACAAGGATTTGTTTTGGCTGACCTTTTGCTCGGCTGCTCTATCGCGAGGCACTTCCACGCCACAACGTTTCGCCAACTGCTCAACCGCTTCATTAAAGGAAAGGTGTTCTGTTTCCTTGATGAAGTTGATAGCGTCGCCGTGAGCGCCACAGCCATAGCAGTGGTAATGCGCAGGATGATTTTCGTTGTATACGTGAAAGGAGGGAGACTTTTCGTCATGAAAAGGGCAGCGACCTTGGTAGGTTGCGCCAGATTTCTTGAGATTTACCCGTTCCGCAATGAGGCTTGCGAGGTCAACCCGAGAGAGTAAGTCGTCGACAAATGCTTGAGGGATCAGACCGGCCATGACTTTAACCTATTGAATAAGAAAGTCTAGTTGCAGGGAGGCGCCTGCAACCACTCTGACCTGGCGAACTCCTGAAACAGGTCGCCGTAATATTGAGAAACTTCTGGGTGATTAAAATGGTCGCAGAAGAGATCAGGACAAAGCTTTTTTAACTTTCTGCCCGATGACCGCCATATCCGCACGTCCCTGAACCTGTGGTTTCAGGATCGCCATTACCTTCCCCATATCGCGTATCGACTCCGCGCCTGATTCATTTACCGCAGTTTGGATAAATTGATCAAGTTCTTCTTCGCTGAGCGCCTCAGGCAGAAACTCCTGAATTACGTCCAGCTCAAGCTGTTCTTTGGCGGCCAAGTCATCCCGGCCCGCGGCGGAAAATTGAGTGATGGAGTCTTTGCGTTGTTTCGTCATTTTATCCAGAACTTCGAGGACGCGAGCATCATCAACTTCAATGCGTTCGTCCACTTCGATCCGCTTAATGTCGGCCAGAATCAAACGAATAGCGCCAAGGCGATCTTTCTCCTTGCTGCGCATAGCCGATTTCATAGCGTCCGTTAAACTGTCTTTCAATGACATGGCCGAATAGTCTCTGTCCGTATTGGATATTATGAGCGAAGTAGAACTGGAAAATACAAGGCTTGTAAAAACCATAATAACGCCAACAACCCGGCCTCAATAGTATTAAGACCAGGTCAATGCGGGCGTAATTCGATTAATACAGGCGCTCGAAACGTCTTTGTTCGCGTTGAACTTTCTTCGCGTGACGTTTTACAGCTGCAGCCAACTTGCGCTTTCTTTCTGAAGTCGGCTTTTCGTAGAACTCGCGACGACGTACTTCTGAAAGAATTCCTGCCTTTTCGCATGAACGCTTAAAGCGGCGAAGGGCAACGTCAAATGGCTCGTTCTCTTTAATTTTTACGGAAGGCATATCCCCTCTCTATGATCTGCAAAAACCGAATTGGTTAAATTGTGTCAACCTAAATAGGGCGCGCATTGTAATCCTGATAGGCTGTCCTTGTAAAGGTATTGGCCTGTATAAATTCTAACAAATCTGTGCGAGCGGCGCCCAATTTAAAGGTGATTGGGATTGGAATAGTTGCCACGATGGCTATAAGATGCCCGGCTTGGGCGAGCGGCCCAGCTGGTTGCTGCTGCCAGACGTTTGGGCGTTTAGCTGGTTTTTATTGTATTGTCCTGACGTAGACGACAATCAAGAGCGTCCCGATAAGTATGGTGGCCGACCTGTACGGCGATTTGATGATGGCGGAACGGAACATGTTAGTACTGGGCATAGAAACATCCTGCGACGAAACCGGAATTGCGTTGTATGACGGAGAGCGTGGACTGTTGGCTCACACGTTGTACAGTCAGATCAAATTACATGCGGATTATGGTGGCGTAGTGCCTGAGCTGGCCTCTCGTGATCACGTGCGGAAAGTTATTCCTTTGATCGAAGAGGTGCTAAGTCAGGGGGGCGTCACCAAAGGTGATGTCGATGCTATCGCGTATACGGCGGGCCCAGGCTTGGTTGGCGCATTAATGGTGGGGGGCGCAATCGCCTCGGCGCTGGCCTACGCTTTGGATATCCCCACGATTGGCGTTCATCATATGGAAGGGCACTTGCTGGCGCCCATGTTGGAAGAAAATCCACCGGAATTTCCTTTTGTCGCTCTTTTGGTTTCTGGCGGCCATACACAGTTGGTGCGTGTTGATGGCGTCGGCGAATATGAGCTGCTAGGGGAGTCTGTTGACGACGCCGCTGGGGAAGCTTTCGATAAAGTGGCCAAAATGCTTGGCCTGGATTACCCCGGCGGCCCTCAAGTCGCCAAGTTGGCGGAGCAGGGGAATCTGCAGCGCTTTAGATTTCCTCGTCCGATGACGGATCGCCCTGGGTTGGACTTCAGTTTCAGCGGGCTTAAGACGTTTACGTTGAATACGCTTCAGGAGGCGGAAGCCAGTGGTGGCGTTGACGACAATTTGCGCGCAGATGTCGCCGCCTGCTTTCAGGAAGCTGTGGTGGAGACTATGGTGATCAAGTGCCGTCGGGCGCTCAAGCAGACTGGATTGAAACGATTGATCATGGCCGGCGGCGTCAGCGCGAATCGTCGCCTGCGGGAAAAGCTTCAACAAATGGTCAAGGGCGAGAAAGCGCAGGTGTATTATGCCCGGCCGGAATTTTGTACGGATAACGGCGCGATGATCGCTTACGCTGGCTATCAGCGTCTGGCTGCCGGACAAAGAGGAGATCTTGGCGTTGTCGCCACGCCACGCTGGCCTTTAGTGGAATTGCCTTCAATTAAAGGCTAAAGGCGCGGGAGATCAAAGCGAACGCTCTTTGCCCTTGGCCAGATTGATGATGTTCTCTCGGTGTCGAATCAGGATGAACAGCGACAATATGAGGAATAGGGCGAGATGTTCTGGATTAAGTCGCCATGCCACCCAAGGCGCCATTACCGCAGCAGTCAGCGAGGCAAGGGACGAAATTCGCTTCCAATATACGACGGCCGCCCACACTAGCGTCAAAGCGAGAGTTGTCTGCCAGGCCAGCGCCAGTCCCGCTCCCAAAACGGTGGCGACGCCTTTACCTCCCTTGAAATGATGGAATGCCGGCAGCATATGGCCGACAATCGCCGCTACGGCGGTGACGCCTTGTTCATAGGGAGAAAGCCCCAGCATGGCTGCGATGCCGACGGCGGCAGCGCCCTTGGCGGCGTCCCAGAATAGGGTAAGCGCGGCGGGAATAGGGCCGCCGAGGCGGTAAATATTAGTCGCTCCAGGATTTCCGGAGCCCGCTTCGGTGGGATCGGGGAGCTCGAAGTAACGGCATACCCAGTAGGCGCCCATGATGGAGCCGAGCAGGTAGGCGATGGATGTCGCCATAAGAAGTTGAAAAGGATGCTCCATAGGCCCCCTGCAGCTTAAAATAGATCAGACTGCGTAGATTATGAGCCATAATAGAGGTTGCTTGTCTACACCCCTTTGGTCGCTGGGGAGCGCTGCTTCCCCTGTGTATAGATGACGGGCGTATGATTAGGTGTCATGGATACAGTACTTATTGAAGGTTTGCAGGTAGACGCCATAATCGGCGTTTACGAATTTGAGAAGGGATATCAACAACGGCTTTTTGTTGATATCGAGCTGGGATGCGATATTTCTGGCGCCGCGCGTGAGGATAACCTTGATCTCACCTTGAATTACGCAGCTGTCAGCGAGCGTTTGCGTGAGTATGCCGCAGCCAGTCGCTTTCAGCTTATTGAGACTCTGGCGGAGCGGTTTGCTGAATTGCTGCAGAAAGAGTTTGGCGCGCCCTGGTTGCGTCTGACGATCCGAAAGCCCGGCGCTGTCGCGGAAGCGCGTAGCGTGGGAGTAAGAATTGAAAGAGGAGCTCGCAAGAGTGGTTAAAGTGGTTGTTGGTATTGGCAGCAATATCGACCCGGATAAGAATATTGCTCTGGCGCTGGATGCACTGGACGCACACTTTCAGGATCTGCGTTTATCGCCTGTATATGAGTCGGAAGCGATTGGGTTCACTGGCGACGCCTTTATCAATTTGGTGGCGGCGTTTTACACCGAGGAGCCGGTTGGCGCAGTGCAGCGGACCTTGAAGCAGATTGAAGCTAGCAGCGGGCGTACTGGATTGGAATCCAAGCATTCTGGGCGCACGCTGGATATCGATATCCTTACCTATGGGGATGTTGTAGGGGTAGTGGAGGGGATTGCCCTTCCGCGAGGCGAAATAACCGAGAATGCTTATGTTTTGCTGCCACTGGCGGAACTTGAGCCCAATGAGCGCCATCCAGCCTTGAAGGTCTCCTATGCGGAGTTGTGGGAAAAGTACGATCGCGCCCAGCAACTTCACAGGGTCACGTTTAGTTGGCGCGATCAGACTTTCTAGCGGAACCGGGGAAAGTTAGCTCCCGGAACCGTTGGCTTTGCGGAATTTCTCTACCAGTGCGGCGCTGGATGGGTCAAGCGCATCTGTCGACGCGCCGGTGTCCAGCAGCATGGGCAATATACTGTCGCTGAGTTGTTTGCCCAGCTCTACGCCCCACTGATCAAAAGAATTCAAATTCCAGATAACTCCCTGCACGAAAACTTTTTGTTCATACAAAGCGATCAGTGCGCCGAGCGTATGCGGATTGATTTCTTCCATCACCAGCGTGTTGCTGGGACGGTTGCCAGGAATCACTTTATGAGGCGCCAGCTCGTCTGCACGCTCTGATGACATGCCTGCGTCAAGCAGTTCCTGACGCGCTTTCTCAAGAGACTTGCCGCACATTAATGCCTGACTTTGCGCAAAGCAATTGGAGGCCAGCATGGCGTGATGGCGTCCGGCGGGCTTGTGGGATCTCAGCGGAAGTATGAAGTCCGCTGGCGTCCAGCGTGTGCCTTGATGCAGTAACTGGTGATAGGCATGCTGGCCGTTAGTGCCAGCGCCGCCCCAGATAATCGGGCCTGTGGCGTAGTCGACGCTAACCCCTGCGCGATTGACGCCTTTGCCGTTGCTTTCCATATCAACCTGTTGCAGGTGCGCAGGAAGATTCTCAAGCGTCTGGTCATAGGGCAGGATAACGTAGCTGTCCGCGCCCAGGAAATTGTGATACCAGATGCCCAGCATGCCCATCAATACCGGCATATTTTGCTCAAGCGGCGCTGTTTTGAAATGCTGATCCATGGCTTCTGCACCGGCGAGCAAATCTCTGAAGGCTTTCATACCAACCTGCAGCGCAATGGGCAAACCAATGGCGGACCATAATGAGTAGCGTCCACCCACCCAGTCCCACATCGGGAATACATTTTCCGCGTCGATACCGAAATCACGGGCGCGCTGTACGTTGCTGGAAACTGCGACAAAATGCTTGCTCAGTCCCGCTTCAGAACCGCCTTCGCGTAAATACCATTCGCGAGCGGTCATGGAGTTCGCCAGTGTCTCCTGAGTCGTGAAAGACTTGGACTGGACGATGAACAAGGTGGTTTCTGGATTCAGGTTCTCAAGGGTGTAGGCAATATCAGAGCCGTCCACATTGGAGACGAAATGGCAGCGGATGTTTTCCTGCCAATAAGGACGCAGTGCTTCCACTGCAACGCGAGGCCCCAGGTAAGAACCACCGATGCCGATACTGACGACATCGTTGATCGGCTTGCCGCTATACCCTAACCATTCGCCGCGGTGAACCTTGCTGACGAACTGCTCCATTTGCGCCAGGGCGCTGCGGATTTCTGGTTTGATATCCTGGCCATCCACCAGCACTGGCGTATCGGAGCTGTCACGTAGTGCGGTATGGAGAACCGCGCGACCTTCCGTATGGTTGATTGGCTCGCCAGCGAACATAGCGTCGATGGACTTTCTCATCCCTGCGTCTTCAGCCAGTTTTACCAGCATTTCAAGCGTGGCGGAGTTTGCTCTATTCTTGGAGTAGTCCAGAGTGAGCCCCGCCGCACTGAGAGAGTAGCTTTGAACTCTAGCGGGATCGCGGTGAAAGTAATCCAGAATATGGTCGTTGGCGGTGTCTGCAGCATGTTGCTGCAATGCCCGCCAGCTTTCTTTAGCCTTATCGTTAAGCGTTTGAGGCGTGTCTTGCATTGTTTTGAATTTCCTTGGGATTGATGATGGATATCAACCTAGGTGTACGCTGATGTTGTCGATAAGCCTTGTCGTTCCCAGATAGGCTGCCGCAAGTATCGTAATGTCGCTGTCGCTGGCGACAGCCGGAGACAGAGTGTCGCTGTTCACGATATTGAAGTAGTCAGGAACGAAGCCGGCTTCTGTCAGTTTATTGTTGGCTTCTGCGCTGATAGCGGCAAAGTCCTTGTCGCCATTTTCGATCTGCTCCGCACTTTCTTGCAGGAGCTTGTACAGCAATGGCGCCGTTTGGCGTTGTTCGGCGGAAAGGTAGCCATTGCGGGAGCTCATCGCCAGACCGTCCGCTTCCCTCAGGGTTGGGCCGCTCTCAATGACGATGGGGAGATATAGGTCGCGGGTCATTTTGCGGATGACCGCCAATTGCTGAAAGTCTTTTTCACCAAATATGGCGACATCCGGCTGCACCATGTTGAACAGCATGGATACGACGGTCGTGACGCCAGTAAAGTGCCCGGGACGGCTGGCGCCGCAGTGAAGCTCGCTCAGCGCCGGTGTAATGACTTTGGTGTGGCGCTCCAATCCCTCGGGGTACAGCTGATTGACTTCCGGAGTGAACAAAAGATGGTTGCCGGCGGCGACCAACTTTTCTTTGTCTGCGTCCAGGGTTCTCGGATACTTATCCAGATCCTCGTTTGCCCCGAATTGCAGCGGGTTAACAAAAATGGAAGTCACCACATAGTCGCACACCTCCTTGGCTTGTTTGACAAGGCTGACGTGTCCCGCGTGCAAATTGCCCATAGTGGGCACCAGTCCGATGCGTTTCCCTTGCGTGCGCTGCTGCCGGATTGCGGCGCGCAGGTCTTTAATCCTGTGGATGGTGATCATATGTTGAAGCTGTGCTCCTCCGCCGGAAATGCGCCGCTCTTAACGGCTTCCACGTAACCCTTAAACGCTACTTGAATAGAATCGGAACCGGCAAGGAAGTTTTTGACGAACTTCGGTTTTTTGCCTGCGCCGACTCCTAAAAGATCGTGCATAACCAGTACTTGCCCGTCAGTGTATGGGCCTGCTCCAATGCCGACGACCGGCGCGCAGACTTCTTCCGTCAATTGCTTGGCGAGCTTGGTAGGTACGCATTCCAGCAATAATATGTCAGCGCCGGCTTGTTCCAAAGCCTTGGCGTCTTCCAGCATCAACTGGGCCTGGCTTGCTTCTTTGCCTTGCACTTTGTAGCCGCCGAACTTGTTGACGGATTGCGGCGTTAGCCCCAAATGAGCGCATACTGGGACGCCTTGGCGGGAAAGATGGGCAATGGCGTCACAAAGCCAGGCTCCGCCTTCCAGTTTCACCATGTGCGCGCCCGCCTGCATGAGCTGCTTGGCCCCGGCCATAGCCTGCTCTGGCGTGCCGTAACTCATAAAAGGCATGTCGGCGATGATAAACGCGTTGCGCGCGCCGCGTTTGACCGACGCCGTATGGTAAACCATGTCTTCCAGGCGAACTGGAACTGTGCTGTCGTGACCCTGTAAAACCATGCCGAGCGAATCGCCGACCAATATTACCTCAACGCCTGCCTGATCCATTTCGTAGGCGAAGGTGGCGTCGTAGGCGGTCATTACCGCGAATTTTTCGGATTTTTTCTTGAGGTCCAGGAGGGTGCTCAGAGTGATGGACATGCAATCATCCTGTACTGTTGGAGGCAATAGACTAAATGGAAACCTGACGTGAATAAAGTCCCGGATGCGTTGAGGCGTCGTTGCGCCCTACTGAATACGCTCAATGCCTTCTTGCGGTAAGGTCGCAAGCAGGGCGGATATCGATCCGATGCCCGGAATGACGCAGTTCGGCGCAATTTCAGCTAGGGGAATTATAACGAAGTTACGTTCGTGCATGGCGTAGTGAGGTATGGTCAGTACGTCGCTGTCGATGACTTGTTCGCCAAATAACAGCAAATCCAGGTCCAGGGTTCTGGGGCTCCAGCGCTCGCCTTGGCGTACGCGGCCTTGATTGTTCTCGATCGTCTGTAGCTCACGCAACAGGGCGAGAGGCTCCAGACTGGTTTCCAATTGCGCGACGGCGTTGACATACCAGGGCTGATCAGGCGCGCCGAGCGGCGCACTGCGATACAGGCTGGACGCCTGCAGTAATTGGACGCCGGATATGTCTTCTAAAGCACTTAGAGCCTGGTGCAGCTGTTGTTCAGGCAGGCTTAGGTTGCTGCCCAGGCCGACAAAGCAGATTGTCATTGCGACGGCGCACTGTTGTTGGTGCGGCGTGGTCGTCTGCGCGGACGTCTGCGCCCACCGGAGCCATCCCGTTTAGGGCCTTGCTGCTGTAATTTGCTGCGCCCCTGGTCATCGGCTTCCTGATAGCGCGTCCACCATTCGCCAAGTCCTTGCAGGTCTTCTCCGCTTTGTTCGCGTAAGACCAGGAAGTCGTAGGCGGCGCGGAAGCGGGGATGCTCTACCAGGCCCTGCAAACGCTTGCTTTGTTTACGAGGCAGACGAAGCTGTAATTCCCAGATTTCGCGCATGGGCTGGCTGAAACGTTTGGGCAACGCGGTATGTTTGACCTGCTGCGCCAGCACTTTGTCGATTGCTTTGTGCATAGCCTGCATGGGCGGTAAGCCGTCATCCAGATAGCGTTGCTGTAGCCTCTGCATTGGAGACCACAGCATAGCGGCGTACAAAAACGCGGGGGTGACCGGCTTGTCCTGAGCAATTCGCTTATCTGTGTTGCGCAGCGCCTGCAGAATCAGTTTTTCCGCATGGGGGTGCTCGCTTTCCAGCAGGCGGTCAGTTTCTGGAAACAGAAACTTGAATAAGTCGAACTGACGCAGAATTTCGAATGTGCGTACAGCTTTACCGGATAAGAAAAGCTTGAGTACTTCTTCAAACAAGCGCGCAGAGGGAATGTTGAGCAACAAGGGACCCAGCTCCAGGATAGGGCTGGCGGTACGTTCTTCTATTGAAAAATCCAGTTTTGCGGCGAATCTCGCGGCGCGCAGCATGCGCACAGGATCTTCCCGGTAACGGGTTTCAGGATCGCCGATCAGGCGCAGAACCCGGTGTTCAATGTCTTCAATGCCACCTGCGTAGTCATAAATACTGAAATCTCTGACGCAGTAATAAAGCGCGTTAATGGTGAAGTCGCGGCGTAGCGCGTCTTCTTCCTGGTTACCATAGACATTGTCGCGCAGGATCTGACCTGAGTCGCTGGTAACGGCGTCGCCAGCGTCATCGCCGGCATTTTGATGGCCGGCGCGGAATGTTGCGACTTCTATGATTTCACGGCCGAAACGCACATGGGCGAGTCGGAAGCGACGTCCGATCAGGCGGCAGTTGTTGAACTGCTCGCGCACCTGTTCCGGAGTTGCGCTTGTTGCGACGTCGAAGTCTTTAGGTTGTGCGCCCAGTAATAGGTCGCGAACGCCGCCACCGACTAAAAAAGCGTCATAGTTGGCGCTGTTCAGGCGGTAGAGAACTTTCAACGCTGCAGGGCTGATCTGCTTGCGTGAGACTATATGGCTGTCGCGGGGGATAATTCGCAGTTTCAAAGGTTTTGCGCCGGCTTCTTTGCGTCCCGGTTTTATCAGGCCCATTAACTTTTTCAGCATGACGATCTTGTGTCTATCAATACCAATGATTTCGAGGGCCGGAGTGTACTCTTTTGTAACGGATATTGCGACAGCAAAAGCCGTGCCTCATGCGCCGTGGAATGTGGCTGAAAGGTGTTCAGACCCTATATGCTTTAAGCATAGCGCTGATGGGGCATTAGTCGACAAAAGACGGAAATTTAAGAAGAAAATGAGAAGAGGGGAGAATAACTAAGGGGAAAGCAATGTTGCTTTCCCCCACTGAGAAGAAGGTTAGACTATTTTTTGTTTTTATTTTTGTCTTGGTCCCAAACGATTGGTCGCTCCACAATTAGAGCCTAGAGGAATTAGTTACAAACGGAACGCTTTGAATACTTCGAGTGATAATAGGGATTTGGATAGTGTTGTTTACGTCTAGAACGTCCACTGTTGTGGTTCTTCTTAATACTAGACACCCTACCCATACCTTGAAATACCACTAAAAAGCTCGGCATCCAAAACAATCAGTTCGCCACCCGTATTTTTATTTTTGTTCTGGGTTGTTCTTTTTGTTCACTCTGCTTTTTTATTTTTATTTGTGCAGTTCAGTGCATTTTTATTTTTATTTTGCACTGTAAGAGAGCATGGTGCGTGCCAAGAAATTAAAAAAACATTATAAAACAGCAATGTAGGTGTAAGTGTTCAAAAGTCATACGTGTTTTTGCTTACCTGAGTGTTACTAATGCCCACTGAAAGGGCATCATGGTGTTCCCCAAAGTAACGCTGGGTAACAACTCAAACTCAGTTGGTGTCACAAAGAGGGGCGCGAGGCGCATTTAGGCTGTTTTTTAATCAAAATTATGGCCCACATTAGTGAATATGCAAGTCAACTTCGCGTAACAATTTAAGATTGTGAGCAATAAATGCGCGTGATCGACTGAAAGTTGATCAGAAAGAAACGATTTGGGGCGTGAGAATAGAGTCTATGGGGAGGCTGCAGCCCGGATGAGCCGGGCTGGCTGGGAAAAGTGTTACTTTGCGCTTTTTTTTGTGCGCGGTATGCCCAAACGCTGTCGACGCTCCCACAAACTTTTTCGGCTGATGCCCAATTTGCGGGCTAACTCGGTTTCGCTCATGGTGTCCTGATTTTCCAGTACAAAGTGCTGGAAATAGTCCTCTAATGACAGGTCGGTGCCTTTATCCGCGCCTTTGGAGTTGGCCGGATTATCCATGCTCAGCATGCCCTCGGGGATATCCAGTTCGCCCTCCAGGTCAATCGCCAGTAGGTCCTTACCAATTTGGTCGCCGTCTGAGAGGATGACAGCGCGCTCCACGGCGTTCTCCATTTCTCGCACGTTACCTGGCCACTGGTAGCGGCGGATAAGAGTAAGGGCGTCCTTATCGAACTTAAGGTTGGGCTTATCCATGCGGTCGCCCATTTTGGCCAGCAGCATTTTAGCCAGACCGATGACATCGTCTTCCCGGTCGCGTAGTGGGGGAATGCGGAGCTGCATGACGTTAAGTCGGTAAAACAAGTCCTCCCGGAACTCGCCCACTTTCGTCATTGCCTTGAGGTTACGGTGCGTTGCTGCGATAAGGCGCACGTCCACCTGTTTGGACTGGGTGGAGCCGACCCGGCGAATCTCGCCCTCTTGGAGCACCCGTAATAAACGCGCCTGGGCTTCCAGTGGCAGTTCGCCGATTTCGTCGAGAAACAAGGTGCCGCCATCAGCCGCCTCTATCAGGCCGCTACGCGCACCCACAGCGCCGGTAAACGCGCCTTTCTCATGACCGAATAGCTCGGATTCGATCAAGGTCTCTGGAATTGCTGCGCAGTTGACGCAGATGAGGGCTCCTTCCCTGCGTCGGCTCAACATGTGCAGGGCGCGAGCGGCCAGCTCTTTGCCCGTACCTGACTCGCCTTGAATCAGGACGGTGGTGTCAGTCGGAGCGACTTTACCGATCAAATCGAACAGCTTCAGCATTTCCGTGCATTCGCCGAACATCAGATCATTGATGTCCGCACGCGCTGAGGCGTTTTCCGCTTCGAGTTTGGGAGGTGAGGGCTTGGCCGGTCGTCGGTCCAAGATGGATTTGATCGACGCCAGCATCTCGTCGTGATCGAAAGGTTTGGCGATATAGTCCACTGCGCCGAGTTTCATGGAATCCACGGCGGAGCGCAGGCTGGCGTAACTGGTCATGATCAGGACGGGAGTCTCGGTCGCCTGAATCAGATCGGTGCCGGGACGACCCGGGAGACGCAGATCGGAAATGATCAAATCCGGCTTGCTTTGCTCCGCAACTTCCAGGGCGCGATCAACGGAGTCCGCTTCGGCGACGGCGTAACCGTTATGCTGTAAGAGTCGCGTCAGGGCGGAGCGGATAATGCTCTCGTCTTCTACAATCAAGATTAAAGCCATAGCTTAAGTTTCCGTTAACTCTGCAGAGATACTTTCTGAGTCGGACTGATAAGCCGGTAGTTCGATAATGACCCGGGTTCCTTTGCCGGATTCTTTATCCGCCGGACTTTCTATCCGAATGTGGCCGTAGTGCTCTTCTATAATGCTGTACACCAGAGACAGCCCCAAACCAGTGCCCTTATCAGGGCCTTTGGTGGTGTAGAAGGGCTCGAACAGGTGATCTATCTGATCGCCGTTAATGCCGCTGCCTTCGTCCTCGACTTCGACGTGGATGGAATACTGTTGCAGCGTGGCTCTCACCCAGATATTGGCTGAAGCCTCAGAAGCGTCGCGGGCGTTGCTGAGCAAGTTGACGAACACCTGCACCAGACGTTGTCCATCGCCCATTACCTTTACCGTTTCGTCCACTTCGTTGACGTAGAGCACCTGTGGCTCTTTAGTGGATAAGGAGAGTAAGTGTATCGCTTCGTCGACGCAACGTTTTAACTCTGTCGGTCCATGCTGGGCGGACTGGGTGTAATTACCGGAGCGGGCGAAATTCATCAGGGTTTGCAAAATTCTGGAAACCCGCTGGGTCTGTACAAGAATATGCCCCGCAGTCTCCAGCACTTCTTCGTTGCTGGTCATAAGTTTGAGGTTTTGGGCGAGACAGGCGATGCCCGTCACCGGATTGCCAATCTCGTGAGCGACTCCCGCTGCAAGGCGCCCCACAGAAGCGAGGCGTTCGCTGTGGACCAGCTCGTCTTCCAGCAATTGGGTCTCCGTATAATCCTCCAGAAGCAGCACTTGCCCCGCGCCGGACGCCCCATCGCTTTCAATCGCGGCTTTGTGCAGATTGAACCAGTGCGGTGAGCCGTTAATATCCAGGCGTTTTTTGGAGACATGGCGCTCTTCCGCATTGGCGAAGCTGAAGAGCAGCGAGGACCAGGGCTTGGCGATGGCGCTGATGTGCGAGCCGATGACCTGAGGGGCGGAAATCCCCGTCAGTTGTTCCATTGCGTGATTCCACATCAACACCTCAAGGTCGGCGCCTAAAGAGCAGGTGGCGATAGGCAGATTTTGCAGGGTTTGCCGATGGTAGCGCCGCAGTGTATCCAATTCGCCGGCAAGTCCGCTGAGGCGGTTATGGTATTCCTCCAGCTTGCTTTCAACGAAGTAAATGTCCTGAGCGGGCGCAACGCTGGTGGCGGGTTTGAAGCTGAGGTTCTGCTTGACGATATCCTGCGCCAGGGCCGGGCCCAGCAGTCCTGACAGATTGGCTTCGATCTGATCGCGTAATCTGCGTAGCGCATAGGGACGGTATTCGACTTCATGCAACTGCAACTGCGCGAGGGCGTGATTCACTTCCCTTTCGGCGGCTTGGCGACCAAGAGACTCTGTCAGGAAATCCTTAAACTGCTCGGAACTGGTGGCGACTAATTCGCGCCGTGATGGACGCATCAACGTGTCCACGGAGCAGGCCTGGGCCGATCGCGCTTCCGCTTGAGAGGCGTCGGTAAACAGGCTGACCATGACGAAAACGAAGATATTCAGCGTTAGCGACGCCATCACATAGTAGTGCCAGTCGTCGGGGTTGAAACTGTAGCTGTCGCGCCATGGGTTGACCGAGAACACGTCTACGCCGAACAGGATGGGCAATGGCATAGTGACGAACCACAGACTTACGCCGGCGCACAAGCCACTGATGAACCCGTTGCGATTTCCCAGTGGCCAATAGATAACCGCCATGACTCCCGGCAGCAACTGCAGACCGGCGGAAAAAGCCAGTATGCCCAGCTCGGAGAGGGAGAAGCGGTTGTCCAGGAACAGAGAGAACAGGTAGCCGGAGCCAAGAATAAACAGGATCAACCCACGCCTTACCCAGGTCAGCCAGGAGTAAATATTGCCGCGGGACAAGGGCTGATACACCGGGAGGATAACGTGGTTGAGCATCATCGAAGCCAGCGCCAGGCAGGTTACGATCAGTAAGCCGCTGGCGGCGGTCAGTCCGCCAAGAAAGGCGACAATGCTGATCCAGGGGGCGTTAAGCACCTGTCCCAGGCCGAGGATAAAAAACTCCGGCGTAGTAGGAACGGATAGCTTGATGCCCGCCCACATGAAAATGGGGATGGGCAGGCTCATCAGGAGCAGGTACACGGGCAATCCCCAGCTCGCTTTGTAAAGCGCTGTCGGATTCAGGTTTTCCGTAAAGGTGACATGAAACATATGCGGCATCACCAAAGCGGAAGCGAAGAATATCAGCAGCATCGCCCGCCAGGGACCTTCCTCCAAATGGCGTTCCATGGCGCTGATGCGTTGCGCGTTCTCTTGCAGCCAGCTATTCACTTCTCCGAAGCCGCCGAACACCTGATAGGCGATCAATATGGCCAGGGCCAGAATGATCACCAGCTTGAGGCCGCCTTCAAGCGCTATCGCCACGATCAGGCTGGGGTGTCTTTCCGCGCGAGTCTGCCCCCGGGCGCCAAAAAAAATGGCGAAGAAAATAATCATGCCGCAAAACAGCAGACTAACGATCCGCGTATCCTCAGAAGGCGCCAGGACGTGTAGAGAATTGTCGAGTGCCTGAAACTGCAAAGCCAGTAGCGCCAGCGAAGCAAAACTGATAAAGAGCGTGCTGATGGTGCCAGCCGCCTGACTTCTATAGCGGAAAGTGAATAAATCCGCTATAGAAGAAAGTTGATAGGATTTGGTGACCCTCAGAACCGGAATCAACAACACCGGCGCAAGGAGGAATGCGCCGCAAACGCCCAGATAGAAAGCCAGGAAGCCGTAGCCGAATTCGTAGGCCAAACCGACGGAGCCGTAAAACGCCCAGGCGCTGGCGTAGACGCCAAGAGATAGAACATAGGTGGCGGGGTGCCGGACCCAGCGCAAAGGTATCCAGCCGCGCTCAGTGATGTAAGCCAAGCCAAACAATGCGCTTAGGTACAGGGCTCCGTAAGCGAGCAGGCTCCAGGCGCTAAAATTCATTCGGTCCCCGCTTTCGCTCTAACCAGTATGCGACGACGATCAGCAGGAACCAGATAATGTAAGGCCTATACCAGGCGCTACCCGGCGCGATCCACCAGTCCATGATCACTGGTGAAAATATGTAGACGCCTAAAATCAGCAGAAACACCAAGCGATAAATATACATAGACCGCGTTACCAAAATACCCGGAAGACTAGGTTTGTCCATGTTACTGGAGGAAACGGGAGCATGCAAAATACCTTTTTTGCTTCCCAATTGGTTGTTTTCGCGCACTTATTAAATATAAGCGGGTGAAAACAGGGTAACAGCTTTTAAGCGCTTTGTGCGCTGGCTATATCAGGTAGGGGAACGCTGCGAAGTCCATGGATCCTCTCGCGGGACCAATTTAGCGTTAGTAGCGGTAAAAGCTCTTGGGGCGTTTCGGCTTGCATCAGCTCTGTGTTATCGATCAGCAGCGCCGCTGCCGCCGCTCTGAGGTTGCTCATGATTTGCCGGTTATCTAGCCCGGGGGCCAGATTCTGCTTGCTGAGTTTGGCCCCGGATGCATCGATGACGACCGGGAAGTGTCCAACTTGCGGTGACTCTCTGCCCAACGCTTTATACATTTGATACTGCAATGGCGTGGAGTCAAGCAAGTCGGAGCCGCGAATGATGTGGCTGATTCCCTGTGCTAAATCATCGCAAACGACCGCCAGTTGGTAGGAGAAAAAGCCTTCTTTGCGCCGAATGACGAAGTCATCCAGTTCCCCGTGCAGATGGTAGGGAACGTCACCCTGTATCAGGTCATTGAAACTGTGTTCTGCGTCAGTTACGGCAAACCGGTAGGCGTATTCGGAGCCAGGGTTCGTTTGGCGTAGGCGGCAGGCGTCCAGGTGACGACCGTGGCGCTCAGACAGCTCTTTGCGACTGCAAGGACAAGGGTAAGCGTGACCACTCGCAAGCAATTGCGCGAGTAGCTCTGTGTAGGAGGAGAGGCGGCGAGATTGATAGACAACGCTTTCGTCCCACAGCAGGCCGTGAGCTTCAAGTGTTCGTAGTATGCTGTCAGCGGCGCCGGGGACTTCCCGTAGTGGATCGATGTCTTCGATGCGAACGAGCCAGACGCCTTGTCTGTTGCGCGCATCAAGATAGCTGGCCAGCGCGCCGACCAATGAGCCGAAGTGAAGAGGGCCTGTGGGAGAGGGCGCGAAGCGCCCTCGATAGATATCCGAAGAGACTGCCTGCATGGAGGCGAGGCCGGATTAGATGCCGGTTTGCTTTTCCCGAATCTCCGCCAGCGTTTTGCAGTCAATGCACAGTGTGGCGGTTGGGCGGGCTTCCAGGCGGCGAATACCGATTTCTACGCCGCAGGACTCACAAAAACCGTAATCTTCCCGATCAATCTGATCGATAGTCTGGTCAATTTTCTTGATCAGCTTACGCTCTCTGTCGCGAGTACGTAGTTCCAAGCTGAATTCTTCTTCCTGAGTTGCCCTATCGCTGGGGTCTGCATAGTTGGCCGCATCTTCTTGCATATGGTGCATGGTGCGGTCTACTTCTTCCATGAGCTCTTGTTTCCAGTCCAGCAGGATCTGTTTGAAATGCTCCAGCTGAGCAGGGCTCATGTATTCTTCGTTTTCACCAATTTCATACGGAGTAAAATTCGTGAACTTACCAGCGCTACCCGCTTTTTCATTTGGCATATCTTCTGCCTCGTCTAGTCACTTCTCAATACCAAGTAGTGTAGGCTCCAGCGCCCGCACTGGACTCATATTTGCTAATATTCGCGATTTGTCAGGATTTAAGCGAGCGAAACATAGCAGATAACTGAACTGATCGCCAACCCTTATTTATTTCAAAGTAGCCCAATTTAATGCGATTGCTATTTTCGGGGTTTATCAGTGCGAATAAGGAGTCATTTTTTTGAAAATAGATATAGTTTCAACGCCTGGAAGACTGCTGAAACGATACAAGCGGTTTCTGGCGGATATCCAACTTCCCAACGGCGTCGAGCTGACCATTCACTGCCCTAATACGGGGGCGATGACGGGATGCGCTGAGCCGGGGAGTCTTGTGTACTACAGCGACTCCGGCAATCCCTCCCGCAAGTATCGACATACATGGGAACTGGTGGAAACTCCGGCAGGAGAGTTCGCCTGTGTGAATACGGCGCGTCCCAATCAGCTTGTGGGCGAGGCGATTGACGCAGGTGTGATCAAGGAGTTGCAGGGATATGCTTTGAAAAAGGCGGAAGTGAAATTCGGTGATCAAAACAGTCGGGCTGATTGGGTGCTTTCCGGTTCCTCAGAGCTTCCCGACTGTTATGTAGAGGTGAAAAACGTCACTCTTTGCATAAGTGGGCGTGGCTACTTTCCCGATGCCGTCAGTACACGCGGGCAAAAGCATTTGGAGGAGCTGATGTCCGTGGTGAGAAATGGGAAGCGGGCTGCGTTGGTCTTTTGCGTCAACCATAGCGGTATTTCCGTGGTGAGCCCTGCCTCTCACATCGACGCTCGTTATGGGGCTTTGCTGACGGAAGCCATTGAGGCTGGGGTGGAAGTGTTGGCGTATAAATCAGAGATAACGCCCGGGGAAATAAGGCTTTCCCAGAAATTAGACGTGATTCCGTTCGATCTGGAAGTGTTGTAATTCTGTGTCAGCTAAGCAGGTAAAAGCGCCATTCATCGCTAGTGCGCTCCATCTCCAGTCGCTGAAGAGACTGCCCCTGGCAGGGGCCGCTGATGCACTCTCCTGAATGGATCAGAAAAAGCGCGCCGTGTGTCGCGCAGTGAATAAATTGCCGGGCGTGGTCGAGAAACTGGTCCGGCATCCACTCCAGCTCGATGCCTAAATGTGGGCAGCTATTTATGTAAGCGAAAAGGGCGTTTCGTTGCTTGACGACAAAGACGCTGTGGCCGGCTAAATGAAAGCCGCGGCTGGCGCTGTCGTCTAACTGATCCAGCTCCCAGGCGGGCACGGCGCCCAGCAGTTTTCGTAACGCCATGAAAAAGCTATAGCGCGGCGGAATCGCCAGTCAGGCGGCGGTTCAGGTCGTTGATGGTCCGAGCCATATTTTCCAGTAAATGGAAGCAGGTTTCCGGGTGGGCATGAATCAGACTGACGAACTGGGACTTGGGCACCGCCATGACCGTGCATGAATTCCCCGCCACAACAGTGGCGTTGCGAGGGGCGTTGGTCAGCGCGGCGATAGCGCCGAAAATTTCCCCTTCGTGCACTTCTCCAACTTCCTGTTCATCGATAAAGACTTTCGCGTCGCCCTTCATCATGGTGTAAACGTTATCTGCTTCTTCACCCTGACGAATGATGACGTCTCCCGGTTTGTAGCGGGTAAACCCAGCCTGGGGGCGATGTTGTTCTTTACTGATATCGCCATAGGCGTGGCTGAAAAGCGTCATCAGACCGACAACATAGCTTTGCCATGTATTGGCGAGTTGTTGGTTTTCTTTCAACAGTTCCTGAAAGGCGACGGGAGAGAAGCAATCCAGTTGCACAGGATCTTCACATACATAGCTGACAGTCGCGGCCTTAATGCCGCCTTCAATGCCTGCGACATCTCCGGGTTGAAGGATGTACGCGACGCGATTATCCATGACAGCGGAGAGCATTCCGCGTCTCACCAGACACAAGTGCCCGCGGGGAATGCGCCGGAACAGATCTGTGCCGGGGTATAGCTCAATATTGTTTGGGCTGGGAGGAAGCAATCTTTGCAGGCTGCGCGCGGAGCTGTTTACGTATTCGAGTAGGCCTTCGACGGAGGCCACGTGTTCACCAAGTAAAAACATAGGTCCGGTTCCGGTTCAACGACGGTAGCGTAGGCGCGTGCCATGGGTGACTGACATTACAATCTCATCTGGAGACAGCTCTTCAGGGAAATAACAGCCTGAGATTTTGGTGCTGGCGATACTGGCGCCTTCCAGGTCCGCTTTGCGGAAATCAATGCCGCGTAGATCCGCTCCGCGAAAGTACGCGCCTTTAAGGTCGAGGCCTGATGCATCAAGGCCTCGTAAATCCAAGCCGCGAAAATCACAGAGTTCAAAGCTGGGCACAGGGGATGACTGTTTCTGCTTATTGAACTCGTCGACCTTCTCAGAACGAAGCAGTTGATAAAGAGGGTGATCTATTATCTTGACCCGTTCCATTGAGCTGCACCTCCGGAAACAATTCTGCGACTGGGCGGATAAGGCCGCCCTGAGTAAACGCTAATCGGAGCGCCGTTATTGTAACGACGCATAATCGCAGTATAGACAGAGGTTTAAGTCAAGTCATGTAGTGTTCCGTAACAAAACAGAACGATAAAACGACGCAATCGCAGTGGCTATGGAGTGAGGCGGCGCAGCTCATGCTGCGCCGAGACGTTGTACTAACTTTTCAGTCAGGGTATGGATGTCCTCTGAGCTATCCGTGGCGACCACCAGCACATGAGGCAACTCGTCTTCCTGGAACGGCTCGTCCCGGGTAAGCTGCTTGTGCATGACCTCCACACCGGCTTCCGCAGGATCATCGTTCTTTGCTTTGCGGCGGTTTAGGCGGCGCTCAATTTCATCCAATGGCACGCGGCAATCCACCACAGCGAAGGGGATGCCTTCTTCCTCCGCCACTTTTTCCATCTGCTGGCGTTGATCGTAGCGAAGAAATGTGGCGTCGATGATTACCGCCGCTCCGCAGTGCAGCAGGGCGCGGGCGGTGTCGGCGAGATGGCTGTAAGTTTTAATAGAGGCGTCTTTGTTATAGATGCCCTGATCGCTGCCGGAAGCGCCAGTATTGTCTAGATGAGAGAAACCGAACAGGCGCTTGCGCTCTACGTCCGAACGCAGACGAATAGCGCTCAAGCGTTCCAGCAAACGCGAAGTGATAGTGGATTTGCCCGTGCCGGAAACGCCATGGGTGATGAGCAGAAAGCGCGCAGGCACATCCATGTAGCTTTCCGCCAACTCCAGGTACTTGCGATATTTGCGTACCTGTTCCGCCTTGGCCTCTTCGCTCAACCCTGGCGCGCCAAGGGTAAACAGCGCCACTTTACATCTCACCATGGCGCGGTATGACTTGTAGAAAGGCAGCAACTCAGCGCCGGCGTAATCGCCAGTCAATTCCAGGTATTTATTCAAAAACCGGTAGGACAGATGTTTCATGCCCCGATCTTCCAGGTCCATCATCAGGAAGGCGAGATCGTTATAGACATCTGTCCAGCGAAAATCCTCGTTAAACTCAATGCAGTCAAACAGAGTGACTTTATCTTCAAACAGGGTTACGTTGCCAAGATGCACATCGCCATGGCATTCGCGCACGAAGCCCTTATCTTTACGCGACTGTAGAAATGGACGCAGGCGCTCGTAGGTGCTTTGCGCCCAGCCTTCGATGTATTCCAGTTGCCGTAACTCCGCAGGATCCGACAGCATCGGGCGGACCTGATCGAAGTTTTGCTGCACTGGCGCGAATACTTGCTCAGGGTCGCCAAATTCACAGCTGCTGTCAGCGACAGCGGACTCTTGCATGTGGAAGTCCGCCAGTTGCTGGCTGAGAGCGTCCAGGTAGCGGGGCAGCTTATCTGAGTCATTGGGTAGCTTGCTGAGCAGATCGTTGGGATTGAACTGCTTCATCTTGACGGCGTATTCGATCACATCGCCATCGCCGTCAATGGAAGGCTTCGCCTCTGAGCCGGTAATTCTCACCAGCCCCTGGTAAATCTCCGGCGCCAGACGGCGATTGAGCCTCAGTTCTTCCTCGCAATAGAAGCGGCGGCGCTCCAGATCTGTAAAGTTAAGAAAGCCGAAATCCATGGGTTTCTTGATTTTGTAGGCGTATGGCCCGGTCAGGATGACCCAGGAGATGTGTGTTTCGACGAGTTGAAACTGTGTGACGGGATGTCCATAGACTGCCGGATCCTGCAGCGCTTTAATTAAGCTCTCGCTCACGCGTCGCTCCTTCTTATTTAATATTGCGAGGGTTTCATGCCACTGATTGCTGAAATTGGTTATGATAACCGCCGCGACCGCCCGAAAAACAATCATCTGGCGCACATCAAACGTCCTGAAACAACGCGTTTCAACGAGAATAAAAGGCAGCCGCGCCAGCAGACTAGAGCTTAAACCATCTACATTCCCATGTCGAAACCTAAAACAGCCCGCAAGCCTGCAAATAAGCGGCCCGGCAAGAAAAAGACAGCACCAAAAAGACGCATCCTTTCAATCCTTTTTAAAGTGACTTTGGTTCTCTCCGTATTACTGGTGATTTGGACCATTTATCTGGATGCGACCGTAAGAGAAAAGTTCGAAGGCAAACGCTGGCAGCTACCTGCACAGGTGTTCGCTCGCCCCATGGAGTTTTTTCCTGGTCAGAACTATACCCGAGGGCAGGTTGAAGAAGAGCTGAAGAGCTTGGGATACCGGCGTACGGATCGTCCGGGGCAGCCGGGAACCTATTCCATGTCTTCCAGCGCGCTGGAGGTTTACAGCCGCTCGTTCAAGTTTCCCGACGGAGATCAGAAAGCGCAGAAGTTTCGCCTGGACTTCGATAGCCAAGGCGTCAGCCGAGTAAGCGCCGGCGGTACGGATACGAACTGGTCCAGACTGGAGCCGGTGGTCATCGGCGGCATTTATCCCGCCCAGCATGAAGACCGTTTACTGGTGAGCCTTAAAGAGGTTCCGGATAGTTTAAAGAAGGCGCTGGTGGCGGTAGAGGATAAGAATTTCTACTCCCACTATGGCGTATCGCCTCTATCCATAATGCGGGCGACCTGGGTGAATATTCGCGCTGGGCGCGTCGTACAGGGCGGCAGCACACTGACGCAGCAGTTGGTGAAGAACTTTTACTTGTCCAGCGATCAGACCATTTGGCGCAAGTTCAACGAGGCCATTATGGCCTTGCTGCTGGAATGGCATTACGAGAAAGATGAAATTCTGGAAGCCTATTGTAATGAGATCTTCCTGGGCCAGGCCGGCGCCCGCGCTATTCACGGCTTTGGCATGGCCAGCCAGTTCTACTTCGGCGTGCCTGTACAGGATTTGACGCCGGAGAAGTCCGCCCTCCTGGTGGCGATTGTTAAAGGCGCTTCTTACTACAACCCGCGTAAACATCCTGAGCGTGCGCAAAAGCGTCGCGATTTGGTGCTGCAGATGATGGCGGATGGCGGGGTGATCTCCAATGAGCAAAGCGTCGGCTTCAAGAACCGTCCTCTGGGTGTGGTGGCGCAGCCGCGTTATTCAGACAGTCTCTATCCCGCATTTATGGACTTGGTTCGTCAGCAGTTGGATAAAGACTATCGCGAAGAGGATTTGCAATCAGAAGGACTGCGGATCTTTACCACTCTTGACCCTCTGGTTCAAACCCAGGCTGAGTCGGCGTTGAGTAAAACGGTGAAAGGGCTGGAGCGTAATAAGGCCAATCAGGGCCTGCAAGGCGCTTTGGTGACAACCGCGTTGGACAGCGGCGAGGTCGTGGCTCTGGTCGGCGGCAAAGACGCGCAGTTCGCCGGCTTTAACCGGGCGCTTGAGGCGAAGCGGCAGATTGGCTCTCTGATCAAGCCCGTGATCGCATTGACGGCTTTGCAGGAGAAAGACAAGTACACATTGGCGACGCCGATCAAAGATGAAGCGTTTTCCATTAAATTTGAAAATGGCGATGTGTGGGCTCCGCAGAACTATGACAAACAAACCCACGGCGAAGTGACTTTGCAGCACGCGCTGGCGCATTCCCTGAACCTGGCGAATGTTCGCTTGGGGTTGGAGCTGGGCGTGCCGGCGGTATTGGATCAAGTGCGTAAGCTGGGCGTGGAGACAGATGCGGCGCCCTATCCATCGGTGCTGCTGGGGGCGCTGAATTTGACGCCGCTTCAGGTCGCTCATCTGTATCAAAACCTGGCGTCCACCGGATTTGATACGCCTTTACGGGCTATTCGCGCGGTGACAAAACCCGATGGTGAGTTGCTGACAAGATATCCTTTTGATACTCATCAGGTTGTTGATCCCGCGTCGACTTATTTGCTCCAATACGCCATGTTCGATGTCATGCGAGAAGGCACGGGCCGACGCGTCTATCAGCGCTTTCCGGAAGACTATTCCTTGGCGGGAAAAACAGGTACGACCGACGACTACCGCGACAGTTGGTTTGTCGGCTTTAATGGCCAATACCAGACGACTGTGTGGCTGGGTAAAGACGACAACAGCGTGACCCGTCTGACAGGGGCGTCCGGCGCTTTGGAAGTCTGGATGAATCTGTATCAGCGATTGCCTCAGGTGTCCTTCGTGCCCACAACTCCGGAAACGGTTGAATGGGTGTGGGTGGATAGCGCTACGGGTAAAAAGTCGGACGAAGGGTGTGACGGTTCTGTCGCCATGCCTTTCCAGCGTGGTAGCGCGCCTGTCGAAGAGGTCGCCTGCGTCGGACGCGATAATGCACTGCAGCGTTGGCTGCGTAGCTGGTGGGATGGTTAATACCGGGGAATAATAATGATGCGATTGCTGAACAGAGTTTGTGTGTTGGGAATATTGGCGGTGATGACCGGGTGTGGCGTGAACCCTTACCGTAGCGCTACGACGGAGTCGGGGCCAGAGACGGCGCAGCCTTCGACGCCAGCGGCAGAAACGGCTGCGCCGCAGCAACCGGATCGCACGGGACGGCCCGTTTCGCCTCCGGTGCGTATTTCCCGAGTGGAGCCTACGCCGGCGGCTCGTCAAATGCTGGCGAATGCTGATGCCGCCGCTCGCGAAGGACGCTACGACCAGGCGATGCTGATGGTGGAGAGGGCGCAGCGTATGTCGCCAAAGGCTGGTGATGTTTATCTGGTGATGGCGCGTTTGCATTATGAGCAGCAGCGCTACGCCAAATCCGAGCAATTGTGTCTGAAGGCGTTGTCTCTTGCAGGGGATGATAAAGCTTTCAAGGAATCCGCGATGTATTCCCTGGATAAAGCGCGTCAGGCGCAGGGTAAGTAGCGCAGACATATTTGATTTTTGAGAAAGGGGGGAGCATTTTGGACTCCCCCTTGATCTGAACTTGTTTCAATCTGGCGACGGAGGCTCCCGCCGCTCAGCATTACATCGAAGCGAACAGGCTGGAGGCCGCATCCAGCGTCGCCTGAATGTCCTCATCGGAGTGCGCTGCGCTGACAAATCCCGCCTCATAGGCGGATGGCGCCAAGTACACGCCTTTATCCAGCATGCCGTGGTAGAACTTGCGGAAACGCTCCAGGTCACAACGGGTGACTTGCTCAAAACGGGAAACTTTCTTCTCTTCACTGAAAAAGAAGCCGAACATACCGCCAACCTGGTTGACGGTCAAAGGAACGCCCGCTGCCTGTGCGCGCTCCTGCAAACCTTTCGCCAGCGCTTCAGTTTTCGCGGCCAGTGCGTCATAAAAGCCCGGTTCGCTGATCTTGTTTAGCATGGTCAAGCCACAGGCCATCGCCAGAGGGTTGCCGGACAGCGTGCCAGCCTGATAAACGGGACCCAGTGGCGCGATGTGCGACATGACGTCGCGGCGGCCGCCAAATGCACCGACCGGCAGGCCTGCGCCGATGACTTTGCCAAGCGTGGTCAGATCGGGTTTGACGCCATAAA
The DNA here is from genome assembly GCF_030719035.1 of Hahella sp. HNIBRBA332. NCBI lineage: Bacteria > Pseudomonadati > Pseudomonadota > Gammaproteobacteria > Oceanospirillales > Hahellaceae > Hahella > Hahella aquimaris. Next base: position 6,518,657 of record NZ_CP132203.1, read on the forward strand.
CCTGCTGAGCGCCGCCCAGAGCAACACGGAAGCCGGTCATGACTTCATCGAAGATCAGCAGAGATCCATGCTCGTCACAAACGGCGCGTAACGTCTCCAGGAAGCCGGGTTCCGGTGGGATGCAATTCATATTGCCTGCGACAGGCTCAACGATAATCGCGGCGATTTCATCCCCGTGGCGAGCGAAAACTTCTCTGACCATGATTGCGTCGTTGTAAGTCAAAGTAAGAGTGTGTTCCGCCACGCTGGCGGGAACGCCAGGGGAGTCGGGAATGCCAAGGGTCAGCGCGCCGGAGCCCGCTTTCACCAATAGTGAATCAGCATGGCCGTGATAGCAGCCTTCAAATTTGACGATCTTGTCTCTTCCGGTGAACCCCCGAGCCAGGCGGATGGCGCTCATAGTCGCTTCAGTGCCGGAGTTCACCATTCGCACCATTTCGATGGAGGGAACCAGTTCGCATACTTTCTCCGCCATATCGATTTCGATACGGGTAGGGGCGCCGAAACCCAGGCCGTTGACAAGTTGACGCTCCAGAGCCTGACGCACGTCGGGGTGGGCATGACCCAGAATCATCGGCCCCCAGGAGCCGACATAATCGATATAGCGCTTATCGTCCTCGTCATACAGATACGCCCCTTCGCCCTTGCTGAAGAATACTGGGGCTCCGCCGACACCGCGAAACGCGCGCACCGGCGAATTGACGCCGCCGGGGATATGTTGCTGGGCTCGGCTGAAAAGTTCTTCTGAGATAGTCATGCCTGTTCCTGTATCTATGGCTTAAAAAGGACAATTATGCTGCGCATTGTCGGAACTCCGGATGGGGAATGCAAATATCGGAAATCCTGCGCTTAAAAAGGACGCACCACCACCATGATGACCACGCCGACCAACACCAGCACAGGGGCTTCGTTGATCCAGCGATAAAAGACATGGCTGCGTTGATTGCGGTCTTCTTTGAATACCTCTAACAGATGCCCGCAGTAGAAGTGGTAGCCAATCAAGGCCACGACCATTGTCAGCTTCGCGTGCATCCAGCCCTGGGCGAGATAGCCCGAGAAATTGTATGACAGCAACCACAGGCCCAAGGCCACAGTAATGACCATGGACGGGGTGGCGATGCCGCGATACAGCTTGCGCTCCATGATTTTGAAGCGCTCTTTGCTTATCTCGTCCTCGCTCATGGCGTGATAGACGAATAAGCGAGGCAGGTAAAAAATGCCGGCGAACCAGCACACCATGGCGATGATATGAAAGGCTTTTATCCAAAGCATGCTGCGCTCCTTGTTCTGCTTGATCGCATAAGTAAATGCTTATTTGCTTTTGTACTGATAATAAGATTCCAGGTCCGCACGGGTGATCACGCCTATAATGGGTTTGATCAACGGGGCGGTCGTACGCTCGACATAGAGGGCTTCCACCCCAGTGGCGTTCAGTCGGTCCAATGCTTCTTCCAGGGTGGCCTGGACATGTAGGGACGCCACGTCTCGCCGCTGCGCGGGAATACTGAGCAAGTCCAGGGACGCTTCTTCGGGGTTAAATTCGGGCTTGCCTTCTTCTTCCGTCAGATAGCGGGCTAAATCAGCAGCAGGCAGAATGGCGCGCGGGCCGCCTTCGCTCTCGATGATGATCCAGCGCGGCTCTGTGCGCAGCAGCTCTTTCGCTTCGCCCCATACTAATTTCTGCTGTGTACGCTTGATGCTTCTTTCCATGATGGCTCCCACCGCTACGCGGCGCAGAGCCAGGGTTAACGGCTCTGCACGATAATCCAGCCCCTGCAATTGCAGGATGGTCAGAAACACCGAGCGCTGCCGGAAGTAGTGGGAAGCGATCAAGCTGGACACGATGATGATCAGCATCGCAGGGAGAATGACGTTGGGATTTCGGGTTAACTCGATCACCGCCATAATGGCGGCCAGAGGAGCCTGCAGAACGGAGCCCATCATCGCGCCCATACCCAGTACTGCGTAAAATCCAGGTTCCGAGGCCAGGGTTGGCATTAGCATGTTCGCCAGAACGCCGAGCGCGCCTCCAAGAGTTGCTCCGATGAACAGGGTGGGGCCTATAATCCCACTAGGCATGCCCAAACCGATGGTGGTAGCGGTGACTAAGAGCTTCGCCAATGCGATAGTCAGAAGCAGTAGAAAGCCGATATTGCCGGCGATAGCGTCATTTACCGTGTCGTAACCAATGCCCATGATCTGAGGCAAGGCCAATGCAGCCAAGCCGGTCAATAACCCCGCCGCCAATAAACGCCAAAGAATAGGCGTTTTCACCTTCTCCATGGTTTGACTGATGATTTTGACAAAAAGGGCGGAGCACATGCCGATCAATATGGCGACAGCCACAATGTAAGGCAGCTCCACAAGAGAGTTCAGGCTGAAGTTTGGAACAACGAATGCCGGGTCATCGCCATAGATAGGCTGAGACACGACGGCGGCGGTCACTGCCGCCAGAATAATCGGCGTAAAGCCATTGATGGTGTATTCCAGCATGACCACCTCCATCGCGAAGATGACGCCAGCGATGGGTGTATTGAAGGAGGCGGACACAGCCGCAGCAGTGCCGCAACCCACCAGCATGCGGATACTGTTATTAGGGAGTCCCATCCACTGGCCCAGCAGGCTGGAGCTGGTAGCGCCAAGATGCACGGCCGGGCCTTCCCGGCCTGCGCTTTGTCCCGTGGCCAAGGTGGCGACGCCACAGAAAAACTGCAGTAGTCCGCTGCGCAGGGAAATATATCCCTGGTGGTAGCCCAGTCGCTCCATAACGTGAGTGACGCCGACTTTGCGCTGTTGCACGCCCAGGCGCATCAGCCACAGGGCTAGAATGAGCGCGCCAACAATTGGCAGGCAGAACTGCATAAGCGGCGTTAATTGCTCAAAGTTCTCCGCGCTGTCGCCGGGCAGAAGGTAGCCGAGAGGAAGCTCAATTGCCGCTCGAAACAGGAGAATGACTAAGCCGGTAGCCAGGCCGGATAAAAAACCCAATAGCGCCAGTTGCGGCAGCGCCTCATAACTGGCGACGCGGCGGCGAAAAGATTGGAACAGCAGATCCAGTTTGAGAGTCAGCGCGGAAACCTGCTGTTTTTGCGTTTTCTTCCCGTTTGGTTTGAGCACAAACCTCTCCCATTCAAACTTGTTGCTGAGTTTGCTCGACAGGTGATGCAGCCATGGCTAGCAGCCAGAGGGTGGAATGTAATAGCGCCGCCCGCAATTCAGGAAAGCTGAGTCTGCGCGGGTGTCGGAAAGCTGCTAGTATAGCGAATTTATTAGAGTATTGTCCGGCGCGCCACATGGCTGTGCTGGGAATTTAGTTCGGCATTTAGCGGAGGTCAGTAAGCTCGTGGTTAAAATTGGCATTGTCGGCGGCACTGGATATACCGGCGTTGAGTTGATCAGGTTGCTGTCGGCTCATCCTGAGGCGGAAGTGGCGGTAGTAACGTCGCGAGGAGATGCTGGCGTTCCTGTTGCGGAAATGTTTCCCAATTTACGCGGTTTTACAGATTTACGCTTTAGCGCTCCAGATGTCGAAGAGCTGTCTAAGTGCGATTTGGTGTTTTTCGCCACACCCCATGGCGTCGCCCTGGAAATGGTTCCGCAATTGCTGGCCAAAGGAACGCGGGTGGTGGATTTGGGGGCGGACTTCCGTATCCAGGACGCGGAGCTGTGGAGTCGTTGGTATGGACTGCCTCATACTGCGCCTGAAGCGCTGGCTGAAGCTGTCTACGGCTTACCGGAAATGAACCGGTCGGCGATTAAATCCGCTCGGCTCGTCGCTAACCCTGGATGTTATCCTACTGCGGTCCAGTTGGGATTCCTGCCTCTGCTAAGCAGAGGGCTGGTGGATACGCAACGCCTCATCGCAGACGCCAAATCCGGCGTGAGCGGCGCTGGAAGGCAAGGTAAAATCGCTAATCTACTGTGTGAAGTCAGCGAGAGTTTTAAAGCTTATGGCGCATCAGGACACCGCCATCTACCGGAAATAAAACAGGGGCTCAGCTTGGCGGCTGGCGCGGCGGTCGGTCTGACGTTTGTGCCTCACCTCGCGCCAATGATCCGAGGCATAGAAGCCACTTTGTATGCGGAGTTGAAACAGGATAATGAAGATCTGCAGGCGCTGTTTGAGTCGTTCTATGCGAATGAGCCTTTTGTCGATGTGATGCCTTTTGGCAGCCTGCCGGAGACGCGTTCGGTAAGGGGCTCTAACCTGTGTCGAATCTCATTGCATCGGCAGCCTGAGTCTAACGTGGTGATTGTGCTCTCGGTAATCGATAATCTAGTGAAGGGCGCGGCAGGTCAGGCCGTACAAAATATGAATATTATGCTGGGATTACCGGAGACGGCGGGATTGAACCTTATCGCGGCGCTGCCTTGATCCTGCCCTAAGCGCCCTACTGAAAAGGCGTTTTTTAAGCCAAATACGTGACGGTGTTTGGCTTGCTACCTAAATTCACAAAAAATAACTTTGCCGACAATGAGTTAGTAGAGAATACTTAATTGGCGCGTAAGGTTATGGACACTTTAGAGTCGGTATCAATCGTCAATGTCTACCAATGCAAACGAAAAACTGGTCGTCGTACCTTACCGCCCGGGAGAAACGCTTAAAAAACGGGCTCTGGCATGGCTGGCCATAATTATCAGCATTACTGGCGGCATCGCCATGGGATGGTATTTCTCTGACTTGAGAAAGGAAAAGCTTGGCTCTAAAAACCAAGAGCTCAACCGGATGCTGGTTATAGCGGAAAGGCGCGCCACTGAGCTAGCGCAACAGGTGGCTAACCTGGAGCGGGGCAAAGCAATTGATCAGGCCGCCAGCACGGATGTGCTGAAGACCATTCGTGAGCTGGAAAGCGCAAACTTGCAACTGCGTGAGGATATCGCTTTTTACAAGAACATCATGGCTCCCTCCGATGAGGATACCGGGCTGCAGGTGCAGCGTATGGAAATTCGTCCTACACGGGAAAATCGGAGGTTTCAGTATAAACTTGTATTAACGCAAGTGGCTGACAACAAAACCTACATCCAGGGTGTTGTGGCGGTAAACCTGATCGGGGTGAAAGGTGGCGAAAAGGAGATACTGCCGTTGCGGGATGTCGACGGAGCCGAGGAGTTGGGGGTTAAGTTCAGATTTCGTTATTTCCAGGATATTGCTGGAGAAATGGAATTGCCGGAAGGCTTCGTTCCTGAGCAGATTCAGGTGGTGGCGCAATCAACCGGGAAAAAAGCAACGAAAATAGAAAGAACCTTCGATTGGAAGGTCGGGGAGTAAGAATGTTCGGGAAAAAGAAAACCAAATCAAAAAACGTCAATGGCGGGCACTTCGATACACTGATTTCTCGCAGCACTGAAATCAAGGGCGACCTGCAGTTTACCGGCGGTTTGCATATTGACGGCAAGATATTGGGCAAGATTAAGGCTGACACGACCGATGAAGACGCCATTGTGCGAGTTAGCGACGTCGGCGAAGTGAATGGAGACGTCATCGCGCCGCACATCATCATCAACGGCAAAGTAAATGGCGATGTCTACTCCTCGGAGCATATCGAGCTGGCGCCGAAAGCCTCCATCACTGGCAACGTATATTACAACCTGATCGAAATGGCGATGGGTGCGGAAGTGAACGGTAACTTGGTTCACAGCAAAGAGAGCGTTTCAACCGCTACGGTGACGGCTACGGATAAATCCGAACAGAAGAAAGCGGCAAAAGAAGATAAAAAAGCAGGTAAGACTCAGGACGACGCCGGCGATCAACCTGAGCTGATCAACTTGGCCAGTCATTGATATAGTTGACCGAATAAGTAGGATAAATAGATAATTCACGTGATATCCTACTTTTAATTGCCGAGTATAGAGCGCTTGCAACGAAAGTTGCGGCGGGAGGAACTATGAGCGTCGCTGAGACATATGAACCAACCCCTATAATCTTCACTGATAACGCCGCGGCGAAGGTGAAGTCTCTGATTGAAGACGAGGGGAATGATGAGCTGAGCCTGCGTGTATTTGTTACCGGAGGCGGCTGTTCAGGGTTTCAGTATGGTTTCTCTTTTGATGAAGCCGTAAACGAAGACGACACGATTGTCGAAAAAGACGGCGTGCGTTTGATTGTGGACTCGCTTAGCTACCAATACCTTGTCGGTGCGGAAGTTGATTTTCGTGAAGGTTTGGAAGGCGCGCAGTTCGTTATTAAGAATCCAAATGCTGCGACCACTTGTGGTTGCGGCAGCTCCTTCTCTATATAAAGGGTCAGATATATGCAGTTCAGCCGCTATTTAACATTACTGTGGCTGGCTGTTTTCTCTCTCTCGTTACACGCAGCGGACAGGCCGGAAACCAGCCCCGCCATCGCAACTGACTCTCTGAACTATCTGGCAAAGATCGAACTCCATACGCCAGAGGAGATCGCCGAGTTGTTTGAACGGGCTTCAAAACTGCTGGAGGGGGAAAACGGATACTCTCTAGGTAATCCTATCGCTTTTGTCTTGCATGGACCTGAAGTCGAATATTTCGCCAAAATGAATTACCCAGAATTCAAATCCATCGTAGATAAAGCTGCGCAATTGGATGCGTTCCGCGTCATTGACGTGAGAGTGTGTAATACCTATTTGCGCATACATAATATTGATCGCAGCGCGTTGCCTCCCTTCGTCGAAATCGTGCCGTATGGCCCCGCGGAAGAAAAAAAGCTGAAAGAGAAAGGCTACGTGGACTTCTAGTCTGCGTTAATGAAGGCAAGTGGTCAGGCGGGGTAAATCGCCCCTAATATTCTCTCCCCTTGAGCGCGGGTTACCGCTGGGATGTTGCCCGGCAATCCATCTAATGTTCGCTTTGCCAGCCAGGCGAAAGCTATTGCTTCCATGAAGTCCGGATCAATGCCTGCACTGTCGGTCCCCTGCACCAAAACGTGAGGCAGATGATGACGAAGCCTTTCCATCAATAAAAGATTATGTACGCCGCCGCCGCAGACAAAGAGATGAGTGATGGCGCTGACGTTCAGCGCTTCGCAGATTGTTTGAGCTGTCAGTTCAGTGAGCGTCGCTAGAATATCTTTATCACTAACAGATGCGGCCTTTTGCAGATTGGTCTGTAGCCATTCATGGTTAAAAAGCTCTCGCCCTGTGCTTTTGGGGGCAGGGAGAGAAAAGAATGGTTCGCTTTTCATTTCTTGCAGTAACGCGTGGTTAATCGACCCTGTCCTTGCTATTTGTCCACCTTGATCGCAATGCTGTTGAAAAGCTTGTGAGCACCAAGCGTCCATAAGAATATTGCCTGGCCCACAATCAAAACCAACAACGGAGTTGGTTGTTTCCGACCATTGGGTGATATTGGCGATTCCACCGATATTAACGACGGCGCAATTGGGAAAACGATGTTGCAAAGCGTGCATATGGAATGCTGGCGCAAGAGGCGCACCTTCGCCGCCCGCTGCGATATCTCGACGCCTAAAGTCCGCAATAACGGTGATTCCCGTTTTCTCCGCCAGGAGGCTGGGGTTGGAGAGCTGACAGGTATATGGCCAACTTATCGCTGGTCGATGCCGAATGGTTTGACCGTGGCAGCCAACTGCGCGAATGCGGCTTCTATCTATATCAGCGCTGTTCAGGAGGTCGTTTATTGCTTTGGCATACAGCAAGGTTAGCTGGCTTTCAGCTGCGAACAACTCGTCTGGACGCCAACTGTTGGCGACGGCAAGATTATGAAGTCTGGATTTCAGGTCAGAAGGGAAAGGCGTAAAGGAGGTTGCGATAGTTTCAGGAAGTTCGCCCCGGAAGCTCGCCAGGGCTGCATCCACACCGTCCAAACTGGTGCCGGACATGAGTCCGGCGAATATTTCCCGATCGTTCATAAATCGGCGTTGTCAGAGCTTAGATTGTCCCGTTTTGCGACCTGATAACTGTCAGAGTAGGCCTGTAGTTGGGCCAGGGCCGTTTGCGCCTGCTCTTTGAAGCGAGACATTTCATTACTGGCGACGGGCTGTGCGTGAGGGAACTTCACGGTTACTGGGTTTTTGTGTACACCGTTGACGCGGAACTCATAGTGCAGATGAGGTCCTGTCGCGAGACCTGAACTGCCCACATAGCCGATTACTTGCCCTTGGTTGATGCGCTTGCCGTTTTTGATGCCGCGAGCGAAACCCTTCATGTGGGCGTAGAGCGTAGTTATGGATTGGCCATGCTGCAGAATGACTACATTACCGTAGCCTCCCTTGCGGCCCGCGAAAATAACCTTGCCGTCTCCACTTGCCTTGATGGGGGTGCCGCGCCCGGCTGCGTAATCTGTTCCTTTATGCGCGCGGAACTTGTGGAGTACAGGATGCTTGCGTTGCAAGTTGAAGTGGGAGGATATACGAGCGAAATCTATAGGTGTGCGTAAGAAGGCTTTTTTCAGGCTCTTTCCATCTGGGGTGAAGTAGCCGGTTTTACCTTCCTGATCTTCATAGCGCACAGCGGTGAATGTCTCACCTTGGTTTGTAAACTCGGCGGCAAGGATGTTGCCATTGGAGATCTTTTTGCCATCAAGGAATAGCTCTTCATAAACCAGCTTGAACGAGTCTCCACTGCGAATATCCAGCACGAAGTCCACATCCCAGCCGAAAATGTTCGCCAAATCCATGATCAGACTATCCGGCAGGCCGGCGTTTTTTGCGTCAATGAACAGTGCCGACTTAATAACGCCTTCAGCGTACGCGGTCTGAACATCGGGCTTGAGTACGACTTTTTCAAGTTCGAATTTATTCTCGGCGTTGGCGTTGATCAGCCAATTCTCTAACCGACTGCGATGAATGCGCAATGCGCTAAGCTTGTTCTCCGAGTTAAAAGCAAAGTCCAGCTTTTCTCCAGGAAAAAT